>OZ252007.1:0-2752816 GCA_965247415.1 Methylophilaceae bacterium
TACTTAAAACAATATTCTATTTATTTTTAGTTTAAAATTTATTGCTAATGGCACTTAAAACTGATTACTAACAAGTCACCATCGTCCCTTCATCTTGCCCCATGACAACGCTTGTTAGCGCGCCTTCTTTGAAAATGCTGAACACACAAATAGGTAATTTTTGATCGCGGCAAAGCGTGAGCGCTGTCGCATCCATCACTTTTAAATTTTTATGAATCGCTTCATCAAACGTAATGGTTTTGTAGCGCATCGCTTCAGGGTTTGTTTTAGGGTCATCCGTATAAATACCATCAACTTTTGTGGCTTTTAAAACAATTTCCGCATTCATTTCCATACCGCGCAAGGCTGCAGCCGTGTCTGTTGTAAAAAATGGATTTCCCGTCCCCGCACCAAAAATCACCACTCGACCTTCTTCAAGATAACGAATGGCCTTACCGCGAATATAGGGCTCTGCCACTTGCTCAATGGTCAGGGCGGATTGCACACGTGCATTTAAGCCGATATTTTTCATCGCATCTTGTAGCGCCATCGCATTCATTACTGTGGCCAACATACCCATGTAATCCGCTGTGGCGCGATCCATACCCGCTGCCGCAGGCGCAACACCACGAAAAATATTTCCGCCGCCAATCACAACGGCCACTTGTACGCCTAAATCTACTACCTCTTTCACTTGATGCACAATACGCGTTATCGTTTCACGATTAATGCCGTACGCATCATCTCCCATCAGCGCCTCACCAGAAAGCTTAAGTAAAATGCGTTTGTAGGCTGGTTTTGCCATGGTTTTCCTCTTTTTTAAAATTGTTTTATTTAAGCATAAAAACATTAAGTTTGGCACAAAAATCCATGATTTTTAATGAGATTTATCTGAGTTCTATTATTAAAATTTGAACAACTTGGCAAAAAAAATGGATTAAGCATATTGCCTAATCCATTTTTATAAGAAACTTCAAAAAGTTACTTCAAGAAAATATATCAAGAATTAAATATTTTATATGTCTCTTGCTAATTAAAGTTTCGCTGCCGCCGCAACTTCTGCCGCGTAATCAACCACAACTTTTTCAATGCCTTCGCCCACAGTGAACATGCTAAAAGATGCAATTGAAGCGCTTTTTGATTTAAGCAATTGCTCAATGGTCATTTTATCGTCTTTAACAAACGTTTGGCTTAATAAAGTCACTTCTTTCAAGAATTTTTGCACAGTACCGTCTGCAATTTTTTCCAGCATTGCTTCTGGCTTGCCGGCTTCTTTCGCTTTTTCAATCGCAACACGGCGCTCAGCATCGATTAAATCTTGTGAAATGCCAGATGCATCGAGTGATTTTGGTTTTGCCGCTGCAATGTGCATGGCAATGTCTTTACCTAACACTTCATCACCGCCGACCAAATCAACCAACACACCAATTCTTGCACCGTGCACGTAGCTAATTAATTTACCTTGTACAGCTGGGCGCACAAAACGACGTGGCGTAATGTTTTCGCCAATTTTGCCCACTAATTGCGCACGCGTTTCTTCAACCGTTGCACCGTTCATAGGCAGTGCAGCAACTTCTTCAATCGTAGCTGCACTGCTATTTGCAACCGTTGCTGCCAATGCATTTACAAATTTCAAAAAGTCTTCATTTTTAGCGCAGAAGTCTGTTTCAGAGTTAACTTCAATCATTGCACCCGTTTTACCATCTGCACTGATGCTGATACCAACGGTACCTTCAGCCGCAACGCGACCAGCCGCTTTGCTTGCCTTGTTTCCAAAACGCACACGTAGAATTTCTTCTGCGCGTGTCATATCGCCTTCAGCTTCTGTCAACGCTTTTTTACAATCCATCATCGGCGCATCGGTGCGCTCACGTAATTCTTTTACCATACTTGCGGTAATTTCAGCCATTTTTAACTCCTAAAATACTTAATCTATAATTTTCTTTAATTAAAAAGCAATTTAATTTAAAACGTTAACGCTATTAGTAACTAAAAAAGGGGCTTGTCGCCCCTTTTTGATTTAGCGCAATTACTCTGTCACTTCAGCAACTTCTGGCGCTTCTTCAGCGGCAGATTTTACAATTTCATTAATCACTGAGCTACGACCTTCTAATACCGCATCGGCAATACCACGCGCATACAAACGAATTGCACGGCTTGAGTCATCGTTACCAGGAATCACAAAAGCAACACCATCAGGCGAGTTATTTGTATCCACAACGCCAATTACTGGAATACCCAATTTTTGCGCTTCTGTAATTGCGCCGCTTTCATGACCAACGTCGATAATGAAAATAGCGTCTGGCAAACCGCCCATTTCTTTAATGCCGCCAATTGAACGCTCTAATTTTTCAACTTCGCGTTTGTAGCCTAATGCTTCTTTTTTGCCAAATTTTTCTAAGCTACCGTCTTGCATCATTGTTTCAAAATCATGCAAACGTTTGATTGATTGCTTCACAGTTTTAAAGTTTGTGAGCATGCCACCTAACCAACGGTGGTTTACATAAGCACAACCTGCACGTGATGCTTCTTCTTTAATGATATCGCGTGCTTGACGTTTTGTGCCTACGAATAAAATACGACCTTTGTTAGCTGCCAATGTGCGTACGTGTTTCAACGCATCTTCAAACATTGGAAGTGTTTTTTCAAGGTTAACAATATGAATTTTATTGCGATCACCAAAAATGAACGGTGCCATTTTTGGGTTCCAGTAACGGGTTTGGTGGCCAAAGTGTACACCGGCCTCTAGCATTTGACGCATGGTAACTGACATAATTTCTCTTTTCAAAAGGGTTATGATTTCATACAACACCAAAAACATTTAACGAGACAACAAGTTAAACACCCCTGATTGGGTTGTATGTAGATTTAATAAAATTTCGTAAAAATTTACGAAGGCAGAATAATAGCACCAAACGGTTTGATTTAGCTAGTTTTATTCTTACAGACTTATGTTTTTAAATGCGTTTTTAACGATAAACGATAAGCGGCGCTAATCACTGTGAGCGGAAATAAAATCACCTGCAATGTTTTATCATCTGCAAATAAGTCTAAGTTCATATACACCATCACAACGAGCACAATCGCCATCCCTGCCACACCTGTAAATCTTAGCATTGGGTCGCGTGAAGTTGAGCAATTTTTTGCTTCAAAAAATAAGGTTTTAAATAGCATTAACCAAATAATTAACCCAACAACGCCAAATTCTGTAAGCATGAGTAAATATTTATTGTGAACGGGCAATGGCACAATAATTGGTTTTTGATTTGGCAAAATGGCGGTTGCTAGTTCAAGCCTGCCCAACGGCGGCACAATGGCTTTGCCGCCCAAAGGAACCCACTGCGTTTCTTTTTTTCCTGGTGGATACAAATTTAAGCCTGCCTCTGCAAACCCAGAAGCACCCACGCCAATGATTGGATATTTCAACGCTAAATCTTTTGCAAGCATAATCATGCGAACGCGAGAATCAGTCGCGCCATCGTCGCCTTTTGTGAGGCGATCAATCATGGGTTGTGCCAATACTGCCAGCACGCCAATAAATAGTATTGCCACCAAACTACTCATCAACCAGCCAGTGGGTGTGATTTCATTGCGTTTAATAAAGACCGCAGCAATTAACATGCACGCCAAAGCCATGCTGAACCAAGCGCTTCTTGAAAAGGTAAAAATAACCGCCACAAAACTACACATGATGACCATCAACGCCAAGTTTCTGACCGTAGCGTTTTTAACTGAAAGTAAACCCAGCATTAGAAAAGTAAATGTGGCATGAAACATGGCTTGCTGATTTGGTACTCCCAACGTACCCGCGCCGCGTGAAATAACCTCGCCACCGGCTGAATATTGTTGAAGTTGCGTGGGCAAGCCTAATAATCTTGAAAAGTTAAAAGCTTCACCTGTGGCAAAAGAGAGATAAACCAATATAGATTCAATGAAAACAATGGCGGCAACGGCAATAAAAATCCAAATTAAATCTGCGCGACTTTGAATGGCAGAGCCAATAATCAGCACAAACATTAAATTTCTAAATAAATGCAAAATGCCCAGTGGCGTTGAGTTCACAAATTCACTGTGATAAAAACCAAGATGAATCGTGTACGCAAAAATTCCCCAAAGCATTAATACAGTGAGTAATTGCGCTTTTTTATCCCAAACAAATAATTTTTTATTTTGAAATATTTTTTCAAACACTAAAATAATGAACAAAATAATTAAAATCACGTCTGCCGCGTTTAATACTATTTCAAGCCCGCGCAAAGTGGGCCAAATGGGCGGCGCGGTGTAAAGAATTTTTTCAATACTGAGTGGTTGAATCAACACCCATAAACACAGGCACAAAGTTCTTCTGGCAGGAATGAGGCAAATGGCAATCAGCCCAAAAAGCCCAACGGCAAATGCAATTTGAAATTTTAGCGCGGCAGCACCCAGCAAACTAATAAACAAGCTAAAAAAAAGCGTGGCAATGACAACAAAGATGCCTTCAAAAATACTTCTTTGTTTTTGCAAATCCACGGTAAAGCGCTCGTTTATTGAATGGGTATTTAAAACATTTTATAAATAAACGAAGGAATCACCACTTTCGTTTGATTAAAAATAATGCCGCTGACTTTGTTTCCAGCCGATTGCATTTTTGCAACAGCCGCTTGCAGCATGCCTTTTCGGGTAATTCCGCTTGAGGCGACCAATAACGTTTCATCAGAAAAACTACCAAACACCAGCGCTTCGTTGGCATTAAGCGCTGAACCCGCATCAATCACAATGTAATCAAACGCACTTTTTAATTCATCAATTTGTTTTTTTGCGCTGTTGGTGTAATAACCCAACTGACTTTTACTGGTGGTGCTGCCCGCGCCAATAATTGCAAAATTAAAACTGACATTATTTTGATACTTTGCAAGCGGATGCCCTTCTATCAGCGCCTCAATCAGGCCGTGGCGGCTATTCACACCAAAAAGTTTAGTGAGCATTGGGCTGTTAAAATTTGCATCTAATAAACATACTTTAATACTTTTATTCTTTGCCATATTCATCGCCAAAGCTAACGCGCAAAAGGTTGCGCCATCCCCAATGGCGGGCGATGTAATGGTAATAATTTTGCCGTCATCGGCTTCAGTTTTACTGCCAACTTTTGAAATCAGTTGAAAAAAGCCATCTTTGACTTCTTTATGATTTTTTAATAGCCGAAAATGCTTTAATTTAAATTCGCCCACTTCCACCGTGACTTTTGGAATCACACTTAAAATTGGAATATGCACCAATTGTTCAATTTCACGCCTAAAATGAATGCGCGGGTCTAATACATTCAACACAATCATTAAGCTAACAGCCAACATTGCACCCAACACCAATCCCACAACGCCTGTCACCAATAAGCGAATCAATTTTTTGGTGCCAGAGGGTGCTGGCTCTGTGGCCATTTCTACAATATTAATTGGCACTAAGCGGTTTTTATAAATATTTTCAGTATTGAGCGCTTGATATTTACGAGATTTTAATTGCTCCAGCAATTGTTTACTGATTTCAATGCGTTCTTGCTTTTTAAGTAAAAATTTCAACTTAGAAACTTGCTTGCTCAAACGCAACACCTGCGGAGAGTTTGAAGCAAAAATTTGCGCAGTGCGCGTCAGTTCGCTTTCCGTTTCATTCAACTGCGTTGCCATCGACACAATAATTGGAATATCGCGCGCAATCAGCTCGCGTCCGCCACTGGCATTTAACCTTGCCGATTCAAAATCTTCAGGCGTGGCGTTTTCAATCAGCTTAAGTTCTGCTTCTTCTTTTGCCACTAAACCAGATAAATATTCTGATTGACGACTGGCCTCTTCTGCATACATGCGATAAAAATCATCAATAAATGCACTTGCAAGCCCATTGGCCATGGGCGCAACTTTTTCACGGTTAAAAGATTTTACTTGGAGTGAAATTAATTCATCAATTTTGCCAACATCGCCACTTTGTGAATTTTTTTCAAGAATCTCAATGGAATTAGAACTGCTTGATTTTTTTGACGAACTTTCTAATGAATTTTTAAAACTGTTCACCAAGGCAATGCTGATGCCACCCGCGGGCAAATCTTCTTTTGTTTCTTTTTTACCCGTTAAAAAGCCGATAAATGCTGAAACATTATCGCTAATCACTTGCATGGGTTTTTTATAAATATCTTTTTCAGTAATGCCCACTTCTTGAATGGTTTTTTCTAAAACAGGGTTACTTTTAATTAACTCAGCAGAAGTGCTGCCAGATAAACTTGAACGTGAATCTGCGACTAAATCTTTAAGTAAGCCTGAATCTGTATTACTGTAACGAATCAAAATTTTGGTGGATGCTGTCCATTCAACGGGCACCAGTGACGCTAAAAAAACAGAAACAATGGCTGGCACCAGCAGGGCAAATAAAAATGTTTTGGGACGCAAAAACATTTTAGAAATTAAATCTCTAAAAGAAAAAGTTTCAGCGTGTTGATTCACAAGGCTTTCAGCCAAACTATTGGTGTGAGAGGGTTGCTTCATGGTGATGCCTTTTTTCTTAAATTAACTTTTTTTATCTAAATTTGGTTTGATATCAAACACCAATGTCATGACTGAAAATGGCGCAATGACCAGCGCTTCTTGTGTGTTATAAACATTTTCTTGTATTTTTATACTGTTTTTAGTGGCTGTTGTGTAAGGCTCATAGGCAGTTTCATAAGGCCACTCTGGCGGAATATCACGGCCATTATGTGCAGTGAGTTCTTTAGCTTCAATGCGTAAAATTTTAGCTTTGCTTGAAACAACCCCATTTAAAAATTCTAAAGAAATGGGGTATTGCGTGGTTAAGCTGCGGTTTACAACATTGATAAACACTTTTTTCTTATTCAAATCTTGGCTTGCCATCACAGTTACTTCAGGCACATTATTTTGCGCCGCCATAATGCCAATGGATTTTGCGTTGTAAGTTGGGCTAACCACTTGGGCTTGCAAACGTGTGTTGCCAGAATATTGTGCATAAAGCGCAAATACCCAAAACGGCACTTTTGGTTCGCCTGCATAGTTTATCCAGCCCATAAAACTGCGGTCTGTCAGTTTAAAATAGTTAGCAAGTTCAATGCGCGGATGCGCCATCATCACTTGCATCATGCGTGCCACATAAACGCCTGTCCCCATGGTTTTTACGTGGTCTAGCCAATAATTATCAACATTTGGCAAAGAAAATAAACCACCCCACTCTGTGATGGCAATGCCAATTTTTTTGTTGCCTTCATGCTGGCTAATGAGTTTTTCTAAATCAACAATGCTTTTATCTACGGCCTCTGGCGATGCCATGAGGGTTGGATAAACATCTTTTACATGCGGCTGACGCTCGTGGTAAAGCATGGGAAAATACGCATTATGCACAGCAATCATGTCAATTTCTTTGCCCGCTTTTTCTAGCAAAACTTTTGTCCAATCTGGGTATTGCGTATCTGGCCCAATGTGTGATTTTGCAACGCCAATCGCAATGGTCGTGACGGTTGGATCCACCTTTTTAATTGCGCGCGAAAATTCTAAATAACGCGCAGCATAAATTTCAGGCTTAAGCGTAATGATTTTTTCACCAGGGTTTCCTGGTAAATAAAGTTCATTGCCAATTTCCCACAATTTAATATTGACAGGCGCTTTAAAGCCATCTTTTTCACGCGCCAAATGGTTAGGTTGATTGGCATAAGCCACCCAATCTGCCGCAGATTTTGCTGTGCCAGTGCCAACATTAACTGTGATTAACCCTTCAGAGTGCGTGTCTTGTAAAAAGCGAAAAAACTCTGGGCTGCCAAAGTTGTTATTAGATGATCCAGAATCTGTTGGGTGTTTACGGTTTGGTCTTTTTTCAACAGGCCCAATGCCATCGCGCCAATCATAAAAATCTGCCAAAGTGCCGCCTGGAAAGCGCATGACCGTTGCGCCTTGGCTTTTTGTGAGTTGTGTAATTTTTTCTTTAAGCTGTGGCGCGTTTGAGGCTAAACCGCCTGCATCGTTAAACCATTCTAAATTTGTGCCAAAAATGCGCGGGTTAATTGTGCCAATCGTTTTACTTAAATCTATGGTGCATTTAAGCGGCGTTTTGGCCAAAACGGCTGGGTAACTTTGCGCTTGGTTCACTTTATCGCCCATTTTTTGGTAGTGTGCATGACCAAATTGATCTTCAGCCCAAGCGCCGCAAGCGTTCAATATCAGTGCAAAAAACGCCCATAAATAGCGTTTTTTATGACCCAAAAAAATTGTGAAGAAAGTCTGCATTTAACCCTGTATTTAACTCTATATTTAATTAGGATAAATATTACTCAAGAAAACCAGAACGGTTAATGTTGTAAGAAACACTGGTGCCAAACGGTAATAAATTACGCACATATTGGGTGACTAAACGATTGGTTTTTACAATTTCTGTCGGTGGCACAATAATTAAATCTTGCGGGCTAATTTTAAAGTCTTGCGCGCTTGAGCCTTTACCTTCCATCACTTCGGCCAAATTGGTTGAATAAATGGTATAGCCTTCAGTGCCATCCGCTCTTAATAAAAGCACATTGGCAAGGTCTGCATTTTCATTGCTCCAACCAGCCAGCGCGATGAGTTTTAGCAAACTTAATTTGTTTGAAAAAGGATAACGGCCAGGCTGACGCACTTCGCCGCCAATAAAAATATTATTATCAGCAAACTCGGTAATAGAAACATTTACTTTGATTGGATTCTGATATTTTGGCTGTAGTTTATTGGTAATTTCTTCTTTAAATTCAGCCAACGTTTTACCTTGGGCTTCAACATCGCCTAAATCTGGCACAAAAATACTGCCTTCATCACTCACTCTACTTGGGCGATTATCTGCATTAATATACATTTTTACACCACTTAACGTAATGCGATTATCCACTTGCTCGCGGATATTCACATCGTACACAGAGGCGTTTACTATCACAGGATTTTTAAATTTAATGCTTGCAGCGTCTGTGATTAACTTTTCTACTTGCGGCTCTGTTTTACCCAACACCGCAAAATTGCCCAAGCTGGCAATCGCAATATTGCCATTTGTGCCTACAAAATAATCTGCTGAAAGTCTGGTTAACTGCTCATTAAACGCGCGGGTGAGCGCCCAAACAAGTTTTGGTTTTAGAAACATATTTTTGTATTCTTTGGTACTAACTGTATTTAAATCTGCCAAACTTAAGCCAGCCACTTGAATACTTTTACCTAATCTTGGCAAAGAAACAAACCCATCAGGGTTCACCAACACTTGATAATTTCCTTCAATTTCATCTGGAAACTCAAGGCTTAATTCATCGCCCGCCACTAATTTATAGCCCCCATTTGCATGATCTGGCTGGGTAAACACCAATTTAATTTGGTTGCCTTTTTCAATTTTGTGCGCTTCACCATCTTTTTCTAAGGTTTGCACTTGAATCACCAATTGATCTCTTGGCGAAATTTTATAAACCTCTGCACTTTTGTTCACCTTTTGCGGATCAACCTTTTGCAAAGGTGCGCCAGACCGAACAATATGCGCGCCAGACATGGGCGTTGAACATGCCACTAACTGACTCAACATGAGCGGAAAAATTAAACAGGCAATATTTTTAAACGGTTGGATATTCATCACTTAATACTCACAAATATTAATTATTTTTTAAGCGTAACTTTTTGTTTTTAATGTTTTATTATTTTTACTTGGCAATTTTTTGGCGCGTTTTTTTAATTTCACCCAACGCGTAAATGCGTTATCAATTCTTCTTACAAAGCGCCGCCATGTAAAATTTCTCACATGAAAATTACCATGCTGACCCATTGCCACGCAGAGTTTAGGATCTAAAGCGAGTTTTCGAATGGACCTTGCCCAACCATCAAAATCATCAGGTTCATGCAAAAACCCCGTTTTTTGGTCTATCACGCTTTCTAAAGGCCCGCCGCGCGCGTTAGAAATCACGGCTTTGCCATAACGCATACTTTCTAATGGCACAATGCCCCAATCTTCATTGAGCGGCGTAAAAAGACAAAAGGATGCGCGGTTGTAGAGTTCCACCAGTTTTTCACTGGCTGGCGAAACCACAAATTCAACTTTTACGTTTTTTGGAACCATGTCTTTAAGTTTTTGCAAATAAGACTCACTTTTTGCATCCACATAACCCGCAATGACTAATTTCCATGGTTTTGGCAATTGCGCCAAAATAAAAGCTTTGATGCCTTGCTCAATATTTTTAGTCCACATAATGCGGCCAGGCAACAAAATAAAGGGCTCGTATTTCACTTTTGAAATATCAATGTGCCACTCAATGCCTGGGTACGCCATCACCATTTTATCTTCATCGGTACATAATTGACCTTCAATAATGCGGTTTTTAACTTCAGTGCTGGTGGTAATGACACCATCATATTTAGACCAAGCTTTTCGATCGACCACTCTAAATGCATGTTTAAAAATTTTATAAAATAATTTATATAAAATGCCTTTGTCTTTTAAAGACATGGTTTCATAAACGGGGTCAAACGCAGCACGTAACGGTGTGCTGCAAATGTTAAATAATGGCAAGTCATTGTTTCTAATCGCAATTAAATCGCCCACGCCATCACACCAAACCACAATGGCATCAAAGCCTTCATCAGGGATTTTTTGTGTTGCCACTTGAAAAGAAGAATAAAGCGTCGCAAAAATGGTTCTTTTGACGGTGGTTGGCTTTAACACACGCACATCCACATTTTTAAATTCTTTAAAGGTGTTTTCAGGCTCGTAATGCCCTGTGTAAACCACCCACTCATGTGTTGAGCGTGTGACCACTTCTAGCAAACTTTTTTCAAGTCCGCCATGTAGATAAATCCAAGGTTGATATAACGCAATTTTCATTCAATAAAACTTTTTATAAAATTAAAAACTTTTTTTAACAACATTTAAGTAAATTTCCTCTTGCTCACGGGCAAGCGCATCCCACACATACTTTTTGGCTTCAATTGCGCCTGCATTTCCCATTACCAAGCATTTTTCTGGCGTTTGCCAAAGGTCTGCAACGGCCGCCGCAAAAGCTGGCACATCACTTAATTTAACGGCACTAGACCATGCAGACTTTAATAATTCGTTCAAATGATCAATCTCATAAGCAATGACTGGTTTTTTAACCGCCATGGCTTCTAAAGCGGTTAAACCAAAGGTTTCTTGGCGTGAAGGCATGACCAAAAATCGGCAATTTTTGAGGGCGTTTTTTTTTGCTTCTCCTTCAAGCCGGCCTTTAAAATGCACACAGCCACTTAAGCCTAATTGCAAGGCCATTTTTTTTAAATTTTCTTCATCTTTACCCGCGCCCACAATCCATAATGGAATGCGAATATCTTGCGTTTTTAATAAAAACCAAGCTTTGAGTAAATCATCCAAGCCTTTGTGCTGCGTATCTAACCGCCCCAAAAACAAGGCGTAATCCCCTGTTATTTGTGCATCATCAAAGGCATCTTGCTGAATCCCGCATGGAATTTTATAAATATTGGCGTTGGGCAATAAATCTTTAAAGTATTCGCCCATTTTGTGGGTTTGTACGATGATGTTGCGCGCTGGCGCTTTTACAGCACGGGTACGCATAATGTTTTCAAATGGTAATTTGTAGCGTTTTTGCCAGTCATCAAAAAAAAACCATTGCACCATTGAAATGACCGGCTTATCTGAATGTTTTTCTAGGCCACAAAACCCAAATGGCGGCGTAAATTCTTCAATAATTAAATCGTGCGGCGTTCTTTTTATGGCCGCGGGCAAGCGTGCTAAAAAACTTAAATGGGATGACAAACCCCATTTGGGAATCGTCACGCCCAAACGCTCGTACCTAATATTGTTTTTAACAATTTTTTTGACGCAATCTTGATAGCTTGCCGTAAAAACAGTCATTTCATGCACGGCTGCCAAGCGTGAATTTATTTGAAACGTACGCACGGGCTGCCCACCACGCAGTGGATTTTCTAAATCATCGGTATCAGCATGAATAATGCGCATTAAGAAATTTCCTTAAAGGCTTTTCCAACATTAACCGCGGTGTTGCGCCAGCTAAATTGCAATACTTTTGCCTTGCCTTTTAAGATTAAAGCTTGCGATAACGCTGTATTTTGCAAAATACTTTCAACTTTTTCGCCAAGTTCTTGAGCAGAAAGTTCTTGAGCAGAAAGTTCTTGAGCAGAAAGTTCTTGTGCAGAATGCACGGCAAAAAACAACGCTGCATCGCTAAAAAGTTCTTGATGTACGGGAATATCAGAGCAAATCACAGGCACATTACACGCCATGGCTTCAAGCGGCGGAATATTAAAACCCTCATCTTTTGAGGCAGTAATAAAAATGGCCGCTTGTTGATAGCGCTGAATGAGCGCGGCTTCATCTTGAAAGCCTAAATATTGCACACGCTCCGTTAAATTTAATTGTTTAATCTGCGTTTGTAAGGCATCAAAATAGGCTTGATCGCGTATCCCGCCCAAAATATACAACTTGATGGAAGCGTCTTTTAAGCGCGTCATCATATCTAATATCACTTCAATATTTTTTCTGCGTTCAATCGCTCCCACGGTTAATAGATAAGGAGTTAATAGATAAGGCGCTTTATTTTCTGAAGTTTTATTTTCTATAGTTTCGCTTTTTTTGTTAAACGCAGCCGCGTCAACGCCATTATAAAAAGCATGAATGGGCGCGGTGACGGTTGGCGCGTAGTGTTCAATTTCAGCTTTTATGGCGTTTGTGGGCGTTAAAATTAAATCTGCCCGCAAAATAGAATTTTTAGTCAATAAGCGCACCAGTTTATTGGATAACCCTTTGTAAGCATCGGCAAATTTAATGGGCGTTAAATCGTGAATCGTCACAATTAATTTGCATTTTCCGCAAAACCAAGGCGCTAGACGTTGCACCATCAGCGCATTGAGTTTGTGCTTTTTGACCAACCAAGGCAGTAAAATTAATCGCTCAATCAATGGGTTAGAAAATACCAAAGGCACATATTGCACTTGCTGATTCGATTGCAATTTATAGTTAGAAAACGCTTCTTTGGTGACAAAAATCACATATTCATGCTCAGGCGTTAGTTGTGGCAATTGTTTTACCAACTCGGCAATAAAGCGTTCCACGCCGCCTAATTTTTTGCCTAACACATGCGCGTCAATGCCAATTTTCATTGCTTTTTACCTTGTTGAAAACCATTGCTTTGAAAAGGTTTTAATCCTAATAAATTTTTAAATCTTGCCCAAGCAGATTGCAAGGCTTCATTGTCTGCAACCCCTTTTTTTGGCACTTGTAACACGGCAACCGCTAGCCGAATCAGCATGCCAAGCAACATTAAAATTCTGGATAAAAAGCTTTGTAAAAACCCATGATAATCTTGAACAATCATCAGCAAATGGCGTTGTTGCCAAACGCTGTTACGCACTTTTGAGGCGATTGATTTTGAGCTGGCACCGCCATAATGCACAATTGAAAAATCATCCAGCAGCATAATTTTTCCTAATGTTGCAAGCTTCATACAAAGTTCAATGTCTTCGCAATACATAAAAAAACGTTTGTCAAAACCACCCACTGATAAAAATTCATCGCGGCGCATGGCCATGCACACGCCAGACACCCAACCAACCTGCATTTCTCTTGCCCATCTTGCGTCGCCATCAATGCCCGCAAAAAAATGGCTGTTGCTCAACAAACGATTCACACCCAAACTTTGCATCAACACACGCCAAACATTGGGCGTAAAACCAAATGTTTTGGGCTGAATGGTTTTGCTGATTGGCAATACCACGCGCGGCGTTACGCAACTTACATCGGGGTTTGCCATTAAGTATTCCAGCAGCGCTTTAGCTGTGTCCATTTGCAAGTAAGCATCGCTGTTAAACAACATCACATAAGGTTGCGTGGCTGCTTTTACGCCTAAATTGTTCCCTAACCCAAAGCCTAAATTTTCAGCAGATTCAATTAACTTAACCTTTGGAAACTCCGTTTTAATCATGTGGCAACTGGCATCGGTTGAAGCGTTATCCACCACAATGATTTCTGTCTCTACGTGCATGTATTTTTTGATAGAAGCTAAACATTCACGCAAATAATCAACCGTGTTGTAATTCACAATCACCACAGAAATAGGCAATTTTTGATTAAAATTTGTTTGATTAAAATTTGCTGGTTTTAAACTAGGCTGTTTTGAAATGTGCTGTTTTAACATGGTGTTTCCACAACTTATGCGCTTCATTCATTCGCTTCAGGAACAACGGCAGTTTGCGCTGGTTTTGCCATATTTCTTGCGGGCACACCAAACAAAATGGCGTTGTCCGCAAAACTTTCATCCACCGATGCATTCATTGAAACTTTTATATTTTTCCCCAACGTAATATCCCCATAAACCCCTGCCCCGCCGCCCATCATAAAGCCATCACCAATGGTTGGGCCAAGCGCAGAATTGTTCACTTTTTCGCTAAAAAAGGGCGAAGGACTGATGGTATTTTGATGTGCCAGCATGCAATTTTTGCCAATATTTACATGCGCGCCAATGCAAATATAATTGGCGTGCATCATAAAAAAATGCGCGCCAATGTTTGCAGTTGGATCAATATGCACTGAAAAAATTACACCATTCAACGTGCTTAACGTTGAAGAAACCCACGTTAAATGATGCGTATAAAAAAAAGTTTGAAAACGAAATATGATTGAACTGACCATGGCGGTATTGAGCAAAAATTTAACCATTTGAATGGCAGTCAACGGTTTGCTTTCATAGTTTGCACGGGCAAGCATGTCTGATTTTATTAGAGATAACGTTTGATTAAAGCTTTGTTTCATAAAAATTTCCTGCTAAATATAGCCACCTTTTAACGGGTTCCATTGAATGACATTTTCATAATTTTCTACGCTACGGCGTTTGGCTGGAATGCCAGATAAAACGCTGCCAACTTTATCTGCAGAAAACATGACCACTGAATTATTTTTGATTTGTGTGCCTGCGGCAATTTCCACAGGCCGCATAATCCGAACATAAGTGCCTATCACACAATGGTCGCCAATTAAAATATGGTGCTGATTCACATCAAAATCTTCCATTGCGCCCAGCGTAATGGAATTACAGCCTAAAAATGTGCAGTTTTTTCCAACTATCGCCACTTGCGTTAAACCAATACCGCCGCCATCGCCCAACACCAACCCTGGGCCTGCTTTTGCGTGCGCAGAAACCTCACTTTTTGAATACACTTGGTCAATAATGGCCAAAATGCGATGCAAAAAACTAAAGCGCGTATGCACTAAATAATGTGAGAATCGATACAAAATGACAGAAACCACGCCACATTTAAAAATAATGGAAAGTGTTGAAATCAAGCCAGCAGGTTTGCGTTCAAGTTGTTTTCTGCGCCGAATATCCGCAGCTAAATATTCAAGGGTTTGTTTAAAGGTAACCATTTTTTTATTTTTAATAATCTTTTAATGATGAAATAAAAATTGCCGCATGCGATACAGTTGAGAACGTTTTAAGCAACCAAGAAAATAAATCATGAAAACGTAAAGCCCAAATGCAACAGGCACGCCAAGAATCCATAAATAATTGGATTGATACAACATTGCCAGCGCTGGCATTGTTCCGCAAAAATAAATCAACCCATAAACCATGAAACTTGCAAAAATTTGTTTCCAAGTGCTGATGAATAAAAGTTTGCTGCCAAAGGTTTTTTTAAGCTGCACCATTCTGGCTAAAATTGTGATGGCAAGCCCAAGCGCCAAAGCAATGGCCGCGCCTTGCGCACCTAAGTTTTTGCTGAGTATCAGGGTAAAAATCAGCACAACAATAGCGCCCACCACAATGGCAACCATGTCTTGCCGATAGTCTTTTTTTGCCAGCATGATTTGCGATAACACTTGATCAATCATCGCCAAGCCTGAAGCCATCATTAAAATGACCAGTGAAATTTGCCCATGACTATATTTATCACCATAAAGCATGTGGATAAATTGTTGTGCAAACCCTGCGGTAATGGCAATCAGCGGAAATAATGCAAGCGATGAGATTGAAATGAGTTGAATGGAGGCTTTTTTTAATGCCGCTTGTGAGGCAATGGCTTTGTTAGCAAACACATGGGTTGATGTGACCGCCAATACCGATGGAATGACTAAAATAAGATCAAATAACTGGTAACCAACCGCATAAGTGGCTGTTTCAATGGCATTTGAATAAGCGGGTAAAATCACCAAACCGGCGTTTCTTAACAACACAAACGCTGCAACAATGAAGGCAAATTTAGGCATTTCTTTGATCATTTTCGCAACAACTTGATGGTCTGATTTCCATGAAATGATTGTTTTATCAGCAGTAAACAATTGTTTCAGTTGAATAAATCCGTAAATTGATGCAGCCCAACGCGTAATAACAAAGACCCAAATAATGCTCATCACAGGTTGATCAAATAAAATAAGTGCAATGGCAATGGTACAGCGCGTTAAATTTTCAAACATATTCATGCGCCCCATTAATTGGTTGCGACCAATGCCAATCATGCAGGCTTGCAAACACATGTAAATACCTGAAGGAATCACCGCTAAAGCGCCCAAATAAAGGCCTTGGTTAAATTCTGTGGTGTAAATCCCAACCTGGGCAATGGCAACATAAATCACGCTTAAAATAATGGTAAATCCCAAGGTAAATGCATTTGCTGACATGAATAAACGCCAGCGATTCATATTGTCAGGCGCAATTTCATTGGCTAACCAGCGTTGCATGCCCAGCATGCCAATGGATTCTGAAATTAAAATATAAGTCATCACCGTTCTAAAAACGGCCGCATCATTGGCAGAATGGCGGGCAAGCAGCAAAAATAATAAAAATGAAAATGCCATGCCAACGATTCTGGCAAGGGCAACGGAACTACCACCTTTAGCTACGGAGTCTTTTTGATTTTTCATTGAAATTAAATGCTTGAAAAAATTATGTTTAAAAAAAGCAGTGTTATCACTTTTATGATGAATAAATCGCTAATTAAAATAAAGTAAACTTTCGTAAAAAATATTAAACGTTGTCAGGCACGCCCAAAATGCGCATCGCACGCGGCACATCAACACGCAAAAATTCAGCAATATTTTGATAATCATCAGGCAACGCGGCATCATCCCAACCATTTGCAGAGTGGCGCGCAAAGTTTACTGCAAGCACAACATTTTTTACTCTCACATTTTCTGCATGTGCGTCGTCCATTAATTTAGAAAGCAATGGCGGCAATTTAAAATATTCAACCAACGCAACTTGCAAATCGTGCAATTTAAATCCTAAAACGGCTTCTTGCACCACGGTGCTTCTTAATGATTTATTGGCATGTTGCATGGTATAAATTTCATTCATTTTTTCAGGCGAAAAACACCACATCAGCATTTCTGCCAGATCATGCAAAAGTGCGGCAATGCGCACTTCTTCTGCGTGTAAATCCATATGATAAACTGCCCAATCGGCGGCAAAATGCGCGGCCCGATGTGCCCGTTTGATGAGTTTTAATAAATGCGTTAATCCAATCAGTTGCTTGCCTAAAATAGTTTCTACAATCGCAACAGGTGGAATATTTTTAAAAAAAGCGGTTGTTCCCATCATGATTACCGCTTGTTCAACTTGTACTAAATCTTGCAATTGATTGCGACCTTTGTGTTGCTGCGCATAACTTAACACCCGAAAAACCATCATCGGGTCATTCAACACAGCCAAGGTAATGGAGCGCGCGCTCAACTTATCATCATCGGCTTGCAGTAGCGTTAATTCACGCGCAGTGTGCTTTAAAATCGGGATATCCGTCGTTTTAAAAAAAGCGATCCATTCGTCGATTGATTTTGTCATGCTAATGTTGTTTTCTGAATATGGGTTGTTTAAACCACGTTTCAGCCCTCATGAATAGACGCTTAGAATAGCAAAACGCATCTCCATTAATAGCGAAAAGTAACACCATAAAAATGCTTTAAACCACGCAATTGATTCTGTTAAAACGAATTAATCTCAATGATGTCTGATTGAATGACAGGTAGATAAATCTATAATGTTTGGGAATAATTGACTATGCTAAAATGCAAGGCTATTACTTAAAGTTAATTGAATTATGGCCATTACCATTAAAAATCAGTTTGATATTGAAAAAATGCGCATCGCTGGCAAACTTGCTTCAGAAGTGCTTGATTACATCACCCCATTTGTAGAACACGGCGTGACCACTGAAGCGTTAGATAAACTTTGCCACGACTATATTGTGAATGTTCAACAAGCCATTCCCGCCCCACTTAACTACGCGCCAGATGGCCACACGCCTTATCCAAAATCAATATGCACGTCGGTAAATCAGCAAATTTGCCACGGCGTGCCTGGTGAAAAAGTGCTCAAAAATGGTGATATTGTCAACATTGACATCACCGTGATTAAAGACGGTTACCATGGCGATACCAGCCGCATGTTTTACATAGGCACGCCTTCAATTCAAGCCAAACGTTTGTGTGAGCTTACCTATGAAGCCATGTGGCTAGGCATTGCAAAAGTGAAACCTGGCGCTACGTTGGGTGATATTGGCTACGCAATTCAAACATTTGCTGAAAAAAATGGTTATAGCGTTGTACGAGAGTTTTGTGGTCACGGCATTGGCAAAGTGTTTCATGAAGACCCACAAGTGTTGCATTACGGCAAACCTGGCGCAGGCATTACCTTGCAAGCCGGCATGATGTTCACCATAGAACCTATGATTAATGCGGGCAAACGTGATATCCGCCACATGCCAGACGGCTGGACAGTCGTCACCAAAGACCGCAGCCTCTCCGCGCAGTGGGAACATACTGTTTTAGTCACCCAAACGGGGTATGAAGTCATGACACTTTCGCAAGGCTCACCGCCACCGCCAACATTTTTAACCAGCCTTTAAAAAGTCGTCCTGCTTTCATTATTGTGCTAAAAAATTCCGCAGAAAATTGCCTTGTGATACCCAACCCAATCATCTATTGGCGGCAACAATATCAACAAAACATGGTTTATTTAAAAGAAAGTTTTTTTAATAAACCTAATACAAATCAATTATTTAAGCAACATACCCAAATGATTGACACCATGCTTTTTAGCCTGTGGAAGCATGCAAATGTAGACGAACATTACAGCTTGATTGCCGTGGGTGGCTACGGGCGCGAGCAAATGTATCCCTATTCTGACATTGATTTATTAATCTTAACGCCAGAACCACAACCACCCAAAATTGCGCCCAACGTAGCGCTCAATCACAATATTGAACAACTCATCGGCTTATTTTGGGATATTGGCTTAAATATTGGACACAGTGTCAGAAGCTTAAGTGAATGCATCAGTGAAGCCAGCAACGACATTACCATTCAAACCAATTTAATTGAATGCCGTTTAGTTGCGGGCAACCAAGCGCTTTTTAAAAATTATTTAGAAGCCATTAAAGAAAGCATTGATGTTCCAAAGTTTTTTGACGGGAAAATCAAAGAGCAAGATAACCGTTACGCAAAATTTAACGATACCGCCTACAACTTAGAACCCAACATTAAAGAAAGTCCAGGCAGCTTGCGTGATATTCACAGTATTTTGTGGTTAACGCGCAGTTTAATCATGTCAAAATTTTTGCATTTTGGCGCACAACGCACCACAGCAGAAATATTTAAACCAAGCGCGCAACCTTTATGGCGTTGGCTTATTGCACAAAAAATTGTTTCTGATTCAGAAGTGCGTCAAATGCGGCTGCATGAAAGAAAATTACAAAAACTCAGAACCTATTTGCACTTTTTAAGCAATCGGCGGGAAGATCGTCTGCTGTTTGATTTTCAAAATGAACTGGCAAACAAGCTGGGCTACACCACAAACCCAAGAAAACGCGCCAGCGAACAGCTGATGCAAAGCTATTATCGCAGTGTTAAATATATTCAAGTGATGAATGAAATTTTAATAAAATCACTGAACCAGCTCATCATCACCACACCGCCCATGATTAAGCCAATTAACGCGCGGTTTGAATCAAGAAATCAACTATTAGAAGCCAAATATCGGCATTTGCTGCAACAAAATCCCACTGCAATATTTGAAGCCTTTTTACTATTGCAACAGCATCCTGAAATCACTGGCATGGGCGCAACACTTTTACGCAATTTGCAACGCGTAAAACATTTAGTTAACACTGATTTTAGACAAAATCTCCTAAATAAAGCGATGTTTATAGAAATATTATCGCAACAAAATGGCGTCAATCATGCCTTGCGCGCCATGAATCGTTATGGAATTTTAGGCTGTTACATCCCTGTTTTTGGAAAAATTATAGGGCAAATGCAGCATGATTTATTTCATGTTTACACGGTAGATGAACATATACTCAATGTATTAACCAATTTAAGACGCTTCACCAAGCCAGAATTAAGGCATGAATTTCCGCTTTGTACAAAATTATTTTCAAGCTTTGAAAAACCGCATTTACTGTATTTAGGCGCAATTTTTCATGACATTGCCAAAGGCAGAAATGGCGATCATTCAACGCTCGGCATGAAAGACGCTTTAAAATTCTGCCGTTTGCACAATTTATCAAAAGAAGATGCTGAACTTGTGGCATGGCTGGTAGATGCGCATTTAAAAATGTCCGCCACCGCCCAAAAATCAGATTTATCAGACCCAAGTGTCATTCAATCATTTGCGCATTTTGTTAAAAATGAGCGCCGCTTAATTGCGTTATATTTACTCACCGTGGCAGATATTCGCGGCACCAGCCCCATCGTTTGGAACGCATGGAAAGCGCGCTTACTAGAAAGCCTGTTTAATTCCACCAAAAACGCACTGGCAAATGAAATTGAATATGCAAAAAATGCCATTGCCACGCGCCATCAACAAGCCAGTACCAAGCTTAAACAATACGGATTAAACCCAAAATCTTACGAACCCCTTTGGGAAAAATTTGGTACAAATTATTTAATCCGCCATGAAACTGACGAAATTATTTGGCAAAGCCGTTTACTCACCCCGCACTTAAACGCGAGCAAACCCATTGTGCGTGCGCGGCTTAGCCCAAATGGCGACGGCATTCAAACCATGATTTACCACAAAGTACAAAATGATTTATTTGCAAGAATCTGCAATTTTTTTGACCGCATGAGTTACAGCATTGCCGCCGCAAAAATTTACACCACCGACCACGGCTACGGTTTAGACACCTTTATTATTTTAGATACCTCAGGCAAAGCCGTCAGTTACAACGGCTTACTAAAATTTATAGAAACTGAACTCACCTTAAAACTTGAGCAAAATCAAACCCTAGAAAACCCAATGCAAGGCAGAATCAGCCGCCAAGTCAAACACATTCCTTACCAAACGCAAATTTCATATACAGAAGTTGCAGATAATCACCACCGCCTAGAAATCTCCGCCAGCGACAAACCCGGCCTACTTGCAAAATTAGCGCATCTATTTTTAGTCAACGAAATTGATTTACACAACGCAAAAATAAACACCATGGGCAACCGCGCAGAAGACTCTTTTTTAATTTCTGCCAGAAAAAACCAAAAACTCAGCGCAGAAAAACTAAAAACGCTCAAAGAAGCCATTTTAGAAAGTTTGTAAAAAAGCTTCTAAAAATATTTTAGTGTCCCGTCCTAAAATAGGTTGACAGTTATTTACCTATTTTAGGTTGATTCAAACGCCTGATGCACTGCATTAGGCGTTTTGTATTTTAGGCTTAGATGCGGCCTGAGTTCATTGTAAATCTTGATGGATTGTTTGACCATCTTTCTTGCTTCTTCCAAATCCTTGGGTTTGGTCAGTAGAAACTCATTCTTTAATATACCATTAACACGTTCAGCCAGCGCATTCTGAT
This sequence comes from Methylophilaceae bacterium, assembly GCA_965247415.1. Taxonomy (GTDB): domain Bacteria; phylum Pseudomonadota; class Gammaproteobacteria; order Burkholderiales; family Methylophilaceae; genus Methylotenera. The sequence goes on from OZ252007.1 coordinate 21,783, forward strand.
AACAGTCGTAACCATCGGTCATCGAACACGTTATTTGATTACGCAGATGAATGGATTGATATTCGGATGAACAATATTGAATTCCTCTATCCGAGTGGTGAATCAAGGGGGAGGTTGAGCGTCTCGCACTAACTGCCATCTTCAACGCCCTACCCACTGCACTGGTCTGCATATGTTCATCTACGTGATAACCCACGATCTTTCTGGAGTAAGCATCCGTCACTAAACTCAAATAGGTGTTTTGTGTTTGCGTTGGCAAATAAGTAATATCAGCAACCCATACTTCCTCTGGCCTGCTAGGCATGACTTGATTCAACCCTGGCTTCAGTAAGTTGGGGTGTTTATAAAAGCGATGATGACTGTTGGTTGTCTTGTGATAAGACCTACTAGGCAACACAAGCAGCCGTGCTTTGCGAAGTAAATTAAACAAGCCATCACGTCCCATTTTGATGTGACGTTCAGTCATGCTGTTTTTAAGCAGGTAGTGCAGCTTGCGCGTACCAACCCTAGGTTGCAACATGCGTTGTTCTCGAACCAACGTTAGCACTTGAAGGTGCTCGTTAGCTACATTGGCTTCAGTGGCACAGCGCTGATAATAAGCTTGACGACTCATCCCCACAAATCGACAGGCTTTGGCCGTACTTATTCGAAGAGTTTCTTTTTTGGCAAGGACGCACTTAAAGGCTTTTTTGGGAGTTTTACTCCGTACTCAGTCTTGATGACATCCAGCATGGCTTCGAACAATTGCGCTTTGAGATTAGCGTCTTTTAATTCAGCCTCTAAAGCTTTAATCCGCTGCTCTGGCGTTTGTGGTAACGAAGGTTTTTTAGTCATCTCAGTACTCAGTAAATCTGATGATGAAAGATTATACCAATCCAGATGACCGTGCTTGCGTAACCAGATTAATACCGTTGATCTACCCTGTATACCATAGCGTTTCTGGGCTTCTTTATAAGTCAGCTCTCCATGCTCAATTTGTTCAACAACCGACAATTTAAAAGACAGCGTGTAATCTCGTTGTGTTCTCTTAATCCCAATGCTCATTTGACTCTCCTTGATTCAATTCAAAAAGTGTCAACTTATTTCAGGACGGGTCATAGCCATAAAAAAAGCCTTGAAAATCAAGGCTTTTTAATTTTTTTACAACCTTTTTAAATTTTTACAAACAGTAAAATTAACTGTGTTTGTAATGTTTACGCAAAGGTTTTACCACTTCCCAATTTGTTTTTAACCCTTTTGGGAAAACAACAAAATCACCCGCTTTAATCACCACTTTTTCACCGCCTTGTGGCGTTACGTGAATTTCACCTTCTAACAAATAAGCGCTTTCTGTCATGCCAAAATCTAATGGAAATTTAGACACTTCTTTTTCCCAAATTGACCAGCTAGAAACACCTAACTGCTTTAATTTATCTTCAGATGGATTATGTTCTACAATAATTTGACTCATTTACATTCCCTTATTTAATTAAAAAATACATCATTCATTCAACGTATTGCTAAAAATTCAAGGGGTGGATTATAGCAGAAATCCAAATTTATATAAAAACGCATATAAATTGATAAAAACAGCAATTTATTGAGCGTTTTTTATTTGCATCAATATTTCATATCAAACATTTTAAGCATTAAAATTGTCAAAATTTCAACACTTTTGTCTGAATTAAACACAAAAAAACCTTTTTATCCAACTGCAAATAAAGTATTTTATTAAAAAAATATGGTTTTAAAATAAACCTATCTTACTGATATGATTAATTTTTTTATTTTTTTGATGTAAAAATACTTATTTGGAACAAACATTGCTAATTATTTAACGTTTATTAACAAAAATTCTCTCAATATAGTCCAAACGGGCTATATGAAAGATTAAAACAACTGTGTAACATCAGTTCCACAGTAAATGAATTTAAGATTAACTTAAACAACGAATTCTAATTTAAGTAATCGCAGCAAAAAATATTATTTTTTAAAGGAAAAAATAAAATGAAAAAATCACTTCTACTTTTAGGTTTGCTTGCTTCTTTCAATGCAAACGCCTTCATCATCAATGGTAGCTTTGAATCTCCGATTCTTTCAGCACCAGATGGTATAAAACTTTTTACTGCAAGTTCTCCTTTGTTTGGATGGGAAAATGCTTCTGCAGCTACGTTAGGAACAAATGCATATGCAGAATTAAGAAATAATTATCGAAATCTTGATAATGATGGATCTACAACTGATGTTGAAATTGCTCAAGATGGTAATAATTTGTTAGAGCTTGATACTCAAAATTTTAACGGTGGAATTAAACAAACGATTGCCGGATTAACTTCTGGAAACCAGTATGTTTTATCTTTTTGGTATCAGTCTAGAAACGGTTCATTTGGTAGTTACGGATCGGGAAATGGTGGTCAAAATTTTTCTTATAGCTGGAATGATGGCACTTCAACAACAACTAATACTGTTAACGTTGGTGAATTCAATACTTGGACCCAAATTACGCGTACGTTTACCGCTGGTAGTAGTAACGTTTTGAGTTTTAACGCATTGGGCGGCGCTGATGGTGCAGGCGCGGGCATTGATAATGTTAGTTTAGTTGCAGCAGTTCCTGAACCAGAAACCTATGGCATGATGATGTTGGGTTTGGCAATGTTGGGGTTTGCTTCACGCCGTCGTAAACAGTAATTTTTGCAAAAAACAGCCTGTTTAATTTAAAGGCATAAAAAATAAAGGCTTCATTTGAAGCCTTTATTTTTGGGTGCGTTATTTATTAGCACATGATTTATTTTTGAAGCTTAATTGATAATCCGCAGATGAATGTTATATAAAAATTATTATTAAAAGAATATTTTATTTAACACGCATGCCCGCTTGTGCGCCTGCATCGGGGGAAAGGATATATGGCCCGCCTTGTTCATCACTCGCGGCTAATACCATGCCCTCGCTCAAACCAAACTTCATTTTGCGTGGCGCAAGGTTTGCCACCATCACTGTGTTTCTGCCAATGAGTGTCGCTGGATCGTAAGCGGATTTAATACCAGCAAATACATTACGCATCTTAGGTTCGCCAATATCTAGGGTAAGTTTCAATAATTTTTCTGCGCCTTCAACGTGTTCCGCATTGACGATTTTTGCAATGCGTAAATCCACTTTTGTGAAATCCTCGATGGAGATATAAGCGCCCTCTTCAGCCGCTGGTGTTTTATTTTCAACTTTTTTCTCGGCTTTTTCTATTGGTGCAGGTGCCGCAACTTGTAAACTTTCTTTATTGGCTTCAGTCATGGCTTCGATTTGTTTGGAGTCGATTCGAGTTATTAAATGGTTGTATTCGTTCATTTTTTCTGACAAAAATTTACCCGAATCTTTAAAGCTAAGAGGGGAAATGTTAAACAGTTTCTCTATTTCCGATGCAATATTGGGTAAAATTGGTTTTAATTGAATCGTAATTTCTTTAAATAAATTCAATGCTAGCGAGCAGACCTCGTGTAACCGACTCTCCATGCCTTCGATTTTAGCTATTTCCCATGGCTTCGTTTCAGCAATATACTGATTAACTGAGTCTGCACACAGCATTATTTCCCTTATGGCTTTTGAGTAATCTCTTGCTTCATAGCAAGCCACAATAGAAGATGTTGTAGTCGTAACACCGTAATAGAGCCAAGCCTCTCTATTAACAACCTCAACTGATTCGGAAAATGATGGCCAATATGAGTTATCTCTTGAGTTTTGAGCTGTTATTTTTGACTCTGAGCTGCCTAACTGTTCTAATAGAAAATCTTGTTTTAATTTACTAGTTTTTGTTAAAAAGTCTTTTAGATTATTTAATTGTGAAATCTCGCCATTAAACTTTTTGGTCACAAAGCCCGCCGTACGGCTGGCAATATTAATATATTTGCCTACTAAATCGCTGTTTACGCGCGCGACAAAATCTTCTAAATTGAGATCAATGTCTTCCATAGTGCCGTTCAATTTAGCCGCATAGTAATAGCGCAAATATTCTGGATTTTTTACATGCTCTAAATAACTGCGTGCGGTAATAAACGTGCCACGCGATTTAGACATTTTTTCACCATTTACCGTTAAAAAACCGTGGGCAAATACTTGCGTGGGCGTGCGGTGGCCAGAATATTCCAAAGTGGCAGGCCAAAATAAGGCATGAAAATACAAAATATCTTTACCTATAAAATGGTAAAGCTCTGTTTTTGAATCCTTTTTCCAGTATTCGTCAAAATCTAGGCGGACTTTTTGATTACCGTCAGCTAATTGCTGACTCTTACTACATAGATTTTTAAAACTCGCCATATAACCAATGGGCGCATCTAGCCACACATAAAAATATTTGCCAGGCGCATCGGGGATTTCAAAGCCAAAATAAGGCGCATCACGTGAAATATCCCAGTCTGAGAGTTTATTCTCACCAACTTCACCTACCCATTCGGTCATTTTGTTTGCGGCTTCTGCTTGTAAAGTACCGCTTCGGGTCCACTCGCGCAAAAAATCTGCACATTCGCTTAATTTAAAAAAGTAATGTTCCGTTTCTTTGCGAACGGGTGTTGCCCCAGAAACAGCAGATAATGGGTTGATTAAATCAGTTGGGCTATAGGTTGCGCCGCATACTTCACAGTTATCACCGTATTGATCTTTGGCATGGCATTTTGGGCATTCGCCTTTAATAAAACGGTCTGGCAAGAACATATTTTTAACTGGGTCAAAATATTGCTCTATGGTTTTAGTGGCAATTTTGCCATTGGCTTTGAGTGCTTTGTAAATGCTGCTCGCTAACTCGCGGTTTTCATCTGAATTGGTTGAATAATAATTATCAAAAGCTACCAAAAATTCTGCAAAATCTGCGCTGTGTTCGGCATGTACTTTTTCAATCAAGGCTTCTGGCGTCATGCCTTCTTTTTCCGCACGCAACATAATGGGCGTACCATGCGTGTCATCCGCGCATACATAATGCACAGTGTGCCCTTGCATTTTTTGAAAACGCACCCAAATATCCGTTTGAATGTATTCCACCAAGTGCCCTAAGTGAATGCTGCCGTTGGCGTAAGGCAAGGCAGAAGTAACAAGTATTTTGCGCGTCATAAGTTTATTTTTTTAAATGTTAATTAATCAATATATCATTTTAACAAATGACGCGCGCTTTCACATGGTTTAAAATCAGACGAATTCAATTACCTTAATTTTTTAGTCAGGAATTATTCGGCATGGCCATTTCAGAATTAATGATTCATAGTACTTTAAGTCTTTGCATTGATCCAAATACGGGCAAAGATTTTATCAGCAGCAAATCTATTAAAAATATTCAATTTAATGGTAACGATGTGAGTTTAGATGTTGTGTTGGGCTACCCCGCAAGCACGCAGTTTGAAAATATTAAAGCGCTCATCACGCAAGCTTTAGCAACCATTGAAGGCATTGGTAATATTACGGTGAATGTTGGTAGCCGCATTGTTTCGCATAGCGTACAGCGTGGTGTAAATCTGCTACCAAATGTTAAAAACGTGATAGCTGTGGCTTCTGGAAAAGGCGGCGTTGGGAAATCAACCACATCTGTTAATTTAGCGCTTGCCTTAGCGGCTGAAGGCGCAACGGTTGGCTTATTAGATGCCGACATTTATGGTCCCAGCCAACCGCAAATGTTAGGCATTAGCGGCAGACCAGACAGTGCAGATGGCAAAAGCATCGAACCCATGCAAGCACATGGCATTCAAGCCATGAGCATTGGCTTTTTAGTGGATACCGACACGCCGATGGTATGGCGCGGACCGATGGTGACAGGCGCGCTGGAACAATTATTACGCGATACTAAATGGAAAAATTTAGATTATTTGGTGATTGATTTACCACCTGGCACAGGCGACATTCAACTCACGCTTGCTCAAAAAATTCCTGTCACAGGTGCGATTATTGTGACTACACCGCAAGACATTGCATTGCTAGATGCACGCAAAGGCTTGAAAATGTTTGAAAAAGTGGGCATCCCCATTTTAGGGGTGGTTGAAAATATGAGTACGCATATTTGCAGCCATTGCGGCCATGAAGAACATATTTTTGGTGCTGGCGGTGGCGAAACGATGGCAAAAGATTACAACATTGAGTTACTTGGCAGCTTGCCTTTGGACATTAAAATTCGTGAACAATCGGACGGCGGAAAACCAACCGTTGTAAGCGAACCAGACAGCAAAATCGCAATGATTTATAAAGAAATTGCGCGCAAAGCGGCAAGTAAAATTGCGATTGCAGGCTTAGACCATAGCGCGAAATTCCCAAATATTGTGATTCAGAATACTTAAACAATCAGACAAACGAATCTAACATTTGTCACATAAAAAACATCATATTGCGAGAAGTTAATCGGGGCGGACTATGACACCATGGACGCGCATACCCAAAAGGTAGCGCGTCACATTACTGAACGCAGTCATATCTCAAGAAATACAGCCCATGAATTAGATGAAAAATCACCTTTGGGCAACGCGCAGCAGACAAAGTAGCAAGTTTTGGTGGCTCTTGGGCGTTTATTATTCTCTTTGCGGTCACACTAGTTTGCTGGGTTATTTTGAACTCATTTGTCTTAGTTAATTACAATAAAACGTTCGACCCCTACCCATACATATTGCTTAATCTATTTTTATCCATGTTGGCATCTATCCAAGCGCCCATTATTTTAATGTCGCAAAACAGACAAGCAGAAAAGGATAGGATGACAGTTGAACACGATTATGAAGTGAATCTCAAAGCGGAGTTAGAGATTTTGTTATTGCATGAAAAAATTGACGCATTAAGAGAGAAGCAGTGGAATGAATTAATTACCATACAAAAAGAACAAATTACACTGCTTGAAAGTTTACTAAAAGACAAAAATAATGGTCAGCCAGCTTCAAGCAACCCATCTCTTAAACATTAATTTAGCTGTACCCCAAAACAATAAACATCTGCACCATTTTTTCCTGTGACTAAAGTAGCTGGAATTTTCACACCTTTACGCCAATTGTCCACCGCTTCTTGCTTGCCGCTACCCGTCACCAAAAATAGTACTTCTTCCGTATTGTTTAAACGGTTCTGGCTCATGGTAATGCGGTCTGCTGGTGGTTTTGGCGCATCAAATACCGGCACAGCATTGGCACTATTATCTACGGTTTGATTAGGAAATAAGCTGGCTGTGTGACCATCTTCACCCAAGCCTAAAATCACCAAGTCAAATGTCCCAACATTTTCCAAGTTTTTAGCATAAGCTTTTGCACCTTCAATATTGCCTAATTCTGCGGGAATATCAAAAATTTGATCTTGCGGAATCGCCACGTGATTTAACCAAACATCACGCGCCATTTTGCTGTTTCTATCCACGTGGTCAACTGGCAAACAGCGGTCATCATTGTGAAAAACATGCCATTTTGACCAATCAGCGTCTGCCTTTGCCAGCATTGCATACACACTTTTTGGGGTTGAGCCGCCTGCTAACACAACGCTAAAACTGCCCTGCTTTTCAATGGCGGCTTTTGCTGCGGCTAAAATTCGGTCTGTTGCTGCCTGATTAATTTCTGTTTGTGAATCAAATGATTTCCAGCGCGTTTCTTGAGTTGACATTACTAAACCTTAATAGATGAGTCCTAAAAATTATAAATCTTTGAGCCTGATTTGTTATAATTATATCGCTAACTTTAAGTTTTTAAATGGTTGGCGTTGATATACTCTATTTTTCGAATTTAATCTAACCCACAAGGTTGATGATTCTTAATCCTCTATAAAAGGTAAATTTAATGAAATTAGCAATGATTGGTCTAGGCAAAATGGGCGGCAACATGGCTGCACGTTTATTACGTCACAAAATTGAAGTGGTTGGTTTTGACTTCAATACCGAATTCGTCAACAAACTTGTACAAACCGAAGGTTTGGAAGCTGCTACTTCTGTAGAAGATGCGGTGAGCAAGTTACAAGGTCAAAAAATTGTTTGGCTGATGTTGCCAGCAGGTGAAATCACCGAGAATCAAATCAAAGCGCTTATCCCAATGTTAAGTAAAGGCGACATTATTGTGGATGGCGGCAATTCAAACTACAAACACAGCCAACGTCGTGGCGCGATGCTTACAGAACATGGTATTGGCTTTATTGACTGCGGTACATCTGGCGGCGTTTGGGGCTTGGATAACGGCTACTGCTTGATGTACGGTGGTGAAAAACAATACGCTGACGTGTTAGCACCTTATGCGCAAGCATTAACTCACGCTGACCGTGGTTGGGCACACGTTGGCCCAGTAGGCTCAGGTCACTTTACCAAAATGATACACAACGGCATTGAATACGGCATGATGCAAGCTTTTGCTGAAGGTTTAGATTTAATCAAAGGTAAAAAAGAATTCGAACTAGACTTAGCTCAAATCACCGAATTATGGCGTCATGGCTCAGTGGTGCGTAGCTGGTTGCTCGACTTAACTGCTGAAGCGTTGAAAGATGACCAAAGCCTACAAGAAATCGCACCGTACGTGGCTGACTCTGGTGAAGGCCGTTGGACTGTGGTTGAAGCCGTTGAGCAAGGGATTGCTGCGCCAGTGTTAACTACCGCATTGCAAGCTCGCTTTAGAAGCCAAGATGCAGAAGGTTACAGCTACAAGCTTTTATCGCTCATGCGTAACGCGTTTGGCGGTCATTCCGTTAAAACCAAGTAAGTTTGCAGATATTCAAAAAATCAACGGATTAGCCGTTATACAAATGGGGAAGTCTTTAAGATCTTTCCCATTTATTTATCATTTTAGAGTTAATTTTTAAAGGTTTATGATGACAACAAAAATTGATCCTTGTACCTTGGTTTTATTTGGCGCAAGTGGCAACCTTGCCCGTGTAAAGCTTTACCCAGGTTTATTTAGATTAGATTTACTCGGCCGTTTGCCAGCAGAGATGAAAATTATGGCGGTAGGTCGCCAAGTGGTTGACCTTGAAGCATGGCGCGCAGACATCAAAACCATGCTGGATGCTAAATTTAAAAAAGGCTATGACCAAGCCGTATTTGAGCGATTTATTGCGCGTAATTTTTACCATGCTAATCCACCAACTGACCCTGATGCTTTTTCCAAACTAAGCGCTACGTTAAGCGATGAAAAAACATTCCCACAAAATTTGGCTTATTTCTTATCAGTACGCCCAGTAGATTTTGCACCGGTAGTTGAATCTTTAGCAAAAGTTGGTTTAACCAATGAAGATAAATTCTGGCGCCGTGTGGTGATTGAAAAACCATTTGGCACAGATTTAGCCTCAGCCAAAGAATTACAAAAAGCCATTACTACGCATTTAAAAGAACACCAAATTTACCGAATTGACCACTATTTGGGTAAATCTGCCTTGCAAAATATTTTATTGCAACGCTTTACCAACACCATTTTAGAGCCTATTTGGAACAATCAATACATCGACCATGTGCAAATCACCAATACAGAAATGCTGGGCGTCGGTGACCGTACACAATTTTATGACAGCACAGGCGCGTTGCGAGACATGATTCAGAGTCATATTTTGCAAACCTTAGCGCTCACGGCCATGGAAATGCCTAAAGACTTAACGCCTAATGGCATTCGTGCAGCAAAAATTAAGGTGCTTGAAGAAATTCGCCCGATTCCTGTCAATGAATTAAGCAAACATGCTTTCCGCGCGCAATACGCGGCTGGTGAAGTGCCAACTTCAGACGGAAAATTTGAAAAAGTACCAGGTTATTTAGAAGAACTAGGTGATAACACGAGCGTAGTAGAAACTTACGCCGCCATGAAGTTGTTTATTGACAACCCACGTTGGCAAGGTGTGCCGTTTTACATTCGCACCGCAAAACGCCTGCACGAAGCGGATACGCGCATTTCAATTCGCTTTAAAAAATCACCCATGCAGGTAAATGATGAAAAATCTTTGACCAACAACTGGCTAATTTTAGGTATTCAGCCACGCGAATGTATTAAGTTAGAATTGCAATCTAAAATCCCAGGGTTAGAGCCTGAAACCAGAACCATTCAAATGGACGCCGCGAACCGTTTGCCAGAAGATGATACTGTGGATGCGTATGAAGCGTTACTGCTTAATTTAATGCAAGGTGATAATTCAAATTACCTGCATATTTCTGAAGCAGAAGCACAATGGCGTTTGGTTGACCCAGTGGTAAAAGCTTGGGCTGCAGATAAAACGCCTGTGCATCAATATCCTGCAGGTTCGCGTGACCCAGAAGCTTCAAAAGAGATTTTTGAAACTGAAGATCAATTTTGGCGTTATAGCATCGCTTTAGGTGGGGATCAACATTAAATCAGTGCTGAAATAATTAAAAATAATTGCAATAAATTCATCAATTATTGTTATTATTTGCACTGCCTAAGTTGGATAGCAAAGCGGAGTTTAAACTCCGCTTTTTTTCATCATTGATATTTTTTAATTTAACCTGTGGATTTGAGCATGAGTATTAAGTCAGATAAATGGATACGTAAAATGGCGGAACAGCACGGCATGATTGAGCCGTTTGAGCCTAACCAAGTCAAAATGAACGCCGCTGGCGAGCGCATGGTTTCTTATGGCACATCGAGTTATGGCTATGATATTCGTTGCTCAAAAGAATTTAAATTGTTTACCAATTTAAATTCCACCATTGTTGATCCAAAAAATTTCGACCCAAACTCATTTGTGGAAGTGAATGCAGATTATTGCATTATTCCGCCTAACTCATTTGCGCTGGCGCGTACGGTGGAATATTTCCGCATTCCGCGCAATGTGTTGACTGTGTGCTTAGGTAAATCGACTTATGCACGCTGTGGTATTATCGTCAACGTAACACCGTTTGAACCAGAATGGGAAGGCTACGTAACGCTAGAATTTAGTAACACTACCCCACTGCCAGCAAAAATTTACGCCAATGAAGGCTGTGCGCAAGTGCTGTTTTTTGAAGCCGATGCGGATGATATTTGTGAAACCAGTTACAAAGATCGTGGTGGAAAATATCAAGGCCAAGTGGGCGTGACACTACCCAAAATTTAGCCTGATTCTTTAGCATTTTCTAAAAGCATTATTTCAAGGAAATTGAATGAAATTTAGATTCCCCGTTGTAATTATCGATGAAGATTTTCGCTCAGAAAATTCATCTGGCTTAGGCATTCGCCAACTCGCAAAAGCCATTGAAGCGGAAGGCGTAGAAGTGCTTGGCGTCACAAGTTATGGCGATTTAACGTCGTTTGCGCAACAGCAAAGCCGTGCATCTGCATTTATTTTATCGATTGATGACAACGAATTTATTGAGGAAAGCCCAGAAGCTTTAGCAAATTTACGTGCTTTTGTGGATGAAATTCGCTACCGTAACGAAGAAATTCCAATTTTTTTACATGGCGAAACACGTACGTCGCGCCATATTCCCAATGAAATTTTGCGTGAACTCAGTGGCTTTATTCACATGTATGAAGACACGCCAGAATTTGTAGCGCGCTATATTTTGCGCGAAGCGCGTGCTTATTTAGACAGTTTGCCACCGCCCTTTTTTAAAGCGCTCACAGATTATGCCGCAGATGGTTCTTACTCATGGCACTGCCCTGGTCACTCAGGCGGCGTGGCGTTTTTAAAATCACCTGTTGGGCAAATGTTCCACCAATTTTTTGGGGAAAACATGCTCCGCGCAGACGTGTGCAATGCGGTGGATGAACTAGGTCAATTGCTCGACCATACGGGTCCAGTGGCAGCGTCTGAGCGCAACGCAGCACGTATTTATAATTGCGATCATTTATATTTTGTGACGAATGGCACGTCAACAAGCAATAAAATGGTGTGGAACAGCACCGTTGCGCCGGGCGATGTGGTGGTGGTTGACCGCAACTGCCATAAATCTATTTTGCACGCGATTATTATGACAGGTGCAATTCCTGTGTTTTTGATGCCAACGCGTAATCATTTTGGCATTATTGGCCCAATTCCAAAAAGTGAATTTGAATGGGAAAATATTCAGAAGAAAATTGACCGCAACCCGTTCGCGCTCGACAAAAAAGTAAAACCGCGCGTACTCACCATCACGCAATCTACCTACGACGGCGTGCTTTACAACGTGGAAGAAATTAAAGAAATGCTTGACGGCAAAATTGATACGCTGCACTTTGATGAAGCTTGGTTGCCACATGCAACGTTTCATGATTTTTATGGCGATTACCACGCGATTGGCGCAGACCGTCCGCGTTGTAAGGAATCAATGGTTTTTTCAACACAATCAACACACAAATTACTTGCGGGTTTAAGCCAAGCCTCACAAATCCTTGTTCAAGATGCCCAAAATCATCAGCTTGACCGTGATGTTTTCAACGAATCCTATTTAATGCACACGTCTACCAGCCCACAATATTCAATTGTTGCCAGTATTGATGTCGCCGCAGCCATGATGGAAGCACCGGGTGGAACTGCATTGGTTGAAGAAAGCTTGATGGAAGCGTTGGATTTCCGGCGTGCCATGCGTAAAGTGGACGAAGAATGGGGCGCAGACTGGTGGTTTAAAGTTTGGGGGCCAAATGATTTATCTGAGGAAGGCCTTGAAGAACGTGACGCGTGGATGCTGCACGCCAATGAAGCATGGCATGGTTTTGGCAACTTAGCAAAAAATTTCAATATGCTAGACCCAATTAAAGCCACCATCATCACACCGGGCTTGGATATTAATGGGGATTTTTCGGATAAATTTGGCATTCCTGCCGCCATTGTTACGAAATATTTAGCAGAACATGGCGTGATTGTTGAAAAAACTGGGCTTTATTCATTTTTTATCATGTTCACCATTGGTATTACGAAAGGTCGTTGGAATACCATGGTCGCGGCCTTGCAACAATTTAAAGATGATTACGATAAAAATCAGCCTTTATGGCGCGTGCTGCCTGAGTTTGTGCAAAAACAACCACGTTATGAAAAAGTTGGGCTGCGTGATTTATGTAAACAAATTCATGAAGTATATAAAGCCAACGATGTTGCGCGCTTAACCACGGAAATGTATTTATCAGACATGATTCCTGCAATGAAACCGACGGATGCATTTGCAAAAATGGCGCATCGTGAAATTGAGCGTGTGCCAATTGACGAACTTGAAAATCGGATCACCGCTGTGCTGTTAACACCTTACCCACCTGGCATTCCGTTGTTGATTCCAGGTGAAAGATTTAATAAGGTGATTGTGAATTATTTAAAATTTGCACGAGAGTTTAACGAAAAATTCCCAGGATTTGAGGCAGACAATCATGGCTTAGTGAAACAAGTCATTGACGGTAAAGCAACGTATTTTGTGGATTGCGTTAAGTAGTAATTGAATCAACAATTTTTAATGCGTTAGATTTTCTCAAATAAGTCACGTAGCTAAACTTTAAACCTTGCGCTGAGGTGTGTGCCTCGCGTGAGGTTTCTTGCCAAACTTCTTGATTAATTGCAGGAAAAAAAGCATCCCCTTCTACTTGCAAATCCACTTCAGTGATATAAAGTTTATTGGCCACTTTTAAGCCTTCTTGATAAAGCTCAGCACCACCAATGATAAATGCTTCATCATCTGACGCGCAAAATTCAATGGCATTTTGTAGCGAATGTGCAATGATAGCGCCCTCAACTTTGTACGCATGATTACGCGTGACAATCACCGTGGTTCTATTTGGCAATAGACGTCCTAATGAATCATAGGTTTTACGCCCCATGATAATGTGATGGCCTGTAGTGAGCGCACGAAATTGCTTCAAATCCTCTGGTAAGTGCCACGGTAGCGTGTTGTTCACCCCAATCACACCATTTTTTGAAACAGCCACAATTAACGATAAGTTTTTCATGCGCTCATTATACTTTTAAGTGTTAACGAGATAAAAAAATTCCGAACGAAATTCTCTCACTAATATTTTTTAGACTGTAAATTTAGTATCTAACTGGCAAAAAAAACACCCCAATAAATTGGGGTGTTAAATTTAATACAACTATTTGTCTATATTATTAAACTTATAGACTAAATATATTTAACGCACCGCCACCAGGCGCAGCATTATATTTTACAAGTTCAGCATAACCACCAGCAGCACCTAAAGCGTCTGTTGGGTTAGTCATCCCTAAGTTCATTGCAACACCAGCCCAACCACCGATACCTGAGTAAACACCCACGTATTGTTTGCCTTTTTGACCGTATGTAAATACGTTGCCAATCACACCTGAACCCACTTGGAATTTCCAAAGTTCTTTGCCTGACTTGTCATCAACCACTTTTAACCAACGGTCTAGTGTTCCGTAGAATACTAAACCTGGGGTTGTTAATGCACCACTCCAAGCTGAGAATCTCTCTTTGTTATACCAAACTTTTTTGTTGGTCATTGGATCGTAAGCAGCAAAACCGCCCATTACGCCGTCAGGACCAGCAAACATAGTCAATGTAGCACCAACCCATGGTTGACCTGCAACATATTTAGATTCAACTGGCTCGTATGTCATACATACGTGGTTCAAAGGTGAATACACTAAACCAGTTTTTGGTGAGTAAGCAGCTGGTTGTTGGTCTTTTGTACCCAATGCAGCTGGGCAAATACCTTTAGCGTTGTAGTCTTGGTGTGTTGAAGCATTGGCTGTTTTTGCAGGTACGCCTGTTTTTAAATCAACATGAGTTGCCCAGTTCACAAATGGATGTACTTTTTCAGCAGCAATCAAAGAACCAGTATGCGCGTTCCATGTGTATGCAAAGCCGTTACGGTCATGATGCCAAGCGTATGTTTTGCCACCTTTGTCGAACAAGATCACTTCGTTCACGCCATCGTAATCCCACTCATCATGTGGTGTCATTTGCATCGCCCATTTAGCTACGCCAGTGTCTAAATCACGTGCTGTCACAGTCATAGACCATTTATTGTCACCTGGACGAACATCTGGGTTCCAAACTGAAGGGTTGCCTGCACCGTAGTAAACCAAGTTTGTACGTGCATCATATGGCCACCAGCCCCATACAGAGCCACCACCATGTTGCCAACCATCTTTAACTGCTTGTGGTTTCAACCATGTGCGTGTGCCAAGTTCTTTCTCGCCAATTTTCATTTTATCTAATGGAAGTGGTTTGAAAGAACCACCAATTTTGTTACCACCGTTTACATCTTCATAGACTGAAAGTGCGTTATAAGCAGGATTATCTTTATTGGTGTTTGCGTCATGCAAAGTTTCTGAGTCTGGACCTGTTGAATAAGCTTTCCATGCCAATGAACCATCTTTGATGTAATACGCTGCAATAAAGCAACGCACACCAAATTCAGCACCTGAACAGCCTGTCAATACTTTGTCTTTAATCACGTGCGCAGCGTTTGTGTTGGTTGCACCCACTTTTGGATCTGTGTTTGATACAGACCAAAGTTTTGCGCCTGTTTTAGCGTCTAAAGCAACTAAATTACCGTCGTTTTGTTGCAAGAAAAGTTTACCATCGCCATAACCTAAACCACGGTTAACGTTATCGCAACATAAAACTGCTTGTACTGATGGATCTTGTTTTGGGAAATATGACCAAACGATTTTTTGATTATCGTTTAAATCTAAAGCATAAACGTTGTTAGGGAAGGCAGTATGCACATACATCATATTACCAACCACGACAGGTGTACCTTCATGGCCACGGTTTACACCTGTTGCAAATGTCCAAGCCATTTTAAGGTTTTTAACGTTACCTTTATTCACTTGCGCTAATGGACTAAAAGCCTGGTTGTTATGCTGACCGCGAGGATGCGCCCAGTTGTTTGCATCTTTCATTGCTGCTTCTTGGTCTGCAGCTGCAAAAGCAATCACAGGCATCGCCATGATTGCGCTAATCGCAGCGCTCATTACACGTTTTTTTGTAAACATAGTTTAATCTCCAAAGTTTAATTATTTAAGTATTCGCATACTTAAGCTGTTCACAAAGCTCAGGCACTAGGAAACCTAAAAATCAAATCATTTACCTTGCAAATAAATGTTTCAATTTGTAAACAGATGTAACTATAAAGATAATTGAACCCACCATGGGGTCCAGTATATTTATTTAATACGGGTCCATTAATTAAATTGTTAAGCCAGCACGTTCATTTTTTTGATAAAATAAACACTGGATTCGCCTAGTGTCCAAATTTTAGCCTTCACATTAAATTTGAAGTGCATTGATTTAAATGATCACTTTTAAATAAGTGATGAAAAACAATGCGCGCTGAAGTGGACACAGGAGAATTACTTGCTAAGACCATGGCAGTTAACCATTCAAATTTCGAGAGATTCAACCCTCCCGATTCACGCTCAAATTGCAAAAGCCATTGTTCAAGATATTAAAAGTGGTAGATTGACGAGCGGTACAGCACTTCCAGGAAGTCGCTTATTAGCAAACAATATTCAAGTCAATCGTAAAACAGTCATACAAGCTTATGAAGATTTAGTGGCGCAAGGCTGGTTAAAAACGCATCAAAAACGCGGGACTTTTGTTTCAGATCGCCGTCAAGCCATGATACAAGCACACCAAAATATTGAAGAAAATCATAAATCTAGCGAAATCATCGCACAAAAAAATGGGATTTATGCTAAAAAAAATGAAGAGGCAATCTTTTTTAGTGAAAGTCAGCCAGATTCAAGATTAATTCCTTTTGAGATGTTATCGCGCGTTCATCGCCATGCGCTAATTAGCGTTTCCAGAGAGCCAAACAATCTTTCACAAGATGCACTTGGCTTAGCTGCGTTACGAAAATCTGTTTTAAATATGCTGAATATTGAACGTGGCTTACACGCAAAATTAAACCAAATATGCATTTTGCCAAATTCGCAAATGTGTTTATACATGATTGCTAAAACGCTGGTTAAAGAAGGTGATTTTATTATTTTTGAAACGCTGAGTTGCCCAAACGCACGCGAAACTTTTAAACATTTTGGCGCAACACTTCTATTCGTCAACCATGATGAATTTGGTATAGATACAGACCAAGTTGAACAACTGTGTATCGCAAAAAAAGCATCACAACGGTCAATTAAAGCGGTTTACGTGACCCCAAACCAGCATATTCCAACCACAATCAGCATGTCCACGTCGCGAAAAAATAAACTGATAGAACTTGCAGAGCGTTACGGATTTACCATTATTGAAGATGACGCAGGTTTTTTACATCAATTTGGCGAAGAGCGCTCACTGCCAATTGCAAGCCAACAACATCATGCACATATCATTTATTTCGCATCGCTATCGCAAGCACTTTCAAACTGCATAAACACCAGTTTTATTGTTGGTGAACAATCATTCATAAATAAATGTGCTGACCATTTGATGCGCATGAGCCAACAAGATCAGCAAGTCACGCAACTTGCCATGAGTGAAATTCTTCGTTCAGGGCAATTAAAAAAACATTTAATTTATACGCAAAAAATATACGCCACTAGAAAAATGCACTTAAAAAAGCTTATTGAACAAGAACTTGGATTTTTTGTCAGCATTCATTCAAATAGCAGCGGGCTAGCTTTTTGGTTGAATGTGTTTCCTGATATTAGGATGGATCAATTAACCCAACATTTAAACCAGCTAAACGTCATGATTCAAACAGGAAAATACTACGCTTACAACCAACAATCAGTACGAGGATTGCTCATGGGATTTGCGAACCTAAATGAAGAAGAAGCAAAAGTTGGCATAAAAAGAATGAAACAAGCATTTTTAATGCAACAAAATAAACAACTACTTGCTTAATGACAAACAATACAGCTTCCAAATATTTGGTTTAATACAGCCATATGATGGTTAAAATTGGCTTAATTAAAACAACCAAATTAAAACCTTAAGAAAGAAATTTAATAAAATAAATCAATATAATCAATGAGTTGATTTTTTTATTTATTAAAAACCACGCTGGCATAATTTTCGCTACTTATAATATCAAGAAGTACTGTCACTAGGACTTTTTAATGGCGCATTAATTAAGGGTTGTGCCACCATTAAACTGGATAGACTTCTTAACCATTTTTTAGTAACTTGCATTTACTTTAAAAAATCAAAAAGACGCTTTTAGCGTCTTTTTGATTTTATAGCATTGCGCTTACTACGTTAACTTAATAACACAGTTTTTATAAAACAACATTAAACAAATAATTACTCTTGCCCAATTTGGTAAACTTCATAGCTAGTTTCAACAATTTTTCCTGTTGTAGCATCCACCTCAACCTTAACCTCTTCACCATCTGCTTCAGTAATATCAAACTCGTAAGAAGCTTTACCATCTGGCTCAATTTCATATTCCGTTTCTGCAATACTGCCAGCATGCGCTGCCAAAGCGGTTGCTTTTGCATCCTCTTCAGAAACTTTTGCTAACGCTTTAAATTTATCGCTATCTGCTGAAACTTCTTCTTCAACTTCAGTTACTTTGCCAGTCTTAACAGAACATTCAACGTCCCAAGCAGTGCCATCTGCAGATTCAATATCAAATTCATACATTGGCATTTTTCTTTCAGATTTCATTTCAAGCTTAACAATTTTGCCTTCTTTTTTAGTTAATGCGGCTTTTACACATTTACCTAAACTGTCATAAGCAACGGGTTTAATTGTTTCATGCCCAGCGGTTGCGACATTAGAAAAAAAAGCTGCTGCAACAATAGCAGTACCAATTGATAACCGAATCATAATAATCTCCAATTTAAATTATAAAAAATAAAAAACTAGGAATTTAATTTTCTATGCGTGTAATTATGAATAATGAAAAACTAAACGCAATAATATGCCGTATTTTTTACATAAATATTACACATTTGGTTTTTATAAACCATATTGGTTGTTTTTTGTTGGCTTAATACAACCATTTTTAACCATTTCTTTAACGATTAAAATCGTACAGCCTATAAAAATTGAAATTATTGGTGGGAAATTATTTGTGTTCTTGAAGGAAAATTTTAAATTGAGGTAGATTTAATCTTAAGGAAATTTTTTAAGTTTGGTTAAAAAAACCAAAGTTACCGTAAAGTTAACGTGTATAAACTTTGGTTTTTTTATGCTTGGATTTTAACCTTGGTTATATTAGATTTAGCTATTTTTTAAATATGATTTTTAATTCTTGCTTTCTTGTTTTTCTCTAATTTTTTCCATCCGCTCACGCCATTCGCTTAATTGCTCTTCTTCAATTTCAAGTTGTACGGCAATCGCTTCCTCTCGCGTAAGTTTTTCTTTATCTAACCTGCGTGGTAATTTACCGCTCATTCTAGAAAGTACACGCTCTGCTTCATCATCTGTTAAACCCAACGCTTTATCTAAAAATTCTGCACTTGCAACTTTAATTTTCATCTTTCAATCATTCCTTCAATAAACTCTGGGGTTAAAATGTAATTTTTAAAACGATGATTATGGTGCGATTACCCCTGAAATGCATGTGAAATATTTATGACATTTTTTATTTTTTTCGTTTTAAGCTGAATGATTAAGCCATTGCGTGATAGGTGACCATTGTTCTAAATCTTGAGAAACGTGAGATGCACGCATATCAAAAATGCTTAAACCAAGTTCCGCTGCGGTCACATACACCTGCGCACTGCGAAGGTATGAAAGCACGGGAAAGCCAGTTTTTTCCATAAAATCAACTAAATTTAATGCTGAATTGGTTCGGTAATTAACACGCATCCCCACCAAACCAACAAACGTTTTCTCTTTACGAATCGCTTTTTCTTCGGCAAGAATTTCTAAAAAATCTTTGGTTGCGCCAATATCAAACGCCGATGGCTGGATGGGAACAATCACAAAATCTGCAGATTTTACCGCATCAGATAATTTATCATCGCGAATGCCACCTGGTGAATCTGTAACCAGCCAGTCAACATCATCAAGGTATGATTTACCATCTACTTCTTGTGTATAAATTTTAGGTGCAGCATTTGGCCGCCTTGCTGCCCAAGTGGTTGCAGATTGCTGCCTGTCTAAATCATTCATGGCGACTTTTGCACCTAATGAAGCAAAATAGCCCGCTAAATTGGTCGATAACGTCGTTTTTCCGCAACCGCCTTTGGTGTTTGCAACCAGCACTTTTTTCATCATTTAACGCCTTTATTAAAAATAATTATTTAACTCAATGGGCGAGTTTAAATTAAAATAATGATACGTTAGTTTGCAAATTTTTGCGCCTTTAAACCAAAGCTTGCAGTTGATTTAAAAATGAATTTTTTATGACAATTTTATTTTATTTAAGGCGCATGGTGCGGTGCATCAATCTTCTGTTTTAGCTCGCCACCCACCGCCAAACGCTTTAAATAAATCTGCCGTTGCTGCCAACCGTGCTTGGCGGCTTAACACTGCGTTGGTGGCAACATCGTTGTAAACGCGTTGTGCATCCAACACATCTAAATACGTTGAATAGCCAGATTGATAACGGTTTTCAGAAATTGTTAAGGCTTTTTTGGCTGATTCTACACTTTTGTTCAGTGCATTTTCACGTTCAGTATATTGCCGCAAATTAACCAAAGCATCGTTCACTTCTTTAAAAGCACTTTGCACACGGGCTTCGTACTGAATAAACGCTTGTTTTTGACGCGCACTGGCTTGATCAACCCTTGCACTTAATTTGCCAGAATTAAAAATTGGCACGCTGATGTTTAAACCGCCTGTCCAAATACGGCTAGCAGATTTTAAAACATCAGACAATTCTAAACTTTCTGCGCCAAAAATGCCTGTGAGCGAAATACTTGGATAAATGGCCGCTTTTGCAAAACCAATGTTGGCATTTGCAGCAATGAGCTGTTGTTCTGCTTGGCGCACATCTGGGCGATTTTCTAATAAACTTGAAGGCAAGCCAATGGGTGGCACGGGCGGATTAGGCAAACTTGACAAATTTCCCTCTGCCAATTTTAAGGATAATTGACCCGTAAGCGTTGCAAGTTGATGTTCTGCAATGGCCCGTTGACGTTTTAAATCTGCAATATTGGCAATTAAATTGCTACTTGCAACTTCAGCTTGATAAACATCAAGTGCAGAAGATACGCCGCCTTCAAGCCGTCTCTTGGTTAAAGCTAAACTTTCATTACGGCTTTTTAAGCTATCTATTGCAATGGTGAGTTGCGATTCTACGCTGCGCAAAGACAAATAATATTGCGCAACCATATTGGTTAATGTCAGCTTGGTAGCTTCTTTTGCATACTGTGTTGATAACAATTGTGCACGCGCAGATTCTTTTGCACGTTTTACTTTACCCCAAAAATCAAGCTCAAAACGGCTGCTTAATTGATAGTTATAATTGGCGCGCGGATTTGCGGCAAACACCGGAAAAGGCCCAGCCTCTGTCACACGCGTGCGCGTTGCATTGGCATCTAAACCAACTTCTGGGAGTGTTGCCGCACCAATTTCACGCGCGTAAGCATCGGCTTCTTCAATGCGCGCAACGGTAAATTTTAAATCGGTATTATTTTTAAGCGCCTCTGCAATGAGTGTATTTAACGTTTCATCTTGGTAAAGTTGCCACCAATTTTCTTGTATATTTTGTTCTGAATTTTGCTCAGATGCTTGTTGAATTGTTTGTTGATATTCATTCGGTAGTGAGTTTTTTGGGCGGTCATAATCAGGCCCTACCGTCACACAAGCGTTTAACGTGGTTGAAAGTGCTAAAACCAAAAATTTAATCTTAATGTTTTTGATATGCATATTTTTAATTGTGGAATTTATAGTGAATTTTATTGTAGGCTTCATACCACATCCTTTTTATGATTCTCATTCATTGGTGCATTCATTGGCGCATCCTCTGCAATCATTCCGTGATGCCGCACCTTATTTTGATTGGTTAACCATGTAAAAAATAGCGGAATAAAAATAGTCGCAACAAATGTGGCCAAAATCATGCCGCCAAAGACGCCTGTTCCCATCGATTGCCTTGCTGCGGCGCCCGCGCCCGAGGCAAAAACGAGTGGCACAATACCTAAGACAAACGCCATCGATGTCATCACAATCGGTCTAAAGCGTAAGCGCGCTGCTTCAAGTGCAGCCTGCGCAACAGGCATACCCTCTTCCATTTTTTGGCTGGCAAATTCCACAATTAAAATGGCATTTTTTGCAGCCAAACCGATTAATGTGATTAAACCAATTTGAAAATAAATATCGTTATTCATGCCGCGCGTCAGCACCGCTAACAATGCGCCAGCAAGCGCAAATGGCACGGCCATAATTACCGCTAACGGCAACGCCCATGTTTCAAATTGCGCAGCTAAAATTAAAAATACCATAATAATGGCAAAGCCAAAGGCAAGCATGGCGGCTGATCCTGTGCGTTTTTCTTGGTAGGCTTGCCCTGTCCATGCAATTTGGTAACCATCGGGTAAATTAGCTTTGGCAATTTTTTCAACCGCTAAAATAGCATCGCCTGAACTCACCCCCGCTGCGCCACTGCCAAAAATTTTAGCGGAAAGTAAGCCGTTATAGCGTTCAAGTTGTTCTGCACCCACCACGGTTGACACTTTACTTAAGGCTGAAAGCGGAATCATATTGCCATTTGGATTGTTTGCTGTGGCTTGGCTACGCACATAGACTTTGCCTAAATCTTCTGGCTTCATTCTAAAGGCAGCTTCTGCTTGCAATTGCACACGGTACGTTCTGCCGTTTTTATTAAAATCATTCACATAAAGTGATCCCATGGTGCTTTGCAAGGTTGCGTAAATATCTGAGATTTTTACATTTTGTGAAATGGCTTTTGGCTCATCCACTTCAATCAATAATTGCGGCACAGTGGGTCTAAAAAATGAGTTCAGCCCTGTGAGCGTTGGCTCTGCTTTCATCGCTTCAATAAAATTATTCATGACGGCTGCAAGTTTAAGTGGGTCAGTATCACGCTGACTTTGCAAATAAACTTCAAAACCACCCGCAGAACCTAGCCCACGAATGGCGGGTGGATTTACGGCAAATCCCAAGCCGTCTGGTTGCATCATGCCAATACCAAATAATTTACCTACAATATCTGTGGCAGATGTGGTGCGCTCACTCCAATCTTTTAAACGCACAAACATAGTAGCGGCACTGGTTTTATTGGCACCAGATAAAAGCTCAAAACCATTCACGGCAAATTCATGCGCCACGGCTGGGTCTTGCGCAATGCCAGCGCGAATATTTTCAGTGGTTTTTGTTGTACGTGACAACGTTGCGCCATCGGGCATCACAACCACCGTTACCACATAGCCTTGATCTTCCGCTGGCACAAAACTCGATGGTACTTTAATAAATAAAATAATCATCAATGCAACAAACAAGGTAAATACAACGCCGCCAATTATTTTATGGCGTAAGGTTAAATTCACAGTGCGCGTATAAAAATGCGTTAAGCTGCCAAACCCTTGGTTGAATTTTTTAAAAAATGCATTTTCGTCATGCTTGTTTTTTAGAATCATTGCGCATAATGCAGGTGTTAAGGTAAGCGCAACCACGCCAGAAATCACAACAGCAATGGCAACAGTTACAGCAAATTGACGGTATAACTCGCCTGCAATGCCGCCTTGAAATGCAACTGGCACAAACACTGCGCACAGCACTAACACAATGGCAACCACCGCGGCTGATACTTGCCCAATTGATTTAATGGCAGCTGGCAGCGGTGCTAACCCTTCTTCTTCCATCAAACGCTCGGTATTTTCAAGTACAACAATGGCATCGTCCACCACAATACCAATGGCTAAAATCATGGCAAAAAGCGTGAGTAAATTGATTGAAAAACCAAAAATATACAAGCCAGCAAAAGTACCAATGAGCGAAATTGGCACTGCAATAATGGGGATTAACGTCGCACGCCAGCTTTGTAAAAATAAGAAAACCACTAATACAACTAACACTAAAGCTTCGCCAAACGTTTTAAATACTTCTTTAATGGTGGCTTTTACAAAATCACTGGTGTCATACGGAATGGTGGTTTGAATGCCATCGGGAAATTTTAATTTAAGCTCTTCAACTTTATCTTTAATACCTTGTGCAGTTTCTAAAGCGTTTGCGCCATTTTGTAAAAAAACTGGAATCGCAACGCCAGGCTCGCCATCCAACGCAGAAGTGACGTTATAACTTTGCGCGCCTAACTCAATGCGCGCCACATCTTTTAAATATAAAATGCCATTTGGCCCATCTGCCCGCACAATAATATTGGCAAACTCTGCAGGATCTTTTAAACGCCCTTTTGTGGTAACTGTGTACACCAATTGTTGTGAAGCGGGCGAAGGTTCTTGACCAATTTTTCCCGCAGCAAATTGATTATTTTGTGCGCCAATGGCAGCTGCAATATCGCTGGTGGTAACACCTAATTGCGCCATCCGATCGGGCCGCAACCAAATGCGCATTGCGTAATCTTGCCCGCCAAAAATGGTTGCGTCACCCACACCTTTAACGCGTTTAAATTCATCTAAAATATTTGCTGTAGCGTAATTACTTAAAAATAATCGATCATGCTTTGGGTTTTTTGAAGTGAGCATGATGACCAACAAAATATCGTTGGATTTTTTTTGCACCACCACGCCATTTCTGCGCACTTCATCTGGCAAACGTGGCGAGGCAATATTGACGCGATTACTCACGTTAAACGTTGCTTGGTCAACATCAGTACCCACATCAAATGTCGCGGTAATGACCAATGTGCCGCTAGAGTCTGCGCTGGAATTAAAATACAGTAAATTATCAACCCCGCTCAATTGCTCTTCAATCGGTGCAGCCACCGTTTTTGATAAAGTATCCGCACTTGCGCCAGGGTACGTTGCGGTAATGGTCACTGTGGGCGGTGCAATTTGAGGATATTGCGCAATCGGCAACTGAAACGCAGCCGCCAAGCCAGCAAGCACAATAATAATAGAAAGCACACTTGCAAAAATTGGCCGCGTGATAAAAAACTTGGTCATAGATGTTCTCGTTTAAACTTTATGAAAATGGCTAAAGCGCGAATTTATTGGCATTGCTTACATTGGCTTTGCGGGCATGGTTGGTGGCAACCCAAATGGATGCGGCGCAACAGGTGCGTTGGGTCTTAATTTAATCAAATTATCCACAATCACTCGATCGCCATCATTCAAACCGCTTAACACCACCCAGTCTTTGTCAACCCAATTGCCAACGGTGATTGGTTTGATGATAGCCTCATTTTTTTCATTCGCTACAAACACAGATTTACCTAAATCATTGGTTAACACCGCCGTTTGTGGCACTAGAAAAACGCCATTTTGCTCACCAGTTGTCACCCGCACTTTTACAAATTGCCCAGGCAAAAATGTTTTTGCATCATTTTGAAATGTTGCTCTTAATTGTTGCGTGCCCAATTGCGGATCAATCATGCTTGAAGCAAAATTAATTTGCCCTTTTACTGGGTAAGGCTTGCCATCTTCTTGCAAAATAACCACTTCCTTCACATTTCCTTCTGACATTCTTCCACCAATAGCCGCAAATTCACTGTCAGATAAACTAAAACGTACCCAAATTGGGCTTGCCTGACTCACATCTGTTAACAAAGTGGTATTTGCCGTCACCAGAGAGCCTTCTGAAAATTCAGAACGCCCTGCCATGCCAGCAATCGGTGAGGTGACTCTTGTATAAGATAAATTTAATTGTGCTTCACGCACGTTGGCTTCATATTGCAACAACGTTGCCATTGCCAGCGCATAATCTGATTGCGCATTATCTGCCTCTCTTTGGCTAATTGATTGCGTTGCAACCAAAGCTTGCAAACGTTCTGCCTCACGTTTGGTTTGTGCAACCCGAGAATTTTGTTGTTCTAATTGCGCCCTAGCTTGAGAAAGTGCAATTTGAAAAGGCGCGGGATCAATTAAAAACATTGGCTGCCCTGCTTTTATTTTAGCGCCTTCTTCAAAGAGTTTTTTTAACAAAATACCGCCCACGCGCGGACGAATTTCAACCTGTTTTGCACCTTCAGTCTGCCCAACCGCTTCAATACTCATGGGCACGGTGGTTGGTTTCACTGTAATGACGCTCACAGGCATCGGCGGCATTGCGCCAGAGTTGGCAGTGGTTTGTGGTTTATCGCAGGCAATTAATGCACAAAATGCAGATAAAATAATTATTGAGCGTTTCATTTTTTTAAAAGTCATTCCAGCATCCTTAAAATGCAAATGTTAATTTGTGATCAAAAAACTTGCTTACATACATACATGAATGTATATTAACATCCATTACAAATATAAAACAATTGTTTTTTGAGGAAAAATAAAAAGTGGTTCGCAAAAGCAAAGAAGATGCAAAAATCACCCGCCAGCAAATTATCAACGCTGCTCGTGAAGTTTTTTTTACAAAAGGCGTGAGCAAATCAAGCTTAGAGCAAATTGCTGCCCACGCAGGCGTGACGCGTGGCGCTGTTTATTGGCATTTTGAAAATAAATCAGACATTTTTCACGCCATGCGTGAACAAGTTTTCTTGCCTTTAATTGACCGCATGGAAGACATTTTATTCACCGAGCATTCAGAAGCACAGCTAAAAGATCCACTCTTGCAATTAGAGCATTTTTTTCAGTCCACCATTTTAGAGCTTACCAACAATATTGAAACGCAAGAAACCTACGTCATCATGATGAGCAAATGTGAATATGTGGATGAGTTTGCCAGTGTATTACAACAAATATTAAATAATTGCTCTGGCATTGTGACTAAATTTGAACAAGTTTATCTACAAGCAAAAAATCAAGGCCTGTTAAATAGCAACTTAAATCCTGAACAATTGGCCATGGACAGTCATTTATTTTTTTCTGGCTTGCTCCATATGTGGGTAAAAGACAGCGATGGGTCGTTGTTTAGAAATCAGGCGGAAGCATTAATTTCTGCGCATATCCAGTTAAGAAGAAAATAAAAAATTGTTGTAAATCAACAATAAAGGCGCTAATATTCATCAAAATTCTGAGGATATTTTGATGAATACGATGAATATAGAAAATATACAGGCAGGCGAAATTTACGGCAAACAAACGGGCAGCCATTTTGTAATGTACAGCGTGCTTAAGGTCAGCAAAAATGTGGTGACGTTGCAAAACATTGATAATCATTTAAGTTTGTTTGAAACCACAGCGCAAAAATTGATGCGATCAGGCTATATTCGCGTTAGTCAAACCCCTTTTATTAATACGCAAGCGCCCAAAAATAAAAAGAAAATTGTAAAGAAACCAACGCGCTGTCCGTTTACACTTGATTTTTTAGAAGCGCGCGCAGACAGCGAACGACCCGCGCCGATTATGCAAGATTTATTTGAAAACGCCTTTGCATAAAAATTTAAAACCGCAAAAAGCCAAAATAAATAAACCTAAAAAAATAGTGTATTGAATTGATTAATTTTAAGTTAATGACTGACAGTAAAAACATTTTCTTAAAATAAAACCGCGCCAAAACTTGGTTGCTTTTTATTATTTCAAAAAATTTCACACATAAAATCAACCAGTTTTTTTCTGCACGTTGATAATTTTTATTGGTCAGCTGATCACTTCTTTGATCTCGATTCCACACCGCCAAAATTTCATCCACATGCACACATAAATGCGCGCTGACTAATCTAAACATAAGATCAACATCTTCATATGTGGTCATGTCTTCATCAAATAAATTATTCAGCAAAATTGATTTTTTAATCATCACAGCATTTAAATGCGCCCCACGATACAGCATCAAACTGACAATCTCATTACTGGCTACGCAAACGCCTATTTCTTGCTGATTAACCCCGAGCATTTGCGTATTTGAAACAGCCATTTCAATCGCTGGATTCACTAAAAACGCATGCATTAACGTTTTAATTTTATGGGGGAAATAATAGTCATCATCATCCAAAAAGCAAATGTATTCCCCTGTTGCATGAGAAATTCCAACGTTTCTAGATTTTGCTGCCGAAAGATAGGCGGTTGTTCTAATTAATTTAATGGCGATTGATGATTCAGAAAACGTATCTAACCGCGGCTTTTCTTCAGAAAAATTATCAACAACAATGATTTCTATTGCCTGATAACTTTGCGATAGCACACTTTTAATTGCCCTTTCAAGCAACTGTAGACGATCCCGAGTCACAATAATCACTGAAACTAGCGCATTTTTTTGAAGCATTTTATTGTCTTTATTTTAATTTTTAAGAAGGCGGTCCGCCCCATAAATCATGGCCGTCTGCTTCATAAATTTGCACTTCTACAAAATCACCCGGCGTTAAACCTTCTGCATCGTCTAAATAAACCACACCGTCAATTTCTGGCGCATCGGCTTTTGTTCTGCCAATGGCCATCATATTTCCGTCTTCATCCTCAGCCAATTCATCCACCAGCACGGTTTGCATCGACCCAACTTTTGCTTGTAATTTTGCTGCGCTAATCCGCTCTTGCACTTCCATAAAACGGCTTAAACGTTCTTGCTTAATTTCTTCTGGCACAGGGTTGGGTAATTCATTTGCCTTTGCGCCATCGACTGCAGAATAAGCAAAACAGCCTACGCGGTCTAATTGTGCTTCTTCTAAAAAGTCGAGCAACATTTGAAAGTCTTCTTCTGTCTCGCCTGGAAAGCCTGCAATAAATGTACTGCGCACGGTAATATCTGGGCAAATTTCGCGCCATGCTTTAATGCGTGCCAAGTTATTTTCAGCATGCGCTGGGCGCTTCATCGCTTTTAAAATGCGTGGGCTGGCGTGTTGAAACGGCACATCTAAATACGGCAAAATTAAGCCATCCGCCATCAGCGGAATCACTTCATCCACATGCGGATACGGATACACATAATGTAAACGTGTCCAAACGCCTAATTCACTCAAGCTTTGGCAAAGCTCTGTCATGCGCGTTTTTACTGGACGGCCATTCCAAAAACCTGGGCGATATTTCACATCAACACCATATGCAGAGGTGTCTTGTGAAATCACCAAAATTTCTGAAACCCCAGCGTTAACCAAGTTTTCTGCTTCGTTCATGACTTCACCTATCGGGCGACTGACTAAATCTCCCCGCATGGATGGAATAATGCAAAAACTACAACGATGATTGCAGCCTTCTGAAATTTTTAAATAGGCATAATGGCTGGGCGTTAAACGCACGCCTTGTGGCGGCACTAAATCAATAAAGGGTTCATGCATTTTTGGTAAATTTGCATGCACATGCGTCATCACTTCTTCCAACGCATGCGGCCCTGTTACTGCCAGAACACTTGGATGCGCAGATTCGACCACACCTTTTTTTGCGCCTAAACAACCAGTCACAATCACTTTGCCATTTTTATTAATGGCTTCACCAATCGCATCCAAACTTTCTTGCACGGCAGAATCTATAAAACCGCAGGTGTTCACCACCACCAAATCTGAATCTTCGTAAGTTGCTGAGATTTCATAGCCTTCTGCCCTTAATTGGGTGAGAATACGCTCAGCGTCTGATCCCGCTTTGGGGCAACCCAAAGATACAAAGCCAACTTTTGGTGGATTATTTGAACTTTTACTCTCTTTAATTAAACTCATTCATTTCAACTTTAAAATTTAAGACGATCAATTTATGTACATTATTGCGATTGCTTGGGGTTACGTCACCGTTTTAATGGCTGCTTCTGAAAAAACCATCACCGCAGGCATTCTTACTTTTGTTTTTTATGGCTTGATTCCATGCGGTTTGCTGCTTTGGATACTTGGTAGTAAACATCGCAATCGACAAAAAAATCAAGACCCATCAGCGGATCAACACGTGCGCCAAGCCGATGGTCGCGACGCCCAAACTGATGAGTAATACTTGGCTAATGGTGGCTTTTAATTCTGTTTTTTTATGCAAGCCTGGTATTAAATCAGCCACAGCTACATAAAGCAAACTGGCAGCCGCTAAACTTAAAATATACGGAATCCAATCTTGCAACGTTTGTAACGCATAAAATGCAATTAAACCACCGACCATCGTCGCCACACTTGAGACTAAATTAAACACTAAAGCCTGTTTTTTGCTGTAACCAGAATGCAGTAAAATTAAAAAATCCCCCACTTCTTGCGGAATTTCATGCGCAATAATCGCAAGTGCTGTCACAAGCCCTAATTTTATATCCACCATAAATGCTGCGGCAATTAAAATACCATCAATAAAGTTATGGAAAGTATCGCCCACCATAATCATCATGCCGCTTCGGCCGTGATCATGATGTTGATGATGCGCATGCACATGCGTATGCGCAGTAAAAATGGATGCTTTTTTATTGGTAGCCAATTTAAACTTCACAGGGTGATGCGTTGGATGCGCCTCGTTTTCAGGGCAGTTTTCTTCGGTATGCAAGGCATGCACTTCGCAATGGTCGCCATGACAATGCCGCCAAATCACTAATTTTTCTAATATAAAAAATAGCAACAAACCCAACAGCAAAGTGGCTGAAACCGCTTCAATACTTTTTGCTTCAGAAAAAGCATGCGGCAAAATTTCTAAAAAAACCGCACCCAGCATCGCACCTATGGCATAACTCACCAGCATCGGCACCCAATGCGTGCGTACATTTAAGGCAAAAATTGCAGCCAAACTCACGCTCAAAAACCCACCAACAAGACTAGTGAATATTATCCAAAACAGCGGTGACCATTGTTGACTGAGGTTGAGAAATTCGTACATGGAGAAAATTGAATTAAATGCTAAGGGGTTATTATAATTGAGAGTTAGTCAAACAAATTAAATCAGCCAAATTAAACTCAGAATCCGTTCTGGCATGCACAGCACTGCATCGTTAATATTCCTTATTGTTGTGCGTTTTATACGGCGGACTGGCATCAAGCTGACTATCATCAACCAACAACCTGTAAAAATTTGTAATTGCATTGCATAAACCTGCGGATATAGTCCATTTGGACTATTGAGTTATTTTTTTAGGGCATTTAACATTGAGGCTCAAAATTAACTAAAGCTAAAACCAAAAATGTTGAATCACCCCCCCCCGCAAAGTAAACCATTAAGCCTCATCCAAAAACTTTCTAGCCTGTTTTTAACGGCGCTCTTTTTACTCGGTTCTGCAACGCAAGCTTCAGCAGCCGTGCTTAAGTTAAACGCTGATAATAAATTAATTGGTGTTGAAGGTTTGGAAGTGACCATCAGAACAGCTCTCGGTACAATTACTAATACCTATAACCTTGACTTTGTATTTGATACGTTTACAAATATTTATGGCACGCGAACTAACCGATTACGCGCTTTTGATTTTGTAGGGAATGAAGCAACTGCTATTGCGACTGCTTTACAGAATTCAGTTCTTATTGATTCCAGCTTGGGAAATTTTGATACTGACCTAACTTTAACAGCAAATTGCCCCGCCGCAGATGGTGTTTGTGCATTTCGATTACCAGTGGCATTCTTACCCATAAATAATACTTTATCTACAGGCTCAACATTTTTCAATAGAGTAAGTGCTGCAGATGGTACGAGCAGCCCGAATGATTCCATTTCAAATCCAGTAGTAGCTATAACTCTGCCAGGATTATTTGTTGTTCCTTCGCCTGTGGCGGCTGTGCCTGAAGCTTCAACCTATGCAATGATGGGTTTAGGCTTAGTGATGCTGGCAGGTGTAGCAAGACGCCGTAAAACGCTTGCTTAGTTTGCAAGGGCCCACCCGTTTACGGTGCGCCGTATGAGATTGCGTGGTTTAACATGCGGCGGACTGTAAACGAGTCCGCCCTACACGTGCTGGCATGTGCGTTAGCAAGGATGAGGTTATCGTAAACTTTGTCTAAGCACATTGAATTTAAGTACAGTGAATTTATGTGAAAAAATCAACTTTCTATCCAAATCATACTCGCCATGCGCCCTGTTGTTTGGTCGCGCCGATATGAGAAAAACTGGTTTGGTTGTTTAAAAGTGCAAAAATTCTCGTTGATGCTAGCGCCATAAATTTGGGTAATGCCTAATGCATGCAAACGCTGCGTGGCAAGTTGGTATAAATTGCATAGCCACTTGCCCTGGCCTTTTTCAGTAAAGGCTTCTAAGGCTTGGGGAGATTTTTCCATAAAAGAAAATCGCACATCATCGCCCACTTCAAATGAATCTGGACCAATGGCTGGGCCAAGCCAAGCTAAAATAGTTACGTTGGGCACTTGCATTTTTGCAATGGCAGATTCAATCACACCATCACATAATCCACGCCAACCAGCATGCACGGCGGCGACAACGCTACCTTTTGTGTCACACAATAACACTGGCAAACAATCTGCTGTCATGGTCACACAAACCACATTTTTTTGATGAGAAAAAGACGCGTCTGCATTTTCTAAACACGTAGCCTTTGCGGCATCAATCGCATTAATGCCATGCACTTGATTCACCCAAACGGGTTCTGATGGCAAAAAATCACTTAATAATTGCCGATTTTTTGCTACAACCAGCGCATCATCGCCCACATGCATCGCCAAATTAAAACTTTGAAAAGGCGCAACGCTGAAACCACCCACGCGCGTAGTTTGCAACGCTTTAACATTACTGGGCGCTGGCCAATTGGGATAAATAAAATTAAGCATTTTATTTTTCAAATTTTTATTCTACTTTTTAATTACGCTAGTTATTAATTATGCTAGTTTTTAATTACTCTAGTTATTAATTATTCTAGGTCTTCGTCGTCTTCAAAAATTTCATCGTCATCAGAATAATCGTCGTCCTCATCATATTCATAAGGTTCTTCGCTAAATTCAAATACTTCTTCTTCGTCGCGCGGATCTTCATGGCGCATGGCTTCTAGCAAAATTTTCATATCTTCAGCCAACTCAATTTGCCATTCCATAAATTCGTTAGTGGCGGGATGGTTCAAACCCAATTTAATGGCATGCAAAGCTTGCCGATGAAAGCCACTGACCGCATCGCGCAAGGTTTGCGTCATGGCGCGAATCGGAACAATATTGCGAAAACCATACACAGGATCGCCCACCAACGGCGCTTTTAAATGTTGCATATGTACGCGGATTTGATGCGTACGACCCGTTTCTAAATTGCAACGCAAATAGGTTTGCACAGAAAATCGCTCTAAAATTTCATAGCGCGTAATGGCGGGTTTTCCTGTGCGGTTAATCGCCATTTTTATGCGGGATCTTGGGTCACGCCCAATTGGCTGATCCACCACGCCATTGCGCCATAATTGCCCCCAGACAATGGCGCGATATTCGCGTTTTACGGTGCGGGCTTGTAATTGACGCACCAAATGTGTTTGCGCGGGTAAATTTTTTGCCACCACCAACAAACCACTGGTTTCTTTATCAAGCCGATGCACAATCCCCGCACGTGGCACTTCTTTTAATTGTGGGCAATAAAATAATAAGGCGTTTAATAACGTACCAGACCAATTACCTGCCGCAGGATGCACGACCATGCCAGCGGGTTTGTTAATGACTAAAATATGGTCGTCTTCATAAACAATTTCAAGCGGAATATTTTCAGCAATAAACGCATTTTTTTCTGGGCTAATTTGCGCAATAACAGAAATTTTTTCGCCACCCCACACTTTGGTTTTGGCGGTGCTGGGCGCTGCATCCAGCGTCACTAACCCTTCTTTAATCCAAGCCTGTAGGCGGGAGCGGGAATATTCTGGTAATAATTTTTGCAAAGCAACATCTAAGCGAGCGCCGCTTAAATCATGGGGAATGGTAAGAGATATATCAGTCGCGTCTGTCATCAGTTATAATTACTTTAATTCTTAAAGGTGAGTTTTGCATGAAGTATATCTTAATTTTGCTGTTTGCTTCTTTAATCAATGGCTGCGCCATTTTCGGCCCACCAACAGAGTTAGATGAAACAAAAGGTTGGCCACCAGAACGCATTTATGAAGAAGCTTCTGCAAAGATGCGCGATAAAGATTATGACAAAGCCATCGCCTATTTTGGCAAGTTAGAATCTCGTTACCCAAATGGCCGATTTGCCGCGCAAGCGCAACTTGAAACCGCTTACGCACATTATAAAAAACAAGATGCGGTATTGTGCGTTGCGGCGGCAGACCGTTTTATTAAACTGCACCCAAATCACCCCAATGTTGATTATGCTTATTATTTAAAAGGCCTAGCCGTTTTTACCGAGCGTGGCATTATTGAGAAATTCACAAAACAAGAAATTAGTGACCGCGACCCCCGCGCACTGCGTGATGCGTTTGTTACTTTTAAAGATTTGGTCAGCCGCTTTCCAAATAGCAAATATGTTAAAGATTCTACACAGCGCATGGTGTATTTATCGAATAGCTTATCAGAACATGAAATTTACGTTGCGCGCTATTATATGAAGCGCCAAGCCTACGTTGCCGCGGCAAATCGCGCAAAATATGTGATTGAGTATTACCCTCAATCACCCAAAGTAGAAGAAGCATTGGTCATTTTAATTAGCGCTTATGATTTATTAGATTTACAAGATTTAAAAAATGACACCTTGCGCATTTTAAAAACCAACTATCCTGAAAGCGCGATGCTGAACAATAGCGCACCAAAAGAACAACGTATTTGGTGGAAATTTTGGGAAAGTTTGTATTAAGAAATTGTTGTTTCAGTGACGTTTAAAAAATATTAAACGTCACTGAACTTTGTGGGGTGTTTTTTTATCCATAAAACTATGAACTACTTCAACAAATTGCCCAACTTCATTCAAACACCTGCTGGTTTTGAATGGAAGCTTTTAAAAAAAATTCCGATTATTTTTTTAATTGGCACCGCACTGCTCGTTTTATGCATTTTATATCACTATTTTTTTAGCCATGCGCCCAAGCAAGAAAGCTTAAAAAGTATTTATTTTTGCTTAGGTTTAATTTTTACGCATTGGTTTTTTATTGGTACGGTTGCAATTGGCTGCGTGCTAGTAATGATTATGAAAGGGCCAGCTTACGTGGCTGATCCATATGATTTACCCGTAGAAAATAAAAAATTAGAGCATTTTGATCTGTAACCTAAACTGAAGCGCATTCAAAATTACTTAATTTTTGCTTTAATTTGCTTTCGGTCTAACCAGTGCTGCAGCTTTTTTGGCGCGATTTCTTGCTTCTTCCACATTTTCACCCGTTGCTAACGCTACGCCCATCCTTCTTTTAACAAAAGATTCTGGCTTGCCAAATAAGCGAACATCACTATTGGGCACTAA
The DNA here is from genome assembly GCA_965247415.1 of Methylophilaceae bacterium. Taxonomy (GTDB): domain Bacteria; phylum Pseudomonadota; class Gammaproteobacteria; order Burkholderiales; family Methylophilaceae; genus Methylotenera. The sequence continues at coordinate 56,754 of OZ252007.1, forward strand.
AAGTGCTTCATCAACCCCTTCATAAGCCAGTTGATGAGTATCAAATTGGCCATAAATCACGGCACTTGCGCCAAACTCTCGCAAACTCACATCCACTGGCAACCCTAAAATTGCGCGTGCATGCAATTCAAACTCACTAAAACGTTGGCTGCACATCGTCACCATGCCTGTGTCATGTGGTCGCGGGCTGACTTCACTGAACCAGACTTCATCCTCTTTAATAAATAGTTCAACGCCAAATAAGCCTAAGCCACCTAAACTGTCTGTGACCGCTTTTGCAATTTCTTGTGCACGTTTAAGCGCCATTTTTGTCATCGCTTGCGGCTGCCAGCTTTCTACATAATCACCATTTTTTTGTACATGACCAATCGGTTCGCAGAAATAAGTTTGCACCTGCCCTTGTGCATTTTTAGCGCGCACCGTAAGTAAAGTGATTTCGTAATCAAAATCAATTTGCCCTTCTACAATCACAACGCCTTGATTCACGCGCCCAGCCGTAGCTGCGTATTCCCAAGCCGTTTTTACTTCAGAGGATTGCGTGATGCGAGATTGACCTTTACCTGAAGACGACATGGTTGGCTTAATAAAGCAAGGGTAGCCAATGCCTGCGTCAATTGCGGCTTGTAACTCAGCTTCACTTTTTGCAAAAGCGTAGGGAGAAGTGGGCAAATTCAGTTCTTCTGCCGCTAACCTGCGAATACCTTCGCGATTCATGGTGAGTTGAACAGCTTTTACTGTTGGAATCACGGTCGCAATGCCTGAAGATTCAATTTCTGCTAACGTTTGTGTGTTGAGCGCTTCAATCTCTGGCACAATTAAATGCGGCTTTTCAAAAGCAATTAATTGTTTTAATGCGGCATCGTCTGTCATATCAATGGTATAGGCACGATGCGCCACTTGATGCCCTGGCGCGTGCGGATAGCGATCAACCGCAATCACTTCTACCCCAAAACGTTGCAAAGCAATAATGACTTCTTTACCAAGTTCACCACTGCCCAGCAACATGACGCGCGTTGCGTTTGCGCTTAATGGGGTTCCAATTTGCATGATTTTTCTTTCAAAAATAAATAACCATGATGATATCACGCAGCATTTATTAAAATTGCATGCCTGGCTTTAAAAATCTAGGGCTAAAAAATGTGAGGGGAAATTTGAATGTTTTTTCTAAATTTCGATTTGATTATAGGTTTTTATTTTATTCTAGATTTGGATATTATTCTTAGGATTAAATATTATTCTTAGGTTTCGATTTGATGCTTCATCATGCGGTAGCGCATGGTCATGCGTGTAATGCCAAGTTTACGCGCCGCTTCAGAAACATTATTTCTAGAATCTGCTAATGTTTGTAATATCAAGGCTTTTTCCACTTCATCTAAAGTAACTGATGGATTTTTTTGCGGCATAGATGGTTGCTGTACATCATGATTGGATGTTTGATTTAAATATTGCATTGGCAGGGCTAAATCAGCCTCAGTAATTTGACCATCTTGACTTAACAACATTGCGCGGCTTACTTGATGCCTAAGTTCACGCACGTTACCTGGCCAAGAATACATTTGAATCACGCGTAACGCTTCTGATGAAAAAATGGGTCTTTGTAATCCATAACGCCTTGCTGTTTGCGCTGCAAAATGTTGTGCTAACAAAATTGCATCGCCGTGGCGATCACGCAATGGCGGCATTTTAATATTCATCACGTTTAAACGGTAATACAAATCTTGCCTAAAACCACCTTTGTTTGACATTTCTTGCAGATCACGATTAGTGGCAGCAATAAAACGTGCTGGCACTGGACGCTCTTTGGTAGAGCCAATTCTTCTAACAACTCTTCGTTCCAGCACATTTAATAATTTTGCTTGTAACCCTAAAGGGAGTTCGCCAATTTCATCTAAAAATAACGTGCCATCTTCTGCCGCTTCAATTAATCCTGGACGCGTACTCACCGCACCCGTAAATGCGCCTTTTTCATGGCCAAATAATTCACTTTCAATCAGTTCTGCTGGCAGTGATGCGCAATCCACATGCACAAAAGGTTTATCTTTATTGGCACACGATAAGTGCATTAAGCGCGCCGCAACGTCTTTTCCCGTTCCTGTTTCACCATTAATCATAATCGTGGGTGGTACAACATCGCTGGAAACTAATTGAGAAATACGTTGAATTTGCATACGGACACTTTGCATGGCAACACTATCGCCTAACAGTTCAACCCCTTCAGTGGAGTGTGCGTTTCTTTGCTTTGAGTAATTAAGGCTATTATTTTGAATAGTATTATTTTCAGCTTTTTTTACTGAAATTAATAACTCATCTAAATCAATCGGCTTTTTGAGATAGTCAATGGCCCCTTGCTTCATTGCATTTACGGCATCGCTGATGTCGCCATGCGCGGTCATCACAATGGTGGATTGATTTTTTGAGACTAATTCAGGCAGTAAATCGATGCCATTTCCGTCTGGCAATCGCATATCAAGCAACACAATATCGGGTAAAAATTGTTTTGCAATGGCACGCGCTTCTTGAATATTTTCGGCATGTTCACATTCATAACCAGATTTTTGCAGTTTACGCATGACAGCGCGCGCAAACAGCACCTCATCTTCCACAATTAAAAGCTTAGGGATTTGCTTTCCTGTCGCGGGAAATTGTTTTGAAGAGAGGTGCGCTAGTTGCAAAAAATTGATCCTTTATTAATGGTTAATCATTATCAGAAAGGCTGGCTGTTTTTTTGCCACCAAATTCATAGCGAACACCAATCCAACCAGCACGGGGCGCACCTGGCATCAGCATGAGTGAAGGTTCTTCACCGCCTGAAAAACGCCCATCCTCAATCCAGTTTTCACCTAACATACCGCCCGTTGCATATTCTTTATCAAAAATATTGATGGCTTTTGCAAACACTTGCCAACCGCTGTTACCAAACGAATAACGCGTATCTAAGTTAACAATGGTGTAACCGCTGATTTTTCCTGAATCTTGTACATGCTCTTCGTCACCATCATTTGCGCGATGGCTATTGTTTTCATTACCACGTACATAAACATCCGAGAATGTATTAACGGTTGTACCAATAGACCAGCTAGGCGTTGCTTGATACTGCATGCGTAATTTAAGAGAATGTTGCGGAATATTGGCTAAACGGTCGCCTTTCTTCACATTAATGACATCATTATCATCAACAGTGACTGAATTCGAGTTAAGTCCATTGGTCAACTGCAAGTCACTCTGGTAGGTTGCTTTAATAAAGCTATAACCCGCATTCCAAGTTAAATCGCCAAATTTACCAAACAAGCCAGCATCTAAACCTTCACGGCGTGTTTTACCAACGTTATCAAAATAGCCCATGCCATTGGTTGAATTGGTTGCAATAAATTGAATATCATCATGATTTTCTGTGCGATAAACGGCTGCTGACCAGCGGATATCATCCGTAAAATTACCACGGCTACCAAACTCAAATGTTTTTGCAACCACTTTTTCTAAAGGTGGATCACCCGCCATGGCATTGGGTAACTTACAAGGTAATTTTGGGTTTGCACAGCCTAATTCCATTGAAGTGGGCGCGCGCATGCCTTCATTGTAAGAACCATAAATGGTCAATGCTTTTGATGGCGTATAACTGAGACCTACCGCTGGGTTTAAACGGCTAAAACTATGATTTCCTGAAAGGGTGACATCCTCACCTGTTTCATCGTCAATAGTGCCTGGTGGATTAATATTGTCAGTATTTTTAACTTTAATATGGTTATATCGACCAGACATTGTTAAATGCCATTCATCCGTTAATGACAATGTGTCTGTTACAAAAAGTCCCCAGCTTTTAGTTTTACCTGTTAAATCAACTTCTGCTTCGTCGCCTTCTACCCCCACACCGTTAACACCACGAGAAGCATTTAACAAACCAAATTCAGTAGATTGTTCAAAATCTATTTTTGAATAATCGTAACCTAAACCTGCAATAAACTGATTGGTTTTACCCATAACATCTTGATTAAAGGCCGCTTGAAGATTCAAACCGTAGCCTTTTTGGCGCGTTTTACTTCTATTTAACGCGCCACTACAGGCATTTTCAGCAACATTTTCATCTGCACCTGCAACACAGGCTGCCAAAAATGTGTTTAAATCGCCTGTTTCAGCGTTAAATGTTTCTGCAGAATTAAAATCATCATTTACATCGCCATTGAGTGTTTTACGGTTTGAACCACGGTAATAAACATTACCCGTTAATTCAACGGCATCATTCATCCAATGACTTCCGTTTAAATTTAAGAAAGATAACGTATTTTTTGTTTGATCTGGTTTTGTGTTGATTGAGTCTCTGCCCAACTCCTCCATCAGCTCTTTTTGAATTAGACCGTTACCAATCATATTATTATCGGCACCAGTGTAGCTAAGCTCCAAACGAGAAGTGTCATTTTGCCAACCCACTTTACCAAAGATTTGCTTAACTTCTGTGGGTGAATGATCACGCCATCCATCTTCATCAAAATAATTGCCAGAAATAAAATAATCAATCGAGTTGTCCGCTGAAACACCGCCAAATTCGCCCATGGTATTTTTGCGACCCCACGAACCAAAGCTGGTTTCAATTGCGCCACCTTGATGCGTGCGACCATTTTTAGTCACCACAGATAAAGCACCACCCAAAGTATTTAAACCAAATACAGGGTTTGAACCTGGAATTAAATTAATCCCAGCAATTGCATTCACAGGAATTAAATCCCAGTTAACCGCATCCCCAAACGGCTCATTCACACGCACGCCATCTTGAAAAACTGATAATCCTTGTGGCGTACCTAATAAAGGCGAGGCTGAAAAACCACGGAATAAAATATCAGGTTGATAAGGGTTATTTTGTGTTTCATTCACACTGACACCCAATAAATTGTTATTCATATAATCAGCAATACTCAGGCTTTTTTGTTCTTGTAATTTTTCGCCTTTCACTGTTTGCACGTTTGACGGAATTTTTTCTATTGGCAAACCAACACCCGCTAAAGGTGTGGTTGAAATGACTTCTACTTTATTAAGTTCAAGGGTTTCTGCTTGTAGCATTGCAGGCGTTGCAAATGTTGAAGCAATTGCTGCAACCATCATTTTGGTTTTAAATTGGTTTTTCATAACATTCCTTTAAATATTTAGAGCTAGATCTCTAAAATCTTATTTCAGCAATAAACATTCCATCATCTGCTTTTTAAAAAAGCTTTAATAAAATCAAACAACTAGGAATATTTCCTAAAGATATTGGGGAATATTACAAATTTAAATGGTTATATACAACCATATTGTGGCTAAATTAAACCATTTATTGGTTATATACAACCATATTAGATGCTTTGCAACAGTTGTCTTGGCGGTAAATTGAGTGTTTTACGCAAACCAAACCATGCAGCGAGAGGAATCAATAGCGTAGAAAAAATGACACTTAATGCCGCGATTAAGAAATTGAATTTAAATGGAATATTTAAAATAAATTGGCTCAAATAATACGCTAGCGCATGCGCTGCAACACTTGCAACTAAAGCGGCAATCATCGCAATGCACACAAACTCTGTGATGTACGCAAAACTGACATCGCGTTTAGAAGCGCCAAATACGCGCATCAGCGTTGCTTCTTTAATCCGTTCTTCTTGGGTGGCAATCAGTGCGGCGTAAAGAACGGCCAAACCTGCCAATAAACTTAATAAAAAGACCACTTCAATCGTGCTGCTCATTTGCTGCATGATGCCGCGCACTTGTTCTAGCAAAGCGGCGATGTCAATGACCGTTAAATTTGGCATGGTTTGCACAAGTTGATTCAATGCATTTTCCGCGTCAGCAGGCAAATGAAAACTACTGATAAAACTGGCAGAAAACTCTGCCAAAATGGGTGAAGGCGTCACCGCAAAAAAATTGGCGCGCATCGTATCCCAATCCACTTTTCTTAAACTTAACACGGTTAATGTAAGCTGCGTGCCAGCAACATCAAACACCAGTTTGTCACCCATCTTAATGCCTAAAGTTTTTGCCAAGCCTTTTTCTAAAGATAAATAAGGTTTTGAACGTTCATCATCACGCCACCAACGCCCCGCAACCAGTTGGTTATCACTTTGCATCACATCTGCAACGGATAAATTAAATTCACGTTCGGCAAGACGTTTTGCACGCTCATTTTCAAACTCATCATCGTGCCATCTTTTTTGCTGCATCGGCGCACCATTTTTACTCACTAAGCGCCCTCTCACCATTGGGAAGATTTTTGCTTCTTGAATGTTCTGCATTTGAAAAAATTGCTGAATATCTGCGCGCTCCGATTCTTGGATATTGATTAAAAAACGGTTTGGCGCATTGGCGGGTAACGAAGCCTGCCAATTATTAATTAAATCATTGCGCACTAACGCCAGCAACATTAGTACCATCAAACCAATGCTAAAACCGATCATTTGCATGACTGATAATCCAAAACGCCTATTTACGCCAGCGATGCCTAACTGCACAGTATTCAATGTTTTATTTTTTGGTACAACTGCCAAAAAACGTTCACTTAATTGAATAAAACCATAAGCAAAAACCATCATCACCAAACCAATTAAAATCAGCGCAATACTCATTGCCATTGCCAATTTAAAATCTTGCGCCTGCCAAAAAATCGCCACAATCATCACCAATAATGCTGGCAAAAATTTTATTTGCGATGCAAATGAAGCTTGCAGCGTTTCACGCCGCAAAATATTCATGGCGCTCATTTTTCGTAATTGCCAAGCATGCGGAAAAACAACGGCAAACATCATCACCAAACTCACTAAAACCGAAACCAACGCGGGCTGCCAACTCACTGGCGGTAAGGTTTCAACAAAGAGTCGCCCCGCAATTTGTTCTAACCCTAATTGCGCAATAAACCCAAATAAAATGCCAAGCATTGCACTCACAGCCGCAATCAATAACGTCTGAAAAGCAAGAATTTGCATGACAGATTTTTTTGAAGCGCCAAAACAGCGCATTAAGGCAAAAGTATCTAAGCTTTGTTTAATATAAGGCTGACTGGAAAGCACCATGGCCACCATGGCTAAAATTACGCTCACCATGGCGGACAAGCCTAAAAATTGTTGGGCTTTTTCTAAGGCAGATTTTATTTCTGGGCGTGCGTTGCGTACGTCTTGCATTTTTTCACCGCGCCCTAGTAATGGCTTTGCAAATGCCATAAACGCATTTATTTTTTGTGGTGTGCCTGCAAGTAGCAGTTGGTACTTTACGCGGCTGCCTTTCTGGATGAGCTGTGTGGCAGTTAAATCTGCGGCATTCATCATGAGCCGCGGTGCAAAATTAAACATGTCACCACCGCGAGAAGCTTCTCGCGTTAATATGGCAGACACTTTAAATCTTAAAACGCCCAGTTGCACAACGTCACCAACGTTGGCTTGAATCAGCGTGGAAAGGCGCGGCTCTAGCCAAACTTCACCTTTGGGTGGACCTGCTTTTACAGTTTTTTCTTGTTTAGTTGTGGCATTGCTAATTGTTAAATCACCACGTAAGGGGAATTCATTTGAAACTGCTTTAATTTCTGCCAGCTGACTTTTTTCACCCAAGGACACCATGCTGGCAAATTCATATGTTTTTGCGGTTTGAATGGCTTGTTGATGCGCGTTTGAAACAAAATTATCAGCAATTTCATGATCGGAAAGAATCGCAACATCGCCGCCAAGTAACAAGCCCCCTTGTTGATTCAAAGCACTTTCAACACGTTGCGTAAAAAATCCAACTGCGGTAATCGCAGTGATTGCAAGCACTAAAGAAAACACCAAAACATTGAGTGCACCTGCACGCCATAAACTTAAGGTTTGCGCAAAAGCCAGTTGAAACGCTAACTTCATACCCGAGTCACTTCATGTAATTGACCATTTTCTAGCTGATATGCACGCTGACAGCGCTCTGCAAGCGTTCTATCATGCGTCACCAACACCAAAGTAGTGCCGTATTGTTGATTCATGGAAAATAATAAATCGATAATATTTTGCCCAGTTGCATGATCTAAATTACCTGTTGGCTCATCGGCAAATAAAATAGCGGGTTTGGCGACAAACGCACGGGCAATGGCAACGCGTTGCTGCTCGCCGCCTGATAATTGTTTGGGATAATGTTGCAACCTTGAAGAAAGCCCCACTTGCGCTAATGCTTCTAAACTCATGGTTTTAGCATCTTGCTGATTATTTAATTGCAGCGGCAGCATGACATTTTCTAGCGCCGTGAGTGAAGACAGCAATTGAAATGATTGAAAAACAAAGCCCATTTTTTTGGCACGCACCGCAGCGCGACCATCTTCATCCAACGTGCTGAATGCTTGCCCTTCCACTTGAACCTTCCCTTGCGTTGGCACATCCAAACCAGCAAGCAAACTTAATAACGTAGATTTTCCAGACCCAGACCGCCCGATAATGGCGATTTTCTCACCTTTTAAAACACTCAGGTTTAAACCCTGTAAAATCGTAATGGCTTGGTCATTGCTTAAAAAACTGTAATTTATTTCGATGGCTTCAATCTGAATTTCTTTTTTCTTTATTTCTTCAATGTTATGGAGTTGCGACATTCATGGATTTCCGTTTAAAAAAGTTTTGGCTTGGTATTTACAGCTTTGTAAGATGGACGCGTGTTTTTCTAATTAGTTTAAGTTTATTTGCACCCATTGCAACACTTGCGGCAAGCAAACTGCCAGAAAAAAATATTCAAAAAAATATTTTAGTATTTGGTGATAGCTTATCAGCGGCGTATGGCATTGCGCAATCTTCAGGTTGGGTGGCACTGTTGCAAAAACGTTTGGTTGAAGAAAAATTCAGCCATGTGGTTGTGAACGCGAGCGTGAGTGGTGAGACGACTATCGGCGGAAAAAATAGGCTTGAAGCACAATTAAAACGGGTAAAACCAAATGTTGTCATCCTTGAACTCGGTGCTAACGATGGTTTACGTGGGTTGCCAATCAACGAAATGGAAAAAAATTTAACCACAATGATTCAAATGAGTCAAAAAGCTGGCGCAAAAGTGTTGCTGATTGGCATGAAATTACCGCCCAATTACGGCATGAATTACACAGCGTCTTTTACGCAAAGTTATCAAACGCTAAGTAAAAAATTTAAGATACCAGTTGTTGATTTTATGTTAGAAAATGTTGCCACCGAACCAACACTGGTACAACAAGATGGTTTGCATCCAAACGAACAAGGTCAACCAATTATTCTTGAAAACATTTGGCTAGCATTAAAAACGCTCTTAAAAAAATAGTTATTTTAGGAAAGTTTGCGCATTTCTTTACGCAAATTTGCACGCTCTATGTCTTTGCGGTTATCCACCCAGAATGTGAAAAAAAACGCCAATAACATGGCCGTGCCAGCTAACATAAATGACCAAAAACTGTTGGCAGTCAAGCTGGTTAATTTTTCACCCACTTTAATCATGGTAAAACCACCTAATCCCCAAGCAGTAAATAGCAAACCATAAATTAAACCAAAGTGTTTAATGCCCCAAAAATCTTTCACATAACTTGGAAAAATCACCAAATTTGCGCCGTAATTTAAACCAATAAAAGTAGCTAAAATAACAATATAAAAAGCACTGCCAGAATTAACTGCAAAATGTGCGCAAAACATGAGCAAGGCTTGTAATAAGAATGCAAAGCTTAAAATTTTTCTTCTGCCAAATTTTGTTGTTAAATAGCCAGATAAAATGCGCCCGCAAGCATCACCCAGGGCTAATATCATGATGGCAAAATAAGCATATTCACCCATACTGAGTTTGGCTAAAGGTTTAATGTTACCAATCATCATCAATCCTACGCCTGACCCCACAAATAACAAAACCCATAAAACCCAAAAGCGCGAATCTTTTAATGCTTGTTTAAAATTTTCTGCTTCCTCATCTAAGCGTGAAAGTTGCTGTCTTGCTTGGTCGTGATTTTGAAGTCGGCGCTCTTGAAAGCCATCTGGCTTAAAATGTGCGGGCGGTGAAAATAAAAAATAAGCAAAAATTGCAACCAACATAAAAAATTCTACGCTGAAATACAACATCGTATTTTCTATGCCATGTTGTTGGATAAGATAGGTGCTTAATGGCGCAATATAAAGCGAGGCAAGCGCAAAACCTGACACCACCACTGAAGTAATCAAATTACTTTTGCTGGGCGCAAACCACTTTAATGCGGCTGGCGTTGTCGCTGCGTACGCAAAACCTATGCCCGCGCCAACCAAAACACCAAAACCCAACATCCAAACCCAATAACTCATAGATTGAGAAATGATTAAAAAACCTAAACCGCCTAAAATTGCGCCTATTGTGGCAGTTTTTTTGGGTCCAATTAAATCTTGCGTTCTGCCTGCTGGCACCATGGAGAACGCAAAAACTAAGCAACATAAAGCATAGGGATCATTCACACACGCGGGTTGCCAATGAAAATGATGTTGACCACCTTGTTGAATCGATAGAAAAATAGCCTCTTTGAAAATGCCCCAAGCATATAAAACGCCGATGACTAAATTTATTCCAACCGCCGCAATAATGACCGAAAAACCTCGATTTTGATGGTGTTGCACCATTAATCCTCAAATATTTTTATTATTTTAATATTTTAGAGCTTTATTAAATTTTTTAATAATTAAATTGAGCCACTAAAATAGCCTAAATTGTTAGGTTAAATTTAAATACGTTTATTGCGTTTTCCAAATAATTTCAATGCCATTTTCGTCCAAACCCGCTTTTAAAGCATGTGCAACACCAATTTTTGGCACAAATGCTAGCGTATCTTGCCAATAAATAAGTGGCAATTGCATCCGTTGCCAAGGTGGAATATTGGATTCTTGCAGCAAATGTTTTAAGGTTCTCGTGGGTCGATTTGCATCTGGCTTAAAACTTTCTCCACCTTTTCGATTGGTAATTCTAAGATTATCTGCGCAGAACTTAGCGGATAAGCCCTGCCCTTTTACGGTGTTAAAAACCAATTCACCACCATTAGGAAGCTTCAAAACAGATTCGCCCTGCCAAAGTAAATCAAACTCAGTGTGCATATGATCAGAGACTAAATAGGCACGTTGTTGATACCGTTTAAGGGTGTATTTTTCAAGTTGAATACTGACGTTGGCATCCGTTTTTGCATGTAAAAGTTGCGCCAACATTTCATTTAAATGCAGATGATTGGGCATGTTAATTTGGTTATTTGCCAGCCACCAACGCACAATATTTTTAGCGCGCGGCGCAGGTAATTGCTTCAAACTTGTAACGCATAAACTGTTATTTTTAAGGAGATTTTGTGCATCCATTTCAGCCAAAGCTTCTAACAAACCCTGCGCTTCTGCTAAGTGATTGGCGGTTCTTGCCAGCACACTTTTAACCGCTGGCATTCTATTTTCTAAAAGCGTAAAAATTTCATGCCGCAAATAATTGCGCTCAAAATCAAGATTGGTATTGCTATCGTCCTCGCACCAACTAAGTTGATGCGTATTGGCATAAGCTAGAATTTCACTTTTTGAGACTTCTAAAAAAGGGCGAAAAATACGTCTTTTTGCATCCGCCAAGCCCATACAAGCAAGCCCTTTTACACCAGCGCCTCTAAATAATTGCAGTAAAAATGTTTCTGCTTGATCATTCTGATGATGTGCTGTCAAAATAAAATCTGGAAAAGTTTCTGCATATTGGTATTGCATTAGCGCCTGATAACGCAATTTTCGCGCTTCAGCTTCAATGCCTAAGCCAGATTGTGGATGAACATTGACATGAGCAACCTGCAAAGGAATGTTTAATTTGGCACAGGCTGAAACACAAAATTGCGCCCATTCATCGGCATGCGCACTTAAGCCATGATGCACATGGAGCGCGTGAATCTGAAAATTTAAAGATTTTTTTAATGCAACCAGTGCGTGCAGCAAGACCACGGAATCAAGCCCGCCGCTGAATGCCAATAAAAAAAACGCACCCGAATTTGTGTGCGTTTTAATGACTTGCATCAGGGTTTGACTAATAAAAGATTGCGTTTCTGCCACTACTTTGGGTGTTGACACTTTTTTAGATGAATCATTTTTTTTAATTAATCACTTTGTTAAATCTGGCAGTTATTTTTCAACCACTTCTTTAAACTTGCCATAACTCATCAGCCGCTCATAGCGCGTTACCAGTAATGTTTTAATGGATTTTGATTTTAGTTTTTTAAGTTCTTCATTGATGGCGAGCGATAAACTTTGCATCATTTCATCTGGATTACGATGCGCGCCACCGAAAGGTTCTGCCACAATGCGATCCACCAAACCTAACACTTTAAGTCTATCTGCAGTAATTGCGAGGGATTCAGCAGCAATCGAGGCTTTATCTGCACTTTTATAAAGAATAGACGCACAACCTTCAGGTGAAATCACAGAGTATGTGCCGTATTGCAACATCAATAATTGGTCAACCACGCCCAAAGCCAACGCGCCACCAGAACCACCTTCACCAATAATGACGCCAATAATGGGCACGGTGAGTTCTGCCATCACATACAAATTGCGCGCAATCGCTTCTGATTGACCCCGTTCTTCTGCGCCAATGCCTGGGTAAGCGCCTGGTGTATCAATGAGCGTAATAATTGGAATATTAAATTTTTCAGCAAGCCGATATAAACGTAAGGCTTTACGATAGCCTTCAGGGCGCGGCATACCAAAGTTACGGTATTGGCGCTCTTTAACATCGCGGCCTTTTTGGTGACCAATGACCATCACGGGTTGTCCGTCAAAACGTGCTAAGCCCCCAACAATTGCTGGGTCATCTGAAAAGGCACGGTCACCGTGCAGTTCTTCAAAATGGGTGAACATCCCTTGAATATAATCCAGCGTGTATGGACGCTGCGTGTGACGCGCCAATTGCGAAATCTGCCAAGCAGTTAAATTACCATATATGTCTTCAGATAATTTTTTATTCTTTTTATCTAAAGCATCTAACTCTTTTGAAATATCAATATTGCTATTTTCATTGTTGGCGGCGCGCAACGCTTCAATTTTTGCATCTAATTCTGCAATTGGCTGCTCAAAATCTAAATAGTTAATTTTTATACTCATGCTTAAATTCTCGCATTATTTTTTATCGTGTTCATATGGATGAACTTCTAGGAAATTTAATTATATAGGATTTTTACATTTTCACGGCTTAACCACTGCGTTAAACCTGTCATCAACTCATCGTGTAAATCCACCCGCCAATCATTGCCCAACATCAATTCAACCTTGCTGGTATGATTGCGATATTCCACCTTAACGGCACAACCTGCGCGTTCTTCAGTGGATGCTATACAAAAAGGTTTGAGTAAATTTTTTAGTTTAACCGCGTCCGCCTGACCATTACAGGAAATTTTCAGAAAACTGGCACGGCTATTTCTCAAACTACTCAGCGTATAAAGCTTACGCGCACTTACGCGTAATCCACCTGAAAAATCATCATTGCTCACGCGCCCTTCTACAATCACTAAAGTATCATCTTTTAATAATTGTTGATGTTGGTTTAATAATTCCGAAGCAACCACCACTTCAATACGTGTTGTACCATCATCCAAACCAACAATCGCCATTTTCCCACGGCCTGTCATGCGGATGCGAATACCAGAAACAATGCCTGCCAATAATTGAGGTTGCTCTTTGGGCGATAAATTAGAGAGTGAGCTTGAAATAAAAGCCGCTAAATCTGCTTGATACGCCCAATAAGGATGCCCGCTTAAGAAAAAACCGAGCGCTGCTTTTTCTTCAATCAAGCGTTGCTGTTCAGTCCAAGGCTGCACGTTGGGCAACACATTAATAATTTCATCCACTGCCTCACCAAATAAACTGGTTTGATTTTGATTCGCTGAATTTTGTTCAGCGGCAGACATGGCATTGGCAACACCCGCCAATAAAGCATTGCGGTTTGGTTGCGCAGGGTCTGGCGATAAGCTGTCAAAAGCACCCGCACGAATCAGCGATTCCACCACGCGGCGGTTGACTTTGCGCAAATCCAGCCGATTGCAAAAATCAAATAAATCTTTAAACGCCCCATCATTTTTACGCGCCTGCATAATAAGCTCTATCGCCGCTAAACCTGTGCCTTTGACTGCGCCTAAGCCATATAAAATCTGCTTTGCATTGATGGGCGTAAATTTAAAATCACTTTTATTAATATCTGGCGGCAATACTTCAATCTGGTTTGGGGCGCAATCATCGTAAAAAATATGCACACTGTCCGTATTATTCATATCGGCAGACATGGTGGACGCTAGAAATGCCGCAGGGTAATGCGCTTTTAAATACGCCGTTTGATAAGCAACTAAAGCATAGGCAGCCGCGTGCGATTTATTAAAACCGTAACCCGCAAATTTTTCGAGCAAGTCAAACAATTCATTGGCTTGCTGCTCTGTCATATTATTTTTGGTCGCACCATCTGTAAAGGTTTTACGCTGCGCGTCCATTTCCTCTACTTTCTTTTTACCCATCGCACGGCGCAGTAAATCCGCGCCACCCAAGCTATAACCTGCCACTACTTGCGCAATTTGCATCACCTGCTCTTGATACACTGCAATGCCGTAAGTTTCTTTCAGAATAGATTCTGTGAGCGGATGTGGATATTCCACACGTTGTTTGCCGTGTTTTCGGCGACAAAAATCTGGAATCAAATCCATCGGGCCCGGACGATACAGCGCCACCAAGGCGATAATATCTTCAAAGCAATCGGGCAACGCTTGTTTGAGCATGTCTTTCATACCGCGCGACTCTAGCTGGAACACGGCGGTGGTATTGGCGGTTTTGAGGAGTTGAAAAGTTTTTTTATCGTTCAGTGGCAAGGTTTCAAAAGAGAGCGGTGGCAAATTATTTTCTGCACGTTGTTTATTGGCATTCACCAACGCGAGATCTAAAATCGTCAGCGTACGCAAACCCAAAAAGTCAAACTTCACTAAACCAACGGCTTCTACATCATCTTTATCATATTGGCTCACCAAACTCGCGCCATCAGCTTGACAATAGACTGGAGAAAAATCAGAAATTTTCCCCGGTGAAATGAGCACGCCACCCGCATGCATACCAACATTTCGCACCAAACCTTCAAGCCGCAAAGCAAGCTCTAATAATTCGCGCAATTCTTCTTCATTTTCGCGGCGTTCTGCAAGTTGCGGTTCTTTCACCAACGCATCTTTCAGCGTAATGCCCAATTCCATTGGGATGAGTTTTGAAATGCCATCAACAAAATGGAAGGGTAAATCCAACACACGCCCAACATCGCGCACCACCGCTTTGGCCGCCATGGTACCAAAAGTGGCGATTTGTGAAACTGCATCTAAGCCATATTTTTGCTTCACGTAATCAATCACGCGATCACGACCTTCTTGGCAGAAGTCAATATCAAAGTCGGGCATCGAAACGCGGTCTGGGTTTAAAAAACGCTCAAACAGTAAGTTATATTCCAGCGGGTCTAAATCGGTAATTCCTAAACTGTAGGCAACCACAGAACCCGCACCAGAACCGCGCCCTGGCCCAACGGGCACACCATTATTTTTTGCCCAATTAATAAAATCCGCCACAATCAAAAAGTAGCCGGCAAAACCCATTTGATTAATCACATTGGTTTCAAAATCTAAACGTGCAAAATATTTTTCTTGAATTGCGCTCCGTTTTTCTTCATCTGGAAATAAAACCAATAAGCGTTTATTTAGGCCAACTTTTGCTTCAGAAATTAAATAATTATTGAGACTTTCACCATTGGGAGTCGGGAAATTTGGTAGATAATTTTTACCTAGTGTTAACGTTAAATTACAACGTTTGGCAATTTCGACTGAATTTTCCAGCGCTTCTGGCATGTCTGCAAATAATGCAACCATTTCTTGCTGCGTTTTGAAATATTGTTCAACGGTAAAGTTTTTTGGGCGGCGCGAATCTGCCAGCACATACCCTTCTGAAATACAGGTGCGCGCTTCATGCGCCCTAAAATCATCGGGCGTCATAAATTGAATCGGTTGCGTTGCAACCATCGGCAACTGCAAGCGGCTGGCAATTTGACGCGTTTGCAAAATGACTTGTTCTTGTTGCGCTGTTTGCTGAGGTTCAGCAACGCGTTGCACTTCTAAATAAAAACGGTTTGGAAATAAAGCTGACCAACGTTTGGCGAGTAACTCTGCTAATTCTAAATTTGATTGCAAACAGGCTTGCCCAACTTCGCCCGCAATGCCACCTGAGAGTAAAATCAGGCCTTCTGTGCTTTTTTCTTCAAACCATTCACGCTTAAATTCTGCGCGCCCGCGATGCTGGTTGGTAAGATACGCGCGACTCATCAGTTGGCAGAGCAATAAATAACCTTGATGCGATTGGCAGAGCAATAAAAGCCGGTTTGGCTGATCACGGTTTGCCGCATTTTCTAGCCAAATATCCGCACCAACAATTGGCTTTACGCCTTGTCCTCGCGCAGCTTTATAAAATTTAATTGCACCAAATAAATTACTTAAATCGGTCAACGCCAATGCAGGCATCGCATCTTTTGTAGCCGCTGCAATGTAATCGTCAATCCGTACAATCCCATCCACAATCGAATATTCACTGTGGCAACGCAAATGGACAAATTGCGGAGATTTTTTTTCTGGGGTAGAACTGTTTTGCTGTGTTTCATTCATGGCGACATTTTACCTGAATGAACAATTTTTATGACTTATGATTTTTTATGACTAAAATTTTTTATGCATATGACTTGTTCAAACAAATAGATTTTTTATCAACTAAGCTGAAAATATCACCTACCCTGAACATTTTAAAATGAATGAAATACAAACCACAATTTTTTGAAGCAGAAAAATCAACCTTGAAAAGCAAACAATAAAATTTTGCAAATTCGCCCAACTTGTCAAGGCATTTTTTAAATATTTTTTTCAATTTTATATTGACTTATTCACATCAACAAAATTCTACACTTAAAATTTATTTTTAATATAAAAAATTAAAATTCAGACATATGTAATTGATTTTAATCAATATTTATATTTAGCGTAAAAAATAAGCGTTTTAAAAAAAGCCTTATAAAATACCATGTTACCGTTTTAAGTCACAGTTAATCACAGAGTTATCCACAGTTATTGTGGATGTCTTTTTTTTGCTATTTTTCAATTAAATGTCAATGATTTTCTGCAATATTTTTTGTAAAAATGCCGACTAAACCGCTGTTACTTATTTCAAAATTAGTTTAAAGCCCTTCCTAACATTGCCGATATAGATACATTCCTTAAAGAAACTTAAGCGTGGTTTTTTAATGTCAACCTCTACTAATTTTTTATTTTTTTTCAATATTCCATCCGCTTTTTAAATACTTTAAAAAATTTTATCGTTCATTAAAAAAATAAAAATATGTTCAATTTTTACTTTAATCATTTTAAAAAAAAGATTTATAAACTTTTACGCTTTACTATTTTTATTGTGCCTTTTTGCGTACTTAACAATGTGCAAGCCGCTGAAGATTATGCGCCTTGGCTTACGCAAATTGGCATGAACGAGCAGATTGTTTCCGCTGCAAAATGGGGTAAAGGCGTAAAGTTAGGCGTGGTGGATACTGGTATTGTTGCAAGTAGCCCATTTTTTTCAAAAGGGCAAATCTCAAATAAACAAAGCAGTTGCGCGGCCGTTTCTTTTGCTTGCTCAAATAAATTTAACGATGACCACGGACATGGCACTGCAGTTGCAGCGATTGCTGCGGGAAACTTAGCAATGCCTTGGGAAAGCTATTATGGCGGCTATTTAACGCGAGCTAATAGCGCAGTAAGCGTGGCGCCAAGCGCAAATATTGTTGCGCAAAAAGTCTTAGATGCTTCTGGCAGTGCTTATTCTTCTGACGTTGCCAATGGGATTCGCAAAGCAGCCAGCACGGGCGCGTCAGTCATTAATGTTTCCATTTCGTTTGCAAATACGCAAGATATTGTTTCCAGTATTAATTTCGCAGCCAGCAAAGGGGCTTATATTGTTTGGGCGGGTGGCAACAGCGGGAGTGAATTTTCACAAAATGCAGATACCTCTGGATTAAGCCCTGAAGCGCTTTCTCGGCTTGTTTTTGCGGGTTCTGTGGATGCAAATAGTACAAAATCAAGTTTTAGTAATACGCCTGGCACTGGTAATTTAAATGCTGCAGACGCACAACTAGCGTATGCACAACGCTGGCTGATGACTCCAGGAGAAAATATTCTTGCGCCTTACAGCATCAGCCAACCCAATGCTTGGGGCTATTGGTCTGGCACTTCGATGAGCGCGCCGATATTGAGTGGATCGCTGGTGTTATTGCAATCGGCTTGGCCCATTTTAAAAAGCAATGGTCAAGCCATTAATTTACTGATGGCAACTGCAACAGATTTAGGAGATGCTGGCACGGACAGCGTTTATGGCGCGGGTTTGGTTAATCTCGCAAAAGCTTTTCAACCTGTAGGAAATTTAACGGTTAAAAATGCGAAAAAAAGTACCGTAAATGTAAGCGATTTAAACGGCACAGTGATTGCCGCCGGCGCATTGGGAAAACTCACTAAAATTAAAAAAAAACTTGCAAATTACACCGCTTTTGATGGATATCAACGGAATTTTAGCGTTAATTTAGCGCATTTAATTCAATCTCCAAACGCTACCGCAAGCGTTAACGCTTTACCAACACATAGTAAAACCAATGCAAAATCAATCAAACTTGTTGATGGCACAATCATGTCCACATGGACGCAAACATCTTTTTTTGATGTCAACCATGCAGATTCTTTTAACTATGACGCTCAATATATTCCCATTGATCAATCAATCTTTTTATCATTTGATTACAAAGACGGCAGCAATTTTTCAGTGGGCAATGGATATGCTACCCAGTATGCCTACGCAAAAGCCTTTTATGGTAATGAAGATTTTGCCAATTTAAACGCCCAATTATCTACAAACGCATTTGCGCAACTTGCAGAGGGTGGAAAAATGTTGAATTACGGAGTTCGTTTAAACGAGAAAACGCGCATGGCATTTGCTTGGCATAGTAAAAATCATGAAAAAATTGAATCTGACTTTACAAATAGCGCCTTAAACAATGTGCTAACTAGGCAATCTACACAAACAAATTTATTTAAAATGGGCATTAATTATCGCAACAATCCGCAAATGCAAAGCGGATTGACCTTAAGTTATCTTGACGAAGAAAATGGATTGCTCGGCAGCCGAGTAGAAAACCATAACGCTTTAGGGCTAAGTGAGCAAAACAAAAGTTTAGGCTTGGATTTTTCACTAGGCATTCATTTTGATGAAAATAATATGCTCATGCTTGAAAAGGGATTTGCAATCACAAAATCCGCACCAAAATCCGCCCTTGGAAATGGCTTTATTACGCAGGCAACTGCACTTTACGCGCAATCATTTGGTGGCACTTATTTAAGCAAAAATGTTTGGCAAAAAAACGACACTCTAAGCTTCTCAATCAAACAGCCATTAAGTGTCACCCATGGCAAAGCCGCTTTTATGAGCGCTGAAGTAGATGAAATGGGTTACGCCCAATATAAAAATACATGGGTTGGTTTGGCACCCTCAGGCAGGCAAACAGATTATTTAGTTTCATATGAAAAAAATGTAAATTCGAACCAGTCTTTAGCGTTTCAAGCTTATTTTAATGATGATATTGGAAACATTAATCATGAAAAAAATGCAGGCTTAAATATAGTTCTTAAGTTTTACGATTAACACTCAACATTTCAACCCTCATTCAAACCAACCTGTCCAACTGACTTGATTATTACTTGTAATAATGAAAAGGTAAAAATTAAGTTCAGAGAAAATCAAATCTAATTTATCTCGTCTTATAGTCCATATGGACTATAGGCAACTTTGTATAATTGTGTAAAATTTGTAAGTAATTCATATTTAAAATCGTAAGCAATTGATTTTTTTGTCATTTGGGATGCTCACTTTGATTAATGCTAGACAAATGTTGACAAAAAATTTAAAATAGTTTAATAAAATTAAATGGAAAACGCAATGAACACACAAAACCACCCTCACCCTTTAAAAAATTCTGCACTTTCTGAATTTTTAATGCCAGTACTTTTAATGGCGTCATTGCTTTTACCTTTCTCGTCAGCACAAGCTGAGTTGGTAACAAATGGCTCTTTAGATGGCGCCATCGGCAACAACGCCTTACCTTTAGGTTGGTTTGCTGGTAGCACAAATGCAGTCAAACCAAACTCTCCAGACATCATGAATCAAAGCAACAATGTGGGTGTAACAAATCTTTTAAGTTTTGCTGCAACTCCTACAGCTTCAAAAGATGGTGGCACTTGGGTGGGCATTGGTACTAACGGTAACTTGGTCAACGAAAGTTTTAGCCAAACAATTTCAAATTTTGAAGTGGGTGAGGAATACGAAATTTCATGGTATGAAGCAAATTTTGGCTATAAAAGACGTGGCTATATTGGTGATAATAAATTTGTGGCTGATTTAGATGGTTTAACAGATGACCAATCATTTACAGGGACTACCATGCGTTCAGTTTCAGAAGGCTGGACACTACAAACATTTAGTTTTATTCCTAAATTAACCGAATATACCCTCTCATTTAAGTTAGCAGGCTCAGCTAAATCATACCTTTCTATTGATGGCATTTCGATTAAATTGAGTGAGATTGATCGTGTTACGCCGAATGTTACTGCAGTTCCAGAACCAGAAAGTTATGCCATGATGTTGGCTGGTTTAGGCATATTAGGTTTTTCAGTACGTCGCCGCAAATCTTAAAAATTAATCGCATTTTTATGCTCTTGAAAAAGCTCCTTAACGGAGCTTTTCTTTTTGGTGCAAATCGACAAGCGCAAAGTTAATCGCTTCAAGGTATAATTTTGCAATTATTTAAATTAATTCTAAAGAAAATTCAACCATGCAACAGCAGTATCCTTTCAAAGAAATTGAACAGCAAGCCCAAGCAGAATGGGAAATGAATCAAACTTTTTCTGTTAACGAAACATCTGAAAAACCTAAATATTATTGCTTATCCATGTTCCCGTACCCAAGTGGGCGTTTGCACATGGGTCACGTGCGTAATTACACCATCGGTGACGTTTTAAGCCGCTTTCATCGCATGAAAGGCTTTAATGTCATGCAGCCCATGGGTTGGGATGCATTTGGTTTACCGGCCGAAAATGCGGCAATAAAAAATGAAACAGCGCCTGCTGCTTGGACGTATAGCAATATTGAGCACATGAAAAATCAGCTCAAACAGCTTGGTTTAGCGGTGGATTGGCAACGGGAAATTGCCACATGCAAACCAGAATATTATCGCTGGGAACAATGGCTGTTTACCGAGTTATTCAAAAAAGGCTTAATCTACAAAAAAACTTCCACAGTGAATTGGGATCCAATCGATGGCACGGTTCTCGCCAATGAGCAAGTCATTGACGGACGTGGCTGGCGCAGTGGTGCACTGGTTGAAAAACGTGATATTCCACAATATTTTATGAAGATCACGGCATACGCGGAAGAATTACTCAATGATTTAGACAAACTTGAAGGCTGGCCTGAGCAAGTTAAAACCATGCAACGCAACTGGATTGGCAAAAGCTATGGTTGCGAAGTGGAATTTCCTATCGTTGGTCAAAGAGGGAACTTAAAAGTTTACACGACGCGTCCAGACACTTTAATGGGCGCAACGTATGTAGCAGTTGCCGCTGAACATACTTTAGCCACTCAAGCTTCACAAAACAATCCTGCTTTGGCTGACTTTATTGCTGAATGTAAACGCGGTAGCGTCGCAGAAGCCGATGTCGCAACTGCCGAGAAAAAAGGCATGCCGACAGGTTTGTTTGTGACACACCCTTTAAATGGCGAGCAATTGCCTGTTTGGGTTGCAAATTATGTGTTAGCTAGTTATGGCGAAGGTGCAGTGATGGCTGTGCCTGCACATGATGAACGGGATTTTGAGTTTGCAAAAAAGTACAATTTGCCGATTAAAACGGTCATTCAACATCAAGAACAAATCGCTTTGCCGATGACCGAGCATGGCATTTTGTTTAACTCTGGTGAATTTAATGGCTTAAATTTCGATGAAGCTTCGCAAAAAATTGCTGAAAGCCTATCAGCAAAGAACTTAGGCAAACGCCGCACGCAGTATCGCCTGCGCGATTGGGGTGTCTCGCGCCAACGTTACTGGGGTTGTCCAATCCCCATTATTCATTGTGAAAAATGTGGCGAAGTAACCGTGCCTGAAAACCAACTGCCCGTAGTTTTACCTGAAAATGTGGTGATGGACGGCGTTGGCTCGCCCATCAAAAAAGACCCAAATTTTTATGAAACCACCTGCCCCACTTGCGGCAACAATGCAACGCGCGAAACAGATACTTTAGACACATTTTTTGAATCATCATGGTATTTTGCGCGCTATGCGAGCCATGATTGCAACACGCAAATGGTCGATGAGCGTGCAAATTATTGGTTACCTGTTGACCAATATGTAGGTGGCATTGAACATGCGATTTTGCATTTGTTATACGCACGCTTTTTTAACAAATTAATGCGCGATGTTGGCTTAATTAAAAATGATGAGCCATTTACCAATTTGCTGACGCAAGGCATGGTACTCAAAGATGGCTCTAAAATGAGTAAATCTAAAGGCAATACTGTTGATCCTCAAGAACTCATTGATACTTATGGCGCAGACACCGCAAGGTTATTCATGATGTTTGCTGCACCGCCAGAACAAAGCTTGGAGTGGTCTGACGCCGGTGTGGAAGGCGCAAATCGCTTTTTACGTCGCTTATGGAAAGCCGTATTTGACCACGTTAACTTAGGTGTTGTTACGCCCTATCAATCTGGCGAAATAAATGCTGATTTAAAGACCATCCGTTTACAGTTGCACCAAACCATTGAAAAAGTCACGGACGATTTAGGCCGCCGCCATAGTTTTAATACTGCAATATCATCGGTCATGGAACTTATGAACAGTCTTGCAAAACTTGAATGCAAAGATGATGCGTTGAAACCTACTTACCAAGCCGTACGCCAAGAAGCTTTACAAAATGTTGCGTTATTACTTTCGCCCATCGTCCCGCATATTTGCCAAGCTATTTGGGCAGAACTTTGCCCAACTCAAACACTGTTAGAAGCCGCTTGGCCAATTGCCGATGCAAAAGCCATGGTACAAGACAGCATTGAATACATGATTCAAATTAACGGAAAATTACGCGGCAGCATGGTTGTGGCAAAATCTACCCCAAAAGAAACATTAGAGAACTTAGCCTTAACTGAACCATGCGTATTAAAATACAGTGAAAACATGACGGTACGTAAAATCATTGTGGTGCCAAATAAACTTATTAACGTTGTTGTGGGGTAAATCATGCACTTTTTGCAAACATCTAATCGTCAATTGAGCGTTATCGTACTTGTTTGTCTACTGCTCACCGCCTGCGGCTTTCAATTGCGTGGCATCAGTAATTTATCTTTCAAAACCTTAAGTGTGCAAGGCGCAAAACTCAGCATTCATCGTGATCTTATCCGCGCAATTAGCAACAATAATATTCAAATTGTTGAAAAAGTTGAAGACGCTGATTTAATCCTTGAAATGCTTAATGAAACCAATGAAAAACGGATTTTGTCTTTGAGCGGCACGGGCGTTGTGCGGGAATACGAACTTTACTACCAAGTGAATTTCAGAACACGCGAAGCCAACAACCCACTTTGGAACAAAGTTCAAACCGTTAAAATGCGTCGTGACTTTTCTTACAATGACCAATTATTATTAGGCAAGGCTGAAGAAGAAGTTCGTCTGAATACAGACATGCGTAACGATGCAGTGCATGAAATTATCCGCCGCTTGAGCGCCATTAAAACCTCAGCAAAACCTGTCTCAAATACGCAATAATTTTTTAAATTTTAGCAAAACATCCATGCGCTTAACCCAAGCACAACTTGCGCAACATCTTGAAAATGGCTTGCAAGCACTTTATGTGTTGGTTGGCGACGAACCACTGTCACAACGCGAATGTTTAGATGCAATTCGCGCCGCAGCAAAGCAGCAAGGTTTTGAAGAACGCACGAGCTTAACCGCCGAACGCACCTTTAACTGGCAACAAATTCAGCACTTTGGGCAATCTAGCTCACTTTTTTCAAACTTACGCTTGCTGGAAATTAATATTCCGTCAGGCAAACCAGGTGTTGAAGGTGCAAAAGCGTTGCAACATTTGGCAGAAAAAAATTTACCTGATACCACTGTGGTAATTATTTTGCCAACGCTAGAACGTGATGCAAAAAATAGTGCGTGGTTTCAAAGTTTAGAAAATAAAGCTCAGGTGTTAAATTTAAGCGAAGTTGATGCGAGAGACTTGCCCCAATGGCTTACCAAACGGTTGTCGTTGCAACAGCAAACCACCGATATTGAAACCTTAACGTTTATTGCGCACCAAGTTGAGGGCAACTTACTTGCTGCCAATCAAGAAGTACAAAAATTAGGGCTTTTATATCCGAAAGGCTTGTTAACAAACGCGCAAGTAAAAGAATCTGTACTCAATGTATCACGTTATGATGCGTTTCAGTTGGGAGAAGCCGTGCTGGCAGGCGACACCGCACGTACGGTGCGGGTGTTACAAGGCTTGCAAGATGAAGGTGAACAAGCGCTGGCGGTGATGAATCCATTGTTGTGGACATTAAAACCGCTTGTGCACGTTAAACTAGCGCAAACGCGTGGTGAAAATGTTGAGCAAGCCATGAGCCGCGCGCGCATTTTTGGCAATAAACAAGCAGTGTTTAAACGCGCTTTAAGCAAACTTTCCATGCGGCAGCTTGAAGCTGCCTTGCAAAAATTAGCCGATATCGACCAAACCGCAAAAGGTGTGATGCAAGGTGATGCATGGCTAGAAATTTCACGGCTTTGTTTTGGCTTAGCAAAACTGTGTGGACGGTAAAAGTTTACCTAAAAATCTTAAAAAAAAATTATTCCTAACTGCAAATCAAATTGTTTTATTTTTGCTTAACAAGCTTTACCGCAAGCCAAACTAGTTTTTATAACACTGACAAAAAAGTATAATCGCTTATGGACATTAAACATTACATGCAAACCATTGGCAAAGAAGCCCGCGCGGCCTCTCGCCAAATGGCAAGCGCAGACACTAACACTAAAAATATTGCTCTCAATGCGATTGCCAAAGCAATTTTGCGAGAAAAATCAGCGTTGCTTGCCGCTAACGCGCAAGACCTCGCTGCTGCAAAAGCCAATGGCTTAGAACCTGCCATGCTTGACCGCTTAACAATTACTGAAAAATCTATTAATAGCATGGCAGAAGGCTTGCAACAAATTGCCACCTTGCCAGACCCCATTGGTGAAATGATGGACTTTAAATATCGCCCAAGCGGCATCCAAATTGGCAAAATGCGCGTGCCTTTGGGCGTCATCGGCATCATTTACGAAGCACGCCCAAACGTAACAGTAGATGCGGCTGGGCTTTGCATAAAATCTGGAAACGCGACTATTTTGCGCGGTGGTAGCGAGGCCATTCATTGCAATCAAGCGCTTGCAAAACTCGTGCATGAGGGCTTAGAAAAAGCAGGCTTGCCAAAAACTGCTGTGCAAGTGGTGGAAACCACAGACCGCGCAGCTGTCGGCGAACTCATCACCTTGAAAGAGTATGTAGATGTGATTGTGCCACGTGGCGGCAAAGGGTTGATTGAACGTATTACCAATGACGCGCGCATCCCTGTCATCAAACATTTAGATGGCAATTGCCATGTGTACGTGGATGACGATGCAGATTTTGACAAAGCATTACGCGTGTTAGAAAACAGCAAAACCCAGCGCTTAGGCACTTGCAACACCACGGAATCTTTGCTGATTGCGCGTTCTGTAGCCGCAACCATGTTGCCAAAATTGGCGGAAATGCTCACCCAACATGGCATTGAAATTCGCGGTTGTGCAGAAACTTGTGCGCTGGTAAAAAATGCCAAGCCAGCAACGGAAGAAGATTATTACACAGAATATTTGGCCGCCATTATTTCTTGTAAGGTGGTAGATGGCTTGGAAGAAGCAATATCGCATATCAACCAATATTCTAGCCAACACACGGAAGCGATTATTACGGAAAACTACACCAAAGCACGCAAATTTTTACGCGAAGTAGACAGCAGCAGCGTGATGGTCAACGCCTCTACCCGCTTTGCGGATGGCTTTGAATATGGCTTGGGCGCAGAAATTGGTATTTCTACGGACAAATTACACGCGCGTGGCCCTGTAGGTTTAGAAGGTTTGACTTCACTCAAATATATTGTGTTGGGTGATGGCCACGTTCGCGCTTAAATTAACTTGGTTTTCTGGATGGGTGTTTCTCTAATTCGCACCAACTCGCTGGTAGCATTTGTTTCTACAGTTATAGCTATAGCTCTCTACTTAATTGTTTTTTTGATGTTAGTCTATTTTAAAGATGAACATGCTATGTTCCCAACTATTGCTGGGTATCTTGGTTTTGTTTGAGTTCCCGTTGTTTTGTCAGGGGCGTTATATTTTTGGGCAACTATAAATATGAAGTTATCTTTTGGTAAAAGGTTAACTCAAATCGTAATGTGCACAATCCTTGCGCCTACTATAAGCGGCAGCGTTATTTTCTTATTTGGTTTTACTATTTTCGGATGGAAAATGTAATGTCTAATAAAGTTGGAGTTTTAGGCGGCACGTTCAATCCCATCCACTTCGGGCATTTGCGCATAGCTGAAGAAGTTTCTGAAAACCTCAAATTGGATGAAATCCGTTTTATTCCATCTGCAAACCCACCGCATAAACCCACGCCGCAAATTTCTGCAGAGCATCGCACAACCATGGTACAACTTGCCATTAAAAATAATCCAAAATTTTTGTGTGATTCACGCGAGCTTTCGCGCACGGGTGCGTCTTACACCGTTGATACTTTAATAAGCTTACGAGAAGACTTTGGTAATCAAACCAGCATCAGTTTAATCATCGGGACAGATGCGTTTATGCAATTAGATACTTGGCATCGCTGGCAAGAACTGCTGCAATTTGCGCATATTATTTTAGTGAAAAGACCCGAAACTGCAACACCGCAAAAACCATTATCAACCCGCCTTGAAGATTTTTTGCGCGATCATTACACAGAAGATATTTCTTTAATTAATCAACAACCCGCAGGTTTTATCAGCATGCAAAGCGTTACCGCTTTAGCAATTTCTTCCACCAATATTCGTGAACGGCTAAAAAATAATCAATCAGCACATTATTTGTTGCCAGAAAATGTGCTGGAATACATTGAAAATCATCAAATTTATCGTTAAAAAATTTACACTTTAAACGCGCCATAAAGCCTTTGCTTGCGATTGCTTTTGGGCTATGCTTTTGCACACACTTAAAAAATACTAGAAAAATTATTAGAGAAATCTAAGGGGAAATTCTTATGTTAAAGCCACTTAAAAAGTCACTCGTTTTAACGCTTGCCACCATTTTTCTAAGCACTTGTGGCACAAACCCAGTCACAAAGAAAAAAGAGTTCCAATTTGTTTCTGAAGCGCAAGAAATTTCAATCGGCAAACAAAATTACGGCCCTGCCCGCCAATCGCAAGGCGGCGATTATATTATTGACCCAGAATTAACCGCCTATGTACAAAGCATTGGCAATAAATTAGCCGCAGTGTCTGACCGTCAACTCCCTTACGAATTTGTCGTGATTAACGATTCAATCCCCAACGCTTGGGCAATGCCTGGCGGTAAAATTGCTTTTAACCGTGGGCTTTTGTATGAATTAAATTCTGAAGCTGAATTAGCCGCCGTGATGGGGCATGAGCTTGTCCACGCCGCCGCGCGTCACGGTGCAAAAGGCATGGAGCGCGGTGTATTAATGCAAGGCGCAATGATTGCCGTGGGTATTGGCGCTCAAAATATAGATTATGCCAATTTAATCGTGGGCGGCGCGCAGCTTGGCGCACAACTTGCCACGAGTAAATATGGACGCGATGCAGAAAGTGAATCAGACTATTACGGAATGCTTTATATGAAAAAAGCTGGTTACGACCCAGCAGCCGCTGTGACCTTGCAAGAAACGTTTGTGCGTTTAAGCGCCGATAGAAAATCTAATTTTATTGATGGCTTATTTGCTAGCCATCCGCCTTCAGAAAAACGTGTGGCTGATAACAAAGAAACCTTAAAAAAACTTGGTGCAGGTGGCGAATGGGGTAAAGAAGTTTACGCGCAAAAAGTGAAAAATCTGATGGCGACCAAAACCGCCTACAAAGCTTATGATGACGCGGTAAAAGCCTTAAAAGAAAAAGACGTTGCTAAAGCGACCACATTGGCTAAACAAGCGATTGCAGGCGAACCACGCGAAGCGCGTTTTCAAGAACTGTTAGGTGACATTGCGATGGTTGAAAAAAAACCTGCTGACGCGCTTAAATTTTACGATAAAGCGATTCAACTTCAACCCAATTACTTTAAACCGCACGTACAAAGTGGCGTGGCTTTATATAATTTGGGGCGTAAAGAAGATGCTGAGAAGTTTTTAGTAAAAGCAAATGAAATGCTACCGACTGCACCTAGCCATTTTTTATTAGGAAAAATTGCTGAAGGCCGCGGTGATATGCAAACAGCCCTTAAAAATTATGGTGTGGCTGCAGATTCTAATTCAGAAATCGGGAAACAATCCACCGCAGAATATTTACGGTTAGATTTTCCAAACCACCCAGAAAAATATCTACGCACCGCCGCGCAAGCCGATAACAGTGGCCAACTTTATGCTGTGGTGCAAAACCCAACGCCGATTGATGTTGGACGTGTGCAAGTGCGGGTGGTGCAATACGATGCTAAAACAGGTCGTGCGCTAGGGCAAAGTCAACCATTAATGATTCGCGGCGGTATTGATTCACAAAAAACGGGTGAAGTGGCGGTCAATGGTGTGCGGGTGAAAAATGCGCAAGAAGCAAAATTTTTTAAAGTGGTAGTGGAAGGTGCTGAGTTGGCGCGATAAGTTAAAATTCAGGATAATATATTTCAAATATCAACACCCAGAGGACACCACACTCACAACTAATATTGGCGGCGTATTGCTTGAAGCCATCTGATATTGTACTTTGCAATTGCTTGGGTCTGTCGCCCCATTCAAGGTAAAATTTGTTTTGTAAGAAAAAGGTACATGAGCTTGATAAGTAAACCCAGAAAAATTAACCAAATCACCAACAGACCCAACACCATCGTCGACACCAAATTTACCCCATCCAGATGGGTAACCGTAATGAAAGTATATGGTTTTCCCATTAATAATAGTTTTAGGAAACGTCCCTCCATCAGCAAGCAAACTACAAGAACTATCAAACTGACACTTAATATTAGCCATATTAGCAGCGGAAATCAACGCTGATTTAAGCCCTTCTAAACTTGCCTTTCTTGCGTCAGTAGCCATGTTAACAAATTTTGGTAAAGCAACTGCGGCTAAAACTCCAAGAACAACAATCACAACTACTAATTCAACAAGGGTATATCCATATGCTTGAATATTTTTCTTAGAATACATATCTTCATCTATTCATTATATGTTCAAATAAATTATAAGGTTTTAAATCAACTTGTTCAAACTAAATCCATAAATACTTAATACAGGCGCATCAATTCTCGCTTTTAAACTTTTCATATTTTCTTGAAAAACTGGCATATCAGGGTCAATTTGATTCGCTACCCAACCAGCCAAATGCAAACCTCTACTTTTAATGGCTTCTACCGTCAGCAGCGTGTGGTTAATACAGCCTAAGCGCATGCCCACCACTAAAATAATGGGGAGTTTCAGTGCAACGGCCAAATTTGCCAGTGTTTGGGTTTGGTTGATTGGCACTAAAAATCCGCCTGCGCCTTCAACCACCACAATGTCAGCCTGACTTTTTAAGGATTCATAGGCACTTAAAATAGTTGAAATATTAATTTCTACGCCTTCTTTTTGTGCTGCAATATGCGGCGCGATTGCGGGTTGAAAGCGGTATGGGTTAATTAATTTTAAAGGGGCTTTGATATTGCTGGCGTTACTTAAAGCGGTCACATCTTCATTGATGAGTTCACCATGTGCATCCAATTCACAGCCAGAAGCAATCGGCTTCATACCGACGGTTTTATAGCCATCTTTTACAAATTGCGTAATGATTCGGCTAGCAACATAAGTTTTGCCAACGTTGGTATCCGTACCGACAATAAAATAAGATTGCGCTTGCATTATTTATTTCTGGGTTTGAAGTTGATAGGTGTTGCGCCATCAAGCACTTTTTGTTTATCTTGACCGCGCCAAGCATGCCCATAAACCACTTCAAAAGTCGCAGGGAGTTTGCCATCGGCTTGACGGAATTTTTCATAAGCACTTGCAAGTTTGTTAAAAAAACCACGACCTTGCAAACCGCGCGTGCGCCCTTCTGCGGCGTTGTGTGCGCCAATGCTTTTTAAATCTTTCATCACACTTTTTACATCGTCATAAGTGAGGGTAAAGCGTTCTACATCCAACACTGGCGCGCTAAATCCTGCTCGCACCAGTGCATCGCCAATGTCGTGCATGTCGATAAATCGGCTCACGCTGACTTTATTTTCTGTTTGCGTGGCGGCGCGCAGTTCTTTTAAGGTGTCTGGGCCAAACGTGCTGAACATCAGCAAACTTTCTGGTTGCAACACACGGTGAAATTCTTGAAAAACTTGGTCTAAATCGTTGCACCATTGAATGGCTAAGTTTGACCAAATTAAATTGATGCTAGCATTGGCGAGTGGCAAATTTTCTATATCTGCACACAATAAATGTTGCGCTTGCGGGTTAAATAATTTTTTAAATGCGTTGATTAAGCCTAAATTTTTTGCATTTTGTTGCGTTTTTTGTAGCATTGGCAAGGCAAAATCTAGCGAAACCACTTGCGCACCTTTAAACTTATTTTGCAAAGCTAAGCTTGCCGCACCTGTGCCGCAGCCTGCATCTAAAATGACTTTAGGATTTAATTTGACTAAATCCAAACGGCTCAACATTTCTTCACGTACTTGTTTTTGCAAAATGGCGGCAGCGTCATAACTGTTTGCCGCGCGCCCAAATGAAGCGCGCGCGCGCGTTTTATCTATTTTATAAAGATCATTCATGGATTATTCAGGCATTTCTGCAAGTAAAAAATTTTCAAGCGTATCCATAAAAGCGTCTTGATGCGATAAAAAAGGTGCGTGAGCAGCCCCTGCAATCACGCGCATCAGCGCGTTTGGCATGTGTTGACGCATCCAATTGGCGGCTTGCAGTGGCACAAGTGTGTCTTTATCGCCATGAATAATGAGCGTGGGGTTGTTGAGCGTGAGGATTTCATTGCGTAAATCTGTTTTCACCAAAATTTCTAACGCATCTTGTAATAACTGTTGCGTTGGCGCAGGGCGCTCTGCAAATTTTTTCTTTAATAACCGAATGGTGCTGCCTGCATCTTTAGCCCCCATACATTGCAAACTTAAAAATTGCGTCATGGTTTTTTGGTAATCTAATTGCACACTTTTTGCAAATTGCTGAAAAACTGCTGGCTCAACGCCAAACTGCCAATGCGCTTGGTTTGATAATCCGCTCACGTTAACAAAACAAGGCGTTGCGCCAACCAACACCAACTGTTTAACCACTTCAGGCTGATCAAGCGCAATGCGTATGGCCACTTGTCCACCCAGTGACCAACCCAGCATCGCGGTGTTATTGGGTAGCATTTCAGCCACTTTTTCTGCAATTGAATATAAATGATAGGGGCTGATGATTTGGCTAAACCCCATGCCTGGTAAATCCACAATGTGGAGCGTAAAGTTTTTACTTAAGCGCTTGACTAACGGATGCCACACACTGCCGTTCATTCCCCAGCCGTGAATCAACACCAAATTTGGGCCTGTACCAATCACTTCAATATGAATTTTTGCGGGGGTGATCAGCATTTTTTATAAAATAGTTTCCGCAGTTTGAATGGCATCAATCAGTTTTTTTACATCATCCAAGGTATGTGCGCTTGAGAGTGAAATGCGCAAACGTGCAGTATTCACAGGCACAGTAGGCGGACGAATGGCTGGCACCAAAATGCCATGCGTTTGTAAATATTCGCTGAGCGCCAGCGCCTCTAAATTGCCGCCCACAATCAAAGGCTGAATACTGGTTTCTGAAGGCAACAAATGCCATTTTTTTAACGTTAAATGCTGTTTGAAATAGGCAATTAATGCAAATAAATGCGCACGCAATTCATCACCTTGTTCAATTAACTTGACTGAAGCCGCTAAGGTCGCAGAAAGCGCAGGCGGCGCGGGAGTGGAATAGACATAACTCTTGGCGGTTTGAATTAAATAATCGATCACTACGCGTTCACCCGCAACAAACGCGCCTGCCACACCAGCCGCTTTGCCTAAAGTTGCCATCATGATGATGCGCGGTGATTTAGGCATATTTTTGGTTACGTGGAAATGCGCTAATGTGCCTTCACCATGCGGCCCTAACACGCCAAAGCCGTGTGCATCATCCATATAAAGATAAGCGTCATATTTTTCGCACAATGCCAAATATTCTGGAATCGGCGCAATGTCGCCATCCATACTAAATACAGCATCAACGGCAATAATTTTGTGTTTTGCGCTACTTTCCTTCAGCAACTTTTCTAACGAAGCAACGTCGTTATGAGGAAATCGCTGAAATTCTGCCAGCGAATAATACCCGCCATCATTCAAACAGGCGTGATTGAGTTTATCGGCAAAAATCGCATCGCCGCGCCCAACCAACGCACCTAACACGCCAATATTTGCCATATAGCCTGTTGAAAATAACAAGGCTGCGGGTAAGCCAACAAAGCTTGCTAATTGCTTTTCTAGTTCATCGTGGTAACGGTGATGGCCTGTGATTAAATTGGATGCGCCACTGCCCACGCCAGACTCACCCGCCGCTTTTTGCATGGCTGAAATCAGTGCGGGATGATTTGCAAGGCCTAAATAATCGTTACTACAAAACGACAAAAACGCTTGATGATTCGCCACAATATGTTCGGCTTGCGGAGAATCTAACAGGCGGCGTTGGCGCAATAAGCCTTTTTCTTTTCGTTGGTCTAATTCTTTTTGTAGGTTGGCTAACATAAGATTTAGATTTTTTTAATGCCTAATTTTGCGAATAACTTTTGGTCTGTTTCTGCTTCTGGGTTACCTGTTGTCAGCAATTTTTCACCATAAAAAATACTGTTTGCGCCAGCAATAAAACACAGTGCTTGAATGCCTTCGTCCATGCTTTGGCGGCCTGCGGATAAACGCACAAAACTGGTTGGCATGGTAATACGCGCCGCCGCAATGGTACGGACAAATTCTAGTGGGTCTAATGGATCAGTGCCGTGCAAAGGCGTGCCTTCTACTTGTGTGAGTAAATTAATTGGCACGCTTTCTGGCGGGCGCTCCATATTGGCAAGCTGCGCCAACAAACCTGCGCGTTGATTGCGGCTTTCACCCATGCCGATAATGCCGCCACAACACACATTAATATCCACACTACGCACACGGTCTAGCGTATCTAAACGGTCTTGATAAGTGCGCGTAGAAATCACATCGCCATAAAATTCTGGCGCAGTGTCTAAATTATGGTTGTAATAATCGAGCCCCGCTTCTTTTAATTGTTCGGCTTGGCCTTCTTTTAACATACCTAGCGTTGCGCACGTTTCTAGCCCCATCGCTTTCACTTCTGAAATCATTTTGAGTACTGGCTCTAAATCACGCTGTTTTGGCCCGCGCCATGCGGCGCCCATGCAAAAACGGCTGGCGCCATTATCTCTAGCGGCTTGCGCAGCGGCCAGCACATCATCTAACTTCATCAAAGGTTCATTTTCAACTTCTGTGTGGTAGCGCGCAGCTTGTGGACAATAACCGCAATCTTCAGAACAACCACCCGTTTTAATAGAAATTAACGTGCTCACCTGCACCGCGTTTGGGTCAAAATTTGCGCGGTGCACTTGTTGTGCTTGATAGATTAAATCACTAAACGGTAACTCAAACAGCGTAACAATTTCTGCCACACTCCAGCGGTTCACCGTTTGCGCATCACACGTTGGCGCAATATTACTTTTTAGTTGACTTAAATCAATAGATTTTTGAACGCTAGATTGAGTTGAAGATTGCATAATTTTCCTAACTTGTTTAAGGTGTTTGCATTGAAATTAAGCACAAAAAATTTCAAACAAATTATACCTGTCAACCATCTATTCAACAAATTTTGAACAGCCGATTAAATTTTAAGCAAATTATAGATTATTTTCCCTTAAACCAGCATTGCTTACTTTGTGCGGATTTTAATGGTGGCAACATTGGCCTATGCGCTGCATGTTTAAAAGATTTACCTTGGCATGACGCCCCACATTGTCCGCAATGCGCCTTGACAAGCAACGGGGAAATTTGCGGAAATTGTTTAAAAAATCCACCTTTTTTTGACAAAACACAGTCTGTATTGCGCTATGATTTTCCTGTGGACGCGCTGATTCAAGATTTTAAATATCGTCATAGTTTGCACTTAGCCAATACTTTTTCACATTTGCTTTTAGAAAAAATACAGCAACAACCATTGGTTGATTTAATGATTCCCATGCCAATTCACACAAAGCGCTTAAAAATGCGTGGTTACAATCAAGCCCTTGAAATTGCACGAATACTTGCAAAAAATTTGCATATTCCGCTCGATTACCAAAGCTGTATTCGCACAAAATATACACCACCTCAAGCTTCGCTGCCTTTAAAAGAGCGCGTAAAAAATATGCAAGGCGTGTTCGAATGCAATAAAAATTTAACTGGCTTAAACATTGCCATTGTTGATGATGTTATGACTTCTGGCGCAAGCTTAAACGCACTTGCAAGTGCAATTAAAAAAGCAGGCGCAACAAAAGTTGAATGTTGGGTGATTGCAAGAACCTTATAAAACCTAAAAAGCTGATTTTTTTGAATAAAATTAACATGGAAATGTGGCATACTTTGCCCATTATTGTTAAACATCACCTTCTTTAGAAATGTCTTTTTCTAGCCCAATCAAACAACAACCTAGCTTAGTTGCAACAGAACATTATGAAAACTTTCCTGTTGCTTCCGTATTACTACCAAAAAATTTAAGATTTCCGATTGCAATGATTTACCAATTTGCAAGGCAAGCGGATGATTTTGCTGATGAAGGCGATACGAGCATTGAAGAACGTTTAAAGAACTTAAACACTTTTAACGAAGAATTAGAACTTTTAAACGCATATATCAAACCTTCCAGTGCGTTTTTTGTGAAACTCGGCAAAATCATTAAAAAATATCAACTGCCATACGCGCCTTTTTTTGATTTACTCAGCGCGTTTAAGCAAGATGTGACACAAACGCGTTATGCAAATGTTGCAGAAGTTTTAGATTATTGTACGCGTTCTGCAAACCCAATTGGTCGCTTGATGTTGCATCTTTATCAGGCAAACTCTGCGCAAAATATTATTTATTCAGACCAAATTTGTACGGCCTTGCAGCTCATTAATTTTTTGCAAGACATTAGAATTGATTTTGAAAAAAATGCGGGAAAGCAACGCATTTACTTATGTCAAGATGAGCTAAAAACATTTGGTATTTCAGAAAATACGCTTCAAACTTATGTTGAAAAAAGCAAAATAATTGATAAAAATTGGTCAACATTCATGGACTTTAATTTGGATAGAGCAAAAAAATTGCTGATGGCTGGAAAGCCACTTGGACGCATTTTAAAAGGCCGTATTGGCTTTGAAATGCGCATGATTATTGCGGGCGGTGCAAGAATTATTGCTAAAATAGAGGCTGTGGAAGGCGATGTGTTTAATCACAGGCCAGTGTTAAATAAGTGGGATTGGTGCGTCATTTTTTATCAAGCCTTAATTAAAGCTTAAGATGGATTAAAGGTTAAAAGTTAATGACGCCAGAGAAATATTGCCAGCAAAAAACAGCATCCAGCGGTTCTAGTTTTTATTTCAGTTTTATGTTTTTGCCAAAAAATAAACGGTTGGCGATGACTGCGCTTTATGCTTTTTGCCGTGAGGTGGACGACATTGCCGATGAATGTACAGATTTTAATATTGCGCTGGTTAAGCTCAATTGGTGGCGCGGTGAAATTGAAAATTTATTTAACGAAAAACCCATTCATCCCGTCACAAAAGCGCTGGCAAAGCACATCAAACCGTTTAATCTTTCTAAAGAATATTTTATTGAGATTATTGATGGCATGGAAATGGATTTAAATTTTAATCGCTATGCTGATTTTAAGCAGTTGCAACTTTATTGTTATCGCGTTGCCAGCGTCGTTGGTTACCTTTCCGCGCAAATTTTTGGTTTTAGCAACCGCGCCACTTTAAAATACGCGCATGATTTAGGCATGGCGTTACAACTCACCAATATTATTCGTGATGTGGGTGAAGATGCGCGGCGTAATCGCATTTATCTTCCATTGGATGAGTTGGCTAAATTTCATGTTTCTGAAGAAGATTTATTGAAGAGCCGCGAATCAGAAGCCGTTAAACAATTATTAGATTTTCAAATTGAGCGTGCAGAAAGTTTTTATGATCGCGCTTTGCGCACGAATTACCGCCTGAAGATAAGAAAAATCAGCGTGCTGGCTTGATGATGGCGGCGATTTACCGCACTTTATTACGTGAAATTCAAGCAGATGGTGCACAAAAAGTATTGAATGCAAGAACTTCGTTGGGTACGTTACGAAAATTAGTGCTTGCATTAAAAGTTTGGTTAAATCATTAAATTATTTGTCATTTAGATTTGGCATAAAACGTTATTAAGGGTTATTTTGAGTTCTGAAAATATGCATGTAGCAGTGATAGGCGGCGGTTGCGCAGGCTTAAGTGCGGCAGCAAGGCTGGTTGATTACGGCTATCAAGTATCCATTTTTGAAGCAAGCTCACAATTTGGCGGACGTGCCAGAATGGTCATGGTAGAAAATGATCGCCAGATGACCATGTTAGATAACGGCCAACATATTTTTCTAGGTGCTTACCGCGAAACGCTTGCGCTTATTAAACAACGTTGGTGTTGAAGAAGGTGAAGCATTTTTGCGTGTGCCTTTGCAAATGTGCAAATGGTTTCCACGCTTGTTTGACCGCCCTTTTTCTTTATTGCCTTCCAACAAATATTCAGCTTCTACTGAATCTTTTAATCGGCATCATTAAAGCCGAAGGCTTAAATTTTTGCGATAAGTTTCATATTATTCGCTTAATGGCAACGCTTAAAAAGCAAAATTTTTCCATCAAAAAAGACGTTCCACTGGATGTTTTTTTAGATTATTACCATCAAACCGCTAGAGCCATTAAAGTACTTTGGGAGCCTTTATGTTTAGCCGCCTTAAACACGCCAACCAGCCAAGCCAGCGCCCAAATTTTTTTAAACGTACTAAAAGATAGCTTCACGGGCGATAAAAATAATAGCGATTTTTTACTACCAAAACTGGATTTATCGCAAATTATTGCCAACCCACTTTCGCAATATATTTATGCAAACGGCGGCAAACTAAACTTAAGCCAACGCGTGCGTGGCGATTGAAGTGGAGCTAGATTTAAACGGCAATGAGCGTTTTAAAATTGAAACTAAACATGGTTACCAATATTTTAGCCATGTCGTCATGGCGGTTTCCCCTGCCCGTTTGGATAAACTCATCGCAAAGTTACCAAGAATCAGCTCAGTTGTGCAACAAATGAAAGCAATGACGTTTCAACCCATTTACACGGTTTATATTCAATACCCGCCTGAAACCACCTTACCTACCATCATGACCGGTTTTCTTGACTCCATTAGCCAATGGGTGTTTGACCGCGGTTTGTTGTGCAAGCAAAAAGGCTTAATGTCTGTGATTATTAGCGCGGAAGGAACGCATCAATTAATGACGCAAGATGAGCTGGCTTTGCGCGTGATTAGCGAGCTAAAACAGGCTTTTCCTACTTTACCGAAGCCGTTGTGGCATAAAGTAATTGCAGAAAAACGTGCAACATTTACCTGCAAAACTAATTTAACGCGCCCCAATATTAAAACCCTGCAACCAAGATTTTTTCTAGCGGGCGACTACACATACGCTGACTACCCCGCGACTATAGAGGGCGCTATTCGCAGCGGCATTCTAGCTGCAGAGTATGTTAAGCAATCAACCAAGATTGATTTTAATTTTGAGTAAAAATGATGATTTTACTGACTAAAAAAATGGCTATTTTTATTTTCACGCTTATTGTGGCGTTTGGCTGCCATAAAAATGCACCGCACACTAAACCTTATGATGAATCTGCCAATGCAGAGCAGGCAATTGCCAATGCCCAAAAAGAAGCCAGCATTGCCAAAAAACCATTAGTCATTATTTTTGGCGCAAATTGGTGCGGTGACTGCCAAGCACTTAGCCAATCCATAGAGCACGGAGAATATGCAATAAAAATGGCTAAAGAATTTCAAATTGTAAAAGTGAATGTTGGAAATTTTGATACAAACTTAGACATTGCAAAGGCCTATGGCAACCCGATTCAAGGCGGCATTCCAGGCGCGGCTTTTTTAAGCAGCGATAAAAAAGTGCTTTATGTGACAAAACCTGGTGAACTTGCTCATGCAAGGAATCAGAGCGATGACGGTATTTATGATTTTTTTAAAGAGAAATCAAAATAAAAAAGGGTTGCAGTAGCAACCCTTAAATAAAAATCTGACCTTAATCTACTAACTTATGAATTTTTACGACGTGAAGCAAAACCAAGCAACCCTAAACCAGCCAAGAACATTGCATAAGCTTTCAGGTTCTGGTACAGCTGTAACTGCAGGCTCTGGTACTCCTGTAACACGACCTACCGTAAAATTACCTGTGTAAGATACCTGTAGCTATTTGCAATACCAGCAACATTAAATGTGTATTTGCCTGCAGCCTAGAATTAGTGTCATCAATAAGTTATAGCCTTGGTAAGTTACTACCACCAAGATTAGTCAAGGACCATCTTCACCAAACAAGATACGATGTTGTACCCCAGCCTGACAGACAGTGCATGTTGCAAAAGTATTTACTACATTAATACCAGTTACAGAGCTTGTAAAAGAAAAATCTGATAGCACTTCAAACTCATAATCATCACCCAAAACTACCTGTAAAGACTAAACTTGTCTCGTGTCGCCATCTTCTTGAGGAGTCTAGCGTCCCAAGATTAAACAAAGCCGCTTGCGCATTAACACTAAATACTAATGTACTTAAAACTAATTGCTGATTTTAAATAAACGCATAATCAAACTCCTTATTAATAATAAAATCCTCATGTAACTTTACAAATACAACAATTATTATAATATATTTATATATAACACGTTTGGATATAGTCCATATGGACTATATCCCTGAAGAAAAACAACGCTTCTCTACTGAAATTATAAAGCAAGAAATATACCAAAAAAATTACGCGGCTCAATTATAATTTCACGCATTTTGCTCAACGCTTGATCTATCCGCTCAACCCCAAAAATTTCAATGCCCTCAATTTTTTGTTTAGGCAGATTCGCTTTTGGCACAATTGCTTTTGTAAAACCGAGTTTTGCTGCTTCTTTTAAGCGCTCTTGCCCGCGTTGCACGGGGCGAATTTCACCAGCTAAACCAATTTCACCAAACACAATTAGCTTATTATCTAAGCTTTTGTTTTTAAATGAAGAAACAATGGATAAAAGTACGGCTAAATCCACTGCGGGCTCAGCAATTTTTACACCGCCTACTGCGTTAATAAACACGTCTTGATCAAAACAAGCCACACCTGCGTGACGATGCAATACCGCCAATAACATGGCTAAACGGTTTTGTTCTAAGCCAACGCACAGCCTTTTTGGATTACTCCCGTGCGCTTCATCTACCAAGGCCTGAATTTCAATGAGCAGTGGGCGCGTACCTTCAATAGTCACGGTAATACATGAGCCCGCAACTTGCTCGCTATGATGCGATAAAAATAAGGCGGAAGGATTGGTGACTTCACGCAAGCCTTTTTCAGTCATGGCAAATACACCAATTTCATTCACTGCACCAAAACGGTTCTTAAATGCACGAATCAGGCG
The DNA here is from genome assembly GCA_965247415.1 of Methylophilaceae bacterium. GTDB lineage: Bacteria > Pseudomonadota > Gammaproteobacteria > Burkholderiales > Methylophilaceae > Methylotenera. The sequence goes on from OZ252007.1 coordinate 96,756, forward strand.
AAATGAAGAATTTTGATCACCTTCAAAATAAAGCACCGTATCAACAATATGTTCTAACACGCGCGGCCCTGCAAGCGCACCCTCTTTTGTAACATGGCCCACCAAAATAACAGTAATGCCAGCTTGCTTTGCCAATCGTGTGAGTTGCGCAGAACATTCACGCACTTGCGCAACAGAACCAGGGGCAGATTGTAATGCTTCAGAATAGACCGTTTGAATCGAATCAATAATCGCAATATCAGGTTTGTGTTGTTGCAGCGTATGGATAATTTTTTCTAGATTAATTTCAGCCAACAAAGAAATCGGGCTGGCATCTAAATTTAAGCGCTTTGCCCGCATGGCAATTTGTTGGGGAGATTCTTCGCCGCTCACGTAAATGGCTTTGCGGGCGTTGCCAATATGGCAGAGCATTTGCAAAAGCAAGGTGGATTTGCCAATACCAGGATCGCCACCAATTAACACCACGCCACTAGCCACCAATCCGCCACCTAACACGCGGTCAAATTCACTCATGCCAGTGGGTTGTCTTGGAATTTCTGCTGCTTCAACATCTGCAAGCTTTTGTAAACCCGCAGTTTGCGCGAGTGGCGCGTAACGGCTGGCAATCGCGCTAGTGCTTGCAGTTTCAGGAATCGTTTCGACCAGCGTATTCCAAGCGAAACAACTCGGGCATTGCCCTTGCCATTTTGGCTCAATACCACCGCACTCGGTGCAGGTATAAACTGTTTTAACTTTTGCCACTTTTTAAATTTTTGAACCTTAGTTTTACTTTTTCTAATGGAAAACTAACCATTAATATTCATCGGCCACATCAGCATTACCAGCAAAATCTTCAAAACGCGTATGTTGACCTAAGAAGGTTAAACGCACACGGCCGATAGGACCATTACGCTGTTTGCCAATAATAATTTCTGCCGTTCCTTTATCGGGGCTATCAGGGTTGTACACTTCATCCCGATAAATAAATAAAATGACGTCAGCATCTTGCTCAATCGCACCAGATTCACGCAAATCACTCATCACTGGGCGTTTGTCTGGCCGTGTTTCTAGCGAGCGATTTAATTGCGAAAGTGCAATCACAGGCACATCTAATTCTTTGGCGAGTGATTTTAATGACCGTGAAATTTCAGAAATTTCAGTCGCACGGTTTTCGCCTTGTCTGCCTGCGGGCGCGGACATCAGTTGCAAGTAGTCAATGACAATTAATCCGAGTTTTCCGCATTGACGATGCAATCTTCTGGCACGGGCGCGCACATCAAAAGAGCTAAGCCCTGCACCTTCATCAATAAAAATCGGCGCTTCATTGAGTTTTCCTAAAGCGGTCGTCAGCTTTTCCCAATCCTCATCTTCAAGATTACCGTTACGCATGCGGTGCTGATCTAAGCGCCCCACAGAGCCGATCATCCGCATCGCAAGTTGTGTAGATGCCATTTCCATAGAAAAAACGGCCACTGGTAATTTAGTATCAAGCGCTACATTTTCTGCAATATTCAAAGAAAAAGCGGTTTTCCCCATGGAAGGACGGCCAGCCACAATAATCAAATCACCTGGTTGCAGGCCAGAAGTTTTTGAATCTAAATCTGCAAAGCCTGTTGGTACGCCCGTTACATCGTTTGGATTATCACGAGAATATAAATAATCAATTCGATCAGCCACTTGCGGCAATAGCACTTTAATATCCACAAAGCCTTCCGAGCTTTTTTTGCCACCTTCGGCAATTTGGAAAATTTTAGCTTCGGCTTCATCCAACAACTGCTGTGCATCGCGGCCGTTAGGCATGTAGGCACTTTCTGCAATGCCAGAACCGACAATAACAAGCTGCCTCATCACAGCACGCTCATGTACAATCTCAGCATATCGACGTATGTTAGCAGCAGTTGGGGTGCTTTGAGCCAATGCGCCCAAATAAGCTATACCGCCAACTGCAGAGAGTTCACCATTGTTCTCCAAAGATTCTGCAACGGTGACAATGTCTGCAGGTTTGTTATGTTCAATCAGCTTTGCAATATGCTGAAAAATAGTTTTATGATCGTGCCGATAAAAATCTTTAGCGGATAAAATGTCCGCGATTTTATCGAGCGCTTCATTTTCAAGGAGCAAGCCGCCTATCACTGATTGCTCAGCTTCAACGGAATGCGGGGGAGTTTTTAGTGCATCTAATTGTTCATCAGCCATCCTGCAATTATACTGAATAACCCTTACAAACATTAAGCAATCTTGTAAACTTTAAGCAATAAAAAAGGCTACCGAAGCAGCCTTTTTTTAATCAGAGTACTGATTAATTATGCTTCAGCAACCACTGTTACAGTCACATCCACAACAACATCATGATGCAAACCTAAAGTCACAACATGGTCACCAATCGTTTTTAATGGGCCATTTGGCATACGCACTTCAGCTTTAACCACTTCAATACCTTTTGCATTAATGGCTTCAGCAATGTCACCATTGGTGACAGAACCAAACAAACGGCCATCCACACCCGCTTTTTGCGCAATGGTCACAACAAACGCAGCTAATTTTTCTGCACGCACTTGTGCAGCCGCTAAAATCGCCGCCTGTTGTTTTTCTAATTCTGCACGTTTAGCAGCAAATTCTGCTTTGTTCGCTTCAGTCGCGCGTTTTGCTTTTCCTTGTGGAATTAAAAAGTTACGACCAAAACCATCTTTAACTTTAACAATATCACCTAAATTGCCAAGCTTACCTACTTTTTCTAATAAAATAATTTGCATGGTAGCCGCCTCTTATTGGTGTTTATCAGTGTAAGGAAGCAATGCTAAAAAGCGTGCTAATTTAACAGCTGTTGTGAGTTGACGTTGATAACGTGCTTTTGTGCCCGTCATCCGTGCTGGAATAATTTTTGCGTTTTCTGAGATGAAATCTTTTAACAAATCTACATCTTTATAATCTACTTCTTTAATGCCTTCTGCTGAAAAACGGCAGTAACGGCGACGTTTGTACATTTCTCTTGCCATCATAAACTCCTATTCTTTAAACTGCTGCAATGTCTGAAACTTCTACAGACGCATCTTTGCTTAACACTGATTTTGATTTTTCTTCTTTCATCATCGGTGAAGGCGCTGTAATGGCAGTTTTTCTTGACATCATTAAATGACGTAACACAGCATCGTTAAATTTAAAACCATGCTCAAGTTCTGCTAACGTTTCTTGGTTACATTCAATATTCATCAACACATAATGTGCTTTGTGAATTTTTTGAATTGGATAAGCAAGTTGACGACGACCCCAATCTTCTAAACGATGCACTGCACCACCATTGGTTGTAATCTGTGCGCGATAACGTTCAATCATCGCTGGCACTTGCTCGCTTTGGTCCGGATGGACAATAAACACTAGTTCATAATGTCTCAATTAATACTCCTTTTGGATTTAAGCCACCTGCGCTCAATATTGAATTTATTGCAGTGTGGCAAGGTTAAATTTTATTGCTCAAAATATGTAATTCAAGCAAGCTCGCGATTATAGTGTTAAGCGCATAAACTGACAAGTTAATTATTGAATGAGTGATTGTTATGCAGGAATATTAAATAAATTGGGGGTATTGCCAAATAGAAAGTGCATCGACAAATATAAACCCAAACGAATAAGAAAACCCAAAGCCTAGAAAAAGTAAACCTTATCTGTTATTAAAAAAGGCAATATTCATGGCGCGATCATTGACAAAAGTTATTTCAGTTTCTTTATAAGTGTGTTTTGGGTCGTAGTTAACAATATGATGGTAATACCACATTTCAACTTTTACTGGTTTAGAGTTTTCTTCTTTTTGCCCAGTTTTTGCTAAAAAACTTGAGGCACCGCTTGGTTTCACAGAGAGTTCTTTTTTTGCAGGCTTACCTAATTTTTCAATAATTACTTTTTGCGTTTTACCACTAAATGCCGTCAAAAATTGATCTTCGGTGTAGGTTGTTTTTTTACCAGCAAATACATTGAAGGCGCTCATTAAAACTAAGGCAAAAATCATGGCTAAAATTTGAGATGGTTTTACTTTTAAATTACTTTGCATTTTTTTCTCCGAACACTCTTAAAATTGATGATAAATTAATTTTTTATGTTTTAAATTTATGATGGTTTAATTTATATAGTTTAATTTATATAGTTTAATTTATAAGGTTTAAATTTTACCGTCTAAACTCTACCGCTTAAACGTTTATAAAACTTTTTGGCTGACAAAAGGACGTAGCATTTTCTTTCGCTGGCTTATTTGCAGAAAAATCAAAGTTAAAAATTAAGGGATTATTTAAGACATTTATTTTAGCATTGACCAAACTGGCAGTCATTTGTTCTGCGAATAAATTAAAACCCTTCAGGTTTTTGTCCGCGGCCAAGCAAATCCATGACGGCTTCTTTCGCACCTTTTCCATAGGATAATACCTGATTGACCTCATCCGTAATGGGCATGTCCACGTCAAGCGCGTTCGCCTTTCGCATCACTTCAGCCGTAGTATTCACGCCTTCGGCCACGTGACCTAAGTTTTGCAAAATATCAGTTAAAGATTTTCCCGAAGCCAGCTGCAAGCCCACTTCACGGTTTCTTGAATATTGCCCCGTACACGTTAGAATTAAATCGCCCGCACCTGCCAAGCCCATAAACGTGTCTGGTTTTGCACCAAGCGCAATGCCAAAACGCGTCATTTCTGCTAGCCCGCGAGTAATCATGGCGGCGCGAGCGTTGTTGCCAAAGCCCATGCCGTCAGAAATACCCGCAGCAATCGCCATAATATTTTTAACCGCGCCACCCACAGAAACGCCAATCACGTCGGTGGTGTGATAAACGCGTAAATTTGCGCCATGTAAAAGTTGCGCAGCGTAGGTTGCGAAAGCATCATCGTTCGCCGCCAAAGTAACGGCTGTTGGCAAGCCACGCACCAATTCAGCTGCGAAACTTGGACCTGACAATGCGCCCCAATGTTGGCCTGTAACTCTAGTATCGCCCAACGCTTCAAAAGCCACTTCATAAGCCATTTTTGCGGTGTGTGGCTCCAACCCTTTATTCGCCCAAATAATGGGCTGTTTTGTGCCAATGGCTTTTAAAGCTTGTAATGTAGAACGAAAACCTGCTGTTGGCACAACAGAAATAATTAAATCTGCGCCATCAATGGCCGTGGCTAAATCGTCTTCCACTGTGAGCTGATCGTTAAATTTAAAATCACCTAAATAAAGTGGATTTGCCCGCGCTTTACGCATGCCGGAAACATGACCCGCATTACGCGCCCATAAACTGACTAAATGACGCTCGCTAAAATTCATTGCAAGCGCCGTTCCCCAAGCACCTGCGCCCAACACGGCAATTTTTGTATGTGTTTTTTTAGTCATATTCATTTTTCTAGGTTTGATAAAGAATAAAGCTTTGATTAAAAAATAAAGCTTTGAAAAAACTTTAAATTAATTAAAAGAAATTTATTGAAAACCCCAGACCAGCGTTTGCGAAATATAACCCGTAGCGCCTTGCAAATGCTTGACTTTCAACCAACCTGCCGTTGAATTTTCTTCAACTAACTCAACAATCACTTGAGATTCTAACTTTGCAACAATGGGCGAACTCTCTTGCGGAAGTTGGTGGATGGCGGCATGGTCAGCACTCACCATTAATGTGCGCTGGGGCGATAAACTTTTGGCTTCCACCCAAAAAATTCCGCCTTCAGCATCGCGTATTTTTAGCCAATCGCCTAAATTAACAATAATTTCAACAGGATAAAACTGGCTTAACAAATAAACTTTGCTTGCAGATTGCGATGGCGCGTCATAAAGAATGGCGTGCGGAACTGCCACCGATTTAAATTCAAATGCCAACCCTAAGGCTGGCATTGTGAGTGCATAACATAAAATAAATTTGCCAAATATTTGTTTCATGGCGATTTTATCTAATTTTAAGTGATCTAGCTTAATTTGGCTGGCCGGCTTGTGCTTGCTCAGCTTGTTGCATTTTTTGTTGTGCAAAAAGTGCTTCAAAATTAATGGGGTTGAGCAATACACTTGGAAAACCCGCGCGCACGACTAAATCAGACACCGCTTCACGCGCGTATGGGAATAAAATATTTGGGCAAGTAATGCCAACAATCATCTCGATATTTTCTTCTGGCACATTGCGAATTTGAAAAATGCCCGCTTGGGTCACTTCCACCAAAAAGGCGACTTTATCTTCCATTTTTGAAGTTACCGTTACTTTTAACGCTACTTCAAAAACGCCTGGCTCTAATAATTGCGCAACGTTGCCAAGCTCTACGCCAATTTGTGGTTGCACGCGTTCTGTAAAAATTTGTGGTGCATTTGGTATTTCTAATGAAGCATCTTTTACATAAATTTTTTCAATGCTAAACGCTGGAGCTGCTTCCTGAGTTTCTGAAGATTTGTTCTCTACTGAATTATTATCTTGTGCCATGATATTGATTAAAACTTTCTTAAAATGAGATGGAATGGAGAATTAAAAAAACACATTATATTAACAGAAAAAAATGACAGTTTGAGGACACCTTTTCTTAAGTTGCTTTAAGCGACTAATAGCGCGTCCAACTCACCCGCTAAATCTAAGGCACGCAAATCGTCAAAACCGCCAACGTGACGCTCGCCGATATAAATTTGTGGCACGGTGCGGCGACCTGTTTTCTCCATCATCGTAGCACGCAATTCTGGCTGCAAATCAATACGTATTTTTTCAATATCTGTCACACCTTTACTATACAACAAACGTTCAGCATTCATGCAATACGGACAAACCGCACTTGTGTACATTAAAATTTTAGGCATTTTGATTAGCTTTCTCAGCATCATTCGCTGCTATTGGGAGATTTTCCGGTGTTTTTGCAGCGGCTTTTTTGGCTGGCGCTTTCGCTTGTTTAGTCACAACTGGCAAATTAGATTTCAACCAAGCATCCAAACCGCCCTGCAAATGATGCACTTCTTTAAATTCCGCCTTGCGTAATACATCGCAAGCTTTTGCACCGCGCACGCCTTTTTGACAATTAACCAAAAGCGGTTTGTTTTTATATTTTTTAAGCTCGTTCATGCGCGCTTCAAGTTCTGTTAATGGAATATTAATGGCTTCTGCAATGTGACCAGTGGCAAACTCTGCGGCATCGCGCACATCTAACACGGCTGCATTAGAGCGATTTATTAGCGTTACGGCCTCTGCGCTAGTTAAGTTTGGCACACCATTGGCATTCTTTTTAAAAAGTGGCAACAGCAGCATCACCCCAGAACCAAAAGCCAAACCTATGAGCAACGCGTTTTCTTTAATAAAATCCACAACCATTCCTTTTAAATTTTTTTAAAATTTTTATGTGATGGGCAAAAATTCGCCAATCTGATTAACATGCTAATTTTACGGTCAAATAGGCTAAAATAGTCATCAATGAATTTTAATCTAATTGCCGAAAAAGTAGAGTTGATATTATGCCACCTGTAACTGCTCCCACCCCAGTTTGTTTACTTATTTTAGATGGTTTTGGCTATCGTGAAGAATTAACCGATAACGCCATTGCCCAAGCCCATAAACCTAATTTAGATGCATTGTTAAAATCCCAACCGCATACGTTGATTAATGCCTCTGAACATTATGTTGGCTTGCCTGACGGTCAAATGGGAAACTCTGAGGTTGGCCATTTAAATATTGGGGCTGGCCGCATTGTATTTCAAGAGTTTGAACGCATTAATAACAGCATTGCCAGTGGTGATTTTTTTGAGCATGCAGATTTGAAAAATGCCTTATTAAATTTAAAAAGCCAAAATAAAGCCTTGCATATTTTTGGACTTTTATCAGATGGCGGCGTGCATAGCCACCAAAGTCATATTCATGCCATGCTTGATATGGCGGCAAAGTTACAACTAAAAAATGTATATGTGCATGCATTTTTAGATGGGCGCGATACGCCACCTATCAGCGCAACGCCATACATTGAAGCGCTTGAAGCGCATATTCAAAAAATTGGCGTCGGTAAAATTGCTTCTATCAGTGGCCGCTTTTATAGCATGGACCGCGACAAACGCTGGGAGCGCGTGGAAACATCTTATCAATTGATCGTAAACGGGATTGGCGAATTTACATATCCAACGGCAATTGATGCGCTTAATGCGGCTTATGCGCGTGGAGAAAATGATGAATTTGTGAAAACATCTGCCATTCGTCAAGAAAATGAACAGCCCATCACGCTCAATGATGATGACGTTGTAGTGTATATGAATTTTAGATCTGACCGCGCACGCCAACTGACCAACGCATTGTTGAGTGACTCTTTTACTGGTTTTGAACGAAAACGCCTCGTCAAACTCTCACGCTTTTTTACGCTCACAATGTACGACCAAAACGAAACCAAAGCGACTGCGATTTTTCCACCCAATCAAATCAACAACACTTTTGGTGAATATTTATCAGAAATAGGTCTTACGCAGCTAAGAATTGCCGAAACTGAAAAATATCCGCATGTGACTTTTTTCTTCAATGGTGGCGAAGAAAAAGTATTTACAGGCGAAGACCGCATTTTAGTGCCATCACCCAAAGTGGCGACTTACGATTTACAGCCCGAAATGAGCGCATTTGAATTGACTGATAAATTGGTAGAGGCGATTTTAGCCAAAAAATACAACGCCATCATTTGCAATTATGCCAATGGTGACATGGTGGGACACACAGGTAATTTACAAGCTGCAATTAAAGCGGTGGAAGCTTTAGATATTTGCATCGGCCGCGTGGTGGAAGCCATGCAAAAAATTGGCGGAGAAGTCATTATTACCGCCGACCATGGTAACGCTGAAATGATGTTTGACCCCGCAAATAAACAAGCGCACACCCAGCACACCACCAACTTAGTGCCTTTTATTTATGTGGGCAGGCCTGCAATATTAAAAGAAAATGGCGCGCTTTCTGATTTAGCGCCAACCTTATTGCATTTAATGGGTTTAGCACAACCAACCGAAATGACAGGTAAAAATTTAGTTGAACTTTCAAACTAAATGCATATGAAGTGGATGGTTAATATGCGTTTTATTTTCTCTTATCTGTTTATTACGCTCATTTTTTGCAATCCCACTTTTGCAGAAAATGACAAAAAGGCAAGCCAGCCCAAAGAAGCGCTTTCTGAAGTACAAAAAAAACTTGAATCCATGAAAAAAGCGCTGGGGAGCGCACAAGTCGCGCATCAAGATGCAGCAGATGCTTTAAAAGAAAGTGAGCTGGCAATTAGCAAAGCCAATAAAAAATTATATGAAATCAATGAATTACAGAAAAAAAATAAACAAAAACTTTCAAAATTAAGCACAGAAACACAAGCAACTGAGGAAAAATTAAACGCGCAACAACAATTATTAAGTGGCCAGCTTTATCAACAATATACGCAAGGCGAACAAAATCAATGGCAAATTATTCTTGATCATAAACAGCCAAGCGCTGTGGCGCGTGATTTGCACTATTTTTCTTATCTGGCAAAAGCGCGGGCAACGTTAATCAAAAAAATGCAGGTAAATCTTGATGAACTCAAAGCTTTGAACGAAAAAACGGCGAATACGCTTGAAGAAGTGACTACGCTAAAAAAGTCACAAATGGCTGAAAAACAAACATTGCAAAAACAAAAATTGGCTAAATCTGAAATTGTCAGCCAACTATCAACACAAATTGCAGAGCAGCGTAACGAAATTAAAAAGCTCAGCCGCGATGAGAAAAACTTATCTGCTTTAATTACGCGGCTTGCAAAACAGGCGCTGGAAAAAGAAAAAAAGCGTCAATTAAGTTTAAAGGCGTCAAAAAAACCACAATCTGAAAAGCTAACGGATAACCCGATTAAACCGCCCAAAGAAGTGGTTGCTCGCAATGATGAAGAGCCGACCGCTGAATTTTCGGGCGTACATTTTTCTTCATTAAAAGGCAAATTACGTTTGCCAGTGCGGGGCAATTTAATTAACCGATTTGGCAATAGCCGCGAAGACACTGGCATTTCATGGAAAGGATTATTCATTCAAGCTTCTGAAGGCGCTGAAGTAAAATCTGTTGCTGTCGGGCGTGTTGTTTTTGCAGATTGGATGCGCGGTTTTGGTAATTTGATTATTGTTGACCACGGACAAGGCTATATGAGTTTATACGGCAATAATCAAGCGCTGTTAAAGTCTGTAGGAACGGTGGTGAATGCTGGGGATGTGATTGCCGCAGTTGGCAATAGCGGTGGCAATGAAACCAATGGCTTATATTATGAGTTACGCAAACAAAGCCGCCCGTTTGATCCTTTAAGCTGGAGCAATCTTAATTAAAAAATACAAAAAAATCGCTTAAACCTAATCTAATCATTGAAGCGATTTTTTAACTTCAAACATCAACTCTTCTTCTTGCACGGGCTTGCCTAAAAACGCATTAATGCCAATTTCGCTGGCGATGGTTCTATGTTTTTGCGCGGTGCGAGAGCTAATCATAATGATTGGAATTTGTTTAAATTGTTGTGTATCACGCACATACCATGAAAACTCAAATCCATCCATGCGTGGCATTTCAATATCTGTCAAAATAATGTCTGGTGTTAACTCTTGCAATTTCTGAATCGCATCAAGGCCATCATTGGCAGTGACCACTTCAAAGCCATCGCGCTCTAAAATTCTAGAAAGCACTTTGCGCATGGTGAGTGAGTCATCCACCACCAACGCAGATTTTTTAATGGGCGCAGCTGTGATAAACGGCATCACTTTAACCGCGCCTGCCGTTAACGCTTCTCGATGCGCAAGCTGAACAGGATTAATCACAAAGACAATTGCGCCATCGCCCATGACAGTTGCGCCAACAATGCCTGGCACGCGCGTTAATTGTGTACCCATGGCCTTCATAACCACTTCTTGATTACCAATGACTTCGTCCACATGAATGGCAGCACGATATTGCCCGCTGCGCAACAAAGCAACAGGGTTATAGGCTTGTGATTTTGGTTGATATTGATGTTCTCCCATGAGTTTTGCAAGTGGATAAAGATCGTAATCATGCGTTGACCATTCAACTTTTTGCGCTTTGTAAGCTTCAAACAATGATTCTTGCTTCAGTGTTTGAATTTGCTCAACCATCACAGAAGGAATGGCATAGGATTGTTTATTAATGTTCACCATCACCACTTGTGTGACTGACAAAGTAACAGGTAAATAAATATTAAATAATGCCCCCGCACCAGGCATATTGCTCACATCAATCCGCCCATTTAATGCAGCAATATCACTTCTCACCGCATCTAACCCAACACCACGACCAGCCACTTGCGAAACAGATTCTTCGGTTGAAAAGCCAGATTCAAAAATAATGGCCATTAAATTTTGGTCATTAATGGCTTGATTTTCATGCAACAAGCCTTTTTGGATGGCAATATTTTTAACTTTTTCTAAATCAATGCCGCGACCATCATCACTTACAGTCAGTGTAATTTCATCATTTTCTACGCGCACTTTGAGCGTAATTCGTCCAGTAGGAGGTTTTTCTAACTGAATCCGCTCATTGGTTGTTTCTAAGCCATGTGCAACCGCATTACGCAATAAATGTTCAAGCGGCGCGCCCACTTTATCTAACACACTGCGATCAAGCTCAATGTCTTCACCATCAATCATGAGCTCAACGCGTTTATCAAGTTCACGTGAAACTTGGCGCACAATGCGGTGCAACCGTTCTGAAATGCTTGAAAAAGGCATCATGCGCACCGTCATCAAGCCTTTTTGTAACTCACGGTTCATACGGTTTTGTTGCTGCAAAGCCACATCCGTTTGATCAATATGCGTAAGCAAGGTTTGCTGTATTGTGGTCACATCGCTTAAACTTTCCGCCATTAATCGGGTAAGTTCTTGCAATCGGGTGTAGCGATCCATCTCTAGTGGATCGAAATTTTTGTCATTTTCTTGTGCTTTATTTTCTGGCACATTTTGGACTGGCAAAGGGCTTAAACGTGATTGCAATTGAGATTCCGCCTCAACTTCTAACTCTTGCAAATAAGTGCGTAAGCGCCCAACGCTTAACGTTAAATCTATAGCAGATTGTTTAAACCCCTGCATTTCACGGTCCATGCGAGACCGTAAAATAGTCACTTCACCTGCATCATTAATCAGCTTATCAAGCATGGCTGCGCGCACACGCAAAAATTGTGAGGTTAACTCAGCGGGCACATTAGAAACTGAATGTTCAGCCAATGCTGAAAGTGCTAACGTTTTATCTAAAGTTTGATCTAATGTTTGGGTTGGCGCTTCAACCTCTGCCTGCAACAAACTATTTTGAATGTGTTGCTCGAGCGAAACTTGGCTAATTTGCGGTTGAGTCGATTTTTTTTCCGTTGATTGCGCTTTGATTAAATCATCCAACATAAAGCTGATGCGATCAAAATCAATAAACATCTTATCAAAATTATCAAGCGTGGGCTTGCGTTGCAATACTTCCACCACACAGTCTTCCAGCGCATGCACAGCATCACCAATGGCTAATTGCCCTGCTGTTCTTGCACTGCCTTTTAACGTATGCAAAGCGCGTTGCAATTCTTCTGGGTAAGTTTCAGCTTGTGGCGAGAATTTCCAATAACGTAAACTTCGGCTAATTTGAGGGGTCAACTCACTAGCTTCTTCAATAAATAAGCCCAATAATTCTTCATCAATTGCAGTAGTCACTGGCGAGTTGGTTTGCGAATTTTCTTGCGTTCCTTCAACATTTTCTGACGTTTGCAGCAGATTATTTTCTTGATGATTTGATTCATCTGCGTGTTCAAGATGCGTTTCAGGCACTGCAAGATTGACTGGCTGCAACGAATACTTTGGCTTTACCTGCAGACTAGGCGGCGTAGGCGGCGCGTTTAACTGAATATGCGGTGCTTGCAAGTGCAGTAAAACTGGCGCAACAGGTGCAGCAATCGCAACCATTTCTTGCGGGAAAATAACCTCTTCATCAGAAATTTTTATGATTTCATGTTCTTTGATTACGTCATTTTTATTGAATGCATGATTATGATTTAAATCATTTTTTTCGGATTCTAAATGCGACGCAATGGTTAACTCTGATGCTGAGAGTTCTGAACCAAACTGCTCATTTTCAGATAATGAAAAGGCTTGCAGATTATTTTCTGTTAGATTTTTATCTGTAGCAGAAAGCGCTTTTTTAGAATTTTCAGCAATTTGTGCTGCAAGCACTTGCATTGAAGCGGTTGATTTACTCAACTCAATCATGAGCGAACGGGTTGATTTTGGGTTTTGTAAATTTTTTGCTTTTTCTAAGCCATCTTCTAAGGCTTGAATCACTTTGGCATACAAAGCCAGATGCTTATCTGTCCACAGCCCCGTAAACGCATCAAACCAATGCTCCATTGCCCGCGCTAAATCTCCAATGGCATCAAAGCCGGCGGTCAGCGCATTGCTGCTTAACGTGTGTGCTGCACGGCAACTGGCAGAAGTGGGTGCAGCATCAGAATTTTCTTTAATTTCTTTGAGTGCATCTTTAAGGGTATTTAAATGCAGCTGCGCCTCGCCCAAAAATAAATAGAAAAACGCGCGGCCCACTTTGCGACTTCCGCCAATCAGCACTTCTTCTTTACGCGCTTTGGGTTTTGCTGATTGAATTGCACTTTCAAGCGCTTCTTCAATTTGCGCAGCTTGTTGCTGATATTTTCCAGGGTTCAACGTCACTTGCTGCGCTGAAATCAGCTCGGCAATCCAAATGGCAAATTCTGAATTGATTTCATCAACAAAATTGAGTATTTCTGCGCTTGGATGCGTTTTATGTTCAATCAACACATTCAATAATTTTTCTACGCCATGCGCTACATCGCCCATGGCTTCTAAACCAACGGTTCTGCCACTGCCTTTGAGGGTATGAAATGCGCGTCTAAGTTCTGCAAGTGCCAACCCATTGGTTTCATTGTTTTGCAGTGCTTGAATATGAATGACATTACTTTCTAATACGTCTTGCGCTTCTGTAATAAAAATTTCTTGCAACTCAACATCAATCGCTTTTTCTGTCACTTGTGCATGATTAAAACGGGCAATTTCTACAAACGCTTGATTGTCTGTTTCATCGGTAGATTGAGGCAAAATGTTATTTTCAACCTCGGTGTGTTGAATATTCGCTTCATCACCTTCCGTTTCATGTAACAGTTCTAACGTTTCAACGCCTTCTTCCAACCGTTTTAAGCAATCTGATAACGCATGTTTAGATTCAGATCGTACCTCAGGTAAATCTTGCGCATACAAACCAAGCAAGCTTAATGCTTCTGCAAAAAGATTAAATTGCGTGTGATTGGGATGCGGTGTGGCGTATTTTGGTGCGTTGGTTTTAAATTGCTCAATATAAAAAATTGACAATTTTGCAATGGCTTTTGGCGTTGGCATTTCTAACATATCAAACGCAGCCACCACTTGGTTCATCGGTTTGAGCGCATCTTCCAAACCAGTTGTCATGGACGGATTTCTAAAAAATCCATCGATTAATGTTTCAACGCCACGCAAAGTTTGTAATATTTGGCTAGCAACGGCTTCAATTAACTGCGCATCTAATTCAGGCTCAATGATAGATAACGTTGAAGAATTGGCGGGTAAACTTGCGGTTTGCTGCATCACCTCTTTTAACCGTGCAATTTGTTGCGTTACTTTATGCTCAATGCTGAGCTCTAAAGATTCATAACGATTGGCTAGTATTTCTAACAAATTGAGTGCTGATGCAACTTCCAACACCGCATGCTCATTCAAATGATCAATTTCAAAGAGCAATTGTTGTGAGACTTGTTGCGTGGCATCCATCAAATGAATTAAATGTTGATTGGCTATATTTTGCTGATGAATGCCATTATTTTGCATATTTTCAAGCAACAACTGCAATTTAAGCGTGACGCTTTGCAACTCTTCTTGCGGAATTTCTTTTGCAATATCTTGGTTGGTTACAAATTCACTGACACCAACCCACAATTCTTTTAAATGAGGCAATTCTGCAAGCAACTGCGCAATGGCGGCAGCTTCAGCTTCTGACATCACTAAAATTGGGGTTGAAGCTTCTTTTTTCGTTGGCAAAACAGCTTCTAACTCAAAAACATCTTTCACTTTTGCAATTTGCGGTGAACTGGGTTCGCTGATTGCAACGTAATACAAAACGTCTCGCAACAAATGTGTCGGCAATTTTGCTTCGCCCAATGACATATTGCGTAATTGCTGGTCTAGCTTTCTACATAATTTTTTTGCACCTGCTAAAGAAGCGATTTTTTCTTGCGATAATGATTCTGCAAACGCCGTTGCAGCCCACCAAAGTGATTTTTGTGATTTTTTTTGTTGAACAGTTTGCACGTTAAGAAGTGCATTTTTCATGCGCTCTAACGCTTTTTCATCCTTTGTCATCAACCAATCAAGCAATGATTTTTGAAATACGCTGCGCTGTTCACCGATAAAAATCGGCAACGCGGTTTCAGAAAGTTGGTTGGTGAGTAAATCTTTAGGTGGGCTAATACTGGTGTCTGGATAAAATAAATCGGTAATTTCAATGGTTTCGCCCTGCAACGCAACCAAATGTTGCAAGCTCTCAAAAAATCGAATTGGCGTATCTGGTGCGCCATTGAGTAAATCTTGCAAATATTGCGACAGCGTTTGCACGGCCAGCATTAATTCTTCCATCAGTGCCGTGGTTGCGGGCATCAAGCCTTTTTCAATTTTTGCCGTCAGCTTTTCAATTTCCGTGCAATAGCGTTTGCAGCCTTCAAGGCCAACCATATCCAGCGCGCCGCTCACTTGGTATAAATGCGCCAAGGTAAAGCGTAAAGAAGCGTAATCTTCTGGATGCTCAGTGACCACGATAAAATTATCCATCACTTTTTTTAGTGATTGATCTATTTCATCTTTTACCCAAGAAAGTGGGCCTATGTCAAACGCTTCAGACAATTATCACCCCATAAAATACCAAAATTTTATTCATTTTTACTGAAAACTTAAAGTTTAAAACCTGCAACAGAATAGCGTAATTCTTTTGCAAGTCCAGTCAGTTGACCAATTGATTCTGCGGTTAACTGTGTGCCTTGCGTGGTTTGCGTGGTAATTTCTTGAATTAGCTGCATATTTTTTGCAACCGTAGTTGCAGACATTCTTTGCGCTTTGGTTGCTTCTGAAATTTCTTGAATCAATGTCGCTAAATTATTCGTCACTTGTTCAATTTCTGTGAGTGCTTGCCCTGCGGCATCTGCTACGCGTGCGCCTTCCACCACGCCTTCAGTGCTTTTTTCCATCGCCGCCACCGCGCCATGCGTATCGGTTTGAATGGTTTTGACAATCATGCTAATTTGTTTAGTGGCCTCAGAAGAACGCTCTGCTAATCGCTGCACTTCTTCCGCCACGACCGTAAAACCGCGCCCAGCCTCACCCGCAGAAGCCGCTTGAATGGAGGCGTTTAAGGCCAAAATATTGGTTTGTTCGGTAATGTCAGAAATTAAATCGACAATTTCGCTAATTTCTTGTGAGCTTTCACCCAACCGCTTAATGCGTTTAGATGTTTCTTGAATTTGTGCGCGAATTTCGTTCATGCCCGCAATGGTATTTTGCACGGCATTTGAACCTTGATTAGCCGCCACAAGCGAGCGTTGCGCAACGTTGGCAGCTTCTTCAGCATTGGTTGAAACTTGCAAAATGGATTTTGTCATGCCTGATACAGCTTCTGAAGTTTGCACAATTTGTTGTAATTGTGTTTTTGCCGCACTTAATAATTGGCTTGAGGTTCCCTGCGCAATGGAAGTGGCTGATGTCACTTGATCTGTTGCACGATTAATTTCAACTACTAAATCGCGCAAGCTATCAATCGCGTAATTAATTGAATCTGCAATTGCACCCGTAATGCTGTCCCTGACTTGCGCTTTGACCGTTAAATCACCATCTGCTAAATCGCCCATTTCATACAAAAGCAACTTAACGGCCTCTTGATTTTCTTGTGTTTCTTTGGCAAGTTGATTGGTGAGTGAAGCTGTTCTGATGGTTTGTTTTGTGCCAGAAAAATACATAAAAATCACCAGCCAAAACCCTAAAAAAACCAAACCTAATAACACTAATTTAATAAACGTTGTTTTAGATTCAATCAACGCTTTATTTTCTTTAATCACCGCCTCTAAAAATAAATTGCCAGCCACTTTGGTTGTTTCAAATTCTGCTGTTAATTCAGTTAAGGGTTCAGTGGCAACGCCCGCGCCTTGCTTTAACGCTGGAATATACTTTTTATTGGCAATAAAAAAGAAGTTTTCACCTGCTTTAATGGCTTCTTCCAAGGGTTCTTTTAACGAAGGATGGCTTAAATGATTGCGCCAATATTGTGATCTTTGTTTAAATAATTTCTCATCTTTTGCGGCATTTTGTAAAGCAACATCCCGTTTTTGATAATTCATACTCGCGCCTGCAACAAACGCTTGATTATATGCAGCAAAAGCGTCTACAGGATAAATGGCTGGGGTAGAAACATCGGCTGTTAAATCATCGTACTCGGTTAGCGCGTTAAAAATGGGACCATTAACGCGCACTTGGCTGATGACCCAAAAGCTAATCACCGCAAAAAGTAAGAAAATAATCATTTGTAAATAAAGTTGACGATTGCCCGCTTTAATTGCATCTGCCGCTTGCAAACTAGAAGCTGCAACCACTTCGCCCGATTTAAAAAATGAAGTTAGGTTTGTAAACATCTGTTTAATGATTGCAATATTGAATGCCATGTTCTATCCCCATCTGCGCAGTCATTCATCAAGACAAAATTATTGTAAACACATTATTACTTAAATAATGAAGCGCTTAATTTTTTAAGCACTTAGGCAATGCCTGGGTGTACAAATTTTGGATTTTGTACCAACGCATCAACATCAAGCGTTAACCAAACGGTTTGATCTTGCTCTAAAAAGAGTTGCGATGAAAAACAACGCGCTTCGCCTTCAGGCCATAAATCATCCATTGCGTATGTTTGGTTAGAGGCAGTTTGCATTGATTCAACATTACGCAAACCAATGACAGAATCAATAGCGATTGCCGCTTGGGTTGTTTTTACAGAGTTTAAAAGCACGATCCGATTACTTAAATTTTTTTGTAGCATTGGCCAACCCAAAAACTGAGCCAAATCAGTCACGCTGAATAAAGTACCGCGCACATTTGCCACGCCTAAATACCAAACTTTTGTCAGCGGAACCACCTGCAATTGTGGAACAGGAAGCACCTCGCTAATATCGGTGAGTGGAATCAGTACTTTTTGCCCGCCAATCACCACACCCAGCCGCGCGCCGCTACTTTGCGCTTGCGCTGCAGATGAAGCTATTTCACGCGCCACTAAAGTTTCGGACAATGCATTTTCTTCATGATAATCAGTTAAATTGGCCACAAGTGATTTTAATGGTTGGTTATCCAACTTAATAGTTTAGCTTAATTACTTACGATAATAGTATGAATTTAGAGATTTTTTTACAATTTTTATGCTAAATTTTTAATCATTGTCAATAAGTTAGCGCCAACCACGGGCTTTGTTACGCATGCTTTTGCGCCCATTTTAAGCGCCCAAACTAAATCGGTGGCTTGAGATTTTCCTGTGCATAAAATCACAGGAATATGCGCAGTTTTTGGATCTTTTGATAAGGTTCTCGTCACTTGAAAGCCCGTTAACCCTGGCATCACCACATCGCACAAGACTAAATCTGGCGGATTTTTTGCTACTTGCGCCAAACATTCTTCGCCACTCTCAACACCTGTCACAGTGAAACCTTCCGTTTCTAATAATTCTGTTAGAAAAAAACGGTCGGTTGCAGAGTCGTCTACCACCAAAATATGTTTAATTGCCATTGAATATTAAGCCTCTTCTTGTGCTTTTTTGCGCTTATTTAAAATGTTGGTTACGGCATAGGTCTGCACGGCTTCAAGGAGCGTTTCTTTGGTAAAAGGCTTGGTTAAATATTGGTCAGAACCCACCATGCGCCCTCTTGCACGATCAAACAACCCATCTTTGCTGGAAAGCATAATCACAGGAATAGATTTATAGCGCGCATTGCGTTTAATGAGCGAACACGTCTGATAACCATCTAATTTTGGCATCATGATATCAACAAAAATAATATCAGGCAGCTCATTGGTGATTTTAGCGAGCGCGTCAAAACCATCTTCTGCAAGCACAATTTCACAGCCCGCCGCCTTCAAAAATATCTCAGCAGTTCTGCGAATGGTATTGCTGTCATCAATCACCATCACTTTAATGGTGCGCAACTGCTCCAAACTCATCGGTGGCGTTGATTTGGTTTGGCTTAAATCTTCCTGACTTTCCATCAAGTTCCCTTTTTAATCGCGTTCAATTAAACGTGTTCAATTATCTTTTCATGTACTGAAAGTATAGTACTTACGTTACAAAAGCAAACCAGTAATCAATGTGCATAAAAACACGGTATTTTTTCTTTTAAAGTTTACTTTTACCCGTTTAACTGCTCTCGCTCGCAATCTGCTTAAAAATTAAATTTTGCAACAATATTTTTTCATAAAATGGAATTTCACTAAATTGCAAACTATAGCAATAAATATTTTTTCCATCGCTAGATTGGGTTGCCAAAAAATTGATCACCGTTCCATTGACCGTTAACAGTACATCTTGTTTTTCTAACGTCACTTTAAACGAACATTCAACCACGTCTCCCACTTGCAAACCAACTTTGTAAGATTCAACCAAAGCGCCACCTGTGCTTAAATCTAAAAACCGACCTGCTTGTATTTCATTAAATCTTGTCCCCGCAGTTAGATTGCGCATTGAAACAACAATATTGACTTTAACGCGTTCATTTTTTCTGATGCGCTTCACTGATATTTCTTTGGGGAACATCAAGTGCATATATGAATACGGGCGACTACCAACGGCATCGACAACGGTACTAAATTGATACACATTTGTACCACTAAAAAACTGTACAAAAAACCCTGTAAATTGTTTGATAAACATGGTTTTATCATTCACAACAGGAACGGTACAAATGATACTTTTTTTATCAATCCCGCCCATAAATTTAGCTGTTAATTTACGATTACCTTCAGCATCGCCTTGCTGTGAAAGTTGAAAAACCTCGCCTATTTTGATGCTTTTTAATGAAAAATTATCTGCTGAAATATTATTTGGCAATAAATCTTCTTCATCTTTTACTTCATCATTCACATAACTTGAAACATCTCTTTTTTTAATTAATCCAATTTTTTTGCTAGATTCTAAATCTAGATAGAGTCCACGCTCATAAAGCGTATCAAGTTCATCATCAGTGTTAACAATCAATCCTTCAGGAATTAACAAATTGCCGCTTTTATCATAAATTGGATAATTTAATGGACTGCCTATTTTGATAAACTCTTTTGTTAACCGTTTAAATTTTTGATTTTCATCACGCAAAATGCTAGTTTTCCTTAAAAAAAATTGATTTGAATCGCAAAGATTTGAGATTTACTTTGTTCATTTGTTAACGAACAAATTAATGCAGAACTTGAGATGCAAACATCAGATATTTGCATTAAGATTGCGATGGTTCAATTAACGTTCATTAACCCCTGTATTAACCTAATTTTTATCTAAAGGACAAAACCATGCCAAACTCAGTCACATTAAAAGGTAACGCCGTTGCGCTTGCTGGCGAATTACCAGCCATCGGTAGTAAAGCACCTGATTTCTCTTTAGCCAACGCAAAGCGTGAATTGCAGACTTTAGCCTCTTTTGCGGGCAAACGTAAAGTATTGAATATTTTCCCAAGCATTGACACGCCAACCTGCGCAACCTCTGTGCGCACATTTAATCAAACTGCCAGCAAGCTAGAGAACACAGTTGTGCTGTGCGTTTCAGCAGATTTACCTTTTGCACAAAGCCGCTTTTGTGGTGCTGAAGGCATTGAAAATGTCGTCACGCTTTCAACGTTTAGAGGCACTGAAAAATTTGCGACTGATTACGGCGTTTTTATTGCAGACAGCAGTTTAGCGGGCTTAACCACGCGCGCAGTGGTGGTGATTGATGAGAATGATGTGGTGAAACACGTTGAGTTAGTAAGCGAAATTGCCAACGAACCAAATTACGATGCAGCCCTAGCAGTTTTAAAATAATAGGCCATTTTAAAATAATAATCGCTTTTTTAAACGTTGTTTTTTTAAAGCAAACATTGTGGCATTCGCAATGTTTGCTAATTTTTTCTAGCTTTTGCTAGTTTAAATGAGCGTTTAAACAATCTAAAACGATTAAATCTTATAAAATCTTTTTAACGTCAAACTACGCTAAAATTTTCTAACTACTCTAAAAATTTTCAAACAACTTCAGCTTTTTCTGTTGCCATCGTTTTAAAAATATAATTTTGTAAAACAATTTTCTCTTGAAAAGGCAACGCATCAAACTGTAATCCATAGCGATAAATATTTTTGCCATCCAAAGTTTGTGCTGTTTTTACGCTTCTAACAAACCCCTTCAACCTTAGCATCATATCTTGCGCTTCCAAATTTAATTTAAAAGAACACTCCACCTGATCCCCCTCTTGAAAACCTTGCTTATTTGATTCAAGCATCGCACCGCATAAACTTAAATCAACCAACAAACCTGATTGCAACGTGTTTAATCTCTCACCCGCCATCAAATTCCGCATAGAAGCGATCATTTTTACAGTAATACGCTCATTTTTTCTCAGCCTATTCACCATCAGTTCCTTGGGAAACATCAAGTGCATATGTGGATAAGGCCGATTAAAAACTGCATCAACCACCGTATAAAATCGGTAAACATTTCTTCCACTAAAAAATTGCACTGAAAATCCTGAAAATTCCTTAACAAATAAGGTTTTATCATGCAAGCTTGGGGTAGTACAAATAATGCTTTTTTTGTCCACGCCGCCCATAAATTTAACATTATATTTTCCAGCATCAGTAAAATCACCTTGTGGTGAAAGCTGAAATATTTCACCCACTTTTAATGTTTGAAATGGAAAATTAGCTGTCATCATTTATTTCACATCCTTTTATACCATCCATTTAAAAAAATGGATATTTGGAAAATTCAGCGGAAGATTATTTTTTATGTTTAAAACACGCGTTAATTTTTTAAATCAACCCTATTTTTGTTAACGAACTTGGTAAGTTAAAACTTGAGGTCTGAAGTTAAATTTCAGAGCTAAATTTTAGAGTTAAATTGAATTAAGATAAAAAGAATCGGGTAAATCAGGTTGATTGAGTATGCAGAATTGCCAACGAACCCAATGATGATGCAGTTTTAATGGCTAAAAATAATGGTATTTTTTTGAAGGGTTGCCTATTTAAAAAATGTTTTAAATCGGCGCTTTTGAAAGTGGCATTATATGCCTAATTTTTACCTAATGTTTGCTTAATTTCGTCTAACACTTGCTGATTTAAATCTTCGCTTAAACAATCAAATTCAACCAAATCAGGCATGCCTCTTAGCCATGTAAGCTGCCGTTTTGCAAGTTGTCTTGTAGCAAAAACGCCACGGTCTTTGAGTTCGTTTGAATCATAATCACCGTTAAAATATTCCAACACTTGTCGGTAACCCACACATCGCATAGATGTTGATTCAACCGTTAAACTTGGATACTTCTGCATCAGTGCTTTGACTTCATCTATAAAACCCGCTGCTAACATTTGCTCAAACCGCAACGCAATGCGCGCATGCAGCATTTTTCGGTCACTTGGAATCAAAGCAATTTTGAGTAATTGATAAGGAAAAACGCTATTTTGCTGTTTTGCGTATAGCGATGTCATGGTTTGCCCAGTAATTTCATACACTTCCAAAGCACGCTGAATACGCTGCATATCGTTGGGCTTGAGCCTTGCAGCGGTTTCTGGGTCAATTTTTGCCAATTTTTCATGCATGGCTGGCCAACCAATGGTGGCTGCTTCAACATCTAACTTTGTGCGAATTTCTGCATCTGCTTCTGGCAATCCGCTTAAACCTTCTTCTAACGCTTTAAAGTAAAGCATAGTGCCGCCCACCAATAATGGGATTTTCCCACGTGCGGTAATGTCTGCCATAAGTTGCAAAGCATCTTGCCGAAAATTTGCCGCGGAATATGCGCAGGTGGGTGGAATCAAATTAATTAAATGATGCGGCGTTTGTGCCAACACTTCTGGCTCAGGCTTGGCGGTGCCAATGTCCATGTCTTTGAAAACTAATGCAGAATCGACACTGATAATTTCAACAGGCAAATTGGCGTGCAAATAAACTGCCGCGCCAGTTTTTCCGCTGGCAGTTGGGCCCATTAAAAAGATGGCAGGTGGATGCATACAATTGAATTAAATATTATTATTCCAGCACAACCGTGCCTTGGTGGTACACAAACAACCATTGCTCATCTTCTTGCCGCCACAAGCTGGCGCGCTTTGTGACGCGGGTTGGTTGATGTAAGGTATAGCTAATTAAATAATGCGCACCACCTAATGATTGCAAATGATATTCATCTGTATGCCAAGCTTCATTTCTTGGATTCATTCGGCGCTTTTCAAGTTCTGAAAGAACATATTCCCGGCTGTAGCGGCGTCCTGATGCGCCCACTTCCCAAAACTCTGGCGCAAGTAAATGTTCAAAATAATCTGTATTTTTTCCAGCATTCGCTGCATAAATCAACGGCTCAAATTGTTTCAAAATTTCTAATATTGGGAGCAATGCGGTTTGTATTTTTAGTTCAGGTTGCATGATTCAAATCATCTTAAAACTTTTCAAGTTGAGCGCGTGCATGCAATAACGATTCAGCCATCATAAAGCAATTTTCTTTTACAAAATCACTGGGGGATTTTAAATCTGGCACCACAATCACTTTTAAACCTGCGGCAATCGCTGCACGCGCGCCTAATTCACTGTCCTCAAACGCAATACAATCAGCCGCTTGATACCCTAACTTTTTTAACGCCAACAAATAAATGTCAGGATGCGGCTTTCCATTGGTAACTTCATCGCCGCTCGTGATGGCACTAAAATAATCAAACACGCCTACTTGTGTTAAGCGGTTTTGAACAATATTTTTATAAGAGGAGGATGCAACCGCGCAAGGAACATTTTTCTGATGAAAAAATTGAATGGTTTCAAGTGCGCCTAATTTTAATGGGAAAGGCGCTGGCAATGCGGCAAGAATGGCATCAACGCGTTGCAACACTTGATTAAAATTAGCTTCGCCGCCCAATTGCTCGGTCATCACGCGGGTTGAATCTGTGGCGTTTCTACCAATTAAATCAACATAGTGTGCCTGAGAATAAGCAATACCAAATTCTGCTGCCGCAGCAATACACGCTTGCATGATGATGCGCTCAGAATCAATGAGCAAACCATCCATGTCAAAAATTGCAGCTTTAAACAAAATTTAAATGAAGGAAAGAATAAGAATTGAAAATTGAACTATTGATATATTTGTGTAAAAAATACACATTTAGATGGTGCCCCAAGAGAGACTCGAACTCTCACAACTTTCGTCGCCGGAACCTAAATCCGGTGCGTCTACCAATTCCGCCATCGGGGCAATTAAAAAGCTTCAAGTTAAAGCCTTAAAAGATGCGTGCATAATAAAGTTTTAATTAAAAGATGTCAAAATTTTCTACTCACTTTAGCAAACAAATTTTTTATAAAGTGACTATTTGTTAAATGAATCATTTTTCTGTGGGATAAGACTAGGGATAAGACGTAGGGATAAGATTTGCGGCTTAAAGATTTTGCAAATTAAATAATTATGAGCAACGTTGCTTGGATTATGAGAAAATGTTTTGATTAAATTATTTGAAAAAAATAGGTAAATTTTATGCCAAAAAATATCGACCAAAACGAAATCGCCATGCTCAGCCACGAACTGGAATTATTGATGCGTGAGCGCGCAGTGTTATTAAAAGTGACAGGTGCAGCAGCTGGTTTAATTGCTGAAATGAAAACATCTGACTTGCCGATTAGCACGATTGAAGCGGCAGATTTGCTGGCAACCACCATCAATAGTTTAAGTGAAGAAACGTTGCAAGACGCGCTTAACGCAGTGCATGCGGAAATTATCAGTTAATTTTTTTAGCGGTTGATTTAAATTTTTAAGCATGCTGCATGATTTGAAAAATTTAAAATGACCTTGTTTTTAACACAAAAATACCAAACTTACTTTAAGCTTTTAGCGTCCATCAACGCAAATATACTGCTCTTATCTTTAGCCTTGTTGTGTTCAGCCTGTGCGTTTCAAAGCTACCAAGCAAAGCCAATCAGTGCGCAAATTACTGCGAATGATTTTGAAAAAAGATCTGTTTCTGACGAAAATTTCATCAGCTATTTGCAAAACAAAGGCTATTCATCAGAACAATTGCCTTTAAAAAGTTGGGATTTAAATGCGCTGATAGACTGCGCGCTTTTTTTTCACCCAAATTTAAATGTCGCGCGCGCGCAATTAAGCGCCGCACAAGCGTCAGAGGCGCTTGCCAGCAAACCAAACTTGCCAACTTTAAACGGCAATATTGCTAGAAGCGATCGTGCCAACGGTGACATTAATCCGTTTGCGTATCAATTCAGCATTGATATTCCGATTAATACGCACAATAAACGGGAAATTCAAATTGAAAGTTTTTCCCATTTAACTGAAGTTGCCAAGCTAGAAATTGCCCAAACCGCTTGGAATTTGCGTCAGCCAATTGCTTTAACACTGAGTGAACTTAAATGGTTAGATTCGCAATTAAAATTTTCTAATCAACAAACTACGCTTCAACAACAAGTGCTTTCCATGCTCGAAAAACGTAAGCTGTTGGGTTTAGAATCCAGCATAGAAGTCAGCCAAGCAACATTACAGTTGCAATCTATCAATGCTGCAAAAAGTCAGCTTGCGCAAAATAAAGTAGTTGCGTTGGGTAATTTAGCCCAGCAAATTGGTTTGCCAATCAGCGTTGTGAATGCAATGCCGCTTAACTTGGCGGACATCAAAACTCACCCTGATTTTCCAAATGAAGATTTGCAAAAATCCGCCTTGTTAAATCGTTTAGATTTACGCATGGCGCTTGCGCGTTATGCGGTGGCGGAAGCAAAAGTGAAGCTTGAAATAGCAAAACAATATCCAGACATCAGCTTAAACCCTGGTTACGCGTATGAATTTGGGGATAAAGTTTGGTCATTAGGATTTTCAAGCTTATTAAATTTACTAAAAAGCAATAAAGCCGCGATTTTTGAGGCGGAAAAATTGCGTGATGTAGAAGTAGCGCAGTTTGAAGCACTACAAGCCGACATTATTGGGCAAACCAATACGGCTAATGCGGCATTACAACAAACGCAGTTGCATTTTTCTGCGCAACAAAAAATACTTAAGCAGCAACAAGCTTTTTTTGCAAAATCCCAAGCGCAATTTAATGCGGGGGAAATTGATCGCTTAACGCTAACAAAGGCACAATTAGCCTTTTTAAATAGTGAAAAAGAAGTGGCGCAGGCTGAATATCAAACCATAAACGCATGGTTTCATTTGGAAAACCAACTACAAACACCACTTGTTGACGAGGCAAAAGTGATGCAAGCGCAAATTAACAAGGAAATAAAATAAGGTTTTGATATGAACCGTAAACTGACAATCATTGTTTTAATTCAAGCATTTATTATCATCATGCTGTTTTGGGTGCTGGTTTTTTATGGCAAAGATGAATACGAAGCCATGACACAACCTGATGAAGAGGAAATTGAAATTCCAAATCGTGTCAGTGCAAAAGATGGCCAAACCGTGATTCAAGTTCCAGAAGAAACGCAAATTCAAAGTGAGATTAAAACTTCACCTTTAGCCAGTATTTCATATTCTGAAAATGTTTTAAGTTATGGCAATGTGGTGAGTTTGGCTGATTTAATTCAATTAAAAACGCAACTGATTACCACGCAAGCTGAAAAAGCAGTGTTAGAAAACGCGTTAATTGCCAGTAAAAAAGACTTTGAGCGGTTTAATACGCTCAACCAAGACGATAAAAATATTTCAGATAAAGTGGTGCAAATTGCTTTTAATGACATGAAATCCAATGAAGCAAAATTGGCAGCATCTGCACAAAATGCAAAAAATATTGCTGACCAAATCCGCCAGCAATGGGGAAACCAAATGGCGCATTTAGCAACAGGTGCAGTTTCATCAACCATTTTCAAACAATTACTTCAAAACGAGCGTGTGTTAATACAAATTTCACTGCCTTTTAGCGCACATGAACCGCTTAAAAATAGCCAAATTCAAATTGCGCCAACCTCAGCACTTTCGCAAAAAACTGCAGCCAATTATTTTTCTCCCGCGCCAACCAGCAATTTAAGCATGCAAGGCAAAACCTATTTTTACACGGCAAAAGCAGATTTTTTACGCGCGGGCATGCCAATTAAAGTATTAGATTTTAATCAAGCAGCAAAACCCAGTGAAGGCGTGCTGATTCCAAACAGTGCTGTGGTGTGGTATGCAGGCAAACCTTGGGTGTATTTCAAACAATCTGCCACAGAGTTCAAACGTTTACCGATTAATAATGACTTTGAAATGGACGCAGGTTGGTTTTACCAAGGCGAATTAAAAGCCAATGATGCTGTAGTGACGAGTGGCGCGCAGCTGTTACTTTCAGAAGAATTTAAATCGCAAATTACCAACGAGAACGACGATTAAAATATGTTGCCTTTTTCTTTCACCAATAACACTCACTTAGAAAAAAACGCATCATGATGTCAGCACTCGTCCGTTTTTCCATTCGCTTTAGCGGCGTGATCATTGGGCTTGCTACGCTGATTATTTTATTTGGTTTTTACACGCTTCAGCATAGCAATTTAGACGTTTTTCCTGAGTTTTCACCCACGCAAATTGTGATTCAAACAGAGTCTCCTGGGCTTTCTGCGGAACTGGTTGAAACTTTGGTCAGCCAGCCGATTGAAACCAGCATTGCAGGCACGGTTGGCATTGAAAGTTTACGTTCACAGTCGATTCCTGGGTTATCTATTGTGACGGTTATTTTTGATGAAAGTACGGATATTTATCGTAATCGGCAAGTCATTGCGGAACGGATTGCGACTTTAAACGGACGCTTACCCAACGGCATTGTGCCCAACATTACCCCTCTCACCTCTTCCGCCAGCACCGTATTAGGTGTTGGTTTAACCTCGAAAACCCGCAGTTTAAGTGAAATTCGCACCTTAGTCGATTGGACGATTGTGCCGCACTTATTGTCGATTCCGGGTGTAGCGGATGTGAATGTGTTTGGCGGAAAAGTTCGGCAAATGCAAGTGTTGGTGAACGCAGACAAAATGGTGGAATATGGCATTTCGCTCACGCAAATTGAAGATGCCGTTAAGAAAGCCACGGGCGTGCGCGGCAACGGTTTTATTGAAAATAGAAATCAGCGCATTGTGATTAACACTGAAGGCCAAGCGCTCACCCCCAAGCAGCTCGCCCTTTCCAGCCTGATTTACAAAAATGGTCAAACAATCCGTTTGGGCGATGTGGCGAAGGTGGTGGATGGCGAACTGCCTTCCATCAGCGCCGCCTCGATTAATGAAGAAACTGGCGTTTATTTATCCGTACAAGGTCAGTTAGGCGCTAATACGCATGCGGTGACAAAAGAAATTGAAAGCGCCTTGCAAGAATTAAAACCCATGTTAGCCGCAGAAAAAATGCAGCTGCATGAAGGATTATTTAGGCCAGATAACTTTATTGAAGTAGCAATTAATGGTGTGCAAACCGATATTCTAATTGGCTCTGTATTAGTCATCGCCATTTTATTTTTGTTTTTATTTAACGCACGTACTGCGTTTATTTCTGCCACTGCTATTCCGCTTTCACTGTTAACAGCCATTGTGGTTTTAGGTTATTTTAATATTGGACTTAATATTATGGTGCTGGGCGGCCTTGCCATTGCCTTAGGTGAAGTAGTGGACGATGCGATTATTGACACGGAAAATATTTTTAGGCGCCTGAAAGAAAACCGTTTATTGGCGATGCCAAAACCTGTTTATCAAGTGGTTTACAACGCGTCGATGGAAGTTCGAAGTTCTGTCGTTTACGCAACCATTATTGTGGTGCTCGTTTTTATGCCGCTTTTAACCTTAAGCGGCGTAGCTGGTAAACTTTTTGCACCATTAGGGTTTGCCTATATTGCAGCCATTACCGCGTCGCTTGTCGTCGCGCTCACACTTACGCCCGCTTTATGTTATTTGTTGCTAGGTAACGCAAAACTCGATACAGAAGACGCGCCAGTGATTCGCATCATCAAGCAAAAATATATTAAAGCGCTTTATTTTATTGAAAAACGGTATCAGTTCGTTTTATTCATCAGCCTCTTTTTTATTGGTTTGGGGCTGGGCTTGCTGCCGCTTTTTAAAAGCCAATTTATTCCAGCCTTGCATGAAGGCCATTTTATTATGCACATGACTGCGGTGCCCGGCACTTCAGAACAAATGTCGCTCAAATTGGGTAAAAAAGTTTCGCGCATTATTCGAAACATTAAAGGTGTTAAATCTGTCACGCAATGGGTTGGGCGCGCACCCAATGGCGCAGATACCTTTGGCACGCATTACAGTGAATTTGAAATTGAAATAGGTGCAATTTCGGGCGAAGAACAGCGGCGCATTTTAAATACGATTCGTGAAGAAATTGCTGGAGAAGTGGAAGATGATGACAACGATGGCAAAGCCGAAGCAGGCTTTGTTGGCGTGAATTTTGCCATTAATACATTTTTAACGGAGCGCATTGAAGAAACCATTTCTGGTTATGCTGCGGCAGTAGTCATCAATATTTATGGTAAAGATTTAGACGCGCTTGACCAAGATGCGCAAAAAATTAGCCAAGCATTACAAAAAATTGAAGGTGCTTCTGAGGTATCAGTGCAATCTCCACCGGGTACGCCACAGCTTGTGATGCGATTACGACCCGAAAAAATGGCGCAATGGGGCTTGCACCCAACCGATGTGCTAGACAATATCCGCGCAGCCTATAGCAGCTTGCCAGTCGCGCAAGTGTATGACGGCAACCAAGTCATCGGCGTCAGCGTGCTGATGGATGTGGATGCGCGTGATGATGTGCAAGATGCAGGCAATATTCCATTGCTCAATGCTGAGGGAAAAGTGCTACGCCTCAAAGATGTTGCCCACATTGTGCAAGAAAATGGACGCTCAAAAATTTTGCATAATGGTGGCAAACGCATCCAAACCGTCACAGCCAATGTGGTGGGTCGGGATATTGAGGCATTTAATATTGAACTCAAAAAAGTATTAAAAAAAGAAGTGAACCTCTCAACTGGCAGCTACATTGAGTTTACTGGCGCGGCAGAAGCCACACAACAATCTCGCCAAACATTAATGATGCATTCATTACTTGCGATTGTTGCAGTATTTTTGATGCTTTATATTGCTTTCGGGCAATTACGCAATTTATTGCTCACGTTTATCAACCTACCCTTTGCACTCATTGGTGGCGTGCTGGCTGTGATGTTTACTGGCGGTTGGATTTCACTTGGTTCACTGGTGGGCTTTGTCACTTTATTTGGCATTACGCTACGAAATTCAATCATGATGGTTTCGCATTATCAACATTTAGTAAACACCGAAAACTGTGTTTGGGGCTTAGAAACCTGCGTGCGCGGCGCAACCGAACGCTTGCCTTCTATTTTAATGACTGCGCTTGTAACAGCGCTCGGGCTTCTGCCGCTTGCTGCTGGCAGTGGTCAACCAGGCCGAGAAATTGAAGGGCCAATGGCGACCATTATTGTGGGTGGTTTAGTAACTTCGACCATTTTGAATTTGCTGATTTTACCAACGATGATGTTGCACTTTGGTCGGTTTGAAAAACAACAACCGTTTGAAGTCAATCTTTAACACGTCATGATTAATTCAAACGGCTGACTTTTAATTGAATCTTATTAATCAGGGTGCATTTATGGTAATGATTACTGGCGCGCTGGTGGTGCTTGCACCATTATTATCATATGCTTTGGCTGTAATACTGTAAGTGCCGGTTGGAATTGTTGCGGTTGTTCCACTAATCGTAAAGGGCGCTGAAGTCAGCGTTGTCAATAAATTATTGCCATTATAATAAATTTCCACCCCCGCAATCGTACCGTCGCTATCACTCGCAGTGGCAGTTATGGTGTAAGTTTCACCCACTTTGAGTGAAATATTGCTGGCTGGAACACTGATTTCAACATTAGGCGCTTTGTTGCTTGTTGCTGCTGGATTAACCGTGACAATGACGGCAGCACTTGTAGTCACGGCACCTTTGTCATCATAGGCTTTAGCTGTAATACTGTACTGGCCTGTTGCAACGCCCGCTGTTGATCCAGAAATAGTATAAGGTGCTTGAGTTAAGGTGCTGAGCAACTGCGTACCATTATAATAAAATTCAACCTTAGCAATTGTGCCGTCAGCATCGCTTGCCGTTGCGGTAAACGTATAGTTTGCGCCTTGCGTATAACTTATATTATTTGCTGGCGTTGAAACGCGTACCGTTGGGCTAATATTTTGATTGCTTTGCGAAGTAATCAGATATCGGCAAGTTTTTTGTAACCCCGCCAAAGGATCACCAAAGGATTCATTATTGCAATCAATTGAATTGGTAACCCCCAATTTACTATTCCAACTTTCGTTCAAGCCATACCAAACTGTTGCTGTTGCACCTGATGGAATGGTACAGGTTGAAAGTTCAACTGCACATTGAGTAGCATTCGTTGGTGGGGTTGAAACCTCAAAAGCTTCATCGCCAATTTGCCCCAAATACTCAATCACGTTATTTAAATCTGTTGCATTTAAAGTCACCGAATTGTGCGCTTGTACTGCAGCGGCTAACGTTGTTGCACTGCCATTATGTAAGTAAGGCGCTGTTGCCCAAACATCTCTTAAGGTTGGAATGTCAATCCCCGCGAGTGATGCGTTCAGACGTTTTCCGCTCAGCGCATTGATTGTGCCAATATTTTTTAAATTATTTGCAGCACTACTCAAGGTAAGGCCAGCGCCACCATGACAACTTAAACATTGTGCGTTAAACACCGCTTTGCCCGCAATGGCACTGGTGGTTAACGTGCCATCTGCATTTCGATTAGGCGAAGCATCAAAAGATTTCAATGAACCAACGTAAGCCGCTAATTCATCTAAACTGGTACTCACGCCCGCTTTAGCATCACCTAACGCTTGATTGCGCGTGCCTGTGTTGTATTGAGCATCTGTCATTAACCCTAAACCGCCCGCTAAATCACGAATTTGTTTCTCAAAATCTTGCACTTCATCAAAGTTAGCACTCCAGTGTAAAAAGCCATGGCCTTTACCCGCTCTGCCATTCAATGCGATGGTATTGCGAAGTCCTTCGCCCATGCCAGTTAAATCCCAAACGCGTCCGTCGTGCCCGCCATCGTTATGGCAAGTCGCGCAACTCATGTAACTGTCTTTTGCTAAGCGTGTGTCTTTGGCATCATAAAAGAACTGTTTTCCTAAAACAATATTGGCTGCCAATTTCTCTTGTGCAGGGCTAACAGTGGTCACCACATTGGTGACGGTTGCACGCAATAAACCTTGTTTTACAAGCGGACTTAAGTCAATCACAGAAATACTTCTATCCATAAATTCTTGCACATAAAGGTTGTTGCCATCAGCAGAGAGCGCTAATCCTTGTGGCGCACGTCCAACTGCAATTTTAAAAAGCTCTATGCCATTGATTGCATCCACAACGGCCACTTGTCGGCTAGTTTCGAGTGCAACAAAAACATAAACACCGCTTGTGTGATAAACCGCTGCACTGCCTAGGCTTGAGTTATCGTGATCCACACGTTTTGCGTATTCTTCTGCCAACGTATTTAGATTAATGCGAGAACTAATCGCACGAACAGTATTTTGAAAATCAAGATTAACACCGCTTCTTGCCGAGCCACGTTTAATATTGTCTTGTTTAGAAGGCACCCAAGCATTGGTTCCATCAGGAGAAATAACCGCTGCTGATAAATAATTTGGAATGCCTGAACCTTGAATAATCGAATCCGTTTTATCAGAATGTTTGAGCCTAATGGTTGTATTCAAAGTCATGCTGGCTGCATCAATCACCAACACCTCACCCCCCGCATTACTTGCATTCGTCACATTAATCACAGCGGTAGATTCGCCAGACAATGGCGGGGTAATAAAGCGTGAAACTAAAATTTTAGTGCTATCTGCGGTCATTGATAAATGCCTTGGATGTTGACCAATATTCAAGCTACCAACCTGCGCACCCGTTGTTGGATTTAATTTTAAAAGCTGACCTTTGGCTTCTAACACAGCGTAGGCATTCGTCCCTGTTGGACTAAAAACAATCCCGTGTGGTTGAGAAGCTTTGGCTAAATTAATGGTTTGAACAACCGCAAGCGTTGTTGGGCTAATGATAGAAATGGTTGCGGATTTTTTATTGGTCACCCAAACCCTACCATCTGGCGCAATGGCAATGTTTCTGGGAGATAGCCCAACATTCATTGTGGCAATCACCGCTTTACTTGTTGCATCAATCACACTCACACTGTCATTGTCTGGGTTAACCGACCAAATACGTGCAGCGCCACTGGTGCGAGATTCAACAACAATGGGCGATGAAAACGTAGGATTATTGGCCGTTTTTGTTGTTGCTACCGTTTGAATATACGTTTTACGCGTGATTAACCCTTTACTATCTTTTGCATTCACGGTTACTTGATAAACCCCCGCATTTGAATAACGATGCGTTGCAGAACCCGTAGCAGAAAATACCGTGTCAGCCGAACCATCACCAAAGTTCCAACTGTAAGTAAACCCATTTGACACAACGGTTTGATAACTTGCTGTAGCCCCAGCATTAATCAAAGGCACCGCGCTTAGTGACCCATTATTGGGGTTTACAACTTCCTCGCCAGTCCCTGTTGATCCTTTTGTCACGGCAATATTAATGGTTTGCGCAACACTAGGTACGCCTTTTTGATTCAGTGCAAATAAGAAATAATTGCCTGGCAGTAACACTGAAGTGTTAGCAGGCAAGGCTAAAGTAAATTCATTATTTGTAAGGTTAGTAACTTCTAAAGGAACACGGCGTTGATCATTATTAACCGTATGGGTTGTTGCACCTAATCGCATCAAAGAAAAAGTATGCAAGCCATTGGTATCCATCACAACTTTAATGGATTCACCCGCTTTTGAAGCGGCTGGCGCACTTTTAATGATAGGTCTTGTGGCTAACGTACCATCATCATTTAACAAATAGGGCGGCGTTAAAATTTCAACATTGGTATGATTCGTAGAACAGCCCCCACATAAACCACTACCAGAAACAAATACCCTGCCATCTTTTGTTAACAAGGCAACAGAATGATAATTTCTTGGTGTTTTCATATTTGCAAGCCGGCTAAACAATTTGGTATTTGGATTCCAAATTTCAGCCGCATAAATAGATAAATTATCTGAAAACGCTTTAGCATATTTCAGCCCGCCAACTACAACCACCTCTCCTGAGGGTAAAACCACACTGTTATGAAATGCGCGTTGATAAAGCATCCCTTTTAATTTATCAACTTTTTCGTTTCCCTCACCGCCATTAATATCAATGTCATAGGCATTTTTTGTTGCAAAAGAATTATCGTAATTTTTAGAGCCGCCCATGGTTAAAATTTTACCAATGTCGTACATCACCGCCGTGCCACTCATTGCATCGGTATCATCACCACGCAATTTTGATACCGTAACGCTGCCATTTGACGCTGGGTTCAACCAACTCATTTGGCGCGATGGCCCTGCATGAAATATTTTTCCATTCGGTGCAGCAAATAACCACATATGATTATCGGCTCTAAAAGTACCTGAGGCATCTTGGGTTTTTAAATCATCCGCTAAAATATTTGGTTTTCTTTGCCAGCCTAAATCCGCCGTCCAAAGTTCAGCGTTTTTATTGCCAACGCCACCGCTCCAAGAACCACCCACCGTAAAAATCGAGCCATCACCCATGGGTGTCATGGCATGATAACCACGCGCAATTTTCATTAAATCACCCTTCGCCCAAGTGTTATTGGCTGGGTTATAAATACTGGTCGCTTGACTATTATTACCTCCTGTTACCATTAATCGACCATCGGGCAACATGGTAGTGCCGGGGCAAAACATATCATGCCCAGTATTTGAAATTAAACCCTCTGACGCGGTTAAATTGACTGGGTCAAAAATAGCGCTATACGTTTGGCTAAAACCACCGCCAAACTCTAATTTTGCAAACGCTGACCAAGTTAACAATTTACCATCAGGCAACTGCGCTGCAGAAGCCGCCACAAGCGGCAAATTATAGGGGCCACTCCATAAAGACCTCACCGTAGCAATGGGCGATGCCGTATTATCAAGCACAGCATTCACACGCCATTTTTGATTATTTGCATCACCACACGGCGATTGCACAATCAACGCTTCATTTGATAAAGCAGCACCCTTAATATTCATGCACATATTAGAATGACTCAACATCAACTTTTGTTGCGCCCCCTCTCCTTCAACCTTCCAAAGCATATTTACACTTGCTTCGCAATTAAGCTGAACAATATTCGCCTCCGCCACTAAAGAAGCATTTTGAACGCCAAGACACTTGCCTGAATGTACGGGTTTAATTTGATACAAACCATTTACACTCACAAAATTAAATTGCTGATTCGCATTATCGCCACAATCATATTGAATAGCCTGTGCGCCAACATTCTGACTATTACCGCGAACATCAACACATTTATTACTATGAATTTGTGAAAAAATATTGCCAGAATTTTGCGCAAACGCCTGATTAAACGGCAACATCAGCAACAAACCCATGCCAATAAAATTAAAATATTTAACTAAATTTAAAGGTATTAAACTTAAAGGCATTAAATTTAAAGGCTTGGAAAATATGTTCATCATAATTAATGCTTAATTTGGATTATTCAATTGCGTCATTAACTGCGTATTTTTTGAAGTTAAATGCTTAGAAAAAGTAGCTAAAACAGCGTCATCATCAACAGGAACGCCCTGAAATATTTCTATCAAATTGCCATGCGGATCAAGCAAATAAACAAAAGTAGTATGATTTAACTGCCCAGCTTCTTTGCCTTTTGCAATTTTCACCTCAAGCGTGTTCATAATTTTTTGAACAGCCTCAACATTTCCCGTTGCAAAATGCCAATTACTAAACCCTTGCGCAGAAAAACGTTTGGCAAAACCATGCATGCCTTTAAAAGTATCGCGTTCCGGCGTGAGTGAGATTGAAAACATCTCAAAGTTTTCTTCGCCAAATTGATACGCTAATTTATTTCTAAGTGTCAGCAATTGTTGCGTTTGCACCGTGCAATACATCACACAATCTGTAAAAGTAAAATTAATTAAGGCATATTTTCCATGCGCATCATTGATTTTTATGGGTTGATTTAAATGACTAACCAAAGGCAACGATTGCCAAGCATTTGAACTTTGCGCTTGTACATTGTTGATTAAATGGACGCTTGAAAAAGTTAAAAAAATGAATAAATAATTCAACAATTGAATTAATTTATTTGTTTTTAACTGGCCTAGTCTTAAAAAAGGAATAATATTTTTTGCAGGATACATTTGTATTGTCTAAAAAAATTAGATATATTAAGTATCGGCAAATAAAAAATATTATTGAGTTAGATTGATAATATTGCAGGTTTTCACAAAAATAATGGCATTTCCATCAACAATGAATGTTCATCTTAAATCATCAAAGTGCATCATATTTAATATATTTAAACCGCGCATCCTCATTGGGTGTGCCCTCTAACGCGCCGCCTTCTAACGCGGGTTGCCATGCAATCACAGATTCAATTTTGCTTGCCAATTCAAAATCTTTATCGGTAATGCCTTTAGCATCGTGCGTACACAGTTTCACAATCACAAATGCATAAGAAACCGTTAAATCTGGGTGATGCCAAGCAGCTTCTGCCAAATGGCCAACCGTATTGACTACCATCAACGTTGCTTTCCAGCCGCTGGTTTTGTATTTACGGCGAATCCAGCCATTTTCTAAAAACCAATGCGGTAGCTCTGTGCTTAATTTTGCTTCAACTTCTTCTACTGAATAAACTTTTTTGTCGGTCATCATTGACTCCTATTTTCTGAATTTAATGCGTTTTAATATTGAGTAGCAAAGCATTTTTTTGCAATTGTGCTGCTGAAAATCCTTTATTAAACAAGCCATAATCTTGCTTATTTACAATCCATGTTTGATACGTTTGGCCTGTTACAAAATCGACAATTTGTCCATCTAATAACTCACCCTCTATTAAATTTTCAATCAAAATTTCTGCATTTTTTTTGTAAATTTCAAGCGGTTTAGACTTCACAATGACAAGATGTTCGGCCTTTAATTTATTTGCAAGCCATGCGCTAATGCTGTCTGAAGTCACTTGCCAGTTTTGTGGAATGGTTTCATCGGCGAGCGCCATTTTACTGGGCAACCAAACAATGCCGCGGTGCTGCCAACCACGTTCTGCAATTTCCAACTCGCTGCTGGCGGTCACTAAATGTTTGTGCATGCCTGCCATGAGTAAGCCGTATTGATCCATGGCCAGCAATGCTAGATGATGCGCAAGCTTGTCATCCACCTGCGTTAAGCGTTGAGCCTCTCGCACAGCATCAGCAAAAATTGCGCCCCCTGGCACGATAATCACCTGACCATCGCTGTGTTTTACCACCAATTCAAGCCATTTCATCAGCTCTGGCGCGCCCAACAAACTGCCTCCAATTTTAATCACCCAAATCGGTGGGCGTGTTTGCAAATTAGTGAGGCTTAAGGGCATGATGATAAAAGTTAATCCGCTGGATTTTTCATGAAAAATTGCATGGCTTTCATCATGCTCGAGGCTTTGTCTAACGTTTCACTGTACTCTTTTTCTAACACAGAATCTGCAACAATACCGCCGCCCGCGTAAAAACTCACCTCATTTTGAGAAACCACCGCAGTGCGAATGGTTATATTAGTGTCCATATTGCCATCAAAACCAATATAACCAATTGCACCGCAATACACACCGCGGCGGTGTGGCTCAAGTTCTTCAATAATTTGCATAGAACGCAATTTTGGCGCGCCAGTAATAGAACCACCTGGAAAACAACCGCGCAATAAATCAATCGCCGTTTTTGTTTCCGCCAACTTTCCTGTGACGATG
Source organism: Methylophilaceae bacterium (assembly GCA_965247415.1). GTDB lineage: Bacteria > Pseudomonadota > Gammaproteobacteria > Burkholderiales > Methylophilaceae > Methylotenera. The sequence continues at coordinate 134,823 of OZ252007.1, forward strand.
CTGACTAAATGATGTACATTCGCAAAGCTTTGTAATTGAAACAAAATATCGGCTTTTACACTGCCTGTTTCACAATTTTTACTAATATCGTTACGCAATAAATCCACAATCATCAAATTTTCAGCGCGATCTTTCAGACTGTTTTGTAGTTCTAATGCATAGGCATTATCTGTTGCTTCATCGCTGGCACGTGGCCTTGTGCCTTTAATCGGACGCGTTTCAACGTGGTTATCCACCACTTGCAAAAAACGCTCTGGCGAGCCAGACAACACTTGTAAATCTCCAAAATTCATATAGGCCATAAAAGGTGCTGGGCTAATGTCGCGCAATTTTAAATAACCTTGCCACGCGTTACCTTTTACCTCGGCTGAAAAACGTTGCGCAAGGTTGACTTGGTAACAATCGCCAGCCGAAATGTAGTTTTTTATTGCATTAAACGCTTTTGCGTAACTTGCAAAATCCATATTACTTTTCACGCAGGTGGTTAATGCAAAATCTTCACATTGCGTTTTTGGGTGATTTTTTTTGTCAAAAAAATCACATAAACTCTTCCAGTTATCCAGTGTTGTTGGATGCAAGCCATGTGAAACCAAACAAGCCGTTTTTTCACGATGATCGACCACCACAGCCCAGTCATAAATACCCACCATCATGTGCGGAATGGCAGAATTTTTTTCAGCAATGGTCGGCAAATGTTCTAGTTGACGGCCCAAATCGTAACCAAAATAACCGAGCGCGCCGCCAGTAAAAGGTAAATTTTTAAAACCTTTTTTGTCGATTATTTGGTTTTGATAAGCTTGTCGATAAGGTAAAAGTAAGCTATTTAAAATCACAAACGGGTCATCCGTGCTATGCGTGATCTTTCCATCTTGGCAAATTTGGGTGACGATTTCTGGGAAATGCACATGATTGTCTGCAGGCTGAAAACTATTATTTGGCGCTTGATCAAACGTGCTGAGCGTGACAAAAGGATCTGCAACAAAAATATCAAAGCGCCCGTACTGGCTTTTTGGCTGTCCACTATCAAGCAGCATCGCCCAGGGTTTTTGGCAAATTTTGGCAAAAAGTTGTGTTGAATCAACTGAATAATGTAGCGTATGTTTTAAAAGCGTTTGGCGCATAAAGGCTATTCTAACTGGTTTTGATACGCTAAAGTGGCAACCGCAACCGCTGGAAAACAAATGCTCGCCCAAGTGGTTGATACAGTAGCGGACTTTTCAAATATAACAGCTTCTTCACAAGCTTGAAATTTAATCGTGATTGAACCGTTGTTTGGATTGGAGTGCTGATTTTTTTGCATCTCAATATCTAATGCTACTGCTATTTCTTTCAGCAAAAACTGCCCTGCGCCTGCACCAATGATTTTAATGGTTCGCAACGATTGATCTAAATGTAGAAGATGCACTAAATGAATTTTAGCAACATTCAATAATTGATTAAATTGCAATTTTTTTATATTTTCCGCTAGGTTCACCCAATCCTGTATCGAAAAATCTTCAACATCATGACCAATCATCCGCGCAATGCGTCGCGCTGTTGCCGTTTGAGATTTATCCTGACCATCTGCCGTTTCAGCCATGTCTTCATCCGCAGGTAATTGATTTAACAAGCGATACACATCCGCCGTAGTTGCAAAATATTCTGCGGCTAAAGCCGTCAATTTCCCCTTAAATTCCACACGCTGTGCCAGCGCCATCAATGGCGTACGAACAACACCTGTATAAACCAGCGCTTGCGTTTGCATGCGTGCCGCGTCAGTAAAACTTGAGCAGTTTGGCTTTCCTTGATACATCACCATAAAATCTGTGGTCGTGCTGCCCATGTCAATCAGCAAGGCCGTGTGCGTGTGCTGAGCAATGACAATTGCGCTGGCAAACCAATTCATCGAAGCTACTTGTTGCCAATCAGTAGAGATTTGATCAAATGAAATAAATTCATAATTTGAAGGCGCTAAAACTTTAAAAAAGTTAACTTCTCCACTTAATTTTTCCTGCATCACGCGGCTAATTTCTAACACGCCAGTTTGACGATTTTCAAATAAATCTACCAATTCACCTGTCATCGTGACTGCATGCACAATATTTTCTTTGATTGTTTTAGTATTAAATTGCTTGAGAATTTCATCAATTGTAGTTTCTAATAAATTTAAGCCACGCCAAAGCGCGCAAGGCAGCTGCACCACTTTTTGTAATTGTCCTGTTTGGCTGATGAGCGCTGCTTTTACATGCGCACCACCAATATCCCAGCCGATATAAACGTTATTTTTTACCAAGAAATTTCTACTTTATTTTTTTGTAACGTTGGGCATTTAAACGTTGGGTTTAATACGCAATCCAAAATAAGTTGCGCCGCGTTATGGCCAATCGCTTCTGATAATCCAACATAACTTGTTGTTAAACGTGGGTTAATTTCAATCACATAAATTTTATCTGCATTGGTTTTATCATCCGAGGTGTCAATCACAACATCCACGCCTAAATAGCCCTTTGCATCGGGCAGCATATTGGCAATTTTTCTGGCCAAGGTTTCAAAGCGTTGCCAATATTTGGGCAGCGCATTCATGGTAATCCCTTCCAGCTTAAATGTTTGATTTTCTTGAATTATGTGCTGCTGATTTGCACTTAACAACCAGGCTTTACCTGCGTTGCAGAGCATAGAAAAACTCGCGTGGATGCCAGTTTGAAAAGGTTGTAAAAGATAATTTAAATAACGTTGATCTACTTTTAACCATACGTCTAAAAGCGATAAATCATCAAAGATTTTAATGCCTTCGCAGCCTGCACCATCTTCAGGTTTGGCAACCCAAACGGCGTGTGCGTCAATGAGTTGTTGGATTTTTTTGCTTCTTGCGCCAATCCATTCATCGCCTGCAATCACAGGCAAGGTAAAAATATTAGCCGTGTTAAGTGCTTCTGCACATAAAGATTTACTGGTACCAATAAGCATTGCCTCGTATCCACAGCCAATAAATTTTAATTTTTTTTCAGCAACAACGTTTTCATCACCTGCTTTTTCATAACAGCGTTCGCTTAAAGAAAGCAAAACGCCGTCCGTTTCAGGTGCGATTAGCCAAACAATATCAACTTCTTTTAGTAACTGATTAAAAACAACATCAAACTGCCCTGCTTCAACAGGCCAGTTTTGGCTGACCAAGGGCGATGCGTTCAAGCGAAAATCACTTGAGGTGATCATTTCATAACAGTTTAATTTTGCAATGTCACTCAATAAGGCATCTCGCATCATCAAGCCTTCTTGCGCTAAACTTATCGGCAAAGGCGCATCACTGAGGCCACCGCCAGTGATAAACTCGCACACGTAGAGCTTTAATAAAGACATAAAAGAAACAAATTTAAAATGAAGATTATTCCAGTGTTAGACCTATTGAACGGCGTTGTTGTGCATGCAAAAAAAGGCTTGCGCGCACAATATTTACCGATTGAATCTCAACTGACAAACTCAATCGATGCGACCGACATTGTAAAGGCTTTTTTAGATATTTATCCATTTGAAACGCTTTATATCGCGGATTTAGACGCGATACAAAAAACAATGCGTGCCAATAATTTTGATGAAATTTATAAAATAAAGACTGAATTTCCAACCATAAAAATTTGGCTGGATGCGGGCATCAATCACACAGATGATTTGAAATTTTGGCAATCCCTTAAGGTTCACCCAGTGATTGGCTCTGAAAATTTAGCAAACCTCCATGCATTTTCACTATTAAATCAAGCGCTGGATGAGCAGTTTTCGCTTTCGCTTGATTTTATGCGAGAGGGTTATCAAGGTCCGATTGAACTTCTTCAAGAAAAATTTTGGCCGCAAGAAGTCATTGCGATGACGCTTGCAAAAGTTGGGGCAAATACAGGGGTTGATTTAGCGACGATTCAAACATTGCTTGCAAAAAAAAATGACCATCATATTTATGCAGCAGGTGGAATCCGTGGATTAGAAGATTTATACCAATTGAAGGAATTTAACGTTCACGGTGCGCTGGTTGCAAGCGCCTTGCATAATAAAAAATTGATGCATCATGACATTTTAGCCATCGCCTAAAATAAAAAAAGCTCGAGGGTCGCTCGAGCTTTTAATAAACACTTCTTAACTTAAACTACAAATTAATTTTTTTTACTCTAAGTTTGCGTGGATTGAGCGCATGCCTTCTTCTGTTAAATCTTTAGCAAACACTAAATCAGCGATGGTTGCTTCCAAGAAAATCAATGTTGATAACTCGAATTGTGAGCCCATTGGCATGCCTTTTGTCAGTGGGAAGCTGCTATCGTTACCAATTTGTATTGTTAAGTCAGCAGCATCCGCCATCGGTGAAGATTTTTTCATTGAAATCACCACCAATTTAGCACCCACTGATTTTGCTTTTTTAACGAATGGCAACAATGTTTCTGTGCCGCCTGAGCCTGAAACTAAAATTAATAAATCGCCAGCTTTAATTGCTGGTGTAACAACTTCGCCAATCATGCTCACGTTGTAACCAGCATGCACCAAACGCATTGCAAAGAAACGTGAAACAAGCAATGAACGCCCTGCACCGCCGATAAATGTACGACCTGCTTCTGCGACTAATTTTAAAAGCTCGGCGGATTTAGCGTTATCTGTTTCTGCCAAGATACTGGTTAGTTTGTCTAAAATTAATTTTTGACTGCTGCTCATGGTTATTTCCTTAAATATTCAGTTCAAACAATTTATTAAAAAAAATCCCGACTCGATAAAGAGTCGGGATTTTCAATTACTCATTTCAATAATTTCTTATTGACTTTGGTTAATTAGAATTTCTAATTAAAACCAAGCTTAACTTAAGCGTGAGCAATTGCTGTGATTTCAGCAGCAGAAGCAGCAGGATCAGCAGCACCGTAGATTGCAGCACCAGCAACAATGATTGTTGCGCCAGCGTCACGTACTTGAGCAGTTGTAGCAGCTTTAACGCCACCAGCAACAGAGATTTCAACACCTAATTTCAAGCTAGCTACTAAAGCTAAGTCAGTGAATGGTGTTTGACCAGCAGCTTGTTGATCTAAACCAGTGTGAACGCCAATGATGTGCGCACCAGCAGCAGCAACTTCTTTAGTACGAGCAGCTTTGTCAGCAACGTTGATCAAGTCAACTTGTGCTTTTTTGCCGTATTTGTTAGCAACATCAATTACACCTTTAATTGTACCGATATCAGCACAACCTAAAACTGTACAGATGTCAGCGCCAGCTTTGTAGAATGGCTCAGCTTCGTAGAAACCAGCGTCCATTGTTTTCAAGTCAACTAAGATTTTGTTGTTTGGAAATTTAGCACGTAAAGTTTCTAACAATTTAATACCGTTGTGTTTAATGCATGGTGTACCAATTTCAAGAATGTCAACGTGTGGAGCTACTGTTGCAGCTAAAGCTACTGTTGCGTCAAAATCTAATGAATCTAATGCCATTTGGGTTAAAGCCATGGTGTTTCTCCGAATAAATAATTATTAAATAAAACAACTGCAATTTACTACATTAATTTACTACTTTTTTCGTTAATTTCTAACCGACGAGAATCTTATGAAAACAGATTTACGCCTACAACTATAAACTACTAGAGTGCTATCAATTACAAAAATCTTTTACATCAAAAATAATAGTCAAATATCTTAATAGCGATACTTTTATATGTCAATTCATAAGTTAAGCAAAGTATCACCAATTAAGTAATTTTTGAAATTATTTATAATTTTGCTGCCAATGCTGCTTCTAATTTGTTTTGGTCAGCCACAAAACCGCGAATACCTTCTGCTAATTTTTCAGTTGCCATTGCGTCTTGGTTTAACTCAAAGCGGAACTCTGCTTCTGTCATTTTAGCTGGTGCTTCTTTGGTTTTGCCACCATCTTTTAGCACTTGAACCAAAGTACCTTCTGTCGCTGCCAAATCTTGCAATAAGTTTGGTGAAACAGTTAAACGGTCACAACCAGCCAATGCAATCAACTCACCCGTGTTACGGAATGAAGCGCCCATTACAACAGTTTTGTAACCGTGCTCTTTGTAATATTGATAGATAGCACGCACTGAAACCACACCTGGGTCAGTTTCTTGTGTGTAGTTTTCTGATGGATTTTTTGCTTTGTACCAATCTAAAATACGGCCAACAAATGGAGAAATCAAGAAAACGCCTGCTTCAGCACAAGCGCGCGCTTGACCAAAACCGAATAACAATGTGAGGTTACATTGAATGCCTTCTTTTTCAAGAATTTCACCCGCTTTGATACCCTCCCATGTTGACGCCAATTTAATCAACACACGGTCTTTGCTGATGCCTGATTCTGCATAAAGTGCAATTAATTTACGGCCTTTAGCCACCATTGCATCTAAGTTAAAAGATAAACGTGCATCTACTTCAGTCGAAATACGGCCTGGCACTTCTTTAGTAATTTCAGCACCAATTAACACCGCTAATTTATCGGCAGCATTGTCAATTTGTTGCGCTTTTGTGCCACCTTGTGCTTTTGCGTAAGCAATTGCAGTTTCAATCAAAGGTGCGTATTGTGGAATTTGACTTGCTTTTAAAACAAGTGATGGATTGGTTGTTGCATCCACTGGTTTAACACTTTTAATTGCTTCTACGTCGCCAGTGTCAGCCACGATTGTGGTCATTGCCTTTAGTTGATCTAATAAATTTGCCATTGCATCCTCCAGTATAAAAATTCTTTCATTCACTCAATTAACAATTTTTAAGTATTAAATAACATTAAAATGACATATATATGTCAAAAAAATGTCATTTATAAAAATATTTACTACGCATTTTTGCCGCTCTTGCGCTTTATGCTCTTGCATAAAATGTAGTGCAATATTATATCTTAATAATGAGCGCTTATGTATAGTTAAGCTTAATGAAGCGCATGATTTAAACAAATGACTCAATCAGCCAGTTTGTAGCAACGTAACAATAAAGCTTGTAGATTGACCAAAAACACTTTTAACCTCAATCTTGCCTGCGTGTTTTTTGACGGTCAAATGCACAAAATACAAACCTAAACCACTGCCTTGGGTTAAAGTTTCATCGGCTTCTAAGCGGCTAAATTGATTAAATAATTGCGGAATTTTATCGGCTGCAATGCCACACCCTTGATCTTCAATCTTCACAAATGCTTGTTGATGATGACGCAATACGCTGATGTTGATTTGTGTATTTTCTGGGCTAAATTTCACTGCATTTAATACAATATTTTCAAAGGCGCGTTGCAACAAACTAAACTCACCATTCACCCATATTGGGTTTTCGTCTACGGTTAAAGCGATTTTTATTTTTTTTGCGCTTGCCAGATAAAACGCATTATCCACCACTTCTTGCATCAACCCGTTTAACTCTAAAGCTTTAAATTGTGTGGCAGAAATGGCTTTAACACGCGATATTTGCAAGAAATGTTCGGCCAAGCGATTGGCTCTATCAAGCATATTCATCACTGTTTCTTTATGCTGCATAAAATCTTGGGCTCTCAACAGTATCAGTGCGGTTGAAAGTGGCGCACGAATATCATGCGAAATAAACGACAAAGTATCGTCTCTATTTTTATGGAGTTCTCGCAATAATTGTGTGGCATTTTTTACTTGTAAAATGCGTGTTTGAAAAACATCCGCCGAACCATTATTTTTAAATTCATTTAAATAATCAGCGCCAAGCCCAAATTGCTGTAAATCATCATTAAGTTGTACGAGTGCTGCATTTAAAAAAGTTTGCGTACGTTCTAATCTGCGCAAACTCCAAATTGGGTAGGCAAGCAGCGTCATCAATACAGCAGAAATTGATGGGGCCCAATATTGAGAAAAAATCGGCAACAACATCATCAGTATGATCAAAAAAAGCAAGTACAAAAGAATCATTAAAAGTGACTGCAATGGTTTTAATCTTGGCAACCAAAACACTGGAATGATTGCCAGTAAGCCACAAATAATCACGGTAAACCAACGTGGCACAATCGTTACAAGCTGATTTTGACGCATGGTTTCAATGGCATTTGCATGAAACTCTACCCCAGCCATGGGTTTAGAGTAGCCGCTCACAGGCGTTGATAAGACATCGCCCATGCCAACTGCGGTTGCACCCACTAATACAATTTTATTGTTAAAGAAATTTTTTGGAAAATCACCCGCCAATACGCTTGAAAAAGAAATCTGTTGAAAATGCCCAGGCTTGCCATAAAAACGAATTTTCTTTTCTTGCTGCCAAACATGATGAGAAAAAAACTGCTGTTCATGATTGGAAGATAAAAGCACGGGCGCAGGTTGGGTCAGCGTTTTTGGCAATTGTTTTGCAACGTTTAGAACTGCATATGAAAAATGCGGAATACCCAAAATGGGTTGCCCACTGGCTGAAACGGCTTCCCAAAGATAAATGCCGCGCGCAATACCATCACCATCTAAAGGAACATTCACGCGACCAACACGCGCATGATTGAACGAAGGCAACCCAAAGTGTTGCGCAATTTTAGCGTTTTGAAACGGCAAATCAATCACAACAGGCAAAATAAAATTGTGATGCGCGTTGATAATATTTGCTAAATCACGATCACCTTGAGGATTTTGATGATCAGGCTCTGAAAAAAACACATCAATTCCAATGGCTCTAGGTTGCTCAAGGCTAATGGTTTTTAATAGTTTTGTATGAATTTCACGGCGCCACGGCCATTTACCAATTGTATCTAAACTGCGCTCGTCAATCGCAACAATAACAATATCTTTGGGGGGATTTTTAAATGAGAGAAATTGACTTGCATCATACAAAATATAATCAAAACGAATCAACAAGCCGCTAAAAGCTAATAAAACAGCACCAAGAAAAAGAATGCAGGCGGTGAAAACTTGATCTTGATTGAATCTTCTAAACATTTTTATAGAAATTTAGGCGTGACTTTTATTTGTCTTGTTGCAATGATCGCGTTTAAAAACGCAATCAAAAGAATGATTCATTAAAAGCTAAATTGAGCAGGCTTTGAAAATTTAAATTGTGAACGTTCACGCTTTAAATTTTCTGCAACGCGCCAATAATATTCGCCTTTAGGAAAGACTGAGCCTAAATTAAAAGCGTTAAACGAAACAATTCTTTCTAATAAAATATGATTAAACGCTGCGTCTGAAGCAATTTGAATTAAATAGCCGCGATGATTCGGCATGTCCGTCCACTGAAAAACTGTTTTTTCAGTGTCTAAAACAATGTCTTTTGGAAAAATAAGATTGGGCAACAACGTTAAAGGATTCACGGTAAACGTATGAAAAGCATCCACACTTTGCAAACCATTTTCATCTTGCGCCCTTAATTTTAAAAAATACTGTCCCGGCATTAAATGGGCGTAATTTAATGTTTTTTTGGATGATTCAGCTTGAGTTTGCGTGGATTGTTCGTCAATAATCTCAGTAAAATTGGCATCTTTGGCAAGCTGCGCAACCCAAATAATATCTGACTGCGTTGAACTTACTGGCAGTAACACAGGCAATTCATCAAAAATTTTTGGTAATTGAGCAGTTTCTGGCGGATTTGGTAGCGCCTTTGGCGGCAAAGGTGGCTGACCATTCAACGAAACCGACCCAAAATTCTCGCCTACTTCAACTGCATTTTCATTCACAGAAAAAGCCACATTGCCGATGAGTGTTTCTTCAATGGCATTGTTTTCTTCAGCAGATACTCTAAATTGTGTGCCGCGCACCACGGCCACAGCAGAAGGGGTTTCAACCTCTAAATGATGATCATTAAAATGTTCTGGGTTTGCCAAAATTTCTGTGCGTCCAGTCGATAAAATAAGTTTAATGGCGTATGTTAATTTACCTGCATATTGATGACTTTGAATGATTTTTAACGTACTGTTGGGTTGTAAAAGCGCTTCTGATCTATCCGCAAATTGTAGTTTTACAAGACTATTTAAACCCGTTTTTAGCGTCGTACCTACCAAAATAGAATCACTTAAATTTAATTTCTGAAATGCGTCATGATCATTTTTTTTAATTTGAACATCGCCCGTTGCAGTTAAAATTTTCGCTGGAACGGCGTTTGTTTTTAAAACAGAAAGTGGAATAAAAATGGTTTGACCAACACTTAAAAGATGCGCACTACGTAAATGATTGACGTCCGCAAGTGTTTGAATATTTGATTGTTGAATGCAATATTGCGCGCAAATGAACGTTAAATTGTCATTTTTTTTAACGGTATAAAGCCAACCTTCGTGTTCATTTTTTTGAGCGGAAATTGCATTTGTAGCAAATAAAAAAAATGCAAAGAAATATAAAAATGCTTCGTTAATGAGCTTGTAAATAATTTTTGTAAGATTCATTCGTCAACTTGATTTCTTTCTAAACTTGTATTTACTTCATAAAATAATTTATCTTTAAACTGGATTTCTTTCCAAACGATACCCTTGCTGATAAATAGAAGAAAGCCGCCAGTTATTTTCAGGATTTAATTTTAATTTAGTCCTTAAATGGCTCACATGCACATCCACTTTTCTTGTTTCAATATCAGAACTTGCGCCCCAAACAATATTCATTAAATGTCCGCGTGATAATAATACGCCTTGATTTCTAAAAAAATAGAATGCTAAATCTAACTCTTTATCGGTCATTTTAACTTCTTCGCCCGCTAACTTAATTACCCGTCTTTTATAATCAATGGTTAAATCATCATATTGCTCAATCAGGGCTTCTTCTTTTTTTGGATTTGCTCTTCTAATGAGCGCATTCAGGCGTGATACTAAAATTGGCTGACTCACAGGCTTCACAATATAATCGTCTGCCCCGGCGTCCATCACCCGCACCACCTCTGACTCATCACTAATAGCCGTTAAAAACACAATAGGGGGCAGTTTTCCTGTTCTTAATTGAATGCTTTCCATCACATCACTGCCTTTAACATCAGGCAATACTGAATCAAAAATACATAAATCAAAGTGATTTTTTGGAAAATCACGCAAAAATACCAGCCCATTTCTAAAGTGTTCAACCTCATAACCTACATCGTTGAGCCATTTAATCACGGTACTGGCAAAATCTAAATCATCTTCTAATAAAGCAATTTTCATTTTTTCACATTTTCTTAATGTTAAGCGGGGTTAACATTATTTTTACTTGTATGTTTAAACAAAAGTTCAACAATTTAATTTACATTAATTTCAAACAATACAAAGTAATTGCTTATTTTCCTAATGAATTTTGATTTAAACCGTGCCTGTTTTACAAATATTTACAATAACTTAGCGTATAGCAAGGTTGCAACCGTTAAATCTGCGCTAGTACCCGGATTTATTTCTCTTGCCTTGAGCGCGGCGTCCCATGCGAGTAAAGTTTTTTTTAAAAATCTTGGATGTTCCACCGCCAACCATTGCGATTTTATGGCTTTTGCTTCTTCATGCAACATTTGTGCAACCTTCAAACCGTGTTTTCGTTGCACATGCGTATCTAAAAATGTGCATAAAAAATTTAAATATACCCAAGAAGTTGCCCATGCTGTATTTTCCCACCGCATCATGGCTTCTTGATAGCTTTGCACCCCAAGTACAAAAATATCTTCAAAATCATGGGCATACTGCCAAGCAATACGGTCTTCATGTTGCGCATAACGCATTATTTCTAATAAATTTACTTCTGGCGTTTCGCGCACATCGTGTTGTTGCGTCGCATTTAAGCCTGCGGGGTTTGCCAACACAATGGCTTTTGCAGCAAGCATTGCGTCAGAAACAGTTAAGTGATCCAAAGTATTTTTTAGCGAAATTTTGAGTGTTTCTAATTTTGTTTTATTGGTATCGTAAGTTTGAAGATGCAATTGCATAGCACTGTGAATGATTGGCGCACAAAGCAAAACAATGCCTAAATTGGTATTTTTGCCTACCCGCAAAAGTGTGGCTTCAACCGCATTAAAAATGCGCGCGCCCACCGTTAAATTTGGCAAGGCGATTGTGTTGGCAGAATCCTCTGCACTTTGCAAAAAATCTTCCAACACCATGCGATGCCCATCAGCAAAAATATGCACATTGCCAGGCTTTAAGGCTTGCAATTCATCCATGCAGGCAGTTTGATAAAATTGCGCTAATTGTTGGGGTGAGTACATTTTTCTTTAATTTTTATTGAAAATATTTGGAAAATTTTTTCAATTGTTTGATATTTTTTCTAATAAATCTCTTGCGAGTAATTCTGCCACATTGGTTTTTGTCACGCTTTCCAAACCTCGCCATGCGGGAATGCTGTTGACTTCCAGCACAAAATATTCGCCATTTTTTGCCTGAATAACATCAATGCCCGCGTAATCAATATTAAGCGCTTGGGTTGCTTGAATCGCAAGTTCTATCAATTTTTCATTCGGTTCAACATTCTCACAACGCCCGCCTGCTGCCACATTATTGACCCAAGTGTTACCAATGCGCTTCATGGCAGCCACTACTTTTTTATTGATGACAAAAATACGGTAATCGTGCGGATATTCAGGCGTTTCAATCAAGCGTTGCAAATAATAAACACCATCCACAAATTGTTCCATCGGCACTGGCAATGTGTCGCTTTCAGCCAATTGTCGCACGCCCAAACCTTGCGAGCCAAACAGTGGCTTCATAATAATTTTTTGATTATTTATTGCGGCTTGCTCGCGAATCGTTTGAACCGCGTGGCGAGATTCACACACCCACGTTTCTGGGGTTGGAATACCTTGTTGTTGCAATAAAAAACTGGTGAGCGCTTTATCCACCGTGCGTTCAATCGCGCGGCCATCGTTGTAAATTTTAACGTTTTGCAAGGCCAAAATATGCAAAATATTTAAACGCGTGATGACTTGCTGCAAGGTGCCGCCAGATACGCCGCGCACAAAAGCGGCTTTTGGCAATGTGTCAAAACCGGGAATGATGATTTGCGTCGCATTTGCAGAAATATGCGTGACACACTGTTGAAGCGATACAAAAACCGCTTCAACACCGTGTTGTTGAAAAGCTTGTTTTAATGCGGCTCCGTGCCAACCTGGGTCGTCGGTAAAGATGGGGATTTTCAAAAAAAAACCTAACGGGTACTTCTATGAATTCAATTTGCGTCGCTATACGGCGTTGCTCATAAAAAATTTCTCCTTACATATCAAATATATGCGGCGTCAAAATTTTTAATCGCGCCTTGTCTAGCCTAGCAACTTGAATTTATAGAAGCACCCTAACTTATCAAAGAGTAAAGAGCGCTTAAAAAACGCGCTTTTAAAAAATCATAAGTTTAGTCTCTAAATGATAATTCTATCAATGCTTCGTTGAGTTTTCCCGCTTCAAAGCTGTTGCCTGTGTCTACATTATTCACTTTGACTTGGGCTGGGCTGAACAACATCGGGTCAATTTTATAAAAATCCATGTTGTACGATTTAAAAATTTCGGCAAAAGTTCTGCCGTAATCTTTAGAAGCGGCGCTGGGTAAATCGTCTGCTAATTTTTTCGCAGCCGCATCGTCACCTTTTACATTTAATTCAACATAACCGCCATATAAAATCGCGTCATTTGTGCGGCCCATGCCTGTCATAAAATCTTTAGCCACAGGCGGCAACACCGCCAAGCCTGTACCACTGACAATTTTTTCCAGCGGAAAATGCAAAGTGTGCGCTTTATGCAAAGCGACTTCTAACACGCGCCCTACCACTTGCGTGCTCCCTGCAATGCTGGTGGTTGGCGTTAAAATAATGGTTAGCGCGTCTGCTGGCACTTTGGTATCGCGCACAATTTTTTCAATCACTTCAATGGGCGGCACTTTGTCGGCTTCCAACACAATGCACGTGCTGGCTGCGGAATCTTGATATTGAAGTTCTTTAAAAATTTCTTCCCGATTCGCCAAAGCGCGCGCTGGGCCTGAGCCTAAAGAAAAGAATTTTTCATGACTGAGTGCCCAACCAGCATATTGGCTGGCCAAGCAAGATAAAACAGGCTGATCTGAAGTCACAAAAATAGCTTCAGAAAAATTTTTAAAGCGTGCATCGGCCTGTAAACTTGCTTTGCCTAAGCCGCCCATGCAAATTTCTGTGATTAAACGCCCTGCTTCTGCACTGCCAGAAACTTGCATGCCTGCATCCACAATTGTGCAGCCAGACACATGTTTTGATACAGCAATATTTAATTGCGCAGCTTGCGAAATCAATTGATTAATCAATGGCGCGCTGAGTGCATTGACGCTCAATTGTTGAAAAATATTATTTGCTAAATTGCTTTTCATTTAAAACCCTTTGTAAATATTTTTTTAAAATTTTTATTATTTTTAACGCCACTGTTTTACATAAAAGCTGCGTCAAGTTTTTTTACTTTTTTATTTAAATCTACAATTGCCAACTTTACTTGATTTTGCTCGCCAATTTTTCCCGTCAATGTTGGTTTATTGGAAGTACGCCTTGTTCTAATGCTACAAATTGGCATACCTTTTAAAACTTTTATACGTTTGTTATTAGGCGAATCATTATCTTGGATATTTTGAAATAAATCATCTGAATTTAATTGATTTAATAAAGGTCTATCTTGCGTCCAATCAGGCCATTTGAAATGCGCATCAATGGATAAATCTTTTTCTGCATACACAATTTTCATCGCGTTTGAATATTCTGCAGGTGTTTTTAACGTTTTTATGTGCGCAAGTTTCAGCATTCTTTCCTGTGCGGATGTCATGCTTTCACCCAAGCATGCTTGAATATGCAGCTGCATTAAATCTAAATTAAAATCTTCCAGCCAATCTTTGGCATATAAATCAAAGGTTGCACTTAATCTTGGGTTGACTTCAAGCACATAAATTTTTTCATTTTTTAAAATCACATCCAAACTATTTAAACCAACCAAACCCAACGCTTGGGTGATTTTTTCAACCATTTCAAACAATTTATTTTTAACGTTTTGACTGATTAAAATGCCACTTGCCGCACCGCCAAATCTGAAAGGTTGCGAGGCTGTTGCATCTACCCATTGCGCATTAAAACCAATTAAACTGGCGCGGCAATGTGCTTGATGCGCTGACATATTTTGCGATTTTGTTGCTAAAAATAATACAGAAACAGACTGCCCTTTAATGAAACTTTGGTAATAATCACCTTGTTGAATCAACCTATTTTCAACAGCATATTGAATATGCTGACCGCCACAACCGCCCGAATATTTTAATAAATATTGCGCAGTTTTTTGTTTTTTTGGCAATTCAATAAAAATGCTTGGGTATGGAATTTGCAAACCAATTAAGGTAGAAAAAAAATATTCTGGATTTTTTACATCATGCACCACCTGCGCTGCGTTACCAATGATGGGTAAAAGTGCGTTAATTTCTGCTAGCAATTGCGGTTGCGCTTCAAAACCACTACCAAAAACACAACCCAAAAAAGGGTTTAAATCTATTTGTTTGAGTATGTTAAGGAGTGGGGTTTTAATAAATCCTTGCTGATCAAATGGGCAAACAAAGGTTTGCGTGGTAGCTTCAAGCGTATCTGCATCTGCAAAACCATCAATCACAGAAACTTGAAAGCCAGCCCTTTTAGCCGCTACGGCAAAAGGTCTGGCTGAAATTGCAATCACAAGAAGTGATTTTTTTTTAAAATCTACCACAACATTTTTTTAAACTAATCAGCAACATAGGCAGATTCTGCTGCTTTAGTTAAGGTCTTTTTTGCCAATTCAAACGCTGACATAAAATCCAAAACTTGCGGTTTATCTGAAGAAAGCATAGCTTTTAACATAGCATGTTGCACACCATATTTTAATTGCCCAATTGCCAAGGCGCCAATCCCAAAAGATTTGGTATCTTTAATAATCACGCCATCATCGCTGACATCGACACCTTCAACACCTACTGGCGCTACTGCGTTAACATCTGCAACCACTTTAAGTTGTTTTGCGTGAGATAAATTTTCAGCAGATAACACTTGAATACCTGCTGCAGCGGCGCATAAAACAATATCAGCATTGGCTAATATTTTATTTTTTTCATCATTTGTACCACCCAACACTACTTTTAGATTAATCGAATATTTTGTATTCCAATTGGCAACTTTTTCTTCTGCTTCTTTTTTTGAAGCTTCCGTGTGCGCAACCAACGTTACATTAGCACCATTTTGCGCCGCAATAATCCCAACACAGCCGCCAACAGGTCCTGTTGCACCAAATACGCTGATATTTTTACCTGCAATGTCTTCATCAAATTGTTTTTTAAGGTGAAATTGCACTTTGGCAATCATTGCGCCAGAAGTGGTAAATGCGCCAGAAGGATCAGCAAATAATGAACAAGTAAAAGGCCCAAACATTGATTTTTTACTTGCGGTTAACATTTCCATTGCAACATCAATGTCACGTCCGCCAATAAAAATGCCTGTTCTTTTTACACCCGATGGGCTACGCGAAAAAATAACATCTTGCGTTAAGCCTGCCACTTCTGATAATTGCACATTTGCGTAAGTAACAATATTCTCAAATCCACTGTCAAAAGCCATATTGACATCAAATGGACTCGCATTTTTAGCGGTTGTTAGTAAATGTAGTATGCTGACTTTTTCCATATTAATGATCTTTAAGTAAAATTTTTAGAAATGTATTTTTCTTTGTAATACGTTATTTTTAACGTATTTATACTCAACTTTAAAGCTTTAAGGTGCAGTTTAATTGCGTGTTTAAAGGAATTTTTCCGCTTTAATTCACCCAATCACTTTCACTTTAACTTTAGCACCATCATTACGCGCACTGCAAATACGCCAATTGAGTTCGGTAAACTTTGTTTTGAGTTCATTTAAACAATTTACCGCTTGCTCTGAATTTTCAAATACGGCAAACCCAGTTGGCCCCCACGAACTTTGACCAAAACAAGAAACGCCGATTGAAGCAATATGTTGTAACGCTTTTTCTACGCGTTTGCTGGCGTAACGCCCACCCTGCGTGGGCGCAAAATAATCACCCACATGGGCTTGTAGTTCTTGAATACTTTGACCAAACGCGTTTAAATCTTTTTCCACCAAGGCTGGCATGGCTTGCATTAATACGTGACGACACAAATGCGCGGCTAAATTTTCTGAAAATTGTGGCAATTCATTGAATGCAATGCGCTCTTCATTGCCATGCACGCCTATCTGTTGATCATCAAAAATGAGCAAAATACGCCATTCTTTTGGAAAATCGTATCTGGCTAAAATGGGCGGCAAGGTTGTATTTAACGCACGTCCGCCATCAATAATGAGTCCACCTTGATCAAAAGTGGCAATGCCAACACCAGAGCGACTGCCCCGATTTGTAAGTTGGGCAATCTCTTTCGTTGTTAACTTGAGTCCGTAAAACTGACTCAACGCCGTGCCAACAGCAAGTGAAATTTGCGTGCCTGAGCCTAATCCTGCATGTAAATCAATACACTCATCCACCCAAATATTGGCTTCTAAAGGTAAATTAACGCTTTTTAAAAACGTATGCGCGGCTTTTTCAATGCGTTGTAATTTTTCTGCTTGTACGTTTTGCGCGCCACTGACCACAAAATTATGTTGATGCGAAACAGATAAATGCAGCACGGGCGCATCTAAACTAAGACCAATACTGCCAAATTTACGCCCTAATCCGCCATGCAAATCAAAAAAACCCATATGCAAACGCGCTGTATTTTCAACAAATACTTTACGTCCAGCATATTCCGTCATGTTTGTTTTGGGCTGCATTTGCGCGTTGGGTTGATTTAAAATTTGCACGGTAAAACCTTCAATTGATAATAATTATATTGATCTACTCAATACACATATTCTTAAATAGAGATTGATTTATTGGCTTAAAATCTTAATTAAAAAAATTTCGTTCACCTATGATGTGTCAATGTTCAAAATATGATTCATTTGTACGATGAATCAAAATAACATGTTTTAGCATCATTTATTATGTTTTTAATATCGACATTAAAAGCTAAATTAGGCAAAATGCTTATAATATTAAGTAAAGAAAGTTTCATCTGTTTTAAGCTTGTGCTGGTTTATATTACATATTAATTAAGTGCGTTAAATAACCCATTTAAAATTTACCTTTTAAAATTATACTTACTTTAAAATTTTCCCTAGCTTCAAAAATATATTGAGCTAGTTTGATTTCCGAGGAATCCTATGTCAGTCCAAGTTATCCCATTTGAAAGTTTAAGAAACGTTGATGTTCCGCAAGTTGGTGGAAAAAACGCTTCATTAGGTGAAATGATTTCTCAATTATCAGCCAAAGGCGTACGCGTGCCAACAGGCTTTGCTACAACGGCAGATGCCTACCGCGAATTTTTATCCGTGAACAAATTGGACGAAAAAATTAATGCTGAGCTTGATAAACTGAACGTGGACGATACGCAGGCACTTGCCGCTTGTGGCAAAAAAGTGCGCGAATGGATTATGGAATCGCCTTTTCCAGAAGCTTTAGATAAAGCCATTGCAGAACATTATGAAACGCTTACCGCTAAATCTGGCAATGGTGCAACTTTTGCAGTACGCTCTTCTGCCACGGCTGAAGATTTGCCAGATGCTTCTTTTGCTGGCCAACAAGAATCATTCTTAAATATCAAAGGCTTAGATAATATTCTACACGCCATTAAAGAAGTTTTTGCTTCTTTATATAATGATCGCGCAATTTCATACCG
This sequence comes from Methylophilaceae bacterium, assembly GCA_965247415.1. GTDB lineage: Bacteria > Pseudomonadota > Gammaproteobacteria > Burkholderiales > Methylophilaceae > Methylotenera. The sequence goes on from OZ252007.1 coordinate 153,403, forward strand.
CGTGCACAAAGGTTTTGTGCATGCAGATGTTGCGCTCTCTGCAGGCGTACAACAAATGGTGCGTTCAGACATTGGTTGCGCTGGCGTGATGTTTACCATTGATACAGAATCTGGCTTTAAAGATGTGGTATTTATTACTTCATCTTACGGTTTGGGCGAAACTGTGGTGCAAGGCGCGGTGAATCCAGACGAATTTTATGTGCATAAACCTTTGTTGGCTCAAGGCAAACCAGCCATTGTGCGCCGCACCATCGGCTCTAAACTCATCAAAATGGTGTTTAGTGATGCAACCCGCGCAGGCAAAAGTACGCATACGGTTGATGTTGACCCAGTTGATAGCGACAGATACTCACTTAGCAATGAAGATGTGTTAGAACTGGCGCGCTATGCCATGATTATTGAATCGCATTATGGTTGCCCAATGGACATTGAGTGGGGCAAGAATGGCGTAGATAATAAACTTTACATTCTTCAAGCGCGTCCAGAAACCGTTAAATCTCAAGAATCTGCCAGCAATGTGGTTGAAACATTTAAACTGAATAAACATGCGGCAAAACCGCTGGTGGTTGGCCGTGCTGTAACGCAAAAAGTAGGCGTTGGCCCAGTGCGCATTGTGTTAGACCCAGCCAATATGCACGAAGTACAACCTGGCGATGTACTGGTTGCCGACATGACAGACCCAAACTGGGAACCTGTGATGAAACGTGCCAGTGCTTTGGTCACAAACCGCGGCGGCCGTACTTGCCATGCAGCCATTATTGCGCGTGAATTAGGCATTCCGGCGATTGTGGGCTCCGTGAACGCAACGGATGTATTACGCGAAGGCGAAATTGTCACGGTTTCTTGTGCAGAAGGTGAATCAGGCTTTGTTTATCATGGCGCATTAGATTTTGAAGTGAGCACCCGTGCTGAAGAAGTGTTAAAACCAGCGCCTTGTAAAGTGATGATGAACGTTGGTAACCCAGACATGGCGTTTGGCTTTGCAAAAATTCCGAATGATGGCGTAGGCTTGGCGCGTTTAGAGTTTGTCATTAACAACATGGTAGGCATTCACCCAAAAGCGATTTTAAACGCAGATGCCATGCCAGCTGCAATTCAAACCATCATTAAAAACCGTGCGCGTGGTTATGCTAGCCCAAAACAATTTTATATTGATAAAGTGGCTGAAGGCGTTGCGACGATTGCCGCTGCGTTCTATCCAAAACCAGTTATCGTGCGAACTTCTGATTTTAAATCTAATGAATACAAAAAATTAGTAGGTGGTGACATTTACGAGCCAGACGAAGAAAATCCAATGATTGGCTTCCGTGGTGCGGCGCGTTACATGGCAGAAGATTTTAAAGAATGTTTTGCTATGGAATGCACAGCCATGAAAAAAGTGCGTGATGAAATGGGATTAACCAACGTTGAATTAATGATTCCATTTGTGCGCACCATTGCTGAAGCCAAAGCAGTGACAGACATTATGGCAGCCAACGGCTTAAAACGTGGCGAAAATGGTTTGCGCTTAATTATGATGTGTGAAATTCCATCTAACGCATTATTGGCCGAGCAATTCTTGCAGTATTTTGACGGCTTCTCGATCGGGTCAAACGACTTAACGCAGCTGACCTTAGGCATGGATCGTGACTCTGGCATTTTGGCAGATGGCTTTGACGAGCGTAATGACGCAGTCAAAGAGTTGCTAAAAATGGCCATTTCAACTTGCAACCGTTTAGGAAAATACGTGGGCATTTGTGGTCAAGGCCCATCAGATCACCCTGATTTTGCTGAATGGTTGGTTGATCAAGGCATTCAATCCATGTCACTCAACCCAGATACCGTAACCACAACTTGGCAACGTATTGCTAAATAATGCCAAATAATCTAAGACGAATGGTGCGCACCGCATGCTAAAGCGCACCGCTTTTTTTGTTTCTGACAGTACGGGCATAACAGCGGGTTCACTTGGTAAATTATTGGAGCATTTTCCGCTCACTGAATTCACCAATGTGCGCCTGCCGTTTACCAACACGTTGGAAAGAATTCAACTCGCAAAAGAGACGATTCAAAATACCACGCTTGAAGATGGCTGTCGGCCGATTGTGATTATGTCTCTGGGCAATCGAGAACTCAGAAATTCATTGAAAGAGTGTGATGCTTATTTTATTGACCTTTTTAGCACCTTTATTGACCCACTTGGAATTGAACTAGAGCAAGAACCGCTGACAGGTTCAGGCATTGCACACAGCATCACTGGCAGTAGCTACCACGACCGCATGGAAGCCATTAACTTTACGCTCAACCACGATGACGGCATTACCAACAATGGTTTAGATGAAGCACAGGTGATTTTAATTGGCGTTTCACGTTGCGGAAAAACACCCACCAGCATTTATTTAGCCATGCAGTTTGGTGTAAAAGCTGCAAATTACCCACTCATTCCAGAAGATTTTGCACGCGGCACATTACCAGCCGTACTTAATAACCATTTAGATAAAATTTTTGGGCTAACAATCAAAGCTGAAAGATTACACTCAGTAAGAAGTGAGCGCAGACCTGACAGTGTTTATGCTTCGTTAGAAAACTGTAAAAAAGAAATCGCTACTGCTGAAAATTTAATGCGAAAGTTAAATATTCCTTGGGCTGATTCTACTAGCCGTTCAATTGAAGAACTTTCTGCAATTATTTTACAAAGAACACGGCTTTCAAATTAAATAGTGTTTTAAACCATTATTTAGCTTTTAAACTCATGTTAATTTTATCCACAATATCAGCAGAATCTGGTTTTACATCACTACTAAACGCATAAACATTTTCACCGCTCGGTAAAACCAAGTATTTATAGAAATTCCACATAGGTGCCTGACCTGTTTTTTTAATCAGTTGCTTATAAAATGGATTGGCATTTGCGCCAGTTACCGAACTTTTTGCCATCATCGGAAACTTGACGGAATAAGTAAGCTTACAAAAATCTCCAATTTCTTTATTGTTTCCTGGCTCCTGCCTAAAATCATTCGAAGGAAAACCTATCACCAACAATCCCTTCTCTTTATGTTTTGCATAAAGTGCTTCTAAAGCCTCAAACTGTGGCGTAAACCCACATTTACTCGCGGTATTGACCACTAAAATTGGTTTATCTTGGTAATCACACAAATTAATTTTCTCGCCATGCAAGGTTGTCAATTGATGATTATAAAGTTCAGAACAAGCTGCTTGTGCCATATCAACCATTAATAATAAAAATAAAAAAGAAAAGAAACGCATTGGATTGACTCACTTTGAATAATAAAAATTAAACATAAACTTTTGACGTAATGCTGGTTGAATAGTTCTGCAAACAAAAATGAATAATTCCATTTGCAATCATATTTAATTGAGCCAATCTGATAAAATAAAAATACAATTTATTTAATAGATTATAAAAATGCATCATTACATACTTTTATTTGGTTTTATCTTACTTTTAATTGCGTTTATTTACTATTATCGTCAAACCAATACAATTAAGACAGGTGTTGATTATCAAACACATGTTTTGAAATTATGTATTTTATTAGCACTCACCCTTAACTTTGGAGTTGCCTATTACACTTCATTAGACAATGGTTTTACTAGACTTAGTCGTGCAATGCTTGATTCAGATAAAATTGTTTTTGACATGGGGGCGACATCTTTAGGGTGGATTATTTATGAATTTAACCACTTATTTTTCATCACAGACTCATGGTGGTTTATTGCGCAAGCGCTTGATTATATTGAGCAACATCCAAGCGGGTTGGTTTATCAAGAGTTATTTTTTAATCAACACTTAAAATTTCAATATCCAACTACATCTTTGTTATTTTTTGACTTTATTAGAAGTAATACAGTGTATGAGTTAGGAACACTGTTCAGTTTATTTAACTTTATATCAATCGTAACTTTGCCTTTTTTGGCATGGTTCTGTTATAACCTATATTATCGTGAAAATATTCCAACATTTTTTATTGAAAAACTGAGTGATATAAAACAGTTTTCAACCCTATTTGGTTTTTTTGGATTAACGCTTCTATTCTATCCAATTATTATTTCCATCTATCTTGGACAAGTTCAAACGTGGATTGTGGTTTTAGTCGCATGGGCCATTTTATGTTTTTCTCAGCAAAAATATGTGATGTCGGGGGTTTTATTGGCAATATGTACAACCATCAAACCGCAATGGGCCTTAATTTTTATTTGGGCGGCTTTGAGAAAACAATGGTCCATGTTTTTTTCTGGCATCATCATATTGTTATTAGCTGTTACATTAGCGATTATTTTATATGGCGCTAATAATTTTTTTGATTATCTTAATACGCTCACTTTTTTGAGTCAACATGGTGAAAGTTACTTTGCAAATCAATCTATCAATGGGCTGATGCATCGATTGCTTCAGAATGGTGTCATTGATCGATTCTTACCTGGAGAGTTTCCACCTTATAATGCTACGGTTTATTTTACTACCATAATCAGCTCAATTCTAATCATCAGCTTTGCTCTTTTTTGGCGCGTAAATAAAAAACCAACAGATATTGATCTTTCTATCATCATTTTGGCTGCAACAGTCGCCTCACCAGTTGCTTGGAATCATCATTATGGCGTTTTGTTACCAATATTCTCATTAGCTTTTTATTACACACAAAAATTAAGGCCATTCGGGAAACAGAGTTTGTTATTTCTGTTAGTGTGCTATGGAATCACAAGCCAAAACTTTGATCCCATAACCTATAAAATTTTAAGTAGCCCGTGGAATTTTATGCAGTCAACCATGCTATTTGGCGTAATGTTTTTTTTCTATATTCTTTGCGTGATTTCACTAAAAAACGATAATAAAACATAATGTTATGAAACTTATTAGTCATCATTTAATTGAAAAACCTTGGCTTTTTTTTGGTTTAACTTTTGCGATTTTTTGTTCACTAAGTCTCTGGCCGTTTATTTCAAATGAATATCTTGGCATGTCTGATTATGCCAATCATTTAGCAAGATTACACCTATTGACTGGTCAGGCAGTAGATGGCTGGCAAAAATACTATTCTGTAGACCACTCACTCATCCCAAACTTAGCGCTTGATGTAATCGCTGGACTACTAGTTAAATGCGGTTTAAGCCCTGAAATTGCTCTTCGTATTTTTGCTGCAGTAACTAACCTCATATTAGTTTTTAGCGTGGCTATTATCTCTTGGGTGATTAATAAGAGGCCGCCCTGGTTAGCATTACTCGCTTTTCCGTTTGCTTTTAATCGCTACTATATTTGGGGATTTTTAAACTATTTTTTTGCGGTTGGGCTAAGTTTTTTACTGTTTGCATTTTGGATTTACAGCAAAAAATTTGAAAAAAAACAAATTATTATTACTGAATTCACAACAAGTTTTTTATTAATTATCGTACTACTTTCTCACTTGATGGGATATGCTGTTGCATTGTTATGCATCGGTGTTTATGAGTTTTGCTTAGCCATAAGTGAATCACAATGGAAAAAACGATTTACAGTATTATTCAGGTGTGTGTTGGTCATGTTACCTAGCCTGTTTGTTTACGTTTTTTTATGTGAACACTCAACAGTCAAATACCCAATTATTTATCAAGACGTTTTTCAATCAAAAGTTTCAGGCATTTTATCCCCGTTTTTGTCCTACAATTTAAAGCTGATTCCAGTTTATGTAGCTGGATTATTAGCAACAATTTGGTTAGTGCACTCCTCAAAAACTAGAACGCTAAAAGAAAACTCATTGAGGTCATTTCCAAATTATACGCTTTTGATACCAACGTCATTATTGGCTGTATTTTTAATAGCGCCGTCAGCCATGATGAACAGCTACTTTTTAGACAAAAGACTTTTTTCTGTTGTCATCTTTTTGATAATCGCACTCAAGGTTTATCGTGTTAGTACGGTTAGAGTCATATTGATAATTTTCATAGCGTTTACCATGCATGCGGTAAAAATTATTGAGGTCAATGAGATTTGGAACAAACAAACTAAAGGGATGAATGAAGTTATAACCGCGCTTGATGCAATTAAATTAGGCTCAAAGATTGAAAGCTATAACTTTACTGATGATGATTTAATGCCACAACCACCACTACAGCACGCTGTTTCAGCAGCAATTTATAGGCGAGCAGCATTTGTACCCACAATTTTTGCTAAACCTGTGAACGCAGAATCTATTGTAATGAATCCGCCATATGGTCAATGGGGGTATAGTAATGGTACATACAAATACACATATGCCGAATTACATATGCGAAATGTGTGTAAAAATGCTTCTTTTTACGAATATGTTATGGTTACTTTCATCAATAAATTTCCAAAAGTACCAGAATGTACAATTCCCATTCAAAGAGGCGAGCATTTTGTTTTGTACAAGGTTCTCAGTAAACAATAGACTATTTAATTTTACTCACTGGCACTAAAACACGTTCATTTTGTATCGCAATAATCGTTGCTTCACGCTCAACCGTGTTTATATTTTCTTTACTAGGTAAAATTGGATTGTCAAATTTATCATATAAAACACCCGTAGATTTTGCATAAATACTGCTTGATGGCTTAATCTCTAACTGAGTTTTGTTATCAATAACCTTGCCGCCTTTAATACGTTTAGCTAAAACTGCCTGCGAAAAGTACCATTTTTGATTCGGTAAATTGTTACAATCCCAAAGAAACGCCCTCTGCCTATTTTGCCAAAATGTTGCTCCTCCCTCTAAGTCTACACATTTTTCATAGTAATTTAAGAGGCGATTTTTAGTTTGGTCGTAAATCCAATTTTGATTTGTTCCGCCATGACATCGCCATAAAATAAGTTCTGCTCCATTATCAAAAGAAGCGTTAGAAGCATCCAAGCATAAGCCGCCCACCTTTATAACGCCACCTTTCATGGTGATATCAAAACGTTGATTTACACCTGCATGACAGTCAAAGCCAATAATGCGTGCGCCTTCCACTACTTTACCGCCCTCAACATCTAAGCATTTTGGTCCAATGCCATTCATTAGAACCCATTCCGAGTGACTAGGCTCGCGCAATACAAAATATAAACTTAAAGAAATTAATAATAAAATGATCACTATTGTTGAATATTTTATAGTGTTGTTAGTATTCATTGCCTACGGTTTCCTTTTATAAAGTTTGAATATAAATTTACGTTTTCATTTGTTGTTTGATGCTTAAAATCATTTTTTAAGCAAAATTAAAATTTTTTATTGATATTGCAAAGCGCCAACATCCCAAGCAACATCTTCTGAAAGTTGCTTACCTTCAAAATCTTTTTCATACTCTTTTGATAAGTTGAGAGCAACTCCTCTTAAAGGGCTTTCCTTTGTTAAATGATAATCACTAGTTCCGCCATCCACTAAATTAACAAGCTTTGGATTTGCATTCCAAGCCAATGATTTTCTTATATTTTTCTGTTTCAAATTACCAATTTGGTAAAACCAATTATTTTGTAACACAATATGCAGCTTGCCATCATCCGCGCTAAATGGCGGCGGTCCTTTCATAATAAACAGGTTATTTCTAACCAAAGGTGTACCAATTTGAACTTCAAGCGTAGAGTTGTAGTCAAGCTGGTGTGTTCTATCAAAGGTGTTGTTATCAATATGTGAGTCATATAGTGGCGCTTCTAGAAACCCGATACTTTGATAATCAGTGCTAATATTAAACGCGACTCTGAGATTTCGCACAATACGACGCTGTATATCAAATTTCCAACTAATTTCAAGAAACCCACAATTATCTATGGTACGGTTATGATGAATATAAATATTGTCTTTGTGATAATGTCCGTTATCTAACTCAATTGCACCGCCATCTGCGCCCCACGCATGTCCATCTTTAACCCAAAATTCTTTTATAGTATTGTAAGAAACTTCTTGATTGCCAATACCAAGCTGAATACCAATTGGCCCCCAATAAGGGCTTCCGAGTAAAACCTGCTTACCTATCATGGTGTTTTTCGTAATTAAGGTAAACTCGCCAAGCGATTGAACAGCTTTTGGTACAGTATCAAAATAACAATTTCTAATAATATTATGTTCTGCGCCAAACATAACCCGAATTGCACCTGATGACCAAACAGTTTCAAACGCCCCGCTTGGCGGCGAGGATACATTATAAAAGTACAGTCCATCCACTATCAGATAATCACCAATCAGCCGAATAGCATTGCCTGTATTATCAGACCACTTAGGGTTTGAGAACTTTGGCAATAAGCCTTTGCCATAATTAGAAAAAATAATCGGCTGTCCTTTTTCGCCTGAAGCATTTATTTTTATACCTCCTTGCCAAGCGGAACCTCTAGCAAATAAGACGGTGTCACCAGGATTTAAAGTTGCTGTCTCTACTTTAGTGTGAGAACGCCATGGAAAATCAGCAGAAAGACCATGATTTGTGTCTTTACCAATCACCGAGTTAACGTAATAAGTCTTTTTAGTTTGTATTTTATCTAGGTTAACGCTGCTACAAGAAGTAAGCAAGCTGAGGATTAAACCAATAAAAAAAAAGAACTTACCGTTAGGAAAATGAACAGAGTGATTTATTTTATGAATATTGTGACTAACACCAAGCACATTATCAGCTTTCTATTTCAAAAAATTTACAATTAAACACACTTTATGCATCTTAGCGATGATGTTGAAATTCATTTAAAAACATCACGCTCAACTTTACCTGCTGGCACTAGATAAAATTCTTTGCTAGTTTTAATCAGACTAGATTGTTCCTCGGTCAGTAATAAACCATCTTTATAGCCGTTTTTAAAATTCAATTTTCCAGAGCGCTCTGCAATTACTTTTTCTGAAACAATCACTTTTTCTAACTGATTTGCAAGGATCACATTTTTATTTTTAACATTTTTTGCTGGAACTGGTTTACTTAAATACCATTTCTGATTATCGCTACCGTTACAAGTCCATAATATCAGCAACTGATGATGATGCCAAAATTGCGCGCCACCGCCTAAATCAACACATTGACCACTTGAGCTAACCATTGCGTTTTGTGCGGTATTGTATTGCCACTGTTGAGATTGACTATTATTACAAGTACGAAAAGCTAATTTGCTACCCTCTTTTTCATCGCCCATCACCGCAAGACATTTATCTTCAAACTTAATACGTTTTTTTGATAAATTAAAATGTTGAGTATCTTTGTTATCAAAACATTCATAACCAATTGCGTACGCACCGTTAATAAAATCTTTGTTTTCAAAATCTAAGCATTTACCGCCTAAACCACTCAAAATTATCCAGTTTTTATCTTGGTTTATGAAAAAAACTAACAGGAAAATCAAACTCAAAATTAAAAAAAAATGCGCTAAATAGTTAATATTTAAATAAAACTTTGCTTTTTTCTTGAGTACAAAAAGTATTTTCTCTAATTTTTTGCTAAGAATTAGTTGAATCATTGAAGTAAAACTTTCCTTAATCTTTGGTTATCGAGATTGCGTCAACAATACTCTCATTATTAAATCTATTTGTTTACATTTATTTGAGTAAAAAAACTCATAGATTAATCAACAGATTAATATGCAATATATGAAGCTTTTGAAGACAATAAAAATAAATTAAATATTGCCGCCAATATCACTAATGTTTGCCAATCATAGACAGCAAATAATACGGGATCATCTGGAATCTCTTTTCTGCGTGTTTTCATCCATAATCGGCTGTTCCAATAAAGAATAAATGGAATCACACCCCATAACCAATATTTACTTGGGTATAAAGCATCTGCAGTTTCAGAGTTAATATACAAAGAAAACACCATCACAGAACACATTGCAGAACCTACACCAATTGCCATCAAAACGGATAAATCTTCAGTGTAATAACCACGCCCACTGGCGGTACTTTTATTTTTCTCTAACGCAGTTGCCATTTCTGTATAGCGCTTAACAAGCGCTAAACTTAAAAAAGTAAACAGTGAAAATTCAAGTAACCAAAATGAAGGTACAACATTGGTTGCTGCTGCGCCTGCCAAGATACGAATGGTGTACAAAGCTGAAAGCATTAAAACATCGACAATTACTTGTTGTTTTAATTTTACAGAGTATGCAAGTGTCATGACATAGTAAATTATAAGCGTCAAATCAAACAGTGGTGGCAAAAATTTGAAGGAGATATAAATAGCAATACCGAGCAAGATTGGTGTAAGAATTGCACCGTTGAGAATAGGAATAACTCCAGATGCAAATGGTCGTTTATTTTTTGAGTGATGCTGTCTGTCTGACTCCAAATCAAGTAAATCATTAAGAATGTAAACAGATGAAGCACAAAAGCTAAAGGCAATAAAAGCTAATAATGCTTTATAAATTAAATCACCCTCTAAAAATTGGTGGGATGCTAATAGTGGTACAAAAATAAGCGCATTTTTTAACCATTGATGCACGCGAATCGCTTTAAAATAAGACTTGATGGTTGCAGCAGGCGGTTTAATATGGGTGATGTTTGCTTGGTTATACTGAGGCACTTTTTTGAGTAAAATATTTTTCTTGTTAACGACAGTAGCTTTAAGTGCATGTTTCCAAACAATAATATCGTCAGAAGAATCACCAATATATTCATAGCCAAGATTTCCAAACAAATAAACTAATTTATCTGCTTTGTTTTTTGCAGATAAATTAATACCGCCCTCGGTTGATATGACTTGCGTAAAGCAATTAAGATGCGCTGCAACGCCATCAGCCCATTTTTTTGGACTTGCGGTCGCAAGCACAATTGCACGCTGCTCTTTTTTTGCGTCATTAATAATTTTTAGAACTTCTGGTCGATATGGCAAGCTGCCAAAATTGAAAACTACATTTTCAGCAAGTTGCGCTTTTAAATAAGCTTTACCTTTGAGTAGCCAAATTGGAATTAAAAATAATTTAACAAAATTTTGCTTAATTAATAAAAAGCAAGCTTCATAAAGTAAGTCCGTCGCAATCAAACTGTTATCACAATCCACACACAACGGGATATTTTTTTGGTCATTTTTCATGAGTACTAAGCTTTTGAAATTAAAATAATGCCTGCTGTAATCATGAGCGTACCTGTAACTTTCATGACTGAGAGCGCTTCATGATTGATAAAATAAGCGAGCGCCATTGTAATAATGAAGCCGATACCAACGAATGGATACGCAGTGCTTACATCTACTTTTGCTAACACAAACAACCAAACTGCGGCACTGGAAAAATACAACCCCAAACCAGCAATCACATAAAAGTTAGTAGAAATTGCTTTAATGATTGCCCATGCAGAACTGCTACTAATTGCGCTTAATACAACGGGTTGACTCATTCCCAATTTGAGAGTTACTTGCGCCAGCGAGGATAGAAAAATGCTGGAAATTGCTAATAGAAATATCATTTTATTCATTTTAAAAACTCTTTTTAATGCACATTGACAATGAAGTAAATTTTTCCAACAGTTAGTTTGGTAGTGCAAAAATTAACTTTCAGATTTAGTTAATATTTTTTAGTAACTTTCAAAAAATCAACTCTAAATTTTGTTTAGATTTTTTGCGTTTAATTTTCTTATCTTAATAAAAATAAACAAGTTCATTTTGACAATCAAAGTAGGATTAATTGTTTAAATTAAGGAAACACGGAATAAGTGAGCGGGCGGAATAAAGTGCATGGCGCACACGGGATGCAGAAACTGTGATTACTCTACAAAGATGACAGGTACAGCACAACGAAGCAATGTGCCCACGTAGCCACTTTTTCCGCGTCTCTTTAATTAGCAACTCACAACAAAATAAGAAAAAACTTATGTGAACAAGCTTCATCTTTAAAAAAACATTTTTTCAAAAAAATTAACGCTTCACCCAACCACTCGCATCTTGTACCCACCAGCCACTTTGCGCTTTTTGTGTCCAGCGTTGCGCGAAGGTGCTGCGAATTTCTGCTTCCCATTCGGCATGACCGTTGGCAACCGCAATTTCTTTGTAAAGTGCGTTTCTATCTGCATTTTCTGTTGAGACTAAACTGTTTAAATTTTGTCTGTCTTTCAGCGGCACAGCTGAAGCATCTTTCACCGCAATCAACCCATCTTTAGTGAGGCCAATTGCACCACTATTGTAAAAAGGCGCAAGGTTGGCGTGACGCGCTTGCATACTGGCTTTTAAATTGCTAATGGCTGGGCCGTTAATGTCTAAATCGGCGGCGGCTTGTGCGGTAGAGCTCATTAAAAAAGTGAACGTCAGTAATAATCCTAATAATAATTTTTTCATTCTATTCTCCATTTATTGCGCAGGCGTGACAGCTTCTGCTGGTTTTTTCGGTTCTTCAGTGTTGACTGCCGGCTTTTCACCATTCTCCTGGCCGCCATTTTTTAACTGCCAAACATCATCAATAATTTTATCTGCTGCTTTTTCTGCCGCGGCTGCTGGAAAATAGATATTAATTGTGACGCAGGCAGATAAACTGCCGAGTAACCCCAACGTTATGAGCCAATGTTTCATCATTTTATCCTTTTGAATTTAAATACTTTTGCTTGATGTTTTTTATTTGATGACAGCTTTGGTGTTGCCATCAATCACGCGTTGAATTCTTGCTAGTAAATCGCCCCACCCCACCGTTTGATTGTACCCCATGACGGTAATCGCAGGGATGCCACTGCCTTTAACGATGATGTACCCCTGCGGCGTTGACTCAACGCCAGACATTTTACAAATATCGTTGCGTAGCTGGCAGCTTAAGCCTAATTTTTCATAGTTAAATTGCTCAAAAAACCTTAACACACTGCGCTGAATGGCTGCTGCCGCACCCGCGCCACCCAAGGCAGAAATATTTTCTACTGCGCGTTGGGAGATTTTTTTAGGATATTTGCCAACACTACTTTTCACTGTGGCATCAAATTTGATTGGCTTCCAGTTTTGCATGGTCAACGCCAAAATATCACCGTCTAGCTTGCCTTCAATGGCGCCAAATGAAAACGTACGCGTTAAATTGCCTAAATCTAAATTGCGCAGCGTCACATCTGCATTCAATATGGGTGAAATGCCTAAAGGCGTTTGCATAGTTAAATGCCGCACCGTCGCTGTACCATCAAATACGTTTAAAATTAAATCGCCGTCTGTGGTCAGCAGTCCATCGTTATACGTCACCAGCGGGATTTCTGCAGATGCTTGGCCTGTCATGCGTGGAATATTGAGGCTGGTGCTTAAATCCGCCATAGAAACAGGCTCTAAATTTGCGCGCAAATGCCAAAACCATTGCTGATCAATACGGGCAGCAGAAATATCCGATAAATTCAGCGCGCCATCTAAAATTGGCAAACGCATGTTGGGCGATGTGACTGCGTAACGATTCACTTGGGCAGAAATATTGGTCACGCCTAAAGGCATTTTCAGTAATTCACCACTTTGGTAACTAAGTTGCACATTTTGTGGAATATCATAATGCCAAGGTAAATCTGCATTCAGTTTATAAAACGCAAATTTTTGGTTGTCATCAGCAATGTCCACATCGGTTAAACGTAGATGCGAGCTCATCAATTGATTATTTTTTATGGAAAAATTAACCGCAGCTTGCCCCGCAATTTGCGCATGGCTAAATGCTGTTTTTTCTAAAAATGGCTTAAATAAAAGTGGAAAAGCCGTGCTTAAATCTAAGCTTGGTAAATCTGCATTTAGACTAATGATGTTTTTATTAGATAACTCAAAAGCGCCATCAACATTTAAATCACCCATATTTTTAAGATGCAAATTGGCATATTCAAGCTGCAAAATATCGTCTTGCAATTTCCCATTGGCAGTAAGTTGATGCCCACCATTGGCAAAATAAAAAGGTTGCCAAAAAACTTCGCCCGTTTGCCAGTCTAGTTGGGTGTTCCAAGCAATGTTATTTTTGTTAGGCAACACTTCAAAGTTAAGCGTTGCCGTCAATTTTTCCGTCGCATGCAAGCCAGCTTCATCGCTAAAACTAGCATTTTTTAACTGCAACTTGCCTTTTACATCTAACTGCTGATTTAAAAATAACTGATTGATTTCAATTGAAAAAGGAATGTTTGTTCGAAAATTTTTAAAGATGCCATCACTGCAAACCCAGGGCATTTGCATTAGATTGTTAGAGGAATCACACTTAATATTAAAATTTACCCACTCAGAATCTTGATCAGGTTTAAAGATGGATTGAACACGTAAATTTGGTACATTTTCCAAATTTAAGTTAATGGCAATATTTTTAGCTTCCGTGTTTTCATGGCTGATATGTTCAGCAGATAATGAAATTTGACTTAACCCATGCGCTGCAAAATGCCATGTTGCAAACATCAAACTAACAAAAATCCGCGTAATGTTTAACGCGCGCATACGTTTAAGAAGGATACACACCCGTTGATAAATAACGGTCGCCACGGTCACATACAATCGACACAATTACTGAATTTTCAACTGTTTTTGAAAGCTGCATGGCAGCATATAAAGCGCCACCAGAAGAAACACCTGCAAAAATGCCTTCAACCTCAGCGAGTTTTCGCATGGTTTTTTCAGCGTTTTCTTGGCCTACATACATCAAATCGTCCACGCGCTTGACATCATAAATTTTTGGCAAATATTCTTGCGGCCATTTACGGATACCCGGAATTTGCGCACCCTCTTCTGGTTGCACGCCAATAATTTGCACATTTGGATTTTGCTCTTTTAAATAGCGTGAAGTGCCCATAATTGTGCCCGTTGTGCCCATGCTAGAAACAAAATGCGTGACTTTTCCATCCGTTTGTTTCCATATTTCTGGGCCCGTGCCTTCATAATGGGCGAGTGGATTATCCGTATTACCAAATTGATCCAGCACAATGCCCTCGCCTTCTGATTGTAATTTCATAGCAACATCGCGTGCTAATTCCATGCTGCCATCTTTGGGTGTCAAAATAAGCTCTGCGCCATAAGCTTTCATGCTCTGGCGGCGTTCTATACTTTGGTTTTCAGGCATGACTAAAATCATCTTATAGCCGCGCATCGCTGCCACCATCGCCAGCGCAATGCCCGTATTGCCACTGGTGGCTTCAATCAAGGTATCACCGGGTTTAATATCACCGCGCTGTTCTGCCCGCGTAATCATGCTATAAGCTGGGCGATCTTTCACAGAACCCGCAGGATTATTGCCTTCAAGTTTCAGCAAAATAGTATTTCTTGGGTTTGGGTTCATGCGTTGCAATTTAACCAGTGGCGTGTTGCCAACAAAATTATCTAATGTTTTAAAAGTGTGCGTGTTCATGACTGAATTATATAATTAAAAAAACCTTTAGTTAGTATTGAATTTACGCTCACAAGCCGCGCTTGATATGGCGCGCTCATTTTGGCTGCTAGTTTAGGTATTTAAGAGAGTTCCAACGTTAATCTAATTTTTTAGCGCTTAATCTTTCTAACCTTCTTTTTTCTTCAATCGGCCTATAAAACCATCTAAAGCTATGTGAACCTGACATATTGTGTGCTTGCGTATAAGCGGTTTCCGCGATTGTTGGCGACAAAGCATAAAATTTAGGAAACATTTCTTCTAATAGATTTTTAAATTTGCTGTCATCCCGACTTGTTCTACCAATCACAACACCCAAAATTAAGCCTGCTTCATTTTGATTGGTGTGCATAAATGCTTTAAACTCAGCCTCAAACATCTCTGTCGTTTTGAAGGAGATTTCTTCTAACAAAGGAATATTTTTGTTTTCTGTGCTTGGAATATATTCAGCTTTAATCCCCACTAATAACACATGCAATAAACAAAACTTATCTCCATCTGCTAGCCAGTTGACCATTTCCCAATAAGCGTTAATCATAATGGTTAAAGCGTTTGATTTAACCACAATTGGTAATGCAAAATTTTTGATTCTAGGGAAATTTGGATGCGTGGTATTTGCCACAAATTCCATTAAATAATTGGCGTGGGTCCGCAATAAATCAGCTGGAGATTTAGGCCTCAATCGGTAAGCTTCATAATAATTTATCTGGTATGAAGCCTCGCCATTTTCATACAGTTCTTTAAACCCAAATGCCCATTCGTGAATTTTAAGCTCAGCCTGCGCCACATAGGCATTGCCTTTAACATTATTAATTGCGATTAAAAAAAAGTTTTTTGCGCTTTTATCGTCTGGCTTGGGTTTGGCATTTTCAATTTGCCAAAGTGGCTCAAATAGTTTGTGGTAAATAAATTCATTGGGCGGCATATCTAAAATTAAATCTTGGCAAATACGTTCAGCGCGCTCACTATGCTCAATAAAATCAAACAATTCAGCATAAAATACTCTCAATTGTTGCTCTGTAAAGGCGAATCTAATTTGTGTCTGCATTTTTAGCGCACAGCGATACGAGCGACCTTCCCATACACAATTAAGTAATGCATTAACAAGCAAACTTGGCCGATAGGCATGAACATTTCGTGCAAACTGCAAAAAATCAAGTGGGTGTTCAACAAATTTAGCGAATATTTGATCGCGATGCACAATCACCCCTGTAAACCTTGTGCTAATCAAATCAAACTTTTCTAGAATATATTCAGGGTCTGTTTTAGCCAAAGATAAAAACAAAGGCATTAGCACTGGAATTAATAAATGGTCTTTAAAGTGCTCACTACGCATTGGCAAGTGGCTCCATAAAAGCGCAGCCAAATCAATTCTGTTTTTGATAGGGATTAGCTCATTTTGCAACCAGCTTAATACTCTATTTTGTACTTCAACAAATGCCACATGGTTAAACCCACTGTTATCCAACGCAACGATCATCATGATGATTTTTAGCGCCACTTTAGGCGATCTTGCATAAAGCGCATCTAGCTTTGAAAAATATTCGATTAACTCGACATAATTCAGCGCTTCATCTCTTTTTTTTGCGCGTAAACGCGGTAAGTATTGAGCGCTAACTTCAAGAAAACTTAACAAATAAGCAGTAAAGTCAATTTCTGGGTGCTGTAAAGCAATGGCTTTGGCAAATAAATACGGCTTATCCGCGACAAGATGAGAAGAAGATTGCGCTGACAACGTATTTTTAAAAAGTTGTTCGTCCCACATTTCTTATTGATTCCGAGTGCGAATTATTTGAGTTTTTAACATTTCAAAACGCCATATCTAACTAGCATCATCGTCAGTCATCCACTTTGGTCATTGCCGTGTAGGCGAGAATCTAAATTGTAATAGATAATTAAGTCGATGACCGAATCTTAATAGTTAAGCCAAAATATTCATCAATGCTTACAAATTGAAGTGCCTTGCGCGCGATGCTTTAGAACACACTTATTCTATATATTAGATTTTAGATTTTGAGAGAAGTTTCAAACAATGCCCGCACCGTTACTTGGGATTAGTATTTTTAGCTGAAAAACGCAGGTGCAAAAGGCGCACCCTACTTTACTTGATTATTGCAAATTTGGCGGAGAGCGAGGGATTCGAACCCTCGATAGAGTTGCCCCTATGCCACCTTTCCAGGGTGGTGACTTAAACCGCTCATCCAGCTCTCCGTAACGGGTCGGATTATATATTATCCATAACTGGCTTCCAAATTTATCTGGAATTGGATAATTTTTGTAACATTTTTTAGAGTTTATAATGCATTACTTAAAACCCAGTCTTATAAAAAATAGTCTACTAATTATTCATTCAAATATGCAATAAAAAGCTTGATTTAACCTTAACTAAGGTTTATTGTTTATCCAAAATTCTTTATGGAAACCTTGTATTTACTGGGTTTTGTGAATTTTTTTAAAAAAATTAATTATATTTAATAATACTGGTCGGTAAACCCGTTTTACTAGATTATCTATAAAAATACTAGAGGAGTTAGCATGAGTTTGGATATTTTAAAAGGTCTTGGGGTCAATATTCCCTACAAAGCCAAGTACGATAATTTTATTGGTGGTAAATGGGTTGCACCTACTAAAGGTGAATATTTTGATGTAGTTTCACCGATTACTGGCACAATTTACACACAAGCAGCCCGCTCAACCGCAGAAGATGTTGAACTTGCATTGGACGCAGCGCACGCTGCAGCCGATAAATGGGGTAAAGCTTCAACAACAGAGCGCGCCAATGTACTTCTTAAAATTGCTGACCGTATTGAAGCAAATTTAGCCTTAATTGCAACCGCAGAAACTGTGGATAACGGCAAACCAATTCGTGAAACAATGAATGCGGACATTCCACTTTCTGCAGATCATTTCCGTTATTTTGCTGGGTGTATTCGCGCGCAAGAAGGTGGCATCAGCGAAATTGACCACGACACAGTGGCCTACCATTTTCACGAGCCTTTAGGTGTTGTGGGGCAAATTATTCCTTGGAATTTCCCAATTTTAATGGCCGCTTGGAAACTCGCTCCAGCCCTTGCAGCCGGTAATTGTATTGTGATGAAACCAGCTGAATTTACACCGATTTCTATTCTAATTTTAATGGAAACAATCGCTGATTTATTACCACCTGGTGTGGTGAATATTGTCAACGGTTACGGCCGTGAAGTAGGCGCGCCATTGGCAAACAGCAAACGCATTGCAAAAATTGGCTTTACAGGCTCAACAGCAACTGGACGAGCCATTGCCGCTGCTGCTGCCAGCAATTTGATTCCAGCCACGTTAGAGTTGGGTGGAAAATCGCCAAACATTTTCTTTGCTGACATCATGGATGAAGATGACGCGTTTTTTGATAAAGCCATTGAAGGTTTGGTTTTATTTGCATTTAACCAAGGTGAAGTATGTACCTGCCCTTCTCGCGCACTGATTCAGGAATCCATTTACGACAAATTTATTGAACGCGTGTTAGAGCGCGTTCGTGCGATTAAACAAGGTAATCCGCTTGATCCAAACACAATGTTGGGCGCACAAGCTTCTGCCGACCAACTCAATAAAATTATGAATTATATTGATATTGGTAAACAAGAAGGCGCTGAAGTATTGATTGGTGGCGAACGCAACGTGCTTTCTGGTGATTTTTCTGAAGGTTACTATGTAAAACCAACCTTGCTTAAAGGCCACAACAAAATGCGCGTGTTCCAAGAAGAAATTTTTGGCCCAGTCCTCGCAGTAACAACATTCAAAGACGAAGCAGAAGCACTTGCGATTGCCAATGACACGATTTTTGGCTTAGGCGCTGGTGTGTGGAGTCGCAATGGTACAACCGCTTATCGTATGGGTCGTGGCATTAAAGCAGGCCGTGTTTGGACAAATTGCTACCATGCTTATCCAGCACATGCGGCATTTGGTGGCTATAAAGAATCTGGCATTGGTCGTGAAAACCACAAAATGATGCTCGATCATTACCAACAAACTAAGAACTTATTAGTGAGTTACAACCCTAATAAATTGGGCTTTTTCTAGTTAGTTCTTAGTTAGCGAGATAAATGCTTAAATTAAGTTAGGGTTTAGTATAAATTAATATAAGAGGCGATTTAATCGCCTCTTTTTTTGGAGAATACATCATGGCTGAACGTGTTTCTGCAACACCAAGCGCACAAGCGCTGATTAAAAAACTAACAGAAGAACATGGGCCGATTATTTTTTTGCAATCTGGTGGATGTTGTGAAGGCAGTGGCCCGCTTTGCATGCCTGCACTTGAATTTAACCCCAGCGCCATGGATGTAATTTTGGGAGAATTGGACGCAGGCGCAATGTATTACATGAGCGATAGTCATTTTTCTTTTGCAGAAAACATGCATACCATATTAGACGCAATGCCAGGGTCTAGCGGTTCGTTTTCACTTGATTGTGGAAGTGGGTTTGCGTTTATTACGCGCGGACGTTTGTATGACGACGAAGAACTTAAAAATTTACCGCCCGTGCAACGCGTGGGCTACTAACAAAATTTTAAAAAACTAAAGAATCACTTATTGATAGCCCGTTGGATTTTTAGATTGCCAATGCCAAGCATCACGGCACATTGCATTCACATCTAACTTTGCTTCCCATCCTAATAATTGTTTGGCCGCAGTTGGGTCAGCGTAGCAAATCGCAATGTCGCCTGCTCTACGCGCTACGATTTTATAAGGCACTTTTTTCCCACTGGCAGTTTCAAACGCTTTGACTAAATCTAACACGCTGTAACCGACCCCAGTCCCCAAATTTACCGTCAGTACGCCAGCTTGCGCCGCTAGTGCATTCAATGCTGCTAAATGCCCTTGTGCCAAATCTACCACATGAATGTAATCACGCACGCCCGTACCATCTGGTGTTGGATAATCAGCGCCAAACACGCTAAGCTCTTTAAGGTGGCCAACGGCCACTTGCGAAACATAAGGCATTAAATTATTTGGAATACCGTTTGGGTCTTCGCCAATCATGCCACTATCATGCGCGCCGACTGGGTTAAAGTAACGTAAGATCGCAATATGCCAAGTCGGGTCAGATGCAGAAAAATCGTTTAAGATTTTTTCTACCATGAGCTTAGATTGCCCATAAGGATTGGTCGGTTTAAGTGGAAAATCTTCACGAATTTGTTGATCGCCCGGCGCATCATAAACTGTAGCAGAAGAGCTAAATACAATATTCTTTACATTAAATTCTGCCATCACTTCCAATAAAGCCACGCTACCAGACACGTTGTTATCGTAATATTTTAATGGTAGTTTGACAGATTCACCGACCGCCTTTAAGCCCGCAAAATGGATCACTGCATCAATCGAATGTGATGAAAAAAGTGCTTTTAAGCAGGCGCGATCACGTACATCGCCTTCAATGAAAGTGATATTTTTTTTGCAGATTGCCTCAACGCGTTTAATTGATGTAAGTTTGCTGTTGCTAAAATTATCCAGCACAACCACGTCAAAACCAGCATTTAATAACTCGAGTGCGGTATGTGAGCCAATATAACCTGCCCCGCCTGTAATCAAAATACGCATATCAAACTTATTCCATCTTGTTATTATTCATTAAATTATTGTTCATGAAAAATTCAATTAGGTTGGTGGACCTAACACGCCATAATCGTTGCGGTCTCTCAACACATCTTCAACCAAATTAACATCTAATTTTTTAGCACCGCTGGAAAAGCCATACACCAACACCATATCGCAAAGTAAATTAATATTTCTAGGCACACCTTTACTCGCAATCGCAATTTTCTCCATGGCTTCTTTAGTGAATAATTTTCTCGCTCGCCCAGCAACTTTCATCCGGTGTGTGATGTATTTTTCAACCTCAGGCGTTTGCAATGGTGGAATGTAAAAATCTACCGCAACACGCTGAAAAAACTGCGTCATATCAGGTCTACGTAATAACTCACGCAATTCTGGCTGACCAACCAAAATGACTTGCAGCATTTGATCTTTATCAACATTAATGTTGGACAGCATCCGCAATGATTCCAACGAACTTGGGTTTAAATTTTGTGCTTCATCAATAATCAACACCAGCCGTTGACCCGCAATGTAGCTAGAAATCAAGTATTGCTGAAATGCGTCAAATAAAGCAATGTCAGACAAGCCATCATAACTTTGACCAAAAGCGAGCATAATCCAGCCGAGCAAGTCATCCACATTTTTGTGCGTATTGTAAACAATGCCAACCGTGACATCGGTATCAATATTATTGAGCACATGCCGCACCAAAGTTGTTTTTCCGCAACCAATATCACCACAAATGACCGTAAACCCAGCACGGTTAGTAATGCCATATTGCAACATTGCATAAGCCATGCTGTGCCGATTACTTAAAAATAAAAAATCAGGGTCTGGCTGAATTGAAAAAGGACGTTCTGTTAGCCCATAAAATGCTTCATACATATTTTTGTTGCCTCATCCAGGTTAGGTATCAACGTTAGGTATTAACGTTCGGTTTTAAGGTGCTTTTAAAGCTAAGTAAACTGTACTAAAAAATAAAATCGCAACAATCAAATCACTGATTGATAAAGTTCAATCATTTGATTGATTTTATTTTCCCACAAAAAGTTATTTTTTACTCTTAATGCAGCCGCATAACCAAGTCGCTGTCGCAGTTCCTTATTATTAGATAATAAGGCAATCTGCTTTGCAAATTCTGTCACCATATATTCTCTTGAAAGTGGCTCAATTAATATGCCCGTTTCAGGCGTTAAATAATCTGCTGGCCCACCCCAATTGGTTGCAATCACTGGCAATCCGCTAGACATTGCCTCTAACACAACCGCACCACCGCACTCTCTAATACTTGGCAAAACAAATATGTCAGACTCATCATAATATTGATTCATCTGCGAAAATGGAATACTTCCATAAAAAGTAATGTTTTTTGCATTCAATTCTTTTACTTTTTGCTCTAACTTTGGTCTTTCTACACCATCGCCAATCAACATTAACTCCAAATTGGCTAACTTAGTTTGATGAAATGCATCAATCAGAATATCAATCGCTTTCCAATCAACCATTCTTCCCACAAAAATAATTTTTATTTTTTCTGTTAAACCTCTTTTATCGCTCACTTTAGGAGCAAGCCTTGTTGAAATTACGCCATTTTCAACCAACGTTTTCACTTGTCCAAATCGAAATAATGGCAGTGCATCGGCAGTTCTTTGATTGGCAACCAGCAATAATTTTGCAAATAACTTTCCAGGCAGAATGACATTCATCAATGTAGATAAAGATCTTAAAATTAAAAATAGATAACGCTCCACTGGCGACGCCATTCCGTTGAACGCTTTGGGAAAGTGCATGCCACCGTTCATTGGCCCAATCACAACGGGCGCCTTCAAACCAAACATCAACGAAGGATATTTTGGAGATACTGGAATGGGCTGATGAACAACGGATATATTTTTATTTTTAACAACAAACCTTGCCATATTCCATAGTTGAAACTGTTCTATTAAATAATGCAATAACCCAAAAGTCACCTGCCAAATTCTTTCTGAAAGAAATACCCGAGTGCGAATAAGACGAGTTATAAATTTCGTATCGCGTATATAAAATATTTTTGATTGATTAAGCTCTGTAATTAATTGCAAAGAAGCCTTGACGCGTTCATGCGTAATTAAATAACAATCAATATTTTTTTCCGTCAGCATCATAAAATAGTTTAATGGCAATATTGCCTCTCCACCAAACTCACGGGAGGCATTTTCACTCACAATTAACACTTTTAAAGATTTAGCGTTTTGTTTTTCTTGCATGAATCTTATCCCGAATACTTGGGAAATGCTTTTTTATATAAACTTCCACGTTTGTTATCATTAATAGAGGTTGATACAAAAAAACGAATACATCATCTTCATTAACAATACAGTTTGTTGAATTATCCTTTAAGATAATTCAACATATTCCACCGAACGACCCGATTCATCTGACGGCTCAATTTAATCAATTTTAGATGAAAACCTGTTTTATCAAGATGCTTTTTCAAAAGTAATAACAATGCCAAAAAACCAAAACCCACATAAAATGTTTGGCTAAAATCAACATGAATATTTTTATTTTCGGTGGATATTTGTCGAAGCATCGCTCTAACTTCATCACTTACAGGGTCTTGAACAACCCCTTTCACTTTGATGACAATCGTATCGGCTTCCCTTGACACGCTCACACTACTTTCATCAGCAAGGGACATAATGCGGGATTTATTTAACTTTAACCAAATTGCTAACGGAAAGATATGGGTCACTAAGATTCGACTAAAAAACAAGCCATCTTTGAAATACCTACGCCATAAAGATGGCTCTTCCTTAATCCGCCAAAGCCATTCAAAGCCTAATTCTTGAATAAATAAAGGGGCTCTTTTCAAAATTTGTGCTTCAAAATTAATCACCGCTCCTAAGTGACTTTTAAGCGGAATAGTAATTTTATTCAGATTTTTTAAAATCCAAGCCTGACCTTTTTTAGCCCCTAAAGCGACCACCAAAAAGTCTGCGCGGCTTTCGTTAATTTTAGCAATAATATTTTCAGTACTCATTTCATCAATATTGCCAAACCCTGGTGAATAGTAACCAACGCAAGTTAATGCTTTTGAAGTTTTATTCAGTTGATGACATGCGGCTTCTGCAACGCCATCCACACCCCCCATAAAATAAACATTCATTTTTCTACGAGATTCTTTGCTCATAAACTCAAATAAGCTAGAACCCGCAATACGATGCTTAATAGGAATGCCCAACAAACCAGAAACCCACACAATGGGTGTTCCATCAGCAACCACAATATCACTGTGAATAACAGACTGTAAAAAGCTAGGGTCTTTTTCTGTGATTGATACAAAATTAATATTGGGCGTTGACAAGAAGCAAGATTTATTTTTGAATTTAGCGTTACGCAATTGGCTAATCGCGTTATTCATATCAAGCGCATCAATCGGCAAACCACAGACGCAGTACACATTTCTATTAAAATCGTCCATAGCCTTACTTATTCTCTCTTGTTGTCTTATTCCAACTACTTTGTCTTTTGAAAATAAAACTAAAGTAGTTTGGAATTTTCAACAAAATATAAACGGGGATATACAACATATTTGACAATGAAAGAATCGCTTTACCCCATCCAAACCAAGCAATGCTCACCGCCGTGAATAACATAAATAAACTGATTTGGTTAATGCTATTTGCAACATGCCCAATATTTAAAAAATGAACAAAAATTTCACTTAACAACGTAATACAACTTAACAAGCCCACCAATAATGCAAGTGGCGGAATAGATAAATCTAACGCCATTGCTGCCATTGAAACATTGCGTTGACGGATTGCGTTACTTATTAATTTAGGTGCTTCAGATAAAATCATTGAAATATGTCCATGTTCCCAACGCTTGCTTTGTCCCTGTTGAACTTCAGTTGTGGTTGGAAAATAACTCGTTACACGCGCATGCGGATAAAACAATGGCGCGTGACCATCCAAGGCAAAATCAACCCCTAATTTCATATCTTCCACAATATTTCCGTTTGCTAAGTCAGCATTCATCATCATTTGCCAAGGAAACGCCATGCCAGTCCCCATTAACTGACATGGAAGCCCCAAATTTGAAAACCCTATTGGGCGCACCCAATTTTTAACGCACCATGCAAATTCTGCTATTTTTGCTTTCAATCCAGCTTCTGATTTATTTTTCATCAAATAAAGCGATTGAATAGGTCTATGCTGTTGTAACGTATAAAAAGCTAAATTCTTGAGCGATTTAGCTTCCGCAATACAATCAGCATCAATAATAATCAGCACATCAAACATTTTTTTTGATAAATATTTAATCCCAAAATCTAAAGCATAACCTTTACCTTTTTGAGATTCATGCGTTCTTTCAATCACTTCAGCCCCATGTAGCCGCGCAATTTCAGCAGTATTATCCGTGCAGTTATCTGCAACAACCAGTAAATAATCGGATTTTTTTAATTGTGGCAAAATTGAACCCAATGTTTCTGCAATGCCTAACGCCTCATTATGCGCAGGAATTAGCACCGCGAACGTTGGTTCAGCACCTGAAAAACTTCTAAAAGGGTGATTGATTAAGAATGCAGAAACAATTTGAACTAAAAAAACCATGACTGGAATTAAAAGCAAAAAAGCAATCGACGTCATTAAAATCTCGGCCATTAAAATTTCAATGATCATAAATTAACTTTTATTAAAAACTGAATTTTGGATTGGGTGAAAAGCAACATCAACATCTTTCTTAATCACTTAACTTACATTGATATAAATAAAAATTAACAACATTAAACGCTGAAAGCATTTTAGAATACTTTGATAAAAAGAATGATTAATTTTTGAAAAACGATTGATAAATAATCGGCGCAATTTTATTCAAATGATGACGTTCTTCAACGCGCCGCCGCCCTTCAATTCCCATCGCTTTTAAAAGCTCAACAGGCGCGGTTAGGGCTGAACGCAGTGCATTTGCAATATCATCAATCGAACCTGCTGGAATCATCCAACCACAAGTTTCATCCACTAACTCTGGAATGCCAGCAATATAGGTTGATATCACAGGCCGCCCTAAGGCAAACGCTTCCATAATGACCACAGGCAAGCCTTCAGCAAAACTTGGTAATAATAACGCGCGGCTTTCAAGCAGCATTTTTCTCACTACTGCATTGGCTTGCCAACCGTGAATGGTGATGAATTTTGAAACATCATGGTGTTTAATTGCAGCTTCCAGCGCGGTTCTTGATTCACCATCGCCAATTAAATGCAGATGAAAATTTGGAAATTCGTGCTTAATTTGTGCGACAGCCGCTGGAAAAAGTAATTGTGCTTTTTGCGGGCATAGGCGGCCAACACAAACGACAGATTGATTATTGGCATCAAAAGAAAAACTAGGTTTAAATTCATCTAAATGCAAACCACAATGCGCAATAATAATTTTTTCCCAAAAATCATAGCTGCTAAAACGCACTAACTGTACGCGGCAATAATTAGAAATTGCGACTACAAATTTTGCATGTTGCACTTTTAGACTAAGACTCGCTGCTGTAGGATCAACAAATTCATCTGGGCCATGTGCAGTAAAGCTATAAGATGTGCCGCCCATTTGTTTGGCCAACATAGCAACCGTACTTGCATTGGTTGAAAAATGCACATGCACATGTTGCAAACCATCTTGCTTTGAACGGCGTAAAAAATAGGCGGCTTGCAATAAATAAGCGATTTGTCGAACGCCGATACTGCCCGCGTTTTTACATACGTTTAGCCAAAGTTTAAACCCGCGAAAAAAACCAATTGGGTTAAACAAAAGTACCATTAAAAATGATAAAAATAAATTTCGCGCATTACCCGTTAGCAAATAATGCGTGCGCGTCTGCTCTGCAATGTCTAGCGGATCAACCAATTCTCCCGCCCAATGCCGCACGGCATAGCGCTTAATTTCCAAACGCTCAGCGCCCATGTCTAGCGCTTCTAGGCTTTCCATTTCACGACGGATAAATGTCGTGCTGGTCATGGGATAAGAGTTCATTAAATAACCAATTTTCAAAAAGTATCCTTAAATTTTTATTGAGATGATTCTTGATTAGATTTTGTTAAATCTATCACGCGCAAGACTTCACTAGAAAGTGTTAAAGGAATCCAATCACTTTGCAATTTACCATTATTAAGAAGCGCACAAAAATGTGTTAATAATGGTAAATATTGGTTGGCACCGTAAGTGTAAAAGCTTGATTTTCCTGATTTTTTTTTGCTTTTAAAAAAGCGGA
Organism: Methylophilaceae bacterium; assembly: GCA_965247415.1. Lineage (GTDB taxonomy): Bacteria > Pseudomonadota > Gammaproteobacteria > Burkholderiales > Methylophilaceae > Methylotenera. Next base: position 180,438 of record OZ252007.1, read on the forward strand.
GCAAAGAGGATTGCTTCAATATTTTTTTGATATTGCCTTTTAACCCTTTGCTTTCAAAAAAGGGTTGCGTTTGCATATTGAAGCCTTGAACCAACATTGCTTCTGCGCCAAGCAATGGCGGCTCTAAACTAACGCTGCCTTGTGAAGAAGAAAGGACTGCTTTATTTTGTAATAACGCTTGTAATGAAACCGCTAGCGATGAAGTGCAGCCATTTTCATGCTTTAGAAGTAGATTTGCATGCACATCTACGCCTGCTTGATTGCGAATAATGTGCGATTCTACAGCCGTTGCCGTTCCAAATAATTTTGTTGCCAATGCAATGGGATAAACAGCGCGATCTAGTAAAACGCCACTGCCACTTGAAGCTGAAAATAACCTTGGATTTAAATTTTCGCTTACAGGATAACCAAAATCCGCAAAAAGATGTTTTGGTTGATCTAACGCTTGCGCTTCTTGAAAGAATGCTTGGTAAGCTGGCAAGCAATGCGTCCACATTGCCTCCATACACAATTTTCCAGCTTTTCTTGCCGCCAACTCAATTTCTTTGCATTCTGACTCTGAAATTGCAATCGGTTTTTCACATAAAACAGCTTTTTCCATTTTTAATGCTGCAATGGTGGTAGGCGCATGATGCTCAGTAGCATTGGCGATATAAACCACATCAATTTCTTTATTTTTTAAAAAATCTTCTAAGTTAAGAAAAACTTTAGGAATTGCAAAATCTGATGCAAACTTTTTTGTTCTGTCTTCAGCACTGCCACAAACAGCCATTACATTCACATTGGGTAAATGCTTAAACGCTTCCATCATGGTTGCAGCCATTTGCCCTGTGCCAACAATGCCAAAATTAATATTTTTTTTCATTTTTTTTAATCTATTTTTTAAAAAAATCTAAAGCGCCCAAGGCATCGGCTTAAGTGTGGGACACTGCGTTTTCATGATTTGGACACCTTCAGACTCTAATGAATTTTGTATCGCCAAAGTCACTTCGTTTAAATGAAGCGCAAAATCAGCCAAATAAGTTTTATCACGCCCATCTTGCAACGCAGCTAAAACCTCGGCTGGGCCTAGCGCAAAATTCATTGCCGCGGCTCCCCTGCGGGGTACTTTGGGATGCGTTGGACCGTTAAGTTTAAAACGGCGCGCAAAGGGACTATTCATCAATTTACGTCGAATAACATAACGTTTACGCACTTTGACTTTTGCCGCGTTATTCCAACTTTCGTTCACTTCTAAAACACCTTGCTCACCAATCACGCGCAGACCATGATTATGCGGCGCAACAATGCCGCAGGTAATTCTGGCAACCATGCCATTTTCAAAAAACAAAGTGGCTGTAGAAAAATCTGGCGCACTTTGGGGCAAATCTGCCAATTTATTTTTAATTAACTCTGCTGAGGCAGCAATTACCTTTTTAACACTACCAAACATCATCATTAGCCAAGTTAAGTAATAACCAGCATGCTCTAAAGTACATCCAACTAAAAATTCATCTCGATAAGGCCAAGGCGCACCCGATTCACTCATCCATTTTTGATACGGCGCTTGCGTAATAAAGTCATCGTCTAGTTCAGCATAAACCAACAATGGCTGACCAATTGCGCTGTCTCGAACCGCGCGCCAAAGGGTTTGCGCAACTTCACTTAAATAACTGCAGGGGGCTGATGTAAGAATTAAATTTTTCTGTTTTGCTAACGCATGTAAAACATAAGCATCTTCCATTTTAGTGGCAAGGGGTTTTTCACTATAAACATTAATCCCTGCGTCTAAACATGCTTTGCTAACAACAAAGTGCGCGCCTGGATTGGTTAAATTTAAAATTAAATCTGGCTTTTCATCTGCACTGGCGTTGATTGCCAACAAATCTTCTAAATTTTTTGCAGGCGTAACTTTCCAAAAGTTTGAAAAGTCATTCAACCTTTGAGCATCAATATCAAACACTTTCAATAGCTTGATATTTGGAAACGTTTCAAGCGAACGCATGTAAAGATCGGCAACAAATCCTGTGCCAATGATTGATATTTTTGCGTTTAATTGCGCTGCTTGTAATGCCATCTAGAAAATTTCCATGAAAATTGCGTTTATATTTAAAGCTTTTAGGCTATTTGTACTCAATGATTTTGGCTTGTTTGCCTGAAGCTAACTGTTTGTAAAATTGGAAAAAACCTTGAAACTCAGCAAATTTACTCATCAAGCTAAAGCCTGCTAATTTCCAAGGAAATGGACGCCGTTTTTGCATGTTTTTTAACGCTAATCGCACATATTGAAATAAATACAAATAGACTAACGCCAAACTAACTTGCCAATGAAAAAACAGTGTGATGAAAATTAAAATGGGAAGCAGCAATGCCCAAAATAAAATACGTAAAGATTCTTTCACCCAATGGCGCTCTGGGCGGCTGCCATGTAAAAAACTACCTTCCGCATAGGCGTATCCTGCACGCTTTGTGCGTTTCCACCATTGTGAATAGGTACTTATTGCGGCATCATGCAGGGTCATTTCTTCGTCTAATCGTTCAATTTTCCAGCCATTTTTTCTTAATCGCACGCAAAGTTCTGGCTCTTCCCCAGCAATCAGTGATTCTTTGTAACCTGCCACCTGCTTAAAAGCTTTAACGCGTATCAGCGCGTCGCCACCACAAGCTTTTGCCTCACCAACGGGCGTATTCCATTCAAGATCACACATCATGTTATAGATGGTATCTCTTGGATAGCGCTCGCGTCGTCTGCCACAAACCACGGCAGCTTCATCGTAGGCATCCAAATAATCCAGAGCAGATTCAAGCCATGAATCAACCACTTCACAATCACCATCTACAAATTGCACATATTCAATGTGTGGCGCAATCTCCATTAAGGCAGCAAACCCGACATTTCGTGCGCGTGCCGCAGTAAATGGTGTGTTCATGTTTAATTGCACCACATTTACATTGAGTTCTTCAGCGTGTTTAACGGAGTCATCTACAGAGCCTGAATCTACATAAACAATATGCTCAACTTTATCTGTTAGAGAATCTAAACAAACAATGAGTCGATGCCCTTCATTGCGCCCAATCACCACCACGCCCACTGGGTTGCTGCCACTTGGGTTGCTGCCTGTCTGTGGGCTAGGTCCTTCACTTTGAAATACTTTTTTTTCCATTCAAATTCTTTCGTGGTTTTATACTTTGATGGGGTCTATTTTTTAATGGGTTTAATGGTTGCAGGAACACCCACCGCAATTGAATGATCAGGGACATCAGTAAGCACTACAGCATTTGCGCCAATAAAAACATGGTTACCAATATGAATTTCACCTAAAATTTTTGCGCCCGCGCCAATATCTACATCATTGCCAAAAACAGGCGCACGCACATGATGAACATTTTTCAAGCCCACCACCACGCCATTTCGAATGCGACAATGATCGCCAAATTTTGCATATCCGCTCACAACAATGCCGCCAAAATGGTCAATGATAAAGTTTTCGCCAATTTCAACCTCGCAAGGAAACTCAATGCCCGTAATAATTTGAATTAATTTATATAAAAATTTATAAATAAATGAAAAAAATTTACGCAAAATAGCGGGCTTTACCTGATAACGCCATCGACCAAATCGATAAACCAGCATGACCCAAAAACCTTGCGCAGCCCAATCGCCTTTATAATTTTGTAAGTCTTTTTTAATATTTTCAAACATTGTATGCGCTTACCTATTTTCCAGCTACTTAGTGGCTTTTGTTGCAAAATTTGTGATAAAAAATGTTTTCCAAACGGCTAAAGAATGTTTAAAAAAACTCAATGTTTTTTGCAAAGGCTGAAAACGGATGAGGCTTTTTAGTATATGAATTAAATCGGCTAAATTAATTAAAAATAAGTGTTGAAAAACACATGCTAACCCATGATTTTTTCTGAAATAAAGTAATTCACTTTCAATTTGTAATGATTTAATTTGTCGGCCTTGTTGCGTGATTTCGCTGTCTGTTTTTGCGCTTTGCCCGCCAATATGCAACACTGGCAATGGAAAATAAACAACTTCCCAGCCTGCTTTTTTAGTGGCAAAGCAATGGTCAACTTCTTCGCAATACATAAAATACAGTGGATCAAACATACCCACATCTTCAATCACTTCTTGGCGAATTAAATAATAACAACCTGGCACCCAATCACACTTTCGCACCTCATCATGTGGCCATTGCATTTCATCAATCAGTTGCACTTTGGGGAAAAATCTTGCAAACCCTGTAGTATGCAAAAAAATATTCAAAGGGGTTGGAAAATAGCGGCAAGATGGCTGTAAATCTTGCTGTTCGCCTAACAGTTTAACGCCCAAAATTCCACATTCTGGATGCGCATCCATGTAAGCAACCGTTTTAGCAATGCTGTCTTTTTCCACAAATGCGTCGGTATTGAGAAGCAAAACATAGCGGCCTGAAATAATGGGTAATGCTTGATTATTGGCACGCCCAAAACCAACATTCACTTTATTTTCAATAAGCGGAATGTTTGGAAAAGTTTCTTTAATCAAAGCCACAGAATGATCGCGCGAGGCGTTATCCACCACCACCACTTCCATTTGATAGGGGTGTTCAGAGGCATAAAGGTGCTGTAATGATTGAATGGTCATTTCAGCGGTGTTATAACTGACAAAAATTACTGAAATATCCAAAATATATTGACTCAAAAAAGAAAAAAATTAATCAACATGTTCATTTGATTATGTTAAATAGATACACAACACCTTGACCCAAAAAATAACCAATCGGCAAGAAAATAAAACCAATCAACTCTTTATAACCATTGAAATAACCAAGATTCATTTTGTATTTAATCATCATGGGCGTCACAATAAATGGGCTTAGTGCTACCATCCAAAGCGCGCCATCTATGCCAAAGTAATTGTTGGCAAGTGGAATTGAGGTGCCAAGAATCACTAAATTAATCACCTGCAATAACGTTAACAATTTGGGTTGACCAACGGCCATAAAAAGTTGCCCTGTTAAATCGTTTCGCATGCCAATGATACTGAGTGAAAGTATTTGAAAAATTTTACCTGCGCCTTCATAACGCTCATCGTACAAAACACCAAAAACAACGTGTGATATGGCAAACAAAAAACCTGCGGTAAAACATAAACCAATATCAGAATAAACACGGTATTTATAATAAATTTGTTTTAAATTTTCAGGATTTGTTCGATAAGTTTCACCAAATGCGGCGAAACAAACACCAGAAAAAACTTTAGAAAATACTTCTTTTACCGCCCCTAATATCAACATTGCAATGGCAAACAAACCAAACATTTTAGGCGTCATAATGCTGCCTAACATTATTTTGTCGATGGTTAAAAAGAAAAAACCAATGATGGATGAAACAAACACCCATTTTCCGAAAGAGAAAATTTCTTTAAATTCTTCTTTATGCCAATGAAAACTATTGTTGATGCCTTTTAAACAATAATGGCTCAAAATTACTTTTAAAATACTGGTCACAAAAGCGCCGTAAACAAAAGCCCAAACAGTGCGTTGATACCATGCCCAAAAAACCATAAAAAGCATGCCCGCTAAAGTGCTGACAATTTCAAGAATTTTTACATGTTTAACATCTAAATTTCTGCTGGCAACCACAGATTTTGTTGATTCAAAGCCAACAATTGCTGATGAGAGCGCAAGCGCTATGATAATAGAGGGCAGATTGGGGTCTGCATAAGCACTGGTTTTTGCTAGCCAGCTGTAATGATTCGCCATCAATAAGGCTGCAGAAATGATGCACCCAAATATTAAAATCACGCCGCCGCGCATAATTTGCGAGGTCCAAACGGTATCTAAAAATGTTTTTTTATCCCCACGTGCACTTTGAATGATATTGGTATGAAGGCCAATATCAGAAAACAAAATAAAGCCCATCATAAAAATATTTGCAATCGCCATCACCCCAAACATTTCTGGCATGAGTAGGCGTGAAACAATAATGTTACAAGCAAACCGAACGACCTGTGTCACCAAGTGATTAATTAGAATCCATGTGCCTGAATTAATCGACCGATTTTTTAACGATGCTTGTTTAATACAATTCCCCTCAAAATTTATGCAAGTTTCAATGTTGATTGATTTGGTAAACACAAAAAATATTTACTTTGTCTAGCCTAACTTAAGCCTCTATAATCAAATTATCTCAACATTGATGTCTTTTTTATGGCTTATTTATCATCAAGTATTAATGCAATGATCTTTATTACGCTCATTGCAGCTTTTCCAATAATTTATTTTAAGTTAGCATTTAGTGAAGCTATCCCAAAAAAAGAGTTCAGAATATGGGTTATCTCTTGGTATGTAGTCACGCTGCTGGCTTTTTTTACCTTTAACTTTCTTTTGTTTGTTTCAGTTAGCGCTGTTTTTATTTACTTTATGTCAAAACAGGCTGAAAATAAATTAGCATTATTTTGCATCTTATTGTTCGCAATACCAAGTTATACCGAAAAAATTTCCGTTCTATTTAGCATCAATTTAACGAGAGAACTTTCTCTCATCCTATTACTTCCACTTTTATTGAAAGCTAAAAAACATAATTTTTCACCAAAATTTGGCAAGATAGCCACAGATAAATTAGTTTTATCCTTCGTAGTGCTAATGGGAATTTTGCAATTTAGAGGCTTATACATACCTGTGCCCAGTACTTGGTCAGAAGAATCTAGATGGTCGTTTTATTTTTTTATTGAAATGTTTTTACCTTACTACATTGCAAGCCGTTACATTAAAGACTTTAAGCAATTAACTACCGTCATGATTGCCTACTTATTTATTTGCGGTATTGTCGGTGGCATTGGAATAATTGAGTTAGCAAAAACATGGCTACTTTACGGTGAGTTACATGGTTCGTTAGCGCTCTCATTGCCTTTTGGCGCAAAAGATTACCTTAGCAGAGATGGTATGTTAAGAGCCTCTTCATCTATGGATCATGCCTTAGTGCTGGGTTATGTCATGTTGATTGCTTTTGGATTTTATCTTTTTTTATCAAATATTATTAAAGCAAATTGGCTAAAATTTGGTGGATTTTTATTAATTGTAGGCGGACTAATTTCTCCACTTGCACGGGGCGCATGGGTTGGCGCAGCAATAACGATGTTGGTTTATTTTAGCCTTGGTAGTAAAAGACTTAGAAATATCTCATTGATGGCGATTGCTGGAATCCTCACGCTTCCATTACTTAGCATTATTCCTGGCGGTCAAAAAATTATTAATTTACTGCCATTTATTGGAAGTGTTGAGAAAGGAAACATTGATTACCGCGCACAACTCTTTGATCAATCAATATTAGTGATTAAAAATTATCCATTTTTTGGGCTTTATGACCCAACGCGTGAACCTGAAATGCAAGTTTTGATTCAAGGTCAAGGAATTATTGATCTTGTAAACTACTACATACAAATGGCGCTCACTTATGGCTTGGTTGGCTTGACAATTTTTGTATTAATTTTGTTGTTTACGGTATTGCCGCTTAACAAACATTTAAAAACTTTTAAAGATCAAAACAGTTTGGAATACTTATGTGGTAAAAGTTTACTCGCTGTGTTGTTGGGCGTTTCTGTGAACATAGCAACACTCAGTGCACTCAATATGGTGAGCACCGTGCTCTTTTTATTGATTGGTTTAACCATGAGTTATATTAGAGTTACGCAAAAAAATGCGATTAACACTGTGAAAAATGATCAAGAAAAAGTGTTTGAAACCGCTTACCCAACCAGCAGAATTGTCAAAAATTAAGCTGGTTTTAGTGTCATATTTATTTTTATATTTTATTTGCCGCGCATAAACATTTTATCTAAATCTTGCAGGGTGACTTGAAACCACGTTGGCCTGCCGTGATTGCATTGACCACTGCGTTCAGTTGCTTCCATATCCCGCAGCAAGGCGTTCATCTCAGGAATCGTTAAGTGACGATTGGCACGCACCGCAGCGTGACAAGCCATCGTCCCTAGCATTTCATTGCGGCGCTCTGTCAGCGTGCGGCTTGCGCCATAATCTCTTAAGTCTTTTAAAACGTCCCGCGCTAATTGCACCACATCGGCATGTTGTAACATCGTCGGCACTGCCCGAACGGCGAGCGTTGTGGGCGAAAGTATGGCAAACTCAAACCCAAGTTGAGCAAATATATGGGGCTGATTCGCCAATAAATCTTGCACTGTTGCCACTTCTAAGCGATCCGCTTGGAAACTCACAGGCAGCAACAAAGGTTGCATGGCGATATTTTTTGCGGTGAATTGCGCGTCATCAAGCGCATTTTTTAACTGCTCATACATAATGCGCTCATGCGCGGCGTGCATGTCCACAACAACAAGGCCTTGCGCATTTTGCGCCAAAATATACACTCCCTGCAATTGCCCTAGCGCAAACCCTAAGGGAAATGTTTGCGCAGGTTCCTGCTGCGTTTGATCGGCAAAACTTTCAACCTTTTCTTGAACCACGCTTTGCGTAGGATTGGTTAACTTTTCAGACGTTAAATCCCCATACATGGTTTGATAAAAACCATGCGATTCATTTACAGATAAAGGCATCTGCGATTGATATTTTGGATACGAGAAGTCAGTTTTTTGTAGTTCCGGATTGGCAAATGGATTGCTTGGCGCTTGACTCGCTGACACAACATTTGACGCACCCGTTGGTTTTGCAAGCGCCTTTTGCAAGGCATGAAAAATAAATCGGTGAATCGCTTGCCCATCTCTAAAACGCACTTCGGTTTTACTCGGGTGCACATTCACATCTACCAAAGTTGGGTCGCATTCTAAAAACAACACATACGCAGGATGACGATCATGATGCAACACATCTTGATAGGCTTGCCGAATCGCGTGGGCGAGCAATTTATCCCGAACAAAACGGCCGTTTACATAAGTGTATTGTGTGTCGCGGCTATGTCGATTAAAGGTAGGTTTTGCCGCCACACCCCAAAAACGCAAACCTGCGCTACTTTCATCTAAAAAAATTGATTCTTGCGAAAAATCTGCACCTAAAATTGTTGAGATACGCTTTTCTGGCGTGCTGATAGGCAAACGATCAATCACACGCCCATTATGTTGCAAGGTTAAAGCAACATCGGCCCGTGATAATGCAATCCGATGAAACGCCACTTCGCAATGTCCAAATTCTGTGGCTTCCATTTTTAAAAATTTTCTGCGCGCAGGTGTATTAAAGTATAAATCATCCACTTCAATCACCGTGCCTCTATCCAACGCGGCGGGTTCAATACTTGAAATGTCACTGCCCGTTGAATAAATGCGCCAAGCATGTTGCGTATTTTGTACACGGCTGATGACCTGCGTACGCGAGACCGAAGCAATACTCGCCAATGCTTCACCACGAAATCCCAAGCTAGCAACGGCCTCTAGATCTTCTAAACTCGCAATTTTGCTAGTTGCGTGGCGCGTGAGTGCTAAATCTAAATCTTCTTTTGCAATCCCCTGCCCATTGTCGGCCACCCGCATTTGCTTGATGCCTCCTTGCAAAAGCGAGATTTGAATGTCCGTACTTTGTGCATCCAAACTATTTTCGAGCAACTCTTTTAACGCAGACGCAGGTCGTTCGACGACCTCGCCCGCCGCTATTTGGCTAATGAGTTGATCTGGTAAAAGTTGAATGCGCATAAAAAAAGATCAATGCTTTGAAAAATAAATTGATAGTTGGTATTTTACCCGCTTTACGCTAAATTCACTTCAATATGACCACTCACAAAAAATTCCAATCTGATTACATTGCAAGCTTTAAACAAGCCCGTGCGCTCAACCGCCATCATCATTTTTATTTAGGCCCCACTAATTCAGGCAAAACACATCAAGCGTTGATTGCCTTAGAAAAAGCCCGTTCTGGCGTTTATTTAGCGCCTTTAAGATTACTTGCCATGGAAATTCGTGACCGTTTAGTGACCGCTGGCGTGCCTTGCAATTTAATCACGGGGGAAGAGCGTACGTTTATGGAGGGTGCACAACATACGGCTTCCACCATTGAAATGCTGAACACGCACAAAATGGTTGAAGTTGCCATTATTGATGAAATTCAAATGTTGCAAGACGCTGACCGTGGTAGCGCTTGGACAGCGGCGCTGGTAGGCGTGCCAGCAAACAAAGTGTATATTTGTGGCGCAAATACCGTAACAGCGCCTTGTGTTTCAGTGATTAACGCTATGAATGAAACGTTTGACATTACCCAACTTGAACGTAAAACGCCATTGATTTTGGAAGAAATCAGCTTGTGCGGAAAGCGATATTCAAAGTTAAAAATAAGAAATCAATTGCAAGAAGGCGATGCTTATATTGCATTTAGCCGTAAAGATGTGCTGACCTATGCGGCGCGTTTTCGAAAATGGGGATATAAAGTTTCAACAATTTATGGCGCGCTCTCGCCTGAAGTGCGCAGAATCGAATCTGCTAGATTTTGTGAGGGCGATGCCGATATTTTAGTCGCTACCGATGCGATTGGCATGGGCTTAAACTTGCCGATTCGACGAGTGATTTTTTGCAACATTCATAAATTTGATGGCGTTGCATCAAGATTATTAAACGCAACTGAAGTGCGCCAAATTGCAGGCCGCGCTGGGCGGTTTGGCATTTATGAGACTGGTTTTGTTAATGTGTTTGAAAATGACGAGCGGTTTCATATTGAACACATGCTCGGCACAAACGACACGGCTGAACTGACAAAATTACCAATAGAACGCCCTTTCACGCAAATCAGCCGTATTGCAGAAAAATTGCACAGCAACAAATTAGCAGAAATTTTGGCTTATTTAAGTGACAGAAATCATGTTGAAGACACGCTATTTATTTCAAGCAAACTAACAACGCAGTTATACCAGGCAGAATTGATTGACGCACTTGCGCCCAATATGGCACTCAAAGACAAATATATTTTTGCTTGTGCGCCCATTTCACTTAACGTGAATGTTGAAAAAGACTATTTTTTGATGTGCCTGCAAAGTGTTTATCAAAATACTTCGCGAACATTACCCGAAGCGCCGCATTGGCTTGAAAGTGGCAATCCTCAACATTTAGAAACCGCAGAATTATTAAGCCAAAACATCAGTTTATATGCGTGGTTAAGCTATAAATTTCCACAAACTTTTGTGGATGCAACGTTGATTCATGGGCTTAGAAAAAAAGTGAACGCCTATATTTCACAAGCCTTGCGCTTGCAACAAGGGTTTGCGGAAACAAACCGAGAGTTTGATATTTTAAAGAAAATTAAATAGTTACTCTTTGGCAACTTTAGATTTTGCCAACGCTGGTTTTGTAGAAAAATATTTTTTGATGCCAGTTAAAATTGAATTGACCAATTGATCTTGATAATCAGCGTTATTTAATTTTCGCTCTTCTTCTGGGTTACTAATAAACGCGGTTTCTACCAAAATTGAGGGGATATCAGGCGATTTTAAAACAGCGAAACCCGCTTGTTCCACATGGTTTTTATGCAGTTTATTCACCTGCCCAATATTGGCCAACACGGCTTTTCCCAATTTTAAACTATCATTAATGGTGGCGGTTTGCGATAAATCTAACAAAGTTTTAGCGAGCAACGGGTCTTTATCATCTAAACTGACACCACCAATTAAATCAGACTCATTTTCTTTTTTCGCTAAATAACGCGCACTGGCGCTGGTTGCGCCGCGTTCTGAAAGCGCAAAAACCGAAGAACCTCTTGCCGCTGGATTGGTAAACGCATCCGCATGAATCGACACAAATAAATCTGCCTGATGATTACGCGCTTTCACCACGCGCCCGTGCAACGCTATAAAATAATCGGCATCCCGCGTTAAAACGCCTTGCATGTTCGGTTCTCGGTCTATCGCCGCTTTTAATTTTTTCGCAATATTGAGCGTAATGTCTTTTTCATGGCTACCATTTGCACCGCGCGCGCCTGGGTCTTCTCCGCCGTGGCCTGCATCAATTGCGATGATAATTTGTCGTTCATTTTTATTTTTAGTTGCATTTTCTCTGTTGGCATCCTTGTTATCTCTTTCTTTTTGATGGTTGTCTTTTTGGCTAGATTCATGTTGAATCGCTGGTGGAAAAGTAATCGCTTCTTTTTCAGCATCAACCACTGTAGATTCATCAGGAACGCTGGGTAAAGGTTCGTAAACAATTTGAGCGTCAGTCCCAGTTTCAGCTTTTGAAATAAAAGGAGAATTTTTTTCATTATTGCTTGGTTTAATTTCAGCAATTTGGGCAGGTTTTTCACGTTCCGCCAACAACGTCATCAGCGAATCTTTTAGCGGAAAAACATCCAACACCAAACGGTGCTGATATTCACCCGCAGGGGTTAAATTAAATGCTTTTGGCTTAGCTTCGGCTTTTAAATCAATCACTAAGCGCACAATATTTTGCTGATAATTTCCCAAGCGAATTTGTTTGATATATGGGTCATCTGCCGCAATTTTTGTGGATAACGCTTTGAGAGAAGCATCCAGAACCACATTTTCAATGTCCAGAACAATGCGGTCAGGGTTTTTAATTTCCATCATTTTGTAAGCAAATGGTTGCTTAGATTCTAGCGTAATGCGGGTGTAATCTTGCGCGGGCCAAATTCTGCTAGAAAGGACCGTTTGTGCGGCAAATGCAGGCATTGAAAATGCAATATTGATGATCAGCAAAATCAAAAAAAAGCCGCTAAAAAAACGTTTACATCTGACCATAATTTTTCATTGAATCAATTTTTATATTGTTAAATCATACATTTATGATTTTATTTAAGTTTAATCACATGTTTATGAAGTTAAATCATAAATTTTTTTGTAGCGTTTTACCTTTTAAACTCAACCCAACCACAGTCACAACGCGGCCAATTGTTTGGTTTTGCTTATTTTCTTTTAGCGATAATTTAATTTCTAAATCTGCCTTTGGCAAACAATTGATGGCTTTTTCTGGCCACTCAATCATAGACACACTTTGCGCATTAAAAGCTTCTCTAAAGCCTGCTGCCTCCCATTCTTCATCGTCATTAAATCGATATAAATCAAAATGGTTAACGGTTAATTTTAAACTATTTTCTAGATTATTTTTTATATTTGTTTGTAGCTTAATTTCATAAGATTCAAGCAAGGTATAGGTTGGGCTTTTCACCTTGCCGTTAAAACCAAGCGCATGCAGCATGCCGCGCACAAAGGTGGTTTTGCCTGCGCCTAAATTGCCTTGCAGAAAAATAGTTAAATTTGGCACCAGCACCCGTGCAAATTGTGCGCCAAACGCGAGTGTTGCGTTTTCGTCTGCTAAATCAAGTGTAAAATCATCGCTCATGGAAACTCCAAATCAACCAACTTCATTACAAATAAACTTAAGCCTAAACATTAAAAAATGGGCTCAAGAAATCGGCTTTAGTGATATTGGCATTACCGATACCGATTTATCAACACAAGAAACCTTGCACCAAGCATGGCTTGCCAAGGGCTTTCATGGCGAGATGGATTATATGGCAAAACATGGCGTGAAGCGAACGCGCCCTGCCGAATTGGTGCCAAATACCGTGCGTGTCATTTCTGTGCGTTTAGATTATTTGCCACCGCACGCAAAAGACAGTTGGGAAGTGATTAAAGATTCCGAACAAGCCTTTATTTCACGCTATGCACTGGGCCGTGATTACCACAAAGTATTGCGGCAAAAATTGCAAACATTGTGCGATAAAATTCAAACAGAAACGACTGATTTTGAATACCGCGTTTTTACCGACAGCGCACCCATTTTAGAAGTTGCGCTGGCAGAAAAAGCAGGCCTCGGCTGGCGCGGAAAACATACCTTATTGCTCAATAAAAATCATGGTTCATGGTTTTTTTTGGGCGAAATTTATACTAATTTACCCTTAGTCGTTGACGCGCCTGCGACCAATCACTGCGGCAGTTGCATCGCTTGCATTGACATTTGCCCGACGCAAGCGATTGTGGCGCCTTATGAAGTGGACGCACGAAAATGTATTTCATACTTAACCATTGAGCTCAAAACCGCCATTCCTGTTGAATTCCGCAAACAAATTGGCAACCGCGTTTATGGCTGCGATGATTGCCAACTTGTTTGCCCGTGGAATAAATTTGCGCAAGTCTCACAAGTGCCCGATTTTTATGTGAGAAATGGCTTAGACGATATTAGCCTGATTGATTGTTTCAGTTGGACAGAAGCCGAATTTAAAGAAAAAATGGCTGGCAGCGCCATTTACAGAATTGGTTACAAGCAATGGTTACGCAATATTGCAGTGGGTTTGGGCAATGCGCGTACTTCAGAAGCTGTGATTAATGCGCTAAATGCAAGAAAAAATGACGCAGATTTTTTAGTGCGTGAGCATGTTGAATGGGCCTTAATGCAACATCAAGGGAATATCTTGGCAAACAAAAAAACTTAACTTGTTGGTAAATCTATCTGTATTTGAAAGCCTTTGGGCTTTAAATTGGTGGCTTTTATTTTTCCGCCATGCGCCTCAATAATTTGTTTGGCAATGGCCAACCCTACGCCATAACCGTCTTTTGATTTTGCATGGCTACTGCGCATAAACGGCTGAAAAATGGCATCAAGTTCACTTTCTGGTACGCCATTACCTTCGTCAGACACTGAAAGCCTGACCATTTTTTGCGACTGACTTTTAAATAATCCAATAGAAACTTCAGAATCAGAATCGCTATATTTAATCGCATTACGCACAATATTTTCAACCGCGCGGTATAACAACTCGGCATCGCCCTCCATAATTAAATTACTTTGCACCGTATGCTTTAGTACAATGTTGTGTTCAGAAGCTTCATAGCTTGCATCAGCAACCAAGTTTTTTAACAAATGGCTGAGTTCAACTTTTTCTTTCTTAAGCGCAGTAGCGCCAGACTCAAGTTTTGAAAGCTGCAATAACTCACCAATCAGCGCATTCATTCGGTCTGAATCAATCTGAATACGGTCAAGTGAAGTATCTATTTTTTCACGAGACTGTTTTGCTAAGCCAATGGCAATTTGAATTCTTGCTAAGGGAGAGCGTAATTCATGCGAAACATGATGCAACAAACGACGTTGTCCTTGAATCAAGCTTTCTAAACGCCCTGCCATCGCATCAAAAGCGCGCCCTAAATCTGCAAGCTCATCGCGCCGATGGTTCATTGCGCCGCCAATTCTAATCGATAACTGACCATTGGCAGCTTGCATTAAGGCATTGCGTAAATGCTTAATTGGTTTTGAAAAATACCAAGCAATTAATATTGCGAATAATAAACTTACCAACAAACCTGCCACCATGGTAACGAAAGGTAACCGTGGAAAAGGTGAGTGCCTATCAGGCGGGGATTGGTTAGGTGGCGGCATAACATGTTCATCATTGGGGGAGTGCGGAAAATCTAATGGGGGTTCAAGGTGAGATCTTTGCCCTAAATCTGGCACAAATATTAAATAACTTTGTCCATTTTCTAGCTGGATATTTTTGGCAAATTTTTCAGAATCCTCAGAAACAGAGAGTTTTTTTGCAGCTTGCAAAATGTCTAACGGAACACTTCTTAGCAAAATTTCTATGCCTTTTGAATCTACTGCATAGACTTGCGGCATGGGGCGTTTTTGCCAACTTTTTAACAAACTTTCAAGCGCATCTGTTCCTCCAAACGTTAAGGTTTCAGCCGCCGCTTGAATTAAATCACTGGCTGGGCGAGATTTTTCTAACCCGAAATTTTCTGTAATTTCTCGCTGATGATTCACCCAAAAAAATGCACCTGTCAGCATCAACGTTGTAGCTTGCGCTAAAAATAAAAATGCTAAAAACTTCCAAAATAATTTTCCCATTATGGCTTTACCAACTGATAACCCATGCGATAAACCGTTTGAATCATGGAGTTATCATTTGAAAGTTCTGCAATTTTTTGGCGAATACTGCTTAAATGTACATCAATACTTCGATCAAACTTTGCCAAAGGTCTACCTAAGCCTTGTTGAGAAAGCACATCTTTTGAAACAATTTTACCAGCATTGCGCGCCAGCACTTCAAGCAAGCTGTATTCAACACTGGTGAGCAATATGGGGGATGTATTCCAATCGGCTTTTCTTTGTTCAGGAAAAATACGCAAAAATCCAACTTCTATCACTTCGTTTTTTTGTTGCGCAACTGTCAGTGCACGACGTAAAACAGCGCGTATTCTTGCGGTAAGTTCTCTGGGCGTGCAGGGTTTTGGCACATAATCATCCGCGCCTAATTCTAAGCCGTTAAATCGATCAGATTCATCCCCTTTTGCGGTGAGCATAATAATCGGGATTTGGCTGGATTTTCTGATCAATTTTAACGTTTCAATGCCATCCATTAAAGGCATCATCACATCTAAAACAACCAAATCATAATGACCAACCAACACATATTGCGTGCCATCAACGCCATTATTTGCAATGGCAACGTCAAACCCTTCATGAACTAAAAACTCTCTGAGCATTCTTGTGAGTTCAATATCGTCATCAATCAATAAAATTTTTTTCATTTGAGCATCGCTTGAACCGTGTTTTTCTTTAAGATTTTTTGAAGTAATGTTTGCATTTTTATCATCTTAACGATTTAAGAACTTTTCTTGCAAGGCATGAAAATGGCCTTTACCTAACTTTACTTTTACTTAACGGCACTTAACGCTTAGCTAATTCAAAATGGCATCGTCAATTAAATGCACATTTAGATTTAGTTGAATTAACAATTTTAGAAATTTAAAGATTGACTGATTATTTAAGGAAAAAACATGCGCCAGCCAAAATTAATGATTACGATTGTCACTACCAGCATTTTAGTACTCTCACTGACACAAACACTTTCTGCACAAGCAGAAGGGCTATATCAAAAAAAAAATCACTGCCAACATGGCAAGCAAAGCTTGCATGAAGGTAGGAATTTTGCAAAAAATCATGGTGGTTTACCGCCATTTTTAAGCGATATTGCGCTCTCAGATACGCAAAAAACGCACATTAAAACACTTGTTGAAGCGCAGCAACACGGCATAAAAAATCATATGCAACAACGTCATGCGTTGATCACACAACTCATTTCAGACCCCACTCCAGAAGTTTTTGATGAAAAAAAAGCTGAAGAGATGGCCAATCAATTAGCAGCTTTAGAAAAAGATGCTTTTTTGAATCGCGCAAAAACGGGCAGCCAAATTTTTGCTGTACTTACCCCTGAGCAACGCAGAAAAGCGACTGAAAACATAAAAAAACACGATGAAAAAATGAAACAAATTAAGGTCGAACCAGCAAATTTTCTCAATAGCAAACAATCTTTTTTGCATAGAATTAAAAGCTAATCAAACATTTACTTAGCTTTACAAGTATCAAGTGAATTTAATCGATTCATCCACAGATAAACATTGATTGCTGTAAATTTAAACCAACTCTTAAACAAAGGAAAAAATCATGACAAGCATTCTCTCAAGCGTTTCGTCCCAAATTACAAATAATATTTTCTCTAGAATGGATAGCAAAAATCAGGGTTATATTGAAAAAACTGATCTAGCAACTGCATTTAGCAGCGTGAATAGTAGCAAAGAAGATTCAGATACTGAGGCACTTTTTAGTTCTATTGATACCGATAACGATGGAAAAATCACTAAAAGTGAAATGAGCACAAAAATTGAAAGTTTATTGGGTCAATTAACCAATAATGCGTATCAAAGTAAACAAATGCCGCCTCCCCCAAGCGGCATGCAAGGCATGTGGGGCATGCCTCCGCCACCGCCGCCAAGTGGTGAAGATAAAGGTGTTACACAAGAACAAGCATCAGAAATTGCCGCTTCAACAGACGATGAAAGACTTTCATCTATCATGACTGAGATTTCAGAAAATTTTGAAGCCGCAGATGCAAATTCAGATGGTACAGTGACAAGAGAAGAAGGCATGGCTTACCATGAAGCCAATAAAGAAACACTGGTTTCTAGTTCTTCAGGCACAGACACTGCAAGCGCTGAAAGTGATTCTTCATCTAAAAACAATGAGCTTTATGAGTTACAAATGCGCTTGGCACAACTGATTGAGGCTTACGGATTAGGATCAACTGAAGAAAGTAGCAGCATTCTAGCCAGCGCTTAATCTAAAATTGCGTAAGGGCGGTATCTGCCCCGAATATTGCCCTTACTCAATGATCATTTTAAGTCATCCTATTTAGGAACTATTTAAATAGTTGAATCCAGTATAATTAACTTTTTTAAGTTGATTTGATGATGGATAAACGCATTCCTGTAACGCTGTTGACTGGTTTTTTAGGCTCAGGCAAAACCACCCTGCTCAACAAGTTATTGCATCACCCGCACATGAAAGACACGGCGGTGATTATCAATGAACTTGGTGAAGCAGGCTTAGACCAAATTTTTGCCAATAGTCAGTTGGCACAAAATGTAGAGAGTGAGCATATTGCTGACAATACGGTGTTGTTGGAATCAGGTTGCTTGTGTTGCTCGCTCAAAAATGAGTTGGCAGACACCATGCGCGATTTATTTTTTAAGCGCTCGTTACAAGCCGTGCCACAATTTAATCGTTTGGTGATAGAAACCACAGGCATGGCTGACCCAGGGCCAATTCTAGCCAACTTAATGAATGAGCCTGTGATTGAATCGGTATACCGCTTGGATGCCGTCGTAGTGACCATAGATGCGACTTATGGCGTGCAACAAATTGAACAACAGAAAGAAGCCATGAAGCAAGCGGCGGTGGCGGATGTCTTGCTCATCACAAAAACGGACATGGCCACGGATGCGCAAATTCATGCACTCAAAGAAAAGTTGATTGAGTTGAACCCAGGTGCCACCCAACATAAAGTGTTGCATGGCGAGATTGACCCATTGATGATTATTGATGTGGGACTGTTTGACTTGACCAGCAAACAAGCTGAACCGCAACGTTGGCTGCGTATGCCGGCCAACCAAAGTTTCAAACCCAAAGGCACGCTGCCAAGTAAACCAGCACATGCAGATATTCAAACTTTTACCGTGTATATGCCTAAACCCTTGAATTGGCGCGATTTAAAACCTGTGATTTTGAACCTTTGCCAAACCCACGGCAAAGGATTGTTGCGCCTTAAAGGGATTATTCACGCGGAAGATCAACCCGCGCCTTTGGCGATTCACGCCGTACACTTTACACCCTACCCCGTGACCTTATTGCAAGGCTGGGATGAAGATGAACCGATTAGCCGCGTGGTATTAATTGGCAAAAATCTCGATGAAAATGGCATCAGAGAAATGTTAATGCAATTTTAAACTCCATTTTAATCAACGCGTTGCGTTAAATCTTCCTCGCGCGCCAATAAAAACTTCACAATCTCCGGCTCAAATTGCTTTTTCAATGAAATCGCATAAAAACGTTCAAATACATCGGGTAATTTGCAATATTCCTGCAAAATACCCGCTTTAATCTCATCTTGCACCACCACCGTTGGCAATAGCGCCACCCCATCGGAATCCCGCGCCAATAAACGCAAGGCTGGCATATCATTCACTTCGCCCATGATTTGATACTGTATCTGTTGCGCCTCGCAGAGCTGGTCAAATCGAGACCTTAACTCATTGCCCAAGCCGGGTAGTAACAGTCGATAGCGTGGCAAATCTTCTTTTAAATTGAAGGTTTTGCCTGCTGGCATAGGCTTGCCCACAATGCTGACTTGTTGCTTGGCAATTGGCTTGATGCGATAGAGCACTTGTTGCTGAATATTTTGCAAAGAGTTACTTAAAATCAAATCTAAGCGATGGTCATCCAACTGCGGCAAAAGCGCAATTTCACTGCCAGAAATCAATTGAATCTGCACATCTGCGCGTTTGAGCACAGGCTTAATAAAGTTTTCTACAAAGTTGCGAGATAACGAAGAAATCACGCCAATTTTCAGCACGGTATTTGCGGCATCAAGTTGGTGCTTAAATAAATTATCTAACTCGTTGCCCATCTGAAAAATTTTCTCAGCGTAGTTCAAGGCAATCATGCCTGCTTCGGTTAGCGCCAAACCTCTGCCCTCTTTCTCAAACAAAGATTTGCCTAATTGATATTCCAATTTTTTTATCTGACTAGACAACGCAGACTGCGCAATCAACAATCTATTTGCTGCCCGCGTTAAATTGCCCTCTTTTGCCACCATCCAAAAATAATACAAGTGGTTGTAATTCAAATTAATCGCCATAAACGTTCCATATAAAAGAATGTTTTTGTATTTTATTTATATTATACAGAACATTTATTTTGCCTCAAAATCACAACAATTTCTCTAGAGGCTATTGTCAATTGATTCAATATCAAAACCTACTTAACCCTTCCATGCTCTTTTTTGGCTTAGGACTGTTGGCGCAAATTATTCGTTCTGATTTAAAACTGCCAGCAGATTTAGTCAAATCGATTACCATTTATTTGCTCATCAGCATTGGCATTCATGGCGGCGTAGAGCTAGCGCATGCCAGTGTAGATAACGCATTGCCTGCTATTTTCGTAGCCATCGCCATGGGCTTGGTCATCCCTTTATTGGCTTATTTGGTACTCAGACATTTTGGCAATATTGATAAACTCAATGCGGTTGCGATTGCCACCCACTATGGTTCTGTGAGTGCGGGGACATTTTTAACGGCGATTGCGTTTTTAGAATCGCTGAATATTCAATACGAAAAATATCCCGTGGTCATGCTTGCGATGATGGAATCACCTGCGATTTTGGTTGGCTTGTTACTCACTAGCCTTATCCGAAAAAATATGGATAAAACTTCCAGCACAGCGAGTGACCACAAAGCTAGCCATCATAAAAACAGTGAAGTATTACGTGAAGCCCTCACCAACGGCAGCATCGTCTTATTATTTGGTGGCCTGCTGATTGGTGATGTAGTGCCGGATAAAAATCTCAAAGTTGTCGCGCCATTTTTTGATGAAATGTTCATGGGTGTGTTGTGCATGTTTTTGCTGGCGATGGGCATGGAAGCTGGCAAAAAACTACATGAATTTAAACAAGCAGGCGTATTTTTAGCAAGTTTTGGCATTTTCATGCCAGTAGCTCTTGGCTTGATTGGTGTGATACTCGGCGTACACATTCTCGATTTTGGCGTGGGTGGTGCTACTTTAGTAGGGGTATTGGCTGCCAGCGCTTCATATATCGCCGTACCACCTGCCATGCGTATTGCTGTGCCAGAGGCTAATCCTTCGCTTTATCTCACTTTATCGCTGGGCATCACCTTCCCATTTAATGTGTTATTTGGGATTCCTTTGTACTTTTATTTTGCAACGATGTTATTGAAAGGCTAACCGTGATTGGAGTGAAGCGTATTGAATTGGTGGTTGAGGCGATTGAAAAAGAACAGGTGATTGATTGCTTAAGTCGCATCAACATACGGAGTTTTACCATTTACCACCATGTTGGAGGAAGCGGAGAACGAGGCGTGAGAGATGAAGGCGTCTTTGGCGAAAAATTTGAAAACGTCACGTTTGTCATTGCCTGTGCTGAAAATCAACTCAATGCGGTGATTGAAATTTTACGCCCCATCCTCAAGCGTTATGGCGGGATGTGCTTAGTATCAGATGCTAAGTGGGTTAAACATTGATTAAAGGAGCATCAAAATGAATCAATTAATTTTAGGGGTTCTATTTTTTCAGCCAATTTTAGAACTGCACGCGCATAACAGCTGTCACCAAAAACCTATATATTTTGCAGGCAACATTTCTGTCACTTGTGCATTTTCCACATACCCAAAAGGCTATCAACAGGCAATATACAACCCAAAAAATTGTTTAACCAAAACGGTCAAACGCACGGTAAAAGCTTAATTGCTTTTAAAGTTACTGTGATTGATAATGTGGCCCAAAAAACTCGGTCATTAAAAAATCTTCCAAGCCAGCGCTGTCTTCAAGCCTTGCTGAAAGCGTAATAGCGCGCGCTAACCGATGAGATTCCCAAGTAAAATCGCCTTGATAATGTTCTCGAATCAGGGCAATCATGCGGCGAATAAGTTGCAAGCGAATGTCTTGCCCAGATTTTGCTTCCACCTCAAAATATTGTAATTTTGCGTTGCTATAATCTCCCGTCCAACCGCGAAAAACAAATGTTGCAGTACGCCCATTTAAATCACTGGTAATTTGAAAAATACCATTCGTGCCACTTTTCATATTTTGCTTAATTTTTTCCATGCGTTTCTCTTCTTCGCTTGGGCCTAATTCTTTGGCGATGGCTTCTGCATTGATGGCTGCTGCGTCTCCTTGCGCAATTTTTTCTGCACGCTTGGCTTTTACATAAGCCATCATATCCACAGGCGCTTCTTTTTGCGGGGGCGACGTTTCTTGTGGTGGCTTATTGGCTTCAATATTGGTTTCCGCCAATTCTTTTGGCACCGCTAAAACGGGGGGCGTTTTAACTTTTGGTTGATTTATTTCTGGTTTTTTTGTGAGGATTTTTTTGGGTATATCTAATTTTTTTTCTATTTTTTTTTCAACAATAGGTGGTGCTTCAGCAACAGGTGCTGGCATTGCGGCTAACTTTTTGGGTGCGCCCAATGTTATTTGCAAGGGTAAAGGCGCTACTTTTCCTTCCTCACCTTCATCTAAAATTGGCAGTGCCACAATCATAAAAAGTGCGTGAAAAATAATGGATGCAATAAAAGCAATCAGCGTATTGCGGCTAATTTGCAGGCGAAAATGTGCTTCTCTCTGCCGAAATTGATTGGGCGGAATGGCTAAAAATTCTTCAGGTGTCAGGTTTAATCTTGGTTGCATCGTTTATGTTGCATACGTTATGTTGCAATTTCTGCCCAAGTTTTTTCTAGTCGTTTAATGGAAATTGGGAACGGCGTTTTAAGTTCTTGCGCAAACAATGAAACGCGCAGTTCTTCAATTAACCAGCGAAATTCTTGCAGGGCGGGTGGAATGGCTAAATTGGCTTGCTGCATGACGTTCATTTTATCTTGCCACTTTTGCCAAATTATTCCCACACTGGCTGCATTTTTTCCGTCACGGTCTGGGTTTGCGGGCTGCTTTTGAATGCGCAAATTAAGGGCTTTTAAATAACGTGGCAAATGTTGACAATATTGCCAATCGGTTTGACTAAAACAGTTTTTGTAAACCAGTAAATTAATTTGTTGCTCCACATCTTTTTTCAATCTATTCACGGTTGCAGGCATATTACTTTGCTGGTTAATCAGCAATTGATATTCATTTGCAATGGTTTGCGCAAGCCTTGTCACGGCGTCAGATACGGCTGGTAATCTTGCCCGAGCACGTTGTTTTAGTTTCATAAATGCATCGTTAGTTCTGGGCAATTCGTCCTCGCCAATAAAGGCGCGGTCTGCAATGGCGGTCATTAAATCTTCGCGGAGTTCTTCGGGCGACATGATGTTTCTGAGCGTTAAGGCATATTGATTAAAATTTGGCAGATTTTTTTCTAGCTGCTTCATTTGTTCTTTTAACTCAAAACGCATCAACCTGCAAATACCTTTGCGTAGATTTACATTCGCCTCTAAGTCAGTATCAAATAATTTTACTGCAATGCTGTCAATATTATCTTCTAACGCAGGGTAAGCCGTGACTTTTAAGCCTTCGCGTTCAAAACTTAAGGTTTGCGGTAAATCGCCAAAGTCCCACTGTTTTAAGCCAGATTTTTCCAATTGCTTGACATTATCAGGCGAGGATTTTCTAAATGTTAATTGCGCAGCTGAGCCTAATTGTTTTTTAAGCTGAAGCCAATCGCGCCCCATGGCAAGCTCACGCCCAGCATCATCCACAATGCTGAAATTCATCAGCAAATGTGCAGGAATTTCGCCCCAATCATCCATGGAGACTTTAAGCGTAGTCTTTTGCAAAATATAATCTGCCAAACTTTGCAAAATCGCTTGCTGACCAATCTGCGCATATTCTAAAAAACCCGTGACAAATTCTGGTACAGGCACGCAGACACGACGAAAGGCTTTGGGCAAGGCTTTGATTAAATACGTTAATTTTTCGCGCAACATGCCTGGCACTAACCATTCTGTTTGCACCGGGTTTAGCTGATTGAGCAGCGCTAATGGAATGGTCGCAGTCACTCCATCTAAAATATGGTTGGGTTCAAAGCGATATTTCAGTGGAATTTCCACGCCATCCAACAGCATTTTTTCAGGAAACTGAACAGCGGTAATGGCGTCAGCCCCGTGACGCATCAAATCATCACGGGATAAATATAAAAGCTTGGGGTTTAATTTTTCTGCAGATTCACGCCACTTTTCAAAACTGGCTGCGTTAAAAATATCTGTTGGAATTTTTGCATCGTAAAAAGCAAACAATTGCTGTTCATCCACCAACACATCTTGCCGACGCGCTTTATGTTCCAATTCTTCGACTTCGGCAATTAAGCGTTCATTGGCTTTAAAAAAGCTGGCTTTGGTATCAAACTCACCATTCGCAAGTGCTTCACGAATAAAAATTTCACGAGATTCTTGTGGGTTAATCGGCCCATAATGCACGCGCCGTTTTGGAATAATGGTCAACCCATACAGCGCAACGCGCTCCCACGCATTGACCATGCCCATTTTTCGATCCCAACGTGGGTCGGTGTAACTACTTTGCGTAAGTCCACGCGACCCGTTTGGATTAGCAATTGGCTCAATCCAATCAGGTTCAATCTTTGCCACACAGCGGGCATATAATTTTGTGGTGTCCACCAACTCAGCCGCAATCACCCATTTTGGACGCGTTTTCTTTAAGCAAGAACCCGGCGCAACATGAAAACGAATACCACGCGCACCTGCATAAGATTCACTTTCACCATCTTTAAAACCAATATTGCCAAGTAAGCCCGCCAATAAAGCTTTATGAATTTGTTCATACTTAATGTTTTCTTGTTTATTATTCTGTTGGACTTCTTTGTCGTTGAGCTTAAAATCCATCTCTTCCACAATATCCAGCAATTGCCCATGTAACTCTCGCCATTCTTTTAAACGTAAAAAAGATAAAAAATTGGCATGGCATTGATTCAATAAATCTTTATTGGATTTTTTATTTTTTAATGCTGCATCAAACCAATCCCAAATTTTAAGGTAGGTCATAAAGTCTGAGCCTTCACCTAAAAATTTGGCGTGTGCTTGGTCAGCCGCTTCGCGTTTATCCATCGGCCGTTCGCGCGGATCTTGAATACTGAGCACACTGGCAATAATGAGAATTTCTTTTAAGCAGCCTTCCCGTTTTGCCGCCAAAATCATGCGCGCAACACGAGGGTCAAGCGGTAATTTTGCAAGTTGAAGGCCAATTTCGGTAATTTGACGCTTTTCATCCACAGCGCCCAATTCTTGCAGTAACAAATAACCATCAGCAATCAAGCGTGTGCTGGGCGCTTCAATAAACGGAAACTCTGCCACATCGCCCAAACGCAAGGCGGCCATGCGTAAAATCACGCTGGCGAGCGAGCTGCGTAAAATTTCTGGTTCTGTAAATTCTGGGCGGTTATTAAAATCATCTTCCGCATAAAGCCGTACGCAAATACCGTTTGAAACCCGACCGCAACGCCCTGCGCGCTGCTTGGCTGCGGCCTGAGAAATTTTTTCAATTTGCAGTTGTTCCACTTTTGCCCGTGGGCTGTAGCGGTTGACCCGCGCCAAACCAGCATCAATCACATACTTAATACCAGGCACAGTGAGTGAGGTTTCAGCAACATTGGTCGCCAGTACAATTCTTCTACTGCTATGATTTTTAAATATTTTTTGCTGATCTTCAATCGAGAGCCGCGCAAAAAGTGGCAAGACTTCAATGTGTTTTAATTTGGCGGAACGCCCTTGGTATTTTCGCAAATGCTCAGCAGTGTCGCGAATTTCTCGCTCGCCCGGCAAAAATACTAAAATATCACCATCGCCTTGCCGCAATAAGTCATCAGCCGCATCTAAAATGGCTTCTTCGATGGCCTCTTCTTCATCGTCCTCTTCTAACCAACGTGCTTCTGTTTTGGCTTTGCGGGAAATTCCAAAGATTGTGTCATCATCTAAATCAAATTGGGCGTTTTCGGCCTCTGCAATTTCTTTGGCACGAAAACCTGCTTTCCCCAATGGGCGATAACGAATTTCAACAGGAAAAGTTCTGCCAGACACTTCAATCACAGGTGCGGCTTTTATCTCACCAACGCTGTTTTGTGTTGCAAAGTGATTGGAAAAACGCTCCGCATCAATCGTGGCAGAGGTGACAATAATTTTTAAATCGGGGCGTTTGGGTAATAATTGCTTTAAATAGCCGAGTAAAAAATCAATATTTAAACTACGCTCGTGCGCTTCATCGATAATAATGGTGTCATACGCGTTTAAAAATTTGTCGCCTTGCGTTTCTGCCAACAAAATTCCATCCGTCATTAACTTGATGTAATTTCTATCAGAAACTTTATCGTTAAAGCGCACTTTATAACCCACCACTTCACCGAGCGGCGCATTCAATTCTTGCGCGATGCGCGTTGCCACTGAGCGCGCAGCAATACGCCGCGGCTGCGTATGGCCAATCAAACCTGCCACGCCACGGCCTAATTCCAAACAAATTTTTGGCAGTTGCGTGGTTTTTCCAGAGCCTGTTTCACCACACACAATCACCACTTGATGCTGTTTAATGGCCTCGGCAATTTCTTTTCGGCGAGAAGAGACAGGAAGTTCTAATGGGTATTCTGGTTTGGGTAACTGTTGCTGACGCAGTAAAAATTGTTGCTGCGAGGCGTTTATTTTTTGCGTGATTTCTTGGAATAAGCGCTGTTTTTTTTGCGTGAGTTGTTCATTTAAAGAAGTTTGATTGGATGATTTTTGATTCGATTTTTCTATCGCTTTTAATTCATTCAATTTGCGGCGCAACCCATGCCGATCACGCAGCATACAGCTTGAAAGCGCCTGCAGAAAATTTGAAAAATCAACCGATTGAGTCTTGATATTAGTATTCATAACGACGTTCATTTTAACACGCGCGTATTCAACGCTTTGCTTGAATTTAACTTTATCAATACGTTTAAATTATTGTAAAAAAACTAATGATTTTCACTAATTTCAAGTTTTAAGCGCCCTTTATCTGCTTATTCTTGATTATGTGTCAACAAACCAAGGATTACTATTATTGAAGAACATAAAAATAACAAATAAGGCCTAGATTAAAATGCCAAGTTTAAACAAAACGAGTGAAGTTCAAGTAAAAACCGTTGATGACACTCAGGTGGATGCTAAAGCGTCTATCACCCGAGAAATTACAAAACAATTTTGCGCAAGTTATCAAACCGCAACTTTTTTTGCGTTATTTGTTGCTGGCATTTTATTATTTATTCACGCCAAAGTTGTGTTTATTCAAAATATACAATGCGCTGCAGCCTTGTTGTTTTCAAGTTATTTCATCAGATTTACCATCATTAGCATCACCAAAAAAAATGGACTTTCTGCCGTTGACCCGATTAAATATTTGATTTTATTCCGATTGTTAACTGCAGTTTGCGGTTGCGCTTGGGGGTTAACAGGACATGTTCTTTTTTCGGCGGATCCAATCTATCAAGCATTTTTGACCATTATTTTGGCGGGCATTTGTAGTGGTGCGGCAATCAATTATAGTTTAGATAGAATAACGGTTTACCTTTTTATTGGTGGCGTTTTAGCCTTTGCATTGCCAAAACTTGCCATGGCTGGCAATTTTTTAAGTGTTGCAATGGTTGTTTGTATTCTTACGCATATTTTATTTACGCTGATTACCAGTTTTAGAAATTCAAAATCTATTGCAGATCATCACGCCCTTAAGTTTGAAGGACAACAATGCAAAGTGACGGTGAGCGCACTTTCAGAGCGTCAACGTTTGCATATAGAACACACGCCACTTGCCGTGATTGAGTGGGACACCCAATTAAACATTACTTTTTGGAACAATGCCGCAAGCAAAATGTTTGGCTTTACGCCAGAGCAAGCCATGGGCCGTCAAGCAGATATTTTTGTCACGCAAGCCCACATGCCTGAAGCACATTACAATTTAATGGCACTCAAAAATGGGTTTGGCGGTGAGCATATTCAAACAGAATGTATTCGCAATAATGGCCAAATTATTTACTGCGAATGGTTTAACACTGTTTTGCATAACAATGCAGGAGAAATTACTGGCATTGCTTCTTTAATTCAAGACGAAACAGCCTTTATTAAAGCCAAGCAAGAAATTGAACAACTGGCTTATTTTGATTCGTTGACCAAATTAGCCAATCGCCGATTGCTGATGAATCGACTTGAGCTTGCACTTGCCAAAAGTGTCCGCAAAGGTTCTATTGGCAGCATCATGTTTATTGATTTAGATAAATTTAAAAATTTAAATGACACTTACGGCCATAGCATTGGCGATATGCTGTTATGTGAAGTTGCAAACCGACTCAAAACCGTATTGCGAAAAGTAGATACCGTTGCCAGAATTGGCGGTGACGAATTTATCATTCTGCTAGAAGATTTAGGCGTTGATGCCACCGCGGCGCATTTATCAAGCCAAATTGTGGCTGAAAAAATAATTTCTGCCATTAATCAACCCTTTAAGCTCAATTTACTGACATACCACTGCACAACCAGCATTGGCATTTGCATGTTTGACCACCTCACTGAAAATATTGAAGATTTGCTCCGCTTTGCAGACATCGCCATGTATCAATCCAAGCAAACGGGTAGAAATAATTATCAATATTATGATGCAACCTTACAGCCAAAAATTGAGCATAAAGAATCTTTAAACGATGCCATGCAAACCGCTTTGGCAGAAAAGCAATTTCAGCTATATTTTCAGCCGCAAGTGGATGGAAATCGAAACATTAAAGGCGCAGAAACCTTATTACGCTGGATACACCCAACGTTAGGTTTTATTTCACCTGCAGAATTTATCCCCATTGCAGAAGAATCAAAACTCATCATTCCAATTGGCAATTGGGTGTTGCTTGAAGCCTGCAACCAACTAAAAAAATGGCAAAGTGCAGAACACACCAAACATTTAAGATTATCAGTCAATGTGAGTGCCATTCAATTTAACCAAATTAGTTTTATTGAACAAGTAAACTTTGCCTTAGAAAAATCTGGCTGCAATCCAACAGCGCTCACCATTGAACTTACCGAAAGCGCCGTGGTAGAAAACATTGAAGAAATGGTACAAAAAATGTACGCGCTTAAAAAAATTGGCATTGCGCTCTCCATGGACGATTTTGGCGTTGGCTATTCTTCATTATCAGTCCTCAAACGTTTACCGTTAGACGAATTAAAAATAGACCGCAGCTTTGTGTGTGATTTACCCGATAATCAAGACAGCGCCGTCATTGCACAAACCATTATTGCCATGAGCAACAGTTTAGGGCTAAGCATTATTGCCGAAGGCGTTGAAACACAAGCGCAAGCAGATTTTCTGAAAAAATCTGGCTGCGCAGATTGCCAAGGCTATTTTTTTGGCAAACCTGTTGAAATTGCAAATTTTGAAAAAATGCTGTTGGGTTAAAGATTTAGAAAATTTATTCTCAAAATGTCTCAATAACAATTCATTACTCATTTCTTACACGCAAAAAACTGGCAAATTTAGGTTTGCCAGTTTTAGTTGTATCTTTAAAACGATAAGTAACCAACGCGCCAATTTCTGGTGGATTTTCACGCTGGGCATCACTAAACCCCGTGCCTAATTTAAAGCGAATGGCTTCGGGCGTTTCAACCAAAAGTGCACCCATTTTTCCAGCGTATTTGCCTTTGCCTTGCACGTAGCCAACCACTTTTGCTTCCGCATCAAAATATGGCTTTAATTTAAGCAGCACATGGCTGCGCCCAGTGATATATTCTGCGCTTGCTAAATGTAACATTAAGCCTTCGCCACCGTTTTTAACGGTTTGATTTAATTTACTTTTTAAAGATTTTTCATCTTGTACGTGAAACTGTTCTACCGCTTTTAAATGCGGCACTTTGGCAGTTTTTACCAGTTTTTTTATTTGCGCAACGCGCGCTGAAAATGTGCCTTTAGCATTGGGTAGTTCAAAAATTTGGTAAGAAATTTTTTGCCATTCTGCGTCAATCGGCACAGTTTTGCGCACCGCGCCTGAAACAGCGTCAAATTCACCACGCGCAATCCATAATTCGCCATCTAAAGCGGTGTCAGGAAAATTTTTAATAAACCAAGTAGGCGCATGAATGGCGTTTCCTTGCCGAGTAGTGAGCGTTTTTCCATCCCAAATGGCACGCACGCCATCCAACTTTTCGCTCACTAAATATTCGCGTACATCAATGCCCGATTTATACACATGCGCCAATAAAATTTCTGGCGTTTGCGCTTGGCAAACGGTTGCAATGAAAATAAGGCTGAAAATTAAATATACTAAAAATTTACGGAATAAATTCATTTTTACCAATCTAAATTTTTTGGAATTTCCGTGTGATTGAGTTGATGCCTTAAGGTTGAGCTTGCCGCATACACAAATTTTCTTGCTCGGTTAAGTGCGCCAATTGGCTTGTGCGCTTCAAGCGCATTCCAAGGTGAAAAAGACAGATTTTCGCAAAAATTCTGCTGTTCAGGCGTGTCAAATATTTGTTTTAAAAGGGTAATTTTCGCGACTGGCAAAAATGGCGCGTCGCTTTCTTTCCATAACACCGTTGCGTCTTCTATTGGCATATTTTTATTGGCGTCTTGCACTTGCACCAGCAGTTGCATACAAGCTTCACCGTTTGCCAACGTTTTACTTAACGTGTGTTTTAAAAAGTCAGCATCCTCTGTTGGAGTGCTGGCAATATTTTTTGGCATTTGGCACGATTGCATCATAAATTTAATGTGATGAGGCCCAAGTTTGTAGGCGGTATTACTAAAATATTGCGTCGAAAGTGGGCTTTTGGGCGGCGGTGCGTAAGCGGTAATCAGTTGCCAAAGCTCGCGCAAGCGCCATTTAAATGGGTTATAGCCTTGTATAAAATAGCTTGGGTTACCTTTAGTCGCTACAAATTGGTTGTAATCTTGCACGCTGGTGACAAAAAATGCGGGGCTGTTATGGGCGATAAATTCTTGCGTATTGCCGCCGTTTAAGTTTTTTTCACCCTTTAAATGTTCGCCCACATTCAATAATTTAATCGCCATGCCCCGTGCGTCTTTGGCGCGGTCATCGGCATTCGCCATGTTAGAGCCGCTATTTGAAAATCGAATCCACGCTTTGTAACGGGCATTGGGTATGGAAAATACGCCATAATTGAGTTGCGGGTTGATTTTTGGGTTGACATCCACATACGCTTTAACACACGCATGCCCTTTTGCGTGAACACCGCGTGCGGCATAAGTGGTTTTTAAACTCGCCACAATATTTTCGGCCTGTTTTGCTGCCAATTGAATTTGCTCAGCTTCCCCCGCAGGAATCACTTCTTGCGTGGTGACAAGCGCATTGGTTTGCAGATGATAGGCAATAAACGCGGCGAGGAGTAGCAAAAAAATCCCACAGAAAATCAATATTTTTTTAAATATTTTCATCCACTTGTTGACCTAAAATAAAGTTAGCGCCTTAAATTCATGATTGGTTTTTCAATAAACACATACATTAAACTGGCAATGGCCACGCTTAACACGCTGCTGATGATAAACCCATACAGCAAAATTTCACCCATAGACCAAGGATAATGGTGCGGCATGGTGAGCGTTAAATTGACCAACGCGGGAATAACCAAAATCATCACCACCAAATGGATTAAGTAAAGTGAGTAAGACAAACTGGCAATGGGATACCAAAAAGACAATGAAAAAAACTTTTTAAACGCGTTGGCAAACCAATGTTTTTGCAGCAGCATGGCCAAAATTAAAATGCCCACACCCACTGCAAACAAGGTGTGATTAAAAATATAATACAAAATTTGCAGCGTGTTATTTTCATCGTATCTATTTGAAAATGCAGGGAATATCATAAAAAAACCAATCAACCCAACACCCAAAAAAGTGAGAAAAATACCTAGCTTTGAATTTGCTACTTGGGTCAATTTTTCAAGATGAAAATGCATGGCGTAAGCCGCCAAACAACCCACCACCAAACCGCCAAAACGCGTGTGTAAGTTATCGTATAACACGGTAAAAAAGTGGCTATTAAACGCATCATCCGTATATACCGCGCTTAACGGCGTGGTGCGTAATAAATCGTCATTCAGCACAATGACCGTATTCACGGCAATGGAAATAAAAAATAAGTAAACCAAAACCCAGCCGGGGCTTTTGCACCCTTTTAAAATGGCAATGAGGATTAACGGATAAATAAAGTAAAACTGCTCTTCAACTGCCAAGCTCCATGTCCAGCCCGCCGCTTGCTGGCTGTATTCTACAAAATTACTCACGTATAAATAGTTTGCCCAAATCATCTCGCTGTTATGCGCAGAAAGGAGCCAGTAAATGGTGAGCATTAAGTAATACGCGGGTGTTAGGCGCAAATAGCGGCGAATATAAAAATTTTTAAGGTTTAAATGGCCTTCTTTTGAATATTGCCGCAGCAAAATGCCAGAAATTAAAAAGCCGCTCATCACAAAAAATACATCCACGCCTTTATCGCCATTCCACGCCCAAACCCAAGCCCAGCCTAATTTTTCTAAAATAGTTGATACGGTTTCATGCGGGTTGGCAATGTCATACACCAAAAAAGTGTGGTAAACCAACACCAATAAAATTGAGAGCGCACGAATGCCGTCAATGGGCGCAAAGTTACTGGCGCGGCGTTGATAAATCGACTGAAAATTGGCTTTAAGTGAAAACGCTTTTCGCCACGCGCTTTTGGTCATTGCGACATCTGTAGACATCATCACTCACTCATTTTTAATGATTATTTAAAGCGTTTTAATATATTCAATTAGAGCCCAGCGCTCATCTTCTGTGAGTGCTGGCAAGCCGCCATAGCCCGCGCCGTATTCATGCCCTGCGTTGCTATTACCAGGAAGCGAGGTGTCAAACAAAAACGCTTCTTCTGTTTTTGTCATCGCAAAGCCCATGTTATTCGGGTCAAATTCCATATCGCCCACATAAAATTGTTTTACACGCTCTTTTGCGGGCAGTAATAATTGATACATATTGGGCACGGAGCCATTGTGCAAAAATGGCGCGCTTGCCCACACGCCATTTAAAGGCCGTGCTTTGTAGGCCAGCAACGCCTTTTCTGACACTTCTTCACCCGTTTTAATGATGCTTCCATCCACATATTTTGGTGGATGAATTTCGTCCCCATGGCCAAATGCATGTGCATCACGCCCCGCTAAATAAGCTTGTAGCGGGTTATTTTTAATCACGCCCACCATTAAATTATTGGCAATATCTATGGCTGGCGCCACTTTAGGTAAAGGCCCACCCGCGATATAAAAACGCTGCTTGCCTTCAAACTTGCCCGATTTACCTTGATTAAAAATGGCGTTTTTCGCCATCATTGGGTCTGTTTTTACTTCACCCAAAGTGCTCATCCGCACTTGAATCATGCGTTTTGGGTCAGTGCGATTGATATCCACATGGCAAGCAAGGCAATGTTGCGCATACAAAACCCGTCCTTTTTTTGCCAAGCCAACATCAATTTTTGGCAACACCGCAGGCCAAACGGGCGAGTGCAATTTAGCCACTGTTTTTTCAAGTTTACGCAATTCTGCGGCTTTGACAGATGAAGGATATCCGCCATCTATGAACCCTAGCCAATGCGTTGTTTTTGTTTCAACCTCGCCGAAAACACCAATAACTTCGCCAATATTGCGTGCAAAAGCGCCAATATTTGAGTTCGCTTGTGAACCATTCCACTCCACATAATCATGCTGTGGCGTATCCCAAATGTACGGCACGCTGGTGGGAGCATTCGGTGGATGGGTATTATTTTTTTCACCTGTTGCAATCAATGCTTGATTCAATATTGCGCCAAACGCGTCTAACCTTGCGTAGCCGTAATGCACATCCGTGTGGTTGGCTTTTGCGTAATTTTTGCGCTTTTCAACTTCATTTTTTAGCGATTGTTTTAAGTTATTTTTTTGTGTTTCGCTTGCGTTTTTGCCTAACAACGCTTGCTGAAAACGCACTAATTTTTCAGCGTCTTCTAGCGTGACTTGCATGGAAAGGGTTAATTCGGACAAAAACTTTTGTAAATCAAAAAAAGATTGTCCGCCATCAATCAATAGTTTTTTGTGTTGATAATTAATTTGTTGCGTGTGGCAAGCCGCACACGTTGGGCCAACCGCACTTTTATTGCGCGCAAAACCAATGGGCAAACCATCAGGATTATTTGCACTTTTTGCGGCAGGAATTAAACCAAACCGTAAAATATTTTCATCGCTACGAAACAGCGTTTTCTTATTTGCAGTTTCAAGATGCAAAAAATAATCGTAAGGCAATAAGCTAGAACCTTGATTTGCATAATAAAAATATTCGCGTTCTTGTTCTGTCCAATTTTGTGGCAAATAAATGTGTGCTGTTTTGATGCTGCCTTCTGCTAATGCAGTTGCTGGCATTAGCAAATTCAACATTGAAAAAGACATCCATAAAATTATTTTTTTCATTTTATTCAACCTTTTTATTGGACAGCATCTCTCGAAAGTAAGGTATTTAGCAAATTATCTTGAAAATTTAAATTGCCCGTTAAGCTCTCGTGCGATTCACATAAAAAGAACGATTGCGCGATTGGGACGTGAATAAACCGATGGCGCTGCACGCTGGGGTCAAGCGCATTGCGCCCTAAAAGTGACGCTTTAGTGACCGAACCATCGCCTGGCTCTAAAAGTAGCGCGTCATAATCAACCCCTGCCACAGATTGTGTAACTTCACTTGGGTGCATTCTCACCACAGATTCACCGTCAACTTCTTCCACCAAAATGCGGGCGGGCGTTAAGGTGCAACCACCGCCAAATAAAATCAGTTTAGGCTCTGGCGTTAACTCTGGCTTGGGCGTTGCGATGCTTAAAGACCAAGCAAAACGGCGCGCGCGCTCTAAATTTTTTTCAAAATAACGCTCAAACGTGGCAAGGTGCGCTTCGCCTTCAGCCTTGTTTGGATATTTTTCTAAGATTCTTTTGCGCACAATGGGGTCAAAAATTGACCATTCAAAACGCCGCCAAATTTCCACATCAAATAAATCACGGTCTAACGGCGTGCCATCGCCTGCCACAATCCAATCATTGATTGAATGCGGAAATAACTGATACAAGCTTGGCATACTGGCAAGCGTTTCTGTGCCAATTTGGCTCACGCCAATATCAAGCCCAGTAATAAACAAACTTAATGAAACAACAGAACCTAAATTTGGCGTGCCAAGAAAAACCACGCGGCGCACACGTTCTGCGCCGAACATGGTCATTTTTTGGTCAAAATGGTTATCGCCAATCACATCTTGCTTACCGTAACGAATGTAATAACGCGTAATCAATCCGCCCATGCTATGCGCCACAATATCTACTTTTAAATTTGGGTTGTTGTAATCAAGCCGAATTTGTTCAATAAAATCTGCTAATTGGCTGGCGGATTTGACATTATCTTGCCGCCAATCATACAAAAAAACATAATAATTTTTTTGCTTTGGGTTTACTTTTTGCCCAATTTTTTTTAGTTGATAACCGCCAATTTCTGAGAGCGTATGGACAATTTTTCCGTAAAAATCTTTGCCCGCCGCGCCGTCAAAAATATCATTTGGCAGCGCATAGTCTGGTTTTGGTTCTAAGGTTTGCGGGTCAATTTCGTAAGCCGCGTCAGAGTAATCGTGGCTTAATAAGCGGCTAATCGCGCCAGGCCAAACGTCTTCTTTGGTTTGCGAATTTTTTAAGCGGCTCCCTAACACACCGTGAATAAAAATCACAGGTGGCTGGTCAGTCACCATCATTGATTCCATATAAAGGCGGTGTAAATCAGGTGCAAAAATTTTATTATCTGCATAAATACCCGCACCAAACACAGCACTTAAGCCTAATAAAATAAAGATATATTTGTTAAAAATGCCTTTTTTTAAGGCTTTATAGGTGAGCTTTAGCATAAATTTATCGCGCTTTTTATTAACTGACTTGGTTACGATACTTCGGCTTAGTCTTCAGTAGCGCAAAAAACTTACACTATTGATAGATTGGCTTTAAAAAATATTGGCAAAACGCGTTTGCATGGATTGCAGATTTAACTCAGTTAAAATTGCCTGCAAACGCAGGCTGGCATTTTTGCGCCGCTCACCCGTGTATTTTGCAATAATTAACTCATTTTTCATGCTGTGTTCCCAGCCTACCAGTTCTGTCACTGTCACACTATAACCCGCCGCTTCTAACTGCAAACAGCGCAACACGTTGGTGAGTTGGCTACCAAACTCTCTGGTATGAATCGGGTGACGCCAAATTTCTGACAGTGGCGTTTTAGAAAGCGAATCTGCCTTATTTTTGCGCAACGCTTCTGCTACTTCTGCCTGACAGCATGGCACCAGCACCATAAATTTTGCCTGCTTTTTTAAGCCAAAGGCAATCGCATCATCGGTTGCGGTGTTGCAGGCATGTAAAGCCGTCACAATATCCACTTTTTCTGGAATCGTATTTGAAGTAATGGATTCTTCCACCGTTAAATGTGCAAAATCCATCCGATTAAATCCGCACTCAGCGGCCAAAATTTGTGATTTTTCTACCAAATCTGCCCGCGATTCAATCCCAATGACATGACCAACATCGAGTTGCTTCAGCAGTAAATCATACAAAATAAACCCTAAATAAGACTTTCCAGCGCCATGATCCACTAACGTTAGGTTTTGTTGCTTAACGAGCACCTCTTTAAATAATGGCGCAATAAAATTCACCAAATGGTAAACCTGTTTTAATTTACGGCGAGAGTCTTGGTTGAGTTTTCCATCGCGCGTCAAAATATGCAGTGCTTTTAAAAGCACAACGGATTGATTGGGGTTAATTTCTGCCACAGTTTTTATACCGATAGAAAAGTTACATAAACGATAATCTACCAGTATAAAGTAATTCTATTTTGAATTTATAGCAAAACGTGCGCGTGCTACATTGCCAGTATTATAAAAATTTAATCATTATGGCAATTACTCGAAAATACTCGCGCGCGCAAAGCGCTCAAACCAAACTCAATGATTGCCATCTTTTAATGATTGAGGATCAACCGTCAATTGCGGCAATGGCAGCCAGTAAATTAAAAGAAAGATGGCATTGCCAAGTGACCGTTGCTCATTCATTTCAGGCAACAAAAGCCATTTTAGAAGCGCAATCATCCACATTTTTTTTAGCGTTGAGCGATCTAAATCTACCCGATGCGAGCAATGGTGAAATAATTGATTTATTGCTTCAACATCAACAATCCATCATTGCCGTGACTGGCCATTTTGATAAAAATCTGCATGCCGAATTAACAAAAAAAGGCGTGATTGATTACGTTTTAAAGAAAAATATCAATGCTTATGATTATGTTACACAGCTCGTGGGTCGGCTTTATTTAAATCAATCAATAGAAGTTTTAGTGGTGGATGATTCTAAAACTGTGCAAAAAATGACAGGCGCGTTTTTAGAAAGACAGCGCTTAAAAGTTAAGTTTGCAGACAACGGTCAAGAAGCTTTAGAAATGTTAAAGCAACCTAATCATATAAAATTGGTGCTGGTAGATTCTCAAATGCCGGTGATGGATGGCTTAACATTTACCGCCATGGCACGCCAAATTAAAGACCAAAACAGCTTGTGTATTATCGGCATTTCTAGTTCAGATCAGATTGATTTATCAGCAGAGTTTCTTAAAAATGGCGCAAATGATTTTATTTCAAAACCATTTACTTATGATGAAATTACTTGCCGTGTGAACCAAAACCTCACCATGCTTAATTACATGGAGGAAATGAATAATATTGCCAATATGGATTTTCTGACAAAATTGCCAAATCGGCGTAAATTTTTTACTGATGGAAATCAATTAGTTAAAAATGCTATTGGGCAAAAAATTCATACCGTAGTTGGTATTGTAGATATTGATTTTTTTAAACACATTAATGACACATACGGCCATGACTGTGGTGATGAAGCACTTATTTATGTTGCGGAAATTTTAAAATCAACCTTTAAAGATTCAATGATTGCGCGTTTGGGCGGCGAAGAATTTGGTTTTATTATTCAAGAAAAAAATTTTACGGCCTCTGAACAGTTGGTCGAAGCGTTTAGAAATGCGCTGATGAACAACCATTTTGAATTTGATGAGAAAGAAATTAAGCTCACCGCAAGCATTGGTGCAAGCTATAAACTTCAAGAAAATTTAGATGAAACACTTAAAATTGCAGATGAACACTTATACTTAGCCAAAAAAACAGGCCGCAATAAAACGGTTTGGAATCACGGTCAACCAACACTTTCTACATAAAATATTTTTACCGCTTTGGCTGTAGCAACACTAAAAAAATTGAAAGCGGATGTAAAAAATAAAACCCACACCAAAATGCTAAAATAGCAACTTGATTAAATTTAGTGTTTTACGTTGATTTAAAGAACCTAAATTTAAATTTGCAAATTAAAGGGGTTTTATGAGTATTCAATGGTATCCGGGGCACATGACCCAAGCCCGCAAAAAAGCGGAAGAAACCATGGAGTTTACAGACATCGTGATTGAAGTGCTGGACGCGCGCGTGCCAGCAGCGAGCCACAACCCGATGATTGATGAAATGCGTTTATTTCGTCAGCGCCCGCAACTTAAAATTCTCAATAAATCAGACCTTGCAGACCCTGCCGCGACACAAGCGTGGCTGAATTATTTTAATGCGCAACCTAACACCAAAGCCGTGGCATTAAGTTGCAAAAAAGCGGGCGAAGCCAAAAAAATTCCAAAACTTTGCTTGGCCCTCACACCGCACCGTGGCACGCATTTAAAACCGCTGCGCATGTTGATTATGGGCATTCCTAACGTTGGAAAATCAACGCTGATGAACGCACTCCTCAACCGCCGCGTCGCAAAAGTAGGCGATGAACCCGCAGTGACCAAAAGCCAGCAACGCTTTGATTTATCTGAAACGATGAGTATTACCGATACGCCCGGGATGATGTGGCCAAAAATTCAATATGAATCAGATGGATTTATGCTGGCAGCGAGCCACGCGATTGGAAGGAACGCAGTTATTGACGAAGATGTTGCGCTTTTTTTAGCCAATAACTTATTAAAAACCTACCCCGCCCTATTAAACGCGCGCTATAAATTAGACGCCATGAAACTAGATGTGACCAAAATGGACGGTGTAGATTTACTAGAAGCCATCGCCAAACGCCGCAGTTATAAACGCCATGATGGCTTATGGGACACAGAAAAAACCGCCGTGACATTTTTAACAGAATACAGAAGTGGTGCGATTGGCAGAATTAGTTTAGAAACACCCCAAAGCCGCGATGAAATGATGCAGGCAAGTTTGCCGAATGTTGTTGATGATCGTGCTTCTGACGTGGATGAAGCAGACTAAGCGAAACAACCATGTTGTATAAAATCAAACGAACTGAATCTTAAATACTAAATATTTTTGAAATACCAAATATTTATGAAATCCTAAAATTTTTTTGAAATCCTTAAAATTTATGCGATTGATATACCCAAGCCGTAAACTCTAAATAATTACTAATTTTTTACGGGCTCAAACATGCAAAAACAAGGTTTACAGTTATTAAGTATGCTTGTTTTATTGGCAATGGTGACCGCCTTTAATTACAACTTTTTTATCACACTTGGCATAACTGGCGTCACGCTGACAAACTTGCTGGTGGTAGTCACTGCTGCTTATTTTTGTGAATTTTTTGTGGCGTTATGCACGGCTTTCCTGGCATTTTTAGCGATTAACTATTTTTTTACCGAGCCGCTTTATACGTTTCAAATTGCCCATGTGGAATCTTGGACAAGCCTGATTTGCTTTTTAATTGTTTCCGTTGTGATTGCTTCATTAGTGAAACAATTAAAATTTCAAACAGAACAAGCTGAAATTGCAAATAAACATGCCCAATTTGCCCGAAGTTTGGCAGAAAACTTAGCGTTGGCAACCGATGTAAAACAGCTTTTGCAAGACACTTGCCATTTATTACAGGCAGAATTTAACAAACCCTTTGGTGTGATTTCTTGTGACGAGCATCAAAAATATTGTCTGATTGCCCAATCAAGTATCATTTCTGCGCCCGATGAACGGCTATTAAAGTGGGTGATGGAAAATGGAAAATCCATCAGCCCGTACACTGATTATTGGACGGAATCTCTCACAAAATCCCATCAATGGTTGTTGCCATTTAATCGACTACCAAGCAATGATCCCGTTTTAGTGGTCGGAAATGAAAATGCTGATTCAAATATTGAAGTTTTTAACGTTATAAAATCATGTGTTGACCAAATTTCCCAAGCGTATCAGAGACTTATAAGCAGCGAAAAAGCGCGCCAAGCAGAATTAACTGCTAAAACTGAAGCCATACAAAACGCACTGCTGGCTTCAATTTCTCATGATATGCGCACCCCGCTCACCTCTATTTTAGGTGCGGCAACCACACTGCAACAAAGCCATTTAGCGCCCGAACAAACAACGCAATTAAGTGCGCTGATTGCCTCACAAGCACGCTATTTGGCAGATACTACTGAAAACATTTTATCGCTGATTCGATTGGAGGCTAGCGGTGAAAAAGAAATTACGATGGATTGGCAATCGCCAGAAGAATTGATTGGCGTTGTAAGCGCGTTGTATAAAAATAGAATCGAAGGCATTCACTTAAAAATTAACTGCGAAACACCAGACTTACTGATGAAAGCCAATGCCACTTTAATGACGCAAGCCTTAATTAATTTAATTGAAAACGCCAAGCAGGCAAATGTGAACAATGCGCCGATAGAAATTTCAGTCCACAAAATGGATAATCGCATCAATATCTGCGTGAATGACCGTGGCACGGGCTTTGCAGAAGATTTTAGCGCCAAAAATATTAAAAAATTTTCCTCAAATAGCACTAAAGGCTTTGGTTTGGGGCTGTCGATTGTTCAAGCCATCGCGCTGGCGCATCATGCAACATTCTCCATCGAAAACCGCGTTGGTGGCGGTGTTTGCGCAACCTTAAGTTTTCCTGCAGCAGATTTAGGAACTTTTGATGTTGAATAAGCCTTTCATTTTGATCCTTGAAGACGATGCGCAAATTAGTCAATTTTTGCAGTCCTCTTTAAATATGAATGGCTATCAAACGCATTGTGCGCGAACAATATTAGCCGCAAAAAATGTACTTAACAGCCATAAACCTGCCTTGATGATTGTAGATTTAAATTTACCAGATGGTGACGGGCGTGATTTTATTCGTTTTGTACGCACAATTTCTGATGTTCCAATATTGGTACTTTCTGCGCGGCAATCAGAAGACGAAAAAGTCGCCTGTTTTGAGCTTGGTGCGGATGATTACCTAGCCAAACCGTTTGGCATCAACGAGCTGTTGGCGCGCATCAAAGTTTCGCTCAAACGCACCGCCATGATGTCAATGCGCGATACTGTTTTTAAGTTAGATGATTTAGAAATCGACATGGTCAATGCCAGCGTTTTATTAAATAAACAGCCTGTTCACTTAACGCCGATTGAATTTAAATTGTTGTTTATATTAGTAAAAAAACCTGGAAAAATATTCTCTCACCGCCAATTACTCACAGAAGTTTGGGGCGCAGAATATGTGAATGACACGCATTATTTGCGCATCCACATGGGCAGACTCCGTGCGCGCCTTGAGAAAAATGCCGCTACACCGCGTTATATTTTGACAGAAGTGGGCATTGGCTATCGGCTAGCTGCAACTTAAATATACCTTCAAAAAATTTGTTTATGTGATTGATACACAGCTGCTGATTTAATGGCCTTGTCTTATTTTTTAAGGTTATTTTAAAATCATCATGAACACCATTACGCAATCTGCAAGTGCAGAAGCTTCAAACATTAAATCAAAAAGTGTTGCCGCACTTACGCTGGGGGCGATTGGTGTGGTGTATGGGGACATTGGCACCAGTCCGCTTTACACGGTGAAGGAAATTTTTGGTGAAGCGACTGGCATCGCGCTGACGCAAACCAATATTATTGGCGCAATTTCCGCCATTTTTTGGATGCTGATGCTGGTCGTCACACTTAAATATGTCATTTTGGTATTACGTGCGGATAACCGTGGTGAAGGCGGCGTGATGGCTTTGCTTGCCTTGGCTGTTTCCACCGCCAACAATGCACCAAAACGCAAAAAAATATTATTAGGCTTGGGCGTGTTTGGCGCAGCATTGTTTTATGGCGATAGTAT
The DNA here is from genome assembly GCA_965247415.1 of Methylophilaceae bacterium. Lineage (GTDB taxonomy): Bacteria > Pseudomonadota > Gammaproteobacteria > Burkholderiales > Methylophilaceae > Methylotenera. The sequence goes on from OZ252007.1 coordinate 222,573, forward strand.
TTTAACGCCCGCAATTTCTGTGCTTTCCGCCACGGAAGGCTTAGAGCTTATTGCTCCAAGCTTTAAACCGCTGATTATGCCAGCGTCGATTGCGATTTTAATTGCACTCTTTGCGTTTCAAAGGTTTGGCACAGCCACGGTTGGCAAACTATTTGGGCCGATTATTATTGTCTGGTTTGTTACGCTGGGCGCAGTGGGAATCACGCATATTGTAGAAAATCCGCAAATATTACAAGCACTTAACCCATTGTATGCATTTCACTTTTTGGCTGATCGTGGGGCTGGTGTATTTTTAGCCGTGGGCGCAGTGGTGCTTGCTATTACAGGGGCAGAGGCGCTATATGCAGACATGGGGCACTTTGGCAAACCTGCCATTCGTATCGCATGGACAGGCTTGGTACTCCCTGGTTTAGCGCTGAATTATTTAGGGCAAGGCGCATTATTACTTTCTAACCCAGCAGCGGTTAGCAACCCATTTTATTTATCATTTCCGCAAGAGTTACTGATTCCAGCGGTTATCCTCGCTACATTAGCCACCATTATTGCCTCACAAGCGACGATTTCTGGTGCGTATTCCATCACACAACAAGCCATTCAGCTTGGCTTTTTACCTAGAATGCAAATTAAACACACTTCTGCAAGTGAATCTGGTCAAATTTATATTCCTGCGATTAACTGGCTATTATTAATTGCAGTACTTGCAACCACGATTGCTTTTCAAAACTCTTCTGCCATCGCCGCCGCTTATGGTATTGCGGTGACTGGCACGATGTTAATCACCACAATCCTCACCTTTTTTGTATTACGCCACAGTTGGAAATATCCATTATGGCTCGCTTTAACCACAACTAGCGTATTTATATTGCTTGATACCATGTTGATCGCTTCTTGTTCAGTGAAATTTTTCAAAGGGGGTTGGTTTCCAGTGGCGCTGGGCATCATTTTGGTGATAATGATGTGGACTTGGAAACAAGGGCGAGAAATTTTATTACAACGTATCAGCAAAGAAGACCCAAAATTGAGTGACTTTGTGGCAATGATTGCCAATGACAAAAAAATCAGAGTTGCGCGTACTGCCATCTTTTTATGTGCTAATTCTGATAGTGTTCCGCAGGCACTGATGCACAATTTAAAACACAATCAAGTGCTACATCAAACCAATTTAATCCTCACGGTTGCGTTTGCAGAGGTGCCTGTGGTTGAACAATCTGAAAGATTTACTATAACTGCATTAGGGCAAGGCTTTTGGCAAATGAAAGTGCATTTTGGGTTTATGCAAACGCCTAATATTCCAGAAGCACTCAAGGCGTGTCATATTGAAAATGTAACGATTGATCCTTTTACAACCTCTTACTTTGTAAGTCGCGAAGTAATCATTGGCGGTCACGGCGGTGCAATGGCTAAATGGCGCGATGATTTATTTGCGCTGATGTCAAGAAATGCTGGCAGCGTGGTGAGTTACTTTAATATTCCAAGTAATAGCGTCATTGAGCTTGGCACACGCGTACATATTTAGGTTAGATTAGTAAATTTAGATTAGAAAATAAAGCGCAATTACCAAAAAATTTAGTCAGTAAATTGAGGTTTTCTCACTAATTGCTTACTAAACTCAATATCTAATTTACTCACGCGTTTGGGCGTTTGCGGCCTAAACGCATTTACAAAGGCGACAAACTCTTCCATTGGTAATGGGTCACTGAGTTTTGTTGCATCGCCATTTTCACCACGCAAAACCAGTGAAAAAAGTTTGCTACTGGTTAAAGTCATTGAATAATGCGGATTGTTGGTGCGATTTTTTAAGCGCTCAATGGCGTTGCTGGCTTTAGTGGAGCGCATTGGTTGGTTTCTTTATAATTAATTTATGCTTGTTTTACTTAACAGGTTTATTTGACCAAATAAAATTTAAAATGGGATTTACAAGCTTTGGATGGGTACTCATTTGATGATGATTTAAATTTTCAAACGTGACAAGCTGCGCATTGCCGCCTAATTGTTGGATTTTATTCACCAAACTGGTGGCGTTTTTAATGCCAACCACTTCATCAGATTTACTGGCTAAAAACAACATGGGCTGATTATCACCTCGCACAACATTATTTAATTCTGCCGCCCATTCATTGCCCTCAAAGATGCTGATATAAGGTTCTGCTGGAATTGGGAAAAAATTATAAGTGCCTGCTGAAGCAATGGTGCCTGCAAAATCTTTAAAGCTTAAACCAACCATTTTTAAATACCCTTCATTGGTTGCTAACATCACGGCAATATACGCCCCTGCAGAAAATCCTGAAAAGTAAATACTATTTGGGTCACCGTTTAAGCTTTGTGTATTTTCTTTTACCCATTTTGCCACTTGCGTGGCATCGCCCATAAAATAGGGAAAAGTATTTTTCGGATTAGGATAAAGTCTGTAATTAGGCGTAACCGCAATCATGCCGTTGGCTACCAGTGTTTCTGCAAACCCTTGACCTTCTTTTTTATCACCAACACTCCAACTACCCCCGTGAAAAAAAATCACAACAGGCACTTTTTCTTTTAAGTCTTTAGGCACATAAATATCTAACGTCTGCCTTAGGTCTTTTCCATAAGTCACATTTTCAATTAAAGTGTAATTTTTTTCCGCATGGGCTGCATGAGAAAATGCAAGACCCAATATTTGGGCGATGAGCAACATAACAAATAAAAATTTAGTTGAATTTTTCATAGATTTTTTTGGGATAGATTTTTTTGAGGTAGATTGGGCTAGATGCATGATTCTTTAATAATGTGTTTTGTATTAATTAATAGTACTAGTGTATTGGGCTTTACCAAGTATGACAATAGTCCAAATGTACTATATTTGTTAAAAATTTAATGATTTCCGTAGCCTTTAAATTGCAGATGAACGGCGTCCATTTCATCGTCAGTTAACAAATGTGGCGCACCAATACTTAAAGCGGTTAAATATTGTTGCGCCAAGTTTTCCACTTCAATGGTTAAATTAAGCGCACGGGTTAAATCTTTCCCAGTTGCAATCATGCCGTGGTTTGACAACAAACAAGCGCGCCTATTTTCTAGCGCTTTGAGCGCAACATCTGATAACTGTTGACTGCCAAATAAGGCATAAGGCGCACATTTAATATCGTTGCCGCCCGCCACTGCAACCATATAATGAAAAGCTGGAATATCTTTGCGCAAACTGCTTAAGCTGGTTGCATACAAACTATGCGTGTGAATCACAGCATCTATTTCTTTTTTATTTTTTAAGATATCTAAATGAAATTTCCACTCTGATGACGGTTTTTTATTTTTTTCAAACGTGCCATCAAACTGCATTTTGACGATGCTTTCTGCCGTCATTTGGTTCACTGGCAGCCCAGAAGGCGTGATTAAAAAACCATCCGTTAGCCGCGCACTCACATTTCCAGAAGTACCTTTGTTGAGCTGCAGCTCAAAAAGGGCTTTACAGGTATCAATGATGGTATTTCTGATGGTAATTTCTGATACCTGCATGTTAAATAATCGCCGTTTAAAATTTTTTTACTCGTTATATTAAAAAGACATTTTCTGTCCGCGTGAAATTGCCCATTGAATCACCGTACTAAATTTTGGTGATTCTTTTGGATTTTCAAGATTATTTCTAACTAAACCCCAGCTTCCCCATTTTGACCATTCGGCCATGCTGCTGTAAGTACACATTAAATCGCCGCCTGCATTCACCCAGTCAGCAAGGTTTTTTTCATAAACTTCAGCCATGCGTTTATCTGCATTTGCGGCATGCAATAATTTTGTTAACTGATCATTATTTTCAGAGCCACCTACGCCTACTAAATGCTGCCCAGCTTCATACGCAACCAAACCTAAACCATATTTATCAGCGACTTTTTTGCTGTCTTGAATCCATTTTGCTGATTCTGGTAAAGAAGTTTTAGTTAAATAATCAAACAGTTGCTCTAAATTCCATTTCGAAATTTTATCTACTGCATCTGGCGTTACATTAAAAGAAACGTAAGGCGCAATGGCTAAAACATCCGCAAATTGTGCAGTTTTTTCAAAACTGAGCATTATTTCTGAAGCATAAGCATTTGCCGCATGTGAAGCTAACACTTTAACCACGCCTGCTTGACCTGCATACACTTGGTCAATCAATTTGAAAATTTCTATTGAGCGATGTGCTGAATATTTCCATGCAGCCTCCCAAGGTTTATCAGAAAAATTCATTTTCTGACCCAACTCTCCCGCATAACGGGTTTGCTCAAACATGGAATTCCATACTTCGTTGGAATATTCCACCCAAATTTTTGAGGTTGGCTTTAAATGCGTCTTTATGTAAGTCATCAGTTGTAGTACATAATCATCATCTGCCTTGTGCGGAATACATACCCAAGCGTCTGTTTCTAAGCGGTTTGCCAAATCTACCAGCAACTCAATAGGCACGCCTTTTGCGGTAAATCCTGCATCTTGCGGGGTGGGACGATTTTTCCAGCTAACTTGTGTGGAATGATTGGTTGCCATTAAATCCATAAAGCGCACGCAAGCAATGCCAGACCAGCGCTTTAAAAACAATGGATTCCAAGGATTATTTGCGTAAGTTGCCTCAAACCCAGATGCAATCAGCCGAATATTACGAAGATAGTTTTTTGGATTAGTTTTGACTAAATCTAAAGTAAACAATTCACCGTTTGAATTAACTTTAATCACCATGCGTCCAGGTTCACTTTTTAAAACCAGCGCATTATTTTGACTGACTTTTAGTTCACCTTCACCGTCGTACAAAAGCACATATTCGCCACTGGGAAAAAGTCCCTTACCAACTGATGAAATAATTCTGGTTACCCGACAATTTGGGGCAAGCTCCTTAATCCATCCTTGCTCATCTAACAATAATGCTGGGCCAGCGCCCCAACCGCTTTTCGCTTGGCTAATCCATTGACGTGAGCTACGAAAAAAATCAACAAAAGGTTGTTCGGTTGACCAATCACTAATGCCATCAAAATTAATCCCTAAGCGGGCATTTGCTTGCGCTTTTGGTTTGTTTGAAACTGAAGTTGATTCCTTAGGGGAATTACTTTGTGCTTTAACTCTGAATAAAAGGCCACTTAAAAGTAATGAAAAAGAACCTGCTAAAAAAACTCTTCTACTGATTAATCGTTTTAAATTCATGATTTATATTCCTTTTAGAAAGGCCAAGTATTGCGTCAATTTTTACTTTAGACCAAGAAAATTAGGCTTCAAGTGCATCTGGTTTCCTCACGCCATGCTCGGTGATAATGCTAGTCACTAATCTTGCTGGCGTCACGTCAAACGCAGGATTAAGCGTTGCTGATGAAGTTGGCATAATTCGCACAGTTGTTAATTTTTCAATATTCAACGCTTCATCCGTTAAATCATCACGCACGTTCACGCCCTGAATAAATCGCAATTCATCACCATCCCGGTATTCTATTGGAATTTCTTTTAAGCCATCAGAAATTTTCCAATCAATGGTTGCTTTGGGCGCAGCCACATAAAACGGAATATGATGATCTGCCGCACTTAATGCTTTTAAATAAGTGCCAATTTTGTTACATACATCACCAGTTTTCGTAATGCGATCAGCCCCCACAATCACCATATCTACATGCCCATGTTGCATTAAATGCCCACCTGCGTTATCACTGATAATAGTATGCGGCACGCCATGTTGGCCTAATTCCCATGCCGTTAAACTAGCACCTTGGTTGCGTGGGCGCGTTTCATCCACCCAAACATGCACATTTAAACCCGCATCATGTGCCGCATAAATCGGCCCTAACGCTGTACCAATATCAACTGTTGCCAGCCATCCTGCGTTGCAATGTGTCAAAATATTAATTGTGCGTGTTGAATCAGATAAATTTTGTTTAAAATTTTTGATTAATGCTAAACCATGCATTGCGATTTGCACATTACATTGCACGTCTTCATCAGCAATCTTTTGCGCTTCTTGAAATGCCGCAATACTGCGGTTTTTTTCTTCAATCGTTTGCAAAAAAGCCAACATGCGCTGCACCGCCCAAGCAAGGTTAATGGCTGTTGGGCGGCTTTCAATCAGTTTTTTGGCTGAGGCCTGTAAATAATCCATATTGCATTGCGTGCGCGTAGCCAATGCAATGCCAAACGCAGCCGCCGCACCAATGAGTGGCGCGCCACGCACTTGCATGGTTTTAATCGCTAAAATAATTTCATCCAAATGATGAATTTCTTTAATCTCAAAACGGTGCGGTAACAATGTTTGGTCAATAATGAATACCGCTTGTGAGACAAAATCTGTACTTTGCGCCAGCCAAATTGAACGATAGTGTTGATTGTTAGCAAGCATTAAATTTATCTCTAAAAGTTGACTTTTTTAAAAAAATATTAATTGAATAAATACTCCACAATATCTGTGGATAACTCTGTGTATTGTTGTGAGTTAAAAAGCTAACTTACCAATTTATAACGGTTTTTTAATTTCGCTTAATTTTTAAACGATTTATATTAATTAAATAAAGAACATTAAAATCAATAACTTAAATAAATATGTTAATGAAGCGTTGATTTATAAGGTTTTTATCTTTAAGTTAAAGTAACACTTGAAGTCATGTGTATAACTGCGGCAGTTTTGGCAGTGCATTATGCGCATTCTGTGTCGTTATTTCAATCACTTGCGCTACTTTTAACCCTCTTAAATTTGCTAAAATCTCAGCAATTTTTGGCAGTTCTTCTGGTGAATTTCTGCCGTTTTTCTGTAGCCACGCTGGTGGAATGTCTGGTGAATCCGTTTCTAAAACAATCGAATCAAGTGGCAAAGTTTGCGCAAGTTGACGAATTTTTAGTGCGCGTGTGTATGTCATCGCACCACCAAACCCGAGCTTAAACCCTAAATCAATCAATTGCGTTGCTTGTTGAAAACTGCCATTAAACGCATGCGCGATACCACCGTAAGGATGATATTTTCGACAAAATTTTAGAACATCATCTACCGCTTGCCGCACATGTAAAATGACCGGTAATTGATACTTATTTGCAATTTTTAATTGTTCTGTGAAAAAAAATTGTTGGAGTTCAATATTATTTTTGGTGACAAAATAATCTAAACCGATTTCACCGATGGCAACTGGCGAGTGAATTTTCAGATAATCTTGAAGATATTCTAAATCAGCAGCTTGCGCAGCATCTACATACATTGGGTGAATGCCTAAGGCAAAAGAGCAATACGGGTAGCGTTGATTGAGCGCGATTACAGCATCAAAATTTCCACGGCAAACCGCTGGAACCACCAACTGCCCCACCCCATTTTTTAACGCATTTTCAATGACTTCCGAAGTATCGCCATCAAATTCGCTAGCATCTAAATGGCAATGCGTATCAACGAGCATCAGTGAAAAAATTATTCGCTTGGGTGACGCGGACGAAGAATCAACCGAATATCCTGCCCAAACTGGCGCATGTCTTTTATTTCAAAATCAATGGCTTGCGACATTTGTGTGAGCGTTTTTATCGCAAAGATCGGCATAGCATCCCCACCCATAATTTTTGGCGCAAAATATAAAATACATTCATCAATTAAATGCGACTGCAGAAAACCACCGTTCAAGCCATGCCCAGCTTCAATTAAAACTTCGTTACAGCCGCGATTTGCTAATTCATGTAAAAGTGCCTTTAAATTAACGCGAGTGTTGGCAGATTCTTGTTGTGGCAAATGCAATAATTGCACGCCTTTTGCCAGTAACGCTTCTGCTTGTTGCTCTTTATCGTTGGCGTAAGCAATCAATACTGGGTGCGTGATTAAATCATGTTCGTTAAGAATTTTCGAATGCAAAGGAATATTGAGTTGGCTATCTACAACTACACCTTAATGGCTGCCTTGCGCCTTCATATAAACGCACGGTCATGCTAGGGTTGTCAGTCAAGACCGTGCCAATGCCTGTGACTACCGCGTCAGATTGCGCACGCCAATGTTGCACATCAAGCCGCGCAGGTTCTCCTGTAATCCAATGACTTTTGCCGTTACTGAGCGCAGTTTTTCCATCTAAACTGGCAGCCACTTTACAGCGCACAAAAGGCATTTGGGTTGTCATGCGCTTGATAAAACCAACATTTAAGGCTTGTGCTTCCTTTTGCATTAAACCGACTTCTACTTCAATTCCATGTGAGATTAAGCGCGTAATGCCTTGACCCGCCACCAAAGGATTGGGGTCTTGCATGGCAACAATCACGCGTTTTACGCCTGCTTCAATCAAGGCATCAGCACAAGGCGGCGTGCGCCCAACATGACTACAAGGCTCTAGCGTCACATAAACATCCGCGCCTTGTGCTGCCGCGCCCGCTTCTCGCAAAGCAAAAACTTCCGCATGTGGCTCACCCGCTTTTAGGTGCGCGCCTTGCCCGACAATCTGTCCGTTTTTTACAATCACGCAACCCACTCGCGGGTTTGGTGCAGTTGTGTAAAGCCCCTGCGCTGCAAGTCGCAACGCCTGTGTCATCATTTGATGGTTTAAAGTGGTGTACACAACAGCCTTAAATTATGCGCTAAAATTAATGTGAAGAAATACGGCTATGCGACAAACGATTATTTTCATCAAAAAATATGCGTAAGCCGTGGTAAACGTGCATACATTTACCTAAATCATATTCCATGGTTGTGGCATCTTCAAAACTTGGGCGACCCAATAACGCACCGACTCTGGTTCTTTCAGCGCCCTTGGTTAAAATCTGTTGCAAAGAATAGGCCATGTCACCACGTTTACACTCAGTTTCAATGGTTGCCGCGCTTTCAATCCATTTACGTTGGTCAAATTTTTCACTGCCGAATACCACGCGGTCTTTCATAGACCACCAAGTAAAAAACACGATGGTAAGCAACAAAGTAAACACAGAAAAAGCAATTGTGCTCCAATGGATTAATTTCATTTAACCTTCTCCTTAATGTCGCATTGTTACGTATTAGTGTTACAAATCACGAATCACATCACTAAAATCGCCAACATCAGAAAAACTACGGTACACCGATGCAAAGCGAATATAGGCAACTTTATCCATTTGTTTAAGCTCATGCATCACGCTCTCACCAAGAATGCGCGCAGGCACTTCACGTTCACCCAAACTGAGTAATTTTTGTGAAATTCTATCTAGGGCATGATCCACATATTCTGTCGGTACAGGCCGTTTGTGCAAAGCACGAGAAAAAGATAAACGTAATTTTTCACGGCTAAACTCTTCTCGCGTGCCATTGGTTTTAACCACCTGCGGCATATTGAGTTCCGCCGTTTCAAAGGTGGTAAACCGTTTATCGCATACACCACACTTACGCCGACGACGAATTGAATTGCCTTCGTCATTGACGCGTGAATCAATCACCTGCGTATCGTCTGCACCACAAAAAGGGCATTTCACTTAAATAAACCTAACTAGGAATTAAGCTTGATAGACAGGAAACCGCGCTGTTAACGCATGTACTTTTGCTTTGGTTGTTGCAATTACCGCTTCATCTGTCGGATTATCCAACACATCTGCAATCAAGTTCGCCACTTGTTTGGCTTCTTCTTCCTTAAAACCACGTGTGGTAATCGCTGGCGCGCCAATGCGAATGCCAGAAGTCACAAATGGGCTTTCTGGATCATTTGGAATCGCGTTTTTATTCACCGTAATATGTGCCAAGCCTAAAGCTGCATCTGCCGCTTTACCTGTTAAGTTTTTTGGGCGCAAATCCACCATAAACATGTGCGACTCTGTACGGCCTGAAATAATGCGCAATCCACGGGAAGTTAAGGTTTCTGCCATTGCTTGCGCATTTTTAATGACTTGTGCTTGATAGGTTTTAAATGCAGGTTGTGAAGCCTCTAAAAAAGCTGTCGCTTTTGCAGCAATCACGTGCATCAACGGCCCGCCTTGCAAACTTGGGAACACGTTTGAATTGAGTGATTTTTCAAATTCCGCTTTGGCCAAAATAATGCCGCCACGTGGGCCGCGCAACGTTTTATGCGTAGTTGAAGTCACAAAATCTGCATGTGGCACTGGGTTTGGATAAACGCCCGCTGCAATTAAACCAGAATAATGCGCCATATCCACCATAAAATATGCGCCCACTTTTTTAGCAATCTCGCTCATGCGCGCCCAATCAAAACGTAGGGCATAAGCAGAAGCACCGCCAATCAATAGTTTTGGTTTCGCTTCAATAGCAATGCGTTCCATTTCGTCGTAATCAATTTCTTCTTTATCGTTCAAGCCGTAAGGCACAATATTAAATAATTTACCTGATAAATTAGCAGGCGAACCATGCGTTAAATGTCCGCCGTGACCTAAATTCATGCCCATCACGGTATCGCCCGGTTTTAAAATTGAAAAATAAACCGCTTGGTTGGCTTGACTGCCAGAATGCGGTTGCACGTTGGCATATTCTGCGCCAAACAATGCTTTTAAACGGTCAATCGCAAGCTGCTCCACTTGGTCAACAAATTCACAACCACCATAAAAACGTTTACCTGGGTAACCTTCTGCATATTTATTGGTCAACTGTGAACCTTGCGCTTGCATGACCGCTGGGCTGGTGTAATTTTCAGACGCAATCAGCTCAATATGTTCATGCTGGCGAACAACTTCTTTTGACATCATGCCCCACAAAGTAGGGTCAGCTTGATCTAAAGTATTTGCGTAATTAAAAGGGGCTACATTTTGTGATGACATGATTTAAGCGCTTTCCAAAGACTGTGTTAATTAAAAAGTGATAACTTAAATTGATAATGTTATATTTTACCATGCACTGACTTGAAACAATCATGCTAAGTTTCATACCTGAAAGGCTTCAACCCTGAAAGGTTTATTAGATAAAAGTTTCATCGCTTATAATCAATCACATATTTAAAATTAAGGAGAAAAAATAATGAAATGGACTGACACGCAAATGATTGCAGAAATGCTTTACGACCAGTACCCAGATATTGACCCAAAAACCATCCGCTTTACAGATTTAATGGCATGGGTGATGGCATTGGATGGCTTTACCGACACTGAAGACAAATGTGGTGAGCGCATTTTAGAAGCCATTCAACTGGCTTGGATAGACGAAGCCGAATAAATCACACAACCTTCGCCGCCATACTGTTTTACGCATCAAAAAAATCATGACAAAACAAACAGCCATCATCAGTATGATTTGGATTTTGCTTGCCGCACTCATTTATTATTTAATCGACGGCATTCAAAACCCCAATAAAATCACAACACTAGGCGCTGAAACCGAAGTTTTATTAAAGCGCGGACTTGATGGACATTACCGCGCCGAAGCTTTGATTAATGGCGAAAAAATCAATGTGTTGGTAGATACCGGCGCAACAGGCGTCGCCATTTCACAATCCCTTGCCGACCAACTTGGGCTAAAAAGTATCAACGCGATTGGTGTTAATACCGCGAATGGCGACAGCGTCGGCTATATGGCGCGCTTAAAAAGCGTGAAAATCGGCGGCATTGAAGAACAAAACGTCTCCGCCATGATCGCCCCGAATTTAGAAGGCGACGTGCTGCTTGGAATGTCGTTCTTGGGGCGGCTAGATGTAAGACTTTTTAAAGGGGAAATGACGTTGAAACAAGTCACAGAATAACAATTTGCGTCTAAATATTACGAATCTTGTTTAAACGATGGTTGAAGTCGCCACGATATAAAGTGCTAACATCCCGTAGTAATAGTTGTGACTGCAATCGGGCGACTTGTATAGCTTGGTAATTGTAGTGCGTCTTGATAGATAACTGCACAGTTGTCAGGGTCTGGAGCATTGTCAAGTTTAAATATTGTCCTGTTATTTCCATGTCCAACTGGCGTGAAGCCTGTATAGTTAATTGCATCTTGAATGTATCCAATGAAAATGCTTCCAGCTAAGGGGTAATTATTTACTATTTGGTAGGTAACGCCATCGATTTGACCATTAAACCATTGTCCATCACAAGAGGGCATAACTGAGCACTTTGCATACACCATATTTGCTGTGGACGTGATTGTGCCTGAAAGTGCGTTCACAGATGAAATTCTGGCATCTTTTGCAACACTTATAAATTTAGGAATCGCTGTTGCCGCCAATATGCCTAAAACTATAATAACTGCAATTAGTTCAACTAACGTAAATCCCAAGTTTGTTTTTTGCATTCTAGTTGTAATTTACATTAAAAAATGTGTTGAATTTTGTCAATCCATCAAAACTTACATAACTTGATAACGAAGAGGCATCTAAATACTTTAAATTAGATTGAACAACTAATTTCTAAGTAATCACCGTCGGCGCTTGTCTGCCAGTCAATTCTTTGAGCTGCGAAATTTCCATAGCAATCGCAATCATCTCTGCTAGTGCAACTTGCGCGTCTAAATGGTGTTTGCTCACATCTGCTTCAAAAGACTCCAAATAAATGCGAATTGTTGCGCCTTCTGTGCCTGTGCCAGAAAGCCTAAATACAATACGCGAGCCGCATTCAAATAAAATTCTGATGCCTTGATTATTACTAATAGAGCCATCAATCGAATCATGATAGCTAAAATTGTCACAAGTTTTAACCTTGTATGAACCAAAAGACTTGCCAACCAAACTTTCAAACTTTTGATTAATATGCGTAATCACGCTGTTTGCGGCATCGGTTGGAATCGTTTCATAATCATGGCGAGAATACACATTGCGGCCAAATTGTGCCCAATGCGCCATCAGCACATCCGCCACAGAAACTTTTTTACCACCCGCATTTTTGACGGCTAAAATATTCAGCCAAAATAACACTGCCCATAAACCATCTTTTTCGCGCACATGGCTGGAGCTAGTGCCAAAACTTTCTTCGCCGCATAGCGTTACTTTGCCAGCGTCCATTAAATTGCCAAAAAATTTCCAGCCAGTTGGCGTTTCAAAACATGGAATATTCAGCGCCACCGCCACACGGTCCACAGCACCGCTGGTCGGCATGGAACGCGCCACGCCTGCAATGCCATTTTTATACGCTGGCACTAACGTGGCATTGGCAGCTAAAACGGCCAAACTATCTGATGGCGTCACAAAAAAGTGATTACCTAAAATCATGTTACGGTCACCATCGCCATCTGAAGCAGCACCAAAATCTGGCGCATTTTTATCTGCATATAGAATATTTACCAAATCTTCTGCGTAGGTTAAATTTGGATCAGGATGACCGCCCGCAAAGTCTTCAGAAGGCACGCAATTCATAATAAATGCTTCTGGCGCACCCAAGCGATTGATAAAAATTTCACGTGCGTAAGGGCCTGTCACGGCGTGCATCGCGTCAAACTTCATGGTGAAGCCAGCTTTGAGCAATTGTTTAATGGCAGAAAAATCAAATAATTCTTCCATTAAATCAGCGTAATCTTTCACTGCGTCAATCACTTCAACGGTAAAAGTTTCGCCAGTTGCAAGCGTGTAAGTTTGTGTACCTAAAGCATCTAAATTCACGCTTGGCATGGCGATTACTTTGTATTGCGTGATTTTTTTGCTGTTGGCAAAAATCGCATCGGTAATTTTTTCAGGCGCGGGGCCGCCGTTGCCAATATTGTATTTAATGCCAAAATCGCCATCTTTGCCGCCCGGGTTATGGCTGGCAGAAAGCACTAAACCGCCAAACGTTTGATATTTACGAATCACGTGCGAGCAAGCTGGCGTAGATAAAATGCCGCCCTGCCCAACCAACACTTTGGCGAAGCCATTGGCCGCTGCCATTTGAATAATGGTTTGAATCGCTTGGCGATTATAAAAACGCCCATCGCCACCCACTGCCAACACCGCGTTTTTAGGGAGTGGCGCTTCTGCTGTCAAAGTATCAAAAATACTTTGCACAAAATTTTCTAAATAATTGGCGGTTTGAAAGACTTGCACTTTTTTGCGCAAGCCGGATGTACCCGGTTTTTGGTCACCAAAAGGCTGCGTATTGAACACTTGAACAGGATTTAGTAAATTTTTCATGGGTTTATACTTTTAAAAAAGTGATTAAAATTATATTTTTAGCATCAACATTAACGCGCTAAATATTAACGCGCTAAATTCATTCAAATTTTTGTTGAAATAACAAATTTAAGCTTCGCTGGCGGCTTTACAAATAGCCACAAATTCAGCCGTATTGAGCGAAGCACCGCCCACCAAAGCGCCATCAATGTCTGGCATAGAAAAAAGCTGTGCAGCGTTATCAGCCTTTACGCTACCGCCATATAAAATACGAATATTATTGGCAATTTCAGCATCCAGCAACTCAATGTGACCGCGAATAAAACTCAAAATATTTTGCGCATGCTGTGGAGAAGCCGCTTTGCCAGTGCCAATCGCCCACACAGGTTCATAGGCTAAAATGCCTTGAGAAAGTGCCTGCACACCAATTTCTGCAATCACCGCGTTGAGTTGCCGTATTGTCACCACATCGGTAATGCCGTCTTCATATTCTTCTAAAGTTTCGCCCATGCAAAAAATCGGCTTTAAACCCGTTTTAATGGCCACTTCAAAGCGCTCACCTGTGGATTGATCAGTGTCATGGCCGTGTAATCGGCGTTCAGAATGTCCAATAATGGCATATTCACAGCCAAATTCTAAAAGCATATCAGGCGAAACGGAACCCGTGTGCGCCCCAGAATGATAACGGCTCATATTCTGCCCGCCCCACGCGATGGGCGTGTTGGTCAGCATGGCTTGTGCTTGAAATAAATAAGGGTGAGGAAAACACACCACATAATCTGCATTTTGGTAGGGAGCGGTCTCCTTGAGTAAACCTTCTAAAAAAAGTTTATTTTCAGAAATCGAGCCATTCATTTTTCTATTTGCAACAACTAATTTACGGCGCATTAAAAATCCTTAAATTCACGCATTTTGAGCGTTTACTTTCATGTTCAGCGGATAATCTAAACATCAAAAAGTGATAAAAGTATGACATATTTCATTAATAATTCATGCATCGTTTTTAAAAATGTTGCGTTATCAATAAAAATAAACCTAGCTTTATTTTATGGCAATGCGTTTCACATAAACCTAAGAATTAAGCCGTTTAATATGCGCTGTTCTGCGCAGCGTTTTATCAGTAAATCCCTTAAGCTTGAAATAATACTAAAGAGATTTCGCCAAACTTTTAATTTACTTTTAAAAATTTTTTTTGTAAAAAATTATTTGTAAAAAATATTTAGGAAACAAGCATGGAAGATCAAGCATACATTGGGCGTCAACCCATTATGGACGCCAAACAAAAAATAATTGGTTACGAATTATTTTTTAGACACAGTGCAGATGCAGATAAAGCAGTCTTTGAAGATGATTTAAAAGCATGTTCAAACGTGTTGGTGAACGCCATTGGCGACATGGATGTTGCCTATATTTTGGGTGACAACCTTGCGTTTATTAACGTGAGCGAAGCCATGCTAAAAAGTGATTTTTTAGAATTATTACCTTCGCAAAAAACTGTTTTTGAAATTCTACGCTCAGTAGTTCCAAACGATGATCTACTAACACGCTGTAAATCTCTGCGCGATGAGGGCTATCGGATTGCGCTGGATAACCCACACATTAACGAATATTCTCAAGCATTTTTACCTTATGCCAATTACATCAAAATTGACATTCAAAACACTTCAATGCCTGAAGCGGAAAAATTATTTAATAAATACAATTCACCGCTAGTCAAAATTATTGGTGAAAAAGTTGAAACCGCAGAACAATTTGAAGCCTGTAAAAAAATTGGCTTTAAATATTTTCAAGGGTTTCATTTTGCAAAACCTGAAACTTTTACCGCAAAAGTCATTAACGCATCATTTGATAGCGTATTGAGCATTCTAAATACCGTCAGCCGCGATGGTGAAATTGACGAAATTGAAGCAGGATTCAAGCGCGATGCAGCGCTTTCTTTTAAATTATTGCGTTACATTAATTCGGTTGGCTTTGGTTTATCGTGCGAGATTCAATCGATTCACCACGCGCTGACTATTTTGGGTAGAAAACAACTTTATCGCTGGCTAACCCTGTTAATGGTAACTGCGGGTGAAAACTCAACGCCGCCAGCGCTGATGAAAACTTCCATCACCCGCGGACGCTTAACTGAACTTTTAGGCGAAAGCTATTTTGAGAAAAAAGACCGCGATAATTTATTTATTGTTGGCGTGTTCTCACTCTTAGATGTGATTTTAAAAACGCCCATGCCACAAGTGCTAGAAAAAATCCAACTGCCAGAAACCGTAGCCGAGGCGCTGCTTGATCGTTCTGGCATTTATGGCCCTTTTTTACAATTGACTGAAGCCTGCGAGGAAGCAGACAGCGCAAAAATTATTGCATTGGCTGACCACTTACAATTTGATGCCAGCAAAGTCAATGAATGCCATTTGGCTGCCTTGGCTTGGGTGGAAACAATGGGCGTTTAATGACATCAACCCTTTGCCAGTAGCCATATTTATAAAAATACTGGGGGTTTAATCCTTGTTTTAAAAATACTCTTTTTAATATAATGGCTTTAAAAATAATAGCGCATTTTAATTTAAGCCTTTTTTAAAAGTTGTAGGCTTAAATTTTTCTCAAGCGTTTAAGAAACTTTTTTAATCATCGCAATGTCATTTAGTAAATTTTTTATGACATAAAATTTTTCAACCATACTCAAGTATGATTGAAACTATTTTAAAGTTGATTAAAAGCAATCAGTGTATGGCAAAACCTTTTAAGCAAGTCCAACCAGTTAAAAGAATCATCAATTTCATTCAAATTGAAAAATCAGACATCAAAAATCTGATTTTGCTAACCGTTTGTATTGGTACGCTGAGTCTGGCAACGCCGATTGCCATTCAAGCGTTAGTCAATATCGTCACCATGGGCGGTTTGTTAGAACCGCTTTTTGTAATTTCCATCATGTTATTTCTAATTTTAACGCTGTCTGGCACGCTGTATGTGTTAGAGCGCTACTTGGTTGAACTGATTCAGCGGCGTTTTTTTGTGCGTACCGCAGTTGAAACCGCGCAAAAAATTCAATCGTCAAAAACAGAAATTCAAGATCATCATAATTCAGTTGAACTGATTAACCGTTTTTTTGATGTCATTACCGTTCAAAAATCATCTGCCGTTTTACTCACTTATGGCTTGGCTGCAACCTTACAAGGCATTATTGGCAGCATTGTGCTGATGTTTTACAGCTTTTATTTTGCTATTGTGATTGGCATTATTTTAATTTTAATTTATTTTGTCGTAACGCACATTGGCAAGCATGCAAGCCAAACAGCCATTCAAGAATCTAAATCAAAATACGCAGTGGCGGCTTGGCTAGAAGCCATTGCACGCAACATTATTACCTTTAAATTTTTGGGCGGAAATTCGCTTGGGCTTCAACAAACAGATTTTCTTGCAAATGATTATTTAGAAGATAGAAAATCTCACTTTCACACCTTGCTTGTCCAAAATATTTTAAGCGTATTTATTTACGCCTGTGCTGGCACGGCAATGTTAGGGTTAGGCGGTGCGTTGGTGATTAAAGGACAAATTAATTTAGGTCAATTTGTGGCGGCAGAACTGATTATTTTTAATGTGTTAAGCGCTTACAGAAAATTTATTGAGTACCTTGAATATTATTACGATTTAATTGCAGCGGCAGACAAATTAGGCATTTTGGAAGATTTACCGCAAGAAACAAATGGCGCCAATATGATTGACCTAACAAAAGGCATTGCTTTGAGTGTGCATGATGTGAGTTATCAATATTCGGCGGCAATGCCTTGCATCAAAGAACTCAATTTTAGCACAACCCCTGGCACAAGTTTGGCAATTGTGGGCGCTTCGGGCGCTGGAAAATCCACCCTTGCAAACTTACTTTTAGGGTTAAGAAATCCAACAACTGGCTATATTCAATATAACGGCATTAATATTAAAGATTTAGACTTAAACACACTGCGAGAACACATTGCATTTATTGGCATGACTGAAATTCTTGAAGTTTCTGTTTTAGAAAATATTCGGCTAGGACGCCATGATATTGACATCACAAAAGTCAGTGAAGTTTTAAAGTCACTCAATTTATATGACGTCATTGCCAATCTTAAAGAAAGTTTAAACACACCACTTAGTGCTTCTGGTGCGCCTTTTTCAACCGTACAATTGCAATTACTCATGATTGCCCGCGCACACTTAACTTCACCTAAGTTGTTGATTATTGATGAAGTATTGGATGGCTTGGATGAAGAAAACCTAAAGCGTACCTGTGCCTTATTAAAACAAAATAGTGAAGAAAAAACGATTATTGTACTAACGCGTAAAGAAGAAATTGCAAATCAATTTTCTAAAAAATTAACTATTTATGCTTAACATTTATTCTGATAAAAATGTTTTATGAATCATTTGCCTAAAAATACGCCTTTAAACATGTCCTCCAAGGCGATCACCAACGCCCAAACGCCATCGTATGTTGGTAAAACGGTCAAGTGGTTATTGATCACTTTTTTTCTTTTACCCTGTTTGATGTTGTTTTTACCGTGGCAGCAAAATATCAGAGCAACGGGTTCTGTCACTGCATTTTCTGCCAATGAACGCAAACAAACGGTGGATGCGCCCATTACAGGGCTGATTACAAAATGGCATGTGCAAGAAGGTTCAGCCGTTAAAAAAGGCGATTTACTGCTAGAGATGACCGATGTTGACCCAAATTTTCAGGGGAGATTGCAACAACAACGGGATAATTTATCGCAAAAACTTGCCGCTAAAACATTAGAATTTAACGCGTATCAAACACAAGTTCAAAACTTAATCACGGCGCGGGATTCAAAAGTGGCTTCCGCAGAATATAAATTAGCCACTGCCAAGCAAAAAGTGTTGTCAAGTAACGAAGCGTTGCTTTCTGCGCAGGCAACGTTAGATGCAGCAAACTTGCAGTTTGAACGTTTGCAAGGGTTATTTAATGAAGGTTTAGTTTCAAAACGTGAACTTGAGCTTGCAGAACGCGACCAAATTATTTCAACTAGAAATGTCAACAGCGCAACGGCCAATCAGCAAGCAGCAAAGGCAGAAGAACGTGCCGCGCAGGTTGAAATACAGCAAATTCGTGCTGATGCACAATCTTCCATCAATTCAAACAATGCAACGCTGAATAAAATTAAAGGTGAAATTGCTGATAGCCAAAATAGTTTAACCAGTTCAGAAATTTCATTGGCTAGGCAAAGCGCAAAATTAATTGCCCCACGCGATGGCACGGTGTTTAGAATACCCGTCAACACTTCATCAGAAATTGTTTCATCAGGGCAACCATTATTGGTGGTTGTGCCAAAAACGCAATCACGCGCGGTTGAGCTTTTAGTGGATGGTTTAGATGCCGCCCTGATTTTACCAGGCAGCATTGTGCGGCTTGAATTTGAAGGCTGGCCTGCGATTTTATTTTCTGGCTGGCCACAAGTAACCATTGGCACTTTTGGCGGAAAAGTTGCGTTTGTTGACCCGATTGATGATGGAACAGGAAAATTTAGAGTGATGGTGATTCCAGATGAGCGTGTGCAAAAATGGCCAAGTGATCGTTTTTTAAGACAAGGTGTGGCAACAAATGGCTGGATTTTACTCAATGAAGTGACCATCGGTTATGAAGTTTGGCGCGTTTTAAATGGCTTTCCACCCAACTTAACGCAAGCTGAAAGCAAAAAATAACGTTATGCAGATTTTTTTACAGGCGCAATTTTTACAGAATCAACACCCAAAAAAAATAATCTTACTTGCCATTTTATTGGCCTTTCACGCAAAAGCTTATTGTGAAGATGCGCAACCTAAAGGTTTGTTATCAGATCAAAATATTGTCGTAAATCAAAACATTGCGCCCTTTAATGCGCCCACGCTCAGTAATCAGCCACCACAAGCGTTAGATGATGCAGTTAAAAATGCCCGCCAACAAAATCATCCAAGCCAACCGCTAGATTTATCCTTACCAAAAAGCGAAATTTTTGAAGAAAACCGCGCGCAAAAAAATAGCGATGCAAAAAATAACAACATTAAAAATATAAGTCTTGCAGATGTCAGGCGGATTGCACTAGAAAATAACTTAGGGGTACAAATTGCAACATTTGAACCCAGCATTGCGCAAACCCAAGTGCGCGAAGAGCGCGCAAAGTTTGACCAAATTATTTTTGCGAATTTAAAATATACGCAAAAAGACACGCCAACCAGCAGCATGGAAACGGTTAAATTTTCTTCAGAAGATAGCACTTTAAACAATTCTGAAGTCAAACTCACCCAAACTGAAAGCGAAACAGATTATATTGATGGCGAACTTGGCGTACTTGTGCCGTTGCGTACAGGGGCAAAAGTCAAACTCAGTTCACCATTTTATGGCAAGGACAGTGACAATAAAAGCGCAAAATTAAGCAGTGAAGAATATAAAAGTGCCGTAAAATTTTCCATCAGCCAACCATTGTTAAGAAACGCAGGCGTTGCAGTCAATGAAGCCAGCATTCGGATTTCTGAGCTTGATAAAAACGCCGTTGAAGCGAAAACCAAGCTGCAAAGCATTCGTATTTTATCCACGGTGGATAAAGCCTATTGGGAAGTTACCCGCGCTTGGAATGAGTTGGATGTGCGCCGCCAACAACACGAATATGCCAGCCAAAATTTAGACATGGTTAAAAAGCGCGTTAAGGCTGGGCTTTCTGCTGCCATTGAAATTAACCGTGCAGAAATCGGTGTGGCAGACCGCATGGAAAGTTTGATTATTGCAAAAACAAAACTAAAACTCGCGCAACGGCAACTCAAATTCTTTTTAAATCATCCTGACGACAGTATTACGTCTGAGACAAATTTTGTTCCTAGCTCGCAACCACAATTGCTTTTTTATGCATTTGATCGCGAAAAACTCATCTCACAAGCCTTGGCTGGTAGATTGGAGCTTCTAGAACAAGAATTAAAACTCTCAGCGGATTTAA
Source organism: Methylophilaceae bacterium (assembly GCA_965247415.1). Taxonomy (GTDB): domain Bacteria; phylum Pseudomonadota; class Gammaproteobacteria; order Burkholderiales; family Methylophilaceae; genus Methylotenera. The sequence continues at coordinate 243,433 of OZ252007.1, forward strand.
ATAAAATAGATTATTTAAAAAATCAAACCTTGCCCATTTTTAATTTGGAATATCAATATGGCGCGCTTTCAGACGCCAGAAGTAGTTTTAGCCAAAGTTACGGCACCATTAGCGATGGCAGATTTAACGAATGGGCGGTTGGTTTTAATTTTGAAATGCCTTTTTCAAACGAGGCGCGCAAAGCACAATTAGAACGCGCCGTGCTCAACCGCCAACAACGGCTTGCCACAAAAGGTTTGCAAGAACTCAGCATTAAAAAAGAAATTTTAGATACCGTGGATGAAATCGAACAAAACTGGCAACGCATTGTGGCGGCAAGGCAACAAGTGTTGATTGCTGGGATTAATTACGAAGCTGAACTCAAGCAATTTAAAGAAGGCTTGCGTACGATGACCGAAGTTTTGGAATCCATGACGCGGTTGGGTGAAGCGCAAATTAAGGAAATCCGCGCCATAAATGAATATCAAGCGAGCAATATTGATTTAGCCTATGCAACAGGCACGCTGTTAGGGTTTAGTCAGGTTGAAATTTAATATTGCAATTCAACGGCTAAAGTTTTAAAAATATTTTGTAAAAATAAAAAAGCCCCAATTTGAGGCTTTTTTTATACAAAATTATGTTACTTCAAATTAATCATCGCTACCCATGAATGACATAATCAAATGCAACAAACTTGTAAACATATTGTGCAAGCTGATGTAAATGCTTAACGTTGCCAATACATAGTTTGTTTGTCCACCATTCACTACTTGGTTAATTTCATAAAGAATAAACCCAGCCATTAACAACACAACAACAGCAGAAATTGTTAATGAAAGCGCAGGAATTTGAAAGAACATATTAGCAAGCATTGCCAACAAAACCACAACAAAACCAACGGTTAAAAATTTACCAATGTTGCTAAAGTCACGTTTTGTATTGGTCGCCATCGCAGCTAAAGTTAAGAATGAAGCCGCGGTACCGCCTGCGGCTAATCCAACCATTTGCGTACCATTACTAAAATGTAATGCGTGTTGTAAGATTGGGCCAAGTAATACGCCCATCATAAATGTGAAGGCAAACAACAACCAAACACCTGCTGATGAATTTGCATTTTTTGTAATTAAAAATGTCATCCCAAACATGGCCGCCATCATGACGATCACACTAATAATTGGGCTAGCAGCAAGAAATGAAAAATTCATGCTCATGCCAACAAATGCGCCAATGACTGTTGGAATCATGGTTAAACCGAGCAAAGCATAAGTATTACGCAACACTTTATTGGTGCTTTGTACGGCGGTTTCTGAACGTCCGATGACTGATTGGTTATCTAACATTGTGTATTTCCTTTGAGTAAAAAATAAGTGATTCAAATAAAGAACACTCATGTATTAAGATAGCGACAAAGGGCTAAAGTTTCAAGTATTAATTTGTTAAATTTTTGTTTAATTTCAAGTAAATAATAAATTCAAGCAAATAAATTGCCTGTCTGCACGCCAACTTGCGCCACTTGATGTTTTGCTTGCACAAATTCTGCACTTTCTAATAATTCAGTTGCGCTTGGCGGATGTTTTTTTCCATGCATGCGCGCGAGCCTAGCTAAACTTTGCGCAGAAATTGTCCATTTTAAATTGGCTAATAATTCATCTGCCATGGCGGGTTGGTTGCACAGCAACACCATATCGCACCCCGCGTTTAATGCGGCTAACGCGCGCGTTGTGACATCGCCGCCTGCACTTGCGGCTTCCATGCTTAAGTCATCACTAAAAATCACACCGTTAAACCCTAAGCGCTCGCGCAATACTTTTTGAAGCCATTTTTGTGAAAAACCTGCGGGTTTGTCATCCACTTTAGCGTAAATCACATGCGCCGGCATGATGGCTGGGATGCCATCATCAATCAGCATTCTAAAAGGCTGCATATCATTTTGCGCAATCTCATCAAAGCTGCGCTCATCCACAGGCATGCTCACGTGAGAATCCGCCACCACAAACCCATGCCCAGGAAAATGCTTGCCCACCGCCGCCATGCCGCCTTTTTTAAGGCCTTGCATCAAGGCAAACGCTAAATCGTTAATCGCTTGCTTGTCCAAATGAAACGCGCGGTTGCCGATGACCAAACTATCGCCGTAATCCATATCCAGCACGGGTGTAAAACTAAAATCCACGCCATACGCGCGCAATTCTGCCGCTAAAATCCAGCCTGCCTCCGTTGCCAACTCTTTGGCTTTTTTAGGATTTTTATCCCAAATATGCCCAAACTCTCGCATTGGCGGAATTTTAGTAAACCCTTCTCTAAAACGCTGCACGCGCCCGCCTTCATGGTCAACCGCAATCAACAAAGGTGGCTGACGCACCGCATGAATGCTGGCAGTAAGGGCTTTCAATTGCTCGCAATTTTTAAAATTACGCGTAAACAAAATCACCCCGCCCACCAACGGATGTTGCAAACGGCGAATATCATCGGCAGTGAGTTCTGTGCCGACGACATCTAACATAATGGGGCCTAAAGACATTTTAAAGAGTTCTCAATTTTTATTAGCTTAGTAAATCCATGTCACATTGCTTCGCAGCTTTTACATCAAAAGTGAATATTTGATTACAACTGGCTGATTGCGCCAATTTCGCAATTAAACAATCAGCAAAATCAGCGCTTGTTTCAGCATAAAGCCGCAATGCTTTTTGCACTACCTGGCTGTTATCCACGCGTAAACTTGCCACACTTAATAAAGTTTGAAGAATTTTGCTAATCATTGAGCGGTCAGCTTGATACAAACTTTGCATGACCCATACCAGTTCCACCAGCACTATTTGTGAAATATAGCCCACATTCTCTGGCGTAAGCGCTTCTATCAAAGCACTTGCCTTTGCGGATTGCGCTACGTCATCTTGGGCAAAATAACGTACTAAAACATTGGTGTCTAGGCCTATCATTTTATTTAGAAAGCATGCCTAATTTTGCAATCGCTTCGTTGATATCATCAATACTCACAGGCTGTTTAGGCGCTTGCAGTACACCTTTTAGGATTTGCACGTTTTGGTTAAGTGGCAAAAAAGTAAATGACCCATCGGCATTTTCTACAAACTCCACTTTGCTTCCCACATCCAAATTAAGGGCTGCCCGCACGCTAGATGGAATAGTAATTTGTCCTTTACTTGTGATTGTTGCAGTAACCATCATAATTTCCTTACATTAACTCCTTACATAATTTACATAGTAAGGAATTTAACATTTATTGCAAGCAAATTTTAAAGTTTAAATGGGTTAAAGTCTGTATTTTTATCATAATAATCTTCATTCTCTGCGCGTTTTAAAAACGCAACCACTCTATATACCACTGGCGTAAACGCAACTTCTACCAAGATTTTGCCAATAATTTGCGCGCCGATGACAAGTGGGATTTTATCGTTTGGGATAATGCCTGTGTTCCAAAATGCGAGCGGCACAAACATGATGGTATCGACCGCTTCACCAAACACGGTGCTGGTGATGGTGCGTTGCCAGAGGTGTTTGCCAGACGAAATAATTTTCATTTTCGCCATCACAAAGCTATTGATAAATTCCCCCACCGCAAACGCAATTAAACCCGCCAGCGAAATGCGCCATGTGCTACCAAACGCCACTTCATATTCGTGCTGGTTATTCCAAAATGGCGCGGGCGGCATGGCAACAATCATCCACGCCATAAAACTGGCAAATGCTAGGCCTGCAAAGCCCGCCCAAATCACGCGGCGGCTGGCGGCATAGCCGTACACTTCAGTGAGAATATCGCCAAAAATAAAGGAAATGGGGAAAAATAAAATGCCTGCGCCAAATGTGAGCAAGCCTAAAATTGGCAGGTCAATTTGCGTGACTTTAGCTGGGCCAATTAAGTTGGAACATACCAGCACGCACACAAACGCGGCCATGATTAAATCGAAATATTTGTATTGTTTACGCATCGGTTGCTGCCCTCACATCAAGGCGATCTCTTAAATAATCGCCGCCCAAATTAATTGCCAAAATTAAGCTCATTAAACTTAAACCCACCACAATCACATAATGCGGCGCGACCAACATAAACCGCACGCTATCGCGCAACATGGCGCCCCAAGAGGCTTCTGGCGCTTGAATGCCTAGCCCCAAAAATGACAAACTCGCTTCTGCAATGATGACGCTGGCTAAACTATAAGTCGCTTCCACCACTAAAATTGAACCAAGTAGCGGGAAAATATGTTTAAAAATCAATCGCGCATCGCTTGCACCTAAAGACTGCGCCGCCAACACATGCTGGCGATTGCGCAAACTTAAGGTTTGCCCGCGCGTGAGGCGTGTGTAACTCACCCAACCCGTGAGTGAGAGCGCCAAAATTAAATTATTAATGCCCGCGCCCAACACTGCGACAAACGCAATCGCTAATAAAATCCCTGGGAACGCTAAAAAAATATCGGTGATTTGCATGAGCAATCGGTCAATTTTTCCACCATAAAAACCAGCCATCAGCCCAACAAAAATGCCGACGCATAGGGTGACGATTGTGACTGTGCAGGCAACAAATATTGAAATTTCTACACCGCGTAAAAGGCGCGCTAAAATATCGCGGCCTAAGTCATCTGCGCCTAAAAAATGTTGGAAATTTGGCCTTGCCAAAATAGCATTTAAATCTATTTCATTGGGGTTGAGTGCAAAAATGCGCCCCAACAAAACGGCGATGAGCCAAACCAATAAAATGCTAATTGAAAATTTTTTCATTTTTTTAGTTGCGCACTCTTGGATCAGCCAGCCGATACACCATATCAGTGAATAAATTCACCAACACATAACTCAACGCCACCACCAAAACGCAAGCTTGCGTGACGGGATAATCGCGTTTTTCAATACTTTCTACCAATAAACGCCCAATGCCATCCCAAGAAAAAATGGTTTCGGTAATCACCGCGCCAGCTAGCAAGCTTCCCATTTGCAAACCCACAATGGTGATAATGGGCAACAGCGCGGCGCGTAAGGCATGGCGCAAAATCACGGTGGATTCTGCTAACCCTTTGGCGCGTGCGGTGCGGATAAAGTCTTCATTTAACACTTCAAGCAAGCTCGTGCGCGTCATGCGCGTAATAATCGCGCTCAAGCCAAAACCCAACGTGCATGCTGGCAAAATAATTGAGGTGGGTTGATCCATGCCACTGACAGGCAGCCAACCGAGCCAAACCGCAAAAATCAACATCAGCATCGGCCCCAACCAAAAAGCGGGCATGGCAGAAAGCCGCACAGAAATGATGGTAATTAGCAAATCTTGCCAACGCCCTGCTTTGAGCGCCGCAAAAATCCCCAAAGGCAAACCAATGCTTAAACCAATCAGTAATGCAAAAAATGCCAGTGATAATGTGGCTGGGAAACGCACTTGAATCAGCTCAGCAATAGGCGTTTTGGTGTGGATGGATTGCCCGAAATCGCCGTGCAATAAATTTACCAAATACTGCCCAAACTGCACAACAATGGGCTGATTTAGCCCTAATTCTTGTCTTAATAAATCTCGGTCTGCGCTGCTGGCAGATTCGCCCAGCATGACTTCGACAGGGTCACCCGGTACGAGATGAATCAGCAAAAAAGTAAGAAGCAAAACGCCTAAAACAACGGGGATAATGCCTAAAAAACGTTTAGTCATTATTAATCGTCACACGCGTGCCAGCTGTTACCATGTTAAATAACTGCACAATATCGGCGTTGCGCATGCGCACACAGCCGTGCGAGCCAATTTTTCCCATCTCGGCAGAATCTGGCGAACCGTGAATGTATATATAGCGTTGCATGGTATCTACATTGCCAAGCCGGTTTTTACCAACTTCCGTGCCTGATAGCCACAAAATGCGCGTTAAAATCCAATCGCGGCTTGGAAATTGCGCCATCAGTTCAGGTGTACAAATTTCGCCCGTTGGCCTGCGACCCACAAACACCGCGTTTTCAGGCGCACCCGCGCCAATTTTTGCGCGAATAATATGTTGTCCAGTGGGCGTGCATCCGCTATTTTTTAAGCAGCCTGCTCCGTTTTTAGCGGTGGAAATGGAGTATTCAGCCAGCAAATTTTGCTGTGCATCAAAAAGTTTTAGCGTTTGGTCTTGGATTGAAATTTGAATTTGCATGTTTACCAACTTTTAGGCATTTTTCTCGAAGTATGAAACGCCCGCAAAATTTCTACACGGTTATTTTTAATACGGTAAGGCACAAGGTACGGCAATCGGCTAATCACTAACTCGCGCGTCCCAACGACCCTACCTGGGCGACCAGCAGCAGGTTGTGTTGTAAGCAAACCTATTTGTGACACAATTTCTTTCACAACTTGCGAGGCGGCTTGGGAATTTTCTTGCGCAATATACTGTCCGATTTCTTCTAAATTATTAAGCGCCTTTTTTAGCCAAACAATTTGCATACTCTAAATTAAGCTTTCCACTTGTTGAGCACGTTATTAACTTCCGCTTCTGTTGCAAAATCTCCCGCATCGGCTTCAGCCAATGCTTGTTGAATTTCTGAAATTTGCCATTCATTACTTTCTACATAGGCCTTAATGGCTTCAGCCGCTAAAAATGAACGGCTGCGATGGGTGGATTCTGCTAACTTTTCTAGTTTATCTTTTACACCATTTTCAAGTCTTAATGTTAATGTGGAACTCATGATGTACTCCTTAAATTACAATGTGTACAATTTAACACAAAAAAATTTTGTTTCAATCTTTTTTCTTTTTTGTCTTTTTCTTAAGCGTTGGGCAACAACAAATCTTCCAGAAAAAAGGCTGAAAGTGCTGAACGGCCTGATAAACCTGCTTTTCGGTACAGCGCTCTGGCTTGTTCGCGCACAGTGCGTTCGCTAGCGTTGCGAATATCGGCGATTTCTTGGTGGCTAAACCCTTTTAAAATGAGTAGGCCAATTTCACTTTCGGCTTGAGTGAGTTGCCACCTAAAAAATTGTTTTTGAATTTCGACACTTAAGCCTTGAATTAAGTCACGGCTTTCATCGCGCCAACGGTTGGCTTCTTCTTGCGCGGTGGATAAATCTGATTGGAGATTTTGCAAGTTATGCTGGGTGTTTTGGTAATAAGCGCGACCGAGTAAACTTAAACCCGCCACCGCTGTGAGCAAAACAGAGAGTTCCACAGCAATATGCGCCCAGTCGATACCTTCAGCGTAATCGCTCAAAACATCTAATGCAATCAAGATAAAAATCAGCGCATATAGAAAAATGCCAATTTTCAACAGCTTTTGTTGTAATAAGTCATCCGACATAAATTAAACTCATCCTTAAAATTTTAGCGTACGCGTCAAATGACGCATTTACATAGGCGTACAATCACCTGCATGATAGCAACAAGTAACGCCAAGGCCTGATTTTTTTAGGCGCAAACTGAATGAATCTATTATTTTGAGGAGTGCAACATGAATACGAAAACCATCAACGTTTGGGATCCAATTGTCAGAATTGGCCACTGGACTTTAGTCATTGCTTTTTTTACCGCTTATTTAACTGAAGACGATTTTATGACGCAGCACATTTGGGCTGGCTATATTGTGGGCGGCGTGGTGCTGTTTAGAATTTTATGGGGCTTGGGAGGTACAGGAAAATATGCCAGATTTTCAAATTTTATTTACAGCCCCAGTGCAATTTTTGGCTATTTAAAAGGCTTAGTTCAAAGAAAACCACAACATTATGTTGGTCATAACCCTGCTGGTGGCGCAATGGTAATTGCGTTGCTGTTAAGTTTATGTGGCACCGTTTATTCAGGCTTAGCGCTTTATGCGGTTGAAGAACATGCTGGGCCTTTTGCAAATATGTATGGCAACAACTCTGCTGAAACACCAAGTTTATCCTTGATTTCAACAGCAATTGCCAAAGAGAAAAGCCATGATGGTGATGAAGATGATGACAATGAGGAAGAAAATGAGGCGATTGAAAGCAAAGAGGTAAATGAGCAAGACGAAGAATTTTGGGAAGGCTTACATGAGTTTTTTGCTAACTTCACTTTGCTATTAGTTGCGTTGCATGTTTCAGGCGTGATTTTATCGAGCTGGATTGATAAAGAAAATTTAGTGAAAGCCATGATTACTGGTAAAAAAGATGTTCAAGACTAAAGCCCAGCGCTGTCATTCTGATGAAGGTCAGAATCTATAATGAATTTAGATCATTGTTTAGATGCTGTAACAAGTTCAGCATGACAGATGATGTTCGAGTTCAAGATGACAGTTAAAGCAAAAATTCACCATAACAGGCGACTTTTAGGATTAAGCACTTTCCAATTAAAAACAAACTCAATTAAAAACCAACTTAGGTTAAGCTAGCTCATTATTCATTTTCAAAGGTAAAACCGCAATGAAACACTCTGAATTTCACCGCTCGCACCGTATTGGATGGCTTCGCGCTGCGGTGTTAGGGGCGAATGACGGGATTGTTTCAACCGCCAGTTTGATTATTGGCGTGGCAGCGGCGCATGCCACGCAGGCTAATATTTTGTTGACAGGCGTTGCAGGCTTAGTGGCAGGCGCAATGTCGATGGCGGCTGGCGAATATGTTTCAGTTAGTTCGCAAGCCGATACTGAAAACGCGGATTTAAACAAAGAGCGCAACGAACTTGCCACCGACCATGAAAATGAGCTTAAAGAATTAACAGGCATTTATGTGAGTCGCGGATTAACGCAAGACCTAGCAAAACAAGTGGCGATGCAACTCACCGCGCACGATGCCTTGGGGGCTCACGCACGTGATGAGCTTGGGATTACAGAAATTATGAACGCGCGCCCAATTCAAGCAGCGTTTGCATCAGCAGTCACGTTTGCATTAGGCGCAGCCTTACCTTTGCTAGTGGCAATGTTAGTGCCTTTTGAAAAAATTTCCATCATCGTTGCAGTCACATCACTGGCATTTTTAGTATTTTTAGGAGGCTTAGCCGCACAAGCAGGCGGCGCAAATGTGTGGAAAGGTGCAGTACGCGTTGGCTTTTGGGGCGCAATTGCCATGCTTGCCACGGCAGGCGTGGGCAGTTTATTTGGCGTGGCGGTTTAAGGATTTTTTACGTTTTTGATGGTTGCTAAAAAATCCCAATTCCCATCCGTTGCTGGCGGTAAAAATTGCATATTTTTTTGCGCGGCAATAAATTGCCCTTCATACCAAAGCGGAATATAAGGTAATTCTGTATGTATCAGCGCGGTTGCGGCTTGCCAATTTCTTTCGGCTATCAATATGTCTAAAGCACTATTTTCAAACCTGCCGCGATTAAAGCCATTTGGCGGAACTGCATCACTTTTAAATGCTTTGGCATAAATTTCCGGCGTTTTAATGCCCACCCAAGTGAGGCCATACAATTGAAATTTCCCTTGTTTTACATCTTCAAAAAAAGTACCCCAATCTAAACTTTTAATGCTGACTTCAATGCCCGCTTGCGCCATTTGCGCTTGTAAAATGGTGGCGATTCGCACACGTTGTGCGTCGGTTGAGGTTTTATATTCCAGCTTTAAGGGCAGTTTAACACCCGCCTCAATCAATAATTTTTTGGCTAATTGCGGTTGATACAAATACGGATTTAAATTTGCATTTCCAGCGTAATGTTCTGGCGGCAAAATTGCGCCTGCAAGGCGCGTTTTATCGACCATGATTTTTTCAATAATCGCTTGGCGGTCAATGGCATATGCCAATGCTTGCCGTACTTTTTTATGTTTTAAAACAGGGTCTTGCAGATTTAAACCAAGATAAGAAAAATTTGCGCCTTCATGGGTATTCACTTGAATATTTTTTTGTTCAGAAAGATATTGCAGCAATTCTGGAGATAAATCACCCTGCAAAAAATCTGCTTCGCCGTGCTGTAATTTCAGCACGCGTACCATGGGGTCTTTTACTTCTAGCAGTGTGATTTTTTGTAAATCTGCAATACGTTCTAAAGTTAATTTTCTTGACCATTCCACAAACTTTAGTGGCCCGCTGCCAACGGGTTGATGCGCAAAATCATGCCGAGTTTCAATTAAATCGTGCGGCAAAATCCCGATGATGAGTTTTTCTGGAAAATCTGGATTGGGATTTTTTAGATTAAAAATTAAGGTATTTTCATCTTTAATTTCAATATTTTTAATGTCAGAAAACTCTGCGGTGTGCGGTGAATCTTTTAAATTTAAAATCGAATCGTAAGTCGCTTTTACGTCATTTGCAGTTAAGTGTTTGCCGTGATGAAACCTTGATTTGGAAATATCAGCACGATTTGTTTTTAAAGTAAAAATAAATTCTATTGGGCTTTGCATTTCCCACGATGCCAAACCTGGAACAGGTTTTGATGCAACGTCAAAATCTACCAACTGCTGATAAATTAAGCGATTAATACGCTCAGAGGCCGCATCGGTTGCATAACGTGGATCCAAATTAATCGGCATTTGTGCTACGGCAAATTTTATGGTGGTTTGCGTAGAGCTTATATCTTCATTTTCTACAGTTTGTTTGCAAGCTGTAAAAAAAAATAGGCTCGCTAATAACAAAATTTTTAATAAATTTAAACTAACTTTATTACTTTCAACTTGCACAAAAACTTCCCTTATTTGCATTAATCAATATTTTAATCCCCTTATTTTATTTTCTTAAGTTTTCTTTATTGGCTTTTTTATTTTACTAATTGATCTGCGTTTGCGTGCTGTTTGATTTACATCAAAAGCCTTTTTACTTGCCTGCGACAAAATGTCACGTGTGTAATTCACATTGTTCATTATCAACTAGAAGTATAGGGGCACTCATATGCAAGACCTAAAAACGCAAATAAATTCGTATAGCGATGGCGTTGTACGGCAATTTTCAATCATGGCGGTTGTCTGGGGGGTGGTTGGCATGTTGGTGGGCGTGATTATCGCCGCGCAACTTGTTTGGCCAGAACTTAACTTAGGCTTACCTTGGACCAGTTTTGGTCGTTTAAGACCGTTGCATACCAACGCAGTGATTTTTGCTTTTGGCGGATGTACGCTGTTTGCAACGTCTTATTACGTGGTACAGCGCACTTGCCAAACCAGACTTTTTTGTCCAACCTTGGCAGCTTTTACATTTTGGGGCTGGCAACTCGTCATTTTATCTGCAGCTATTTCACTACCTTTGGGTTACACACAAGGTAAGGAATATGCTGAACTTGAATGGCCGATTGATTTATTGATTGCGGTCGTTTGGGTGTCTTACGCGATTGTGTTTTTTGGTACGATTGCAAAAAGAAACGTAAAACATATTTATGTAGCTAACTGGTTTTTTGGCGCATTTATTTTAACGGTTGCGTTGTTGCATATTGTGAACAGTGCTGCCATGCCAGCAAGTTGGATGAAATCTTACTCAGCTTACGCAGGCGTACAAGATGCGATGGTGCAATGGTGGTATGGTCATAACGCGGTAGGCTTTTTCTTAACGGCTGGTTTCTTGGGCATGATGTACTACTTTGTGCCAAAACAAGCCGATCGCCCTGTGTATTCTTACAGTTTATCGATTGTCCACTTTTGGGCGTTGATTTTCACTTACATGTGGGCGGGTCCTCACCACTTGCATTACACAGCCTTGCCAGATTGGACACAATCTTTAGGCATGACTTTCTCACTCATTTTATTAGCACCAAGCTGGGGCGGTATGATTAACGGCATTATGACCTTATCAGGCGCATGGCATAAATTGCGCACTGACCCAATCTTACGTTTCTTAATTGTTTCACTTTCTTTCTATGGCATGAGTACGTTTGAAGGCCCAATGATGGCAATTAAAACCGTCAACTCACTTTCGCATTACACTGATTGGACGGTAGGTCACGTGCATTCTGGCGCATTGGGTTGGGTAGGTTTAGTTTCAATGGGTTCACTTTATTACATGGTGCCACGCTTATTCGGCCAAAAACAAATGTATAGCATCAAAGCGATTGAGATTCACTTTTGGTTAGCCACCATTGGCATTGTGCTTTACATCTCAGCGTTATGGATTTCAGGTGTGATGGAAGGTTTAATGTGGCGCGCAATTAATGCAGACGGCACCTTAACATACACCTTTGTAGAAAGTGTTAAAGCTAAATTCCCTTATTACTTCATTCGGATGATTGGCGGCTTACTCTACTTGAGTGGCATGACAATTATGTTATGGAACGTGCTTAAAACTGCTGCAAATGGTAAAGCCGCCGTTGCTTATATTCCATCTGTTACAGCACACGCTTAAGGAAAAATTATGTCAAATCATCAAGAAATTAAAAGTGGATTTAGCCACGAAAAAATTGAAACTAACAACTTTTTAATGATTGTTTTAATTGTTTTAGTTGTTGCTGTGGGTGGATTGGTGGAAATTGTGCCACTTTTCTTTCAAAAAACCACCACAGAGCCGATCAAAGGCCTGAAACCTTACTCCGCTTTGCAGGTGGCTGGGCGAGATATTTATATTCGTGAAGGCTGCTACAACTGCCACTCACAAATGATTCGTCCGTTCCGCGCAGAAACGTTACGCTACGGTCATTATTCAGTGGCCGGTGAGTTTGTGTATGACCACCCTTTCCAATGGGGTAGTAAACGTACAGGCCCAGATTTGCACCGTGTGGGTGGAAAATATTCTGATGAATGGCAACGCATTCACCTGATTAACCCTCGTGATTTAGTGCCTGAATCCATTATGCCAGCCTACCCTTGGCTAGAAAACACACCAGTGGACGCCGCAAGTTTAGCGCCAAATATGTCCGCCCTTAGAACCGTTGGCGTGCCTTACACAGATGCAGAAATTAGTGGCGCTGCAGAAGAAGTTAAAGGAAAAACTGAGATTGACGCTTTAATTGCTTATTTGCAAGTACTTGGTACACATCTTAAATAGCGCTTTTTAAAGTTGGAGAAAAATTATGGATATTAATACGTTAAGAGAAATTGTCACCGTCATCAGTTTTGGCATGTTTGTTGGGATACTCATTTGGGTATGGCGCCATCGTAATACGCCAGATTTCAAAGAAGCCGCTGACCTACCCTTTATTGAAGATTAGAAAGTTTCAGGGTTTTAAGACTTAGAGACTAAAAGGAAAATAAAATGAATGACTTTACAAATAGTTTTTGGCCAGCTTTTATCACGGTCATCGCCCTTGGCGGTATTTTTGGATGTGCGATACTTTTGTGGTTCACAAGCAAAATTAAAGTTGTGCAAACGGCTGATAACACCAATGGCCATGTGTGGGATGAAACATTGCGCGAAATGAATAATCCTTTACCACGCTGGTGGGTTTGGATGTTCATTCTTACCATTATTTTTTCATTGTTTTATCTTGTTGCTTATCCAGGCTTAGGAGAGTTCGCAGGAAAATTAGGGTGGACGCAAGCCAACCAATATGAAGCAGAAATGGCAAAAGCAAACGCTGAACTAGCGCCACTTTATGCAAAATTTGCCGCCATGCCAACTGAAGATCTTGCGAAAAACACCGAAGCCAAAGCCATTGGCGAGCGTTTATTTATGAACAATTGCGCGCAATGCCATGGCTCAGACGCGCACGGTAGCCGCGGTTTTCCTAACTTGACTGACAATGATTGGATTCATGGTGGAAGCCCTGAAAAAATCACAGAAACCATCACTGGCGGTCGAATCGGCATGATGCCGCCCATGGCCGCCGCGGTTGGTAATGAAGAAGACGTAAAAAATGTTGCTAATTATGTCTTAAGCCTTTCTGGCAGCATGCATGATTCTGGCCGTGCGGGTTTAGGCAAAGAAAAATTTGCCATGTGCGCGGCTTGTCACGGTGCGGATGGCAAAGGCATGCAAGCGATTGGCGCACCTAACTTAACCGATAACATTTGGCTACATGGCGCTGGCGAAGCTGCCATTATCAAACGCATTAATGAAGGCAAAATCAACCAAATGCCTGCGCAAGGTGAAAAATTTTCACCTGAACAAATTAAAGTGCTTGCGGCTTATGTGTATGGTTTATCAAATAAATAGTCGCCGCTTTTTATTAAGTATTTAAATAGAGGTAATGAAAATGTTAACCGCCCAAACCGAAATAGATAAAAAACCAGCAAAATTGGAAAAAGCAGAGGTAATTTCGCTTTACGCTGCGCAGGAAAAAATTTATCCAAGAAGTACGTTTGGGTTTTTCACAAAATGGCGCTGGGCGATGATTTGGCTCACCCAGCTTGTTTTTTATGGCGTTCCATGGCTAGAATGGAGCGACCGCCAAGCGCTCCTTTTTAATTTAGAAACCAAACGTTTTTATATTTTTAATTTGGTTCTATACCCGCAAGACTTGATTTACCTCACCGCAATTTTAATCATCTCCGCCCTTTCACTGTTTTTATTTACTGCAGTGGCTGGGCGCTTGTGGTGTGGTTACACCTGCCCGCAAACGGTTTATACCGAAATATTTCTGTGGATAGAAAATAAAATTGAAGGCGACCGCGCAAAACGCATGAAGCTAGACGCGGGCGAAATGTCTAGCAATAAGTTAATTAAAAAAACAGCAAAACATTCTGTGTGGATTACCTTTGCTCTTTGGACAGGCTTTACATTTGTTGGCTATTTCACGCCCATTAGAGAATTATTATCAGAACTAACAACCTTAAGTTTTGGCCCTTGGGAAACTTTTTGGGTGCTATTTTATGGTTTTGCCACCTATGGTAACGCAGGCTTTATGCGTGAACAAGTATGCAAATATATGTGTCCTTACGCCCGTTTTCAAAGCGCGATGTTTGACGATGACACATTGATTGTCACTTACGATGAAAAACGTGGCGAACCACGCGGTGCAGGCTCTCGCAAGGTAGAATCAAGTTCAAAAAATTTAGGCGCTTGTGTGGATTGCAGTTTATGCGTACAAGTGTGCCCCACTGGCATTGATATTCGTAAAGGCTTGCAATACGAATGCATCGGCTGCGGCGCTTGCGCAGATGTGTGCGATACCGTCATGGAAAAAGTAGGTGCAGAACGTGGCTTGATTAAATATTCCACCCAGCATGCCATTGATCATGGTTGGTCGCGCAACCAAATACTAAAACACATTCTGCGCCCGCGTGTGCTGATTTACTCTGCCATTTTATGGGTAATTATTGGCAGTCTTATTACTAGCTTAATTTTTAGACCCTCATTTAGAGTCGATGTTGTGCGTGATCGCGGCGTGATGGCGCGTTTGGTTGAAGGTGGATTATTAGAAAATGTTTACCGTTTACAAATTATGAATAACACCGAAGTCACACAACACTACCAATTAAGTGCGCAAGGTATTCAAGGTTTAATGATTGACGCTGATGGCTTAGAGTCTAATAACGCTACACATTCAAAATCCATTAGTGTTGCCCCTGCGGAAGCGCGCTGGATTTCGGTTCGGCTAGAAATACCAGACGGCTCCATTGAATCTGGTTCACATCAAGTGCAATTTAATGTGACCTCACTAGCAAACCAGGAAACCGTTGAAGAAAAATCAATTTTTCTGGTGCCTAGAAATTCAAAGTAATCAATTATAAAGTTAAAGCGTAAGTTTTGTAATTTAATCGCACACCAAATTTTATGGATGATGAATCGAGATGCTGAAACAGCCATGCAGTTTGAACCCAATAATCATATTGACGCACTCATAAAAAAAACATGCGCACATGGCATTAAGCAGGCAATTAAACATCAACAATTCACAGAAACGCGCAACTCCCTTTGGGGTGAGTTTATTGTGAAATATATCTATGACCCAGAACTTGAAACGGTGGCTATTAATTTACAACAGATGCAGCCTTACCCGTGCCATATCGCCATCAAGCTCAACCAAGAAAACCTAAGCCCAACAAGATTGATGATTACATGGTTAATGCTGAAGGGGAGTGTGCGTAAGGAAATTTCAAAGCTACTGTTAATTACAGAAGATACGGTAGCAGAGCATATCAATGCCATATTTAAACATTTTGGCGTGGGCTCAACCAATGAGCTGATATTGAAGGTTTATAGGTAAGTTACGTTTTCCAATACTAATTACAATTAAGCTTAAGTTTTTCTGCATTCTTAATTGAAATTGCTTCGCCTTTTAAAGCAGCCTTGCAAATCCACTCGTTTCCAAGCTGTTGGTTTTGTGTACCTGTTCCAGAATAATACAAATAACCAAGTGTGCCCATAGAAGTGACATCTCCATTATTTGCTGCAGAGGTGCAATATTTAAGAGCTGTTTGATGGTTTTGGGTAACTCCCCCTGTCCCGTTTAAATAATTTTCACAAATAAATCCATCTGCGGCTTTGTGTCCTGCCTTTGAAGCTTTTTCAAATAAAGCTTGTGCTTTTATTTCGTCCTTAGGCACTCCAAATCCAAATTTGTAATATTCAGCTAGTCGACTAATTGCTTGCGCACTAACTGAAGGTGAATTATCCTGAGAGTTAGCAATTATTTGAAGTGCTGGAAAAGCATTAACATAATCTTTCTGTTTATCAGCGCTGTTAAATTGATCTATTACTTCGTTGATTTTCTTTATGCGCTCGTCATCAGAGGATGAAGACTGGTTATTCGAACTGCTTGAATTGGTTTGGCTGGATGAGCTAGAACTTGATTGATTTGATGATGAATTATTAGAGCTACTTTGTTGACTAGAGCCTTTATTATATTTAAACACCTCAATATTTTTACAATTATTATCTTGCATAAATTTCATCACACAATCATTTGCTCTAAATTTGGGATCTATTTTTGACATGTTCTGAATCATTGCCTCTCTACAACTCTTCCATTTACCATCGAGTTGCCAGTTATAATGTTCACCGTTAAACTCAGTTATTGGTTTAATTAATTCAGAATAGTAATTGTTCTTGATGTGTTCAAGAGTCCCATATAGTGTTCTGTTCATAAATCTTATCCGACGTTCGTTAGGAGTGTCGTAGTCACCATTATTCCAATCTTGCTCAATTTCTCTTTCGCATTGCATTGCTTTCACCAAATTAACACCGAACATGATTTGAATTACAAATGCGGCTAATACTGCCAAAAAGTATTTTTTATTAAATTTCACATTTCGTCCATTTTTCATCATTAACTCATTCAAAAGCTTTGTGCAATTCATTCTGTTCAGTCCATTAATCCACGAATTTTCTTCTTGTGTATGTATTGTTATTTCAGAGAAATTTAGAAATAAAAATACCCCACTGTTGGGGGGGGTGTCAATGACTTGAAGTGCTACTTAATTAAAATGTAGAAAAATCAAATTTATCGCTAGTTTGCAGTTCGTAGAGCGGACTTACGCAGTAGTCCGCCGAATGTAAATAAATCATGCGGCGTACCGCTCGCCGGTATGGCTTACGCGAGCTATTATAAGTTTGGTTACAAAAAAATAGCGTTAACCGCAGCTAATAATTTTCTTTAACGCTTCATATAGCAAAATACACTTATAGCGTTGTTTCACTTCAATTTCAAAATTTTTGATGGCTTGCAATGCTTTAAACCGTTAAAATTGCGCAAGTTTTTTTGCCTAACTTCCCCGTAGATTCCGCATGCTCAATAGCCTTAACGCGCCACAGCGCGAAGCCGTAAAATATCTTGATGGTCCGCTACTTGTACTCGCTGGTGCGGGCAGTGGTAAAACGCGCGTCATCACGCAAAAAATCAGCTATTTGATTGACGAAGCTGGCTACTCACCCAAAGAAATTGCCGCGATTACTTTTACCAATAAAGCCGCGCGTGAGATGCAAGAACGCGTGGGCAAGTTGATGCACGGCAAAAATATTAAGGGCTTGACGATTGCGACTTTTCACTCCTTAGGCTTGCAAATGTTACGTGCTGAAGCCGCGTTACTTGGCTACAAACCACAATTTTCCATTTTAGATTCTTCAGACAGTTTTAAAATTTTGTCGGACATTTTAGCCACCACAGACAAACAATTATTACGTAAAACGCAGTGGCAAATTTCCGCTTGGAAAAACGCATTTATCACCCCAGACAAAGCATTGATTACAGCCGATGAAGAACTAACCTATGCGGCTGCAAAAGTGTACCAACTTTTTCAACAAACGCTCAAAGCCTATCAAGCGGTGGATTTTGACGATTTAATTAAGCTGCCAGTGGAATTATTTGAACAACATGAAAATGCGCTGAATAAATGGCAGCGCAAATTGCAATATATGTTGATTGACGAATACCAAGACACCAACGCCTGCCAGTATAAATTGGTGAAAATGCTCACAGGCGTGCGCGGCCAATTTACGGCGGTGGGTGACGACGACCAAGCAATTTACGGCTGGCGCGGCGCGGATGTGGAAAATTTAAACCAGCTCACCAAAGATTTCAGCAAGTTAAAGGTAATTAAACTGGAGCAAAATTACCGCTCTACCGTGCGTATTTTACGCACCGCCAACGCGGTCATTGCCAATAACCCCAAACTGTTTGATAAAAAATTATGGAGCGATTTAGGCACGGGAGATTTAATTCAAGTGACCGCCGCCTTGAGTGAGGAAGCCGAAGCTGAAGGCGTGGTGATGAAACTGCAAGCGCATAAATTTGAACACCGTACTTATTTTAAAGATTACGCCATTTTGTATCGCGGCAATCACCAAGCGCGGATTTTTGAAGAGCATTTGCGTAAGCATAAAATCCCCTACACCATTTCTGGCGGGCAATCTTTTTTTGATAAAGCCGAAATCAAAGACATCATCAGTTATTTGCGTTTAATCGCCAATGAAGATGACGACCCTGCGTTTATCCGCGCCGCTACTACGCCGAAAAAAGGCATTGGCAATACCACATTAGAACGGTTGGGAGAGTTTGCCAGTGCGCATAAAATTTCGCTTTTTGCGGCTGCATTTGAAGGCGAATTTCAAAATGAGATTGGCAATAAACAATGTGAAGATTTACTGAATTTTTGCCAATATATCAATAAGTTGCAAGACCGCGCCATCAAAGACCCTGCGGGCGAAGTGTTGAATGATTTACTCAACACCATTCAATATGAAGCTTTTTTGTATGACCATGAAGAACCGCGCGCCGCAGAAGGAAAAATGAAAAACGTGATGGATTTTATTGGTTGGCTCACTAAGAAAGGCGAGTCCAGTGAAGAATACGGCAATGAATCCGATGGCAAAAATTTGCTAGAACTCACACAAATGGTCACGCTCATGAGCATGTTAGAAGGCCGCGAAGATGCCGAACCTGACGCGGTAAAGTTATCAACCTTGCACGCTGCTAAGGGTTTGGAATTTGGTCACGTATTTTTAATCGGCGTAGAAGAAGGCATTTTGCCGCATAGCCAAAGTGTTGAATTGGCAGTGACTGACCCAACAAAAATTGAAGAAGAACGGCGACTCATGTACGTTGGCATCACCCGCGCGCAAAAATCCCTCAATATTTCATGGTGCAAAAAACGCAAACGCGCAGGTGAAATGCAAGCCTGCGAACCCAGCCGATTTATTGCGGAATTGCCAAAAGATGATGTCAAACATTTTGGCAACCCGTTTAATAAAGATCCTGAAGCCAGTAAAGAATTTGGGAAGTCGAAAATGGCGAATATTCGGGCGATGTTAGAGAAAAATTAACTATTGTTAGGGTTTAAAAAACGCTCAGTCCATCTAATAAAAATATATGATTTTTAATTTAAGATTATTTGCAGTGTGGTAACAATTTCCAATGCCTCAATTCTATTTAGGCTGGCGCAAAATTAGTAGATTTTAAAAATAAGGTTAATCAAATTAATGAAAAAAACCGCATTACTTTATGTGACGGATTTGAAAGGTTGTCAGCTGACCCTGCATTCGCTAGCATCATTTATGCTCACGCAAGCGTCAACCAACGATATTTATATTTACTGCCATAATTTTTATCCGGGCGATGCTGATTTAAGGAAAGTGCAAGCCGCACAACGTGGATTTTCTTTACACTTTGAAGAAATTGCTCACTAAGAAATTAATAACCTTCGCACTAAAAAACACATTACTCCAGCCACTTATCTAAAATTTATTTGCCTAATTAAGCATGTAAATCGCTACGATAAATTGCTTTATGCTGATAACGACCTATTATTTTTTAAGCCATTAGGCTTTGAAAATTTTAATTTTAATGGAATGAAATTAGCAGCCGTGCTAGATGTCTCCGATGCCAGTGGCAGTAGCGATCCAACCTTTGCAGCATCTTGCAAAGAACATGGTGTTTCTAACAAATATTTTAATGCGGGTTTGATGCTTTTTAATTGCGCTGCAATTAACCAAGATGAAACGATGTTGGATAGATATTTAGCGCTTTTAAGAGCGCATCAAGAATTCTGTTGGTATAAAAAAAATTGTCAAAACAATGACCAATGCGTTGTTAATAGATTATTTAATGGTCAATGGACGCCCCTTCCACTTCATTACAATATGCAAGCTTGTCTTAAATATACTGGCTATTGGTCAAAACCTTACGTAAGGCATTACCAAGGCCACAGAAAATTTATTCCTGTCGCGATATGGAGAGACGATTTAAGAGGAATAAAAATGGTTAGGCAAGCGCAACAATTGTTAGAAATACAAACAACGCCAATACATTATTTTGGGCTGATTCTTTATTGGTTAAATGGGTTTAGGCAAATTAAATCTTATTGGAAATGGCGACGTGTTATAAAAATGCTTCAAAATTCTTACGGTGAGCATTTTATTAAAACCCGTCAATAATCTAACGTTTTAAAATTTTTGAACGAAAGTATTTACAATTTTTTTAAATATTCATTCAATTTCACTTTTAATCATCGCAATCATCTGATTTAAGGCCGCGCCCCAACCTTCTTTAAACCCCATGTTTTCATGCCGCAAACGGCTTTCTTTATCTGCGTGCATCACAATCGCGGTGTATTTTGTGCCTAGTTCATGTGCTTCTAGCAGGATCATGCCAGTCATTCTGAATTCTGCGCATTCATGACCCGGCGATTTTTCAGGCGGCGGTGCAGGGCGAAAACCAAGGCCAACGGCGTTGGTCCACACTAATTTTTTGTTTGGAATAATTTCTAAAAAGCACCCAGTATTTGGAAAGCTTTGGCCTTCTGGGGATTGCATCACGGTGTAAAATTTTCCGCCTGCGCGCAAATCAATCTCACATTCCGTTGTTTTCCAAGGCAATGGGCAAAACCATGGCAAAAGTTTTTCTGGCGTCGTCCAAGCCTCCCAGATCAATTCGGGTGAAACATCCACAATGCGTTCAAACATTAAGTCTAATTCTGGATTAATTGGCATTGTCATGTGCTTTCCCTTATAGATATGTTGGGTACAGAAATTTGAGGTGTTCGATTCAGTAAATATCATACTCAACAAACACCAACTAGGTATGCTTTGTTACAGGTAATTTTAACTAAAAAAAAGAGGAAATTATTTGGAGTATCTGAAAATCAACTTTTAGCGTTGATCGGTATTGATGTTGAACATGGTTGAAGTATTTACAACGCGGCTAAGCGCTGTGCGTAAATCTCTTTTAAGAGTGGCGCTAAGTTTTCTACTTGTAAGGCTTTTTTTAATACGTTTTCAGGATTTTCATTCAATAAATCTAGTTCTAACTTTTGTAAAATTAACGCAGTACGGATGTTAATGGCTTGCGGGTCACGCTCAATAATACTGATTGCATCGCCCAATTTTACGTAACCTTCAGTCAGAACGCGCTGATAAAAACCACTTTTACCGCTCATTAAAAACGGTTCTAAAATATCAGGCCGACCAATTTTATGCCCGAACTTGAAACATGGAATGCGCGGCATGGTGACTTGTATGGTCGCTTCGCCAATTTGTAACATATCGCCCACATGAATATCGTCTTCGTTAAAGCCTGAAATCGTCAGGTTTTCACCAAACGTGCCAAAAGGCAAATCGGTCAAGCCGAGCGTTGTTTGCCAATATTCATAGTGCTCAACAGGATAACTATAAACCGCTTGATGCACACCCCCATGCACTGTTTTATCGGCTTGCCCATCGCCCATCAAACCAAGCTTCCCAAGCCAAACCGCGCGCGTGACAGGTAATTTATAAATACCAGTCAACACGGGTTGGTTTTTGATGATGACTATTTTAGGCTCGGCGATATTAAGCGAAATAAGTTGCATGATGATTCCAATGATTGGTGTTGAATCATCAGTATCGTCGCATGTTTTTTGAGCAAAACTAATACGCTATTTTGCGTAGAGATGCTATTTATGAGACTTTTTTAATCGTCTAGTAATTTTCCTGCAATCGCCCAATCTTCATAAGCCACTTCTTCAAACGTAATATAAGTGTAAGATTTTGGCTTATTGGCAACGCGTTCTAGCGTTTCGGTAATTTCTTTGGCAATTTGTTTTTTCTGTTCGCGTGTCACAGCACCTGCAAGTTTAATATTAACGTAAGGCATAAAAATCTCCTTCTTTAAAATTTAAGTCGAAAAAACGCTACTAATGGGAATGTCAATTCTGATCTTCTTTCTCTGGATGTGCGTGCTTGCAAGTCATCCAAATGTCTTTCACTAAATTGAGTGTGACGCCCAATAATAAAAGCGCAATAAAAATCGATAAAATCGGATCAATTGGCATCCAGCCCGTAAAGTAAATAACCATACCTGCCGCCAACGCTGCAACACTGCCTAATAAATCACCCAGCACGTGAATAAATGCTGCGCGATGATTTAAATTATCGTTTCCACCATGATGATGCGCTTGATGATGCAATCTTTGCGCAACAATTAAATTAACCACCAAACCAATAAAAGCCACCACCATCACGTAGCCGCTGGCAACGATTTCTGGCTGATAAAACCTTGTAATCGCTTCTTTTATAATCCAAATAATCACAACAAACATCAATAAAGCGTTGATGATGGAAGCAATAATTTCAAATGTTGTTTGTTGATGCTCGGCAGTCTTTACACGTTTTTTTTCTGCCTGAAATGAAGCAAGCATGGCTAACCCAAGCGCAAATACATCGGAAAACATGTGCCAAGCATCGCCAAGCAAAGCCAACGATTTTGCCCAAATGCCAAAATAAAATTCAATAAAAGCAAATACAAATATCAGAATAAATGGGATTAGAAACGGATTTGCATCGGCATGGTCATCATGACGGCGCTGATTATTTGGATGGTGATGCTCTAAATGCGGGGGATGATTATTTTCCATGCATTATATGCTAACGCATGCAGGTAAAAAATCCAACGAAGTTATTTTTACAAAATTTTTAACAAGCAAAAAAAAGCCTAGCAAGTTGCTAGGCTTTTAAACAAACAAAAATTATTTGTTCATTACGTACATTGTTACTTCAAAGCCAAAACGCATTTCTGTAGCTGCTGGTGTTGTCCACATAATATTCTCCATTTTTTTGAGTTAGAGCAAAACAATATGTTTTGCCCCTTGAAAACATTATCGTCATTTTTTAAAATTAATAACTCTAAATACTCATGAATGCGGACTAAGTAAAATCATTATCTAAAGTAAAATCATCATGATATTTACTTATCGTGCATTTTGCATTTTTCACCCATTTTATGATGTTTTTTCCAATTGGCTTTGGCAGCTGATTTTTCTGCTTCATCAATAAAGCCATCGTTGTTGGTATCTCTGCGTTTAAAATGTTCTTCCATGTGTTTTTCGCGCGCAGCTTTAAATTCATCAAAACTAATTTTACCGTCTTTATTCGCATCGGCTTCCATTTCATGCTTTTCAGTTTCGTGATTTTCGCCTTCGTGGTGGTCTGAATATGCAGGGGCAGCTAAAAATGTAAAACTAGCAAGCAATAAAGACATTAATATAGATTTTTTCATTAATCACTCCTCAAAAAATAAAAAATAAAAAACGCTTTTAGGCATTTTTGCAACATTCACTTGAATAACAACGCCGCAGGTTAAAGTCTTGTTGACCACTTTGCAATCAAATTTAAACTGTTTCTAAAACCACTTATAATTTAGTCACTTATAATACGGTTATGTTCCTAAATTAAAACTTTATATGCTCAGTTATCGTCACGCTTTTCATGCTGGCAACCATGCCGATGTGCTTAAACACTTTGTTTTAAGCCTTGTGTTGCAATATTTTAATCAAAAAGAAACTACCTATTACGTGGTGGATACGCACGCAGGTGCAGGGTTTTATGCGCTTAATGATGCATTTGCACAAAAAAATGAGGAGTTTGAAAATGGCATTCTTCGGCTGATGGATGCAGAAAATTTGAGTGATGACTTGCAGCATTTTATAAAATGTATTGCGTCATTTAATACGGAAAATTCGCTAAACTTTTACCCAGGCTCGCCAAAAATTGCAGAATACTTTTGTAGAAAAGACGACAAATTAAGACTTTTTGAGTTACACCCCAGTGATTTTAAATTATTAGCTGAAAATTTTGGCGTTAACAATAAGCAAACCCATAAACAAACCATAGTTGCCATGCAAGATGGTTTTACTGGTATTAAAAGCTGTTTGCCGCCACCAAGTAAACGGGCAATTGTGCTGATTGATCCGCCTTATGAATTAAAAGAAGATTATCAACGCGTGGTGGATTGCATGAAAGACAGTTTAAAGCGCTTTTCAACAGGGTCTTATTTAATTTGGTACCCGCTTTTGCAACGGCCAGAACCAGCGCTGATGATTGAAGATTTACAAAAATTAGGCGTTAAAAATTGGCTTAACGTAACACTCACCGTGCAAAATAAAAACGAAGATGGCTTTGGCATGCATGGCAGCGGCATGTTTATCATCAACCCACCTTGGACCTTGCCAAATATTTTGCAAGAAAATATGCCAAGACTGACAGAGATTTTAGCCTTAGACGCGCATGCCGCGTTTGAACTTAAATACGCTATTCCCTAAAATTCAAATTTATCAGGCGTTATTCAGGTAGAATTTACAGACTATTCATCATTCATTAAAGCAACTAAA
This sequence comes from Methylophilaceae bacterium, assembly GCA_965247415.1. Classification (GTDB taxonomy): domain Bacteria; phylum Pseudomonadota; class Gammaproteobacteria; order Burkholderiales; family Methylophilaceae; genus Methylotenera. Next base: position 268,197 of record OZ252007.1, read on the forward strand.
TTATGCAGGCTGACAAAAAACCTACCGCAACAGAGTATAAACAAAGCAACATTATGACGAACATTTTGTTTGGCAGCCGCTGGCTACAGTTACCGCTTTATTTGGGGCTTATTTTAGCGCAAGCGGTATATGTGTACTTTTTTGGTGTTGAGCTGTGGCATTTAATTCAGCATACCACCACCATTAAAGAAGCCGACATAATGTTGATTGTGTTGGGATTAATTGATGTGGTGATGATTTCTAACTTGCTGATTATGGTGATTGTGGGCGGATATGAAACCTTCGTTTCGCGCCTTAATTTAAAAGGTCACCCTGATGAACCAGATTGGCTTTCACACGTAAACGCGAATTTGTTAAAAGTGAAACTTGCCACTGCCATTATTGGTATTTCTTCCATCCACTTACTGAAAACATTTATTAATGCTGCCAATTTAAGTAGTGAAGTCATGATGTGGCAAACCATCATTCACATGACGTTTGTGGCATCCGCGGTTGCCATAGCCTATATTGATAAATTAATGTCGCATTCAGATGCAACGCATTAATACTTAAAAACAATCGGTTGAGGGGCATCTTGCCCCTCTTTTAATGTGAAATTATGCATTGCAATCGTTTTGCCATTTTCAGTTTCTACCAGCACACGCCACTCCCCTGCTCGAATATTCTGCTTAAACGTGTAGCCACGGTAACCACCGTCACGCCCACCGTTGACCTCAAACCCAATATTAGATTGCGTTTGCCAGCCGTGTTTTGGGGTATAAATTTGCCAGCGATGAAATAACTTGGTTTTTAACCCTTGAGGTGCAAAAATTGAGGTAAAACAAAATATTTTTTGATTGGGATTCAACACCAAATCATCACTGGTTTTTTGCCAAATATTCCACCAAGGTGAACGTTGTTGCGTCACAAAATAATAATTTTCTATTTTTTTTATCTCATACGCCACCAGCATGTCACGTTTTACTAAAGGTACGGGCGGAATCATATCAACGCTGTAGGCCAACATTAACAATGCTGCTATTAGCCCAACAGGTTGAATGGTACCAATTTGACTGGGCGATTTAGCATATAAAAAATAGGCCAAAATCGCGCCCAAGAGCGTGCTTAAATAAAACCAGACCGACCAAATACTGCCAAGCAAAAATGGCAGGGCGAAGTTAAATAACAACATCGCACAAAAGCCAAACAAAGCCCAACTTAAGGTAAATCGCCGATATTGATCGACCAAAAATTCATTGCTGAGCAATAAAATCGCTAATAACGCTGATAAAACCCAAGCCAACCAATGACTAGAACTTCTAAAATAAAGAAAAAATAATGCGCTTAGTAAACTGCCGAATAAAAACTGCAAGATGGCATATGGAAATTTTGAAGTGGTGAATGCTTGGAATCGCTTAGGTAATTTTTCAGTTTCACCCGCAAGCACCGCTGTACGACTGATTAAAAAAAGTACCACACCTGCAAAAAAAAGATACACAGCAAAAATGGCTAAATCGCTCGCAGCCACTTTTCGACCTATGGTAATGCCATCCCAAACAAAACCGCCTGCAAAAAATAATGCGGGAAAGTAATGCGAACATTTTTGCTTAAAAAATTGTAAGAATTGCCGAATAAATGAGAGATTTTGCATGACAAAACTGTAACATAATTTATTTATAAGCCGTTTTATTAAAGTCACGCGTAATAAGCTAAGCGCAAATAAGCAGTTAAAAATGCACCGTATTCAATCCAATATAGTCCAAACGGGCTATGGCTAACGCGCGAGTTAATTGATAACATTTATTCTGATTTTAAATTTATGGAAAACCAAGTGAAAAAACTGCTAATTGCTTTACTTTTTGCAAGCTCGGCAAATATTGCTTACGCAGAAACCATCACGATTGACTTTAACGCGCTGCAAAGTGTGAATGCTGTGTCTTTTAATAGCTACACAGAAGATGGTTACTTATTCACGCCTTCGAATGCTGGACAATCTGATGCCTTGGCAGTTTTAGGCTCTAGTGATTTTAGATATGCTGGTAGTCCAGCCATGTCTATTGCATATTGGTCTCAAACAGTAACACTCACTAGAATTGACAATCAGTTGTTTGATTTAACATCCATTGATTTAGCCTCTTATTATGGGTCTTCAGATATCCCTTCAATTTCTGCAACTTTTGATTTAACGTTATCAGGCACTTTTGCTGATAACAGTATCATTTCGCAAACAGTAACAATTTCTAATACCAATACTTTATCTACATACAATCTCACTGGATTTAATAACCTGAAGAGCGTTAAATGGGTTCAAGGGATAGATAATAATTATGACAATAAACATCAATTTGATAATTTAGTGCTTAGCAGTGTTGCACCAGTGCCAGAGCCAGAAACTTATGCGATGTTTTTAGCGGGTTTGGGGTTGATGGGTTTTGCGGCACGCCGTAAAAAATCTGCTTAATATATTTAAGCGTTAAATAAATAAAAAAACCACGCATGTTTTGCGTGGTTTTTTTATTTCGCTGAAATATTTCTAGCGCAAACTTTACATCGCAGCTTCAGTAATCGGAATCACTTTTTTACCACTACTTAAAGTATCCAACGCGGCTTTGTACTCAGTCATTTGGTCAAAATTTAAATATTTATAAATTTCTGCGGTGTTGGCAAGTTTCGTCCCAACAGTATCCAAATATTCTTGGTGTGACGGCATGCGGCCTAATTTTGCACACACCGCCGCCAATTCCGCTGAACCTAAATATACGCGGGCATCTTTACCCATACGGTTATCAAAGTTACGGGTTGAAGTTGAAAAAACGGTCGCTTTATCTGCCACACGCGCTTGGTTACCCATGCACAATGAACAGCCTGGCACTTCTGTCCGCGCACCTGCAATACCAAAGGTTGAATACACACCTTCATCACGCAATTGCGCTTCATCCATGCGGGTGGGTGGCGCAATCCAAAGCCGCGTTGGAATGCCGCCTGAACCTTCAAGCACTTTTGCCGCCGCGCGGTAATGGCCAATATTGGTCATGCAACTACCAATAAAGACTTCATCAATTTTATCGCCCACAACTGCGGATAATGGTTTAATGTCGTCAGGGTCATTCGGGCAAGCCACAAGCGGCTCTTTGATTTCGTTTAAATCAATTTCAATGATGTGCGCATATTCCGCATCTGCATCTGGTTTTAATAAGTTTGGTTTTGCCAACCAAGCCTGCATGCTTTCAATTCGGCGTTGCAATGTGCGTGCATCTGCATAGCCGTTTTCAATCATATTTTGTAATAAAACAATGTTTGAATTTAAAAATTCAATCACTGGCGCTTCATTTAATAATACGGTACAACCGTTCGCAGAACGTTCAGCAGAAGCATCAGCCAATTCAAAGGCTTGTTCAACTTTTAAATCTGGTAAGCCTTCAATTTCTAACACACGGCCGTTAAATACATTTTTTTTGCCAGATTTACCAACCGTTAACGTGCCCTCTTGGATTGCCGCATAAGGAATCGCGTTAACTAAATCGCGCAATGTAATGCCTGGTTGCATTTCGCCTTTAAATCTCACCAAAACAGATTCTGGCATATCCAGTGGCATCGCACCCATCGCGGCGGCAAATGCAACTAAACCAGAACCTGCGGGGAAGGAAATCCCAATCGGGAAACGTGTATGTGAATCCCCACCTGTACCAACAGTATCTGGCAACACCATACGGTTTAACCAAGAGTGAATCACGCCATCACCTGGACGTAAACTTACGCCACCGCGGCTACTCATAAACTCTGGCAAGGAGTGTTGCAATTTAATATCGACAGGTTTTGGGTAAGCCGCGGTATGGCAAAAACTTTGCATGACTAAATCTGCACTGAAGCCCAAACAAGCGAGTTCTTTTAATTCATCACGCGTCATACCGCCAGTCGTGTCTTGCGAGCCAACAGTAGTTGCTTTAGGTTCGCAATAAGTACCAGCTCGCACGCCTTTGCCTTCTGGCAAGCCACAAGCGCGGCCGACCATTTTTTGCGCCAGCGTAAAACCTTTGCCTGAATCTTTTGGTGGAATGGCTGTAATAAAAATATCGGGCGGCGGCAAGCCTAGACTTGCTCGGGCATTGGTGGTTAATCCGCGACCAATAATGAGCGGAATTCGGCCACCTGCACGCACTTCGTCGGGCATGGTGAGTGGTGCGAGTTCAAAGGTAGAAATGATCTCGCCAGCTTCATTGAGTACTTTGCCAGCGTAAGGTTGAATGGTAATCACATCACCCATATTCATTTTTGATACATCGCATTGAATCGGCAACGCGCCAGAATCTTCTGCCGTATTAAAGAAAATAGGTGCAATTTTTGTTCCTAACACCACGCCGCCCGTGCGCTTATTGGGAATATTTGGAATGTCGTTGCCCATGTACCACTGCACAGAGTTAATGGCAGATTTGCGAGAAGAACCTGTGCCGACAACATCACCCACATAAGCAAGGGGTAAGCCTTTTTGTTTAAGCTTTTCAATCAATGCCAATCCATCTGGCATTTTATTAATTAACATGGCTTTGGCATGCAAAGGAATATCAGGGCGGCTCCATGCATCTTGCGCAGGGCTTAAATCATCGGTATTGGTTTCACCATCGACTTTAAAAACGACCATTTTAATTTCTTGCGGCAAAACTGGCGCATTGGTAAACCACTCTGCATTTGCCCAAGATTCAATGAGTTTTTTAGCATGTGGATTGCCCGCTTTCATTTTTTCGTTCACATCATGAAACGCATCGAACAACAAAATAGTTTTTGAGAGTGCTGTAACGGCTGCTTCTGCCATTGGTGTGTCTAGTAACGCAACCAAAGCCTGCACGTTGTAGCCGCCCAACATTGTGCCGAGCAACTCCACTGCATGGTCTGGAGAAATTAAGGGAGAAGTTGCAACGCCTTTAGCAATATCAGCCAAAAAAGCCGCTTTAACATAAGCTGCTTGATCAACGCCTGCAGGAGTGCGATTGCTAATTAAATCTAATAATGTTTCTGCTTCACCCGCAGGTGGATTTTTCAGTAAATCCACTACCTGCGCAACTTGCTCGGCATTTAAGGGCAGAGGTGGTAAATTTTGTGAAGCACGTTCTTGAACATGGATTGCGTAGGCTTTTAACATAGCTTTTTGGGCTCTTTTATAAAATAAAAATTATTATAAACCAGCGTAAAACGATTATTTTTAACTACCGTTAAAAACCGAAATTTAGGCTAATTTATTTTCCTGAATAAACATTTTCCGTTAAATCATTGGTGATAGACGTTCCGCAACTGTGGCGGTCTGCTGTTCGAACCATTTTATCTAACAATGCTTTTTGATAATCTTTTCCGTGCTTATTTTGCAAATAAGCACGCACTTCAAACACATCAGCAAATCCATTGTGGTCCGTATCCATCACCACCACTTGGTCTTCCACTGAAGGGCCAATATATTTGCCGTTGGCATCAATTAAATAATCTAACAAACTATTGGGTATTACTTGTTCACTCGGTTTTTCTACTGCATACGCGATTGGCATGCACATTATTAACGAACCAATAACTAACATTTTAGCAACTCTCATCATTTTGCTTCTCCAATCTATTTTAGGACTATTTCCATATCCTACATAGACTTAATAGTAGCGCAAAATATGTGTGCTGAATGTGACCAAATGCACAATTAAACAATTAAATTTCGCAGTAAAAATTCCAAGCAAAAATTATGCTTTTTTAATGGGAATTTGCTGCTGCCATTTTGCTGGGCCAGTTTTATGGACTGATTCACCCTTGCTATCTACAGCAACTGTCACAGGCATATCTTGCACGGTAAATTCATAAATCGCTTCCATGCCTAAATCTGCAAAGGCTAAAACTTCTGCTTTTTTAATGGCTTTGCTCACCAAATAAGCTGCACCACCTACTGCCGTTAAATACACAGATTGATACTTGGCAATTGTTGCAATCGTTTCATCGCCACGCTCGGCCTTGCCCACCATGCCAAGCAAGCCAGTTTGGCTGAGCATCATTTCTGTAAAGCCATCCATCCGCGTGGCTGTCGTTGGCCCTGCTGGGCCAACGGCTTCATCACGCACGGCATCCACAGGCCCCACGTAATAAATAAAACGGTTTTTAAAATCAACGGGTAGTTTTTCACCATTTTCTAATAAGCTAGCAATGCGCTTATGTGCTGCATCTCTGCCTGTTAATAGTTTTCCATTCAGTAATAACGTTTGCCCCGGCTGCCAAGCGCTAATTTCTGCTTGAGTAATTGTATCTAAATTTACCCGCAACGCTTGTTCGCTGGGCTGCCAATGTATATTAGGCCAGTCTGCCAAATTTGGCGCGACCAGCTCTGCTACGCCACTGCCATCCAACTCAAAATGCACATGCCGCGTGGCAGCACAATTTGGAATAATCGCCACAGGCAAACTCGCCGCGTGGGTTGGATAATCTAAAATTTTCACATCCAACACGGTAGCTAAGCCACCTAAACCTTGGGCACCAATCCCTAAATTATTTACTTTTTCAAAAATCTCTAAACGCAATTCTTCTAACTTATTTTGCGCACCACGCGCTTTCAAATCATGCATATCAATCGGCGCCATGAGCGACTCTTTTGCCAACAATACCGCTTTTTCTGCACTACCGCCAATGCCAATCCCTAACATGCCAGGTGGACACCAGCCTGCACCCATTTGGGGCACAACTTCTAGCACCCAATCCACGATTGAATCATTAGGATTCAACATGGCAAGTTTCGCTTTATTTTCTGAACCGCCACCTTTAGCAGCAATGCTCACCTCAACTTTATCGCCCGCCACAAAAGATACATGTACCACTGCTGGAGTATTATCTTTTGTATTCAAACGCTTACCTGCAGGGTCAGCAACAATCGAAGCGCGCAGTTTATTTTCTGGCAATTGATAAGCTTGTTTTACGCCAGCATTGACCATTTCTTCCACAGTTAAATCTGCTTGCCACTGCACTTTCATACCTAATTTTATAAAAGCAACAACAATGCCAGTATCTTGGCACAGCGGACGCTTGCCTTCCGCGCACATTCTGGAATTTGTGAGGATTTGCGCAATCGCATCCTTCGCAGGCAAAGATTCTTCAGCCTCATACGCACGACCTAAAGCCTGAATATAATCCACAGGATGATAATAGGAAATATATTGCAAGGCATCGGCAATGCTTTGAATAAAATCTGCCTGCTTAATGATGGTCATAAATTTAACTACCTTGCACTTTTTGCATACGCAATTTTGTTATTAATATCTTTTCGTAAAATTTTACCATTCTTGGTGCGTGGAAAATCTTTTGTTAAATAGACAGTTTTGGGCGATTTGTAAGCTGCCAAATGTTGCTTGCCGAAACTTAATAAATCATCTGCAGTTACTTGGGCATCGGGTTGTAAAATCACATAAGTGACCACCAACAATTTATCTTTTTCTAACTCTTCACCCACCGCGGCACAATCGGCCACTGCTGGGTGAGATTTATACACACGCTCAATTTCATAAGGAGACACCCGATAGCCAAAACTTTTAATAATGTCGTCTTTTCTGCCTAAAAACCAAATATAGCCATCTTCGTCATATTTTGCATAATCTCCCGTGAAAAAGTAGCCATCATGCTTATATTTTGCAGTTTCTTCGTCTAAATTCCAATAATGTAAAAATAAACCCGGATCAGTTTCTGGCACACAAATCATGCCCTCTTCACCCGTTGGCACTTCTTCCAAAGTTTCTGGATTCAATAATTTAATCGCATGACCCGGTTGCGGAAAACCAGCAGAACCAGCGCGAATCGGCCGAAAAATACTTTGGCTTAAGTAATATGAAAATTCGCTCATGCCAACGGCTTCATAAATATCTGTACCAAAACGTTCACGCCATTGTTGCAAGACTTCGTCTGACAAATGCTCACCTGCGCTCATGCAATGCCGCAAACTTGGTACATCGGCTTTGCTGGCCGTTGATTTTTGAATCATTTGTCGATAAATCGTTGGCACACCGACAAAAATGGTCGCAGAGTGTTTTTTAATGAGTCGTGTCCATAAATCTGCATCATTTTTACCTTCATGCACAATAACGGTTTTACCCAAATACAGCGGATCCATCAAGCCTGAACCCAACACATAGGTCCAATTAAATTTGCCTGAATGCATAATGCGGTCTTGCGCGTTTGCATCAAAATTAAACCAATAAGTAGAAGCTGGTTCACGTCCAATCAGCGCGCGATGTGCATGCAACACGCCTTTTGGATAACCAGTAGTGCCTGAGGTATAAACCAAATAAGCTGGGTCATTGGCAAGGGTGTTTTGCGCTGGTTCACATTCTGTAATTTTTACCAATTCTGCTTCTAAATCCAGCACATTTAAACTGGCATGTTTTGCAACTTCGCCCACGCCTGATAATAAAATGTGTTTTAAATTTGGCGCATCTGCTAAATGGTTTTGCAATGAAGCCCACGCAGCTTTATCTGTCACTAACACAGTCGCGCCAGAATCGCGCGCTAAATAAGCCACTTCTTCAGCGGTTAACAAAGTAGAGGTCGGAACAGAAATTGCGCCGCGTTTCATTGCGCCTAAAAATGCAGTTGGATAATCTAAACTGTTGGGTAAGCGAATTAACACGCGGTCACCGAGCGCCACGTTTAAATTTCGTAATAATTGCGCAAATTGGTTGGTGCGATGCGCCAAACCTGCAAATGTGATGTGCGATGTGCCAAGCGCATCGTCTTCTACAATCATCGCGATGGTGTTTTCAATCGGCGTATTTAAATGTTGATCTGTACAAGCTACGCCAATATTAAAATGCACTGGCACTTTCCATTGCCATTGTGGGTATTCTGCTAATTTTGCCATTTCCTCACCTCAGTTTTTTTAAATTTTTTTTTGTCGCTAATATCAATACGCAAAAAACTTTAGATTTATTTTTAAGACAAGCCGTACGGAGCGTAAAAACCCGAGACAGTACAAATAGTACGGCGAGGGGGTGAGCAACGCGCAACAACGTATTAAAAATAAAGATAAATTTTTTATAACAAAACGCCGTATGGCCAGTTTTGGCGGATGACCTGCGCTGGCAACAACTCCAACACATGAAGTGCAAACTGCATGTCATCATCATTCAACGCCCGCAACGCATGCGCACGGAGCAAGGTTTGCAACGCTTTACCAAACATGGGCGGGTCGAGCATTTCGCCTTCAAACTTAATCGCGCCGCCCAGCAAAGCATCTGCCTCAATTGCCGCTTTTAAAATGCGTACTTTTTGGTTTACTTCTGTGGGCGATGGCGTGTAAGCCGTTTTACATAAATGAATATGGCCTGGGTGAATCACTTGCTTGCCCGTTAAGCCCATCGCAGCCTCTTGGCAAGCATGTTTATAAACCGTGCGCGATTCATTATCACCGTGCAAATCTAACCAGCGGCGCACATCATGCGGCTCAACAAATTTTTCTGGCATGATGTTTGAGCCGATGAGCGTTTCCACGCCGCCAATCACACCTTTACCCGCAATCCGTGCTTCAAACAATAATTGGTTAATAAAATAAAATAATTCTTCAATCCAATGCTCTGGCGTAATGTGAATGCCCATCGCTTTGGAAAAGTCGTGAATCCCAAAAACCACATGTTGAACAGTGCTGTATTGCATGAGTTCGGGCGCAATTTTGAGCGATTTTGGATGCTCAATAATCGGCTGAATGGTCATTTTTGGGTTGATATTCAATAAAAAGCTGGATAAATCGCGCACTTCAGCCGCGCCATAAGCCTCACCTGCTTTTGCCAACATCACCACATCAATGCAATCGCCCATGTCACTGACTAAATCCATGTCCAATTCATATTCTTCTGTACGAAAAGAATTACAGCGAATGGCAATCGTCACATCTTTTTCATGCTTCAGCAGAGGCAATTCTTGGCGCAATAACGCTCGGCTCATTTCTTTTTGACGGCAACCGTCTTCTAAGTCAAAAATCAAGGTATGCGCATTGGTTTTATGTGCATGACGCTTCATCCGCGCGGCGGCTTGTTCTAAATCTTCATAAATCCCCTGCGCGGGCGAATATTTTACAGGTGGGTAATAAAGCTGAATGCCGGGCCACTTTTCGCCCAACATGCCACTGTTGGAATAACATTTAATTTTTCCGTGATGATCGCCTGTATGGTGCGGTTCGGTGCTTTGTGGGTGTTGCATCATTGATGGGCTCATGATTAGCTCTTTATTTAATGTGAATTTTTACGCAACTTAGCAAGTAAAGTCGGCATGCCTTCTTTACCTTGGTCGCCTGAAAAATCAATGCGATTGGTCAAAATATCTAAAAATTCGTTGTCGGGTAAATCTAGCAAGCGATCAAACGCATTAAGCTCTGATGCAGTTAAATGTTGCAAATAATTTTCAGAAAATGCTTGCAATACAATATCCAACTCTAATAAACCGCGACGGCAACGCCAACTTAATCTTCTGGCTTCTTCTGCGGTCAAGCTTGATTGATTTAACATCTCGCGTCCCTTTTTTATTCGATCGATTGAATATTAATTTGCTTTTTGAAAAAGCCTTTTTTGCTGTCTTTTCGTTCACGCGCTTGTTCAAACTTGAGGTCTTTAATGGCCGCAATGGCTGCATTTGGGTTGAGTTTTTTAGGGCAAACTTCCACGCAATTCATAATGTTGTGGCAACGATACAAACGATCAGGCGCTTCCAAATTTTCTAATCGCTCATCCAACGCCTGATCGCGGCTATCCACCATAAATCGGTAGGCTTGCATTAACCCTGCTGGCCCAACAAATTTGTCTGGATTCCACCAAAAACTTGGGCAAGAAGTCGTACAAGCGCCGCACAAAATACATTCATACAAACCGTCTAACTTGGCGCGGTCTTCTGGCGTTTGCAAACGCTCCGTGGTAGGCGGCGCATCGTTATTCACCAAATAGGGCTTTACGGAATGATAATTCTCAAAAAACTGTGTCATATCAACGACTAAATCGCGAATCACAGGCAAGCCCGGCATGGGACGCAACACCACAGGTTCTTCTAAATCTGCCAATTTAGTAATGCAAGCCAAGCCATTTTTGCCGTTGATATTCATGCTGTCTGAACCACACACGCCTTCACGGCAAGACTTACGCAAACTCAAGGTGTCGTCTAAATCTTTAATGCGCAATAAAGCATCCAGCAACATTTGGTCGCTTTCTTCCAACGCAACCTCGTAATCTTGCATGTAAGGTTTTTGATCAACATCTGGGTTAAATCTGTAAATTGAAAACTTCATGGCATCACTCACTCAAATAGTTTGCTGATTTAATAAACACGTGCTTTAGGTTCAAAACTTTCCACCGTTTGCGGTTTTAAACGCACGGGTTTATAAGCAAGCCGATGATTTTCTTTATAAAAAAGTGAATGCGTCAGCCAGTTTTGGTCATCCCGCGCTAAATAATCTTCCCGCGCATGGGCGCCACGGCTTTCTTTTCTGGCTTCTGCCGCATGCATGGTGGCAACCGCCACTTCAATCAAATTATCCAACTCCAAAGCCTCTACGCGTGCAGTGTTAAACACTTGGCTTTTATCTTGAATAAACGTGTATTTGGCGCGCTCTGCCACTTGGTCGATTTCATCCACGCCGGATTTCAATAATTCTGGAAATCTAAAAACGCCGCAATGTACTTGCATGGTTTCGCGCATTTGCGCACCCACTTCTTTAACACTGATGGCTTGTGTTTGATTTGGCTTTGATTGCTCAAGGCGATTGAGTCTTGCGAGTGTTTTATCAAAAGCATCAGCAGGCAATTGTTTATGCGCTGCATCTTTTTTAACCTCCATCACCATTTTGTCACCCGCTGCTTTGCCAAACACGACTAAATCGAGCAGAGAGTTTGAACCCAAACGGTTTGCACCATGCACAGAAACGCACGCGCATTCCCCCACTGCGTATAAACCATTCACCACAGTTTCACCGCCGTTATTACTGGCCACCACCACTTGGCCATGCAAATTGGTTGGAATGCCACCCATCATGTAATGGGCGGTAGGCACAATGGGAATCGGCGCTTTAAACACATCCACATTGGCAAAAGTTTTGGCAATTTCACGAATGCCGGGCAATTTATCGTTGATGAGTTTTTCACCTAAATGGTCGAGCTTTAAATGCACAGCATCTTTATTTTTACCTACACCGCGCCCTGCTTTAATTTCAGTGGCAATCGCACGCGAAACCACATCGCGGCTGGCTAAATCTTTGGCCGAAGGCGCATAGCGCTCCATAAAGCGCTCGCCTTCAGAGTTCACCAAATACCCACCTTCGCCACGCACTCCTTCAGTAATGAGTACGCCAGCGTTCAATACACCTGTGGGGTGAAATTGCCAAAACTCCATGTCTTGTAACGGAATATTGGCACGCGCCGCCATGCCTAAACCATCGCCCGTATTAATAAAAGCATTGGTACTGGCTTTAAAAATGCGCCCTGCGCCGCCCGTTGCAAGCAGTGTTGCTTTGGCGCGGATACAATGCACTTCACCTGTTTCAATCTCGAGCGCCAACACGCCAAGCACATCGCCATCGGCATCGCGCAGTAAATCGAGCGCTAACCATTCAATAAAAAATTGGGTGTTAGATTGCACATTGCGTTGATACAAGGTGTGGAGCATGGCGTGCCCAGTGCGATCCGCCACCGCGCAAGTGCGAGAAATGGCTTTTTCGCCAAAATTTTGTGTCATGCCACCAAAAGGCCGTTGGAAAATTTTGCCACTTTCTAAGCGGTCAAACGGCATGCCAAAATGTTCAAGTTCATAAATTGCGGCGGCAGCGTTTTTGCACATAAATTCAATGGCATCTTGGTCGCCCAAATAATCAGAGCCTTTGATGGTGTCGTACATGTGCCATAACCATTTGTCATCTGCCACATTGCCTAACGCTGCGGCAATGCCGCCTTGCGCCGCAACAGTGTGCGAACGTGTGGGGAACACTTTTGAAAGTACAGCTACATTTAAGCCAGATTGGGCTAACTGTAACGAAGCACGCAACCCTGCGCCACCACCGCCAACGACCAAAGCATCAAATGTTAAGGTTGATAATGCCATGCTAAACCACCTTTAATCAAAACGAATTGCCTAAAAACTAGGTTATAAATTGAATCAAAAAAATAAAAACAAGTAAGTTGCCCAAGCCAAATACACCCACAACAGCACCAATAATAATTTAACCAAAAACGCTCTTAACGCAGGGCTACGCACATAATCTTTAAATACTTCGCGAATGCCCAACCACGCATGGAGTGTCAAAATGATCCAAAAAATCAAACTGGCCAAGCGCCACCACACGGGCTGATTAAAGCTCAACCAACTAGCATAATCATGCGGCGCTGCAACTAGAAAACGCACTAAAGCAACAACGACATACACTGCCATAAAAAATGCAGTAAAGCGTTGCATGAGCCATGCGCGCATGCCTGGGTAACGTTTTGTAAGTAGCTCAATTAGCATGCAAATTCACCAAAAAATCTAACCTTTAAAATTTCCACCAACGCAACTTTTACCAACACCACAACTGAATCGCCAAAATACCTGTTGTGAGCGCACCCAAAACTAACACCACTTTACTGGTATATCGCGCTTTCATTAAGCTTGTCATCCAGTGCACATCCATCATCAGATGACGAATTCCCGCAAAAAAATGATGAAAAAATGCCCATGCAAGCCCAAGCAACATTATTTTTATCAAGGGAGAATGCAAGATTGAAATGACCATTTCATAATTTTCAGGCGAACTGATTGATGCCTGCCACAACAGTAAAATAAACGGCAATATCAAAAATAATGCGCAACCTGTTGCGCGGTGCAAAATTGAAACTAACGCATTAATCGGCAAGCGAATCGTGAAAAGATTCAGGTTTTTTGGCCGATTTTGTAATCTTGCTTTTGATTTTTTTTGATAAGAATTTTGCATTTTTTAAGCCGCATTTGCCACAGCTGACGACACTTTTTGCAATAAGCGCTCATCAAATGGTTTAGGAATAATATAGTCTTTACCAAAACTTAAACTGGTTAAATTATAGGCTTTGAGTACGGCTTCTGGCACAGGCGCTCTGGCTAAATCAGCCAAGGCATGCGCTGCGGCTATTTGCATTTCATCTGTAATTTGTTTTGCTTTTGCATCCAATGCGCCACGGAAAAGATAAGGAAAACACAAGGCATTATTCACTTGATTAGGAAAATCTGACCGCCCTGTTGCCATCAAAATATCATCACGGATGGCATGAGCTACGCTGGGTAAAATTTCTGGGTCTGGGTTTGCTAACGCAAAAATAATCGGATTTTTTGCCATTCCTTCCACAAATGCTGGCGGTAATGCGTTGGCGGCGGAAACGCCTATAAACACATCCGCATTTTTCATGGCGTCACTTAATGTTTTTACTTCACTTGGGGCGATGGCCAAGTGGCGATTATTGTCATGCAAATCTGTGCGGTTGGTATCTAAAACACCCGATTTATCCACCATGGTAATATTTTTTGCACCCATTAATTTTAACAAGCGGGCACAAGAGCAACCCGCTGCACCTGCACCTAAAAACACAATTTTTGCGGTTTCTAACTGTTTACCTTGAATTTCTACTGCATTGGTCAAGGCTGCCGCAACAATCACTGCGGTGCCATGCTGATCATCATGAAATACTGGAATATCTAAACGCGCGCGCAATTCTTTTTCAATACGGAAACAATGCGGCGCAGCAATATCTTCCAAATTAATACCGCCAAACGTTGGCGCAATATTCACCACCGTTTCAATAAACGCTTCAACGCTGGGCGCATTCACCTCAATATCAAACACGTCAATGCCCGCAAAGCGTTTGAATAGCACCGCCTTACCTTCCATCACAGGCTTGCTCGCAAGTGCACCCATGTTACCCAAACCCAACACGGCAGTGCCGTCAGTAATGACCGCAACTAGATTACCCTTGTTGGTGTATTTATAAGCTTCTGCTGGATTTTGGTTAATTTCTCGCACGGGCGCGGCAACCCCAGGTGTGTAGGCGAGCGATAGGTCATCTTGTGTGGCACAAGGCTTAGAGGATTCAACTGATAGTTTTCCAGGTTTTGGAAACTGGTGGTAATCCAATGCGCGTTTTTTTAAATCATCCATTTTTGAACTGCCTTTTAGAATTTTTTTTAGTTTTTGAGTTAATTGATTACTCAAGCTCATTGAGATAATAATGGCTGTCTGTCACGCAAAATCCATGCCGCCACTCCATTGGCTTGTCACCATACGTAAACGAAACGCGCTCAATACAGAGTAAAGGCTCTTTTTCTTTTAATCCAAGTGCCTCTGCCACTTCACCCGTAGCCGCTACGGCGCGTAATCGCTCTTCTGCGCGAATCATACGAATGCCAAATTCTGATTCATACATACGATACATTGAGCCGTTACTTTCTTCCACCTTAGCACCATTCAAACCTTTAAACGCTGCTGCAGGCACAATAATATGGTCATAAATAAGCGGCCTGCCAGAAAACGATAATAAACGCTTAATTTCAATGGTTGTAGCGCCTGCCTTAATGTCTAACACCTGACCTATATGGCTGTTGGCTTTACTTTTTACGCATGAAATAAATGCATTTTGCAACACTTCTTTTTGGCCATCTGCTGAAGTTAGGCGCAAAAAACGCAATTTGATACCATCTTCATTATGCGTTGCGACAAACGTCCCTTTGCCCTGACGACGAATCAGAATATTTTCTGAAGCAAGCGCATCAATTGCCTTACGAACTGTACCTTGGCTCACTTTATAACGTCCAGCCAGTTCAATTTCACTTGGAATCATGTCGCCAGGACGCCATTCTCCGCCAATTAAACTTTGTGTGAGCAAGACTTTAATTTGATCGTAAAGTGGCTTGTAACTTGGGGCACTGTATTGCTTATCCATCATAGTTATAACCTTATGATTGTTTTTTAAGTATCACGTTAATATTAATGTTTTCAATTAGATTAATTTATAGCATACGCATTTTTAAATGTCTAGTGTTTTATATCTTATATAAGACATATAATATATGTTGACATAGTTAAATTATTATTTATATAATTTGTTTAAATTGCAACGCAATATCAAAATATTCGAGCTTCAAGCAATTCAAATTGCTATGCAATGAAAAGTATTAATAAAAAAATTAACTATTAGATTAAATCTTTATTAAGGCATCAACATGAATCAATACTTTCGTCCGCGCCGCTCTATGCTTTATGTGCCAGGTTGCAACACGCACTATTTAGAACGCGCACGTACCTTACAGGCTGACTCTGTGATTTTAGATTTGGGCGACCCGATTTTGGTTGAATGTAAAGAAGAGTCTCGCAACAACGTTGTGCGCTTTGTCAATGAAGGCGGCTATGGTTCGCGTGAAGTTGTTGTGCGTGTGAATGATTTAGATTCCCCTTGGGGCGGTGAAGACATTATTGCCATTGCTAAAACGCCCGTGGATGCTGTGCTTTTTCCTAATATTGAATCACGTGAAGATGTATTAGCTGCACTTGCCATTTTAGACGCAGCAGGCGGCAGCCATTTACCCATTATGGTGATGATTGAAAGCCCAATTGCAGTGCTGAATGCCAAAGAAATCGCCAGCGCATCTGACCGTATTGTCTGCATTGTAATGGCAACATCAGATTTAATTTCCCAATTGCATGCCCGCGTGACGCACGAACGGTTGGCCATTTTAACTTCGCTGTCACTGGTGATCTTAGCTGCGCGCGCGTATGGACGTGCAGTGGTGGATGGCATTACCAGCGACTTTAAAAATATGCATTCATTTGAATACGCTTGCCGCTTAGGCCGAGACATGGGCTTTGATGGAAAATCACTGGTGCATCCAGCTCAACTGGATTATTGCAACGATGCTTATACTCCACAAAAAATTGAAGTTGATCACGCGCGTGAAATTATTGCCGCCTTAAAAGCCGCCAATGCCGCTGGCAAAGGTACTGTGGTTGTCAACGATAAATTGGTGGAACATCACCACGTCAAAGCCGCTGAACGCTTACTAAAATTAAGTGAAATGATTACAACATTGGAAGCGAGTCATGGTTAGTTTAGGAAGCAACAAAATCAGTCAAGGTCGATTTTTTGAAGACTTTACCTTGGGTGAAACTATCCAACATGCCACACCACGCACTATTTCTGAGGGCGAAGTAGCACTTTATATCGCTCTTACAGGCGCACGACAAGTCGTGCACTCTGCTCAAACTGTTGCGCAATCTTTAGGGTACAAAACAAGACCTGTAGATGATTTGTTGGCGTTTCATATTGCTTTTGGCAAAACCGTACCAGATATTTCTGTGAACGCCATTGCCAATTTAGGTTATGCAGAGGTGCGCTTTTTACAGCCTGTTTATGTCGGTGACACGCTACAAACCAGCTCAACCGTCATTGGCCTTAAAGAAAATTCAAATGGGAAATCTGGCGTTGTTTATGTGCGATCAACGGCAATCAACCAATTGCAGCAACCTGTTTCTTCATGGGTACGCTGGGTCATGATTCATAAACGTGAGTCTCATAAAAGTAACTTATCTTCGCCTGCGCCAGAAACGGTGATTCCAACCTTGCAAGAAGTTGTGCCAGTAGAAAGCTTGTCCATTCCACATTTTTTGGATGCACGGCATTTTAATGAAAACTGGACAGGTGGAAAATATTTTTGGGAAGACTACCAAATTAATGAGCGCATCGACCACCCTTCTGGGATGACAATCAGTGATACCGACCACACATTAGCAACAAAACTTTACCAAAATAATGCGCGTCTGCATTTTGATGACTGCATGATGAAAGCCAGCAATTTTGGCAAAAGATTGATGTATGGCGGCCATGTAATCTCAATCTGTCGCGCACTTTCTTATGAAGGCTTAGAAAATGCATTAACC
Organism: Methylophilaceae bacterium; assembly: GCA_965247415.1. Lineage (GTDB taxonomy): Bacteria > Pseudomonadota > Gammaproteobacteria > Burkholderiales > Methylophilaceae > Methylotenera. Next base: position 286,087 of record OZ252007.1, read on the forward strand.
ATTTTAGCGATTAATGCAGGCACGCATTGCAACCCAACATTTGGCGATGACACCATTTATACATGGACAGAAGTCCTGAACAAATGGGAAATTAAGGGCAGAACGGATTTGGCCGCCCTACGCTTACGCATGGTGGGCGTTAAAAACTTGCCTGCGGCAGAAATCGAAGCGCGACAAGTCATCACGAATGGTAAACAACACTACCATCCAAATGTTGTGTTGGATTTAGATTACACCGTACTCATTCCAAAACGCAGCTAATTCAAACCTTTGTTAATAGGAAACACGCAAATGGCAAACCCAACCCCCACACATCCTAGTCAGGCACTTTTTGGTGGTGAAAAACCATTTCCAATCATTCCCTCTTGTGAGCATTTTGCTGGTAGTGAAAAACTCATCTTAAAAGCACTGGCTTTGCAAGAAACACTGGGGCCAATTTTTGACATCACTTGCGATTGCGAAGATGGCGCGATGGCAGGACAAGAACGTGAACATGCCGAGATGATAGTGCGTGTTCTAAATTCTGAAGCCAATCAATACAAAATGGCAGGCGTTCGGATTCATGATTACACGCACCCTGCTTGGAAACAAGACATAGAAATTTTAGTTGGAGGTGCAGGTCAAGTGTTGACTTATATCACCATTCCAAAATGTACGAATTTTATTCAAGCGAGCGAAATGATTTCGTACATTCAAGATATTGCTAAAAAAAGCAATATCAGCCGCAAAATTCCTGTGCATATTTTAATTGAAACACACGGTGCGCTGAAAAATGCATATGAAATCGCTTCATTGCCTTGGGTACATGTGCTGGATTTTGGATTAATGGATTTTGTGAGTGGTCACCACGGCGCCATTCCAGCTTCCGCCATGCGCAGCCCAGGCCAATTTGAACATCGCTTACTTGCACGCGCAAAGGCAGAAGTCGTTGCCGCAGCGCTCGCCAATGGCGTTGTGCCTGCGCATAATGTGACGCTTGATTTAAAAAATGTAGAAACTACTTATTCTGACGCCAGCCGCGCACGGAATGAGTTTGGTTTTATGCGCATGTGGAGCATCTACCCAACCCAAATTGAAGCCATCGTCGATGCGATGAAACCTAATTTTGATGAAGTAGTAGATGCTGCAAATATTTTACTTGCAGCACAAAAAGCAGATTGGGGCCCCATTCAATATGCAGGCGAATTGCATGACAGAGCGACTTATCGCTACTTTTGGGAAATTTTGCAAAAAGCAAAACTTACCAATGTTGCGATTACTGAAGAAGCGAATAGCGCATTTTTTAATTAATTAAGGCGTAAAGCTATGACACAACAATTAACCGCTGGCACACGCTTTAGAGCTGCCCTCAACACTGAAAAACCACTCCAAATCATCGGTGCAATCAACGCGTATCACGCCATGCTCGCCACACAATCTGGTTTTAAAGCTATTTATTTATCTGGCGGCGGCGTAGCGGCAGGTTCGCTTGGCTTGCCAGATTTAGGGATTTCTAGCTTAGAAGACGTTTTGGTCGATGTTCGTAGGATTACCGACGTAGTTGAAACGCCTTTGCTGGTAGACATTGATACTGGCTGGGGTGGCGCATTTAACATTGCACGTTCTGTCAAAAGTATCGCCAAAGCAGGCGCGGCAGCGGTGCATATAGAAGACCAAGTCTCAGCAAAACGTTGTGGTCACCGCCCAAATAAAGCGATTGTAACTTTAGAAGAGATGGTTGATCGCGTTAAAGCCGCGGTTGATGCGAAACCGTATGACGATTTTGTGGTCATGGCGCGCACCGATGCACTTGCTGTAGAAGGATTGCAATCTGCAATCGATAGAGCCTGCGCCTGTGTTGAAGCTGGCGCGGACATGATATTTCCTGAAGCAATGACAGAACTCACCATGTACAAACAATTTGTAGATGCTGTGAAAGTGCCTGTGCTAGCCAACATTACTGAATTTGGTGCAACACCATTATTTACTGTGAATGAACTTGCAAGTGCAGACGTTAGCATGGTGCTCTACCCACTTTCAGCGTTCCGCGCCATGAACCAAGCCGCGCTTAATGTTTATCAAGCTGTAAAAAAAGATGGCTCACAAAAAAATGTGCTAGACATCATGCAAACCCGTGCTGATTTATATGATTACTTGGGTTACCACGCGTTTGAACAAAAATTAGATGCACTTTATAAAAAATAAAGAAATGAGGAGAACGTAATGAACTCAACCACTGATCCAATTCAATCTTCCGAAACCCCTAAAAAGAAAAAAGGTGTCGCGCTTGCTGGTGTGAATGCGGGTTCAACAGCCATTTGCACCGTGGGTCATACAGGCAATGATTTACACTATCGCGGCTACGACATCCTCGAACTGGCAAAATATGCCACGTTTGAAGAAGTGGCTTACTTATTAATTCATGGCGCCTTGCCAACACCAGTAGAGTTAAAGGAATACCATCAAAAACTCAAAAAATTACGTGGATTACCTAGCGCACTGAAAACAGTTTTAGAACAGATTCCAGCTGAAGCACACCCCATGGACGTAATGCGGACAGGCTGCTCCATGCTAGGCACGTTAGAACCTGAAGCTTCTGACCGCAATATGGAAGCGGCGAAAGATTTAGGTGACCGATTAATTTCCTGTTTTGGTTCGATACTCATTTACTGGTATCACTTTAGCCACAATGGCAAACGCATTGAAGTTGAAACGGATGATGACTCAATCGCAGCGCATTTTTTACATCTATTGCACGGAAAAAAACCATCTGAATTACATATCAAAGCGATGAATACCTCGCTTGTTCTTTATGCGGAACATGAATTTAACGCATCCACATTTACCGCCCGTGTTGTTTCAGGCACGTTATCTGATATGTATTCTTGCATCACCAGCGCGATTGGTGCATTACGTGGTCCAAAACACGGCGGCGCAAATGAAGCTGCGATGGAAATCATTGAACGCTACCAAACCCCAGATGAAGCAGAAGCAGACATCATGGCGCGTATGGCACGCAAAGAAATTGTCATCGGTTTTGGTCATCCAGTTTATACAATAGCTGACCCGCGCAATGAATCCATTAAAACCGTAAGCCGCTCTTTAAGCGCGGATGCAGGCGACATGAAACTCTTTAACATTTCTGCCCGTATTGAAGAAACTATGTGGCGTGAGAAAAAAATGTTCCCTAATTTAGACTGGTACAGCGCATCGAGCTATCACATGATGGGCGTTCCAACGGGCATGTTTACGCCAATTTTTGTGATTTCACGCACCACAGGTTGGGTGGCTCACGCGATTGAACAGCGCATAGATAACAAAATTATTCGCCCAAATGCAGAATACACTGGGCCAGATAACCGCCCTTTTGTGCCACTCAATCAACGTTAATTTTTTATAAGAAAGCTAAATAAAATGTCAGCTCATATTTCAAATGTACGCCCCGCGCCCGACCAAGTGATTGTCGATATTGCCAACTACGTTGCTGATTATGAAATTAACAGCACAGAAGCATTTGACACCGCCCGCAACTGTTTAATGGATACCTTAGGCTGCGGTTTTGAAGCATTAGATTACCCCGCATGCACCAAATTGTTAGGCCCTGTAATTGCTGGCACTGTGGTGCCAAACGGGGCAAAAGTACCAGGTACAAATTATCAACTTGACCCTATTTTAGCGGCCTTTAATATTGGCGCGATGATTCGCTGGTTAGATTTTAATGACACTTGGCTTGCCGCTGAATGGGGTCATCCTTCAGATAATTTAGGCGGTATTTTATCGGTGGCTGATTATATTTCACGTAAAAATATCGCTGAAGGAAAAGCGCCGCTGATGGTTAAAGATGTATTAACCGCCATGATAAAAGCGCATGAAATTCAAGGGATTCTAGCGCTCGAAAACAGCTTTAACCGCGTGGGGCTCGACCACGTTATTTTAGTCAAAATTGCTTCAACCGCAGTTGTTACAAAATTATTAGGCGGCAATAAAGAAGATATCATTAATGCCGTTTCAAATGCGTTTGTAGATGGACAAAGCTTGCGCACGTATCGTCACAGCCCAAACACAGGATCAAGAAAATCTTGGGCAGCGGGCGACGCAACTTCACGCGCGGTACGTTTGGCGTGGATGACCATGCAAGGCGAAATGGGCTATCCAAGCGCGCTTACAGCCAAAACTTGGGGCTTTTATGACGTGTTATTTAAAGGCAACCAATTCAGATTTCAACGCAACTACGGCAGTTATGTGATGGAACAAGTGTTGTTTAAAATTTCTTTCCCAGCAGAATTTCACGCGCAAACGGCAGTGGAATGCGCTTTCCAACTCAATGCCGAAGTAGGTAGCAAATTACAAACTTTAGAACAAATCGCAAAAATTGAAAGAATTGTCATCACCACACATGAATCTGCAATACGAATTATTGATAAAACTGGCCCACTCGACAACCCCGCTGATCGCGACCACTGCATTCAATACATGGCTGCTATTGGTTTATTAAAAGGCAGTTTAACCGCGCAAGATTACGAAGATGCCGCAGCCGCTGACCCGCGCATTGATGCGGTTCGCGCAAAAATGTTGTGTGTAGAAAAAGAAGAATATACCGCCGATTATCACAACCCAGAAAAACGCTCCATTGCCAACGCAATCCAAATCTTCTTTAAAGATGGCACTTTTTCAAACAATATTGCTGTGGAATATCCAATTGGTCATCGCCGTCGTCGCGAAGAAGGCATCCCAGAGTTGGTTAAAAAATTCAAAGTGAATTTAGCGCGCCGATTTGATGCAAAAAAACAAGCCGATATTTTGGCGTTGTGTTTAAACCAAGATAAGTTAGAAGCCACGCCAGTGAATATGTTTGTGGATATGCTGGTTGTTAACGATTAATGTACCTTACACACGCTATTCATATAAAAAGCCCCACATTGTGGGGCTGAAAAGTGAAAGCTATCAAACTTACCTCAATCTAAAATTAATTGAGCGTCTGTCAATTTAGTCTGTGATTAAATGATTGCCACTTAAAAGCGTTTGAATCATTTGCACATCAGACAACGTATTTTCAACCGTTAAGTCAAAACCACCTAACGCTATTTTTTGGTCATCCGCTTCAGAAACTATTGTGCCTGATACATCATGATCAGAAAATGTACCCGCTGAACTCACAGAAATAACCGTGTTACCATTTTCAAAGCTAAAGTGTAAATAATTGTCAAGTTCGTCTGCCTTGTATGATTCGCCCATGAATAAATCCTTTTATGAAAAATTTTGCTGCTAAAAACAACATGTGAAATCTTAAAAAAATTAGAAGATGGCGGCTATAGCCCGAATGGCACAAAGCGAAAAAACCGATTAACCCGATTGGGCTAATCAAACTTAAAAAGCTTACCCAAAGTTATATTCAAGAATAAGTTTGCGTTTATCGTCTTATTCAAAACAATTAAAAAAGACCGCTAAGACTACAATTATTTTTATTAATATTTTTTTATATGGCTGTTAAAACAGCTCAATTTTTAATCTAACAAACACAATTCGTTAGGAAATGTTTGCATGACAACAGAAACCGTCCAAGCAGGTGAAGAGCCTTTTGTTGTACAAAGTAAAAAAGAAATTCTGCTCATTATTAATGAATTAATGATACATAAAACTGCGTTAAAAGTATCGTTTAACCAATTACGCGACGATTATTTAACGCACATTATTAATATTGATGTTGAAAATAATTTAATGTATTTAGACATGGGCATAGATGACGCGTTTAATAAACGCTTGCTGGCCAGCCCAGAAATTTATCTGCTCAAAGATTCTGGCATCAGAATCAAATGGAAAAGTAGCCAGCATTCCGCCATTACTTTATTAGACGGAAATGCACTAAAAATTGAAATTCCTGATGAACTGATTCGTCTTCAAAGACGTGAACTTTTTAGGCTTGCCACACCCATTAGCAAGCCAATTCCTTGCGAAATCCCCATTCCCAATGCTTTTAACAGCAACATTAAAGATACCTTACAGCTTAATTTGGTGGATGTCAGTTTAGGTGGCATTGCGGTGATTGTGCCTAAAAGTTTGCACCCCTCGATGGTGGTGGGCAGTGTTTTTGATAACTGCAAAATTAACTTTCCAGAAGTTGGGCAAACTAATCTTAAATTAGAAGTTAGAAATATTTTGCCGCTCAATTCTGAAAAAAATGGGCAAAAATACCGCGTTGGTTTACATTTTATTAACCCAAGCCGCGGCAATGAATCTCTCATTCACAAATATACGTTTAATTTAGAACGTAATATTTTAAAAGCCAAAAACGATAAAAAATAATGAATTAATTTAAATAACACGCATCCACATATAATAATGTTTTTGAAAAAATTGGTGCGTATGGACTTATTTAAAATAGTTTTATTAAAAAATAATTTTCTTAAAAAATTAACCCTTTGCGTCCCTTTTTTGCTGAGCGCTTGCATGGGCCAACCTGCAGGTGTGCAAGTTGTTGACCATGTAGATGCCAATCAATACTTAGGTACTTGGTATGAAATTGCGCGGCTTGACCATTCTTTTGAGCGTGGCTTAGAACAAGTGACCGCCAATTACAGCTTGCGCGATGATGGTGGAATTCAGGTGATTAATCGCGGGGTTGATTCAAAAACGCAAAAATTACAAGAAGCGATTGGCAAAGCCTATTTTATCGACCCTAAAAACGCCGACAATACGTTTAATGGTCGCTTAAAAGTCTCATTTTTTGGTCCTTTTTACGGCGCCTATAATATCATTGCGCTGGATAAAAATTTTTACAATTATGTCATGATTTGCGGCCCAGATTTATCGTATTTATGGATATTATCGCGCACGCCGCAACTCACTTACCCAATTAAACAAGAACTTATTTCGCAAGCCAAAGCGCTAGGATTTGATACCGACAAACTGATTCATGTGAAGCAACAAGGTGAAATTATTCAATATAAAGCAGGCCCGCATGTGAATTAATTAAACGCTTTTGGCATCAAGGTGAGCGTATAGCCTGCTTTTTTTAAACGTTCAATCAAGCCAGCATCTCCCGCTAAATGCGAAGCACCAACGGCCACAAACACCTTTTTCGCTTTGGCTTCGTCAAGCACCCGTTCTGCCATGACTTTATTGCGGTCATCCATGAGCTTTGTTTTCATTTTTTGCCAAATTTCTTTGGGCAACATGCCGCCAGTAATTTTCTCATCCAAAGCCAGTACTTTTTCGCTATTGCCTTCTAAATAAGCACCTACTAGTTTTTCAAAATCTTTTTCTTTTGTGGCTTGTGAGCGTTTTAAAACGGCGCGCAACATCGTAAGTTGCTCATCAAACGTAAAACTATCCATAATGCCAAAATGCTCTTGCGTGTCTTCAATACCAATAATTTCTTTGCCAAAATCTTCCGCTTGGCGCATCAATAAATTATCCTGCGCAAACGGCGTGAGTGGTTTTGGCGAATCAAACACCACGGCCAATAACCAAGGTTTCATATGCATTGCAGCATCTTTGTGCATGGTGTGAAACTCGGCCAAGGCTTGAATTTTTTCAAGCTCATTTTTGGTTAATACTTCTTCTAAACTATTGGCATTCATCAACACGCGCGCATCGGTTGGCGCAAGGGTTTCCATCATAAAAGCGTCAATGGTTTTAAGCGCATCTGCCACTTTAGGTGAAAAATTGGTGACGCGGTTATCATCGGTGTGCATGGTGCCAAACAAATAAATGGGCTTTGCGTTAGGCGATTCTGCTTTCCAAAAAAGACCCGTTTCAGCGGCAAAAATTTGCCCTGAAAACCCAATAAAACTCAACAATAAAAAAGCTTGAATCATTTTTTTTGTTTTAACAATCATAGCGACCCTTTTAAGAATATTTACGCTTATTTTCTGACACTCGTCTAGGCTTAATGGTTCGCTCAAGCGGCTTGCCTGTCACGGTTGTGACTGGTTTTGTTGAAAGTGGTTGCCAAGCAGGAATTAAATGCTGTTTGCCATTACCAATTAAATCTGCGCGCCCCATTTTTTTCAATGCTTCACGCAACATCGGCCAGTTATTTGGGTCATGGTAACGAATAAATGCTTTGTGTAGTTTACGCACATTGCCCGCTTTTGGAATCGGCACGTTGTCTGAATCTTGCGTCACCTTGCGCAGCGGATTTTTCCCAGAATGATACATAGCTGTCGCCATCGCCATCGGCGTGGGGGTAAACGTTTGTACTTGGTCTAATTTAAAGTCATATTTTTTAAGCCAAAGCGCTAAATTCAGCATATCTTCATCAGTCGTACCTGGGTGTGCGGCAATAAAATACGGTATTAAATATTGCTTTTTGCCTGCTTCAGCACTGAATTTTTCAAACATTGCTTTAAATTCATCGTATGCGCCCATGCCTGGTTTCATCATTTTGCTGAGCACATTATCTTCAGAATGTTCTGGCGCAATTTTTAAATAACCACCCACATGATGTTGCACCAATTCTTTGACATATTCAGGCGATTTCACGGCAAGGTCGTAACGCAAACCTGAACCAATCAGGATTTTTTTTACGCCTTTAATCGCGCGTGCTTTGCGATAAAGCTGAATCAGCGCGCTATGGTCAGTATTTAAATTTTCGCAAATGCCAGGGTAAACACAGCTTAATTTTCGGCAATTTTTTTCGATGGTTTCCGATTTACAAGCAATGCGATACATATTCGCCGTTGGCCCGCCAAGGTCTGAAATCACACCCGTAAAGCCTTCAACTTTATCGCGGATTTCTTCTACTTCTTTCAAAATAGATTCTTCTGAACGGCTTTGAATAATGCGGCCTTCATGCTCAGTAATGCTGCAAAAGGTGCAGCCGCCAAAGCAGCCGCGCATAATATTCACGCTAAAACGAATCATTTCCCACGCAGGAATTTTGGCATTTTTATAGGCTGGATGCGGTTTTCGCGCATACGGCATGTCGTACACATAATCCATTTCTTTAGTCGTCAGAGGAATCGGTGGCGGGTTCAGCCAAACTTCTCTATCGCCATGTTTTTGCACCAGCGCCCGCGCATTGCCAGGGTTGGCTTCTAAATGCAACACGCGCGAAGCATGCGCATACAACACGGGGTCATTTGCAACTTCTTCAAACGCAGGTAAACGCACCACTTGTTTACTTCTATCGGCTTTGGGTTTGCGTAAAATTTCGATTGCTTTGGTGCCTTCTGGCAGCGCTGGTTTGCTTGATGACTCTTCTGTCGCGCAACTGGCATCGGCTTTGCCCATCTTCATTTCATAGGGGTCAACGGGTTTATCAATCGTCCCTGGGCGGTCTAGTTTTGTGCTCTCAATTTCACTCCAACCATCTGGGATTTTTTTGCGCAAAAAGGCTGTGCCACGAATATCTTGAATTTCATGGACTTTTTCACCTTTTGCAATCCGATGCGTGAGTTCCACCAAAGCACGTTCTGCATTGCCGTATAGTAAAATATCCGCTTTTGAATCCACCAAAATACTACGCCGCACTTTGTCTGACCAATAATCGTAATGCGCAATGCGGCGTAAACTCGCTTCAATACTACCAATTACTAAAGGCACATCTGGAAACGCTTCACGGCAACGTTGCGAATAGACCAACACTGCACGATCAGGCCGTTTATTGGGTGCAGCATCAGGCGTGTATGCGTCATCACTGCGGATTTTTCTATCAGCGGTATAGCGGTTCACCATGCTATCCATATTGCCTGCGGTAATGCCAAAATATAAATTTGGCTTGCCCAAGACTTTAAACGCATTGGCATTTTGCCAATCGGGCTGCGCAATAATTCCCACGCGAAAACCCTGCGCTTCCAGCAAACGACCAACCAGCGCCATGCCGAAACTTGGGTGATCAATATAACAATCACCCGTGACCAAAATAATGTCGCACGAATCCCAGCCCAGTGCGTCCATCTCGGCACGGCTCATGGGTAAAATGGGCGCCGCGCCAAACCGTTTTGCCCAATACGGGCGATAGGTTTGAATCGGCTTAGCGAGCATGGTTAAATACTGTTCCACAAAGTGACTTTAAAATAATAAAATTATGCGCATTTTACGCGCTAATCTATTGATTAGAAAATATTTTTTGATTGATAATTTACCATTAAGCTACTAACATCAACCTATGCAAAAAACTACCTATCAAGTAAGCGGCTTATCGTGCAGCGCTTGCGTTAATCGCGTAAAAAACGCCTTGCAACCTTATGCGGATGAAGTCACCGTTACACTGAAGCCACCGCTAGTTATTTTGCAAAACCCTAAACTAGATTTAAGCGCACTTAACGCCGCATTAAAAACCGTTGGGCATTATGCGCTGCTAGAAGTTTTGCCAACAAAAAAGCAAAGTTTTTGGCAAAAACTTAGCCATAAAATATTTTCTGCATGAGCCGCGCTTATTATCAACTTCAAACAGGGCGTGTTGCGAGTTTGGACGATGATTGTGATTTTCCGCCACTCCATGAAGCCTTAGCAGAACCCAACGGCCTTATTGCAATTGGCGGCGATTTATCATTAAACCGATTATTAAGCGCCTATAAAAAAGGGATTTTTCCGTGGTTTAGTCAAGGAGAGCAAATTCTATGGTGGAGTCCAAATCCGCGTATGGTACTGTTTCCTGAAAATCTTAACATTTCAAAATCGCTACACAAAACGCGCAAAAAAAATCTCTTTACCGTGCAATTCAACACCGTGTTTAAAGCAGTCATGACTGCTTGCAGCCAAACGGCTAGAGCAGGTCAACCCGGCACTTGGATTACCGACAGCATGATTGAAGCCTATTGCCAATTGCACCAAGCAGGCTATGCAATGTCTGCCGAAGCTTGGCAAGATGGCGTGTTGGTGGGTGGGTGCTATGGCGTAAAAATTGGCGATATGTTCTATGGCGAAAGCATGTTTCACCATGTCACCGATGCGTCAAAAATTGCTTTTGTCAGTTTGGTGGATCATTTAAAAAGTGTAGGCGTAAAACTGATTGATTGCCAAATGAAAACTTCACACTTAGCTAGCTTTGGCGCAAAAGAAATTCCGCGGGATTTATTTTTAAAACTTTTATCAGAACATATAAAAGCATAATTTTTCAACAACTTAACAAAACCGCTGTCGGGTTGTCATTGTTTATTCAACATCATTAGTGAATAATGCCGACAATTGCTTTTTATTCGCATTTTTCAAATTTCTTTTTCCTAATTTTTAATAAATTTACTTATGCCTTACATTACCCTAGATAACGCCTCCTTAGCTTTTGGACACCACGCACTGCTCGACAAAGCTGCCTTTCAGCTTGACGCTGGCGAACGTGTGGGCTTAATTGGCAGAAACGGCGCTGGAAAATCCAGCTTGCTGAAAGCGATTGCGGGCACGATAAAATTAGATGACGGCAACGTTTGGCGCGCGCCCAATGCGCGGGTTGTGTATGTACCACAAGAACCAGAACTGGATAACACCCACACTATTTTTGAAGCGGTGGCAGAAGGTTTAGGCAGTTTGCAACAAACGATTATTGATTATCACCAAGTGACGCATGACATGGGGTTACCTGACGCAAACATTGAACAGCTCATGGAAAAAATGCAACATTTGCAACATGAAATGGACGCAGAAAATGGCTGGGCGGCGCAAAGCCGTGTAGAAACCGTGTTAAGCAAACTCAATTTAGACGCTGACGCGCTGGTTTCTACGCTTTCTGGCGGTTGGCGCAAGCGTGTGGCGTTGGGTCGCGCGCTCGTTGCCGAACCTGAAGTGTTATTGCTGGACGAACCGACCAACCATTTAGATTTAGAAGCGATTGAATGGCTAGAAGATCTACTGTTAAATTTTCAAGGCAGTGTGTTATTTATTACCCATGACCGCCGCTTTTTGGACAAACTCGCCACGCGCATTACCGAATTAGACCGCGGAAAACTCACGGATTTTATGGGCAATTTTTCCGCCTATCAAATTAAAAAAGAAGAATTGATTGCTGTGGAAGAAACCCACGCGGCAAAATTTGACAAAGTGCTGGCGCAAGAAGAAGTATGGATTCGCCAAGGGATTAAAGCGCGCAGAACGCGCAATGAAGGCCGCGTACGCCGCTTAGAAGCGTTGCGTTTAGAACGCGCCGCCAGACGCGACCGCCAAGGCAATGTCAAACTCAATATTGACGCGGGCGAACGCAGCGGAAAATTGGTGGCAGAACTTGAAAATATTTCAAAAAGTTATGGCGAAAAAACGCTCATTAAAAACTTTTCTACCCGCATTTTGCGTGGCGATAAAATTGGTTTGCTCGGCCCCAACGGCGTTGGAAAATCCACGTTATTAAAACTTATTTTGGGCGAAATTGAAGCGGATAGCGGAGAAATTGAACGCGGCACTAAAATTAATGTGGCGTATTTTGACCAAATGCGCGAGCAACTGGATGAAGAAGCAACGCTGGCGGACACCATTAGCCCAGGCTCAGACTTTGTGGAAATTGGCAATGAGCGCAAGCACGTGATTAGTTATTTGGAAGATTTTTTATTTCCGCCACAACGCTCGCGCTCACCCGTTAAAAGTTTATCTGGCGGTGAAAGAAACCGTTTATTGTTGGCAAGGCTGTTTGCGCGCCCCGCCAATGTGTTGGTGCTGGATGAACCGACCAACGATTTGGACATTGATACACTTGAATTGCTGGAAAGTTTATTGCAAGAATTTAGCGGAACACTATTTTTGGTGAGCCACGACCGCGCGTTTTTAGAAAATACCGTCACGCAAGTGATTGCCTTTGAAGGCAACGGAAAATTGACAGAGTTTGGCGGTGGTTATGACGATTGGCAACGGTTTACAACGCAACAACAGCAAACCAAACAAGCACAAGAAAAGTTACAAAAAAATGCAAGCCAGCAACCCAATAAAAATATCGCACCTAAGAATAACGTATCCCTCAACACTCAACAAAATCAACCAAAAATTAGCCAAAAAGCGCTTGCGCGTTTGGCGCAATTGCCTAGTTTGATTGAACAATTGGAGCTTGAACAAAAGGACATTCAAACACAATTGGCTGACGGTGAGCTTTATAAAAAAAATCCAGAGTTAGTCAAAGAACTTCAGAAAAATTTAGCAAAAATTGAGCAACAAGTTGAAGCTTTACTAGCCGAATGGGAATTATTAGAAAGTCATTCATCGGCTGTCTAAAAGCGTCAGCGCTTGGATTTACTTCAATGCTTATTTTTTGGGTGATTTAAGTATTTTTAAAGTATGTAACCAACATTTACCACAAGTGCCAGCTTTTTTTATTTTTGACGTTGTTGGCGCACAGCCGTAAAAAAACGTAAGAAAACGACCACAACCCTTCAAAAGCAAACAGCCTTTTAATCGCATGGCTGGCTCTTAGATTGACTCCCTTGATTGACGCATTAAATACCTAAAAATATTTTTAATATTTTGTTTAGGTTTTCAATTTTTTTACCGTAATACACTAAAGCTTATTATCCAATCACCACAAACTAAAAAATCACTTATGAAATTAAAATCTATGAATTTAAAAAATATTTTATCCTTTTTAACAGCCAGCATTTTATTTTCACTGTCCTTGTCGCAAGCATTTGCACAAGATTCAGGAAATTTAGTTTCTGAAATTCATAGCAATAAATGCGTAGATATTTACAAAGGGAGTTTAGCCGATGGTGCCGAAGCGGTTCAATTTGGCTGTGGCAACAACGCTAATCAGCAATTTAATTTTGTGAGCGTGAATGATTCATATCAAATTAAATCGGTTAATTCTGGAAAGTGCCTTGGTATTCAAAATGCCTCATTAGCGGCTGAAGCGAAAGTTGTTCAGCTCACTTGTGAAAATAAGCCACATCTTCTTTGGAAAATAGAAGGAGAAAGTGGCAAACAACAATTGCGTGTTGGCCATTCTAATATGTGTATGAATATTAAAAGTGGTTCTTTACTCGACCAAGCTTCAATCATTCAATGGCCATGTGGCAATTCAAATAATGATAAGTGGCGTATTAATGCGGTGATTGATGACCCAAAAAATCCAATTCCAACGTTAAACGCTCTTTGGAGTGGTCCTTATAATTTACCGCTAGTGGCGGCTTCAGCTGCGCAATTACCCGATGGCCGCATATTAACGTGGTCTGCTTATACAAAAATGAATTTTGCGGGTGGTTTTAATAAAACTTACAGCTCTATTTTTGATGTAGAGAAATTAACAGCCACCGACACGCTGATTTCAAACACTGGGCACGATATGTTTTGCCCAGGCACAACCATGTTACCCGATGGAAAATTAATGGTCACTGGCGGCAACAATAGCCAAGCCACCAGCATTTATAACCCAATGAATAACAGTTGGGTAAAAGGCGATTTAATGCAAATTAAACGTGGCTATCATGCCATGACCTTACTTGGCGATGGCTCAATTTTCACCGTGGGTGGCTCTTGGAGCGGTGGCCGTGGTGGCAAAGATGCTGAACTGTGGACAGCAGATGTCGGCTGGCAGAAAAAGCCAAATATTCTTGCGGATGATTTAAAAACAGATGATGCTGCAGGCATTTACCGCGCTGATAACCACATGTGGTTATTTCCTGCCCCCAATGGGAAAATTTTTCATGCAGGGCCTGCTAAGCAAATGAATTGGATTAACCCCAATGCAAATGGCAGCGTAACGCAATCAACATTGCGTGGCGATGACTTAGACGCCATGAGCGGCACCGCTGTGATGTATGACATTGGTAAAATATTAACCATCGGTGGTTCTAAAAATTACGATAATACATTTGGTACAAGAAACGCCTTTGATATTGACATTAATGGCGGTGAAGGTAACGAAATCGTCACCAAACTCAAAGGTACACTTTATCAACGTGTATATCACAACGCAGTTGCTTTGCCATCGGGCGAGGTTGTGGTGGTAGGTGGGCAAAAATATTCCAGAGCTTTTTCTGATAATTTATCTATTTTTGCAGCAGAAATTTGGAACCCAGAAACCAAACTTTTCAGCCGACTAGCAAACATGAAAGTCCCACGTAATTATCATTCAGTGGCTTTATTGTTGAAAGACGGCAGAGTGTTTGTGTCGGGCAGCGGCTTGTGCGGCACTTGCTCTACGAATCACCCTGATGTTGAAATTCTCACGCCGCCTTATTTACTCAATGACGATGGCACATTAGCGACGAGACCCGTGATTAGAAACGCGCCCGTCAGTGCAAAAGCGGGTGATACGATTCAAGTGACGATGAATACCAATGGCGCGCACAAATTTGCCTTAATGCGCTTAGGCGCTGTGACGCACACAGTCAATAATGATCAGCGCCGTGTTCCATTAGCAATCACCAATAGCTCAGGTAATCAATTTAGTTTGAAATTACCTGCAAATACTTCTGTTTTATTACCGGGTAATTACTTTTTATTCGCCCTCAACCAACAGGGCGTGCCAAGCGTGGCGCAGACCATCAATATTTCACTCAGCAAAGGCTCTAACGGCGTTGATGATGTGATTGACCCAAACCACGGTACTTTAAGCAACATCCCCGCTGTCACTGCGGGCGGCACAGCTACGTTCCAAACCATCATTGCGAATGGTTACACTTATAGCTGGAATTTTGGTGATGGTTCGCCTGACACACCATATTCAACCGCAGCCACAGTTTCGCACAATTATAAAAATGTTGGGGTTTATCAAGTGACACTCAGCACCAAAGACAATAAAGGCTTAGTGACACGTAAAACCTATTTGCAAGCGGTTGCTACAACTAAAACAAGTAATAGCCCTAACAGCTCTACGCCGATTGCGCTAGAACTCCAAAAAAATAGACCAAACCGCATTTGGACTGTCAACCCAGACAATAACAGTGTCAGCGTAATTGATACGACTCTGAAAACTGTTGTGGCAACAATTAATGTTGGTTTATCGCCCAGAAGTGTTGCTATTGCACCCAACGGTAATATTTGGGTCACCAATAAAAAATCAGCGACCATTTCGGTGATTAGTCCAATTAGTTTGACTGTGACACAAACCATTAACTTACCGCGCGCCTCACAGCCGCATGGGCTTGTGTTTAGCCCAGTAGGTACGAACGCTTATGTGGCATTAGAAGCCAAAGGCGAACTTATAAAATTAAATGCAGCCAATGGTGCTCAACATGGCACTCAGCTAGGCGTACTTGCAGTTGGTCAACATCCAAGACATCTTTCCATTACGGCTGATGGCAGTAAAGTACTGGTTTCACGCTTTATCACGCCACCTTTGCCGGGGGAATCCACTAAAGTGGTGAATGTCACAAAAGCCAGCAACGTGGGTGCACAAGTGTTAGTGATTAACACCGCAAATATGCGTCTAACTGACACGATTTTGCTCAAGCATTCTGACAAATCTGATTCAGCCATCCAAGGCGCGGGCATCCCAAATTATTTATCCGCAGCCGCCATTTCTCCTGACGGAACAAATGCTTGGGTGCCTTCTAAACAAGATAATATTAAACGCGGCTTAGCAAGAAATGGCGTTAATCTTGACTTTCAAAACACGGTGCGTGCAATCAGTTCTCGCATTAACTTAGGCGCCATGGTTGAAGAGCACGAAAAACGTGTTGACCACGACAATGCCAGTCTCGCATCTGCAGCAGTTTATCACCCCAATGGCGTGTATTTATTCGTAGCCCTTGAAACGAGCCGTCAAGTCGCGGTGGTGGATGCGATAACAGGCTCTGAATTGTCGAGAATCGAAGTTGGTCGTGCGCCTCAAGGGCTTGCACTTTCAGCAGATGGCAACACCTTGTTTGTGCAAGAGTTTATGGATAGAAGCGTCAGCATGGTTGATATTAGCCCTATCCTCAAACAAGGTGTTTTACGTTCCACTATCAGCAAAGTCATTACCACAGTCAACCCTGCACAAGAGTTACTGGCAGCGGGCGTTGTGCTAGGAAAACAACTCTTTTACGATGCAAAAGACCCACGTCTATCTAAAGATAGTTACATGAGTTGCGCCACCTGTCACAACGATGGTGGGGACGATGGACGCGTGTGGGATTTAACGGGTTTTGGTGAAGGCCTACGTAACACCATTGCCTTAAACGGCCGATCTGGCATGGCGCATGGCTTGTTACATTGGAGCGGCAATTTCGACGAAGTACAAGATTTTGAGAAGCAAATCCGCGATTTATCGGGTGGTTTAGGATTAATGACTGATGCCCAATACAATACAGGTACGCGTAATCAAGCACTTGGTGATAAAAAATCTGGCGTTAGCACCAATCTTGATGAACTTGCTAGCTATGTTGCCTCATTAAACAGTTTTGCCGCTTCACCTTATCGCAACAACGATGGCAAGTTGAGTGCAAGCGCTGTCGCAGGCAAAACCATCTTTAATGCACAATGTGTCAGCTGCCACGGTGGGGCTAATTTCACCATTAGCAACTACACTAATAATTTAAGAAATATTGGTAGCATCAATGCGCTCAGTGGCAAACGCCTTAATGGCAACCTCACAGGCTTAGATGTGCCAACCTTAAGAGATGTTTGGTCAACCGCGCCATATTTACACAATGGCAGTGCGGCGACATTGGCGAGCGCCATTACCGCACACAAAAACATCACCCTAAAAACGGCTGATTTAAATAATGTGGTGGCTTATTTAGAACAAATTAGCGATGAAAATATTGAAAACACCGCGCCACCCGCTAACGCCACCAACTGTGCAATTGAGCGCACCACTTGCACTTTGCCAAAAGATGCAACGGCTACCGTTTGGTATGGCGCAAATAATACCTGGAGAAACAGACAAGGCATGACAGGTAGTTTTGCTTGTGATAATGCAGTGTTTGGTGATCCATTATTTGGGGTTTTAAAAAGCTGCCGCTATGTGATTAACCCCAAATAACGCTTGTTTTATGTCATCGTCAACGCATCATCATGCGTGGCATTTTAAAATGTCATTCTGAACTTTTTAGTTTCTAAAATAATATTAATATTATTAGACGCTGACTTTCTTCAGAATGACAACCTGCCATGATTGCTTGCAGCAAAGTTTCGTGACAATCTGGCTGTTCAACACAGTTACGCAACAGGTTGGTATTTTTATCATCCAGCTTTTCTGCATTTCAAAAAATATTCAAAAATTTCATGTGTTTGATCTATTTGAATATTTATCTAAAAATCTTTCTTTAAAATTCAATGATTGGGCGCATTCAATTATTTTTTAGCATCCGATGGATGCTAAAAAAATCTCACTTTCGTACGTTTTTCTGATTTAAGTATTTCAAAATTTCTTCCAAAATTAGCCCATTCGGGTCAGTTACAGCCTTTAATAATTCACCTAAAATCATTCCATAAATTTAAAGATTACTAAAAATTGTTAGATCGTAATCAAGATTTTGAGTGCTGAAGGCTTGTTAGTTTTAAAGGCTATTTTTTCAGTCGTTTATTTTTTGTTGTAAAAATTTCAAACCGTTATTTAAAAAGGAACCCCTTATGGCTATCACTACAAAAATCATTAAAGCAGATGCGATTGATGACACGCTTAATAGCACTTACTATGAAGATAGGACAATAAATATCTATGAATCTAGCTTGTACGCCAATGATTTGGAAGGCTATACAGAAACCACCACAACTGACTGGTGGACATTATGGTTACCCTACACCACAAAAGGCAATTATGCTGATTGCAAAATTGTGAGTGTGCAAGATGCAACCAATGGCACGGTATCGTTTAGTAATGGCGTAATTTCTTTTACGCCAAATGCAAATTATTTTGGCCCTGCAGAGTTTACTTATACGATTAAAGACTCAAATGGTTTAACAGACACAGCCAAAGTAAAACTTAACATTACCAACGTTAATGATACGCCTGAGGCTTTTGCAGATAACATTACCGCTAACACAACAAGCGTTACCATTGCTGCAAGTACTTTATTAGCAAACGATAAAGATGCCGATGGCAACCCTCTAAAAATTTACAGTGTGCAAGATGCGGTTAACGGCAAAGTTACTTTTGATGGCACAAATGTTATTTTTACCCCAAATGCAGGTTATACAGGACCAGCTTCATTTAGATACACCATCACAGATGGTCAACCAGGTAAAGATAAAGATTCTGCCACAGTTAATTTAACGATCAATAAACCTGTTCCAGTGACTTTAGTCAATTTTGATGAGCTTAAGGGCGAGCCTCCAACAGGTTGGTACACTGACAATAAGGATGGATTACTAGAAGTTGGTACAGGTAAATCATTTGGACTTTCAAACGTGACAAGCAATGTGGTTGAACTTGAAAGAAACATTGGCGATGCAAGTAACTTATATACTTTAGTCAGCAGCACGGTTGGCAAAGATATTGTGGTTAATTTTGATTACTCTGCGCGCCCTAACTTTTTAACAGGTACGGATTCTGCCATACAAATTCTTGCTAATGGCAAAGTGATTGATACTGTTAATGCAAATACCGCTGGTTTTAAATCTTACCAATACACCATTGCAGGCACTGGCGAAACCATTCGTGTTGAATTTAAAGCGCTTAATACAAACAGTGTGGGTGGCTTGCTAGATAACATTAAAATTTCTAGCCAAACGGTTGCAACGAACACTGCGCCAGACGCACAAGATGATGCTGCAAGTGGTTTAACAGGGGCTCAAATTACCACTGCAATTTCTACGCTTTTAAGCAATGACTCTGATGCAAATCAAGATACTTTATCGATCACCAGCGTGCAAAATGCAGTCAATGGTACGGTTGCTATTGTGAATAACAATGTTGTCTTTACTCCAACCGCAGGCTTTGCAGGTGCAGCTTCTTACACTTATACCGTGAGCGATGGTAAAGGCGGCACAGATACTGCCACTGTCAATTTAACCATTACGCAACCCTCATCAACCAACACGGCACCTGTTGCTACCAATGACACCATTGCTGCAAGCCCTGCAAATACTTTGGTAGTGATTGCACCAGCGACTTTATTGGGCAATGATAAAGATGTTGATGGCGATACGATTCAAGGGGTGAGTATTCAAAACGCGGTGAATGGTGAAGTAAGTTATGACGGCACAAACGTTATTTTTGCACCTACGCTAAATTATTCTGGCCCTGCTTCTTTCACCTACACCATTACGGATGGCAAAGGCGGCACAAGCACTGCAACGGTGAATTTAACCATTAATGCTTTACCAGCCAATATTGCACCAACAGCAACAGATGATTCTGCAACGGGCAATACAAACACAAGCATTACGCTTTCACCAGCAACGTTGTTAGCCAACGATAGTGATATTGATGGCGATGCAATTCAAGGGGTGAGCATTCAAGACGCAGTGAATGGCACAGTGATTTGGGATGGTACGAATGTTATTTTCACCCCAACAGCAAATTACTCTGGTGCAGCTTCATTTACTTACACCATTAGCGATAGCAAAGGTGCAACAGACACTGCTACGGTTAATTTAACCATTGTTGCGCCAGCTGGCACAAACACTGCACCAGTTGCAACGGACGACACAGCAACGGGCTTGGTTGACGCACCAATTACAACGTCAATTTCTACGCTTTTAAGCAATGACTCTGATGCAAATCAAGATACTTTATCAATCACCAGCGTGCAAAATGCGGTGAATGGTACGGTTGCTATTGTGAATAACAATGTTGTCTTTACTCCAACCGCAGGTTTTGCAGGTGCGGCTTCTTACACTTATACCGTGAGCGATGGTAAAGGCGGCACAGATACTGCCACTGTCAACTTAACCGTTACAGAACCGACTTCAACCAACAAAGCCCCAGTTGCAAGCAATGACACGATTGCTGGCGTTCAAACAGATGCGGTGTTGATTGACCCGGCCACATTATTAGCCAACGATGAAGATTTAGATGGCGATACACTAGAAATTTTAGATTTAAATACGGCAGTGAATGGTTTTGTAGGCTTTGAAAACGGCAAAATTGTATTCACACCGCTTGCAGGTTATTCTGGTCCAGCTTCATTTAATTACGTTGTGCGCGATGGCAAAGGTGGTTTTGATACTGCAACGGTAAACTTAACCATTAACACCACTACAACCACACCTGACAACACACCGCCAACGGCCGTGAATGATACCTTTGCAGCAGCCAACGCGGGTGATTTAACATTCACCCCAGCGCAATTAATGGCAAACGACAGCGATGTTGATGGCGATACTTTCAAAATTATTGATTTATTCAACCCGCAAAACGGCATTGTTTATAGTGAAGGTACCAACATTATTTTCTCACCCACCGCTGGCTACTCTGGCCCTGCATCTTTCACCTACACCATTCAAGATAGCAAAGGTTCAACAGGCACAGCCACAGTTAACCTAACGGTGATTTCAAGTGTTGGTACAGAAGCAAACGACACCCTTTCTGGCAGCAACAATGCTGACACCATGAATGGTTTAGGCGGTAACGACACCATTAACGGTTTAGGTGGCAACGATACCATTGATGCTGGCGCTGGCAACGATACTGTAAATGGCGGTGAAGGCAACGACACTCTTTCAGGCGCTTTGGGTACAGATACCATCAGCGGTGGTGCAGGCAATGATCAATTATTTGGTGGTGCAGATGACGACACCTTTGTTTGGACACTAGCTGACACCACAGCCGCAGGTATTGAAGCAGATTCTGTTCAAGACTTTGGGATTGGTGATGTACTTAACCTAGCAGATTTATTGCAAGGTGAATCTAACACAGCAGATGCTTTAGATAATTATCTACATTTTGATTTTGTTGATGGCAACACCGTCATTTCAATCAGCACACAAGGTAATTTTGCAAACGGCAATAGCAGTGGTAGCACAGTTACAGGCACTGTAGATCAAAAAATTACACTGGTTGATTTAGATTTAACGGCTAATTTATCGCTTACAGATGCACAAGCGATTCAAACCTTATTAACCAATAATGCTTTGATCACAAATTAATTCACTTTTCATGTTTTAATATTTAAGGTGCATTAAAAAATTAAGGGCTACTTTTTAGTAGCCCTTTTTTTATTCAAAAAAAATTACAACAATAAAATTGTTCAACTAAATTGCACTTAACTTTTTTAAATCCTCAATAATTTCTTGAGAATGGCGCGAAGTATCAACACTTAAATAAACTTTTGCAACAGACCCATTCGGGTCAATTAAAAAAGTATAGCGCTTGGCAATTTTAATCAACCCCAAATTTGTTAATGCGCCATAAGCATTGGCAACTTTTCCATCCGTATCTGCCAACAGCGGAAAAGGTAAATGGTATTTTTTTGCAAAATCTGCATGCGCACTGGCATCATCCACACTCACGCCGACGACTTTTGCACCCAACTTTTCAAGCTGCGCTAAATCATCTCTAAAATGACACGCTTCTTTGGTACAACCTGGCGTGTCATCTTTTGGATAAAAATAAAGCACCAGCCATTTTCCCGCATAATCAACTAATTGATGTGGCTGCTGCGTTGCATCTAGCAACTTAAAATCTGGCGCTGGTTTGCCAACTTCTGGCAAGCTTCCTGCAAAACTCAATTGCCGATACGTTAAAAATGCTAACCCTATTAAACCAAGTAATAAAAAAATTTTCATATTCGCCCCCTAAAATAATTCTAAATTTATCAGACACTTTGTAAAAAATATAATTTCATGTTGACCAATATTAACATCGAAGGCACACTAAGCCGCATAATGAAGTCATTTCAAATGGATGGTTAAGATGCTTTGGCTTAAAAAGTTGCTAGGCTTATATAAAGAAAAAGAAGAATTTGATACCCCCATATTTGAAAAACTCAAAGATGAGCAACAAATGTATGTGGATGTTTTGATCAAATTAATTAACAGCCTTAAATTTAGAGAAATTGAAGTATTTGCAGAAGCACAAGTGCAATTAGAATCCTCGCAAATTCCAGAATTTTTTAAACAATCTCGCGTCGATGTGCTTTTTAAAGAAGCGCATTTATTTCATCAAGCAGAAGCAAAAATCACCAATCCGCCTGAGTTTTTGCCACTTTTTGAAACATGGCGAAACATTGAAATTGTACTTTTTCCATTTGTATGGCATAGCATGGAATTTAATATTACAGGGCCAGAACCCAGCATTGACCAACTGCAAAATTGGTTTACCCGCTGGTTTGATCCAAAAAGCAGAAAACGCCCCGACGAAAATGGTCTGCACGGCGTAATTCACACCATGACACCGCCCCTTATTTTAGAAGGCGGTTGGCAAGTCACCATTGATTTTGGCACGGCTGAACTCGATGCCTTTCAAGCTTTTTTCAAACAATGCCGCTTTAGTGGTGCAAAAAAAATTGAAATTAGCTCTGCAAACTACCTGCGCAACATCATTTCATCCTAAATAAACGTTTCAAATCCCTTACAAACAATTTTTGAAATAAGCAAAAAGTATTTTTTGCGCTTCAAATTCTCGCACATTCGTGCAATAATTAAGAACCATTATCATTTACAATTGCCTAAATATTTTTAGATTTAAGGAAAATCCATGTTTGAAACATTAATGATTACATTTAGAGAAGGCTTAGAAGCTTTTTTAATTATTGCAATTGCGGTGACTTACCTAACCAAAACAGGCGGGCAAAAACTATTGCCATCATTAAGAGCAGCCTGCGTTGTTGCAGTAGTCAGTTGTATGATTTTAGGCGTGGTACTGACTAAAATTGGCGGTTTAACCCCATTTTGGGAAGGCACTTTAGCGCTTACTGCGGCAATTTTAGTCATCAGTTGCACCGTGCATATGCTTAAAATGGGCAAACACATGAAAAGTGAAATTACTGGCGCAATTGATAAAGCCGTGACCAACCCTGGCCATGGCGCAAAATTAGCCATTTTTGCCTTTGTATTATTAATGATTGGCCGCGAAGGCTTAGAAGCCGCGACCATGATTGCCTCGTTAGCACAAAGTAATGACAGCAGCCATTTAGTGATGGGCGGCATTTTAGGCTTGTGTGTTGCTGGCTTAGTGGCTTGGGCTTGGAGCAAATATGGTCACCGCATTAACTTAAGCTTATTTTTTCAAATTACTGCCGTTTTTATGGTGATTTTTTCAGTGCAATTGGTGATTTATGCGTTTCACGAATATACAGAATCCATCGAAATTGCAAATTTGGGCATTATTGACAACGCTTACTGGCACGCAGCAACCGAAGATTTTGGCCCAGAAGGCCGCATTGGCGCCTTGATTTCATACAGCTTAGTGCTGGTTCCACTGGCATTTTTGATTTACGGTTTTTTAACGCGCAATGCACAAAAACCAGCTTTTAAGCAAAATTAAGGTAATGCAAAAATAAGCTGAATGCTTAAATTAAGCCAAGAAAATTTGTTTTAAAGATGCTTAAGTTAATTGGGCTTTAGATTAAAATTAATAATAACTTTAATCTAAAGCCCTCAAACTTTTAGTGGAAAGAATAATGCCCGCAACTAAATTAATTCATTTTTTTAAGAAACTGACAGCAACCGCTCTATTGCTGAGTTTTAGTACCAGCAGTCACGCTTTATTCATTAACTTTGATTACAAATATGACACCAGTGGATTTTTTAGCGATTCCAGTCGAAAAAATGCGCTTGAATCAGCGGCCAGCATTTTTGCATCTTTTACTGACAGCTTAACTGCGATTGATTCTAGCGGTAGTAATAATTTTACTGCTAGATTTTATAACCCTGCTACTGGTCAATATGATGGGTCAGTTCCATCTTTTGATGTTGCCGCCAACACGCTCACCATTTTTGCAGGTGCTAGAAATCTAGGCACTAGTGTGGTTGGTGAGGCTGGGCCAGGTGGTTACGGTTGTTCTGGGACAATTAGCTTTTGTTCAGATGCTATTTCTAGAGGGCAAGGGACAACAGAAGGAGTCAATACAGCAACTGACTTTGCACCATGGGGCGGCTCAATCGCTTTTGATAGCGATACAAGTTGGTATTTTGGAGAAGATGTTTCTGGCTTAACATCATCATTGGTAGATTTTAAATCTGTGGCGATTCATGAGTTAGGCCATGTATTTGGCTTTGGCACTTCAGCTTCGTTTAAACATTTGCTGCCTAATCTTAGTAGTGGGCACTTTGCTGAAGGCACACAAGGCTTGGTATACGGCGTGACTCAAGAAGTGGCAATGGATCCTTCAATCAATGTTGGTCAACGTAAATTACTCACCGATGTTGATTTGGCGGCTTTTAGAACGATTGGTTGGAATGTTCCCGTCACTGCCGTGCCGGAACCCAGCAGTTATTTAATGATGTTTGCGGGTTTAACGCTTTTGTTAGCAAGAAAAAAACTTTTTTCATGGCGTTGATTGCGTAGTTTCAATGTTTAAGCAATTAGCTTAAGTTTTGTAGAAATAAAAAAAGCGCTTATAAAAATAAGCGCCTTTTTTTCATCGGTAAAAAACGTAAACTTTAAAACTAATTTAAAACTAAAACCAATATAAATTAAACAGCCGCCTCGCCCGTTTCACCTGTTCTAATCCGCACCACTTCTTCAATGCTTGAAACAAAAATTTTGCCATCGCCAATTTTACCTGTGTGGGCTGATTTTACAATTGCGTCCATCACGGCTTCCAACATATTGTCTGGAATCACCAACTCTAATTTAATTTTTGGTAAAAAATCCACCACATATTCTGCGCCACGGTAAAGTTCTGTATGCCCTTTTTGGCGACCAAAGCCTTTTACTTCTGTCACCGTTAAGCCATTTGCGCCAATGGCTGAAAGCGCTTCACGCACTTCATCTAATTTAAATGGTTTAATCACGGCTTCAATTTTTTTCATGTTTTGTAGGCTCCACTATTTTGATTAAATTATTGTATGAATACATTATTATAACCATACGATTTTTGTAAATTTATCAAGAAATTATATAAAAAATTAACTTTTTTTATATTACTTTAAGTCAACGGTAAAATCTAGTTTTACCGTGATTGGGTGGCGTCTATCCTTGCCAAAGCCTCTATCGGTAATGCGCACACCCACGGGGGATTGACGACGCTTGTATTCGTTTCGATCAATCATTTTAATCACGCGCGCGGTTTCTTTTGCATCAAACCCAAGCTGAACAATCTTCTCAAAACTTAAATCATCTTCAACATAAGCTTCAATAATGCCATCTAAAATATCGTACGGTGGCAAACTGTCTTGATCAACTTGATTTGCGCGCAACTCCGCACTGGGCGGCCGCGTAATGATGCGCTGTGGAATCACATGGGAAATTTGATTGCGATAATTTGAAAGCTTATAAACCAACGTTTTTGGTACATCTTTCAATAACGCAAAACCGCCCGCCATGTCGCCATACAACGTGCAATAACCAACTGCCATTTCACTCTTATTGCCTGTGGTCACAACAATGCTGCCAAATTTATTGGAAATGGCCATCAGCAACATCCCACGAATGCGCGCCTGTAAGTTTTCTTCAGTGGCGTCCATCGGCAAACTACCGAATTCTGGCGCAAGCGTTGTTAAATATTCTTCAAACAAATTTTTAATGGCAATTTCTGTATATTTCACGCCTAAAATATTGGCCATTTCTCGCGCATCATTCACGCTCATATCCGCAGTAAATTCTGAAGGCATCATCACGGCTTGCACGCGATCAGCGCCCAAGGCATCCACAGCAATGGCAAGCGTCAGCGCAGAATCAATGCCGCCTGAAAGGCCAAGCACCACGCCTTTAAAATTATTTTTAGTGATGTAATCTTTTAAACCCAGCGTCAATGCTTGATAAACAGAGGCTTCTAAACTTAAAGGCGCTGCAATTTTTGATGAAACTGGGTGTGTGCGGTTGAATGGAATGACCGAAAATTGCGCTTCAAACATGGGTAATTGATGTGTCATTTCGCCTTGCGCATCCATCACAAACGAACCACCATCAAACACGAGCTCATCCTGCCCGCCCACCATATTGGCGTAAATAATCGGCAACTGCGTTTCAAACACACGTTTACCTACAATTTCATAACGCGTGGTTTGCTTATCAATATGAAACGGCGAGGCATTCATCACAATGAGTAGTTGCGCACCCGCAGACTTTGCTTTCAGGGCAGGCTCAGGCTCCCAGACATCCGCGCAAATCAGCACGCCAATTTGAGTGCCTTCATGCGAAAAAACGAGTGGTTCTTCACCCGCAGTAAAATAACGTTTTTCATCAAAAACACTGTGATTAGGAAGTTCATGCTTGTGGTAAGTGGCAAAAATTTTGCCATCTTTGAGAATGGACGCAGCGTTAAAACATTCCTCGCCCACCTGATGCGGATGACCGACCAAGACCGTAATTTCTGGCAGCGCATGCGCCAAGGTTGTAAGTGCTTGCGCACAGGCTTGTAAAAAATCAGCTCTGAGTAATAAATCTTCTGGCGGATAGCCACACAAGGAAAGTTCTGGCGTCACTAATAGGCTCGCACCTTCCACCAGCGCTTGACGCGCACTGTGCAAGATTTTTTTTGCGTTCCCTGCAACATCGCCCACGATGCAGTTTAATTGTGCAACTGCGATGTTCATCAATTAATTTTTTGAAAGATTAACAATTCGAAGAATGAATAATAGAGGGTTGCGTTAATACGCGCCACCCGCATCTTTAATGGCTTTTGCAATGTCAGTTTTTTGACCTTTAAGCGCGTAAACAAGCGCTGTTAAGCCATATTTATCTTTTGCTTTTACGTTGACTTTATTATTTAGCAACAACTCTACCATTTCAGCCTGACCATTATTCACGGCTAAATGAAAAATTGGTGTGCCTTCTGAATCCTGATGGTTGACATTGGCACCTGCATTAATCAGCACTTTGGCGGCTTCTAATTTTGCTTTTTTTACCGCCCAAGTGAGCGCTGTCCAGTGCGCTTCATCTTGTTGGTTGATAATGCCGTCGCGCAAATCTGCCAATGCAGGTTGATTTAGTTGATTTACTAATAATTCAATCGCTTTGGCATGGCCTTCACGCGCCGCATACATTAAGGCATTCGCGCCCAATTTATCTTTTGCAAGCAAATCTGCCTGATGATCTAACAAAGTTTGAATGGTGGGAAGATTACCGCTTTTTGCCGCATACATCAGCGCGGTTTTAGAATCCTCATTTTTCGCGTTTACATTCACACCGTTTTTAATCAGCGCATCCACAATTTGAGAATACCCCGCACCTGCGGCAATGCTAAATGCACTCCAACCTGTGGGGTCAGCAACATTTGGGTTAGCGCCTTTTTCTAGTAAAAGTTTTACGGAGGCAATATTATTTTTTTTTATGGCAAAAATAAGCGCCGTCCAGCCTGTTTGATCTTTTTCTTCAATTTGAGCACCAGCATTCAATAAACTTTTAACAACTTCCACTTTATCTTTACGCGCCGCATACATTAACGCGGTTACGCCATCTGCATCTCGCGTATTTGCATTTGTGCCACCTGCTAGCATTGCATTGACAGTTTTTACGTCACCTTTTGCAGAAACAATTAAAAGATAGGGGATATCTTCAACTGCCTGCACTTTTGGCGCCAGTAACGCAAACAAAAACATCAGGCTTAAAAAGCTAGCAAAAAAACTTTTTATCGCATGAAACTTTTGCACTTTATTTTGAAGCATTACTAAAAAAACCTTTCACTCAATGAAAGAAATCAATCAATTTTTTGCCTGAATGGCTTTAAGCACAGCCTCACCCAAGCCCGAGGGAGAACTTGAAACCACAGCACCTGCTAACTCTAATGCGCGAATTTTATCTTCAGCTTTTCCACTGCCACCAGAAATAATCGCCCCAGCATGACCCATCCGTTTACCAGCAGGCGCTGTTTGCCCAGCAATGTAAGCTGCAATGGGTTTACGAACATTACTTTTAATATATTCAGCCGCCGCTTCTTCATCTGAGCCGCCAATTTCACCGACCATAATAATGGCTTCAGTTTCCTCGTCTTCTTCAAACATTTGCAAGCACTCAATAAAATTAAGCCCTTTAATTGGGTCGCCACCAATCCCCACACATGTACTTTGACCTAAACCAAGCAAAGTAGTTTGATGCACCGCTTCATAAGTGAGCGTGCCTGAGCGAGAAACAATCCCCACTTTACCACGCTGATGAATGCTGGCAGGCATTATGCCTATTTTGCATTCATCTGGCGTAATCACACCTGGGCAGTTAGGGCCAATGAGTTTAACGTTATTAGCTTTTAAAATGCTTTTCACGTTAAGCATATCCAGCACAGGAATGCCCTCAGTAATACAAATAATAAGTTCAATACCTGCATCACACGCTTCTAAAATTGAATCTGCCGCAAACGCGGGCGGCACATAAATTACGCTGGCATGTGCGCCTGTTTCTCGCACGGCATCACGCATGGTGTTAAATACGGGTAAGCCAAGATGGCTTGAACCGCCTTTACCTGGAGTGACGCCGCCCACCATTTTTGTGCCATACGCTAAGGCTTGTTCAGAGTGAAATGTGCCTTGTTTTCCCGTAAAACCTTGGCATAACACTTTGGTGTTTTTATTGACTAAAATACTCATGCGACCGCCTTTACTGCACTTTTAGCTGCATCGGTTAACCCATCTGCTGAAATAATATTAAGTCCACTGTTTTGCAACATGGTTTTACCCAGCGCAACATTCGTCCCTTCTAACCTAACAACCACGGGAATTTTTAAGCCAACTTCTTTGACTGCCGCAATAATGCCTTCAGCAATAATATCGCAGCGCATAATCCCACCAAAAATATTCACTAAAATGGCTTTCACGTTGGTATCAGCGATAATAATTTTAAAAGCTTTTGCTACTGTCTCAGCAGTAGCGCCACCGCCAACATCCAAAAAGTTAGCGGGTGCGCCGCCATGCAGTTTAATTAAATCCATCGTTGCCATCGCCAACCCAGCGCCATTGACCATGCAACCGATATTGCCATTCAAGGCGATATAGTTAATCCCAGCGTGATGTGCGATAGCTTCTTTACTGTCTTCTTGCGACCAATCGCGTTGCTCTGCCAAGGCTTTTTGACGATACAAAGCGTTATCATCGATACTCATCTTGCAATCTAACGCAAACAGGCTGCCTGTGGTTGTCACCACCAACGGGTTAATTTCCAACAACGCTAAATCATTTTCTTTAAATAACTTGTACAAGCCTTTGAGCATTTTGCTAAATACGCCAATTTGTTCGCCAGCCAAATTTAATTTGAAAGCTAAATTGCGCGCTTGGTAATCCACCAAACCTGTCAGTGGATCACACACTTCTTGCAAAATTTTCTCTGGGCTGGTTTGGGCAATTTCTTCAATATCCATACCCCCTGCGCTAGACGCCACCACCACCACGCGTTCTAAACTGCGATCCACCAACATGGATAAGTAGAGTTCGCGGTCAATCGGCAAGGTTTCCTCAATCAAAACTTGATTGACAGGTTGTCCATCTGGCGCATTTTGGTAAGTGACTAAGGTTTTTCCTAATAGCTCATCGGCCACTTGTTTTGCTTCCGCAGCGGATTTCACTACTTTTACGCCACCCGCTTTGCCGCGCCCACCCGCATGGACTTGCGCTTTCACCACCCAAGCTTGCGCATGAATTTCTGAAGTTGCTGTGGCCGTTTCTTTGGCAAGTGAAATCACTTGCCCTCGTGGCACAGGGATGCCGTATTTTTGTAACAAAGTTTTGGATTGATATTCGTGTAGATTCATATTAAAAAGTACGGCTTAGAAATTGTTTTAGTGATCAACAGTATTTTGGCGCAAAAAGCGCTTACAAGCTAGGGTGGTTTCAAGATTAAAACTTACAGAACCTCTCAAAAAAACGCGCCGCATCCAATATCTGCCGGGCAACGCGTTAATTATTTCTGCGATTTAATGCGTTACAAATCTTGCTCCCACGCATTACCATATACTTTGCCATTGCGCGATAAAATGTGCATTTGGTACATACAAGTGACCCACATAAAGCTAGAAGCCAAACTGTACCCAATGCCGCCAATAATGGTTAAATAAGCAAAATTTGGTGACAATTTAGTAAGCCACCAAGATAAAATATCTAAAATTAGAAAACCAAACGGAAACGCAATCGCCAAAATTTTAAGTTGTTTTGGCACGCCCACTGCAAAACTAAAAATAAAGCTAATAAAGAAAAAGATAAAGCCAATTCCAAATAAATGAATATGCGATACCCGCGTTAAACTTTGTACTGTTGCGCCATCACCCGTTGCTGCCACTTTTTGAACTTCATCAAAATTTTTAAAGTTTGGAATGTTAGGCACAACGCTGTGACACATCACACAATGCTGCGCAAAAACGCCTTTAAAATGTGCATCCCATTCTTTTTTAGGTGCGCCTTTGTGTACCCACTTAATAATATCTGCACGTACTGCATCTGGCGCATTGGCTTTCATTGATCCATTAAGTTTGCTCTCAATTTTACTGTGCGTTCTATCACCATAATAACTATAGACAATATCATTTTTAGATAAACCCATCTTGCCATCCGCCATGCCGTGGGTGAGCATAATTTGCAAGCCCGCCATCAGCAAACCAACACCCACTACTAATAAATAGCCTGTGAAAAGCGCTTTTAAAGGCGCTGGCAAGTTGGGTAGATTTAACCAAGTCATATTAGAGGGTGAATATTTCATATCAGACTTTCAAATATTGAGTTCGCAAATAATAGCACTGTGTGTCGTAATTACCAAAAGCAACAAACCAATATCCGCTTATTATTGAATCGTTTTCATGATGATCAACACCACCTTTCTTTTTCGCAACGGGCTTTTAACGCAACTGTTATAATTTATTTTTTATTGATTCATGGTTTATTTTATGCGTTTAGTTGTACAAGGCCGCGCCATTCGCGTGGCGCATTTGACTCATATTCACCGTTTGGTGGGTGGCAATACCCAATTTATGCAAACGGGCGAATTTTCTTACTATTTACCAACAAACTTAACAGTTTCTGCTGAAATTAATCATTTTTGCGCACAAGAAAAAATTGATTGCGCATTTGTGCCAGATGCTCAGCGCATCAATCAGTTTGGTTTGTGCGTGATGGACATGGATTCCACATTAATCAGCATAGAATGTATTGATGAAATTGCTGACATGGTGGGCATCAAACCACAAATTTCTGCCATTACAGAACGTGCAATGCGCGGTGAACTCGATTTTGCACAAAGCTTGCGCGAGCGCGTAATTTTGCTAAAAGGTCTATCAGAAACGGATTTATTGCGCGTTTTAAATGAACGCTTAAAACTTAATCCAGGGACAAAAGAATGGATTGATACTTGCAAAGCCAACAACATTAAAACGGTATTGGTGTCGGGCGGTTTTACATTTTTTGCCAATCGCGTACAAGAAATGTTGGGGCTAGATGTCGCCATTTCTAACACTTTAGAAATTATTGATGGAAAACTCACAGGTCATATTTTGGGCGATATTGTGGACGCACAAGCCAAAGCGGATGCGTTGATTCAATTTCGTACCGAATTAAACTTAAAAGAACATCAAACCATTGCCATTGGCGATGGCGCAAATGACTTAAAAATGATGGGCGTTGCTGGCATTGGCGTGGCTTACCATGCAAAACCTGTTGTTCAGTCCCAAGCCACTTATGCGTTAAATTACACGGGGTTGGAAGGCGTGATTGGCTTATTGACCACTTAATTTATTGCGTTAAATAAGCCAGCTCAACTTCAGTAAAACCCGCTTTTTTTCTGGCTTCTATGTTAAACGGTGGGCGCAATTTTGGCGCTTGATACTGATTACACAAACGCTGAAACGTTTCAACAGGCGCTAAATGTTGCTGTTCACACAGCCAATTAAACCAATGGTTTCCAATCGCCACATGGCCAATTTCATCGTGCAAAATAATGTCTAAAATTTCAGCCGCTTTGATATCACCCGCTTGGAATAATTTATTTCTTAAGGGTGGCGAAGCATCCAAACCGCGTGCTTCCATCGTGCGGGGGACAAGCGCAATCCGCGCTAATACACTTTCTTGCGTTTTTTCTGCCATTTCCCACAAACTATTATGCGCGTCAAAATCACCATATTGATAGCCAAGTGTTTGCAAATGCGCGTTTAATAAGCTGAAATGGTAAGCCTCTTCATCAGCCACCTTTAGCCAATCAGCATAAAATTGAATGGGCATTTCAGAAAAACGCCAAATCACATCCAACGCTAAATTAATCGCATTAAATTCAATGTGTGCAAGCGCATGAATCAACGCCGCGCGCCCTTCTGCTGTGTTCATTGCACGATGTTTCAATAATCTTGGTGCAATAAGCTGTGGATTTTCGGGGCGACCTGGAATTTGGAGTTGGTGGTTAAGTGTAATTTCGGTGTCAATTTGCACATTATTTTCTTGATATGCGTGCGCCAGTCGGCGCACTTCACCTGCTTTTTTGACTGCGTTTTTTTCTGCAAGCAAGGTGAGCGCTTGCGCGCGTAACTCCGTAAAAAGCAACATTAGTTTTTCAGAATAAAGTTTTTCAGAATGATATTTTCTAAAAAAAATTATTTTGTTAAATGTATAAAATCAAGCACGCCTGCTTTCATATCAGGCACCATTAAAAACGCGCCATCATTGGTTTTAGCAATGTCTGCCGCAGATTGGTAACCCTCTTTTAATAATGTCACTTCACCTTTTTGGCTTACGCTAAATACTTTGCCAGATTTCCAATTGCTCACATACAAAACGCCGTCAACGCCATGCACAATGCCATCGCCGCCATTAAAACCTTGAGTAATTTCCGTGAGTTCTGCACTTTCTGTATTCATCCGATAAAGCACGCCTGATGTAAAATCAACCCAAATTAAATTTTTGTTGTTTTCA
Organism: Methylophilaceae bacterium; assembly: GCA_965247415.1. GTDB lineage: Bacteria > Pseudomonadota > Gammaproteobacteria > Burkholderiales > Methylophilaceae > Methylotenera. The sequence continues at coordinate 319,771 of OZ252007.1, forward strand.
TCCATCAACAAACCGTTGGGTGCCATCACGTTTTCGTTCATTTCGCCATCAATGAGTTTTTTTACTTGGCCTGCAACGTCCACTTTATAAATCACGCCACCTTTGCCTGTTTCCATAATATCGCCGCTATCAGAAACGTATAAATTTCCATCAGCATCGGCTTCTAAATCATTCAAAAATAAAGGTGTTTTTGGAAAAGCATCTGCCGCCACAAACACAGATTTCTGAGCGGCATCGTTTAAATTAATTTTAATAATTTGTGTTTTATCAGCCACATATAAATAATCCCCCATGATCACCAAGCCTTTGGGGTCATCCAAGCCTGTGGCAAAAACGCTGGCTTTGCCCGCTTGAATCACAGAAATTTGACCATCGCCATTTTTACCAAATTCAGCAATTTCTGACACATAAATTTTGCCATCTTTTGCTTGCACAACAGATTCTGGTAATTTTAAGCCTGTGATTTTTTGATCACTTTCAGCTTTTTGATTTGAAGCTTGCGAGCAACTTGCTAAAAAGAGAATTAGCAAAATTGATAAAAAAAGTGTTTTCATAAGTTTACTTTCTGAATAATTAATTAAGATTGAGTGCGGGCTCTACTTGTGCGCCGATAATTGTGCATGAAATTTTTGTTTCAGAATCTGTTTCACTTGCCGTGTGATTTAAATTAATTTTGTGCATTAAATCTTGCATGGCAAGTGCATAAGCACTTTTTAAATGATTCTGTAAACCATTATCCACACTATTATTGCCTTGCTGCGTGGCTTTGCCCACATAAGTGCCTAATAAACTACCGCCGCCTGAATAAACGTTGGCTTGAATTTGGCTGTGGTAAACGCGCATTTGCGGATTGTAAAAAATATTGGGCGTGATCCGAATAATACGATTTGCAGTTTGACCTGATTGACAGACTTGCATACTAGCATCTTGCGCTTGCAAGGCGTGTAAGGCAATCGGCTCAAGCAATGGGCCTTGTTCAAACCAATAATCATAAAAAGGGTGCAACAAGCGCAAGCTGTGTTGGTAATAAGTTGGGCTAATATAGAGCAAGGTATTATTTTTGACTTCTACAGCGTTTGCTTGAAAACTTAAAAAAACGACTGCTAAAGAAATACTCGCAAAATAAATACTACGCGTGCTTAATAATTTTTTCATTGAATTTTCTCCTAATCGTTTCACAGTGTTTGATAGGTAATACGATAAATCACACCCATTTTGTCATCTGAAACATAAATTGCGCCATCATTTCCCACAACCACGTCCACGGGCCGACCCCACACTTCGTTATTTTTCAACCAACCTGTGGCGAAATCTTCTACCGCAATCGGCTGATGTGCATCGTCAAATTTTACGCGTATCACTTGATAACCAGAAAGTTGTGCGCGATTCCAAGAACCATGCAAAGCCACAATCGCATCTTTTTGATCAGCTTCTGGCACCTTTGCTTGATCTAAAAAAGTAAAGCCTATTGGCGTAGAATGGGATTGAAACGTAATGGCTGGCGCTTGGGTGGTACTGCAAAAACCTTCACTTGCTACAAAGTTTGGGTCAGAAAATTGCTGTCCATTGGCTAACTTTCCCCAACAATGCGGCCAACCATAATGCTTGCCTGCTTCAATTTTATTTAAATGCTCGGGCGGAATTTCGTCATTTACTTTACCACCTTTTAATTCAGACCGATTATCCGCACCTTCGTTCGTGGCAAACATTTCATTTGTGATTGGATGCCAAGTAAATCCTTGAGAATTGCGCAAGCCCTTTGCCCAAATGGCACTTGGTGCGTGTTGACCAACCGTTTGCAAATAACCTGCTGGTTTTCCTTCAATGGTATAACGCAATATTGTCGCGCGCGTGCTGTCCTCTTCAATACACACATTGCAACTTGAGCCAACATTTAAATACAAAAAGCCATCTGGTCCTAATTTGAGTGATTTTAAAGTATGCCCACCTGTGGCTAAATTTTTAATGATGGGCGTGACACTAGAAGCTGGCCATTGCTCATTTTTTCGTTCTAATCTCACCACCCCATCTTGATTGGCAATATACAGTTGATTGTTCACAAAGGCTAAGCCATGCGGTGCGTTTAAATTTTCAGCCACTAGTACCACACTGTCTGCCACACCATCATGGTTTTCATCAGGCAACATCACTACTTTGTTTTGCTTAGTTAAGCTTAAATATAAATTTCCATCTGGGCCAACCGTCATCAAGCGCGCGCCAGCTAAGTTTTGTTGTTGCGACCCAGCAAAAATTGAAATTTTAAAATTTGACGGCAACTTTAATAAAGTCAATTTTTCATTTAATTGCTGATTTTTTAAATACGTAGCAAACGCATTTCCCACGCTGACTATAACCGCAAAAGTGATGAGTAAGCTTAAGAAAAATTTGAGTAATTTTGACATCATAAAAACCTATTTAAAGGTTAATAAAGATTGAGCTTAACTGAGTGTGTCAAGCCAAATATTTTGCGCCCATTGATTAGCGTAAAACCCTTCATCAACCGTTGGCGCACTTGAAACACCGCCGCCTTCTGCGCTGACAATGATTTTTTTTGCAGGATCGTAACGGTAAACATTGGCAACATGCATGGCAGCAACATCGCTCACAAAGCTATAGCAAGTATTGGCAAACACGGGAGCAGGGTCAGGCGCTTGCCCTGCCATCAGTTGCACAATGGCATTGGCGCAAATTTTTGCCTGATTGCTCGCCATGTGCGCAGATTTTGGCAAAGCGGCCGAAATCGCATCGCCAATCACATGCACACTGGGCGCTAAAGTTGATTCATACGTTAAAAAATCCACCGCACACCACCGTTTATCCACATTATTTAATTTCGCCATTTGCGCAACTTTGCCCGCGCGTTGTGGCGGAATCACATTCATTACATCAGCCTTAACGGTATCAAAGTCAGTTTTAATGGTGCGACTTGCAACGTCCACATCCACCAAGGCTTGGTTAGGGCGATAATCAACAATGCCCGCATAGGTTTCATTGAAAACTTTAGTAAACAAGCCTTTTTTAGAAATTATTTCAGCATTGGCATCAAGCACAATAATTTTGGACTTTGGCTTGTGATTTTTAAAATAGAACGCAATTTGCGCAACACGCTCATACGGCCCGGGTGGGCAACGATACGGCGCTTTTGGAATATGCATGGCAAACACACCGCCATCAGGCATGGCTTCTAACTGCTGACGCAAATTGACTGTTTGCCAGCCTGCTTTCCACGCATGCGGAATATTTTGTTGCGCTTCTAAACTTTGCAACATCGGCAAAGATTCAAACATAAAATCAATGCCGGGCGCAATAATTAAACGGTCATAATTTAATTCGCCACGCTTTAGGATGACTTTTTTTGCATCCAAATTTAACGCTGTAACAGTGTCGTTCACCCACGTAATGCCGTGATTTTTTTTAAGTGCATCATAACCAAAGGTTAATTCGTCAATTTTTTTATTGCCACCCAACACTAAATTACTTAAGGGGCAAGAAACAAACTGCGTGTTGGCTTCCACCACAACCACTTCAATGCTGCCTAAACTCCAAATCCTTAAATATTTTGCCGCCGTTGCGCCGGCATAGCCACCGCCGATGACAACCACACGGCCGATTGGCGGTTTATTTGCCCTTCCAAAAACTCGCAGGTTAACGCTGACCATAGCACCAGCCACACCAGCACTAGCTAATTTTATGAAATTGCGACGATTGAAATTAAATTTATTTTGCATACTCAATCTGCGCCAACAAGCATTAAATAAACTTGCGTTGGCAAAATTTGGATTGTTTTAACCTTTTGCTTCGAGAAAAAAAGAGCTAAAGCGCTCACTTCTTCATTGGTTAAGCCTTTTGCATGATGATGCATCACCGTGGATGCGCGTGCGCCAGATTTAAAATCTTGCATTTGTTGAATAAAGCGATCTGAATGGATGCCAGCCAATTGAATAACTTTTGACTGATTTTCTGCATTTTTTACTGGGTTACCCAAAGCGCCATGACACGCAGCGCAAGAAGCCGCTAATGTTTGAATATGGCTTTCTGGTAAGGTTTGCGCATCACAAAAAGAAAAAGCCATCAAGCTGATTAAGCTGATGGCTAACTTAACTATATTCACGTTTAAGCGCATTGATTAAAGTGATTTAAATCAAGACTGTTGTGCAAGATCACATTAAAAACATTTTTCTTCTTGGCAACCGTCGTTTTTAACGCCCAAGCTTTCTAACACTTTTAACATTTCAGGATCACCTTGCTCACGAAAGTAACGTACTAACGAAACATCGCCTTTTAATTTTTTATTGACATCAACCCCAACGCTTGCCAAGTATTTCACCAATTCTTTGTTACCACTAAAGGCGGCCATATGAAACGCTGTATTTTGGCTGGCTGGATGCACATAATCTTTTTCAGCACCTTTTTCGATTAAATATTTAACAGTGTCTAAATGACCTTTAGATGCTGCCATTTGCAATGGCTCCCATGCAAAAAATTTTTCATTCACAAGGCTTGGGTCTGATTCCATAAACTTTTTAACAACTTTGGTTTCGCCATTACTAAGGGCTTGCGTTAAAGCCATGTAATCGTCGTCGTTTAAACCAGCAAAGCTGTTTAAACAAAAACTTAACGTTAAGGTCATTAATAATGTTTTAATCAATTTCATACTCAGTTTCTCCAAAATAACTTCATTTTATTTAATTTTTTTAATCTTTTATATTAAAAATACACTTCAAATTAAAAAGTTTTATTAACTAGGTTTAATGGCTGTTACTTTATCATTGAATTCAATTTATTTACTAAGTAAATCCATTAACAAAATAGGCCATGGGTGTTGCATTTTTTTTCTATTGCAAAAACTTTCTTGCATTTTTAAACATACGCATCCAAGCGCTATCTTCCTCATCACCGCAACGTTGCCATGTGTTTTGCACTTGGCGAATCACACGTTCTGGGTGCGGCATCATAATGCTAAAACGCCCGTCTTGCGTGGTTAAACCAGTGATTCCCGCTGGCGAACCATTTGGGTTAAACGGGTAAACCGTTGTTGGCGTTGACGCATTATCTATAAAACGCATTGTGACTAAATTTTGCGACAACACTGCATTGACATCAGAACTTTGAGAAAATTCCGTAAAACCTTCACCATGCGCAACCGCTATTGGCATTTTGCTACCTGCCATGCCACTAAAAAATAATGAGGGCGACTCTAACACTTCTACCATGCACAAACGCGCTTCAAATTGTTCAGATTGGTTTTTGACAAAATGTGGCCAATGCGCAGCCCCAGGAATCAACTCACGTAAATTACTCATCATTTGGCAGCCATTGCACACACCTAAGGCAAAGCTGTCGTTGCGATTAAAAAATGTAGAAAATTCATCACGCGCGCGATTGTTAAATAAAATGGATTTTGCCCAGCCTTCACCCGCTCCAAGCACATCTCCGTAAGAAAAACCACCGCAAGCCACAAAACCAGCAAAATCTTTGAGTGAAACACGGCCTGCAATAATGTCACTCATGTGCACGTCATAGGTGGCAAAGCCAGCTTTATCAAAAGAAACCGCCATTTCCACATGTCCATTCACACCTTGCTCACGCAAAATGGCCATTTTTGGTTTCGCACCTTTGTTGATATAGGGCGCGGCGACATCTTCTGAAGGGTTAAAAGTAAGCTCTGTAAATAGCCCACGATTATGTTCATCTAAAATACGGTCATATTCTTGTTGTGCGCAAACTGGGTTATCGCGCAATTTTTGCATTTGGTAAGTGGTTTCTGACCACATCCGGTGCAAATGAATACGTGAATCAGCAAAAATATTTTTGCCCTTATTCGCGATAAAAATCTCATTTTCTGCTGTCACTTCGCCAATTTCATGGGCGAGTTGTGTGCCAAAGGCTTGGTTTAACTGCGCTAAAATTTCAGCTGAATCTGGTGCATTGACTTGAATGACTGCGCCTAATTCTTCGTTAAACAAAATGCTGGCAATATCACCAGATAAATTAGATATATCAATCGTTAAACCGCAATGCCCTGCAAACGCCATTTCCACCAAGGTTGTGAATAAGCCACCGTCAGAACGGTCGTGGTACGCTAAGAGTTTACCAGCCGCATTCAAGGCTTGAATTTGGGCAAAAAATGTTTTTAGGTGTGCGGCGTTATCCACATCTGGCGCAACATCGCCCACTGCGCCATACACTTGCGCCAAACTTGAACCGCCCATGCGGTTTTTGCCCGCGCCTAAATCTATCAAGATTAATTTTGTTGCGACATCCGTTTGAAGTTGTGGCGTTAAAGTTTTACGCGCATCTTTAGTTTCTGCAAAAGCAGTCACCACCAATGAAATGGGCGAAGTCACCGCCTTATTTTGTCCATCATCATTCCAAACAGTTTTCATACTCATGGAATCTTTACCCACTGGTATGCTCACACCCAACGCAGGGCAAAGCTCCATGCCAACGGCTTTAACAGTCGCAAAAAGCGCTGCATCTTCGCCTGCGTGCCCTGCTGGCGCCATCCAATTGGCGGAAAGTTTTAAGTCAGAAATATCGTCAATGAAACTCGCGGCAATATTAGTAATGGCTTCACCTATCGCCATGCGGCCTGAGGCTGGCGCATTAATTAAAGCTAACGGAGCGCGTTCGCCAATCGCAAAGGCTTCCCCTTGGTAGGTTTCATAGCCTGCCAAGGTCACAGCAACGTCTGCAACTGGAATTTGCCAAGGGCCAACCATTTGTTCACGCGCGACTAAACCCGTGACGGAACGGTCACCAATCGTAATGAGGAAAGTTTTATCGGCCACGCCCGGCAATCTTAAAACACGAGCAACAGCATCTTTTAAATCAATATGTTTGCTATCGAACGCGGTTAATGTTGGCGTGATTGATTTCACATCACGCGTCATTTTTGGTGGTTTGCCAAGCAATACGGATAAATCCATGTCCACAGGTTTATTGTCAAAATGACTATCCGCCACTGTTAAATGGCGTTCTTCTGTTGCAACCCCCACTACCGCAAACGGGCAACGTTCACGTTCACAAATTTCTTTAAAACGTGGCAAATCTTCTTGCGCAATCGCCATCACATAACGTTCTTGCGCTTCGTTACTCCAAATTTCGCGCGGCGACATCCCTGGCTCTTCATTATGCACATCGCGCAATTGAAACACTGCGCCCACTTTGGCATCGTTTACCAATTCTGGAAACGCGTTTGAAATACCACCCGCGCCTACATCATGAATACTTAAAATCGGGTTTTTATCACCCAGCTGCCAACAACGGTCGATCACTTCTTGTGCACGACGTTCCAATTCTGGGTTGCCTCGTTGCACAGAGTCAAAGTCTAAGTTTTCTGCATTGGCGCCAGTATCCATACTGGATGCCGCGCCGCCACCTAAACCAATCAACATCGCTGGGCCGCCCAATTGAATCAGCGCCGCACCCACTGGAATTGGATTTTTATAAGCATGCTGTGCAGAAATATTGCCCACGCCGCCCGCAAGCATAATCGGCTTATGATAACCGCGCACTTCACCAGCATTCTCCAACTCAAACGTGCGGAAGTAACCCGCAATATTCGGGCGACCAAATTCATTGTTATAGGCAGCCCCACCCAAAGGGCCATCTATCATAATTTGCAAGGGCGAGGCAATACGAGATGGTTTGCCGTAATTGTTTTCCCAAGGTTGAACAAATTCTGGAATTTGTAAATTGGAAACCGAAAAACCCGTCAACCCTGCTTTGGGTTTAGAGCCATGGCCAGTCGCGCCTTCATCGCGTATTTCACCCCCTGCGCCCGTTGCTGCACCCGCAAATGGGGAAATCGCAGTTGGGTGATTATGCGTTTCTACTTTCATTAAGTAGTAAGTTTCTTCTTCTACAAAGCCGTAAGCGCCCTCTTTTGTTGGATAAAAACGCTTGGTTTTTTCACCTTTTTTGCCGGTGGACACAATCGAAGAATTATCAGAATATGCCACCACGGTTTTACCTGGGTGCAACTTGTGCGTGTTGCGAATCATGCCGAATAGGGATTGTGCTTGCGCTTCACCATCAATCACCCAATCGGCATTAAAAATTTTATGACGACAATGTTCAGAGTTTGCTTGTGCAAACATCATCAATTCCACATCGGTTGGGTTGCGGCCAATACGGGTGAAATTGTCGAATAAATAATCCACTTCATCGGGCGACAACGCCAAGCCTAATTCTACATTGGCATTATTTAAGGCTTGCTTGCCACCTACTAAGATATTCACGGCACTCAGCGGTGTTGGTTCTGCTTTATGCAATAAACGCCCTGCATCTTCAAACTTTTGAATCACAGTTTCTGTCATGCGGTCATGAATGAGCACTTTTACCGCCGTTTTTTCAGCGTCCGTTAATACTTGTCCATTTTTTGTTGATACATAATATGCAATGCCACGCTCGATACGTTCAACTGTTTCTAAGCCACAATGTTTGGCAATGTCTGTTGCGCGTGACGACCAAGGAGAAATCGTCCCAATACGTGGAATCACCAAAAATAGTTCGCCATTGGGCGCTTCTAAGGTTGTTTTTGGGCCATAGGTGAGGATTTGTTCTAAACTATTTTTTTGCAAAGCACTCAAAGTTTCATTCGTCCACACAAAATGCCAAAACTCAGTGCTGATATGGGTAATTGCAGGCGCGCTTTGTTTTAACGCCTTTAATATTTTTTCGAGTCGAAATGGAGAAACTGCAACACTGCCGCGGAGACTTAACATAGGGTGAATGGGCATAAAATTAAGCTAGAATGAAAGAAAATAAAGCGCTATTTTACCCGAAAACAGGCACAATCTAAGTTGAAATTATGTGCTTAGATTTGTTAATTAAAAGTAAAAAGTTAAACCAGTTAGTGACAACAAGGATAACAACAAAATGAAACCACAAATTGCCATTTTTGCAGGCGGCTGCTTTTGGTGCACAGAGCCTGTATTTAGCCAACTCAAAGGCGTGAGTGAAGTGATTTCTGGTTATATTGGTGGCCATACCAAAAACCCAACGTATAAAGAAATTTGTAATGGTGATACAGGCCATGCAGAAGCGATAAAAATTATTTTTGATGCTGATACTGTGAGCTTTGAATCGTTGTTAGAAATTTTTATGGTGTCGCACGACCCGACAACGCCTAATCGTCAAGGCAATGATATTGGCACACAATACCGTTCAGCTGTTTTTTGCCAAAATGCGGAGCAAAAATTGAGTACAGAAAAATTGATTGCGGCGTTTAATAATGCGTCCATTTACAACGCGCCCATCATGACACAAATTCATTTTTCGCAAACGGGTGAAGCTGATATTTTTTATCCAGCAGAAGATTATCACCAATACTATTTTGAAAAAAATCCCAATCAGCCTTATTGCTTGGCAGTGGCGGCACCCAAAGCGGCAAAAATTCGGGCCAAGTATGCGCAATTGATTAAATAAGCATGCACAGTTGATTAAATAAACTTCTAAATAAAATTTAAGTTTTACTACTTAACCATTGCCGACGCCAAAAAATTAAAATCATCAAAATTGCAATGGTTGCCATTAACCCAATAGCCCACCAAAAACCGAATGGACTTTTAAGCCAAGGCATTTGTTCAAAATTCATCCCAAAAATCCCGGCAATAAGTGTCGCCGGCATAAAAAGCATTGCCACCACTGTTAACGCGCGCACTTCTAAATTCACCCGCTGGCTGACGCTGGCCATATAAATGTCCATCATTGCGCTCAATGCGTCACGGATGGATTCTAAAGATTCGATAAAATTCACTGTGTGGTCATACACATCACGCAAATATGGCATGGTAATGGGCTTAAAAAAGCCTTTTTCATTTTTAGTTAAACTATTAATCACCTCACGCAACGGCCACACGGCGCGGCGCAATTCTATGGACAGATGTTTTAGCTGATGAATTTGCTGTAAGTTAGCTTGATTCGGTTTGGTGAGTAATAAATTTTCTAACTCTTCACTTGCATCACTCAATTCTTCCAGCGCATAAAAATAGCGGTCAACCACACAGTCGAGCAAGGCATACGCTAAGTAATCGACCCCATATTCACGAATTTGTGCCTGACTTGCACGCAAGCGCTGACGAACGGGTTCAAAAATGCCTGTCGAGCGCTCTTGAAAAGTCAGCAAAAAATGCTGCCCCAACACTAAGCTTATCTGTTCAGAGCGCATCGTTACATTGGTTTTATCGAACTCAAAACTGCGCGCCTCTAAAAATAAATAATGGCCAAATTCGTCTAATTTTGGACGCTGCGCGGTATTTAAAATGTCTTCTTGCACCAGTGGATGCAAATGAAATAAATCACCAATTTTTTTAATCAATTCAACAGCATGCACGCCATGCACATTGAGCCAAATTTTTTTATTATTTTTTAAATAAGTTTCTAAATCAAGATTTGATAAGTCTTCTATTGAGAGCGTACGCTCACTGACTGTATCTTTATCATAGTCAATCAACGTCATCACTGGAATAAAATCTGGTGCTTCATTATTTTGCGCGCCCACATACACCAAAGCGCCTGGCGCTAAGCCTACTTTTTTTGAAAGTTTATGTTTGGCTGATTTGCGAATTCTTTTCATGGATGTGCGTTTCTTTTTCAAAAATATTTAGCATTATTTTCAATGCGTGTGTTGATTTAAAATAGGTCTTAAGCGTACCCAAATCAAGGCAACATTACCAGTAAAAATGGTTAAAAAAATTGGGCGTGTCAAAATGATGTGAAGTGTGCTGTGTGGGGGGGGATACGTGTTTTAAAAATAAAAAATGCACGCGCAATGCGTGCATTTTTTAAACAGTGTATCAATGATTAATTTGCAGCTGCTGGTTCTGTAATCCCTGGAACACGTTCTTCTGCAGTTGGCTCATAGCCACCAGGCCCTGATGAAGTGTCTTCTGCGGCGGGCGCTGTGGTTGGCGCTGGGGCTGCGGCTGGCGCCTCAACGGGCGCGGCTTCTTCTTTACTGCAAGCCACAAAAATAATACTGGTAAATGTTGCTATCAAAATAGCGCGTGACCATGATGAAGTCATGTTAAATACTCCTTTTTTGAAATTATTAAAATTTAAAATTAAATCAACAACTTAAAATTAAATCAATATCATTGAAAACAGATAAAAACCAAATTACGCAGGAATCCGCAACATTTGACCTGGGTAAATTTTATCTGGGTGGCTCAACATCGGTTTATTTGCTTCAAAAATTTTCATATACGCATTAGCATTTCCGTATTGTTCTTTTGCAACTTTAGATAAAGTATCGCCTTTAACAACCGTATAAAACACGGGTTCAACGGCTGGCTCAATCACGCCCAGTTGGTCTTGAACGTGTTCAACGCCCGCCACATTGCCACAACATAAAAGAATTTTTTCTTTCACTTCTTGGGTTGCGGCCATGCCTTGCACAATCACTGTGCCAGAAGCACCATCAAAACCAATGTCTAAACCTTCTGCGGTTAGATTCATTTTTTTAACGTAATCTGCAATTGCATTGGCTGCAGCGGTGTTGGCAGCTTCAATATTCACTGGCGTGGGTTCAGCCTTTGCTTTTTGTTCAGCGGCTTTTGCCTCGCCAATCCCAAACAATTTTTCGCCTGCTTCTTTAATAAATGAAAACATGCCCATAATATTTATCCCCTAATTGTAGATGTTGATGTCTTGAATGACGGTTGAATGAAAACATTTGTGACTTTGTGATGAATGACTTAAAAACGTATCACTGTGAGGTCAATTTACCTCTTATCTTTAAAGCTTGTCAAGCAGGACAATTTTAATTAACAATCTTTAATTGCTTTAATCTTAATGCCCAATGTTTAATTGGCGCGCTTAAAAAAATAATGGTTATTTTCTATGGCAAAACGCACGGCCTTGCCTTTTGCGTATGCCTCAATTTCATAAGGATTTTTTTGATACCCAAAACGCGAGGCCCAACAATATTTTAATAAATTCATGCCTGATAAATATTGTTCAACGTGGGTAAGTTCGTGTGCAAGTAACTCGACGCTAGAGATTTGATTGGGCTGATAAACGCCTCTGCGAAAATAAATGCGCGAACCAAGCACCACCGCGCACATTTTTTTCCTCAGCCAAAAAGGCACGTTTCCTTCAAAAATTTGTGCCGACGCTAAGGTTTGATGCTTAAAGTATGGCGCAAAATTTTCACGCTCAAGTGCATTTAATGGCCGACCCTTTTTCAAAACCTTCAAACGATTATTCGCCCAAAATGTGTGCGGCAATTTTTCGAGCGCTTGGCACATGCCGATGTTCATATAAAAAAATGCCTTGCCATTGCCCTAAGGCAACTTTGCTATTAACCACTGGGATGGATAAATGGGTTTGCGTGAGGGCTGTTCGCACATGCGCGGGCATGTCATCTGCGCCTTCAACGGTATGCGTAAAAAGTGCGTCGCCATCTGGCACAAGTCGGTTAAAAAATGCCTCTAAATCTACCAACACATCGCGGTCATAATTCTCATTAATCAGCAAGCTGGCTGAAGTATGCTGAATAAACAAACTGAGCAAGCCTGTTGTAAAGCCACTTTTTTCAACCCAATCAATGACTTGATGCGTGATATCGTAAAATTTTCTACCACGGGTTTGAATGGTAAATGTGTGCGTAAATTGCTGCATGAATCTTTAAAGTTTCAAAAATGTTAGCTTAATAATACCAGCCAAAGCCATTTCTAAACCGTGGTCCAATGCCATACGGGTAAAATCCTGGAAAGCCGTTTCTACAAAATGGATCGCCCAACGACTGAAATTGACGCTGTTGTTGCAATTGCTTTTTGAGCGCTTGAATCTCCAAATCTTTCACTTTTTGCTGCTCGACCACTTTGTCTGCAATATTATTTTGCAAGGCTTTTTGGCGGCTTTCATGCAAATAATCTAGCACCGCGATTGCAACGCCTTGTTTTTGCAAATCGACCATTTGGCTTGGGGTTAAATCGTATGAAGTGTCAGATTCTTTTAACTTTTCAATGACTTGCATCGGCGTAAGGCCAGATTTTGATAAGCCAATTAAGGCTTCAAAACTGATTTGAGAAACGGGTTTCGGCATGATTTGCGCTAACTCTTCTGCAGAAAGCCGTTGAATCACGGGCGCTGTTTGTGGTTTTTCTTCTAGGTTTGCACAGCCTGACAAAATGACGGCCGATAAAATGAACAGGCGTGTTAATTGAAAATAGTTGATTGCTAATGTTTTTATTGCCATTGTTTTAATTGCCATCGTTAACTCCTTCACCTAAAGCAGCGCTTAAAAAGCAATGTTTCAGAATTTGGCGATATTTAAAAACTTAAATATTACGCTTATTCAAGCTAGACTTAAATACGGGTGAAGGGTTCGCAATTTTTGCATCGTAAGGGTGCGTTTTAAAAGGGTAGCGAGATTGTACTTTTTTTACATAGGCCATGGTTTCATTGTAAGGTGGAATGCCTTTATATTTATTGACAGCGCCTTCACCGGCATTGTAAGCCGCCACAGCCAACGCAACATCGCCCTTAAAATACGCCAATAACCAACGTAAATAAGCCACGCCGCCTTTAATATTTTGGCTGGCATCAAACGCATTTTTAACATTAAAGCGCTCTGCAGTCATGGGAATGAGCTGCATTAAGCCTTGCGCTTGCTTGTTTGAGGTTGCCATATTCGAAAAATTTGATTCTACAGAAATGATGGACATGACGAGTTTTGGATCAACCTGATGAAATTTCGCAATTTTTTCCACCATATCAATAATCCAACGTTTATTTTTAGGGAGTTGCGCCAACAAGTTTTCAATGCTATTTTTTTCGTCAACCTTGTGTTGATTGCTGTCATTTTTTGCAAATTGCGTATTTTTCATTTCTGGTGCAACCGCTTGCAAAATACATTCGGGCGAATTTGACGCGGATACATTAAATGTTTCTAACATTTTTTGCGCTTGGTAATGCCCGTGTAGCGATGCAATACTAAATAAATTGGCTGCATATTCAGGATTTTCTGGCACGCCTTGCCCAAACGCATAGAGCATGCCTAACCGATAAATACCTTCTGCACTGCCCATGCGTGCGGCTTCGCAGTACAAGTTTGCAGCCTTCCAGTCCGTTTCAACGCTGTTACTGCTGGCAATTAAAACACTTGCACTTTCAAGCAAGTTTTTAATCAGCGGCGGTTCATTATCAAATGTTTCATTTTCAACAGCCGTATAAGCGTGACTATTTAAGCTGATAAGCAAACAGCCCATTGCAAAAAAATTGTTGAAATTTATTTGTTTTAATTTCATTGTTTTAATTTCATTGTTTTAAAAAACCATTGTTTTAGCATCATTGTTTTAATGTCATCACTTGAACATTATTAGGAAAATCCATTGGCTTGAAAAAAAATAATCTGATTAAAATCAATTAAACACAAGCCGCCCCTGTTTAACGTCAACATTCACCGTATCTTTAGCCATAAACGTGCCAGCCAATATTTCTTTAGCCAGCGGATTTTCAATTTCAGACTGAATCGCCCGTTTGAGCGGCCGCGCGCCGTACACAGGATCAAAGCCAGCACTGGCAATTTCCGCAAGCGCAGCGTCGGTTACGTTAAGTTGCATGTCCATGGCTTGCAAGCGGTTTGCCAAATATTGCAACTGGATTTTTGCAATGGCTTTAATATTTTCTTCGCCCAAGCCGTGGAACACCACTACTTCGTCAATTCTGTTAATAAACTCTGGCCTGAAATGTTCTTTTACTTCACCCATCACCGCTAATTTAACCAACTGATAATCTTTGCCCGCCATGTTTTGAATCATTTGCGAGCCTAAATTACTGGTCATAATGATCACGGTATTTTTAAAATCTACCGTGCGGCCTTGCCCATCGGTTAAGCGGCCATCATCCAAAATTTGTAGCAAAATATTAAACACATCGGGATGCGCTTTTTCTACTTCATCCAGCAAAATCACGCTGTAAGGTTTACGGCGCACGGCTTCGGTCAATGTCCCGCCTTCTTCATAACCCACATAGCCTGGCGGCGCGCCTATCATGCGTGAGACAGAATGTTTTTCCATAAATTCACTCATGTCGATGCGAATTAAATGATCTTCTGAATCAAATAAAAAGCCAGCCAAGGTTTTGCACAGTTCGGTTTTACCCACGCCCGTTGGCCCTAAAAATAAAAAGCTGCCATAAGGTCGATTTGGATCGCTTAACCCTGAACGCGAGCGGCGAATCGCATCAGACACTAAACGCACCGCTTCATCTTGCCCAATCACGCGTTCATGCAATTTATCTTCCATATGCAAGAGTTTTTCGCGCTCTCCTGTCATCATTTTGCTCACAGGAATCCCCGTTGCGCGGCTCACCACTTCTGCAATTTCATCCGCACCCACTTCTACGCGCAGCATTTTTGGCTTAGCTGATAATTGAGAATCTTGAGATTGCGTTTCAGAACTCGCCGCTTGTTTTAGCTGCGCTTCTAATTGTGGCAATTTGCCATACTGCAACTCAGACACTTTTTGCCAATCGCCTTTGCGTGTTGCCGCTTCAATCTCAAATTTAATTTTTTCAATCGCTTCTTTAACATGCACAGAGCCTTGCACTTGTGCTTTTTCAGCTTTCCAAATGTCTTCTAAATCAGCATATTCTTTTTCTAAATCTGCAATTTCTTCTTCAATTAAAGTAAAGCGCTTTTTACTGGCTTCGTCTTTTTCACGGCGCACGGCTTCCAGCTCAATTTTTAACTGAATGAGCCGGCGCTCTAATTTATCCAACACTTCAGGCTTGGAATCAATCTCCATTTTGATGCGCGAAGCCGCTTCATCAATTAAATCAATCGCTTTATCGGGTAAAAAACGGTCGGTGATATAACGGTGGCTTAACTCCGCCGCCGCGACAATCGCAGGGTCGGTAATTTCCACACCGTGATGCGTTTCATATTTTTCTTTTAACCCGCGCAAAATCGCAATGGTGTCTTCCACGCTTGGTTCATCGACCAACACTTTTTGGAAACGACGCTCTAACGCAGCATCTTTTTCAATGTATTTTCGATACTCATCCAACGTAGTTGCTCCCACGCAATGCAGTTCGCCACGGGCGAGCGCAGGTTTCAGCATATTGCCTGCATCCATGGCGCCTTCAGCCTTGCCCGCGCCCACCATGGTATGAATTTCATCAATAAAAACAATGCTTTGAATTTTATCTTGCGCGAGTTCTTTTAATACTGATTTTAAGCGCTCTTCAAAATCACCACGATACTTTGCACCCGCAAGCAAAGCCGCCATGTCTAATGCCAGCACTTTTTTACCACGCAAAGAATCTGGAATTTCACCATTAACGATGCGCTGCGCCAAACCTTCGACCAGCGCAGTTTTTCCCACGCCAGGCTCACCAATCAACACAGGGTTATTTTTTGTGCGACGGCCTAAAATTTGAATCACGCGGCGAATTTCATCGTCGCGCCCAATCACAGGGTCAAGCTTGCCTTGCCGTGCGCGTTCGGTCACATCTACCGTATATTTTTTAAGCGCCTCGCGATTGGTTTCCGCGTCTGCGCCATCGACTTGCTCGCCACCTCGTACTGCATCAATGGCTTGTGTCAATGCGGTTTTTGATAGACCGTGGGTTTTGAGTAATTTACCAGTCGCGCCTTTGTCATCGGCCAACGCTAGCAAAAACATTTCACTGGCAATAAATCCATCGCCGCGTTGCAAGGCCAATTTATCTGTCACATTTAATAAATTATTTAAATCGCGTGAAAGTGTGACTTCGCCCGCACTGCCCGTTGCTTTGGGTAAATTTTCGATGGCTTTTGCCAAATCAACTTTTAACGGCGCTAAATGCACCCCAGCATGTGAAAGCAATGAACTCGTGCCGCCATCTTCTTGATTCAAAAGACTTAATAATAAATGTTGCGCTTCAATGGTCGGGCTGTCGTTCGCCACCGCCAAACTTTGCGCTTCGTTAATGGCCTGTTGGAATTTTGTGGTTAATTTATCAAATCTCATTTTTTACTCCTCGGGTTTAAATCAATTTCAATATTGAAATTAATCTAAAAAAATACGTCTTTAGCTTTTTTTAATATGGTGCTTTTTTTGAGTTTTTCAATCACCTTATTTAACAAACATATTTGTATATTTTTTAAAACAATTTGAAACATTTTGTAACAAAATATGTCTTTTTCAGTATATAAAATATTGATTTTACAGATTAAAATCACACTTTTATTTTTTACGCTTTTTAACAAAATGGCGTTGATTTAAATCAAACCTTTCAACGCAATCGGATTTAACTTTTTGATGCAATTTTATGAAGATTAGTTTTAATTTTTAGTTTTAATCTTTGGCCTAATTTGGATTTTTCCCTTGCAACCTTCTGATCAAGCATTTGCGACCTTCCACAGCAGTCCTGCTGATCAGTTAGACTTGGCGCAAAATGTTTTGCCAAATGATGCTTGGGCAATTTTAGATACCGAAGAACAATGGTCAAAATTTAGCCAGCCTGTAAAAAAAAGTAGCGCTGGCAATGAAAATAACATTCAACTTGTTCAATCTAATATTTTATTGAATGGTTTACGTTGCGCAGCTTGCTCAGGCATCATTGAAAACGGATTGCAATCGTTAGAGGGCGTTGAAAGCTGTCGTGTCAGCCTCGCCAAAAACCGTGCAGTCATTGTGTGGTCGCCAGAAAAAACCAAACCCTCCACCATTTTTAAAGCAGTACAAACGCTAGGTTACAGCGCAAACCCTGCCAGCAATGTAGAGTTTCAGCGTGAGCAGATTAAAAAAAGCCGCGCGGCATTTTGGCGATGGCTGGTTGCGGGCTTTTGCATGATGCAAGTCATGATGTACGCCAGCCCCAGCTACTTTACCAAACAAGGTGAAATTTCTAGCGACATTCTTTTATTACTTAATTGGGCCTCTTGGCTGCTTTCTCTGCCCGTGATTTTATTTTCTAGCAGCAGTTTTTTTAGCAATGCCTATCGCGATTTAATTTCCAAAAAAATCAGCATGGATTTACCTGTAGCCTTAGGAATCTTGATTACCTTTGTCGTCAGTTCCGCCGCCACATTTGACCCAAGTGGCTGGTGGGGACACGTCGTTTATTTTGACTCACTGACGATGTTTGTCTTTTTTCTTCTTTCAGCGCGCTTAATTGAGGTTAAATTGCAT
The DNA here is from genome assembly GCA_965247415.1 of Methylophilaceae bacterium. Taxonomy (GTDB): domain Bacteria; phylum Pseudomonadota; class Gammaproteobacteria; order Burkholderiales; family Methylophilaceae; genus Methylotenera. The sequence continues at coordinate 337,899 of OZ252007.1, forward strand.
CAAAAAACGCTGGGTGCACTCGAAACTTTAGTCAATCGCATTCCAGAAAATACTGCGCGACTCAATACGGATGGCAGTTTTACGCGTGTGCTGAATGCAAATTTAAAGATTGGCGATACCGTACGCGTGAATTTAGGTGAGGCGTTTCCAGCGGATGGCAAGATCTCGCTCGGACAAACGCGCGTGGATGAATCGTTACTGACAGGTGAATCAAAACCGATTCAAAAAAACTTAAATGATACGGTTGTTGCAGGCAGTTATAACCTAGGCCAAGCGGTGAATGTGTTGGTTGAAAGCTTGGGCGAATCAACCCAATACGGCCAAATTGTTAACTTGATTAACCAAGCTGCGTTTGAAAAACCCAGATTGTCGCAATTGGTCGATCGGATAGCTAAGCCTTTTTTACTATTTGTTATTTTAAGCGCTGTGTTGGCCGCAGCCTTGCTTTGGAATGTTGATCATGGGCGCGCACTGATGACTGCAGCCGCGGTGCTGATTGTCACTTGCCCGTGTGCGCTTTCCCTAGCAACGCCTGCCGCCATGCTAGCGAGTGCAAGCGCATTTGTTAAGCGCGGCATTTTAATCAAACATTTGCAAGCCATTGAAAATATTGCAGAAATTGATACCGTTATTTTTGACAAAACGGGTACGCTGACCGAAGACAATATTTCAATCACGCAGATTCAAACAAAAGAAGGGCTTTCTGCCGATATCGCGCTTACTATAGCAGCTGCGCTGGCGCACCACTCAAACCATCCAATTTCCCGCGCCATTTTAAAAGCACATCAAGAAAAGTCAGATGCGCAAATTTTTGAACTTGTTGAAATCACTGAGGAAATTGGCGCAGGCATTTCTGGTAAATGTTCAGACATCGTGCTTGAAAATTTGCCGTTTAATATTGTTGGGAAATTAAAATTAGGCTCTGCTAAATTTTGTGTGACACCAGTTACAGACGTGCAAAAACAACAAGTGTATCTTGCTGACGCGCAAGGCTGGTTGGCAACGTTTGAATTGCAAGAAAAGACAAAAAATGATGCAAAAAAAACCGTACAGTTATTAAAAGAAAAAGGCTTACATATAGAACTTTTATCAGGCGATCAGTCTTACTCAGTGCAAACAATGGCATTGCAATTGGGGATTGAAAAATTTAGCGCCACCTGCAGTCCTCAAGATAAATTTTTGAGATTAAAGCGCTTGAAAGAACAAGGGAAGCAAATTTTGATGGTGGGAGATGGCTTAAATGATGGGCCGATTTTGGCAAGCGCACATGTGTCCATTGCCATGGGTAAAGGCGTGCCACTCACACACGCGCACGCAGACTATATTTTATTAAACGGTGATATCTCGCAAATTCCTGCACTTATAAATCATGCACAAAAAACCATGACGATTATTAAACAAAATATTAGCTGGGCAATTGTTTATAACTTGGTGTCGATTCCACTAGCGTTCTTTGGGGTGCTTTCGGCTTGGCTTGCGGGTTTAGGCATGGCGTTGAGTTCACTGATTGTGGTTGGAAATGCACTTAGACTCACGCAATTTAACAACACTGCTAAAAAAAGCGCTAAGGATTAATGTTGGATATTTTATTTATTCTGATTCCCCTTTCTGTGGTCATGGCGCTCATTGTTTTAGTTGGGCTTTGGTGGGCAGTGTATCGTGGGCAGTTTGAAGACATTGAAGAAGAAGGTCAGCGGATTTTAGAAGATGATCAATAAAAGTATCTGCAAACCCAACTTCAAAAAAGTTCAGCTTTTTAAGTTTGAGAATAACCACCGTTATCCATGCGTATTAATGGTTTAAATGAACCATATTGTTGATTAAAATCGCCATAATTTAATTTTTTATTTGTTGTTTAGTGTAATTCTCTAGTTTTAATTTTTTTAGCATTAATTTTTTAGCATTAATTTTAAGGACGCGTTGTATGAGTAATTCATCGGTTTCTCAATTTTATGATGATTATGCGGTCAGAAATTTTGCCGTGATGTCAGTAGTTTGGGGGGTGTTGGGCATGTTAATGGGCGTCATTATCGCCTCGCAACTGGCTTACCCTGAACTTAATTTAGGTTTACCGTGGACAAGTTTTGGGCGCTTACGTCCATTGCATACCAATTTGGTGATTTTTGCTTTTGGTGGCTGTGCACTTTTTGCTACTTCTTATTATGTAGTCCAGCGCACCAGCCAAACACAATTGGCGTTTCCATTGCTTTCACGCATGACTTTTTGGGGCTATCAGGCGGTCATTGTTGCAGCGATTATTACCTTGCCTTTGGGTTATACCTCGAGCAAAGAATACGCAGAATTAGAATGGCCCATTGATATTTTGCTTTTAATTGTTTGGGTCATGTATGCCATCGTGTTTTTTGGCACGATTGCGCATCGCAAAATGAAACATATTTATGTAGCTAATTGGTTTTATGGCGCATTTATTATTGTGGTGGCTGTTTTGCATATTGTGAACAGCATGGCAATTCCTGCGGAATTATTTAAATCTTACTCAGCTTATGCTGGCGTGCAAGATGCGATGATTCAATGGTGGTATGGACATAACGCAGTTGGCTTCTTTTTAACGGCGGGCTTTTTGGGCATGATGTATTACTTTGTACCAAAACAAGCAGAACGCCCTGTTTACTCTTATCGTTTATCTATCGTCCACTTTTGGGGCTTGATCTTCACCTATATGTGGGCTGGTTCTCACCACTTGCACTACACCGCATTACCAGATTGGACACAATCTGTTGGTATGGTGCTTTCATTAATTTTACTCGCGCCAAGTTGGGGCGGCATGATTAACGGCATGATGACAATGTCTGGCGCTTGGCACAAATTACGTGACGATCCTATTCTTCGTTTTATGATCGTTTCACTTTCTTTCTACGGAATGAGTACGTTTGAAGGCCCGATGATGGCGATTAAAACCGTAAATGCGCTTTCACACTATACAGACTGGACCATTGGTCACGTGCATTCTGGAGCATTAGGCTGGGTGGGCTTTATCTCCATGGGTGCGCTTTACTTCTTAATTCCACGCTTATATGGTTTAAAACAAATGTATAGCAAAAAAGCCATTGAGTTGCACTTTTGGTTAGGCACCATCGGGATTGTGTTGTACATCACAGCAATGTGGGTGTCAGGCATTACCGCTGGTTTAATGTGGCGCGCAATGAATGATGACGGCACACTCACTTACACCTTCGTTGAAGCAGTCAAAGCCACGCATCCATTTTATGTGATTCGTATGATTGGCGGCTTGCTGTATGTAAGCGGTATGGCCATCATGCTATGGAATGTCGTTAAAACCGTGCAGATGGGCAAAGTTACGCAAGCTAAAATTCCTGCGGTAACGCCCCACCACGCAACTCCTGTTATCGCATAAGAGAAAAATCATGAGTCAACATCAATCAAGTGAAAATAAAGGATTTACCCACGAAACGATTGAAACAAACAGTTTTTTAATGATTGTTTTAATTATTTGCGTGATTTCGTTCGGCGGTTTAGTAGAAATTGTGCCGCTATTTTTTCAAAAATCTACCACAACGCCCATCACAGGCTTAAAGCCTTACACGCCGCTACAACTTGCGGGGCGCGATATTTATATTCGTGAAGGCTGTAATACTTGTCACTCACAAATGATTCGCCCGTTTAAAGCGGAAACCTTGCGTTATGGTCATTACTCTGTGGCGGGCGAGTTTGTCTATGACTATCCATTCCTTTGGGGGAGCAAACGCACCGGGCCAGATTTGCACCGCGTAGGAAAAAAATACAGTGATGAATGGCACCGCATTCATTTAACCAATCCACGTGATTTAGTGCCTGAATCTGTCATGCCAGCCTACCCTTGGCTCAATGAAGATTTGGTTAACGCCAAACAATTGCCCAACCACATGCGCGCTTTGAAAAAAAATGGTGTGCCTTATACAGAAGATGAAATCAGCAAAGCGGCGGATGACGTGTACGGCAAAACTGAAATGGAAGCCTTAATTGCGTACTTGCAAGTGCTAGGCACTGTCCTTAAGTAACCATGCTTAAGTAACGGATACATGATGGACATTACCGACTTACGCATTATTGCAACACTGGCAACCTTTGTAACATTTATAGGCATTTGGCTTTGGGCTTGGTCTAAACCCAAAAAACAAGATTTTGATGCAGCGGCAAAACTGCCGTTTGAAGGAGAAGAAGAATGAGTGACTTTACCAGTCCGTTTTGGTCGTATTTTATTTCGTTTATTGTAATTGGCGGCATTATCGGCTGTTTGGCATTACTGTTTGGCACCAGCAAAGTGAAACAAATGAGCACCACCGATAACACCACAGGCCATGTTTACGATGAAGACATTGTAGAAATGAACAATCCATTGCCAAAATGGTGGATGTATTTATTTGTCATTACGGCCGTTTTTGGCGCTGCTTATTTAATTATTTATCCGGGGTTGGGTGTTTATAAAGGTGCAATTGGCTGGAGTAGCGTTGGGCAATATCAACAAGAAGTGGAAGCCAACAAAAAACAAATTGCACCCATTTACGCAAAATTTGTGGCAATGACCCCTGTAGATGTTGCAAAAGATGCAAAAGCGATGGCAATTGGTGAACGTTTATTTATGAACAATTGTTCACAATGTCATGGTTCAGACGCACATGGCAGTAAAGGTTTCCCTAATTTAACTGATAATGATTGGATTCATGGCGGCAGCCCAGAAAAAATTAAGGAAACCATTACTTTAGGTCGTCATGGCATTATGCCGCCAATGGCAGCAGCAGTGGGTGACCCAAACGATGTTAAAAACGTTGCCAACTATGTATTGAGTTTATCTAACAGCCCACATGATGCTAATCGTGCCGCATTAGGCAAACCGAAATTTGCGGTTTGTGCTGCGTGTCATGGTGCGGAAGGCAAAGGCAATCAAGCCATTGGTGCGCCAAATTTATCTGACAATATTTGGCTGCATGGGTTTGGTGAAGCCGCGATTATTGAACGCATTAATTACGGTAAGGATAACCAAATGCCCGCACAAAATGCCCGTTTAACGGCAGAACAAATTCATGTGCTGGCTTCTTATGTTTGGCGTTTTTCTAACAGGCCAGACGGCGCTGAAAATGATTTAGAAAGTGATGACGAGTAAATTAAAACAAAGCGTTAAGCACATCAACTTTATTTGTGAATGTGTTTAACCCGCGTTTATCTCTGACCATCAAAACTTTAAGTATATAAATCAGCGCATTATTCATCCTAATATTCCCTGTGGCGCAAGCATCCAAAAACACTAAAAAAATCATTCCCATTGTGAGCGAACCCTCACAAGACGAAATGGTTTTTTTATACGAATCTCAGAAAAAAATATACCCACGCACCACATCAGGTTTTTTTACTAACTGGCGCTGGATTATTTTATGGATTACACAGATCGTATTTTACGGCACACCTTGGCTGATGTGGGGTGATCGGCAAGCGTTGCTATTAGATATTGGCACGCACCGTTTTTATATTTTTGGCCTGATTTTATATCCACAAGATTTAATCTATTTAGCGGTCATTTTAATCATCGCTGCGCTCGCCCTTTTTTTATTTACTGCCGTAGCTGGCAGACTCTGGTGCGGTTTTTCTTGCCCGCAAAGTGTTTACACCAAAATTTTTCTGTGGATTGAAAGCAAAGTAGAAGGCGACCGTGCCGCACGCATCAAGCTAGATAATAGCCCAATTAACGCTCAAAAAATTTCCAAAAAATCTTTAAAACATGCCATTTGGATTTTATTTTCCATGTGGACAGGCTTTACCTTTTTAGGCTATTTCACACCAATTCGCGGATTATTTGAAGGCATCAGCTTGTTTAATTTAAGCCCTTGGGAAACGTTTTGGATTTGCTTTTATGGCTTTGCAACGTATGGCAACGCTGGATTTTTACGCGAACAAGTCTGCAAATACATGTGTCCCTATGCGCGTTTTCAAAGTGCCATGTTTGATAAAGACACGCTCATCGTCAGTTACGATCAAGAACGTGGCGAACCGCGTAGTGGGCGATCAAAAAATATCAACGCCAAAGCCCAAGGCTTAGGTGATTGTATTGATTGCAGCTTTTGTGTTCAGGTTTGCCCTGTGGGGATTGATATTCGCGATGGTCTGCAATACGAATGCATTAGTTGCGGATTGTGCGTGGATGCATGTGACAGCGTGATGGATAAAATGGAATATCCACGCGGATTGATTAAATTTTCAACGCAAAATGGCATGAGCAACCATTGGTCACAGCATCAAATTATTCAAAAAATTCTGCGCCCGCGCGTGCTGATTTATGCTGGCGTTTTACTAGCAATTTGTATTGCCTTTGCGGTTTCCATTGCCATGCGCAGTTCATTTACGGTGGATGTCATTCGCGATCGCGGTGTCATGTCGCGCTTAGTGCCTGGCGGAAATGTTGAAAATGTTTACCGCTTACAAATTACCAACGCCACAGAAATTAAACAAAAATACCATATTGCAGTAGAAGGATTGGATGGCTTAAAAGTTGCATCAAAACAAACTGTGACGGTTAAACCCGCACAAACGCGCATGTTTCCTGTGAGCTTACAAATTGTCGATGGCAGTATTGAAGCAGGTTCACACAAAATTTTATTCAAAGTTGAAGCATTAGATACAAAAGAAGCTGTTAGCGAAAAATCGGTATTTTTTATCGCTCAATAATTATTTAAGCTTAAGGATTGAATTGAATAAATTTGTTTGCCTAGTCTTTGATATTGATCAACGCTTATTTTGAAGCTTGCGTTAAAATCTAGCGTCTATTAAAAAAGGAACTACCATGCAAAATTCTAGTAAAAACCATGAAAAATCAAAAGCTTGGTGGCATTATGGTCATGCATGGCTTGTGTTTGGTGGTCCTGCGGCAGTGGTGGTGGCAAGTTTAATCACCGTTTATATTGCAGTCAGCCATCGCGACCCAGTGGTGGATGACGATTATTATCAAAAAGGCGTGAATATTAATAGCACGTTAGACAACGAAGGCAAGCCGCTATCCGCTGAAGAAATGAACGCTTTAGCGCCTGCAGTCAAAGCCAGAAATCATGCAGCGACGGGCGTTACAAAACCATAAATCACCAGATATTTTTATGACAAATTGCGATAAATTCTTAAGCTTAACAACGCTATTCGCATTGCATGTCAATCACCGTTAGTTTAATTTCCAGCGCATTTTTAATGGGCTTGGCGGGCGGTCCGCATTGTGTTGCCATGTGCGGGGCGGCATGTGCTGGATTTTCTAAAACAGCCAACCAGCCTCATGCTATTTATCAATATCATGTTGGGCGTTTATGTGGTTATGCGTTGCTTGGCGCAATCGCGACGCTTGCCATGCAAAGCATCGCATGGCTGTCTTCTTACAGTAAAATCCTGCATCCACTTTGGACGTTTTTTCATATCTTGGTATTTTTTTGGGGCGCAATGCTCATTATTTTTGCCCGCCAACCCATTTGGGTTGAACGCGCGGGCAGCCAAGTTTGGCAGAAAGTTAAACAATTAACACGCATTCGCTTAGGTTTTTTTTACATCGGCTTATTGTGGGCATTAATGCCTTGCGGTTTACTTTATTCTGCGCTCATCATTGCATCATTTAACGGCAATGCCTTAGGTGGCGCAATCAGCATGGCAGCTTTTGCCGCGGGCAGTAGTATTGCGCTTTTTTTTGCGCCATGGGCCTGGTTAAAACTTAAAACACGCGCCATTGAACCTTACGGCATGCGCCTTGCAGGTTTGATATTAAGCATTGCCAGCGCTTGGGCTATTTGGATGGACCTTGCGCACCAAACCAAAGTTTGGTGTTTATAAAAACAATCTGATTATTTACTGAGGTGAGTAAGGCATGAAATTTGATATAAAAAACAATGATAAACATTTGAATAATAATAGCTTTGTATATATTTTAAGTTTGCTGATTCTGATGGTAATTGAACAATCAATAAGTCTTGCATCTAATACAGTTGAAAAGAACACAAACACCGAATCAAAAAATCTTCAAATAAGAGATTTATACAAAACAACTTATAAAGGTCACTTGGTTTACTACCGTACTAGCGCTTGCTGTGATATTCCAGCTAAATTAATTGACGCGAATGGAAAGTTAATTTGCTATCCAAACGGAGGGTTTATTTCTGTCGATGAAAAATGTCCCGACTTTAAATTTGACAGAGCTAAATCAACCAAAGTTGAAGGTTTACCTGATTACATGCTAAAAAAAGTGCATTAAGAAATCTAGGGTATTACAGTAAAAATCTGTAACATTTTCTTTTTTTCTAACTTATATTCTCAATTTTTTTAGGCGGCATCACAAAATCTAATGGTGATTGATTGAGCCTTGTCCCAAAATTTTTAATCAGCAACCGCCACGCTTTAAAACGCACTTTGCGCGATTTCATGGCAACATACAACGCTAAACTAAAGCTCACCGTCAAATTCATGAATCCAATCAGCGCCAAGCCGAGTGCTGCATAAGCCGCTGTTTGCCATGTCAAAATAAAGTCTAAACCCACTGCTGCATAACCAACAAATGCAGAAGAAAACGCAATATGACGAATATCAAATGGCAGCCCAAATAAAATGCCAACCGCCCCTGCGCCGCCTAACAAACAGCCAAAATAAAAATTACCCGCTAATGCGCCTAAATTATTTTCAATATAATTGGCCACCCGCGCCAAACGCGCAACGCCTAAACATTTTTGCAGCCAAACAACGGCACGCAAGCGCTGTGGAATTTTGTTATAAATAGCCAAATTATCGTGGTAACCTGCAATCAGCCCTGATAAAAATAAACAGATGCCAGCAATTCCAGCATAAAGCACTGCGCCACTTTTAAAAGGGTGAATATCAGTAAGCAAATGCTGCGCTTTTTCTACAGAAACAAAATGTTGCCCCGTACAATAAAAAATCGCCCAAGCAATCGCCATTGCCACAGGAATCGCCACCACCATATTGCCAAAAATCGCCACCAATTGGCTGCGCATGGTGTTTGCAATAATTAAAACCAAACGATCCATTTCTTTAGACTTACTATCGCTCGCATCAATGCTGGCGGCAATGGCTGCGGCGGTCATCGCTGGCTGCTTGGTGGCCACTGTAAAATGTAAAATATGAATGAGAATAAAACCTAAACCATAATTCAAGCTAAATAAAATCGCCTCAGTGAGTGGTGCAATATGTTGTTTTGCAACAATAATTTTCAGCATTGCCATCACCGCAATGATACAACCCGCTCCCATGGCGGAATGCATTAATGCAAAATATTCACTGCGATTTTCAGTAATGTAATGCTCGCCAGTGCGGCTGGCATTTTCTGTTACGCGCAGTGCCATTACTTCAACATTTTCCTGCCAATGCGTAGTTAAATCATTTTTATGGCACTCGCTGTACACCAAGCTTTTAAATAGCTGGACGATTTCAAATTTTGAATGAATAAATTCATGATGATTTTGATTGGGAGTAACAATGTTAAGCAAACTTTCTAAGCGCGCCATTTGCTGGCTAAGTTGCTGTAATAAATATGTAAGATGAATGCTGGTGCCTGTTTGCGAAGTATTGCGGCGGACTTTATTGATAATGGTTTTACATTGATCGAGCATGACAAAAATATGCTTAATATGCGTTGTTTGTAATGAAGATTCTGTTGATTCTACAGCTTCTGAAAGCGCTGGAATAATGAGAGAAAGTTCTTGATTTTGCACAATAAAAGGGGAATCTACGCGTTCAAGCTCAGGATAATTTCTGAGCAATTCAGGCTCTAACCCTAACGCGGTAATGCGGTAAGAAAGTACTTGAATGGCGGCAAAAACATTTTTTCTACAGGCCTCATTACACGCAATAGGCGCATTTTCAAACGCAATCGCGTCAATTAGCGCAACCCAAACCGCGTCTGGCACTTCTGTCACCCATTCGTCATCGCTCGATTTATGAAAAAAAACTGAAAATAAATCAACCAAATACTGTTCATCCAAGGCACTTGGTAAAAATTTATGGGCCATTCTACGGCGCAATTCTGTAAAAAAACCTGAAAAAACCGAATGCCTTGACACTAGAAAAAGTGAAATTGGATTGCGCTCATTCAACACGTAAAAAATTGCTTCGCGCAGACATTGCGCTTTTTTTACATCTTGCTGAAGTAAGTAACATAACGCTTGAATTGATTTAATGGCAAAATCAACATCGGTTGATTTTTTTGGGCGAATTTCTTCAACCAGCGCGCTTAAAAAAGCAATAATTGCATCTGCGTTTGTTGGTTCTAAATTATTTTTTTTGTTCACCATGTAACTGGCAAAAACATCATCAATCATGCAAACCGCCTAAATTTTGAAGGATTAGGCTAAAGTTTACTGCATGTACGCTGAGATTGATTAAAAAAGAATTTTCAATAAGAAGGATGATTTTAAGTTTTTAAGCCCATTCATTTAATGATTGATGGGCAATCAACTTTATTAAGAGGCCGCTTTTACACTGTTGCGAAAAAGCTGGGCTAAATCATCCACAAACGTAAAGATTGCCGGAATCACCAATAAACTTAAAAAGGTTGAGGTGATTAAACCGCCAATCACGGCAATCGCCATCGGGCTTCTGAACGAACTATCGCCAGATGCCCATGCCAATGCGATGGGTAACATGCCCGCCATCATGGCAATGGTCGTCATAATAATCGGTCTTGCGCGTTTATGACATGCGTCTAGCAACGCTTCTATCGATTGCATTTTTTGTTCTCGCTTTGCCATCATGGCGTATTCAACCAGCAAAATAGAGTTTTTAGTGGTCACCCCCATTAGCATGATTAACCCAATCATGGATGGCATTGAAAGCGCTTTTTCTGCCAACAGTAACGCAACAAAAGCTCCGCCTAATGAAAGCGGCAAGGCTACTAAAATAGTAATTGGCTGTAAAAAGTCTTTAAATAACAACACTAAAACAAAATAAATACACACCACGCCAGTAAACATGGCTATCCCAAAACTTGAAAAAAGTTCGGTCATGGTTTCAGCATCGCCCATTTCAGTTTGGGTAATGCCTGCGGGCAAGTTTTTAATGCTTGGGAGTTGTTTCACTGCTTCTGTGGCTTCTCCTAATGGCACGCCTGAAAGCTCAATATTGAGCTCAATGTTTCGCGCGCGGTCATAACGATCAATAATCGCAGGGCCGCTTGCCACTTGCATAGTCACCACTTGACCCAGCGGCACTGGGCCACGTACGCCCGGCACTGCTAGTTTTTCTAAAACACTGATGTCAGTTTTAGCCGATTCATTTATTTTGACCACAACAGGGATTTGTCTACTTTCTAAATTTAATTTGGTAAGCGCTTCTTCGTAATCGCCTACCGTGGCAATTCTGAGGGTTTCACCAATCGCGGCGGTGGTAACCCCTAAATCCGCTGCTGCAGAAAAGTTGGGTTTCACCACAACTTCTTGCCGCACCAACGCCGCTGTGGAAGCAACGTTGCCAATGCCCGGAATGCTACGCAACTCTTTTTCTACCGCATTCGCAGTGGTTTGTAACAGTGCAGCATCATTGCCAGTTAACACTAAGGCATATTTTTCACCCGAGCCGCCTAAGCCAACATTAATGCGTACACCGGGTAAAGATTTTAGTCGTTGGCGAATTTCTTGCTCAATCAGTTGTTTATTAGGGCGCTGTCCACGCGGATTTAAAATAATCGTGAGTGTCGCTTTGCGGGTTTCTGCAATGCCGCCGCCTGCAAAGGGGTCGCTGCCTGCAGCGCCCGCGCCAATGGTGGTGTAAACACTGTTAATGGTTGACATCGGTTTTAATAAACTTCGCGCAGATTCTGCCGAGTGAATGGTTTGTTGCAGTGTGGCGCCTGGTGGTAATTCAATCCGCACTTGGGTTTGCGAATTATCATCTGAAGGAATAAATCCTTTGGGCAAAAACTGAATTAAATAAAGTGAACCCGCAAAAAATAAAATAGCAGAAAATAATGTAATGATACGGTGCGCAATACACCATTTTACTAATGACATATACCCACGCATTAAACCGCCGTCTTTTTCTTGACCTGTTGCAACGGGTTTCATTAAATAAGCGGCCATCATCGGCGTTAACATACGCGCGACGACTAATGAAGCAAATACCGCGAATGAGGCGCTCCAGCCAAACTGTTTAAAAAATTTCCCAGGAATCCCGCTCATAAACGCGGTAGGTAAAAAAACGGCAATCAATGTGAATGTTGTTGCAATCACAGCAAGGCCAATTTCATTGGTGGCTTCCATGGCGGCTTGATAAGGCGTTTTGCCCATGCGTAAATGTCGGGCAATATTTTCAACTTCCACAATCGCGTCATCCACCAAAATACCCACCACTAATGAAAGTGCGAGCAGCGTGACCACATTAATGGTAAAGCCGTAATAATGCATGCCAATAAAGGCAGGAATCACTGACAAGGGTAAGGCAATGGAAGAAACAAATGTGGCGCGAATATCTTTTAAAAATAGCCAAACCACCAGCACCGCCAATAATGCACCTTCAAGCAATAGCTGCATGGAAGCATCAAACTCTTCTAACACCGGTGTCACAAAATTAAAGGATTCAGTGATTTTTAAATCTGGATATTCTTGTTGAATTTCGGCTAAGGCCTCTAACACACCCTTACCAACATCCACCTCACTGGCGCCCTTACTGCGTGAGACTTCAAAGCCCACCACAGGTTGACCATTTAAAAATGCGGCTGTTTTTTTGGTGGCAATGGTATCTTTCACGTTTGCCACTTGCTCTAAGCGCACTTTGCGCCCATCACTTAAAATAATTTCAATTTTTGCTAACGCATCAGCAGAATCAACGGTGGCAAGCGTTCTAATAGGCTGTTCACGGCCACTGAGTTGCGTAACCCCGCCAGTGGTTTCAAGTTGAATTAATTTTAATTGCCGAGAAACATCAGCTGCACTGGCATTTAAAGATTGTAGTTTTAAGCTGTCTAACTCTACCCAAATTTGGCGATTTACCCCACCCACGCGGTTCACACTGCCAATGCCTCGCACACGCATTAATTTGCGGGTAATCACATCATCTACAAACCAAGAAAGTGCTTCTTCGTCCATCGATTTTGCATCCACAGCGAACGCTAAAATCGGCGTTCCAGCAATATTCATTTTGCTGACGATGGGGTCACGCAGATCATTGGGTAAATCTGCACGCGTCTCAGAAACAGCTGAACGCACATCATCAAGCGCTTCTTGCGTGGGTTTTTCTAGTCGAAATTCCGCAGTGACTAGCACATTGCCATCTTGAATTTTGGTGTAAATGTGTTTTAAATCTTGAAGTTTTACGATGGCATTTTCTAGTTTTCTTGCCACTTCGTTTTCAAGTTGCGTGGGTGATGCGCCCGGCAGCGTTGCGCTGACCGTAATAAATGGTAAATCTAAATCAGGAAAATTTTGCCGCTTCATGGCGTTGAAGCTCATTAAGCCCGCCATGCACAGCAAAATAAAAAAGATAATGGTTGGAACTGGGTTTTTGATTGACCAACTAGAAAGGTTCATGATTGCTTCCTAGCCGGCATTTGCATCTTGGGCAACAACTTTGACTAAATCGCCTTCTTTTAAGAAAGCGCCGCCGCTTAATACATAATCTGCGTCAATCTCTTTAAAATCAATGACTTCTACATCATCGCGTATTCTGCGGCCAAGCTTTACTTTCATTGGCTTAATGCGTTGTTTTGCATCCACCTGCATCACGTAAGCAAACCCTTCTTGCATGCTAATTGCACTAGCAGGCAAAGTGTATGCTGGCGTGTTGGTGAGAATAAATTCCCCTTTGGCATACATGCCGGGCTTGGCAGTACTTTGCGTCAAATCAACATATACAATCGCATTACGCGTTTGTTGATCAATATTAGGCGAAACGCTACGCACCTTACCGATGACTTCACTGCCGTCAGGCAAGGTAATATTGGCCTGCATAGTGGGTTTAATTTTGCTCACTTCCGTGGCGGTCAATTCTGCGCGCCATTCCACTCTATTTTGCCGAATCAGTCTGAATAATTCTTGTCCAGGTGCGGTCACCATGCCCAACGTTGCCGTGCGAGATGAAATCACACCACTATCAGGCGCATGGACATACGTTTGCATTTTTCTCAATTGTTGAGTTTTTAGCACTGCTTCTGCGGCGTGCAATTTTGCAGCACTCACTGATTTTGCACTTTTGTATTGTGATAACTGTTGTGCGCTCAAACCACCAGAGCCTTCTACAACTAAAGCGCGTTCCGCATTTTCTTCTGCTTCTAAGGCGGCTGCTTTTGCTTCTGCAACATTGGCTTTGGCTTGTTCAATTTCTGCATCTAAAGTGGCATCACTAAATCGCGCAATCAGTTGGCCTTGTTTTACAGCGTCGCCAGCGTTGACTAAAATTTCTTTTAGCATTAAGCCATTCACTTCTGCCCCAATAATGGCCTCTTGCCACGCAACCACATTGCCGTTTGCTGGAATTGAAACAGACAAATTTGTTAAGCTTGGCTTAACCGTTGAAACGGTAAGCGCAGATGGCAATAAATCTTGCACAAAAGATTGTGTAGATGATTGTGACTTGATTTCATGTTTTGATGAAATGCCAAGTTCCTCAGAAGAAGTCACGAGTTTGTAAATGTAAAAAATACAAACCGCATGAAAAATTATCACTAAGATGCGTAAAGGCGTTAACTTAAACATTTTTCAGACTTTCAGTTTTTGAGACTTTTAATTTTGAGACTTTAAATTCAAATGACTTTCAGCGCTTTCAGAGGTTTGCGCAACGTTTGCTGCGCGCTCCCAACCACCACCAACACTGCGGTATAAACTTAACCAAGCTTGATAACGCTCGTTTAATAAATCCACGTGCGCGGTTTTTACTTTTAGTAAATTTCGGCTTTCATCTTCAAGTTCTAATAAAGTAGAAAACCCTGTTTCATAACGACGCTTTGTCAGATTAAGTGCAGCATCATAGTCTTGCCTTGCTTGTTTAAGCGCCTCAAATCTTGGCGTTGTGTTTGATAACGTCACCATTGCGCTTTCAACCTCTTTCACCGCAACAAAAACTTTATGCCGATAATTAACCGCAGCATCTTCATAACGGGCTAAGGCTGTTTCTACGTTTGCTTTTCTTCTGCCGCCATCAAAAATGGGCAAAGTCATTGAAAGCGGCCCTAAAGACCATACTTTACCATTGGCTTCAAACCCTCCTTGCGTAAGCTTTGTGTAACCAATGTACCCATTTAAACTAATTTTAGGGTAGCGCTGCGCTTTAGCATATTGAATTTCATTTGCCAGCGCATACACTTCAGATTCAGCTAAATCAATGTCTGGGCGCTGACGAATCACCTCTGCGGGCAGTGATTGCACGGCAAAAAGCGTGGCATCTGCCTTTGCTTTAAAAGTTTGCTGCTTGAGTTTTTCTCTTAACGTTGCTTCTTGCCATTGCGTGAGAGCGACTAATTCTTTAAGAAAAATTTCGCAACTTTTTTGCTGTTGCACTAACTGCGCGCGGGCTTCATTGGTTGCCGCTTGTGCAACATGCAAATCATGTTTTGAACTAAACCCTGCTTGTTTTAATTTTTCAATAATACCCACCGTTTTAGCGTGCGAGGCTAAATCATCTTCAAATAGTTGGGTGTGCATTTGGCAAAAGCGCTGGTTGAAATACGCGTTGGCAACTTCAACCGCAACTGAAACATTGGCATCGTGCCATTGTGATTTTGAAGCTTGCTCGCGCTTTTTTGCTGCTTCTAACAGGGCTCTATTGCCGCCAAATAAATCTATTTCCCAAGCGGATTGCATCTGCCCTTGTTTTGATTTTGCAACGCCCTGCAAAAATGTTGATTGACCAGAAATTGGCACAACGGGCTGTTGTAAAGCTTTAGTCATTGAAGCGCTGCCATCAACCGTGGGCAATAAATCTGCTTTTGCATCAATGCGGGTTGCGCGCGCTTGTGCAATGCGCAAGGTGGCAGCAGATAATGTGGGCGAATTTTTTTGCGCAGCCGCAATCAGCTCAACCAAAAGTGCATCGTCAAATTGCGCCCAAAAATCTTTTAATTTTTTTACATCACCGCCATGCGGCAGCGGCGATTGCCAAGCTTCAGAAACTTTTACCGCCTGCACAACGGCTTGCGGCGAAACATCGGGGGCAAATAAATTTGCGCAAGATGCCAATAAAATTGGCATTAAAATCACCCCAATGTTGCGGAAAAAATATCGTTTTGGAAGCAAGATTAAGCGCATTTTTTATAAGCTCGCGTTTTTTGAACTGGCATCATCAGAAACAACAAACACGCCAATCACAATGCACAAAATACCCATTGTTTGAATAAAATTGAGCGGTTCGCCTAATATAAAATGTGCGCTCAACGCTATGGTGACCAACACTAACGATGTTATGGGATGCGCAACGCTTAAATCAACTTTTGAAAGCAATGTTAACCATGTAATAAATGAAAAAATAATGCACAATATTGCGCTCATCACAAACGGGTTTAACACTGCAAAAATAATAAAATCAATGGCTTGCGCCACAGAAGTTGTTGGAAACTCCCCCAATTGCGTAATACCAATTTTTAAAAAAATTTGCGATGAAGTTTCTAACGCTATTAGCAAGAACGCCAATAAAACTGCACTGAAAGTAAGCGATGATATTGCACGTTTCATGGCTTAATTATTTTTTTACAGATTCGTCAAAATTAGCGTAAGCCAACACATTTGAAGCCAGCTTTAAAATACGGTTCATGACTTTATTGCGGTGTTTAAACAGCACAAAAGTATTTTCTAGCGTCGCGCCGTAGCTCAGTTTAGTGGCATATGCGGCTTGGCCACTTTGAAACGTTTTAAACCCATCACGGATACACATTTGAATATTATGTAACCAGCTCAGTGTGTATAAATTCACTTCTGTGCTTTGCTCGTAATCCATGCCGATATATTTATCCATCAAAATTTGATTGCCATGCAGTAAACAATTAAAACCAATTAATTTTTCACCCACAAAATACAACACAAAACGGCATTGTTTTGGCATTAAGCCTGACAAAGATTCAAAAAATTCTAAGGTTAATTTTTCAAATTTGAGTTCACTTTTTTCATAGCAATTTAAATAAAGTTCATAAATATCATCTAAATGTGGCGGTAAGCCATCATGTTCTTCTATGCGCACGTCTTTAAACACCTTCATTTTTCGGCGTAATCCCTTGCGAGTGGAGTAACTAAGGGTGGCTAAATATTCATCTAGGTTTTTGAAGTTAATCACATTTTTTGCAACGGGCATATTGTCTACTTGCGAAAAACCATGCTTTTCAATCAGCGGCATCATTGGCTTTAAATCTGTTTCTAACAAATCTTTAAACGCAATCACTTTTGCGCCTTCTTTGTCTGCCACTTCTTCTAATTTTTGGTTTAAAACATTGAGCATTTCCGGGTCAATGGGTTGATCACGCAAGTAACCAATTTGCGCAGAATCTGTAATGGGCGAGCCAACACAAAGTAATTTAATACTCAATAAATTGGGCAACCATTTTTGTATGCGTGTGGTGACATTTTTTAGCGCGCCTTGCACGGTGGTGTCTAAGGCATAGTTTGTAATAAAAATGGGCGCAATCATGGCAACTGTTTTGCCTTTTAAAATAGACACATAGCCCACTTTAAAGCCTTCTACTTTGGCAAGTTCAAAGGCTAAATGGTAACGGTAGCCTTCTAATGATTTTGGTAGTAAACGCTGCCAAGTCAGTTCATCGTATTTAGAAGCCGTAAACGTGTAATGCGTGGTGTAGCCAGCATCTGCGGCTTGAATATTTTGTTCCGCTTTAGGTTCAGTCTCAATCAGAGCAATTTTTGCCGCAGAGTCATCAATATTCACTGAAGCCTCAAGTGGGTTAGTTAAAGACATTTATTCCTCCCAGTTTTTCAAAATCAATGATGCCCCTGTGCCGCCAAATGCGAATGAATTTTTCATGGCATATTTAAAGTTTTCAACTTTTTTAGGGGTGTTCGGCACATAATCTAAATCGCATTGCGGGTCTACTTCTTTTAAATGCAGGGTTGGTGGCAAACGTTGTTCTTTTAAAGCCACAACGGTAATTAAGGTTTCTAATGCGCCTGCTGCGCCCATTAAATGACCGTGTGCGCCTTTGGTTGAACTCATACTTAACTGATACGCATGGTCGCCAAACACTTGTTTTACTGAATTTGTTTCGACTAAATCATTGAGTTGTGTGCCTGTGCCATGCGCATTGATATAACGAATTTCTTCAGGTTTGATTTGCGCGTCATTCAATGCCGCTAACATGGTTGGCACTTGCCCTGCAACCGCCGGCTGCGTGATATGTCCGCTATCATTTGCGGTGCCATAACCCACAATTTCAGCGTAAATGCGCGCACCGCGTGCTTTCGCATGTGCGTAAGATTCCAACACCAGCATCGCTGAGCCTTCGCCCAATACCAAGCCAGTGCGATTGAGAGAAAAAGGCTTGCACGATGCGCCTATATCTTCTGGGTCTTCTTGCGCCATGGTGCGTAAGGCTTCCCAAGCGCGAATAGTACCTAACGTTAAGAGTGATTCAGCGCCACCTGTGAGCATGACATCCGCATAACCATGACGAATTAAGCGGGCAGCCTCACCAATAGCGACTGTAGAAGAGGAACATGCCGTGGTGTAAGTGTGGTTTGGCCCAGTAATTTGATGATGTAATGCAATCGCAGAAGCGGCTTGGCAGTTCATTCCCATTAATACTGTAAAAGGTTTAAAGCGTTTAGCCCCGCCTTTGTACAAGCGCTCATAATTTTCATCAATGGAATTTGCGCCCCCCATCCCCGTGCCTACATAGATACCCATGCGTGGTTTTAGCGTGTCGGTGAGCGTCAAATTGGCATCTTTAACCGCTTCAATACTGGTGTAGAGCGCTAATTGGCTGGTACGGTCCAAAGTTGAATACGTATATTTATCAAAATGATCCTTAGCATCAAAGCGTGATTGGGCGACAATTTGGCAATCCAATTGCTCTACAAATTCACGGTCCAGTTTTTTAACCCCTGAAACACCACTGTATAAATTTTGTGTGAGTTCTGGGATGCCGCTGCCGATTGGCGAAACAACACTTAAGCCCGTGACGACAACACGCTTTGAAAGGTCTTTTTCCATTATGCAGCGCTCTTTTCTTTGGCGAGGACGAGCTCGTGTACAACTTTTGCCACATCTTCTAAGGTTTCAATATTGACTTTATCGTTTGAAACTTTAATGCCGAAGTGGTCTTCAGCGTCAAAAATCAAGTCAAACGTATCTAAAGAATCGAGGCCGATTTCTTTTAAATTGCTTTGTAAAGTCACAGTTGCTGGGTCAATTTCAAGTTTGTCTGCAATCATTTTTGCCAGCACGGTTGAAATTTCAGTCACGTTTGCGGTTGTCATGGTTTTTCCTTCCTTAATATCAAAAAATTATTTTTAAAAAGCTGCTTCAGTTGCCATTATTCTTAAAACATGATCTTTACAAAATTGCGCCGTACGTTTTGCAATGTCATCTTTACGTCTATCCAGCGTTAACACGTGGTAGGTATCATCGATATAAAATTTCTCAATCACTTCGGATGAAATATTCGCCTCGGTAAAATGCGCATTTTCTAAGCTGGCCATGTCGTCTTCAGTGGAATGCACAATCAAGGTTGGTGCTTTTACCTCTTTTAAAATCTTTTTAGTGGCATTCATTAACCTAAAACTTTCTAGCACAACCGTTGCAGGCGTTTTAAAGTAGCCAATTTTGTCGGCCGTTTGAGTATCTTTATTCTCTAAAATGGCATGCACCAGCGCGCGTGTGCGTTCACACTTAATGCCATAGGGCGCTTTTTCTTCCCAATTTAAAAAATATTTCAACGGGCTATACAGCACAATCGGCAAAATATACTTTTGCTGAAATTTAGGGACATTCCAGCCATCGTAAAAAAATGTGGTTGAAAGCAAAATAATGCCGGCTACATCGTCTTTTCTTTTGGCTGCAATCATGAGCGCCATTAAAGCGCCCATGGATAAGCCACTGACAAAGACTTGGTCGCACTCTTTTTTTAAAGCATCAAACGCCACTTCAACGGAGTTGTACCAGTCTTTCCATGTCGTTTTGGTGAGCGCCTCAATCGAATCGCAATGCCCAGCCAAAGGTGCACAAGCCACCGTAAACCCTTTACGAGAAATAGCTTTGCCATATTGCTTCATTTCGGTAGGTGTGCCTGTTAAGCCGTGAATCAAGAGCACGCCCGCTTTTCCTTTGCGCTCAATAAAACCGACAGGGCCTAACAAATCATCAATCGTTGCTTTTGCTTTCAATTCCATTTCTTTCAATTTAGGTTTTCCAATTCAAAACTTCTCATTCAATGCAATTTTTTAAAATTAATTTTTTACGCAGCTTGGCTACCAATCAACACCATGCCAAACATAATCATCAGTACGCCACCCCAACGTTTTGGGCTAACTTTTTCTTTTAATATCCATGCAGATGCAAGCAATATAAAAATATTGTTCGCACTAAAAATCGGTGCGGCAATATTAAGTGGTGTGATGGATAAAAACGCCAACCACACCACAATTTGCAAGATGCCTGCAATCACCCCAAACATGATGGTGCTTGAGGTTAATACTGCTTTTACTTTAAACCACATGCCGCGCCAGCCTTTTAGCGTGGTTTCACCTAAATGATTCATGCCTTTTTTGAATAAAATATTGCAACTGGTATCGAGCAACATTCCTAACAAAAATAAGCTGATTGACTTTAAGCTGAGTAACAAATGGTTTCCTTAAAAAAATGCTTTTTTTACTCTGCACCACAACGTTTGAGTAAAGCTTCAAAAAGTTGAATGCCTAAATCAATTTCTTCATTGGTAATGAGTAATGAAGGCGCAAGCGTAATCACATTTTTTTGGTAGCCGCCAATGTCTAATACCAAGCCATATTTTTTACCAGCAATGTCAATGTCGCCTTTGAGGCCTTCATTAAACATGCGGTCAGCTAGCTGGCGGCTTGCAGTAAACCCATCAGAAGTACATAGCTCAATGCGCAACGCCAACCCTAAACCGCTCACATCGCCTACGCATTTCCAACGGGATTTCAAGCCTTGAATCGCTTTTAAGAAATAAGCACCGCGCTCATTCACTTGCGATTCAAAATCTTCTTCTTGCGTCATTTTCATGACTTCTAACGCCAGTGCTGTGCCTAATGGGTTTGAAGCAAAAGTAGAATGAGTGGTGCCAGGTGGGAATTTTTCTGGGTTAATGTATTCTTCTTTTGCCCAAATGCCTGACAGCGGATTTAGACCGTTGGTAATGGCTTTACCAAACACAAATACGTCTGGCACGATATTAAAGTTTTCCCATGACCATAATTTACCAGTGCGGTAAACGCCCATTTGAATTTCATCGGCCACCAACAAAATATTGCGTTTTTTCAAGCTGGCTTGTAGTTTTTCCATGTAACCATCTGGCGGAATAATATAGCCGCCAGTACCTTGCATCGGCTCAATGTAGAACGCGCCAAATTCACTTTCATTGGTTTTTACATCTAAAACCGCTTGGTATTCTGTTTCAAATAATTTTTCAAACTGTGTGTGGCAATACGTGTTGCAAGTTTCCACTTTCATGTCGTAAGGACAACGGAAACAATAGGGATAAGGAATAAACTCAGCGCGATCTGCAAAGTTGCCAAAACGTTTACGATAACGGAAACTTGATGTAATGGCAGAAGCGCCTAATGTACGACCATGGTAACCACCCATAAAGGCAAATTGGTGCGTTTTACCCGTATGATTACGCACTAATTTGAGTGAATCTTCCACCGCTTGCGCGCCACCCACATTAAAGTGCACACGGCCTTTTTCGCCGTATTTTTCTTCCATGTATTTGCAAATAATTTCTGCAAGGTCTACTTTTTCTTTATGCAAATATTGGCTCGCCAATTGTGGCAAGGTATCTACTTGCTTGTGCAAGGCGTCATTTAAGCGTTTGTTTTTATAGCCAAAATTCACTGCTGAATACCACATTTGCCAATCTAAATACGGCGTTTTATTTTCATCAAATAAAAAGCTGCCTTGGCAATCTTCAAATACTTTTGGTGGATCAGCATAATTAACTGTGTCACCGTGCGAGCAGTATTTGTCGTTTTTTTCTAAAATTTCGATAATTTTTCTATCCATTTTTTTCTCACTTAAAATCTAAAGGTAATGTGTGTTAACTGGCATTTTTTAATGCTAGGCGATTTTCTTTTTCAATATATGGGCATCTGGGTTTTCAATACCCCACATTTTTACAATCGCTAAAATTTCTGCAAAAGTTTCAAACGGAATATAGGGAATATTTTCTTTCTCGCAAAAAGTGACAAGTTTGCCTTTTGCAAAAACCATGTCGGCATGTTTGGCAATACAGTAGTCAGATTTTCCATCGCCCACTAAAATAATGGGGCCACCCACATCGACAGCTAAGTTTTCTGCAACTTGACATTTACAAACACCATTACCCGCTTTGCAATTCATATTTTGAAGCGGATAACTAATGGAAACGCCATTTGTTTTAAAGTTAAGTTTGTTTGCAAAAATTGAAATTTGCGGAATTTTTGCGTTATAAGTTGCCACTTCAATCGCATGATCTAAACCATCACTCACAATCGCGCCTTTTGAAAATTGGCTGATATGTTCATAAAATGGAATAAATGTGCTGTCTAACTGAATGCCGCGAAAAAAGTTTTCTAATGTCACTCGATCTGCATGCACTAAATCTAACTGTTGCTGCATACATTCAATGGCAGAGATTTTTCCATCTAACCAATCTTTTTCTAAATCTTGCCAACGCACATCAGCAAAGCGTTCAAGCATGGCATCAACCGTATCGCCTTTTGAAAGCGTGCCATCAAAATCAATTACAAATATCATGAAAAACTCCTAATGTAGTTACAACTTTTATATCGGCAAGATGCAAAAATTATTGAGAAAATTTATTTAAAAAGCCAATTTGCTGTGGCCATTTCACAATACAAACGCCCGCTTCCTGTTGTTTTTGCAGAATTTGCTGGCGTAGCTCTGGCATTTTTGTCCAATGATGTTTGGGGCGGTAATGGTGCTCTGCGTGGTAGCCATTGTTAAACCAAAAAAAGTTAAAAAGTTTGTTGTAACAGCTCACGCCCCAAGCAATTGATTGTCTTGATTCGCTACCAAAATGCTCGTAATAGCCGTTAAGTGACGTTAAAAAGTGCCCAATAAACATAAAAACCAAATAAAAAATGCCCAGTTTCCAGTTGGCAATAAACATCAAGCCAATCATGGCAAACACTGCGGCCACTTCAAATTTTGAAAATTTTGCTAAAAATGGGTTTAAGCGTTTGATGCCGTTGATAATCGCGTCAAAATCATCACGAAAAAAACTCATGAAGGCATAGCTCAGTACAAATTCGTGTTGGCCATTTTTGCCGTAACGGTAAGTTGAAATCCAGTCAACGGTCTTTCCGTTTGCATCTTGTTTATCGTTATTACCAATGTGGTGTTGGCGATGCACTTGGTCGTACATGGTTTGTGAAAAACCCAAGGTGAGCGATTCCATCAAACTAAAACAACGGTTCAATAAGTTAGATTTAAAAAATGGGTTGTGGATAAAATTATGTGAAAGTGAGCTAATATTCCATGAAATACTGAAAGAGTAAATCACGCCAACCAGCACGTTTTGCCACAAAGTTAACGTGTTAAAACTCACCAACATTGCAATGAATAGTGTGAAATGCAATACACCTCCCAATACTGGAAATACATCCAAATAGCTGTGTTGCAGTAAAAATTTTGGCTCTGTCTTTTTCATGTAAGTGTTATCAATAGATTGAAGTTAAGTGATTTAAATTTTTAAGTTATGCGAATATTAATAGAGCGATTGATTTGTATCTATGACCCGTTTGGCTTACCTTACGGCAATACTTGGGTTTTAATTGAATGTTTTTTAGTTAATTTTTGTAAAAAAAAACGGAATCATGCGATTCCGTTTTTTTAATTTCTGAATAGTTAACTGAATTAATCTTTAGGCGTTTTTAACGCATCCGTTAAATGGGGTGATAAAACTTGTAACATTTGTGAGAAAATTTTTGGGTTTCCTGCCACAATATTGCCTGTTTTGAGCCAACTTTCATTGCCTTCAAAATCACCCACAATGCCGCCCGCTTCTTGAACAATCAAACCACCTGCAGCAATATCCCAAGGCGATAAATTAATTTCCCAAAACCCATCAAACCAACCAGCGGCAACGTAGGCTAAATCTAGCGCTGCTGAACCTGGGCGACGAATGCCTGAAGTATTTTTAATCATGTCTTTTAACATGGCTAAATACGTGTCTAAATGTTCAAAATCGCGAAATGGGAAACCTGTACCAATTAAACCTTGTTGCAATTTTGCGCGTTGGGTCACGCGGATTCTCTTATCGTTTAAAAATGCGCCACGGCCTTTGGTGGCGGTGAATAAATTATTCTGGTTTGGATCATAAATCACCGCTTGCGTTAGCACACCGCGTTCTTGCAAGGCGATGGAAATACAATATTGCGGCATGCCATGTAAAAAGTTCGTCGTACCGTCTAATGGATCAATAATCCAAATAAATTCTGATTCAGCATTGGATTTTCCGCTTTCTTCGCCTAAAAATCCGTGCGTTGGATACAAATCTTTTAAAGTTTCAATGATGGCAGCTTCAGCGGATTTATCTACTTCAGTCACAAAATCATTGTAAGTTTTGGTTTGAATTTTTAGAGAACCGACGTCTTCAGAAGCACGGGTAATAATACTGCCAGCACGGCGCGCAGCTTTTACTGCATTGGATAGCATTGGATGCATAATGTTGTAATCTCAATTTGAATGATACGGAAAATAAATTGATAACGTTGAGTATCAAAACATTATCAATTTTGTAAGCTTTAAAATTAGGCCAGAAAATATCACAGGCAAAGAACTGATAAAATGCCATTTTAACGTTTATTACCCATACTTCAAACTATGTCTTCACTAATTAATAACAAGCCCAATCAAGATATGACCGAATTATTTAAAAATTTCCGCGTCGTTCTATGTCAAACCAGTCACCCAGGCAATATTGGCTCTGCGGCACGCGCCATGAAAACCATGGGCTTACAACATTTATATTTAGTGAATCCTCAAAGTTTTCCTGATGCACACGCCACTGCACTTTCGACTGGCGCAGCTGATATATTAGAAAATGCCGTGGTGACAAAAACATTATCTGAAGCTTTGGCGGGTTGCGCATTTGCGATTGGCTTGAGTGCGCGTAAACGTAGCTTATCACACGCATTAGTAAACGTGCGTGAGGCCGCTTTAGAAGCCACAAAACTTGCCAACACGCAAACCATCGCTTTGGTCTTTGGCAATGAAACCAGCGGGCTTTCTAACGCAGAGCTTGATTGCTGCCAAATGTTGGCGATGATTCCAGCCAATCCTGAATATTCATCACTAAACTTAGCCGCGGCGGTACAAGTGGTTTGTTATGAATTACGCATGGCGATTTTGGGTGGGAATTTAGGTGATTCTGAACCCGTAGAATTAGCCACGAACGAAGCGGTTGAAGGCTTTTATCAACATTTAGAAGACACTTTAAAAGAAATTGGCTATATTAACCCGCGCGCACCAAAAAAACTCATGGAACGCATTCGCCGTATTTATGCACGCATCAGACTTGAAAAAGAAGAAGTGAATTTACTGCGCGGCATTTTAACCTTAAGCGTAAACCCTAAAAAACATAGTAAGTATTAACCGACCATTTTTATCAACTATTATTTATGGCATAATCCAACTTTATCGCCACATTTATACCGATGTTCAAACAACTCAAAGAAGATATTTCTATTGTATACGACCGCGATCCTGCAGCCAGAACGCATTTAGAAATTCTCACCACCTACCCTGGCGTTCATGCGCTCATTTTGCATCGCTTTAGCCATTTGCTATGGAAAAAACATTTTTTTTGGCTAGCTAGACTCTCATCCCACATCGGTCGCTGGTTGACGGGCATTGAAATTCACCCAGGCGCCACAATTGGTCGCCGCGTTTTTATAGACCATGGCATGGGCGTTGTGATTGGTGAAACTGCTATTATTGGCGATGACTGCACTTTGTATCACGGCGTCACCTTAGGTGGCACGTCTTGGAATAAAGGAAAACGCCATCCAACTTTAGAAGCTGGTGTGGTAATTGGCGCAGGCGCAAAAGTACTTGGCCCAATCACAGTTGGCGCGGGTGCGAAAATCGGCTCAAATGCGGTGGTGGTAAAAGATGTTCCTGTCAATGCAACGGCCGTTGGTATTCCAGCTAGAATTTTAGAAGAAGAAAAAGCAGAGAAGACTGAACGTCGCGCAAAATCAGAAGGCCAATCAACTTTTACTGCTTATGCGATTGGTCATGAAAACGACGCGTTTAATCCGGAAGCCTTAACAAATTCGATTCAACAACTTTTAGCGTTAAGCCAATCTCAAGAAGCAAAAATTAACGAACTCTCAACGGCGCTGCAAACGCTGCAACGCAAAACCTTGGGCGAAGATTACAGCACCGATGCCCAAGTGGGTCGCGCTTTTGATATTTCACACACTAAATAAAAGATTAAATTAATCTTTTCAAATTCCACCTGAACTAAAACCGCCTAATAGTTGACTAAAATTGTATGGTATTCTAAAATACAACTTTATTTTGATGGGTGGCGGTTTATGAAATTAACGACAAAAGGTAGATTTGCAGTCACAGCAATGCTCGACCTTGCGCTTAATGAATCGAAAAACGCCACGTTTGAAGCAGCAACCACAGACGTTAAACCTGTCACATTGGCAGACATCAGTGAAAGGCAAGAAATTTCTCTTTCTTACCTAGAGCAACTTTTTAGCCGATTACGTAGACAAGGTTTAGTGACGAGTGTACGCGGGCCTGGCGGCGGTTATAAACTAGGTAAGCATTATTCGCAAATTTCCGTGGCAGAAATCATTCATGCTGTTGATGAAGAAATTGATGCAACGCAATGCGGTGGACGCGAAAACTGTCATGATGAAGGCCGTTGCATGACGCATGATTTATGGACTGCGCTCAATCATAAAATTTTAGATTATCTTTCAAGCATCAGCTTAGCTGACATGGTGGAGTCACAAAAAAATAAACAAAAAGTGGTGATGGCGCCAAGAACAAAAAACGGCAAAATTGAAAAGATTGGCCAAAAAATTGGTGAGCTAAATTTATAAAATGCAAACAATCTATTTTGATCATAATGCAACTACCCGTCTTGACGATGCTGTCTTGGAAGGTATGTTGCCTTGGTTGCACCAGCAAAATGGCAATCCTACCAGCCGCCATTCGCTCGGCCGTGCAGCGCGAGATGCCGTCGAACAGGCGCGCACTCAAGTCGCAGAAGCTTGTGGTGCTTATCCAAGCCAAGTGATTTTTACCGCAACTGGCACAGAAGCCAATAATTTTGCTATTAAAGGTATGGCGAATCACTTAGCCAATGGGCAACTTTTAACCAGTGCCATTGAACATCCTTGCGTAACCAACCCAGCGATGGCAATGCGCGCGTTAGGGTATTCGCATCAAAAGATTGCTGTTGACCACCAAGGGCTTGTTGATTTAGAAACATTAGCAAACCAGTTGCAAACACCGACCAGCCTTGTTTCTGTGATGTTAGCCAATAATGAAACGGGGGTGATTCAAGAAATTGCGCCAATTGTTGAATTAGCCCATAAAAATGGTGCTTTAATGCACACTGATGCCGTTCAACTATTCGGTAAACTACAACTATCATTTAATGATTTAAATGTGCATGCCATGACGATTTCAAGCCATAAAATTCATGGGCCACAAGGTGCGGCAGCGCTTATTTTGAATAAACGGGTGGACATCACACCATTGCTGCATGGCGGCGGGCAAGAGAAAGGCTTGCGTAGCGGTACTGAAAATGTGGCAGCCATTGTTGGCTTCGGTTTAGCCTGCGAGCGGATTCAAAAAAACTTAGCAAAAAATGAAAAATATTTACAAAGTTTGCGCGATACCTTTGAGTTAGGTTTAAAAAAAATTGCAACAAAAATAAATATTTGCGTTTTTAGTCATCAAGCAAAGCGTTTGCCCAATACCAGTTTTTTTGCAATTGAAGGCATTGAAGGTGAAACCTTAGTGATGGCGTTAGATCGAAAAAGCTTTGCAGTCGCGAGTGGCTCAGCCTGTTCAAGCGATAGCACAGAACCTAGCCATGTATTGCTTGCGATGGGTATCGATAAAGATTTAGCCCGTGGCGCAGTGCGTGTGAGTTTTGGTACAAATAATACCCTTGCAGAAGTGCAACAATTTTTACAAACGCTAGATGAAGAAATTTTTAGATTAAAACAACTGACAGCGATTGCCGCATAAGTGGTTTAGACAAAGTTGTTTAAATAAAACAGTTTAAGGAAATAAATAAATTATGTCAGCCTCAATAGAAATGCCGATTAAAAAAGATTTATACGATGTCAATGGTTTAGCGAAAACACCTATTGAAGATGCGCATCCGATTTATCTGGATTATTCAGCCACCACACCGGTTGATCCACGTGTGGCAGAAAAAATGATTCCGTATATTTGCGAACATTTTGGCAATCCTGCTTCACGTAGCCATCCTTATGGCTGGACTGCAGAAAAAGCAGTGGAAAATGCCCGTTTAGAAGTCGCAAAATTAGTCGGTGCTGACCCACGTGAAATCGTTTGGACGTCAGGCGCAACAGAATCAAACAATTTAGCCATTAAAGGCGCGGCTAACTTTTACGCGGCAACCAAAGGCAAACACATTATTACCATTGCCACAGAACATAAAGCGGTGATTGACACCGTGCGCGAGCTTGAAAGACAAGGGTTTACCGCCACTTACTTAGAACCAGAACCCAATGGTTTGGTTGATTTAGAGAAATTTAAAGCGGCGATACAGCCAGATACCGTGTTAGCGTCAGTGATGTTTGTGAATAATGAAATTGGCGTGATTCAAGACATCACGGCAATTGGCAATATTTGCCGTGAAAATAATATTATTTTTCATGTGGATGCCGCGCAAGCAACGGGCAAAGTACACATTGATTTAGAAACATTGCCTGTGGATTTAATGAGCTTTTCTGCCCATAAAACTTACGGCCCAAAAGGCATTGGCGCCTTGTATGTGCGTAGAAAGCCACGCGTGCGCATTGAAGCGCAAATGCACGGCGGTGGTCATGAGCGTGGCATGCGTTCTGGCACACTCGCCACACACCAAATTGTTGGCATGGGTGAGGCGTTTAGAATTGCGCGTGAGGAAATGGATGTTGAAAATGCACGCATTCGCACGTTACGCGACAAATTATTAAACGGCTTACAAGATATGGAAGAAGTGTATGTGAATGGCGATTTAACACAACGCGTGCCGCATAATTTAAACATCAGCTTTAATTATGTGGAAGGCGAATCACTGATTATGGCAGTGAAAGGCATTGCAGTTTCAAGTGGTTCAGCATGTACTTCCGCAAGCTTAGAACCAAGCTATGTGTTGCGTGCGCTCGGTCGTTCAGACGAATTAGCGCATAGCTCAATTAGATTTAGCATTGGCCGCTTTACCACTGAAGAAGATGTGGACTACACCATTCATTTAATGAAAAGTAAAATTGGAAAATTAAGAGAATTATCCCCATTATGGGAAATGTTTAAAGATGGCATTGACATCAGTAAAGTTGAGTGGGCAGCCCACTAAAAAGGAGTATTAAAAATGGCATATTCAGACAAAGTATTAGACCACTACGAAAACCCAAGAAATGTGGGATCTTTAGATAAAAACGATCCTAACGTTGGTACGGGTATGGTTGGCGCACCCGCATGTGGTGATGTAATGAAGTTAATGATTAAAGTGAATGACGCAGGCATTATTGAGGATGCAAAATTCAAAACGTATGGCTGTGGCTCGGCTATTGCTTCAAGCTCACTAGTGACTGAATGGCTAAAAGGGCGCACCATTGAACAAGCGTATGCAATTAAAAATTCTGAAATTGCAGAAGAGCTTGCCTTACCGCCTGTAAAAATTCACTGCTCAGTGTTAGCTGAAGATGCCATTAAGGCAGCTGTGGCTGACATTAAGGCAAAGCAAGAAGCCGCTAAAGCAGCATAACCTGGATTAAAATCATGGCAATTACACTAACTGAAACCGCTGCGCAACGCGTTGAAAAATTTCTCGCAAACCGAGGCAAAGGGATTGGCTTGCGCTTGGGTGTTAAAACCACGGGCTGCTCTGGCATGGCCTATACTCTTGAATTTGTAGATGAAATGCATGAAGAAGATACAGCCTTTGAAAGCCACGGGGTGAAAGTGATTGTTGACCCAAAAAGTCTAGTTTATATCGATGGCACAGAGCTAGATTTCACCAAAGAAGGCTTAAATGAAGGGTTTAAATTTAATAATCCTAACGTAAAAGATGAGTGCGGTTGCGGAGAGAGTTTTACAGTGTGAGCCAAAATTATTTTGAGTTTTTTCGGCTACCAAGCCAATTTGACATTGATTTAAGTGCGCTTGATGCAAACTACCGGAAAATTCAAGCGGAAGTTCACCCTGATAAATTCGTCACCGCCAGCCCTGCCGAGCGGCTTCAATCAATGCAAACTGCAACGCTTGCTAATGAAGCTTATCAAACGCTTAAATTTCCAACCTCACGCGCGCGTTATTTATTGCAATTAAAAAGCATTGAAACGCTGGAAGAAAGCAACACGGCCATGCCAGCAGATTTTTTAATGACGCAAATGGAATGGCGCGAGGCGATTGAAGAAGCTGAATTAGCTAAAGACGTAAACGCTTTGGACGCGCAACGTACCATGATGAAAAACACCGCAAAATCTTTACAGCAAAGGTTAGCCACTGTATTAATAGACGAAAGTAAATTTGCAGAAGCTGCACAAATTGTCAGAAAACTCAGCTTTATAGATAAAATAAGTGCTGATGTCGGCAATATGATTGCCAAGCTAGATGATTAGAAAACTAGATAATGAGTAGATTAGAAGATTAATTAACATGGCATTATTGCAAATATCAGAACCAGGCATGTCCGCCGCACCTCACCAGCACAGACTGGCCGTAGGCATAGACTTAGGCACAACAAACTCGCTTGTAGCCACAGTGCGTAGCGGCATGAGCACGGTATTACAAGATGAGCAAGGTCATGCTTTGTTACCTTCCGTCGTTCGTTATTTAGAAAACGGCGAAATTATTGTCGGCCATGAAGCGCAAGCGCAACAAAGCGTAGACCCCGTCAATACCATCGTTTCCGTTAAACGGTTTATGGGACGCAGCCTGAAAGACATTGTTGACCGCGCGCATATTCCCTATAAATTTGTCGATACTAACGGCGACCAAGCAACGCGTATGTTACAAATTGAAACGCGTGCAGGCTTAAAAAGCCCTGTTGAAATTTCTGCCGAAATTTTAAAAAGCCTTAAAACCCGTGCGGAAAAAGCACTTGGTGGACAATTAACGGGTGCAGTCATTACCGTGCCTGCTTATTTTGATGATGCACAGCGCCAAGCCACCAAAGATGCTGCGCGTTTAGCAGGCTTGCATGTACTGCGCTTATTGAACGAACCGACTGCCGCTGCGGTGGCTTACGGTTTAGACAATGCTTCGGAAGGCATCTTTGTCATCTATGACTTAGGTGGCGGCACCTTTGACATTTCCATTCTACGTCTTTCAAAAGGCGTGTTTGAAGTGCTGGCAACCAATGGCGATTCTGCTTTGGGTGGCGACGATTTTGATCACCGCATTTATTGTTGGGTGCTCGATCAAGTGCGTGAGGGCGCAACTCACTTTACGCCACTCAATGAAGAAGATACCAGACTGTTGCTGACGAAATCGCGTCAAGCAAAGGAATGGCTCACCGATAATTTTGAGGCGCAAATTGTGTGCCGCTTAAGCAATGGTTTATTTGTGGATGTCACATTATCTGCACCTAAATTTTTAGAATTAACGCAAAATTTAGTGACTAAAACCTTAAGCCCCACACGTAAAGCCATGCGCGATGCAGACTTAAGTTTAGAGGATATTAACGGCGTAGTTTTAGTGGGTGGCGCAACGCGCATGCCGCATATTCGCCACGCAGTTCAAGAATTTTTTAAACAAGAGCCACTCACTAATTTAGACCCCGATAAAGTGGTTGCGCTTGGCGCAGCCATACAAGCGAACGTACTGGCTGGCAACCGCAGCGATGATGATTTATTGCTGCTCGACGTGACCCCGCTTTCACTTGGCTTAGAAACCATGGGCGGATTGGTGGAAAAAGTGATTCCACGCAATTCAACGTTGCCGATTGCCAAAGCGCAAGATTTCACCACTTTTAAAGATGGTCAAACCGCCATGAGCATTCAAGTGCTACAAGGCGAACGTGAGTTAGTGAGCGATTGTCGCTCACTCGCGCGTTTTGAATTGCGCGGCATCCCGCCAATGCCTGCAGGCGCAGCGCGGATTCGCGTGACTTTTCAAGTGGATGCCGACGGCTTACTTTCAGTGAGCGCACGTGAACAAACATCAGGGGTTAAAGCCAATATTGTTGTGAAACCTTCTTATGGTTTAACAGAAGATGAAATCACCAATATGTTGAAATCCTCCTTTGGCGCCGCTGAATCAGATAAAAAAGCACGCGCGTTGCGCGAGGCAATTGTAGATGCAGAGCGTTTGCTTGAAGCCATTAAAGTTGCCTTAGAGAAAGACGGCGATGGTTTACTGAACATTGAAGAAAAGCAAGCCATACTCACGCAGATGGAAGCACTCAGCGCAATGTGTAAAACTGAAGATGGCCATGCAATTCATGCGGCTTATGAAGCACTGAATCATGCAACTGAAACATTTGCCGCAAAACGTATGGATGCTTCAATTAAAAACGCATTTGCAGGGCAAGACATCAATACATTGGCTCTATAAATATTTTTGGAACAGTAAATGACGCAAATTATCGTACTTCCCCACGTAGAACTTTGCCCTGACGGCGCTGTGATTCAAGCTGAACATGGTGTTTCTATTTGCGACGCGCTACTCAATAACGACATTGATATTGACCATGCCTGCGACAAAGTCTGCGCCTGTACCACTTGCCATGTGATTGTGCGTGAGGGTTATAAAAGTTTGAATCCTGCAGAAGACAACGAAGAAGATTTACTCGATAAAGCCTGGGGCTTGGAACCGCTTTCGCGCCTTTCATGCCAAGCCATTGTAGGTGAAATTGATTTAGTGGTTGAAATTCCAAAATACAGCATTAATATGGCCAAAGAAGGTCATCGTTAATTTTGCTAATTTCAACTAAATTAGCGCTTCAATAAGCGCTAACCTCTTCCGCGATTTCTGTCACTTTTTTTTTGCATGGCTGGTGCAGTTAAATCACTCGTTTGACGCACGCGTCTATTAGCAGGTTTTCTAGACACTGATTTTTTTGCATTTGGATTGTTACTTGGTTTTGCTGGGCGCTTGCCATAAGGTTCACCATCAACTTCTAAGCGCGGCACTTTATCTAAAATACTGCCGCGTTGTTTACGCACTTTTGGCATAAATACGGTGGTGGCTTTGAGTTTTTCTCGTTGCGTTAGTTGTCTTAATGGCGCACTGGGGACAGGCAAACCCGCCCACTCTAACAAACCAACCACTTCTTTTTGTTCTAACTTAAGCATTTGGCCACGTTTTACGCGCGGCGGTAAGTTCACAGGGCCAAAACGCACCCGCATTAAGCGGCTTACAGGTAATTGAAAAGCCTCAAACAAGCGACGTACTTCACGATTACGGCCTTCACGCAGAATCACTTGATACCAATGATTAGCACCTTCGCCACCTTGGGGAATAATGCTATCAAAATTCGCAGGACCATCATCAAGCTCTATACCCTCTTTCAACTGCGCCATTTGCCCTTCAGTCAGTTCACCAAAAATGCGTACTGCGTATTCACGTTCAACTTCATAACGCGGATGCATAAAATGATTGGCCAAATCACCAGAAGTAGTAAAAATCAGTAAACCACTGGTATTCATATCTAAGCGCCCAATAGCAATCCACTTACCCACTTTAATTTTTGGCAATTTATCAAACACACTGGCGCGGCCTTCAGGGTCGTCTTGGCTGACGATTTCACCTTCAGGCTTATGGTAAATCAACACTTGCGGTAACTCCGCCACAAATGGCAATTTCACAGGGCGACTATCTACACGCACAACATCAAATTGCGTGACGCCAATACCAGCCGTTGCGACTTGGCCGTTCACTGTCACTCGGCCACTTTCAACGAGTGCTTCCATATCACGACGCGAACCAAATCCTGCCAATGCCAATAGTTTATGCAAGCGCTGCGTCGGTTCTGGAGGTGCGTTTGGATTGTTTTCCAATTTGGTAAAATTGGTTTTTGGACGGCGCGGGGTTGCTTGCGGATCGCGTTGGGTTTTAAAAGGACGTGCCATAATAAATGCGCTTTAATAGATAAGCGCTGATTTTACAGCAAAAATGTCCGCGATTTGGTTTAGACGTGATTTAGTTTTAGACGATGTTGCTATGAATTCAACTGAAACTCTTGCTGTGCGAAGTCTTCAATCGCAGGCAATTCTGCAAGTGAGCGCAAATTAAAATCATCTAAAAAATGTTTCGTCGTCGCGTAAAGTGAAGGACGGCCTGGCACTTCGCGCTGCCCTACTACATCCACCCATTCACGTTCTTGCAATTGGCGCATCACATTTGGATTCACCGCAACACCGCGAATCTCTTCAATATCACCGCGCGTCACAGGTTGGCGGTAGGCAATAATCGCCAACGTTTCTAACACCGCGCGAGAATACTTCACAGTTTTTTCAGGATTTAAACGCGCTAAGTAAGGTGTAAATTCTGACCGTGCTTGAAAACGATAACCGCTTGCGACTTGCACAAGCTCCATGGTGCGCGTTTCCCAATCCAATTTTAATTCATCGAGCAACATGCGCAACGTGGTGCGCTCCACGCGCTCCACAAATAATTTTTGCAACTCATCCAAACTTAACGGTTGGCTAGAAGTAAGCAAAGCGACTTCTAATACTTGTTTCAATTGAATAATATTGGTTAATTCATTCATATAAATTTATTGAGATTCTATATCCCGTTGATTTAATTGCACATAAATGGGTGAAAAAGCCGCTTGCTGGGTAATCCGCAATAAACCTTCACGCGCGAGTTCTAAAATTGCTAAAAAACACACCACCAATTTTGGTAAACCATCTTCTTCTATATTAAATAATTGCGAAAATTCCATCAAAGAATCTGATTTTAAGCGACGTAAAATAATACTCATGTGTTCACGCACAGAAAGCTCTGCCCGACCAATTTTGTGATG
The DNA here is from genome assembly GCA_965247415.1 of Methylophilaceae bacterium. Taxonomy (GTDB): domain Bacteria; phylum Pseudomonadota; class Gammaproteobacteria; order Burkholderiales; family Methylophilaceae; genus Methylotenera. Next base: position 373,237 of record OZ252007.1, read on the forward strand.
CTCAAAATGTTTAGCGCGTTTGAGCACATTTCGCCAAGCTTCAGCCAAATCATCCAAACTTACTTCTGGTGGTTTTTGCTCACTAATATGGTGATAATAGGCCGCTGCCACTGTGAGCTGCTCACCCACTTTTGGCATTTCATCCAAGCGTTGCGCAGCAAGTTTAATGGCCTCATATTCCATTAATCGACGCACCAACTCTGCCCTTGGGTCATCTTCTGATTCAACTTCCGTAGGTTTTGGCAACATCATGCGCGATTTAATTTCAATCAGCATAGCGGACATCAGCAAATAATCTGCCGCCAATTCCAATTTGATCGCTTGCATTTTTTCTACATACTGTACATATTGACGGGTTAAATCCGCCATTGGAATATCTAAAATATTGAGGTTATGCTGGCGAATTAAATACAGCAATAAATCGAGCGGCCCTTCAAACGCCTCTAAATAAACCTCAAGCGCATCGGGCGGAATATACAAATCTTTTGGCAGATCACCAAAAGCTTCACCTTTTATTTTCGCAATAACCGCGGATTCAGTCATGATTAACTGTAATTCAAGCCCATCGCATCGCGCACATCGCGCATGGTTTCACGCGCTAATTTACGCGCTTTTTCTGTGCCTTCTGCTACCACATTTCTAACCAATGTTGGGTCTTCTGCATATTGTTTTGCGCGTTCTTGAATCGGTTTTAACTCTGCAAGCACGCCTTCAATCACAGGGCCTTTACATTCAATACAGCCAATGGACGCATTTTTACAGCCGTTTTGTACCCACTCTTGCGTCGCTTGGTTTGAATAAATTTCATGCAATTGCCATACAGGGCATTTGGCAGGATCACCCGGATCGGTGCGGCGAATGCGCGCAGGGTCGGTCGGCATGGTTTTAATTTTTTTTGCAACAATATCCGGGTTTTCACGTAATGAAATTGTGTTGTTGTAAGACTTAGACATTTTTTGCCCATCCAGCCCTGGCATTTTTGAAGCGGGCGTGAGCTTATATTCTGGCTCCACCAAAATCATTTTTCCGCCGCCTTCCAAAAAACCTAGCAAACGCTCTTTGTCACCAATGCTCATGCCTTGCTGCTCTTCAATCAACGCGCGGGCTGCATCTAAGGCTTCTTCATCGCCACTTTGTTGATACGCGTTGCGCATTTCTTGATAAAGCGCACCTTTTTTTGAGCCTAATTTTTTAATGGCAGCTTCTGCTTTTTCTTCAAACCCTGTTTCTTTGCCATAAATATGATTAAAACGACGCGCAATTTCACGCGTAAATTCAATATGCGGAATTTGGTCTTCGCCAACAGGCACTTGTGTGGCTTTGTAAATCAAAATATCTGCACTTTGTAAAAGTGGATAACCTAAAAAGCCATAAGTTGATAAATCTTTACTAGATAATTTTTCTTGCTGGTCTTTATAAGTTGGCACACGTTCTAACCAGCTTAACGGTGTAATCATACTTAACAAAGTATGCAATTCAGCATGTTCAGGCACACGCGATTGTATAAAAATAGTGGCGTTCGCTGGATCAACCCCAGCCGCAAGCCAGTCAATCACCATTTCCCAAACGGATGCTTCTATAATTTCAGGGGTATCGTAATGCGTGGTGAGCGCATGCCAGTCGGCCACAAAAAACAAGCATTCATGCTCGTGTTGTAACCTGATCCAATTTTTGAGCACGCCATTGTAATGCCCCAAATGTAATTGCCCAGTTGGGCGCATCCCCGATAAAACACGTTCGATTGCCATGAAGAAAACCTTTTTTTTAATTTCTAATTTTTTATACTATTTTTTAAAACACAACAAATTAAGTAAATTATTAAACATCGAATTTAGCCAAATACAGTTGCAATAATCGCATAAACCAAGCCGATGATTGGGGTTAAAATTCTGCTTAACACCCCAGAAAATAACAACACAATTAAAATCACAAAACCGTAACGTTCTAGCTGCGGAAATTTTATCGCTAAATGCTGAGGCAACAAACTCACGGCAATCCGGCCGCCATCCAACGGCGGTAATGGCAGTAAATTTAGCACCATCAACACAATATTAATACTCACACCCGCTTTACCCATCAGCGCGAGTGGCAAGGCGATAGATTCTGGCATTGTGGCTGCAAATTTAATCACGAACACCCAAAAAATCGCCATGATGAAATTAGCAGCAGGGCCTGCCGCAGCCACCCAAAGCATGTCTTTTTTAGGCTGACGCAATTTGCCAAAATCCACAGGCACAGGTTTTGCCCATCCAAATAAAATACCGCCAAGCATAATGCTTAAAGCAGGCAACAACAACGTACCAAAAGGGTCTATATGACGCAACGGGTTTAAGCTAATGCGCCCTGCATTAAACGCAGTTAAATCGCCAAAATGTTTGGCAGCGTAACCATGCGCCGCCTCGTGTGCGGTAATCGCAAAAATCACAGGAAGTGCGTAAATAGCAATTTTTTGAATCAGTGTGAGTTCCATTTAAATCTCAATCATTAAATTATTTTCTGCTATTTTAGCTTGTGGCGGTATCAGAAAAATATTTTTTAAAAGAATTGTTAAAATTTTTATGCCTCTAACCCAAACGGCGTTAAATTGCCCAAGCCAGCTCGAATCAGCTCTGGCACTTCTGTGGTTAAATTAATCACGCTGGTTTCACCAAATGGGCAACTTCCAATATCAATAATTAAATCCACCAGTTGCTCTAATTTTTCCCGAATTTCCCACGCTTCACTTAACCCCTCTTCTTCATTTGGCAGACTCAAACTCATATTCAATAAGGGCGCGTTGATGGTTTCTAAAATCGCTTGTGTGACCAAATGGTTAGGCACACGGATGCCAATCGTACTGCGTTTTGGATGCTGTAATTTTTTTGGAACTTCACGCGTGGCCTTTAAAATAAACGTATAAGCGCCTGGCGTATTGGCTTTAAGTAGCCTAAATTGACTATTGCTCACCACTGCATAATTGCCAATTTCTGCCAAATTGCGGCATACCAAGCTAAATAAATGGGCATCACCCACTTGCCGAATTTGCCGAATACGCGCTTGCGCCCCGCTATGGCCCAACATGCAACCAAAAGCGTAGCCAGAATCTGTTGGATAAATAATCACCCCACCTTGTTGCAAAATTTCTGCCGTTTGCTTGAGCAAGCGTGGTTGAGGGTTTTCTGCATGCAGTTGAAAAAATTGCGACATGATTAAAAAAAATTATAATAATGAATAACTTAAAGATTTTTTCAAGTGCGTATGTACTTTAATAAAATTGTTTCAAGTGCTTACGCACGTTAAAATTCTTTAAGTGTTCACACACGTTAAGAAAACTGATTTAGGTGTGCATGCACTTCATGCCAATCTTGCCAAACAGGCACGCAACTTTCCGGCAACAATGGCAAGCGCCCCATTTCCATAAAACTAATGCCTTTGCCGTGAAAGTCAGACCCTCTGGAAGCTTTTAAACTAAAGCGGTGTGCAATTTTGGCAAATTGCTGAAATTGCGGCGGTGTGTGGCTGCCTGTCACCACTTCTATCGCATCGCCGCCATAACTTCTAAATTCGTTCATCAGCAATAACATATTAATCATGCCCAAATCATAACGCCCGGGATGCGCAATCACAGCAGAGCCCCCTGCATTTTTAATGAGTGAAACGGCTTGCTCTAAAGGCATCCATTGATGATCAACAAAACCTGGTTTGCCTTTGACTAAAAACTTTTTAAAGACTGCTTTGGTATCTTTTGCGTGGCCATTTTCAATTAAAAAATGGGCAAAATGCATGCGCGTTAAAATGGCTTGCCCTGCAAACGCTTTTGCGCCTTCATAAGCGCCATGAATGCCCGCTTTTGCCAATCCGTTAGACATTTCTTGCGCACGCGCTTCACGGTCTAACCGCACTTGTGCAAGGGCGTTTTTGAGTATTTCATCATTTGGATTCACTTTTAAGCCAACAATATGCAAGGTGCGCTTTTTCCAAGTCACCGAAATTTCAACGCCATCAATAAAATGAATATCGTTTTCTTCTGCGGTTTTACGTGCCAAACTTAAACCACCTAAATCATCATGATCCGTTAACGCCAACACTTTAACGCCGCAACGCACGGCATTTAAAACCAATTCATCTGGTGGCAATAAACCATCTGAAATATTAGAATGACAATGTAAATCAATGGCTTGCGACATATTTCCGCCCTTTATTTATTCCTTTAAAAAATATGACAAGCGCTTAACTTTAATTGAAATAAGGCTTGAAATTATTCTTTTCACCACAATGTATTACAATAACTGTTTACGGTTATTTGAAATATTCACTTTAATCAAACATCAGTTTAAATATTGAGTAAAAATTAAATAGATGAATGAGGGTGATTTTCAATATAAAACTTTCACAGTTTTGTCATACAAATGATATAAACTTAAAAATTAAAACGAGAAACTCTATGAAGTTTTTGTTCGACCTTTTCCCTATTATACTGTTCTTTATTGCATTTAAATTTTTTGATATTTACGTGGCAACTGCTGTAGCCATGCTTGCCACCATTGCACAAATCATTTATAGCAAAGTTAAATATGGCACCGTTGATAATATGTTGATTATTAGCGGCGTGCTCATTACCGTTTTTGGTGGCGCCACATTATTTTTAAAAGACCCTGTTTTTATTCAATGGAAACCGAGCATTCTTTATTGGCTCTTTGCCACAACTTTAATAGGCGGTCATTTATTTTTCAAAAAAAATTTCATGCGTAATTTAATGGAAAAACAGATTTCTTTGCCTGACCCTATTTGGTCAAAAGTAAATTACGCTTGGGCGGGTTTATTTTTTGTGTTAGGTTTTTTAAATTTGTATGTTGCGTTTAATTATTCGCAAGACACTTGGGTGAACTTTAAACTCTTTGGCATCACAGGCATTATGTTCGTTTTTATTATTGCGCAAACGCTTTTGCTCACCAAACACTTACCCAAAGAATAATTTTTTTGAGATAAAAAATAATGTGGTACGCCATGATTGCTGAAGACACCCCCAATAGTTTAGAAAAACGTTTAAACGCAAGGCCTGCGCATTTAGAACGTTTAAACGTATTACAAAATGCTGGCAGATTATTATTGGCTGGGCCTTTTCCAGCCATTGATTCAAATGACCCAGGCGTTGCAGGATTTTCTGGCAGTTTAATTGTGGCAGAATTTAACAATTTAAAAGAGGCGCAAGATTGGGCCAATCAAGACCCGTTTGTCATCGCAGGGGTATATGCAAACGTTAGTGTTAAACCTTTTAGAAAAACCTTACCTCAATAAAAAATGACGCTCATTCAAGAAATTACAAAAAATTTGCAAGCGTTAGAACCCACGCAAATTGAATTACAAGATGAAAGCCACTTGCATGCGGGTCACCAAGGAAATGGCGGTGGTGGCCATTTTAAATTAATTATTACCAGCCATTTGTTTAATGGAAAAACGCAAGTTGCACAACATCGTATGATTTATCAAGCTTTAAATACACTCATTCCAAGCAAAATTCACGCGCTTAGCATTCGCTCGCAAGGTGTAAATTAAGTTACTTTTTACGCATTATTATTACAATTTTCAACCAAGAGGAACCTTCATGAAATTCACCAAAACCCTTATGACTTTAGCCATTGTATCGTTGAGCGTAAATTCTTTTGCCGCAGACAGCATTGCAACGGTGAACGGCAAACCTATCAAACAATCTGTTTATGACTATATTGCAAAAGATGCCACTGCGCGCGGCCAAAAAGTAGATGACCAAGTCAAGCAAGCCATTACACAAAAATTGGTTGATTCTGAAATTGTTTACCAAGAAGCACAAAAAATGGGCTTAGATAAAAATTCAGATTATCTTGCCCGTGAAGAACTTGCCCGCCGTGAATTACTCACCAGCGCATTTTTACAAGATTTTGTGAAAAAAAATCCAATTTCTGACGCTGACACCAAAGCCGCTTACGAAGAATATAAAAAAGCCTATGGTGAAAAAGAATACAGCGCCAAACATGTTTTGGTAAAAACGGAAGCAGAAGCAAAAGACATTATTGCTAAACTAGGCAAAGGTGGTGATTTTAGTAAAATTGCTAAAGAAAAATCACTTGACCCAGGCTCAAAAGACAAAGGTGGCGATTTAGGCTGGTTCTCACCCGCCACCATGGTAAAACCTTTTAGCGATGCAATTGCTGAATTAAAAAAAGGTGGCCTAACCGCAACACCGGTGCAAACGCAATTTGGTTGGCATGTGATAAAACTAGTAGATACGCGCACAGCGCAACCGCTTGATTACGATAAAGTAAAAGAAGGCTTACAAAAAAATCTGCAACAACGTAATTTAGAAAAAATGATGACTGAATTGCGCAGTAAAGCGAAGATTGATATTGCTAAATAATTAGTTTTAAAGAATATTTTTGGTTTTAAAAAAGGCTCGATATTTCGAGCCTTTTTTATTGGTTGCTACATGATTAATTAATCAAGCTATTCATTAATCAATTAATAAATTACCTTTGCTAACTAAAATGTTATAAAGCGCTTCTTCTGTGCCAGTTTTAGTTAAGCTAAACAAATCTGCATTAATCGTAATATGCGCGTCTTCACTTGTTGAAACAGTGCCAGCAGAACTCACGCTAATTTCTGTTTTGCCATTTGTGAGCGCAATATTAATGTAATCTGCCCAGTTATTTGAACCCAAATCTAATAAATCGCGCAAATCTAAAACATCTTTTTCTTTAATGCTAAAGTCAGTGATGGTATCAACACTTGGGTTGCCTGCAGTGCCTTTGTCATTAAAATCAAAGGTATCTTTGCCTTTACCGCCAGAAAGCGTGTCGTTACCTGCGCCACCGTTTAAAACGTCATTACCAGCTTCACCTCTTAAAACATCGTTACCAATCCCACCATTGAGCGTATCGTTGCCTGCACCGCCGTTTAATGTATCATTACCTGCATCACCATTGAGCGTGTCTTTACCGCTGCCTTTACCGCCATTTAAAGTGTCATCACCATCCGCACCGTTGATTGTATTGGCTGCAGAGTTACCAGTGAGGGTATTGTTCAAAGCGTTGCCAGTTAAGCCCAATGCTTTGGTATGACCAAGCACGGCATTTTCAATATTATCAATTAGCGCATAATTACTTAAAAATTTAACGTTAATTGTGTCAATATCAGCGTCTAAGGCTTCTGTAACAACATCACCCGCATTATCTAAAATATAGGTATCTGCACCGCCGCCGCCAACTAAGGTATCTGCACCTTTGCCGCCATCAAGCACGTTATTCACTGTGTTGCCTGTTAATACATTATTGCCAGCATCGCCTGTTAAATTATAGTTGGTGTTTGTTTGGCTAACATCTAAATTCTCAAAGTTTTTAACTAGTTTGAGTGTAATAGGTTTGCTTACAAGTCCAAATGCACTGCGGAAAGCCAAAGTGTCGGAACCCGCATTTTTGGCTTCAACAAGTTTATCTTCGTACTTACCTTTCACGGTTGTATCAAGAATGTAAGTATCATTGCCAGTACCGCCATTTAATGTGTCTTTTCCTGCGCCGCCGTCAAGTGTATCATCCCCTGCGTTACCAATTAAGGTATCTACTCCAGCAAAACCTTTAAAAAAGTTTCTTGCAGAATTACCTGTCATCACATTATTTAATTCGTTGCCGTTTGCGTAATAATCTGCGCTGCCTTCAGGCAAACTAAAATTGTCTTCAAGTGTTTTTAGCGTTTTAGGGTTGCTAGAACTGCCCTCGCCACCTTGCGTAGTGCTTGAGCCTGGATCAGCAATAATAGTATCTGTACCGCCTTTATAAGTTGGAGTATCTAACAACTCAAAAAGTGATGTGAAATTACTTTCGGTTGCTTGTGTTAATTGTGATTGCGCATTTCCATCTAACTGATTAAATGTTAAATCATCAAAATTACCTGCCAAACTGAGTGCAGGGCTAATGTTAGTGATTTGCAATTGCCCATTGGCATCTTTAAAATTAAAGCCTGTAACACTGCCAGTAAACGTATCATAAGGGCTTGAACCATCTGGTGGAATGACAATTGTTTTGGTCATTGTGCCAAACAGCTCAACTTTTAAAGTTCCTAGCTCGTAAGAAATTTTATTAATGGTACCAGTACCTAAATTTCCAGAATTAAATCGTTCAATTGCACCTTCAATAGTCACCGTTACAGGATTGCCTAGAATATTCGGCAATCTGTATTCAACTAATTTATAAATACCATTATCAGTTGTACCAATATTTGAACCTACATACTTAATTGAATATGCGCCATCGGTACTTGTAATAGTATGCGTACCGTTAGTAGCATTGCCAGTAAATGTTTGCGTCCAACTTTTGCCCAATGCTGTGGAGGTGAAGGGTGCATTAACATTGTTAGCAATTGCTGTATTTAATTCAAAGCCAGTGTTTAACAATACTGCAGTAAACGTTTCAAAAACATTGGTTTCTTTAAGTGCAGAAAAATCAATTGCTTGGTAATTATTGGTTAAGTAGGTTGCCATTTAAGTAAATCCTTACGTTGAGTGTTTGGTTTTTAGAAAATTATTTTTATGTTTATGATTAAATTATAAGTGAATTTGAAGTTTCATTTATATAGCCCGTTTGGTTGATTTTTCTGCTACAACTTTTTAATTAATTGTAAATTATTGTTAATTAAGGATAACTTAATATTAAAACCAATTCTTGCAATTGAATTGTTGCATTATAAGCGATTGCAATTGCTGTAATAAAAAGGGATTTTACCGTGCTCTTTATTGATTTGGCATTTAATAGTTTATTTACGACCATATTATTCAATTAAAACCAATTGACCAATACTGACAAAAAATAGGGCTTTTTGAATCTCAAGATTTTCATGATTTAAGTTTTCATATTTGAAGTTTTTATATTTAAATAATTGCGCATACTTTTCTAATTGCGCGCTATATTGTTCTGCCACTGTTTTTAAATGCGTGCTGTTGCTGTTTTTTTCTAAATAAATGGTTTTGTAATCAATCACCCAGCGCGTTTTTTTGCCCTCTTTTTCTGCAATAAACGTTCTATCAATCACAAAATGTTGACTTTCTCCGTCTTCATTTTTCGATAGCGATAATTCACTTTTTGCAGCTTCATGTTGTGTGAGCACCCATCGCCCTTGGTCAGAGTTGAGCGTTGTGATTAATAAATCACGCACTTGCACTGCCGCATTTTGGGCAATTTTTTCTGCATGACCTTGTTGCAAAAACCAAGATTGCATGGGTTGAGTAAGTTTTAAAACACGTTCAACCGACCAATTTTCAAGGCCTTGATTGGCCATTATTTCTAAATATTTATGGGTCAGCGTGCCAATATCGGCTTCTAAGGCGTAATTTTGTTGAATTTTTTCTTCTGTTATTTTTCTTGTAATTTGTTTAGCGTTTGCATCCACTTGCAAGATTGCAGGCATCTGCGGTTTTTCTAACCGAACTAATTTTGGGATAAAATTTGCCAAAGCATTTTCTTGCTGATTCATTGCATCATCGTTCAATTCGGCAGATAAAAATGTGGGTTCTAACGCGGACCACAGCACATCCAGATAAGTATTTTTTGTGGGGTTAATCTCGCCGTCTTTATTTTGGTTGGCAATGCCAATTAAATGTAATTTTCGCTCTGCCCGCGTAGCGGCAACATAAAGAATGCGCGCATCCTCATGGTTGGCGCGGGTATTTTCTAAAGTGCTTAAATAATCATAAGGCGTAACTTCATCTTTATTGCGCGCGCCTTTGGGGATGAGTGGCGCGGCGAGCAAGGAAATTTCTTGGGAATGCTCGGCGTTGGAAATGCTCACGTCTTCCCACAAAACAATGGCTTTATCATCGTTGCCGCCAGTCACATTGCCTAAACTTGGCAAAATTACGGTGTCAAATTCCAAGCCTTTTGATTTATGAATGGTCATCATTTGCAAAAATTCGCCTTGCGTGTCTGGCGCGGCAAATAGTTTGGCAATTTCTGCCTCTAAACGTACCAGTGAAAATTGGTTATTTCTGTCCAATTGCTCAATACAATTAAAAAACGCTTGCACATCAATGACGTCGTTTTCTTCCCACAAGCAGGACGCACCACTTAACATTAACCACACGCCACGCACCCAGCGACTAATATTCACGCGGCCTTGCGCAGCAAATGCTTCCGCAAAAACTGCTCGCACATGCTGAAGGCGCGCTTTTCCATCCTCAGTTAATGCTAAATCCTCAAATTGCATCAACGACCAAATAGTACTTTTATGCTCACGCCCTGCAAGCGCGTGTAAATCTTGCAAGGTTAACCCGCACCAAGGCGCGCGTAACACGGCAAGCCAGCTTACGCGGTCGGCGCGATGATGCAAGGCGCGCGTTAGCGCCGTTAAATCTTGCACAATTTGTCGGTTCGAAAGCGCTTCAATCTCAACCGCTTGAAAATGCAGGTCTTTGTGAAACCGTCTAAGTAAAGTCACAATTGGCTGCAAATGCGATTTCGCGCGCACCAAAATAGCAATTTTTCTATTTGGGTATGTTTGGCGTTCCTGCAAAATAATCTTAACTACGGCTTCTGCTTCCCGTTTTTTGGCGCTTTCAGCATCTTCATTGGGCAATTTAATAACGGGATGAATGTGAACGCCTGTGTCGGTATCGTCATCACGGGTTGCAATAAATGGGCGATAGGCAATAGCGCCTTTGGCAACTTCGTCTTCACGTGGGAAAATCGTTGCAAATGCTTGATTAATCCAATCCACCACGGGTGGACAAGAACGGTTATTGCGATTAAGCCTTAATTTTTCTAAAGGCACATCGCCAATGCCAAATTGCGCGGCATTTAAAAATAGCCCAACATTTGCTTTTCTAAACCGGTAAATGGATTGCATTGGGTCACCAACGGTAAACAGCGTACGCCCATCGCCTTGCTGCCAACCTTGCGTGAGTTTTTCTAACAAACCAATTTGGCTTGGGCTGGTGTCTTGAAATTCATCCACAAGCAAATGCTTGATTTGATAATCTAAGCGCAACGCCAATTCTGTCGGCTCGTCAGCATCGCCCGCTAAGGCGAGCGTTGCACGGTGCGCGACTTCAGAAAAATCGACCTCTCGCGCTGCGCTAAACACTAACCATAATTGCGCAGCAGCTAGATTCAACAATTTAGATAAGGTGGCGATGATTTGCCAACTGGCTTCATTATTTGTAATTTTTGGTAATTTACGAATCCGCGCAAGTGCTTCTTCCACGCCGTTGATGTTTGCAATATTTTCCAAAAATGCCAAAAATTCTTGTTTTTGCGCTTTGGCTTCTGGTGGAAAGCCATCTTTTACGGTAATTGTTTTACGCAGTTCGTTTTTTCCAGTCAGTAACAAATCCGCCATAGCTTGCCACATGGGCAAACTGTGGGCATCGATTGGCAAGCCTGTTTGCCAATCACGCAAGACACTTAACCCGTGTTCATCTGGCACATTGCTTGCTGCAAACCGCGCAAGGGGCATCAGAATATCTTGCATTTGTAAATGCAGCACTTTTGCAATCGCCGCAAGTTCTTCACTCACGACGTTACACAAAGTTTGATGTAATTCCTGTGATGTAATGACTTGTTGGGCATGATGCAACCATTGGTCGCGCATACTCAACATTTTGATGAGTAATTTTTTGAGTTGATTTGCGTCGTTATCCAAATAGCGCAGCGCTGCAATCACAATTTGACTATTTTCAGCTTCTTCAATGAGCGCCAAAGTGCGCTCTGCGGCTTGCTCGTAATAAAGATTAGGGTCATCGGCAATGCTGGGTTGCGCGCCAAAACGACTCATCAGCGGCATTTGTCTGGCTAAATAAGCACACAGTCCATCAATGGTAAAAATGCGCAAACGCGCAGGGTTTTCTAATAAGCGCCAATCTTTTTCTACCGACTTTTGCAATGCCAATAAACTTAATTCAAACGTTTTTTGTTTATGCGGCTGACTTGACTTCTCGCCACGCGCGGCATTTTGCAAACTGTCTAAAATTCTCAGCCGCATTTCTGCCGCCGCTTTATTGGTAAACGTGATGGCGATAATTTCTTCAGGCGCTTCTACCACTTGCAACAATTTTAAAAAACGTTGGGTGAGAAGTTCCGTTTTACCTGCGCCTGCGGGCGCTTCGACAATAAAAGAGGCTAAGTCTAATGCCCGAATGCGGCTTTGCGCATCTTCTAGCAAGTCATGATTTGTACTATTCACTTGATTATTCAAGGCTCGCCCAACTTTCTGTCAATTGGCGCTCAAATTGCAATTGTCGTTCAGGCATGCGCAGCAAAGGCGTCACTTCGCAATAAACTAAATCTGCTGCATTGTTAAAAATTACAGCGGCCTCACCTGACTTAATTTCTTGAACCAGCGCTTCGATACTAGTTTTCCAATGGGCTTTTAAATGTTCAAAATCTGTAAAATTTCGAATAAATTCAGGTTTACGTTTTGAAATTTCAACTTCAAAATTACTGGTTGCGACGCCAAAAAAACCATGCTCTGCCACCTTAACTAAACCAAATTGAATGCTATCCACTTGGGCATTTTCTGCCACATTTTCTTCCGCATAAAATACTGCATAAATCGGCAACTGCGGCTCTGTGATGCGATCTTCGCCCCAACTTTTCATTTTTGGAATTTGCCCCGTTTTATAATCCACCAACACCAAGCCACCTTCTGGGAGTTGATGAATACGGTCAATTTTGAGCGTGACCTCAATGCCGCCAATATTCACTTTTTTTTCTGCTTCGCATTCAACCATATGAAATGGACTTTGAAGTGATTTTTCAAAACTTAACCAACCAAAAATGAGTTTGCATAAGCGCTCATGCTCTAAACTTAAAATAGCTGGCGAAAAAGTTTCATCTTGTGTTGCGGTAAATTCAGCAATGGCTTTTTCTGCCGCCACTTCAATCGCTTCTGTCAGCGCGTCGTCAGACATGCTTTGTAAATCAGCAAAATGGCGATAATGGGCATTTGGATGCCAAAACTGCTCCAGCACGCCATGTACCAACTGCCCGCGCTCAGCCGCATCTAGCCCATTTTTTGGCGTTTTGAGCGTTTTTGCGCCAAGCCTAAATTGATAAAATGCCCATGCAGGGCAAATCGCTTGCGCACGAATCAGCCCAGTACCGCCGCGCGCATGCTCGCCCTCTTGCACAGGCGGTGCTAAATCGTCGGTTAATTGTCTTAATTCTGAATTTCCAAGCTTGGCAATTAATTCAGCAAGCGTGTTGGCAGGGTTAAAAGTTTGTGCACTGAGTGGAATCCCAAGCATTAAAGGCGATGATCTCAGCGCTTTTTCACCTTGTTTTAAACTGCTGGAAAAAATAATTTTTTTTGCAGACTGCAACAAACGCTGATGAATGGCTTGCGCAAATTCGGTTTGCACAGCGCTATCCGCATTGGCAACGCGTGCGGTACGTTGAATGTGCGCGGGCAATAATGGGTTTGGCCTTGCGGGCGGCGGCCAAACGTCATCATTCATGCCCATCACCCACATGGCATCCACTGGTGCGCTTAAAGCTTCCATCATGCCTAAAATTTGAATCGCGGGCGTGTTGTTGGTTTCTGGCTGAAAAACTTGCGCTTTACAAATGTGCTGCAAGAGTTGGCTGGCAGCGCTGGCGTTGATGGGTTCGCCTAAAAAATCTAAACGTGCAAATTGCGTTAAGGCTTTTTCCCACGCTTGTTTTGCTTGATATTCATGGCTACTTTCCACACGTTCGCCAGGCCATTTTAAAAGTTGCAACAGCATTTTAAATGACTCTGCCCAAGCCGAAGGTACTTGCTTACGTGCTTGCGCTTGCATGTGCGTCAAAGCGTTTTGCATCTGAACAACAAGCTGTGAAATATTTAAATGCGTTTGTTGAATTTCGATAAAGCGCATCAAACGTGGCCATGTCGTATTTTGCGCCAACGTTTCACGCATCGCGGCGTCAAGCCTTGCGCGCTCGTCTGCTTCTTGCTCGCTGGCAGACCAATACGGTGAAAGTATAGCAGCACTGATATCGATTTGATTCAGCTGGCGACTGCTAAACAAACGGATTAAATGTAACGCGGCGCTAATCACCGTTTGCTGATTTAAAGATAACCCAAGTGAAAAATTATAATTACGCGGCGCCTCAACCCAATGCGGGCGCACCGTTTGTGGCTGAAAAACATCGTCCAATAAATCTGCCAAATGATTCCTGAGCGTTGCTAAATTTGGCATCACCATCGCCAGTGTGGCTTGCGGATTTTGCGTTAATTGCGTTTTTGCCCACGCCACCATACAACGCAGTTCTTCTGATTCGTCTGCCAACACGGCATGTTCAAGCACGCTCTCTTGGGTATGACCAAGCGCAAAATTACGCACATCACAGCCAGATTCTACTAGCACTTCACGCAAATGTGCCTCTTGCGGCGCACTTTGATCAAACCCAGCAAACGCAATACTTGATGGCAAGCTTATTGTGCCTTTTGCTAAGCAATCAATTTGCCAATCAAAATAGCGCACAGATTCTAATGCGTGGTGCTTTTTACATTCCGCCTGAAAAATGCGCTGCCATGCTAAAAAATGTCGTGTTTCTTCCGAAAATTCAACATCATCTTCATGCAAGTTTAAATGCCAAGCGTGCATATAACGGTTGGCTTCAATGCACGCCTCTGCCAGCCCTTCTAAATCGAATAAATCAACAAGCGTATTTTGTTTAAAACTTAAGCGAATCGCCTGCTGCCATAACAAACGCTCCTCCAACGCAGTTAAGCGTTTTTGTGGTGCACCATTTGTGTCAATTTCCCCGCAAAGGATTGCATTGGTTAACGTTTCATCCAACCAATTTTCTAAGGTTTTAACATTCAGCGGTTGCCAAAGCTGTTGATTTTTTTCAATATTTTCTTTTGAATGCGCTAACTGTAACGCTCTGGCTAAACGTGCGGTAGAAGTAAGAATAAGAAACGGCTGAGATTGATTGCGCATGGGTGCATTTTAGCCGAGGTCATTTTTAAATGCTGACTTTTAACTTGAAAATTAAATAAAATAGCTGAATTGATTGATTTTTGTAAGATAATAAACGCCATTAATTTAGAAATTTTAAAGGTCATTTTTTATGGGATCCATTTTCAAAATGTTC
The DNA here is from genome assembly GCA_965247415.1 of Methylophilaceae bacterium. Classification (GTDB taxonomy): domain Bacteria; phylum Pseudomonadota; class Gammaproteobacteria; order Burkholderiales; family Methylophilaceae; genus Methylotenera. Next base: position 388,317 of record OZ252007.1, read on the forward strand.
AGAATCATCATCCTCGCTATTATTTTACCCATAACACTCTTTGCTATTTACACATGGGCGACACTTAACTGGGTTTACTCTTCTGGCGAGCGTGCGGGCTATGTCCAAAAACTTTCGCAAAAAGGCTGGCTTTGCAAAACGTATGAAGGCGAACTAATTTTAGTTTCCATGCCGGGGACACAGGCAGAAAAATTCTTTTTTACAGCACAAAATGACGATGTTGCAAAAAAATTGAACGAAACCATTGGCAAACGCGTGCGTTTAATTTATGAAGAACACGTGGGCATTCCAACCAGTTGTTTTGGCGAAACTTCTTACTTTGTAAAAGACGTTTTTCTGCTAGATTCAAAAGAGTAATCGCAAATTATGGCACGTGCTTTAGCCATAAATGATGAAAAAAACTACATTACGCCTGAAGGCTTTGCGGCTTTAAAGGCGGAATTTCATCAACTATATAAAATTGAGCGGCCTGATGTGGTACGTACTGTTTCGTGGGCGGCCAGCAATGGCGACCGTAGCGAAAACGGGGATTATATTTACGGCAAACGACGTTTGCGGCAAATTGATAGCCGTTGTCGCCATTTAATGCGCCGCATGGATTTGGCAGAAATTGTAGATTCCAGCTTACAACAACATCTGGAAAAAGTTTTTTTTGGCGCGTGGGTCACGCTGTTTAATTTAAAAGATGACACAGAAGTGACGTATCGAATTGTTGGCAAAGATGAAATTGAGCCCAACAAAGGTTATATCAGCTGGATTTCTCCGCTGGCAAAAGCCATGATGGGCAAAACGGTGGGCGATACGATTAAAGTCATCACGCCTGCCAGCGAAGAGACTTTTGAAATTATTGAAATTCAATATCAAGCGCCAAAAGAATAAAAAATTAGCACCGTGACAACAAAACGCTGGGATATTTTTTGCAATATTGTCGATAATTTTGGCGACATTGGCGTTTGCTGGCGCCTAAGTCAGCAATTAGCCAACGAACATCAGAGAAATGTACGGCTATTTATTGATGATTTTTATATCGCCAGCAAAATTATTCCTAATTTTAATCCTCAAAATAAACATCAAACAGTTCAAAACGTTGAAATTACTGCTTGGCCAACAGAAGAAACACCCTTGCCTGATGTAGTGATTGAAAACTTTAGTTGTCAGTTACCTGAAATTTATACGCAGCAAATTGCTAAGCTTAAAGATAATATAAAAAAAACAATCACTTGGATAAATTTAGAATATTTATCCGCAGAAAAATGGGTTGAAGAATGCCACGCTCTGCCTTCAATTCATCCCACATTGGGCATTCGCAAAACCTATTTTTATCCGGGCTTTACAGAAAAAACAGGCGGTTTGTTGCGTGAAAAAAATTTACTTCATGAGCGCGATGCGTTTTTAGGAAATCAACATTTACAAGCTTCTTTTTGGCAAAAATATGCACCAAGCCATGAAACAGCAAAAGCAGACATCAAAATTTCATTGTTCAGTTATCCGCAAGCGGACATCAAAAATCTACTGTTAGCGCTGGCAAAAAGCGAAAAAAATATACAGGTTTTTTTGCCATTTAATAGTGAAATAACCGCACTTAATACCATTATTGAAGAATATCAATTACGTTTTGACGAAGTTAAACAATTAAATAATCTAACTTTAACTTTACTGCCTTTTTTATCGCAATCAGAATATGACCAACTGTTATGGGCGTGCGATTTTAATTTTGTGCGCGGTGAAGATAGTTGGATTCGCGCAATTTGGTCAGGCAAGCCCTTTGTTTGGCAACCTTATATTCAGGAAGAAAATACACACCTAAAAAAATTGGACGCATTTTTAGAAAATTACACAGAAGATGCGCAGGAAGAAATTAAACATAAAATTCAAGTGGCGCATCGCATTTGGTCAAACGCATTACCAGTGCCGACGGACGATTTTTGGTTTAAAACCTTGAACGAACTAAACGCATGGCATGATTTTGCATTGATAAAATCAAACAAGCTTGCAGAGCAGCCAAGCTTAACCGAGCAACTAGTTTCGTTTTGTGAAAAAATTGACAGTTAAAATGCCGCATAAAGCACCATGGAAAGTTGTGCAGAAAATTTAGTAAAAAATGCTGTATAATGCGCGGTTTTTAGCGCTATTTAATTCATTTTTTAAATAAATTTAGCGCAAGTTAAACTTTCAACCTATTTATATTAGCTAGGCAATCCTATGAAAACAGCACAAGAACTCCGCGCAGGTAACGTGATTATGGTCGATGGCGTACCGCTTGTTGTGGTAAAAGCCGAATACAACAAATCTGGCCGCAGCACTGCGGTAGTTAAAATGAAATTTAAAAATCTACTTACCGAAGCGCCATCTGAGACCATTTACGGTGCTGGCGACAAATTTGATGTGATTGTGTTAGAGAAAAAAGAAGCGACTTACTCTTACTTTGCTGATCCAACTTATGTATTTATGGATGCTGAATATAATCAATATGACGTAGATGCTGAATTTATGGAAGACGTTCTGCCCTATTTAGAAGATGGCATGCCAGCAGATTTACGCTTTTACGAAGGCAAGGCTATTTCTGTTGAACTACCAACAACAGTTGTGCGTGAAGTGATTTACACTGAACCCGCTGTGAAAGGTGACACATCAGGCAAAGTAATGAAACCTGCAAAATTAGCCACGGGATTTGAGATTCCTGTGCCGCTTTTTGTGAACCTTGGTGACAAAATTGAGATTGACACCAGAACAGGCGAATATCGCAACCGCGTAATGAAGTAAATTTTTAACCTCAATCAGAAAGCTTTTTGCGATATGATTTGAATTATAAGAAATAAAGTTAAAAAAAGAAGGACGACTAATCTCCTTCTTTTTTTATGTCCTGTGTTTTTTTAAGCTTAGTCATTTAAAACTTAGTCTATTTAAGATTTGATGTAACAATGAAGTTGTACCCTGAATAAAATTAACGTTTTAAAAATTACGTAACAGTACAGTGGAGCACACATGAACGATAAGCAATTAGTTGCAATCCATGCTGCAAATTTTGTGCAAAATGGTATGTTGGTTGGCTTAGGCACAGGCTCTACTGCAAATTTTTTTATTGATGAATTGGCGCGCCGCCAACATGAAGATGGCTTAAAAATTACCACGGTTGCGAGTTCTACCATCAGTGCCATGCGCGCGCAAACATTAAATTTACCCATCGTGGCACTTGAGCATATTCATAAAATTGATTTATATGTAGATGGCGCAGACGAAATTACCCCACAATTAACGCTTTTGAAGGGGCGCGGCAGCGATTTAGTCAAAGAAAAATTACTCGCCAAAGCTGCAGATCAATTTATTGTGGTTGCCGATAAAAGTAAATTGGTACAAACAATTGGTCAAAATTTTTCAATTCCAATTGAAGTAACGCCCTTTGCATGGCAATTGGTTAAAAATAGTTTAGAAAAACAAGGTGCGGTTGGTGAGCTACGCCCCAATCTGGCGAAAGATGGTTTTTGGATCACCTCACACGGAAGCTATGTGTTGGATATGAAATTTCCGTCATCAATCAACGCTTGTGAACTTAATACGCTCATTAATAATACGCCTGGTGTGGCAGAACATGGTATTTTTTATGGTTTATCCAATGTTGTTCTAATTGCAGACAATGGCTTAATTTCAACATTAAACACCGTGATGAATTCATAAAGATTTTGATGCGCATGCGATTTTTCCTCATCCTACTATTTTTGTTCAGCCTTTGCGCTTGCTCACCTCATTCAGGTCAAGAACAGGAGAAAATTGCGCCGAATAGTTTTGGGAAAATTGAACAAACGCCCACAAAAGAACACCCGAAAGAAATTGTGATTGTCACGCACGCGGGACCAAACACCTATTTTATAAATGCGGATAATCAATATGCTGGCTTGGAGTATGATTTAGCTAATTTATTGGTAAAAAAATATGCGCCTGAGTACAAAGTAAAATTCTTAGTCGTCAATCAAATGCGTGATGTGATGCCAACTCTTTTATCTGGCAAGGCCGACATTGCTGCAGCAGGGCTGGAAATGACATCTGCTAGAAAAAAATTAGTCACGTTTTCAGCGCCTTATCATCAAGCGCAAGACATGCTTGTTTACAATCAGTTATCAAATTCAAAGCCTGCGCATTTAACAAAAATTCAAAATAAAAAACTGGTCGTTGCACAACAAACCAGCGCTGCTGAACACTTGCATGCATTAAGTACAAAAATGCCTGCGTTAATTTGGCAAGAGGAAAACGCGGCGGCAGCTGAAATTTTACTGAGTAAAGTTGCACAAGGAAAATTAGATTTCACTATTGCAAACAATCACTTAGTAGATGAAATGCAAAATTATTATCCAAACTTGCAAACAGCTTTGCCGATTGGAAAAACAGAAAAAATTGCTTGGGCTTTTTCACCAAAAGCAGATAAAAGATTGATTAAAAAAATTAACCAATTTTTTGCTCGCATTAAACAAGATGGAAATTTGCGCAATCTTTTAGACCGTTATTATGGTCACGCTGAACGTTTAGACGCAACCGACATCACTACTTTCTTAGAGCGCGTTGAAACAACACTCCCAAAATATAAACATTTATTTAAAAATGCAGAAGCACAAACTGGTTTAAACTGGCGTTTACTGGCAGCGTTGAGTTATCGCGAATCTCACTGGGATACCAACAGCACCTCCCCTACAAATGTGCGAGGGTTGATGATGTTGACCGAAAATACCGCACAAGCCATGGGCGTGACGGATAGACTTGACCCTGAGCAAAGTGTGCCAGCAGGGGCTAAATATATTTTAGAAATGAAAGGCATGTTTCCAAAAACAATCCCAGATCCCGACCGCACTTACTTTGCACTTGCGGCTTACAATATTGGTTATAGCCATGTGCAAGATGCAAGAGTGTTAGCAAAAAGAATGCAGTTGAATCAAGACAGTTGGGCAGATATTAAAAAAACGCTACAATTACTCAATGATCCTGAGTTTTACAACTCCGTAAACAGTGGCTATGCAAGCGGTGGCGCGCCAGTGGTTTTTGTTGAAACTGTTCGCAGCTATGAACGTATTCTTGAAAAGTATCAACCAAGCCACAAACAAATTAATAGCAAATACTTTTTTGCAGTGCAATAAACGCCAAGCAATAAACACAATGCAACAAATCATGAACGCGAGAAAACACTACTCCGCAGCCACCGTCATCCGCTCAATCAAAATAGAACCCACTTGTTTTGAGCCTTGCACCAGCACATCATTACCAATTGCAACAATCATTTTGAGCATTTCCGCCATATTGCTGGCGATGGTAATTTCTTCCACCGCATGCACAATGACGCCATTTTCTACCCAAAAACCTGCCGCGCCGCGTGAGTAATCCCCTGTCACCATATTCATGCCGTGACCTAATAATTCTGTTACCAGCAAGCCTGTGCCCATTTCTTTTAGCAAGCCAGCAAAATCTAAATTGCCGCTTTGGATAATTAAATTGTGGTTGCCACCCGCGTTGCCTGTGCTTTGCATGCCTAATTTTTTGGCGGAATAACTGCCGAGCATATAGCCTTGCAACACACCATTTTCTAATAAGCTGCGTTTTTTTGTAGCAACGCCTTCGTTATCAAATGGGCTACTTGCTAAGCCTTTTAAGATAAACGGATCTTCAACAATATTTAAGTTTGGCGAGGCAATTTGTTTGCCTAAACTATCAAGCAAAAAAGAGGATTTTCGGTATAAATTACCGCCAGAAATGGCGCTGATGAGTGAAGAAATTAAGCCGCTTGCCAGTGGCGCTTCAAACAAAACAGGCACTTGGCAGGTTTTGATTTTTTTAGCATTTAAGCGGCGCACGGTGCGTTCACCTGCAATTTTTCCGATTGCGTCTGTGCTTAATAAATCATTGGGGTCGCGGGCGGTGGTGTACCAATAATCGCGTTGCATTTCACCATTATCTTCGGCAATCACCGCGCAGCTCATGCCGTGGCGAGATGTGGCGTAGCCGCCCGTAAAGCCGTGACTATTGCTGTAGGCAAAAATACCTGTACCTGTTGAGACGCTTGCACCTTCAGAATTATTAATTTGGCTGCTGACGCTTAACGCAGCAGCCTCACAAATTTTGGCTTGTGCCAATGCGTCATCTACAGAAATTTCCCACGGATAATATAAATCTAACGCTTGATTATTTTTTGCCATTAAATTGGCATCTGCCAAGCCACAAAATGGGTCTTTGGCGGTGTATTTGGCAATATTACAGGCGGCTAACACGGTATCTTTCATGGCTTGCGGGCTTAAATCAGACGTACTGGCACTGCCTTTTTGCTCGCCAAAATACACGGTGACCGATAAACCCTTATCACGGTTGTATTCAATGGTTTCTGTTTCGCCCAAGCGCACGGAGACATTTTGGCCGATACTTAGGCTAATATCGGCCTCTGCGGCGCTTGCGCCTTGGCTTTTGGCGATTTTTAACACGTCTTGCGACATGCTTTTAATTTCATCTAACGAAACACTAAATTCAGTTTTTGCCATACGGTAACTCATCTCTCAACACATGCAAGGCGCAATTTAAGCCTCAAAAATGCTATCATACCGCAGCATGAAGCCTAACAAATCAATTAAAGAAAATACTGTTCAACCAACCTCAACAAAATTTGGCTGGACAACCGCCGCGCCTGTGGTGGATGAAAACCTGCCGCCCAGCAAAACCAAGCTTAAAGAAGAAGCCGATGCGCAGCAAGCATTGGGCGTGCGTTTGTGTGAACTCCCCAAAGACAAATTATTGAAGCTGGATTTGCCCGAAGCCTTATTTGAAGCGGTGATGGAATCCAAAAAAATTACAGCCAACGGGGCAATTCGTCGCCACAAGCAATATTTAGGGCGCTTAATGCGGGACATTGATACCGCAACGATTGAAGACCAACTTGCGCGTTGGGATGGCAAACATAATGAAGAAAACGCCCGTTTTCATGTGATGGAGCGTTGGCGTACCCGTTTATTAGCTGATCCAAATGTGGTTTCTGAATTTTTAGCGGCTTTTCCACAAGCTGATATTCAACAAATTCGCACGCTTATTCGTAATGCCCAGCGTGAAGAAGCGGCGAATAAACCACCAAAATCCAGCCGAGAATTATTTAAGAAAATTCGTGAATTAAGTGAAACAAATATGGATGAAACTGACGGAATTGATTCTGAAATAGAGAGCGAATAATGCATGCCAATTAATTTAACAACCCATTGGGTGGGGTTTGGGGCATTAGGTTTATTCTTTTTTGCCTATCTTTTAGTCATGGCAGAAGAATTTATCCACCTTAAAAAATCTAAACCTGTTGTCGTAGCCGCTGGTTTGATTTGGGCATTAATTGCGTGGGTGTATCAAACACAGCACATTCCACACATTGTTGAAGAGGCGTTTCGGCATAATTTACTGGAATACGCTGAGTTAATGCTTTTTTTGCTGGTGGCCATGACATTTATCAACGCACTTGATGAGCGCCAAGTATTTGAAGCCTTACGCACGTGGTTGATTCGCAAAGGTTTAAGTTATCGGGCATTATTTTGGGTCACAGGTTTACTTGCATTTTTCATTTCGCCCATTGCCGATAATTTAACCACTGCTTTGTTGATGGGCGCGGTGGTGTTGGCGGTTGGCGGTAGCCATAAAAATTTTGTATTACTCTCATGCATCAATTTAGTGATTGCCGCCAATGCGGGTGGCACGTTCAGTCCGTTTGGCGACATCACAACACTCATGGTGTGGCAAAAAAATATTGTGGCGAGTAATGGCGCAGTGACTTTTTGGACATTTTTTAGCTTATTTATCCCAGCACTTGTTAACTGGCTTATCCCCGCGTTGTTGATGAGTTTTGCAATTCCCAAAGAAAAACCAAAAGGCAATAGTATTCAATTACCAATGCGCCGCGGTGCTTTACGTATTTTGGGATTATTTTTACTCACCATTGCCATTGCCGTGATGGCGCACAGCGTCCTTGAGTTGCCACCCGTGTTAGGCATGTTAACGGGCTTAGGATTTTTGCAACTTTTTTCATATTACTTGCAAATCACTGGTGAAAAATCAGGCGATATGAGCAACCCCAAGCCTTATGATATTTATAGCAGAATTGCACTCGCCGAGTGGGATACCTTATTTTTCTTTTACGGCGTGATATTGTGCGTAGGCGGCTTGGGCTTTTTAGGTTATCTCACGCTGTTGTCACAAACCATTTATGGGCAATGGGGCGCAACGAATGCCAATATTGCCATCGGCTTAATTTCTGCGGTCATTGACAATATTCCCGTAATGTTTGCAGTTTTAAGCATGATGCCTGACATGAGCGTCGGCCAATGGATGTTAGTAACGTTAACCGCAGGGGTCGGCGGCTCATTACTTTCAATAGGTTCTGCCGCTGGTGTTGCCTTGATGGGGCAAGCGCATGGTAGCTACACTTTTTTTGGTCACGTCAAATGGTTACCAGCGATTGCTTTGGGCTACATCGCCAGCATTTGGGTGCATATGACGCTCAACCACGCGCTGTTTTAGCGAACATAAAACATGTCACTCTGAACTTGTTTCAGGGTCTAACGCTTCAATAATGTTAAGATGCTGAAACAAGTTCAGGATGACAACCTTTTTAAGTTATTTGCGGCTATTTAACGCCACATTCAACGTCATTTCTTGCTCACCACGTTGCACTACAACTGGAATCGTTTTACCTTGATATTTTTTTACCGCCGCAAATAAATCATCAGGCTTGTTAATGGTTGTATCCGCCATTTTCAGCAAATTATCACCTTTTAAAATTTCTGCTTTTGCCGCGGGTGAATCTTTAATGACGGCTAATATTTTTAAGCCTTTTTGCGCTTCTTTTTTAACTTCATCTGTTTCTGGGTCTTGTGACACTTGGTTGAGTTTAATAATATGAATACCAAATAATGGCATTGGCAACTTTGCCCAATAACTTGCGTAATAATCGTATTGAACGTCCTCTTCCACTAAATCTTTTTCATCAATCTCGCCGCCATTTTTTTTGGCTTTTTCTTTAATAAAAGCTAATTTTGACTGCTTGGTTTTTGCGGAACCATATTTGCTATACACCAGCACGGTATCCGCCTTAATGGTTTTGCCGTGTTGCAAGGCCAAATCTGGCGAAATTTCCGTGGCAGTAAACCCTGACGTGCCCATTAAATCGTAGCCACTTTCTAACATAGAAATATTGTCTTTGTCTTTATGGTTACTCACATACATTTTAGTATCTGGGTTAGCTTCCATGGACTTTAATTGTTGTGGATTTTGCTCTTTATAATTTTTTGCGTATAAATTCACGATAGCAGCTTCAGCAAAACTCAAGGTTTGCATGGCAATCATCATACCAATGATGCTCAGTATGCTAAAAAAAACAATAAGCGCGGTACGCTGTGGATTTTTTTGCGCGACTATATTATTTGTATTTTTAAAATTGCCTTGTGGTTTTAACGCCATAATAAAATCCTTTAAGATTGAAAATGTTATGATGCTTTCGCTATACTTTACACTAGTTCAAAAAATAATTAAAAATCATCACACCCTTTGAGACATCCGCATGACAAAAGAATTCATTAAAATTGGTCTAGTTTCCATTAGCGACCGTGCCAGCCAAGGCATTTATGAAGATTTAGGCATTCCAACGCTGAAAGATTGGCTTGAAAAAACCATCACAACGCCCAAACAATTTATTGCGCGTTTAGTGGCAGATGAGCAAGAGGACATTGAAGACATGCTGATAGATTTGGTGGATGTTGAAGCATGCGATTTAATTTTAACCACAGGCGGTACCGGCCCTGCCTTGCGTGATGTGACACCAGAGGCAACCCTTGCAATAGCGGATAAAGAAATGCCAGGCTTTGGTGAACAGATGCGGCAAATTTCTTTACATTTTGTCCCCACCGCGATTTTGTCGCGCCAAGTTGCGGTCATCCGTAAACAAAGTTTAATTATTAATTTACCCGGCCAACCCAAAGCCATCGCCCAGACTTTAGAAGGCTTAAAGGATGAAACAGGCAAGCAAGTGGTGCATGGCATTTTTGCGGCAGTGCCCTATTGTTTAGACTTAATCGGTGCGCCTTTTATTGAAACGAATGACGCGACTGTAAAAGCATTTAGGCCGAAATCTGCCATTAAAAATTCATGACGCATTAATCCATGACAACTGAACATATGGACACCTAAACATATGACGCCTGAATTTAATTTAATTCACCAATATTTTAAGCGCCCTTGCAAAAATGCAATTTTAGGCGCGGGAGACGATGCTGCGCTGGTGCATGTCAAACGTGGGCATGAGCTGGCAATTTCAACCGATATGTTGGTGGCTGGTACCCATTTTTTTGCTGATGCGGCACCTTACAATATTGGCTGGAAAGCGTTGGCAGTGAATGTTTCAGACATGGCGGCAATGGGGGCATTGCCAAAGTGGGCAACCTTGGCGCTTGCGCTGCCAGAAATCAACCATGATTGGCTTAGCGAATTTTCACGCGGTTTTTTTGCGTGTGCAGATGCGTTTGAAATTTCGCTGATTGGTGGCGACACCACACGCGGATCGCTCAACATTAGCGTGACCATCATGGGAGAAGTGCAAAACCACAAAGCGCTCAGACGTAATGGCGCAAAAGTTGATGATGATATTTGGATCAGCGGAAAAATTGGCAGTGCAGCAGTTGGCTTAGCGCATTTGCAAAAGAAAATTGTGCTGGAAGAGTCCTCACTAGCAAATGCCCTTAACGCGCTTCATTTACCGCGACCGCGCGTGGCTTTGGGGCTTGCATTGCAAAATATTGCGCACAGTTGCATTGATATTTCCGATGGATTATTGGCAGATTTAGGGCATGTTTTAGTGGCTTCTAATGTGGGTGCGCATTTAATGTTTGAAACCATGCCTGTTGAACATTACTTAAGGCTAAATTTACAAGATGCCATGGTGCAACAAGCCATTCTAACAGGCGGCGATGATTATGAATTGTGCTTTACCGCACCAAAAGACCAGCGCCAAGCAATAGCAGACTTAAGCCAAGAACTTTGCTTGCCGTTAACATTAGTAGGAAAAATCACGCAAACACCAGAACTGAAGGTTGTTTACCATGACGAAACTTTACAAATAACGAAGCAAGGATTTGACCATTTTGCCTAATTCAATCTCGCCAACAATTAAATTTTTACTTTCCCACCCTGCACATTTTATCAGCTTAGGCTTTGGCAGCGGTTTAGCAAAAAAAGCGCCTGGCACGTTTGGCACGCTGGTCGCGTTTCCACTTTATATGCTGATTGCAGATTATGGCATGTTGACAGAATTGGCAATGGTTGCCGCACTCTTTTTACTTGGCGTTTGGACTAGCAACTTTACTGGGAAAGCCCTAGGCACAAGTGACCACGGCAGCATTGTTTTTGATGAAATTGTCGCCATGATGTTAGTGCTTACTTTTCTTCCGCACTGCTATATTAATTACACAGTGGCATTTTTACTGTTTAGATTATTTGATATTTGGAAACCTTTTCCAATCCGTCAGTGTGACGCAAAAATGAAAGGTGGTTTTGGTGTGATGTTTGATGATATTTTAGCCGCCGTTTACACCATCATTAGCATTAAGGGTTTAACGTGGACGATTGGGCATCTTTAAATGCTGAGTTAGCCCACCAATTAGGCGCGGCTTTGATCCAAAAAAAATGGCAACTCGCCACCGCAGAATCTTGCACAGGCGGATTAGTCAGCGCAACGCTCACAGAGATTGCTGGCAGTTCAGCGTGGTTTGATTGTGGTTTTGTCACTTATAGCAACCAAGCTAAGATGCAACTTTTGAATGTTTCAGAAAAAACCTTAACATTGTATGGCGCGGTGAGCGAACAAACAGCAAAAGAAATGGCAGAAGGCGCGCTAAAAAAAAGTCATTCTAATATTAGCGTCAGCATTTCTGGTATTGCTGGGCCTGCTGGCGGAAGTGCAGAAAAGCCCGTTGGAACAGTATGCTTTGGTTTTTCAACATTAAATAAAACTTTACAAAACACACAATTTTTTAATGGCAACCGCCAACAAATACGTCAACAAGCGGTTTTTTTTGCAATGACAGGTTTAATCAATTTAATTGTTGAATCAAATTAACGATAATTTCTGTTCTCGCAACGATCTCGACCATTTCCGCGTCCACGCTCACCATAAAACTGACCGCGTCCAGAATTTTGCCGCCAGCCTTGATTCCAGTCTCTATAATAATTTTGCGAATAAATTTGATCAAGTCCGTGATAACGATTTACACCTAGGTTGCTTTGCGGCGTAATAATTGGGACTATTTGCACTGCTTCGGGCGCGCTGTAATAAATTACCGTTGGTGTTCTGCCGTAGTAAACGGTGTTTGGATAATGCGAAATCTGCGGCGCTACATACCGATAAGCGTCAATATTGATGTCCACATTCACACGATCTCTTGCATTTGCATGATTGAAGCAAAGCACACTTAACGTAACGCTAGCCAGTAAAAATTTTAAAATTTTCATCTTTATTCTCCAATCAAACAAACATCACAGCCATCAACTTAACGTAACATGCTAGGCTTTCGTTGACGACTTTACGCTCGTTAATAATTTTTCTGCAATGATACCTAGAAAATCCACCATAACTTCGCACCGCGCTTACCTTAACTGCTAATTTATGGAATAATTAGTAGTTGAATTAAGTGACTTAAATTAAAGGCAAAATGACGATGGATGACAACAAAAACAAAGCACTTTCAGCCGCGCTTGCACAAATTGAAAAACAATTTGGCAAAGGCTCCATCATGCGCATGGGTGATTCTGACATTGGCGAAGACATACAAGCTGTTTCCACTGGATCGCTTGGCTTAGATATTGCGCTTGGCATTGGCGGTTTGCCGCGTGGTCGCGTCATCGAAATTTACGGCCCAGAATCTTCTGGTAAAACAACATTAACGCTATCTGTGATTGCGCAGATGCAAAAAATGGGCGGCGTTGCAGCGTTTATTGATGCAGAACACGCGCTTGATCCGCAATACGCAGCAAAACTTGGCGTGAACGTGCCAGAGTTGCTTATTTCTCAACCAGATACAGGTGAACAAGCCTTAGAAATTGTGGATATGCTAGTGCGTTCAGGCTCTGTCGATATTGTGGTGGTTGACTCGGTGGCTGCCTTAACGCCACGCGCTGAAATTGAAGGCGAAATGGGCGATTCTCACATGGGTTTGCAAGCGCGCTTAATGTCTCAGGCCTTGCGTAAACTCACAGGCAATATCAAACGTACCAACACCATGGTGATTTTTATTAACCAAATTCGGATGAAAATTGGCGTGATGTTTGGCAACCCAGAAACCACGACGGGTGGTAACGCGCTTAAATTTTATGCATCTGTGCGTTTAGATATTCGTCGTACTGGTGCAATTAAAAAAGGTGACGAAGTCACAGGCTCCGAAACACGTGTCAAAGTGATCAAAAATAAAGTCGCCCCGCCGTTTAAGCAAGCCGAATTCGATATTTTATACGGCGAAGGCATTTCACTCGAAGGCGAATTGATTGAACTTGGCAGCACCTTAAAAATTGTTGAAAAAGCAGGCTCTTGGTATAGCTATAATGGCGAAAAAATCGGCCAAGGCAAGGACAATGTGCGTGAATATTTAAAATCACATCCAGAAATTGCCAATGAAATTAACGCAAAAATCCGTGCAAATATGAAAGCATTAACTGAAATCATGCCAACAGTTCGCTCTGAGGATGATTAATTTTAAAATCTAACAAATTGACATAAAAGGCAAAACCATCGCATTTCAACCAAAAAGTTTACGGCAACGCGCTTTAGATTACCTTGGTAAACGTGAATATTCTTACGTTGAACTTGCAAAAAAACTTTTGCCTTTTGCTGAAAATTTAGAAACTGCCGAAGAAGAAATTAAGGCAATTTTAGAGGATTTTAGAAAACGTGGCTGGCTTTCAGATGCAAGATTTACCGAACAGTTAGTACACGCAAGGCAAAAAAAATTTGGCAGCAGCCGTGTAGCTAATGAGTTACGCGAAAAAGGCATTGATGAAGATTTAATCGCCCAAGCGCTTGTTTCAGTCAAACAAAATGAATTAGAAAATGCCCTGCAAGTTAGGCAAAAAAAATATGAGTGCTTGCCAACAAGCCGCGAAGATTGGGCAAGACAAGCCCGATTTTTACAAAGCCGCGGCTTTGGTTTTGACGTGATAAAAAAAGTGTTAAACGCAAAAAAAAATTCTGTATAAATAATAAAAAAATTTTAATCAAAAAAATTTCAATCCATCAATAAACTTACCTTTATTATTAAAGTTTCATAGATTAAACAATGACCATTCAATTAAGCACGAAGCCAAGTAGCAAAGAAATCCGTCAAGCATTTTTAGACTTTTTTGCCTCAAAAGGCCATCAAGTGGTCGCATCCAGCGCTCTTGTGCCGCATGGCGACCCTACTCTGCTGTTCACCAACGCGGGCATGAACCAATTTAAAGATGTTTTTTTAGGCTTTGATAAGCGTGCTTACACGCGCGCAACCACCAGCCAAAAATGTGTGCGGGCGGGCGGAAAGCATAATGATTTGGAAAATGTTGGCTACACCGCACGCCATCATACTTTTTTTGAAATGTTGGGAAATTTTAGCTTTGGCGATTATTTTAAGCGCGATGCAATTCAATTCGCTTGGGAATTATTGACGGAAGTTTACAAGCTGCCAAAAGAAAAATTGCTGGTGACGGTGTACGCAGAAGACGACGAAGCCTACGCTATTTGGCATAAAGAAATTGGCATTCCAGCCGAAAAAATTATCCGCATTGGTGATAACAAAGGTGCGCGTTACGCATCGGACAATTTTTGGATGATGGGTGACACAGGCCCTTGCGGCCCATGTACAGAAATTTTTTACGATCACGGCGAGCAACATTGGGGCGGCCCACCGGGCAGTGCGGATGAAGATGGCGACCGTTTTATTGAAATCTGGAACAATGTTTTCATGCAGTTTAACCGCGATGAAGCGGGCGTGATGCATCCACTGCCAAAACCTTCTGTGGATACTGGCATGGGGTTGGAGCGTATTTCTGCGGTTTTGCAAGGCGTGCACGCCAATTACGAAATTGATTTATTTCAAACCTTAATTGCCGCAGCTGCACGCGAAACCAGCACCACCGATTTAACCAGCCCTTCACTAAAGGTACTGGCAGATCATATTCGCGCTTGCTCATTCTTGATTGCAGATGGTGTGATTCCAGGCAATGAAGGTCGTGGCTACGTGCTTCGCCGTATTATTCGTCGTGCAATTAGGCATGGCTATAAATTAGGCGCGCGCAATGCCTTCTTTTATAAAATGTTGCCAAATTTAGTCGCAGAAATGGGTGACGCGTATCCAGAACTTGTGAAAGAACAATCGAAAATTGCGGATATTCTGAAACTTGAAGAAAATCGCTTTTTTGAGACGATTGAAAATGGCATGCAGATTTTGGAAACAGAGTTAGCAACCAAGCCCACTATTTTTAATGGCGATTTAGCATTTAAATTGCACGATACGTTTGGTTTTCCGCTTGATTTAACCGCTGATATTTGTCGCGAACGTAATGTGATTGTTGATACCGCTGGCTTTGATGCCGCAATGGCGCGCCAAAAAGAACAAGCGCGTGCTGCGGGCAAATTTAAAATGGCGACCAACCTTGATTACACAGGCGTACAAACGCGTTTTCAAGGCTATGAAACGTTAGAAACCAACGCCAAAGTGCTTGCGCTTTATAAAGATGGTAGCGCGGTGAATGCACTCAATGAAGGCGATTTGGGCGTTGTGGTATTGGATGAAACACCCTTTTATGCGGAATCTGGCGGGCAGATTGGCGATTGCGGTGAATTAAAATCTGCCAATGGTATTTTTGCCGTGGAAGATACGCAAAAAATTCAGGCGGCTGTTTTTGGTCATCATGGCACCCTCAAAACGGGCACATTAACCGTGGGCGATGCTTTAACAGCAAAAGTGAATTTGCAAGCGCGCAGCAGCACCATGCGTAACCATTCTGCCACGCACTTAATGCACAAAGCCTTGCGTGAAGTGTTGGGCGAGCATGTGCAACAAAAAGGTTCATTAGTTGATACGGATAAAACCCGTTTTGACTTTGTGCATAACGCCCCGATGACGGATGCGGAAATTGCTGAAGTTGAGAAAAAAGTGAACGCAGAGATTTTAACTAACGCGGCCTGTCAAGCACGTGTAATGGATATTGAATCCGCGCAAAAAACAGGCGCGATGATGTTGTTTGGCGAGAAATATGGTGATGAAGTGCGTGTGTTAGACATTGGTTCAAGCCGCGAGTTGTGTGGTGGCACGCACGTGAGCCGTACGGGAGATATTGGGCTATTTAAAATCACAGCTGAAAGTGGCGTAGCCGCTGGTATTCGCCGTGTGGAAGCCACTACAGGCGAAGGCGCGTTGAAATTAATTAATGCACAACAAACCTTAATTACGCAATTAGCGAGTGATTTAAAAGCGCCTGTGTCTGACATTGCCAATAAAGTTGCGCAATTGAGCGAACATGCAAAATCGCTTGAAAAAGAATTGGCGCGTTTAAAATCTAAACTTGCGTCTTCTCAAGGCGATGATTTGGTCAACCAAGCCATAGAAATCAACGGCGTAAAAGTATTGGCTGCGTTGTTAGAAGGCGCTGATGCCAATGCCTTGCGTGAAACAATGGATCAATTAAAAAATAAACTGAAATCTGCCGCCATTGTGCTTGCCAGCGTGACCGACGGCAAAGTGAGCTTGGCCGCTGGCGTAACGCAAGATTTAATTGCAAGAATTAAAGCTGGCGAACTGGTTAATTTTGTAGCAAATCAAGTGGGTGGCAAAGGTGGCGGCAAGCCAGATTTAGCCATGGCAGGTGGCACAGACGCAAGCAAAACCACAGAAGCGTTAGCCAGCGTTGAGGCCTGGGTTAAAAGTAAACTCGGTTAAAAATAAATTAGGTTAAAATAAACTGGCTTATAAATAAATATAAGTAAAAGTAAACGTGCGTAAAATAAACGCGTTTAATTAAAACAATCATTTTAAATAGGTAATCAGAAACTAAAAATGGCACTGATCGTACAAAAATATGGCGGCACTTCTGTCGCAAATCCTGAGCGTATTCGCAATGTGGCAAAGCGCGTGGCGCGTTATAGAGCCATGGGGCATCAAGTGGTGGTGGTGGTTTCTGCAATGTCTGGCGAAACCAATCGCTTAATCTCACTTGCTAAAGAGCTGATGCCAGAGCCTGATCCGCGTGAATTAGACATGATTGTTTCAACGGGTGAACAAGTCACCATTGGCATGACGTCTTTGGCACTGATTGAACTGGGCATTAAAGCCAAAAGTTATACTGGTTCACAAGTTAAAATTTTAACGGATGATGCGCATACCAAAGCGCGCATTATTAATATCGATCAGCATAATTTAAAAGCCGATTTAGACGCAGGATTTGTTTGTGTTGTTGCAGGTTTTCAGGGTGTTGATGCGCAAGGCAATATTACAACGCTTGGACGTGGCGGATCAGACACGACAGGCGTTGCACTCGCAGCCGCACTAGATGCGGATGAATGCCAAATTTATACCGATGTAGATGGTGTTTATACAACAGACCCACGCGTTGTGCCAGAAGCGCGCCGTTTAAAATCGATCACTTTTGAAGAAATGTTGGAACTAGCCAGCCAAGGTTCAAAAGTATTGCAAATTCGTTCCGTTGAATTTGCAGGAAAATATAAAGTTAAACTGCGTGTGCTTTCAAGCTTTGAAGAAGATGGCGAAGGCACACTGATTACATTTGAACAAGAAAACGCTTCAACAGAAAACAAGGACGAAGACATGGAAAACCCGATTATTTCAGGGATTGCGTTTAACCGCGATGAAGCAAAAATTACAGTGTTAGGCGTGCCTGACACCCCGGGGATTGCTTACCAAATTTTAGGCCCAATTGCAGAGGCCAATATTGATGTTGACATGATTATTCAAAACACAGGGGCGGATGGCACTACTGACTTTACCTTCACCGTTCATAAAAATGAAATGAACAAAGCCTTAAATATTTTGCGAGATAAAGTTCAAAACCACATCGGCGCGCGTGAGATTAGCGGCGACGACAAAATTGCAAAAGTTTCAATTGTTGGCGTAGGCATGCGCTCACACGTTGGCATTGCAAGTCAAATGTTCCGCACATTGGCAGAAGAAGGCATTAATATTCAAATGATTTCTACCTCTGAAATAAAAATCGCCGTGGTGGTTGATGAAAAATATTTAGAACTAGCGGTGCGTGTGCTGCATAAAGCATTTGAGCTAGAAGAAGCATAAAAATTTGACTGAAGTTATTTGTCGTGTTTTTTTCAATTGATTTTTAGGCATGAATCAAGTAATATCGCGCCCTTATTAGATAAAACTAATAATAAGTTTTAAAAGAAATAGCGTAACAAAACGGAGAGCTGGCCGAGTGGTCGAAGGCACTTCCCTGCTAAGGAAGCATACGGGCTTAAATCTGTATCGAGGGTTCGAATCCCTCGCTCTCCGCCAACAAAAACGCTATAATACATTTTGTATATAGCCTTGCGCCCGTAGCTCAGTTGGATAGAGTATTTGGCTACGAACCAAAGGGTCGGGCGTTCGAATCGCTCCGGGCGCACCAATTGTTAAATCAGTTGGAATTAATAAAAAAGTTTTAATAAATAAGGCGCAGGTAGTTAGCGCTTATTTACTGTTTTTTTATAAAAAATGATTGCAACAAAATAGTAAAGTTTCACCTTGCGCCCGTAGCTCAGTTGGATAGAGTATTTGGCTACGAACCAAAGGGTCGGGCGTTCGAATCGCTCCGGGCGCACCAATAAAATCAAGGGCTTACAGTTTAATCGCTGTGAGCCCTTTTGATTTTCTAGTTCTGTGGGTACACCTATGGGTACACTGAGTTAGACCCGTTTTAGTGACAGGGCAAGTATGAATATTATGCAGCATTTTTCTTTAAGTTTTGATGATAAGTTTTAGCAAATTGCGCAGGTGCTTGGTTGTTGAGTTTTGCATGTCTGCGGATTTGGTTGTAAAACACTTCAATGTACTCAAACGTCACACGTTTCGCTTCCTCTCTGGTTTTGAATTTGTAGTGATGTATGCATTCAGTTTTTAAAGTGCCAAAGAAACTCTCCATGGGCGCGTTGTCCCAGCAATCCCCCTTGTTACTCATTGATGTTTGCATTTTGTAGCTGGTTTGCAAAGCGCGGTAAGCTTTTGAACAATATTGACTGCCACGGTCTGAATGGTGCATGAGGCCTGGCGTTGGTTTTTTGCGCCAGAAAGCTGCACGCAAGGCATCACACACCAATGTTTTGGTCATCCGTTCATCCATCGCCCAGCCCACAATTTCACAGGTGTGCAAATCTTTAACGGCAGCAAGGTACAACCAACCTTCGTCAGTGGGAATGTAGGTTATATCCGCCACCCAGACTTGGTTAGGACTACTTGGGTTAAATTGACGATTCAGCAAGTTAGGCGCCACAGGCAGTTTATGTTTGGAATCCGTGGTAACTCTAAACTTACGCTTTTGCTTACAGCGAATGCCAGCGATCTTTCGCAACCGCTTGATGCTGTTAATGCCCAAGTGAATGCTACTTTGCTCAACAAGCTCTGTTTGAATCTTATTGGGGCCATAACTGCCACGGCCTCGCTCATGGGCGGCACGGATGTGGGTAATCAACCGTTGATCTCGTTGCTTACGTCCAGATACTGGGTTTTGTTGATGCGCTAAATAACCGCTGACAGAAACATTGAGTTGCTGACACAATATTTGCAATGGGTGTTTTGCTTTGAGTTTTTGAATCATGGCGTACTTTATTTCGACAGTTTCGCAAAGTACGCCGTGGCTTTTTTTAATATGTCGCGCTCCTCACGGGCAATCGCTAATTCACGTTCAAGCTCACGAATCCGCAATTGGTCTGGCGTGAGCTTGGTAACGCCTAAACTTCCTTTGAGTGCACCAGCATCATGCAACTTCAACCAAGATTTAAGTGATTTAGGCGCAATATCTAAATTGCGACTCACTTCTGCAAGCGTTAAATCTTGCTCTTTAAATAATCGTACAGCTTCTTTCTTGAATTCTTCTGTGAAAATTCGACGGGGCATACGTTTCATGAAATCTCCTAACAAGTTGATAAAGTAACATCAACTTGCCCTTCCACAAAACCAGACCTAACTCAATTAGGATTCTCACAAAAAAATGCCAACTTAATTGAAGATAAGATTGATGGTGGTCATAGTGAAACACATAACAATTTAAAATTTGAACAATGGGCAAGGTTTATAGCATATCCAATATTGCCTGATGATATTTTAAATAAAGTTACGGCTGAAATGGCTGCACTTAGACAAAATGTTGCTAAAATTACAAATAGTGATCCAACTAATATTAGAGTAAATTTATTTGCCCCAATTAATGGAGTCTTAAGAATAGTACCTGGTGCAACTGAAAATATGCTGTATGTTCCAGAGCTAGATATTGAGATTAACCTAGGGCATGGCGCAACAGGAACAGCTTTTAAATCAGGCGCGCCTTGCTTATCAGTAAGAAAAAACTATTCCTGGAGTGGAAATAGTCTACCTGAGAATGAGTTAAAAAAAATTAACCCAAATCTGACTTGGGTTCTATCTATACCAGTAATTAGTAACATTAGAAAAATTTGTATTGGTGTTTTGAACATCGATGGTTTAAATGAATTGCCGCAGGAGTTGGAAGATTCAACTTCTGAACAATGTGAAGTGATGATCACTGCACTTAGTTATGGTACGGTTAATAATTTTGAGCCTATTTTAGATGCAGCCTTTCGTGGAAAGAGCTATGTTGAAGAGCAATTATTGAGGGTTTAGTATGGATATTAAATTAAGGCCAATATCTTCCAATTCAATTGGAAGAACATCTAAAGATTTCGTAATGTTAGAAATTAATGGTTCAGTAGATATGTCGAATATTGTTCTAATCAAAGCTAAAAAATTACTGGAAAATGCTAAAGCTGATTCAATGGTCAAGTCATTTGAAAATGCTTTGAATCAAGGTGCGTTTCTACAAAATAATCACAAAGTTAAATGACAGAAGCTGCTAAAGTATTTTCTTTCGACTATGAAGGTCTCTTAGCTTACGCAAGAGAGTCAATGAAAAATGCTTATGCACCTTATTCAAAATTTCCTGTTGGCGCTGCAGTGATTGACGATAAAGGCCGCATTTTTACTGGGTCAAATGTGGAGAATGCTTCTTATGGGTTGACAATGTGCGCTGAGAGAGTGGCAGTTTTCTCAGCTATTGCAAATGGAGCAAACTCAATTAAAGGTGTAGCAATATTTTCTAAAAACACTAATCCTATTTATCCTTGTGGCGCATGTAGGCAAGTAATATCTGAGTTTAGTGATAAAAATGCGACGATTGTATTGGACTCTGGGGAAAACTCTATTATTACTGTAACTGTCGGACTTTTGCTTCCAAATTCTTTTAGCATTGTTGATCTTAAATAACTCGATACAACATGCCTAGTAGATAATGTATTTCCACTTACTAATCAAGCGCTTCTAGAATTACAAATTTAGCCCAGAAACTTTTTTAAATTGACTTGGATTAGAAAGTATTAACTTTATGTCGGCTAAAGCTTTTGCCAAATAGAATTCTCCATTAGCTTTAAATCCGTATTCTTGTCTCCAAAAATATGTGTGATGCGAGTATTGATAAAGAATTGGCATTATCCCCAATGTAAAAGCAGGATTTATATCTGATTTAATCGAATCGCCCACAACCCAACATTCATATGGTTTTGCATCCATATGTTCCAATAAGACACTAAACTCCTTAACTTCTTTTTTATCAACAACTTTGATTAGCTTAAAATACTTATCAAGCGAATGATGTTTCAACTTTTTTAATTGGAATTCATGTATTCCTCGAGTTAGAAGGACTAGATTATAACGTTTAGATGTCCAGTCCAGTAATTCAAGGGCACCATCAATTAGCTCAGGAATAGTGTTTGGCACAAATAATGAAATTTCTTCTAGTGACTTTTTAATTGAAACGCTAGAGCTAATTTTATATAACTCAGAAATATGGTCAAAAGTTTCTCTCATTGAATGGCCATATCGTTCGGGTAGCAGGCCATAAATTGCCATGTTGCTTTCATCAACTTTTTCAAAAACTTCAATTATTTCTGATTCTGGTATGACTTCATGATCAAAGAGATTGGTAAATGCATTTCTAGCTGTCCAATAAACATGGCTAGTATCAATTAAGGTATCATCCAAATCAAAAATAATATGTTGCTCAAAACTCATAAACTTTTAATTACATCTGATTTATTCAAATTGCCATCTTTACTTAGCCTGTTTTAGAAATGCAATCATCAACAATACTAATAATTTTAGCTTCTGGTAACGCCCCAAGTAACTTAACACCGCCAACTAAGTTTAACCATTTCATAATTGATCTAAAGCGCTCGCGCTCAAATAGTTTTTTATCAGAATTATAAGAATCGTGTAGCTTTTTAAGCACAACCGAAAAAATATTCAAGTTTTGCGAGGTCGTCGGCCTTTCAATTATATTTGCTCTTACATCTGATTGATGTAAAAGACTAGTTAGGGAGTCTTTAAGACTTAATCCGCTAGCTCTGTTGCATAGTGATGCCATCCACCACAATCTTGAAGATGCATTGTCTCTTTCTACACCCCTAACACCGATACAAAAAAAATGTTTTTTAATGTGCTTAATTGCCTTTTCATCATCTGCGGGAATCGGCCATCTGATTCTTGTATATTTCAATAGAATAGTATGGGTCAAATACGTCCAGAGTCGATCATCTCTGGCAAGATAATGACTAATGTCCCCCATAGCTTCAAACATTAGAATGCAATTTTCTGCTTCTCTGTGATTATTAAGATCGCAGTTAATCATTAAAAGTTTTGTTTCATCAATATCTAACGAAGTATCAAAATGTCCTTCAGGATCATTAGCGATTATGTCGAAGTTGCCTCCGCGGTATAGATCCAAATTTTCTTTGATTGATTGAGTTAACGCACGCACTTTTTGAGCTTTAAAAAATCTAGCTTTCATTATTCTGTCCCTTTAAACACAAACTCGTTTAGACGCTTAAGTGGTTCTTGCATTAGTTTTTCCGCTAATAAGTAGGCATCATGTGAATCAAGATCCAAACCTTTGTTATGAGCTTGTTTGATTATTACCTGAGCCCATTTTTTTGATTCAAAATCTTCTCTTGAGTCTTTAAGTTTTTGTATTGCCTGCATTGCGGCGGCAAAATAGATTGAATTTAGAAGCACAACTTTATTTTTTGTACTATTTCTCGCTTCATCTATAGATTGCTTTGCATTTGGGCTGACCTCAATTTGAAGGTGGTCCTCATCAAATGAAACGGTCCATATTCCATCAGGTTGCTCATCCTTTTTAACTAAATCAAACACTGAAGTTATGGGTCTAAACATGTCTCTATCAAAATAGAAAACTTGTGCATCGTCTTGTGCAAGAATGTCTCCATGAACAAAAACAAAAGGACCAGCCCCAAACTCAGCATTTATATCTGGGCTAACGAAAGCAGCAATATCTTTAATTACTACAACATATGTATTTACCCTGACTTCACCGCGTAAGTCTCCAATATCAAACTCTGCTTCAATTTTTCTAGTATTTGAAGTTAATACTTTTTGAAAGTAGGTATCTCTACATGATATTACTGCAACATACTCAGCATTACCTCTATCGATTTCTTCAACTATTTCACTTGCTGAAATTGCAAATCCAACCGAAGTTACTATTTTTTCTTTTGAAACAACAAATTCAACAGTAGCTTGAAATTCCACATCATTGTAATCATCACTATATGGTCTCAATACTGGGTAAGGAAATGCTTTATTTTTATCAAACTTCATATGCCACCACCTTCAATGCACCTGAAAATTCTTGCATCAACTCAACATCCACAGATACTCGATTGCCTGATATAACGTCCAAAATTAATCCACCTGACTTTAAAATTCCAAATGAGGCTTTATTTATAGATACGTCATAATCAAAATCAGCACCAGCCTCTTTTATTAGAAGATTTATTTGACCAGATTTCATAGGAGTAAATGAAATTTTTCTTTCTTTTGCTCCAAGCATTGGGGCACGAACATTATTAATTTCCACGAAGAATTTTTCTCCTCCTCCTCCTCCTGAACCGCCACTACCAGTGCCAGATCCTCCTGAACCATCACCACCTCCAGCTCCTTCAGATCCACCACCGCCTTCTTCATCTCCCTCTTCAGTACCACTACTTCCTGTATCACCCAAACTTTCAGTAGGTTGAAGCTTGGTTTTAATTGGCTTACCCCTTATAACTATGTCACCATAAGGATTAATCTCTTGTGTACCCTTTCCAGTATCAGCATTGCCTTCTTCGCCAAAGAAATCTTTTAACTCATCAATTTCTGTGACATCAGATACTGGGTCTTTTGCATGTCGCTTTAGGCAGTCTCTAACCCAATCAGATATTTCCCTTAATGCTTTTTGTCCTTTTCTTTGCTCTTCAGGAGTTGGTAATAAATCAACTTCAAAGTCGTCATGTCGAGGCGGTTCCATTGCTCTTAAGAGTTCGTTTCCTTTTTTATCATGGCATGTGAATACAGCCACAAACTCTTTAAAGTCTGAGAATACTTTGAGGCCCTTTAAATTATCAGTAATGAACATGCCGTTTCTAAGTGCACATACTTTTTTAGGCAAGTTTTCCGACACCCAAATTCTTAGCTCGCACAACCCTAGATTTGTAGTTTGACTCTCTTCTACAAAGACTTCTACACCCTTTTGATACGCATTTAAATAATGTCGACTATGAATGAATTGATCAGGCTCATTTTTCTGGTCGCTTATCAACTTCTCAATTTTTATTGAGTTTTCATCATTGTAAATTTTTGAAATGGTATTTTTTTCTAATACATATTTATCATTTATCTCAACTTTAAGTTTGCCGTCCCAAATCGCAGCAAAGAAATTTTCCACTACAGAAACCACTAATATTTCTTGCCAATTTTTTTGTGTATCAAAACATAATATTGATAATTTACTGCCTCTAGATGAGGCCAAATTATCCGTAGTTGAGGCTCGAGCAATCCATTCTGGTATAGATTCAGATACGCCTGTGAATGGTTGACACTTATCTTTAAAACCCCAAAACCCTGTACCTTGTTTCCTGATATCTCCATCATCATGTGACATCAAAATTGATTTCCCTTGCGTCAATTGCACATATTCCTGAGCATCATCAAGATATACAGTAGATAAAAATATTGTTCTAATTTTTGATACTGTATATGGAGCAAACTTACCAATCCCATAAGAACCAGTTGCTGTTTCAGACTCTTTTTTAGATTGCCCTTTGGCTTTCATGAAAGCGTAATATGGCGTTCCATTTTCAGATGGGCCCTTCATCCCCGTCGTGTTGAAGTCAGAAATTTCAAGCACTTGTATTGTTGGCTTTTCCAATTCCATTTTGGCTTGCTCAAAGAAAATCTCAGCTTTACGCCCTTCAGGCTTCGAGGCACTATGGCAAGAGTCAATATTAGCTTTGAGCTCACTGAAGTTTGGAATGGTTGATACTGGGATCTCCCTTAGTTTTATTTTTACAACTACACTATCATTAGTATGTGCATCAATAGCATTTTGAATAACTTCTCTAGCTAGATGCCTAATAGGGTTCCCCGCAAAATGTTGCATACCCGACTCATTAAAACCATCCCATTGGTCAGCTTGATCAATGGGATGGCTCCACCCGATATCATTTGACATTATTGACGCTCCTTATTTATTTTTTCTCTAACCGCTTTTGCGATCAGGGTCGCAACTGGTACTGCTATCGAATTACCTACTTGCATGTATCGTTTTGCTTTTTGCATATCTTTAGGGAATGAAAAGTTATCTGGAAAACCTTGAAGCTTCAAACATTCATATTCAGTTAGCTTTCTCAATCCTTTAGCATCATGAATAAATGGAACGTTGTGACCACCCAATCCCATATTTGCTGTTAGGGTAGGGCATACATTTGGCTCTTTAACTCTAACCAAAAATTTTCTAAGTTGATAAATACAGCTTTTATCTTCAACTTCCCTACTTATCATTTTGTGATATCTATTCTCTTCATCTAGGTAATAATAGTCATCATCAATAGAACCATTAAAATCAATGAAATCCGCTAAGTTTTTCTCAGTAGCATCCTTTTCCGAGGGAAAATCAAATTTACCATTTTTAAAATGGTCAATTGAAAAAGCAACCATAAATAAACGATTGCGCTTTTGAGGCAAGTGACTTAAAAAATATGGGTCTAACTCTGCTGAATTTGTCTCTCTAAACCAATAGCCAGCCTTTTTTAAATGTTTAGTTATTTCTAAAAACCAGCTGCCACCTTCGCCATGCCTAATGTGTGGAGAGTTCTCAAGAACAATTACAGATGGTTTTTTATCTTTAAACTCTTCAACAAGTCTAATAATTTCAAAAAACAACTGACCTCTCGGATCTTCAAATCCCTTCCTTTCACCAGCTTGTGAAAAGCTTTGACAAGGGAAGCCTGCATGCAATACATCTACAGGCTCAAGATTGTATTTGTCAACAGTTATATCGGTAATGCTTGCTGGAATACCGTTATCCTCAATAATCCGCACACCCTTAATGTTTTTTTTATATGTGGCTACTGATTGAGGGCTATTTTCAATTGCCCACACTGTTTTAATACCAGCTTGCTCAAATCCTAAACAAAATCCTCCAATTCCAGAAAATAATGCCCCAGCTTTTAATAACTTATTACTCATTACACTACCTTTTATTTTCCAGAGCAAACTCCTTGCGATTTACTACATCAGCATTTTGAAAACAGAGTTTCAAAATATCAATTTCTTGTTGCAATACTTTAATTATTTGCTTTGCTTGATCGTCAGAAAAGTCATAATTTTGACGATTTGAAAGGTTGCCTATCAATTGAATATCTTTTAAAGCTCTGTTAACCCTTTTATTTGCAAGCTCAACAAATTTAGCGCTTTTATCTCTAGTCACAATAACTCCATACGTAGCTATTAATATGATAAATTATAATACAAAATTTTAATTTGTAAAATACATATTTAATATGTATTTTACAAATATTATTTATTTAAAATTTGACAGGGCATTCACCCTAAGGTTAGTGAAGCTATTTTTCTGCCCCAGCACAAAATAGCTGTACCTGTTTTAATTGCCGACAGGTAGTTAAAATTGTCACTCGTCCAGAGTGGCAACCAAGCTGTGATAGCCACACCCATGTGTGGATAAGACCTTGTTAGCGAAGCGTTCGCCCCAGCGAAACAAGGGCGTGCATAGCTGCCGTCGTCGGTGACAGCTCAAGCTGGCGCTCGACCAAAGAAGATAATATGTAGCGTCCAGCGAAACCCAGAACATTGTGGCGGGCAACATTTAGTAAGCGTGTCTGCGTCAGCAGATGCGTGTCAAAATGTTGTGTTTTCTTCTTTGGTCGAGCGCCAGCGACGGCGACGGCAGGTGAATTTGGTGGGTGGCAAGCGTACAGCGCAGACAACTATCAAAGAGGCTGAAAGCCTCCAAGCGTGGTAGTCGTCCAGACTGCTAGCGTGAAGTGAATGCTAGTTCTGCCTAGCGTCCAGCAAGGTTGAGCTAGTAGAGGATGGCTTCCTAAAAGCTTGTGCAGCCCAACTGCATAAGCATTCGCTTTTAAATATAGGCGTTTAAGATAGTGGGCATAGTTGGATAAGTAACTTCGGCAAGTGATTTTTCCGAAGGTGCTTATCCAACTATGTTGTACATTCAGCCTGATGAAGGTGGCCAGTTATCTAGTGCATACACTGGAAATCTGGCACGATGTTTTTCAGTAATGGGTACGCGTTCACCTGCAACGGGTACGGATTTAATCAATTCAAACATACGAACAAGTCTAGGTGCAAAACTTGAATCTGGACAAACGTAATGCACTTTGGCATATTCATCGCGCTTTATCATTTGCAAGTAAATCGCAAAAATTGCTTCATAGCGCTTTAATGTCTTGATGCTCCGCTCTAGCTCTATAGCCACGATCTGATCTTCAGTGTTAGTGGCAATGGCATCAGGTCGTTTTTTAATATCTTTAGGTAAACGATTCCCAGGAATCCAGTTTATCCAGCCTGCACGTTCTGCTATCAGTCTTGCGCGTTGAATATCTAAGTAATGCGCAATGGTCATGACAGATAGTTTGTTCGGTTCAAAGTATGGTCTAACTTGCATCACCTCATCATCAGCCCAAGCAAAGGCTAATCCTTGTGGGGTGATACCCCAAAGACTTAGTCTTAACGCGCTGACTTTGAATCTAAGTAGAAACCCATCACGCTCCATTTGGCAAATTGTTTTGAATGCTGCTGGCTCAGACAAACCTAGCACGCCTGCCAGGTTTGTGAGGTTGCTCCAAGTTTCATCCCGTAAAAAGCGTAATAAAGTTTCACGCTTTATTTGCGTTCGTACACAGCGTTGTTCATACGAATTAATCAACATCGAGCATACTCTGCGCAGTGGTCAGTGATGCGTTATTCGTCTTACGTCCAACATCAGTTGGCTGTGATAGTTGTTTAATTACAATAGGTGTTGTCGCCTTAGTGCTTTTATTAACCAAAATAGGTGATGTAAAAAAGAACTTGGCTAGCCCAGCGCCAAACAACACAGCGCATCGCTCTGGCAAAGCTTGCAGCATATTGGTATCAATCAGGTTGCGTTCGGCTTGTCGTAGCGTGCGCTCGCCATTTCTTGTTTCAGTAAGCCCTGCATTGGTTTTGACTTGACGTATTTCATCATCAACCAAAATTAAACCACTCATACGTGCAAGCCAGTCAGCCGTGTCAGGGTCTTGAACCATATAGGCCAGTTTGATAGCACAGTTTTCATTGACTGACGCTACTACTGAGTCTGCATCCAAGTCTGCTGGGCAATCTCGCAAATCACCTAGTGATTGATGCGCAATGATGACGTGGGCACGTTTGTCACGAATAGCGCCCAAAGCTTCTAGTGATGGGCGTGAAATCAGATATTTGAATTCATCCATAAACAGGCACAAATGACGTGCAGACTCGCGATCACGAGACTCTATAAACTGAATCATAGATAGCACAAATATGCGTTGTAGTTTAAGAATGCGCGGATTACGCATTGAGCCACGCACATAAATCACCGCGCCTTGTTGCATGAGTTTTGCTAGATCTACACCATGAGTAGTATTCACCGCGGCGACTAAACCTATTTCCTCCAAGTCAGATACGAATTTCTTCCCAACTTCTGCTATATCTGGCTGTTGCTCAATGAGTAATTGCAGTGTATTGATTAATGTTGTTTGGTTGCTATAAGCTAGATTGGCAAATATGCGTGCTGCGCGCCTATCATCTAAACGGTAAAAATCAGCATCCGTACCTTTTTCCCCAAGCGAAAAGCCCGCAGATAATAGCTCTTCAATCTCAGTCGCGTTTTTGGCTTGTAATGGATTCCATTGCGCCGCTTCAGCATGTAAGTCAATATACACATAAGGCACACCAGCTTCTTGCGCAGCTTTATGCATCACGTGTGGTAAAAATTCATCGAATTTAGGGTCTACTACGATGACACATTCACCAGATGACAAAGCCTGCGTCAGCAAGACGCCAGCTGCAACACCCTTGCCAGAGCCTGTTGTGCCAATAATGTCTAGGTGGGTTTTTCGCCATTTATCCATGGGTATGTAAACAGGTTGCTTTTGTTCATTGAGACCAAAAAACATACCACGCTTCAAATTGAAGTATTTCTCTGGCGCATAAGCCTTTTGTGTATTTGGTAAATGTACGCCAATTTCGCGAATATCGGTTTTACGGTTACGTTCCACGCTACTGAATTTTGTGAGGCGGTGTTTAATAACTTCGATGGTCGGAGTAAAATAGCGAATACAAAGCCACACCATAAATGTGCTAAATATTGCTTCCGCAAAATAGCTCCAAAGATAAAATTCAGGTAAATGAAATTCTATAGCTGTAAAGTATTTCGAAAAATATGGTATGAAAAAATAAAATCCTAGCTGAAATATCACTGGCAAAATTGCCATCTTGGTAAAGAAAGTAGAACTTTTATTGTTGCGATTAAGCCACGCGAGTGAAACACAAAGGCCAAAAAATAATCCCGTGATTGGCCAAAGCTTATCTAGGTAATGAATCCATTGATTTATAAAATCGATCGCAAGTACATTGAGTTTATTTACTAAGTTTTGCATTTTTAGTCCTTTTGATTTAAGTTCCTTGTTGATTTTCGGCCAAGTACTTGGTGCATAGCGGCAAGGTGTTTGGGAACTTTACTTGGATCAGTCGGCTTGGATAGGTCAGCCGTCTTTTTGAGTTGAGCTAGCTTTGTTTGTTCGCGTTCCACAGCGACGCGCAAACCTGCTTCTGGCGTGAACTGCCCTGCTTTTGCACGCGAAATCAGCGAACGCAAATAGCTGAGTGGTGCTCCAGTGACTTTGTTTGCATTGAGGCGTGCCGCTAATTCATCTAGCACGGCTTGGGCAGATACTGGATCGATTGCATCCAGTTGAAATTTGGCAATCTCGCGTTCTTGTGAATTTAATTTCTTCGGAAAAATATAATCAGTACTACCATCAGGATCTGTTGCTACTTCTTTATCGCCAAGTAGTAGTCTTATATTTGAAGAACCTTCTAATTGCGAACCCTTAGGCGTTGATTGACCGACAGATGGCTTTGCCGACAGATGACTTTGCCGTAAGTCAGAAAACCTATCTTTTGGTGCAAGTGGCTTCTCATTGGGCTTTTGATTTGATAATGGGAAATCAACCGCCCATAAATCTGGGTGATTTAATATCCACTGTCTACCAACAATCTGCCCCGCCTTGTAGACTTTAGTGCCAAGCTTCGTCATTTCTAAAGCTTCTTCGGCAGTTAGGCGTTTGAGTACAATAGAAATTGCACCAAATTGCTTTAGCTCTCTAAGATATGTTTTAAGTTGGGTAATGCCACCAGGTGACATACCAACAACAAATGACAAGTAAAATACCCAGCCGTCAGGAAAGTCCCAAAGCGTAGCGAAAACACCTTTTGCACCAAAAGTTATGCGTCTATCTCGGAATAACGCACGTTTAATTGGTTTAGAAAAAGCCGTTTCAGCACCATGGCGAAGTATTTGTATTCTGTTCATAACAGCCACTACTAAGTGCTTGCTAGAGCTTGACGAAGTTCACCTACATTCCATCCTGTGGTGCGAGGCGATAATTTTTTAGGTTTGGGGATTCTGCCAGACTTAACTCCACGCCAAACAGAAGCAGGGGAGCAAGCAAATAAGGTTTGCACTACTGGCAGTCTTACATTTGCAGAATTTGGGAGCTGATCAAAATTTAGTAATGATTCGGATAATTTCATTTAATTTCACCTCGTTGTTTAAGAGAGGTGAATTTTGAAACTTCTCCTGAGAAGGAATGTTCTAGTTGGAGTAATAAAAACTCTAATTAGAATTTGATCATAGACGTTGTTTGTTCAATTATCTTGTTTCCATTTTTCTTTTACATCTAATTCGAGAGCTTCAGTGATATAAATGGCAATTGTCTTTGGATCTATCTTAGAATCAAGTTTTTCTTTAATTAGACCAGCAGCTTGATGTGGGTGTTTAGGATCGAATCCTTCAATGAAGCTCCCAGCAAGCTCCAAAATTAAACGTAAATAGTTATTTTTTGTACGGGGATGTAGCTGGGAATTTTCTAAATTATTAATAGTCTCATTAGAAAGCAAGGCAACTTCTTTATCTAGAGCTTCAGTCAGCTCTATAATCGACTTACTCCTTTGTTTTTTATCAGTTGATATTTTCCACTTCCTAAGCAACTCAATAATCTTAGGCGAAAATTGATACTTGCTTAACTGCAGGTATCCATTCAGAGCTTCCTCATCAAGGCTTAAGACGTTTTGAGAAGGGCTTTTACTTTTACAATACTTATAGAACTGAATGCCGAAAATTGCCCCGAAAATTAATCCTACGTAAAGAATGGCACATAGTGCATATATAAGTCGACCATTTTGAGTTGTTGGAGGGAAAATTTTGAAAAATAAAAGAGCTGATGAATAGGCAATAAGTGGAAACGACATAAATCCATGTATGAAAATCTGACCTAACATTTGATTATTTAATTTATTTCTGGCTAGAACTTCGTCGCTTGGGAGAAGAATTGATTTTATTTTTTTTAACATAAAATAACCTAGTAGGATTTGATAGTTTTTGTGCCGATATAACTGTTAATTTTTGGTTATAAGTAGAATTGGTTGGATGCTAAAGCTCGGGATTATTTTTTTAATTCATCCAAATAGTCTGCCCACTGCTGCATCATGACAGTGCGTTGCTCAATAAATCTAGTACGATTGTAAGCACTACCTAAATTATCAGGTACGGTATGGGCAAGTTGGTGTTCGATAATATGAGGATCTACATTGAGGCGTTCATGTAGTATTGTTCTGGCCATTGCTCTAAACCCATGACCTGTTATTTGTGTTTGAGTATCATATCCCATGCGTTTAAGCGCTGCATTTACTGCTGCTTCACTCATTGGTCTTAATGGCGAATGACCTCCTGGAAACACATATTCTCTATGACCAGATAAAGGTTGCATTACCTTTAAAATTTCAACAGCTTGTCTAGATAGTGGAACTAAATGGTCTGTCTTTGTTTTGCTGACTACATAGCGCCATTCACCAGCTTCTAAATCAATATCACTCCACCTTGCTTGCCTCAGCTCACTTGGTCTGGCGAAAACTAAGGGTGAAAGCTTAAGCGCACATTGAACGGTTACAGTACCGTTAAACCCGTCAATTGCGCGTAGTAGCTCCGCTATATCTTTTGGGTTGGTAAAGGTAGCCATGTGTTTTGTTGTGGTTGCGGGTAAAGCGCCCTTAAGGTCATAAGTGATGTCGCGAATGGCTCGACCTGTTTGTACTGCATAGCGAAATACTTGACCAGCAGTTTGCAACGATCTGTGAGCTGTTTCTAGTTTATTGAGGTTTGCTATACGCTTAACTACCTGAAGAAGTTGAGGGGCTGTTATTTCGGCAATTGGTATATTTCCAATCCAAGGGAATAAGTAGAGCTCGAAGCGTCTGATCACTTTATCTTTGTGGGTTTCCGCTTTATTTTTCATGTGAGAGCTCCACCATTCACGCGCCACTAACTCAAAGCTATTTGCAGAGCTGAGAATTCTCTCTGCTTTAATTTGTTGCCGCTTTTCACTAGGATCAACTTGATCATTGGCTATTAGCTTTCTGGCGTCATCACGCTTGTCTCTGGCTTGCTTCAGCGATACATCAGGATATGTTCCAAGTGAGAGTAGCTTTTCTTTACCCTCAAAACGATACTTAAATCGCCACCACTTACCCCCAGCAGGGGTAACTTGCATGAATAAACCGTCTGCATCATAGATTTTATAAGGCTTTTCAGCAGGTTTTGCATTCTGTATTGCGGTGTTTGTAAGTGCCATTTTGGGGTAACTTTCCGAGTAAAAGTCTCTATAATAAGAGTTACCCCGTAAAGTTACCCCAATATGTTGGGGTATGTCAAGGAATGGAATGAGACGGCTTGAGTCAACAAAAAGCCCCGAAGTCAACAACTACGGGGCTTTTTGAAGTGTTACGATGCTTCGTGACACAATGTTGTGGTGGTGAAAGAGGGACTTGAACCCTCGACCCCAGGATTATGAAGCCACGTTAAACATTAATTTAACTATTTGTTTTAAATGATAAAAACATTAAGTTTATGTTTTTATTGTTTATTTTTAAACGTCATACAATCAATTAAAAACATTTTACACCGTAAGTTAGTTTTTTTAAACTTTCAAATATGTCACAAATGAATCTTATTTTTTGCAACATACGACCCTAAGATTTTATAGATTTAGATATTATTTTGTAGGATATTTGAGTCTGGAAAGTTCGACACGATGGAAGTTGTATCTATAACAGGCAATAAAACTTTGCAAATGCTCAAGCGCTATACTCACACAAAAAGCGGTCGACTTAATCAAAAGACTTGCTTAAAAATTTGACATTTAAATTTCAGGGATGATATTATAAATCATGGCTGATATAAAAATTATTAATGAGCAGCACGTCATATCAACAAAAAAAGGGAATGGCATTTTACGGCGTGAAGTCTGGGTTGATAGTGAAGGTAAAATAACCCGATACAATTTAGCCTATATTAATCATAAATTATTTAGTGGCGACAACGGACGGGTCATTGGTTTTGATAATGCACATGGTTACCATCATCGCCATTATTTTGGCAATGTCGAAGCCGTTAACTTTATTAGTTATGAAGATACAGAGGTTTTGTTTGAAACTGAATGGCTAGCTTTAAGGAGTAAATAATGCAAATTAAGATAGAAAGTACAGAAGACTTTTTTTCTAGAGGTAAAACGACTGCTCAATTGGCTGATAATGGCTTACTTAAAAACGATAGTAAAATTGTGAGCTTTGAAAATGCAGAAGACTTAGCCAAAGTAGTATCTGCAGCAAAAATTGACTTGTATAGATCCATTCGTTCTCGCTCAGGATCAATTACCGATATTTCAAAGCGTCTTAATAGAGATCGTTCCGCTGTGAAGAGGGATGTTGATGTTCTTCAGTCAATTGGCTTGGTCGATGTGCTAACAATTAAAAATGCTGGTCATGGAACAAAGAAAGAAGTGGTAGCTTGTGATAATCAAGTTTTTATGGCTTGGTAAAGTAATTCCAAAAAACAATCACCCACTTTGACTCATTCTGTTGCCTCTAGATAAGGACGTATCACGTTGGAAACTCGACATATTTTGGCATAGCGCCATAGATCTTTTGTGGTCACTCTATTTTTACGACGCGCATCTCTCAAAGCTTCAATCGCAACATCTACCCCAATTTTGTTACGATGTTTAAAGCAATCTGCAATCGTTTTTGCAATGCAATAAACTTTGATCGTTACCTGATCACATTGATGCTCCTCAATACCTTCGCTATAACTTTCACCAGAATATTGAATCATTTTTATTGGGGGATAGCTAATCTTCGGATTTTTGCTACCACGTGGAAGTGCAATCCATATTTGGCGTGGAAGCTGTGTCGTAAGTTCATGGAATTGAAGTGCAGAAAGCAAGCAAAAAACTGCTTGTGGTATTTTTATCGTAACCATTGCCAAGCTTTCATTTTCTGAGTGCATATGATCAGGAAGCTTATAAAGCGCACGTCCAACTTTTATTAGAACTCCACTTGCGGTTAGTCGAGTGAGGTATACGCGAGGTATTTCAAATGCATCCAAATCAATAGGGCGAATCAATCCCTTTTGGTTTGCCAAACTGATTATTTTCTCGGTATATGTTGATTGTTGTATCATTTGAACATTATGTTCCAAAAATACCTCACTTGTAAATAAATGTGTGTTATTTGGAACATTATTGGCGAATAAATTCATATTTCATACTAAATAATACACATTAACTGTCTCTGATGGGGGAGGCATAAACGGACAATTGATTATTGTTCGCCATGGTAAACACTCAGCTTACTTTGTTATTTACCATACACATGCACGATTATTTGCAATTTATTTTTTATCCACTAACAAGTCTAATCCAATCGGAATAAATTGGTTTGCAGCTCTTATTAACGAAGTGGCTGTCAGAGACTGAACACCATAAACAACAACCTTACAATCGTACTTTTCTTGTATTTTCTGGACCAACAAATCAAAATCACCATCACCAGAAACCAAAATTAAGGTATCACTTTTTTCAGCGTATTCAATTGCATCTAATGTAATTCCTACATCCCAATCACCTTTCGCTGAACCATCGGAGCGTTGAATGAATGGTTTTAATTTCACCTCAAAACCAATCGCTTTAAGTATATTTTGAAATTGTCTTTGTTTTTCATCACCACTATCAATTGCATATGCTACCGCTTTAATCACGTGCTTATCTTGCGTGACTTTTCCCCAAAACTTGTTGTAATCAAAGTTTTGATTAAATGCTGATTTGGTCGTGTAATAAAC
The DNA here is from genome assembly GCA_965247415.1 of Methylophilaceae bacterium. GTDB lineage: Bacteria > Pseudomonadota > Gammaproteobacteria > Burkholderiales > Methylophilaceae > Methylotenera. Next base: position 424,398 of record OZ252007.1, read on the forward strand.
ATTCTGCACATCAACTAATATTGATAATGATTGCATTTTTGTTTATTTACCTTCTATGAATGAGTAACGGGTGAAATTGAAATTAATATGAAGTTGATTCGATATTTTTACGAAATTATAAATCAATTCTCAAACTAAACTTAAGGGCACAGTCAGACGATAAAGAGGAAGTGTTCATTAATGTAAATAAGGAAATAGCTGGCTATTTCAAACGACGACAATTGATTGCTAATCAAGTCATAGTAAAACAGCTTGAGGATGGTGGTCTCATTATTTCAGCAAAAGGTCATATAAACCAAATATTACCAATTATTCGATATTGGATACCAAATTTACAAATCATCAGCCCAAAATTTCTAATGGTAAGATTAGAAAACGAATTAGCAGAATACTTGAATAAAAAAAATTAAAAAATTATTTCTAAATAATATAAGGATGGTTGAAAAAATCACTACAAATCTGCGCGTCGTTTTAATATTTCAACAGAGTGAACGACACCTTGTTGTGCATTATATAGCATCCCCATCTGCTAGACCCGGAGGAGGATATGGCAAGTGAATAATTTCGCTAGTTACAGCCTCACCAGTTGTTGAAATCCAAAGTGGGTTAGCTTCATAGTAGTCTGCATAGCAGTAGGGAAACATCCCACGTTCCGATAAACCAAGCATTTGCACATACCATCCAGAGTACTCATAGTCGAGGCCTCGACCCTTCATGCATATATCAGGAAATCTCTCTAAGAACTTCTGAGCTAACTGACGCGTGGTATCGTTCTGCGCGTCACTCCAATTGAAGTAAAAGTTACGCTGAGCGGATGTGTAATATGCCACATCCTTCTCATTCTCTGCAATCATCGCCCCGTGAGATTTTAGAGTGTTTTCTTTATGTGTAATAGCTGCACGCCAAGAGGTACCACATCCGGACATTCCTGGGCATATACGTAACTGCTGATAACCTGCCTTGTGGAGTTCATGAACCATAGCGAGTACTCGCTGTGCACGGCGAAACACATCCTTGCTTAATTGACTTGTTGGTATATCTTTAAAAACCTGCATATATATTGTTTTATAGCTATTGAAAAACAGCATGGTTGATTTATATTAACTACTCAGCCTCATCAATTAGCTCGTCTAAGTCCTCTACCGTATCAAACTTATGCTTTATAACAAAACTATTTTCACTAATAGACAACCTTACGTTGTTTAGAAACTCCTGAAAATCGGGGTTATGTTCTGCTAATTTTGTTACAGTTTCCCAATCAATATCTTCTCTATATCTTGATATCTTGCGCGCTTGTGAATTAAGCTATTGATAGGGTTTTTGATATCGAGATCTATAATACCAACACCGATTGAAATTCATTCGATTCATTCAACTTAGCTGTTATAAAAAAATGCATCGTTTGCTTATTATGAATTTGATACGCATTGAAAAAAATGACTCTCTCAAGTTTCCTTCATTTAGTTGCCACTTTAATTCAAATGAGTATAGCCGAGCGATGATACTTCCACAAGACTGAGCAATTTCTCTAGCTCCTTTTGCCCAATAATAGCTTTTTGCGACACATGCTGTCGCAATGTAAGTTCATTATCTCTATTGTTCAATCTAAGATTGTTAAGTTGGTGCAATTTGGCAACATAGCCTTAGCTAGCTATAATGAATCAAAAAAAGGGATAATAATGAAAATAACCTTTGGTCTTCACTTGGATGGCCAGCGAACATGGCATCGGAAAAATTTGTTTGGTCAGGCCATCGTTGGGCCAATGGGTTTTTTGTCTCTATTAGAAACATTTCTTGGCTTACCTATACCAATTGAATCCAAGGGTGAGCGAATAATCCAATATCGCGAAGCAATCGTTCAGCTTGATAATCTCAATCGTTTTTATCATCGCAGCTTTGAAGCTGACCAATACGCAGTTGCACGTACTTTACTCGGCTGGAGAGATACTTGGTATTTACATGGCTGGAGCGGAAAGTTTAGTCAGTCAGTTCCAAAGCGACTTTCTGATATGGCGGAAATCGAACTTCATCTCCATGGTGAGTTGCCACCCTGCGTTGGAGAACGTTTGGCAACAGTTGCAGAAACATTAAGTCAGCGTAAACATCCCATAGATTCAGTTGAGGTTATCGATCCGATTGAAGATTTTCCAAAAGGATGGCGAGAAGTTTTAGAAAAACTCCCCTTGGTACACAAAGAAATTATCCCGCCATTACACCACTACACCAACTAGTACCAAGTGCTTTCATGGCAGCTTCTTTTACACAAATCTCCCGACCAGCCGTTGTGTCTTAGCTGTCCCATCTCCAGCGAATGCAAACTCATTTTTACTGAAGTATTAACTAAGACAATCTATTGCAGGGTCTTTCAATATTCGTGAGAAGTCTTGAATATCTACCAAGTCTACTCCATGGCCTACAACTGATACAAAGTTTTAGAGGCCAGATATTTCACTTGCTTGAGGAGACTGTAACTTTTAATTTAGGTTACTGGTGGTGGGAAATAAACGATTATAAAAGCTTTTAGTATTACTCGTAATATGCTGGTTTAATCGTTCTACCATGGTTTTTTCAGAACCTGCGGATGCAACAGCATCGATTTCTTCTGAAGTTGCATCTAGCACTGCAAGTAAATTAGTTGAAACCTCTTCTGCTATTTTTAGCACGTAATCTGGCTTAAAGCCCAGTGACTCAGACATGGCTTTCACTTGTTCTTGATTGATATTGGATGGTTTATTTTCACCGCCGATATTGAACGCAAAAGTGCGCGATAGCCCTGAATAAATCGAGGTAGAAAGTAAGTCATAAAAAGGTGTCAGCCTTACCCCAGTAGGAGGAAAATAAATAGAAAGATTTTTTGCATGGCTATCATGATTCCCTACATATAGGTTAAAAAATATCCACTGTATAAATCGTTTTGTATCGGCTGCATTCACACCGCTTTTGCTAAGCAATTCACGACATCCGCGTAGCATTGGCCCACCATCAGATTCATATTTGATCGTAGATGGTTTGCCATCAATCTGACATAAATCGAGTTGGTGTAGTCTTTTGATTTGGCCGTTAGCGTCTAACTGTCTGTCATAACGTTTAATCACGCACGCTTTTGCAATGGGCTGATAGCTGGCTTCAGCAACCCCAAGCCCCAATTTGGCTGCTAATGTCATGACAAAAGTTTCATTGATAGCAGAAGCCCAAACGCCTTCAATCCCCTGAATATCAGGTTTAACAATATACGTAGAGGGTGAGCTACCTAAAGGAAGTAGTGGATTCCCGTCCTTGTCGATACAAATGCTGAGCTTTCTTTGCGCACCTGCTAACGATATTCTTAGCCCATCTTGTTCTTGAATGTTGCGGATAACACCCTGTTGCTGCGTAAATAAATCAGCCACATCTTGCCAAGTAATGGCTTGATATTGTGGCGGCTGTGGCGATTGACCTTCAGGTAGTATGGTGAGATCGCTCGCAGTATCACCACCAATCACACTTAATAGACCAAAAGTGGTGGTAGTTTGATACTTAAGCTTTAATAAATCACGAATACCTGCCTCTGGCAGAAGGTTCTCAAAATAAGATTCAACAGCCTGCCCAGAATGTTCTGCCTGAGATATTCCAATATTGGGTGATATTGCAACTTGATGAGTTTCCCGCCAAGCAGCGTCATAGACAAACTTAATGGGCGATTCATCAAACAGGGTTCCAACGAGCGTATCGTCTCTATAGATAGCCAGCTTTCTAACTGCTTTCATTAAAAGCTACCTTTTTTCTGTACAGTCAACTCCAAGCCAAGCACATCTAATACATCCAGCACTTTTTGAAACTGGACTGTTGGTTTGCCATTTTCTAGCTCAACGATAAACCGATTGCCAGTATTAGCTAAACCTAAAATATCAGCCTGCGTCATTTTTTGCGCAACTCTACACACGCGTACCACTTGGCCTAAGTCTTGAGTCGACTTAATTTTGACTGGCTGATTCAGATTGTTTTCAACATTGATATTTACGTTGAACATGCTTTTCCCCAGATTACCTAACGGTAATAGTTTAAACGAATGATTGGCTTTTGCAATTAAAAATTACCTAAAGGTAATTATATTGCGTTTAATTTCACCTTTCAAAGGAATAATTACCTTTAGGTAATTATAAAGCCGCTTATCTAATGTATCCACTATTAACTTGAAATCCGTTTGGGGTGCGGTAGACACGTTGTGCTTTAAGCCTCGTTTGCAAAGAACAGCGACCTCATTATTTTGAGGCTTTCTTGTTGTGCACGCTTTAGTTCACTTTTCAAATGGGCAACTTTCGCATGCAGGTCTGACTTCGTTTCTCGGACTTTAGTCGCTTGGAAAAACGTTTGTTTCCATTTATAAAGGCTCTTGGTGTGTTTACAGCCTTACTTTTAGCAACATGACGGATGGGTAGGCATAAGCCCCTCTCACATCACTGAGTAATCTTGCCCAAAGGAGCCACCCAAAATTACAGAGGCTTACCACCTATTACAATTTAAAAGAGCCACTCAAAACTATAAGATGGGCCCAATTGATTATTCAAAAAGCAAAACCGATTGGCTCAAAAATCCCCAAAGCGGACATTCAGCTTCGATTTTTTTGATTTATGAATAGATGCACTTAGCTGACGTTCAGCCGAAAATGCTTAACTGATGTTGTAACTTTTCGCCGTTTGATACTTGGTAAAATTTATTTCAGCATCCATAAGCTCAACAGCAATAACATCGCTGTACAGAAATTTTAATCACTACTCAGCGTCATCAATAATTTTACGAGCTTGGCTCTATTGTTTATATTTGTTTTAACGTGAATATTTTTTTAATGCGTCTTAACAGTATTTTCTGTTACCTCAAGCAGTTCAGCAGCATTTTCTAGCGAGTAACCATTGACCAATAAATGTACAACTTTAAGTTCTGTTTTACTCAAGCCGAATGAGTTTTCAAGCAAGGCATTATTTAATTGAGCTGGCTTTTCTACATCATAAACAAACGCAATCGCGCTAGCCAAATGTTCATAAACCTCGAACTCATGCCGATCACTTAAGGTAGAGAAACTCAACATATAAGGCGCTTTGCCAGAAGGCCTTTCCACATTCAATGCTTGTGAAAAGTGGCGCATGGTATAAACATTCGGCTCAACGGCTTCAGATATTGCATCATCAAGTAGCGTTTGCATTTTTGCATTACTTGCTTTTAATTGCCATATGTCAGCTTTATCCGTTGATTTTAAACCCAAGCCATCATTGATTTTTAATAAGTCCTTAGCGCTGTCGTTGGCATAACAAACCTGACCAAGCGCGTTAAACAAGACTACACCACGGCTTAAGGAGTTTAAAGCCCTTAAACTACTTGCCACTTTAAACTCTGCATCTCGCAGTTTAAACATCACACCTAAAGCACGAGATAAATGTGGCATTAACAATTTTAGTTTGTCTGATTCTGCTTGGGTGAACGGCACATCAAACGCTTGATGACATGCACATACAACAGCCTTACCATCATTGTCTTTGGGTTCAAACACAATGCCAGCAATCACGCGCCCTAAATTAGTATGGGCTAAATACTCTTTATAAAATATTGAATCTAAAAACTCTTGGTCTGTTAACAATTCTTGATCGCGCATCACACTGCCCGTGGTTAATAACCCTCGCTCATAAGCGCGCATTTCCCAGATATTGTGCGCGTTAAACTTTGCGTCATATAAACCTAAGCCACTAAATTGATGGGTGATTGCAAACCCACCTTGCTCAACAGGAAACTGAGGCGTAAAAATAATGCAAGTTTTAGCGCCCAACCAATCACAAATCATCTGAGCGACTTTAGGCCAGACTTCAACGTCAGTCGCGCCCTGATAAACCGAATCCACTATTTCACTAAATTCAACAAGCTCATTGTTTGCGTTGGTTTTCATTTTTCCTGATATCTCATATCTTTTTCTCAATAGCCAAGTATTCACACCAGTCCATGTCATCGCCCCACCTAAACTCACAATGTTGTGTCTTAAGCTCACTTAAATAGCGAACACTTTTCATTCCTAGAATCGAATCGCGACAACTTAATTAATTACGTTTTAAAGCAGCCAGAAGTAAAAAGTATTTAAATATTTGCTTTTTTTGCCGTAATAAAAACAGACTTTATTTTTATCTAAGGGCTTCATATGGTCATTTCTACAACGTCACATTTTGTAAAACAACATCTAAATCTTCATCGATTAACTGCGCAGCTTTTAATTTTCACAATGTTGATGCTCAATGTGCCTGTCATTTCTGTTGTAAAAGCTGCTGATATTCCTGCTAATCAATGGGTGACAGTCCCAGAAAAATCAGATCCGATGATGCAAGGTTTAAATATTCCTGCGAATGCTGCCAGTCAAGGGATGTGGTCAGGCGTTAAGAATTGGCCGCTAAACGGCTTGCACATGGTTGTTTTACCTGACGGTCGCTTACTTTCATATGGTACGGATTTGTCGGGAAACACTCAAAATGGTCGTTATTTTGATATTTGGGACGCTAGTTTAGGCTTCGGTGCAAATAGTCATATGACGACTTATCGACCTGAACAACAGGATAGTTTTTGTTCTACTTCTACGTTTTTAAGTAATGGTAATTTAATGATTACTGGTGGGAATGGGGGTAAGACAGCGAGTATTTTTAGACCTTCAGACAATGTCGTCACACCTTCTGGATCTAATATGAGTTTAAATCGTTGGTATGCAACGATGATTAATTTGCCTGATAGCCGCCCAATAGTTCTGGGCGGTATGGTTCCATATGCAGAAGGCATGGTGAATGTGCCTGATCAGGCGATTGCACAGGGTTTACCTTCCATGACCCCTGAGGTTTATGAAAATGGTGCTTGGCGATCTTTATTGGGTGCAAATAGCCGTGATGCGTTTGGACCTGATTATTTACGTACGTCTTATCCACGGGCATGGGTTGCACCCAATGGTCGTTTATTTGGTATTTCATCCGATAAAATGTGGTATCTAGATCCCAATGGTAATGGTTCAATGCCTTATGTTGCTAACTTTAAAACACCTTACAGTAATTCAAATCCTGTTAACGCAGGTGCAACAAGTACTGCAGTCATGTTTGCCCCCGGCAAGATTCTTCAAACTGGTGGTAACGGTGGCTTTAATGGTGATGGTCTGCCAGCAAGTAATATGGCAACCGTTTTTGATATAAACGGCGCAACGCCAGTTTTAACAGAGCAACCTAGAATGAACTTTCCACGCCGTTATCCAAGTTCAGTGGTGCTGGCTGATGGTAACGTGGTGATTACCGGCGGCACAAGGTTTGGCAATGATGGTGGCGGCAATGCCGTTTACGCAGCAGAAATCTGGAATTCGTCAACAGGGCAATGGACACTGGGTGCCAATGCAGCCATTATTCGTGTTTATCACTCTCAAACAGCCCTGTTACCAAATGGCACAATTTTATCTACAGGAGGCGGAACGCCTGGACCTGTAACTAACTTAAACGCTGAGATTTTTTACCCCCCGTATTTATTCAAGAATGTCAATGGCGCTTCACAACTGGCAACACGCCCCGTGATTAAAGCTATTAGTGGTTTATCCTACCCGAATAACGCAGCATTACAATTAGATATGGATACAACCAACCCTATTTCACAATTGGTGTTGATTGGCACTAGTCAAGGGACGCATTCATTTAATGCGGGTCAAAGACGTATCCCACTAGACTTTACACAAAGTGGCATTCGCGTGACTACAATCACCCCTAATGCAAATTTAACGCCGCCAGGCTATTATCAAGTGGTTGCGCTTGATGCTACTGGTGTACCTTCTCTAGGGACGATTATTGCCATTGGACAAAATCAAACGCCACCAGTAGTTCCAACCACCCCATACACACCACCAAACTCTAACAATACGCCGATCAACGCGCCAGTCGTTAATTCTGGTGCGGCATCAAACTATATAGTAACCGCATCTGCAGGATTTACTTATAGCTGGAACTTTGGTGATGGAAGTGCTGATACGCCTTATACTGTCAATGCTTCTGCCAGCCATAGCTTTGCACAACCTGGTGCTTACGTTGTCACTTTAAGCGCTAAAGATACAGCAGGTATTATTACCCGCCGTACTTTCATGCAAGCGGTCTCCACGCCTAAAACGGCGAATAGCCCTAATAATTCCAGCCCGATTGTCGTAGAGAAACGCACGAATGCCTCTAACCGTGTGTGGGTTGTGAATCCTGACAATGATTCCGTCAGTGTCATTGACGATACCACTAAAGCGTTGGTTGCGACGATTAACGTGGGAACCTCACCACGCACCTTAGCGGTAGCGCCTGATGGCCGTATTTGGGTCACCAATAAAGGCTCAGCGACGATTTCCATTATTAATCCAACCACGCTTGCTGTCGCTCAAACCATTAACCTGCCACGCGCTTCACAACCTCATGGGATTGCCTTTACGCCAACAGGCGGCAGTGCATTTGTCGTGCTTGAAGCAACTGGACAACTTCTTAAGTTAGACCCTAATAGTGGCGCGCAACAAGCCGCTGTGAATCTTGGCAACAACCCAAGACATCTGTCCATCAGTGCAGATAGTGCAACGGTATTGGTATCTCGCTTTATCACACCGCCATTACCTGGAGAATCAACGGCAACGATTGACACTGCAGTAGCAGGTGGAGAAGTGCTTGTGGTGAATCCTGCCACCATGGTGGTGACTAAGACAATTACGTTAAGCCATAGCAATAAAACCGATACTGAAATTCAGGGTTCAGGTATTCCAAACTACTTGGCAGCAGCGGCTATTTCGCCAGATGGCACGACGGCTTGGGTGCCCTCAAAACAAGATAACATCAAACGTGGTGTGGCGCGCAATGGCGTTAACTTGGACTTCCAAAACACCGTTCGTGCAATTAGCTCACGTATTAATATGAGCACGCTCGCAGAAGACTACGCAAAACGCGTTGATCATGATAACTCGAGTTTAGGCAGTGCGGCTGTCTATCACCCAAGTGGGGTCTATATGTTTGTGGCACTTGAAAGTAGCCGTCAAGTTGCGGTGGTCGATGCCATTCGTGGGGCAGAACTCTTTAAAATCAATGTGGGCCGAGCACCACAAGGCTTAGCCATCTCACCAGATGGCAATACACTCTATGTGCAAGAGTTCATGGATAGAAGTGTTTCTGCCTATGACCTTTCACCCTTAACGAAGCAAGGATTGCTCAGCGCCACGGGGACGAAAGTAGTGTTTACTGTAGCGGCAGAGAAACTGCCCGCTAATGTAGTCCTAGGAAAACAATTGTTCTACGATGCAAAAGACCCACGTTTAGCCCGTGACAGTTATATGAGTTGTGCCAGCTGTCATAACGATGGCGGTCACGATGGTCGTGTTTGGGATTTAACTGGCTTTGGTGAAGGCTTACGCAATACCATTGCCTTAAAAGGTCGTGCTGGCATGGGTCATGGCCTCTTGCATTGGAGTGCAAACTTTGATGAAGTGCAAGACTTTGAAGGCCAAATCCGCGCACTCGCTGGCGGCACAGGTTTGATGTCAGATCCCCAGTTCAATACAGGCACGCGCAATCAACCCTTGGGAGACAAAAAAGCAGGGGTCAGTGCTGATTTAGATAGTCTCGCGGCCTATGTCGGTTCACTCAACACCTTTGCGCAAAGTCCCAATCGTAATGCGGATGGCACATTAACAGCAGCAGCGACTGCGGGTAAAACGATATTTAATAACAGTTGTGCGAGCTGTCATACAGGCAGCAACTTTACCAACAGTAAAGATGCAACGACGCTGACTAATATAAGTACCATCAACCCTTTAAGTGGCAAACGCTTAAATGCAGTACTGATGGGATTAGATGTACCAACATTACGTGATATTTGGGCTACTGCACCTTACTTACATAATGGGAGCGCAGCGTCTATCCCAGCCGCTATTCAGGCACATACTAACCTCACACTCAATGCAACTGATTTAGAAAATGTAGTGGCTTATGTCCAGCAGATTGGTAGTGAGGAAAATCAAGCTGTAAACCTTGCGACAAGCGCAACTTTAGCTACCTCGTATGTTTCTCCATGGGAAACATTGGCTGCCGTGAATGATAACTTTGTTCCTGCGAACTCAGCCGACCATACTCATGGTGCATACGGCAACTGGAATGGTATAGCAAACTACGGTCAAACAAACTGGGTTAGCTTCACTTGGCCTACAGCTAAAAACCTAAGTGCATTTGAAGTTTATTGGTGGAATGATAGTGCAGGTATAGGAACGCCAACCAACGCTATTGTTGAGTATTTAGATGCAACAGGCAAATGGATCTCTTTAGGTAATATTGGTCTTGCAATCAACATATATAACAAGTTTGACTTCAATGTAACGACCACGAGCATCCGTATCTCTATGAGTAGTGCATTAGCAACGGGCATTATTGAGGCACATGTATTCGGTACTGAAGCTAGTAAAGCTAATGTAGCGCCAACGGTCAACGTTACAGCACCTACTAACAACGCATCCTTTACCCAAGGAGCAGCAATTACTTTAAGTGCAAATGCTGCAGACAGTGATGGCTCAGTGGCTAAGGTTGATTTCTATGATGGTGCAACGTTGTTAGGTACATCAACAGCATCGCCTTATACCTACAACTGGGCAAATGCTACTGTTGGCACACATATCATTACTGCTAAAGCAACTGATAATGCAGGAGCAATTACAACTAGTGCTTTAGTAAATGTGACTGTGAACGCTGTATTGGTGAATAAAGCGCCAACGGTTGCGATTACTGTTCCAACCGCTAATCAGACCTTAACGCAGGGTGCCACATACACGGTGACAGCTACAGCCAGTGATAGCGATGGAACATTAGCTCGTGTTGATATACTCTACAACGGAGAGAACCTCATCAGTAGCTTGACGACTGCACCTTATACGCTTAGTGGATCAACGGCACAGATCCCTGTGGGAACTTATATTATTACTGCTCGTGCGTATGATGATAAAGGTGCATTTGCAACTAGTGCGCCAATCAGCATCACAGTAGCATCTTCGTCAACAAATAAACCACCAACCGTTGCAATTACTGCACCTGCTAATAATGTGAGCATTAAACAAGGCGATCCTTATACATTTACTGTAAGTGCAACTGATAGTGACGGCACGATTGTTGGGGTCGAATTATTACATAGTGGTACTGAGATTCTGAGCACGCTTACATCCGCACCTTATACCGTAACAGGTTCAACTGCGCAGGTGCCTGTTGGGACTTATTCGATGACAGCTAGAGCGCGTGACAGTGGTGGTGCTGAAACAACCAGTGCACCCATCATTATTAATATTGTCGCCCCATAGTATGAAATTAATCATGTCTAACACATCCAAAGTTTAAAAAAAGGCTGTATTGGACATGAGATTAATTTTGCGATTGTTTATTTATGACTGTCTGAACTCCCAGCCATATAACTAATTAAGAAAATATGGTCAAAATTTAAAAAATTCATCAATATTAATGCCCTAGGACAAAAATGAAAAAAACCTGTAACTCAATGCTATCTGTGCTTTCACTTGCATTTTTATCTTTAAGTTTTTTAACGCCAGTGAATGCAGTCGCAGACTATACTGTTGTTATTGATAAAGTAGATAATCGTGGAGCATGGGAGGGATGGGGCACTTCACTTTCTTGGTGGGCTAAAGGCGTGGGCAAGTCAAACTATGAAAATTTGCATGCTGATCTTTTATTTTCAACAAAAAATGTAGAGGTGATGCCAAACGTAGTTTTGCCTGGATTGGGTCTAAATATTGCGCGTTATAACCCTGGAGGAGGTGGTTTACCGACAGACAATATTGATGGCGCGATTGATAAAAAGCCACCGATAGCTGATTGGTATAAAGACATTGATGGTTATTGGGTTAATTGGTATGACTATAACCCACAAAGTAAAAGCTGGGATTGGAGCCGTGACGAAAATCAAAGAAGTATGATGGAAGCGGCACGATTGCGTGGTGCTAGTTTTGAATTTTTCTTTAATGCACCCATGTGGTGGATGACCTATGAAAAAAGTTCTGCAGGTGGTGCAATTCAACCTTGGAATGAAAAAGATTATGCGTACTATGTTGCTAACGTTGTTAATTATGCCAAAAAGAATTGGAATATTGATGTTAAGTCAGTTGAACCGTTGAACGAGCCCTCTGCGGGTTGGTGGAAATTTCCAAATATCACTCAAGAAGGCTTAAATCTTTCCTTATCTCAACAGGTTACTCTGTTAAAAGAGTTACGTACGCAACTGAATACACTTGGATTAAATAGTGTGCAAATTTCTGCTGCCGATGAAAATACCATGACCGAAGCAATTGCAGGTTATCAATATTTTCAGAATAATGGCGCAAGTTCAATAGTAGATCGAATCAATGTGCATGCTTATAACGGTCTTGAGCCTTGGCGCGATAACACTGCAAGAACTACATTAAAAAATTTAGTCGGGAATAAACCCATTAGAATATCCGAGTATGGCGACAACGATGCTGATGGAATGACTTTAGCGCATACCATTATCCAAGATATTAATTATTTAAAACCAAGTTCTTGGGTTTATTGGCAAGCGATTGAGCCTTATTCAAGCTGGGGGCTAATTAACAGTAACTACTATGATCCTAAAACTGAGTTTGATGTAAATCGTGGTATTCCATATAAAATTAACAATAAATATTATCTTTTCTCGCAGTTCACACGGTATCTTCGGCCTAATGATATTGTGATTGGTTCGAATGACAAAAATACTATTGTCGCTTTTGATTCTGCCAAAAAACAACTAAAGTTTATTACCGTTAATTTTGGTAATCCGCAGAAAATTACTTATGACTTAAATAACTTACAAATTAACAGTGGTAATGTAAGCAGTGCAAAAGTGACTTTCAGTACAGTTTCAGGTTTGCAAAAAGCTGTGGATACGCCAGCTTTTATTATCAATGGAATGGTTGATATTAATGCAGAAGCAAACGCTGTGTATTCGGTTGTTATTGACAATGTTGATTTGTTTTCAAGTTTAACTAATAAGAATCCAGTCGTTTTATTAAAACAACCAATCACAAAAAATGTAAGCAATACTGAGGGGTATATTGAAGCTTCTGCAACTGATAGTGATGGTTCAATTGCTAAGGTGGAGTTTTACTATGGAGACAAACTACTTAATACAGTAAGTAAAGCACCTTATATACTCAATTGGGCAGGTGTGGCCGATGGTACTTATCCATTAACGGCTAAAGCTTATGATGATAAAGGCAGTGTCACAATCAGTAATGCCATTACGGTTGTGATCAATAGTAATGCCGTTGATAAAAACCAACGACCAACAGTATCGCTGAGTCAACCAGTTGCCACTACAAATAACACAGGGTATATTGAAGCAACGGCACAAGATAGTGATGGATTTATTGCCAAAGTAGAGTTTTATTATGGAAATACATTACTTTCTACAGTCTATACTGCACCTTATAGAGCAAATTGGACTAATGCGCCGGCAGGCACTTACAACATCACAGCAAAAGCTTACGATAATGTTGGGGCGGTAATGACTAGCCAAGTCGTACCAGTGGTTGTGAAGTAAATGCATCTAGTTTGTAGAGTTTCTAAATTTTATCTAGCGACATTAAATTACGATTTCTGAATAAAAACAATTGAAATTATTGTATCTCTTACTTTAGAAAATTAATAAATTAAAATTATCTTCACTGTGATAGCACTAATGATCTTGTAGAATTGAACAAATAACCTTATCGGTAAATTTACAATCTTTATTAAAGACATGATTCTTTCCTTGAAGGCTTCTATCCAATGACATGTTGAATAAATGTATATGCAATCCACAAAAAGCCTACTGAAGAAACCACAAAGCTAAGCGCAGTAAACACTTTCCATTTCTTCTTATCCCAAAAATTAGTATCGAAAGCTGCGATCGTAAAAATCGTTGGATTTGTAAACCCACCGATAGCGACACAGCAACACGCAATAAATGGTAGATTGACACCTGAACCATAAAAGCCCACACAGAAAAGAGCCATTAAAGCATAGTCAACGTGCGCACGAATTAATGTTTTATAGTCAATAACAAATTCATCTACACCTGAAATTGGAAACCACTTGGCAAAAGTCATTAACCAAGCTGACACAATCAACGCTGTAATACATGCTGCAGAACCTACTAATAAAACTTCCATTTGATCTCTCCATATTTGTAATAATATTTATGAACCGCACATAAATAATACAGAAAGGTCTGTCTTTTTTCAATGGTTTTTTAATGTTTTTATACGTTCTTTAATTAAAAAATGAGGTCGACTCGGTCAATAAGTTGCTCCAAAAACTTCATTAAAAATGTCCTAATACTATTTCTTTACATAGTTAAATTTATTAAGAATTTTCAGTGTGAGTATTTCTGGGGCATATATGAGTAGCAACAGCAACATTGCCAATGATAAATATAACCACTTCAATGAATACGCCGTTACAAAGCTAGCAGATGGCTTTTGAGATTGGATATAGGTATAAAAGGCTTCAGTATCTAGGCCTTCAATGTAACCCCCCTTGATTTCTGCTGATACCTGCTTTAAATATTCAGAATCAAGCTGTGATAGATAACGGTCAAACTCGGCATAAGCGACAATTGGATCTGGCTCATCTTTACTTGTATCACTATAAGTATCTCCAACAGCACCTGCCGTGTTTTCTTTCGTGTCAGATGACCAATATCCTACCCATTTATTGCTAGAATTGTATCGAGGAACTGGCACAGGTTGATGACCACCAACGCCAACAAATAATAAATTCTTACCAATTTGAACACCACTTAAATCCAATTTATTGATTGCATTGACTTTAGGTGCTTCGTCACCATCTGTGAAGAAAAGCATGGTTGCTGGAATATTCAAGTAATCAAACATGCTTTCAGCGGACTTAATGCCAAAAGTGAGTCTGCTATTACCTCTCCAAGCCATCCTCCACTCCAAGTGATCGATTGAATCAGTAATCACGTCATAGTTTGCACAAACCTCAAGTGGCATTAAGAGTAAACCAACATTTTCTGCTGCAAACACACCTAAACTAATATAAGTTCCGCAGGAGGATGTTTCAACAACACGCTTCATCAGATGTTTGGTGTAATCCATTCGACTGACTGTCTTATTGTTTAGCTTTAGGTCCTGCGCATTCATGCTTTGTGACACATCCGCAAGTAGCAGATAGTTGTGTACGTCCTGCTTAAGCTGTATCTGCGGTTTGTAAATAGCAAGTAGTAATAACAAAACCACAACAATCAGCAACAAACTTTCGTAGTTACTTTTTAATAGAGAGATGCATTTATTCATGGCAAGCCAACTGGTAAATTACTTAGTTCCACACCAGATTGGTCTTTAGGTGCGTTTTTCATATTAATCGGGGTAACTGAATTTAATAGACTGAGGTTAAATTTTGCCCTGCGATTCTGAGGATTTAATTTAAGCGACTGTTCAAAGGCAGCTTTTGCTTGCGTAAAGCTGTATTTAGACTCATCTTTCAGTGAACCATCTTCATTCAAGTCTCGACTCAAGCCGGATAAGAAAAGATTAGTTGCGATGTTGTACTGAATACTGGACAGTAGTAATGCATCTGGTTTGCCAGATTTTGATTTTATCTCTAAAGCCTGACTATAAGACTGAACTGCATGCTTGTAGTCATCTTTGCTACCCTGAAAATAGGCTGCAGAATACTTAGCATGTAATGGGTATGCGTCATTCTTTAACACCTGCCCTGAATGCAACGTTTTGTTGATATGGTCAATATTTTGGTATTGATAAGCTGAGTAAGCAGTGCCTGCTAGACCTGCTATCAAACTGAATATTAATGCCGCATTAATTATAGTTACTCGACTTGCCATGAATGTACCCTTAAGTTTTTAGCAATTAAAATCAACAAGCTCAAGAATAGAGCCATCACAATAAAATCAACTGAATAATCATGTCCAGGAATGGAGATTGAATATTGAATTTTCTTTTTTTCACGTGCATTAATATCCTGTATGGCTGATTGTAATGTGGCAGGGTTATCAGCCTCATAGGCTTTATATTTAATTTGGAGTGATTTAAAGAACTTATCCAATTCTATTGGTGCAGGTTCAGAACCTTCGGCGAACTGGCTATTATTTGATGAGAATATGCTGATGTCATCGGGTTCACGCAATACAATCCAATACAAGCTTAGATTTCTGATCTTCAGAGATTCTTTGATTTTCTGTTTTACACGCGGGCTGATTTTCCCAGCACCATCAGATAGTAGGATGATTGCTCGTGAGCCAGAGCTTTCGATACTGTCAAATAAGCTCACAGCTTGAGTGAGGCCAGAGCCAATATTGGTTTGATTCAATGCAGAACTTGTCGCAGCATTAATCGCTGAGTGAATGGCATCTCGATTATTGGTGATTTTGACGCCATACAATGCTGAGTTAGTGAAGCCAACAACACCCATCATGTCATCAGGTCTTGAATCAATAAAACTTGTAATCAGCCTTCTGGCAGCAGCAGACTTAATCTCGGCAGCCCTTCCAGTACTTGCATCACCTGCAAATGGGTGGTCCATACTCACACTGCGGTCAATCACCATCACCGTTTGAGCGCCTTTACCTGTTTTAATAATTTTCTTGTCTGGCCCACGTGGTGATGCCAGAGCAATCACAATAGCTGCCAGCAGTAACGATGTAATAATCTTTAAAACCAAGTTGGCTGTTTCAGAAAACTTATCTTGCGGCACAATATCTAGCCAAGAATACATCTGCCCCTGACGGCTTTTAAGCCAAAATGGAATAGTAATAATAGGCAATAATAGTAAGGCCCATGGATTAAGTAAGGACATCAGACACCTCTTTCGCAATTTCTTAAGCGTTTACTTAAGGAAAGAAGTTTTAGTAGCAATTCGCGGTCATCTTGTGATTGACGCGCAAATAGTGTTTGATTCGATAATGAGAAAAACTCAACTAATGCTTGGTCTAGTGGCTTGAATTTAGGATGCTTAGAAACAAAAGCATCTATATCATCTGCAAAGAGATTGCTGCCATAAGTTTTATTAAAAGCCAAATGTAGATTGAATAAGGCATTCTTAATCCTGCTACCATCAGTCGATTTACCTCTACTGAGACGCTTTATTTGACGATGAGCGCTAGCAAAATGACCTTTACAGAACGGTAACCATTGCGAATCTGCATTTACATAAAACAAGCCGATGATTGAAAATATAAGCATTCCCACAAATACTTTTATGGCTATTGCATACGGATTAATTTCTATCGATGGCGCTTTTACTTGAGGTTGTACGTTAGCCTTTGCATTCACCATGGTAGCCTCAACCAAGGGAGAAAACCAGAAGCGCCATGCAGGTAAAATTAGTTGTTCAGTGCCCGGTATGTTGATGTTTTCTGAAGGTAGTGACATTACTTTTGGCCTTGTGGCGTTGGTAAATACCTGATAGCTCAACTCAAGTTTGTATTGATTTTTGCTACCTTCTTTCTGAAGTTCAATCCTTGAGGCGATTAACTCCACTTCATCGTTGCGCGTTCCCTTCGCTGGCAATGCTTTTGAAATAATATTCTGCGGGGTTGATGTTTCAAATGTCACACTTCTTTTTAATACATCACCGATTTGAATGCCTGTGCTCCGTAGTGGATTTGTCAGGGTTGAAATTGCGATTGCATTATTTTCAGCATAGACAAATGCATTTTGAAAAAGTAATGCAGTCACCAGGAGTAATTTTGGTATTAAATTCATCATAATCTTATGTGTATTGCTCGAAATAATTAGTGAGAGCCTCAGGGTTAAACTCCCCCTGAAGATATAGCGGAGGGTAATCAAACTTTAGAAACAGACGATCAAGTGCTTCTCGCCTTTTGTTAAATGCCTCAATAAACTGGTCACGCAATGATTTTCTAAAAAACATCATGCGCGCAACGCCAGTTTCTGGGTCGATTAAGTTTCCGAATCCGAATTGCGGCAAACTTTTATGCTCGCCATCGTCCCATAACACGATAGGCACCACTTGATGTGCTGACATCGCGTTCAAGGTTTGCTCAATTAACTCAAGTGGCATATGGAAGTCTGAAATCCAAAATACCAAAGAACGATGCTGACTTAAATACATTGGTACATCTGCAACACCTGCAGAACCAGCAAACTTACTTTGATAATTGGCAAGCCGATGAATCACTTCAAGGTTATTGAATAGATGGTGACTCAAAGGCAAAGTGAAGTCTTCAATGACATGGTTGTTATAAGCGATTAAACTGAACAAATCACCCATGCCGTCCGCTGAATAAGCAATTGAAGCAGAAATATGCATCGCAAGTTCCAACTTAGGTTGCTTAGAGCCAAATTGCATGGAGCTGGAAACATCGCAAACAGCAAATAAAGGCGTAGTATTGTTTTGGTTAAATGTTTTCACTTGAATTTGCTCATAAGGATCACGTAAGGTCTGACGCAAATCCATACGGCGGGCATCAGGGTAATCAATCAGTGAAACATTCCCCCGATAATCATCTCCCAATCCACGCTGTGTGCCTCGATGGTCACCGAAGTGCACACTGCTTGACTTCCATGGTGTTGAATAATTAAACGGTTTGACGTCATTCAGTATCATGACTAAGCCTTAGATGGAACGGCAACTTGACTTAGAATATGGCTACTCAGCTCACGCGCAAGGGCAGTTCTGCGACTCTCGTACATTGAGTTGAATGCCAATCGATGTGAAATGATTTCATGAAACACAGCATGAATATCCTCAGGATATAGATTGTCTCGCTGCATCATCCAAGCATGAACTCTCGCTGCTTTTAGTAACATACCCATGCCTCTAGGGCTGGCACCAGCTTGTATCAACTTGCTAACATCTACAGTATCCAGCTTGATTCCAAATTTCACAGGATCCTGCGTGGCTTCCCAAAGGTCAAGTGCGTAATCTTCCATCACTTCGCTAGCCTGAATGTGATTTTGTAAGCTATCTGAAAAATCATTCAGTTGATCAAAATGCAAAATATCGCTTTCCACTTGCTGTGTGAGTTTTTCCGCATGTTGGAACCGAGTATTGAAAATTAATGATTTACGAATTTCTCTATCATCAGGAATTTCAATCCCAATTTCCATCATGAAACGATCCCTTGCTGCAGATGGAATTTCAAAAGTCTCATTCTTTTCAACTTGGTTGCGGTCAGCAAAAACAAGCATGTGCGGTAGGCGATACTCTTTTCTAAAAGCCGATATATGGCGCTCAGCCATCACGCGGAGCATCAGGGCATGAACTTGTGGTCTAGCTCGATTGATTTCATTAAAAAAGAAAACTGATAAGTTTTCACCTGAGCGCAACAGCGGGCCTTCGTCAATTTGTGGACGACCGTCTGAACCGAGGAATGTGTGATAAATAAGATCATTCGGCATTAAATCAACAGTGCCTTCAATACGCTCATAAGCACCACCAATACCACGCGTAATCGCTTGCAGTAATGTTGTCTTACCAACACCAACACCGCCTTCAAGCAACACATGGCCGCGTGCAAAAATAGCGATGTTCATGAGCTTTATTGCTATATCTTGACCGACAATAACTTTTTTGACTT
This sequence comes from Methylophilaceae bacterium, assembly GCA_965247415.1. Lineage (GTDB taxonomy): Bacteria > Pseudomonadota > Gammaproteobacteria > Burkholderiales > Methylophilaceae > Methylotenera. Next base: position 444,003 of record OZ252007.1, read on the forward strand.
CTGACTCCAGCTTTAGGGCTTTATCGCGCCAGTCAGCTAGCTGATTATCAATCGTTGCAGTTATCATAAATTCCTCAGAATAATAAATAGGGTTATAGTTGCGATTAAAAAATTAATCGTTTAATATGCAGACAGGTCTGTTCGTTTTTTTAGTTTGCTATATAATTTTTTAGATTGCAAGTGTTTTTTTATAATTAATTTGAGATATTGAAAATCATGGTCACTGAGTTTCTAAAGTCAGATAGTTTTAATTTGCAATTCCAGAACGCAGGCAAATCACCAGTGGACAGACTCAAAGGTCTTGCTGGTATCTTAAGCAGTTGGAATAAGCAACGTATTGGTAATGTCATTAACGGAAAAGAAGCAGATCTCACGATTGATGACATTCAAATATTAAGAAATCTGATCGATGTAGAAACATCGCGACTAAAGCTAGATAACGCCGAGATTGTGGCTGACCAAATTCTTTTTTTAGTCATAGGCGCGATTAAGCTAGAAATTCAAAACAGCTCAGAAAAGCCTTGGGATTTGGTTAACCAATCCATTGCGAATTTTTTGACTCCGCAAAATAGAAACAGAAAAATGCAGATGTCATTATATTTTATGACTTTCATCATGATGGGATTCTCAATTGTTTTATTGAAACCGAGCATCAATAATAATTCTAAGAATGGAGTCAACCCACTGGAAATTTCACAAGATGCTTCAGTCAATCAAACCAGCAGTAAAACAGTATCTAATTTGGTTGCGTTATACAAGGCGATGAAAAGTGGTGACTGCCAACTTCCTCAGGCAGCAATGTTGCAACCACATGAACGTGAGGCTTTTATTTCATTTATAAACGAAGGCAAAGTTGATATCAATACTGCTGAAAGCCTTAAAAATGCACTTACTTATGCAAATTGTATGTATCCTCAAAAGTTGATGAACAATAATTTCTAGTGCTTTAAATTCAATGAATTAACAAAGGAATTAAAATGAAAAATATACGCGAAAAAATATTAGGTGTTGCTACAACATTATTTGAAACGCGGGGTATTCATGCTTCAGGCGTAGACACAATCATTGCAGAGTCAGGTGTGGCAAAAGCCACGCTTTACAAATACTTTCCGAGTAAAAATGAACTCATCATAGAATACTTGAAAGAAAAATCTAATCGCTTTTATGCATGGATTAACCTCAAGCTTGAAGACACTAAAGGCGACTCTAGGAATATACTTTTTCAGCTATGTGATTTATATGAACAATGGATTACAACGCCAGAGTTTAATGGTCTACCGTTTCATATTGGTTCTGTGGAGTTCCCAGATCCTGCGCATCCAGTTCATCACTTTTCTATTGAGCTTTCAAAGGAACTTCAACAATATTTATCAAAACTTGCGGAGATGGCAGGAGTAAAAGATGCGCAAACTTTAGGACAGCAATTAACGATTATTTTTGAAGGCGGTGCACTTATCGAAAGATTGAGCCCAGGATCTGGGGCAGCAAAACGAGCAAGAAACGCAGCTATCACATTAATCAAAGCATCAGTCTAATTTATCTTAACGGAGGATGTAGTTGTTCAAATTTAAATCCTGTGTTGTTTCCAAGTTTGTCGAAGGCACTTAAGTAAGCAAGTTTGAAGTTCAAGCATTATTTGCGAATGACTGCTTATCCCCCCATTTCGGAAGTTCACTTTGAAAAATAATTGGCTTGCGTGTTCCCTAATTACACATTTAATTAATGGACTACATCAAATAATTTTCGATGGCTACTTTCAAATAATAATGAGTGGCTCTTTTCACTGGAATACTCACACATCACTATGATACTGGGTATCAAACCCCGCTAAATCTAGCTCACGGTCAAGATAATTGAGCGCATACTCAAAACTGCTAGGCATTAACTGCTTCTGCAAATCTACTGCTAAAAACCGAGCGCTGGTGTCGATGTGTTTGTAGCTTGCCATCGTTGGCTCCCATTCAGCGCTTAAAGCGATATTGACCTAACGGTTACCCAATGGCAAGATGTGGTGATAATGATACTTTTTCTACAGCTTCGTTAGCACCTAAGAAAAATTGAACATTTTTATGAAACCACTATTCTTATTTTTGGTTATTTTCTCAATAACTCTGTACTTATTTGGCTACGATGAGGTTCGAATTTTTGAAACAAATCAAGCGATTTCGGCATCGCCTGCTTATTCTCCGGCAGTAGTCTCTGAGATTGTCACAATCAAAGGCAAAAAGCGGTTATTTCGAAAGGCGACAAAAGACAAATACTACATTCGATACAATTATTTTGTAAATGACGATCAATATGAAGTAAAGACAGCCATTACTGACCAGGAAGGCGTAGAAGCATATATGTCGGATCCGGAACCTGAAGTTGCATACGCTACAACAAACCCGGAAATAGCTACGCTTAAACGTTACTATGATCTTAGAAGGAAAGATCAAACATTGTTTCAGGTTCTCCTAGTTGTTGGGGTTCTGGCACTTCTTATTTCGCTACCAATAACGTTGATTTTTAGTTGGAGGCTAGGCTGGCTAAAGCGCAAACGCGCTCATCGCTGAGTGCAAACATCTCGTTCAATACGGGACAGTAAACACATGGCACGCGACTTCGCCTATTCTTGACCTTGTCGCCAGCCTTTTAACTCAGACGTTAGGCTATAGGGCTCATCATGAACATTTCCGTCAAATACATCTGTTCAGCTTTAGCACGTTGCGAACGAAACGGGATGTGTATGTCTGGTGCTATAGCTACGATAGATTCAAAGAAATACTTTTTCAACATCTACTCTACTCGCGTTGGTGCAACGACATTGATTCAAGATTTTTTGGAAATACCTAATAATCTGTCTGGGGGGGCATGCACTGAAATGGATTTCCAAACATTACTTGAAACTCTTCAAAATGAAATCGAGTTCAAGCACGGCAGACCACTAACTCTTGATTTATCAAAATGTGGGAAATCATGCATATCATAATCTTGTGTTCAAGGTTCAGCCTAACTCATTTCAAAGTATTTTTCCACCTCTCAAGCAAAATCAACTAACTCCAATAAGCGCGCATAACAACTCGCATAACACGGATGGAGCTCATTCAAATAATTGTGCTTCCATTGCAATCCAAAAGATCATCATAGCGTATCTAAAGCCATGATGAGTCAATGGCTCAGTCTTGGCTTCATCAGAATTCTCTTTCTTTTTTTCTCGGTCTTCTTTTCCCCGCTTAGTTATAGGATCATCAACTAAGTGAAATTTAATTTTCATCTTGCCAAGATTTATTTTTTTTCCAAGTTTCTTTTGTGGGGGCACTATTGAGACTGTTGGGTTAAATTCAGAGAAATTTTTCTCAATTAATTCTTTTATTAAATACGATTCATTTGATAGATCAACTAAAACCAAATTTCCTTGATGTCTATAGTTTTTGATGAAATATCTTAAACAAGTTTTTATATTATTTTCGTTGATTTTAAATAACCTATTTAGCTTAGAAAATATTTTTTCAGCAAAGTTTATTTGATTGTTATTTGGTGGTTCAACAAAAATTAGATTAAGCTTGCTATAAAACTTAACTGCTGATTGTGAGCTTTTGTACTCTTTACCAGTGCGCGGCACTTCTCTTGGCATTGGAAGCCTTAGATAACCACCTCGATTACCTTTTTCTGAAAGCAATGAATAAGAATTTAGTATTTTCTCCCCATATGCCTCATCAAAATGATATTGCTTCGTTGCAATATTAATATCGTGGGTAATTTCAAATATTTTGTAAAATCTGACCCAGTCACTTAAGTGAAGATCTAATGGGTGTTCAAGGTAATCTAGCTTTTCTACATCTTTAGCTTTCCAAATTTTCGATTTAAATATTATTGGTTTTATTTTTAATTTTTTCGCAACCGCGATGATCATGTTTTGATCGTTGTTCTCCAACATATGTCGATAGGTATCATCATTAACTTTTAAAAGTGACATTACAATTTTTTTTATTGCTACATTATTCATGATTGAGTTTTGTGGGTCATTTTGCTTTTTCTTATGCAGTAGTCGGTACTGGTCTAAAAATTGTCGAATAGGGTAATCGCTCCAATGAACATAAGCGGACAAGCTCATTTCTGGACTGTAGTGTCCTAGCCACTCCATTAGTTGATATGCATGACATCTTGAATGGTTGCCGTGTTTAAAAATCACATCAGTCAAAGAGCCTTGGAAACTCATGGTCTGATCAGCATTAAACCAATGATTTGGTAATGGAGTAATTGGCTTAATCTGGCAAATCAATGCAAAAAACTGATTTGCAAATGAGTGTCTTAAGCTGTGAAATACGACTTTATTATCGCCAGTCACTAAGCGCATTAGTTGTACGGTTTCTTTTGATAGCTCGTAGGAATTTAGTGGCCCAGCATTGATTTTTTCAGATGGGAACAAGAAGTCCCTAGGTCTGCCACCTAAAGTAAGAACTCTTTCAGCATAATAACTAATAAGTAATTGCATTTCCTTGATTGTAAGTAGAAGATGAAGTGGTAGCGTGCGACTACTGTGAGTTGTCTTTAATCGATTCAACTCTTGCGACCTAATTTTTAAGCTGGCAGCAAATTTACTTTCCAAAAGGGCATCGTAATTATCAGTAAGTGGGAGGTGGACATCTTGTATTCGGATATGCGTTACTTCATTGATTCGTAATCCAAGTCTAAATCCCAGGATAAAACCTATCGTGTTCGCCTTATCAGAAAATGTCTTTTCATTTTGGATCAAACATGAAAGAACTTGCTGGTATTCATGTTCTGTAAGTATTCTTGCATTGGCATTTGATGCGCCGCTGAGCTCTTCTTCTAACCTAAAGTCAATTGCCACAACACCGAATAACACCAGATGGTTATGAAATTGCTGAAGTTGAATAAGTTTATTTCTATTTGTATTACGTGCGGCTGAATTGTCAAATAATTCTTTATAGACCCCGGAGAGCTCTTCTGCGGTCAAGCTAATAATGTCAGTATTTGATAGTTTGCTAATCAGGAAACCGCCTAAGTTAGTGAGGTATCGGTAAGCGGAGATTGTTTCGATATTATCGATTTTAATCTTATGAATCAGCCAATCGACTAGAGCATAAATGATTAATGGCGCATCTTCTAACGTTGACTGATAGGCGACAAGGTTATTGATGGCTTTGCCTTTACTACGATTCAATGGTCTATTGTGCTTATCTCTTTTGGGTTTCAATATGTCAGTAATATTACGATACTCGTTGTCATAATTCGCTTTTAAATTGATTGGTTTATTTGACACAAAAGCTGGATTTAAATGAACCCAATTATCTTTTTTATCTGACTGATTTTCTTTATCAGCCATTACTATTTTGTTAGATAGTAGTCTAAGCCATATGTGCTCTGGAAATGCTGTTGTTTTCTGTTCACCCGTTGCGATTCGTAAAAGTATTGGTGGCAAAGTCATTCCATGCCAAGCGTAAATAGCGCTATGCCATTCGTTAAAACAAGTAACCCTTTTTTGGGCAAGATGCGTTCTGAAGGTCTGAATTGCTTTGATTGCCCAAACTTTTTTTTCTTTAAAATTATTAAAGACTGGTAAAGGGTATTTTTGCTTATTTAAGTCTTGACAAAGAATAAGGCTAACTTCATCTGGGAAAAAACGTCGCAGCGGTCTTTCGTTGTCTGGGTGATCAAACAATGTAATCCAAACATGATCTTGAAATCTTCCGATTGTTATATGCTCCCCAAGCAACTCCGCGTAAGATGCAACCTCCAATAATGCGCTATATCGTGCGCATGAATAAAAAAGGCGTCCCCATGAAAGCTTAGCCTGATAAAACTTATCATCTTTATCTTTCTTGTTATCAAGTCTTGAGAAAATAACATCGTTTATTAAGCTACTTTCGAACACCTTGAGTTCATCACTTAACAGAGACATCAATTTAAACGATGATGAATTACTTGGATTGTGCGGCCTATGAAGAATTATGGGTGGCGCAGGATACTTGCGCACTAACCAATTTAAATTTTTACTCGATTGATTAAGAAGCTTGATGATAAATTGCGTAAGTTTTTTCTTTTGATATACATTTGCCTCCATATTATCAATATATGAAACAAGGCTATTGACCGTCGATTCTTCAATAATGATATCTCTTTTGTTATCAGCTGCTTCGGGTTGCAATAAGGCAAAAGAATTCAATATTTCAATTTGTAATCTGTATAGCGCTTTTTTCCGCTCTTGCTTTCGCTTTTCTTCTCCGAATGATTTATCGATATTTTTACTATCAATTTCCAAAAATGGTGCAAATTGCCACTGTTTAAATGATATGGATTGATTATGCATATGGGTGACCAATTACTGTCCAACCGTCATGCTTCATCATTTTCTCAACATGGGAGACAATGTTCTCGCGGATTATTTGTGGTGAAACAAATGAGAACGTGTTAAACGGCTCTTCTCCTAATTCCCAATGCCCTAAAAAGTAATCGATGAATTCAGGGTTACAGTCACTATTTGAAAGTTGCGTGCGTAAATAATGACGATTGATATTAGGTGGGAAAGTCCAGCCTGGATCTAGATGCGCTTTTAGTGTTTCTGGCTTAACTTGGCACATTCTTAATTTTTCATTTAAAAAAAAGAAATAAGGTGCTTTTGGTTTTTCAATATCTTTGTTTAAGAGCTCTGAGATATTTTTTGACGTGAATTTATTGTTAATAACCTTTACTTTCAGATGCATCAAATAATCCTCGTAGATGAGGAATTGCTCTAGCATTGCATCAGTGAGTGGCACTGTACGACTGTGAAACCCACTTTCATTATCCTTGTCGCTGATGGTAAGGAATCCAAAGTCAGTATTGATCTGATGTTTTGCATTTATTGGGTCACAAACAGCTCGATAACCTGTAGCAAAACCAAGCATGCTGATGATATAGGTGGTGTATGCATTGTGATAACTAACAAAGTCATGACGCTTAGCGATATTGATCTTGCTTTTGAGATATTTGACGAATAGCCTCACTGTCTCAGACTGCAGGGGAAATTTACTACCAATCGTTTTGATATCAAATTGATCGTAATTGACCCTTGTTTTAAGGCTGCAAGAATTCAAAATAAAATTGATGACATCAACGTGAACTTCATTTATTTTTGATCTATCAATTGCATAGTAATGTGAGGAGACGATCCCGTGGCCGTGGTTCTGACTTGTGATTAGTGTATAAATAGCTTGGTCGTTTTTTACGGTAAAAACTGCATTTCTAAAATTTTTGCTAAGTTTGTGAAAGGTAAGATTGGTCTTAAATTTAAGATTGACGTATTTGAAAATCAATTTAATGGCTTTAGGGTGCGCTTCATAGTCTAAATAAGCTATTGTTTTTGCATAAGTTTTATTTTCTAAAGTTCGTTTTTTTACTATTAACTTTTGCCAGACGTCATAGTGACGATTAAAAGCTAAACTAGCGAAGTCTGGCAAGGTAATGCTGTAATAAGATGTTTGGGGGTTTGGAATTTCTCCATAGTTGTTTATTTGGATAAGCGCTTTCAATTCTCTCCTCATTTTGCTGTACACATCATTGCTGTGAGTTGGAATATAGAGAGTTTTTGTATCATGGCACCAAGTTAACTCTTTGGTTTTACTCTTGGCAAATTGGCTAAATTTTGCAAAGCGTAATGTCTGAATTTTCTGTAGAGATAGTCCGGTAAATATGGCTAAAAATAAGAGAGAACATAATTCGTATTGTCCACATTTTAAAAGTTGAAATCTCTCATCTTTACGATGTGTTAGATCGATCAATTCTTTAATAAGTATTTCAAGCTCCCTGCTAGTTAAGTCTGTAGATGATGAGACTAACTGCTGCGCATCGCGTAAGATGGTATTTTCAATGGCTTTCGTTCTAGTGACGTGTGTTTTGATATCCGAAATTGTTGAATCATTTCGGTTAAACTCAAGTTTGAGCGAGAGTTCACCTTTGAACTCTTGCGGATGGTTTCCAAGGTGTTGTATTTTTTTAGACGAAGATTCGTTTGGTAGATCAGAATTGAGCGATGCTTTAGCTCTTTGCGTATGATTCCCAATATTCAATTCAACTGATATATCTTGAGATCGGGAAACGCGATCAACCTTAAATTCGTATCTTCTAGAGTACCCTTCTTTTTTTTCGAGCAGTGAATTTGCCATTGCAAAATACTCAAAGGCCCATTTTAAATTTTCATTATTGGACCATTTAAAGAACTCTTCAATAAAGTCATTAAAGTTTTCAAAGTTTGATGGCAGTGGTGGTGTTTTTTCTCGGTTTTCAATTTCCTCTAATTTTCGAACGCCTCTGGTACCAATGTCTTCATTTTGATTGGGCTTTTTAATTTCTCCGATTTGGGCCAGTTGTCGATAGCTCTTTACGATATAGAGCATAGTGAGTGTGTACTCAGCTTTTAAGTTAAACCAATCTTCACTGTATTGTTCATTATCATTGGTCAGCATTGCGTAAATTGGGTGCTTTCCAATTAACCCTTTCTGCCTTGTCGTTCCATGTGACTTCCAGATTTCTGGGATGCGATAGATGTCGGCATCTAATGTTGAATTGAGTTGCTTAACAATTAGCGCAAAATTTAGAAGCTTTTGTCTTAACTCTTCAAACTCTGGAAAATCAAAATTTTTGGCAGCATTGATTAACACAGCAAAGTTTTTTAGAGCGGAATGAATCGAATATAAGTCGTCAGGTGCATCAATAAATTCTGCAATTTCTTTAATCATTTTTAGGGAAATGTCGAACTGGATTGCAAACTTTTGCCATTCAACTTTAATGTCATTCATTATTTTCTAGCCTTTGTGCTATCAATTTAGACAATTGACTTTTAGGTTCTATATTTGTACGGCCTTTAAACCGCGAAACACTTTTGCTAATTTTTGCGTACTTCATCGCAATCTTTTTTGTATCTGGATGGTCTTTAAATAGAGTTTTTAAAAATCTTTTTAAATCGACATCCAAATTATTAGTCTTGGTTGTCCAAAGCATTAATGGATAAAGTGTCGTGTGGATGGCGATTTCGTTCTGCTCCTCATCACTAAATGCACTAATGTCAATTGCATGTATGTTTTTCATGTCCACAAAATTTGCGATAAAAAAGATTCGATAGCCGCCAATCACGGTGTAGGCATGCGTACTTTTCTGTTTGATATATATTGGAAAATCCATCAGCAAATGACTTTCTGAATCCATCCAAAATTGACTTGGGCTAAAAAAGTGGATTTCCTTCATAAAATCATATAGGTATTTTTGAATGCCACTGGTTGGAAGATGCAGAGCGTCTAACTTAACTTCACATACCGGGATTGCAATCAATTTGTTGTACAAAATTTTATTCATAGTCTCCTTTTTAAATCGCATGCATTGACGAATATTACAAATATAAAAGTAATAATCATTATTATAAATGAAACAATGACTACTTTTTGTCCTAGTGTCAACAATTTAATTGATAAAATTACATCGATAATAATTATATAACATCGATTATTTTTGATTTTTTATACATAATTGTGTATATTTCACAAAAGGATTGAATTTTTGATATGGAAAATACACTTGGTGATGTAATCAGAAAAATCAGAGAAAAGGCCACTCTGAATCAGACGGATTTTGGAAAAGAAATTGGTGTTGTCACCAATACTGTCAGTGCCTATGAGCGCGGAGATAGGCTACCGGAAATTGACACACTTATTAAAATTAGCAAAATTTTTAATGCTGATTTGACTGAGTTAATTAAGCTAAGGGTCTTGGAAAGTGAAAACTTTCAAATTGAAAACGAAGCGATTTTAACGTTTTTTAATAGAGTGAATGCTTATGAGTTGTTACCAAAACTACCTAGTCAACTGGCAAAGCAGCAAATGAGCTATCTAAATTCTGCAGGCGTTTTGCAGGATTCAAGTAGATCAGTGACCTCAGGATTAGAGGTGCATAAAAATTATTTTTTAAATTGCTGTCACGCTTTTTTTAATTTTTACAAGCAACAGCCGGTAGAGAGTTTTTTCAAGAGCGTGCCCGAAATCATAGATGTGCATAATTACATCAGCAAGTTATCACCAATACTGGGTGTAGATGTCAAAGACATCACATCTCTTGAGCCACGCGATATTGAAAAGTTGATGATTGCATTGAGTATTCTTAATCGTATTCCAAAGCAGGATTGATTCTTTCAATTCATTTCCTAGGTTAATCAATAATTAAACCGCCTTAAAACCTTTAAGATGTATATGAAAATAAGCGTGCACAAGACTTAGCGAATTTAAGCATCAATATCAATGGACTGGACAGCTGTAGAGATTAGTAAACTATTAGTGACGTGTGGCATTCAAATCAGCTGCAACACTCAAACCGTGACAATCTGTCGTGAACCATATTCTTATTAAGCGGCTTGGTTTTTGATGGGGTTCTAGTTTCGACTGCTTTGGTATTTCCATTAGATATTTATTTACCTGTAACATTAGCTTGCTAAGGTTGTAGGTAAGAAATAATAAAAATTACGATCCATACATAACAGTTAAATGCATTAGCTGTACTAGCTCAGTCATTTCATTGCCCATTTATTTAGTTTTGTTTAGATTGATAGCCCAAACTATTTTAGATTTTTTGTGTACTTAAATCTAGGATAGCTTGAGCAATCATAAAATTATCCATTTCTGCCTTTTCGTTCTGCTGAATCCCCTATTGACCACAAGTATACCAATTGTCAAAACTATCCCAAATTACTTTACCTACGACAAACTCAGTTGTTCTATTGAATATAGGAGCTTGTATTATATTTACCTTTTCTCTTTTTAGATTAAATTTTGGTGAATACCATCCCTCCAACCTAATTTTAATTTTCTCACCATTAGGAGATTCTCCCTCAATCCAGCCATTAATTTGAGCGTCATCTACTGAGTTTGATAATTGCATATTTGCATAAACACATCTTCCATTTGTGCATGCCATTGGTTGATATACATAATCCATAGTCCCATCTTTACAAACCCTTTGTCCAATTTTAGATTGATCTGCCAAAACAATTGATTTGGATGAGTTAAAGTCATTAGACATGCATACATGTGAAGAAAATAGAAATAATAATGTAGTAAATAAATTAGACTTTTTATTCATTTTAATAATTCCTACTTAAACCACATGCTACATTCCATAATTTTTCGCCAACGCTACCCAACTCGTTTCTTTCCCACATGCCAGAATTGTTAATTGAATAAACGACCTTACCGTAACCCTTATTGCTTTCAATAAAAAAAGTGTTCAGTCCTCTATTTTGATTTCTTACACAGTCAAACTCGTACATCATCTGCAGAGACCTAAAATATATTGTTTTATAAGACTCTGTTTGAGTTGATTGCATAGAATAAAAATCAACCATAGTAGCCATTTTCACTAGGTTGCCTACCCTATAAATGCTTGAGAAATTACCATAAACTCTTGAAAAACTTGTGTTAGTAACCTCAGTCCAAGTAGTCACGTCAGCCATGGCGTTTGTGTTAAAAGTTAAAAGCACTGTTAATATTCTTAATTTATTATTCATTTTTAACTTTCAAAATAAGTAATTAAAAACTCAAAAATTATTCTCATTTACTGTTGCTTTGATGCAAATTTTCGGAAAATTAGTAATGGTTAATTTGCAATATACATGCCAATCAATTCATATAAATATTGTTGGTCTAACATGCTGATTTTAAGAGAATATTTTAATTTTATTAGAATTTAGATGCGGTCAAATTCAACGACAACCAATTAAATAACCATTTTGGTTGTTTAAAACCAGATGTAGCTAGAAGGAACTAAGTTTTGCTGTGAATGAACAACTTCCTAAAGTTGCTACTCAAATTGATTTAAATTTAATGTTGAATTGATATCATGCTTGTGTGCAGTTTTTTGAGCGATTTATATCGCTAGAAATATCCCAACAGATTGCTTATGTAGTTAAATTTTATAATCACTTATCGAAAATGACTGAAACATTGGGGACTGAGTTGTCGGAATTAAAAGTCCTAGAAGTTAGTGGGATAATTAAGCAACTTAAAATTCTTCTTGCACTAAAAAACTCGAAAGCGTCTGAGATTGCATAAAATCACAACTTTAAAACCTCAACCAAATAATTGGTTGACATCAACCATTCATAGCAAAAAGAAAAGCTTAACTAATTGATTTAAAATAAAGTTCATCTGTGGCTTGGTAATTGCAGTAAGTTAACATTTACCTTCATATGATTCTCACTTCAATTCATCTTGATTGGCAAATCAACAATTATGGCTAAATTTCTGAATACAACCGCAACTAATTACTTTCTGGAAGAGATTATAAAAGACTCAAAGGATAGATTGGTATTGATTAGTCCCTATCTCAAGCTAAATGACAGGATTAAAGAACTGCTAGCAGATAAAGACAGATTGAAAATTGATATAAGAATAATTTATGGAAAAAATGAGCTGCAGCCATCTGAAATAAGTTGGTTGAATGAATTAACTTATGTAAGAACTAGTTTTTGCAAAAATCTTCATGCTAAGTGCTATCTCAATGAAAATAATTGCATTATCACAAGTATGAATCTTTATGAGTTTAGTCAAATAAATAACAACGAGATGGGAATTTTTCTTGACAAACTTGAGGATCAATCTGCCTATAAGGACGCTTACGAAGAGGTCCTGAGAATTATTCGTATTAGTGAAGAAGTCCGCATTTCATTAGAGCGTATTGACCACTCTGTAAATGATTCAGATGAAGTAGATGAGAGTCATGGAAAGTTAAGTTCATCAAAAATCGCGCAAAAACATAAGTTAAAAACTAATGAATTTATAGATAAATTAGTACATGCTGGGTATCTCGTTTTAAGGGATGATAAGCCAACTCTGACTGAGCTTGGAAAAAGCAAAGGAGGGGAATTTAAGTATAGTCAGCGCTTTGGTCCTTATTTTGTTTGGCCTGAAAACTTGGATATCTGATTCCATTTCATTTTCATTGATTTAGATGAAAAATGTATACCCCAAAATATGGATTCCAACTGCTGCAGGTAAACTTTTTACTGGTTCACACAATTGGGAGTTTCAGTTAGATGAGACACAGTTCCAGGTCAAATTTGATGGAAAAATATTCAGCGGACATATCCAGCAGCTTGAACTACTAAACATTTTATCTGGCTATTTCTGGGCTACTGTCGAGGTTCCAATCGGATCTAAGCAAGTCTTGATTTTGGATGGCATTCCCAATCAACATGCTCTGCTTTTACAAGCAGAAGTTGACTTGGTGATTAAGCAACTGAAGTCTTTCATGATAAATAAGGCTGTCGCTGAGTCAAACGTTAAATCCCTACAACTTTTTTTACCTCATGTTTTTGAGTGGTCAAAAATTGCGTTTAAGACAATTGATCAAAAAATTATTTCAAAGGGTTGGTTATCACATGAGTTGCTTAAGACGCTCCTTGTTACGAAGCCTGTAAGTAACATCGATTTTGACTTGTCTGAAATTAAAACGCATATCAATCAATTAAAATCGGAAGAATTGAAAGCTTTTGATTTTTGGCAATCTAGCCCAGAATCAATTTTAAAATCAGTTAACAATACGCAATTACAAAATGCTCTTGTAAGTGATAAAGCGTTTTTTGAAACAATTGAAAAATCGCCACTTACAGACGAACAAATTGAGGCTGTTGTATGTTTTGATAATCGTGTTCTGTTAGTTGCTTCAGCTGGTTCTGGCAAAACATCAACCATGGTTGCCAAATGTGGTTATGCACTAAAGCATGGTTATTTTGAGCAAGATAAAATTTTGCTGTTGGCTTTTAATAGCGATGCGGCTGATGAGTTGCGAAAAAGAATTCATCAACGTTTTGCACAACACTCTCTTCCATATCAAGATTTATCAATCAAAACTTTTCATGCATTTGGACTAGAGGTGATCGGAAAGTGCTTAGAAAAAAGACCTTCAATCCCCTCTTGGCTTGAGTCTGGCCGGGACATCACCACAATGATGGAGATTGTTGATGAGCTGAAGGACAAAAATTCAAAATTCAGAATGTATTGGGATTTTTTTAGAATTGTGTTTTGTCATGACTTGCCAAAGTTTGGTAAAGAAGCAGATAACCCAGATTCATGGGATCCAGAAAAACAATCGAAAGGATTTTGGACATTAAATAACGAAGTGGTTAGGAGTCGCGGCGAATTACTCATCGCGAATTGGCTTTTTTATAACGGGGTTAATTACAAGTATGAAGCGCCATATAAATATGACACGGCCAACGCTGATTATGGCCAGTACACGCCTGACTTTTACTTTCCTGATATCGATACCTATCTTGAGCATTGGGCTTTAGACAATAAAGGTGAGCCACCATCGGAATTTACGCACTATAAGCGTGATATGGCATGGAAAAAGTCACTCCACGAAAAGCATAAGACTCGATTGCTAGAGACGACGATGGCTGACTTATGGTCAGGTAAAGCATTTGACTATTTAACTAAATCCTTGACTGAACTTGGCATCACGCTCGATCCAAATCCTGATAGAAATGCGCCTGGTAGGAAGCCAATTAAAAATGAAAGATTGATCAGAATCTTCCGATCATTTTTGACCCACGTAAAAAGTAATCGATTAACTATTGGAATCTTAAAAAAACATCTGCGAACAAGAGTTTCAGGAGACTTTCAATATCGTCATCGTATGTTTTTAATGCTGTTTGAATTGATATGGTCTGCTTGGGATAACAAACTTAAATCTGAGCAATCAATAGACTTTGATGACATGATTAATCTGGCGACTGATTTAATTGAGCAAGGTCGTTGGATAAGCCCATACGAATTAATTATGGTCGACGAGTTTCAAGACCTAAGCCAGTCAAGAACAAGATTGCTTCACGCATTACTTAGTCAACCAGATCAATACCTTTTTGCAGTTGGAGATGATTGGCAAAGTATTAATAGGTTTTCTGGTGCCCATTTAGGCGTAATGACAGATTTTGAAGCAATTTTTGGGGAATCAACAATACTTAAATTGGAAAACACATTTCGTTGCCCACAATCTTTGTGTGACATCAGTAGCCAATTCATTCAAAAAAATCCTAATCAACTCAAGAAAACAGTTCACTCTAAAGTTGATAATGTTAAAGACCCCGTATCAATTTATCGTGTTCCAGATGAATCTCATATCCAGTCTGTGATTGATAAAAAACTCAGAGAAATAAGCGCAAGCATCAAAGATGTAACCAGAAAAACCAGTGTTTTCATACTTGGAAGATACAACAACGATAAAGCATTTGTATCCAAGACAAATCATCAAGAGAATTTAAGTGTGAGATTTATTACTGTACATTCTTCAAAAGGGTTGGAAGCAGACCACATTATTATTCCCAAGTTAAGTTCTGAGAATTTAGGGTTCCCTAGTCAAATTGAAGATGACCCAGTACTTCAACTTGCAATGCCAGCGGGAGACAATTTTCAATATTCTGAAGAGCGTAGACTTTTTTATGTTGCTCTCACTAGAGCGCGACAATCAGTTACATTAATTTCCCTTGAAAAAAAAGAGTCTCAGTTTATCTTAGAGTTGGTGGATGAAATGAACTTAGCCGTCCATGACTTAGCCGGAGAGAAGCAAAGTCTTGAAGTCTGCCCTAAATGTCAGAACGCTTTTATCACCGAAAAAAAAGGAAAATATGGAATGTTTTTATCTTGTAGTGCGTACCCTCTATGCGACTATAAACCGCCCAAGAATTCTAAAGCCTCATAAAATAGTAATTACATACGGTTAACACGAATTCACTAAGTTCTTTGCGCAAGATGCATTAATTAACAGAGGCTGTAAACTTTTTTTGGACCTATGACACACGCACCAACCCCTCCCAATCCGTGGTGTAGTTCGGACTCTTATTTTCTTGCTTCATTTTCCAAGGCCGCTTGAAACCTTCACTGGCAAGCTTGATGGATTCTTTGCCCATTTTCTTATTGATGCTATCCATGGCAAGCATCAGCTTGTTGGATTTGGGAGAAACTTGCTCTTGGCTAAATAAGTCGGTTTGTATGCCTTGGGCTGGTACCAGTTCTCCTAACATCACTCCAGCTTTGGCGTAGTTAAAGTTGGGCTTGTAGATTTGTTTAAGAATCCAAAGCGCTACATTGACGAGTTGCCTTGTATCGTCAGTGGCAGTGGGTAACGGTACGGTCATGCCATTACTGTAAAACGGATCATCAGGTTTAAATGGGCTGGTACGGATATAGACATACACACTACCCGCAAATGAATGTTGTTTACGCAGTTTCTCGGCTGCACGGCTCATATAGAGCGTAATCGATTCTGCCAAACTATTGTAATCACGCACGGTATGACCAAAGCTTCGGGAGCTTAAGATTTGTTGTTTGTTGGGTGTCACTTCTTCAAGTTCAATACACACTGTGCCATTGAGTTCGCGGATAGTCTTTTCCATCACCACACTAAATTGCTGTCTTAATTGTTGTGGATCAGCCTGTTTTAAATCCAGCACAGTGTGAAAGCCTAACGCTTCTAACTTAGGCGCAAGCTTGCGACCGACGCCCCAAATCTCCCCTACAGGTATTTGGCTAAGAAGATTGTTGAGGGTGGTTTCATCCATAACGTTAAAGTTACAGACCTCATTAAACTGAGCTTGCTTCTTCGCACAGTGATTCGCGAGTTTTGCTAAGGTCTTGGTGCAACCAATTCCCACGCACACAGGTAATCCTGTCCACTTCAAAATACGCTTGCGCATATGTTGTGCGTATTGGATTAAATCTCTGGATTGAAAGCTGGTGAGGTCTAAAAAGGATTCATCAATCGAATACACTTCTTGATCAGGACTATAAGCACGCAATATCGACATCACACGATTACTCATGTCGGCATATAAAGCATAGTTACTGGAAAGCGCCACGATGCCGTGTTGTTTGGCAAGGTCTTTAAACTTAAACCACGGCGCACCCATGCCTACCCCTAAGGCCTTAACTTCATTACTTCTGGCAACGGCACAACCATCATTATTGGAAAGCACCACCACGGGCTTGTGGTGAAGCTTGGGGTTAAAGACGCGTTCGCAACTGACATAGAAGTTATTGACGTCAATCAGGGCAATGTGACGCTGCATTAACATTACTTATTGATTGGTTATTTAAAACGACGGAATGAGCCTGTGACCACACCCCAGATTTCAAACTGCATTTCTTCTTTGATTTCGATGGGTGAGTATTGACCTGTACTATTGGCGGGGAGTAATCGTGGGTTGCCAGCTTTGGTGCGATTCAAGATTTTAATGGTGAAATCTCCATCAATAGAGGCCACCACAATATCACCAATGGCTGCAATTTTAGAGCGATCCACGACTGCTTTATCACCGGGGAGCAAACCCACATCGATCATGGACTCGCCTTGTATCGTCACAAAGAAAGTCGCGTCTTCTTGCTCGATTAAATACTCGTTAGGGTTTAAGCGCTTTTCAACATGATCATCCGCTGGGCTTGGGAAGCCTGCACGTACCTTGGAATTATACAAAGGCACGTTAACTGGTTTACCATCAAGTATCGGCAGTTCAAACTCTTCAACTTGATCAAGATTGAGCTTAAATAAACCTTGCTGTTGCTTACGCGCATAGGTTTCTAGTAAATCAGTCACCACAGGCTTTTGACTCACGGGAATGCGCACGACAGTGGTGGGTTCTTTAAATTTCCCTGAACCGACTTTACGACCGGGTCCAGTACTGACAAGGTGATTTATTTTAGTTACGTCTTTCATGTAATTATTGTAACAACAATTACCCTAATGTAAAGGCAGATAAATCGCAATTACTAAAATACGCTACTATGCTGTCTTATAACAATCACAAATAAAAGAAAAATACCTATGATGAAATACCTATTGATTGGCTTATTTACTCTAGGCAGCATTCAATCAAGCTATGCGGAAGTTTTAACGGGTCGTGTCGTGGGGGTTGCTGATGGTGACACAATAACCGTATTAGATGACACCAATACCCAGCATAAAATACGTCTTGGTGGTATCGATGCGCCAGAAAAGAAGCAACCCTTTGGTAACAACTCCAAAAAGATGCTTTCTAATTGGGTGTTTGGTAAAACAGTGAATGTTGATTGGGATAAGCGTGATCGCTATGGGCGATTAGTTGGCAAAGTGATGGTTGATGGTGTGGATGTGAATCTAGAACAAATCAAAGATGGCTTAGCGTGGTTTTTTAGAAAATATCAGAATGAACTCTCACCAGAAGATCGGCTAACCTATTTGCACGCTGAAGAATATGCCAAAGAAAACAGATTAGGCCTATGGGTTTATCCGGATCCAGTGCCGCCTTGGGAGTTTAGAAAGAAATAATATTTAATTGTCATCCTTATACTTTTAAGTGCTGATTTTCATGCCACAGCATCGAAACTAATGGCAGTATAATAATGGTTGCTATGTAAAATAATATTTTCTGGCAATAATTTTTGTAAATTGACTTACGGAGAACGCATTGAAAAAAATAGTTAGGCCAAGATATCAGCTTAATCGAGGCCTAGTAATTATTCATTATAAACAGCCATATGTTGACTGGGTTAGCACAGCGGGTCCGACACCGATGGAAATTAGTTTATTGCGGGCAAATGATGATGGTGACGCTTTTCTTGTGCCTTGTTATGACGCGCAATATGATCCTGTAGATGGTACGAATGATGCTATTCAATGGGTTGAAAGACGTTGGCGTATGTTGTTTGAATATATTCTTGAGTCATGGATTTTAGATGAATCAGAATGGCCGCAAAAACGTAGTTTAAAAATGTTCCGAGAATGGTTTGATGTGGAGTATAAGTCTGTGGTTTGGGATATGGGGACTGAACCTCTTATTCTTGAGGACTGGGAAGATGAAAGTTTTGAAGACGAAAATCTTCATTAACTAAGACGGCCACGACCAAAAAGCCATTGGCTAACTCATTGATCTCACCTAAATATCTCCAACGCCAAACCTTCTTTTGGAATTATTACTTCTTCAATTTTTATTTTTCTTTGAATCATTTAGTTTTAACCAGTTGATTTACCTAAATTTGTTAATTTAAGTTTACATTACAATTTGGCCAGTTTTTTGCCTGTCAGATGACCAAAAACCCCTCAAAAATCGTTTTTTCTGTCATTTCGATATTTTTTTGACGACTACCCACTTATTTTTTGAATTTTTAGGTAAAGAGCAACTAAAAATTTGTCTTCATATTTCTCAATAAGATGATTGCCATTACTTACTGATTTTCGTTTCATCATGCAACTTATGAATCACCACTGATGCAGTAAATATATCAATATTGACACCTGTAACGTTACGAGTTACAATTTGCAGAAATGATTAAAAACTTTAAACATAAAGGTCTTGGTAGTTTTTTCGAGACTGGAAGTAAGGCTGGCATAAGACCAGATCATGCGACTAAGTTAAGCCGCCAGTTATTACGATTGGATATCGCTAAAAATGCTTCTGATATGAATGTACCTGGCTGGAAATTGCACCCATTAATTGGTGAACTTGAAGGACATTATTCAGTTACTGTGAATGGAAACTGGAGAATGACTTTTATGTTTGAAGGTGAAGATGCCGTTTTAGTTGACTATCAAGACTACCATTAGAAGGAATTTGAGTATGAGTAAAATGCATAATCCACCACATCCAGGTGAGACATTAAGAGAAGATATTTTGCCAGCATTAGGCTTGAGCGTAACGGATGCAGCAGATCAATTAGGTGTTGCGCGCCCAACACTTTCAAAAGTGTTGAATGGGAAGGCGGCTATTTCACCAGAAATGGCATTAAGGTTAGAGCAATGGCTAGGAGTTGAAAACGGTGGTCGTGCAGATTTATGGCTAGCTGAACAAGCATCCTATGATTTATGGCAAGCGAGAAGTAAGTTTTCCGCGAAAGTTACTAGAGTTACTTCATTACATTCTTAGTAGATATCAATATATATTTTATAAACTAGACTTAAATGTTATTTATGCGAAATTTGGTAGTGAAGGTTAATGTGCAGCAACTTTGAATCCATTCACCCAAAATATGCCAATTGGGTAAAGCAACACTTTGATTGTGAACTCCCCAATGGCCCTTGGCGTGAAGAAATTTATCCCACTTATCCTGCACCCTTTATTTATTTGGAAAATGGCAAACCTAAATGTGAGTTAGCGCAGTTTGGGTTAGTGCCACATTGGGCAACCGATAAAAAGAAGTTTGGCTTAAGAACTTATAACGCTAGATCAGAAACCGTTGCAGAAAAACCCAGTTACCGTAGTGCATGGAGAGAGCGTCGCTTTGGTCTTGCCATCATGAATAGCTTTTATGAACCCAACTGGGAAACAGGTAAAGCGATTCGTTGGCGCATTAAAAGAGCTGATGCAGGACCTGTGGCTGTGGCTTCCATTTGGGAACGCTTTATTGATAGGGAAACAGGAGAGATAATCTTCTCATTTTCAATGCTGACCATTAATGCTGATGGGCATGAAGTCATGCAACATTTTCATAAACCTGAAGATGAAAAACGCTCGGTAGTAGTCTTGCAAGATCAAGACTATCTACCTTGGTTACATGCTAATCACAAAGAAGCAACCTCACTGTTACAACTTGCACCAAATGAATTTTTATTAAGTTTGCCTGCAGAAAAGCAAAAGGCCCAACGATCCTTGAGCCTTTAGGAAACAAGAACGGATATAATAAATTAAATTATTATTTGTTCATTACGTACATGGTTACTTCAAAACCAAAACGCATTTCAGTAGCTGCTGGTGTAGTCCACATAATAATCTCCTAATTTTTAGTTAACTTGAGTAGACAGTGTGCCTTGCTCGTGTGAATCTATTATCGGTCTTAACGCAAAATAATCCTTATACATGTTCATGAAAGCTTAGTACGTAATTTCATTAACTACATCATTTCTTTAAAATGAGCTTGCCCGTATTCTCTTCAAACTCATAATTAGCTGAACCATCAACTTTTCTGTAAATACAGGTTACGCCACCTTCGGTCCAAACGACTGAAAATCTTAAATCACAATGACCAGATGCGAACATCACAGGTAACTGCTGATTACCCCATTCTGTAGGAGTAAAGGTGATTTTTTGTCCTGTTTTACAATGCTTCAATTCATCTTGGTCATTTAGGTTAAACACGAGACAAACTAGATTTTCATAGTAATTTTGATGTTCTTCGTGGTCAGTTGTTTTTGAAGTAATTTTATCGCACCCAATCAGGATGACCGAAAGTAAGGCGAAATATAAATATTGCATAAGGTTTCCTTTATAAAAATGAATTATTGAAATTTGTTTCAAAATTAAATCTACTATGAGTCTAGTTAGCGCTTAACTTATTCTGAATGACAAACCCCCTTCCTCTCAGATGTTTATGAAAACGTCCAAATCCACTATCGTGTGGTTTGACCTGATCGAATAAATCATCCTGTCCAGATAAACGATCTGCCATTGATAATAAGTTGCATTCCAAACTAACGGGTTCTCTAAGGCCTATCCAATCTGGCGCTCCTTTGACAGCCGTTAATGCATGAATTAGCCCTAAGTATTCATTCTTGGGAATGTCGATTTGATGTTGTGCTATGGCTGCCGCAATCCATTCAATAATAGTCATTTTGTGACCGATTAATGCGCCTCTCGTGGATATTTCAAATCGATTACGCTCAATATTGAACGAATACTCGTCTGCTTTTGCTGCATCATGCAAAAGTGCCGCTGTAATTAATACCGGTAAGCTAACCATTGGTCTATCCTCACAGAGCTTTAATGCATTTTTTGCAACCTCAATGGTATGAATGAAATTGCCATGCTTCCAGTTATGATGACCATTCAAAGAGCTGGGGCCAGTGATAAATCGATAGAAGCGTCGATGCTCTAAAAAGATAGCATTAATTAATCGTATAAAATGATCAGGTAGCATATTAACGATTGCGCTTGCTTCGTGCAGGACAGTTCGGTCATTCATCCACTCATATGGAACCGTATCAAATAGATTAATTAAACCCGGGCTTGAAACTGGCAATACGCGATTAACCACCACTTGACCATGCATGCATATCACTTTGCTCGTCCAGCGCGGGGTGATCAAGCTTCCCGCTTGCAATCGGTCATCTTCTTTGCTACTTAACCAAGTAACAGCAATACTAACCTTCTCATGAAAAAGCGTCGCGCAATAACGAAAACCACCTTTAGGTAAGGCAGATTTTTGCAAACAGATAATCCGAAATAGCCAAGGTAAATCAATAATCGGCACAGTGTTAGTGCTCACTTCTATTGTATTTTGTGAATTCATGTTGTTATCCTTTTTTCTCTATAAAGCTACGTCTGGCTTATTAAGATCGCCATCTTGTGATGTGCCCACGCCTGACTGTAAGAGTAGGCGATCAAAAGCACTTCCATCTTGGCGTGTTAAGTTCGGCACAAATCGGCTATACACCGTGAAAAGCATTTCAGTATTGGTATGGCCAAGTTGACGCGCAATCCACTCGGGCGCTTCGCCAGCTGCAAGCCAAAGTGTGGCGGCGGTATGGCGCATTTGATAGGGGTTACGCTTTTCCAGCTCAAGATGCTTTAATAATGGATACCACACGCGCTTGCAGAAATTATGCAAATCAATCGGATTGCTATCACGATTACAAAATACAAACTTGGATAATTTTCCCGTTACAGCTTGTTGACGCACAAGCGCTTCATACACAGGTTGAGACATACGAATATCGCGCTGACTGGAATCGTTTTTGGTGTAATCTTCATCACCAGCGGTATATGTTTCACGAACATAAATTAAGCGTCGCTCAAAATCGACATATTTCCATTTCAAGCCATCCACTTCTCCCGTTCGCATGCCTGTTAAAAAGCGCACAATAAAGTAGTCTTTAAAGTCAGCTCTTACCGATTCAATGATGCGATGCACCTCTTCTAAGCTAAAAGGCATGACGTTTGGCTTCTTCAGCTTGAGCGGTTTAATTCGATCAGCTGGTGTGGTAAAGTGATAGCGGTCTGCGGCTTCGTTGAGTACTTGGGTCAGCACTAGAACAATTGCATTGATTCTGCGTGGTGATAATTTAGAGTCCTGTTGGCGTCCTGGTTCTTTGGCGAGAGTGGAACGAAAACTGAGGATATCCTCACGATGAATGTCGCTGACCGCCTTATCCCCAAACTCTGGAATTAGTCGGCTATCGATAATTTGTCGCACAGTAGAAATATAAGTACGGCGCCATCCCACAGAAAACTCATCAAACCATTGCTCCACAAATTCAGAAAACTTTGGAGTATCAATTTGCGCGGGTGCTGCATTAAAAGCTCGCTGGGTTGCAATTGAAATTTTGCTACGCACCGCTTGTGGACTATCAAACTTATCAGCCAACTTACTATTCGGAAAATATCTACGGTACTCAAATACATCCGCTTCAATGTCCTCCTCAATTTTTTTGAGAATTTTTTCCATTTTGGTACGGTTGGTTTTGTTGTCTTCAGCGGCTGTATATTCACGGCATCGCTGACTTCTATATCGAAAGTCAAAAAACAACTTTCCATTCATTTCACGTATGCTAGCCATGGCAAACACCTCCATTAGCCATTGGGATCGCAAATGCAAAATTATTTGCACTTAAGATATCCTTTTCGATACGCTCCCAGATATAAAGAATCTTTCTTCGCCCGAATGGGCGCACATAATGCACCCCTTCAATTAGTACGCTATCCTTTAACTGTTCACGTATTGTTCTTACATCATATTGGATGCGTTCTGCGAGTTGATCTGTAGTTAAAAATGTGTTGCTCATAATGGTCTCCTTGTATATATTTACTAACATTAAGTAATTTTAATTAACTAATGTAAACATATATTAACACACAAGGACAATTAAAGTAAATATATATTTACATATATTTATAATTATTAACAATGATACGTTTTTATTTACAAAAAATGATTTCTGAGAAGCAGTATCGTGAGGATAGGAGAATCACGATGGCAGAAATTACAGAAGCAACAGGAATTAATCGAGTGACACTTTCGAAAATGATTAACCAAAAAGGCTATAGCACTGTGACTGACAATTTGGATAAGTTGTGTAAATTCTTTGATTGCAAACTTGAAGATATAGCTGAATATGTTTCAGAGGATTAGTTTTATTTTAATTTTTTGCTGTTGCTAATGGATTATTGAATTATTTTAATAAATAATAAAAATATAGAAAATATAATTGTGATAAAAAATAAAGTAACAATCACCCAATTAGAGCAATACTTATCTAAAGCTGCATGGATTCTAAAGGGTCCCGTAGACGCCTCAGATTTCAAGGTTTACATTTTCCCGCTACTTTTCTTCAAACGTATATCAGATGTGTATGATGAAGAATATCGTATTGCGCTTGATGAGTCTGGCGGCGAGGAAAAGATAAAAACAACAGTACAAATAAAGCGATGCCAAATTTTCTGGTGGAATCAAAAAGCAGACACACGAAAATCAGGGCAAGAAGTGAAACAAACTCCATAGAGAGATCCTTTTTAAAGGTGAATTAAAAATTTGGGTCGGTATAAGCTCGGTATAACTTTTTTACAGCTTTGGGAAATTGCAGAGGTGTTGACTGGCTTGAAGTTTTGGTTGGTGGGTGAATTGAGAACAGCGGACTCTAACTACAGAAGAATGGAAATTTAGACTGGACTATTGCTTGTTAAGAAGGGATTTGATTTTGCGTTGTTCTCGCTTTATATCTTTGGGAGTTAAAGGTTGGATGACTTTTTTAGGTCGATTGAGTGTGACGGATGTTTTGTAATTGCTGGGAATGTCTTTTACTTTTAAATCGACACCTGTGTCGATGAGGGTTTGCATTTCAGTCATGAATGGTGCGTGATCCACGATTTCATATCCGCGAATTTTGCCCTCCAGACTGCGCACGACACCTTCACTCTTCATGGCTGCCATTAGAAAAGAAGGCGTGTTGATCGACCTGCCTATCAGCAAATCAAACAACGGAAATGATGCGAGCGGTTTACGTGCGACTGCGAGTATCGTCAGCATTGCTTTTAATGAGACCCATTCTGGGCTGAACAACCCGCCGCCAGTATTTGCCGTGACGCGAAAATAGGTGTCATGTTCTGCGTTACAACCGATTTGATAAGCAAGTGTGGCTCGGCCTGAGTTAGTGGGGCATGTTGCGATTTTAAGTACGCGGATTGATGGTGGGATGGTGCTAAGTTTTGATTCTGACATGCTGGTTCTCCTATATGAAATAAATGAAAAATGTACTTCATATAAGATGGCAAATTTTGCGCAAATGTTAGTGCTTACTTTTTGTCATGGATCTTGAACACGCAAAATGATCGATTAACTTATTTATAAGCCGTAGAAAGTGCTAAAGAATATAGTCTAGGATTATGGATTTATCCTAAACAAAAATCACCTTGGGTCTTTAGTTAAAAAGTATTTAACGGATCAAAATCCTCATCTCCCTTTTATCCCGCCTATACCTGCGCTTCGCAGGTTTAAGTTTTCAAAAGAACAAAATTGAAATAGATCTAATAAATAAATGATAATTTCATTGAATATTTCATTTTATTGTTGACATTCCTAAATTGACACCTCATAATTCAATTGTATTATGAATTTTTCATTGAAATATACATTTATGAGGTCGGTATGGCAAAACAATTTAATATTGACAGTTTGTTTGACAATTATTTCGACACCGCTAAAGAGGTGTTCATGATTTTTGAAAATACTTTTGGTGTTGATGGTGCCTTTTCAAAAATTATGGGTGTTAGTGATGATGATGATTTAAATGATCCAAAAGTGCTACAAATTGCTAAAGATCATGTTCGTGCATCATACGCTTGGAGCGTACTATTAACCTTGTACGACTACGCTGTTGAAGGTATTGCGTATGATCATCCAATTGACATTGTGATTGGAGGTGCAGAGGTTCTCTCATTTTTAAAAACAGAAAATGTTTCTCACTCTAATGAGTGGGAGCAAATTATTGCTCTTGGTGATGGCAGATATGCGCTTGATGATGGAGATGCAATGTCACTAGAAAAACTAGCCTTACTTGCAGATGTTGATACCAGAACGGTTAGGAATGCAATTAGCGCTGGTGAGTTATCTGCTGAAAAATCGCATGGTAATTTATGGGTTGAAAATGCATCTGCAAGAAGCTGGTTGTATAAGCGTCGTAATTTCAAACCAACTGTAGTACCTGATAGTAAAGTTAAAGAGCTTAATACAATATCTACGGCTTCTGAATTTGGTCTATTTTTATCAGTACGGCGCACCCAGCTTGGGATTGATAACAATAATAATTTAGTTGTATTTCATCCGAATGTTGATGCGAAGTCTATTGCTGAAATTGAGCAAGGTATTTTCAGGTTGCCAATAGATACTATTTTCCCGATCGCCGACTTTTATCAATTGGACAGAAAAGAGTTGCTTGCATGCGTTATGCGTGTCTTTTTTAGCGAACAGCTTTCAGTTCTCCGTCAATCTATAAAAGATGAATGAGGTGATGAACATGACAAAGATCAATGTGACAGAACATGCCAAAAAACGCATGCAGCAACGGGCAATTAGTGAAATGAAAATCCGTTTAATTGAAGAGTTCGGAATCACTCAATATCAAAAAGGTGGCGCTAATATTAGCTACATACCTGAGAAAACCTTGTTAGAGCTTCGTCAAGCGCTTAATAACTTGGGAAATGTTCAGCTTATTCTTGGCGAACAAGATTTAATTATTACAGCAATGCACGAGACTCGGCGCGTAAAAAAAACACAATATTCAACCTAATAAAGCTTTAGCGTTTTTACATTAATTTATATAAGGAAATATATGCAAGTTAAATATGCTGCAAAAGATGCATTATCGATAATTGACGGAGAGTTAAGTAACGAACTTCAAATCCATAGATTTGATGATATCAAAAGAAGCAAGGCACAATTGTTTGCAACAGGTGGTCGTCATGGTCGTCAGTTTGCTATCGTACTGGGCAATACCAACCTCTCAACAGGAGAGCATCCTGCTCAACAAACACGCATATTGCTCGAAAAGTGTGTTCTACCTTCTCTCGATGGAATACAAGAAACATTTAATCCATACATGGGTTCAAGAATTAAAAGCAATTTGGATTCAAAAATTTCTGCTCCAAACCAAACTTCTTGTGTCGTTTCTGATGAAACAAATTTAAAAAAATTACTTAGGTGGTATTCATTAAGAAGCCTTTAACCATAAATTTTTAAATAGGAAATTAAATGTTACCAAAACACGGAAAAATAGAATGTCGCGCCTGTTTCGCAACAGAAAAATCAGATTTAATAAAACCACATCCAAAGTGGCAAATGATTAATGATCCAGGTGCATGGGGTAGTGACTTGCCTAAGTATCTAGTACTTGGATTTTCAAAGGGAGCTACACAAGCGGGTGTTTTTAGCAAAGGTAAATTTGAAGATGTTGCTTTTGCCGGTATGCGAGATAGACTTACCCAAGCTTTATTAGCAATGAATGTGCTTTCAAAAAATGAAACATCCGATCAAAAAATTAATGATCCTGAGTCAAATATTGCTTTTGGGTCTCTTATACGATGTAGTGTATCTAGGATAGATGAGAAACTATCAAAGGAATCTGGTAAAGATGTCTATGGATGTACTGGAGCACTTATTAATAAATCATTTATTGAAATCCCGCACGTGATCAAAACATGCGCATCTAATTATCTAAAGAACATACCAAAATCTGTTGATGCAGTATTTTTACTTGGTAATTCTGATCAATATGTTAAAAATTGCCAAGCACTTATAAATGAATTATTTCCAACCGATTTTGAACGCATCAATCCAATGGCCGTTCGCGCAGATGGCAGACTATGGATACACTTAGCTCATCCATCTGGATTAAATGGGCATTTCAATAAGTGGTTAAACTCACCTCAAGGATCTGGAATCAAGCGTATTCAGGCCGAAACTGCCATGCAAATTATCAATTAATTTTTATAAAACCAAAGTTAAAATTTGGGTCTACCAAGAAAGATATGTGATTCTTCGGAAGGTTGAGTAAGAGTATGCGATTAATTATTATAATTTGTGGATTTATAGTTACGATTGGAAGTTATTTGGGACTTGCATTTTGGCTTTATATTATTTATACATTCTTAACTGTGTTTAGTGGAGGCTAAAAAGTATTAGCACATACATGAATTGCAATTTTAGGCTAATAGTTATTACCAACTTTTGGCGATTCAGTTAGCTCTGCCATTTGGATTCATTCAATAAAAATGTACATATGATTATAATCATTAAATGTGCAGCAACTTTGAATCCATTCATCCAAAACATGCCAATTGGGTAAAACATCACTTTGATTGTGATTTACCCAATAACACTTGGCGCGAAGAAATCTATCCTCCTTATCCAGCACGTCATCCATTTCAAATGGTAACCAAGATTTAGGTCATAGTAAGAGCCTAATGGATAGAGAATTTATATAAACTAATATCTTTAATTACTAGTTGGTGGAATGGAATGAATATCAAGTTTTTTAAGAGTTTTGCGCTGATTCCTAGCCTTTTGTATTTAAATATATCGAAAACTGGTATTTCATTTTCTATCGGCAAAAGAGGCTTTACAATTAACTTTGGTAAAAGTGGGGTTAGGGTTACTGCTGGTTTGCCTGGTTCAGGAATTTCAATCAGCCAAAAGAAAAAATATAAAAACGAAAAAGTTGATGAAATTGATAGAGCTAGTTTGAATATTGATCGCTTTATTGGAGATGCTAGTGGCAAGCAGAAAGAAAAATGAAAGTGGAGGATTTTTAGTTGTTCTTCTAATAATTGCTTTTATTGTTGCAGTATTCACACCTATTGCACTTCTATATATTTACCTTTCAAATAAACAAAAATATAGCGAATTTAAGGATAATCTCGCGGGTAATGAATCTGATTTTTGGTTAAATGACGATGAAAAAAAAGAGTTTTTGACCAACTTGGAAAACCTCAGGCTCGCAAACTCACATATCAAGAAGGCAAATGATAGAGCAAAACAACATGATATTTCAGTTAACAAAGATGGTAGTTTTTCTGCGAGAAGTAAAGTTGGTAAAGAAGTAAACGAGGTTTTAAATAAATATGAACCAATAGCTAGAAACCTTCATAATGATTTATCCCATCTACAGAATTTACCAAAATCAAGATGGAGTGAGTTTAATGAATACTATAAAAAGTCTCAGTCAGCATTATGGTCATTTTATAGTTGGGCTGCTGTAATAATTTACTTCACTATTTCTTCAGGTAAAGATTCTTTCTTGGGAGGCTTTAAAGCTTATTGGTCATTTGCAACAAATATATTTACTGACTCCAATACTCCATTAATGGATGGTGATATTTATATGATTGCTGTTGCTACAACTTTGGGAGTTGCATTATATTTTCTGCAAATATACTTTTTCAACGAAAATCCAGCTTCAAAATTAACTCCAATGCCAGAAGAAGTTACTTTAGAGAACATCGATTTGTATTAAATTTTGTTAACCCAAAACTTTCACATACTAAGCTTCATAGATTCGGCCTGCAAAAGCATAATTTGTTATTTCTCTAAAAAGTACTTCTAGATTGACATCCTCACACCAAGGCTGCTCATTCCTTAATTGCAATCTGACCTGAATCTACCAGGAAGTAGGAGGCACTCGTTATGCTTTTGCAAAAGCAGTTTAAAAAACCATTAATCATGTTAATGGTTGTGACTTTATATGAAGCTAAAAATTAAGTTTTGATTTACCACATATTAAAGTGAAACTGTATCTACAAATGATTAACATGTAGACAAATGCATTTACATACAAGACACTTATCGTTCTCTACTACCGTTCAATAAATCAAAAATAATTCGAGCAAACTGCTTACTTTTAGCAGGGTCAGATAACAACTGCATCATTTGCTCTTGATGCGCTTCATTGCTATCTAAGATGGCATCATCAAGTGCTTTGGGGAAATCGCCTAGCATTGCTTGTTCAGGTGTATTGTTTTTAATTTGCGTCATCACCATGACGTTTTCACTGAGCTTATCACGCACTGAATACGCATAATTTATTAAGTCTTTTTCTGTCAGTTTATCGGTGATGAACAGTTCATTTAATCTTGCAACAATTTGAGACAAAAGCTCTTCTTTTTTATCTTTAGCTTTCGCAGTTCCCAGCTCATTGCCGGGCATTAAATAAATGCCTGCGTCTTGCTGTAATTTTAAATCCTGTTGTCGAATGGCGGATAAGCGGTAATGACTCAACTCCACATTACTTAAGTCAACGTCATCCTCCTCTAACAATGACTCACGCAGCATAGGGCGTAAATTACGCGCATACAAACTCAGTCGCTCTAAGTTTTTGTCGTCATAATTGACAATTTGCGACATAAACTCATAAAAGCGCACAAACGTACCCAAGTCTTTTTTAAAGATTTCGAGTGAATCTTTTTCTGCTTTGCATGCTTTTAAGCTATTTTCTGCGTTGGCAATCAACACCGCATCATTTGTTTTCTTGGTGCGTTTAAACATTTCATTGGCTAGCTTAAACGCTTCAATTGCTGACTTATAGCGCTTTTGCCAACGCTCTACCGCAGGCTTACAAATATTAGCAATCGCTGCATTGCTTTTGTTCTTTATGAAAAAAGCATTACAAAACTGCTCCACTTCGTGCCAGTTAAAAATGCCAGCAGAGCGCAACTTGTCATATAAATCAAAAATCAAGTCAGGGTCTGATACATCATCCAGTTCTGCCGTTTGATAGTAAGGTTGAAACGCTTCAAGAATTTCGTCAGGCTCATTAAAAAAGTCTAAAACAAACGTGCCTGTTTCAGCCTTGCTAGGAAATACGCGATTTAAACGCGAGAGGGTTTGCACACACTCAACGCCGCCCAGCTTCTTGTCCACATACATGGCACAAAGTTTGGGTTGGTCAAACCCTGTTTGAAACTTGTTCGCCACGATCATGACTTGATAATCATCACTATCAAACGCTTTGCGCATATCGCGACCTTTAAGCAAAGCATTCATATTGATTTCGGTAAACTTATCCCCTAGAAGAGCTGAAGCATTCGGGTCTTTTTCACCAAATTCCACCTCACCCGAAAATGCCACCATCGCATGGATTTTTTGATAGCCTTGTTGAGTAATATATTTATCAAATGCCAGCTTATAGCGCACCGCCTCTTTACGTGAGCTGGTTACCACCATCGCTTTGGCTTGCCCACCTAGTAGGCCCATCACATTGTCTTTAAAGTGCTCAACAATCACCTGCACTTTTTGGCTGATATTGTAATCGTGCAGGCGCACCCATTGATTAAGCTTTACCTTTGCTTTTTTGCTTTCAACTTCTTGATCACTCGCGGCAATTTTCATTGCTAAGTTATAGGCCACTTTATAATTGGTATAGTTTTTTAGTACATCTAAAATAAAGCCTTCTTCGATGGCCTGGCGCATGCTGTACACATGGTAGGCCTCAGGTTTATTCGTTTTAGAGGGCGCTTCATTAGGTCTAGGCAAGCGCCCAAATAATTCTAATGTTTTTGTTTTGGGCGTTGCAGTAAACGCCAAATAACTCAAATTACTCGAAGCACGACGCGACGCCACTGCCGCGTCTAAAATATCTTCAGTCGTTAGCTCTTCATCATCGCTTTTGCTATCTATCATCAGCACTTCTTTAAGCTGACGAGCGGTACTCCCCGTTTGCGAGCTATGCGCCTCATCGGCAATTACTACATAATTACGTGTTTTTAGACTTACACTGTTTTCAATTGCCTTTAAAACATAGGGGAAAGTTTGAATGGTCACAATGATGATGGGTTGCGAGTTTTCTAATGCTTTTGCAAGTTTTTCAGACTTGGCGCCATCACCCTCATTACGGTTAATGCGGGCCACCACGCCGTCCACCGATGTGAATTGTGAAATTGTCTCTTGCAATTGGTCATCCAACACTGTTCTATCTGTGACCACAATCACGGAGTCGAACAACTTCTTACCCTCAAAAGTATGTACGGATGACAGTTGATGCGCACACCATGCAATCGAGTTTGATTTGCCCGAGCCAGCACTGTGTTGAATTAAATATTTATGGCCAGGCCCTTCTGTGTGCGCTGCATTCACTAATTTTTTTACCACATCCCACTGGTGATAACGTGGGAAGATAAGCGCTTCTTTTTTGAATTTGCGGCCTTCCCAATCTTCTTTCTCTTCAATTTGCAAATGCACAAAGTTGGCGAGAATACTCAGCAGATTATCTGGCAGCAACACCTCGTTCCATAAATAATCAGTGGCATATTGGTTTACATCTTCAGGCACATCATTGCCAGCTGCGCCATCTTTGGTGCCTTTGTTAAAAGGCAAAAAGTACGTGTTATCCCCTTCTAATCGCGTAGCCATATACACCTCATATTGGCTCACCGCAAAATGCACTAAGGCGCCGCGCTTAAAGCTCAATAAGGGCTCAGGTTTTTTAGTGGCTGGATCTAAAGCAAAGCGGGTGGTTTTATATTGCCTAATGGCATTTTCAACGGATTGTTTAAATTCAGACTTCAGCTCTAAAGTCGCTACTGGCAAGCCATTCACAAACAACACCAAATCAATACGCCATGTTTTAGCTTGCGCACCAGTGGTGACAAAAGCCTCAGCCTTTGCCCAAGGTGAATACACCAGCTCTGGCACCACACGCAAACGGTTTTGTTGGTAACGCGCCAAAGTCTCAGGGTTTAAATCGTGTTCAGGTTTAAATTGGCAAAGGCTAAAACGTGTACCACGGTCACGCAGCTCATGGCGCAACACACCTAAAGTACCAAAGGTACGCATTTCTTTATTGGCGGCGTTCGGGTCAGCTTTATTCAGCTGTGTCGCAACACGCTCTAAAAACTTTTGCTCAGTGTCAGTTGGGTAAAGTGCTTTAAACTTTTGCCATTGCGCGTCTTGCGTGTCTTGCACAAAACCCAGCACATCTTCAGGATACAAAGCCAGATCGCGGTTGTAGCCCACCGCCTTTCCTAGCAACCAACCGTTAGCCAGTAATTGCTGAATCATGTCATTTTGAAAAATGATTTCATTGGCTTTGGTCATGCCGTATATTTCCCAAATTTATTTAAACTAGGTAGATTTTCAATAATGTTTGTAGTTTGTCATTAAAAATATAACTTATCAAAGCTACTAATCCCAACAAATAAGGTGTGTAAACATCTAAATCTTCTGGATAAGCAATAAAACTAGCTATTTCATATTTAGTTTCAAAACGTAGAATTTTAAAAAAATCTCTAAAGCTAAGTTTTTCAAGTAGATTTATTTTTTGATTCGGATAAAAATCATAATCCGTTTTGACATCATAACTAATATACCTTTTGAATAAAAAACCATGTTGGTACTCCCAATGAATACTTTGATTTTGAGAATGCCGAATACTGTACATATCCAAATTTAAATATTTTTCTGCTATTTCTACCAATAACCCTAATTCTTTTTCTTCCTCTAAATCAAAACTATAAAAAAATGGTTCTTTTAACATTCTTGATGACCACAACTTAAATAGCTTTTTATGATACTTTCTAGCGTAGCTGTAATATCGTATTAACAAAAAAAAGACAGCAATAAATAATAAGAAAGCCAGTCCGTTCTGATGTTCAAAAGAAAGCTTTAAAATAAAAGTGTTTGCTTCCACTATGCTAGCACCTGAAAATTGAATTGCCAGCATTAAAAGAGATACGATTGTTAGCAGTTTACGTTTTGATCGCAAACCTAGGTCGCTCTCAATCTCTTTTTGTAGGTCATTGTTATTGATGCTCATATAACCACCAAGACTAAAGAATTAATCATTTTTACCCACAAATACTTATGATTGCTTGATGCATTTCCTTAGCTCTTGCATTCAAAAATGTTGCATAGTCATCAGCAGTTAATGTGTCAGTAGAAACTAGGTGTGATTTCAACCTTCTATCTACCTCTTCTTTTCCAACACGCATTCTTTCTTTCATATAAGCCGATGGTGCTTTAGCTGCCATAGTCCTATTAGTTTTCCACGTCACCAAGGCACAATTCAAAGCAAGGTAAATATCTTTAGATTCAACACCGTTATTAGACAGCCATGCATCAGGAAATAAATGATGGTACTCACGGTTGCTAATATTATCTCCAGATATCTGGCTACCATCAGCAAAGTCAAAGGCACCTTGATGTAAGCTTAATGCCAACATTGCACGTGGTAAGCGATCGCGCCTTTTAGGCCACCCTGCAGTTTTTAACTCCTCGATCTCAGGTAGCGGGAAATCGCTCTCATCGAACACTTTTGGTATAAAAGTACGATCGCCTTTTAATAAAGAAGATAGCTCGTTAAAATCGACTAAAGCTCTAGTCGCAGAAGTTTTCTCATAGCGCTCAGTAAATAGCGCACGCCATAAATATTTTTTTAGAATTAATCGTGCTTCGCCTTCGGCATCACCGCCATCACTTACTTTAGCCCATAGCGCGGCTAATGGATAAAGCACAACATCTGTAGCTAATCGCTGGTTGTCATAAATATGTTGTTCTCTTAAAAAGTCAGTCGCTCTCTTGATTCCACGTTTTACTGCATCCCAATTCTTGGTTAAATTGTCCCCAAAATCGCTTTCCAGATAAACTGATTTTGTCGGTGTCTTACCTTGCAACAAAGCCCCAACTGCCAAAGCCCAATCAGCAGGGTGTAAGTATTTTTTAGCATTAGGCGCATTAGTTTGAATGTCATCAACCAAGTCATGTAAAGACTGACCTGTACCAGCTTCAACCTGCGCAACCACAATATCGTATGCAGTTAAAGGGGATGAAGATGTATTCATTTTAATAAACACATCCAAAGCCACTTCTTTAGAGGTGGTTTTAGGCAAAGATAAAAACGGAATGTTAAAGCTTGCAATAATCGTTCTTAGTTTTCCTAATAAAGTCACCAACGCAATTAACTTGCCTTGATCCCCATTGCTAGCAACAGTCCACCAAGCAGCTGCTTTAACTTCACTTTCAGTACCTGGACATAACAAATCTAAAGGGATTAGCTTTCGCTCCCATTGTTGCACAGGGTCATTTGCCCACATCGGATAAAGTTGCCCACTCTTATGTGCCCAACGGCTTTGTGTTTCAGTACTAAATGTACCATCGTCATTCACTAAAATAAAAAATGTTCTATCTGGGTAATCGTTATGTAGACACCGCCATAAAGCAGTTAGCCTTTGTTGACCATCTAGCAAATATGTATTCACTTTGTTTGATAATGCAGGCGCACCCACAACAGCGCGTGAAATAAAAGGCTCGTTATCCCCAACATCCAACGTTAAAACAGCTCCTGCTGGGAGCTGATTTAATACCGTATCCATTAAAGAAGCAACTTGTCTATGCGACCAAGCTTCAAAACGTTGAAAGCGCGGCAACGCTACATAACCACTTTTAATTTCACTCATCCACTCACTTAAAGGTCGGTTTCTTGCTTCCATGTTGATTCCTAGTTGTCATTGTGAGCGTTATTTGAGTTTTGAGGCGCTTGCCAATCACGCACATCAATTTTGCCTGTGACGGCGGCGGAGATTAGGGCGGTGCGGCGTTCTTGTAATAATGAAACCTGGTTTGATGTCCTTTCAATAAGTTCTTCATACTGCCTTTCCAAAGTCTCTATTTTACAAACTATATCGTTCTGCTCTACTTCACTTGGAAACGGCATAGAGATGTTCCCTAACTCATCAAAATATAGTCTTAACCTCATTTCCATAATGCCTCTTGACCATCTTTTGAATTCGATCTGAGCCTTGTTGGATCGGAACAAGTAGTGATAAAATTTAACATTTAAGGGTCTACACTTGCGAAGAATGTCATATGCTGGACTTGTAACCCCATCGTAGTCTGAATATCCTATTGCTCCCATCCAAGCTAATAGTTTATTTACTATCAAATCACCTTTTTTCACTATCCAGTAACCATCAGTTGTAGATGCTATATTGCCTTTTTGCTCTAACTCTTTTCTTGGCCTTACTCCGATATCGGTATAGAGAGAAAGTAACTCTAAATCATTATCATTAGGTGCCGGATAACATTCCAAACTAAAAAACCTTTTAACTTTTAACACATGCCAATGCTCGGGGACTTCGCCTAGCCATTCAATACCTGATTCGCGCATGGGGGCATTGGGGTTGAGGCCTTTGGTGACGGCATGACTAATCACGGCCTGACGTTTTTCTTTTAGCAGTGCAATCAGTTGTTGTTGTTTTGCTATCAGCGTATCGATTTTGGCGGTTTCATGGTCAATAAAGTTAATAATTTTTTGCTGTTCATGAATTTCTGGCAATGAAAATTCAAAATTTAAAAATTGAGGCAATCTGAGAGAATCTACAGTTGATTTTGAGTTTCCATCTAACGCAACTTTGTAAAAATTATTAGATAAATAGTAATAAACAAATTTACCTATTACTTTGGTAAAGTTATTTAACATATACACACGTTGATGATAATCAAACTTACCTTCGAAATGATGAAAAACCTTGCCAACACCTACACCATCACCTGCCGTTAAAACTGCCTCACAATCTGCACCTATACTGTTTATTCGCTCTACAGTCTGTGATCTAACAAAAAAAGGATACTCACCATCAGGTACAGCCATAATAGTGTCTTTATCACCAGTCTGAATTTTACATATGTACTTAAGTTTTTTGATGTGCCAACTTTCAGGCACACTCCCCAACCACTCAACCCCAGAGTCCTTAAACTGAGCATAAGCCTTATACTTCCCAGCCATTAAGAATGCACCTCACGCAACAAGGCCATAATCTCCGCACTCACTGCATCCAAATCCGCATCTATCTCTGCTAAATCTCTTGGCGGTTGATATTCATAGAAATGGCGGTTAAACGGTATCTCATAACCGACAATGCCAATCTCTTTGTCTTGTTCGTCTACTTTTG
This sequence comes from Methylophilaceae bacterium, assembly GCA_965247415.1. Taxonomy (GTDB): domain Bacteria; phylum Pseudomonadota; class Gammaproteobacteria; order Burkholderiales; family Methylophilaceae; genus Methylotenera. The sequence continues at coordinate 480,922 of OZ252007.1, forward strand.
TCGCGTCTATCCATGCATCGGGCACGTGAGGTTGTACTTCATTTTTAAAGTAGGTTTCGTTGAGTGCGTTGACGCTTTTTGTTGGGTCTAGCGGGACGTTTTCAAAATCACGCAAATCGCCATCGGCTTGGTATTCTATGGTTTTGCCGCCTACATCAAACAGGCCATAAATAGGGTTGGCTTTGCTTTTGTGGATTTTTTTAATCACTTTTTTGGCGTTGGGGTTTTTCCAGCTCACGGCATTGGTGATTTGCTTTTTTTCGATGGCATCTAGGTTAATGGCGCTGGCTTTTAGCAAAGCGTCGTAGGTGTTCATATCGTCATGCTGCGCCGTGCCTATGGCTTGTTGCAATTTCTTGGCTTTAAGCATGATCCGTTTTTGCTCTAGCCAAACTTTGCTATCGAGCAGTTCTTTTATATGGGTTTCTTTTAACTCACTAAAGTGGCTTTTAAGATAAGCGCGAATTTCTACCGTATGTTCATTCAAATTTCCATATTGTTCACAATCACTATAGTCAGCCCAGTTTTGACCTAATTCAGCATATATCCATTGCATAGGTGCGTTTAATGGCTTGGGAGCAAACCGCAGAGTGGCAATGCGCTCATCATTAAATTGGTAGCTTTCACGCAGGGGGCGCTCGATGGTAATGCGGCGGTAGCCAAATTCATGGGTGGCGAATAGTTTGCTGGCAAAGGTTTTGACGGCTTCTGTTTTTGGGTTGGCAGATTGTCGGCCACGGTTGCTTTTTTGCTCGGCGGGTTTGTCTAACGCACGCGCATCTACCACCTCAAACGCGCCAAAGGTACGGGTAATGGTGGCAATGTCGTCATCGCCCATTTCATTGCGTTTGCTGCCAAGTGATTTACGCATTTTGCCGCATAAATTCACGCCGTTAATCAGTTGCACTTTGCTTTTGCGCTCTGCGGTTTTTTTGTTGGATAGAACCCATACATAAGTGGCGATGCCAGTGTTGTAAAACATATCAGTAGGCAGGGCGACAATGGCTTCTAGCAAATCGGCTTCCAAAATATAACGGCGAATTTCAGACTCGCCCGAGCCTGCGCCACCTGTGAACAAAGGCGAACCGTTGAGGATGATGCCGATGCGCCCGCCGCCTTGGCTGGCATCGCGTAACTTGCTGATGAGGTGTAGCAAAAACAATAAAGAGCCATCCGACACACGCGGCAAACCTGGGCCAAAACGGCCATCAAAGCCTTTTAAATTGTGCTCATCATTAATGTCGCCTTCGATCTTTTTCCAATCCACGCCAAACGGTGGGTTAGAAAGCATGTAATCAAATTTGTCGGCATAGAGTTGGTCATTAGAAAGGGTGTTGCCCAATTTAATGTTATTCACCTCTTGGCCTTTAATCAGCATATCGGCTTTGCAAATGGCGTATGACTCAGGGTTAAGCTCTTGCCCAAACGGCACTAATTTGGCCGCTGGGTTAAGCTCGTATAAATATTCCATGCCTGAAGATAAAAAGCCACCCGTACCCGCTGTGGGGTCATAAATGGTGCGGATGACACCGCTGCTAGTTAAGGCTGCGTCATCTTCCATAAAAACTAAGGAGGTGGTTAAGCGCACAATGTCGCGTGGCGTAAAGTGCTCACCAGCGGTTTCATTAGAGCTTTCAGCAAATCGACGAATAAGCTCTTCAAACACTAATCCCATCTCATGGTTGGAAATGGCTTTGGGACTTAAATCGGTTTGCCTGACTTTTTGCACTACTTTATAAAGCAAATTGGCATCATTCAACTGACCAATAAATTCGGCAAAATTGAAATATTCAAACACCTCGCGCGCATCTTTTGAAAAACCTTGGATGTAGCTTGTTAGGTTAGACTTAATCCCTGTTTCACCCAGCTTGGATAAATCCATTTTTGAGGTGTTATAAAATGACAGTCCATTGGTCGCTCTTAACAGAAGCTTAGCTTGCGCTTCTTCTGGCAAGTTGAGCTTTTGCACTTTTTCATATTCAATCAAAACCGCCTCTTTGCTCGCTTCTAATACGGCCTCTAGTCTGCGCAACAAAGTAAATGGCAAAATAATACGCCCGTATTGTGACTGCTTAAAATCGCCTCGAAGCAAATCCGCCACCGACCAAATGAACGCGGCAGTGCTTGAAAAGTTTGTTATCATTATTTTTTTGTACTCAGATAATAAGATGTTTTTTTAATTATTTTAACTTAGGGATTTAATTTTTTTGATGCTTGCTAAATCAGCCTTAGCCCATTTACAAATAATATCATGCCTAAATTGCTAGCATCGTAACCTATATAGGCTAGCTGCATTAATGACACAATAAAAAACGCCTTAGAAATTTCTCCCTAAGTCTTCTTAGTTGGTGGCCCTCTGTGAGTCGAACACAGTACCAACGGATATGAGTCTCACGCTCTAAAATCCAAACTCTCACGCCAAGTCAACTTAACCGCCAACGATCTCAATCAGGATTGCCCATGCCCATGTATCGGCCAACCGCTGTTTACCTGTCTATGGCACAAGGTAGGGGCTGGATGGGCTACTAGCGACAGGTTGGGGGTAAACTGAACTGGTTCAAATTTTAAAAAGTTTATTAGATTGCGATAGTGAAACCACAACGTACTTATCTATATCAATATTGTTAGGTAATTTATCTCTTAGTACAGGTAGTATATATTGGCAGTTTGTTTCATTAACCACATCATTTAATAGGCTCGTTATTTGATTATCATGAACATTTTCTATTTGGTCATTTAAAATAAAATGTAAGCAATCAATTCCTTCTTCATCTGCAAATTGAATATACGCCAAATCAAATGCAGCAATTTGACCTTTTTTCTTACCAGTTCCCAAATTCCCACTTATGCTAGTAATATTCAGTTCATATCCTTTATCATTCTTATCGGAACTAAGTACGAACTGTTCGCCATAAAGCCGTGATGATATTTTAGAGAAAAAGCGATTAAATGAAGCAATTTTTCTTTGAATGGATGAATCTAAATCATCTATACCATTGTTTATCTCAAGAAGCTCATCCTCAATTTTTTTGAGTTTAGATGTAGTATTTTCCCATTGTTTTTTTTGTTCTTCAAAAGTACCCTTTTTCTCGTACGCATTATTCAACTCAATAATTAAAGACTGTAGTTCTTCAACTGCATTGCCTTTTTGAATTAATTCGGACAGGGTTTTTTCTTGAGTTAGAAGTTCGTTTATTTTTGTTTTTGCTCTTCTGATTTCAAATGTTAGTTCTGGTAGCTCCTTAGTAATATAGCTTATCTTTTCTGAAACCATTGAGTTATGAAATGCTAAAGTTTCCTCAAAAGTTTTTTGTAAGTCAGGAATTAAGCTTTTTGCTTCTTCATAAAGTTTAGCAATTTGAAGGGCATCAATATCTGAGAATTCCTTCTCTAATTCATCTCTGCTTTCACTGATTAATTCATATCTAAGTTCTAATCTGCTAGTAAGAGTAGAGTACCTGTTTAACTCAGATTTAACGAAATTTAACTGTGCTAAATCGGATTCGTAATTTGCATTAATATTGAAAGAGTTCTTTTTCCTTGTTAATTCTTGAATGGATTCCGAAATAATAAGTAATGATTGGTCGATTTGTGAAAGGGTGCTTTCTTTACGCAATCTAGTTTGTATTTGCTCTTCGATTTTCTTTTGACTTATAAGCCGTTGTTTTCTATTGGCCGCATCTAGCTCTATACCTAACCAAAACAAATACAGAGCTTCGTACTCCTCAGGTTTGGTGGTTGGATGCAAAACTATAACAGCATTTTGAAGCCTAGCTTTTTCATCTCTAACATTTTTAGAAATAATTTGTCTGAACGTAGGTTTGTCACCATCGGAGTCAAAAAATAAAGTTTTTAGTGTTTTACAATACTCTTTAATATTGGAGTACTGCTCACCATTAATTTCTTGAATTTTACTAGAGTAGCTTAAGAAATTACGCCTAAGGATGAACTCAGAAGAAGCATTTCTATCGAGGCTTTTAACAATGCAAAGCGTAATGACTACATTGTTTTCTGTTAAATATTTTTCAATTTCAATGTTGTGTGTTTTTTTAAATTCACTATCAATATAAATATTTTTACCGTTACTGCCCAAGCAATAATCTATTAATCTCAGAACAGTTGTTTTACCTACATTGTTACCAGACTCAAGTACAGATTCTGTTTGCGTCTCATCTACAATTAGATTAATCCCTTTCGAGAATGTTATTTCCCTTACCAGAGTTCCGTTAGTTTCAATCTTTAAGTACTTTAGAAACACTTGATTATCTTGCCTTCGTCAATTTTGATAGTGCCCAATAAGAACAGCCAGTCAAGGGTTAATAAAAGCATATTAATGCTAATCTCTTTATCATTTAAGGTTTGATATAGCGAAATTAAATCCTCTTCTTGAGAGGATTTTTGTAGTAGCTCTAACACTTTACTGCCTAAAAAATATAGCTTCCTTTCAGGCTGAATATCTTTGCCAATAATCATACTTTTGGTGGCTCCTCTAGGATTTTACATTTCATAAATGCATCCACCATTACAACGTAAATTGCAATTTCTAAGTCAGGTTTACCGTCTTTTTCGGCAATTACAGTCAACTCATCTAAAACGTCATCAATTATGTCATCTGCATTTGCTCTAAGAATTGTCAGAGGTTCAATAGAGTCTTCAACATATTTCCCCTTAACTTTTAAATAAATATGTTTTATGTTTGCAAGCAGACTTTCCTTTTTGAATGAACCCTGCTTTTCAAGTTCAGCATAAAGAGAGTTAATCTTGGAATAATAAACTTTGTAATATTCGATTAGGGATTTATTTCTTTTTATATGGTTATGACTAATTTTGTCGTCAATTTTAAAAGGGTTACTTGTGTCTTTAATTTCATCAGGCTCTTCAAATGAAGCTTTTGCAATAGCATCAACTACACCTCTTAGCATTGAGCTATTTGATGATAATTGATTTAACAGTTTGCTTTCGTGGTTGTTTTTCCAGTCTTTCAAAAGGGAGGTATGGTATTTGTCTTCATTAGCTTTGTTATCTATTATTTTGTGACATGAATCGCAGAGTAGAAACAAGTTGTCGAAGTGCCTTCGATCTTCATCCGTCATTAATATGTTGTATCTCGGACCTTCTGGGCTTGCGGCTTCTATGTGGCATATAGTACTAATTAAGGTGCTCTTATCTTTAGCGATAAGTTGATTTGTGCAGTCCGGTGCTGCACATATATTACCAGAGAGCAGAAACAGTCTCTTAATAGTGCTAGGTGTATATTTACGCGCTAGGCTAACCATTTTATTGTCTTTATTTTATTTACTTAGGTACATTATGACTAAAAACGAAAGCAATTAACGGAGTCGATTAATTTTCATCACAACTTAAGTACCCCTGTTACCATACATCTAGTCAAACCATACTCAAAAAAGCCATTGCTAACAAAAACCTGTGTTTTGATTGTAAGAGTGTACATGGGAAGTTAAATGTAAGAAAACAAAAAAAACGACCTAGAGATTTCTCCCTAAGTCGTCTTAATGGGTGGCCCTTTGTGAGTCGAACACAACACCAACCGATATTGAATCTCAAGCCAAAATTATGTGCAGTAGAAAATGCAAGAGTTATAGACAATAAAAAACCCGCAATTAAGCGGGTTCTTGATACGTTCTGATATTACTCAAAACGTTAAATTGGTAGGGCGTGCGGGGATCGAACCCACGACAAACGGATTAAAAGTATCATTGCTTAAAAACAAAAAAGACCTAGAGATTTCTCCCTAGGTCGTTTTGGATGGTGGCCCCTCTGTGAGTCGAACACAGTACCAACGGATTCTGGTTTGTGACGGTTTCCCGCCTCCCTGGACTATGCCTTCACCATAACAATCATGACGATTGCATTAGGCGGGTGCCGTCTAGTCTCTACACGTTCAACAAACATTTCTGTTTGAAGCTTCGCTCGGCATTGCCTTGTGCATTACTGCCGTCAGGTTTCACCGAATTTGACACCATCCCATATACAGTTTCCAAGTATATGGCACATTTACATATGAGTCCGCTGCTCTAACCAAGCATGAGCTAAGGGGCCTTAACTTTTATTGTGCGCGATTTTACATCAACACACGCCGAAAATACTGAATTACAATGTTCTCGGAATTACTAAATTTCTTTTACTGCAAAATGCACCTAAGCGCATGAAAATTTTCAACTAACTCACCAGCAGCATTTTGGGAGCATCGGATTATGAGTCCGGCTTTCTGATTAATATAAAAAATATATTGGTTTATAATTCATTAGAATTTCAGGGCTGAATAATTCAATAATAGCTAGCTTTACACTTAGGGTCATATTTAAAAATTATGAGTGAATGTACATTTTTTTTGGGCTAAATATGGGCCATGGATGGGCCATGGCCCAAAATGAAAACGCCCTAATCTCTCGAAAAGGGCGTCTTTATTGGTGGTGAAAGAGGGACTTGAACCCTCGACCCCAGGATTATGAATCCTGTGCTCTAACCAGCTGAGCTACATCACCGTTAAAACTGAAGGCGCAATTCTATTGATTTTGTGCTTGCTTGTCAAAGTAAAAACCATTAAATCGCTGTAATACCTTAGATTGCCACTGGCATACGCCCTCGTAATGACTGATTTTTAGTCGTTGAATCTCGCGAAGCTACACATTAAAGCGGAAGTGCATCACGTCGCCATCTTGCACAATGTATTCTTTGCCTTCTAAACGCATTTTTCCTGCTTCTTTGCTGCCTTGTTCGCCTTTATTTTTAACATATTCGTCATAGGCAATGACTTCTGCGCGAATAAAGCCGCGTTCAAAGTCGGTATGAATCACGCCTGCGGCTTGTGGCGCGGTGGCGCCTTTTTTCACGGTCCATGCGCGCACTTCTTGCACGCCTGCGGTGAAGTAGGTTTGTAGCCCTAGCAAATCATAAGCGGCGCGAATCACGCGGTTGAGGCCAGGTTCGTCTTGGCCGAGTTCTGATAAAAATAGTAGTTTATCTTCTTCGTCTAACTCAGAAATTTCACCTTCAATTTTTGCGCAAATGCAGACGACTGGGGCATTTTCTTCTTTGCCCAATGCGACTACTTTGTCTAAAAACGGATTGTTTTCAAAGCCTTTTTCATCCACATTGGCTAAGTACATGACGGGTTTTACAGTAATTAAACATAGCGGTTTTAAAAGCTGCAATTCGTCTGCGTCTAACCCTAGTGTGCGCACAGCTTTGGCTTGGTCTAAGCAAGGAATGACTTTTTCTAACACTTTGATGAGAGCAACTGCGTCTTTATCGCCACTTTTGGCTTTTTTGCTTTCACGTTGCATGGTTTTTTCGACAGTTTCCATGTCGGCAAGTGCAAGCTCCGTGTTGATGACTTCAATGTCAGACAATGGGTCAATTTTATTGGCCACATGAATTACATTGCTATCTTCAAAACAGCGTACCACATGTGCAATGGCGTCCGTTTCGCGGATATTCGCCAAAAATTTATTGCCTAAGCCTTCGCCTTTTGAAGCGCCAGCAACCAAGCCTGCAATATCAACAAATTCTACAATTGCAGGTTGTACTTTTTGAGGTTTTACAATGTCAATCAAGGGCTGCATGCGCGGGTCTGGCACTTCTACAATGCCAACGTTTGGCTCAATGGTGCAGAAAGGATAATTTTCTGCGGCAATGCCCGCTTTGGTAATTGCGTTAAATAAGGTGCTTTTTCCTACATTTGGTAAGCCTACAATTCCACATTTCATTTGTTATTCCATTCATTTTTAACGCAAATTTGCGTTTATTTTTTTGTATGCAACGTTAACATTGCTGTCTCAAAATCGCCTTTGATAATGGCATCTAAACATTTACTGCTTTCAAAAATAATGTCATCAATTGCAATTTGTTCATCTTTGCTTGGTGGTTTTAACACAAAATTGACCACTTCACTTTTATCTCCTGGGTGACCAATGCCAACCCTAAGTCGCCAGTAATCAGCCGAGCCAAGTGCAGCGTGAATGTCGCGCAAACCGTTGTGTCCACCATGACCGCCACCAAATTTGAACTTGCCTTGCCCTGCGGGGAGGTCTAGTTCATCGTGAATGACCAAAATTTCTTCTGGCTTAATTTTATAATAGTTTGCGAGTGCGGCAACCGCTTTGCCACTGGCGTTCATAAAAGTTGTGGGTTTAAGTAACCATTTATCTGCATGTGGACTTAGTTTACTTACCAATCCAAACATTTTTGAATCTAAATTCAGGAGGCTATTGGTTTGCTGAGCGATTAAATCTACCCACCAAAAACCAGCGTTATGGCGTGTTTTTTCGTACTTATCGCCCGGATTCCCTAAGCCTACCAATAATTTAATGCCAGCTTTCATTTTTTTATTTAATGTTCATTAAGCACAATGAAAAACGCGCACTTACATTGAAGCGCGCGTTCTTAAAATTCATCAAAAATCGCTTAAAGATGAATTTATTTGCATTACTCAGCAGTTGCGTCAGCTGCAACACCACCGCGTGTTTTGGCGATTGAGGCCACCGCAGCGTCATCACCATGGGTTAATTGAACAAATTCAACACCTTTTGGTAATTTGATTTCTGATAAGTGAATTGAATGGCCCATTTCAAGTTTAGCTACGTCAACTTCTACAAACTCTGGCAAATCTTTGGCTAAGCAGCTTACGTCAGCTTCTGTCAAAATGTGCGCAACAATACCACCACCTAATTTAACGCCTGGTGCAATGTCTGCATTTACAAAGTGGAATGGTACTTTTACGTGGATTTTTTCAGTAGCAGAAACGCGTTGAAAATCAATGTGTTGAATGGTGTTACGTACTGGATGCATTTGAAAGTCACGCAATAATACGTTTTCCTTTTTACCATCTAAATTCAGGCTCAATACTGAAGCGTGGAAAGCCTCATGGCGGAATTGCAAGAATAAATCTTTATGATTTAATTCGATGGCAAATGCTTCTTTGCCACCACCATAAATCACACCTGGCACCGTGCCAGCGCGACGAAGACGGCGGCTCGCACCCGTACCTTTAGCGTCACGTTTTGCTGCATTAATTTCAATAGACATTTTATTACTCCTAAATTTGTTGCTAATTTTCATAATTGGCAACGGCACTACACTAAAAACTGTTTTCCGCGACCAGAAAACAGGCTAAAACTTGTTTAATCCATAAATAAAGAAGATACAGATTCTTCTTGGCTGATTCTTTTAATTGTTTCTGCCAAAAGCGGTGCTGCGCTTAATTGACGAATTTTTTTGCAATTTGCTGAATCTGTACTAAGCGATATCGTGTTAGTAATCACTAATTCATCTAACTCAGAGTTAGATATTCTCTCTGCTGCTCCGCCTGAAAGCACAGCATGTGTTGCGTAAGCGAGTACTTTTTTTGCACCAAACTTTTTAAGCGCAGAGGCTGCTTCGCATAATGTATTTGCTGTATCCACCATGTCGTCCATAATGACGCAAGTGCGACCAGTGACATCACCAATAATGTTCATCACTTTTGCCACATTTGGTTTTGGACGGCGTTTGTCGATAATGGCTAAATCAGAGCCTAACTGTTTAGCAAAAGCTCGTGCGCGAACGACACCACCAACGTCAGGTGAAACAACGATTAAATCCTCATGTTTTTGTTTGAGAATGTCATCAACCAAAATCGGCGTGGCATAAATATTATCCACAGGAATATCAAAAAAACCTTGAATTTGGTCAGCATGTAAATCCATGGTCAACAAACGATTAACACCAACCCCAGTGAGCATATTTGCAACCACTTTTGCTGTAATTGCCACCCGTGCTGAACGCGGACGTCGATCTTGGCGTGAATAACCAAAGTATGGAATTGCAGCTGTGATACGACCAGCTGATGAACGACGTAGTGCATCTACCATTACCATGACTTCCATTAGACTGTCATTGGTTGGGTGGCTGGTTGATTGCAACACAAACACATCGCGTCCACGTACATTTTCAAGCAGTTCAACCGTAATTTCGCCATCACTAAAACGGCCAACATGCGCGCGGCCTAATTCAATTCCTAAATGAGCTGCCACAGCTTCTGCCAATTTTGGATTCGCTGTTCCAGTAAATACCATCATATTGCTAGCAGCTGTCATCGTAATTCCAATCTCAATAGTTTAAGATAAGCAATCAAAAAAAATTAAAAAATAAAAGCGTGTAAATCATCAATCTACACGCTTTTATTTTAACTGATACTCGTTTGAAACGGCATCATAAATCTGGCTGAGGAGGAAGGATTCGAACCTTCGCATGCCGGAATCAAAATCCGGTGCCTTAACCAGCTTGGCGACTCCCCAATAGTATCTAGCAATTTATATTTAATGAGTTTCATTAAATAAGGGGTGTTGATTCAACCCTTTTGCAACAAATCCAAAAACGTGTGGTGGTTTTTGTTTCAAAATCGACATAGCCGATTTTTTACTTGCAACCTCTAAAAAAATGGAGGCACCCGAACCAGTCATTCTTGCATCCCCAAATTGTTTTAGCCACTGCAGGCAATCAAACACTTGCGGGTATTCATCACAAACACATTTTTCAAGAACGTTAATAAAATCCGACTTAACGTTGCATTGCGATTCAAAATCTTCAGCAACATTTATGTCTGTTTGATCTTGCAGCCCTGAAAAGTCCGACATTGTCTTAGGAATCGCATTCTTTGTCAATTGCTTATTGGCAAAAATTTGCCCAGTTGCAACGTGCACGCTAGGATTCAAAACAACATAAAAAGTTTCCATTAAAACAATCGGCTTAAGTTGTTCGCCAATCCCTTCTGCCCAAGCATTTTTGCCAAAAATAAAAAATGGTACATCCGCGCCTAACTTCAAGCCAAGTTCCATAAGTTCTGTGCGATTTAAATTAAGTTTCCATAAACGATTGAGTGCGAGCAACACGGTGGCTGCGTCTGAACTGCCACCGCCTAAGCCGCCGCCCATTGGTATATGTTTATCAACCTTAATTTCAACGCCAAAAGGGGTGTTGCTAACTTTTTGCAAAAGTTGAGCTGCGCGAACACATAAATCGGTTTCTTCTGGTACACCTGCCACGGTGTTAATCCGTTTAATCTCGCCGTTTTGTGTCACTTTTAAATGAATATCATCATAAAAATCAAGCAGCTGAAATACTGTTTGCAGCAAATGGTAGCCATCTTCACGCACGCCTGTAATGTGCAAAAATAAATTAATTTTTGCTGGCGCCAAATAGGTTTGAAAATCTTGCATGGTGGTTTTGAGCAGAATAATTACTTAAATTATTCTAACACTACACGCCCGTTTAAGGCTTGCACGGCTCGACTATTAGGATTTTTCAACGCTTTTGCAATTTTTTCAATTTGCTCTTTTGAAGCACTCATGGGTGTTTTTTGGATGATCCAGCGAATTCCTTCAGTGCAAGGTGGCGTTGTGAGCGAGCCACTTAATCGGTAATAATCGCGTATATCAGGCATGAGTTCGCTGGCTAAAATACGTGACTTTAACGCGATGGGTGCGCTAGTGGTTTCTGCTAATTGCGCGATAATTTTATCGAACGCTGGGTTCGCTTTTCCCTCTTTAAAAAGCACAGCAACCATAGTTGCGTTACCTTTTGAATCTGCATGAAAAAATTGCGCCTCTAATGGAAATTCTTTGCCATGAATCGTATGCTCGCTAGGGGCATGGAGTTGCATATTTTTCATTTGATAAGGTGCATTGTCGAGCACCAGCATATTGCCCTCTTTAAACCTTACCATAATACCGCGACCTGTATTCTCAACATCTTGCGCGGGAAATTTTTGTATACCGCGAATTTTCTTTAAGCTTGCTTTCAGCGTTTCATCAATGTTAATTGGAGATTGGTTACGGCCTGTTTCACATACGGAAAATTCAGGATGCAATTTTCCCCAATGTTCAGGTCCTTCTTTATCTTGATACGACCAAACCACTTTTTTTACATCTGTTGGAATGGTTGATTTAACCTTATCTGCATTTTTTGCATCAATTTTTTTGTCTACACTCACCTCTTTTGCCAGATTTTCTTTTTTGGAATCTGGTTTTGTTTCAACTTTTTCTGCGGGTTTTACCTCTTCTTTTGTAGCTGTTTCGGCAGGTTTTTTTGCATCTTTTTCTGCGTCTGCTTTTTTATTCTCCGCCGTTTTGGATATTGCATCCGTTTTTGGGGCTTTGCCCACTTCACACACATAACGCATGGCAATATCTACATCGGTTTCTGGCACGGGTTCAATATATTCTGCTTTTTTAGCATCAATGCCTGCAGAAAACACCATTTCATCGTTTAAATATTGCACCACTTGTGCTGTGGCAGACTTTTGTGCCGGGCAATCAAAATACCAGAGCACTTTGGCTAAATTAAAGCTTTTGTCGGGTTCTTGTAGATTTTTTTGTGGTGATTTGTATTCAATTTTGAGCCATGCTTTTTTGAGTTGATCTTTTTCGATGACCGATTGTTTGTCTAGTAACAGTTTAGATTGGCCATTTTCATTGAGCTTCGTCCATTGCGCTGCCAATGCTTGCGTCGCCACAAACAAGCTGGTCAACAAAACCATTAAAAAAACTATTTTTTTCATTAATACCATTTTTTATTAAATTCAATGAAGCTAAAATTTTTACAAATCAGATTCATTATGAACAATCAGCGGTTCATTTTATTGCCTAAAAAGTGCCACTTTTAATGCTTAATTCAGGCAATATTACTTGTTCACCTTATAATTGATCATAATTGCGTAGATAAAGTTTGTTAGCGGCTTTATAATTTGTTGCTTATAAAGTTAATTTTTCACTGTTAATAAATCGCTCATGAAACCACCTTTACTCACCACAAATTTCCCAAGCTTAAAAAAATTGCACCAAGGAAAAGTACGCGATATTTACGAGATTGACGCAAACACCATGTTGTTGGTGAGCACTGATAGGCTTTCTGCATTTGATGTAATTTTGCCAACAGGCATTCAAAACAAAGGTGCAATGCTCACGCAAATGGCCAATTTTTGGTTTGAAAAATTAAAAAATGTGGTGCCAAATCATTTAACTGGCATCGCGCCAGAGTCTGTGGTGACTTCAGTCGAGGAAAAAGCACAGCTTGGCGCGCGCGCTGTCGTGGTAAAAAAACTTAAACCTTTGCCAATTGAAGCGATTGTGCGTGGTTATTTGGTGGGTAGCGGCTGGAAAGAGTATCAAGAAAAAGGCACGGTTTGCGGCATTGCTTTACCTAAAGGTTTAAAAGAAGCTGAAAAATTACCTGCGCCACTTTTTACGCCTTCAAGCAAAGCAGCAGTGGGTGAGCACGATGAAAATATTACCTTGCAGCAAACGGCAGATTTAATTGGCAGCGACATGACTAAGAAAGTGGAATTGGCTGCCATTGCTTTATATACTCAGGCGGCGGAGTATGCACTCACACGCGGCATTATTATTGCTGATACGAAATTTGAATTTGGCTTAGATGCAGCAGGTGCTTTGCATGTGATGGACGAAGTGCTGACGCCTGATTCTTCCCGTTTTTGGCCTGCCGATCAATATCAAGTTGGTTCAAATCCTCCAAGTTTTGATAAGCAATACGTGCGTGATTGGTTGCAAAAAAGTGGCTGGAACAAAATACCGCCAGCACCGAATTTGCCTGAAGATGTTGCAAGAATCACCAGTGAAAAATACATGGAAGCGTTTGAGCGGTTAACAGGCCAAGCACTGCTTGTTGATGCGTAAATGGGTCGGCTATTATGTGGGCAACATGGATTCAAAAACTGAAAGCCATTACCAAGCAATTAAAACGCGAGTTTGAAGTTTACCGTTTGGTGCTAAAACACCCTGAAACACCGATAATTGCAAAATTTTTTTTAGGACTTGCTATAGGTTATTTATTGCTACCTTTTGATTTAATTCCAGATTTTATTCCTGTGCTCGGCCAGTTGGATGATGTAGTGTTAATTCCACTTTTTGTGTGGCTGGCGTTGCAATTTATTCATCCCAAAATTATTAAAAACTGTCGCGAACAGTTAAATAACACAATTTAGTTACATCTTTTCACTAAAATGCTGCCAAATTTTGACAGATACAATTGAGTTAAATCAATTAACCAATCAATAAAATCATTGAAAATAATAAAATAATCTCCATATTAAATATTCAAAATAATTATTAGGAAATCCGCAATGTCACTTAATTTAGTTCCTTCTGGTAAAAATCTTCCACATGATTTCAACGTCATTATTGAAATCCCTATGCAGGGCGACCCTGTGAAATATGAAGTGGATAAAGAAAGTGGCGCATTATTTGTGGATCGCTTTATGGGAACTTCCATGCAATATCCCTGCAATTATGGCTATATTCCGCACACGTTAGCCGATGATGGCGACCCAGTGGATGTGTTAGTAATAACGCCAGTGCCATTGTTGCCAGGGGTTGTGGTGCGTTGCCGTGCGCTCGGCATGTTGCAAATGACAGACGAAGCGGGCAAAGATGCAAAATTATTGGCGGTGCCAATTGAAAAAGTGTGCGGTTTATACGCGTACCAAAAAACCTATAAAGATGTTTCACCTTGGCGCCTGGAAATGATTTCCCACTTTTTTGAGCATTACAAAGATTTAGACAAAGGTAAATGGGTGAAAATTGAAGGTTGGGAAGACATTGATGCTGCCCACAGCGAAATTATGGAAGGTGTTTCACGCTATGAAGCAGCTGAAGTAAAGCCAGCATTCTAATTTTTTCAATATCTCTTCAATGTAAAAAAAGCGCGATTTTCGCGCTTTTTTTATGGGTCAACATGCACAAAATAAGTGCGATTGAAGTGTGTTAATTGTAGTTTTTAAGGATACCCTCTAAAAAATCCTGCTAAATCCAGTAAATCTCCCGTCTATCTCTTTGGTGCAATTGTTGCTTATAGTTAATTGATGTTCTTAACTAATTTTATTTTCATTAAGCGAATAAGTATATGAGTGAAACCATGAACCATCTTACCCAAAAATTACAAAAGTCCTTAAAAGAAAATATTCGATATTTAGGATGTGTGTTGGGGGATACGATTTTTACCCACGATGGCAAAGCCACTTTTGATTTAATCGAGGCGATTCGTAAAGCGGCAGTAAAGTTTCATCGTGAGCATGACCAAACTGCAACGTTGCAACTTGAACATTTATTGCAAAACCTCACGCCGCAACAAACCATTTCTGTGGTGCGCGCATTCAGTTACTTTAAACATTTGGTGAATATTGCTGAAGATTTACATGCACACCAATTAACACGCTTGAATGAAGATAATTTAACGCCAGGCATGTTAGCGGCTTCAGTGCAGGCAATTTCTGAGCAAGCATTGCCATTTAAAACCATTGAAGCATTTTTTAAAGATGCGTTGGTGTCTCCCGTGTTAACCGCCCATCCGAGCGAAGTGCAGCGCAAAAGTATTTTAGAAACTGAACATCATTTGTCATCAATGCTTGCTGAGCGCGCGCATTTAATCTCTAAAAAAGAGCTTGAACATAACGACGGTTTGATTCGAGGCGCGGTCAGTATTTTATGGCAAACGCGCATTTTAAGATTTTCAAAACTCACCGTGGTGAACGAAATTGAAAATGTTTTAAGTTATTACCAAACCACTTTTTTAGAAAAAGTCCCAGAAATTTTGCAGGATTTAGAAATAGAGCTTAATAAACAGTACCATGCAGATTTAACCCAGCCATTTAAATTACCTAACTTTTTACAAATGGGCAGCTGGATTGGCGGTGACCGCGACGGTAATCCGTTTGTGAATGGCGCAACGCTCAAGCAGGCGGCTGGCATGCAATCGGCCACTGCAATGAAGCATTATTTAAAAGAGTTAGATTTTTTACGCCGTGAGTTAGCCGTTTCTACGCGCTTAAAAAATGTGCATCCAGATGTCATGGCGCTGGCAAAATTATCTAAAGATCAATCGCCGCATCGTTTGGATGAACCATATCGGCTGGCACTCAATGGTATTTATGACCGCTTAACCGCCACAGCCCGTGAATTATTACCAACGCTGACTTGGCGCAATGAAAGTATAGAGGCTGCGCCTTATGCAGATGCTGCGAGCTTTTTAGCAGATTTAAATATTTTAGTAGATTCCCTGATAGCAAATGGCGGTGCAGCTTTGGTGTATCCCCGCTTGGGTAAACTCACTAAAGCCATTGAAGCATTTGGCTTTCACCTAGCAACGATTGATTTACGCCAATCATCTGATATGCATGAATCGGTGATTAAAGAATTATTTCACAAAGCAGGCTTTGATTTTAATTATGATGAACTCACCGAAGAAGAAAAAATTCAGACTTTGCTAGATGAATTAAAACAACCACGTTTGTTATTTTCGCCGCATCAGCAATATTCTGAGCTTGTCCATTCGGAAATTGAAGTGCTCAACCAAGCACGCGAAATGCGTGCCCTATATGGCGATGGCATTGTGCGGCAATACATTATTTCGCATACTGAAACTTTGTCAGACTTGTTAGAAGTGGCTTTGTTACAAAAAGAGACGGGACTTTTAAGAGGGCTTTGGGGTTCGCAAAAAATCCAAATGGATTTAAATATTGCACCGCTGTTTGAAACCATTGCCGATTTGCGCCATGCGCCGATGATTATGGGGCAATGGTTGAGTTTATTAGGCATTCGCCATATTTTGCGTTACCAAAGCAACGAGCAAGAAATTATGCTGGGTTATTCTGACAGCAATAAAGACGGTGGTTTTTTAACTTCAAACTGGGAGCTGTACAAAGCAGAAGTTTCACTGGTAGAGTTGTTCAGCCAAGCGAATATTAAATTGCGCTTATTTCATGGGCGCGGTGGCACGGTTGGCCGCGGCGGTGGACCAACCTATCAAGCCATTATGGCGCAACCCGCTGGCACGGTGGATGGGCAAATTCGGTTAACTGAACAGGGTGAAATTATTGCCAATAAATATGCAGATCCAAAAGTAGGCCGGCAACATTTAGAAACGCTGATTGCCGCAACAATTGACGCCTCACTTTTACCGCCTGTGATTTTAGAGGACAAAAAACGCCGCGCGTTTGAAATGGTGATGGAAGATTTGTCCACTACCGCGATGACGACTTACCGCAGTTTAATTTATGAAACGCCTGGTTTTGCTGAATATTTCTTTAGCGCTACGCCGATTACTGAAATTTCACAATTGAACTTAGGCAGTCGTCCTTCATCCAGAAAAGCCACCAGCCGTATTGAAGATTTACGTGCGATTCCATGGGGATTTTCTTGGGGTCAATGTCGCTTGCTGTTGCCGGGCTGGTACGGGTTGGGCAGTGCGATTCATCAATATTTAAATACAGACGAAGCGCTTAAAGAATCCCGCACTGCAACCTTAAAAGAGATGCTTGCTACATGGCCGCTCTTTAAATCGTTGATTTCCAATGTGGATATGGTGCTTGCCAAAACTGACTTAGTTGTTGCTAGGCATTATGCGCATTTGGTGAATGATCAGACATTAAGAGAAGATATTTTTAGTTGTATTGAACAAGAATACGCCCTGACGACCGATGCGCTCAATTTACTGCAGGAAACGACCGAACGTTTAAGTAGCAACCCAACGCTTGCTTATTCCATAAGAAACCGCCTGCCCTATTTAGACCCATTGAATCATCTACAAGTAGAATTAATTAAACGGCTAAGAAATGGTGAAACAGATGAAAAGTTAAAGTTAGCCATTCAACTCACCATTAATGGGATAGCCGCGGGCTTGAGGAATACGGGTTAATGATTTGAAATCATTCAATTTTTTGAGAATCACTTGACACACAAAAAAGTTAATTGATTGTAGTCGCCAATAAGTTAGCAATTTAAAGCTATTAAGTTGCCACAATGGTTAACAGTAAAAACGATAGTTTTCGGAACGGTACGAGAAAGCCGTTAGTTATCAAATGTTATGGTGGATTAAAAAAGGTTAAAAATAGTCTGTAGAAATCTTGAGGTGTTCCCCTAACTGTTCCCCAGCACACCTAAAAAGACAAAAAACCAACACTTGGTTGGTTTCATGTTATTTTTAACTCATTGATTTTATTGGTCGGGACAGCAAGATTCGAACTTGCGACCCCATGCCCCCCAGGCATGTACGCTACCAGGCTGCGCTATGCCCCGATCCTGTTAATTGAACGTTCATAAAAAATTAAAAGGAGCATTATAGCTCAAAAGTTCACTAATATTTTTTAGATTTAGGATTTTTACCACGGTTGAATTAAGGCTTGTTTGCTTAAACAATATTGAGGATTACAAATTTAATCAACGTGATTAGCGTTGGCTTGCAACAATAACAAAATTTCTTTTAATTCCATTTTAATTTGCTCGATACCAAAATTCGAATGAGTCGGTTTATTCTCAATTTTATCAAGTATTACTTCATTTTGCGCTTGGTCATGTGGCAAAACAACTTCATCTAAACGATTTCTTGCGCCACTTATAGTAAAGCCTTGATCGTAAAGCAGCTCTCGAATACGACGAATTAACAATACTTCATGATGCTGGTAATAGCGGCGGTTTCCGCGACGTTTAACGGGTTTAAGCTGGGTAAATTCCTGCTCCCAATATCTCAGCACATGCGGTTTAACACCGCACAAATCACTGACTTCACCAATGGTAAAGTAGCGTTTTGCTGGAATCGATGGCAGTTGTACTTTTATCCCGTTTTCTATCATTTAGCTTTACGTTGATAAAAACTTTTGATTAATTTCTTTAAAAAATTAAGCTGCAACAGGGTGTTGTAAAAAATATTCTTCTACTTTGCTTTTTAATTTTTGGCTGGCATGAAATGTCACCACACGGCGTGCAGAAATTGGGATTTCTTCGCCCGTTTTAGGGTTACGACCTGGACGTTGCGATTTTTTACGCAATTCAAAGTTGCCAAACCCTGAGAGTTTCACGCTGTCGCCCGCTTCTAATGCGATGCGCACTTCTTCAAAAAAAGCTTCAACCATGTCTTTTGCTTCGCGTTTATTTAAGCCCACTTGTTCATACAATAGATCTGCTAATTCTGCTTTTGTGAGTGTCATTTTTCTTTACCATTTTCCCCACTTAGGTCAAAGCGTATGTTCGCTTTTTAAGTGCAATATTTAAGATTGATAACGTCTGAGATTACTAAAACTTCAATTTAAAATAATTTTTTTGCTTTTTAACTTCTTAATTCTGCACCAAATTTATTTTGTAATAATTGTAGCAGATTTGCGACTGCTTTATCTGCATCAATATCGGTTAAAGTTTTTTGAGTATCGTGCATAAGTACTGATAATGCAAGGCTTTTTTTGTTTTCTGCGATGCCTTTTCCTTGATAAACATCAAACAAAGCAAGTTCGGAAATAAGCGCGATATTCTCTTTTTTTACCGTATCCAATATCGCTTGAATAGCAATATTTTCATCAACCACAATCGCTAAATCTCGGCGCACAGGTAATAATTTTGAAACTTCCGAGTAACTTGGCACAACACTTTCCATCACTGCGAAAAAATCTAATTCAAATAAATATGCACCTTTATTTAACTGATAATGCTGTAGCCATTTTGGATGCAATTTACCCATCACGCCAATTGGCTGGTTATTTTTAAAAATATGCGCTGTTTGCCCTGGGTGTAAAGCGGCATGTGTAGTTTTTTCATAACGCACATCTGGACCAACCAACGTTTCAATATGCGCTTTAACATCAAAAAAATCGACTTCACGCGCATCTGACGCCCATTGCTCTGGATAAAAACCGCCATAAGCAAGGCCTGAAATTTTTGTCATTTCTTGGAAGTTATCGGCTTTTTTAAAATAGGTAGCGCCGATTTCAAACAAAAATGCTCGAACTTGTTGGCGCTTTAAATTGTAATCTAAGGCGTCCAACAAACCTCCCCAAAGCGATGTGCGCATGACGCTTAAATTGCTGGCAATTGGATTTTTAAGTTTGATTGGGTCTGCATTGCCAATTAAATCACGCTCCCAACGTTCATCCACAAAACTATAATTCACCACTTCTTGATAACCAACATCCACAAGTCTTGCACGGAGTTGATGTGCAGATTTTTTTGCTTCATCGTCTGGCAACATGGTCATCCCTGCAATCGGTGCAATTGCAGGTAAATGGTCGTAACCGTGCAGACGAGCGACCTCTTCGATTAAATCCTCTTCAATTTCTATATCAAAACGGTAACTGGGCGGTGTAACCGTAAAAATATCTGCATGTTGTGTAAAACCAAACGCTAATTGTGTTAAAAATTTTGATACTTGCTGTTGTGTAAATGCAATCCCTAAGACTGAGTTGAGTCTTTTTAAACGCAATGTAACAGGTTGACGCGCAGGTAACGCGCCTATCACTTCGGTCACCTCACATACTTGACCGCCGCAAATTTCAACAATCAGCGAGGTTGCTAACTCTAAGCCTTGGCGGGTGTTTGCAAAATCCACGCCGCGCTCAAATCTGTAGGAAGAATCCGTGCTAAAGCCTAATCTGCGTGCTTTACCAACAATGGCGGCTGGCGTGAAAAAAGCGCTTTCTAAAAATATATGTTGAGTTTCATTCGTCACTGAGGATGCTTGGCCACCCATGACGCCAGCCAAAGCCAGCGCGCCGTTCGCGTCTGAAATCACTAAATCATCTAATTTTAAATTAACGGTTTGATCGTTTAACAACGTTAAGGATTCACCTTGCTTGGCAAAACGAACCTCAATATTACCTGCCAATTTATCCGCATCAAACGCATGCATTGGTTGGCCCAACGCAAGTAAAACATAATTTGTGACATCCACTATTGCACTGATACTGCGCAGTCCGCTGCGTTCTAAACGTCTTAACATCCAAGTAGGCGTTGGTGCATTGGCGTTCACCCCTTGAATGAGTCTGCCACAATAGCGCGGACAAACTTCAGGTAGGTTTACTACGACATGCATTTTTTGTGATGCTGTCGCCTTCACTGGTGCAACGGATTCCAGCTTGTTTTTTGCACCTGTAATAGCTGTTACATCGCGCGCAATACCTGCAAGGCTCAAACAATCACTGCGGTTTGGGGTTAGTTTTAAGGTGAAAATATGGTCATCTAAATCTAAATAATCGCGAACATCTTGCCCAACAACCGCATCATTTGGCAATTCTAATAAACCATTCGCTTCAGCGGTTAAGCCTAATTCTTTAGATGAACACATCATGCCAAATGATTCCACACCGCGTACTTTGGCTTGTTTAATTGCAATGCCTGGAAGCTCTGCTCCAACGATTGCACAAGGCGCTAATAAGCCAGCGCGCGCATTTGCTGCGCCGCAAACAATTTGCAGTGGTTCAGCCAAGCCTACATCGACTTTACATACTTGCAGACGATCCGCATCAGGATGCTTTTCTGCGGATAAAATTTTTGCGACGACAACCTTGATAAAAGGTGCTGCAACTGGGCGCATCTCTTCAACTTCAAGCCCTGCCATGGTGAGCGCGTGGCTGAGCGCTTCGCTATCTAAATTTGTATCGACTAGACTGCGCAACCAATTTTCTGAAAACTGCATAATGCTTTAATGCCTTTAATGAATTTAATTTTAATTGTTGTTTCTAAAAGTAATTTTTATCTGAATTGGCTTAAAAAGCGCAAATCGTTATTGAAAAAATGACGTAAATCGTTCACGCCATAACGCAACATAGTTAAACGCTCTACGCCTAGGCCAAATGCAAAACCACGATATTTTTCGCTATCTAAATTAACGTGCTTGAATACTTCTGGATGCACCATCCCGCAACCGCCAATTTCCAACCAACCGCCATTCCAACTCATATCCATTTCAGCAGAAGGTTCTGTAAATGGGAAAAATGAAGGTCTAAAACGCACTGTTAAATCATCGCGCTCAAAGAATTTCTGCAAGAAATCTTGTACAACACCTTTTAAATTTGCAAAACTGATGTCCTCGTCTACCCACAAGCCTTCAACTTGATGGAACATCGGCGAATGCGTTGCATCAGAATCGACCCGATAAACGCGACCAGGCGCGATAATTTTTAATGGTGGCGTTCTATTGGTTTTTAACGCATTTTCCATGTAGCGAATTTGGACTGGCGAAGTATGCGTTCTTAACACATTGGCTTCATCAATATAAAAAGTATCGTGCATCGCACGGGCTGGATGGTCTTCTGGAATGTTCAGTGCAGTAAAGTTGTAAAAATCCGTCTCGATTTCAGGACCTGTTGCCACTTCAAAACCGATGGAGTGAAACAGTTGCTCCACACGCTGCAATGTGAGTGTGACAGGATGCAACCCACCTTTGCCAATAGCGCGCGCTGGTAGCGTCACATCAATGGATTCTTGTGCCAGTTGCTTGGCCTGTATTTCATTCAAAATAGCTTCGCGACGTGCTGTGAGTTCAGTTTCTATCGCCTGCTTTACGACATTAATCGCTGCGCCCGCAGCAGGACGCTCTTCATTACTTAACTTGCCAAGCCCCTTCAAAGCATCAGTCAACAACCCAGTTTTTCCTAAGTATTTGGCTTTTGCTACTTCCAAATCGTTGATATTAGCTGCCTGCGTAAAATATAATTGCGCTTCTGAAATTAAATGGGTTAAATCTGACATGGATATTTTCTTTGAAATGACTCTTATTTTTAAGGAACAGCTGAATTCAATTTAAAAGTACTGCTTTTATTTAAGTGCATAATTTTACAGCAAAAAAAAGAGGCTTACGCCTCTTTTTTTGCAACTTAATGCTTAATTAAATTTAATCAAGAATTACGCTGCTAATGCTTTTTTAGCACTTTCAACAAACTGAGCAAAAGCCGCTTTGTCAAAAACAGCTAAATCAGCCAATACTTTACGATCTACTTCAATCGCCGCTTTTTTCAAGCCGTTCATGAATACGCTGTATGTTAAACCTAACTCACGTGCACCAGCATTAATACGCGCAATCCACAATGTACGGAATTGACGTTTTTTCTGGCGACGGTCACGGTAAGCATACTGACCAGCTTTCATTACCGCTTGTTTAGCAACGCGGTAAACGTTTTTACGACGACCACGGTAGCCTTTGGCGGCTTTTAATACTTTTTTGTGTCTTGCACGAGCGATGACACCACGTTTTACTCTAGGCATGTTCTACTCCTATTGTGTTGGCATCATAGCGCGAACGCGCTTGACATCGGTTGAAGAAATGATCGCCGTGCCGCGTAGTTTACGCTTTTGCTTGGTGGTCTTTTTTGTAAGGATATGGCGTAAGTGAGAGTGAGTACGTTTCACTTTACCATTACCCAAGAATTTGAAGCGCTTTTTAGCGCCGCTCTTGGTTTTCATTTTTGGCATTTTGTTCTCCTTGAACTTAATTTTCAGCGATGAAAATCACTGAGGGTTATGAGTGCTTAGGCATGCCGTTTAGCCGTATCACTCGGGTTTGCTACTACTTTAACACTACTAAAAATTAAAATATTTAAGTAAGACTAAGCGCAAGTTAAATTTAAGCGTGCCGCATATTCAAAATATGCAAACGATTAAATTTAATGAAGCAACGACGTATTTCGACAATATTTTATTTTTTATTATTTTGCTTTCTTTTGTGGCCCCAGCACCATCACCATTTGGCGACCTTCCATTTTAGGAAATTGCTCAACAGTAGCCACTTCTTTTGTATCTGCCTCAACTCTTCTTAAAAGCGCCAAGCCAAATTCCTGATGGGTAATTTCACG
Organism: Methylophilaceae bacterium; assembly: GCA_965247415.1. Classification (GTDB taxonomy): domain Bacteria; phylum Pseudomonadota; class Gammaproteobacteria; order Burkholderiales; family Methylophilaceae; genus Methylotenera. Next base: position 504,548 of record OZ252007.1, read on the forward strand.
ACCTCTAAAACGCAACGTGATTTTAGCTTTATCGCCATCTTGAATAAAACGAATAATGTTGCGCAATTTAATCGCATAATCGCCATCGTCTGTACCAGGTCGAAACTTAATTTCTTTAACGACGACTTGTTTTTGCTTGAGTTTAACTTCATGCTGCTTTTTACTTTCAGCATATTTAAACTTTCCATAATCCATTAATCGGCACACGGGTGGTTCTGCGTTCGGAGCAATCTCCACCAAATCGATATCAGCTTCTTCTGCTTTTGCAAAGGCTTCTGTTAACGACATAATCCCGAGGGGTTCACCCTCAATACCAACCAAACGAACTTGCGTGCCTGTAATGTCACCGTTAATTCGTGTTTCTTTGTCCTGTGCTATATTAAATTCTCCAAATAGTTAAGCCGCGCTTGTACAGATAAAAGGTTTAAATTTTGGCTTCAATTTCTGCATTTAAATGCGCAATCAACGCATCTATCGGCATACTGCCAAGGTCTTCACCTTTTCTGTTACGCACGGCCAAATGTCCAGCTTGCACTTCTTTATCGCCAGCAACTAGCAGATAAGGTAACTTTTGCATGCTATGTTCGCGTATTTTATAGGTAATTTTCTCATTTCTCAAGTCAAATTCGCATCGTATGCCACTTTTCTTCAATTTTTCAACTACTTGGCGTACATATTCAGTTTGCCCTTCAGAAATATTTAGGACCATAACTTGCACTGGCGCTAGCCACAACGGCATTGCACCTGCGTAATGCTCTATTAAAATCCCTAAAAAACGCTCCATAGAGCCGACAATTGCACGATGCAACATCACTGGGCGTTTACGTGAATTATCTTCCGCAACATACTCTGCGCCCAAGCGTTCAGGCAAGTTTGAATCCAATTGAATCGTGCCGCATTGCCACAAACGCCCCAATGAATCTTTTAATGTAAATTCAATTTTTGGGCCGTAAAAAGCGCCTTCTCCCGGTTGATACTCAAAATCTAAACCATTTAATTTTAGTGCGTTAGCCAATGCTGTTTCCGCACGATCCCAATCTTCGTCCGTTCCAATCCGCTTTTCTGGGCGGGTTGATAGTTTCACCAAAACATCTTCAAAACCAAAATCGCCGTAAACTTTATAGAGCATTTTAATAAAATTTGCGACTTCTGATTCCACTTGATTTTCTGTACAAAAAATATGTGCATCATCTTGGGTAAAACCACGTACACGCATTAAACCATGCAATGATCCTGATGGTTCATTACGATGACAAGAGCCAAATTCTGCAAGCCTTAAAGGCAGATCGCGATAGCTATGCAAATTACTATTAAAAATTTGAATATGCCCCGGGCAATTCATGGGTTTCACTGCGTAATCACGATTTTCAGAAGCGGTCACAAACATATTGTCCCGATAGTTTTGCCAATGCCCAGATTTTTCCCAAAGCGTTTTATCCATCACAGTAGGCGTGCGCACTTCTTGATAGGCAAAATCTCTAAACATTTGGCGCATGTATTGTTCAACTTCTTGCCAAATACTCCAACCACGCGGATGCCAAAACACCATACCCGGCGCGTCGTCTTGCATATGAAAAAAATCTAGCTGTTTACCTAATTTACGGTGGTCACGCTTTTCGGCTTCTTCCAATTGAAATAAATACGCTTCTAATTCTTCTTTATTACGCCAAGCTGTGCCATAAACACGTTGCAGCATTTCATTATTGCTATCACCGCGCCAGTAAGCGCCGGCTAATTTCATTAACTTAAAGGCTTTTAGTTTGCCAGTATTTGGTACGTGTGGCCCACGGCATAAGTCGGTAAACTCGCCTTCTGTGTAAAGAGAAACATCTTCACCCGCTGGAATGCTTGCAATAATTTCTGCTTTGTAATGTTCATTAATTGATTTGAAATAAGCAACTGCTTCATCGCGCGGCAAGACTTGACGGGTCACGCGCTCATCTTTTTTTGCCAACTCAACCATTTTCTTTTCAATGGCAATTAAGTCTTCAGGCGTAAACGCACGTTTATATGAAAAATCATAATAAAAGCCATTATCAATAACAGGACCAATGGTAACTTGCGCATCTGGGAAAAGTGACTTCACCGCATAGGCCAATAAATGTGCGGTTGAATGACGAATGATCTCTAAACCTTCGTCATTTTTATCGGTAATAATTGCCAAATCAACATCGTTTTCTATCAAAAAACTGGTATCAACAACTTGACCATTCACCCTGCCTGCGAGCGCCGCTTTCGCTAGACCTGCACCAATATTAAGCGCAACTTCGGCAACAGTGACTGATACATCAAATTCACGTTGAGAACCATCAGGCAAACGAATCACTGGCATTTTTAATTACCTCAAAATAATAAAAGCCACAAAAATGCGGCTTTTGTACATTAATAAGAACTACGAATTATCGCATACCGATGTGAAACATCACAATACTTAAGAAAATTTTTCGTCCATTAAAACATCTATTTCAGATTATTTTAACGACTGAAAATATAAAAAATTTAATTTAAATAGGCTTCACTAAATGACTCACCATAAAATCAAAAAAATTGATAATCCCATCAACTTGATTGCTTCTATCCACTAAAACTGCCAATATTCAACCATCTATTAGGAGAACATTTTGGCAAACTCTAACAATCTTGGCGATAACGCCATTACCCGTAACTCGCTAAAAGGTTATGAGCGTGAAAACACTTATTCTGGCATTTTGTCTTTTATGCGCAGGCAATACACCAAAAATTTAGAAGGTGTGGATGTGGTGGTTTCTGGTGTTCCACTGGATATTGCAACCACTTTTCGCAGCGGTGCGCGCTTGGGGCCAGCAGCGGTGCGTGCGGCTTCTGTGCAAATGAATGAACTGATTCACCCTTGGGGCTTTGGGCCTTGTGACAGATTAGCCGTGATTGATTACGGCGATTGCTACTTAGATTCGCATAATCCGCACACCATTTTTAACAGCATTTACATCCATGCAAAAACCATTTTGCAATCAAACGCAAAAATGCTCACGCTGGGTGGCGACCATTACATTACCTACCCTCTTTTAAAAGCGCATGCAGAAAAATTTGGCGCGCCGCTTTCTATCATACATTTTGATGCGCATTGCGATACGTGGGCAGACGATGAGCCAAACTCGCTCAACCACGGCAGCATGTTTTACAAAGCCATTAAAGACGGCTTGATTGACCCTGCAACTTCTGTACAAATTGGCATTAGAACTTGGAATGAAGATTTTATGGGCGTGAATATTCTAGGTGCAGATTGGGTGCATGAACATGGCGTGAACGCTGTTGCCCAAAAAGTGCGTGAAATAGTTGGCAAACGCAATGTGTATCTCACGTTTGATATTGATTGCCTAGACCCTGCTTTTGCCCCTGGCACTGGCACGCCCGTCGCTGGCGGCTTAAGTTCTGCACAAGCGCTAGCGATTTTACGCAAATTTGTTGGACTCAATATTATCGGCATGGACGTCGTAGAAGTTGCACCCGCCTATGACCAAAGTGAAATTACGGCTTTAGCTGCTGCGCAAATTGCAGCAGAAATGCTGTGTGTGATTAGCGCAGAATGCAAATAATATTGGAAAATAATTTTTTATTTATATAAGGAAAACAAAATGCTGTTAAATCAAAAGCGTGACCGTTTTTTAGCCGCAATTCTTTTTAGCTTAACCACTTTTTCTACATTTTCTGCAAATGAAAAAGTACTCAATATTAATAACTGGGCAGAATACATTGGCGAAAATACGGTAAAAAACTTTGAAAAAGAAACGGGCATCAAAGTGCGATACGACAATTTTGATTCCAACGAAGTGTTATTAGCCAAAGTGATTGCTGGGAAAACAGGTTACGACATTATTGTGCCATCATCAGATTTTGGTCGCATTATGATCGATGGTGGAAAAGTACAAAAAATTGATCGAAAAAAATTGACTAATTGGAGCAATTTAAATCCAGCAGTCATGCACCAAATGGCAAAGCTAGACCCAAACAATCAATATATGGTGCCATGGTTAGGCGGCTCAGTCAGCGTGGGTTATAACGTTGCAAAAGTAAAAGCTGCGCTTGGCGAAGAGCCAATTCCAGCCAATCCGTTTGAGTTGGTCTTTAATCCAAAATATACGGCAAAGCTTAAAAAATGCGGCATCGCCATGCTTGATAGCGCGAGCGATGTATTTCCATCTGCGCTGATTTATGTTGGCAAACCCGCATTTAGTAACCAAGAAGCTGATTACAAAATAGCCACTCATATGTTACAAAAAGTCCGCAAAGACATCAAAATTTTTACTTACAATGGCCACATTACAGACATAGCAACAGGTAATATTTGCGTAGCATTGGGTTATGGTAGCGATTTTAATAACGCCGCGTTTCAAGCCAAAGAAGCTAAAAATGGCATCAAAATTGAAGCGCCATTACCGCCTAATGGCATGCAATTTGGCTTTGAATCCATGATGATTCCAGCAGATGCACCACACCCAGAAAATGCGCACCTTTGGATGAATTATATTTTGCGCCCAGAAGTGCAAGCGGAAATTACCAACTATACGATGTTTACCAGCCCCAACTTAGCCGCGCGAAAATTCATTGACGCTGATGTTTTGGCAAATAAAATTGCCTTTCCACCAGATGAAGATTTAAGTAGTAAAGCGCAGTTTTACCAAGTAAGAAGTAATGCCATTAGACGCGTAATGACGCGGGCATTTACTAAAATAAAATCTGGCTTGTAATTTATTTTATCAATTCAATAATCCACAAAAAAGCCCACGGTTTTACGCGCGGGCTTTTATATCAGTAAAATAAAAACTTAAGCGAGCGACACAATCGCTTCAATTTCCACTAACACATCTCTTGGCAGTTTTGCCACTTGTACGGTAGAACGTGCGGGCGTATGGCCTGCAAACACCTCACCATACACCGTATTCATCGCAACAAAATCTTCTAAGTTTTTTAAAAAAACAGTGGTTTTAACTACTTTTGACAAATCCGCCCCAGCGGCTTCAATCACGGCTTTTAAGTTGGCTAACACTTGCGTGGTTTGCACGGTAATGTCGCCATCATTCAGCGTGCCATCTGGGCGCAGTGGAATTTGGCCTGAGGTAAACAATAAATTTCCGATACTAATGGCTTGTGAATAAGGACCAATGGCGGCAGGTGCGTTTGGGGTTTGAATGATTTTCATTGCTTCTCTTTCATTAAAAAAATTTAAATATCTGTGTATTGGAATTGTACCCGTTTTACATTGCAAAATAACTCATAAGCGATGGTGCCAGCCGCTTTTGCTACTTCATTTGCCGAGACTTGGTCGCCCCAAAGTTCAACAAGGCTGCCTATTTTTGCGCTAGCCACATGGGTTAAATCCACAAAAAGCATGTCCATAGAAACGCGCCCAATTACGCGCGTCATGATGCCATCCACCGCAGCAGGCGCATTGATCGCACTGCGCGGATAACCATCTGCATAGCCACAAGAAACCACGCCAACCAGCATATTTTTTTCAGCGGTGAAAATACTGCCATAGCCTATTGATTCACCTTGATGAATTTCACGGATGGAAATAATGCGTGCGGTTAATTGCATCACGGCGCGCAAGGTTGATTCTTGCTGACAATGTGGATCTGCCCCGTAAAGCATAATGCCAGGGCGTGCCCAATTTGCATGACTTTGCGGCCACGCCAAAATGGCGGCAGAATTTGCCAAGCTTATTTCTAAATTGATTTTAGTTTCTACATTATTTTTAGTATTTAATTCAGAAGTGACTTCTTCAAACAGCGCATTTTGTTGCAAGGTATGCGGCGATTCCAAATTATCCGCATTGGCAAAATGCGACATCAACACAATTTTTTCAACATTTGGATGTTCGCTTAAGCTTTTGTAAGCTTGACGGTAAGCTTGTGGGGACAAGCCAACGCGGTGCATGCCGCTGTCCATTTTTAGCCAAATATGAACGGGTTTAGTGAGCGTGCTTGCTAGAAAAATTTCGATTTGCCACTGTGCGTGAATCACCATCCAACAATCGTATTTCATTATATCTGATAATTCTGCTGCTTCAAAAAATCCTTCTAACAATAAAATTGGGTTTTTAATGCCTGCTTGCCGAAGTTGAATGGCTTCTTCTAAACAAGCTACAGCAAAACCATCGGCTTCATATTCAATGGCTTTAGCGCAATGGACTGCACCGTGTCCATAAGCATTGGCTTTAACAACTGCAAGCGCTTTGCCGCCGTGCAATTTTTTTGCAAGTTGATAATTATTCCGAAAAGCATCAAGACGAATATGGGCAATGGCTGGGCGAGTCATAAATAAAGTTAGTTATTCTTTTTGTACCTGGCTTTGAATAATGGGCTAGTGATAACGTTCTAAGCTTAAGTCTTCAGTATAAATGTCGGGCTGTTTGTGCGCCAGTAAATCAGCCAACACTTGCGCTGAACCGCAGGCCATTGTCCAACCTAGCGTGCCATGCCCCGTGTTAAGCCAAACGTTACGATATAAATCTGAAGCTTTGCCGATAATGGGCGTGCCATCGGGCGTCATAGGGCGTAAACCTGTCCAAAATTGTGCTTTTGAAACATTGCCACCTTTTGGGAATAAACCATTCAATACCATTTCTAAAGTTTCACGCCGCCGTGGATTTAAACTTAAATCAAAGCCTGCTAATTCTGCCATGCCGCCCACGCGAATACGCTCATTAAAACGGGTAATCGCCACTTTGTAGGTTTCGTCCATCACGGTAGAAACTGGTGAGGCTGCGCTATTGGTGACTGGCACGGTTAAGGAGTACCCTTTTACTGGATAAACTGGAATATTTAAACCCAAGCCCATCATCAATTCTCGCGAATAACTGCCAAGCGCAACAACATATTCATCTGCGAGCAACACTTCTAAACCTTGAGAAGCATTGATTTCTACGCCGCTAATCTTCCCATTTTCGATTAAAAATTTTTGAATACTCACATCATGTCGAAATTTCACACCCATTTTTTTAGCTTCTTCTGCCAAATTTTGCGTAAATAATTGGCAATCGCCAGTTTCGTCAGTCGGCAAACGCAAGCCACCGAGTAATTGATCTTTCACCAACGACAACGCTGGTTCAACTCTCGCACACCCTTCTGGGTCAAGGTGTTCAAAAGGCACGCCTAATCTGCTTAAGACGGCAATATCCTTGGCTTCTGCTTCCAATTGTTTTTGTGTGCGGAACACTTGCAAGGTGCCTTGCGTGCGGCCTTCATAAGCGATGCCTGTGTTTTTGCGCAATTCTACAATACAATCTCGACTATATTCAGCCAACCGCACCATACGCTCTTTATTTAGGTCGTATCGTTTTGCCGTACAATTTTTTAATAATTGGTAAGTCCATTGTAATTGCCAGAGCGATAAATCTGGCTTGATGGCCAGTGGTGCATGGCGTTGAAACAACCATTTCAGCGCTTTCATCGGCACACCGGGCGCAGCCCATGGCGCAGAATAACCTGGTGAAATCTGCCCCGCATTGGCAAAGCTAGTTTCTAAGCCAACGGCTGGTTGACGGTCAATCACGGTGACTTCAAAGCCCTTTTTTGCCAAGTAATAAGCGCTGGTGACGCCAATGACACCTGAACCTAAAATGAGTACCTTCACAAAAGCCTCTTTAAAATACGTTATTTTATTAGTAATATTTTATTGATAATAAAAAATATAATTCACTAAAATTTTTACGTATATATAAAATATAAACCATAATAATTAATTAAATAGTAATATTCACTAAATTATCTAAAAAAATTAGTTTATCTTTATACATTGGAAATTTTATGCGAATCCGAACCCATGCAGTGCGCGAGCTTGACCGTATTGACCTGAAAATTTTAGAAGTCTTACAATCCGATGCGCGTATTGCAATTACAGAACTTGCGGAACGCGTTGGGCTTTCTGTGACGCCTTGCGGAGAACGCGTCAAAAATTTAGAAAAAGAAGGTGTAATATTGGGCTACCACGCGCGGCTTGATCCGCAAGCCATGGGGTTAGGCTTGCTGGTGTTTGTAGAAATTAAACTTTCCAGTAAATCTGGCACAATTTTTAGCAAATTTAAGCAAGAAATTCTTAAACTCCCGAGCGTGTTGGAATGCCATTTAGTTTCAGGTGATTTTGATTATTTAATTAAAGCGCGGATTGCAAAAATGGCGGATTACCGCACCTTGTTGGGGGATATTTTACTAACGCTCCCAAATGCGCAAGAATCGCGCAGTTATATTGTCATGGAAGAAGTGAAAGAAAGTTTTGCATTAAGTTTGAATGGGTTAGTCAATGAAACTTTACCTTAAAAAATTATCTTAAAATGTAGGCGGACTACATGCGCTCACTAAAGTACAAGGAACTTCACCCACATTACGAAATCGGTGCGGCTCACGGCTATTAAAATAATACGCATCTCCTGCATTTAACACACGAGTTGCATTGCCCACCGTCACTTCTAAGCGCCCTGTGAGAATAATGCCGCCCTCTTCGCCTTCATGTTCGAGCATCACCAAACCAGTATCTGCGCCCACGGCATAGCGTTCATTTAAAATTTGCAACACATGGCCAGACTTCGCAGAGCCAATTTGTCGATACGAAATACCTTCGCCGCCACTAATTTCCACCAAAGCATCCGCACGATAAAACACTTCACTTTTAACGTCTGGCAATGCATCAGAAAAAAATTCTGCCAACGTCATGGGAATGCCGGCTAATATTTTTTTTAAGGCGCTGACAGATGGGCTGGTATTACCAGACTCGATCAGAGAAATACTGGCATTAGCAACGCCTGACCGTTTTGCCAATGTACGCTGCGACAATTGATGGCGAATGCGCACCATTTTTAATCTCATGCCAACATCAATATCCATAGTGTTAACCCATCAGTGTTAAAAGTGTTAAATATTCAATAACAGTTGAATTATAAAATATAATTAAATCAGTAAGTTAATTATTATTTAAACCATTCTTGACACAAAATGATTAACACATGAAGATAATGTTAAATAACACTTGTATAAGGTTTAACCATGTCTCAAAGCAAGCAGATTAAAATGCCAGATTTATCGCATTATTGGGTGCCATTTACGGCTAATCGGCAATTTAAAACCATGCCGCGCCTTTTTAAAGCGGCCAAAGGTAATTTTTTCACCACCATGGATGACAGACAATTACTAGATGGCACGGCTGGTTTATGGTGTACACCAGCAGGCCATGGGCGTGAAGAAATTGCCACAGCCGTTGGCAAGCAACTTCTCACGCTGGATTATGCACCTGCGTTTCAATCGAGTCATCCGCTTGCGTTTGAAGCCGCAAGCCGTGTGGCTGAATATATGCCTAAAGGATTAGACCGTATTTTTTTTACCAACTCAGGTTCTGAATCCGCCGATACCGCGTTAAAAATTGCTCTGGCTTACCACCGCGTTTGCGGCAACCCGCTTAGAAATAAATTGATTGGGCGCGAGCGCGGTTATCACGGTGTGAATTTCGGCGGCATTGCAGTCGGTGGTATTGCTGGCAACCGCAAAGCTTTTGGTAATGCGCTTGCAGGCGTTGACCATATTCGCCATCCATTAGACATTGCAAAAAATGCCTTCACCAAAGGCGTACCAGCGGATGGCGGCATTGCACTTGCCAATGAATTTGAGGCGCGCATTACCACACTGCACGATGCTTCCACAATTGCCGCGCTCATTATTGAACCGATGCAAGGTTCTGCGGGTGTGATTGTGCCGCCACAAGGCTATTTAAAACGCTTGCGTGAAATTTGTGACAAGCATGGTATTTTGTTGATTTTTGATGAAGTCATTACAGGCTTTGGGCGCTTAGGCACAAAATTTGGCGCGGATTATTTTGGCGTGATTCCCGATATGATTACCTGCGCAAAAGGCTTGACCAATGGCGTGGTGCCAATGGGAGCCGTAGCAGTCAAGCGCGAAATATACGATGCGTTTATGGAACACAGCCCAACGGGCGCGATTGAGTTACCGCATGGTTATACATACAGCGCCATCCCAATCGCCTGCGCTGCGGCCATTGCCACGCTGGACATTTTTGAACATGAGCAATTGGAAAACCGCGCTAATGGTTTAAGCAAATATTTTGAGGAAGCGGCGCATAGTTTAAAAGGTTTGTCCATGGTGCGTGATATTCGCAATATTGGCTTAGTAGCTGGAATAGAGTTTGAATCAATTGCAGGTAAGCCAAGCGCATTTTCGTTTCCCGTGTATTTAAAATGTTATGAGCTTGGTCTACATGTGCGTTTTACGGGCGATATTATTGCAATTTCTCCACCGCTGACCATTGAAAAACACGAAATTGACCGAATTTTCAATACACTAGCGGAAGCCATCAAAGCGATTGCCGCACGTGGTGAAGCAGGTTTAGAGCCCAACCAATATCTAAAAAATGAACAACTTTGGGCAGCGCAAAGCGCCCTGCATTATGCCGCCCTAGCTGATTTAGGGCATCACACCGCACAACCTTTGGAGCAAATCGGATGAGTCGCAAAACATTAAACCATTTTATTAACGGTCAAGCTGTAGCAGGCACGTGCGAGCGCACTGCTGATGTCTTTAACCCTGCTACTGGTGAAGTCACCAGTCAAGTTCCGCTTGCAACGGTTAAAGATGTGGATGCTGCCGTCTGTGCCGCACAAACTGCTTGGCCAAATTGGGCTGCTACAACGCCACTGCGCCGCGCGCGAGTCATGTTTAAATTTAAAACGTTGCTAGAAGAACATGCTGATGAACTTGCAAGATTAATCTCACAAGAGCATGGAAAAGTATTAGCCGATGCAGCTGCGGAGTTTCAACGTGGTTTAGAAAACGTAGAATTTGCCTGCGGCGCGCCGCAATTTTTAAAAGGGGAATTTAGCGAAAATGTCGGCACTGATGTCGATAGTTATTCCATGCGCCAACCGCTTGGCGTGGTAGCTGGCATTACACCGTTTAACTTCCCCGCCATGGTGCCGATGTGGATGTTTCCACTCGCCATTGTGTGTGGCAATACCTTTGTCTTAAAACCTTCTGAGCGCGTTCCAAGCACTGCAATTCGTTTAGCGGAATTGCTCAAAGAAGCGGGCTTGCCTGATGGCGTTTTCAATGTAGTGCATGGCGATAAAGAAGCTGTGGATGCGTTATTGGCTCATCCAAAGGTAAAAGCCATTAGTTTTGTTGGCTCAACGCCGATTGCGAAATATATTCACACCACTGCAACTGCAAATGGAAAACGCGCCCAAGCACTGGGCGGTGCAAAAAATCATATGCTGATTATGCCAGATGCAGATTTAGACAGTGCTGCGGACGCCTTAATGGGCGCGGCTTATGGCGCAGCGGGTGAGCGCTGCATGGCGATTTCTGTTGCCGTTGTGGTCGGCGATGCGGTAGCTGATGCATTGGTAGCGAAACTTTCAACCAAAGTAAAAAATATTGTGATTGCAGATGGCTTAAACGCAAAAGCAGAAATGGGCCCGCTGATTACCGCGCAACATCGCGACAAAGTGCGTGGCTATATTGAAAGTGGAGTTACACAAGGTGCAAAAATTTGTGTGGATGGGCGTGATCTCAACACCCCGCAAGACGGTTTCTTTTTGGCCGGCACACTCTTTGACCATGTTACCCCCAGTATGAAAATTTATTGCGAAGAGATTTTTGGCCCCGTATTATGCATTGTGCGCGTCAAAACATATCGCGAAGCGGTTGATTTAATTAACGCGCATGAATATGGCAATGGCACAGCCATTTTCACGCGTGATGGCGGCGCGGCTCGTGCGTTTGTGAGCGAAATTGAAGTAGGCATGGTGGGCGTGAATGCGCCGATTCCTGTGCCAATGGCATTTCACAGTTTTGGCGGTTGGAAAGCGTCTATATTTGGCGATTACGCCATTTATGGCCCAGAAGGCGTGCGTTTTTACACCCGCATTAAAACGGTGACACAGCGCTGGCCGAATAAAGTCAGCAATGGTGCAGAATTTATTATGCCGACTATGAAATAAAACGATGAAATAGATAGATTGAATTAAATTAATGGGGAAAGTATGTCGTCGTTAAAAATAATTTCTGAAACAATCAAAAAATATAATATCAGCGAAGTGGAATGTGTCTTTCCCACCATTAATGCTACTCTTCGCGGAAAAGTGATGCGAGGTGGTGATTTTGCTACAGGCAAAGAATTGCGCATTGCTAAAGCGGTGATTTTACAGACTATTAATGGTGAATACTGCGATGACCATGTGATTGGCGCCATTGATAACGACACGATTTTGAAACCCGATTACACTACTTTTAAACAAATTCCTTGGCATCAACATCGCGCTTGGGTCCTTCATGATTGCATGAATTTTGATGGAACGCCATCAGAACATGCGCCGAGAAATATTTTAAAAAAGATTTTGACGCAGTACGAAGCGATTGGTTTGCAGCCGATTGTTGCGCCAGAAATTGAATTTTATTTGTTTAAACGTGATGGCCTAGAAGCAAACGGCTTTACTTACCCAAACTTGCGTGGTGGTAGCCCAGAACTTGAGCGTCAAATGGGTTATAGCTTAAATTCCACGGCAGATTTTCGCGAATTTTGGCAAGATTTACAAAATGCTTACGATGCACTAGAAATTCGTACCGACACTTGGCTACATGAAATGGCCGCTAACCAATTTGAAATTAATCTTTTGCATGGCGACCCATTAAAACTTGCCGATGATGTGGTACTTTTTAAACACACCACAAGAGAAATTGCCGCGCAGCATGCCTTAAATGCAGTATTTATGGCAAAACCATTGGCGGATTACGATGGCTGTTCCATGCATTTGCATCAAAGCATTGTGGACAAAAATGGTAATAATATTTTTAGTGATGCTCAGGGAGAAGCAACGCCAGAATTTTATGCCTATATTGCTGGCTTACAAAAATATATGGCAGATTTAATGCCGATGATGGCGCCTTACATCAACTCTTGGCGCCGCTATGCGCGCGGCACTCAAGCGCCGATAAACTTGCAATGGGGACACGATAATCGCACCATTGGCTTACGCGTTCCTCATTCAAATGCTGCCGCACGCCGTGTTGAAAACCGTTTTGCTGGCAGTGATGCCAACCCTTATTTAGCCATGGCAGTAACACTCGCTTGCGGATTGCGTGGCATGCAAGAAAAATTGACACCAACCACGCCTGTGGACGACCGTGACGGTTATGAATTTCCACGTGAAATTGCCGTTGGTTTAGAAAGCGCACTCACACAACTTTCCCAAAGCAAACATGCGCGTGAAATGTTTGGCGACACTTTTATTGATGCATTTTGTAATGTCAAAGAAATTGAACTCGCCCACTTTATGTACGAGGTGAGCAGTTGGGATAGGCGCTATTTGGCACATCAAGCTTAAGCAAAGACAAAAAAATAAAGCCCTCAAAAATTAAGAGCTCTATTCAAATCACTCAAACAAAAAAAGTTTAAAGCAATAATCTGCGCACATCACTCAACATCATGCGCATATGGCTGGTAAAACGCGCGCCATCTGCGCCGTCAATCACGCGGTGATCGTAAGAAAGTGATAATGGTAGAATCAAGCGCGGTTCAAAACTTTTTGTTTTTGCGTCATAAACAGGCTGCATGCTGGAACGAGATACGCCTAAAATTGCGACTTCGGGGCAATTAATAATCGGTGTAAACATGGTACCGCCAATGCCGCCCAAGCTGGAAATCGTAAAGCAGCCGCCTTGCATTTCTTCAATTTTTAATTTGCGTTCACGTGCTTTGCCAGATAAGTCCATTAAATCACGGGCAATATCCAGCACATCTTTTTGATGCACATCGCGCACCACTGGCACAACCAAGCCGTCAGGCGTATCGCAGGCAAAGCCAATATTGAAATAATTTTTTAAAATTAAACTATCGCCATCAGGTGCAAGCGAAGCATTAAAATTTGGGTAGGCTTTGAGCGCATTCACAGATGCTTTGATTAAAAAAGCCAACATGGTGAGCTTAACGCCACGTTTTTCTGCCTCTGCCATCATGGATTTTCTGAAGTCTTCTAAGTCTGTAATGTCGGCTTCATCAAATTGTGTAACGTGTGGAGCGGTGACCCAATTGCGGTGCAAGTTTGCACCAGATAATTTTTTGATGCGCGACAGTGGCTTGGTTTCAATGCTGCCAAATTGGCTAAAATCAATCACTGGCATTGGCAAGGCAGCTAAACTGCTGACACCAGCACCCATATTTTCTGTACGTGGTTTGGCAAGTTCACCTTTTACATAGGCTTGCACATCTTCCTGAAGAATACGATTTTTTGGCGCAGTTCCTTTTACCAAAGATAAATTAACGCCTAACTCACGTGCAAACTTTCTAACACTTGGGCTCGCGTGAGAAAGCTTACCTGATTCAACCACCGCACTTTGTCCAACAGGTGCTGGTTTTTGCGCAGGCGCAATGGTTTTAGGCGGCTCAGGGGCTGGGCGGCTGGGTTCAGGAATGGCAGCGACAGTAGCTGGTTTTGGAGCTTCTACAGGCTTAGCTTCAACCGCTTTTGTTTCTACTGGTTTCGCAGCAACGCCTTCAACCACGTCCATGGTTAAAATCAAATGGCCTTGCGCTGCTTTGTCTCCAACTTTTATTTTAACTTCTTTCACAATCCCAGAAAATGGTGATGGAATATCCATCGAAGCTTTGTCCGACTCTACCGTCATTAGAGAATCTTCTTTTGCTACTTCGTCACCTGCTTTCACAAGGACTTCAATCACATCAACACTATCAAAATTACCAATATCAGGGACGAATACGTCTTGAATTGCCATGTTATATCGTCTCCTTAAACGGTGGTTGGGTTAGGCTTGTTAGCATCTAACGCGTATTTTTTTATGGCTTCGCTGACTTTGCTCGCAGGGATTTTTCCTTCATCTGCCAAGGCTTTCAGTGCCGCTACCACAACATAGTTGCGATCCACCTCAAAGAAGCTGCGCAGCGCCTCGCGGCTGTCTGAACGGCCATAGCCATCCGTACCTAATGCAACAAATTTTCCTGGCACAAAGCCAGCAATTTGCTCTGCAAAAGCTTTCATATAATCGGTTGAAGCAATGGTCGGGCCTTCAGCACCTTTCATCGCTTGAGCAACATAACTCAAACGCGCAGGTTTTTCAGGGTTCAGCATATTCCAGCGCTCTGCATCTAAACCCTCACGGCGAAGTTCAGTAAAGCTTGTCACGCTCCAAATATCGGCTGATACACCCCAATCTTTTTCAAGCATTTCGCCCGCCGCAATTACCTCGCGCAAAATCACGCCAGAACCCATGAGTTGCACTTTGTGGCCTTTTGCTGTTGATTTACTAAACGCGTACATGCCTTTTAAAATGCCGTCGCTACTGCCTTTGGGCATTTCAGGATGCGTGTAATTTTCATTCATCAAGGTAATGTAGTAGTACACATCTTCTTGGTTTTGCACCATACGACGCAAACCTTCTTGAATAATTACGGCTAATTCGTAAGCAAACGTTGGGTCGTAAGAAATGCAATTAGGAATGGTAGCTGACATTAAATGGCTATGGCCATCTTCATGTTGCAAGCCTTCGCCATTCAATGTAGTACGCCCAGCGGTTGCGCCCAGCAAGAATCCACGCGCACGTGAATCACCCGCAGCCCATGCAAAATCGCCAATGCGTTGAAAGCCAAACATGGAATAGTAAATATAAAACGGAATCATCTGCGTGCCAGTCACGCTATAAGATGTTGCCGCCGCTAGCCAACTTGCAAAAGAACCCGCTTCGTTAATGCCTTCTTCTAAAATCTGGCCACTTTTTGATTCTTTGTAATACATCACTTGGTCAGAATCTTGTGGTTCGTAAAGTTGCCCCACAGAAGAATAAATGCCTAATTGGCGGAACATGCCTTCCATGCCAAATGTACGCGCTTCATCTGGCACAATGGGCACAACATATTTGCCAATTTGTTTATCACGCACCAATGTAGAAAGAATACGCACAAACGCCATGGTGGTAGAAATTTCACGATCACCTGTTGAAACCAACATATTATCGAAAGCGCTTAGCTCAGGAACGGTAAGTTCATTCCCTTTTTGACGTCGTTGCGGTACAAAACCGCCCATCGCCGCACGTCGTTCAGCCAAATATTTCATTTCTGGGCTGTCATCTGCGGGTTTGTAAAACGATAACTTTTCGACTTGTTCGTCTGTTAATGGCAAATCAAAACGGTCACGGAATTTTTTGAGTGATTCAATATCCATGCTTTTTTGTTGATGCGTCGTGTTTTGGCCTTCGCCCGCGTCACCCATACCGTAACCTTTAACCGTTTTGGCTAAAATGACGGTTGGCTGGCCTTTATGATTGACCGCTGCATGATACGCCGCAAACACTTTATGTGGATCATGACCGCCGCGGTTTAAGCGCCAAATATCTTGGTCACTCATGGCAGCAACCATTTCTTTTAATTCAGGATATTTGCCAAAAAAATGCTCGCGGGTATAAGCGCCGCCTTTGGCTTTAAAGTTTTGGTATTCACCATCCACACATTCTTCCATGCGTTTTTTCAGCAAGCCTTCTTTGTCCATCGCCAACAATGGATCCCAATAAGAACCCCAAACCACTTTTATTGCATTCCAGCCTGCGCCACGGAAATTAGATTCCAACTCTTGAATAATTTTGCCATTGCCGCGCACAGGGCCATCAAGACGCTGCAAGTTACAATTAATGACAAAAATAAGGTTATCTAAACCTTCACGTGCGGCCAATGAAATTGCGCCTTGAGATTCAGGCTCATCCATTTCGCCATCACCACAAAACACCCACACTTTACGGTCTGACGTATCTGCAATTCCACGATCATGAATATATTTTAAGAAACGCGCTTGATAAATCCCCGCTAAAGGCCCCAAACCCATTGAAACCGTGGGAAATTGCCAAAAGTCTGGCATTAACCAAGGATGCGGATAACTCGACAAACCATTGCCGCCTGTTTCTTGGCGGAAATTATCCATTTGTTCTTCTGTAAAACGGCCTTCTAAGAAAGCACGCGCATAAACACCTGGCGATGAATGGCCTTGAAAATACACGCAATCACCACCAAAATTTTCATTTGGTGCGCGGAAAAAATAGTTAAAACCCGTGTCGTACAAAGTTGCGGCAGATTGAAAACTCGCAATATGTCCGCCCACACCTGGCGATTTTTCGTTCGCACGCAACACCGTCATAATGGCATTCCAACGCACCAACGCGCGCACGCGACGCTCCATTTCTGGGTCACCCGGCAGTTTTGCTTGCAAGTGGGTTGGAATGGTATTCACATAAGCTGTGGTTGCTTTGTAGGGCAAATTACTGCCTGAACGACGCGCTTTATCAATCATGGCCTCTAATAAAAAATGTGCGCGTTCTGTGCCTTCATTTTCAATGACGGACATAAGCGCGTCTAGCCACTCTTGTGTTTCTAGCGGGTCTGTTTCTGTCAACCCAACTTGCTGATTGATTGCCATGCGTGAGAGTTCTCCGAGTTGATCGCAATGCGTCTCATAAATTGTGTGACGAATAATAAAACGCAAAGGAACGATGCATTAAAGTAATTTACAAAAAATTTAAAAATAAAAACAGATTGTTATACGAAGTTTATGTCAAAAAATATTAAAACTGAAATTTAAGCGTTAGTGTGGCTTTTTTAACGTTTTTGGTCAAGTTAAAATGACGCGCCAGTGCCATCTTTCCCTTTGTTTTACTAGCTTTGTCTTAGGTTTTATATAAGACTTAATTTTAAAAATTGTTTATAAAATTACTAATAAATACGCGAAAAAAATTCAAGTTTTTATTTAATGTATGATTTAACCATTAGGCATTCTCTTTTAAAGCCAACAATTAAAGCACTTAACACGCTAAGCTTTTGAAATGGTGATGAATTATTGCAAAAAAACTTGATGAATATTCCTAGCAAAATGATTGTGAAATCGCCACTAACTCTTTTGCAAGATCGGGATATTTATCAAAATGAATACCCTTAGTTTTTGCATACCAATAATGGCTGTTAGTCACATCTCCTTCAATTTTGTGCAAAACTGCATGCAACCAATTGGCTGTTGGATCATTGTGACTTTGTGCGATTTCATGCGCCGCATGCCAATCATTGCTTTTAATCAATGAAATTACTTGTTGCAATTGCGCTGAAGAAATCATGTAAATTCAACTTCTTACGATGCAAAAAAACCAACTTTTTGCTGGCGTGATAATTTTTTTAGCATCGCTTCCGCGGCGCTTGCTTCTGAGCGGTTTTCATAAATTTTACTTGCGATAATTTTTATAGGCGGATTCGCGCGGGTATATTTTGCGCCTTTGCCTGTTTGATGCGCCAAAAAACGTGCTTGCAAATCATTGGTAATGCCGGCGTAATATGCGCCGTTATTGCATTCTAAAAGATAAACGCACCAGGACATTTAAATGCTTTTAAAACTAAATGTTCCTGCCTGTATAAATTCTACTTTGTAGCCATCTGGATCTTCAATAAACGCAATGACGGTTTTTCCATGCATCATCGGCCCTGCTTCGCGAATGACTTTCCCGCCAGCTATTTTTACTTTTTCGCAGGCTTCATATGCATCGTCTACTTCAATTGCAATGTGTCCATAGGCTTTGCCAATCTCATAACTTTCTACACCGTAATTGTAGGTAAGTTCTAGTACGGTGTGGTCACTTTCTGCGCCATAGCCAACAAACGCCAAGGTAAATTTTCCGTCAGGAAAATCATGCTGGCGCAATACTTTCATGCCCAACACTTGCGTATAAAATTGGATAGAACGTTCTAAATTGCCAACTCTTAACATGGTGTGTAATAAACGCATTTTTTATTCCTCTATTGATTGGTCAGCTTGCAATTGATCCACTTGCTTGGTCAGTTTTAAGTATTTTTTCATCAACTGTTCTTGGCTTTCGACCACATCAGGGTTGAGAGGAATACAGTCAATCGGGCAAACTTCTACACATTGTGGTTTATCAAAGTGGCCTACACATTCTGTACATAAATTAGGGTTAATTTCATAAATCATTTCACCCTGATAAATCGCACCGTTTGGGCATTCTGGCTCGCATACATCGCAATTAATGCATTCATCGGTAATCATTAATGCCATATTGATTTAACCTATTGTCTTGCCTATTTTTTTTAAAATTGCTGCTTCCACAGGACTTGAAACAAAGGCATGAATATCACCACCCAAGCTTGCCACTTCTCGCACAAGGCTTGAAGAAATAAACATAAATTGCTCGGCAGGCGTTAAGAATAAAGTTTCAAACTCTGGATAAAGTTTACGGTTCATGCCTGCGAGTTGAAATTCATATTCAAAATCTGAGGTTGCACGCAAACCTCGAATCACCATTTGTGCTTGTTGCGTTTTTACAAACTCCATCAGCAAGCCTGAAAAACCAATTACCTGAACATTTTCAATGTTGGCAAACACTTCTTTCGCCATCGACACGCGTTCTTCTAAATTAAACATGGTTTTTTTATGAATGCTGCCCGCCACGGCGACCACCACCTGCGGAAATAAACGTGAAGCGCGGCGCACTAAATCTTCATGCCCCAAGGTAACGGGGTCAAACGTGCCAGGGTAAACGACTTTGAGAGTTTGCATGCCTGTTTTCTTTATGAAAGATATTAATAGATTTTAACAGGCAAAAGTAAGAATTAAAAATATATAAAATGTGTATAAATAATTTGTAAGAATGGCTTAAATCTCTAGGCTTATCATAAAAAATTCGGGCTTATTTTAGACCCTCAGCAAATTTATTTAGGCATTATAATTGCTTAAGTAGAACGTAAAATTGGAGGCGCTCATAAATGCAAATCGATGTTAGCTGTTCTTTAAATTTAGGCACTGAAAATTTAGGCACTGAACATAATAAGTGCGCTGACAATAAATTAAACTTTCATTTAACCAGCGATTTTGACGAGCAAGCAAGTTTTTTGCATGGCTGGAACCAAGACTACGCCCAAGTTTCTGCGGGACATTTCAAAGGATTTGTTTCTGAAGTGCACTTAGGTAGCGTGAGCCTTTTTTGGGAATTTACCAGTCAACAGCTTTACCAGCATGGCGTTTTGAATGAGGATACGATTGCTATTGGCGTCCCTCTCAACAATATTGAAAATGGCATGTTTTGTGGCGCACCTTGTGAGCAAAATACCGTACATGTTTATTCTGGCAAAGCTGGCTTTGAGTTTATTTCTCCACCCAATTTATTAATTGGCCTGATTGTGGTTGATCGTCATCAATTAATGCATTTGCTGAGTGCGGAGGATCAATACTTTCTCAACTTGCAATTTAAAGAAGCGCATATTGCAAAAGTTTCGTTTCATGCCTACCTTAACTTGGTTAATTTTTTTACAACTACCATGCAGACTTTGAAATCTCAACCTGCACTTTGTGAAAATATCCATTTTGTGGATGAAGCTTCTGCAACCGCGGTTCAGCTGGTAACAGACAGTTTATTAAACAATATGCAGTCACAACAACAATTATTACTGAATAAATCGTGGAAAATTCTGGCTGATACGCGCGACATTGTGCATTTGCGGCAGGATAACCCAATTACGGTGGCTGAGTTATGTCAGTCACTTTCCATTAGTCGAAGAAGCTTGCAATACCATTTTGAACAAGCGATTAACACGAGTCCTGTGGCTTACTTACGCGCGGCGCGCTTAAATGGGGTGCGGCAAATGTTAAAAACGGCTAATTCTGTGACGGAAGCTGCGACCCATTGGGGATTTTGGCATTTTGGGCATTTTTCACACGAATACAAAAAAATGTTTGGTGAGTTACCCTCAACAACATTTAAACGCCACCATTCGGGTCTGGTAAATTAAGTTGATTCTCAACAAGCACTTCAACTGCATCGCTTTCATCTTTTAACATGACACCAGAAGCCTCGGTTCGCATTGCTTCCTTGGCTAACCACACTAATTTTTTCGCAGCTGCAGAATAATTGAGCCCTTCGGGGCGCACATTAGAAATACAGTTTCGATCTGCATCACTACAACCCACTTTTGGATGATAAGTCAGATAAACCCCCAAACTGTCTGGTGAACTCAAGCCTGGGCGTTCGCCAATCAGCATCGCCACCATGCGCGCTCCCATGCGCTCTGCTACTTCATCCGCCAGCGCTACCCGTGCTTGTGATGCAATCACCACCGCGCCCATGCTCCATTCTACTGGGATATTTTTTTGAATTTCTGCGATTAATGGCACAGCATGACGAGCAACCGCTAAGGAAGATAAGCCATCGCCCACTACCAGCATAAAATCAATCGGCGCAGCTGCCTGTGTATTCAGTTTCAGTGCGTTAAGTTGGTGGCAGCTGGCCTCATTTAATCTGCGTCCCCAATCTGGACGAATTAAGTAACTTTGACGATCTGGCGCATTGCTATGTACCTGCAATACTTTCAACCCTAAGGCTTGAATATCACTCGTGAGCGCATCAATATCAAGCGCAAGATGCACGGCATCACGTGCCATTGCATGCGATAAACCAAAATCTAATACTTCTTTTGTTGGCAAACTGCTACCCACCCTACCTAAAGCAATCCTCGCGCGCGTAAAGCTTTTTAGATGCTGCCACGGATCTGCTTGCGCGATTGTGTCAGCTTGCGCTATCGGGTCTGTTTGCGTTAGGCCACTTTCAGCAGATTTTTTGGCATATTCTGTAGCATTGGATGATTGACTGTCACGGGTTGCACTTGTCCATGATTGTCCATAATGTTCATTTTCTTTAGCCATTGTTCAAACTCCGGTGCGGCTTTAAGCCCTAATACCTTACGAAGATACAAAGTATCGTGAAAAGATGTGGTTTGATAATTCAGCATAATGTCATCCGCGCCTGGAATGCCCATCACGAAAGTCAGCCCAGCCGTTGCCAGCAAGGTCATCAGCGTATCCATATCATCTTGATCCGCCTCGGCATGGTTGGTATAACACACGTCACACCCTAACGGTACACCGAGTAATTTTCCACAGAAATGATCTTCCAACCCTGCGCGGATGATTTGTTTGCCGTCGTATAAATATTCTGGGCCGATAAAACCCACCACGGTATTGGTTAATAAAGGTGAAAAATGTCTAGCAATGGCATAAGCGCGGGCTTCACACGTTTGTTGATCCACCCCAAAATTAGCGTTGGCTGATAAAACAGAGCCTTGGCCCGTTTCAAAATACATGACATTATTGCCAACGGTTCCTCTGTTGAGCGATAACGCTGCCGATTGCGCCTCTGCCAGCACAGATAAATCAATGCCAAAACTTTTATTGGCTTTTTCTGTTCCCGCAATGGATTGAAAGACTAAATCGATTGGCGCGCCTTTTTCTATCAGTTGAATTTGGTTGGTTACATGGGTCAGAATGCAGGACTGCGTTGGAATATCATATTGGTGAATGATTTCATCCACCAAATAATACAAATCCATGAGCGCTGGCAAGCTGTCAGTTGCAGGGTTAATGCCGATAACCGCATCACCCGAACCATACAGCAAACCATCTAATAAAGAAGCGGCTATTCCGCGCGCGTCATCTGTGGGGTGATTGGGCTGCAAGCGCGATGAAATATGCCCTGGCAAGCCGATCGTATTTCTAAATGCCGTGATGACATGACATTTTTTTGCAACCAAAATTAAATCTTGATTACGCATGATCTTACTAACCGCTGCTGCCATTTCTGGCGTAATGCCTTTTGCAACGCGTTTTAATGTGGCTGAATCAGCCACATCTGACAATAACCAATCGCGAAAATCCGCTACGGTTAAATGGCTTATTTCTTCAAATGCTTTGCTGTCATGCGTATCAATAATCAAGCGTGTGACTTCATCTGTTTCATATGGAATCAACAGATCTTCCAAAAAAAGCTTCAGCGGAACTTCAGCCAAACACATCCGCGCTGCCATTCGCTCCGCATACGTTTCTGCGGCAACCCCAGCCAAATAATCGCCAGAACGCGCTGGCGTGGCTTTGGCCATCACTTCTTTTAAGTCTTTAAATTGATATGTTTGAACACCGACGCTGTATGTGTATGTCATAAATACCTCATTCACACTGGATTAAACTGCGCTGAGAATTTTTTATTGAGCCCAGCGCAATTCGCTTACGTTTAAAACGTCATTTAAACACTGACTTTATTATCTGCAGAAGCATCACGATGATGTTGTGTCATCATGAAGTATAGATAAGCTAAAGCCATCAGACCAAAAAACACAACCGTGAGTTGCTGATTATAATAAATCATTGTAATTAAGCTGATGGAAGCAAGCACCAAAGCAATGGTTGGAAACAACGGGTAAGCATATGCTTTAAAAGGCCGCTCTAGATTTGGCTCATTTTTGCGTAAAGCAAATAAGCTCATCATCGAAACAATGTACATCACAATCGCACCAAATACGGCCATGGTAATTAAATTCGCGGTAAGCGTCATGCCATTAAACTGTAAATCATCGCTTAAAATCGCTGCCACACCCACCACTGCGCCCGCAATAATTGCACGATGCGGTGTTTTATATTTGCTATTCACTTCACCAAAAAATTTTGGCATAAAGCCAGCACGTGATAATGCAAAAATTTGGCGAGAATAACCTAAAATAATGCCGTGAAATGAAGCCACTAAGCCGAATAAACCAATCCACACCAGCATATGTAACCAACCACTATTTTCACCCACAATCATTTTCATGGCTTGTGGTAATGGATCATTAATATTGGATAATACTTTCCAATCGCCAGCACCACCCGCAAACACCATCACGCCAATCGCCAAAACTACAAGCGTTAAAATCCCTGCAATATACGCTTTAGGAATGGTTTTTTTAGGGTCTTTTGCTTCTTCTGCCGCCATCGCAACGCCCTCAATGGCTAAGAAAAACCAAATTGCAAACGGAATTGCCGCAATCATGCCAGGTATCGCTGCACTGGTGAATTCAGTTTGCCCTGCCCAACCATTTGCAACAAAATTTGCCATTGAAAAACCAGGAGAAACCACGCCCATAAATACCAATAGTTCAACAATCGCTAAAATTGTGACAAATAATTCAAACGTTGCAGCAATGTGCACACCAATAATATTTAACCCAACAAAAATCACATAAGCGCCTACGGCAAAAAGCTTGGGATCAACACCAGGAAACTGCACATTAAGATAAGCACCAATCGCCATAGCAATTGCTGGCGGAGCAAACACAAACTCTATTAGCGTAGCAAAACCTGCCACAAACGCCATTTTTGGCCCAAACGCACGGCGAGCATACGCAAAAGGGCCACCTGCATGTGGAATTGAAGTTGTTAATTCAGTAAAACTGAAAATAAAAGTTGTGTACATGATAGCAATGAGAATGGATGTGACCAAAAAGCCCAATGTGCCTGCTTTATCCCAACCGTAACTCCAGCCAAAATATTCGCCAGAAATGACTAACCCCACTGCCAGCCCCCATAAATGCCATCCATTTAACGAGGATTTTAAAGTTGAACTCATAGAAAGACCCCTTTTCTACATTTGATAAAATATGATGGTATTTCGCCCTCAAAATACCATCGCTAAAATTACATTTATCATCATCCTACTTTAAAAAAAAATGACTATCCCATATTGGCAAGGAAAGAATGAAGGAATCAACTAACCGCCAAACCTATTATTTAACAAAAATAAAAAGATAGAGATTTAAACGCATTTGGAGAAAAGTTTTGCTAAGACTGATGCATAAAACTAGGGATTTTTCGATATTTTTAGGTCTCATATTCGAGGCCTAGTGTTTGCAGACTGAAAATATTCGTTCAAACGAAATATTTAAACACTTACTTTTTTAAGTAATCTTGTATAAAAACCAGTTCAACCAAACGCATTTAGGGTTTCAATTCGCTTTATGTGGTGCTATAATTCAGCCCGCTTTGGAAGATATAGGGCAATGTTGCGAGTGTGGAGAAATTGGTAAACTCAGCAGACTTAAAATCTGCCGGCTCACGCCTTGGCGGTTCGATTCCGCCCACTCGCACCAAATTTTTTTAAACATCTATTCTTTTAATACAATCTTTTCAAAAAATATTTTAATATTTAATTTTTTGCCAATTTAAGCTTCAGAAATCACTTTAACTTAATAATACATTTATTCTTATAGTATTATTTGCGCAAAATCTTCAAGTCTCAAAAATTATCAAAAACGCTAGGATAATCTTAATAAAGAAATAAAAAAAGCATATGGGTTTCATATGCCTTTATTCAAACTACTTTAGTCAATTTAAATTTTAAAGTGGTTGCTCTTTTAAAATTTTCCACTGACCATTTGAACGCTCAAAATCAAGCTCTTTATTAACATTTTTTGTTGGCCCTTTGATTGGAATCCGCTTCATATTACAAACCTCACAAGAAGTATTGGCTACTTTTTTAAGCTTGTAGGTTGTTGTGCTTGAATTTAAATCAAATTTTGCATTTGCTTTGTCACCATCACATGTCACAGTAATATTTTGGATTGATAAATCAACTTTGCCATTTTGGCTCATTTTCTTTCTAGCTTGGCTTTCCCATGCTGCTTTAGTTAAGCTGGCACTGGGTACAAATTTATCTGAATAATAGTTCAGGTAAGTGTCTGCATTTTTTTGACCCGATGCAGATGCCCAATCCTTTACAACGTTAGTAACTTCTTGAATACTGCAAGCTGCTGCAACAGGTGCAGGTTTTGCAACAGGCAATGCTGCCAAAGTACTTGGCAATGGTTTTGCATCAGCCAGTAGGGCTGCCTTATCAATTGTCATTTGCATTGGTGCAACTGCTTGGCAAACATTTTCGCTATCTAAATAAGCTTCTCTTTGCACTTCAGGTAAACCAGCACGTTGTGCGCCAATTTTCTTGAGGAGTTCGCCTTGGCTTGCGTAAGTGCGCGCGTACGCTGTTTGCAAATCATATTCAGCATTGGTTAGGGTTCTTTTTGCTTGAAAATACTCGTTTTCAGTATCAAGCAAATCTAGCAAGGTACGTTGACCAATATCAAACTGTTTACGGTAGGCTTCTCTTGCATTCTCAATTGAGTTTTTATGGGCCAATCTGTAATTAAGTTGTTCTTTTAATTGCTGTATATCATTGTATGCAATCACGGTTGTTTGGCGCGTATCTATACAAGCTTTGTCGCGTAAATCTTGTGATGTGTTTAATTTTTCTGCCGTTTGTTTGACTAGATTTTTGTCAGAAAAACCGTTAAAAATATTGAAGTTCATCGTGAGTTCTAAAACATCAGCAGCACTGACACTGTCTCTACCAATACTGCTTGTGCCTAAATTTTTGCGGCCTTGTAAATCAAAACGCGGCATATAGCGTGATTCTCTTGATTTAATTTCATCTTTACTTGCTTGTATGGCTTCAATTTTTGCGAGTAAATCTGGATTTTGGTTATAAGCAAGTTTTAGAGCTTCTTCTGATGTTGATTCAACGCCTGCATTATAAAATGTAGGCGCTTCTAATGTTTCTGGTGGCAATTCACCATAAATACGTTGCATACGCGCATTTACATCATGCAAATTAGTTGTTTCAACGAGTAAATTAGCTTCTGCTAAAGCTAAACGACCTGCCGCTTGGTCTTGGTCAACTTTTCTTGCCACGCCAGCACCCACGCGCTCTTGAATTTTATTGAACAATTGTTTATGTAAAACATAATTATCTTTTGCCATTTGCGTTAAATCGCGGTAGCGCAAAATATCTAAATACGCCCTGGTAAACTCTAATGATGTAGTTTGCATTGCGTTTTGCAAATCGTAATAGGCAACTTTTTTATTGTGGTCTAGCCGCTTTACCTCACTACTCGTTGCAAAACCATCAAAAATCATTTGGCGAATGACTAATTCATTATTAAATCTTGGTGTTGCGTTTCTTGGATTATCTCTAATTTGGTCATTGATATCTTCTTGACGTCGATAACTTGAAACAATGTCAGCTTTTGGAAAAAAACCACCACGGGCAACTTCTTGCTCAAAGCCAGCTTCCATCAATTTATGGTAGCGCGCTTGAACTTCAGGATTATTGGTGACAGTTTTTTCAACCATGTCTTTAAATCCTAAAACAGCCTCAGCTGCGTAGCCTATATTCGCTACAAAAAGATTTGCAATAATCAGCGCCGTCAATTTGTGCTTTAAGTTTTTCTTAGTCATATTTTTCCCTATTACTTTATTTGCTTAAATTATTTAGCTTTAAATTAAATAATCTTTATAACAGTTGTTAACTTTCAAAGTTCTTAACTTTTTTTTGATAATTAATCAAGTGTTATAACCATTATTATTAAAGTATTTAATACATAGCATACTTGTAATGTTTAAATTAATCAATAATGCGTTGCTTAATTATTGATAATTAACACAATATTTTCATCTTATCAAAAATTATTTAGATTTTTATGCGTTGCTAAAATTTATTTTTTTTGAGCGGAGATGCTCATATTTCATGCGCTTAAAAAAATGGGGCGATATTGCGATATCGCCCCACGTTTTTATGATTCATTGTTGATTATTTCCATTAGTAAATTAATCAACAATTAAAGTGCCATTTGCCAATATTTTTGAAAGCAGTATTTCTTGAGTGGCAGAATTTGTCGCTGTAAACAAGTTAACATTTTCAAGCACGATG
This sequence comes from Methylophilaceae bacterium, assembly GCA_965247415.1. Lineage (GTDB taxonomy): Bacteria > Pseudomonadota > Gammaproteobacteria > Burkholderiales > Methylophilaceae > Methylotenera. The sequence continues at coordinate 532,150 of OZ252007.1, forward strand.
GTTTGATTGACTGCGCCATTCCCAGCCGTACTTACATCAATCACGGTTGAAGTACCATCGAGTCTGAAATTCAAGAAGTTTAGTAGATTTCCAGGATCAGCAGCGCGACCGAAATCTACTTGACTAGATTGTTCACCTACCAGTAAATCTCGCAAATCGATGCTGTCTGTTTTTTCATGCGTGCCATCGTAACTTAACCCAGTGCCGTTACCTGTATAACGAAAATCTTTAATGATATCTGTTGGTACACCAACACCAGCTTGATCACCAAGTTTCCATTCAAAAACGTCTTTGCCATCGCCTCCTGTCAATATGTCACTTCCTTGACCGCCAATTAATCGATCGTCTCCCAGACCGCCAGATAACTCATTATTGCCTGCGCCACCTTCTATTCTGTTATTAGCGCTATTACCAATAATGTTTACATTTTGGTTACCAAGAATTTCAACGTTTTCTAGACCATTTGCGATAGTGTATTCAACAGCATCGTAACCCATGGCAAATTCAACCGTATCAGTGCCGCCGTCATCTGTTTGAATGATATCTCCAGCATTATCAACAACATAAATATCATCCCCCAAACCGCCCAACATTCTATCTGCACCTAAACCACCATCTAACCTATCATTACCACTGCCGCCTTCTAAAGTGTCGTCACCTTCACCGCCTAAAAGGGTATCCGCGCCATCTAGCCCACGCAAAGTATCATTACCTCTTAAACCGCTAATTACATCTTTTGCATCTGAGCCTACTAAGGTTTCAACATCAGTTACTGTATCAAGGCCAGTAACCGTTTTACCACTGCGAATCACATAACCGCTTCCATCCTTCACAATGTCTTGCGTGTCGTTTAAGACTGGCAAGGCATCAATATCATCATTAGAAAACATGGCTAAGTTTGCGAGTGAAAGCGTTTTATAGCCAGACTCTGGTTCACTAGAAAGTTTATATTGAATTTGCAACACGCCTCGTTGACTTTGCTCCCAATAAAGTAATTCTAAGTCGGTCAGGCCTGAACTTGAATCATCTAAATAAAGGTTGGTGAACTCTCTTGAAGTGGGCGCTTGATTACCATCGTATTCAATCAAGGTTTTGTTATTAACTCTTAAGCTAAAGCCATCATCAGCCAATACTTTAAAATCATAATTGCCGCGCTCTAAGTAAACTTTGCCTGTTAACCGAATAATGGCATCGGTTGTATTGGTTAAACCAGCATCCACTTTAGCACTTGCACTGTCATTTCCAAGGAATTTTTTGAGATTTCCTTCTCCGATAGATGGGTCAGCAGCTGTTGGATCTGGGTTACCTGCAACAGTATCGTTTGCACCTAAATTGTTTGAAAATTTATCATCGTCTTTGTTATAGCTAATTTCTGTCGCATTAAAATAAACATCTGCAGCGCCTGCAACAGTACTTTGGTATACGCCATTCAATGTTTTGCCAACAATATCACCAGAACCATTCGCGTCTTCATTTCTTGCATTAATGATTTTTGTAACCACTTGAACACCGTTCAAATTCCCTTCTTCCGTATCACCTGCAAATCTAGCCACTCCATATTCGTTATAACCAAAATATTGGCCTGAAAGACCACTTGCAGTGACAGAACCTTGAATGTCAATAATAGTGCCATTATCAGCGGGGGCTTCATCTGTATTATTTGCTGTAGAGGCAGCTAGTTTCACTGTTTCTAATTTTTCAAATTCCGTATCAATAATGGTTGGCACGCTAATCACAAAATCAGACTCGCCCGCAGGCACATCAACATAGTAGCCAAGTGCTGTTGAAAAACTAACGGGTACATAGCTTTCACCCTCATCATAACTGACTTGAAGTAGTGTGCCTGTATCAGAGTTTGCACCGCCAACTGTTCCTGTGCCTGAGGTTAGCGCTAAGAATACGCGCGTAAGTTGCGTTGTCGTTGCGCTTAAATCCACTTTAAAGAGTAAAGGATCGCCTTCAAGCACGGTAGCGCCAACTAAATCACCGCCTGGAACTTCATCTTCTATACCAGCAGTAACATCCCTTACTCTAATGGGTACATCGTCATCCACAATTTGACCAGTCGCATCATCAGTTGAGCCAGCAATGTCTGCTGTTAATCTTAATGATTCAGTTGGTTCAATATTCGAATCTTGTTTTGTTGGAATCACCACCACAAATTTTGTTTGACCCGCTGGGATTGTGACATTAAACGTGTTACCAACAAGATCAACGGTTTGTTTTGTACCATTCTCAAAAACAACCTCGATTTTGTTATTGACTCTTTCAATATCTGCATTCGCGCCATTGACGTCTGCTGGATTTGGAGATAATCCAGCGAGGGTTAAACTCACTGGCGTATCAAATTTGCTTTCAGTATTAATTTCTACGGTAAATAATAGAGGGGTTTCAGTGTTGCCTTCTACAACAGTTACACCTGCAAGCGCTCCGCCACCAAATCCACTAATATCATCAGGGTCACCCGATGACACCGAGATTTTTGGGGCAGATTCGTCATCCACAATTTGGCTTTCAGCTGACTTCGGATCTGCTTGACTTGGAACGCCAGCGGTAAGTTTAAGCGCTTCAACGCCTTCATAAACAGCATCAACCTTAGTTGGCATGCTCACTGTAAATGCTTTTACCCCTGCTGGAACATTCACAGAAAATACATTATTACCCGCTGGCAAGGTGACGTTTTCTGTGACGCCGTTGTCGTAGGTGATGGTGACTACTCTGTCAATATCAGTGGCGGGGTCGGCAGGAGTATCACTGTTATCAGTTTTTGGTTCACCAGGTGATAAAGTTAAAACCACCGCAGTTGGCGTAGTGCTTGTTTTATTGAGTGTGACAGTAAATGCAAGATCCTCAAAAGGATCGCCTTCTGACACTTGAGAGCCAGCAACTTCCGCACCACCTGCAACTTCTTCAGGCGTTGGCACATCGCCACGCTCTACTTTCTCTACAATCGGTTTATCGGCTTCATCTGTAATGGTGCCTAAGTCAGATTTTGATGTTTCTGTAATCTGTGTTGTGCTGGCGCTTAGTTTGATGGTCTCATTGCCTTCAAATACATCATTAGGGGTGGTTGGCACTTTAACAATAATGCTGGTTACCCCAGCTGGCACAGACACTAGGCCTGAATTTCCGCCTAAGTTAAAGAAAGTAATGCCATCAAAACTATACTGAACAGGGGTAGTGATGTCTGAACTAATATCGCCTGTTCCATTTGATAAAGCTAAATTCACTAAAGTAGCGGTTGTGCTGGCGTTGGTTAAGCTGACTGTGTAGAAAAGTGGTTTACCCTCTTCAACCGTTGCGCCAACAACCGTGCCATCCGCATTACCACCATTTCCTACTGAAACATTTATTGCACCTGCCTTCACAGCATCAACGGTTGGTGGCAAATCAGCATCAACAATGGTCCCCACTGCTGAGGTGACTGGGCTTGTATTTTGCGCGGTGCCTGCACTGAGTGTTAAGGTTTCATTCCCTTCGTACAATTTATCTGCTAGGGTTGGAATGCTCACTACAAAATTAGTTGTCTGTGCAGGTACAGACACTGCAAATGTATTATTAGCAGTCAAAGTGACTGTTTGTGTTGTGCCATCACTAAAGGTTATTAATAGTGTTCTATTAATATCCGCATCAAGTTCTGCGGTTGCAGCATCATTTGTGGGGTTTAAAGTTAAGTTAACCGTGGTGGGGGTTGAAGATGCGCCACTGAGCGTAACAGTAAAAGTTAATGGGTCTGTTGCAACGCCTTCTTGTACGGTTGAACCCACCGTTGCGCCACTGGCATTGGTGCTGCCCGGCACAACATTGGTGACTGTTGGCGCTGTATCGTTATCTACAATCGTTCCAGTACCCGTTTGCTCGCCAATATTAATATTATACGTTTCATTGCCTTCAAAAATATTGTCATCAGAAGTGTTTACCGTAACGGTAAAACTAGACACCCCTGCTGGCACATTAATAGTGCCGATAAATGGGTTGCCTGCGCTGGCGGTAAATACCACGCCATTACTGAAAGAAAAGCCTGTAATGTCAGCACCCACGGTTGCTGGGTTTGCGCCTGCGCCAGTAATTGAAAAGGCAAAATTTTGCGCGCTATTATTAGCGCTTTCTAAAGTAACCAAATGTACAAGTGAAGTGCTTTCTGGTTCGGTATCATCCGTAATTGTGCCAATGAACGGAAGTGTGAAAGTAACCGCGTTTGCAAGTAATAGATTCTCAGGCCCGCCGCCCTCACCCTCAAAACTAAGTGAGTTAAGCGTTTGATTAATACGCTCTAAATAAACCGCGCCATGGCTACCATCACTACCACCTGCACCACCCGCCGCAGTTTCTTCTAACACTTGGTTAATATCTTGCCCATTTTCAAGCGCTTGAATCACGGTATCAATGGTTGCAACATTCACCGCGCTGTCCGCTTGTGTGGGCGCAAACACTTCAGCAAGTTCTGGTGTAAACGCAACCATTTGGTCTGAACCAATATGAATCACCCGACCGCTTGCCAGTTGCACATCAACATCCACCCCAGCGGTTGTTTGAATGCTATCACCCGTTTGAATTTGATCACCAGGATGCAAGGGGCGTTTATCGCCTTTGTCATTTTGAACTGTTGCAACGCCTGTCATTGCGATAATTTTGCCGATGAGTGCCATGTTTATATATCCCGTTTAAATAAAGGCTTAATATTAAAGTCTTAAAATGTCTTAAAAAAACTTACGTTTAAAAATCAAAGTTAAAGATCTCAAGTTTGCATTTAATACGCAATTCAACAATAAAAATAGTGTACCAATGGCCAATAGGCATAACACTGATGATGTTGAAATACTCTATAAAAGCTGTCTTAATTATTGAATACAGCGCTTACTTGCCATTAGATAATAATCAAAATAGCAAACAAAAAAATATTAAAAAATTCTTTCCTATACTTTTGCATATCGGCTTTTAATTTTTAAACTTTACCCTTCATTTTTTATTTTTATTTTTTTTATTTCTTCATTTTCAATCCACAATTTTAATCAACCGTGATTTCACTCTTCGCCCAATCGCTTTGCAAAAAAAAATCAACCTCACTGATGATTTTCAGCATGCTGATCGGATTATTTTTTTCGGTTCTTTATGCTGCAAATTATGATTTTAATAAATTTAGCAGCTTAGCGCGTCTAAAATATGGAGACGAAGCGTTTAAATTAGCCACAGAACTTAACCAATTGGTCGGCCAATTAAAATCTGCGCCTGAGTCTGAAAAACTCAAACAAATGAATGATTTTTTTAATCGCCATATTGAATTTGGCGATGATATTTTTGTTTGGGGCGTATCAGATTATTGGGCATCACCTTTAGAATCCATCGGCAAAGGCGCGGGCGATTGTGAAGATTTCAGCATTGCAAAATATGTTTTTTTAAAAATTCTTGGTGTTCCAAATGAAAAGTTACGCCTCACTTATGTTAAAGCGCAATTTATGCGCGAAGGCGCGCTGACGGTGCAAGCGCACATGGTGCTCAGTTATTACGCAACACCTCAAGCTGAACCGCTGATTTTAGATAATTTAAATACTAATATTCTCCCCGCTTCCAGCCGCACAGATTTAAGCCCCGTATTTACCTTTAACGATAAAGGGTTATGGGTGGGCAACAGCACAAAACCCAAAGGCGATGCTTCTACGCATTTATCCAAATGGCGCGATTTACTCGTGCGGATTAACCAAGATGGACTAGAATAATGTCAATTTTTAATAAAAAACACCTGCAAGCTTTCGATTTCTACAAGCTTTACGATTTAAGGAACATTTATGTCTTTAATTAAACAACTTTGGTTAGCCATTATTTTTACCGTCATGCTGGTGACAGCAGGCAGTTTTGTTTTTAGCATGCTTTCAAGCAAAAATTATTTAGAGCAACAGTTGCAGATGAAAAATATTGACAATGTCACGTCGCTCGCGCTTTCAATGTCACAAATGGAAAAAGACCCAACCACCATTGAATTGCTTATTTCTGCCCAATTTGATGCAGGACATTATCGGAGCATTCGCTTGAACGACCCAAACGGCAAAGTGATAAGCGAGCGCATCAATGAAAATAGCAACACCAGTGCGCCAGATTTATTTGTAAAATTTGTCCCTATTTTGGTCAAACCAGGCATTGCAGAAATTCAAGATGGCTGGAAACAATTTGGCACCTTAAGTTTAGAAAGCGATGTGAATTTTGCTTACGATAAATTATGGCACGCTAGTTTAATGATTGCGCTTTGGGCGGTTTTAATTGGCTTTTTGGCTTGCGCTTTGGGCGGAAAAATTTTAAGAAAAATTTTAACCCCGCTAGATGACGTGGTAAACCAAGCACAAGCCATTGGCGAGCAACGTTTTATTACCATTCAAGAACCAAAAACGTTAGAGTTTAAATCGGTGGTGAGCGCCATGAACAAACTCTCTAACCGCATTAAACAAACGGTGATTGCAGAATCTGCGCGACTTGACGCATTGCGCTATGAGATAAATTTTGATCACATTACTGGCTTAATGAACCACGGTTATTTTGTGAATAAAGTCAACGCCAGCATTAGCCATGAGGAGTATTTTAACCAAGGCGTTTTAGTGATTTCTCGGCTCACTAATTTATCCACTATTGATGAACATCTAGGCTATCAGGAAACCAATTTATTTTTGAAAAAAATTGGTGATGCGCTTGCGCTTGCTTGCAAAGCCGACCCTTCTTTATTTGCTGGTCGCATCAGCGGAACAGATTTTGCGGTTTTTTCTAACGAAGCAAAAGACCCCGCCATTCTAGGCAATCATATTAAGCACGCATTGGCAAAATTAACACACGCGGAAAAAGAGTTACTCAAAGCCCAGTTTATGAGTGTATCAACCATTGTTTCAAAACAAGATGAAGCAAAAAAAATAATCACTTTAATCCACAACGTGATGAACGAGGCGGAGGCGGAGGCGGAAGAAATAGAAACCTTACATGTGTTGAGTCAACATGATATTGAAAAATATAATAAGGAAGACCGCATTCAATGGTTACCCTTACTGGTTTCTGCCATTGAAAATAAACGCGTTAAATTAGAACAATATCCAGTGATCAATCAACATGGCGCGCTGATTCACCATGAAAGCCCAGTGCGCTTACAACTCAAAGCAGACAGCAAATGGTTTTGCGCGGGCGAATTTATTACATGGGCAACCAAGCTCAATTTAATGAGCCGCTTAGATGAGCTGGTGATTGAAACCGCCATCGGTTTACTCAAGAATGGCGCAAAACCAATGGGCATCAATGTTTCTGCTATTGCTATTTGCAACCCAAATTTTATTCAAAATATTGTTTATTTGATTGAAAAACATGCAGATGTAGCAAAACACCTCTATTTTGAAGTGCCAGAACAAGGCGCGTTTGAATACTTAACGCAATTTAAAAATTTCTGCCAACAAATAAAACCCTTGGGTTGCAAAATTGGCATTGAACATTTTGGCGCAAAAATTTCACGCTTGGGCGAACTGCATGACGTGGGTTTAGATTACATTAAGATTGATGTATCGGTGATTCGCGGCATTGACAGCAACGAAGCCAATAAAACCTTGCTCAGAGGCATGTGCATGATTGCGCATTCTATTGGCGTGATTGCGATTGCCGAGGGCGTGCAAACGCATGAAGAACAAGAAACACTGAAACAAATTGGTGTAGATGGCATGACAGGACCAGGGATAAAATTTCAATAAAGATTGCTAGACAAGATTTGTCTATCATTCTGACGAAGGTCAGCTTCTTTAGATGCTGAAACAAGTTCAGCATGACAGAAATGGTTAATTTCAGCATGACAGACTATGGTTTATTTCAGCATTTCAGGCAATCGTTCTGCCTAAAAGTCGACATGTGTGACTTCGCGCGTGAGGTGTGAAATAGTTGCAAGCAGTATGAATATCAATGATTATTTTCCAACATGTTGACTCAATGGCTTACTTTATTGACGTTCTTTTTTGTTCAACATCAGCGCTAATTGCAAGCGGTCGCGCGCGCCTAAGCGCTCAAAAATATGGGCCAAGTGCGCTTTTACGGTTCGTTCGGTAATTTTTAAATGGCGGGCAATTTCTTTATTACTTAAGCCTTTTGCCGCTTCTAGTGCAACTTCTTGCTCACGCGCGGTGAGTTTAGCTAACAAGTCTTCAATATAATTTTCTTCGCTTCCCAGTACTTTTGTGGCGTTTTCAATGAGTTTTCGCAAAAAATCTTGACCAATCCACAAGCCACCGCGTGATATGACCTCACGAATTTCTTTCAGTACCGCTGCATCAGAATATGCGTGACAATACCCTAAAGCGCCAAATCTTAATGATTGAATAGATTCAGTTTGATTGGGCAGATTAACCATGACCACCACTTTTGCTGATGGGTATTTTGTTAAAATTTGGGTGATGGTTTGACTTAACCATGCGTCATCAGCCGTTTGAAGTGCGCTTGACGTTTGATTTTTATGCAACCAAAAGACGATATCTGACTGCTGATGAATGTTCACATCTTCAAGCGCACAGGCGTAAATTGCATCTGGAAAAGCGTCTGCCCAGCTTGAAAGCGGGGCAGAGAGTGGGCTTATAAAAAAGTTATTCATACCTGCTTTATATCATTTTTAAGCCATTTTGGCGTTAATTAGCAAGAATGTGGGCATCTCAAAATCACAAAAGTAAAATTTTATCTTTCTGTAAACGCATAATCTTTTGCTTTCAACACAGGTTTAAGCAAGTAAGACATGACGGTTTTTTTACCCGTTAAAATATCTACTTGCGCAGACATGCCCGGAATAATCGATAAGCCTTTGCCAAGGTTTGATTCTAACGTGCGTACGCGCACCAAATAATATGCGTTGCCTTTGTCATCTACCGTTGAGTTTGCGGCAATGCTTTCTACTTCAGCCGAAAGCGTGCCGTAAATGGTGTAATCATAAGCGGTGAGTTTGACCACGGCGGGTTGTTGTGGGCGCAAAAATGCAATGTCTTTAACTTCTACTTTAGTTTCTATCACTAACGCATCATCGGTTGGCACAACTTCCATCACTTCTTTGCCGGGTTGAATGACGCCACCCACAGTATTAAAAAATAGTTTGCTTACCGTGCCATTGACGGGGGATTTTAACGTGGCTTGCTTCACTTTATCGTTCAAAGCCACGCTGGTTTCTGTCACGCTGTTAAGTTTTGCCGTCACATCGTTTAGTTCTGTACGCACTTTGCTTCTAAATGTTTGTTCCACTTCAACAATTTTGCGTCTGGCTTCACCAATGGCAGATTGAATACGGCTCATTTGGGCGCGCGTTTGGTCAATTTCACCTTTTGCACGGTTGGCTTCACGCTCTAGTTTTAAAATATCAATTTCAGAAACTGCGCCACTTTGCAGTAAGGGACGATTCGCTGCCAATTCTTTTGAAGTTGAATCGTACATTCTTTCAGCGCTGTCCTTGCGCGCTTGCACTTCAAGCAATTCTTTTTCGCGCTGGGTCATTTGATCGCGCGAAATACTGACCTGAGAATTAAGTTCATCTTTGCTGGCTTCGTATAAGGCACGTTCTTGCGCATACGTTTCTGGCGCTTCCGTTTGTACTTCAACGGGCGGGCTAAATAGGCCGCCTTCTGCCAAGGCTTTTAAGCGCGCTTGTTTGGCAAGGTAAGCCAAATATTGCGTTTTATTTTCGCGCATTGATGAAATCGCACGCGTTTCATCAATCCGAATGAGCGGCGTGCCAACCGTCACCGTTTGGCCTTCTTTAATCAAAATTTCTGACACAATACCGCCATCTAATGATTGAATCACTTGCACTTGTTTTGATGGAATAACACGGCCTTCGCCACGGGTAATTTCATCTACTTTAGCAAACCATGCCCATAAAATTAATACAATCAGCACAATCGCAATACTGTACATTAGGGTTCTTGCTCTTACGGGTGTTTGCTCTAACATCACTGCTTCTGCCTCCTCATTCCACGGCGATTCTTCATCTGTTTTAGTTGGTACGGCTTTATCTAATAAAAAATAAAACGGCTTGTTGAGCCAGCCTAATCCTTTATGAAAAGAAAAAACTGAGCCAATTCCTTTAAATATTTTTTCACTCATCTTGTTTTATTCTCTGCTTTTAATCTCTGCGAATTTTATTCTCATGGTTTTACTCACAGCGCCTTACCTACTTTGCCATTTCTTAACGCTTCGGTCACTTGTGTTTTTGGGCCATCCGCCACCACGCGGCCAGAATCAATCACAATAATGCGTTCTACTAAATCATACAAAGCAGAACGATGCGAAATAAGGACAACGGTTTTACCCACACTGTGTTCTGCTAAACGGCGTTTTACCTCATCTTCACCTGAATGGTCCATGGCGCTGGTCGGTTCATCAAGTAACAGCATTGAAGGTTTTTTAATTAAAGCCCGAGCAATGCCCACGCCTTGGCGTTGACCGCCCGACAACGTTTCGCCACGCTCGCCCACTAACATATCAAAGCCTTTTGGATGCGCGTTGACAAAGCCATCAATGCCACCCGCGTGCGCTGCGGCCAACACGGCTGCATCATTTTCATGGGGTGCTGAAATGGTTAAGTTATCTCTTAAGCTGCCATAAAATAAATGCGTGTCTTGCTGCACATAGCCCACTGAGCGGCGTAATTCCGCAGGGTCAATTTGGCGTGCATCAATACCATCAATCAAAATTGCGCCTGAGGTTGGTTGGTACAAGCCTAAAATTAATTTATTAATGGTAGATTTTCCAGAGCCCATGCGCCCAAGTAGCGCAACATGCTCACCCGCTTTAATTTTAAAAGATACTTTTGTCAGCGCATCTTGCTCAGTGCCAGGGTAACTAAAACTGACCTCTCTAAACTCAATATCACCACGGAATGATGGGCGCGATAAAAACGCAGCATCGGCTGGTCGCTCTACTTCTCGCGTCATAATTTCATCAAGCGAAGTGAGCGATGTTGCCGCCGTATGATATTGCGTCAGCAAACCCGCAGTTTGCGCAACAGGCGCTAATGCGCGCGATGCCAACATCGTGCAAGCAATTAATCCGCCCATGGTTAACTTTGCATCAATCACCAAATACACGCCCAACACCACCAGTGAAACGTTAATTAATTGCAATATCGTGCTTGCACCGTTATTAATAGATGAAGAAAGCAATTTTAATTTGCTTGAAACTTCAGTTAAAAAATTGGCGCTGTGTTCCCATTTGCGCTGCATTTGCCCTTCAATGCCCAACCCTTTCACAGTTTCTAAGCTGACTAAACTTTCAATTAATGTAGAATTTCTTAAAGCACCTGCACGGTACATGGTTTCTGAAAGCTCGTGCATTTTTGTCTGCACGCTGAAAGAGTAAATTAAAATAAAGAGCGCCCCTGCCAGAACAGGAATCACCATAAATGGGGAAATCCAAGCAATGACGCCAATAAAAATCAGCCCGAATGGAATATCAATCACGGTGGTAATAGTGGCAGAAGTAATAAAATCTCGGATGGATTCAAACGAGCGTAAATTAGATGCAAATGAACCCACTGAATTTGGGCGTTGTTCCATTCGGATGCCCAATACTTGCTCCATAATACGGCCGCTAAGTTTCACGTCCACGCGCGCACTGGCCCAATCTAAAAAATAACCGCGCATGGTGCGCAACACTAAATCGCCAATCATAATCAGCGCAATGCCTATCGCCATCACCCACAATGTTTCAACGGAACGGTTTGGTAACACGCGGTCATACACATTCATGGTAAAAAGCGGCATTGAAAGCGCAAAAACATTCACCAATAAAGCCGCCAACATCACATCACGATAAATATGTTTATTTTCAGCCAACGTTCCCCAAAACCAATGCCTGAGTTTAACTTTACCAACCTGCGGCGCGCGTTGATCAAATTTAAATTTTGCTTTAGCGATAATTAAATAGCCTGAGCTGCGTTCTGCTAATTCTTCAATGGGCATTAAAACTTCAGCATCGCCTAATTCAGGAAAAATCACAGTCGCTTGATTGGTGTTACGGTCTAACTTTGTGACCACGCGCGCTTTTTCATCTTTAAGCAAAACAATGGCAGGTAAAAACTCTGGCCTAAGTGTATAAAGCGATTTTTTTAATACATTGGCTGCCAAGTTAACACGTTCAGCAGAGCGCTTCACAAGCTTTGGCGTCATTTTGCCATTGCGTAGCGGCAAGCCCGCAATTAACGCATCGCGAGAAGTTGCAATGCCTTCACTTCGACAAATAATTAATAAACTATCTAGTAATGAATCAACCACACCTGCTGCTGCCATGTATACAAACCCCTTTTTTACGCATTTTGTTACTTTTAAATTCTTATTTTATGAACGCCAATTAGACGCAATTTAAAATAATACAATTTAATAAAGCAATCAATAAGCGAATGTAGCTTAAAAAAACCGTTTTGATTATCACATGACAGCACATTAAGATTTTAAAAGCAAAAGTTAGAGAGAATTTTCCAAGGAAATATTGATTAAATATTGAAAAAATTTAATCTTGCAAGGCGCTACCTGAATGATTTTTTGAATGATTTTCGAGGAAGATGAAGGCGCGAGGCGGAGTCGAACCGCCCTAAACGGCTTTGCAGGCCGCGGCATAACCGCTTTGCTATCGCGCCATTGAAGTAAGAAAATACTTATCTTTAAACTAAAAAGGCGAATGCTGATTTGCGTTCGCCTTTCTATTATGCCATTTATTTTTTATAATTTTTATGAAAATTATTGGAGCGGGAAACGAGACTCGAACTCGCGACCTATACCTTGGCAAGGTATCGCTCTACCAGCTGAGCTATTCCCGCGTTAAGACAGGCGCCATTTTAGCGATTTTAAGAATGCTGTCAAGGCTAATTGTGACAAAAAAGATGAATTTATTTTTGCCTGATTTTCGGCATTGCCATTTTCAAATAGTAAGCCATTGATATTAAGGTTAAAACAACAGCAATCACTATTAAAATATGGCCAATCAATTTTGTATTTAAAATAATATTGCCAAAAGTGATTGAATCCCAGTAGAGCAGAAATAAAATCGCCACCATTTGCGCAGTGGTTTTAATTTTACCAATCATAGCGACACCAACACTCGCACCTTGACCTTCGCCCGCCATCCATTCTCTTAATGCGCTAATTGCAATTTCTCGACCAATAATAATGAGGGCTGTCATCGCACCAACGCGTTCAAATTCAACGAGTACAATGAGTGCGGCGGCGACCATGAGTTTATCGGCCACAGGATCTAAAAATGCGCCAAAGGCAGAAGTCTGATTCAGCTTTCTTGCTAAGTAGCCATCTAACCAATCGGTAATCGCGGCAACCAAAAATATCAACATCGCCGTCACGTTGACCCAGTGCGCTGGAATCGAAAAAAATTCGTTTTGATTATTAGGCAAATAAAAAATACAGACAAAGACAGGAATTAATAAAATACGCAGCCAAGTAAGCATGGTTGGAATATTACAAAGCATGACTATTTTCTCTTTTGTATTTATATATGTTAATTTTTAAGGCTTTAATATGGCAAAAAACTAATGTAAGTCACCATATATTTTCTCAGCCAACTGTTGGCTAATGCCTTCAACCTTGGCGATTTCATCAATACTAGCACTTTTCACGCCGTCCAAGCCACCAAAGCGGGTCAACAATGCCTTGCGCCGTTTTGCGCCGATGCCTTCTATGTCTTCTAAACTCGAAGTAATGCGCGCTTTTGCGCGCTTAGCACGATGGCCTGTAATGGCAAACCGATGCGCTTCGTCGCGGATTTGTTGTAATAAATGCAAGCCTTTGTTGTCTTTTTCTAAATTGAGCATTTCTCCAGTATCAGAAAAAATCATGGTTTCCAGCCCAGGCCTGCGCTCTTCGCCTTTGGCAATGCCAACCAGTAAAATATCTTCCAGCCCAACTTCTGCCATGACTTCCACGGCTACGCCCAGTTGGCCTTTACCGCCATCAATAAAAATTAAATCGGGGCGCACACCCTCGCCTGCTGCCACTTTTTTGTAACGCCGGGTTAAAACATCGCGCATTGCTGCGTAATCGTCACCTGGCGTGATACCTGTGATGTTATAACGCCGATACTCGCTGTTTTGCATGTCGCCTTTATCAAACACCACGCAACTGCCTACCGTTGCTTCACCCATCGTGTGACTAATATCAAAACATTCTATGCGCTCTACATTTTCTTGCAGATGCAAGGCTTCCCGTAAGGCCAATAATTTTTCCGTTTGATTTGCCGCCGTGGCTGCGCGTTGCCCTAATGCAAGTTCCGCATTAGTTTGCGCCATTTTCAACCAAACCCGCTTATCTCCAATGGCGTTGGTATTAATTTTAACTTTTCGACCTGCTTGCTCTGAAAGCACTTCTTCCAACACAGTTGTTTCAATTTTGACGCCAACAACAATTAAAGGCGGTGTATTTTGCGCCATATAATGCTGTGCTAAAAAAGCTTCCATGCTATTTTCTAGCGTTTCTCCGTCGGTATTTTTTGGCATATAACTACGATCACCCAAATGCCGACCACCGCGTATCATCACCAAGTTAATGCAATGCTGGCCTTGTAATTCTGCACAGGCAATCACGTCTGCGTCAGATACATTGAAATCACTCACAAATTGCTTGGCTTGTACCTGGCGTAACGCTTGCATACGGTCTCTAAAGACTACGGCTTGCTCATATTCTTGATTTTCTGCGGCAATATTCATCTGCGCACCCAAAGCATCAATTACCTCATTGGTTTTACCTTGCAAAAAAAGCGCTGCTTGATGCACATCGTTGCGATAATCTTCCACGGAAATCAACCCCACGCAAGGTGCAGTACAACGTGCTATTTGATGTTGCAAACAGGGACGGCTACGATTAGCAAACACGGTATTTTCACAGGTACGTAATTTAAACACTTTTTGTAATAATTGAATGCTCTCACGCACTGCCACCGAGTTTGGAAAAGGTCCAAAATATTGACTGCCTTTTCTTTGCGTGCCGCGATGAAATGCTAAACGTGAAAACGCATCGCCAGTTAACGTAATATAAGGATACGATTTATCATCCCGAAATAGCACGTTGTAACGCGGCATTAAGCCTTTAATTAAATTATTTTCCAGTAGCAAAGCTTCTGCTTCTGAGCGCGTCACTGTGGTTTCAATATTAACAATTTGCGACACCATCATCCGCGTGCGTGGGCTAGGTAAATTTTTATTAAAGTACGATGAAACGCGCTTTTTGAGATCTTTGGCTTTGCCCACATAAATGACTGTGTTCTCCGCATTAATCATGCGATAAACCCCAGGCAAATTGGGTAGATTTTTTAAAATGGGCTTGGCTTCAAACATGATGAAATTTTATCATGCGTAAGCATTTATCCAGCCAAAAAATAGACTTTAGCGATGATTGCATCATAATGAAAAAAGCCACTTTTCTTTTCAAAAAGTGGCTTTTATAAAAAATATAACTCAAAAAAATTATTTAGGTGCTTTATCTTTTACCGCTTGATATAACGAATTGCCTATTGCAGAATGCGCGCGTGAAGCAAGATGTACGGTATCCCAAAAAATATATTCATCAGGATTTCTACAAGCCACTCCGTTCACAATGCACGCGTCGTATGGCTTGCTAAAACCGTAAGAAGCCGCATTAATTTGTCCATTCCTAAGTAAATTACCCAGATCAAATAAAGTCACTTTATCTTTAAAAGTCAGGGCGTTAATTTTTGCTTCTAACAGCCTATTATAATTTCTAGAAATTGTCTCTGCGCTTGCAACTTGGGCAACTGTGGCATTTTTATATTCTGGCGTGTAGCCCATAATCATAGAGTTAATCACCAAAAAATTTCTTGCGCCTTTGTTGTACATATCTTTTATGCCATTCACCACATTGGTACTGGCAACTTCTGGCGTACTCATATTGCGCATTAAATCTACTTGACCTAATTCAATCACATACAAGCCTGTTGGGTCTAACTTTGAGTTGTTTCTGGTGTAAATATAACTTAACGCTTCTGGAAACGATGAAGACATTAAGCCACCCACCGCATAATTAAAAAACTTTTCTTTGTTGTACATGCCTAAAAAATAAGCTAAATATTCTACCGCAACGTAACTATCGCTATATTTGTAGTCAAAATACGGCGCTTTTGGATTGTTACCCACTTTTGGGAATGGGTCACCATAAAATTTATAATAACTAACAACCGCTGTTTCGCTATTGCCGCCATCAGAAAAACTGTCGCCAATCACAGAAATGCTTGTATAGGCAGCGCTGGAAAATCCAGACCACACTGAAAGCAAACTTATTAAAATAAATTTCTGAACTGATAAATAAAAACGGCTGTTTTTTGTCATAGTTAGTGATTGATTCATGTTTAATTAGGAAAACCAATTTTAAGCAAAATATTTAAAATACTCTATAGCCCGAATGGACTATAAAATTTAATTTAAAGTGTGTTTTTAGTCACTTATTTTTTAGGGATACACGGAATAAGTGCGCGAGCGAGATAAAGTGTGAGGGGCACGGAACACAGGAACTGAGATAGCAAGCAGTGTACAGCGAGGTTCCGAGTACCGCGTAACAAAGCGATTTGCTCGCGTGGCCACTTATTGCGCGTATCCTTAGAAAAATCACTCAGTGGAATGTCTATTATTCACCTAAAAATCCACCACTCTGATGCGCCCAAAAACTTGCATACAAGCCGCCTTGTTTTAATAAACTTTGATGGTCGCCCATTTCAACAATTTTGCCTTCGTCAAGCACAATCAATCTATCCATGGCAGCGATGGTGGAAAGCCGATGCGCAATGGCCACCACGGTTTTTCCTTGCATTAAGTGGTACAAACTCGCTTGAATGGCATTTTCAACTTCAGAATCTAACGCACTGGTGGCTTCATCTAGCAACAAAATCGGCGCATCTTTAAGCATCACCCTTGCAATAGCAATACGCTGACGTTGTCCGCCAGAGAGTTTTACACCGCGTTCTCCCACGTGCGCGTCGTAGCCTTTGCGGCCTTTGGCATCTTCTAAATTTAAAATAAACGCGTGCGCTTCTGCGCGCTTGGCGGCTTCTATCATGTCGCTTTCAGTGGCATCTGGGCGACCATATAAAATATTGTCGCGCACGGAACGATGCAATAACGAAGTATCTTGCGTGACCATGCCAATTTTTTCGCGCAGACTATTTTGCGTGACTGCTTGTACATTTTGTCCATCAATTAAAATTTCGCCAGATTCCACCTCAAAAAAGCGTAAGAGTAAATTCACAATGGTGGATTTTCCTGCGCCTGAGCGCCCAACTAAACCGACTTTTTCGCCTGGTTTAATTTTGAAATCCAATGCTTTTAAGACTTCTTTTACACCACCATAATGAAAATCAACCCGTTTAAATTGAATTTCGCCCTGATTCCCAATTAAGGGATTCACAATTAAAGGCTTGGCTTCTGGAGAATCTTCAATTTTATTTTGCGTACTTAAGGTATTCATACCGTCTTGCACCGTGCCAATCTGCTCATAAAGCGTGGTCATTTCCCACATGACCCAATGCGAAATACCATTTAAGCGCAACGACATGGCAGTTGCAGCAGCCACGCCACCAACGCTCACTTCGCCAACGCTCCAAAGCTTAAGTGCAACCAAACCTGTGACAATAATCAGCACCATATTTAAGGTATGGTTGATGACTTCCACCAAGGTGACAAGCCGCATTTGGTGATGCACCGTGCCTAAAAATTCATGCATGGCAGCGCGTGCATAGCCAGCCTCGCGCCCCGCGTGTGAAAATAATTTCACAGTGCTAATGTTGGTATAAGCATCGGTGATGCGCCCTGTCATCATGGAGCGCGCATCGGCTTGCAGTTGTGAAAGCTTGCTGAGCTTTGGCACAAAATAGCGCAACGAAATCATATAGGCGCATAGCCAAGCTAAAAAAGGCAGTGCAATCAATGGGTTAAAATACGCAACAATGCTCACCATGGTGCCAAAATAAATCAGCACGTAGACCATGATATCCGCCAAAATAAACCACACATCGCGCACGGCCAGCGCCGTTTGCATGACTTTTGTAGCAACGCGCCCAGCAAATTCATCTTGGTAAAACGCCATGCTTTGACCAAGCATTAAACGATGAAAATTCCAGCGTAAACGCATGGGAAAATTCGCTGCCAAGGTTTGATGTTTAAATAATGTTTGCATGGCTATGGGCAACACGCTTAGCAATAAAATCGCTGAAATTAGCATGATATTTGTGCCTTCTTGCGCCCAAAGTTTTTCCGGCGAAAGGTGGGCAAGCCAATCCACCACCTTGCCCATAAAAGCAAATAAAAACGCTTCAAATGCGCCAATGAGACCCGTGAACAAAGTCATGGCAAAAATATAATGCCGAGCGCCTTTGCTGCTATCCCACAAAAATTGCCAAATTGATTTAGAAGGCACGCGCATCGGCGCGACTGGGAATGGATTTAATAAGTTTTCAAAAAATTTAAACATGAAAGTTTTTAGCGAAAATTTTAAAATTAAAGTTTCGCAATTAAGCAAACTGCTTCTGCCGCAATGCCTTCGCCGCGCCCAGTAAAACCTAATTTTTCTGTGGTGGTGGCTTTTACGTTGATGCAATCAATATTGACGGCACAGTCACTAGCAATCTTGGCGCGCATTTTTTCTGTATGGGGAGATAGTTTTGGCACTTCACAAATCACAGTCGCATCAATATTTTGCACAACATAATTTTTCTTATTTAATAATTCAACGACATGTCTCAATAGTTCACGCGAATCAATGCCTTTAAAACGCATGTCGCTGGGTGGAAAATGTTTGCCAATATCGCCAAGTGCCGCCGCACCCAATAGCGCATCGCAAATTGCGTGCAATAAAACATCTGCATCAGAATGTCCATCCAAGCCTTTTTCAAAGGGGATTTCCACACCGCCAATGATACATTTTCTCCCTACGACCAAACGATGTACATCAAAGCCGTGACCAATCCGCATTTAATTTTCCTTTTTTTCTGTCATTTGCATTAATGCTGCTAACACCGCTAAATCTTGGGCATACGTCACTTTTAAATTGCGCAGCGCCCCCACAACCAATTTGGGTTGCAAGCCTAAGGCTTCAATCGCTTCTGCTTCATCGGTTGGCGTGCCATTAAAATTTTCAAGCGCTTTCACCAACGTGGCATATCGAAACATTTGTGGCGTTTGCGCTTGCCATAAATGATTTCTGGGAACTGTTTTTTGCACCACTGCATTTTCATCAGCGCGTTTTAAGGTATCAGCCAGCGGCAACGCCAGCAAGCCACCCACCGCATCGTCAGCCAAGGTATTGATGAGTTTGTTGAGTAAATGTTCCGTTAGCCCTGCTCTTGCAGCATCATGCACCAACATCCAATCATCTTCTGCAACCATATTTTTGATGGCGTTCAAGCCATTTAAGACCGTTTGTGCGCGCGTTTCACCGCCGCAAAAGTGTGTATTTAATTTTGCGTTTGAAGTAAGTTCAGCAGGTAAATTTTGCCAATGTGCGTCTGATTCACTTAGTACCACATGCACAGAAGCAATGCACTCAGAAGCGAAAAAAAGCGCCAGCACATGCGCAATAAGCGGCACACCGTTTAAAAGCAAATATTGTTTTGGAAGGACGCTTTCCATACGACTGCCAAACCCCGCCGCAGGAATTAACACATGAAACGCCATGCGAAAAGCTTTCTAAAAATTGAATCTTTCAGAGTTTAACATAAGGTTTTTTTGAGCTTATGAAAACTTCAACCTGAAAAGCGCGCAACAAATACCACAAATGCAATCAATAAAATTAAAAATGCCCAAGATAGTTGTTGGATGCGCTTTCGATTTTTTTCAATATGGTTAACAAGCTGCGTGTTTTGTTCTGCCAAGGCGTTAATGAGCTTGGTGGATTCCACCATTTGTTGGTGTAAATCTTGGGTCATTGCTTCTAAAGTCAGCACTTTGGACGCAAGCAAGTCTGTATCTCGCAGTGTTTTGATATCAAATTTTTCGCTAGATTTTACTGGCGCTTGATAATCAAACTCTGTTTTTGGGCGGCTTAAGCTTGTCCATAATTTTTTAGCTTCGTCCGCCACGCGCGGCGCATTGGTAATCACTTGGCGCCAAGGAATATTTTGTAAAACAATTAACCATGGAATTGGCATTTTTCTCTCCAAGTGCGTTTTAAAAGAGTTGAAAGTGTAAGACCGCTCTTAGAAAAAGTCAGCTATTGAACTATTTTCATTTCAGATATTCGCTTGATAATTTTATTATTCAATCAATAACGCTTAAACATTGTCTAACGAATTAAAATTTCCAACATTGAAAAGTCATCTTCAAAGGTGTGGTTGTCGATACCTGCTATATTTTGCATGTGCAAATATAAATATTTGGATTGAAATTGCTCAACGCTATTAAATTGTTCAGTCACGCGGTTTTTAAAATCGGTGAAGGTGAGGGTTTCACCGTTGGATTGTTCAATTTCATACACGCCATCGCTGTAAACATAGAGTTTATTATTTTGTTTTAATTGAACGGCGTCTTCAATAAACGTATGGTTTTCAAAAAATCCGAGCGTAATGTTTGTGGTGCTTAATGTATGTGCGCTGATGTCTTTCGTTGAATCGCTCGACAATAAAATAGCTGGCGGGTGACCTGAACTCGCATAACGCAATATTTTTTCTGAGCGACAATAAACGCCATACCATACAGTAAAAAATTTATTGTTATGTTCTTCCATTAAAAATGCGTTATTTAACGCGCCAAGCACAGAGCTTGGGCTTTTAAAATTGGCCTGTTTGAGTGATTGCGAACGCAGGGAATTAATCGCAGAAACTGACATTAACGCGGAACCAACCCCATGCCCACAAACATCGAGTAAATAAATTGCAAAGTGGTCTTCGTCAATGGCATGGTAACCAAATGCATCTCCCCCCAAGCTAGAGCATGGGCTGTAAATCCATTCAGTTTTAATGTCACCGTCTAGTTTGTTTGGCAATAAACTTTGAATGTAGTCAGCGGCCTCGTTAATTTCCTCTTCAATTCTTTTGTGCGCTTCCATTAACTCTTTTTTTTGCTGATACAAGGTAATGTGCGTTTTAATTCTAGCCAAGGTAATCGGTGGGCTCACAGGCTTGGTAATGTAATCCACAGCACCTAGCGCTAAGCCCATTTCTTCATCTTCTGCTTGCGACATCGCGGTTAAAAAAATCACCGGGATATCTTTGGTTTTTTCATGGCTTTTTAATTGGCGGCATACTTCGTAACCATCCATTTCAGGCATCATGATGTCTAATAAAATAAGATCAGGCGGATTATCTGAAAACGCAATTTTGAGTGCTTTTTCCCCACTGGGTGCGGCTTTCACTTTGTAAGTCTCTTGGAGCAGTTCGCTCATTAACGTTAAGTTAGCACGGGTATCGTCAACGACTAAAATGGATGGTTTTATGGATGTCATTTTGCGGTCTTTTTTTCAGTGGTTTTTAGGTTGCGGGTTGGATAGTTTCAAGGGCTAAGTCAAAGTCAAAATCTTCTAAAGCGTTTAAAACATTTTGATAAGTTTCAACACCAAAATGTTTTTTGAACGCCGCGGCATTTTTTTCTAATAAACTTTGTGCTTCTGTGTCATTTTCGTGGATTAAATGCAGCAATTTTTTCAATAACTCTGGCGATAATTCAATATTGGTATCCAAATCAGCGGCGTCATTTTTTGCTGTATGTTCAAAACTTTGATTTATTTCACCGATGATGCGGCTAAGCTCTGGCTGGATGCCTTTTACTTTCTCTAAAATTTGCGCAACATCTGCATTATTTTTGGCTAAAGTTTCAATTTCCCCGGCATGGTTTTGCAAAGATTCCGCACCTATGCTGCCGCTAGTGCCTTTCAGCGTATGTGCTATGCGTTGCGCCGTTAAATAATCATGTTCAGCCAACGCCTGCATCAATTGCTCAATCGCATGAAGTTGATCAGCAGCAAAAGTCTTAAGCATTTTGATATAAAGTGACTGCTTGCCAGCTGCGAGTTTTAAACCCAGCTTGGTATTAACCCCTTTGATATTCGGAATTTCTTCAACAGATTCTTTCGTTGGCGCAATACTGCTCGCTGAGCCTTTCTGCGCGTTCGCATTATTTACACTGTGTTTATTTGGTTTAATCCAATGCAACAGCGTTTGAAATAAATGTTCTGGGTTAATTGGCTTAGTAATATGCTCGTCCATCCCAGCTTCTAAACAGAGTTTTCTATCGGCCTCTGAAGCATTGGCTGTCATCGCAAGGATGGGTAGCTGTTGTGTGTTGTAAAGTTTTCTGATTTCTCTGGTTGCTTCCAAGCCATCCATCACAGGCATTTGCATGTCCATTAACACCACATCATAAGCATTGGCTTTAGCCATGCTAACCGCTTCTTGACCATTATTTGCAATTTCAACCATTAAACCTTCGTCTTGCAAAATTTCAAATGCAATTTGTTGGTTGAGCAAATTATCTTCAGCGAGTAGCACGCGCGCCCCACGCAAGCTAGATAAATCTACGTTAATTTTTTCTATTTTTTCAGGGTTGATTTCACAATAGTCACCTGCAACGTTGAAAATTCGCAGCAGCGTTTCAAATAAAATAGATGCGTTGATCGGCTTAGGTAGCACATATTCAATTTTTGCGCGACTGGCTTCGTTAAGCACATCTTCGCGCGCGTAAGCTGTAATTAGAATCACTTCAGGCAGCTTTTCGATCGGCATTTGTTGCATGTTTTTCGTAAATTCTATGCCGCTGATGCCATTGGGCATCTGATAATCCACTAAAACCACATCAAATGGATCATTTTCTTTCAGCGAGATCAGTAATAAATCTAGCCCTTTTTCCCCTGAGGTGGCCGTCGTCACTTTAATCGACATATGAGCGAGCAATTCGCTAATAATATCCAGCGCGGCTTGGTTGTCATCAATCAGCAGTACATGTTTATTGAGAAAATCGCTACGTACAATTGAGCGCTTACTTTTTGTATGGTCAATGCCTAATTTAGCGGTAAACCAAAAGGTACTGCCTTTGCCTTGCTCACTTTCAACGCCAACATCGCCTTCCATCAAATTGGCTAATTGTTTTGAAATCGCCAAACCTAAACCCGTACCGCCAAATTTTCGCGTGGTGGAGGTGTCCGCTTGTTGAAACGATTGAAACAGCAAGGCTTTTTGCTCTTCTGATAAACCAATCCCAGTATCTGTCACCTCAAACTTGAGAAAAACACTATTTTCATCGTTATTGAGTAATTTTACTGAAATCACTACTTCGCCTTTTTCAGTAAATTTCACCGCATTGTTCGCGTAATTAATGATGATTTGCGATAAACGCAGTGGGTCACCAATTAAGAAATTAGGGATACTTGGTGAAATATTAAAAATAAGCTCCAAGCCTTTTTCAAAGGCCTTTTCGCCAATTAAGTTAGAGATGCTATCCATGCTCGCATCCATACTAAAAGGCACTTTTTCTAAAGTAAGCTTGCCGGCTTCAATTTTTGAAAAATCTAAAATATCGTTGATGATGCCTAATAAATGCTGACCTGCTTGGCTAATTTTTGACAAGTAATCATGTTGGCGCGGCGTTAAATCTGTTTTTAATGCGAGAAAAGCCATGCCAACAATTGCATTCATCGGGGTGCGAATTTCATGGCTCATATTCGCTAAAAATTCGCTTTTAACCTTGCTGGCTTCCTTGGCAACGAGTTCACGTTTTCTTGCCGCTTCAGCCAAAAGTTCAGATTCTTTACGCCGAGTAATGTTGCGCCAAGAGCCGATGACTTCAATGGCGTTGCCATCCTCATCTTGGATAATTTTAATATCGTCACTCACCCAAATATAATCGCCATTTTTTAAACGAAAACGGTACTCAACAATCCCGTGGTCTTGTCTCATCCCCCAGATTTTGTTAATTGCAGAATTCACCGCGTTCAGGTCATCAGGATGCACACGACTTTGCCAAAAATCGCTTTCCGTCATGTATTCATCAACTTTATAACCAAAAATGGTTGAAATGTTTTGGCTGATGTAAGTCGGTTTAAAGTCTCTAGCGTCGTAGCTATACATCACGGCTGGAGACTGCGCGAGCATAAAATTAAGACGCGATAATGTGTCTGATACATCGTAAATCCAAGCCACTACCGCTTTTTCACCTTGAAAATCAATATTGCGATAAGAGCCTAAAACCTCAATTTTTTTGTGTTGGCAGGTCATCAGTTGTAAACGCTCATCCACAATGACTTCACCAGCGGATAAGCGTTGATTAATGGATAAAAAGTCATCCATTCGCTGGTAAAATTTTGAAGGGGAGAATTGGTTGATTTGATGTTTTTCGAATTCGAAAATTTCAAAATATCTTTTGTTGGCATAAATAAAACTATTGTCAGCCACACGCATGATTCTCACGGCAATAGGGCTATCTTCAAGGATTTCAAGATCAAGCATTTTTATTTACACCCAAAAAAAAGAATGGTTTATTCTAACTGCAATATTATCATTTGAAATTTACATTCGTATACAATCTTACCTATGAACAAAATTTTATTCGGTAAAAAATAAAAGTATCGATTCGCTATTAGATTTTTCACATATTTGAACTAAAGGAGAGTATTTTGCAATTGGAGTCAGAAGAGTTAGAAAATGGTGTGGTTTTGGTAAAACTCACGGGCCGATTAGATTTGCAAGGCGCACAGGAGATCGATTTGCCACTTTCAGGGATTACCTCATCTCCAACATCATCAGTGTTGGTCGATATCTCTGGCGTGAGCTTTTTGGCTTCTCTCGGGCTGCGTAGTTTACTTTCTGCGGCAAAAGCCATGTCTAGACGCGGCGGCAAAATGTTATTAATTAGCCCAAAACCCAATGTGATGGAGATTTTAGAAGTTTCTGGTGTTTCTAGTTTAATTCCAATTTTTCAAGATAAAGATGCTGGGTTAAAGTCACTTTAAATGTCTTTCACTCAAGAAAAATCTATGCAAAAAATAGGTTCTTTAATCCTCTTAAATCAAATTAACGAGCTGGATAAAGTCCCTATTTGGCTGGAAGAAATGCAAAAAACGGTCAATTTTTCAGACCGTTTGGCGTTTAAGTTTGATTTGGTTTTGAATGAAGCTATCCCAAATGTGATGAGCTATGGCTATACGGATGAAAAATCACACGAAATTAGCGTCAATCTTTATGAGAGTGAAAGTGATTACTGCCTTGAAATTTTAGATGATGGCATTGCCTTTAACCCACTCAATAAACCTGAATATCAAGTGGCAGATTCATTAGAAACAGCAACCATTGGTGGCCGTGGCATACATTTGATTAAAAAAATGAGCGATAAACAAATGTATGCACGCACCAATGATTTGAATAAATTCAGCATTTATTTCAACAAAGAAAACGCTTAACAGTCATTTTCTAGTAAATACGCAGTTTATTGGCCTAGCATGACTTTCAAATAATTTGAGCCAGTATTGGTAAAGTCAAACACATGCAAGCCAAGCTCGTCTGCCAAATCTTTACAAACCTCTATGCCTCTGCAGCTGTTGCCGTGCGTATCTAATTTTGGTGAGTAACAAGCAACACCAAGTTGACGGTTAACCACCGCCATGATGCCGCCACTCACGCCACTTTTTGCCGGAACGCCAACGCTGTAAGCCCATTGGCCTGAGTAATCATACATGCCGCAAGTAAACATTAAGGACAGCATGCTTTTGACTGAATCAAAGTCGTACACTTCTTTGCCAGTAATTGGGTTTTTACCTACGTGCGCCAATGTGGCTGCCATGGTCGCTAGATCACGCGCGTTGACTAAAATAGAACATTGTTTGAAATATAAATCCAAACTCGCATCGACTTTGTCATGAATTTTTTCAAAATTGAGCAATAAGTGTGCAATTGCACGGTTGCGATGCCCCGTTCTGGATTCTGACTCATAGACGGCTTGGTCGATTGACAAGGTTCTGCCAGCAGCATCACTGAAGCGTTCCATCATAATGTCAAAAGCTTCATCGCCATATTTTTGATATAGCAAGGCAGAAGTACTAATCGCACCCGCATTCACCATTGGGTTGAAGGGGCGATTACTGTCTCTTTCCAGCACAATAGAATTAAATGCATCACCGCTTGGTTCTACGCCAACATGATTTGCCACTGCATCTTGGCCATAGAGTTCAAGCGCCATACCAAAGGTAAACGGTTTGGATATGGATTGAATAGTGAAGGGCACTTCAACATCGCCCACTTCAAATTTTCTACCGTCAACCGTCACTAAGCTAATACCAAAATGCTCAGGATTTGCTTTGCCAAGTTCCGGAATATAAGTCGCAACCTCGCCATTGTCTAATGTTGAATATCTCGTATGCAATTTTTGCAATAATTGATTAATTTTATATTCCAAGAAAGTCTCCGTACGCTATTTGGTTGATGCACTATTTACGATATTTTAATTAACTTTATGCTAAATTTCACGGGTAATCTGTATTTAATCAATTTTTAGTTAACAATTTCCTTGGTAGCGCCCATCACACACTCGTTATAAGTTAGCATCAAATCAAACGTTGTAAAAATTTATAAAAAAATGGAAAACTTATCGCGAAGCTAAATTTAATCGTTTTTTACGCCACTTTAATTTTCCTGCAATTTGCCCGCGCAAAATGTATTTTTCTGTAACTGTTAATCAGTCGTTGGTGTCTGTCGAGCCCTTCTAGTTGCGTGCTGGTTGGGGTTAAGCCGAAAAAGCGCACGCTGCCTTCTACAGAACCCATCACGGCGTCCATCCTAGCATTGCCAAACATTCGTCGGAAGTTAAGCATGTAATCCTCAATTTCTAGGTCGTCATCCAGCATCACTTCAAGCACGACATTTAAGGCTTGGTAAAATAATCCGCGTTCTACAGTATTATCGTTGTATTGTAAAAACGCACCTACTAGCGCATGCGCTTCATCAAACTGTTGCAAGGCGAGATGTATCAATAGCTTGAGTTCGAGTACGGTGAGCTGACCCCAAGCAGTGTTTTCGTCAAACGCGATGCCGATAAGTGTCGCGATGTCGCTGTATTCATCGAGTTCGTTGTCCTCTAGGCGCTCCAGCAGTGCTTGCAAGCGCTCATCGTAGAGTCGATGTAAGTTCAAAATGTCATCGCGGAATAAAAGTGCCTTGTTCGTGTTATCCCAGATTAAATCTTCTATGGGATAAATTTCAGAATAGCCGGGCACCAAAATGCGGCATGCCGTTGCACCTAGCTCGTCAAACACGGCGATGTAGGTTTCTTTGCCCATGTCTGCCAATATGCCAAATAAAGTGGCGGCTTCTTCAGCATTTTTATTTTTACTTTTATCTGTTCCTTGCCCAGAAAAATCCCACTCAACAAATTCAAAGTGTGCTTTAGCGCTAAAAAAGCGCCACGAGACAATCCCGCTAGAATCAATAAAGTGTTCTACAAAGTTATTAGGTTCAGTGACCGCTTCGCTGACAAATGTCGGTTCTGGTAAATCGTTCAGGCCTTCAAAACTGCGCCCTTGTAGCAACTCTGTCAGGCTGCGTTCCAGTGCAACTTCAAAACGTGGGTGTGCACCAAACGATGCAAATACGCCGCCAGTGCGCGGATTCATCAAGGTTACACACATGACGGGAAATTTCCCACCTAATGAAGCATCCTTCACCAACACTGGAAAGCCTTGCTCCTCCAAAGCCTGAATGCCAGCTAAAATGCTGGGGTATTTCGCCAGCACAGCTTGTGGCACATCGGGTAAGGCGATTTCACTTTCGATTATTTCACGTTTAATTGCGCGTTCAAAAATTTCAGAGAGGCATTGCACTTGTGCTTCGGCGAGCGTATTCCCCGCGCTCATGCCGTTGCTCACAAAAAGATTTTCAATCAGGTTAGACGGAAAGTAGACAATTTCGCCGTCCGACTGTCGAACAAACGGTAACGAACAAATGCCACGATTAATATTGCCAGAGTTGGTATCAATCAAATGTGAGGCACGCAATTCGCCATCGGGGTTGTAAATTTGCAAACAGTATTCATCTAAAATCTCTTTTGGTAGTGCATCTTTGCGGCCCGGTTTAAACCAGCGCTCATTTGGGTAATGCACAAAGGCGGCGTTAGCAATGTCTTCGCCCCAGAATGACCCGGCATAGAAATGGTTATTACTCAAGCGCTCGATGTACTCGCCCAAGGCCGATGCTAATGCACTTTCTTTGCTCGCGCCCTTGCCGTTGGTAAAACACATGGGCGAGTGCGCATCTCGAATATGTAACGACCACACATTGGGAATAATATTACGCCATGATGCAATTTCAATTTTGATGCCCAAGTTCGCCAATAGCCCAGACATATTGGCAATCGTTTGCTCCAAAGGTAAATCTTTACCTGCAATATAAGTGAGTGCATCAGAAACCGGGTTCACCATTAACAAGGCTTGTGCATCAGCATCTAGATTTGCCACTTCTTCAATCACAAACTCTGGCGCAGCCTGCACCACTTTTTTTACAGTGCAACGGTCGATAGAGCGCAAAATCCCAAGTCGGTCTTTCTCAGCAATATCCGCAGGTAATTCAATCTGAATTTTAAAAATTTGCTGATACCGATTTTCAGGATCAACAATATTGTTGTGCGAGAGGCGGATATTTTCAGTCGAAATGTTGCGCGTATTACAGTACAGCTTGACAAAATAAGCCGCACAAAGCGCAGATGAAGCGAGAAAGTAATCAAAAGGGCCAGGCGCAGAGCCATCACCTTTGTAGCGGATAGGTTGGTCGGCAATCACGGTGAAGTCATCAAATTTAGCTTCAAGACGTAACTTATCGAGAAAATTGACCTTAATTTCCATGGGGATTCCAAAAATGTTCAAAAAGAGTGGGCTATTATAATCCCTCACAACGCCATTTTTAGAGGCAGGATTAAATTCACTAAAGGTCAATTTATATCAACTCGCCCCATTGAAAGTGTTGAGGCTAAATTTGAAGCGCTAGTCTCACCCATTATTGAAAAACGTAATTCTACGGTTGCTGAAAACGAAAATTTAGCTACCTTACGAGACTGGCTTCTACCTATGCTGATGAACGGTCAGGTATTAGTCAAATGCTAAATCTCCTTTTCAGACTTTTACTTACTGTAAATGCAACATCGTTACTTTTAATTGTATACTTTGATCAGGGTGTGCAATATTCCAGTGATACCTTTAGAAGTACGCTGAGTAATCATAATATTACCGCTAGCATGAGCCGCCGTGGTAACTGCCATGATAATGCAGTCACAGAGCGTTTCTTTAGAAGTTTGAAATCAGAAAGGGTGAACTATCGACAATATAAAACACGAGAAGAGGCAATGAAAGATATTGCTGAATATATTGAGCCGTTTTACAATCAAAGGCGTCGTCACTCTACTTTAGGCAACTTATCGCCAGCAGAGTACGAGCAAAAATATCAGCAAAAAACCTTAGCTTGTGTCGCAGATTAATAGACCATTACACAGTGCCTATGCTAGCAACAAACATGATGTACTGCTAAAAGAAAAGCGTATTAAAAATGGCATTTTAAAACGCGCTTATCGTAATAAGCCGCTGACTAAAGATGAGAAGCAACAGAATAAACAATTGAGTAGTATTCGCAGTACAGTAGAACGGGTATTCGGTATTCTCAAGCTACACTACGGCATGGGTAAAGCCCGATACTTAGGCAAAGCGAGAAACCACGCCAGACTAATGTTGATGAGTATGGCGTATAACTTGAAAAGAGGCTTGGCCATAAAACGTAGTTGTATGACTGGTTGCTAGCAGAAAAGAAATTGCATTCGTGCAAAGGCAAAACTGGTGCAAAACCTCACTAAACACAGAGGATTTTGCTGATTAAAACAAAAAGGAGAGGCTTAAAAACACAATAAGCGATTAAAAAACGAGTAAACCTGACAAAGATGAAGTGTTTTTATAAAGAAAAACGCGTCACCTAGGATTGTTTAACTAAAATCGCTTCGTGCAAAGGTCCCATATTGAATATATTTTATATGTATCAAAATTTATTCAGGAAATAAAAATAATGTCTGGAAAATCCGAACCTAAAATTTCCAATAAGCGTTTACAAATGCAAGATATTGCTAGACTTGCAGGCGTTTCAACGTCAACCGTATCTCGCGCATTAAATGGTAGCTCTTTGGTCAATGATGAAACAAAACAAAAAGTCAAAGAGCTTGCTAAATCGTTAAATTATTCAATTGATGTGGGTGCACAAAACTTACGTTTAAAAAATAATAAAACTGTAGCTGTCATCATTCCATTCGACTCAACAAATCCGCAATCTGTTTCTGATCCTTTCTTTTTAACAATGTTAGGTTATATTGCTGATGAGTTAACTAAAATGGGCCACTATATGTTGGTATCCAGACTAAGTGTAAATAATGTAAATGATATTCTAGAGCCATATGAGTCAGGAAGGGCCATTGGTGTTATTGTTATTGGCCAATCGCATCATCATAACCAATTAGATGCACTTGTAGCGAAAAAGCCCGTCGTCGTTTGGGGAGCAAAAATGCTTGACCAACATTATGTCTCAGTTGGCTCAAATAATGTACGCGGTGGATTTTTAGCAACTGAGCATTTAATTGAGCAAGGTTGTCAAAAAATTGCCTTTTTTGGCGACAAAGAATTACCTGAAGTGTCACAAAGGTATGAAGGTTATCTGAATGCACATCAAAAACATGGATTAGTTGTGAATAAAAAAATGTGTATTCCAGTTCCATTTTCTGCTGAAACAGTCATGGTTGACGTTGAAAACCTAATAAAAGAAAATTTAATTTTTGATGGTTTGTTTGCATGTAGTGATTTAATTGCAATTCGCGCGATTAGCAGTTTGCAAAAATTAAACATTAATATTCCTCAAGATGTTGCGGTCGTTGGTTATGATGACATCATCCATGCAGCTTATTTTAACCCTGCTATTTCTACAATTAAACAATCGATAGAATCTGGCGCTAAAGCATTAGTGAAAGATTTGTTTTGCTTAATTAATCATCAAGAGGTTAATTCAGAGCAGCTAGAAGTCAGTCTGATCATTAGAGATTCTAGCTTGCGTCAAAAGCATGCAAAAAATCTTCTTTAGTATTTCGCTCTCCAGATATTTTTTTAATTTATCGTTGCAAACGATTGCAAAGACCAAAATTAAAGAGTATAAATACGTCTATTCACAAATAGAAACATTTTGTTACAAAGCAATAAAAATGTTATCAAGTGAAAAAAATAATCATTTTGAATAGATATTGATGCCATTCATGAATGGATAAATGGGCAATTTGGGGGAGTTTAAATGGGTTACGAGCATTCAGTGTCGTCTCAAAAACGAATGGTAGGTTTTGTTCTTGTGCTACTTTTTCATGTAATCTTAATTTATGCTTTAGTGAATGGTTTAGCACGCGATTTCGTTAAAAAAATCGCTAAGAACCCTGTCATGGTCAACATTATTGAAGAAGTAAAATTACCTCCGCCACCCCCTCCGCCACCACCACCGCCCAAAGAACAGTCATTACCAAAACCAGACGCACCGCCGCCGCCTGCGTATGTGCCGCCTGTGGAAGTGAATGTTAAACCAACAGAATCTCAAAATACGATTGCAGCAGTTACAACTGATGTAAAAGTAGAATCTGCGCCTGTTAAAGAGCCAGTTGTGATGCCACCGGTGGAGCCAGTTAAACCACATGTGCCTATAAGAGTAAAAGCAAAACTAAATGCAGGCTGTGCTAGCCCAAAATATCCAGAAGAATCCATAGAAATGGAAGAAGAAGGACAATTAATATTGAGTATTTTAGTCGATGAAAATGGTCATGTTGCAGAAAGTAAAGTGCTTAAATCTTCTGGATTTACAAGATTAGATGATGCGGCAAGGCAAGCTTTTAGCTTATGTCAATTCACGCCAGCAACAGCAGACGATGTTGCTGAGAAATCTTGGGTTCAGCAGCCTTTTGAGTGGAAAATTAAGTAGTTGGGTGGAATGTAGCAAGCTGTTTGGTAGTCAATTTTCAGTAATTTTTAACTATATAAATATTAATAAGAGGAATCAATCAAAATGAATATTAAATTCAATCAATTGTTAAGCATATTAATTGTATGTTTATTTGCGCTCACTTCTTTCACTATTAAAGCAGAAGAGTCTTCTGAAAACCAAGAAACGATTGTTGTGGCGGATGCTACGATGAGCACAACAAGCAGCGAAATAGCAGGCAATAGCGCGTCACCGACAAAGACAAAAGTAGAAAACCCCTACGGGATTGATGCATTATGGAAACAAGGTGATTTTGTTGCAAAAGGAACCTTGATCATTTTGGCGATCATGTCATTTGGCACTTGGTACATTGGCGTATTTAAATTCTTTGAACAAGCAAAACTCTTTAAACAATCAAAAGAAGCAACTGAAAACTTCTGGAAAGCAAAAGAGATTTCTTCTGGGATTGCCTCTTTAAATGAAGAAAGTGCTTTTAGATATATTGCCGAATCTGCTAATAATGCAGCCAACAAACATGAAAGCAGCATGTTAGCGCGGATTGACTTCAGCAATTGGATGGATATGTCTATCCAAAAAGCCGTTAAATTAGTGGGAAATCGCTTACAAGGTGGTTTGCCATTTTTAGCAACGGTGGGCTCAACCAGCCCATTTGTTGGTTTATTTGGCACTGTTTGGGGAATTTACCATGCACTAACAGCCATTGGCATGTCTGGCCAAGCTTCCATTGATAAAGTTGCAGGCCCTGTTGGTGAAGCGCTGATTATGACTGCGATTGGTTTGGCGGTTGCTGTGCCAGCCGTGCTGGGTTACAACTGGTTAGTCAGACGCAATAAAGTCATTATGGAGCAAGTGACGCATTTTAGCTCTGAATTACAAATGGTGCTGTTAGCCACAGACGCAAAAAACGGAGCTAAATAATCATGGGAATGAACATTTCATCTGATAGTGATGATGAGACCATTTCAGCCATTAATACCACGCCCTTAGTGGATGTGATGCTTGTATTGCTCATTATCTTTTTAATTACGGTGCCTGTTGTTGTGCAATCAACCCCAGTGGAATTGCCTAAAGAACGTAATGTTCCCACGCAAACCAAACCCGAGAACGTGGTGCTGGTGGCGACCAATGATGGGAAAATTTATTGGAATTTAAAGTTAGTGAACAGTAGCGATGAGTTGTTGCAAAACTTGAAAAAAGTGGCTGTTTTAGAGCCACAACCTGAAGTACACATTAGGGGAGATATTAAAACACCTTATGAGTATGTGGGTAGACTCGTGCTCACTTGCCAACGCGCGGGTATCCAAAAAATTGGGTTTATTACAGAGCCACCAAGTTTAAATTAATACGTTATTTAGGAGTTGTGACATGGGAATGAATTTACCAAAAGACAATGAAGATTCGGATTTAATCGTTGAAATGAATACCACGCCGCTGATTGATGTGATGTTGGTATTATTGATTATGCTGATTATTACCATACCAATTCAAACCCATGCGGTTAAATTAAATATGCCTACAGGAAGCCCACCAACCAACACCGAGCTACCGCAAGTGATTCAAATAGATGTTGCTGCAGATGGGATGGTGAGCTGGAATGGTACGGTGATGTTAAGCAAAACGGAACTCGAAGATAAAATCACCGCTGCTGCTGGACTTAATCCGCAACCAGAAGTGCATTTAAGGCCAGACAAAGCGGCAAAGTATGAAGTGGTTGCAATGGTCATGGCTTCAACACAACGCCTAGGTTTGAACAAAATGGGCTTAACTGGCAGTGAACAGTTTGCTGATTAATCCTATAAATTATTTTTATTCATCACATAATAAAAAAATCAACAGAAGTTAAGTGCGCGGCATTTAACTTCCTCTTTTAGTACAAATAAAACAACAAATAAGAATGATTTTGAGTCACCACAAATGACTCAGCGAGACTTGTTGTACCTAAATTATTGAAATTTTAAGGATTTAAAATGGTCATTAGACTAGGAATTAATGGTTTTGGACGTATTGGGCGGATGGCATTACGTGCGGTCATCAATGAGATAGCGTTTGACAATATTGAGGTTGTAGCCATTAATGGTTTGCAAGAGTTGAACTATATGATTTATATGCTCAAGTACGACTCAGTGCATGGTCGGTTAAACGCTGATATCAAAGAAGAAAACGGCTGCATGGTCATTAACGGCAAATCAATTTCAGTGACCAATATTATGGACCCCGCGAATATCAATTGGGGTGAGAAACGAGTAGATGTTGTGATTGAGGCAACCGGTGCATTTTTAACACAGCAAACTTGCCAATCACATTTAGTGGGTGGAGCAAAGAAGGTTGTGATTTCATCACCTAGTAAAGATGATACGCCCATGTATGTGTTTGGTGTCAACCATGAAACTAACGAATATGAACCCATTATTTCTGCCGCTTCATGCACCACGAATGGATTAGCTCCAATAGCAAAAGTGCTCAATGATCATTTTGGCATTAAGCGTGGCTTAATGACAACCGTGCATGCAGTCACCGCTTCACAAATGACGGTCGATGGAGAATCTAAAAAAGATTGGCGCGGCGGTCGTGGCGCAATGGAGAACATCATTCCTTCAACCACTGGCGCCGCCAAAGCCGTAGGGAAAATTATCCCTGCACTTGATCAAAAAATTACAGGCCTTGCCTTTCGAGTTCCCACTGCAAATGTTTCTGTTGTAGATTTAACTTGCGAACTGATTAAACCTGCAGACTATAAAACAATATGTGAGCTCATGAAAAGTGCCTCTGAAAATTCACTTAAAAATGTATTGGCTTATACAGATGAAAAAGTGGTTTCCACTGACTTTCGCGGTCATTCAGCAGCGTCCATTTTTGATGCGGAAGCAGGAATGATGCTGGATGAAACTTTTGTCAAAGTTGTGGCTTGGTATGACAATGAATATGGCTACACCTGCAATTTAATGCGATTAATTCAACATATTTCTAACTAAAAAGGCAGGGTTGAAATGATGACACTACGAAGAACCAAAATTGTTGCAACTTTAGGCCCAGCCTCAAAAAGCGAGGCAATGATTACAAAGATGATTTTAGCGGGCGTCAACGTGGTGCGTTTAAATTTTTCGCATGGAACCGCTGCTGAACACATTGCTTGCGCAGAAATTGTGCGCAATGCCGCAATTAAGCTTGGCGTACCCGTTGGTATTTTATGTGATTTGCAAGGTCCTAAAATAAGAATAGGCAAATTTGCAACAGGTAAAGTGAATCTTAATGTTGGTCATCCTTTTGTTTTAGATGCGCACTGTGAATTAGGAGATGAAACACGCGTTGGTTTGGATTACAAAACACTCCCAAATGAAGTTGATATAGGCTCAGTTTTATTGCTTGATGATGGGCGAATTGTACTTACGGTTCAAGAAGTGAAAAACGAAAAAATTTATTGTGAAGTGACCGTTGGTGGTGTTTTGTCAAACCATAAAGGGATCAATAAGCAAGGTGGTGGTCTTGCCGCTCAAGCCCTAACAAGTAAAGATAGGGAAGATATTAAAACTGCGGTTGCAATCAATGCCGATTTTATTGCCATTTCTTTTCCAAGATGCGCAGAAGATGTTCAATTAGCGCGTCGCTTGGTTGTTGAGGCTGGTGGGCATGCAAGTATCGTGGCCAAGATAGAAAGAGCAGAAGCCATTGAATTAGCGGAAGAAATTTTGCATGCTTCTGATGCGATTATGGTTGCACGTGGCGATTTAGGGGTTGAAGTAGGTGATGCCCGCGTACCAGGATTGCAGAAAA
This sequence comes from Methylophilaceae bacterium, assembly GCA_965247415.1. Lineage (GTDB taxonomy): Bacteria > Pseudomonadota > Gammaproteobacteria > Burkholderiales > Methylophilaceae > Methylotenera. The sequence continues at coordinate 567,889 of OZ252007.1, forward strand.
AACTCATTAATTTAGCGCGCCAGCATCATAAGCCTGTTATTACGGCAACGCAGATGATGGAGTCTATGATTAATAGCCCAATCCCCACACGGGCAGAAGTTTCAGATGTCGCAAATGCAGTTTTAGATGGCACTGATGCCGTGATGTTATCTGCAGAAACGGCCACTGGTTTCTATCCGCTGCAAACAATCGAGGCAGTTAATCGTGTCGCGTTAGATGCGGAAAAAGAATATTTTTCATATACACAAACAAGCATTTTAGAAGAGTCGTTTTCTAAAACTGATGAGTCAATTGCGATGGCCGCAATTTATACCTCACAACACTTGCAAGTAAAAGCCATCGCAACATTAACCCAATCAGGGAATACAGCACAATGGTTGTCACGCGCAGATAATGTTGTCCCTATTTATGCGCTTTCTCCAGATGAAAATGCGCGCAGAAAACTCACTTTATGCCGTGGTGTATACCCGTATCCCATTAGTCATGTAGGTAAAACAAGGGATGAAATATTACATGAAATGCAAGACGTGCTCTTACAACATTGTGTCGTTTCAACAGGAGACTTAGTCATCCTCACATTTGGTGAGCCTATTGGCAGTTTAGGCGGCACCAATACACTAAAAATTGTCACCATTACTCAATAAAGGACTGACATGAAGAGTATCAATCATATTAATAAGCATGAACAATTTGGCCCAAAAATTAAAAGTCACTTGAAATATAGTATGTTCAATTCTATTAACAGTGCCACTCCGCGCGACTGGTACGCCAGCACCGCCCATGTGGTGCGCGATCATGTGATTGAACGCTGGATTAACACGGTTGAAAATTACATCGAAAAAGACCCAAAGCGTGTTTACTATTTATCGTTAGAGTTTTTAATTGGGCGCATGCTGTCCAATGCTGCACTGAATTTGGGCATTAATGACGATGTGAAAGAAGGCTTAACTGCACTTGGCCATGAACTTGAAAACGTGGTTGAAATGGAACCCGATGCAGCCCTTGGCAATGGTGGTTTAGGTCGTCTTGCCGCTTGCTTTTTAGATTCTATGGCTTCCATGGATATTCCCGGCACAGGCTATGGCATTCGTTACGAATACGGCATGTTCAAACAATCCATTATTAATGGTCAACAAGTAGAAAACCCAGATAACTGGTTACGTTACGGCAATATTTGGGAGTTTCAACGTCCAGAGACCACTTACAACATTCATTTTTATGGAAAAGTGGTTGAGTTCCCCAATGAGCGTGGCGAACTTGAGCAACATTGGGTCGATGCTGACCATGTGGTTGCGATGGCCTATGATGTGCCGATTCCGGGTTACGGCACGCAAACGGTGAATAATTTACGCTTATGGTCTGCCAAAGCGACGAAAGAATTTGATTTACGCCATTTTAATGACGGCAATTACGAAAAAGCCGTAGAAGGCCGTCATGGTTCAGAAAGCATTTCACAAGTGCTTTATCCGAATGATTCTTCTGCCTCAGGCCGAGAGCTTCGTTTAAAACAACAATACTTTTTTGTTTCAGCTTCGATTCAAGATATTTTAAGACGCTTCCTCGTTAATCATAAAGATTGGAACAAACTGCCAGACCAAATTGCCATTCAATTGAATGATACCCACCCTGCGATTGCCGTGGCAGAAATGATGTTCCAATTGGTAGATGTGCATAAGCTCAAATGGGCGCACGCGTGGAGTTTAGTGGTTAAAATCTTTGCTTACACCAACCACACCTTGATGCCAGAAGCGCTAGAAACTTGGAGCGTTGATTTATTCCAAAGTTTGCTGCCAAGACACTTAGAAATTATTTACAAGATTAATCATGAATTCCTACAAATGGTGAACCACCATTTCCCAGGTGATACCGCTTTACTTGGCCGTGTTTCAATTATTGATGAAAGCCACGGCAGACGCGTGCGTATGGCACATTTAGCAGTGGTTGGTAGCCACACAGTTAATGGCGTTGCTGCGCTCCACAGTGAGCTATTAAAAACAACCCTTTTCTATGACTTCAACCGTATTTACCCAGGAAAACTCACGAATGTCACCAATGGCATTACGCCGCGCCGTTGGTTAAACCAATGTAATCAAGGCCTCACTGGCCTCATTACCAAAGTGATTGGTGATGCGTTCCAAAAAGATTTAACCAATCTTAAAAAATTAGAACCGTTGGCGGAAGATAAAGAGTTTAGAGCCGCTTTCCGCGCCGTTAAACTCGCGAATAAAGAACGTTTGGCGAAAAAAATTGAAACGCTCACAGGCGTAAAACTTAACCCAAATAGTTTGTTTGATGTGCAAATTAAACGTATCCACGAATACAAACGGCAACTATTAAACGTGTTGCATATTATTACTTTGTATAACCGCATTCGTGCAGGGTTAGCCAAAGACGCACCGCCAAGAACCGTGATTTTTGGTGGTAAAGCAGCGCCTGGCTATTGGATGGCAAAACAAATTATTCATTTAATCAACGATGTTGCAAGCTTAATTAATGACGACCCAGCAGTAGGCGACAAACTTAAAGTGGTGTATTACCCAAATTATGAAGTTTCCGCGGCTGAATTACTATTCCCGGGCAGTGATTTATCTGAACAAATTTCCACCGCAGGCACAGAAGCTTCTGGCACAGGCAATATGAAAATGGCTTTAAATGGCGCACTCACCATTGGCACGCTGGATGGCGCCAACGTAGAAATTATGGAAGAAGTGGGCGAAGAAAATATCTTTATTTTTGGTTTAACCACACCTGAAGTCGCTTCACTGAAAGCGAGCGGTTATAACCCGTATGATTATTACCACGGCAATGCAGAGCTCAAACAAGTGCTAGACATGATTGGCAGCGGCTTTTTTAATGTGGAAGACCCGCACCGTTATGTGCCAATTGTGAATAATCTTTTGCAAAACGGTGATAACTATTTATTGCTTGCTGATTATGAAAGCTATATTGAAAGCCAAGATAAAGTCGGTCAGTTGTATCAAGATCAAGAAGCTTGGACACGCAAAGCGATTCTTAACGTAGCACGGATGGCGAAGTTCTCTAGCGACCGCACCATTGGGGAGTATGCCAAAAATATTTGGAATGTAAAACCGATGAGAAAGTAATGGCTAGGAAAAAGTAAGGTAAAAAATTACGATTGAAATAACGCCTCAATAACAGGCGTTATTTATTCTAACCACATAAATTGGTATGGCGCTAAAGTGACATCGGTTTGAATATGAAGCCTATTGTGACTGACGATATTAGTCCATGTTTGATTGGCTAACGGAGTTTTACGCACATCAAACTGTTGCGTATGTTCGCTGAAATTTGCAAGAACAAAAAGTATTTCCCCGTCATTTATTCTTTGATAAGCCAGTACACTCGGATTGTTAACTGAGAAAGTATTTAACTTTCCACCGCCCAGCGCTTTGGTTTTTTTTCTTAAAGAAATTAAATTTTTTAATCCCTGATACACTTTTGCGCTAGAAGAACTGGCATTGTGATTCGCTTCTTCGTATAAAAACGCATCCTTTACAACACGATGCACCCAACGGCTATCCGCAGATTTATGTTCATCGTCGAGATAACGCATATCGTTTAGGATGCCAACTTCGTCGCCAAGGTAAATCAGCGGTATGCCACCTGTGGACATGACGATGCTATATAAAATAAGAATACGTTCTATTGCGTAAGGCTCGATATTGCCTAAGCCGACTAAAGAAGCGGTTGTTCCGCTGATACGGCAGTCACCATTTTTCAAGTTTTCTTGAAACGGCACGCCTTGTGCGAAACTTCCTGGGAATTTCCCTAAATAAAAATTGTTCAAGAATGTTCTATGCATGAAGCCATTAATATAAAACTGTGCAGCATCTTCATCAGAAAAAGTCCAGCCAATATCGTCATGAGAACGCACGTAATTGACCCAAGCACAATCATCGTTAATGGTATTTCTATGGGCAAGCGCTTGATTTAATAAATTAACTTCACGTGATGCAAGCGTGCTCCAAAGTAATGCCATTTGCAGTGGATTGTATGAGAGCTGACATTCATCATCAGAAATATATTTGATCACATCATCAGGATGCACAATGGCTTCAGATTTGAATAAAAGTGACGGCGCGGCAATTTTTGCAATGGTATTAAATGCTTGAATTAAAGTATGCACTTCAGGTAAATTTTCGCAGGCGGTGCCTAATTTTTTCCACAAGAATGCAACGGCATCCATTCGTAATATTTCAGCGCCTTGATTTGCAATAAAGAGCATTTCGCACGCCATGGCAATAAATACATTCGGATTTGCGTAATTTAAATCCCATTGATAACTATGAAAAGTTGTCCAAACCCAGCGTCCGTCTTCTAATTGCGTAAAAGCGCCAGGATGTTCTTCTGGAAAAATTTCTCGCACCTGTTGCTCAAATAAATCAGGCATGGTGCGATCAGGGTAGATAATATAAAAATCTTTAAAGTCTGCATCGCCCGCGACACATTTTTTTGCCCAAATATGGTCATCTGCCGTATGGTTGAAAATAAAATCCAACACAAGGCTAATGCCAGCGGCGCGCAATTCTTCTGCAAGTGTGTTTAAATCCGCCATTGACCCAAGTTGCGGATTGACTTCACGATAACTACTGACCGCGTAGCCGCCATCATTATGTTTAGGTGGCGCTTTAAAAAGCGGCATTAAATGTAAATAAGTCAGCCCAAGCGATTTGAAATAAGGGATTTGATTGCGAATGCCTGAAAGATTTTGAGCGTATAAATCAACATAGCACACACCACCCACCATTTTTTCTGATTGAAACCAGTGCGGATTTTTAGCGCGTTTTTTATCTAATACTTTTAAGGCTTCGGGTCTTTGTAGATAACTTTCATGAATGGCTTCGATAAGCTGATTAATAAAAGTATCAAATTCTAGTTGTTCTGTATAAACACTTTTAAGTTGCTCTTTTAATCTCGGCAAATATTGATTAAGCCTTGCAGTGAATTCTTTTGACATGGCAGGAAGATTTAATTTAATTTTTGTTTTTATGATATTTGTGTCAATACTTACCATTGCAGCTTTCCCATTTTTATTTATTTTGTTTTTTTACTTATTTAGATTTTTTTATCAGCACCGTGGTTGCCGCAGCTAACATCAGCAAAACGCCAGCCAGTCGAATGACGTTTTCAGGATTACCAGACAGCCATGTGTTGTAGTAAAGGGGCAAGGTAATAATTTGAATAAACATCGGAATCACAATAAACATATTGAATATTCCCATATAAATCCCCACGCGTTCTTTTGGTATGGATGAAGCCAACATGCTGTAGGGATTGCCCATCATGCTGGCCCAAGCCAAGCCTACACCAACCATAGGAACAAACAATAATGCGCTATTTTTAATGCTTGGAATACTGAACATGGCAACGCCTGCCAGCACTAAACAAACGCTATGCATTGCTTTTGGGCCAATTTTTCGCACTAGCGGAATCATGGCAAAAGCTGCGATAAACGCAACAAAGTTATAAAAACCGCCAATTTTTGCATTCATTAATCCTGCTTCTCTAAAGCCTGCAGTCGTGGCATCTGTTGTGCCAAAAAAGGTCGTAGAAAGTGAAAGCACAATATATTGCCAGTAACAGAACATGGCATACCATTGAAACAACATCATCCAAGCGAGCTGCTTCATCACAACTGGCATGTCAATAAAGGCGTTTTTAATTTCCAAAAATAAAGGTTTGATACCTTTGGGTAATTTCTTTATTGCATCAATTTCATCTTTATTTAGGGGGATTTCTGGCGTGGTTTTTACGCTCCATAAAATTGAGGTGAGAGAAAACACTGCGCCAATAATAAACGCGGTGATTGTGATATATGGAATATGATGAAGATTGACAGCATCTTGATTCATGCCGAGCCACACTAAAATGGCAGGTGTTAAGTAGGCGAGCGTTTGCCCTAAGCCTGTAAATGCACTTTGTATTAAAAAGCCAATATTTATTTGCGCCTCATTTAATTTGTCACTGACAAAAGCACGGTATGGCTCCATGGTGACATTGTTCGCCGCATCTAAAATCCACAACAAACTTGCGGCCATCCAAAGCGTTGGGCTAAATGGCATAAAAAATAACCCTAAACTGCAGAGCAAAGCGCCTACTAAAAAATAGGGGGTACGCCGCCCAAGTTTACTGGTCGTTTTGTCGCTCATTGCCCCAATAATTGGCTGAACAATTAAACCTGTCACAGGCCCAGCCAGCCAAAGGTAGGGTAAATTTGATTCCTCCGCACCCAAGTATCCATAAATTGGACTCATATTGCTTTGCTGCAAACCAAAGCTGAATTGAATGCCAAAAAAACCAACATTCATGTTAATCATTTGCCAAAAGTTTAAATGGGGTTTTTGTGAGATGGGCAGCATTTTTTATTTTTTCTTTTAGAGTTTTAGGAGTCTCATTCAGCTAGTTTTTTGTATTTAATAGATGTGCTTCGTTTTTCCAAGACCGCATGAATTTTTTATAAAATTGCATATCCTGAGGGACAGCGCCACGAATACTACAAATTGACCCCGCAAAAGCATTGGCACGTTTGAGCGCAACATCAAGTGGCCATTTATTTAATAGCCCGAATATCATGACGCTCGAGAAGGCATCACCAGCCCCTACGGTATCAACCAATTTAATTCCTTTAACCGCTTGCGCTGTGTTTAAGCACACGCCTAAATGATCATAGACTGCGCTACCTAATGGCCCATAAGTGACTAACAGTAACTTTGCATTCAATTGCGACATTAAGTTTTGTATTGGGTAATCATGAAAACCTTCTTCAGGAAGTTTATTGTCTGTCAGAATTAAAATGCCAAACCAAGGCATCAGCATCCACAGTTCTTCAATACTGACTTTAATGACATCTGATTGTGTAAGAATTTGCTTGGCAATTTCAGGCGTCACATGACCTTCACGCCAGTTAAGGTCTAAAAAGACAGTTAAATTAGATTGCGCGTTAAGATGTTTTCGCAGGTTTAAAAATGTTGCCCTTGATTGTTGCGCACGCAAGCCTAAACTGCCGTGATATAAAAGTTGTTTATTCGCAGTGTTTGATTCATTTATATTTATTGATTCGATACTTTTAATGGCTGTATCCGTATCAATTAAGTCATAGGCACTGTCAGGCATAATTTCAAATTCATGGCCGTGCGCACGTTCATGCACTTCTACCGCGCCAGAACGTTGATGCGGTAAAATTTGCACGCCCGCAGTGGAAAGATTAAATTTTTTAAGTTCTTGAAGGATTAACTCGCCTGCATTATCTTTGCCAATCGCACTAATCAATAATGGGCTTAATTGAAACCCTGCCAAATGGCGTGCAACATTAAAAGGTGCGCCGCCAACAACGGTTGCATTTTTAAATAAATCAACAAGCGCTTCACCAAATACCGCTATAGAATGATTGATCGTCATAAAATATCTTTCTTTGCTAATTAATAAGCACAAGCAACCTACAAAAAAATAATAACTGTATCCTCATTATTTTCTTGTAGATAGCCTAGTCGGTGAGAGACCACCACGCTCAATTAAATTGAACGCAGTGGTTTCCTTCGGAGACTTAGCAATAATTAAAACGAATAAACGACCGCTGCTCTGACTGAACGGCCATCAACAGAACGTGCAACAGAACTTTGCGCTTCGGTATAACCAATGGTGTCAAACAAATTGTTTGCAGAAATTGAGAGTTGCAAGTCTTTATCGTATTGATAACGTAAAAATCCATTAACTACTGCGTAACCAGGCATTTTTACACCAACACCAGTAACGCCACTTCTATTGTCAATTGATTTTGAAGTACCAACAATATTTCCACCAATGGTGAATTTATTCCATGTATAGCTAGGTGTTAATTGATAAACCCATTTGGCTTGGCGGTTTGGCTCTTTACCTTCTAAACCCGCATTGCCGGGTGAGTTAGTCACTTCAGCGTCTGTATAAGTAAAGCCGCCACCAATTTTGAAATCGCCAATGGAGTATCCCGCTTCAACTTCAACGCCTTTGGTGTCGTACGTATTGGCTGTTGAAATTTGGGTTGTTGCATCAAAATTTGACTCATCGGTTTCAGCTTTAAAGAAGGTGATGAATGTATTCAAGTTTCCTTGACGCCATTTCACACCCGCTTCGTACTGCTTTACTTCATTGACTGGAATCGTTCCACCATCAAGATTTGCAGTACCAAACATAATACGATCAGCATTAAACGCATAGCCTTTGCTCACACGCCCAAACACTGCTAAATTTGGATTGATGCGATAGTTAGCACCGCCTGAGTAAGAAGTTTCGTTGATGTCGTAATCAATTTTATTGCGTGTATCAAATGTGCCAGAAGTGGTATCCGCTTGAGAATAGTTACCTGAAGCATCTTGTCTATCTCGTCGAACGCTCACATCAGCATTGAGGTTTCCAATTTCCCATGCTAAGCCTGCATAAGGTGAAACAGTTGTATATTCAGCATTAATATCACGCGTACAACATCCACCAAATGTCACTGTAGATGGACTTACGAATGTAATATTACTAGGTGAATTTTCAGCGCTGATATTGTATGTGTTAAAACTCCATGTTAAGTCAACATCTTGTTTTGATGTGTACAAGCCAACATTGGGCGTAAATTTACCCGCGCCAGTTGTTTCAAATGTTTTTGATAATTTAAGATCATTAACAATTAAATCCATATCATTGGATGTGTTAAATACAACCGCGTTAAATGCACCTGCAGTCACACCAGAGCTTGGAAAAATCCCAATAAAACGGCCTCTGTTATTTGCATAACGGAATTTATCTGAAAGATTCCAGCCTTCAGCAAAATCAAATGAAAACTCTGCGCCAATCGAATCTGTTTTAACTGTCATGCCATCGTTTACATCTGTCGATTTTGTTCCATTACTTCCAGTTAAGGTAACGTCTTTTGGCCATTTGCTTGAATAAAAGCTCACATCACGCGGATCAATGCCTGAAATCGTTTGAATATTTCCATTCGATGTGGTGATAGGCACTGGCATATTGACAGGCGTTTGGTCGTCTAAATGCTTAATGCTGACACGCATAAAACCGTTATCAAGTTGTTTCGTTAAGTTTGCTTTAATTTGTCCGCCTTGTTCCATAGTCACACCAGCATCGCGAAAGCCATCGCCTCTACGGTAAAAGCCTGAAATAAAGCCACGCAAACCATTGTCATCAAGAGGACCGCCATAACTAAAATCTGTTCGGTATTGATTAAAGTTTAAACCAGCTGAAACGCCCACTTTTCCACCCTTAGTTTCACCCGTTTGATTGATGAAATTAATAATACCGCCGGGTGAGTTGGTTGCAGCAGTCGATGCAGAGCCACCACGAATTACTTCTAAAGAGCCAAGTCCTTGATCAACACGCATAAACATATCAGGGGTTGCAAACGCAATATCACCAAACTGTAAAATTGGTAAGCCATCTTCTTGCATTTGTAAATAGCGTGACCCACCTGCAGAAATCGGCAAACCGCGTACCGTCATATTTGCATTGCCTTCACCACCGGAAGATTCTGAACGAATGCCAGGAATCGTACGCAATACTTCAGCCGCATTTGTTGCCCCTGTACTTTGAACTTGCTGCGCATTCATAGTACTGATTGACACACTTGATTTCATTTTTGTTACTTTTTTAGCAGAGCCAGTTACCACAATTTTATCTAAGTTCAGCGGGGCTGATTCAGCAACTGGTGTTTCTGCAACAGCAGCTTCAGCTGCCACCGGTTCAGCGACACTAGCTTCAGCTACACTTGGCGCGGCTTCAGTCGGAGCAGCTACGGTGGTGTCTGTTACAACAGCTTCTTCAGCATAAACAGCCGACATCTGAGTCATGGCCGCGAGTACTGCAGTCGTGATAATTTTTAATTTCAAAGATTTTTCCATCTCCACTCCCCCAACAATAAATTTTTATTAATAAAGTATATATTCATACAAATATTGCAGATAATTTAGATTTTTTTTACAACTTATTACAATATCTAAAAACTGTTAACATTTATGAAACATATTGTGCATAATTTTGAAATCGATTGCAACAGTTTTTTGAAATCGATTGCATAAAATTGTAGAGGTAGATTTTAATTATTTAAATTTCTGACATTTAGTTTGATGCTTACGCATAAATCTGAAATCAAAATGTCGTTTACTGCTTCTTAAAATAAAACATTTTAACCTGTGTTATTTTGAAGCCGAAAGCTGTGGGGTAACTATAATGGCAGTTTGTCTTAAATTAAAAAACTGAAGGGCAGCTTATCCCTCCCTAAGCGGAAATTTCCTTGGAAAATTTTAAAGATGATTAAGAGTTGTTTAAGTCAAATGTAAAAAAACCTGCCATTTTATGAGCAGGTTTTTTTATTTTTACATCATCTAATCTCCGACAAACCTAATTGTCTTAAATGCATTTTCCGACAAACCTAATTATCTCCCGACCAACCTAATTATCTTAAATTTATATTTTTTACTCTTTAATAACTTTAATCTTAACTTGGGTGAGCATTAAACTGAGTTCAATACTTGGTAAAGACAGCTTTAAACATGGTGAGGTGGATTGCATAGAGCATGCAAACAATAGTTTCTTGCCGAGTTATTTAGGCTATTTTTTCGTTGCTTTAGGTATAAATAATTGGGAAACGCTTTGGTTTGTTTACATTGTTCTGTTTATTTTCACTTTTTTATCACAAGCGCTTTTCTTTAATCCGTTGTTTTTAGTTTTTGGTTACGAGTTTTATAACATCAAGACAAAAACCGGCGCAGCTATATTTTTAATCAGTAAGCAAAAATATAAGAAACCAGACGATATTGCAATTCCAGCTGCGCACAGAATCAACAACTATACCTTTATCGAAAGGGAGTAAATTTGAACAATATATTTGCGAAGGTAAAGGGTCATCGTAATAAGCCTTACTTTAAACTTATTTCTGATGATACACTTTTTGATGATTTGAACATTAATGTAAATTCCTGCGTAAACTATAACCCTGACCATAATATTGATGAGGACTCATGGTTTATGATTGAGTCATTCTCGACCTGTGAATTCTGCCCAGAAATTTTTAAAACTGCTTTTGACTCTAAAGATTGGGATGACTTAACCAAAGATCAGTTTTCAAAAATTTCATTTATTTTCGCAAATCAGGGCGACAATTTTTACTTTCAAAATATCACTCCATCCCTCTTTATACACAGGCGATTTTTAAAGTTTGGAGAGGTCGCTGAAATTGAACAAAGCGATACTAGACTTATAATTAATAAAACTCCTGATGCAGTTTACTATCCAGATTCTGACACATTAGTGTTTCGTGAATTATCTCATTTAACAAATATTTTCAAAGGCATTGATCAGCTATATAACGAGGCAACAAAAGAGGAAGTTGAAGATTTCATGCATCAACCTTTTATTGATCTCGTTAATGGCTACAATGAAGAGACTGTTTCTAAGCCTAACCGTAAACGAATTGGTTTAGCTATGAACACCCTAAACAAAATGTCCGAAGAACAGATATTGGAAATTCATGCTTACATTCAAGGTTATTGTGATAACAAGCTGATATTTAATTCAGAAACAAGCAAATTTAAAGTTGGTTCCGATGATGAATTGAAGTTCCTTTTGTATGGAATTGAACAGCGATATTACACAACGCCTTTTGGCCAAGAAAAACGATTAGCCAACTCTGTTATCGCACTATAAATCACACCATTAAATAAAATAAAACCTGCATATTTGCAGGTTTTATTTTAGAAAATCTCCGACAAACCTAATTGTCTTAAATGCATTTTCCGACAAACCTAATTATCTCCCGACCAACCTAATTATCTTAAATCAAATGAACAATTGATTATAGATAATTAAGTCTGTCGGAAGTGATTTTGTAACTTATTGATTTAATTGAACTTTAAAATTAGAAAAATCGATTGGAAGTCTGTCGGGCTTTTTAACTATATTTTCGCCCTGCTACTCTTGGATTAATACAGCTTTACCAGTGCACCATCATGCCCATTCATGAAATTACGTACTAAGCTTTCATGAACATGAATAGTGATATTTTGTTTGGTTGGCCGATAATACATTCACACGAGCAAGACATACTGTCTACTCAAGTTAACTAAAAATTAGGAGATTATTATGTGGACTACACCTGCAGCTACTGAAATGCGTTTTGGTTTTGAAGTAACCATGTACGTAATGAACAAATAATAATTTAATTTATTATTTCTGTTTTTGTTTCCTAAAGGCTCAACGTTTGTTGGGCCTTTTGCTTTTCTGCAGGCAAACTTTCTAAGAAGCCATTTGGCGCAAGTTGCAACAGTGAGGTTGCTTCTTTGTGATTAGCATTTAGCCAAGGTAGATAGTCTTGATCTTGCAAAACAACTACTGAGCGCTTTTCATCTTCAGGTTTATGAAAATGTTGCATGACTTCATGTCCATCAGCATTAATGGTCAACATGGAAAATGAGAAGATAATTTCCCCTGTTTCCTTATCAATAAAACGCTCCCAAATGGAAGCCACAGCCACAGGTTCTGCATCAGCTCTTTTAATGCGCCAACGCACTGCTTTACCAGTTTCCCAGTTAGGTTCATAAATATGAGTTTGCGTAAAGTCACTAAAAGCCGTGGCTCATTTCCAAACGATGAAGCGGTGATGAAATTGTTCTACCTGGCGCTGCAAAATATCAGCAAGAAATGGACGATGCCGCTTAGAGATTGGAAACCTGCGTTAAATAGGTTTACTATTCAATTTGAGGAGAGGATGCCTCAGTTGTAATCAACCGACGTTTACACAAAATTCAGGACACCCTCTGCATTGAAAATATTGATTTTGATCCTGCAAGGAAACTTGATCGGCCGCTTATATCCACGCTGACAAACTGTAATTGGGTTGAAAAAAAACAAAATCTTATTGTTGAAGGACCGTCTGGAGCTGGCAAATCTTGGATTGCATGTGCTCTAGGGAATCAAATGTGTAGAAGTGGCATTTCCGTAAGGTACATAAAAATGTCACGCTTGGCTGAAGAGATCCAAATCGCGAAAGGAGATGGTTCAATAAAGCGCTATCGTGCACAATTCTCAAAAATTAGAGTATTGATAATTGACGATTGGCTTTTAGCACCACTGGAAACGATTTCTGCCCGCGAAATTCTTGAGATCCTAGATGACGGTTACAACATTGGATCGCTAATTCTAACTTCCCAGCACCCAGTAAGTGATTGGCACTCAAGAATTTCTGAAAAAACGGTTGCTGATGCCATCTTGGATAGAATTGTACATAACTCTCATCGCATCAAGATTGCTGGAGAGTCAATGCGCAAAAAGAAAAATTCTGTTATTTACAGCTAATTAAAATATCAAATTTTAATCATCATACAGAAGGAAACAAATTACTTGTTTCCTTTTTTTTTGGTTTATATACAACCAATGTTAAGTTTGAAAATAAATGTTCAACAGGAGAAAGCTGTAACTTCAAAAGATGTTTGACTGGTCAGTTGTTATGAAAACGATGGTCATTATTTATGTTAATACGCAATAATCGCTTAGTTCACGCGAACAATGATAATTGTGAGATAGATAAATGCTCACTACAGAATCTCAGCAATAATCGTTTATCTAAAGCGATGGGGACAACACAGTTAAAAATAAGCCTGTCAGGTTCAAGTGAAATTCGCAATATCTGCGTATTAGAAACTTGCGAGGCTCGAATTGCTCAAGAGTTATAATTAATGTCCATAATAGGAAGGGCAGCTTATCCCCCTAAGCGGAAATTTCCTTGGAAAATTTTAAAGATGATTAAGAGTTGTTTAAGTCAAACGTAAAAAAACCTGCCATTTTATGAGCAGGTTTTTTTATTTTTACATCATCTAATCTCCGACAAACCTAATTATCTCCCGACCAACCTAATTATCTAAAATCAAGGCAAAATAATTCTAATCTCGCGAAAAACATTTTTATAATTCACAATTCAACACTAATTTATTTTTTTATTTAAAAATTTCTAACTTTTCTCAAATTTATTTTCTAATTAAAAAAATCCTGCCCAAATAGGCAGGATTTTTTCATTTAACTCATTAAATATTAATTGATTTTATTATTCGACAGACTTTGATTCTAATTTAAGTTTCCGACAGACTTTATTATCTCCCGACAGACTTTATTAATTATAATCATAATCACAATCTTTCAATCCTTAATCTTCAGAAGTTGCCGATATTTTATGAATACTTAAATCAGCGCCTTCATATTCTTCTTCTTGGGTTAGCCGGATACCAACGATTTTTTTTAATAATCCATAGATAATACCGCCACCAATCAATGCAATGATAACGCCAAAAAGTGTTCCAATCAGTTGGCTAATCAAAGTTACGCCACCTAGTCCGCCAAATTGTTGTAAGCCAAAAATGCCCGCAGCTAAGCCGCCCCAAGCGCCACATAAGCCGTGCAGTGGCCATACGCCTAAGACATCGTCAATTTTCCAACGGTTTTGTGTGAGCGTAAATGCCCAAACAAATAAAGCGCCCGCCACAATGCCAGTGACCAAAGCGCCCAGTGGATGCATAATATCTGAACCAGCACACACGGCAACCAACCCCGCTAATGGGCCGTTATGGACAAAGCCAGGGTCATTTTTACCTAACACTAGGGCTGCAATGGTGCCACCCACCATGGCCATGAGTGAGTTGACCGCCACTAAGCCTGAAATACCTTGAATGGATTGTGCAGACATGACATTAAAGCCAAACCAGCCGACGGTAAGAATCCAAGCGCCCAGTGCCAAAAATGGGATATTAGAAGGCGGATAGGCATGCAAACGGCCATCTTTGCCGTAACGGCCTGTGCGTGCGCCCAATAAAATAACCGCAACTAATGCAATCCAGCCGCCCATTGCATGAACAACAACTGAACCAGCAAAATCATGAAAATTGGCACCAAAATGAGCGAATAACCAATCTTGAAATCCGTAATGCTTGTTCCAAGCAATGCCTTCAAAAAATGGGTAAACAAAGCCCACAATTAAAAAAGTAGCCGCGAGTTGCGTGTTAAATTTAGCGCGTTCAGCAATACCGCCAGAAACAATGGCTGGAATGGCGGCGGCAAACGTGAGTAAGAAAAAGAATTTAACTAAATCGTAACCATTTTTTTCCGTCAACGTGCTTGCGTTGCCAAAAAAATCAATGCCATATGCAATGCTGTAACCGATAAAAAAATAGGCAATGGTAGAGATAGAAAAATCCACCATGATTTTGACTAACGCGTTGACTTGGTTTTTACTGCGCACGGTGCCAACTTCTAAAAATGCAAACCCTGCGTGCATAGCAAGCACCATAATAGCGCCTAGCAAGACAAATAACACATCATTTGCAGACATTAATCCCTCCATTTTTATATTCTCCTTATTTTAAAAAGCAACAAAAACAAGCAATTAGTGCGCCAAAAACTAAGTAATTGTTTTTAAATAATTTTGATATTTTCAATGAGATATTTTTGCATTAATTTTGTGCAAAAACAATAAACTGCACAATTAATGTGCAATTGGATGAATGAATGTTTTAAGAGATGATTCAGTGTTTCAATTAAGCTGCTTTTAAAACCAAACTTTCTGCTTCAGGATTACCTGTCCAAAAATGGTAAAACTCGCGCACTACTTCTAGAAAAATGCGGCGGCTGTCTTTTACTTTGAATAACGGCATGGTGCTATCCACCACTTTGCGGTAGTTTTGATGGTTTTTTTCAGGTGCGTGACGCAAACGCATTAAAGAAATTTTGGCAAGATTCACCCGCGTATTGATGAGCGCTTGGTCTGCCCCTGCATTGCGCAAAGCAAGTTGATAAGCTTTGAGCGGCCACGTTTCAACGGTTTCAAATTTTTCTGTTTTCAGGCGTTCTGTCAACGCTTTTAAAGTGGTTGGCTCTGGCATCCATGCGTTATCACGCACGGCAAAATTTTCTTGATGATGCAGTTTTGAGATTGCCTTAAAATCTTCCACCCAAAAATGATAGAACTCTCGTGCAGTGGCTAAATGCAAGGGCCATTCATCTGGCGCGATTTTTTCAATATATTTTTCAACCACATGGCGATACCCAGCACCATCGAGTGTTTTTCCTGCAAGCAAAACCGACAATTCGTTTAAAATAGTGGCGCGAATCATTAACACCGTTTCATCAACGCCTTTGGACTTTAATAAATTTAAATATGCGTTTGTTGCAATTTGCTCTTTTGTAGATTGCACATCCATTTAAATTAACCTTTATAAACACATCATGAATTAGTTTTGTAACGGCTAAAAAGATAAAAACTGTAAATTTTTAGCCTTATTTTTTAAGATAGAAAGTCATAAAAATGGAAATTGCACTATTAATACTGTTGATTAGTCTTGCTTGGTTTTGGCTAGACAGTCTAGCCAAACGTGAGCGTGCCATTTTATTGGGCGGTGAACTCGCACAAAGAATGCACTTGCAATTATTAGATGAAACCGTGGCTTGCAATAAAATTTGGCTGGCACGCAATGCGCGCGGTCATGCCCAATTTTTACGCACCTATGAATTTGAAGTGAGCGCCAGCGGTGCAGAACGTTTACATTGCCATTTAACCTTGCTCGGCAATCAACTAAGCACTTGGCATATTCCGCCTTATGCACAAAACCTGCACTAATTTTTATAAAGCCAGCCAACTGATCACCATGACACTTTCACCACAAATGATGCGCGAGCGCGATACTTTACAACGTTTTGTTTTTGAAGATTCTGCCGTGCGCGGCAACCTTGTGCATCTTGATGACACGTTAAAAGATGCGTTAAGTTCTCAAGAAATTCCACACGGTTTAAAGTGCGCGCTGGGAGAACTCATGGCAGCCAGTTGTTTGCTTGCCGCCACTTTAAAAATGCAAGGCTCACTTATTTTGCAATTGCAAAGTAAAGGCGCACTTAAACTTTTAGTGGTGGAATGCACTTCAGAGTTTAAATTGCGTGCTACGGCCAAATGGACAGGCGAAATAACGGACGCGCAAAATTTGTTTGACGTGATTGAAAACGGTCAATGCATGATTACCTTAGACCCAAAAGATGGCAACCAACCGTATCAAGGCCAAGTGTACCAGGGTATCGTACCGTTGGAAGGCGCGAGCATAAGCGCGATATTAGAAAATTATATGTTGCGTTCTGAACAAATCGATACGCACATTTGGCTGACTTCTGATGGTGAAACAGCTTCTGGCATGTTGATCCAAAGATTGCCAGATGCGGTGAATCAAGCAGAAATTACCCAAGAAAAAACTGAAGAAAATTTGGAAACTTGGCAAAGGGTTGGCCATTTAGCAAGCACAGTCACATCAAAAGAACTGAGTGAACTGAGCACAGAAACGCTGCTCACCCGTTTATTTTTTGAAGAAAATATTCGTTTATTTGAAGCAAGCGATACCACATTTTTTTGCAGTTGCTCACGCGACAATGTCGCCAATATGCTTAAAATACTTGGGCCAGTTGAAATAAGAAATATCATTGCAGAACGCGGAGAGATTGAAGTGGATTGCGACTTTTGTAATGCGCGTTATGCGTTTGACCCTGTGGATGCAGAGGCGTTGTTACTGAGCAATGCTTCGGTTGATGCCAATATTAAAATTCACTAAAAGCAGCCTGAGTTAGACCCGTTTTAGTGACAGGGCAAGTATGAATATTATGCAGCATTTTTCTTTAAGTTTTGATGATAAGTTTTAGCAAATTGCGCAGGTGCTTGGTTGTTGAGTTTTGCATGTCTGCGGATTTGGTTGTAAAACACTTCAATGTACTCAAACGTCACACGTTTCGCTTCCTCTCTGGTTTTGAATTTGTAGTGATGTATGCATTCAGTTTTTAAAGTGCCAAAGAAACTCTCCATGGGCGCGTTGTCCCAGCAATCCCCCTTGTTACTCATTGATGTTTGCATTTTGTAGCTGGTTTGCAAAGCGCGGTAAGCTTTTGAACAATATTGACTGCCACGGTCTGAATGGTGCATGAGGCCTGGCGTTGGTTTTTTGCGCCAGAAAGCTGCACGCAAGGCATCACACACCAATGTTTTGGTCATCCGTTCATCCATCGCCCAGCCCACAATTTCACAGGTGTGCAAATCTTTAACGGCAGCAAGGTACAACCAACCTTCGTCAGTGGGAATGTAGGTTATATCCGCCACCCAGACTTGGTTAGGACTACTTGGGTTAAATTGACGATTCAGCAAGTTAGGCGCCACAGGCAGTTTATGTTTGGAATCCGTGGTAACTCTAAACTTACGCTTTTGCTTACAGCGAATGCCAGCGATCTTTCGCAACCGCTTGATGCTGTTAATGCCCAAGTGAATGCTACTTTGCTCAACAAGCTCTGTTTGAATCTTATTGGGGCCATAACTGCCACGGCCTCGCTCATGGGCGGCACGGATGTGGGTAATCAACCGTTGATCTCGTTGCTTACGTCCAGATACTGGGTTTTGTTGATGCGCTAAATAACCGCTGACAGAAACATTGAGTTGCTGACACAATATTTGCAATGGGTGTTTTTGCTTTGAGTTTTTGAATCATGGCGTACTTTATTTCGACAGTTTCGCAAAGTACGCCGTGGCTTTTTTTAATATGTCGCGCTCCTCACGGGCAATCGCTAATTCACGTTCAAGCTCACGAATCCGCAATTGGTCTGGCGTGAGCTTGGTAACGCCTAAACTTCCTTTGAGTGCACCAGCATCATGCAACTTCAACCAAGATTTAAGTGATTTAGGCGCAATATCTAAATTGCGACTCACTTCTGCAAGCGTTAAATCTTGCTCTTTAAATAATCGTACAGCTTCTTTCTTGAATTCTTCTGTGAAAATTCGACGGGGCATACGTTTCATGAAATCTCCTAACAAGTTGATAAAGTAACATCAACTTGCCCTTCCACAAAACCAGACCTAACTCAGCCAATCCTATTTCAGCGCATCGCCACGCACCAATGTGATTTGATGCTTTTCCAATTGCGTTTTAAACGCCGCGTCGTCAAAAATTTGATATTCAATGGCGCGGGATGAAAAATGCGGATCAATGCCCTGTTGATTTTTTAACTGCTTTGCAGGGTGGCTCATAAAGGCCATGCGCTGTTTTTTGCCAGAAAAACTAAACCAACCATCCAAACGGCGGATGTACTCATCTTTTGTTAAATTAAATTGATAAATACCCAATAATTTTGTGGTATGCCGAATGCCTAAAACACCGAGTTGCTCACGCATGGCGCGGGCGCCAAATAAACCAATTAAAAACGCTTTAAAACCATCTTTAATCGGTGGGTTTGCCACGCGTATCCATGGCATGCTTTTGCCATATCTGAAACAAAGTTCTTCAATCAGCACATCGCGAATTTGTGGCAATTGATGCACATGCAAATGTCCATCGACATAATCTGGCGCTGTGCCTAAGGCTTCTTCAAACAAATCAAGCTGTGTGTTAATGGCAAGCCGTAGGGATTTTTGGGGCAATAAATTGGCATGCGCCTTAAGAATGAGTTTCCATAAAGGATGCTTAAGTTCTTGTCTATATTCGGTAAAATCTAAATGCAAACCGATGTCAGCTTTTTCACGTATTTCAGGCGTGATATTTTCTGCCGACCTTTTCCACCGTGGGCTGAGCGTTAAGCACGAAGTTGCCGTCAAGCGGCCTTTTTGAATTAAATCCAAAATACCTGCATCTACAGCTTCGGACATCGCAAAATCGTCCGCCGTCATAATCATTTGTTTCATCAAGGTTTAAATGCCCAATCACGGCTTAAAAAATAAGTACTCACAGCCACCACCACCATGACAACCCCCAACACCAGCCAAAACGGTAAATGGGTAAAGTATAAACTGGTCAGCAACAAAAAGTGATTTGCTAAAAAACTACTGATTGCTACTAAAAAAAATTTAGGCAAGGCTTGTTTATGCGTGGCTTTTTGCGCGTTTTTTTGTGTGCCAAAAGACAAAGTGTGATGCCCAAAATAGCTGACTGGAAACGCCAACAAAAAGCCTGAAATATTCGCCCAATTAGGCGTAAAGCCAGTATATTCTAAACTGACTGCAACACCATAATGGGTAATTGCAGCCGCAATTCCCACTAATCCAAACCATAGGGTTGAACGATTTAAAAAAGTGAAAAGGTTCATGCGGATGGCTTTTTGGATTCTACCGCAGCAGTGACTTTACGGATTCGCTTTTGCGCAGATTTTTCGATGGTTAAACGCGCAGCAGTATCCATAGGCGGGCTCACTTCTGCCACAATATATGGCGGCCGCCCCTTCACCTCATCATAAATCCGCGCCAAATATTCACCCAAAATGCCAATAAATAATAATTGCACACCGGATAAAAACATCATGCCTGCAACCACGGTGGGCCAGCCAGGAATCGACTGATTAAAAAACAAATGGTCAATCACCACTAAAATGCCATAGCCGAAAGAAATTAAGGCCAGTAAAACACCAGTCGCACTGGATAGTCTAAGCGGCATCACAGAAAAACTGGTAATGCCTGTCCAAGCCAAACTTAATAATTTAAGACGCGAAAATGCGCTTTCTCCGTGCTCGCGTGGGAGCGGCGTATAGGGAATGCCAATTGAAGCATAGCCGACCCACGCATAAATGCCCTTCATAAAGCGGTTACGTTCAGGCAAGGCGCAGAGCGCATCGACCACTTTTCTGTCCATGAGTCGAAAATCACCCGCATCTTTTGGGATATCAAAACGCGTATTACCGCTCATAATGCGGTAAAAAAATTTAGAACCCCAGTGTTTAAATTTTGATTCAATTTCGCGGTCTTCACGCACGGCGTATACCATGTCGTAGCCTTCACGCCATTTTTGCAGCATTGTGTTCAATAGGGAAGCGCTATGCTGCCCATCGGCGTCCATGCAAATCACAATGTCACCCGTGGCATAACTTAGGCCTGCGGTAATGGCATATTCTTTGCCAAAATTGCGCGAAAAACGCACTAAAGTAGTATTAAACGCTTGCGGTAGATTTTTTACAGTCGAGGCGGTCGTGTCACGGCTGCCATCGTCAATGACCAAAATATTCCAATGTGGGCTTAATTTTTCCAGCGTTTGTGCAATATTTTTAACGGTGTTGGTAATCGACAATGCCTCGTTGTAGGCAGGCACAATCACACAAAGATGGGGCGTTGCATCCAGTCTAGTCAG
Organism: Methylophilaceae bacterium; assembly: GCA_965247415.1. Lineage (GTDB taxonomy): Bacteria > Pseudomonadota > Gammaproteobacteria > Burkholderiales > Methylophilaceae > Methylotenera. The sequence goes on from OZ252007.1 coordinate 589,056, forward strand.
ATTTATCATCCTTATTCTCCATACATCTGGCGCGGAATACGATTCTCGCCTTCTAAATGTCTGCGGTCTTTAAGTACCGTCATGGTTAACCCTGAACGTTTAACCTCACCGATAACGCGTCCTTGCATGGCTTGGTCGCACTCACCTTGCGTGGTGGCCATAAAAAAATCCGCCATGGTCCAGTTTCTGGTGACGACAAAACGTTTATCAAGATAAGCGCTACCTTGTTCAGAATCTGTACACGCCGCAACTAAATAAGGCTTTGCGCGTTTTGGCAAAGCCATTTGATTCAGCATCAAGGCTGTTTCACGCATGCCACTAGACCAATAATCTGTTTCCCAATGTTTGTTCAGCATTTGCGTACTCCCAGCAAATGAATTATATGCAACATACTCATAAGGGTGTAACTGAATGAGTTTATTGAAAGAAATAACACTTAGCCCAACAAAAACCCCAATAAAAATGGAAGAAATCCATTTAAATTTGGCTAATCGGATTAAAAATTTTTCAATTCCTAGCGCCGCAATCACAGCCAATGGCGGCAAAATAAATGTAAAGTGCCGAATGCCATTATAAAGCGCTGGCTTTGTGAGCAACACAAAACTGATGGGGAAAAGCACAGCAATGACCACTGCCACATAACCAACATATTTTTCTGGGTTAAATAAAGAAAGCGGCATGTTTAAATGCACTAAGCCATACACAGCAAAACTAAATAAACCGATTAAAAATGCTTCTGGTAAGCGCACGCCCAAATATTCAAGTAAATAAAACCGTGGCACTTCACCAATATTAATCACCTCGCCATTCATCAAAGTCGTCATATTGAAGGAGAAATGTGAAAAAGCACGAATCGCTTCAAACGGATGAGAGGGCGACATCACGCCCCACGGCCAAAAAATGGCCATAAAAACAAACGCCACAATCGCAATCGGCAATAAATATAAAAAACCTTTTTCAAAAAAAATAAGGCAGGTTTTTAATTGATAGTCGGTTCTTAAACTCGCGTAAATTAAGGTTAAAAATAAATAAACCACTGCAAAACCACCGCCCACGCGTAAACCTAACGCACAACCAATTGCAATGCCAAGTTTTATCGCAATGCCTAGTGGAATTTTAGGAAAGCGTTCAGAAGCCAGCACCGTGTAATAAAGCGCCCATGTCATGCAAGTAGCAAACGGAATATCTTTGGTATGCGTGAACATTGCGCCTGTCCACGCACCAGTGATAGAAAGCAATAAAATTGCAAAAAAACCCGCGCGTTGGCCAGCAATTTCTACCGCAATTTTATACGTTGCAACAAACCCTGCTAAACCAAACAGTGCGGAAAGTAAATGACGTAAATCCCACACATTAATTGGGATTGTTTTTTCTAAAACCGCAGCGATTAAATCAAACAAGCCGCCGTATAAATATAAATTTACATAGTGAAAAGCGTGCTGATCAACAAAACCTGAGCGATAAAAATCAAACAGCAAGCGTCCGTATTCATGCTGAACAGGTTCATCATTACTTAAGCCGTAATGGGTAAACGTGATTGAGATAAATACGCTCAACACAACCAGTAAAAAATAACTGGCAAATTGAAAACGTTGTTGCGTTTTGGGCATCAATTTATTTAACAATTTCTTATAAAAAATCACATTTACGAAAAAAATATTGCAGCATGCTGTTAAACGCCCATTTGTCTTGCGCGTTCAAACAAACAAATGGCAGTGGCCGCGCCTGCGTTGAGCGATTCCATTTGCCCAAGGGCAGTTTTTGCCATGGGAATGGTGACCCATTTTGTACAGGCTGCTTGCGTGACTTTTCGTAATCCTGCGCCTTCGTTGCCAATCACAAAGGCGGTGGGCGTGGTTAAATCTTGGCAGTAAATTGATTCGCCCTGCATGGCGGTGGCAAATGTTTGGCCGGCAAATTTTTTTATTTCTATGACCAAATCTGCGCGTTCAACAATCGGTAATAAAAACTGCGCACCCTGCCCGCCGCGTAAACATTTTGGCGACCAAGCATCGGTACACCCCGTGCTTAAATACGCCACTTGCACGCCCGCCGCCGCCGCGGTTCTTAGCATGCTGCCCAAATTGCCTGGGTCTTGAATATCTTCCATCATTAAAATAAATTGTGGATTTTCTGGCAAATTTAATTGTGGCGTTTTGACTAAAGCTAAAATGCCTGAAGCGTTCGTCACTGGGCTTAATTCTGCAAACATCAGCGTGGGGAGCATGATGGTAGAAATATCCGCCAATTGCTGAATCAAACTGCTGGCCTCCGCGCTGCTTTTTCCTTCAGGAATAATGATCAGCTCAGGCTCACCAAAGCCATCCAAATAAGCTTGAATTAAATGCACGCCATCAAGCAAGGTTTTATTTTCCTGCCTGCGTTCTCGCGCATTTTCTGCCAACTTTTTGAGCTGCTTAAACACAGGGTTATCGCGCGAAATAATATGCTTAAAAGTCATACCAATATTGTTTACAAAATAAAGCCGCTAGTTTAACGCAAAGCGGCTTATTAGCAGCAAAACATTGCGGGGCTTTAGTATGGAAGATATAGATTAAACCAACACTTTGTTAAATAAAGCGTGGCTATTTTTAAGTGCGCATTAAACAAATAGCATTTGCTAGCGCGTTAACATTTCTTTGGCATGTTGGCGCGTGGTTTCTGTGATTTCCAAACCGCCAATCATGCGCGCAATTTCTTCCACCCGTTGCGCTTGATTTAATGCTTGAATATGGCTCAAAGTTACGCCATTTTCTTGCGTTTTGCTCACTTGTAAATGCTGTTTTGCTTGAGACGCAACTTGCGCCAAATGGGTAATCACCAACACTTGGCGCGATTCACCCAAAGTTTTTAACAATTGGCCGACTACTTCCGCCACACCGCCACCAATCCCCACATCCACTTCATCAAAAATCATGCAAGGCACACTGCCTTTTGATGCGGTGGTGACATGCAAGGCCAAACTAATGCGTGATAATTCACCCCCAGAAGCCACTTTATTGAGCGGTTTTGGTGTTACGCCAGCATGGCCAGCCACTAAAAAATCAACCATTTCAAGGCCATGTGCACTTGCTTCAACTGGATTGAGTGCAACCTCAAACTGACCGCCACTTAACGATAAACGCTGCATTTGCTGCGTGATATTTTCGCTGAGCGTTTTTGCTGCGGCTTGGCGCTGCTTACTTAATAACTTTGCCACAGTTTGATACGCAGTTAACGCATCGGCCTCATGTTTTGCCAGTGTGTTATCGTCAGAAAAAGCTGACAGCACTTCCATGCGCGCAAGACAATTGGCAAAAAATGCGGGTAAATCTTCAGGCTTGATACGGAATTTTCTAGCTATTTGATGCACCGCTTGAATCCGACTTTCCACTTCATTTAATTTTGCAGGGTCTAAGTCCGCTTTTTGCAAATAGCGGTTGAGCGCGCGGGCGGTTTCTTCCAGCTGAATGAGTGCAGAATCTACGCCGTCCGCAGCTTCTTTTAACGCTGCATCAAATTCCACCAAATGCGCTAACTTAACTTGCACCTGCGTGAGCATGGCATTTGCATTCGGTTCGTTTTCATCAAGGAGGGCTATGCACGCTTCCAAGCCACTTAACAAATTTGCGCTATTCGCAAGGCGATGATGCTCTTGCTGCAACGCCGCCCATTCTTCTAAATCAAAGGCGAGTGCTTTTAACTCATAGGATTGATCGCGCAACTCTGCTAATTCATCGGCGTAAGCGGCGGCATTTTTTTCTGCATCAATTCTTTGCAAATGCAATTGATGCCATTTTTTATACAGCCTTGCAACTTCGAACCTCAGCGCAGAATTTCCTGCGTAATCATCCAAAATATCGCGCTGGGTTGAGGATTGCAATAAGGAGTGATGCGCATTTTGGCTGTAAATGTCAATGAGCGTTTCGCCGATGGCTTTTAATTGCGACACCGTTGCGCTCACGCCATTAATAAACGCACGGCTACGGCCATCAGCATAAATCACGCGGCGCAAAATAAGCTCGTCAGATTGTTCAATTTCTTGCTCCGCTAACCAATCAAGCGCAGCCGTATTATTGCGGATAAAAAATGTCGTGCTAATTTCTGCTTTATCACAGCCAGCGCGCGTTACATCCCCTTCATTGCGCGCGCCCAAACTTAATGAGAGCGCATCAATTAAAATAGATTTTCCAGCGCCTGTTTCACCCGTTAAGGTGGTGAAGCCGCTGCTAAACTCTAAATCAAGAGATTTAACAATGACGAAATCGCGGATGGATAAGTTTTGTAACATATTGATTAATATTAATAAGTTTTAAAAATCATATTGTTTTTTTACTGCATCTTTTATACATTTTCTACTAAACGCATTTTTTGTATTTTTAAGGGTTAATCGCAACGCAACAACGCATATATTAAGTGCATTTTTTTGATTTTATATTGTTAATCACTAGGCGATGAGGCGCAGACAGTACACATAGTACGGCAAGCCGAAATCAACAAAGTGAGTGGCAATATAAAATAAAAAAATTTAACCCCAATTGAGCTTATTGCGCAGCATATCAAAATAACAATAATCTTGTGGATGCAGCAAAGTAATGGTTTTTGGCGCACGTTTTATATGAATTTTATCGCCCATCATGAGCGCCGTTTGAAATTGTCCATCCACGCTAATTTGCGCACCGTTAAATTGCACCAACGTCACATCAATTACGCTATCACTATGCACAGTAATCGGCCGATTACTCAACGTATGCGGACAAATGGGCACTAAGGTAATGGCTTCTAAATTTGGATGCAAAATTGGGCCGCCAGCAGAAAGCGCATAAGCGGTTGTGCCTGTGGGTGTACTTACAATCAAGCCATCACTGCGTTGTTTATAAACAAATTTTTGGTCAATTTCTACACTTAACTCAATTAAACGCAAATCGCTTTTAATGACCACATCGTTCAGAGCATCGCTGGCAAATAACACGGTGCCACCCCGCCTTACTTCAGCTTCCAACAAGATGCGTGATTCTGGTTGAAATTTTCCAGCCAACATTTGGTCAAGGCTGCCTAACATTTCTTCCGCACGTAAATCTGTTAAAAATCCAAACCGCCCGCGATTTATACCAATCAACGGCACGTCGGCATGAATCAAACTTCTGGCAACCGTCAGCATGGTGCCGTCACCACCCATGACAATCGCTAAATCTGCCAGAGCGCCAATTTCAGCCAACGCAACAATTTTATAAGCATTTAATCTTGCTTGTGATGCCGTATTTTCTTCCACCAACACTTCAACCCCACGCGCCTGCAAATGGGCAGCCAGTTGAACTAAATCGGCTTGCATGCTCTCGACCGCAGCAGGGTTCATATATTTGCCAATAATGGCAATTTTTTTAAAATGGGATGAATTTTGCATGTCGAAATTAAATCACAGTTGCGCCCTGCTACAAAGAAAATACTTGATTAAATGAGTATTCCAGTGAAAAGAGCCACACTTGACTATTTTAAAGTAGACATCAAAAATTATAATATGTTATCCGCAAATAGAACGCGTAACCTTGGGACAAACAAGCCACTTTAATTTTCCATGTAAAATTCACCAATGGGTGGGATAAGCTGCCCTACAGAAATTAAAGTAAAACTTCATTGACAATTTAACAGCTGCCATACAGTTTCATGAAAAATTAGATTATCAATTTATGGTGAGATGAAGGTGGAAATCTAATTTACACTCAAGTAATCATACGGTTGCAACTAAGTAACTTACAGTCTTTAAAGTTTTGCAATTTTAGGTAATGGTTTAATCTGCAATTTCCATTGGCTTATCTGATGAGCTAGATGGTGGATTCTTTAAGCCTACTGCACTAAATATTTTTGGCACTTTAGTCACCAAGGCGCTCGAAACCTGAACTTGAGATGAGAGGTTTGATGCTAAATCTTTCATTCGTCCAATTTTTGATATATTCGCTGGATTTGATATCGAATTGCCAATCACTGCTGAGCTACTTGAAGCGACGTCTTGATCTTTCATCACGGCGAGTAGAAAGTTGTAAGAAGCTGCACCAAGTTGAGCTTTCTGTTTTTGGTCCATCTTTTGAATGTCCTCATTAGCTACTTTTTCGAAATTTACATTATTCAATGCGGCAGCCTCCGACTTTACAATCTCTTGCTCAATGGCAGCCTTCTCTTTTGCGTCGGTCTTGCTAGAAGCCTGTTTTTTTAATTCTTCAATCTTGGCAATTTGTTCTTTAGAAACTAAGCTACTAGACATAAAATCCAAAGACTTTTTCATCAAACCATCAGCTTCTTCAGCGTTCTTGATGAGGGAATCAATGTCGGTAATTGCAGTGCCGCCATTTAAACCTGTTAAAGACTTAACTAGGTTTCCAACACCTTTGATATCAAAAGCACTGGCATTTACACAAAAGCCAACAAAAAGAACAGAAGACAGCAAACTCATTTTTTTCATCTTATTTTCCAATGGGGTTGAAATTTAACTTCGTTACAATACTTTCCAACAGAGGTTCTGTTTCCTCAACAATATCCATGCTTAACAGACTCTTTATGCTTGATTCGTTTTCACTTTGAACATATCCACTGCTCTTTAATTTTTTTTCGAGGCCGTATTTATTAATTACCTCACCGCCTTTTTTAACTCTCAGCGTCAATCTAAAATTCATGGTATTTTGACAAAAATCTGTACATACCTTTTCAATAAAATCAATTCTGTGAACTGGCTCGATGCAATATTCTGGCTTCAATTCTTTCCATTCAATTTTTTTTGAAAATCCGGTAAAAGGTGAAACGAATTGATCTGCTAACCCATGAACACTAGGGTCAAAGAAAACACCAGGCATGTTCATACCTAAATAGTCTTGGACCTGAGCTGAGTAATATGGATGATCAATTGCCCCTAACTTAACTACTTCTGGACACATTTCAAACGTGTTTGATGACCTTGGAACTGTCCCAACCATTTGCATCTCAAAAATATCACCAGCTTGAGGCTCTGGCTCACCTTTAACAAATGACAGCAACTTTGCCACTCTGACAGTTTTATCGTTATTTACAGCATCAATATAACCCTCATAACTCGGAGTTAGCATTTTTGCATTTCCCGTTTTCTTTAGGATGAAGCCCGACTGTCGTAATGGATAATTTTTTCCATCTGTATATGCAATCAAATCGTCATTTTTAACAATATCAATCTTCAATCTTTCAATATTGGCCTCAATTTTTCCGCTTAGTTTTTCCGCTAATCCAATCAAAGCGTTTTTTATAATAATTTCCTTACGTGAATTTGCATCCAAATCTAAGCCATTTATGACATCGATTGATTGCTTCTCAGAAATTGAAGTTGTAAGGAGAACTCTGCCTGATAAATCTACAACTTCAGCAAATACACGGCTTTCAAATTCTCGTTTAGTTTTGAATTTTATGTTAGTTTGTAACTCTGTGATGATCGGTTCCGGCACCGAGAGTTTAATCAATAAGTCCGGTGTATCTCTTTGTCCGACGACCTTAGCACTCAATTCAGCTTGTTGAATTACAGTCTTTACCAATGAGGAAAACCCCTTATTGATTATCACCATACTTACTGGTGCTTTACTACCTAATTCACCACCAAAAATCTCAGTCAGATAATCTACTCCAAAGCCTATTGGAGCATTGTCCATAATTACAGCAACACGTGGTTTTGACTTCCCATCTATTTTAGATATAACAAACTTCCGGAAGACTTGAGATGTTTTAATTTCTGGTGCAATTACAGCTTGAGCTATGCTGTATTTTTCGCTGCTATAAAGGACTCTAATGAGGTTGGAGTCTTTATCATCCAGACTATCACCTACCTGAATGCCATTCTTAAAGCCTCCGGAAAGATAAATAAGACCACTTTCTACCTTATCAACCTTAACCTCGATAGCTTTTGGTTGGAACTCGATTTTTGCTTTATCCACTAAATCTGAAATCAGCCCATTCAAGCTATTTGAGTAAACTTTGTTTAACTCTGTTTCAGATGCCTCGCCATCAACAAGTGCAACATTAGCCACTGTTGAAAATGTCGATGTCACAGTGAAAAGAACTTCACCTGTTAAAATATTCGTGAAAAAAATACTTCCTGAAATGGGCGTTCTAATCTCGTAGTTACCATCCGCTTTAGGGGATTTGTACAAGCTTGCTCGGGTAATATGAAAAGAAACAGCATAGTTACTCGATGCGTTTTGAGCATTTAACTGAGTTACCCTCGACCCAAATGCTGCGTCCAGCCTTGACTTAACGGAAGCTGCTAACTCAGATTTTGTTGTGTCATTAAAATACTTAACAAAATGAGTCGATATGGCAGTCTGTTGTTTATCATTAATCGCATTGATAAACACACCTTTTACTGGATAAACACTCAAATCGACAGATGCTTGTGCAACTGTCGATGACATGACAAAAGAAAGTGCTAAACACTTAAAAAAAAAGCTCATCATTTACTAAATTACTTTTTTTTCTTAGAAACTGATTTTGCTGCTTGGTCAGATGACTTCTGTTTTAGTGGTGTTTGGCAAGAGTCAATACATAACGTAATTAATTCACCTTCAGACTTACCATCCAGGGTTTTAGAAGCGAAAGCCGGTTGTACTGATACTGCCCCATAAATCTGCTCCATAGCATCAACCTTACCTTTTAGGGTAACAGTTGCTTTAACACCATCTGGACCATCCTCTTTTTTCTCAACATCACCAACACCTTCAATGTCTTTTAATGCTTTCATGAAAGACAGACGCATCGGGAGTGGTATGCCAGCACCTTTTAATTCAACAATATATTGTCTTCCACGAGCAGCCCGGTCTGCCCAATAGCCAAGCACATTTGAAGTAAATGCTGGAGCTATAAGTTTTGATATTTTTTGGGTAGCTACTGCAGCACAACCCTCTATATTTGCTGCACTTGCCTGAGTAGTTTCAGCTACACCAGCAATCAATTCATTGCTTGAAGTTGAAAATGCTTTTAGCTCTACATTTGCTACACAAGTGATTTCACCAGTTGCAGAATTTTTTTCTCCAGAAATAACACTTGCCGTACCAATCATCAGGAAGTCTGCATTTGCTTTTGTTCTTGCAAAGGAACTGAACTTGGTCATTTCTGAACTGTTTTGAAGTGTTGAAAGTGTGATTGGCTTATCACCCATAAACTGGCTTTTAATTACTGACGCATCGAGCAATCTTAAGTCGTAGTCACGCAGACGTCCGGAAAAATCATTTAGGAATTGAGAATTACCTAATGGTTTTGAATTATCTTGGAATTTAACTAATTTTTTATAGGATTCAGTTTCATGGCTTTGGCTGTCGATACTTTTTTTGTCGATATAGGATGACTGTTCTTTTTTAGCATTTCCTGCAGCGTATTTTGATTTTGCGTTTATTTTCTCGGAACTTGATTGACTTGCATTTATCGCTGCACTTCCAGAGCCATTTGCAGAGTCTCCACCTAAGCTAATATTAGCTTTTGATGATTCTGCTGCTGACAGATTTGATTTGCTATTTGCAGAAGCGTTAATTCCTGAAGAACTCGCAACAGCCCCAGAGCTTGCAGCAGAAGATGATTTAGCTTCAACTGACTTGTCTTTGTAAGAACTGCCGGCATCGTATTTGTATTCAACTAACTCCTCCAAAGGCATATTTAAATCCCTTGTATTGGTGAGGAACTCGTCCACCAACAATAAAATACTAAATGAACGATCACTTAGTTTATCTAAATCTGTACCTCGAATTGCATTTTTAATCTGCTTGCGGTCGATCATTACCTCAACCTTGGTAACAAACTCAGGACCAACTGCTTCCTCTTCTATAACCTTGATCGATTTAGTTTGCTTTGCAACCTCATTTACAATACCAGCGAACTTATCATCGGATGCGTCAAGCGCAGTGGCATCCTTAATAGCTTTTAATACTGCGTCTCGAACTGCCTCTTGCTTAGCAACACCTCTAATTGATGCAGCATTTCCAGCACCAATAGGTGATCTCCCCTCACCAATGACTGATTCGTCAGCAGCATAAGCATTCAGGCTTCCAAATAAAATGGACGCTAGTAACAATTTTTTATTCATTATTTTTTTCCTGTTCGTTATTAACATCAATTTCAATATCGCCAGCTTTGATGACAGTCTTACCATCTTTATCAGTAATACTTGTGGTTGTATCACTCATCATCGCATCTACTTTGGCTTCTTGCTCCTTCATGATAGTTTCAACCGACTCCATCTCATCATTTTTGTCACCAAATTTTTCTTCCATCAATTCATTGAACCCAGCCGAACTCTTAATTGGCGCAAGTAATGGATCATTATTAATCTTATGAGCATCATTTAAACCAAGCTTGATGGCGGTAGATAACGCTGAAATGGAAGCGGTCTTGTCATCAGCTTGAGCATAAGCCTGCGCCAATATAAAGAAAGACTCGAACTTTTTAGGCTCCTTATCACTTAGCCTTTTTGCATAATCAACCGCTTCACCATAGTTCTTATCTAAGATGCTCTGATTAAACTTTTCCTTAATACTATCAGCACTATCTAAACCATCTAAAATACACCCAGAACTTATTGAGATTAAAGTGCTAAGTAAAACCACCTTCATAAACTGCATTAAGATTCCTTTACTGATGAATTGATGATGAAAAATTACGGTTAAATTTATCGCGGCACAACCCTTCGATTATCTGGCCTTGATAGCCTTCATTCACATCGTTGCGCAACTCAAAAAAACATTTCAGGTTGTTCTTGTTATGGATTACATCTCCCGTAATCATAAATCTGCGTTCGCATGATTTTTCCTGATTGCGACATTCATTAGGTTGAACAAAAAGTTTCCCAGTACTTTCATCCAATTTGAATACTGAGAAAGCCGATTTGTTGGACAATTTAAGGTCGTACTGATCGGCTTTACCATTCGAATCTTTGATAGTAAGAAACGAATAAACTTTTAAATCCGGAGTGTTAGTAATCTTATTCTGACTAGCGCATGAGCTTAACAAAGCAATTGTTATTAAAGCTAAGATGTGTTTCATGTGTAACTTTCGTTAGTTTAGGAAACTAGATTCTATTTTTACGAATCCGATGACTGATTAATATTTTTAAGAGTACCGACAGTTTTAACTGACACTACAACATAAATTATAATCTTAAGGTATTTATCTTCAAATTTCGTGCCTACTCGAATAAATAAATCAGATTTTGACTTCCCAAAACTCAATTAACGATGCCGTCTAGAAATTAAATATAGCCTTTTCGGGCTATATCAAATTAATTAGATTTAATCTACATTCCTAACACTAATTAATAAATATGGTTTTACATGAAAAGTAACTCATAAATTAATTGTACAAATCGACTTATCTTGATCAAAATATTAAACGCTAATGTTGCTGACTTGAGGTAAAGGTTAATTCAGCAAAACTCAGAGCACATGGTGAACAAATGAACCGGATGCTTGCTATGATCTCGGCTGCATGTTGGAGGATTGTAACAACTGCATTTTTGAACTTCCACAATACTAAAGTACTTCTAAATATTTAAAGAATTTTGATTAACAAACTATAAATTTAAGAAAAATAATAAGGAAAATTAGATGGAATTTTGTATTGGTTGTGGTACTCAACATCAAGTAGATTCAAATTATTGTATTAAATGTGGCAAATCTAGAAATGTCGCAGTTGGAGAAAAGTCTACCAACTCTTTTACTATTCAAGATGCTTCTGACACTATTACTAATAAGCTAGGACTAGAGAAAATTGAAGGGTTTTCAATTCACACTTTTTTTTCTGAGACTTTTCGGCATCATGATTCCGATGAAGTAGAGCGATTATTATCAGTAGGTACACTAGATACCACACCTCAGCTATCTCCAGAAATGGGAGTTATGCCAAATCCTTGGATATTCTTTAGAGTGTTGTGTGGCACGGTGATTGTTTACCTTATTTTTTTGTATGGCTGGAATCGTTTTGAGAACGTCAATTTGATCCCTGGATTAATCATGGTGGGGTCATTTGCAGTTCCACTCTCTGCATTAATATTATTTTTTGAACTCAATACACCAAAAAATATTTCTATACTTAGAGTCATACAGCTAGTGATGATTGGTGGCGCAATGTCACTCTTACTTTCTTTATTTATTTTTGAATACTCATCTTTTCTTGGCGTATTTGGTGCATCTGCTGCTGGATTTGTTGAAGAAATAGGCAAACTTGCCGCTGTAGTCTTTGTGCTTAATGCAGTTAAAGCTGAACGATATAAATTTAGATTGAATGCACTTTTAATTGGTGCGGCAATAGGAACTGGGTTTGCTGCATTTGAATCAGCAGGTTATGCATTACGCTTTGGCTTAATGGATACAGGCGAAATGGTAGATATCATACAAATTCGTGGGGTTATGTCCCCGTTTGGACACATTGCATGGACTGCAATTGCCACATCAGCTTATTGGATCAATAGACCCAAATTCAGCAGTGTTGTGGAAACATTAAAATCAAAAGAATTTATTAAATTATTTTCAATTCCTGTTGCACTACATTTCATTTGGAACTTGCCTTTTGAAGGACCATTTATGATGAAGTTTATTGCACTTGGATTTGTTGCATGGGTGATAATTTTTAGTCTGGTACAATCTGGGTTGAAAGAGATTAGGGAGTTAAACAAAAAACCATCAATAGATTAAACCTTATTTCTTTCATTATGGTTAACTTTAACAAATTCCAAAAATTTAGGTAAAAAGTACATGGCTTTCCACACTTACTTTGTTTTTTTATAATTGGGTTGAATGTCTAAAGTAATGATAAATGGCCCTAAGGTTTATCAAAAAATGGGATGGGAAATTCCAGCAACCAATTAAGAAGTTAATAAATACTCTAAAGCGGAATCTAGCCGAAAGTTTGATTACCAAAGATGATTTATTTGATGACGATCATCAGCTTAGTAAGCTTATTGGACAAAATACTATACCCTATAGCAAAGCTATATCTGCATCATCGATAGTCAGTTCGTTTGATAGCTGTTGAAACTTAGCAACTATCGTAAGTAAAAAACCTGTATTTTTTTTGAGATTTATTTTGTTCGATTCGGGAACGTATTGTGTATTGTTGACAGACTGCAATGGCGATCTATTCCTAAATCAAAAATCCAAGCTGAACGTCAACTTTGAGGATTTTTGAGCCAATCGTTAATATTTAGTAAATAATCAATTAGCTTCATTTAAATAGTTATGAGTGGCACATTTTGGCAAGAATACTTGATTAAACTTCAATTTACAAAAGTCACACCTTAAAAACCTACGCGCGCTAAACTAAATCAGGCAAAATGGCTCATATTATTTTTAATAATTTCTAAATAAATTGATAAAATTTGCGAACAATGAACCCTGTCAATAAACGCGCGCAAATTCTGCTTAAAACCTTGGTTGAACATTACATCACGGATGGTCAGCCAATTGGCTCAATGAAACTTTTGCAGCATTCTGGCCTCGATGTCAGCCCTGCGACTATCCGTAATGTCATGAGTGATTTAGAGCAACTCGGATTTATCACTAGCCCACACACGTCTGCTGGGCGCATTCCCACGCAAAAAGGCTATCGTTTATTTGTGGATTCTTTACTTACTGTCAAGCCACTTGAATCGCAGGCGGTGGAACAATTAAAAAGTGGTTTAACTTCTCCCAATCAACGCGAGTTGATTAACAATGCTGCAGACATGCTATCCCAACTTACGCAATTTGCTGGGGTGGTGATGACGCCAAAACGCCAACGCATTGCACTTAAACATTTAGAATTTTTACCACTTTCAGAAAAACGTATTTTGGTGATTATTGTCACGAATGATGGCAATGTGCAAAACCGTGTAATTTTGGTGGATAAAGCCCTTGAAACCAGACATTTAACTGAAGCCAGCAATTACTTTAACGCACACTTTGCGGGATTTACCTATGAAGAAGTGCAAAAAAAATTGCACCTTGAACTTAAAGAAATGCAGACCGACATCAACCGCCTGATGTCAGCTGCGTTGGATATTAATCAGCAAAATAAAGAAGATGTGGTGATTGCGGGCGAGCGCAATTTGTTGCAAGTGGATGAGCTTTCAACCAATGTGGCGAGCTTAAGAAAATTATTCGATATTTTTGAACAACGCACCTCGTTAATGCAACTTCTTGATAAAAGCCAAAAAGCAACAGGCATACAAATCTTCATTGGTGGCGAAAGTGGGTACTTACCTTTAGACGAATGTAGCATGATTACCGCGCCTTATGAAGCCGATGGTCAAGTGGTTGGCACGCTTGGTGTTATCGGCCCAACCCGCATGGCTTATGAGCGCGTGATTCCGATTGTGGACATTACTGCAAAATTACTTTCAAACGCACTTTCTAACAAATAAATCTCTTTAATTTTTAAGAAAAGATAATGGCTTATTACAACCCAGAACCAACCTTTGAACACGGCGATCCATTAAAAGTGGGCATTTTGCTTGCCAACTTAGGCACACCCGATGCGCCCACTGCAAAAGCATTAAAACCATATTTACAACAATTTTTACACGATAGGCGCGTGGTAGAAATCCCAAGATTTATTTGGTGCTGGATTTTGCACTGCATTATTCTTGTCATCCGCCCCAAAAAATCTGCCGAGAAATATGCGCAAGTGTGGATGAAAGAGGGTTCACCTTTGCTGGTTCACGCGCAAAGGCAAACCAAACTTTTTGAAGGATTTTTAAGCTTAAAAACCAACGCGCCATTTAAAGTGGCGCTTGGCATGAGTTACGGTAACCCAAGCATGAAAAGCGCCATTGAAAGTTTAAAAGCTGCCCATTGCAACAAAATTTTAGTATTTCCACTGTATCCTCAATACGCAGCCAGCAGCACTGCCGCTGCCTTTGATAGCGTTTGGAAAGTGCTGCTAAAAATGCGCAACGTGCCTGCCATCCGCACCATTAAACATTATCACGACCACCCTGCTTACATTGCCGCGCTGGCAGAAAATGTGCGTGAGCATTGGCGCTTAAATGGAAAGCCCAATATCACTGTGATGAGTTTTCATGGCGTACCAAAATTTCACTTAGACAAAGGCGATCCTTACCACTGTGAATGTCAAAAAACTGGACGCTTGCTTGCCGAAAATTTAGGACTCAGTAAAGAAGAATATCGCGTGGCGTTTCAATCAAGATTTGGCAAACAAGAATGGCTGAAACCTTATTTAGCAAGCACTTTAGAGGAATTAGGCAAAGCCAAAACTGCACGCATTGATGTCATTTGCCCTGGTTTTTCTAGTGATTGCCTAGAAACTTTGGAAGAAATTGCCATGGAAGGCAAACATATTTTTCAAAGTAACGGTGGTGGCGAATACCATTACATTCCAGCATTGAATGAAAATGAAGATTGGATTCACGCGATGACACAAATAGCAATTGAGAATCTTCAAGGTTGGTTAAACCAACGTTAACACTCCAACAATTAAAGACAAGAGTAAGTTATTGAAAACATAAAACTTGTTAATATTAGTATCCCGTGTATTTTAAATATTAGGGTGTAAGTTATTCCAAAACTTCTTGAGCATCACAATGCCATGAGACTCATTTTCTTGTTCACGCGCACTAAACGGTGATGATAACCAACGGGCTTGAGCTAGCTCTTGCAAAACCCCCTCTGGCGCATAACAAAAACCCATATACCATTCTTTAAAGTGTAACTCATCTACAACACCATGAAATATCTCAAAAATGATTTCATGGTCTTTGTTTGTTCGTATCCGCTCGTAAACGTGATCAATCGCGCTTGCGGCCCCTTCAAAATATTGATAGAAAAAATAATGATTATGTAAAAGAACACCCGTGACACTATGCATTTCATTATAAGTTCGGGCGCGATTCAATAAATGGTCAATTTCAGCTTGTGTAAATAACTTGTTAGCACGACTCAAATATGCAACTGCTTTTAACTGACTCATCCGAACACCTTTTAAAATCTAACCTAACTTAGATTCTTTTAAAATATAAAATAATTTTATGCGGCAATCTTTGTAGCCAGCCTATTCCAAAACTCTTGCAGCAATTTAAGCCCAAATGATTCCTTGGCATAAACCTTTACCAATGGCAATTGATTTTTCCATTCCGCATCTAATAAGGCTTGAATTTGTGTCTGTGGCAAATAGCAAAACCCCATCGACCAACTATTGAAATAGCGTTTTTTTGAAAACTCATTGCATAATTCAAGAATTGAAGTATGTTGACCTGAGTTCTTTATCCGCGCATAAACCTCTGCCACAGCTTCAGGCGGACCTTCAAAAAGTTGAAAAAAAGTTTTTTTGTGACAAAGCAAAACCCCAGTAACTCCATGGGTCTGATTAAATTCACGCGACGCAATAAGCAGTTGATCAACTTCTGTTGGCGTAAGCGTCTTAACTGCCATACTGACATATGCAATATATTGATATTTCATCATTCAGCCCAACATTGTCAAAATGAAGAATTAAATATTACTCTTCATTAAATAATTTTCAATATTTAAAAATTTAAACTTAACGTTTGTTAGATGATAATTACACAGCACGTTGATAATCAAAGAATGGAGTGGGAAGAATGGGTTTGAACCAACGTCTCAACTTCGGACAAAAATTGAATAAGTCACCTTTTGCCAACTAAGCTACTCCCGCGATAAATTTTTTATCTTTGTACAAGTAAAAAATCTTTAGTTTATTTAAAAAATATTAGCTTTCCGCCCGCATGTGTGGGAACAAAATCACATCGCGAATACTTGGGCTATCCGTAATCAACATCACTAAACGGTCAATACCAATGCCACACCCACCTGTTGGCGGCATGCCATATTCCAATGCGCGAATAAAATCAGCATCGTAATACATCGCTTCCGCATCGCCTGCTTCTTTGGCTTTCATTTGCGCGTGGAATCTTGCGGCTTGGTCTTCAGCATCGTTTAACTCGCTAAAACCATTTGCGAACTCTCGGCCCGTAATAAAAAGCTCAAATCGCTCAGTGATGTCAGGATTTTTATCTGATGCACGCGCAAGTGGCGAAACTTCAACAGGGTAATCAATAATATAAGTCGGTTGCCAACATTGGCTTTCTGCCGTTTCTTCAAATAAGGCCAATTGCAGCGCCCCTAACCCTGCGTGATCAAACGCTTTTACGCCAAATTTTAATAATTCTTGGCGAATAAATGCTGCGTCATTAAGTTGTTCAAGTGCATATTGCGGTGCATATTTTTGAATCGCACCGACTATTGTCAAGCGATCAAACGGTTTACTCAAATCAACAGGCTTTCCATCGTAACTTAACACTGCTGTACCGCGCGCGGCAATGGCAGCTGCGCGAATGCATTGCTCAGTAAAGTCCATTAGCCATTGATAATCCGTATAAGCCGCGTAAAACTCCATCATGGTAAATTCTGGGTTATGGCGAACGCTTAAGCCTTCGTTGCGGAAATTTCGATTAATTTCAAATACGCGCTCAAAGCCGCCCACCACCAAACGTTTTAAATAAAGTTCAGGCGCAATTCGCATAAACATTTGCATATCGAGCGCGTTGTGATGGGTGATAAATGGTTTTGCTGATGCACCACCCGGAATCGGGTGCAACATGGGCGTTTCAACTTCTAAAAACGCATTTTCAATCATAAAGTTTCGAATCGCAGAAACTACTTTAGAACGTGCTTTAAACGTTTCGCGCGTTTCTTCAGAAGTAATTAAATCGACATACCGTTGGCGATATTTTATTTCTTGGTCTTGCAAGCCGTGATATTTTTCTGGCAAGGGACGCAACGATTTTGTGAGCAATCGAACTTCACTCACATGAATCGAAAGCTCGCCCGTTTTGGTTTTCATCAAACGGCCCGTTGCACCCAAAATATCGCCTAAATCCCAATGTTTAAAGGCTTCGTAAGCCGCTTCGCCAATTTCATCACGCGCAATATAAAGTTGAATACGGCCAGTGGCGTCTTGAATGGTAGCAAAACTTGCTTTGCCCATGACACGTTTTAACATCATACGGCCTGCAACCGTGGCTGGAATATTTTGCGGATCTAACGTTTCTTTATCAACTGCAGCATATTGTGCTTGCAGCGCCGCAGATTTATGTTGCGGTTTAAAATCATTGGGAAAAGCCACACCATTGCTTGCTTCACGCAACGCTTTTAGCTTTTCACGGCGCTCAGCAATCACGTGATTTTCATCTACGTGTGCTTCTTGTGGATTTTGCGGATTGGATTTGCTAGCTTCTGTCATCTTGAATTCTTTGGAATTAAAAAACATTCTATTCTAACATTTATATTATGCATTGCTAATTGCTCGCTTATTTTGAGATTAAATTTCATGCTGAGTTGCATTTACTGAACGGCACTTGTTTTGTATTAAATCTTGAAAAAAAAATTTACATCCCCATTCTATAAAAACAGTTTTATTCACTTACTTTATTTTTTAAAAAGAGGATTGCAAGATGTCCACAGAGACTTTACAAAAAGAAACCCCACAAAAAGAAAACATTCAAAAAGAATCGATGGCGTTTCAGGCCGAGGTGAAACAATTATTGCAGTTGATGATTCATTCGCTGTATTCCAATAAAGAAATTGTCTTGCGCGAGCTCATTTCTAACGCATCAGATGCTGCCGATAAATTGCGTTTTGAAGCCGTGAGTAATGGCGCTTTGTATGACGGCGATAGCGAGTTAAAAATTCGCATTGCGTTTGATAAAGATGCACGTACATTAACGATTACCGATAACGGCATTGGCATGAGCCGCGAAGAAGTGATTTCTAATATTGGTACGATTGCAAAATCTGGCACCAAAGAATTTTTAAACGCACTCTCAGGCGACCAAGCCAAAGACGCGAATATGATTGGGCAATTTGGCGTGGGCTTTTATTCAGCATTTATTATTGCCGATAAAGTCACTCTCACCACCCGCCGTGCGGGCGCGACAGATGCAGTGCGTTGGGAATCAAAAGGGGAAGGCGACTTTACTTTAGAAGCGGCTGATAAATCGTCACGTGGTACAGAAATTGTGTTGCATCTGCGCGAAGGCGAAGATGAGTTTTTAAATGACTGGAAACTCAAAACCATTATCCGCAAATATTCTGACCATATTACCTTACCGATTATCATGAAAAAATCGGAATGGAAAGATGGTGAACAAGTAGCTACGGATGAAGATGAAACCGTGAATAAGGCATCAGCATTATGGGCGCGTAGCAAAAATGATATTACAGAAGAAGAATATCAAGAGTTTTACAAGCATGTTTCGCATGATTTTGAAAATCCACTGACTTGGTCGCATAACCGCGTAGAAGGCAAGCAAGAATACATTTCACTTCTTTATATTCCTTCAAAAGCACCCTTTGATTTGTACGACCGTGAACGTCGTCATGGCATTAAGCTCTATGTAAAACGCGTATTTATTATGGAAGATGCAGAAAAACTGATGCCACAATACTTGCGTTTTGTGCGTGGCGTGATTGATTCTGCTGATTTGCCGCTCAATGTTTCTCGCGAAATTTTGCAATCTAGCCGCGATGTAGATGCAATAAAAGCAGGTTCAACTAAAAAAGTTCTGAGCATGTTGGAAGACATGGCAACGAACAAACCTGAAGATTATGCAAAATTTTACGAGCAATTTGGCCGCGTTTTAAAAGAAGGCCCAGGCGAAGATTTTGCCAATAAAGATAAAATTGCTGGGCTTTTAAGATTCTCTTCAACCAAAGAAGACAGCGAAATGCAAAATGTATCGTTAAAAGATTACATTGCGCGCATGCAGCCTGAGCAAGATTTAATTTACTACATCACGGCAGACAGTTTTGCCGCAGCTAAAAATAGCCCTCATTTAGAAATTTTCCGCAAAAAAGGCATTGAAGTGTTGTTGATGTCAGACCGTGTGGACGAATGGCTGTTGGGTGGCTTAACAGAGTTTGAAGGTAAAAAACTGCAATCCATCGCCAAAGGTGATTTAGATTTAGGCAAGTTGGAATCTGACACCGAAAAAGAAATTCAGAAAAAAATTGAAGAAGAAGCCAAATCTTTGGTTGAGAAAATCAAAACAACTTTGGGCGACCAAGTTAAAGAAGTGCGCGTAACGCACCGATTAACAGATTCGCCTGCATGTTTGGTGAGCGATGAACATGATGTTTCTGGCAATTTAGCACGGATTTTAAAATCAGTTGGGCAAAAAGCGCCAGAAAGCAAACCGATTTTAGAAATTAACCCTAGCCATAAGTTAATTAAACGCCTAGAAGCGGAAACTGCCGAGGCTGTTTTTTCAGATTTAGCGCATGTGTTATTTGACCAAGCCTTGTTAGCAGAAGGCGGCGCGTTAGAAGACCCTGCGAGTTTTGTGAAGCGCATGAATAGTTTAATTAGTTAATTTTTTAAGCATAATCAAACCCGCATATTTTAAAAGATATGCGGGTTTTTTTAATTTTTAGTAGGCACTTTTTTTCAGGATTGATCTTAGCTATTTTTATTCAGCTTTAAGATTATTCAGTGTTTTATTTTATTTAAATCAAAACACTCAATTGTAAATTTTTGTTTTTATAGTCCGTTTGGACTATTTATTTAAAATTTTAACAATTTTATAATCTAAATTAATTATGTATTGTTAGTTTTAGTTCTTGTTTTTTTGAGTATTTTATGGAGGCGTTAAATGTTTAGTAAATTAAATTTTAATATCAAACCAAACTTAGCAGCATTGCTAGTTTCAAGCGCATTTGCACTTTCTGCACTACCCGCTTCTGCCGCTATTTTACAGGTAGACGGTAATGGAAAGTTAACTGGTGCATTAGAGGTAGATGTCGGTGGTGTGTTGTACGATGTTGCGTTCAA
The DNA here is from genome assembly GCA_965247415.1 of Methylophilaceae bacterium. Classification (GTDB taxonomy): domain Bacteria; phylum Pseudomonadota; class Gammaproteobacteria; order Burkholderiales; family Methylophilaceae; genus Methylotenera. Next base: position 609,870 of record OZ252007.1, read on the forward strand.
AGACGGTTCTTTTAATAATCTTTATAGTGGAACATTATTCTTCAATGATGCGCAAACTGCACTGCTTGCAAGTCAAAGCCTGATGAATACTGTTTTTATTGATGGAACACAAGGAAATTTTGATTCAAATCCAATCCTTACTGCAGGTTGTACTGAAAACTCTGAATGCTTTGTTTATACCCCATTTGAAATAATTGGTTCTGATGTTCGACAAGCTGTAGCCGCAAACCGATCAAATGAGGTAGACGATAGCGCATTCATTGATTTTTTCGGCGGCCCATGGTTGACAGGAGTCAATGGCGATACAGTAAATGAAACTCTTGGTACTTATGCAGTCTGGTCTAAAGCATCACCCGTTGCCGCAATTCCAGAGCCTTCAACCTACGCAATGATGGGCTTAGGCCTTTTGGGGATGTTGGGAATGGCACGTCGCCGTCAAAACCAAATTTAATTTTTATGTTAATAAATTTTGGTATCGCGCATGCTTTGCCAAAATTAATCATTATTAACTTAAGTCACCTAGCAAAAAGTCATCTCAAATTGAGATGACTTTTTTGTTTTCACCTCAACGCATGCTAAATCCGTGCCTTTCATAAATCTCAACTGTATATAAACTCATTAAAAAATAGTGCAAAAAAATGCTTGACGCCTTAAATGAGAATGATTATCATTTAATAACGTTGTTTCATTAAGGATCAATTATGAACAAGCAACAAATTATTAGCCAAGCAACGCTTGCCGGCAACCAAGAATGCAAAGTGCGCTATCACAAAGCAAAAGACATTGTAGAGCTGGAAGTGGGTGGCACTTCATTGCGTTTGGCGGCAACAAGCTTTTTTATGATGAATGAAATGATGCGTAAAGCCGCAGCCAAACTTGTCATGCAAACAGAGTTAAATACAGTGACGAAAATCTCAAAAATATAATCATATGCCTTTGATTTGTTGATAATTTTTATTTTGTGATGAATTTTTGTATCACTCAAACCGAATTCAAACTCTGGCACGTTCAGCGTTTGAATACCGTGTTGTGTTCGGTAATGTGTCGCAACACGGTTTGTTATCATGCATGGCAACATGCATCTCCTTGTAGTGGCTTTGGACCGCATTGAATTTATTCATATCAGTCGGTCCTTTTTTTATAAAAATTGATTCAGTTTAAAGGTGCCAACATGAGAAAAGAAGAACCGTGTAAAAGAATTTTACTGGCCGGTGCAAATGGCTGTCGTATTGTTTATTGTGATGGTTGTGCCATTGCAGAACTTGAACTTGGCGCCATCAGTGTGCGGCTAAAAGAAAGCGCATTACACAATTTACAAGCCATTTTAGGCCAAGCGCTAATAAAGTTGTCCGTGCTAAAAGCCACCAAGGTTTCACCAAACTTTAATTATGATCAACTAGGATTTCATTAATTGGGTTCATGGTGAATAGATTGTTAAAGAAGAGTGTTCTTTAGAATTAGGTACAAAGCTTGCTTTGAAAATATTGATTGTTTTAGCTTTTACATTGATTCAAATTTTCAAAGCCATTATTTTTTAAAGATTTAATTTCAAGAAGAATTAAATTAAAGCCTAGAAGTAATCCTTGAATCTTGGCTTAATTTGAAAATACTGGCTGTTTGTTTAGGTGTTTAATGCTAGTTTTACCCATTATCATGACGTGAAATTTAATAAATTTGACGCCAATTTTTAAAATTTAAAGCGTATATTCTTAAAATTGCGTTATTTTACAATCGTTAACCATACAAACTTAAGGAATGGAAATGACTGAAAACACCAAAGAAGTTGTGACAAAGTCAGCGGCCAAAAAAACGACCGCGAAAAAATCAGCAACGCCAAAAAAATCAACAAAAACAACAGGCTTTTCAAAAGAAATTGAAAATCATTTGATGTATTCGTCTTTTAAAACCGCGCCCGTTGCCACTCCGCGCGACTGGTACGCCAGCACCGCCCATGTGGTGCGCGATCATGTGATTGAACGCTGGATTAACACGGTTGAAAATTACATCGAAAAAGACCCAAAGCGTGTTTACTATTTATCGTTAGAGTTTTTAATTGGGCGCATGCTGTCCAATGCTGCACTGAATTTGGGCATTAATGACGATGTGAAAGAAGGCTTAACTGCACTTGGCCATGAACTTGAAAACGTGGTTGAAATGGAACCCGATGCAGCCCTTGGCAATGGTGGTTTAGGTCGTCTTGCCGCTTGCTTTTTAGATTCTATGGCTTCCATGGATATTCCCGGCACAGGCTATGGCATTCGTTACGAATACGGCATGTTCAAACAATCCATTATTAATGGTCAACAAGTAGAAAACCCAGATAACTGGTTACGTTACGGCAATATTTGGGAGTTTCAACGTCCAGAGACCACTTACAACATTCATTTTTATGGAAAAGTGGTTGAGTTCCCCAATGAGCGTGGCGAACTTGAGCAACATTGGGTCGATGCTGACCATGTGGTTGCGATGGCCTATGATGTGCCGATTCCGGGTTACGGCACGCAAACGGTGAATAATTTACGCTTATGGTCTGCCAAAGCGACGAAAGAATTTGATTTACGCCATTTTAATGACGGCAATTACGAAAAAGCCGTAGAAGGCCGTCATGGTTCAGAAAGCATTTCACAAGTGCTTTATCCGAATGATTCTTCTGCCTCAGGCCGAGAGCTTCGTTTAAAACAACAATACTTTTTTGTTTCAGCTTCGATTCAAGATATTTTAAGACGCTTCCTCGTTAATCATAAAGATTGGAACAAACTGCCAGACCAAATTGCCATTCAATTGAATGATACCCACCCTGCGATTGCCGTGGCAGAAATGATGTTCCAATTGGTAGATGTGCATAAGCTCAAATGGGCGCACGCGTGGAGTTTAGTGGTTAAAATCTTTGCTTACACCAACCACACCTTGATGCCAGAAGCGCTAGAAACTTGGAGCGTTGATTTATTCCAAAGTTTGCTGCCAAGACACTTAGAAATTATTTACAAGATTAATCATGAATTCCTACAAATGGTGAACCACCATTTCCCAGGTGATACCGCTTTACTTGGCCGTGTTTCAATTATTGATGAAAGCCACGGCAGACGCGTGCGTATGGCACATTTAGCAGTGGTTGGTAGCCACACAGTTAATGGCGTTGCTGCGCTCCACAGTGAGCTATTAAAAACAACCCTTTTCTATGACTTCAACCGTATTTACCCAGGAAAACTCACGAATGTCACCAATGGCATTACGCCGCGCCGTTGGTTAAACCAATGTAATCAAGGCCTCACTGGCCTCATTACCAAAGTGATTGGTGATGCGTTCCAAAAAGATTTAACCAATCTTAAAAAATTAGAACCGTTGGCGGAAGATAAAGAGTTTAGAGCCGCTTTCCGCGCCGTTAAACTCGCGAATAAAGAACGTTTGGCGAAAAAAATTGAAACGCTCACAGGCGTAAAACTTAACCCAAATAGTTTGTTTGATGTGCAAATTAAACGTATCCACGAATACAAACGGCAACTATTAAACGTGTTGCATATTATTACTTTGTATAACCGCATTCGTGCAGGGTTAGCCAAAGACGCACCGCCAAGAACCGTGATTTTTGGTGGTAAAGCAGCGCCTGGCTATTGGATGGCAAAACAAATTATTCATTTAATCAACGATGTTGCAAGCTTAATTAATGACGACCCAGCAGTAGGCGACAAACTTAAAGTGGTGTATTACCCAAATTATGAAGTTTCCGCGGCTGAATTACTATTCCCGGGCAGTGATTTATCTGAACAAATTTCCACCGCAGGCACAGAAGCTTCTGGCACAGGCAATATGAAAATGGCTTTAAATGGCGCACTCACCATTGGCACGCTGGATGGCGCCAACGTAGAAATTATGGAAGAAGTGGGCGAAGAAAATATCTTTATTTTTGGTTTAACCACACCTGAAGTCGCTTCACTGAAAGCGAGCGGTTATAACCCGTATGATTATTACCACGGCAATGCAGAGCTCAAACAAGTGCTAGACATGATTGGCAGCGGCTTTTTTAATGTGGAAGACCCGCACCGTTATGTGCCAATTGTGAATAATCTTTTGCAAAACGGTGATAACTATTTATTGCTTGCTGATTATGAAAGCTATATTGAAAGCCAAGATAAAGTCGGTCAGTTGTATCAAGATCAAGAAGCTTGGACACGCAAAGCGATTCTTAACGTAGCACGGATGGCGAAGTTCTCTAGCGACCGCACCATTGGGGAGTATGCCAAAAATATTTGGAATGTAAAACCGATGAGAAAGTAAATTTAAATTTGTATGTTTTAAAATAAACCCTAGCAGAATCAATCTGCTAGGGTTTTATTTTTAGAGGTTTATTTTTTAGTGTTTATGATTTTATTTTGCCATGTTCTATCGCTACAACATGCTGGGTAATTTGTGCAATTTCATGTTTATCATGACTAATATAAATCATCGGGACGTTGATTTCATCCGCCACTAATTTTAGAAAAGGCAAAATTTGGTCTTTTAAACGTTGGTCAAGCGAAGCTAAAGGCTCATCCAACATCAGCAATTTTGGTGCGCTTAACAGTGCGCGCCCAAGTGCCACGCGCTGTTTTTCGCCACCCGAAAGTTGATGCGGTTGTTGCTTGAGCAGCGTTGATAATTCAAGTAATGTAACCAACTCTTCAAAACTTAACTGTGAGGTATTTTTAATAGTTTCATTTTTAATGCCATATTTTAAATTTTTTTCAATGGTCAGGTGCGGAAATAATCGCCCTTCTTGAAACACCAAGCCAATCTGCCGTTGATAAATGGGCAAGTTAATCTTTGTACTTGAATTAAAAAGGCAGGTTTCATTCAAAAAAATTGCGCCCGCTTGCGGCCTTGCAATGCCTGCAATGCAATTCAATAAAGTACTTTTGCCAGAACCTGAAGGCCCAAAAATTGCAGTGACACGTTCATTCAATTGGGTGTTCACATCCAAATTAAAGTTTCCGCGTGTTAATTGTGCCTGTATTGAAATCATTGGCTAAATTTTATTTTTTAAATTCATGAATTTTTTCCAATGCGCGCGTTGGCTTTGCGCTCCAGTTTGTCGCTCAACATCAGCGCGCCAAGTGCTAGCAACATGCTTAAAATCACCAAGCGCATAGCGGGTAAATCGCCATTGGGGAGTTGAGTGTATGTGTAAATGGCCAACGGCAAAGTGCGCGTTTCTTGCTCAATATTGCCAACAAAGGTGATGGTTGCGCCAAACTCGCCCAAGCTGCGGCTAAACGCTAAAATTAATCCTGTTAATATGCCTGGAATTGCTAGCGGCAAGCTTACGGTTAAAAAAACTTTTAAGGGATGCGCGCCCAACGATTGCGCTGCAATTTCCAAACCTTGGTCAATTTGCGAAAATGCGAGACGCGTAGAACGCACCATCAAAGGAAACGCCATCACCGCAGAGGCAATGACCGCACCAATCCAAGTAAACGCAAGGCTGATGCCAAAATGATTGTGCAAAAACTTGCCAATTAAGCCTTGATTGCCAAGTAAAAGTAGCAACAAAAAACCAGGAATCACAGGGGGGAGTACCATGGGTAAATGCACAAGGCTATCAAGCAAACTTTTACCAAAAAAAGATTTTCTCGCCAACAGCCATGCAACAGCAATGGCTGGAATAGCAATCAATGTCACACAAAACAACCCAACCTTGAGCGATAAAACCAAAATTGAAAGTTCATTGGGACTAAAGTTTAAAAGTTCGCTCATTATTAATTAGTCATGCTTTTAAAAAGTGATAAAGCCATATTTTTCAAATATTTTTTTTGCAATGGCAGAATTTAAATATTGATAAAAATCAGCCGCGTGCGCATTTGCGCCTTTAAGCAACGCTAACGGATAAACAATGGGCGCGTGGCTGGTTTCTGGAAATATGGCAACCAAGGCTACTTTAGTTGAAATTTTTGCGTCAGTTGCATAGACAATTCCCGCATCACATTCGCCACGCTCCACAAAAACCAGCGCCGCACGCACATCCTGCGCACCCACAATACGCGGTTTAATGGCACCCCACCAGTTTAAATGTTGTAGCGCCTCTTTTGCGTAAATACCCACGGGCACAGATTCCGTTTCGCCTGTACATAATTTTCCGTTAAAGGCCCCAGAAAAATTAAATGTAGCATCCATGTCTGCTTTAAAACTTTTACCTTTTGGGGCAATGAGTACCAGCTGATTCCCCAATAAATTCTTTTTACTCCCTGATTGAATCAGATTTTTTTCCGATAAATATTGCATCCACTTTGTATCAGCCGCAATAAAAATATCTGCAGGCGCGCCCTTCTCAATTTGCTTCGCCAACGTTGCACTGGATGCAAACGATTTTTGGATTGAAATTGCATGTGACTTTTCATATTCCAAAGCCACTTCCGTCAGTGCATCGGTTAAGCTTGCCGCTGCAAATAGCGTGATTTTAGCCTCGTCCCCAGCGTGCGCAATAATTGCAATGAACAAAAATAATAAAAAACATTTAATGCGAACATAGTTCACCATCTCTGAAATCCTCAAATAAAGTTTGATGAAGTTGTTTTATTAAAAGCCATAGAGCGAGACTTCCGTATAGAAGAAATCAGACGAGTTAGCTCTGGAAGGGTCATTGTTATTTGAAGTAAGTTGACTTGCGTTTTTCACAAAGTCACCCGCCCAAAAGTGCGCATAACCTACGTTGACTGCAATTTGTGGGTTGATGGGGAAACGCACACGCAGGTCAAATTCTTTACCTAAATATTTTCCGCTGTTGCCTGTTCTATCTCTTAAATTAGCACCCGCATTCCAACGATCACTCGCACTGTCTAAGCGATACCAGCTAAAGCCAGTGTCGACTTTCACGCCATCTAGGAAAGAAACTTGCGGGTCAAATTCTAAACGAACTTTGGGGGTACGGATATTTTCCATTTGAATGTAGTCGTCGTTTGACCAAGGACGGGCAAAACCAAACAAGCGATCAAAGCGTTGATTGTCTTTGCTATCCGTGCCTGTTGGTGGGTTTTTGTCCCCAGTTGCCACCCCATAGAAAGCACTCACGCGTGGTTTCCATGGATGTTTAAAGCTATAGCCAATTTCTGCATTGTAGGCATAGGCATCATGATCAACTTCGATGGTGCCTAAGGCGTTACTTAAAAATCTGTCTTGCTTACCCCATTGCTTGACATAACTCGCATCATAATCAAAGCCTGATTTACCAACGACGCCATACGCGCGTAAACCTGCGGTATGAATTTCACGATCAATCTGGGCTTGCCTGAGCGCTGTACCACTTAAACGCACGCCATTGCTGTCATATTGCACTTTGTCGCCATCTTGCTTGAGCAAGAAATAATAAGGCTCTAAGGTGACGTATTCAGATAAGCCACGCCAATCACCAATGGCTCCGTAGAAATCTTGTGCATGATCCACTTCATCAAGTTGTGTGGTAAAGCGTTGTACAGGTTTCACCGCAAAGAGTTCTAACTGCCAATCATTCTTTTTATCACCAATATTGGCACGCACGCCTTGAAAGGTGTTGGTTGTGTTACGCCATTCGTTACGGGCAATCAAGCGTCTATCTACAGCTTCCCAGGCATGACGGCCAGCGCGTACTGAAATGGGACGGGCGTTACCTAAATCATCTTTCCCTAAAATACTGTCCTTGAAATACAGTTCTAAGTAGCCTTGTAGAATATCAGCTTGATTGACATCGCGGGTATCAAAAGAACGTGAGTAATCGCCGTTATTGCGACGTGAGTCTTGCAGTTCTATGGCAAAGCGTAATGGGTCAAGAATGTTCTTCACGCCCACATAAGCACGGGTGCGTAATAAAATGGGGTCATCAATGTTTTCAGTATTACGGCGGAAGTCGTTATCACGATGCTCATAACGCACACGGTGTTCAAAGCCTAAATCTAGCCAATCTACATCGCTAAACGCATCGTAATCTTTGAGCCACGTTTTGTTCGCTTGTTTCACGTAGCGAGGAGGCTCGGTCTCTTTTTTTAAACCATAGCCCCGTGTCTCAACAAAATAATCAGTTTTTTCTTGCGCTTTTAACAATTCTGCATGACTAAAGCTGTTGGCTAAAACCATGCATGTTAAATACTTGAATTGTTTTTTTGTAAACATTATTTTCCCTATTATTGTTAATTAGATAATCTTAAACTTTAATTCGTTATATTCTATTGGGAATAACGAAGGTTAGCAAGCATTTGAAACAATTGCCAATGTAATAACTGTTAAGTCTATTAAGATTTTTATTGATCTAAACTTTTAAAGCTTGAAAGGATAAGCGCAAGCTCTTGCTTAGTGGCATCGTTTGATTTTTCAACCAAATCACGATAATTTTGAAGAATGGATTTCCCTAATGCTGTGAGCGATGCGCCACCACCATGCTGGCCGCCTGTTGCGCTGGCAACAAGTGGCTCTTTAAAACATTGATTCATCACATTCACCAACTCCCACGCGCGTCGATAAGACATTTTCATGCTTTTTGCCGCCGCGCTAATAGAACCGAGCTGTTGAATTGCATCGAGCAAATCGGCTTTACCTGGGCCAAAAGCAATATTTTTTCCATGCGAGATTCTGATTTTAATCACATTTTTATCCATTTTCTGACACTTCCTTAGCTGTGTATTTTAATCTTAGTGCAAAATTTAGCTTTTAGTTGCAGTATTAAAATAGTAAATAATTGTGTTTTATGTGTTAATAATGAATAGAATTAAGCTATTCTTACTAAAGAAAATATTTTTTAACAAATAAAATATTGATAAAAAAGGGGATAAAAATGCGTTCATATTTAACTATTTTAGGGTTTGTTTTTTTAATCAGCAATGCAAACGCATTAAGCCTGAGTGATTTAAGTAATACCGAGGCCAGCGGTGGCTTAAAAGAAGCATTGATTCAAGGGGCTGGCAAAGCGGTCAGCACACTGGGTGCAGCCGATGGATTTTTGGGGAATAAAGAGGTCAAAATTCCACTGCCAGACAGCATGAAAAAAGCGGAGAAAGCCATGCGTATGTTTGGCATGGGCAAACAAGCGGATGAATTGGTGTTAAAAATGAACCGCGCTGCTGAAGCCGCGGTGCCAGAAGCCAAAGCTTTATTGGTGGATTCTGTGAAAAAAATGAGTGTCGATGACGCAAAAGCGATTCTTTCTGGTGGGCAAGATTCTGCCACGCAATATTTTAAAAAAACCACTTCAAGCGCAATGGGTGAAAAATTTTTACCGATTGTTAAAAAAGCCACTGAAAATGTACAACTGGCACAGCAATACAATAAATTTGCTGAAATGGGCAGTAAATATGGATTAGTAAAAAAAGAACAAGCCAACCTTGAACAATATGTGACGCAAAAAACGTTAGATGGCGTTTATTTGATGATTGCCAAAGAAGAAGCCGCTATTCGTAAAGACCCCGTTGGGCAAGCAAGCAGCTTAATTAAAAAAGTATTTGGTTCTTTGGGAAAATAATTTTTTACTACCAATTAAAAAGCCAGCAAACTTTCATTTGCTGGCTTTTTAATTGGTAGTTAATTGCTAAATATTGCTAATATTTAGAACCTCAATCGGCGGCATATATTTATCTTCAAGCGCATCAATGTGCATAGAAGCATCGTACAAATAGCCTTGCCCAAAATCACACTTGCAGTTAATCAGCAAAGTTTCATGCGTTTTAAATTCAATCCCTTCTGCAATGGTTTGAATATTAAGCGCGGCGGATAAATTAGTAATGGCCGTTAAAATGGCTTGGGTTTTATGATTATTTAAAATATCAGACACAAATGCGCGGTCAATTTTAATGACATCAATGGGCAGTTGATGAATGTAACTGAGCGATGAATACCCTGTGCCAAAATCATCGATGGCAATTCTAAAGCCCAGTTCTTTAATTTTTTCAAATTTCACAATGGTCTCAGCCGTGGAATCAAGCATGATGCCTTCGGTAAATTCCAGTTGAATTTTGCTCGGATTAATGTCGTAATCAATTAAAAATGCAGTCAGCACATTAATAAAATTTTCTTTTTCAAACTGCCGCACAGAAATATTCACAGAAACATAGTGCGTTAATCCACGTCTTTGCCAATCTTGCGCTTGTTTAAACGCTTGGTTGAGCAGCAACTCGCTCAGCAATAAAATTAAATCTGTTTTTTCTGCCACTGCAATAAATTCGCAAGGTGGAATGACGCCTTTGTTAGGGTGCGTCCAACGTGCTAGCACTTCTACGCCCACCATTTCTTTGCTGTTTAGGCAAACAATCGGTTGATAATGCAGCCGTAATTGTTCTTGGTCTAAAATGGCTTCTTTTAAGTCAGATTCCATTTCAATGTATTCGCGCAGCGCAACGTTCATTTCTTCTGTATAAAACGCATAATTATTTTTGCCAGATTTTTTAGCGGCGTACATGGCGGTGTCTGCATTTTTAATCAGCGTGTCAAAATCCAAGCCATTTTCAGGGTATTTTGCAATGCCCAAACTGGTGCTAATGGTGAGCGGGCGGCCTTGCAAAATAATGGGTTGCGCAGAAAGTTGCTTGACCGCTTTTGCCGCCAAATTGCCAATATCAATATGCCCTGGCGCTTTAATATATTCAATAATAATGGTGAATTCATCGCCGCCCAAACGCGTGACTAAATCCACCCCGCGGAAAATTTCTTTCAATTTTTGTGAAATTTGAATGAGCAACTGATCGCCCGCTTCATGTCCCATCGTGTCGTTAATATTTTTAAAATTGTCTAAATCCATAAAAAACAAGGCAAAGCATTTTTTATGGCGTTCAGATTGTTTAATAATATTTTGCAAATAATCCATAAACATACGGCGGTTGGGTAAACCGGTTAGCTTGTCGTAAAAAGCTAACTGATGGAGTTCTTGCTCCATATTTTTTCGGGTTGAAATGTTTGAAAAAACAACCAAATAAGTGAGCGTATCTTCTTCAATATCTTCAATGCTTTCTAAGCGCATTTCCACATTAATGGTGTGGCCATCTTGGCGTGTGAGAATCATATCTTTGGTGAAATTTTTTGCCATATTTTCGTGCATCACCACCAATTCATGCTGAATTTCTAACAAATTAATATTTAATTTTGCTGTAAATTCTTGAATAGAAGCCTGCTGAAATTCTTGCACGGCAAACCCTGTAATTTCTTTGAGTGCATCATTTGCAAAAACAACTTTAAATGTACTATCAAACAAAATAAATGCGTCATTGGTTTGCTCAACCACTTGCGCTAACTGAAAAAGCCGTGTGGATTTTTCCTCCAGTGTGCGCGACATTTGATTAATGGCTTTTCCAAGCACGCCAATTTCACCAATAGAATGTTCTGGCGCGCGCGCAGAAAGTTCTCCCTGCGCTAAGCGTTTTGCGGTTTTTTCAAAGGTTTTTATTTGGCGGCGAATGCGTTTTGACGAAGCAAAAAACAGGAATAAACCAATCACAAAAGAAGCTGCAATAAAAACGCCCACCGCCCAGTAGAACTTACTCATTAAGTCAGAATACGCATTTTTTGAGAATGCAATGGTCAAAACGCCCCAAGGTTTTCCATCAATATTAATGGGCTTGCTGTAGGTAAATTGGTTTTGCGTTATTTTTTCTGACAATACTTTTGGCAATTTTCCTTTATTTGCATTGAGTTGTTCTGTTTGATCATCACTAAAATTTAGCGCGTAATAAGGCAAAGATTTTGTTGCTACATACCACTTATCTGCAGAAATAATGGTTTCTTCGCCCGTTGATTTACTGTAAACAATATAAAGCATGTTGGGCGTGTCTTTAAGCACATCCATGCCATAACTCACCACCGTGCTTAAATCATTATTGTATAAGGGCACATAAGTTGCGGCCAGCGTAGTGTTGGCAACTGTGCTGCCTTGTTCTACTTTCATTTGGGTTGCCATATGATCAAAAAATGGCAACATGAGCGCAATCATTAATACGGCAGAAATGGCTTGTATGACACTGTTTCTTAATAAAAAGTGACCAAAAATTCCACTAAAAATAGAGGTGAATGCTTTATTCGACATGAGTTTTTACTTTGGTTTTATTGAGCGTTTTATATTGGTTCATTAGCGCGCTGACTTCTGTTAAATCTGCGCGAGAAATTAAATGCAATTCATCTGCTTGAATCACTTTAAAGAGTTTTTTTCCAGCTTCTGTTTTAGAAACACCTGTCATTGAAAACATGATTTCTCTAAACTTTTTTTCATCAATGGTTTTTTTGCCCGCGCCCACCATATTGATAAAAGGAGGCGATTTAACCAAAGTGGTTAATTGCACTTCTACTTGTGGGTTTAAGCCAATGGCTTGCTTAAATTCACTTTCTCGCACAATCGCTACATCAGATTTTCCAAAAAAAACATCCATGATGGCGGTGTTGGCGTTTTTACTTTCAAATGTTTCTGAAAAAAAAGTAGCCATTTCTGGCTGTTGATTTTCCAACAAAACGGTATTGAGAAAAAGTGGTGCAATATCTTGCAACGGCGCTTGAGATAAGCGTTTATTTTTAAGCTGTTTAATGTCTGTGATGTTGTCATTTTTGCGCACCAACACCACAAAACTTTGCTTGATTGGCGCATTTTGATAATTTACAGCAATCATCGTCTCACCCATTTGTTCTTCAAGTTGAATGAACTCTATTGGCGAAGCAAACACTGCGTTAATTTCACCGCGGTTAAACGCTTCTAATAGCGCTTGACTTGTCTCAAAAAGATGGACATCAAGATCAACCCCACGATGCGCCATTAATGTATCAAATGCAACATTAAAGGTAGCTTCACTGCCTTGTTGAATGTTAACTTTAACCCCAACCTTACTGCCACCAAAAATAATTTTTTCATTCATATTCGCTTCATCGGCATGCGCAAATGCCGCATGGATAAAATGCAAGCAAACGATTAAAAATTGGATGAATAATTGGGTGAAATATTTAAACATGAATTCTTTAATTTAGCGGGTGGTCATTAAAACTTAACAATTTTTATTTTCAAACTCTGCAATTTGTTAACGGATATTATTTTTAAAAATTGAATGTTTAAACTAAAAATATTTACATATTTTTTGATGATTGATTGCTTAGTAAACGATAAGAAAAGAATACGCTTGAATATACATTTTTAAAGGATGGAACAGCACCTTAAAAATGTATTTTTTTGGATGATGACGCAATAGTCAGTAGATTTGAATCTAAAAATGACAAGGCATTAGCCTTAACAGTTGAAACTTTTTACAGCAACATTAAATAAAATTAACCCTGCAAAATATCCCCATCGTCCACACCGCATTTGCGATTGGCAGGCACGGCAATATCAATCAACTTGGGTTTTGGTAGGTTTAAATGTTGCATGATATGAATAAATTCTTCACGCGATTTTCCCGCAAGCCTTGGGTTAATGGTTTTTTCTTGACCAACACAACTGATGCGTCGGCCTTGATAATCGTGACCTGGGTAAACCAAAGTTTCATCTGCTAAGGTCAATAATTTGTGCGTTATGTTATCAAACAAAACGCCAGCATCGCCGCCTTGAAAATCCGTGCGCCCACAGCCATTAATCAGCAAACTATCGCCTGTGAATAATTTATCTTGCCATAAAAATGAAACGCTGCCTGCGGTGTGGCCTGGCGTTGCAATCACTGTTATGCGCTGTTGACCAAATAAAATGGTATCGCCCTCTTGCAATTGTAAATCTGCACTTTGCGCACCACAAAGTTGGCTTACTGCAGTTTTAAGGCCTAATATTTGACGCAATTTTCCACTGGCGGTCACATGGTCTGCATGCACATGCGTTTCTAACGCGTAGATTAAATTGAGGTTTAATGCTTCAATTAGCGCTAAATAATCGGCAATTTTGGTGTCCACTGGGTCAATAATCACCGCTTCTTTGGTGGTGTCATCCGCAATTAAATAGGTCAGCGTACAAGAAACTTCATCAAAGAGTTGCTTAAACATATAAACTCCAAATATAATATTAATTTATATTATATATAAATATATAATTAATACAATGAATCTGAATAATGAAGCCCATTTTGAAGAGCTGCGCGCCTCAGCGTATAAAGCCTGCGCTCTTATGAAAGTGATGGCCAATGCAGACCGACTGATGCTGCTTTGCCAACTCTCACAGGGTGAAAAATCGGTGAGTGAATTAGAAACGTTGTTGAATATTCATCAACCCACGCTTTCACAGCAACTGACTGTTTTGAGAGAGGCCAATTTAGTCTCTACGCGGCGCGAAGGCAAGAGTATTATTTATAATATTTCAAGCCAATCGGCCATGGCAGTGATGCAAGTATTACATCAAGAAATTTGTAAAAGTGAATCAATCGGAGCAAAAAAATGACATTAACCACCAATAAACTAGCTGAAGATTTTAGCGTGTGCCCACAAATTACTGCCCAAGATGTAGCAGAAATTGCACAATTAGGGTTTAAAACAATAATAAATAATCGGCCAGATGCTGAAGGCGGCGCAGAACAACCAAGCAATGCCAGCATTCAAGCGGCGGCAGAAAAGTTAGGGTTGCAATATTTCTATATCCCAGTGATTCCCAATCAAATTCAAGAAGCTGAAGTTGCACAATTTGCCAAAGCATTAGCAAGCGCTGCAAAACCAGCCCTTGCATTTTGCAGAACAGGAAACCGCGCTGCAAAACTGTACTCACTCGCAATTGCAAAATAAAAATAAGGCAAAAAAGTTTATGTCAAATCAAACAGATACATACGATATTGTCATTGTAGGTGGCGGTTCTGCGGGCTGTGGGATTGCCGCAAGTTTGCTCAAACGCGATAAATCGCTAAAACTAGCAATCATTGAGCCTTCAACCAAACATTATTACCAACCTGCTTGGACATTAGTGGGCGCGGGCGAGTTTAATGCAGCCCATTCTGTAAGGCCAATGGCAGACTGTATTCCAAAAGGTGCAACATGGCTGCAAGCCGCGGTGACTGATTTTATGCCAGAAGAAAATTGTGTGGCAACGGATGCTTTGGGCAAGATTTATTATCAGCAATTAGTGGTTGCCGCGGGCTTAACGCTCAACTGGCAAAGCATTGCTGGCCTGCAAGAAACTTTAGGCAAACATGGCGTGACTTCAAATTATCGGTTTGATTTGGCGCCGTACACATGGCAATTGGTGCATACATTAAAAACAGGCAAAGCCATTTTTACTCAACCACCCATGCCTATTAAATGCGCGGGCGCACCGCAAAAAGCCCTATATTTATCTGCTTCACACTGGGAAAGCACAGGCGATTTAAAAAATATAGAGATTGAATTTAATAACGCAGGCGCAGTGCTGTTTGGCGTAAAAGATTATGTAGCGCCTTTAATGGAATATGTGAAGCGTTACAACGCGCAAGTAAATTTTAATAGCAATTTGGTGGAAGTGGATGGGCCAAATAAAACCGCGTGGTTTAACTTAAAAGATGCGGATGGAAATATCACAAAAGTTGCTAAAAAATTTGATCTATTGCATGTTGTACCGCCACAAACCGCACCTGAGTTTATTAAAAAAAGTGTGCTCGCCAATGCAGATGGCTGGGTGGATGTGCATCAACACACTTTGCAACACAATCAATTTAGCAATATTTTTGGCGTGGGCGATGTGACTTCAACACCCAACGCAAAAACCTTGGCAGCGGCGCGTAAACAAGTGGTGATAGCCGCTGAAAATATTTTAGCCTTGCGCGCTGGGCAACCTTTTCCATCGCGATACGATGGTTATGGCTCTTGCCCGCTTACCGTGGAAAAAGGAAAAATTATCTTGGCCGAATTTGGTTATGGCGGAAAGTTAGTACCCACTTTCAATTGGGATTCTACCAAACCAAGAAGGTCTGCATGGTTGCTCAAAAAATATTTACTGCCTTGGGTGTATTGGAATTTAATGCTCAAAGGCCGTGAATGGCTCGCCCGATGTGGCGCATGCGGTTAACCACTTAAGCCTAAATGAATGCTTGAAATTCAACTTATCAGCATTTTATTGGGTGCAATTGTCGGCTTGGTACTCGCGCTCACGGGCGCGGGTGGCGCAATCCTCGCTGTGCCGTTATTGGTGTACGGGTTAGATTTATCACTTGCAGAATCTGCACCCATTGCACTGTTGGCAGTTTTTTCAGCATCTACCATTGGCGCAATACAAGGGCTGGTAAAAGGCATTGTGCGCTACAAAACTGCCGCCATGATTGCGCTTTTTGGCATATTATTCGCGCCCGTTGGCGTTGTGATTGGGCAACATATATCGCAAGCATTACTCAACATCAGCTTCGCCTGCGTGTTGATTTTTGTGGCGTTTCAAATCTGGAAAAATACCGCGCAAGCTGAATTTTTGAATCAAGAAAAATCACCGCCAGCTTGTGCCATCAACCCCGTAAACTCCAAATTATTTTGGACAGCCTCATGCACAAAAAGACTGATTGCAACAGGCAGTTTTTCAGGATTACTTTCAGGATTATTGGGCGTGGGCGGCGGCTTTGTGATTGTACCCAGCTTAACCAAAGTGAGTAATTTTGACTCGCAAACCATCATCGCCACAACACTGGCATCCGTTGCATTAATTTCACTCGGCAGCCTTGCGAGTCATTTACATCAATTTCAGGTTGAATGGGCAATCGCCATTCCATTTGTACTCAGCACCACATTCGCCATGCTGATGTTAAGTGTTTGGCACGATAAAATCCCGAATGAAATCAGCCAAAGAAGTTTTGCGGTGTTGTGTGTGTTGGCCGCGGGTTATTTGGTCAGCTTAATTTTTTAAGCAATATTAATGAAGTCTTATGAATTGCAATACAGCTAAATGATGGCTTGTGTTGTGATTAATATTTTAAACAACTTGCAAAGCATCTTCTTGATACAAAATTGGATGCTCGTAATTTGGAGACAAGTCAGTTAAATTTTAGCTGTTAAGTTTGCTTAGCTTTGCCATATCAATATGTACAAAAACGTACAAAAATTATTTAGATATGCTTTTGTACGCCTGTTTGTACGTTTTGTAAAGAGACGTATTGATACGATAAAACACGCTTTGGAGCATGTATTTTAAGTTAATCTACTGTATTTATTGGGTTTTGATACTGAATGAGACAGCTTAAAACTATCCAATGGTGCCGACGGAGAGACTCGAACTCTCACGACTTTCGTCACAGCCACCTCAAGGCTGCGTGTCTACCAATTCCACCACGACGGCTATTTGAAGTGCAACTATATCAAAGTTACACGGGGTTAATTTATTTTGGAATATCTTCAGTTGTGGTTGATTTTTCTTTTGATTTTTCATCAGATGCTTTAGTGTTCTCTATAACATTTGATTGATTTTCTTGTATTTTAATCACGCTGTTATTTTCTTTGTGACTTGCCAAGTAAGCTAAAGTTAAACTGGTGCAAAAGAAGATAATGACGAAAATTGCAGTAGCACGACTCAAGAAATTTGCCGATCCAGAGACTCCAAATAGGCTACCCGATGTACCACTGCCAAATGAAGCGCCCATATCCGCGCCTTTTCCATGCTGCAAAAGCACTAATCCAATCACGCCTAATGCTGCCAAAACATGAACAACCAATACAATTTTTTCCATCTTTAACCTATAAGTTTATTTAATTGAATGTTAAATTTTTTCTAAATATGCGCCTGACAAATGCCAGCGAAAGAAGCCGCAGTTAATGAACTTTTGCCAATTAAACCGCCGTCTATATCTTTCATACTAAATAATTGTACCGCATTTTGGGCGTTCACGCTTCCACCGTACAAGATTTTTACGCTTGCCGCTGCCACAGAATTAAGTGAGGAAATTTTTTTGCGAATAAACGCGTGCATGCTTTGCGCTTGTGTTGGGCTGGCCGCCAAGCCTGTGCCGATGGCCCAAATAGGCTCATACGAAATGACCGTGTTTGAAAATATGGATGCGCCGTACATTTGAATAATGGTATCTAGTTGTTTTGAAACAACCATTTCCATCACACCTGCTTCCCGTTCAATTAGCGTTTCACCCACACATAAAATAGGTGTTAAGCCGTGCGTTTTTGCTTGCATAAATTTTACTGCGATATTTTCGTCTGATTCACAATAAGCGGTTGCGCGTTCAGAATGCCCAATAATCACATAGCTTGCGCCAAAATCTTTGAGCATGTGAACACTTACTTCGCCAGTAAATGGGCCTTCTAAATCTTTGCTGACATTTTGTGCGCCCCAGCGAATGGGTGTGTTTTTAAGCATTGTTTGCACTTGATATAAATATGGATAAGGAACGCAAACAACTATTTCAGTGTTTTTGCATGACGCAAGATGTTGAATATAATCTTCAATAAGTTGTTGATTGGCGGCTAACGAGCCGTGCATTTTCCAGTTTGCAACGCATAGTTTTTGTGACATAAAAAATTTAAGCTTCTACAAATTTTTTGATGTTTACAACAGAATCGCACGCATGCAAACTGCCATCTTGTTTTGTATAAATCATCGCCTTATTACCGCCCGCTTGCTTTGCTTGCATGAGGGCAAAATTTGCTGATTCTATAAAATCTTCAAGCGGGTCGTTA
This sequence comes from Methylophilaceae bacterium, assembly GCA_965247415.1. Taxonomy (GTDB): domain Bacteria; phylum Pseudomonadota; class Gammaproteobacteria; order Burkholderiales; family Methylophilaceae; genus Methylotenera. Next base: position 628,377 of record OZ252007.1, read on the forward strand.
AATGTAGGATGAATGATTGCAAAGCCAATACTTACGCTGATATGAGAGGCGGTGGAAGAAACTTCATGCCGCAATTGCAAATCATTGACGCCCATTCTGATAGATTCTGCAATGTTCACAGCGCCTTCAAAATTTGTGCATGGCATGATCACTGCAAATACTTGCTCGCTGAATCTGGCAACTAAATCGCTGGATCTATTGAGCGCGTATTCAAACGTACTTGCCACTTCTGATAAACATTGATTTGCTTCACTTTCACCATAGTGTTCATGAAATAACTTAAAGTGGTCAATATCAATAAATCCCAACACGAGTGACGAGGATGCTCTTTGCGCACGACTGAATTCTTCTTGCAGTGCAATGTCAAATTTTCGACGATTCGCAACAGAAGTTAAATCATCGACACTGACCAAGTGTTGAATGGTTTGTGATTGTTCACGCAATTGTGCTTCTTTTGCGATTGCATTGGTCATATTTGTAATTTGTAGCAGCGCAAAACGCTTACCATCTTCGTCGGCAAGCGCGGTTACTTGCACCATTTGTCGCATTAAATCAATTTGTTTAATTTGGTGATTGGTGCTTGGGTGAAGCGGTAAAAGAGATTGGTTGAGCGAAGCTGAAATAAGTGCGCTTAATTTTTCATCAATCGCCTGATAAATAATATCGGCCAATCTTGATTCAGCCAAGTCTGGAAAAGCTTGCTTAAATGACTTATTTTCTATGCGCTTAAATGGAATATCGCTGTGCGCTTCTAGCCAGCGATTCCAATGGACAATCCGATAATTTTCATCAATCACCATGACGCCCATTTGCAAAAAATCAAGGTACTGAATATTGGAAGGCAATGCGCGCTGCGTTAGTTTAGCCATTCAAAATGCTCGCTTTCGGAATATTGTTCAACCGATTGTAATATTTTTTGCAGAGATTTTGCGCTTAATGAAAATGTAATGAAGCCCCGTATTGGCTTTTGCGCAATAATAAAATCCAGATTAATTAATATTTTGAGTGGCTTCATTGCGCTATCTAATGTGACAGTTTCGCAATCACCCATATGATGCACAGGCAGATAACTTTCTAAAGAAAGATACATCATGCTAGACAATGCGCTCATAGACGCGTTCAGAATAATATTGCCAACTTCACACATGACATCTGATTCATAGTCAGTTGCCACTTCTACTGGCGCATTCCTCAAAATCATCCGATGGACGATTTCTGTTGCATCAGCTTCAGAAAAAACCACCAATGCTAACGTTTCAATATCACCAAATACATCTTGTGAAACAGAAACAACATTGCCTGCGGTTGATTTTTTAATCAGATCAAACGCTTGTCCTGTGTTGATGTTTGATAAATGAATGTTAGAAGCATTCAGCAGTATTTCGTCTGCAACAATGCTGCTTAAAGTCATTGCTGCGCGCCCAAGCCCAATGTTGATCACTTCTTCAATGGTGCTGCTTTGCTGATCACTTAAGGCTTTTAACACAGAATACTTCCTATAAAAATTGATTAATTTGCGGTTTTTTTTAAAAACTAAAGAAAATTAGGGACGTTTAACGAGCCATAGATTATATAAAAATACTGCCTATTAGGCGAAGCATTTATGGATGAAATCTGCAATTAACGCCAAAAATAAATTAAGTTTCTAAATGACGAATATTCAATTGCACTTTATCAAGCCCATTGTAGCGATTGGTTTGCAATTGATAAGCAATCCGCACTTTATTTTGCGGCGGCTTAATTGCATTAAACATAATGGCTTCAAACGCTTTTTGTTCTTTTTTTAGGGTTAACTTTAGATGCTTGCCCGCTAAAATTCGATGTTCTAGTACAGCAAACTCATCAAAAAATAAAGGTTCTGGAAAACCTTGCCCCCACACTTGAGCTTCTAAAAATTGTGCTTGTTCAAAGGTTATTTCATCCACAATGAGCAGCCCGTCCACCTCAATCAAAGATTCTAAATCAGCCTCTGTAATGAGGCTTCTTACCACCGCTTCAAAAGCATGTTGAAATTGTTCAAAGTCAACTTGTCGAATGGTTAAGCCAGCCGCCATCGCGTGTCCGCCAAATTTTAAAATTAAATTTGGTTGATGTTTAGACAGTAAATCTAAGGCATCTCGCAGATGCAAACCTGTAATTGAGCGCCCTGAACCTTTAAGCAATCCGTCATTGGCTTGGGCAAAAGCAATCACAGGTCGATAGTAACGCTCTTTCATGCGCGACGCCAAAATGCCAATCACACCTTGATGCCAATCTTCTTGATATAAACTTAAAGAATATTGGTTTGTAACATCAATATCTTCTAACGCAAGCATTGCCGTATCCTGCATATCGGCTTCAATACTGCGTCTTTGTAGATTTAAACTTTGCAATTGTTGTGCCAACACTGCAGCTTGCGTAGGTGAATCTGTTATTAAACATTGAATCCCAAGCGTCATATCATCAAGTCTGCCAGCTGCATTGAGCCTTGGCCCCACATAAAAACCTAAATCTTGCGCGGTGGCATTCTGATACGCGCGACCACTCACACTTAACAGCGCCAAAATACCTGCAGAACAAGCCCCAGCGCGAATTCTACGCAAGCCTTGCTCAACCAAAATGCGGTTGTTTGCATCTAATTTCACCAAATCCGCCACCGTTCCCAGCGCTACCAAATCAATCAAATGGGTTAAATTAGGTTCTTCTTTATGTAAAAATGCGCCACGCTTACGCAATTCAGCACGTAATGCAAGCAACGCGTAAAACATCACCCCCACGCCTGCTAAATGTTTGCTGGCAAAATTGCATCCATGCTGATTTGGATTGATGATGCACGCAGCGTTTGGGCGCAATTGCCCTGGCAAATGATGATCGGTAATCAGCACTTTTATACCAAACACATTGGCGCTCGCCACGCCTTCTACGCTGGCAATGCCGTTATCGACCGTTAAAATAATGTCTGGCTTTAAAGTGGCCGCCAGCGCGACAATTTCTGGCGTTAATCCATAACCGTATTCAAAGCGATTTGGCACTAAAAAATCCACTTCTGCACCAAAAGCACGCAAGCCTTTTACGGCGACGGCAGTTGCGGTTGCACCATCTGCATCATAATCACCAATCACTAAAATTTTTTGTTTTGCGCTGATAGCATCCGCCAGCAATTGCGCCATAAGTGGGTTATGCGTAAGCGTTTGTGGTGGAATGAGTTGCGCCAAACTGGTGCTTAAAGATTCAGTTTTAATCACGCCGCGCGCAGCCAACAGGCGCGCCATTAAAGGAGAAACACCGCCTTGTGTTAATAAGGTTTCAGCTGCAAAATTTCTGGTTCTTTCAACCACTTTAATCATAAAAATTCAGCGATTTTAGAAAATGAGATAACGGTTTGGTTTTACGCCAAAATTTATAAAAATCAATGGGATAAAGTTCTGCAATCAGCGTTTTTTCATAAAAGCCAATATTTAAAATGAGTTGGCTTATTTTTTTTGATTTAAGTGCATGAACGACCTCTGCAATTAAATGATTTGAGGATTGCATCGGCAAAAACATGCGCATACTTTGGCAATTTTTTTGGCTTAACGCGGAAAGTGCGTTTGGTAATAATGCATATTGGGCATGAAAATATTGCGCTAAGCCTTTATAAAAAGAATGGTTTGAGACAAGCAGTAATGCTTCTAACTTTTCAGAACTTTTGGGTGGCATAAAACCACCGCCAGAAATCCAAAAACTATTGATGGCAAGCTCCCCCGCCTGCTCACGCGCCTGATTCACCGCATGCTCAAAAAGCAACATTTGAATTTCATTTAACATTGCGCGCCATTTGTGCGCGGCTTGCCCTTCAGGCATCCATGAATGAATATTTTTACCGATTGCCATTTGCGAAAAATGGGTTTTCACTGGGGTGAATTGCTCAAATAAATGCGTGATTTTTAAATACCATGCGCCAGATGCGCCTAAAAAAAACTGTAATCCGTCTTCTTTAAAATGGTGGTTGAGCGTATGCAAAATTTCTTGCGCATGCACAGCGCTGATGCTTAAAGGCACTTCTTCATGCAAGGTAAATGCGTCTCTTTGCAAGGCTAAATGCACCGGTTCTGCACAAAACCAATAGGCGTTTTCAGTATCAAAATTTTCTGCTTGAGCGCTTAAGGCTGCAATTGGGTAATCTGACGCAGCACTTAAATTAAAATCTTCACACACTTTTACCGCCAAAGGCTGTGCAAAAGTTGAAACATTTGCATGGCTTAATAAATAGGCTAAAGTATTTAATTGAGTAGATTTTGTGTCATTTTTTTCATGCGCAAAATGGCTGGCATTGATGTTAAATTGATTGATGTCAATTTGATTGATTTCAATATCGATGGTTAGCTTCAAAAGTTGCTCATTTATTTTTAAGGGGTTAACCCCTATTTTACTGTGAAGCAACCCAGCGTGCTGCGAAATCTACAATAAAAAACGCCCGCGCTCAATATTAAGGCGCGGGCATTTTTGATTAAGCTAATTCAACATTATTAAGACCATAAATCAAAATTAATAATAATCTCGATGTTGACGTTTATGATCGCGCCCATGCCCTGCTCTGTAGCCACGGTCATGGTAAGGGCGGGCAATATCGCGTGGTGCTTGCCAATCTTGATATTGAATATTTTCAATATAATTGGTTTGTGGCAATGCTTGATGATTTGATAAAACGTTTGCTGGCGAAACCGCTACATTCACATCGACAAACTGACCAGGGTGTTGATTGGTCACCGTATTATAAGTGCGACCGTTATATTCATAAGTAACTAAATATCCCGCATTCACCGTTTGCCAATTTTCCACTTGATAACAATTTTGTACAGGCACTGTGCGCGTTGTTGTTACCGTATTGTTGGGGCGATTGCCAATTCTATCGCCCGCCACTGCGCCAATCCCCGCACCCACGGCGGCCGCTGCGACGCGTCCGCTACCTTTACCAATGGTGCTGCCAAGCAAACCACCCGCAATGCCGCCTAAAATACTGCCCGTATAAGAGCGATCACCGTTGTTGTATTGTGGCTCATACGATGTTTGCTGCTGATATTCTGTGCGACACTCTTGACGCGGCACGTTGATGCGCTCAGTTTGTGGCGTAACGGATAACACACGTCCACGATCACTGTATTGATCAGATGCCATCGCAGGCATCGCAACAAAAGCAACGAAAGCTGCAGGAATCAATGCTTTTACGTTGATCTTATTTCTAAATTTTAATTGAGTACTTAACATTTATATTCTCCTGTTTGTTCAATCTCTGCTTTGTGATGCAGATAGCCAATTAACGTAAGCACGTTTTGTTAAGCTGACAAGCAATTGTTAACATTTTGTAACTCATGGTTTTCATGAGGAAAATTGTTTTTAAAAACCAAAAAAATTTGCAATCTACCCACTTAAAAAGCAAAGGCAAATTAAGTTATGGAGTTACATTAAGATATTGATATACATCAATATTATGTTTCATATACTTGCATAAATTAAAACAAAAGCGCAAAATAATCTTGAGTTTTTAAAAAAATTAATTTTGTAAGTGATTAAAGGATAATTACGATCAAAAACATTTTTCAAGCAACGCTCAATGCCCTAGAACATCAAATTGCTGTGGTAAATCAATTGGGTGAAATTGTCTTCGTCAACCATTATTGGGTTCAATCTGGGCAAGAACGCGGCATTCCAAAAAATTTTAATTGGCTGGGTTTAAATTACCTTTCTTTTGGCGCGGCTTCGCACACAGATAATTTGTCTTTTGAAACAGATCCAATTAATGGCATTGGCGATGTTTTAAAAAATAAAAAAACGATTTTTAATTTAGAATACTCCTGTCATTCCAGCACAGAGCGGCGCTGGTTTTATATGCAGGTTAAACCACTTTATTTGAAACCCAATCCTTTATATGTCATTTCGCATACTGATATTTCAAAATATAAATTAGAGTCTGAAGAAGCCGAAATACTTTCTATGCAAGACCCACTCACCTCTTTAGTGAATCGGCGTTTTATGAATCAATTTTTGCATAATGAATGGCAGCGTGCGTTGCGCCATAAGCATCCAATGAGCTTGCTTGCCATTGATTTAGACCAATTTAAATTGCTCAATGACGAATTTGGACATTTGGCTGGGGATCGCAGTTTATGTTTAATTGCAGATTTACTCAGAAAATTTAGCAAACGCCCGAGCGATCTTGCGGTACGTATTGGCGGCGATGAGTTTTTACTTATTTTAGGCAATACGCCTATTAAAGAAGCCATAAAAATTGCAGAAAAATTCCGCAAAGCTGTGTTAGCTTTAAAAATATATGCCAACGCTCAGCAAATCATCACGGTCAGTATTGGTGTTAGTGGTTATAAAAACGTTGCACAAGCCAACCAGCAAGACCTGATTCAACAAGCCGATTTAGCGTTATATCAAGCAAAAGGCGCTGGCAGAAACCGTGTTGAATTTATTGAACATATCAAATCTGATCAATTCCAGCCATTCACGTAATGTGACATGCGTTACAGAGTTCTTGTTTAAATACAGTAATAATCCGATCACTGCTCAACCCTAAAGCAGAACTTTGGAGAACTGACATGAACTTAACAAACCAATTATCAAAAAAAATACTTTTTTTCACTTTATTCATTTCAAACATTGCACTGGCGGGAGAATTTGGCGACCACTGCACAACTGGCTTGGCAAAAGGCAGTTTGATTAAAACAAAATGTGACATTAATGAAATTTATCAAGGCAAAACCTATTGTTTTGGCAATGCCAGCGCCCGCGATACTTTTTTATTAGACCCTGAAGCCACTATTAACAAAGCGGCGAGTTTTTATGCAAAAAATGCTGAACCCATGCGTGAGAAAATTAGCCAAGCTGATGCAATCAAACAAATTAATAGTAAAACCTGTGATTTAAGCAACAAAGATGCAGGTTATTTAGAATTAGATGGTTTGGATTTACGCCATTGCAATATGGAAAACACCAGCTTTTTTGGTGCGTATTTACGCGGGGCAAATTTAAGCGGTGCAAACATGCAAAAAAGTTATTTGAATTTAGCACGCTTGGAAAACACCAATTTAAGTGGTGCAAATTTAACCGATGCAACTATTTTTCAGGCGATTTTTGACAAAACAAATTTTCAAGGCGCAAACCTCACCAATGCTCGCATGATTGGTACTTTGGGCAATGTGGATATGCGCAATGCCACCATCAAAAAAGGCCGTTACGGTTTGGACATTGGCAACCAACCAATGGGTGCCATGCGTTTTGATGCCATTGGTGGAAAATTTGAAAATAGCAATTTTGAAGGCGCTGACATTAACCGCGCAAATTTAAGATTCGCCGATTTACGAAACGCAAACTTGCGCAACACTGATTTATTTCGCGCAGATTTTAGCAAAGCAGACTTAACAGGCGCAGACATTACGGGCGCAAATATGGCGGAAGCGATTTTAGATGAAACCATCATGACGGACGTAAAAGGTCTGAGCGCAATTAAAGGCTATGATGAAGCCAAAGGTAAATGCGTGAACTGCATGGTGAAACTTGAATCTGAAAACCAATCCCCAGTAAATAAAATCTCAAAAATTCAAGCTAATTATTGCTTAAAATCACAACAACCTTAATTGTTAAACGTTGAGGATGCGTTTCTTTCTACTGAGAAATGCATCCTCATTTTTCGGCTTACTCGTCACTTTCCACAATTAAATCTGGAATATGATTAAACGCAATGCGCATCGGCGCGTCTTTCAGCGCTTCATGCGCGCCACCAAAATAAACCGTGTTTTTACCAAATTTTAAATTCAGCGTATCAATGGCTTTGTTCAATTTTTTTTCGTTCTCAAGCGGTTTTATTTGAAACAAATCCCGCGCCACTTCTTCTGCAGTCACCAAACCACCAAAAGAAACGCCCACAGCCACAGGAATTTTCTCGCTTTCTGGAAAATATTGTAAAAAAGCTTCCAAGGCTTCAATTAACCGCAACGTATTATCGGTGGCAGAAATTGCGCTTTCCATGCCCCAACTGGGAAAACGCTCAAAATGCGGCCCACGCAGTTTTATTTTGACGCTGATGTGCGTGGTTAATAAATCATAACTGCGTAAACGCATGCCCGCTTTTTGCAACAAACGGTGCAACACCGCTTTTGCGCCAGAAAAATTGCGCTGTTCGGGTGGCAGCACATGCGAATGCCCCAAACTGCTGCGCGCATGTTTCACATAATAAGGCTCTAAGCCGCGCAGTTTGTCATACATGCGCTCGCCTTCAATACTGCCCCACGCGGTTTGTAATTGGCTGCGGTTGGCCGCATAAAGTTGTTCTATGGTAAAAATTTTATGTCGATTCAACCGCGCTTCCATTTGTTTACCAATGCCGTTTAAATCCCTTAAGTTCAAATAAAAAAGGCGTTGCGGCAATGTGTGAGATTCCAGCAATACGCAGCCATCTGGCTTTTGCATATTAGAAGCCACTTTAGCTAAAAATGTGTTGGGCGCAATACCAATCGAACATTTGATAAATTCAAATTGTTTGGCCAGTGTGCGCTTAATTTTTCGTGCAAGTTTTAGGGCGTTTTCAGGGAGTTGCTGACTACCCGTTAAAGTGCAGACCATTTCGTCTATCGACAACACTTTTTCTACATGTGTACAACTTTCTACCAGTGCAATCAGTTGATGGTGTAGCGCAACGTACACAGAAGGCCGCGCTTCTACAAAAATAATATTGGGGCAAAGTGCGCGCGCGTCTTTGACATTCGTCCCTGTTTTAATGCCAAACGCTTTTGCCTCATAACTTGCAGCAATACAGCACGTTGTTTCCGCCATCACCGCCAGTACGCCAACAGGTTTTCCACGCAAAGCAGGGACTAACTGTTGCTCAACCGAAGCAAAGTAAGCGTTGAAATCTACATAAAGCGCACTGATCTTCATAGCAAGTATTTTAAAGCGTTTTTTTAAGATGCAACCTTAGCTAAGCATGAAAAAAAATTGTAACTATATTGTAAAAAATCCCAAAAATATTAAGGATTTTTTCCCGAGCTCCGTTACCGGCTTATTAGGTTAATTCAAATAAAAATTTGTTTTAACCTTCAAAAAATTAGTCTTTCTTAGTGTTTAACCGATGGAGTGTTTGGAATGAAAAAAATGCAATTATCTTTAATTTTAATGAGTTTATTGAGCGCAAGTGCTTGGCAATTACAAGCTGCCGAAGTCTGCAAAGTTTCAATGATGGGGCGCGTTTGTTTTGAAGAAGGCAGTGAGCAAGCAACCGCAACCCACATGAAAGGCGATGCTGCAGATTCAGTAAAGAAAAAAGTTGCCGATAAAGAAGAAGTGGATGGCAAAAAAATGGCAACGAAATAGTTTTTTTGATGATGTTTTAGCATCAAAAATATCAGGATGTTTGATTTTAAAATCATCCTTAGCATTATAGAAAAAGCTCCCCCTAAGCCTATCAGTCCACGATTGATAGGCTTTTTTTTATAAATTTTTAGAAATAACATTGAATAAGCGCTTTGATTACCGAAACACAAGCGCATGGTTACCAGCAAAATAGATGGCATCAATTTTTAATTGTTTTGGAGTGTTAAAAATGTCAGTTGCAAAAAGAATGTATATTTTAGTGTTAGTCACCGCGCTTGGTTTGATCTCGCTGACAGCGATTTCTTACTTTCAAACAAACCGCGTTTATCAATCTACCGAATTTATTAATAATCAATCCATTCCCAGTGCAGAATTACTCAATCAAGCGCTTTCAGATTTTGAAAAATTGAATGGGCTGATTTGGCAACATATGGCCACAACCGATAATGCAAAAATGCAAGCGATTGAAATTGAAGTTGCCACGACTCACCAAGCTTTAACTGACATTCTCAAAAAATATGAAAGCGTCATTTCTAATGAAAAAGACCGCGCACTGTTAACGGAAGATTTAGCAAAACTTGCTAAATACGATGAAATGGGCGGTCGCGTGCTGACTGCATCGCTTGAAAACAAAAAAAATGAAGCGCGCGATGCGCTATTAGAAGGTGTTGGCATTATTAAAGATATGCAGTTTACGTTAACAAACCACCGTGCTTATAACTTTGAGCTTGCAAAACTCACCACAGAAAAAGCCGCAACCATTAAACAAAATGCAACGTTAATGATGTTAAGTATTGCGTTATCAATTGTTGTGGCGGTGGTGTTGCTAGGTCTTTTTATCACGCGCACTTTGCTCAAACAACTTGGCGCAGAACCTGCACAACTTGGTTTACTTGCCAAAAATTTAGCGGAAGGTAACTTGAACCAAACAATTGTCGTGGATGAAAAAGATAAAATGAGCGTTGCGTATTCCATAAAATCACTGCAAAAAACCTTAGACGGTCTCATTCAATCGCTTAATTATGTTAGCACCCAACATGAAGCAGGCGATATTGATGTTTCAGTTGACGCTAGCCGCTTTAAAGGTGGCTACGAAAAAGTGGCTGATGGCATTAACCACATGGTGGCTGGGCATATTTCTCTTAACAAAAAAGCCATGCAAGTGGTTAAGGCATTTGGCGAAGGCAATTTTGATGTTGCGCTCGAACCGTTTCCTGGTAAACAAGCGTACATTAATGAAACCGTAGAACAAGTGAGAGCAAACTTACAAAGTTTAATTGCCGATGCCAATATGCTGGCGAACGCTGCCGTTGAAGGAAAACTTTCAACCCGCGCGGACGCAAGTCAACATTTGGGCGATTTTAGAAAAATTGTGCAAGGCGTGAATAACACACTAGATGCTGTGATTGGACCACTGAATATGGCTGCGCAATGTGTAGATAGCATTTCAAAAGGCAATGTTCCCACAAAAATTTCTGAACCCTATAACGGTGATTTTAATCATCTAAAAAATAATTTAAACCAATGTATTGATGCGGTCAATGCGCTCATTACAGACACTTCAGCCCTAGCCAATGCTGCAGAGCAAGGCATGCTTTCAACGCGCGCTGAAGTCAATAAACATCAAGGAGATTTCCGCAAAATTGTTGCTGGCGTGAACAATACGTTAGATGCTGTGATTAACCCATTAAATAACGCTGCACACTATGTTGAAAAAATTTCAAAGGGTGAAATTCCAGAAAAAATTTCTGAGCATTACAACGGCGATTTTAATCAACTTAAAAATAACTTAAACCAATGTATTGATGCCATTAATCATTTGGTGACCGATGCCAATATGCTCGCAAATGCAGCGGCAGCTGGCAATATTTCAGTGCGTGCCGATACAAGCAAGCATCAAGGCGATTTTCGCAAAGTGGTTGAAGGCGTGAATGCTACGCTAGAAACCATTGTGAACCCGATTGCGGCAGTGAAAGAAGCCATTGAAACCATCAATACAGCCGCAAATGAAATTTCATCTGGCAACAGTGATTTATCTTCTCGCACTGAGCAACAAGCCTCAAGCTTGCAAGAAACGGCCGCTAGCATGAATCAACTTTCAAGCACGGTGAAGCAAAATGCAGAAAATGCAAAACAGGCGAATCAACTTGCTTTAGCGGCCTCAAACGTTGCCATTAAAGGCGGAAAAGCCGTGGGCGAAGTGGTGATTACCATGAGCGCAATTAATGAAAGTTCAAGAAAAATTGAAGACATTATTTCTGTCATTGATGGCATTGCGTTTCAAACCAATATTTTGGCGTTAAACGCAGCCGTTGAAGCCGCGCGTGCGGGCGAACAAGGCCGAGGCTTTGCGGTAGTAGCGGGCGAAGTGCGAAACCTTGCACAACGCTCATCAAGTGCAGCCAAAGAAATTAAAGAGTTGATTACAGATTCTGTGAATAAAACCTCCGAAGGCACAAAACAGGTTGAAGATGCTGGTCAAACCATGCAAGAAATTGTCACTTCAGTCAAACGCGTTTCAGACATTATTGCTGAAATTTCTGCCGCTTCAAGCGAACAAAGTAATGGCATTAACCAAGTGAATAACGCTGTAACGCATATGGATGAAGCCACACAACAAAATGCGGCACTGGTTGAAGAGGCGGCTGCAGCTGCGGAATCTTTGGTAGATCAAGCCAATGCTTTATCTGATGTTGTGAGTGTATTTAAATTTGATGATGTTGCTTCAAATTACAATAGCGCGCGCAATCAAACCAAACCTTCTCATGTAAAACTGCCCGAAGAAAGACGTGCCAAAAACAGCCGTTTGCGCTCAAATAGTCAACCCGCTAAAGCGCAAAACAATGAACCAAAAATTGCAAAAAACGGCACAAATGATGATGAATCTTGGGAAGCATTTTAATGGTTAAAACGATTTTGTATTAAATAATACTTTTAAAACAACCATTAGGTTTCTAGCTAAGCAATAAAAAGTTGTACAATCAAATTCACTCTTTTGTGACTCATTGGATGCGCGATGCAAAATACAATTGAACAAATTGAATGGCTAGAAACTTTTCCAGAGCTTAAAAAGTTAGAGCCAGACGCCAAAGAAATACTCTTTAAATTTGCACGCGTTGTAGAAGCGCCGATTGGAACCCTTGGATACCATGAAGGCGCGCCTTGCGCGGCATATGTCATGCGGCTTGCGGGCAGATCACGCGTTTTTAAAATGTCATCTAGCGGGCGTGAAATTTTACTTTATCGCGTATCGTCAGGCGAAACTTGTGTGATTACTACCACTTGCTTGCTTGGCAACAGTGATTACCCAGCCTCGACCATTGTTGAAGAACCCATCAAAGATGTTTTAATCCCAGCCAATGCTTTTCATCAATTGATGATTATTTCAACCGTTTTTCGCCAATTTGTGATGACGAACTATGGCGCACTTATCAGTGATTTAATTGTTTTATTAGATGAAGTTGCTTTTCATACGCTGGATGCAAGACTTGCAAAAATTTTGCTCGATAATCCGTCGTTGAAAATCAGCAAAACGCACCAACAACTTGCCGATGAACTTGGCACAGCAAGAGAAGTGATTAGTCGGCAATTAAAAAGATTAGAACAAAAAAATATGGTTGTTTTAGGACGCGGCGAAATTGAAATTATTGACCGCAAACAATTAGAAAAATTATCAAATAGTTAACTCATACGCTTGTTTTATGCAGTTATTTAATCGCTTTGTATAGCGTCATTTCATCGGGTTTTACAAATTTTCTCGTCCCATCGCACTTTTTCCGCCGCTCTATTATGGTGCGCATGTAATTTTTATGCACCATAATCTGTTGTGGTAAGCAATTGATTCGATTGAATTAATTAAACTTTTGGCTAAGGCTTCAAGATTAAGGCGAAATCTTTAGTTTATTCCCGAATAAATTCCTTTGAATTTGCAAATTAATCTAACTTCAATATGGCTAAATTTAATGCGCTATTTAAGTTTTGGCGAATCAAGCCGAAACAAACTTAAGGGTCTTTTTGTTGGTACATTGATTGCTTATTATTTTTAACAATTGTTTTATTTATTTGATATGAGGTTTGTTTTTAGTATGTAAATTATCTTTATCGACTGGGGAATCACCATGACGCGGATTTTGATTGCAATATTTTTTTATAGTTTTGTAAGTGTAAGCTGGGCTTTCACAACAGACGAAATTGTGGCAAAAATAAGTCAGCATCTGGTTAAAGTGTATGTTGCGCTCCCCAATGGTTATGGCATGGGTTCGGGCGTGGTGATTGCAGACAATCAAGTGGTGACAAACTGCCATGTGGTTTCAGAAGCCCGGTCTGTGAATGTGATGGTGAATGGTGAAAATTTAGCAGCAACTGCACTCAAAGCAGATTGGTATCATGATTTATGTATTCTCAAAGTGGATGGCCTTAAAAAATTTAATGTTCCCATTGCCACCATTGCCTCAAGCGAGGCACTTCAATACGAACAACCCGTTTATTCAATTGGCTTTGCAAATAACTCTCCCAATGCAAACGCTACCTATGGTTTTGTAAAAGGAAAATATACCTTAGATGATAGTGTGATTATTCGCGCCAGCAACACTTTTAGGTTAGGAGACAGTGGCGGTGGCGTTTTTGATGAAACTGGCAATTTGGTTGCGATTATTGCCGTTAAAAGCCCGGGTAGAAATGCTTATTATTACAATATGTCTGTTGAGTGGGTTAAAAAACTCATGCATCAGCCAGAGCAAAATATTGTGACGCAAAGTTTTCTACCATTTTGGGCAGAAGCCCCTGAAAAATGGCCATTTTTTATGAGAATCGTACAGCCTTTAAAAACTGAGGATTGGACTGCACTCAATAAAATTGCGCAAGAGTGGGCAAACAAGGAACCCAATGCAACAGAAGCCATTTACTACCGTGCTGTGGCTGAGTATGGATTAAAAAACTACGCATTTTCTGAACTTTACTTGAATCAAGTGGTGAGTTTAAACCGTCAACATAGTGGCGCTTTACTCTATTTAGGCTTAATTGCTGAGAAAAATGGTCAGCATGAACAAGCGTTAAGTATGGTCGCAATGTTGAATGATTTAGATAAAAATGCCGCAAGTGATTTAAAAGTTGCCATTGGTGTTTCTGAATAATGATGATTAGTGATTTGACGCTCGGCTAACTTTTAACCCTGTGTTTTGTCTCACATAAAGTTCGTCCCAATGGTCTTCAGCCCGTTTGTCTCGGGTGAGTAAGGACAATAATATAACCGCTAAAAAACCCAGCGCAATAGAAATAATGCCTGGATTTTTTAGCCGGAATAATGGTTTTTCTAGTCCTAAAATACTGGTTCTTTGAAGGGCGTATTTGGCTAAATCTTCGTTTGCTTTAGCGATATTTTTTTCAAGTAAAAGTATTTTTCTTTTGATGTTTTCAGTACTTTCTTTGTGCTGCGTTTGCGCCATTAAAATTTTTAATTCAGCCACTTGTAACTGTGCAGGCTTAATGGCCTGTATTGCGGGTTTGGCAGATTCTGCTTTTTGGCAAAAAGTAAAAAATTCACAAATGATGCCCTCACTCACTTTTGCTTCAGCGGCTGGCATTGCGGGTGCACCTTCTAACACTATTTTTGCTTCTGCCAAAACTTTTTGCGGGTAGGTCATATTGGGCGAAACCAACACTAATAAAATTGCGCTACCCGCACCAATCAACATGCCGCCTACAACGCCTGCGGTATTGCATTTTTTCCAATAAAGCGTCAGGAAAATTGCGGGCAAATTGCTAGATGCAGCCACGGCAAACGCCATGCCAACTAAGTGCGCTACATTTTGACCTTTTGCTAACATGCCAATTAAGATTGCAACCATGCCCACTGCAATAGATGCAATTTTGGCTGCGCGCATTTGTTCTGTTTGGCTGGCCTTGCCCGCTTTAATGACGTTAAAGTATAAGTCATGTGCAATGGCTGAAGCGGATGCAAGTACTAATCCTGCAACCACTGCAACAATGGTTGCAAAGGCAACGGCTGCCACAAAAGCAAGCATGAAATTTCCAAGCAAAGCGTGTTCTCCACCGCCTAAATGTTGCGCCAATAAAGGTGCAGCCATATTGCCACCTTTGTCGATACTGCCAATCATTTCTGGCCCAACATTGATGGCTGCGCCAAAGCCCAAAAAAAGCGTGAGCATATAAAAACCACCAATAATCATCATCGCCCAAATGACTGATTTACGTGCTTCAATGGCATTTGGAACTGTGAAAAAGCGCATCAAAATATGGGGAAGCCCCGCAGTCCCAAAAACCAGCGCCATGCCTAGGCTGATTTGGTCAATCGGGTCTTTTAAAAATAATCCTGGTTCTAAAAATCGCTGCCCCAATTGTTCCGCACTTAACTGATTTGCAGATTCCCCCAAAAGTTTGGCAACGTGCAGTTGGATTTTTGAGTCGTCAACCACCGCTTGTAAAAAAGCAGGCAAGCTAAATCCATAAGGTAGCCAAACCAACGTCACCAATACCAGCGATGAAATGATTAATAAAATGGCTTTAACAATTTGAACGTAAGTGGTGGCAACCATGCCGCCAAATACCACATAGGTGAGCATGAGCGTTCCCACGGCAATCACGGAAATTTCATAATCTATGCCGATTAACGTCTTAACCAATACGCCGCCACCCACCATTTGCGCGGTAAGATAAAAAGTAGAAATGGTAATGGTTGAAAGTGATGCAATCACACGCGCGCTTTTTTCATGATTTCTAAACGCTAAGATATCGCCTAATGTGTATCGACCAATATTGCGGCAAGGTTCTGCAATGACCAATAAAACTGCAATATAGCCCATTAAAAAGCCTACGGAATACATAAATCCATCGTAGCCATACAATGAAATAAGTCCAGCAATGCCCAAAAACGAAGCGGCAGAAAGATAATCTCCCGCAATTGCCCAGCCGTTTTGAAGCCCGCTAATGCTGTTGCCTGCAGCGTAAAAATCTGCGGTTGATTTTACACGCTGACTTGCCCACCAAGTGATGGTCATGGTGGCAATAATAATCAAACTAAATACTAAAAAAGTGAGCCATTGATAGTCACTTTTAATACCAATTTCTGGTGTGGCTGCTTGAACTTGAGCGCTTAATGCAAACAAAGAAATAAATATTTTTTTCATTTTAACCTTTATTTTTTCGCCTGATTTAAAGCGCTTTCTTGTTGAATATTTTTTGCCTGCTTATCAAAATCGTGGTTTGCACGTTTTGTATAAATAATGGCAATACCCCACGCAACAACAAATTGACTGAGTGCAAAGAGCAAACCAATATTGATCACGCCCCACACTTTAGTGATTAATAAGGGTTGAAAATAGGCGGTGCTGATGGGTAAGCAAAAAAAATAAATGAGTGCAAAGCACATTAGAAATGCTAAAAACTGTGTTTTAGTGCGATGTAATTTTTGAAAACGCGGGCTTTTCTCAATCGCATTCCAATTGATTTCAATTTTTTCTGTTTGCGATTCTTGCATTTTTATTGATTCCAAAATTTATGGTTTTTGTGAAATCCACTGACAAGCCAAAGCACTTGCGTAAGGCAAAGATTGTAGCGCCAACATCGACACCCAAAGTTGTGCATCTAAATTGTTAAATCCACGCGTATAAAGCATGGCAAAACTTGCAACAATAATGGCAAGTAAAATGCCAACCTCTTCCCGTATGGGTGCAAGTATTTGCCATTTGTTACCAATGGTTTTACTTTTAGCAGTGACAACAAAAACCCCAGCTTTTTTTACAATCCCCATCATCACGCCGCGCGCGATGGCGTGCGACAAACCTAAACTTGCCAGTGATGCACCAAAAATATCTGCCCATTTGCATTGCATGGTTTTGCGATAAAGAATGGGACCTAATGCGGCTTTAATGGCTAAAAAGCACAAAATTGGCACAATCATTATGGCCACTGGCATGCTGAACATTTCAGGAAAAGCGAGCATCGCCAGTGTCCAAAAAAGTGCTCCCATCGTAAAAATAAGTTGTAACGCATCACCCAGCCAACCAAACCAGCCCGTTAAAAAGTGATAGCGTTGGCTAAACGAAAGCTGCGATTTTCCTATCAAGTTAGGAATATGGCGTTTTAAAATTTGCATGGCACCAAATGCCCAGCGGTAACGTTGTGATTTTAACGCGCTAAAGTTTGCAGGGGTTAACCCGCGACCAAACGTGTCATCCACATAACGCAGTTCATAATTATTTTCTAATAGCCGTAAGCCTAACTCAGTGTCTTCGCAAATACACCATTCTGACCAGCCGCCTAACGCGCGCAAAGCTTGATGACGAATCAGCGTCATGGTGCCATGCTGAATGAGCGCATTTCTTTCATGGCGGTGGTGCATGCCAATCCTAAAAAATCCTTCAAACTCCCAATTACACATGCGGCTAAAAAAGTTATTTTCCCAATCTCTGTGCGCTTGTGGGGCTTGTACAACCGCCACTTGGTTTTCCAAAAAGTGCGGTGTCAGTGTGGCAAGCCAATCTTTGGTGACAATGTAATCCGCATCGACCACGCCAATTATTTCTGCATTTGGATCAGTTTTTGTGAGCGCAAAATTAAGCGCACCTGCTTTAAAACCAGGCCAACTTGGTAAATGATAAAAATGGAAATTTTCTGGCAAGGTTGCCATATAAGCTTCAATCGGCTGCCATTTTTTTTCATCTTTGGTGTTGTTATCCACCACAATCACTTCAAAATTTTTATAGTCTAAATTTCGCAAACTCTCGATGGTGGCAATCACCATTTCTGGCGGTTCGTTATAGCAAGCTAAATGAATGGAAACTTTGAGTTCTTGTTCTGGCGGCAAGGGAATTTTGCGTTGGTAAATGCGTCGCCAATGCCGTTTAAACATGACTTCACTAAATTCCACCGCGTAGATCATGAGCACCAGAGAAGTGAGCGCCATGCCTAAAATCAGTCCACCCAAAACAATAAAATCGCGCAAGGTAAAGTAATAATCGCCTGGTAAATTCCAAGCAACCACAAGGGTTGTGATGCAAGCTTGGAATAATATTGCCATAGAAATAATGCCGCCATAGCCCCACGCTTTAAAGCGCCAGCCGATAAACATAATCGGTAAAAAGGCTAACAAACTTGACCAAGCTGCTTTTGCAACCCAGCGATTATCTTTTGGCACAGCGCCTTGCAGAGAATATTTTTCTTGGCGTTCAGCGTTAAACATGCCCCAATACGCGCCAGCCCAGCCTTCAATATTCACTTTCCAAGGCTGGTCAAAGGCTTCCATTAAATAATAATCGTAATCTTGCAGCACGTTTCTGGCTAGAAATTCCCGCACAAATTTTGCCTGATTCACTTCATTGGCCACCGATGCGCCAATCGTAGGGCCGCGGCTGGGCCAGCCAATTTCTGTGATGACAATTTTTTTTCTGGGGTAGGCATCCATCAGCTCTTGATAACGATCAATCGCATATTGCACCGCGTTTTCAACTGGTACGCCTTCATGGTAAGGCAATAAATGCACTGCGATAAAATCCACATGTTTAACCAATTGCGGATTTTTAAGCCAAATATGCCAAGGCTCTGCAGTTGAAATTGGCACGGTTGAAGTTTTACGCACATCGTCTAAGTAGGGAATTAAATCTTCAACCGTGAGATCGTTACGAAGCAAGGCTTCATTGCCTACAATGGCGCGGTCAATATTGCTGTAATACTTAATTTTTTCTTTTAGCGCAGCAATTTCACGTGCGTTGGCTTTTTCGTCACCGCTAATCCATGCACCTGCAACCACGGTCATGTTTTGTTTTGCGGCCAAGGCAATGACTTCACTATTTTCTAGTGCGGAATAAATCCGAATACGATCAGAATGTTTTTTTAAAATGGTTAAATCTTGCATCAGCTCTGCGGTGCTTGGATAATCTTTTTCCAGTGGGCTTTGATCGCTCTGAAAGCCGCTATAGGCATAGCCATTGACGGTTGGTTTCACATTAATCAGTGGCAATGCTTTGTTTGCAAAGTCCCACAAACCAAAATGTAAAATTGCCACAATCGTGGCAAATAAAAAGGGTTGATAAATTCGCTTTAAAAAATGGATCATGCTTTGGTTTAGACTTTTAAAAGGGTTTAAATTTTATAAAAATTCATTAAATGCTGCGCTTAGGCCAGCTGGCAAACGCCAATAACAAGCTGATGGCCAGCCAAAGGATGGCTGCAAAATTGGTCGGCTCGACCATTACACACAATAAAGCCAGCACGCCCGTTAAAATAGAAAGCGTTTCATGCAAGCGTAGGCTAAAAATAGGAGCAAATGGTTTAACTAATAAGCCTGCTGCTAACACGATGGCAGGTAACAAAAATAATAAATTTGGAAAGTCACGGTAGCGGCCATCAGTAAAAATTAAATAACTGCTGATAATGCTGGCAATGAGTAAGCCAGTTAAGTAGAAATTTGCTATTTTTTGTGCTTGTTTTGATAGTTGCGCATTTGATGATGCACTTAATAGCCAAGGTTCAGCAAGCAACGCTAGCCATCCGAGCACAGCCGTTCCGCCAAGCGCTGCAAACTCAATATTGTCGCGGCAGGCAGTAATTAAATATTCGATTTGCAGCATTGCCACTAAGCCACTGGATGCGCCCAGCAATGCAAAAGCGAACAATAAAGAGTTGCGCGGTTTATTTTTTACGAGCGCAATCAACAAAAATATTGCAGCGCCAATCAATGCGTAATAAACAGGTTTAAGACCATCGCTTCTAGCAGAAATGGGCGTAGTGAGCGAAAATTTAGGCGTTAAATCCGTATTTAACAACCCCCAATAACCGCCAACTGTGCCTTCTAAATTGCGCTTCCAAGGTTGGTCAATCGCTTCAATAATATTGTATTGCCATTTTTTTTCTTCTGCGGTTTGTAAAAACTCACGTACATACCGCGCTTGATTGATTAAGCTTGGCGCGGATTGGTTGCGTTGACGGCCCACAGATGGCCAACCTGTTTCACCAATTAAAATAGGTTTTGTAAAATTTTTGCCAAGTAGAGTCATGATGTTGTTCGCATGCAGCACGGCGTGGTCAATGTCCACTGGATTGTCTTCCCAATACGGCAAAATATGCACGGTAATAAAGTCCACATGCGCTTCCATGGCTTTATGTTTGTTCCAAAATTCCCAAACATCCGCATAGGTAATTGGCGTTTTTGTTTGCTTGCGCGCAATGGCAATGTAGCGTTGCATCGCCGCTTCATTTTGTTCTTGTCTTAAAAAAACCTCATTACCAATAATCAGGGCTTTTACTGTGTTTGGATAAGCATTTGCGATTTTTGTCGCTAAATTCACTTCTTTTTCGTTGTCTGCATTTGTCCAGCCAATCCAAGCGCCCAAATATACTTTTAGCCCCACTTTTTCTGCGGCTTTAGGCACGTAATCCATGCCTTGCCCAACAGAGTAGGTACGAACGCAATCCGTGATTTGCGCAAGTTTTGTTAAGTCAGCGTCAATTTGTTCAGGGCTAATCATGGTGCCAAGCACAAATGGTGATTGATCTTTGCCGTAATAGGGTGCGTATGAAACACAGGCAATTTTTTGACTTTTTAAATTGGGTGATATCAATTTAACAGGCTGATTTTTTTGATAAAGCCAAGCACTCAACATGGCCAGTAAAATCAATTGAACAATGACGTAGTAGAGCCAATTTTTAGATAAATGAGTGGTCATCACATTCCAGATTTTAAGAGGTAGCGCAGTTGGACGCAGTTAAAGTTGTGTAAAATTTTGTTAAGGTTAGATTGATTTTGCATCAATATTTAAACTAAGATAGCGAGAGTTTAATAAACAACTAAAAAGCCTTGTATTAAATGATTTAATATAAATTAAGTTATTTTTTTGCCTCAACAACACGCTACAATCAACCCTCAACATTAAATGAATTGTAACATGAGAAAATTTCTATTCAGTTTGGTTTTAAGCTATTTTACCTTTGCTACAGTAGCTTATGCGAACCCCATATTTAAAGGGGAAAACTATAGTGGTGAGTATGTCTGCAAAGGCAAAAACGAGACGGTTGGAGAATACGAAGTGTTTGTAACGTTGAAACTTAATCGAATCAGCAGTTATGGAAAATTTGGCGTGTACGATTTTAGTACGGAAACTGTGAATAACGTCATCTACTTTGGTCAAGCTGTTGCAAACGGTAATCGTTTGGCCTTAACCTTCAAGCTTTCGGATGCAAAACATGCTGAGTTCAGCACTGGTATTGGTGAATTTAAAGCCATAGGCAAGCGCCGTTGGGCTTTCCAAAACAGTTATTACGAGCCTGATGATAATGGTGGCAATTATGGTAATGAATATTGCGCAATGAAAAAGCCAATTGCAGTTGCCACAAATAAAGCAACTAGGGCGAAAAAAAGTAAAGCTTAATCATTCGCTAAAAAAATCAATCTTATTTTTTCTTAAAACATCCGCCAAAATTCCACATAAAACAAAGCAACAACTGTCTTTTGCCGTTTAAATCTCACCTTTAATTTTTAGGTTTAATGATAAAATTCTTTTAATTTCAGATTTTTAAGTTAAGTTAAGGATTTTCATGAGCCAGTTAGTTGAAGTATTGGTGCCAGATATTGGTAATTTTGATTCTGTTGATGTGATTGAAGTGTTGGTCAAAGTAGGTGATACCATCGCCAAAGAAGATTCCTTAGTCACTGTAGAATCTGATAAAGCTTCGATGGATATCCCATCTTCTCAAGCGGGCGTTGTGAAAGAACTAAAAGTGAAGGTCGGCGATAAAGTCGCTAAAGGTTCGCTGCTTCTGATGGTAGAACCTGAAGCCGCCGTAAGTGCGCCAGCAAAAGCAGAAACACCTGTTGCCGAGAAACCAGTTGCTGAAGCGCCAGTTGTATTAAATTCAGAAGTTTCAAGTCCCGTCATCTCAACCCCAGCATCAAGCAGTGATTTAAGCACGCAAGTGGTTGTACTAGGGTCAGGCCCTGGTGGATATACTGCAGCGTTTCGCGCAGCAGATTTAGGCTTAAAAGTGGTCCTGATTGAGCGCTATTCAACGCTCGGTGGTGTTTGCTTAAACGTAGGTTGCATTCCATCAAAAGCTTTGTTGCACACAGCAAAAGTCATTACAGAAGCAGAAGAAACGGCGCAACATGGTCTTACATTTGGCAAACCAAACATTGATTTAGACAAATTGCGTGATTGGAAAGCCAATGACGTGGTCGGCAAACTCACAGGCGGGTTGGCGAGCATGGCAAAACAGCGTGGCGTCACCGTTGTGCAAGGTGTAGGTAAATTTACCAGCCCAAACCAAATTGCAGTGACTGCAAATGATGGCAAGGTGATGACTGTTGGTTTTGAAAATGCCATTATTGCTGCGGGATCACAAGCGACAAAATTCCCGAATGCGCCAATAGACGCGAGTGGAAAAACAGACGAGCGCATTATGGATTCTACCGGTGCGCTTGCCTTGGCTGATATTCCAAAACGCCTGCTTGTAATTGGCGGTGGCATTATTGGTTTAGAAATGGGGACTGTTTATGATGCACTCGGATCTAAAGTCAGTGTGGTTGAGTTTATGGATGGACTCATTACAGGTTGCGACCGTGATCTTGTTCGCCCATTACAAAAACGCATGGAAAAACGCTTTGAAGCCATCATGCTTTCAACCAAAGTGTCTAAAATTGAAGCCAAACAAGACGGTATTCATGTGAGTTTTGAAGGTCAAGGGGTTGAGGATGGTTCAGCGCCTAAAGAAACCCAAATTTACGACCGTGTTCTAGTTTCCATCGGACGCCGACCAAATGGTAAAAATATTGGCGCAGAAAATGCAGGCGTTGCGGTGGATGATCGCGGTTTTATTGCGGTGGATAAGCAAATGCGCACTAATGTACCGCATATTTTTGCTATTGGCGACATTGTAGGTCAACCTATGTTGGCGCACAAAGCAACGCATGAAGCTAAAGTGGCTGCTGAAGTCATCGCTGGCCAAAAAGTTGAATTTGTCGCGAGTGTGATTCCAAGTGTTGCTTACACAGATCCGGAAATCGCGTGGGTCGGCATGACAGAGACAGAAGCCAAAGCCAAAGGTATCACCATAGAAAAAGCCAGTTTTCCATGGGCAGCCAGCGGACGCGCCATTTCCGTGGCACGTACAGAAGGCTTAACCAAACTGATTTTTGATAAAGACACGCACCGCGTCATTGGCGCAGGTATTGTTGGGGTGAATGCTGGTGAATTGTTGGCTGAAGCTGTTCTTGCAATTGAAATGGGCGCAGATGCGCATGATTTAGGCTTGACGATTCACGCACATCCAACGTTATCAGAAACCATCTGTTTTGCGGCGGAAGTCAAAGAAGGCACGATTACTGATATGTTGCCACCTAAAAAGCGTTAATTTAAAAAATAGTTGAAAGTTTGAGGTCGCTTACTTAGCTGCAGGCGACCTCTTTTACATTCGCTTCTGGAAAATCTGATTTAACTTCTTTTAGATTTTTATAATCGTTGGCACGTGCATTTTTTATCAATAAGCTATAACTGCCACCACCTTGCGTTTTAGCCGCTTTAACTACATTTTTCACCCCTTTGGCTTTAATGTCCTCAAGCAGTTTTGTGGCTAATGTTTCATCTTCAAACATGCCGAAAGAAATCGCATTTTTCCATTTAGCGTCTTGCAAAATATATAAATCAGTAATGCCTAAACTTTTGAGTTCTTCTGCTTTTTCTTCTGCTGCTTGCGTATTTTTAAGTTTTGGCAAATAAACCCAATAGCGTTTTGCATCTGAACTTGAATGCTCTTTTAAGGAGGCTTGTAATAATAATTTAGCTGCCGTTGTTTGCGCGTCATCAATATTTGATTGATTAAAAATGCCCCATTCAAAGCAGCTTGTTTTTTCAGCCTCGCTGACCACATTCACCGTATTTTCACTGGCAGCTGGGTTTTCTTCAATTGGCGCGGGTTTAATTTTGGGAAGTGCGTTAAGCTGATGATCACTCAACAGATGAATTTTATCTGGTTCAATTTCCACGCGGCTTGCTTGAATTGGCGTTTGGTAGAAAAAATCCTGATTAAAGTAAGTCCAAATACCCACATTAAGTATTGCTAATAAACATACGATATATCTCATTGTTCACCACTTTGCATTATATTGCTCAACCTAAATAAGCCGTGTAGCACCACATGCTCTATTGTATCAATAGTATATTTAACGGTACATGACATATTTTCTTTAGTTAAGTGCTGGCTAATAATCGGCGCGTCACCGCCGCTTAAAATAATCATAGCTTGTTGTTGCGCTTGTGTTGAAACGGCAGTTTGCAACCGTTTGATTGCGCCCAAAATGGCGGCCAAAGCGCCATATTGAATGGCTTGCGTAGTCGTTCTACCGAGGAAAGAATCTGTCCCTTCTGCTGAATGAATCACGCCTAATTTTTCTGACATTTTTGGCAGTTTTGCTGTGCCTAAATGCAAGCTATTTTGCATTAAATTGAAGCCAGGTAAAATCACGCCACCCATAAATTCTGCGCCATTATTTTTAGCGATCAGTGCATCAATGGTGATGGCAGTGCCTGCATTGACCACAATGCAGCTGGATTTTTTTAACTGCCATGCGCCAATGAGAGCCGCCCAACGATCCGTGCCTAATTGACTTGGGGTGTCATAGCCATTAAACACCCCACAGGCATTTTGTTGCGAAATTAGCCATTCAATATCGCTAGAGCTCGCTAATTTAGCCTTAATTTTTTCTGCAACAGTTTTGCCCGCCACGTTAGAAATAATGGTTTTGCTGGCAGTTGGAAAGTGCGCATGTTCTAAATCTGCATGTAAGCAAGCATTTGTTTCTAACAAATTTCCAGCCGCATTAAAAAGCCCCCATTTAACGCGGGTGTTGCCAGCGTCAATGGCTAACAAAGTCAAGTGGCTAACTTCATTCATGCGAGGCCTCTTAAACTGATTTCACCTGAAGAAAAACGTTGTACACCTGCTTCAGTTGCCACCAATAATACGCCATCTTCTGCCACGTTTGAAACCTTGCCGATGGTTTCACTGCCATTTGGGTGCAGCATTTTTACCATTTCATCTTGGTAAGCGTGGTAAGAAGTCCATTCTTCTCGCAAACTTGCAAAGCCTTGCTGTTCAAATTGGGTGAGCACGCTGGCAAGTTCATGCAATACATTTGCTAACAATTGATTAGAATTTATTTTGGTTTGTTGGCGGGTTAAATCGGTCGCGGGTTGGTCAATTTTATTTTTTAGTGGGTCGGGCAAATTCAAATTAATACCAATGCCAATCACCGCCACCGTTGGGCCTTCCATGTCGCCTTGCAACTCAATTAAAATGCCTGCCAATTTTTCCATAGAAGTTTGATTTTTTACCACAATATCATTGGGCCATTTTAGTTTAGCTTGGGTTGCGCCTAGTTTATTCAAGGCGCGAATTAACGCGACACCCACCGCCAAACTCAAGCCAGAAAGTACTGCAGCGCCGCATTGAAAGCGCCAAAAAACAGAAAAAGTTAAACTTGCGCCCAAGCCTGCTTGCCAATTTCTGCCACGTCGCCCGCGCCCAGCCGTTTGGAAGTTAGTGATCACACACGTTGGCTGCGTTAGGCCTGTGCTTAGTTTTTGCATCAAATAACTATTGGTTGAGGGCAAGGTATCTTGCACTTCTAAAGCAAAATTTTGCGTTAACTTTTCATCAAGCGTTGCCTGCAAAATGGCTTCAGCACTTAACCAGTCAAAAGCGTTTGGTAATTTATAACCTCGCCCACGCACAGAAAATACTTCAATCCCTAGCGTTTGTGCATCTTGAACCGCATTCCAAATGGTAGCGCGGGAAACATTAAAATGCTTCGCCAACGCCTCACCCGATTGAAATGCGCCGTTTGATAAACGTTTTAGGATTGGAAAGGTCAGTGCATGCGTCATGAAAGTATTAAATCGGCATAAAAAAGCGTTTTGCTATTTTATTTAAGCCTAGTCTACAAGCGTGTAAAATGCACACATTAACATATTTAAAGATTAATCATGTCTGAAAAAGAACCTATTACTTCCGCCTCTAATTTCATTCGCGCCATTATAGATAAAGATTTAGAGCAACAAAAATACGCTAATAAAAAATGGGCAGGCACGCCAGGCGATGCCGCGCACCATGCAACAGGGCAGCTTGACCCTGCAAAAATCCGCACGCGTTTTCCGCCAGAACCCAATGGCTATTTGCATATTGGCCATGCAAAAAGTGTGTGTTTAAATTTTGGCCTTGCGCGGGATTACAACGGCATTTGCCACATGCGCTTTGATGACACCAACCCAGAAAAAGAAAGCCAAGAATATGTAGATAGCATTACCGAAATGGTGAATTGGCTGGGCTTTGGTTGGGAAAATACAACTGAAAATGGTGTCGAAAATAACCTCTATTTTGCTTCAGATTATTTTGATTTTATGTACCGCGCCGCAGAGTGTTTAATCACGCGTGGGCAAGCCTATGTGGATGAACAAAGCGCTGATGAAATGCGCGCAAACCGTGGCACATTGACAGAGGCTGGCAAAGATTCGCCTTTTAGAAATCGTAGCGTAGAAGAAAATTTACGCATTTTCCGTGAAATGCGTGATGGAAAACACGCCGATGGCAGCATGATTTTACGCGCAAAAATCGACATGGCATCACCCAACATTAATATGCGCGACCCTGCGATTTACCGCATCCGCCGTGCACACCACCACAACACGGGCGACAAATGGTGCATTTACCCCATGTACACGTTTGCGCACCCTGTTGAAGACGCGCTGGAAATGATTACGCATTCCATCTGCACGTTGGAATTTGAAGACCAACGCCCATTTTACGATTGGTTGCTTGAGAACTTAGCCGATGCAGGTTTAATCGGCCAGCCAATTCCAAAACAATATGAATTTGCGCGTTTAAATTTAACATACGTGGTGCTTTCAAAACGAAAACTTATTCAATTGGTAGAAGAAAAACATGTTAGCGGTTGGGATGACCCACGCTTGCCAACCCTTGCAGGCGCCCGCCGCCGTGGTTATGCGCCCGCTGGCTTTAGATTATTTGCAGACCGCATTGGCGTGAGCAAAGCGGATTCTTGGATTGAATATTCAATCTTAGAAGACTGCATGCGCGAAGTGCTTAACCAAGATGCAGAACGCCGCATCGCCGTACTAGACCCAATTAAATTGGTAATTGATAATTATCCAGAAAATCAGTCTGAAGATTGCTTTGCGCCCAACCATCCGCTTAAACCAGAGCTTGGCAAACGTACAATCCAACTTTCAAAAACCCTTTGGATAGAACGCGAAGACTTTATGGAAGTGCCAAGCAAAGGCTTTTTCAGACTCACCCCAGAAGGCATGGTGCGCTTGCGCTACGGCTACGTGGTGAAATGCACAGGCTGTGAAAAAGATGCACAAGGTAACGTAACCGTGGTGCATTGTGAATATTTGCCAGACACAAAATCTGGCACGCCGGGTTCAGACAGCGTAAAAGTCAAAGGCAATATCCATTGGGTGAGCGCCAGCCATGCGTATGAAGCTGAAATTAGAATGTACGATAGATTGTTTAAAGAAGCGCACCCAGGTTCAGGTGATCGTGACTTTTTAGATGACATTAACCCAAACTCTGTGACTACAATTACAGCGCAATTAGAAGCAGGTTTGCAAGATGCAAAACCCGCCGAAACGTTCCAATTTGAGCGCCATGGTTATTTTGTCGCAGATAGAAAAGACAGTGTGAAAGGCAAGCCAGTGTTTAATAGAACGGTGACATTAAAGGATGCTTGGCAAAAGTAAGAAAAATTCGACTTTGCATTAATTTTATCTTGCACACAAAATTTTACGGCAAAAGCTGATGATAAAGTTTTTTAAAGAACTATTATCAATAGCCCTAAAATAAAAACTCAGGAAAATCTAGGGTATAACGAAGTAAGCTTAAAAAACCAACAATTGCAGTTTAATCTAGTTCGTCGATACACCAGATTTACAAGCGTTTTTTTACAGTTTGTTCGGGATTCAAGTTTTAGGAGGTTTTAATTTATGCTATGTCTAGAAGACAGCACATGGTGCTCAACCCTAAATTACCATTGAAATACTTGCCATTGCTCTTACCATTTTTTGCTTTTTTATTCCCCTTGGTTGTCTGAATAATTGCGATTAAATTGGGGCTAACGCCTTCACCCTTATTTGTATTTCTTTTGTAATGACGATTAACTATTTTAGTAACTGAGCATTCACTTCAAGGTGACCTTCATATTCGGCTAAATTTCGCGCTCTATGACATTGATCTAATACGCGCCACTGCGCGCTAGTTAAATTTAAAGTATGTTCTAAAACCTGAAAAACCAAATAGCGATTATCACTGCGATATCCATGCCAACGTAAAGCCTCTAATGAAAAAGCGTGCGCAGCGCTATAAGCTAAAGCAAACTGACTATCGTCACTTAAACCATCTATTTGTGCGTCTAATAATTTTCTATCGCCCGCCTGCAACATCCCTGCAAACTCTGCGGCATCAGGCGCTTCATTTTTTAATTTATTAATGCTGACTAAATTATCAAGTACTTTCATTAAGCCTCCTCTGATTTAAGCAATCAATGAACGCGTAAATCAATACGCGCTTGCACCATCACCTTGCTTAAAAAGCTTTGCCCTTGTGCCAAACGCTCAGCAAACTCACTGGGCGTATATATCGTTGGGTTAACCTTGCGTTGCAACTGCGCCTCAACTGGCTCTAGCAATTCTAAAATCTGGGTATAACTTAAGTTTTCACCCACAAGCATCACATCGACATCACTACCCGAATGCTCCTCGCCCTTAGCAATAGAGCCATATATAAAAGCATGCTCCAATTGTGGCAATATCTCAGCCAAGCCTAGTTGCAAAGTGCCTGCCACGCCTATAGTTTTTTTTACAATTTGTTTAAGCTCATTAAAAATAGGCGCATCTGCATTAGCTTGATAGTGATTTTGATTACCCTGTTTAGTCACCACCAACAATCCCGCCGCACACAATTTGCTTAACTCACGGCTAATAACACCCTTTCCCATGGCCGCATTGCGCACCACTTCATTTAAATAAAAGCTTTTATCCGTTTGACCAAAGATTAAGGCCAATACTTTCTGCTGCACCTTGGTAAACAAGGCATCACCAATTTTTGTACTAGACATACGCTCACCACTTCATAAGACCCAATTTGGGTACTATAACCCCCAATTTGGGTCTTATCAAGCTTATTTCTCCAATTTAATTACATTACTGATGAAAGTGAGACGAATAATGGCTGCATTTGGCTCATTACAATGTAGTGAACAAAACTACTCATGCGCTTACTTGTTGGTCTACATTGACTAAAGATTCAGGTGCTTGCCATTGGCAGCAGTGTAGATTATTCCTGTGAGGCGCTCTTGTATAATCTAAATATGTTTCCCAGCCCTATTAGACATAACATTAAAACGATTGGACATTAAATAATTATTTAAATTGATTGCCCTATAGTTAGGAAATAATAAATATTTTTAGGACCAATTTAGGACATTTTGAGGTGTGGTAAAAAAACCAAAGATCACAACACAACCTAACTCATTGATTTTATTGGTAGGCAGTACCAGATTCGAACTGGTGACCTCTTGGATGTCGAAATTCTAATCGTAAAATAGGTTATTTGTAATCAATACCTTGCATCATTCGTATTTTGCAAAATTAGCTACAAATAGCGTTAATTTAGGTAATTACAATTCATCGTAGTTACGTTTTTACTACGTTAGGAAAATTTATGGATTCAACAAATATTCAATTACGTTTATTAACAGCGCAAAAAATACGTGAATATATTCCGTATATTCACACTGATGAAGATATGTCATGGGCTGTTGATTGGTTTTTGACTATGGGTTTGTCGATGGTTAAATTATCACTTAAAAAACATCCACATCTATCAGTAGGCGACCTTATCAATATGACTATGCTAGATAACATTAATTTAAATTAGATGCGTCGCAAAAAATCGAAGTGAGGACAACGAGCTTGCGAGGCGGACAAATGCCGTTTTTTGCGATGAGGCTGCTGAGTGAGTATTCCAGTGAAAAGAGCCACTCATTATTATTTGAAAGTAGCCATCGAAAATTATTTGATGTAGTCCATTATTTAAATGTGTAATTAGGGAACATACAAGCCAATTATTTTTCAAAGCGAACTTCCGAAATGGGGGAATAGCGGACTGAGCCAAAAATTGTAGAGACGGCTGCAATACAGCCATCAGTGGTCACTTTCTGCTAGCTAGATGTGATTGCGGTCTGCCTTATCCGGATTGTGATGATTCCCTCCAGATAAGACTGTTCTCATCGTATCTTCACCACCACCTTGCCTTTGGCGCGCCCGGTTTCAACATAATCCAGAGCTTCTTGGGTCGACTCGAACGGAAACACTCGATCCACGACAGGATGTATCACGCCGGAATCAATGAGCGAAGTGATCTGGTCCAACTGGCCGCCATTTGCTTTCATAAAAAGAAATGAAAAATTGATGCCAAGACGCTTGGCTTTTCTTCTAATGCCCGCACTCAAGAGCCGCATCACTTGCTTCACGAACCAAGGGGCTTTGATTGCATCTGCGAACTCTGGAGTGGGAGGGCCGGAAATCGAGATGAGTTTTCCGCCGGGATTCAGCACACTCAGGGACTTCTCAAGTGTCTTGCCATCCTGACTATTCAGAACAAGATCGTAGCCATGCAGGCTTTTCTCGAAATCATCCTTTTTGTAGTCGATAACGATATCGGCACCGAGTTTCTTTACCCACTCCACATTGGCCGTGCTCGTGGTCGTTGCCACGAACGCACCGAGATGTTTCGCCAACTGGATTGCAAAAGTCCCAACGCCGCCGGAGCCGGCCTGAATAAAAATCTTTTGCCCCTTCTTCAATTTTGCCGTTTCCACCAACGCCTGCCATGCGGTCAACGCGACCAGTGGGATGGAGGCCGCTTCTTCCATGGAAATTGATTTTGGCTTTAGCGAGAGCGATTCTTCCTTAATCGCAATCAGTTCGGCGAACGCACCGATTCGGAAGTCGTCTGGACGGGAATACACCTCATCGCCAGGCTTGAATTTCTTCACATTCGCTCCCACACGAAGAACAACCCCAGCCACGTCATGGCCAAGAACGAGCGGAAATCTATAGGGGAGAATAAGTTTGAACTCACCGCTTTTGATTTTGGCGTCTATCAAATTCACACCTGCAGCATGCACCTGAACCAATACATCGTTAAAGCCTAGCTCGGGTTCAGGCATGTCGCCAATGCGCATGCGATCTTTCTTTCCATATCGTTCAATAATTATCGCTTTCATGGTTTATCCTTTAGATATTATTCAGTTTATTTTGATTTTTGTATTCACACGCTGCACACATAAACCCCAACACAAGAATAATTTCTAGAATGACTCCTGGTAGGATGCCGCTCGATACATGCCCAACATAAAACTCGTAAGTTCCGAGTGTTGCTAATGTTAAGCAGCTCGCTATAAACCCATATATGAGCGCTGTACGAGTTGTTGAGTGCTCTGCATTTCTAGCCATAAAAAGCATTAGCGCAAAGCCTGCATAAACTGCAGCTATTCGCTTTGCAAGTAAGCTTACCGCGACGGTGACATCGATTCCCCAGCTTGCTAGAATGATCTCAGGTGCAAACATAAAAGTGACTGCTAGCAATAAAAGAACGATTGAAGTGATTAATGAAGCTTGATAAAAAGATAATATTTTCATAGTAGTTTCCTATCGTTGGCTAGCTACTATGTCTAAAGAGTCGAGTTTTAACTCTTTGCGAACGCCCATATCTACTAATGCAGCAGGCGCAAATCTTCTCAAAAAACTCAAGCGACTCGCTAATTTGCCGGCAGCATAACGAGCCTTTGGGTTTTTGGCACTTGCTGCTTTCAATACAATGTTGGCAACGACATTTGGATCATCTCCAGCCGCAATTGCCACTTTAGTGATCTTTGCGAGTGCTTTACGTGCAATATTGTATTCATCTAATTTGGCATCCACTTCTGGTGCGTTGGCTTCAAACTGTGTATTGGTATAACCAGGCTCAACCACAGACACACGTATTCCTCTTGTTCGTAACTCGTGATCTAGTGATTCTGAAAATCCTTCTACTGCATGCTTTGTAGCCGCATACGTTGCCATATAAGGTGCAGGTATCAACCCTAGAATGGAGCCGATATTGATGATTCTGCCTTCACCCTGTTTTCTCATGTAGGGCACTACAGCACGTATCATGCGGACAATGCCAAAGAAATTAGTATCAAACATTTTTTTTGTTTGTTCTATGGAGCTTTCTTCAGCTCCACCTGGCGATACACCAAAACCTGCGTTGTTCACTACCAAATCTATCCTGCCTTCTATTTTGATTACTTCTTTTAAAGCAGCATCTATAGACTCTTCGCTGTTCACATCTAGTGCAATCATTTTGTAAGTACGTTGGCTTGCTTGCGCTAACTTACGACTCGTTCCGTAAACCGTATAACCTGAGTTTGCGAGTAACTCTGCCGTTGCCGCGCCAATTCCTGATGATGCGCCTGTCACAATTGCGATTTTACTTTTCATGATGTAGCTCCTATTAAATTAAAATTAGTAAAACAATGAATTAAATATGATGACCATCATATTTATGGTCAAAAAAAAGCCAAAGTAATGAATGAGAAATTAATCATTCTTTGACATCGTACTGCTTCAAAGCTGCTTGGCGAAAAGCTTTGCTAAGCTCAGGGTCATCTACTGCACGTGCTAACAACAATGTTCCAATCATCGTAGAAATCATTACTAGTGCTTTATCATATGCGTCTGAATGGTCGATTGATAATCGTTCTTCAATAAGCCTTAATATTTCTTTGATACGGATAGTAGAAGCATTCCTTACTTCAGGTGCTTGGCGAGGCATTTCAGAACCTAAGGCTGTTATAGAGCAACCTGTTTCAAAGTTAGCCATATGTTCATTTGATAAATAAGCTTGCATTAATGTCTGCAGCGCCTGTTCACCAGGTGCTTTAGCTAATACTTGTTTAATCATCTTAATAGTATCTTCGCCTGCTTGACCTGCAGCCTCAGCGAGCATTGCATCACGGGACGAAAAATGTGCGTAAAAACCTCCATGGGTGAGGCCAGCTTCTTTCATAATATCCGCCACACCTGTGCCGTCGTATCCACTTCTACGAATTGCCCGCGAAGCAGTTTCCACGATGCGCGCATGTGTAAGTTCTTTGCGATTAGATGTGCTTTGTTTTGTATTTAACTTCTTCATGACGACCATCATATATTACGACCATCATATTATCAAGAATAATATTATTATTTATTAAAAAATATTTGAAATTAAGCGCATTTTGACTGATGCAGTCTATGTTGGATATATAGGTGATCGTCTGCAATGCGGATTTTTTTGCCCATCACAATTGCCTTTTGAATTATCAATTGGCACCATCTTAATTGTTATGGGTGGCTATTTTGAATTGGAATTACTGCCTTTATTGGACTGGAATACTCAGTTGAGCATTTAACAACAACGGAGTGCAAATAACAACCCATGTCGATACTATTAAAACTATTGACAATAGTTTGTTCAAATTAGTACAATAAATTGTCGAAATCCCACCGACTACATGCTTAAAAGCCCAAATGCATACCCTTGGGCAAGGCGGCCGTTAAGATTAGCACTTAACAAGTTAACAAGCCGAAAAAGTGGAAACCTGTTAACAATCCATTTAACTAATGGGTTGTGACAGGTTTTTTTGTTATCAGCCCAAATTTTATGAGGTTGATAACATGCAAGGCTCACACGACACTTTTGCCCCCCGTTTAGTAACTACGGGGGGAAACTTCCCCGTCAGATTAAATCAAAATCAGCTAACTCCAATCGCCCATATTGATTGGTTAGCATTCACAGTTAAGTTTACTGAAACCAAACAGCTAAATTGGTTAGTTCAAGAGTTGCGTCAATTCTTACCACGTTTGGTGCTAAAACCTACTGACAAAGGCTGGAACGGCTATAAAGAACGCCATAATATAACGCACGCAGACTTTATTGGCGTTGAATTAGGCTTAATAGCCCACGGTGGAAAAAATCAACGTGATACCTGTAACGTTCAACTTAACTCACAAGCATGTTCATTAATAACCGATTGGCATCTGCTCAAAACATGGGGTGAGCAAAATGCCAAAAAAATCTGTCGTACAGACCTGGCGCATGACGACCTTGAAGGAAAATTTTTAACAATCGATAAATGCAAGCAATGGCTTAAAGATGGTCTATTTAGCAATAATGGCAAACGTGAAGGACCAACTTCGGTTAAGGGTCGATTAATTGACGATTTGGGAAGCGGTGACGGTAAAACCCTTTATATAGGCAATCGCAAAAGTGGCAAAATGCTGCGTATCTACGAAAAA
This sequence comes from Methylophilaceae bacterium, assembly GCA_965247415.1. Taxonomy (GTDB): domain Bacteria; phylum Pseudomonadota; class Gammaproteobacteria; order Burkholderiales; family Methylophilaceae; genus Methylotenera. The sequence goes on from OZ252007.1 coordinate 663,116, forward strand.
GGTAAACAGTTAGGCGACAAATCTAGTCTGTGGGTCAGAGCTGAACTTGAACTCAAAGACAAAGACCGCGAAATTCCTTGGGATGTACTCATTAATCCATCCCATTATCTTGCTGCTGCCTACCCATGCTTGAATTACTTATCCGAGAATCAGAAGAAAATTAAAATCATAAATAAATCTATCAGCACTTCAATGGATGTAGCCGTTCACAACCTCCGTAATATGGGCGGAATGTTAATTAACCTTATGATGCAGCAATACAATGACGATGCAGTTGCGGTGGTTAATGAGTTAAAACGTGAGGGTGTACCTAAACGGCTTAAAAAGTACACAGCACACTTACCTACCTTGCTAGAGGAGGGTAAGCCATGATTACTCTCAATCGATTACAAGCCGCTGCATTTCTCAACATGCATCCAGTAACATTGTTGCAAAAAGTCCATGCAGGCATTATTCCCGCTGCTAAGCCTGCAAAAAGCTGGGTATTCATTCAGCAGGATTTACTGGACTATTTACGCGGCTTGTACCCAGCTAATACTCACAATATCTTGCATTTTGACATTCAAAAAGATGCGCTATTTGACAATCAACTTACTATCCCCAAAATTGATTCTGGGTTTAAAGGTCGATATTATCAGCTGCTAGGTATTACCGATTGTCCACAAATCCATAGCCCAAAGCCTGATTCGCGTAGTGGCGCATGCCACGCAGACGAAGCGAATCAGGTCGCCGAAGGCGAGGCTGTGGGGCTTGTGGGCAAGTCGGAAATTACCGTAAAATCAAGTCGCGGATGATGTAAGGTGCATAGGAGTAGATATGTCACTTTATAAGCGTAAAGACTCACGTTATTTTTGGGTTACCGACTTAACAATTGGTAATGTATTTAAAAAAGCGCATAGCACTAAAACTGAAAACGAATTTCAAGCACAGGAGTATTTGGCAAGACTTCGTAATCAGATGTTTGAACAGTCACGGCTTGGTATTAAGCCTCGTCATAGCTGGCAAGAAGCTGTAGAAAGATTTTTGTTGGAAACACGGCATAAAGCTTCACAAGTTAGTGATATTTATCATCTAAAATGGTTAGATACTCATCTACGCAATGCACAGCTTAACGATATCAATCGTGCAATGTTGGATAAGCTGACAAATGCAAGACGTGGCGATAAAGTCAAAAATTCGACAATTAATCGCATGCTTGAAGTAGTCAATGCAATTCTACGTAAAGCAGTTTATGAGTGGGATTGGTTAGATAAAGCACCTAAAGTCTTTATGTTACCAAAAGCAAAAAGTAGAATTCGCTGGATTACGCAAGAAGAAGCAGAGCGCCTTATTAGTGCCTGCCCTCCTCATCTTGCTGCTATGGTTGCTTTTAGTCTTGAAACTGGATTACGGAAACGTAATGTGCTTGATTTAGAATGGTCACAAGTTGATTTATCACGCAAAATGGCATGGATTCATGCAGACCAAGCGAAATCTAGAAAAGCAATAGCTGTGCCTTTAACTGAAATTGCAATAAAAGTCATACAAGCACAAGTAGGTAAACATCCAATTAAGATATTTACCTATAAAGGCAAACCTGTTGCTGATTCAAACAATAGCGCATTTGATAATGCAAAAGAAAAAGCAGGTATTAAAAACTTTCGTTGGCATGATTTACGCCACACATGGGCTAGCTGGCATGTTCAAGCAGGTACACCGCTACATGTGTTGAAAGAGTTAGGCGGCTGGGCAGACATTAAAATGGTGATGATTTATGCTCACTTATCAATAGAGCATTTAACAAGCTATGTTGATAAAGCTTCAAGCAGTAGAGTAGTAAATGTTGTAAAGGGCTACGATTTAGCTACGGCATAAAAAATAAAGGTCTAGTAATTTAACTAACCCTTTGATTTTATTGGTAGGCAGTACCAGATTCGAACTGGTGACCTCTTGGATGTCGACCAAGCGCTCTAACCAACTGAGCTAACCGCCTATATGACATATATTATTTATAAAGAAGCGAGATTCTAGCTGATTGTGACTGATGCTGCAAATTTAACAGTGTTTATTGCACAATGATGTGTGCTTATTCAACGCTGACTGATTCATATTTATTGGTGATAGTTTGCTGAATTAATTGTTGGTATAAATGTGGGCTGGCATAACCATCTGCAGGCAACTGTCGGCTTAATTGATAGGCGCGGATGGCAGATTGAGTTTGTAAACCTGGGAATCCATCTGGCGCACCTGCGTCGAACCCAAATCGATTCAGCATATTTTGCAATTGTTGCATTTGGACAAAACTGAGCGCGCCCGCTTCCGCCTTCAACCCACCCAAGACTGGACTTTGTGCGTTAATTTGTTGGGCGAGCTGCGCGACTGATAGCGCATAATTGACCGAGCGATTCCAGTCCATCAAAGCGTCAAAATTACTAAATACCATAAAAGCGGGGCCGCGCCAGCCTTGAGGCAAAAGAATGGCAGCGGTTTGGGTGGTATCTTGCATCACATGGTTGAGTGTGACTGTTTTTTCTATGACATAGCTTTCTTTAATATTTTCTGATTCTAACGTAATTTTTTTAAGCGCTTTTGACTTTCTTTTCTTTTTATGGGAATGATTTGTCAAGTGTCTGGTTACTCTTTTTCCTTGTATTGCTTCAACACCCAATTGCATCCATTCGCTGACTGGTTTTTTTATATTAAGCTGCGCTTGTTGTATTGCAAATTTTTCTGGCAATTGCACTTCTATCATGCTGGGTTGATCTGCCTGCCAGCCAATTTGTGATAAATAATTTGCTGCAGAAGTCAGCGCATCCACTTCAGAATGTACTAAGTTAATCTGATCATCTCCATCACCATCAACCGCATAAGTGTTAAAAGTGCTTGGCATAAATTGCATGTGACCAAACGCACCAGCCCAAGAGCCTTGCCATGCGGCAATGTTTAGTTGAGTTGAATCAACAATTCGCATTGCATCAATCAGCTGCTGACGAAAAAATTCTGCTCTGCGCCCTTCAAACCCAAGCGTTGCTAAGCTTGACAACACATTTATATTTCCTTGGTTATGGCCATAGTTTGTTTCCATTCCCCAAAATGCAATTAAGTATGATTTAGGAACGCCATAACGTTCTTCAATTTCATTCAGTAACACTTGGTGTTTGATGATTTTTTCTCGTCCTAATTGTATTTTTTTTGCATCTACGCGCTGATGGTAGTAGTCCATAAATGGCGTGATAAATTCAGGTTGGGTGCGATCAAGTTGAATTAAATTAGGCAAAAACTGAATATGTTGACTAATTTTTTTTGCAGTTTCTTCTGAAACGCCATTTAAGACAGCTTGCTGTGTAACGTCGATTAACCAAGCATCAAAGGCTTCATGCGCATTTAAATGGGCTGAGAAAAAATTTAAACCCATCATCAATAATATTGTTAGATGTTGACGTGCAAGCAAGCTGATATTCATTTCATTTAAATAGTTTGATTGATCAGTGAGAGATATCCAGCTTGATAGTGCGCGTATTTAAGGTTAAAACCGCTATTAACCATTGATTGATTACTCAAGCGCTTTCCTTCGGAAATTGGAAAAATGGGTTTTGACGCGTTGACATTTAATTTTAGCGCCAGCCAATTAAGCACTTCATATTGTGATACTGGCTGAGAATCTGTCACGATATAGCAAGAATTTACCTTTTCACCAGCATTAATTTTTTTTATTAAATATGCAATAAATCCTGCTGCATCATCGCGATGAATTCGGTTACTCCAAGCATTTTTTTGTGGCCAGCGTTCAGGGCTTTGCGCAAGATTAAGCATTCTTAATCTGCCTGGACCATAAATGCCTGAAAGGCGGAGGATGATTGTTTGACAATGACATGCTAGCAATAAATTTTCCGCTTCTAGTAAACGCTCACCGCCGAAGTCACATGGAATGGGGGTTGAGTTTTCGTCCAAAAGCTCATCAACATTTTGACCATAAACACGCGTACTAGAAATAAATGCAACCACTTTTAGATGTTTATTTTGTTGTTGCGTATTTAAAATATTTTTCAAACCATCCACATAATGCGCTTGATATTGCGCGTCAGTTTGACCATTAGCTGCCACACTATAAATAATCATACTTGGATTTAGATTGGTTAGATCCGATAAACTTTCTGGATTTGTGACATCAGCAACCAGTGAATTTACGCCTAAAATGCTTTTTTTTGAGCGGCTTAACCCCGTTACTTGAAAGTGATTTGCGGATAATAATTTGGCTAAATATGCGCCTAAATCCCCACAGCCTACAATGAGTACATGTTCTGAGTTTGGCATTTTTACTGTGGCATTACGATAATATTAGAATTTTTAAACTGTAAATTAATAGTTATTTTTGAGATATTCTGCAGCAAAAAACAATGCAACAATTGTTTTTCCATCGGTAATTTCACTCATTTTTACCATTCTTTGAGCTTCTTTGATAGAAACCTCAAATAATTCTAAATGTTCATCTTGGTCGCGTTGATGTGTTCCTGCCGTGAGTCCACGCGCTAAATACATATAAATGACTTCATTTGAATAGCCGATACATGGATGTTGGTGTCCAAGTTTTATCCATTCAATTGCGCTATAGCCAGTTTCTTCAATTAACTCTCTTTGACCTGTCAACAATATATCTTCACCTTGGTCAATTTTTCCAGCTGGCAACTCGATAAAGGTTTGATGAAGTGGGTAACGAAATTGTCGCTCTAATAAGATATTGCCGTTGGGTAAAATGGGGACGATTACCACTGCGCCAGGATGCAAAATATACTCTCGCTGACTTTGTTGTCCATTCGGAAGTCTTACTTGATCGCGCTTGACTGTGAGCATTCCACCAGATGCTATCGTTTCTGAACTGATTAAATGTTCAGTTAAATCTTGTTTTGAAGAAGTCATGTGGGCGGCTTAAGGGTTTGTAATACTAAAAGTATCACACTTTTCAATATCACCCGTTTTTAAACCTTGATGAAACCAGCGCATCCGTTGTTCAGATGTGCCATGCGTAAAGCTATCAGGCACAACATAACCTTGAGATTTTCTTTGTAAGGCATCGTCACCAATGGCAGAAGCTGCATTCATCGCTTCTTCCACATCCCCCGCTTCAATTCGATTTTCAACATCTGCATAGGAAGCCCAAACACCTGCATAACAATCAGCTTGCAGTTCTAAGCGCACAGAAAGTTGATTGGCTTGCGCTTCTGAATTTGCTTGCTGACGCGCTCTTTGAATTTTATCTGACATCCCTAAAACATTTTGCACATGGTGGCCAACTTCATGCGCAACAACATAGGCTTGCGCAAAATCACCTGGGGATTTGAATTTATGTTGCATTTCATCATAAAAACTTAGATCGATATAAACTGTTTGATCTGCTGGGCAATAAAAAGGACCCATTGCAGCATGTCCGCCACCACAGTCAGTTTGTGTTTGACCTGAAAATAGGACTAATTTAGGTGGCACATAGGCGCCCCCAGAGGCTGCAAAAATCTTGCTCCAAGTACGTTCTGTGTTATTTAAAACTTTTTTCACAAAAATACTTTGCTGGTCATTAATGGGCGCTGATTGACTTTCAACCGATGGAATTTGTTGTAGCTCTTGCCCAACTTTAAGAACAACAGAAGGATCAACGCCAAAATACATGGCTAATAATGCCAGCGCAATGGTGCCAACACCGATGCTTCGTCCACCAATCGGCGATCTGCCTTGTCCGCGCCGGTCTTCTACATTAGCACTTTCTTGTTCGTCATCTAAACGCATCGATGCCCTTGACGTTAAAATAAAATGCTATTTTAAACTTTTTTAAAGTGGCGTGTGAATGTTATTCGTAAACAGCAACGAAACTTTACTTCAACGAAATGACTTACTTGATTATTTCCAAAGTGCTTTGTAAACAAACCCTGGGAAGGAAAAAACGATAAAAAGACAGGCTGTGACTGCGTAGAATTCCCAGCCTTGTGGTGATATTTGCCCTAAAGTTTCTTGTTCTGCATAAACTGCAATACCGCCTACCAAAAAATATAACAAAATGAGTTCAAATAAACACCAACCAAGATTTTTATCGTTATTTTTTAATTCAACTAAATAAAATAAATTATTTGAAAACCAAGGTAAATTTGCAGCAAGTAATATCAGTAACAGAAGTACAGTCGTTGTCATTTAGAATAGTTTTAAATTAAGATTTTTTAACTTAAGGTTTTGGTCATGGCATAAATACATAATTCCATGAGCGATTCTGGCATTAACCCTATGACTAATAATGACAAACAATTGAAACCTAGTACAACGCGCATTTCTAAAGGGGCCATTATTTTGGCGTGTGAAACAGGTTCATCAAAGTACATCAGTTTAATGACACGTAAATAATAAAATGCGCCAATAACCGCCATTAGTACCGCAAAGACAACGAGCCATAAATGGCCTGCCTGCACAGCGGCTTGTAAAACACTGAATTTTGCATAGAATCCCAAAGTAGGTGGTACGCCAGCCATGCTGAACATGACGATTAACATTAAAAATGCATGCCACGGGCTACGTTGATTTAAGCCTTTTAAATCTTCTAATTTATCTGCTTCAAACCCTTTGCGTGATAGCAATAAAATGACGCCAAATCCTGCAAGTGTCATCAATACATAACTGATAATATAAAACATAGCAAACACAAAACCGTTCATACTGGCGCTCATTAAGCCGTAAAGGACAAAGCCCACATGAGAAATAGTGGAATAAGCCAACATACGTTTTAAGTTGGTTTGAGCGATCGCAGTGATATTACCAATGACGATTGATAGCACCGCCATAAACATCAACATTTGCTGCCAATCTACAATTAAGCTTGGCAATGCTTGCACTAATAGTCGAATCACAAATACAAATGCAGCAAGTTTTGGTACAGAACTGATTAAAATGGTAATGGCTGTGGGTGAACCTTCGTATACATCTGGCACCCACATTTGAAAAGGTACAGCACCTAACTTAAACGCCAAACCCGCAACAATAAATACCAACCCTAAAATTAGTACATTTCGATACTGTCCACTATCTAACAACGCGGTGTTGATATCAGCAATATTTAAACTGCCCGTCATGCCATAAATCATGCTCATGCCGTACAACAGCATCCCAGAAGCCAAAGCACCTAAAACAAAATATTTCATCGCGGCTTCTGTTGCACGCGCATTGTCACGGTCCAAAGCGACTAGTGCATACAAGCTTAGTGAAAGTAATTCTAAGCCGACATATAGGGTGAGCATGTTTTGCCCTGAAATCATAATCAACATGCCAAGCACAGAAAATAAACTTAAGGCGTAAAATTCACCGCGGAACATGTCGCGGTCTTGAATATATTGGCGCGTATAAACAAAAATGATAGAAGTACCAAAATACACCAACAACTTCATGACATCTGCCAATGTGTCATCAACAAACATGCCAGAAAATGCATAAGAAACACTGGGTGAATGCGTCGTTACGGTGACATAAGCGCAAGCTAAAAGCGTCATTTGCGCTAATGCATAAATCGCAATGCGTGTTGATTTTTTAAGAAATAAATCTGCCAATAAAATAAACATGGCCATACATACCATGATAATTTCTGGCAAGGCAGTAAAAATGTCGTAACGTATATTTTCCATAGTCGATTCTATCGTTTGTTCTTATAAGCCAGCGGGCAATTTACTTACTGCCATTTGCGATAAAAATTCTGTCACTGTTGCATTGGTCATTTCCGTTAATGGCAATGGATAAACACCTAATCCTAAAACGCCAATTGCAAGAATCGCCATGATTAAAAATTCACGCTGATTTAAATCTTTTAATTCAGCCACGTGATGATTAGCAATTGCACCAAAAAACACGCGTTTCACCATCCAAAGTGTATAAGCTGCGCCAAAAATCAAAGTAAACGACGCTAAAAATGCGACCCAGAAATTATGTTGAATTGCACCTAAAATCACCATAAACTCACCCACAAAGCCTGAAGTCCCAGGGAGACCACTGTTCGCCATCGCAAATAAAACGGCAAAACCAGCAAACATTGGCATGGTATTCGCAACGCCGCCGTAAGCTTCAATTTGGCGACTATGCACACGATCATACAAAACACCGACACTCAAGAACATGGCTGAAGAAATAAATCCATGCGAAATCATTTGAATGATTGCGCCTTCTAAGCCAATTGCGTTAAATATGAAAAAACCTAAAGTCACAAAACCCATGTGTGAGATAGATGAATAGGCAATGAGCTTTTTCATGTCTTTTTGCACTAATGCAACAAGTGCAATATACACAATCGCAATCAGCGATAAGGTGATCATAAAACCAGAGAGATAATGCGCTGCATCAGGTGCAATTGGCAATGCAAAACGTAAAAAACTATAACCACCTAATTTAAGCGCAATGGCTGCCAAAACCACTGAACCACCTGTCGGGGCTTCGACGTGCGCATCCGGCAACCAAGTGTGTACAGGCCACATGGGGATTTTTACAGCAAATGCAGCAAAAAATGCCAAGAAAATTAAAATTTGAACATTAAGCGGCATTTTAAATTGATAGAACTCAACAATTTCAAAACTGCCTGTTGAAAGATATAAATAGATAAATGCAACCAACATCAACAACGAGCCGAGCAAGGTGTATAAGAAAAACTTAATGGTTGCATAAACGCGGTTTGGGCCACCCCAAATACCGATCACCAAAAACATTGGAATCAGCATTGCTTCCCAAAAAATGTAATATAAAATCGCATCAAGCGCACTAAATACGCCAATCATTAAACCACTCATGATTAAAAAACAGGCCATATATTGCGCAACACGTTTTTCAATCACTTGCCATGCAGCAATAATCACAATTACTGTCGTAAAACTTGTGAGCAAAATCAAAGGAATTGCAATGCCATCTGCACCTAAATGGTAATTGATATTAAATGCAGGAATCCAACTAAAACCTTCTTCAAACTGAAACGACCCATCAGCAAAATTAAAGTGCGTATAAAGTGGAATAGTGATTAAAAAGCTGATTAAACCGCCAATGAGCGCCAACCAGCGCGTTGCATCAGGATTTTTCTCGTTTGCTGTGGCTAATACTAAAATGCCTGCAAAAACTGGCAGCCAAATGCTAAAACTTAAAATATGTTGTAGAAAATAATCAACCATACAATATTTATACTTTTATTTAATCTTACTTAATTAAAATTCAGGGAATAAAAAGACAGTGCAAAAAATATTCCAATAATCATTGCAAATGCATAGTGGTAAATTAGACCGGTTTGTAATTTACGAATGACACCAGAAAATTTACCAATTAAATTGGCTATACCATTAACCATGGCACCATCTATCAGTTTAACATCGCCAATTTGCCATAACTTTCCGCCAATAAAGCGTGACCCTGCGGCAAATACACGGTCATTGAAACTGTCAAATCCATATTTATTTTCAAGGATTGTGTTAATGATTGAAAAATTCTGTTGAATTTTAGCTGGAATATCTGGGCGCTTCATGTAGAAAAACCACGCTAAAACAACACCAGAGAGCGCTAAAGCAAACGGCAATGTCATCAAACCATGTAAAGCCATGCCTGAAGGCGAGTGGTAAATTTCATGCCAATGGTGTGCGAGAGTTTCCATCACAGGATGTCGCGCATGATCAACATAAATCACATTTTCAAAAAAAGTGCCGAACAGCATTGGCTCAATCGCAATGTAACCAATCCAGAGTGAGGGAATTGCCAATAAAATTAATGGCAAGGTCACCACCCAATTTTGCTCGTGTGGATCATCGTTTGGCCCTAAACCGTGATGGTGTGCGTCATCGTGATAGTCATGCTCGTCATGACTATCATGCGCATCACCATGCGTTTTATGGTCATCAAAATGAGCTTCAGCTTTTTCTTCATGATGTGTCTTATGTTGTAATTTGCGCCATTTTTCTTCACCATGAAAAACCAAGAAATATAACCTGAAGCTATAAAAGGCCGTCACAAACACACCTGTTAACACTGCAAAATAGGCAAAACCACTTCCTGCAATGGTGGATGCCTTAGCGGCTTCTATGATGCTGTCCTTTGAATAAAAACCTGATAAAAAGGGTGTGCCAATCAGTGCAAGTGAACCAATCAGAGATGTAATCCATGTGATTGGCATATATTTTTTTAAATTACCCATATGACGAATGTCTTGATCATGGTGCATACCCATAATCACAGAACCGGCCGCTAAGAACAACAACGCTTTAAAAAAGGCGTGGGTCATTAAATGGAAAATAGCCACTGAATATGCCGAAGCACCAAGCGCAACCGTCATATAGCCTAATTGTGAAAGTGTTGAATATGCGACCACACGTTTAATATCGTTTTGAATAATGCCCAAGAAACCCATAAATAAGGCGGTAATGCTGCCGATTACCAGCACAAATGAGAGCGCGGTGTCAGACATTTCAAATAAAGGTGACATACGAGCTACCATAAAAATACCAGCTGTCACCATGGTTGCAGCATGAATCAATGCAGATATCGGTGTAGGGCCTTCCATAGAGTCTGGCAACCAAACATGCAATGGCACTTGCGCTGACTTACCCATAGCACCAATAAATAACAAAATGCAGGTGACTGTAATCAGCGACCACGATGCATTTCCAATTAAGTTAATTTGCGTTTCAGCTAAAGTTGGTGCTGTTTTAAAAACAGTTGCGTAATCTAAACTTCCAAAATAAAACAGTACCAAACCGATGCCAAGTAAAAAGCCAAAGTCACCGATACGGTTGACTAAAAATGCTTTTAAGTTTGCGTAAATAGCAGTTGGTCGCGTAAACCAAAAGCCAATCAGCAAATAAGAAACTAAACCCACGGCTTCCCATCCAAAAAACAACTGCATAAAGTTGTTACTCATGACCAACATCAACATTGAGAAAGTAAAGAGTGAAATGTAGCTAAAGAAGCGTGCATAACCTGCATCTTCTTTCATGTAGCCTATGGTATAAATATGCACCATCAGTGACACAAAGGTGACAACGACCATCATCATGGCGGACAGTTTGTCAATCAAGAAACCAATTTCAAAGCTGATATTGCCAGTTTTAAGCCACGTATAAACTGTGCCGTTGTAAACATGACCTAATAGTGCATCTTGAAACACATAAAAAGAAAGTGCACAGGCTGCACCTACACCTAAAATGGTAATTAAATGCGCTGCGGAACGTGGTAATAGTTTTCCGAAAAGACCAACAATTACAGCTGCAAACAAAGGCAGTAAAGGAATGGCTAAATAAATTTGTTGCATGGTCATATTACTCGCCTACCCTTTTAGAGCATCCAAATCGTCAACATTAATGGTGCGCAAATTTCTAAATAAAACCACTAAAATCGCTAAGCCGATCGCTGACTCTGCCGCTGCAACAGTGAGAATAAAAAATACGAATACTTGGCCTGCAATGTCATTTAAATAATGTGAAAAAGCAATGAAATTTAAATTGACAGCGAGGAGCATCAGCTCAATTGCCATTAATAAAATAATGACATTTTTGCGATTTAGAAAAATGCCAATCACGCTGATTGCAAAAAGCAATGCGCCTAGAATTAAATAGTGGGATAAACCAACCATTATTGTTTCTCCCTCGTTATATCGTTTGCGTCTGCCACTACCGACTGAGGTTCAACTACAGCATCCATTTTTAAAATGCGTAAGCGGTCGGCTTTTTTAACTAATACTTGTTCTGCTGGATTTGCGGATTTACTTTCACGTTTTTCGCGCAATGTAAGCGAAATTGCTGCCACAATTGCTACTAACAAAACGACTGAAGCAAGCTCAAATGGCAGTAAGTAATCGGTGTAAAGTACACGACCTAATTCAGCCGTATTACTGTAGCCTTGTGGATGTGGCATCGGTGACAAAATTTTATCCGCGCCAAAATAGCGCGTGCCAACAATCATCACCATTTCGACTGCCATTAACCCACCAACGGGGAGCGCGATTGGAAGAGCATTCCAAAAACCTTCTCGCAATCTATCTAAATTAATGTCTAACATCATCACCACAAATAAAAATAGCACCATCACCGCGCCTACGTAAACCAACACCAAGGTAATCGCTAAAAATTCCGCTTCCAGCAATAACCAAATACCCGCAGCTGTAAAAAAAGCTAGCACTAAATAAAGTGCGGCATAAACAGGGTTACGTGTTGTAATGACACGTAAACCAGCAATGAGCAAAATAATTGCCAGCGCATAAAAAACAAGGTCTTGAAAATGTAAGCCAAAAAAAGTCATATTGAATTCTTATCTAATTTTTACCAAAAAATTCTTATCTTTCTAGATTTTTACCTGAAATTTTTGTCTTGAGCGCGGTCTGCAGCAATTTGTTTTTCATGTTTATCACCCACCGCTAGTAACATCTCTTTGGTATAAAGTAAATCTCCGCGTTGCTCGCCGTGATAATCAAATACACGCGTTTCAACAATACTATCTACAGGACAAGATTCTTCACACATGCCACAGAATATGCATTTTGTTAAATCAATATCATAGCGTGTAGTGCGGCGAGTATTATCTTCACGCTGTTCAGATTCAATGGTAATCGCCATCGCTGGACACACTGCTTCACATAATTTACAAGCAATACAACGCTCTTCACCATTTGGGTAGCGGCGTAAAGCATGTAGCCCTCTGAAGCGCGGCGATTGTGGTGTATTTTCTTCAGGGTACTGCACAGTAATTTTTGTTGCAAAGAAATAACGCCCCGTCAGCATCATGCCTTTGAGCAATTCCACCAGCATTAAGCTACTTAAAGTTGATTTAATTTTTGCAATCATATTGAGTGTTCAGCAATTAAAAATTAATGGAACAAATAAGCCCAAGGGGTTTGCATCATACCACCCACAAATACAATCCAGACGATGGTAATTGGAATAAATACTTTCCAACCCAGGCGCATGATTTGGTCGTAACGGTAACGTGGAAAGGTTGCTCTAAACCATAAAAACAGGAAAAGTAAAAATGCCACTTTGGCTAACAACCATAAAAAGCTATCACCAAGTGGTTTTAGTCCAAAAACCACAAATTCATTGCCGAATGGAATTGGCGATAACCAGCCGCCTAAAAACATCAGTGCTGCCAGCATGGAAACCAAAATCATATTGGCATATTCTGCTAAGAAAAATACTGCAAATGCCATGCCTGAATATTCCACATGAAAACCCGCAACAATTTCAGATTCGCCTTCTGCAACGTCAAACGGCGCACGATTGGTTTCAGCCACCGCACTAATAAAATAAACAATAAAGAGAGGGAACAAAGGAATAAAGTACCAGTGATGAATACCACCCGATTGTCCTAATACAATTTTTCCTAAATTAAGTGAGTTTGCACACATGAGTACACCAACCAAAGCAAAACCCATGGCAATTTCATATGAAACAATTTGTGCCGCAGAACGCAGTGAACCCAAAAACGCATATTTTGAGTTAGAAGCCCAACCCGCAATAATGACCCCATAAACGGCAACTGATGTCATGGCCAATATATATAGTAAACCCGCATCAATATCTGCCAACACCATATTCATATCAAAAGGCACTACTGCCCAGGCCGCAAACGCTGGTGCAATAGCCAAAATAGGCCCTAACAAAAATAAGCCTTTGTTTGAAGCTGTTGGGAGAATAATCTCTTTAAATAACAGTTTAATACCATCAGCCAAAGGTTGCAGCAAGCCAAAATAACCCACACGGTTTGGGCCAATACGAACCTGCATGTAGCCAATCACTTTTCGTTCAGCGAGCGTTAAATAGGCAACCGCACCCATCAGCGGCGCAACAATTGCCACAATTTTAATGAGCGTCCAACCAGTAATTTCTACGGCTGGCCAGTAGCTCCCAAAAATATTCGCCAACCAATCTAATTCCGCAATCATACGTGCGCTTCCGTTTTATTCAGTTGTTTAGCCGCATTAGATTCAAACTTTTCAACAGTAATCTCACCCATTAAGTCGCCTAACCCGATCGTATCAGGATGGGAAGCAGCAACGCGTATACAACCCATAGCGACATGATTGTCTAATTTAACCGTTAAAATCGCACTACCTTTATCTTGCTTCACCAATACTTGGTCGCCTTCAATTAAACTCAGCGCTTCCATTTCTTTTGCACACATGCGTGCCATTGGCTTAATGTTGTATTTGGTTTTTTGTAATGGGTTAGAGCGTCGAACAATCGGATCAGATTCATATTGTGGGACTTCACCAATCCGTTGCAAGCCATCATGCTTGATATTTACATTAATCTCAACCAACTCTTTAAGGTTATTGTTTAAACTGCGCCACACAACTTCAGAAGGTTTTTGCCCTCCAAAAGCAGCACTTTTTACTTGCTCGCTTGTTTCGTAATCAAATCCATCTAACCCTAAAGTATTAGCAAGTACGCGCAATACTTTCCAAGCAGGGCGCGCTTCACCCAATGGCTTCGTGACGGCTTGGAAACTTTGCACACGGCCTTCCATACTCATAAAAGTGCCTGATGTTTCTGTAAAAGGTGCAATTGGCAGTAACACGTCTGCATGCTCTAAAGCTTCAGATTTATACATGGTTAACGCGACAACACATTCGGCTTTTTGCATGGCTGCTTTTGCAAGCGCTGCATGCTGACAATCAAGTTCTGGCTCGATATTAACAATAAGATAAGCCTTGCGTGGCGACTCGATCATTGTGCGGGCATTCAAGCCATGATTTGTTGGCATTACGTTCAATAAATGCATGCCAGTGCTGTTGGCAGATGCTGGCAAAATGCCACCTTTAGCACCTGAAATACCGCCAATCGCTTCTGCTAGACTGTACATTTCAGTAAAGCGCGGATCGCTTAAAGCCATATTACCTATAAATATCCCCACTTTAGGAGAAATTAAATCAACAACATCGCCCAAACCTGCCATGCTTTTGGCAATCGCTTGCGTGTTTGGCCGCACTTTGATGTCTTCTAATAATTTATTAAGCGAAGGTGGTAAGCATAGCGACAAGCGTTGCAAACCTGACATCGCTTTTAAAATTTGTCCTAATACGTTCACCATGTCGTTTGGACGCACAATCACTTTGTGGGCGACATCCATCAATGGGTTGTTGTCTAAGGGGCTTACAATCGAGAGTTCAGCACCGTTGCTAACCGCTTTGCGGAATCGTTGCGCTAATAAGGGATGCTCGTTACGAAGATTTGACCCAATCAACAAAATGCGGTCAAGCTCTTCAATTTCTTGAATATTACAACCCATCCAAGGCGTACCTAAACGCTTGCCATCCATTCTAAAGTCTGTTTGACGCAAACGATAATCCACGTTATCGCAACCCAAGCCTGTCGCTAATTTTTTAGCTAAATAGCCTTCTTCCATTGTGCTGTTAGGTGAGACTAACACACCTAAAGCATCACCACCGTGCTGATTGGTAATGTCTTTAATCTGTCCCGCCGCAAACTCCAACGCTGTTTTCCAATCAGTTTCAACCCACTCGCCATTATGTTTGATCATCGGCACTTTGAGTCTATCTGGGCTATTTAAACCTTCATAAGAAAAACGATCACGGTCTGACAGCCAACATTCGTTAATACTTTCTTTTTCACGCGGCAACACGCGCATGACTTTATTATCTTTAACATGCACCTCAATATGCGACCCCAAACCATCATGCGGCGCGATGGATGGACGACGTGTCAACTCCCAACTTCTTGCTGAATATCTAAATGGTTTACTAGTGAGCGCACCAACTGGACACAAATCAATAATATTGCCAGAAAGTTCAGAATTGACTGACTTATCTACATAAGCCGTAATTTCTGCATGTTCGCCACGGCCAACCATGCCAAGCTCTTGCATGCCACCGACTTCTTTTAAGAAGCGCACACAACGTGTGCATTGGATGCAACGCGTCATATCTGTACTAACCAATGGGCCAATATTTTTATTAAACACGACACGCTTTTCTTCGGTGTAGCGTGAACCAGAAGCACCATAAGCCACAGCAATGTCTTGTAAATCGCACTCACCACCTTGATCGCAAATTGGACAATCTAAGGGGTGATTAATGAGTAAAAATTCCATCACACTTTGCTGTGCTTCTATGGCAGCTTTTGAGCGTGTGAAAATTTTCATACCTTCAGCCACGGGCGTGGCGCAAGCTGGTAGTGGTTTATTAAACTTTTCAACCTGCACCAAACACATGCGGCAATTTGCAGCGACAGAAAGTTTTTTGTGATAACAAAACCTAGGAATCGGCACGCCTATTTTATCTGCCGCATCAATAATGGTGCTGCCGTGTTCCACTTCCACTAATTTTCCATCGATTTCTACATTCAACATGATGTTTTTACCATTACATTTTTAAGGTTAATGTGCATATTTATTTGCCATCCACCATACTTTTACCATGCTGAATATAGTATTCAAACTCTGGTCTAAAGTGCTTAATAAAACTTAATACAGGCGTCGCAGCTGCTTCACCTAAGGCGCAAATGGTACGTCCAGCAATGTTGTTACTCACATCTGTCAGCAAATCCAAGTCTTCCATTTTGCCTTGCCCATTCACAATACGTGTAATCACGCGATAAACCCAACCAGTACCTTCGCGACAAGGCGTACACTGCCCGCAACTTTCTTCATAGAAAAAATAGCTTAAGCGTTGCAAAGTTTTTACCATGCAAGTCGTTTCATCCATGACAATCATTGACCCTGCACCAAGACTTGAGCGCGCTTTACTTAAACCGTCATAATCCATGGTTGCACCCATAATGGCTGAAGCTGGCATCACTGCGGTTGAGGGCCCACCAGGAATCACTGCTTTTAATTGACGGCCTTTCCAAATACCACCTGCTAAAGCTAGTAACTCAGTAAATGGCATGCCCATTTTTACTTCATAATTTCCAGGTTTTTCTACATGCCCTGAAACGGAAAATAATTTTGTACCCCCTGAATTTGGCACACCTAAATCTGCAAAGGCCTGACCTCCATTGGCTAAAATCCAAGGAATTGAGGTGTAACTTTCTGTATTATTGACATTAGTTGGTTTACCAAACACACCGTAACTTGCAGGGAATGGTGGTTTAAAACGCGGCTGACCTTTTTTACCTTCAATCGATTCAATTAACGCAGTTTCTTCACCACAAATGTATGCGCCATACCCATGTACAGCATACAAATCAAAAGAAAAGTTTGAACCAAATAAGTTTTCGCCTAAATAACCAGCGGCTTTTGCTTCATGCAGCGCGTTTTCAAAGGTCTCATAATCTTGCCAAACTTCACCATGAATGTAGTTATAGCCAACACGTGCACCCAAGGTATAAGCCGCAATCGCCATACCTTCAATTAACTGATGCGGGTTATAGCGCAAAATATCGCGGTCTTTAAATGTCCCCGGCTCGCCTTCATCTGAATTGCAAACCAAATACTTTGTGCCGTCAAAATAACGGGGCATAAAGCTCCACTTCAAGCCTGTAGGAAAGCCCGCACCGCCACGTCCACGCAACCCAGAGTTTTTTACCTGCGTGATAATGTCTGTGGCTTTGGTTTTTTCGGTGACAATTTTCTTAAGTGCTGCGTAGCCGCCTAATTTTAAATATGTTTCAAGCGAAGCTGGATTTTCTTCATTTAGCGTGCGCAAACATAATAAAGTTTGTCCAGCTAATTCAGTCGCGACTGGTTTATTTGCAAGGTACAATTCGTTAGGCGTTGTCATTATTTCAGCGCCTCCAAAATTGCGTCTACTTTTTCTGGTGTTAAAAATTCATGCATTGTGTGATTATTGACTGTTAAAAGTGGGGCGCCGCCACAAGCACCCATACATTCACCTTCTTTTAAGCAAAACTTTCCATCTGGCGTAATCTCATTAAAACCAACGCCGAGCTTAGTTTTGAAGATGCTCAACAATTGCATCGCTATCACGCAACATACATGAGATGTTGGTGCATACCGCTAATCTTGTATATTGTCCTACTGGACTGTAAGTCGTACATATTATAGAAACTGGCCACTTCCATTGCCGCAATTTCTGGGATACGTAAATAGTCGGCAACGTCTGAAATACTTTCTTTAGACAAGCCAACCGCGTTCCGCCTGCACAATACGCAAAGCACTCATCACTGCTGCCTGACGTCTGATCTTCAGGATATTTTGTAAGTTCGTAATCTATCTTCTTAATCGCTTCTGGACTGAGCATTTTTCTTTATCTTAATTTTTCAAACTTAATTATCTACACTGTCGTGAATAATTAAATTTAAGTTAACGATCAATTTCGCCAAATACAATATCTTGCGTTCCAATAATGGCCACCAAATCAGCAATCATGTGACCACGCGTCATTTCATCTAGTGCGGCCAAGTGAGGAAAACCTGGGGCACGGATTTTTAGACGATACGGTTTATTAGCTCCATCTGAAATCATATAAATTCCAAACTCACCTTTTGGATGCTCCACCGCTGCATAGGCTTCACCCGCAGGCACATGAAAACCTTCGGTAAATAATTTAAAATGGTGGATTAAATCCTCCATATTTTCTTTCATACCTTCACGGTTTGGTGGGGCAACTTTATTATCACTAGTTATCACAGGACCTGGGTTTTTACGTAACCAATCAACACATTGTTTGATAATTTTATTTGATTGCCTAAACTCTTCCATTCGCACCAAATAGCGATCATAACAATCGCCATTCACACCGACTGGAATATCGAAATCTAAATTCGCATAAACTTCGTAAGGTTGTTTTTTACGTAAGTCCCAAGCAATGCCTGAGCCACGCAACATCGGCCCCGTCATCCCTAACGCAAGTGCGCGCTCGGGCGTCACGATGCCAACATCTACCGTACGCTGCTTCCAAATACGATTATCTGTGAGTAATGTTTCATACTCATCAATGTAGCCTGGGAAACGATTAGTAAAGTCTTCAATAAAATCAAGCAACGACCCTTGACGGTTTTCGTTCAACTTATCAATGGCTTTTGCGCTACGGAATTTTGTATTTTGATGTTGCGGCATGTGCGCTGGCAAATCACGATACACGCCACCTGGACGGTAATAAGCAGCATGCATCCGAGCGCCAGAAACTGCTTCATAACAATCAAACAAATCTTCGCGCTCACGGAAAGCGTATAAAAACACGGTCATTGCGCCAACATCAAGTGCATGAGCGCCTAGCCAGAGCAAGTGATTTAATACGCGTGTAATTTCATCAAACATGACGCGAATATATTGCGCCCGAATCGGCACATCAATCCCGAGCATTTTCTCAATCGCCATTACATACGCATGCTCATTTGCCATCATGGACACATAATCCAAACGATCCATGTACGGAACGGATTGCAAATAGGTGCGATTTTCAGCGAGTTTTTCAGTACCGCGATGCAACAAACCAATATGCGGGTCTGCACGCTGAATCACTTCACCATCTAACTCCAAAACTAAGCGTAAAACACCATGCGCCGCAGGATGTTGCGGGCCAAAGTTCATTGTGTAATTTCTAATTTCAGCCACGATGGAAGCCCTCATCTCTGATAACACGCGGCACATTATTGCGCTGATCAATGGTCACAGGCTGATAAATGACACGCTGCTGTTCTGGATCGTAACGCATTTCTACATGACCAATCATTGGGAAATCTTTACGGAATGGATGACCAACAAAACCATAATCTGTGAGCAAGCGACGTAAATCTGGGTGATTTTCAAACATAATGCCGTATAAATCAAAGGCTTCACGCTCAAACCAATTGGCTACAGGCCACAAATGCACGAGCGTTGGCAAAATTGGGAAATCTTCATCTTGCGCAAACACGCGCAAGCGCAAGCGTTGATTTAAACTCACAGATAAAAAATGATTGACTACTGCATAACGCAACCCATCGTAAGTACCATCACCATACTCTTGGTAATCTACGCCACACAAATCAATGAGTTGTTCAAACTTTAAGCCCATCTGTATCACGCAATTTTTGACAAACAGCTAAATATTCTGAAGCTTTACATTCGATGGTAATTTCATCAAGCGCAACAGTTTTCCGTGAAATTTGATTGCCAAGCACTTCGTTTAATTTACTTAACAATTGATCTAATTTAATTGACATAAACTTTTAATTTTTTATCTGTGTGCTTTTTGTTAGCGGGCTACTTAACGTGCAATGGTATTCGTGCGTTTAATTTTATTTTGCAATTGAATAATGCCATAAAGTAGCGCTTCTGCGGTTGGTGGACACCCTGGCACATACACATCAACAGGCACAATTCGATCACAGCCACGCACTACTGCATAAGAATAATGGTAATAGCCACCGCCATTAGCGCAAGAACCCATAGAAATCACCCAACGAGGCTCAGCCATTTGATCGTAAACTTTGCGTAATGCCGGCGCCATTTTGTTCACCAAAGTACCTGCAACAATCATCACGTCTGATTGCCGTGGACTAGGCCGAAATACAATTCCAAAGCGATCCAAGTCATAACGTGATGCACCTGCGTGCATCATTTCCACTGCGCAACAAGCCAAACCAAACGTCATCGGCCATAACGAACCAGTACGGGTATAGTTGATGACCGTATCTAGCGTAGTGGTCACAAACCCTTTTTCTAAAACGCCTTCAATACTCATAATTAATACAATCTCTTAAGGTTAATCCCACTCAAGCGCGCCCTTCATCCATTCGTAGATGAAGCCAATGACCAAAACGCCTAAAAATATCATCATCGCGACAAACCCGAACATGCCTATTTCCTGCAAAACGATGGCCCACGGAAATAAGAATGCAATTTCCAAATCAAATAAAATAAATAGAATCGCAACCAAATAATAGCGCACATCAAATTTCATACGCGCGTCCTCAAAGGCTTCAAAACCGCACTCATAAGGGGAGTTTTTTGCTGCATCTGGCTTGCTTGGTGAAACCAGCTTACCTAGAATGAGTGGACCAAGCCCAACACCAAGGCCAACAAGAATAAATAACAATATGGGAAAATAATTTTCTAACACTTTTTATGACCCTAAACTACGCAAGAAGTATTCAACAAAATATTTAACTTCAACAATGATAGAAAAAATGATGAATAGTTGCAGTGTTACATGTATTTTTTAATAAAACGTTTTAAAAAAAAGCCTTTTTTGCCTTCTATTCATTAAGTAATCGTTTTTAACTAATTTTATTAACAATCAAACATTAAGCGCTAAATTTTAATCTAGCCGCTACTTATAACAATTATAATGCTGATTTTTGTTAATTTTTTAACAAAAATACTTAATTTCTTCGTGAATGATAACCCAAATCCACAATTCAAGAAATACGCATTTTTAATAATGCGGTTGCATTTTAGCCACAAATTTTACTCAAAATTCTATTCATAAACATTTTAAATAAGGCATTTAAGCACATTTGAGTTTTCAATGATTGCTTTTAAACTATGGCAAAGTTTTGTGGAAAAGTGCAAGTTGATGTTACTTTATCAACCTGTTAGGAGTTTCAGTAGTTTGAAATTAGCATGCAAATCAATCAACAGTTTTTATAAACATTACAAACTCAAAACGTTTGCTTAATTTAATGTCCATCTTTCCAACACCAACCAATGATTGTCAAAGCAAGTGCAATCAAGCCAAATATCCAGCGTGCGTCTCTTTGAGCTATCGCTTGTTTTTGGAAATTTGCATTTTTTAAGCTTTTTACTGCATCAACAGGATCATTGATTTTGCTAAATTCCATGGGAACTGCTTGCGCAATGGTTTGCATAAACATGTTTATTAAATGCAGATAAATGCTCTCCAACTTCATCCAAGGTGCCTGCGGGCGCTTTTTCACCCGGCGCTAGCGCCCTGACAAAAGCCAGTAAATTTGGGTGGTTACCTTCAATTACCGCTTCTTCTGGTGTCCAGTAGCCAATAATTTGATTGTTGCCATCCAGCCTTGGCACAGGTTGCGGCGCTTCACCACCCACGCCCCACAACACGCCTTTCACTTTGTTTTGGTAGTCAATTAAATCAGCGATGCGTGGCGCAGAATGATGGGGCATTTCGTCAGCGTCTGTCACCATCACCAAGGTTTAGCTTTCTTTTTTCAGCTTCTTTAATGGCAGAAACTAAAGCGCGCACCACCCAAGAATCGCCAATCCAGCGCATGCGGCTATCTAACTTTGTGACCACTTGCTCAATGGCTGGAAAATGCCGACAAATTTCAAGTGGCTCAAATAAAATCACCACTTCATCGCCCGCAAATAGCCCAATGGATACGCGTGAGCCACAGGGCAATGCCGCCATACCTTCCCGCACGGCCAGTTTTGCCAGCGTTAATCGGTCTGACTGTGGCTTAGGAAAATCCACATCACGCACATTCATGCTTTCAGAAATATCAATCACAAATAAAGTGTCTTGCACCACACTTTTTAGCGGTAACTGCGGTTCAAACCAAACAGGCAGCAATGACAATAATGCCAAAATAAAAAACAAAGTGCCGTTTTGCCAAGCATGAAACATTGACAATTTAAGTCGTTGAATTGTAGGTACTGACATCACGGTAGGCCTCGGCGCGTATTGTCGCGCATCATAGCGGTACCATTGCGTTTAAAGGGCTGCAAAGTCACACCATCAGTTTCTGCCTGCCAACCTTGTGTGCGTTTTTCTGGGCTGAGTCGATCAAGCAGTTCTAAATTAAAGCGCGCTTCGTAAAAATTTGGGTTGATTCTTAACGCGCTTTTATACGCTTCCCGCGCTAATTCAATTTGCGCAACGGCTTGCTGATGCGAACCGCCTGCCGCAATATCACCAGAAATTGCAGATAAATCAAAATATAAATTGGCTGTATAAAATTTTGCCAGTGCACGAATTTGCGTATCTTGCGCGGCTTCCGCTAGTGAAAGCACATGCATTAATTTTTTTAGATTTTTTTCTGATTTTTCTTTCTGGCTGAATAAATAAGACCCCATCAGGGCTTGATGCGCGTCAGAACCCATCTCACGCTTAATTAATGTTCCGCTGTTAAAATCAGCGTTGATTGATTTTAATGACAGCCATTCCACACCAAAAAAAATACTGAGCATTGCAAAAATGAATATCAATGCCAATAAAAAATGCTCTAAATATGGCAACAAATTCAGTGTTGTTTTTTTAAGTTTATTTAAGGAGTCCATTGCTTAATTTCCAATCGCTTAACGCTTATCAATCCCAACATTAAAATCATGCTAAGACCATATAAATAGCCCGCGTAATCTTGTCTGGGTAATCGAAATTCATAGCGCGTGGGTTGATTGGTTGCGCTTGAAATAGCTTGCATGGCGCGGGCAAAACCTTCTTCACTGTCCACCTCAAACGCTTGGTAAGGCATTTCAAGCTGGTTGAATACTTCATGCATGCTGGCAGATTGCTTTTGGTTAGCAAGCTGTGTGTCTTGTTGTGTGATGATTTCGTTGTCGCCCGCAATCACGGTGTCCAAAATACTCAGCTCACGCTCACCGCGCACATATACCCACATTAATTGCGCCCGTTCACGTATAAAGGCTTCTTTTAAAATTTTTTGATCTTCTGGTTCAATGATCGCATCGCCATCAGACACCAATAAAATCAAGCGCGTTGCTGTGTAAGGCCTGCCTTCAAAATAATCTAAAGCCAAGGCCAGCGCACGACTGAGCGCAGTAAAGCCTGTACTTTGGCTTTGCGCACTTAAAAGCGCGGCTTCGGCCAATTCACGGTCTGCACTCAAGGGCGCAACGCTGATGGGCGACGCATTAAACGCTACCATACCAAACGTGTCACCTGGGCGCTGTTGCATAAACTTGAGTAACACTTTACGCGCAGCCTCAATTTTGCTTAAAAAATGCGCTTGTGACTTACCCGCTTCCGCATCTTGCCGATTATATTCGCGCCCTTTTAATCCTTCAGACATACTGCCACTGCGGTCTAGTACAATGACAATTTCAGCACCCGCGCCCACTTTTGTTGTCGTTCCACCCTCGGTAAATGGCGTTGCTGCTGCAAAAATGAGGGTTGCAATGGTCAATGCTGCCAAGCTTTTAATCGCCCAACGCAAAAAAGTAGACGCTGAATCTTGTGGCCAATCTCTTAAACTAGGATATTGAAATTTTTTGACCCCATGCGCAATTAAGGGCAACAATGCAAGTGGCAACAACCACAAAAATTCTGACTTATAAAAATATAATTGCCCCATTATTGTTGACTAAAATTCAATTTTTGACGGCGAAATAGGCGTTCAGCCAAAGCACATCGCTCAAGCAATCGCATGGTTTCTAGCAAATCAATCTTTAACGTAGAAGCCTGATTGGATGGGTAAAATTGAGCCCATGATTGATGAAAAAAACTTGAAATTGCGTTTTCTTCATGTTTCAAATAAGGGGCATTTTTAAATAAAACTTCTAAATTATTGAGATATAAACTGACGCCTGCTGTTTCATTTAAGGCTTTGTGAATTTCACGCAATTGGCTTAAATTAAACGAATCTAGCGCGCCAAATTTTTTAATTTCCAACTTCAAATTTTGAGTTAATAACGCCAGTGGGCCAGCTTTAAATGGCAACCACGGAATCATATCTTTCAACCAAACTAGTACCCCCGCACTCAATAACAGCAATGTTAAGCAGAATACCATTCGCAAAAATGGCGTTTTTTCATTCAGCAAAGGTGGGATTAAATTTTCGCGGCGTTTAATTTCTTTTAACGGCGGGGGTGGAAATACAGGCGAATAATAAAAAGCTTGTGCAGGAATGATGATGTTTTTGGCAGGTTTTTCTAGGGTTTTTAAAATAATTTCTGGTGTTTTTAGCGTTTGGGCAATTTCAACGGTGGCAAAAATTTGCCAGGTTAAATGGATGATTGCACGTCCCTTAGTCTCTTCAACTTTAATTTCACGCACATCCATCCAAGGTTTTAGTCTGCCAATAAATGGCAAACTATCAATATCTAACGTGGTATTTTTAGGAAATTGAATTTCAATGCGCATGGGCATTAAATCACCCATGGTGTAGCCATGATTGCGCATGTTTACCACGACATTGGCTTGCTCGCTGGCGTTGCTTGCTACAATAAACCCCAATATCCCGCACAATAAAATACAGGCAATATAAACGTATTTCATTGATTGCGCTCCATAAAATAACGGTTTAAATAGCCTACTTCAAAATGACCATTCACAAAAAAAGGCTTAGTTCCGTAGCGCCTAAATACTTCATTTAATGTATCTTTTTGTTGCGCAAGCATGGTTTGCATTTTTTCTTGCAAGCCGCTTCTTAACCAAACAAATTTATTTTCACCTGTTTCCATGTCAACAATCGTCGCAATACCACGCGTGGGTATCGCGCTTATTTCAGCGGGGTCTTTCAGAATAATAGGCACAACATCGTGATGGTTAAGCGCTTTTAGGAGCTGTCCACATTGTCCTTTTGGCCATTGAAAATCTGAGATAATGAAAATTAAGCTTTTGCGTAATGGCAATTGTGGAACAACTTTTAATAAACCAGCCACGCTATTGCCTTGCGGTTTGATGTTGGCAAACGCTTTACGCACCCAAAGCCAAGCAGAGCGATTAATTTTTGCGGGCAAAACCGCAGACGGATGAATTGTTTCATTGGCTGCATAAACGCCAAATGCGTCGCCTGCGCGATAGGCAGCAATGGCAAGCTGCGCTGTAATTTCTTGCGCCACCTGCATGCGGTTCACTTGGCCAACATAGCCCATTGAGGCCGAAATATCGACAAGTACAATCACTTTAAATGCGGTATTTAAGTAAAAATCCCGCACCCATAAGCGTTCAAATGGGTCGCGCATGCTGGCACGTAAATCTAAACGGCGCGGGTCTGGATGATCGCGCAACATGACTAACGCACGGAGCTGATCGCCAATGCCTGCGTTTAAACCACGTTTCGCCCCCGGCTGGTTGCCACGTGGTTTCCAGCCAATGTGGTAATGGATGATGGATTGTTTCAACTGCATATTTTGAGCATTAATATTTTTTAAGGTGTTGGCACGTGGCTCAAAATTGCCTGCGTATAAGCACGGTTTAACCAACTGCGTTGCAGCTCATAAATGGGCGTAAAAAATACGCGGTGTGCCACCACTTCATGAAACACGGTTGCCACATCTTGCGGCGTTAACTGCTTGCGCCCTTCCAACCAAGCCGCCACTTTTGCGGCGCGCACCAGCATGCTACTTCCGCGTGGACCCATGCCCGCCACCATCAGCTCGTTCATTTCAACTTCTGGTAATTGAATGCCATAATCTTGTGGGCGATGCGTGGCACGGCGCAAATGTTCCACAAAATCCTGTACGGCTTCGCCTGCGGTGACTTGTTGTTGAATTTGCGGGGCTAAATGCGTTAGCGATGCATAATCTATTCGCCCAGCGCCAACGGCTTCAATCAGTTGATCGGTATTATGAAAACGCGTGTCAAAAGTCAGCGCTTTATGCACGGCACTGTCGTCAATTGGCGCAATTTCAATTTCCATTAAAAATCGGTCACGTGCTGCCCCTGGCAACTCAAAAGTCTCCTCTTTTTCAACAGCGTTGCGGTCAGCAAACACTTGTAAGTGTGGAAAATAATATTCTTTATTAAAGGCACTCACACTGCGTTCAGCCATCACGCGTAACAAAAGCGAATGTACCTGCGGGCGAGCGCGGTTAATTTCATTAAAGAAAAAAACGGATAAATCTTCACCTTGTGCCAGCAAAGGCCCTGCTTCAACTTTTGGTTTACCTTCCGCATCAATATAGGTGTGATAAATTAAATCTTGAGGCATTAAATCAATCGTGCCTTCAACGCGTTGATAACCGCCGCCTAAACCTCGCGCAGCGGCGCGCAATAATGTGGTTTTGCCAACCCCCACATTGCCTTCTAACAACACATGCCCGCGTGAAAAAATAGCAATTATCAGCAATCGAATAGCAGGTTTTAAGCCTAAAACCACGCTATTGAGTTCAGTTTCTAAGGCCAAAGCGTGGTCACGCCATGCGTTTAAATCTTGTACAAAGTGTATTGGTTGAGATTGTTGAAGAGTTTGCATAGGCTAAATTTTTCTTAAATTTTTTTTAAAATGACCATACAAATATTCCCTGAAATATTCACTGCGAGCTAGGGATAAACTCCCAAATATTACTAAATGCTTCATGAATTTCTTATCGTCTAAAATGCAAATACTTGTTGATAAGCTTTGCCTTCGTTGTCAGTGGCTTTTACTATCAATGGGCTTATGAATGAATTTGTTTGCGTCAATTTAAAATATGGGTCTGCGCTGATGCCTGGTTCAACATCAATCTGTAAAAAATCTGTATTGTTTTCAGTAAATGTTAACTGATTGATGTACCACGCTTTTGCGTAATAGCCTTGTGCAGTGCGCTCAAACCCTGTCCGCATTGGGTGTTTGATATAAAAAGAAAATGCTGACGATGCTTCAGAATTGTCTTGGTTAAAACGCACTTTCATCTGTCCAGCACTTGCCCTTAACGCGGCTTCATCCGCTGTAGCGCCACCACCACAGCCACCGCCTGGCGTTTTAATGTCCACCGTTGCCATCAATAATTGGCCAGCATCGGTTTCTGCAATCACACGTACAACACTATTTTTTTCTAATCGAATACGCGTTGCAAGTTCAAATATATGACGCTTTTGCAACAGATGAAACGTTGCAGTATGTAAAA
The DNA here is from genome assembly GCA_965247415.1 of Methylophilaceae bacterium. Taxonomy (GTDB): domain Bacteria; phylum Pseudomonadota; class Gammaproteobacteria; order Burkholderiales; family Methylophilaceae; genus Methylotenera. The sequence goes on from OZ252007.1 coordinate 690,752, forward strand.
TTGGATTAGCGTCGGTAAACAAATAAACCCTAGCGATGAATGATTGTTTAAGCATGACTTGAAATGAAAAAGGCACGAGCGAAGCATCCTCTGCTTGCACCGGGGCCTCAATGTTGATGTGTCCAACTTCTAATTTACCATCATCGGTTAAAACGGATTTTTCGTTAAAAAATGCCTCTTTAATCACCCGCCAATTTTCAACAATCGGTGCTGCATGCAAAGGCAATATCTGCATGCCTAGCAGCAAAATAAAGCAAATTTTCCGCACAGATTTACGCGCTTTTAAGGTATTAAATAAATCAAAAAGATTTATTTGTGGCTCGCTTAATTAAAAAATAGTTAGTTAATCACCACGCCCCAAGGTAATTGCCCAACAGGAATTTCCGTAATGGCGGTATTGCTTGCAGTATCAATCACAGAAACACTGTTGCTGCGCCCGTTTGCCACATATAGTTTTTTATCATCTGGTGTCAGCGCCATATTCCATGGGCGTTTTCCCACAGGGATAGTGGCGATGACTTTATTGGTCGTAGTCTCAATCACGCTTACGTTTGCGTCACCACCGTTGGTTATATAAACGCGCTTGCCATCATGAGAAACTTTGACACCGTTAGAACGTAACCCGACTGGAATGCGCTCCAAGATTTTCCAATCGCCAACAGAAACAACTTCCACTAAATTAGCGGCTTCATTGGCAATATAGGCAAATTTTCCGTCTGGCGTAAAACCAATCCCGCGAGGGTGTTTGGTCGCTTTAATTAAATGCACTGATTTGTGTTTCTCAACATCAATGACATCCACATCGCCACTTTCCTCATTGCTAGCCAAAAGCCATTTTCCATCGTTTGAATAAACACAATGTTCAGGATTTCTGCCCTGCGTCTTGGCAGTGTGGGCAAGTTTTGCGGTGCTTAAATCAACAAATGAAATGGCATTTTCTTCTTCTAAACACGCAGCTAGCGTATTACCGTCAGGTGAAATATCAATGCCTTCTGGCTCATCGCCCACTTTAACAATTTTTTCTTGTTCTCCTTTCTCTAAGTCGACAATCGCCACCGCGTTTTTATCGCGCACCACCACATACAGTTTTTTGCCGTTTGGGTGAATGGCTACTGCTTGAATTTTTTTACCAAACGCACCTTTTTTTGGCATGAGATTCACCACTTTATCTGTTTGCGTATCAATCACAGAAACCGTGCCGTCTTTTTCATTGGGCACATAAGCCAACGGTGCTGCTTGCAAGTTTGTAGCGTACATTGCCGTGAGCGCAAATAAAAAAAACGTTTTAATGTGAGGGTTCATGATTTTTCCTTTAGTTAATTCTGTAAAAATTTGCTTCTTAAAAATGTATAAAAAAAAGCTGAGCAAATAATTACTCAGCTTAAATAGGTTTTTTTAGCAGTACGGAAAATGCTTTCATTGCAATTTGCATTTACCAAGAATATGGATTTATTGCACGCAAGGCTATGCGTTTCCTCACAAAAATGGCTAGGAATTTATCCCTAGTTTATTGACGAATTTTGATGTCCTTAACGTAAATAATTTCACAAGCGCCATCACCAGAATCATCGCGTGATCTTGAAGTCATCCAAATAAAATCATCCGGCGCTTTGACATCGACCAAATAACCGAAAAGCGTGACAATTTGTCCTTTTTTGATGGCTTTTAATTGTTGCGCAATTGTTTCATTTTCTGGAATTAAGTGCATATTACTGGCAGAAGCTTCTAATTCTTTGCGCGGCATGGGAAATTCATTGACGTGCCAATATAAAAATCGGTTATTTTGTCTAAATTCTACTTGCTGCAAAAAACTCACATCGGACATTTTCCCCCAGCCTAACGCAACATCAATAGGAGAAATATCTGCGCGTTCATCGCCCAAATAGTTTCTTTTAGAAAGTACGCGACCTTGCACTTCAAAATAATCTCTAATCAGTAATTGATAGCCATTTTTTAAAATAGCATCACTGGTTGAAATTTCTTTTTGAATGGGTGGTTTTGAAACAATAAAAGAATCTGCCGCGTTAAATTCTGGTAAATCGATAAGCTTTTTAAAACCCTGTGAGTTAATTTCTTGGTTAATTTCTTTTAAAGATTTTTCGTCATCCGCCTTTGCGAGTAAACAACCAACAAGATTTACCGCGCAAATAACGCCCATCAGTAAAGAATTTTTTATTATTTTTTTTACTAGATTCATTGAATAAAAAAATAAGCTATTTCACTTTTTTAAGCGGCCCAACACAACTATCGGTTGTTTCTTTTTCACAGACAACATATTGATTGCCTGATGGATGAAATGCTAAAAAATTAGAATATTCTTGGCCTGAATTATCAACCGTTTCTTCAGAGCAATCTTTGCCGCCGTGATCTTTGATGATTTTTAGGGTGACTTTATAAAACCCTTTTTCTGAGGGCTTTTCTGAAAGTACATAACTGGCGGTGGAGGTTTCAGTGCCGCTGGTAATATGGCTTGAGCCATCCGTTGCAAAAATATAGGTTTCATTACAACTATTTTTGATGTTTGTCCATTCCCAAGTGCCAATCAGCGGGTTTTCACTTGATGGCGGTTTTGAATATACGTAATGCGGTGACAAACAAAAGAACGCCATCATAGCGATTGATTTTTTAATCATTTTAAGTCTCCATGACTCATGTTAAATAAGATGAATATTCACAATTTATCAGAGTGAAAATTTACTTTTAAGTTCTTTGCCTTCGTTACTCTTTGTTATTCCTGCTAAGTTTTTAATCGCTTGGATAAAATTTTAGCGTTAATGCTTAACGAAATTCCTATTTATAAGGATTTAAATAATGTTAAGGAACAACTTCAGTCTTGTTTGGATCATGATTAAATCTTGGCACTTGTATGATGTCGCCATCACGCATTTCTGGCACTTTATGTACGCGCACAGTGCCAACTTTAATATTTCCTGTGGTTTCATCTAACCAAAAATCAATGTCATAAATCTCATCTTTACTGCCTTGTTTACGGAAATCGGTGCAGGCAAAAAAATGACCATTTTCTTTCAATTTTCGCACTGGTTGATGCACGCCGATGAACTCTAGTGCAATTTCCTCTCCAGTTTTATCATCTTTAAGCTTATAGAAACCAGAATCTGCATTTTTAGCACTCACAATATGCGCCTCAATCGCGGACATTACTTCCCAACTCCGTTTTTGCTCAGATTCCCCAGGATGTTCAGAGGCTGGAATCCACCACCAAGGCTTGGGCTGGCGCTTTACTAAAATCCATTTACCAGCCTCTTTTTTTGGCGCTTTATAAATTCGCACATCAAATAAATCAAGCTTGCCATTTTTTGGTTTTACCCAAAAATCTACTAAATATTTTTTATTTGCTTCGTCCTTTGCAGTAAAGATTGCTTCAGGAAAAAAACCATAGCCATGCAAACTACGCATAAAGTCAATATTTTGATAGTTAAGTGCTAATTTCTCGCCAGTGAGCGAATCATGCACAAAATAAATACCGTGATTCTTTTTAGATTCGTTTTGAATATATTGGTCTAACCATGATTTAACGTCATCTACACTATACTTGCCCATATCATCGCCAGTTTGCGTCACTTCGCCTGCGGCATAATGATCTTTTGCACGTTCCAAGTTACGCTTTGGGTCTTTGTTAAATGCTAATTTTGCATCCTCAGTGCGAAAGCAGTACTTTTTTCCATCAAATTCAGTATTAACAGAACAGTCTGTTTTAATCCGCTTACCTTCTGCCAAACCCATCACGCATAATTGATCAAACTCACCATTCACAGTGGCTGCAAATAAAAATGGACTCATCACAATGCTTGAAATAAGCAGTGCGATAAGTCCAAATTTTTTTAAGGTTGGTAAAATATTAATTTGCAAATTCATCACGCTTCTCCTAAAAAATATAACTTTTATAAAATTCATTATCTTCTTTTAATGAGAAGCGATATGTAACTAAAATCACATAAAAATGCTTAATTAACCTTCTAATGCCTTTTTTAATCCAACAGCGGCAGCATCATAAATTTCATTAATCACTTTATTGGCCGTTGGGTTATCCTGGCCGGGTGGCGCTTCCATACTATTGGCTTTGTTATAAAAGCGCGCAGTAATCACCAAAATTGTTTCGCCCGCATTTGCGCCTGCTTTTACTTGCATCACGGTACGGTAATTGCTCACCGCGATGGTGCTTTCTGGCCCTTCGACCATTTTGTAATCAATCTTTTTATCTGCCTCGTTGACTTCACGCAATTTTTCTAAAAAGCCTGTGCCATTTTTTAAAGCCACCAAACGATGCGGCAAATCCGCACCTGTTTCAGCGTCTTTTTTTGTTTCAAGTTTTGCACTGGTTACATCTGGGTGCCACTTACCAATCGCGCCAAAATCTTTTACTAAAGCCCACACTTTTTCTTGGCTGGCTTTAATCACCACTTCTTTCACCATTTTTTGTGGGCTAGGCCCGTGTGCGTTGGCATTTATGGAAAACACCATCATCAACATTAAACTTGCTGATTGAATCCAATTTAATTTCATATTTGTTTCCTATTTATTTTTTCCTAATGTTTAAAAAAATTATTGCGCTTCTAGCAATTTTTTTAGGTTTTCTAGGCCGCTGTCATACACCCCTTCAACCGCTTTTACGGCAGTTTCGTTGTCTTCACCTTTGGGCGCATCTACTTTATTGGCTTTGTTGTAAAAGCGGCCTGTCCAATTCACAATACTTTCATTGGGTGTTGCGCCAGCTTTCACAGAAAAATTTGCACGATAACCGCTCACTGGCAAAACGCCTTCGACAATGCGGTATTCAAATTTCATTTCTTCATCAGAATGGGCCGTTTCTTTTTCTAAAATTGTGCCACCACCTTTTAAATTTAAGGTGCGATGCAGCAACGGCGTGCCAGCTTCATCCGGTTTTGTTTCAGTGGTTGAACTTTCCACCGCTGGATGCCATTTTTGCAGACCACCAAAATCTTTCACCATTGCCCATACTTTTGAGGGTTCAGCTTTAATCACCACTTCACGAATCACTTTTTGCTGGCTGGGCGCATTGGCTGCACTTGAAAACGTGGGGATTGAAAACATGGGCATTGCAAATAAACATAACATTAGAATTTTTTTCATTGCTTAACTTTCCTCTTTTATTAAAAAATTTAACTTTATTTCACAAAAATCAATCGGTTGACCCAATAAAATTCCCAAAAGAACGGCTGCGTTTTCCTGTTGGAATACTGGCTATTTTTTTGTTCGTTTTTGCATCAATAATAAAAACTGAGTCGTCCATCCAACTGGCAACATAAATACGCTGATGCTTTGTATCAAAGGCAATGCCTTCCGGAAAGCCATCACTTGGAATGGTTAAAACGGTTTTATATTTTTGCAAATCAACCACGCTGATGCTGTCTGCCCCCGTGTTGGTGACATAAGCATATTTGCCGTCGGGGCTTGAAGCCACGCAATAGGGGTGCTCACCTACAGCAATGGTTGCAATCACAACATCTCGGTGTGTATCAATCACAGAAATTGAATTACTTTCAACATTCACAACCAATAAATGTTTGCCATCTCCACTTAACCCTAAGCCAAAAGGATGCTTACCAACGGGAATGGAATGAATGATTTTTAAGGTGCGAACATCGACCACCGCAACGGTGTCGCTGTCTCGATTGGCAATGTAAAGCGATGCGCCCTCACGGCTCATGACCATGCCTGAAGGTGCTTTGCCAACGGTAATTTCTTTAAACTGGCTTTCTACGTTTTTATCCAAAAAGTATTTTTTTTCTAAAAAGCAATTGGTTTCAATGACATAGACATGGTCTTGATACCAATCTGCCACAAATAACTGTGCGCCATTTTTACTTAAAACCACACCAACTGGGGCAAATTGAACGTTAAGCTCGCCTAACACTTGGTTGGTCATCATATCAATCATGGTGATTGATTTGCCTTCAACGTTGGTGATGTAAAGCCGATGATTAATTGAATCAACCGCAACGCCTACGGGCGCTTTTCCAACAGGAATATTGGCAACCACTTGATTATTTTCTAAAGAAACAACTGAAACGGTGTTGTCACCTTGATTGGTGATGTAGGCAAACGATTGTGAATACGCGTTAAGAGTTGTAAAGAAATTTAGAAAAATAACGATGATAATTTTCAAAAAGAAACCACTCAATTTAGTTTGAATTAAATTGAGCAGTTTTTTACTTAGGGCATTGATTAACAAAGCAATTTATACCAAATTAAGCCATCAAACCTACCAGTTAGCCTTACTAGGATCACCACGGTAGGTGGTTCTTAAAAAGGTGATAATGCGCCAAATTTCATCATCCGTTTTAATAATGCCACCAAAGGCTGGCATTGGTCCAACAACGTTTTCACGACCTTTACGTGAGATACCCAATTGTTTTTGCAACTCATCACTGCCCAAAGCAATTAAACGGAATAAAGTATCGTCATCACTGCCATACACCCAAGTTTCGTTTGAAATGGGTGGGCACATGCCACCACCACCTGTGCCACCGTGGCAGCCATTGCAGCTATTGCCCATGTAACGTTTTTGCCCCCATTTTGCCATGTCTGGGTTTTTAGCATAGGGGTTTTTTAATTGCCCAACGGGCGTTGCTTTCACGCGTTCTAGTGGCGTCATCACATCGGCTGGCGGTGGTGGCGCTTCGCCTAACGCTTTCTTTTGCTCAGGAATTTTAAAGCCATCTGCGCCCACGGCTTGCGCTGGGGGTTCGTCTGCGGCTTGTAGTGAACCCGCCATTAAACTCAACATAAAAGCAGACATAAATACTGCACGACCGAACTTCATAATAACCCTTTCAATTTATTTATCTATATTGTTGTTGCTTGATTTTTGTGACTAATCAAGTTTTTTGTAGCATGAGATTTAACGTTGTTTTGTAGGATTTTGTTGAAGGAGTAAATCCTAATATTGACTAGGATTTACTCTCAAATAATGTTTGCCTTAACTGCAAAATATTAATTAATTCTTTTTAACTACAAGGTTCTTTGCAAAATATTGATGGCTTTTTGCGCGTCATTTTCAGTGGCAAGCATCAGGGCAGTTTTTCCTTCATCATCTTTCAATTGTGGATTTGCGCCAGACTTCAAAAGCAATGAAGCAATCATGTCTTGATCGCCAAAGGCGGCAATCATCAAAGGTGTTAATCCACCTGCATTTTTTGCATTAGGGTTGGCTTTGTACTGCAACAAGGTTTGCGCCATTTGTAAATTACCTTGCTTCACCGCCAGCATTAAAGCATTGTATTTTGCGGTTCCCATGGTTAAATCTGGGTTTGCATTATTATCAAGCATAGCCACCGCAGCATTGGCTTTGTTTGAAAAAACCGCCATGGCTAAAGCGGACATATTGTCTTTGTTAATCAAATTAAAGTCTGCTTTGTATTGCCCCAGTAAGCGAAAAATTTTGGGCTCGTTCAACTTTACCGCGTGCATTGCGGCTGTCCAACCATCATGGTCTTTTAGGTTAGGGTTTGCCTTGTAAGAGAGTAAACCGTTAATGACGCTTAAATCGCCACTTTTTGCCGCCACCATCAACGGTGTTTGTCCGTCAGAATCTTGCGTATCAACTTTTGCACCGCGCGTAAGCAAATATTCAATGCGTGGGTTATCTCGCGCAATGGTTGCATTGTGTAATTCTTGCTCAAGCGTTGCGCCTTGTTTTAAAGCTTCATCAATTCTTGCGGGCAGTGTTGCTACGTCTGATTGCGGTGGCACGTGCGCTTTTCTAACGATTGGTTTGTAAGCACCGTGTGAGGGTAGATCACCTGAAACCACGCATTCTTTACATTCAACCAACGGCACGCCGTATTCAACAAACACTTGTTTAATTTTGTCTTTTTCTTTGAATAATGCAGCTTCAATTTGCGCTTTGAGTTCTTTCGCATTTCTGCGCATACCAATAGCAAGAGGAAACTCCATTGGCGTGGTGTCATCCATTTTATTGACAGGCACAATTGAAATGGGCGCGTTTTTCATGGTTTTATACCAACCTGCCATCGGCCCCCAAATAGCAGCCACATCATATTCACCATCTAACATGAGTTGCACATCCATGTGCGGCTGCCGTTCTGGCCTTAAATCGGCATCATGGGCGATGGTTCTGACCACCGTGTTATTGCGATTAATGCCATGCTCTTGTAAAACAGTGCGAATGGCAGAGTGTTGAAAAACGCCTACTTTGTAATCGTTGAGTAATTTTGGGTCAGATAAATTTTGAATATCAATCCCTTTATCATTGCGGTAAGCCAACACAAAGGTACTTTTATAGAGGGGCACTGTGGTCATCATGCGTTCATCTTCTGGCGTCATGTCCATTAAAATATCGCATTCATTGTTATCAAACGTTTGGCGCGTTAAACCACGGTTTAAATAGGGACGATAAAAATAAGAAACGCTTTTGCCCATGCTTTCAGCAATAATCTTGGCAATTTTGTTGGAAAATCCTTCGCCTTTGTCGTTGGAAATTGGCATATTTCCAGGGTCTGCGCACACCCTTAAGAGGGTGTCGTTATTAGCAAACGTTGCATTTCCATACAATAAACCGAGCGCTAATAACGTCACTGTAGACATTATTTTCTTTGCGTGTTTAACGTTAAATTGTGCGTTGATAGACATCTTTAATACTCCTTTATTTACAAACAAATCAACTACTTAAATTAAGCTCAAGAAATATTGAAAAATAAAATAATTTTTCAATCGCCCCTAATAAAAAAAGCAGGTGATGCAATTTGCACCACCCGCCCAAAATATTAATTACATATTTTTAACCGCTTACGTTGAAACATTGGTTTAGTCAACACGGAATGTAAATAAAGTGCCGCCTTGTGGAATCTTGTCGAGACCAGATGCTTTTGCCATGGCAGTTGCACCAATCGCACCATATTTGTCATCCATGTCTAAGCCAGCAGTTACTGGAAGACCAATCCAGCCGCCAATACCAGTCCAAACTGACACATATTGCTTGCCTTTTACTTTGTAAGTAATTGGGTTGCCGATGATGCCTGAAGCGAGTTTACGACTCCATAACACTTTTCCATCTTTACGGTCAACAGCGCGTAAGTCACCGCCTAATGAACCGTAGAAAGCCAAGCCGCCATCAGTCACTAAAGCACCACCCCAGTTTGGATATGGGTCAGCAATTTCCCAGATTGTTTTACCTGATACAACGTCAAATTTCTTGAATTTGCCTGTTACACCTGGTTTTTCTGGGTACATATACACGTTAGCAAACACGTAAACAGTGCCTTGTTGTGTGTGCGTACGTTCTTGCGGCTCATCTTCCATACACCAGTTGTTGGTTGGTACGTAGAAAACGTTTGGCTCTTTTGGATCCACAGCCGCTGGTTGTTGGTCTTTACCACCCATTGCAGATGGACACGCTTGTGTGTTTACATCACGCGCAAAGGGTGAATGCTCTTTAACTTTTACAGGACGACCTGTTTTGAGGTCAACTTTTTCAGCCCAGTTTACAGTCACAAATTTGTGAGCGCGAAGTAAAGTACCATCTTTACGATCTAACACGTAAGCAAAACCGTTACGGTCAAAGTTAACAAGCGCATCATGAGATTTACCATCAACTTTTAGGTTATCAACCAAAATGTTTTCGTTTACGCCGTCGTAATCCCATTGGTCAAATGGCGTTTTTTGGTATGCCCACACCATTTCACCTGTGTCAATTTTACGCGCCATGATGGTCATCGACCATTTGTTATCGTATTTACCCACATTGGTTTTTGGGTCAACAGTATTACATTGCTCATGCGTCAAGTTTGCACCTGTCTCACCGCAACGATACGCTGGTGACCAGTGACCTGGATTACCAGTCCCCGCATACATCACTTTTAATTTTGGGTCATAGCTAAACCAAGCCCATGGGGAACCACCACCAATTTTCCACTCATCGCCTGGGTAAGTCATCCCCGTATTTTGGCCATATAAACCATAGTGTGGGTTTGCTTTGTTGGTATCTGGTGTTAAGCACAAATCTTTATCTGAACCTGTGCTATGACATTTCCAAACCTCTTTACCTGTTTTTAAATCATAAGCAACAGTACGGCCACGCGCTGCAAACTCATCGCCACCAAAACCAGCAATCACTAAACCTTCAGCCACCATCGCTGGGCCTGAATGTGTTTCACCTTTTTCTGGGAATGCGTGTTTAACCACCCAAATTTCTTTACCTGTGGTTGCATCTAAGGCAATTAAGAAACCATCTAATGTATGGAAAACTACTTTGCCATCTGCATAATTTAAACCACGGTTAATGGTATCGCAGCAGGCACGTGGCACAGCAGATTCGTCACGGTCAGATTTTTTTGTGTAATTCCAAATTTGTTTTGGTTGATCAGGATTAGATAAATCTAACGCCTGAACGATATTTGGCCAGCCTGAAACCATGTACATCATTGGTTTGCCACCGTGCTCAACCACCACTGGCTGACCTTCATGGCCACGCAATGTGCCTGAAGATTGTGACCAGATCATTTGTAGATTTTTTACATTGCTTGTATTAATGTCTTTTAATTGGCTGTGGCGTTGCAAAGCCAAATTTTGACCAGGCGCTGCCCACATATTATGGTCTTTACTGCGTTTAATAATTTCCTCGTTTGCTGATGCTTGACTTGCGATGCCAACCAAGGCAACGGCGCTTAACGCAGCAAACATGGCTTTTAATGTCCAATGTTGTTTCATACTTCCTCCGTGATTTAAAAATCAATCTATATTTAGTTGCAAATTGTTACAACTGATTACAATTACAACGTGATGGAACTATAGGCTTTCGGTAGAACAGTGGATTGAGAGGAGTTCCCGCAAAGTAATATGAAAATTTCCTATTTAATTCGGGAATAATTTTAAGAAAAACCGCCAATAATTTTGGCTATTGGCGGTTAAAAACTAAAATTTGAAGATTAAATATAAAGATTAAAAATTTACCTTACATTAAATTAGTCTTCAGTTAATACTGAGTTGCCACCCAAGTTATTTTCCATTGTGCCTGAAGCTAACACTTCATCAGATGCAAAAGATTTACCTGTGGTTGAATTACCTGTCATGTTGATTAACCCTTCTGAAACCACACGCACTTGGTTAGCAGTACCCACTTCATCTTCTTCACCACCTGGCAAGTGGTTAGCCATCCAACCATATAAATCACCCACTTTGTCGCCCAATTCAGAAACGGCAATATATGAAACAGCAGCAACAGCGCCTAATACAACGCCGTATTCAACCATCGATTGACCTTCTTCATCTTGCAAAAAGTTTTTTACGTTTAACATTTTTCAATTTCTCCATAAAATATTGAATAACCCTTATTTCGCTCAATGAATGTTTGGGTTTTTCACTCATTGTTAGGCGTCCTGCGTCAAAATAATGGTGCCATTATTTTGCTTTGGGTAAGATCAGGCAATCTCGGCACGAATTCCTAATTTAAGTTTCGGAATACTGCCCCAACGTGCAAACGAATAATGACAGAGCAAAAATAATTCAATAAGTACCAAAGTTCTCAAGTTTAAATAGGAAATTTTCACAGTCTTTTTTTCAATTTTTTTACCTCTTTTTATTCCAAATTTTTACCCGTCTACTTCCACTTGGATTTGCCTAACGACAACTTTTCATACGCAATTAAATTAGGAATAATTCACAATATTCTTCATTGATTTTCCTATATCGTATGCATTTGAAGACTGCGCCTTACGTTTATAACAAGTTGAACTATTTTTCATTTTTTTAAGAAGTTGATTTGTATGTTGCACTTCAAGTTTGAGCACACCCAGCAAAAAAGTTTTAAAAAACACTATTGGCAAAAAGTTGCTTTTGATAGCGTGTTGGTTTTATCTATTTTTTTCTATGCATACACCACTTCAAGTTACTTTAATTTTTCTGACCAATATTTTGTTTGGGCAAAATCTTATGAAGACAGCTTAGATATTGACGAATTACCTGTGGCTTTATTGGCAAGTTTGGGCGCTTTACTTTGGTTTTCACACCGTCGCATTAAAGAATCAAGTATTTTAATTACGCAAAATCATGCGCTTTTACAGCGTGTGCTTGAAGTTCAAGAAGATGAACGCAAAAGAATTGCACAAGATTTACATGATGAATTAGGGCAATATTTAATTGCTGTTAAAGCGCAAGCCGTTAGCTTATTAGAAGATAAAACCACAGCACCAGAAACTTTAGTGGCTGCAAACCGCATTATTAATTCGGCCGAACATGCGTATCAAGCAGCCCGCCACATGATGCACAGCCTGCGCCCTGTGGCGTTAGATGCGCTTGGATTATCTGCAGCATTAGAACATTTAATTGAAACTTGGCGAGAATCACAAACCAAAAGTGGTTATCACTTTAACAACACGCATTATTCAATTTTAATTAACGGTGAAATTGATCATTTTAATGAGCCATTAAATATTGCTATTTTTAGAATCGTGCAAGAAGCCCTCACCAATATTGCGAAACATGCAAAAGCGCACCAAGCCAGCATTGAAATTTACCATCAAAATAATCTAATCACTTTAATGATTTTAGATGATGGCGTTGGTTTTGATACGCGTCAGCAAACAAACGGTTATGGCTTACTTGGCATGTTTGAGCGCACCGCTGCTTTGGGTGGCACGCTGGATATTAAAAGTAATGATGGCAAAGGTACGCACATTACGGTAAGCCTTAAAATAAAGTAATACCTTGTTTTTATTTAAAGTGATTGAGAAATCATCAATTGTTAACCTTTTTTAGAAAAATTTAATTTTATGCAAAAAAATGTCCGCGTTTATTTGGTTGATGACCATGCAGTGGTGCGTGAAGGATATAAACATTTACTTGAAAAAGCCAACATTCATGTGATTGCAGAAGCAGACAATGGCGAAGAAGCCTATAAAAATTATGATTTACTCAAGCCGGACGTGGTAGTGATTGATTTATCTATGTCTGGCATGGGCGGTATTGAAGCGATTAGAAAAATTATTGCGAAAGATAAAAATGCAAAATTGCTCGCTTTTAGCATGCACGATGACACTATTTTTACCACTCGGGCAATGCAGGCAGGGGCGATTGGTTATGTCACAAAATCAAGCCCGCCTAATATTTTAGTTGAAGCTGTTTTTGCGGTTGCTGCCAATAAAAAATATATTAGCCATGACATTGCAAGCAAAATTGCGCATAACAAAATGAATCAGCAAGCAATCACAGACGTGAATGTGATGAACGAATTAACTGCTAGAGAATTTGAAGTGTTTCAACTGTTAGCTAAAGGTTTATCGCTTGATGACATTGCCGCAACATTGCATTTAGATTACAAAACCATTGCCAATATTCAAACAAGACTTAGGCAAAAACTCAATGTTGAAAACACCGCGCAACTTATTTTAGCCGCGGTTAAATTAAATATCTTAGTGCGTTAAAACATAGACTGATGTGAAATTTTTAAACTAAAAAAGGCTGAAAAATATTCAGCCTTTTTTAGTTTTTAATACAACGTCATTTTAAAAATCATATCTTAAACCACCAAATACTTGGCGACCACGCCCCGCAGACATGCCATCCACACGACTTGCTAAATACTCTTTATCTGCCAAATTATGACCACTTAAAAAGTAAGTCATTTTTGAACCCACTGGTTTAAAGTTAACGGAGGCATTTAACAAGGTATAACTTGGAATATCTCCCGATAAGCCAGACAATCTTGCATCCACCCCTGATGGGTCTGCTGCATTTAACACGTAATCGCGGAAAGGCCCATCTACTTCTTGTTTACTGATGTAATCTACGCCGATGCGTGCATCAACCCCGACTGGATGCTGATAACCAAAACTAACAGATGCCATGTGTTTTGGCGCATAAGGCAAACGCTTACCGCTAATCACACCATCACCCGCCGTTGTCACTGCGCCATCTTCTACCGTTGAAAACGCATTGGCGCTGGTGCTATCAAATTTTGCAGTCCATAAATTGGTGTAATTTGCCATCATATAAAAATTATGCACGCTATCAAACAATTGACCAAAATCTACGCGACCCGCAAATTCTAACCCTGTCATCACCGCTTTGCCTGCGTTATCAAAAGAACCTGATGTGGTTCTCACCACAATATCGTCAAATTTTGTATGGAATAAAGTCGATTCAAACGAAACACCTTTGTAGTATTTTGAACGCACGCCAATTTCCCAATTAATGCTGGTTTCTGGCGAAGTTTTATCAACTTCTGCCGTATTTTCGCCATCCGCGCGTAAATCACGGTCTGGTCGCGGTGGAGAAAAGCCTTTATGCACGCCAGCAAATACCGTTGTATTATTAATTCCGTTCCATGCCACGCCAAAACCAGGTAAAACTTCCGTTTGATTATTCGTCACTTGGGCGTTTTGCGGGTCACCACCTGCTTGGTTGACTTTGGTTTTAAAGCGCATATCTTCTACACGTAAACCTGGGGTGACATCAAAATCGCCAATGTGGAGCGTATTTTGCGCATAGTAAGATTTTGCTTCAACATTAATCCGAATATCTTCTCTAAAGCTGCCATTGGCTTTTGCCCATGCCAAACTTTGCGCACGCGGGTCACTGTCACGATATTGTTGACGTTTAATGTCTTCTTGGTGATACCTAAACCCAATCACGGCATCACTTTCTACGCCAAACCAGCTATGTTTGAAATCTAAACGTGGCTCAACACCATAATATGTGTAATTTCTTGGGCGATGGCGACCACCACACTGTGCCGCAGTTGCTTCAGTCAGCACAACATCATCGCAACGGTCCATAATAGTAACGCCTGTTGATAAAGCTGCTTCTTCATCATCGTAACCGCCTGGCATATCTGTTTGACGGAATGAACGGCGGTAAGCATCCACATAATAAGCTTGGGTGGTTAAACGCACATCGTTGTTAATATCAAAAATATGTTGTAAATGTGCAAATTTACGTTCGTGTTCAAATTCATCATTTTTACCAGAAGGGGCTTGATACTTATCGCGCGCGTAATCCACCTCACCCAAGCCAGTTTCTGACACATTCGAGTGTTCTTGGTATGTACCAATTTTACCGATTAAAGTATGTTGATCATTAATATTGAGTTGACCTTTCAAGGTAACATCAGTGACTTCAAAGTCGTGATTATCACGAATGCCATCGCCTTTTTTGTTAGAAATATCTAACATCACACCGCCCATTTCACCCCCTGCGCCAATATTGGCGTAGGCACCGGTAAAATCATTATTGCCAAACATGCCAGAAACCGTACCATGAATGCCCTCTTTTGGAATAGGGCGCGTGACAAAATTAATCATACCGCCCACCGTTTGCGGCCCGTAAAGCACTTGCCCAGAACCTTTCACCACTTCAATGCGTTGCACACGCTCAAGCATCGGAATGTAATGCGAAGAAGGGTCTCCATAAGGTGCCAAATATAAAGGCAAGCCATCTTCCATCAATAAAGTACGCGCACTGCGTCGAGGGTCCATGCCGCGTAAACCAATGTTTTGCGCTAACCCTAATGGATCTTCATTTTGAATAATATTTAACCCTGGCACGCCGCTTAATGCTTCTTTAATAGAAAAAGGACGGCGTGCTTCTAACTCTTTTTCATCCACAATATTAAAAGAGCCAGGCACTGATTCTAACTTTTCAGGCAAAATGCCTTTCACTTTTACTGGATTTAGCTGAATAGATTGCTGCTCATCCGCAACACTTAAGCTAGAAAATGAACCCGTAAATAATAATGGCACTGCGATCGCAATCGCCTTCAATTTAAACTGCATGTGTTTCCCCTTTTTTTATTGACTACAATTTTAAGGATGTCATCATGCACGATTTAAAACTGATTAAACTTTCAAAAATTCTCAATCATGATTAGGATTTTTTCCCGAAAAAACTTTCTAAGCGGCGAAATAAGCATTGACACAGCAACATTGATAATCAGGATAAATTCCTAGTTGTTTCATGCTTTTTATCCTTATGCGCTTCAGTAGCAAGGGTTTATAGTTTGCAACAGTTAATCTCCAATTAACTAATAAGGGTATAAAATTTCAACCACGCATTTTTTGCGTGGTTTTTTTTGCCTAATATTTTTAGGTTTTACCAGCATTGGCTAATACAATTAATTTAGCCAATAAAAAAGCTGCAAAATTTCTGCAGCTTTTTTAATCATTCATTTGTTTTAATTGATTGGTTTTAATCGAACTAAATCAAATAACGCCCTCGATCAAACCAACCAATTGATGCATTTTAATTACTCTTTACCAATTTGATACACTTCAGTTTCGTGCTCAAGCACTTTACCAGTGACCGCATCCACTTCTACTTCAATTTCTTTACCATCCGCCATCACAATATCAAATTCATATGAAGGCACGCCATCATCTTCAATTGAAAATTCAGATTCAACCACTTTGCCAGCAAAAGCCGCTAAAGCCGCTTTTTCAGCATCGGCTTGGCTCACTTTGGCTTTATCTTTAAACGCTGGCACGTTAGCATCAGCCACTTCTGTTTCAACTTCAATTACTTTGCCTGTTAAAGCGCTCACTTCAACTTCTTTTTCAACGCCATCCGCAGTCACAATATCAAATTCATACTGCGCTTTACCGTTAGAAATTTCCATTTCCATCGTTTCTACATTGCCAGGATATTTTGCCAATGCCGCTTTTAAACATTTTTCCATCGAAACTTTCGTTTTAGGCATTTTAAAATCTGCATGTGCAACGGTTGCCGTTGCAGCAAACATTGAAACTACCAATAATTTAATGAATGTCATTTTTTTCATATCAATCTCCAAAATAAAAAAAGTTAAATAGCTTGTTTACACCCATTCAACTGCGCGGATTCTATCATAAAAAAATTGCGCGCTTAAGTGATTGTTTTTAATACACATAATTGGCTGAAATCAACCAAATTGTTATTTTTATGTTACATAACAATAACAATTTGCAATACGTTTCAGGATAAATTCACCCAAAAATTAAGCCATTTTCTGAAGACGCATTATTCATGCTCACGCATAATGCAATTCAAGTTAATCTCCAAAATTTAACTTAAAACACCCTTAAAAACCTTAGCCTAAAAGGCTTATCCTAAAAACCTTTAGGTTGAATGCCACACAGTTAAACGTGTGGCATTTTTTTATTTTTTCAGCGATTGCGGCAATGTTGCGGTCCAAGTACTTGCCGCTAATTTAGCCGCAGCAATATCTTCTGCTTTCATGGTTTTTGATAACGCTTCTCTAGCTTGTTGCGCGCCAACATGGTCTTGTTTGGCAGCTAATTCAAGCCACATATACGCATCTTTTGCCTCTTTTTTGACGCCAATCCCATCCTTATAAAGCATGCCTAACTCATATTGCGCTTTATGGTGACCTTGCTCTGCGGATTTTCGCACCCATTGTTCACCTAAAGTAATGTCTTTTTTAATGCCATTGCCATCTAAATAATTTTTACCTAACGCCAATTGTGCTTTGTAATGATGTTGCTCCGCCGCTTTTTTATACCATTCATTCGCAAGTTTTCCATCCGCTTTTACGCCGCGCCCAACGGTGTAAAGCCTGCCAATGGCAAACTGGGACATCACATGTCCTTGATTGGCCGCTTTTAAAAACCATTTTGCAGATTCCACATCATTTTGCTCAACGCCTTGCGCTTGCGCGTACATGACGCCTAAATTGTATTGAGAATCTTGGTTGCCTTGCGCAGCTGCTTTTTTATACCAATTGGCTGCTTCTGCGTAATCTTGTTTCACGCCTTGGCCTTCGTCATACATCATGCCCATAATATGTTGCGATTGCATCTCGCCTTTATCTGCTAAAGGTTTAAATTCTTTTAAAGCCTTTGCAAAATCGCGTGACATAAAAGCGGCTTTGCCTTCTTCAAAGCCTGCCATTAACTCGCAAGATGAAAACGCAGCAAAAGCAATAAAAATAGTATTTAAAATATTTTTTTTAATCATAAAATAATCTCGTATTTTTTCCTGTGATTGAAATTTCTAACTTTTTACTTTTACCTATTTTTTAACTTTACCTATTTTTTTATCTAGCTTTTAGTCTTTATCCATCAATCAGCCCGTGGCGAATCGCCAACCGCACCATTTCAATCGGGCTTGAAACCCCTAATTTTTGTTTAATCATGGTGTAATAATTGGCAACCGTTTTTTGGCTGATTTTGAGCATGTCTGCCACGTCTTCAATTCTTTTGCCATCTGCCAATAATCTAAATACTTCAAACTCTCGTGAAGAAAGCTGATGCAACGGATCGTCATCTCCCATCAAGGTTTTTAAGGCAATTTTTTGTGCAATTTCTGCACTTAAAAAAGTTTTTCCGCGTGCGACTTCTGTAACTGCAGTGAGTAAATCATCGGCTGCACCCGTTTTAGTCACATACCCGCGCACACCCGCTTTTAAGGCTTGTGATGCAAAAGAAACGGTATCGTGCATGGAAAAAATAATGATTTTTGCCGATGGATCACGCTTGATAATGCGTTTTGCAGATTCCAAACCACCCATGCCAGGCATGGAAATATCCATGACCACAACATCTGGCTTCAACTCGCCATAAAGTTGGTAGGCTTGCTCGCCTGAATCTGCTTCTGCAACCACTTCGATGGTGTTTTTGAGTTCTAGCAAGCGCCGCAAACCAGAACGCACCACGGCATGGTCATCGACTAAGATAATTTTGCAACTGCTCATGTATTTTCTTGCTCAATTTGTAAATTTGATTTTTTAGGTAAATTGACCTGAATTTTTGTGCCCAAACCATTCATTGATTCAATAAACATTTCACCCATGAGTCCTTGAACACGCTCTTTCATTCCCGCCAAACCGTAGCCTTGCGTCATTTTTGTTTGCATAAACCCAACGCCATCGTCTTCAATTTCCATAAAAATGCGTTCTTCATTATGCGTTACATTAATAGTTACACGGCGCGCATTTGCGTGTTTACTGATATTGGTTAAGGATTCTTGCATCACCCGATATGCTGTAATAGCCACAGAATCATCCAACAGTCCAATATTATTGCTGACATTATGCACAACAGAAATGCTCCTATTTCTTTGTCGCCAATGATGAATCAACTCACCCAATGCCAGCCCAATCCCTAACTCATCAATCACTCTTGGGCGCAAACGTTGCAATAATTCATGCACCATATCCATCATTTGCCGCGTGACATCACTAATGGCTTTTGCACTTTCTTTAGCTGTTGAAATTTTTCTAGCACTTAAAATTGCACTGGCATCCACATGAATGGCCGTTAAGTATTGACCAATTTCATCATGAATATCGCGCGCTAGACTTTTTCTTTCATCTTCTTGCAGGCGAATAATTTGTTGGGTTAAGCGATGGTTGTTTTCTGTGCTCTCTTGCAACGCATCTGCCATTAAATTAAATTTCTCCCCAATCGCTTGCAATTCAATCTGCTTAAAAACTGGCAAACGGTTCGCATAGTTTCCTTGCTCAATTTGCGTTAAAGCCGATAAAATTTTACCCACAGGCTTAAAAGAATATTTCACCGCCCAATAAGTTAATAGATTGATTAATATAAAGAAAATAGTCACCAAGCCCAATAAACCAATCGTATCGTCCCACACTTCAGCAATCTCATAACTCGGGTCTGGCGTCACAACTAATTCACCAACAAAGCGCCCATTCAATACAATATTTTTCCGAATCTCGTGAATGCCAATTTCAGACAAGGCCAAAGCTTTTATAAACCACACTGGCGGTAAATCTTCCACATCTTGCTGCTGACCATTTTGGTTGGTTTCACGCAACAAGCCATTCATGTCATAAAAATCAATTTTTAAATGGCGAATATTTGCCAGACTGCCTAATCTAAAAATTGAACTGCCAACACCCGCACCACGGTTCAACCAACCATAATCTGAGGTGTAATGCGTAATTTCAGCGTCAAGCAAGTGCAACACTAAATTTGAGGTTGAGTTCACCTCTGCCCGCACATCTTCACGCGCATTTTGCACAATAAAATAAGCACTTGCGGCCAACATCATCAGCAGCAAACTGGTAATAATGATGTTAAGTTTTAACTGTAAACTCATAGATTTTTATATATTTTCAAGAGATACATATTATAGAGTTTTACACTTTTGGCATTGGGAATAATTCCCGAATCGCCCGATTCAAAAAAAATGAATTATTTATATTTTTAAACTATTAACAAAGGTCAAAATTTGTGATTTGGTCATTTGTCAAAAAATCATGGGCACAAGATGGGCACAAGATGGGCACAAGATGGGCACAAGATGGGCACGAAGTGGGCACACAATGGGCACAAAAAAGCCAAGTTAGTGGTTACTATCTTGGCTTGACTTATGAAATATGGCACGCCCAAGATGAGGGAACAATGTACTGGAGTCACACTTTTTCAATATTCAAGAGATAATTAAACCGAATTTTTAAAGTGATGAGTCGCCCAGTAAAATATTCTGTCCGTCAAAGAAATCCCCAAAGCGGCCCGTCATTAAACTTAACTATACTAATAAGATTCCCCAGAACCGCCAGCCTTAACCTAGCCAAAAGCTCCTTTTCAGTAATTCATTTTATTGATGCAAAAGTGCGACATCTTGTCACATTCTCAGTATTAATTTAAAAAAGTAAAATAACCATTTTAAATTAATGGATTTTCATAGTGCTAAATTTTAAGCGTAAGAAAAATGTTTTGGCCGATGTTTTAGCATCTTGTTTATTTAGTGTAGTTTCGACTGTAGCCCTTGCCGAGGAAATTACCTTACCAAGTATAGATGTCAGTGCAGAAAAGCTTCAAGAATCTAATTTTTCAACAGTTAACTCTAGTGATACTGCCACGCTATTAAGTGATGAACCAGGGGTAAGTTTATATCGTGCAGGTGGCGTTTCAAGTTTGCCAGCAATCCATGGTTTGGCTGATGATCGTGTTCGTATAAAAGTGGATGGTATGGATTTAATCGCCTCTTGTCCTAATCATATGAATCCAGCGCTCTCATATATTGATCCAACGAATATAGACAAGATTAAAGTCTATGCTGGCATTACGCCTGTGAGCGTGGGCGGAGACAGCATTGGCGGTACGATTATTGCCGAAACCCAGGCACCAGAGTTTGCGAAGTCAGGTGAAGCAAGTTTGGTTAAAGGACAGATAGGTGCGTTCTATCGTAGTAATAACGATGCGCGTGGTGGCAATCTTTCGGCTACATATGCTACTGAGAACGTGAGCGTGAACTATACAGGCGCGACTTCTAAGGCAAATAATTATATTGCTGGAAGCAATTTTAAAAACTCTAAAGTTACAGGCCGTATCGGCCATACCTTAGGGCTTGATGAGGTGGGGTCAACGGCTTATGAAACTCAAAACCATACGCTAGGTTTTGCCGTAAAAAGTGGTATTCATCTTGTTGAGGCTAGGCTTGGCTATCAAAACATGCCAGAGCAACTCTATCCAAATCAGCGCATGGATTTACTTGATAATGAGCAAAAACGCATTAATTTACGTTATCTTGGGAAATATGAATGGGGTAAGTTAGAAGCGCGTGCTTATCATGAAAAAGTGGATCATTTCATGGATTTTGGTGCGGATAAGCGCTATTGGTATGGCGGTGCATCTGGTGGGAATACGGGTATTGGTGGATCTGGCAATGGGCAGCCTTGCTCACCCATCAATGCAACCTGTGCGGCGGGTATGCCAATGTATACAGAAGGTAAGACGACTGGCGCTTTGATTAAAGCAGACATAAAGTTGCAGGAAGCTGATGTATTGCGCGTTGGCACAGAACTACAGCAATATCGTCTGGATGATTGGTGGACAGCGTCTGGCGCGATGATGTTCCCAAACACATTTACCAACATTAATGATGGGGAGCGAGATCGTACTGCATTATTTGCTGAATGGGAGCAACACTTAAATCAACAATGGATGGCATTGACAGGGGTGCGTTATGAGCAAGTTAAAACCAATGCTGGTAATGTGACTGGTTATGCTAATACCAACATGAGTGGCTCAAACCAACTGCGTGATAGTGCAGCATTTAATGCGCAGAATCGTGACAAAAGAGATCACAATTGGGATGTGTCTGTAAGCACACGCTATACGCCGAATTCTGAAGTGGATGTTGATTTCGGCCTTGCCCGTAAAGTACGTTCACCAAATTTATATGAACGCTATACTTGGTCAACTTGGCAGATGGCGGCATTAATGAACAATACCGTTGGCGATGGAAATGGTTATTTTGGCAATGTTAATTTAAAACCAGAAAAAGCCCACACACTTTCTGCAACAGTTGATTGGCACTCAGCCGACCGCGAATGGGAATTGAAGGCAACACCATTCTTTACGTATGTGACAGATTATATTGATGCTGTGCAGTGGAATAGCGCAACAAATTCTGCCCGCACAACGTTATTAAAAAATCAGTTCACAGTCTTGCGCTACACCAATCAATCCGCTCGTCTTTATGGTTTAGATTTATCTGGCCGTATGCCGTTAGCAGAAACAAGCGTAGGCCAATTTGCATTGAAAGGTTTATTGAATTTTACCAAAGGTGAAAATCGCGACACTGGCTATGATCTTTACAATATTATGCCGCTCAATACTAAGATCACATTGACGCAGAATTATAACCGTTGGAATAATGCGTTAGAGCTACAGATGGTTAAATCTAAAGAAAATGTTTCGGATATGCGTAACGAAATTAAAACGCCAGGTTATAGCCTTGTTAATTTACGTTCGAGTTACAGTTGGAAGAAAGCGCGATTAGACTTTGGCATTGAAAACGTGTTTGATAAAACCTACTACTTGCCATTGGGCGGCGCCTATGTTGGTCAAGGAACAACCATGACAACCACACTCGTACCAACTGGCTCAATTCCACTTTGGGGCACGGCTGTGCCTGGGATGGGTCGTTCATTCAATGTTGGAATGACCCTAAATTTCTAAAATGGTTAAACTTTCTTTAATCCTTAGATACTTACATTACCCATTAATCTTGCCAGCATTTTGTTAGGAATTGTGGATTTTTTATAAACTCGCTATTAATGGAATGACAAGCGCAAAGGGATATATGATAAATTTTCCTATATTGTTGTAAATTAACTTTGTAGGAAAATAGTTAGAAGCCTTTAACTCTTCAGCTTTTTATATACATTGTCATGTAACAGCATACCGAAAAGCATTGCAATAACAAATGCTAGTGCTTCCTGATGACCCTCACCTAAAGAAACTAATGCAGGTCCAGGACAAAATCCCGCTACAGCCCATCCAGCACCAAATATTAAACTACCAAGGATTAGCTCTTTGTTAATCAAAGTTTTGTTGGGCAAATTGATTGGATCTTTAAAGATTGTCAATTTCTTTTTTTCAGCATAGCTAAAAGCAATAGATGCAATGAATATTGCACCGACCATGACAAGCGCAAGACTTGGATCCCAATTTCCAGATAAATCTAAAAATCCAATCACTTTTGCTGGGTTAGTCATCCCAGATAAAATTAACCCTATACCAAAGATTAAGCCAGCAAGTAAAGTAATAATATTTTTCATAAATTAAATCAAATGTAATATCAAATAACAAACAACAAATCCTGCAAACATAAAACTAAGCGTTGCAATGAAAGACCGTACTGAAAATCTGCTGATTCCGCAAACACCATGGCCGCTTGTGCAACCTGATCCCATTCTGGTCCCGAAGCCAACTAAAAGCCCAGCAATAATGAGTGAAGTGTATGAATCTGAAATCGTTGGGATTGGTAGTGGATAAAATATTGCATATATATAACTAGAAGCCATCAAGCCAAATAGAAATAAGAATCGCCAAAGATGTTGCCCCTTATTTGTATTATCAAACTGCATTAATCCGCCAACAATTCCACTAATGCCAGCAATTTTGCCGTTTGTAAGGATAAGAATTGACGCTGAAAGTCCAATTAGCATCCCGCCAAAAACTGATTGTATGGGTGTAAAGTTTTCCATCATTCATTTCCTCTCGATATTTATGAGTAGATATCAAAAATATTTGATAACTCAAGATACAAGTTTACGGTAAGCAATGAGGCCGCCAGTGATAAATGTTGCATTAATGTAACCCATACTTTTCAAAGTATCAGCCGATAGTGCACCACGATTATTGGCATTACAGTAGCAAATAATTGAAGTTTCTAAATTGGGAATTTTACCTTCAACAAGCATCTCCAATTTACCGCGACTAATGTTCACTGATCCCGCAATGTGATCTGCTTCATGTTCTTCTTTGTCTCGAATATCTAATGCAATGGCTCCTTCTGAGACCAATCTATCAACGTCTTCTGGACGCACTTCTTTTACGCGTGTGCGTGCAGCATCCGCAAGGTTTTGAAATTTTTCTGTATAGGCCATTATTTAACTTTCGTATCAACAGGATTAAATTTTTGTTTAATCAGTCTCATCAAAGTGACTTGTCTCAAGCCACATCACATTGATAATGCCAAAGGCTAGCGCTAAACCTAGCCCTAATATCCAAGTAAAATACCACATTGATTTTTCCTTTTTTAATAAGCTGTATGGGTGTTGTCTTTGATAGATTGTACGGTCACTTTTCCCCTCAATACCCGAAATACCCATGAGGTATAGACGAGGATAAGCGGTAAAAAAATGATAGTGACTATAAACATGATGCCTAATGTTTTTTGGCTGGAAACTGAATCCCAAAGGGTTAAGCTACTGCTAGGATGAGAGTTAGAAGGCATTACAAATGGAAACATTGAAAATGCTGCGGTCAAAATGACACCAGCAATGGCCGCACTGCTGGCGACAAATGCAATGCGTTGAAAACGAAATTGTGCGGCAGTTAATGCAACAGCAATACCAAGAAACCCAAACATTGGCGCGATTATCATCCAAGGATAAGTCGTATAATTATTTAACCATGCGCCTGCTGACTGCACGACTGTTTTATTGAGTGGATTAAGCGCAACATTATAATTTTGTTGTGATGTCAGTAAAAATCCATCAATCCCAATTGCGACCCAAACACCTGCAAGTGCAAAACTTAATGCACACACAATACCAGCGAATAAAGCACCACGTTTAGCCCGCACTTGAACAACACCTTCTGTACGTAATTGTAAGTAAATTGCGCCATGCATCATGAGTAAACTTAAACTCACCACGCCACTTAGTAATGCAAACGGGTTTAATAATGCCCAAAAACTACCCGTATAGGTTGAGCGTAATGTGTCATCGAAATAAAAAGGCAAGCCTAATAATAAATTGCCAAATGCCACACCAAACACCAATGCGGGAACTGCACCACCGACAAATAAAGCCCAATCCCAGCCATTACGCCAAAGAGGGTTTTGCAACTTGCTGCGATAATCGAAACCGACTGGCCGAAAAAATAAGGCAAATAAAACTAGTAATAATGCAACATACAACCCAGAAAATGCCGCCGCATACACCAACGGCCAAGCTGCGAAAATCGCCCCGCCTGCAGTAATTAGCCAAGTTTGGTTGCCCTCCCAAACAGGCCCGATGGTATTGATGATGACACGTCTTTCGTCATCATTTTTACCTAAAAATGGAAGCCAAGCGGCCACACCCATATCAAAGCCATCCATAATGGCAAAACCAATCAGTAAGACACCGATAAAGGCCCACCAGATTAATTTAAGATGTTCATAGTCAAAATAAGTCATCATCATTTAATTCCTTGTTGCACTGTTTCAAAATGATATTTACCCGTGTGTAAGCTAGATGGGCCTAATCTTGCATACTTGAACATTAAAAACATTTCAATCATCAATAACAATGTGTAGAAGCCAATAAACCCGAACAAACTAAATTGCAGATCACCGACTGATAAAGATGAGGTTGATAAGTGGGTCGGCAAAATGCCGGAAATTGTCCAAGGTTGGCGTCCCATTTCTGCCACAATCCAGCCCATTTCTGCCGCAATCCATGGCGCAGGAATTGCAAACAGCGCTAAGCGTAACAGCCATTTTTGCTCCATAATTGTTCGTTTAGCAGTGAAATAAAATGCGGCAGCAAAAATAAACAACATCAAAAATCCCATGCCCACCATGACACGAAACGACCAAAACAAAGCAAACACATTTGGAATGGTGTCTTTAGCCGCTTGTTTTATTTGTATTTCCGTTGCATTGACGACTTCAGGCGTATATTTTTTTAGGAGCAATCCATAACCTAGATCGTCCTTAGTCTTCTCAAAAGCAGCAATTGCTTGATCTGATGTATCACCACTTTTTATGCGCTGTAAATCGGAATAAGCGTTCATTCCATTACGAATTCTTAATTCATTTTCTTTTTTAATATCTAACAGACCTTTAACTTGTTCATCTAGTGACCGCGTTGCAATCAGACCCATCACATAAGGAATTTTGAATGCATAATCAGTCCGTTCCTCTTCTTGATTCGGCAAACCAAACACCGTAAATGCCGCAGGCGCTTCCTCGGTATTCCATTCTGCTTCAATAGCGGCGAGTTTCACTTTTTGCACTTCTCCCGTGGTATAGCCTGATTCATCTCCTAAAATAATGACTGAAAGAATAGAAGCTAAGCCAAATCCGGATGCAACTGCGATTGAGCGTATGGCAAACCCAGTATCGCGCTTTTTAAGTAAATACCAACTAGAAATACCTAATACAAACATGGATGCAGTGGTATAGCCCGCTGCAACAGTATGAACAAATTTTACTTGTGCGACTGGGTTAAATATAAGGGCAGAAAAACTGGTCATTTCCATCCGCATGGTTTCATAATTGAACATGGCACCCACAGGGTTTTGCATCCAGCCATTCGCAATTAAAATCCATAAAGCAGATAAATTTGAACCCAAAGCGACTAAAAAAGTCACCATTAAATGTTTTTCTTTGCTGAGTTTATCCCACCCAAAAAAGAACAATCCAACAAATGTCGATTCCAAAAAGAAAGCCATTAAACCTTCAATAGCCAGTGGCGCGCCAAAAATATCCCCAACATAATGTGAGTAATAGGCCCAATTTGTACCAAACTGAAATTCCATAGTAATGCCAGTCGTCACACCCATTGCAAAGTTGATGCCAAACAACTTTCCCCAAAACTTAGTCATGTCTTTGTAAATTTGTTTGCCTGTCATCACATAAACAGACTCCATCATGACAAGCATCCATGACAAACCCAACGTGAGAGGAACAAAAAGGAAGTGGTAAAGCGCAGTGGCGCCAAATTGTAAGCGCGATAAATCAACAACTTCAGCGGAGGGTAACATTCAAATCACCTATTCATAATGGTTTTATTAACAAGGTTTAAGCGCTGATCTTTCTCAATAGGATCAGAAAAGCAACAAAACCACAGCAGCCACAATAAACATACTTTTACGATTAATATAATAATGATATCTATACGCAAATTTGGCTTAGTTCGCACTGCCTGTAGTTTAGAAAAAATCATTTGCAGGTTTTAATCCCAAAAATTGTATAAGCTGGACACCATTTAATTAAGCCAGTGATAAGCGGCAAGACGCCAACATAAGCCCAGACAGGGCCATTAAATGCAACTGCCCAAGTGATTAATGCCACACCAGCTAAGATTCTGATGATTCTGTCGGTATTTCCAATATTAATAGCCATGCTATTTCTCCAAAAATTACGCGACCTTCGCGTTAAAACATGATAATGCTTCGTAAGCTTTAAACTGTGTTAGAAAAACTTTTCCGTAGAGTTGATTCAGAATGTCACTTTTTTTAAGTGAATCCATCACAGGCCCTTTGACCTCGGAAAGATGAAAACCAATGTCGAGTTCTTTCAATTGTTCATTTACAGAAGCCAAGACTTCAACTGCGCTACCATCAATATCATTGACTGCTGAGAACATTAAAATTAAATGTTTTATATTTGGATTGTCTGCAATGGTTTTATAAATGCGTTGTTCAAGAAAACGAGCATTTACAAAGTAAAGACTTTCATCAACACGCATCGTCACAACATCACTACATAGTTCAACTTGATGCCGATCAATATTTCTGAAGTGTTCTGTTCCTTTTAGCAAACCAACAATCGCAATATGTGGACGACAGGTTTTATAAAGATGTAATGCAACGGATAACAGCACGCCTGTTGCAATACCTGTTTCAACATCCACAAAGAGCGTGAGGAAAAATGTCGCACAGAGTGAAAAAAAGTCACGTTTACTTAAATGCCAAGTGTGTTTGAATACTTTTGCATCAAACAAACTTAATACCGCAACAATGATCGTGGCAGCCAAAATAAAGCGTGGTAAATCACTTAACCAAGACGCAATAAAGTAAGTGGCTACCAGCATGCCAACTGCTGTTAACAAGCCAGCCGCAGGTGTTTTTGCTCCAGCATCCATATTCACGACAGATCTAGAAACGCCACCCGTGACTGGGAGTGCTGAACTGATGCCAGCAGCTATATTTGCAAAACCAAGCGCAATTAGCTCCTGATCTGGATCGATTCTTTCACGACGCTTCATGGCTAAATTCTGTGCAATTGAGATGGATTCTACATAACCAATAATTGAGATTAAAACGGCTGGCAATAATAATGTCTGCCACATATTCAAGTCCATTAAAGGTAGACCTAATGTTGGTAGCCCAGCGGGAATATCACCAACTGTTTTTACCCCATGCATCCAAGAAAAACCTGCTTTGATGGCCAAAGTCCCAACAATGACTAAAATCGCAGGAACTGAGCGCGAAATGGTTTGCGACCAAAATGTGGAGAACCCCATTTTTGCTAATGTTTTACTACCATATTGACGCGCAAGTAATAAAATGGCGATCGTGATGACCGATAAAATCAATGTTGTATGATGTGTTTGATGCATTTGCGCCGAAATACCTGAAACCAAGCCTGTCATGTTTTCCGCTTTTACCGAAAAGCCAAACAATGTTGAAAGCTGACTGGTAGCAATCACAATGCTGGCTGCTGAAATGAATCCTGCGATGACTGCATGAGACAGTAAGTTCGCTAAAAATCCTAACCTTAGCACGCCTGAAAAAAGTAGAAAAAGACCAGAAATGGCCGCCAAGACTACTGCGGCAGAAACACCTAAAGCAGGATCAATCTCTGAAAAGGGTTTAATCGTACTTGCTGTCATCAATGCAGCCACTGCGACTGGCCCAACGGCTAGCGTGTTGCTGGTTCCAAACAATCCATAAATGACCAATGGCAACATGCTGGCATATAAACCAATTTGTGGTGGAAGGCCTGACAAGATGGCATAGGCTAAAGCCTGTGGCACCAACATGAGCGTTACAATCACCGCAGCAGTTGCATCGCTTAAAGCTAAATGACGGTTATATTTTTTACCCCATGCAAATATCGGCATGAAGCGTTCAAGCTGTCGCAAGTTCATGAGTTAGCCTTTTTGTACAATAGGTGTACTGTCAGGTAAATCTGCTGCACCAGCCAGCCATTCATGACCTTTTAACATGCCTTTCCAGTAGATGGGAGGCAAGATCATTTCTTTCAACAGCCAAGAAAGTTTGGATGGTTTTTGACCATCAATCAGCCATTTAGGAAAGCTTGGCAGTAATTTTCCTCCGTAACCAAATTCAGCCAATACAACTTTGCCACGTTCAACCGTTAACGGACATGATCCATAGCCATCGTAAGCTGAGCGCTTAATGCCTTTGTTTAAATCAAAGAGTAAATTAGTCGCAACAACAGGTGCTTGCTTTCTGGCTGCCGCAGCTGTTTTTGCATTTGGACTATTCACGGCGTCGCCTAGCCCATAAATATTAGGATATTTTTTATGCTGCAAGGTGTCTGGGCTCACATCAATCCAACCATTTTCATCCACTAATTGACTAGCTCGAATAAAGTCTGGTGTTTGCTGAGGCGGCACGACATGCAGAATATCAAAATCAGTTTCTACTGTTTCAACAGTACCGTCTGTATTTGTTTTAGAAAACCATGCCCGTTTACTGAAACCATCCACTTTGGTTAAGCGATGTTGAAAATGTAAGTTTGCATGGTACTTTTCAACATACTCCATTAATGCTGGGACATATTCTTTAATACCAAAAAGAACCGCGCCTGCATTATAAAAATCCACTTCAATCTGATTGAGTCGTCCTGATTTAAACCAATGATCCGCTGACAAATACATCGCTTTCTGTGGTGCGCCAGCACATTTAATCGGCATGGGTGGCTGCGTAAAAACGGCTTTACCTTTTTGTAAGTTGCTGACCAATTCCCAAGTGTAAGGCGCTAAATCAAACCGATAATTTGAAGTCACGCTGTTTTGACCCAGTGTTTCAATTAATCCATCAATCGCAGCCCAATTAAGTTTTATCCCTGGGCATACAATTAATTTTTCATATTTAATGGCCTCGCAACCTTCTAAAATCACATGATTTGACTCTGGTTCAAATCCAGCAACGGCTGCTTTAATCCATTTCACTTTTGCTGGAATGACTGAAGCCATGGTTTTCACTGTACTTTCCGCTGAAAACACACCTCCACCAACTAAAGTCCAGCCTGGCTGATAATAATGTGTTTCGGCAGGATCAATGATGGCAATATTTACATCAGGTGAGCGTGCCAAAATACTTGATGCGACTGAAATGCCCGCTGCTCCGCCACCAACAATGACGACTTCATAACTTTTTTCAGCTTTATTCACACCATTTTTAGTGGCTAAACGCATTGAAACGCCTGATAAATCATAACCAAGCTGCTTACCAACCCCTAGCTTTTCAGAAAGGCTTTGTTTATTTGCTGGATTTAAACTCCATAAGGTAATGGCTCGCATGCCAGAACGACAATAAGCTAAGACAGGCTTTACGGATGATTCAAAACATTGAGAAAACTCTGCAATATTTTCATCGCTAATTTTCCCACTGGTGATTGGTAAGTATTGCGTTGTCAAACCAAGTGATTTTGCCGCTTGGTCAATCTCATGAAAATTAGGCTGATCAGCGCCTTCACCGTCTGGTCGATGACAAAAAATTGTTTTAAAACCTAATGCCGCAATTTCTTGTAAGTCTTGACTCAACAACTGATCTGATACGGTGATATCTTGGTTGATTTTGCCTAATTTCATGTGGTCGCTCCTCGTTGTTTTTTTATTATGCTGACTGTTTATTGATGGCGCTGCCGCATGCTTGATTTGCTGGTAACGCAATATCAATATATTTTGGGTATGCAAGTTTCAGATTACCCATTAACTCAACAAACTCACCCTTAGTCTTATCATGGCCTAATCGTTTGTTTTCTTGCTTTTCTTTGCCAACGCTTGAAACGGTATTGCCGTTGTAATCATGTCCAGGAAAGATTAACGTTTCATCGGGTAAGCTAAATATTTTTTGATGTATGCTGTCATACAACTGAGACGCACTGCCCATTTGAAAGTCCGTTCTTCCGCATCCCCCAATGAGTAAGGCATCGCCAGTAAATATACGATCGCCGACATAGTAACTCACGCAACCATTGGTATGTCCTGGCGTATAGCGCACCTCAATATCAATTGACCCTACTTTAAGATGTATGCCGTCTGTTACTAACAAATCACCACACATGGCACCAGCATCGCGATGAACGACGCTTTTGCTTCCCAATTGTTTTCTTAGGCTGTCTGCGCCTGTTACATGATCAGCATGCACATGTGTTTCAAGTGTATAAATTAATGTAAGACCGTGCTCATCCAACACTTTCAAATAAGATTCAATTTGCGACTCAACTGTATCTATTAATACAGCCTGTCCTGATTCTTCACATCCTAAAAGATAAGTGAATGTACTTGTATCTGGTTCAAAAAATTGTTTAAAAATCATGGTTAATCCTCCTTAATTCGATATTTAATTGAAATTGCGCCCCGCACTTGAACAGCAACATAGCCCGTTGCTTGATCCAATGGGTATTCTTTTGATAACAATGTTTTGACACTCGTAGGAATATCATTCGGTTGGCCATGGCATTGCAAACACATTGACTGTGTTGGAATGGCTTTCATGTAGTAAAACCATTTGCCACCATTTGATTCAACCACTTTCGTTGTTTCTAACTGCGTTAAATCTGCTTTTTGAATCGCTTGCTCATCAAAACGATTTAACACTTCTTTTTCCCACGCATTAGGAATCCCAATCGTTGGGTTTCTAGGTTTTAACGAAACCCTCGTAACAGTACGGTTGTGATCAGAGTATTGTTTGGCAAGCGCAGGCGCAACCTCTTTACAAACGGCAATTGCACTTTCAACACCACCAGATTCAATTTGTGCTTTTAGGGTTTTTCCTAAAGTCTGCGAAAAATTTTTTGCTGTTTCTCTACTCATTTTTAAATAATTCTCATGCGCAGCGTTAACTTCCTCTGCGCGTAGATTGAAGCTCAAAGCCACGAGCAGATTCATCGTTGCTATTTTTATCACTTTCATCGCCCTCGCATTTAAGTTAGACATGTGTTGTAATTAGCAATTAGAATGCCAAATTAATAAACTGATTAAAATCATATAGTTACTATAATTTTATCATTTAAAACTTAACAATAGTGTTTCAATGAAACGTATTTGTTTCATAATTATGTTTCATTGAAACAAATCTTTCTGCTATACCGCATTAAATGCGTTTAGCGATTTAATACAAATAAAAATGGATTCAGTGTTTGGTTGAGAAGCCCAAAGGGTAGCCGCTTTTTTAACGCCTTTAATCGCATCGTCTTGATGATTTGATTGATTTGTTTTAGGTATGTTTAAATCAATCTGCTCCTCCGGTTGATACACAATATAAATAGCTAAACATGTTACAAAAATCATAAAAAAAATTAAAAGTTGCTTCCCCATTTTTATCTCACTTTTTTATTGATTTACTTTCATTGATTAATATCCGTTTCATTTCTTGTTTAGCAATCCTAATGCCATAAATTTATTTTAATTAAATATCAATTAAATCAATGATGTATATTTTTTACATAAATTATTGCTACCTACAATTGTTTCAATGAAACATGTTGATGTGTTTCTTTAATTGTTTCATAATTGAACAATGAAACAATTAAATAATAACTTTTTCCTGACCACCCAACCCATTACCCGATTAGAAGGTGACTCTTTGGCAAGAATGGTGTCGCTTTTAATGCCCGATGCAGCAGTATTTACCGTTGATAAGGACCGCAAGATTACTTACTGGAGTAGTGGCGCAGAAAAATTACTAGGGTTTACCGAGCCACAATTAAAAGGTGAAATCTGTCTTTCCGGAAACCGTTGCCCGCAATGTATGCGCGGTTGTGGCTTACTAGACTCGGGTAAAGTTGAAGGCTTGCCGTTAGTGCTCCACACTTCAAAAGGAGAGTCACAGCCAGTCGTTAAATATGCGATGGCCTATACACGTGAAGATGGCAGTTTTGATGGTGGACTTGAAGTGTTACTGCCAAATCATGAAATGCCAAAAATGACTTCAATAGAATCTAATCAATTCTTTAAATATGGATTAATTAGCCAATCTGCTGAAATGGCAAAAGTATTTCAACTCATCAAACGTGTTTCACAAACTGAAATGCCAGTGCTTATCCGCGGTGAATCTGGCACTGGAAAAGAATTAGTCGCACGCGCTATTCATGGTGAAAGTGCTCGTAAAAATGCACCTTTTATTGCAATTAATTGCGCAACATTAAGTGAAGGTCTGTTAGAAAGTGAGCTTTTTGGGCATGTTAAAGGCGCATTTACTGGGGCGGTTCGGGAGCATGTCGGCGTATTCGAGCGTGCAAAAGGCGGTACATTATTTTTAGATGAAGTAGCAGAGTTGCCATTTGAAATGCAAGCAAAATTATTAAGGGTATTAGAAACTGGCGATTTCATTCCAGTTGGTGCTGAAAAACCATTAAAAGCAGATATTAGAGTTGTCACCGCAACGCACAAAGCTTTGCGAGAGGAAGTCAAAAATGGACGATTTAGAATGGATTTGTTATATCGTTTACGTGTAATTCCTATTTTTTTGCCAAATCTAACTACCAGAAAATCAGATATTCCTTTACTTATTAACCACATTCTCAAAGAGCAATTTACTGATGCATTTATACCATCAGTATCACGTGAAGCATTGGAATATCTAATGGCTTACGAATGGCCTGGCAATATCAGAGAGCTTAAAAATGCAATTCACTATGCGCTAGTCATGTTTGATGGAAAATCGATTGAACTATCAGACTTACCTTCAGAAATATCACACCAAAGTGTTAAATTGAATACCTCAAATGAACTAAGCAGAAAATCTAAACACACTGAAGAAGATATTTACGCTGAAATTAATGCATGCAATGGCAATCTTACAAAGGCTGCTAAAAAGCTTGGCATAGGTCGTACTACATTATGGCGTTATAGGAATAAGATAGTTCAAAATCAATAGTTGATCATAATTACCATTCTGATGCGTTTTATGAAATGTTATGTGCAGAAATATACAAGAAATACATTTTTTTAGATTGTTTAATACATCTAAGATAGAGGAGAAAACAAGCTTTATTAATCGACAAATTCAACAAATTGAGGAAAGACAAAAAAGATTGCTTGATGCCATTGAGAAAGGTGCTATTGAATTAGATGAAATGACGCTTGCAAGGTCGCAAGACTTAAAACGATCAAAGGAAGCGCTCGTGATTGAAAAGCATCATTTAAAACATTCAAACAAAGACGATATGCCTGAATTAAGAGCAAGTCAGATTGAAAAACTTAGCAAAATGCTTAAATCAAAACTTTTAAATGACAATCAAGATGTGGCTAAAGGGTATCTAAAATTACTAGTCGATGAAGTACAAGTTTCGGAGGAGTCAATCAAATTAGCTGGTCCAGTTATTGGCGTTTTACAAGCTGCGAAAAACTTGGGAGGGGAAAATGGATACATAAATCAAGTACCCACTTCCCTCATGGATTGGCACGCTCGGCGGGAGTCGAACCCACGACCTTTGGCTTCGGAAACCAACACTCTATCCAACTGAGCTACGAGCGTAAAACGTGATTATAGCAAAATGTTCGGTTTAAAGCCGTTTTAGGCGCATTTTCGGTCTTTTAAGTTCTTTGGGTTTGATTGTATAATCTTGGTTTTGTTAACCATTTAATTAGGAATCAGACTGTTATGAGCAATAATGATAAGGAATACAAAGGCTCTTCATTTTGGCAATTAATTCTTGTGATCCCAGGTTCAATTTTGGCGTTTACATTAATTATTTCTTTAATTGCAAAATCTTTTGGCGTGAAGCCTGACGAAGCGATTCCTGAGCCAGCAGCGGCGGTTGCAAAAGTTGAAGAAAATATTAAGCCTGTAGCAACGGTTGAAGTCGCTGCGGCAGATGCGGGTGCAGCTGGCGCTGAAAAAAGCGGCGAAGAAGTTTATAAAAGTGTTTGTATGATGTGCCACAGCGCTGGCTTGATGAACGCGCCAAAATTTGGTGATAAAGACGGTTGGAAACCACGTATTGCGCAAGGTTATGACACATTGGTTTCACATGCAGTTAATGGCATTCGTAGTATGCCAGCCAAAGGTGGCAACCCTGCTTTAAGCGATAATGAAGTCGCTGGCGCAGTAAAATATATGGCAAATGAAGCTGGTGCAGGGTTTTAATTGGGATTTTAATCTGCGATTTTGAATGATGTAAATTTTACAGTTTTAGCTATGTAATAATGAAAGCCACTTAACAATTAAGTGGCTTTTTTTATGATGATTTATTTTGAATTTAAGATGCACTTTTAATTAAAGACACGCGATGGCAACTTACGCAATTGGTGATATTCAAGGCTGTTTTTATGCTTTTCAAGATTTGTTAAATAAAATAAATTTTGATGCTACGCAAGATGAATTATGGCTGGTGGGCGACTTAATAAATCGCGGCAGCGGTTCGCTTGAGGTGTTACGCTGGTGCTATCAACATCAAGAAAATATTCGTGTGGTGCTGGGAAACCATGATTTACATGCGATTGTGGTAGCGCATAATATTGTAAAACCGCATCGTGGCGATACGTTAGATGCACTACTTGCGGCACAGGATGGCTATACATTACTGCATTGGTTGCGCCATCAGCCGCTCATGGTCGTTGAGAAAAATATCGCAATGGTACACGCCGGCTTATTGCCGCAATGGTCGATCACGCAAGCGTTAAGTTATGCAAAAGAAGTGGAATACGCCTTGCAAGCTAAAGATTATCTAAATTTTTTAACTTCCATGTACGGTAATTTACCTAGCTGTTGGGACGAAACTTTATCGGGCATGGATAGGCTCAGAATGATTACCAATGCCATGACGCGTTTACGGATTTGCACAGCTGAAGGTGAAATGGAATTTAGTTTTAAAGGGGAATTGGCTGATATTCCCGCCAATTATATGCCTTGGTTTGATGTACCAAATCGTGCCTCAAATGAAGCGACCATTATTTTTGGGCATTGGTCAGCGCTTGGGCTTCAGCACCGCAATCATGTATACGCGTTGGATACTGGCTGTTTGTGGGGCGGGCAATTAACAGCCATGGAATTAGAAACAAAAGCCATTACTCAAGTGCCATGCAACACAAAAGACCAGCCGATTAAAATTTTCAAACAATAATTATTGTGGATATAAATGCTGTTGAATCAGCAATTCAATGGATTGTGTTAGCTGTCGCCGATCTAAAAAGTCTTTGTTTAAAGCGGCTAAATGAATCGGCGCAAAAAAATTCAGTTCCACCGTCGGCTTTGCTTGCCACAAGATGCTGTACATGGATGCCAACATGCTCGTTTCACCCGCATATGCCATATGAACATTGGCTTTTTTATTCGCAACTGGGTAAAAAATTGCAACAGGTTGAATGGTGGTTTTTGCGTTAATGGCCGCTTGCATTAAGCTGCCTTTAAAAGGCAGCATATGCGTGCCATCTGTAGTGGTGCCTTCTGGAAAATAACACAAATGCTCATGCGCCATCAGGCTTTTATACGCCGTATTCACAATGCGCCCTGCTTCTGAACGTTTGCCACGTTCAATAAATAAGACATTCGCTTTGGCTGCTAAATAGCCAAAAACCGGCCAATCTTTAATGTCTGATTTTGCAATAAAACGTAGTGGAATCAATGACATGAGCGCGTGAATATCTACCCAAGAAATATGGTTAGCAACAAATAAACTGCCTTTTGGAAAACTGTTCACTGACGGCACATGGCCTTGCGCGTGAATTTGAATGTTAAAAATATTAATTAAACTTTTTGACCACCATTGAATAATGCGATTTGTAAAACGCTTTGTGCAACAAGGCAGTAAAACCGCAGACAAAACAACACCTGTTAATACATGCAGTAACAGGCGGCTGGTGCGATAACAAAAAGTTAATCTGGCGGTTTTTTGGATATTTTCAGGAAAATGCAAACGCGTAGTTGATGACTGCCGTCATTCCTTATTCAAAAAGGCTTATTTGAAAAAATGCGCCAAATATCTTGGATTCATGCGCGATAACGGTAACATTACCAGCATATCCGCCGTATTGAAATAGGGATCCCATGCAGGTTCACCACAAATATACGCGCCTAAACGTAAATAGCCTTTTAGAAGTGGCGGGCAAGCCACTTGTAAATCATTTTTTAAGGTATTGATCGGTAGCGGATTATGTGGAAAAACTCGGTATTCCAACGGCGCTAAAGCTTCATCTTGCAATTTGTGAAATAAACTTGCCGCCGTATGTCCGCCATCAGCCATGCTTACACTGGCGCAACCAATCATGTATTCATAGTGATGCATTTGCATATATTTAGCTAAGCCTGCCCACAGCATGGTGATGGTGCCGCCATTGCGATAATTTTGGTGAACGCAGGCACGGCCTAATTCAACAGTGCGATCAAATAAATGCTCCAGTCTGGATAAATCAAATTCACCTGCTGAATAGTAACCGCCAGCTTCATTACTGCGTTGCGGACTTAAAATTCGGTATGTGCCAATCACTTGATTGGTTTCGCCATCACGCACTAATAAGTGATCACAAAATTGATCAAAACCATCAATGTCCAAACCACCATTTTCTGGTAGCTGCGCACCCATTTCTTCTGCAAATACTTTGTAACGTAAGCGCTGCGCTTCTTCAATTTCAGATTCAGACTTAGCAAAACTCATGTGCAACGGGCGTTTTGCATAATCCTTTAAATTAGTTTTAAAAGAATTTGTGCGATTATTATCAACAATTAAGCTACTCATTGCTGCGTCAGAAATTAAATTATCATCCATTATGTTGTCCTTGATTTGTTTATGAGACTTTAGAGACACAACATGAAATTTACATGACAGTAAGATGACGTTTTTTTGACGGCTAAAAAGACCGAGCATTTTGCTAAATAATTCAAAACACAATAAAAAAACGCTTTTAGACCTGCACCTAAAAGCGTTTAAATTTAAAAACTTAGAAAAAAATTTAGTGTGAAACGCGTGTCACATCACCACGTTCAATCAACCTAACTTTATCGCCCGCATTGAATACTTCATCAGCTTCTTGCACAATTGCAACCAAGCTGCCACCGTCTAATTTAACGGTAATTTCTAAACCATCCTTGCGTGTAGCCACCTCTTCTAGTGCTGACCCTGCAATACCTCCTGCGACAGCGCCTATCACAGCGGCAATCGTACTGCCGCGACCACCACCAACAGAACTACCTGCAATGCCACCAATAGCGCCACCTGCTACTGTGCCAACCGGAGATTTTGTGCCTTCAAGCTTCACAGTTCGCACACTTTCCACAACGCCTGTTTTAATCGTTTGTACTTTTCTAGCGTCATCACGGCTATAAACGCTACCTGAATTTGAACTCACGCAAGCACTCAAAAAACCTGCAATCAAGCATAAGGTAAATATTTGTTTAATGGGTAGTAAATTTTTCATAAAAATTCCTTTTTAAATCAACTTGATTCTTCCAATGAAGTTTCACTGATGAGTGCTTGGGCATAAATATTTTCAATTTGTTCACGCGTGGGCGCATGATTTTGTCCGCCACGGCTCGCAATTTTGATTGCACCCATGGTTGAAGCCAATCGACCACAAGTCGCCCAATCCCAACCACGCGCAATGCCGTACATCAACCCTGCACGATACGCATCACCACAGCCTGTCGGATCAACAATTTCTGTTGCTTTAACGCATGGAACATCAAAACGTTGACCATCCGCATAAATCTGTGAGCCTTCGCCGCCTAAAGTCAAAATCAGCGCTTTTACTTTGCTTGCTAACTGGTCTAAGGTCAAGCCAGTTTTGTCCTGAATAATTTGCGACTCATAATCATTCACCGCCAAATAATCAGCCATTTCAATAAAATAAAGCAACTCTTCACCATTAAACATCGGCAACCCTTGGCCAGGGTCAAACAAAAATGGAATGCCCGCGTCAAAACATTCTTTTGCATGTAAAAACATGCCATCACGACCATCGGGGGCAATAATCGCTAATGTGACATCTTTGGTATTTTTTACGCTGTTTTGATGCGATTCCGTCATCGCGCCTGGATGAAACGCGGTGATTTGATTGTCTTCAGTATCGGTTGTGATAAACGCCTGCGCAGTAAATGTATTTGGAATGGTTTTAATGTGCGCTGCATTTAAATTATTTTTTGCAAGCCATGCACTGTAAGTGCCAAAATCTTCGCCCACGGTGGCCATAATCAATGGTTCGCCTTCTAATAACTGCAAGTTATACGCAATATTACCCGCGGTTCCGCCAAATTCACGACGCATTTCTGGCACATAAAAAGCCACGCTGAGCTTATGAATTTTGTCAGGCAAAATATGATTTTTGAATTGATCTTGAAACACCATGATGGTGTCAAACGCGAGTGAGCCACAAATAAGAATAGTCATTTTTAAAATTTAAGTTGAAATGAAAAGAGTCATTATCTTATTGATACTGCCTGTTAAGCAAGCAACTTCATCATGTTAGCAATTCATTCATGATGGTGATGATGCAAACCGGGTGCACCATGGGCTTTTTCTATCCACTCTTTCGCATCGTCACTTTGTTCCATATCGCCAATATCAGTGAAATACACTTGCTGGAAATTTGCGAGTGTTTGCTCTGAAGTTTTTGGCGCTTTGTTAGCTATGCTTAAATCCTCGCTAGTCATCACTTCTTGCAATTGTATTGTGACTTTATTTTTTGGGAAAACATATTCCAACTTCACGGGTAAATTTAACGCTTCAGACCACAGCACATTCACCTGCGCCCCTTTTAATTTTCCACCTAACATTCCTGAGTATGCTTGGGTAGGAAAGCCTTTAAAACTAGCTGTTTTAATTTTTTTCTTATTAAGCCATTGAAGCTCATTCGCTGTTATCAACTGCGTCACCGTTTGCCATTTTTCTTTATCCGCAGGAATCCCCAGCAATTTTAAATCGTCTTGCAAATATTCAATTGCACGTTGGTCTTTATGCATCACATACACATAACCCATGATGCCATTGTTATCTCGTTTCCAAA
Organism: Methylophilaceae bacterium; assembly: GCA_965247415.1. Classification (GTDB taxonomy): domain Bacteria; phylum Pseudomonadota; class Gammaproteobacteria; order Burkholderiales; family Methylophilaceae; genus Methylotenera. Next base: position 731,133 of record OZ252007.1, read on the forward strand.
TTTCACCAAAATCAGCAAGTTGTCCGTTTTTTTCGATATTTCTATACTCAACTTGATTGCTAGTGCGCATTAACCAAGTCTTAGTTTTTTTAGCTTTTTTGCATGACTGATGGCAAGTGAGCGTTTCGTATCGCGCATCTACATCAGGCAATACTAAATTTTCTGCATTAACATGTAAGCTAAAAACTAAACACAATATACTCAAACCCCATTTCAACATTACGAACATCCTTCAATCATATCGATGATAAAAAGAGGGTGACCTGCATCGCAAGCCACCCTCTAAAACTAAAAATTTCTAGTCAATATAATGTTCAAATTAATAACCAAACGCTTCTTTCATCACTTGGTAGATATAACTTTGCTCTTGCACTCCGTGGAACAAATAAGCTTTTGGCCCACCTGCAAAAATCGCCACATCTTCACCCGCATGTGTTTCACCGCCTTGCATTGGCACCGTAATTTCTTGATGGAAATTTTTGTCTTCCGTATCAACACTGGTCATGTCTTCAATACGTCCCGCACGCGCTGGTTGTGCATAAACATCATCGCCCGCTTGGTTTTGGTAATAACCAACACCGTTTGCAAAACCAACCGTTGTATATGGTTTGCCATCGGAAGCTAAATCAGGCGTTGTTCTGCCAGGAGACATGGCTTTACCTAAAATTGGATTACCACGTTTTGGGTAACCTGCAATCGTTAACGTATGGCTGTGGTCAGCAGTCACAATAATTAATGTTTCATTCATGTCCACTTTTGCCATCGTCGCTTTTACAGCTTCAGATAATGCAACGGTATCGCTAAAAGTACGGTAAGCATTGCCAGCATGTGAGCCATGGTCAATGCGGCCAGCCTCTACCATTAAGAAATATCCTTTTGGATTTTTTTTCAAAATGTCGATAGATTTTGTTGTCATTTCTGCCAATGATGGCTCACCTAAGGTATCACCTGCGCGGTCAATTTCATATTTCATGTGTGAAGGCTCAAATAAGCCTAGCAATTTATTGGTGGTTGCAGGATTAATTGCATCAAAGCCTGCTTTATCATACACATAACTACCACCAAATTTAGTTTGGAATTCTGTCGTTAAATTACGACCATCCGTACGTCTACCTTTGGTTGTATTGTATTCAGGATCATTAACAGTATTGGGTAAAAAATAAGTACGGCCGCCACCTAATGCAACCTCTAAACCATCACCAATTGCACCTGTTCCAAAATTATCAATCAATTGTGCTGCGATATCTTTAGCGCCACCTGTTACAGCTGCAGCAGGCAAGTTAGCATTTGCTTCCCAATCACGGTTTGGTGTATGTGCATAGCAAGCCGCTGGCGTTGCGTGGGTAATGCGCGCTGTTGAAACAACACCCGTAGATTTTCCAGCCAATTCTGCTTGCTCTAAAATGGTCGTCACTTTATTGGCTTGAATCACGATATTGCTCGGCTCACTTCGCGCAACGGATTGATTTAAAGATAAAATACCGTCATTGGTTTTAACACCTGACACCATCGCCGTCATGGTTGGCGCTGAATCTGACGTTTGTTGGTTGGTAGAATAAGTTTTTGAAAGTGCCACATAAGGTAATTTTTCAAATGCTAACAAATTACGTTCGCCATCCACACCACGTTGTTGACCTTCAAAAATACGCGCCCCAGTAATGGTAGAAATACCCATACCATCTCCAATAAACAAAATAACATTTTTCGCGCGTCTTGCATTTGGTACAAGGCGTTTAGAAGCAGCTAATTCAGCAGCGCCATCATTCAGCCAAAAATTGGCATCTTCAACCGCAAATACTACAGGCGCTGTTAAAGCCATTGCAACCGCAATCGCAGTTGCTTTCATCATTAATTTATTCATATTATTTAATCTCCAAAGATAGTTTTAAAAAAATTAACCATTAATTTTGTGTAGAATTTTTATTGCGGCGGCGACCAACAAAGCCTATTAAACCTAAGCCCGCCAACATCATGGCGTACGTTTCTGCCTCTGGAACAGCAGCAACTGCATTAATGCTCACGTTATCAACGCCTAATTGCAGTGAACTTTGATTAGCCACGGTCGCGAAGCGCAAGGTGTAATTGCCATCATTGGCTAAAATAGTTGAAATATTGAAATTGTATGAACCATAACCGTTAGCAGTTTGGCTGCCTGTTGCGCCACCAATATAAAAGCTTTGCAAAATATCAGCATTGTCAGTAGAAAATGTACTTGCTGAACTTTTTAACAAATCAACGCGAACGTGCTGATTAGGGTCAAGGGCTGTGAAATCTAAGCCTGAGCTGGCAATTTCTGTGGTGTTGTTTTGATTATTAACAAACATATTAAAACTCAATGTGGCAGATGTCACACCTGTTGCCGTAAACGTTTGATACAAGGCGGATTGCGCAACGCCCCAGTTATCAAGCAAGCCATAATAATTACCAGTATGTGCGCCAACCGTTGTATTGCCTGTCACTGCTGTTGTCGTGCCAGTGTCAGCCAATACGCCGCCTAGGAAGCCTGCTTCAGCTTGGTTCCAATTAATAATGTCATTGGCGTCAACGCCTTGTGTTTCAAAACCACCATTTTGTATCAACTCAACCGCAAAGGCCGGCATAGAAAATACCGTTATCCCAGCAAGCATCATTGCAGCGACCATTTTTTTTGCGTTCACCATCACTCTCTCAATTCCATTAAAAAAACTTCAGCACGCTGCGTGAAAATTAACCCAACACTTTTGCTGATTTAATGGAGATGATGACGACGAAAGATGACAACTTAATGTTTAGACACTCATTTTTTGCTAGTTATTTTTACAAAAAATTGTCATAAAGACTAAAAAACCTGAGGATCAGGCTTTAATAAATGAACTGATATTGAAGATATTACTGCGTAACGATTCACTATGATGCATAAAAGCAACTGCTAATAGCCACAACCATTTACTCTTGCAACGCACCATCAATTAAAATTTTAGCGGCTTTTTTTGCATACTTCATGGAACCAGAACCACGTTTCATTTGCTCTGCTTGAACTGCGCCTTCAAATAATAAAGAAAGTTGCAACGCTAGCCCTTCAGCGTCTTTAATTTTTGCTTCAAGCGCTATGCTCGCAATAAATTGCCTAAATTGGCGAGATTGCGCGGAAGACAGCTGATGCACGGCACTTTCTTCATTCGGAAATTCAGCAGAAGCTTTAATAAAACCCATGCCTCTAAAACTTGGTGCAGTCACCCATTCTTCAATGAAATCAAAGAGTTTATTGATTTTTTCGCTGGGTTTTTTTGCACTTAATTTTTCTGATAGCCACGTTTGAAAGTCTTGATGACCACTTTTAAGCACTTCTAAAATTAAATCTTCTTTGCTTCCGAAATATTTATAAAGCGTCATTTTGGTTGTTCCCGCAACCGCAACAATCGTGTCAACGCCAGTCGAGTTAATCCCTCTTGTTTGAAAAAGATCGGTGGCAACGTCTAAAATTTTGGCTTTCAATGTTGACATAAAAATTCTAGGTTAATTTTTAATGAGTTTTGATATTACACCAAAAAACATAAAAAAACTATATACAGACCTGTATATATTGTGTATTCTAATTAAAGCCTACTAATTTTAATCATTTACAACATTGTTTTTATTAAATTAAATTAGATAAAAGTCAGAGGCCATTCATTTATTTATAACTATACATATCTGTATCTTAGGAGATTATTATGAAAGCAAAATTATTATTTACTTTGGCAGCATTAAGTTTTAGTACTGCAGCGCTTGCTGTGGAGGCTGATACTTTATTCGTCATTAAATCCATCAGCATTGACGCGCCTGCCAGCAAAACTTGGAGTAAGATTTCTAAATTTGGTGATTTGGGCGCTTGGCATCCAGCAGTCGCAAAAACTGAAATTGTAAAAGGCAGTGAAGCAACAAAAGGTGCAAACCGCGTATTAACCCTACAAGATGGTGGAAAAATCAATGAAACGCTCACCGCTTACAGCGCAGCAGATCAATCAATGAGCTATATCATCACTGACAGTGTGTTGCCAGTAACCGTGTATGCATCTACTTTGCGTGTATTGCCAAACGGCGCGAATAAATCTGTGGTGGTATGGGAAGGCAGTTTTAAAGCGAAAGCACCTGCAGATGACAACACCGCACTAACAACCATCAACAGCGTTTACGATGGTGGCTTGGCAAACTTAAAAAAACTTGTTGAATAATTTTAAATTCAAATAGACGCGTTTCACTATACGCTTATTTTGATTTTCGCATCAACATGGGCGTATAGTTGCATCGCACTTTTTCTAAATAAGCATTCGCTGTTTGTAAATCTTTTAAATTGGTCGGTAATTTACCACCAACCACACTTTCCAAATAAACCGCTTTATCTTTATCTGGAATTTGAATCGCTTCTAAAAACTGGCAAGTGCCACTGCGCATGGTTTCATATTTTGCATACATGGCAGAAGCTTCTTGCGCGGTTAAACTTGCATCGCCGCCTCTAACACTCGTTGCATTTTCCGTCCTGTTTGCTTCAGACAAAGCAATGGTTGTTTGTTGAGGCGTTTGTTGCCATAAAAAAAATCCACCCAACAAAATTACAGAAAAACTTGCAGCAATCGCAAAGCGGGTAGGATGCAAAAGTTTTAAACCATTAAAAAAACTGGATTGTGCGTTTGATTGCGCCAAGATTAACGCTTCTGCTACTTTTTTTGCGTGCATTAAATGCGCTTGCGTTGGCTGATTTAATTGTTGATTAAAGGCATTTTGTGCAATAAATAATAAGTGATCCGCCAGCGTTTCAGGATGATGTGCTTGTGCCTCACGGCTGAGTTGAATGCAATATTGCGTGAGTGAAGGATTGAAAATTTGGTCTTGTTGAAAGGTTTGCTGAAAAGTTTGAAAATCAACTTGCGCTTTTAGCGTAGCCTCTAAAAAATCAAACAAGCTGATTAAACGCAGCTTAGCATCAGGCGACACCTTGGACATTAATTCAATGAGTTGCGCAGCGTTGAAAAGAGACATATTTTTTAAGTATTTTTAACGCGACAATTGTAAAAATCGCCTTAAATTAAGCTCATTTTAAAAAGGCTTGACGACCACCAATATCACAATCACAAACAGCACAATCACGGGCAGTTCGTTAAACCAACGGTACCAAACATGGCTGTGCTTGTTTTGATTATTCGCAAAATCTTTCAGCAATTTTCCGCAATAAAAATGATAAGCCACCAGCACAATCATCAAACTTAATTTGGCATGCAACCAACCGCCTTTAAAGCCATAACCAAACATGAGCCAAAAACCAAAACCTAGCGCCAAAACTGCCAAAGGCAACATAAATCGATACAGTTTTCGCTCCATCAGGGCTAAACGCTCTAACGTTGCAGCATCGGTCACCATGGCGTGATTCACAAAAAGTCTTGGCAAATAAAACAACCCAGCAAACCAGCTGGTGACAAAAATAATATGTAAGGCTTTAATCCATAACATTATTGGCTCAATTCTTTTTTAATCAGTTGGTCGAATTTGACGAAATCTAACTCGCCAATGGTGCGCTGTAATCGCTCACCTTGTTTGTTATAAATAAACGTGGTGGGCGTTAAATTAACGCCACCAAACGCATTAACCATTTCACCCAAGCCATCATGCATCACAGGAAAAGGCAATTTTTTTTGCGTCGCATAATTAAGCACTTGCGCAGGCGGATCATATGGCATGGCAACAGCAATCATCTCCAAACCTTTTTCATGATAATTGTTGTACGCATTCACCAAGTCTGGCATTTCTTTAATACACCCAGGGCAATCTGTGGCCCAAAAATTCACTAGCACCACTTTGCCTTTTAAATCGGCCATGCTGATTTTTTTTCCTTCAATGGTCGTAAACGTCACGTTTGGCGCGGCTGGTTTATCGTTAAGTTTGTAAAAAAGAAAAATGAGAAGCGCAATAACTACAAGCGGTAATAATATTTTTTTGATGGTCATGGTTTTGGTGATGATGGTTTAATAAAAATTTAATTTTTTACAATCAGAATATTCTAAGCAAAAAGCGTCAAATTTGCTGAATTAATTCAACAAGCATAAAAATTTAAAATGATGAAATTAACACTCACTTTAATTATCGGCGCATTTAATTAAAAAAACAGCCCATTAACCATGCAACCATCGCGCTTATTTGCCTGTCTTCAGCATGTTATAATCATTTTTTTAGTCAGGTCAGCGATTTTAATCACACTATGAATGCACCCATTCCAAGCAATCTTTTTGAAACAGAACCCAAAACTGCGGCACGCTTACGTGAAATTCCGTATAACTATACTTCATTTTCAGACCGCGAAATTGTCATTCGGTTTCTGGGTGAAGATATTTGGCATGTGTTAAATGAATTGCGTGCTGAGCGTAAAACAGGCCGTTCAGCACGCATGCTCTTTGAAGTGCTGGGTGACTTGTGGGTGGTTTCACGCAATCCCTATTTGCAAGATGATTTATTGGAGAATCCAAAGCGTCGCAAAGCCTTAGTGGAAGCCTTAGAGCATCGTATTGTTGCCATTGAAGAACGCAGCGCTGGCAATGTGAAAGTTTTAAAACTGGTTGAAGCAGGTAGAAAAGCGGTTGCCAAATTTGAAAAAGACTTTAAAGAAACCGCGCAGTTACGTAAAAAGGCGCTAGCAAAACTCACAAAAATTACGCGTAAGGACAACATCCAGTTTGATGGCTTGGCGCGCGTTTCTCATGTGACGGACGCAACTGACTGGCGCGTGGAGTATCCGTTTGTTGTTTTAAATCCTGATACTGAAAAAGAAATTGCGGCTTTGGTGCGCGCATGTATTGAGTTAGGACTTACTATTATTCCTCGTGGTGGTGGTACTGGTTACACAGGTGGCGCGATTCCACTCACAGCAATGTCTGCTGTGATTAATACAGAAAAATTAGACCAACACACGGGCGTGCAAATGCGTACATTACCGGGTGTAGCAAGGCAAGTTGCCACCATTGAATGTGGTGCTGGCGTTGTCACGCGTCGCGCGATGGAAGCGGCAACCGATGCGGGGCTAGAGTTTGCTTGCGATCCAACTTCTGCCGATGCTTGCTGTATTGGCGGCAACGTGGCAGTGAATGCTGGCGGTAAAAAAGCGGTACTTTGGGGGACAGCGTTAGATAATTTAGCTTCATGGCGCATGGTCACGCCAGATGCCGAATGGCTTGAAGTGGAACGCTTAGACCATAATCTTGGCAAAATTCACGACATTCCAACAGCCCGTTTTAAAATCAGCCGTTACGCGGAAGATATGAAAACGCTCTTAGCAGAACCTGAAATTTTAGAAATTCCAGGTCCAAGTTTCCGCAAAGTCGGTTTGGGTAAAGACGTAACAGATAAATTTTTATCAGGCTTACCCGGCATTCAAAAAGAAGGTTGTGATGGCTTAATTACAAGTGCTACCTTTATTTTGCACCGCATGCCAAAATATGTGCGCACCATTGCGCTGGAATTTTTTGGTCATGTGTCTCACGCGGTTCCTGCGATTGTTGAAATTAAAGATTATTTAGACGCAACCGCAAAAAAAGAACCTGCAGTCATTATGGCGGGCTTGGAACACATGGACGAGCGCTATATTAAAGCCGTTGGTTATGCCACCAAAGCCGCGCGTCAGCAGCGCCCAAAAATGGTATTGCTATGTGACATTGCTTCTGATGATGAAAATGCAGTGGGCGAAGTAGCATCCGCTGTGGTTCGCATGTGTAATGCGCGCAATGGCGAAGGCTTTATCGCAGTTTCAAGCGAAGCGCGTAAAAAATTCTGGTTAGATAGAAGCCGCACGGCCGCCATTGCGAAACATACCAACGCCTTCAAAATTAATGAAGACGTAGTGATTCCATTGCCAAAATTGGGCGAATATTCTGATGGTATTGAGCGCATTAATATTGAATTGTCTATTCAAAATAAATTGCAATTGGTGGATGCGCTAGAAGCCTTTATGCAAACTGATTTGCCATTGCAGGCAGATGAAGACGGCAATTCTGATGCGCAAATGGTGCATTCAAAACAAAATATCGCCTTGCAATTACTACGTGATTTACGCGCAAAATGGCGCATGATATTAAATACGCTCGATGAACCCGTGAGCGTTTTAGGACAATTGGCTGAAGGCTTCAGCCAATATGAAAACGTGTTCCGTGCGGTGCAGTCTTATGATTTACGTATCTCTTGGAAGCGCGAATTAAAGCGCCCAATGGCAGATATTTTTGCAGGCCGTGAATATCAAAAAATATTAGCGCGTTGCGATGAAATTCATAAAACGGTGCTAAAAGGTCGTGTATTTGTCGCCCTGCACATGCACGCGGGCGATGGCAATGTGCATACCAATATCCCCGTGAATTCTGACGATTATGAAATGATGAAAACCGCACACGGTGCAGTTGCGCGCGTGATGGCGCTGGCGCGTGCATTGAATGGCGTGATTTCAGGCGAACACGGGATTGGCATTACCAAAATGGAATTTTTGGATCAATCCACCATTGACACGTTTACCGCCTATAAAAATAAAGTGGATCCAAATGGACATTTTAATAAAGGCAAATTGCTGGCAGGTTCTGGGTTAGAAAACGCCTACACTCCAAGCTTTGGCTTGCTGGAACAAGAATCCATCATTATGGAACAATCTGCGATCGGCGATATTGCAGATTCGATTAGTGATTGCTTGCGTTGCGGAAAATGTAAACCTGTGTGTACCACGCACGTGCCACGAGCCAATTTGCTTTATTCACCGCGCAATAAAATTCTCGGCACATCCTTACTGATTGAAGCGTTTTTATACGAAGAGCAAACACGGCGAGGCATTTCCATCAAACATTTTGATGAATTTAACGATGTCGCTGACCATTGCACGGTGTGCCATAAATGCTTAAACCCCTGCCCTGTCGACATTGATTTTGGCGATGTTTCAATTGCTATGCGTAACTTTTTGCGTGAGCAAGGCAAAAAGCAATTTAACCCCGGCAATAAGTTAGCCATGGCGTTTTTAAATGTTAAAGACCCAGCCACCATTAAAATCATGCGCACGTTTATGGTCGGTTTTGGCTACAAAGCACAAAATTTTGCGCATAGTTTAGCGAAAAAATTTGGGCTATTGAAAGATAAAATCAGGCCGCCTGCAACGGTAGGAAAACCTGAGCTTAAAGCGCAAGTGGTGCATTTTATTAATCGCCCAATGCCGAAAAAAATGCCTACTAAAACCTCACGCGCACTGCTCGGCATCGAAGATGACCGCATGATTCCAGTCATCCGAAATCCGCAAAAAGTGACGGAAGATTCAGAAGCAGTGTTTTATTTCCCAGGTTGCGGTTCAGAGCGTTTATTCTCAAATGTTGGCTTGGCGACGCAAGCGATGCTCTATGAAGTGGGGGCGATTACAGTGTTACCACCCGGATATTTATGCTGTGGCTACCCGCAAACTTCTACGGGCAATCATGATAAAGGCCAAGAAATCACGGCCGATAACCGCGTATTGTTTCACCGTGTAGCCAATACGCTCAATTACTTAGACATTAAAACTGTGATTGTGTCTTGCGGCACGTGTATGGATCAATTGCAAAAATACGAATTTGAGAAAATTTTCCCAGGCTGCAGATTGCTTGATATTCATGAGTATTTGATGGAAAAAGACATGAAGCTTTCTGGTGTAACAGGCACGCGTTATATGTATCACGACCCATGCCACACGCCAATGAAAACCTACAAACCGTTAGAAGTGACAAATAAACTCATGGGACAAGACGTTCAGCTGAGCGACCGTTGCTGTGGTGAAAGCGGCACTTTTGCAGTGGCGCGGCCTGACATTGCCACACAAGTGAAAATGCGTAAGCAAGAAGAGCTTGAAAAAGGCATGAACAAAATGGGCTTAACCGTGGGATCGCCTGAAGAAAATGTGAAAATTTTGACTTCCTGCCCAAGTTGTTTACAGGGGCTGTCTCGCTATGGCGAAGATACGGGGATTACGGCGGATTATATTGTGGTGGAAATGGCGAAGCATACTTTGGGAGAGAATTGGATGCAGGAGTATGTGGAACGGGTGAATAATGGAGGGATTGAAAAAGTTCTCTTATAAGATAGGTTGTTAAATTTAAGAACAAAATAATCAAGAAATTTAACAGCTCTTAATTAATATTTAAAAATCATATTTTTTATGAGACCTTTGCACGAAGCGATTTTAGTTAAGCAATCCTAAATGAGGCTTTTTTCTAGGGTTAAATTGACGATTGAGCAAGTTGGGGGCAACAGGCAGTTTGTGTTTGGAATCCGTGGTAACCCTAAACTTACGTTATTGCATACAACGAATGCCAGCGATTTTACGCAGCCGCTTGATGCTGTTAATGTCAATGCCTGTTTAGAAGTGCACCAGAGTTTGCGTGCAAAAGTGCACCAGTTTAAGACCTGTTTTTAAAGCGATAAGAATCATTACCTGTTTCAACAATATCGCAGTGATGCACAAGTCTATCGAGTAATGCTGAAGTCATTTTCTCATCTGCAAACAACTTGCCCCATTCCGAGAATGCCAAGTTAGTCGTGATGATGATACTGGTCTGCTCATGCAATTGGCTGATGAGGTGAAACAGCAAGGCACCGCCTTTTTGGCTGAATGGTAAGTAGCCAAGCTCATCTAAAATCACCAAATCATATTTTGCGAGTTGTTGCGCTAGTTTATGTTTTTGCTGATCTTTGTCTAACTCTAACTGATTCACTAAATCCAGCACGTTGTAGAAACGCACTCTAGCACCCTTAGTTGCTGCATCCACCCCAATTGCACTGGCTAAGTGGGTTTTACCTGTCCCTGGACCACCCACAAAGATGATGTTGCGCTTTTGTTTGATATAGTCACCATCAAGCAGCAACTCAATACTGGGTTGATGCACAGGAGATTGGTCAAACTTAAATGTCGTGAGTGATTTATGTTGTGGGAACTTGGCTTGCGTAATGCGATATTGCACACTGCGACGCTGGCGATCCGTTAACTCTGTTTGTAATAATCGGCCAATAATGTCTGGTGTTGATCTTTTGCGCGCAATGCCATCAGTCACAATCTCATCCCAAGCTTCTGCCATGGCACCTAGCTTCAATTCTGCCAGTAATGCAATACACTCATGCCGCTGCATACTGCGCTCCTAAGCTAAGTAAGCTGTCATAGCGTGATAGCTGGGCTTGTGGTGGCATACGCAGTGGTACGTCGTAGCTGATGATTGTGGGAATCACCGGTTCGGTAAGGCGATGAATAATGTTGAGTACCGCTTCGACCGTTGGCATTTCATTCTCTAAGGCAATGGCGGCGGCTTTAACGCCTATTTCCTCACCATAATCAGCAATCAAACTGAGTAGCTTCACCATGGCACGATCACCCTTGGGTTGTTTGAGCAAGTGACTTTGCAGTGTTTTAACGGGTTGCGGCAAAGGCCAGTGTAAGAATGGCTCGCCATTACGTAACGCCCCTGGTTTGCGCTCAAGTGCTGAGAGATAGTGCCAAGGATTATAAGTGGTTTGTTGTTTATCAAAGCTACGCGGATGTTTAGCGACCTCACGACCATCGGCAATCACTTTTATTTCGGTTGCGCTAATATGTAGCTCCACGTTACGCAGGGTGTAATTGCAAGGCACACTGTATCTATGTGCATCAAAGCTGACCAGCGACAGCGAGTTAACCCGCACCCATTCAACACGGTAGCCCTGATATGGCCTACATGGAACGAGTACGCGTTGCTCTTGTGCAAAGCGTATGGCAACCGTCACCGTCTTATCTTCTGGATGCGATGCTGTGAGAATACGGTCTTGGCATTGTTGCAATAAAAACGCATTAAACTCCTGCCATGTGGCAAAGGCTAACATTGGCTCAAATACTTGCTTTCGCAAGGTGCGCACTTGCCGCTCAATTTGACCTTTCTCCCAGCCAGAGGCTGGTGTACAGGCCACAGGTTCAATCATGTAGTGATTCATGAGCGCTAAAAACTGTGCATTAAACTCACGCTCCTTGCCAACACCGATGCTTTTAACAGCAGTCTTCATGTTGTCGTAAATGCCGCGCTTCGTGACACCACCAAAGTAGGTAAATGCGTGATTATGGGCGTCGATGAGCATCTCCATTCTTTGATTAGGGTAAGCGCGCACAAAGAAGGCTCGACTGTGACACAAGCGGAAGTGTGCAACTTGAGCTTTATGCACGACGCCAGCAATCTTGACGGCTTCCGTACTCCAGTCAAACTGATAGGCATCACCTATCGGGAAATGCTGAGGAATAAACGTTGCTGGCGAGGTGGCACTTTGGTCAGCAAATTGCCGAATATAAGCCGATACAGCGCTGTAGCTACCTAGGTAACCACAAGATTGAAGCCATTCATAATGACAACACGCAGTCATGCGTTTACTCTTAGGCTGTGTTTGTGCTTCTAACAGGCGTTGGTCGAGTTGGGATAAAAAGTCCCCGAGCATCGGGTAGCGCTTAGCAGGTTTCTGGTAAACAGGAATCTGCGTTTGTTCGATGTGCTTTTTAACCGTTCTACGATTGATGTTGAGTTTTAATGCGATGGCACGAATTGAAAGCGACTCTTTGTGATAAAGCCGCCTTATCTTGGCTATGGTTTCCATACAGATCATCCTAGGTGAGCCTCGCAAAATTGCGAGAGTTTAACAACTCCTAGGGTGGTGCACTTCTACACGCAAATCCCTAAGAGATCTGGTGCATTTTTGCACTGAAATTTACACTAACTCATATCCTTATTGAAGGTGGTACGGCTGGACGCTTACCAATTGAAATATTATGTTTGAGTTGAAAGTGCTAACATTTTATCAATGTACGCGCTGTAAAGCAAAAACCCCTCACAGATTAATGATCTGTGAGGGGTTTTCATATAAATAGCTTGGCAGTGACCTACTTTCGCATGCAAAAAGCATACTATCATTGGCGCTGGTTCGTTTCACGGCCCTGTTCGAGATGGGAAGGGGTGGGTCCAAACCGCTATGGCCGCCAAGCATAACTGGTATCTCGTGCTTTGTTAAGTTAGATTCCTTAACTATACACAAGCGATTATGCTGTGTTGCCGTCTTAATTTTCATTAAGGGGTCTTTAACAAATTGGAAGAAGTAAAGTCTTTGGCGTGGAATAAGTCGATTTATCGGCTATATTCCACGGACATGACCTTTACGGTCACGTTTCAAATTAAATGGTGTTTATTGATTGTTTTCGATTACTTTAAAAATAACACTTAATCTTTATCATCACATTTTCATGCGATGTTCAAGTTTTAAGGTTATAGGATCAAGCCTCACGAGCAATTAGTAACGGTCAGCTTAATGCATTACTGCACTTCCACATCCGTCCTATCAACGTCCTGGTCTCGAACGACTCTTTAGGGGGGTTAAACCCCCAGGGAAATCTCATCTTAAGGCGAGTTTCACGCTTAGATGCTTTCAGCGTTTATCTCTTCCGCATTTAGCTACCCGGCTATACCATTGGCATGATAACCGGTCCACCAGAGATGCGTCCACTCCGGTCCTCTCGTACTAGGAGCAGGTCCCTTCAAATTTCCAGCGCCCACGGCAGATAGGGACCAAACTGTCTCACGACGTTTTAAACCCAGCTCACGTACCACTTTAAATGGCGAACAGCCATACCCTTGGGACCGGCTACAGCCCCAGGATGTGATGAGCCGACATCGAGGTGCCAAACTCCCCCGTCGATATGAACTCTTGGGAGGAATCAGCCTGTTATCCCCAGAGTACCTTTTATCCGTTGAGCGATGGCCCTTCCATACAGAACCACCGGATCACTATGACCTGCTTTCGCACCTGCTCGACCTGTCCGTCTCGCAGTCAAGCAACCTTATGCCATTGCACTATCAGTACGATTTCCGACCGTACCTAGGTTACCTTCGCACTCCTCCGTTACTCTTTGGGAGGAGACCGCCCCAGTCAAACTGCCCACCATACACGGTCCCCAGTCCAGATAATGGACCTAGGTTAGAACCTCAACAACATCAGGGTGGTATTTCAAGGATGACTCCACAAGAACTGGCGTCCCTGCTTCAAAGTCTCCCACCTATCCTACACAAATCTTGTCAAAGTCCAATGTAAAGCTACAGTAAAGGTTCATGGGGTCTTTCCGTCTAGCCGCGGGTAGATTGCATCTTCACAAACATTTCAACTTCGCTGAGTCCCGAGAGGAGACAGTGTGGCCATCGTTACGCCATTCGTGCGGGTCGGAACTTACCCGACAAGGAATTTCGCTACCTTAGGACCGTTATAGTTACGGCCGCCGTTTACTGGGACTTCAATCAAGAGCTTGCACCCCATCATTTAATCTTCCAGCACCGGGCAGGCGTCACACCCTATACGTCCACTTTCGTGTTTGCAGAGTGCTGTGTTTTTATTAAACAGTCGCAGCCACCTTTTCACTGCAACCCTCTTCTGCTCCAAGAGCAAGTCTCTTCACATACCAAGGGCGCACCTTCTCCCGAAGTTACGGTGCTAATTTGCCGAGTTCCTTCTCCCGGGTTCTCTCAAGCGCCTTAGAATTCTCATCCTACCCACCTGTGTCGGTTTGCGGTACGGTCTCTATACAACTGAAGCTTAGTGGCTTTTCTTGGAAGCATGGTATCAATCACTTCACGTACAAGTACGCTCGTTATCACGCCTCGGCATTGACTCTCCGGATTTGCCTAAAGAATCTGCCTACACGCTTGAACCGGGACATCCAACACCCGGCTGACCTAACCTTCTCCGTCCCCACATCGCATTGTATACAGGTACAGGAATATTAACCTGTTTCCCATCAGCTACGCATCTCTGCCTCACCTTAGGGGCCGACTCACCCTGCGCCGATGAACGTTGCGCAGGAAACCTTGGGTTTTCGGCGAGGGTGCTTTTCACACCCTTTATCGCTACTCATGTCAGCATTCGCACTTCTGATACCTCCAGCAACCCTCACAGATCACCTTCGCAGGCCTACAGAACGCTCTCCTACCATACTAGTAAACTAGTATCCGAAGCTTCGGTTACGTGCTTAGCCCCGTTACATCTTCCGCGCAGGACGACTCGACCAGTGAGCTATTACGCTTTCTTTAAATGATGGCTGCTTCTAAGCCAACATCCTGGCTGTCTATGCCTTCCCACTTCGTTTTCCACTTAGCACGTCATTTGGGACCTTAGCTGTCGGTCTGGGTTGTTTCCCTCTTGTCCACGGACGTTAGCACCCATGGACTGTCTCCCATCATTGCATTTCTCAGTATTCGGAGTTTGCAATGGTTTGGTAAGTTCTTATGAACCCCCTAGCCATAACAGTGCTCTACCCCCAAGAATGATTGATGAGGCACTACCTAAATAGTTTTCGGAGAGAACCAGCTATTTCCAAGTTTGTTTAGCCTTTCACCCCTATCCACAGCTCATCCCCAAATTTTTCAACATTTGTGGGTTCGGACCTCCAGTACCTGTTACGGCACCTTCATCCTGGCCATGGATAGATCACTTGGTTTCGGGTCTACACCCAGCAACTAGACGCCCTATTCGGACTCGCTTTCGCTACGCCTCCCCTATCGGTTAAGCTTGCTACTGAATGTAAGTCGCTGACCCATTATACAAAAGGTACGCAGTCACGGAACAAGTCCGCTCCCACTGTTTGTATGCATACGGTTTCAGGATCTATTTCACTCCCCTCCCGGGGTTCTTTTCGCCTTTCCCTCACGGTACTGGTTCACTATCGGTCGATTACGAGTATTTAGCCTTGGAGGATGGTCCCCCCATGTTCAGACAAGGTTTCTCGTGCCCCGCCCTACTTGTCGTTACCCTAGTTCCACAAACGGGATTTCGTATAAGGGGCTATCACCCTCTATGGCCGGACTTTCCATTCCGTTCTACTATCGCGTCTGCTAAAAGTAACAGGCTATTCCATGTTCGCTCGCCACTACTTACGGAATCTCGGTTGATTTCTTTTCCTCGAGCTACTTAGATGTTTCAGTTCACTCGGTTCGCCACCATCTCCCTATATATTCAGGAGCGGTTACCCTTGCGGGTGGGTTTCCCCATTCGGACATTTCCGGATCAAAGCTTATTTGCCAACTCCCCGAAACTTTACGCAGGCTATCACGTCCTTCATCGCCTGTAATCGCCAAGGCATCCACCATATGCACTTATTCACTTGATCCTATAACGTTAAAACCTGAACCCTTTTTAAATTCAGATCTCGCGACGCATGAGACGTCCGTTATAGTTTTTCTAAAGCAACTTTGCCACTATTCCAAGGTTATAGAATAATGACTGGTTTATTTGTTTCATTTATTTCTTGGTTATTTCGTGTGTATATTTTATTGCTAAAATTTACGACACTATCTAACCGGAACTAAACGAAGCAAATGTTTCGATTTTGCAATCAATTACTACCCATTTTGAATAAACAACCTCATCACAAAGTTATTTATTCACTTTACTTCTTCCATTTTGTTAAAGAACAGTCTAGTTAAAAACTAGAAGTAAATATTCTATTAAATACTTACTTCTAATTTCTTACATCACAGCATTAAGGCGTTTGGTGGAGGATAACGGGATCGAACCGTTGACCCCCTGCTTGCAAAGCAGGTGCTCTCCCAGCTGAGCTAATCCCCCATGTTTCAGGCGAATCTGGTGGGTCTGGTTGGGCTCGAACCAACGACCCCCGCCTTATCAAGACGGTGCTCTAACCAGCTGAGCTACAGACCCTACTAAGGTTTAGTTAGCGTCGCCGCTAAATATAGGCCAATCTTTAATGCTGCTTGACTTGTAACAACTGATAAGTGTGAATGCTTGCAAATTTGACGTTCTCTAGAAAGGAGGTGATCCAGCCGCACCTTCCGATACGGCTACCTTGTTACGACTTCACCCCAGTCATGAATACTACCGTGGTAAGCGTCCTCCTTGCGGTTAGACTACCTACTTCTGGTAAAACCCACTCCCATGGTGTGACGGGCGGTGTGTACAAGGCCCGGGAACGTATTCACCGCGACATGCTGATCCGCGATTACTAGCGATTCCGACTTCATGTAGTCGAGTTGCAGACTACAATCCGGACTACGATCGGCTTTCTGGGATTGGCTCCCCCTCGCGGGTTGGCAACCCTCTGTACCGACCATTGTATTACGTGTGAAGCCCTGGCCATAAGGGCCATGAGGACTTGACGTCATCCCCACCTTCCTCCGATTTGTCATCGGCAGTCCCATTAAAGTGCCCAACTAAATGATGGCAATTAATGGCAAGGGTTGCGCTCGTTGCGGGACTTAACCCAACATCTCACGACACGAGCTGACGACAGCCATGCAGCACCTGTGTTAACGTTCTCTTTCGAGCACCAATCCATCTCTGGAAAGTTCGTTACATGTCAAGGCCAGGTAAGGTTTTTCGCGTTGCATCGAATTAATCCACATAATCCACCGCTTGTGCGGGCCCCCGTCAATTCATTTGAGTTTTAATCTTGCGACCGTACTCCCCAGGCGGTCTACTTCACGCGTTAGCTGCGTTACTCATGGATTTTACTCCACCAACAACTAGTAGACATCGTTTAGGGCGTGGACTACCAGGGTATCTAATCCTGTTTGCTCCCCACGCTTTCGTGCATGAGCGTCAATATTATCCCAGGGGGCTGCCTTCGCCATTGGTATTCCTCCACATCTCTACGCATTTCACTGCTACACGTGGAATTCTACCCCCCTCTGACATATTCTAGTCTTGTAGTTTCAAACGCAGTTCCTAAGTTGAGCTCAGGGATTTCACATCTGACTTACAAAACAGCCTGCGCACGCTTTACGCCCAGTAATTCCGATTAACGCTCGCACCCTACGTATTACCGCGGCTGCTGGCACGTAGTTAGCCGGTGCTTCTTATCAAGGTACCGTCAACCTCAATCTATGTTAGAGATTAAGTGTTCTTCCCTTGCGAAAGAGCTTTACAACCCGAAGGCCTTCTTCACTCACGCGGAATGGCTGGATCAGGCTTTCGCCCATTGTCCAAAATTCCCCACTGCTGCCTCCCGTAGGAGTCTGGACCGTGTCTCAGTTCCAGTGTGGCTGGTCGTCCTCTCAGACCAGCTACTGATCGTCGCCTTGGTGAGCCTTTACCTCACCAACTAGCTAATCAGATATCGGCCGCTCCATTAACGCCAGGCCCGAAGGTCCCTAGCTTTCCCCCGTAGGGCGTATGCGGTATTAGCCAACCTTTCGATTAGTTATCCCCCATTATTGGATACGTTCCGATATATTACTCACCCGTTCGCCACTAACTTGAAGAGCAAGCTCTTTAAGTCCGTTCGACTTGCATGTGTAAAGCATTCCGCCAGCGTTCAATCTGAGCCATGATCAAACTCTTCAGTTTAATTCACAACTATTACTTTTTCCTCTTTCGAGGTGGTTATTTCGCTTTTGCTTTACCAATCATCTTAATGATCGGTGACTCAAATTCATTTTCAAGGTATGTATTTCTTATGCTTTGATTTAACAAAGCATCTTTTCTACAGTCTTGTCATAAATTTAAGTGTAAGCACTTGTTTTTCTGAGGCTGCACTTAAACCATATCATTAAGTTAAATGCCACTTAATAAATTAAGTAACACAAGTTAATGACGTCTAAGTAAGCTTGTCTTTTCCACAAGCACCCACACTTATCAGTTGTTATATTGTTAAAGATCAAGGTGATTTAAAAGCAAAAAAGTTTATTAAAATCTTCTTTCTTTTCAATCTCTCGTTAGCGCTTTGCGTTAACGAGGTGCGCATTATACAGAGGTTTATCTCAACGTCAATATTAATTTTAAAAGTTTCTTTAATTAATATTAATTGTGTAAAAATTGGTTGCGGGAACAGGATTTGAACCTGTGACCTTCGGGTTATGAGCCCGACGAGCTGCCAGACTGCTCCATCCCGCGTCCGAATTGGCTTAACTAACGCCAAGAGATGAGACTATAGCAAATTTAAATAATGTTAGCAAGCGGTAATCGAATTGTTATTTTGTACTTATAATTTTAACAATCTATTTTCAACGTAATTGCAGACTCGAATGTAATCTTCCTTTGTGTCTACGCCAGTCGCTGGCTCATTAGCACTGATTGTGACTGCAATTTTAAAGCCTTGGTGCAGCACTCTTAATTGCTCTAATTTTTCAATCGACTCTAAATATGCTGGCGTGATTTCAGTGTATTTTTTTAAAAACCCAGCGCGATATCCGTAGATACCAATATGCCGATAAGCGTTTAATGTGAATTTTTCTTGTGTATTATCCAAAAAATTGTTATCTCGTGGATACGGTATCGGCGCGCGACTAAAATACAAGGCGTGATCATTATTATTCAGAACCACTTTCACAATATTTGGGTTTCTGAAGTCATCCCAATTATTAATAGGAAAGCATGCGGTAGACATTACAGCCAAATCATCCAATGCCAGTTTTTTTGCAACTTGCCGAATCACTTCTGGCTCAATCAAAGGCTCATCACCTTGCACATTAACAACCACTTCATCTTGTTGCCATTTAAGATGATCTGAAACCTCAGCAATTCTATCAGTACCACTTTGGTGATCCGCCCGCGTCATCACCACATCGCATCCAAATTGGCTGACCACATTAAAAATTCGCTGATCATCTGTTGCAACAACGACTTTTTTAGCGCCGCTTTTTCTTGCTTGCTCCACAACCAAAATCACCATTGGCTTTCCCGCTATTTCAAGCAACGGCTTACCTGGAAGCCTTGAACTGGCGTAACGCGCCGGTATTACAACGTTAAAATCAATTTGCATTTATTTAGCTAACCGTTTCTTCGTCAGAAATTTTTCGCGCTTCATCTTCTAGCATGACAGGAATCCCATCTTTAATTGGATAAGCTAATCTTGCTGATTTTGAAATCAGCTCATTGCTGGATTTATTTAACGTAAGCGGCCCTTTTGTGACTGGGCATACCAACATTTGCAATAATTTTGTGTCCATTTTAAGTCCTAGTTTTTAACCTTAACTGCTGAAGTAAATTCGTCATAAAATCATCATCTATACTTGCTGAGATAGGCAGCACCCAAAAGTTTGACTGTACAAAAGGCTTGCATTTAACTGCATCTTTCTCAGTCATGAGAATAAAGTCAGCTTTTATATTGACGAAATCATCTGCACTAAAAGCATGATGATCTGGAAAACTGTATTTTTTAAAATCTAACTTAAGTGATTTCAATTGTTGAAAAAAACGCTCTGGATTACCAATCCCAGCAATTGCAACATTGCTAGACCCGATAAAATCATTTGCTTCACAGACTTTGCTGGGGTTTTCTAAATTATAAAATTTTTCTGCATTTATTTGCATCTCATGTATTTTGCTGAAATAGCGGTCTGAGAACTCATGCCTCCCATGCAAGCTGCCATTGATGACAATCGTATCAACCGTCATCAATCTAGAAACAGGCTCTCTTAATGGACCTGCTGGCAATAGCGCGCCATTTCCAAAACCAACTGTTGCATCCAAAACACAAATTTCCACATCTCTTTTTAATCGATAATGTTGCAACCCATCATCAGATAAAACAATGTCGCATTTTGGATGGTCGGTCAAAAGCGCTTGTCCAGCCAAAACCCTATCTTGATGAATATACACTGGGCAATTTAACCTACGTTTGATTAATAATGGCTCATCGCCCACTTCACTAGCCAAACTATTGTGTTGAACAGCCAAAACCGCAAGCGCATTCACTCCAAAACCGCGGCTAATGACACCAGGATTAAATCCAGATTTTTTTAACTGCTCAACAATATAAATCACCAGCGGCGTTTTTCCTGTGCCGCCAACATTAATATTCCCCACAATAACAACTGGCACGGTTAACGCAATACTTTTTAAAAATCCTTGCCGATAAAGCCACGCTCTAATGAAAACAATCGTCAAAAAAAACCATGAAACAGGCAATAAAATGAAATGCCAAACGCTAAACCTGTGCCATTGTTTTGGCAACCATGTTGCAAAACAAAAGCCTGTTAGTTGCTTGGGGCGATCAACTAAATTGCTTTTGGTAGAGTGCTGCATAATGACCGTCTTGCCCAATCAAACCTTCATGCGTACCAACTTCAATAATTTTTCCTTTTTCCATCACCATAATACGGTCCGCATTTTCGATGGTACTCAATCGATGTGCAATCACAATGCTAGTGCGGTTTTCCATTAAGCGATCAAGCGCTGCTTGAACATGCTGTTCTGATTCTGTATCAAGCGCAGAAGTTGCTTCGTCCAATAACAAAATGGGTGCATTTTTTAAAATCGCACGTGCAATCGCAATACGCTGACGTTGCCCCCCCGACAAACGCACACCACGGTCACCAATTTCATTTTGCAAACCTAGCGGTAAATGTTGAATAAACTCCCAAGCATGCGCGGCTTTTGCTGCAGCAATCACTTCTTCCTCTGTCGCATTTCTTAATACACCATACGCAATATTGTTAAAAATAGTGTCATTAAATAACACAATATCTTGGCTGACCAAGGCAAATTGCGCGCGCAAACTTTCTAACTTAATGGCGCGAACATCCATGCCATCTAACAAAACTAAACCTTGCTGAATTTCATAAAAGCGTGGCAACAAATTAACTAAAGTTGTTTTTCCGCCGCCAGAACGGCCCACCAACGCGATTTTTTCGCCCGCTTTAATTTGAAAATTAATTTGATCTAACGCAACCCCGCTAGCATTTTCATAACGCAAAGTGACATTTTTAAATTCAATTTCCCCTTTTGCGCGAGATAATTCACCCGTAAACGCATCCTTAAATTCAATATTGCCTTCGTCTTGTTCAGGTTCGGTATCAATGATTTCAAAAATACTTTGCGCAGCCGCCAAACCAACTTGAAAGTCTTCGTTGGCAGTAGCAATATTTTTTATTGGTGTAATTAACATTAATAATGCACCTATAAAAGCGGCAAATTCTCCTACGGTAAATTTACCCATGGCATAATAAATAATTAATGCCAACAAAACTGCAGCAAAAAATTCCACCACAAAGCTACTTAATCCAGAAATTCGCGTTAAACGCAATTCCACACGGCGATTATTGCTCACAATGTCAGAAAACCGTTTAAATTCAAAATCTTGTCCGCCAAAAATCTTGACTATTCTTTGTCCGCTAATCGCCTCTTCGGCGATTTTGGTCATTTCCCCCATACTGCCTTGTACTGATTTTGCATTCGCTTTTAGTTTTGGGGTAATTCTTTTTAAGTAAAACGCAACCACTGGCAAAATGGTGGCAAAAATTAAAGTTAGCTTCCAATCTAAATAAAGCATGTAGCAAATAAGACCAATAATAGTCAACACATCGCGCAGAAAAATTAACCAAGAGCGCGTTGTTGTTACTGATAAACGCTCAACATCATAAGTGAATTTTGAAACCAATGTGCCAGCAGAACGTGCATCAAAAAAATGCACAGGGAATCGCATCATTTTATCAAACATTTCTTTGCGAAAATCTTCCACCACGCGTCTTGCAACTACGCGCATGGAGTAAGACGCAGCAAAGCCTGCCAAGGCTCGAGTGACCATAAGCGCAAATAGCATGAGTGGTAAAAGTACGGTTTTATCGCTGGTTTTATTGACAAAACCTTCATCTGTGACTTTTTTTATCAGCGCCAAAAAACCTGTATTGCTTACTGAGACAATCGACAAGGAAATAATCGCACCCAAAAAAACAAATTTATACCGCCATGCATAACGGAGCAAACGCTTATACAGCATTTTTGCGTTATGAATTTCTGGCAGTTTTTCTTTGGAAGATTTATGTTTTGTCATTAAAAATTTAAGACTAATACAAGCGACCATCATCAGGATTGATGATGGTGAAAATTAAATTAACAAATAACCTTAATTACTGACAGCTTGCGTTGCAAAAGTGATGTGCGTGTAGCCTGCAACGCGTGAAGCTTCCATCACATCAACCACAGATTGATGCGTGCTTTTTGCATCTGCGTTGATGATAATGGTGGGTTCTTTTCCGCCATTGACAGCGGCTTGCAAAGCGGCTGAAATTGCAGCCACACTGGTGTCAGCAATGATTTTTCCGTTAATGGTATATTTGCCAGCCGCATCTACACCCACCTCAATTGACAAAGGCTTTTCTTGCGAAACATTGGCTTCTGCCGTTGGCAAATTAATTTGCAATTCATTGGTGCGAGAAAATGTTGCGCTGACAACCAAGAAAATGATAATGACGAGCAAAACATCAATCAGCGGAACAAGGTTCATTTCAAGCTCTTCGTGTCGTTTTCCGCGTTGAAAATTCATTTAAAAAATTCCTTAAAAATTACTAAGCTAATTTGCTTGAAACTATTTTCTTTCGCCATGCATAATTTCTACTAATTTAATGGCTTGCTGTTCCATATCCACCAATAAACCATCCACTTTAGAACGGAAATAACGGTAAGCGATCATGGCAGGAACGGCAACCACAATACCTGCTGCTGTATTGTACAAAGCCACCGAAATACCGCGCGCAAATTGGGCAATATCATGGCCAGTATTGGTAAATGCGCCAAATAACTCCACCATCCCAATCACCGTCCCCAACAAACCTAACAAAGGGGCAACGGTTGCAATGGTGCCTAACGTTGATAAATATTTTTCTAAATGATGCGCAACCGCACGGCCAGCTTCTTCAATCGCTTCTTTGGTAATTTCTCTGGAAGCTTTGGCGTTATTCAGCGCTGCAGCAAAAATTTGGCCGAGCATAGAATGCTGCTCTAAGCGCTGAATGGTATCTTTGGTAATGCCGCCCTTTGATAACCACGTTTGCACTTCTGGCAACAAATTATTTGGCGCAACAATATTGTTACGCAATGCAAAAAAACGCTCACCGATAATTGCTAATGCAATCACAGACGCAATGATGAGCGGCCAAATGGGCCAGCCCGCTGCTAAAATAATTTGCCACACAGTGAATTTCCTTTAATCTTAAAAAAATCAGTTTTGTTAAATAAATCTTAACGCTGCGATACTTTAACGGCTGTTGCGGTTTTGGGCAAGTCGCATGTGTATTTGGGGGGAATGTTAATGCGCATTTTTACATACTTTTACCCAACAACTTTAAGTGACTGAACTAGAAATGGCTGCACTTGTAAATGGCTGAACTTAGGACGGTTCATTTTGCCAATACCGTTGATAAATATTACGCCAAGCAACCATTTTTATTTTCGGCTTTTTCAATGGCGCTTGATAAAAATTCAATAAAACTGCGCCGTCATGGTCAGACCTAAATAAATGCTTATTTTGTAATTGATAACGACTCACAACATCTTGCTTTGGATGACCAAAACGATTTAAATACCCGACGGTAAAAATGCTAATTTGTGGCGCAACCGCTTCAATAAAAGCAACTTGCGATGAAGTTTTGCTGCCATGATGCGGCACGATCAGCACATCGCTCTTCAACTTTTGCGTTTCAATATTTTCTACTAACAAAAAATTTTCCGCTTCTTTTTCAATATCGCCCGTTAACAGCAAACTTCCCATTTTGCTCGTAATTCTAATCACGCAACTTTTATTATTATCTTTTAAAGTATCATTCATCAGATGCGTTTTTGTTGGATAGATTACTTCAAATTTAACTTTATCCCATGTCCAAGCTTGCCCAGTTTGACAAGCGATTTGCTTCATCGACGGCGTAGTCATTTCAGATTGAAACGAACTTAACATCCAATCAATCGGAAAATTTTGCGCAATTGAATCAAGCCCGCCACTGTGGTCAATATCATCATGGCTGACGACCAAACCATCCAGTTTAGCCACGCCCTGCGCATATAAATATGGCAGAATAATGCGGCTGCCTGCGTCGCTTTGCGCATTAAATTTTGGGCCTGTGTCGTACAACAAAGTATGATTTTTTGTTTGCACAAGCACACTTAAGCCTTGCCCAACATCCAACACCGTGACATTCATTTCGCCCAACGCTGGACGTTCTGGTTGGATGAAAAACATGGGAATCAACCCGAGTAAGCCTAAAAACCTTAACGGCACACCGCGCGGTAGCAATAAAAATAGCACACCAAACATTGCAAGAAAAACCGTCCAAACAGGTGGCGACGCTTGATGCCAGGCTGCCAAAGGTAAATTGTTGAACCAAAGCAAAGCGCGCATCAAGCCATTCATCGCCATATTCGCAACCAATAGCGGTGAGTCAAACGGCAAAAAACTACCTAACAACGCCAGCGGCGTCACAACAAAACTCACGATTGGAATTGCCAGCGCATTAGCAATCGGCGAAATAATGGAAGTTTGATTAAATAACATCAGCAAAATCGGCAACATGCCTATGGTGATGGCCCATTGTGTGACCAGCGCGGTTTTGAACCAATATGAGGTTTTAATGCGCCCGTTCAGTACAAATCCAATCAGTCCAACCGCACCAAACGACAACCAAAATCCAGCGGCGTTAACTGCCCACGGGTCAATAAAAACCACAAAAAATAATGCGATACACAACACCTGTGTGAGCGCCCACTGACGTCCAGACCAAAGCGCCACCGCAAATACCAGCAACATATAAAGCGTTCGCTGCGTGGGCACAGAAAAACCTGCCAGCAAAGCATAAGCAAATGCAATCAACGCACCCGCCAGTGTTGCAGCTTTTCTTGCAGGAACTTTTAAGGTAAGTGATGGCAAACGCCGCCATATAGCTTGTGTAAATGCAAACCCAAGGCCAGCCAACATCGTAATATGCAACCCTGAAATGCTGATTAAATGCGTAATACCAGTGCGTAAAAAAACTTGCCAATCTTGCGCGCTAATTTGGCTGTCATCGCCCATCACCAAAGCTTGAATTACACCCACATAAGGTTGCCCCGCCAACACTTTGGCAATTTTTTGTTTAATTAATTCGCGTAAATGGGCAATTAAATAAGTGGGTTGCAAAACCAAAGAATCTAATTTTTTCATACCCGCTTTGGCTTTAATACTGCCCGTTGCGCGCATATTTTCGCTCAGCGCCCATGCTTCAAAATCAAAGCCATGCGGGTTGAGTGTGCCATGCGGACGTTTTAATTTAACAGAAAGTTGCCAACGCTCACCCGCGTGAAATTGTTGAATATAGCTCTGTGTTGCATCCGCTTTTTCTGAGCTTTCAACAAAAGCATGTTCTTGATAAAAATTCAAACTGATATGTTTTGGCACAATGGCCTGCGGCGTTAAAGTTTTTTCAATTACAAAATTAAATCGTTCACCACGCTCCATTAATTCTGGCACGCTTGCCACCACGCCTTGCAAAACAATCGTTTTTTGCTCCCATTCATAGGGTAAATGGTCACTTAAACGACAATAAGCTTGCGTTGATGCCCAAATAATTGCCGCTAAAAAAACTGCAATCGCTAGAAAAAATGGTTGAATTTTTGCTGAAAGTGAGAAGAATCCAGCAGACGTTTTTTTGGGAGAAAACTGATTAACTAAGGTTAGAAAAAAAATGGCGCAAACAAAAACCACACTCGCAATCATCCAAGCCATGTTGGGCAATTGCGCCAATTGCTGCACGCACCACGCGCCAAATACAAAAAAAATGGCAAAAAAACTGGTCGAAAAAATTCTCGCTTGAGCCATTATTTTCCGCCCATTTTTATCCGTAATTTTTTACCGTTAGCGCTTTAATAAAATGAATTAAATTAGCTGCAACTGCCCATCCACCAATTGATAGCAACGCTGCATTTTTCTGGCGAGTTCTAAATCATGCGTCACAACCACCAAACTTAATTGCTGCGTTTGATTTAAGCCCAAAAGCAAATCAAAGACACTGTGCGCGGTATGCCTATCTAAATTGCCTGTCGGCTCATCTGCCAAAATACAACGCGGGTTGGTCACCAGCGCTCTTGCAACAGCTGCGCGTTGCCGTTCGCCGCCAGAAAGCTCACCTGGCATGTGTTCGAGCCGATGCAATAAACCTACATTTTGCAATGTTTGCGCTGCTAAAGTAAGCGCTTGCTCTCTTGGCATGCGCCGAATAATCAAAGGCATTGCCACATTTTCAACAGCCGTAAATTCTGGCAACAAATGATGAAACTGATACACAAAACCTAATGTGTGATTACGTAAAACGCCTTTTTCACGTTCGCTTAGTTGCGCAATTTCTTGGTTTTGAATAAAAACTTCACCCTGTGACGGCACATCTAAACCGCCCAGTAAATGCAGTAAAGTGCTTTTTCCTGAGCCAGATGTGCCGACAATTGCTACTTGTTCTCCAACATTCACTTGTAAATCAATGCCATTTAACACGTTGACATCTAAGCCTTCATACGTTTTAAAAAGGCCTTTGCACATCACAACCGATTGTGTCTGCTGTATTGAAGGTGGACTATTCATAGCGCAATGCCTCCGCTGGGTTAATTTTACTTGCGCGGTAGCTTGGGTAAATCGTCGCTAATAAACTTAGAACAAATGACAAAATTACAATCGTAATCACGTCTGACCAAATTAAATCCGACGGCAAATCGCTGATGTAATACACGTCTTTGGCTAAAAATTGCACCTGAAATAATTGCTCAATAAAGGGAATAATCACATCAATATTCAGCGCGATGATGATGCCTGAAACCGCGCCTATCGCAGTACCAATAACGCCAATCAGCGCGCCTTGAATCATAAAAATGCCCATAATGCTAGCTGGGCTTGCTCCGAAAGTGCGCATAATCGCAATGTCTGCGCGCTTATCAGTCACCGCCATGACTAAGGTTGAGACAATATTAAAGGCTGCCACGGCGACAATCAGCGCCAAAATAATAAACATCACGCGTTTTTCCATTTGCACGGCTTTGAAAAAATTGGCATGTTGCTGCGTCCAATCGGTGACATAAAAACTTTCAGTAAAATCAGGCGATTGGTTGAGTGTTTTTTGTAATTCATAAGAAACCGTTGGCGCGTCAAATAATTCATCCAATTTTAATCGCACGCCAGAAACGCGATTTTCCATGCGATATAGTTTTGCGGCATCATCCAGATGAATGAGCGCCAAGCCAGCATCATATTCATACATGCCAATTTGAAATAAACCTTTCAGCGTAAATTGCTTGAGACGTGGCACAACACCTGTGGGAGTAAATTGCCCTTGTGGCGCCATCACCACAACTTTATCGCCCAGTTGCGCGCCTAATGCTTGCGCTAAATCTGCACCTAAAATAATGCCAAATTCACCCGCGCGTAAATCTTCTAATTTTCCTGCTTTCATGTGGCTGCCTAAATCCGCCACTTCATTTTCTAAGTCTGGCAACACACCGCGCACAATCGCACCTTGTACACCGCGATCAAAACTCAGCATCGCCTGCGCATAAATATAAGGGGCGCTAGCTAAAACATGCGAACGTTTTGTTGTGAATGCTGCAAGCGACTGCCAATCGGTTAACGTGTTATTGGCGCCCGAAATTTCCAAATGTGAAGCCACACCCAAAATACGCGTGCGTAATTCTTTTTGAAAACCATTCATCACCGAGAGCACCACAATCAAGGCCGCAACGCCAAGGGCAATGCCGATCATGCTGGTCATAGAAATAAATGAAATAAAATGGTTTTTGCGTTTTGCACGCGTGTAGCGCATGCCGACAAAAAGCTCGTAGCCCGAAAAATTACTAAGGAAATTTTTTATGAAAGTTTGCATAGATGCTAGTAAAGTTTTTACAGACGTTAGTTTAGCAGGGATACGCTTTTAAAAAATCAGCTTTACTACGCCTAAAGCAAAAAAGCCCGCCTTGAGTCAGTCATTGCGTAATAAGTGATGAAAAAATTGATACTAATGCAAGTCCAGCTTTCATGAGGACGTACCAGCTTGCGGCACACTGCATTGTTAACTTCAAGTTCTGTATCAGCAGGAGATTTTATTAGCACGAAGTTTTGGTATTTGTCATACTTTCATGCGGCGCACTGCAAGCGAGTGCAGCCTACACCGGCTTTAATCTGCCCCATAATCATCTTCTCTCATAATAAATAATCTCTATATCTGTAATTACTTGCTTTCCTGCGGCGCTCTTATACTCCGTAGCTTTAAACGCTTGCGTTAACTGGGATTTAAAATCATTAATATTAGTTGGCTCAATTTTTCTTAAAAGCCTCAACTTGCGAACACCGTCATAAACATTAAGTCCTTCAATTGAGTATATTTGTCCTTCATAATAAAAGTAAAAAGGGTAAAAACTCCCAGAGCAATATATTGGTTGTCCAGCAATTAGAAAGTTTTCGTTTTCGGTATTCGGATACCATGTAGAACCGCCCTCTTCAAAGTAAGCTTTAACTGAACTTGAACTAATACCTTTTAATTTATCAAGTATGAGTGCCTTGTCTTCGTTAGTTACTGTTCTTTTTTCATATGTCATAATGGCTTCCTCTTTAATCTATCTGTTTATTACTTCTGCGGTGATACTTGGGTTAAAAGATACTTCAACAGCTAAAACACCATCAGGTCTATCCACACCTTTTTCTACAGCTAGCGTTTCTTTAATCAATTGCAAGACTTCTGTTTTTCTATGCCTTAACTGTGGCTCGATAGCGACTGATATTACATCAATAAAATACATATAAGACTTATTGGGATGCAAGTTAGGTTTTGGTTCGGGTATCTCTTTACCATTTAGATATGCTTCAAACCAAACCTTACCTTCTGGAAAAATTAGCTGGTAATAATTTGGCATTTCACATGCTCCTCCACCAAGAGGACACATAAAAATATTCCGACCTCTATCTAAAACCCAGGGAGTTAGTCCAAGTCGGGCTGATTTTGTCAACTTGTCAGAAGGCGCGTCATATTGACTGACACCCAAACCATCATAAATTTGTTTATCTTCTTCCGTACTAATCACTTCTCTTACAAACGCCATTTCTTGCTCTCCTTTATTGGCCTTTTTCATTCACTTGAATTGCTTAATTAACTAATCCATTTTGCAAGGTGTCAATTGATGTTTTTTCTGAACACCACACTTAAATATCCAAGCCAAAACATGCGTCAATAGGAAACTTTCCTGACATGAAGTTTTTGGTATTTGTCATATTTTCATGCGGCGCACTGCAAGCGAATGCGTCCGCTTGCTGAGGTACGGGATTTATTTAAAAGTTTGTTGAACTTAAACAATCAAATTTGTAACGATGTGATCGCGCCGCTGAAGCCACCCTATGCTTACTGTCATGCTGAACTTGTTTCAGCATCTAAAATAATCTTAGATTCTGACCTTCGTCAGAATGACAGTGGATTTTGCATCAGAACTGGAGTGCGTCTCGGATTAGAAAATGAATAAAAAACTTAATGTGTACGATAAGAACAGTTGGTTTCTAACATAAAGCTGATTGGTGCTGGTTTATGTTTTAAGTAGCCTTGCGTAAAATCTACACCCATTTTTTTTAGCATCCGCTCCACGGGTTCGTTATCTACCCATTCTGCAATGGTTTGTTTGCCTGTGGCTTTTGCAACTTCGGTAATGCAGCGCACGGTGGCTTGACCTACTTTATTTTGTACTAAATCGCTGATAAATTGCCCGTCAATTTTTAAGTAATCGACTGATAAATTATTTAGATAGCCAAACGATGAAACGCCGCTGCCAAAATCATCTAGCGAGAATTTCACACCATGTGCATTCATCGCATCAATAAATTTTCTAGCATCCGTAATGTTGGTAATGGCGGAGGTTTCTGTCACTTCAAAACAAAGTTTTGCACAATCCACATCCATGCTTTCAATGAGGCCAATCACATAATTATGAAACGCTAAATCACCCAACGATTGCCCTGATAAATTCACCGACAACGATTCAATGTGATTTAGCGAAGTAGCGTTGGCGTTCATCCATTCAAACACTTCTTGCACTACCCAGCGGTCAATGCGGGAGGCCATATTAAAGCGCTCTGCCGCAGGTAAAAATGCACTTGGCGGAATTAACGTGCCATTTTTGTCTTTCATGCGAATTAAAATTTCCGCATGCTCCAAGCCTTTGTGGTTTAGCGGCATGATGCGCTGACAAAACAAGACAAAACTTTTTTCTTCCAACGCTTGTTCAATACGGCTTGCCCATTGAATTTCACCTTTGTTGGTATGAATGGCATGTTCTTCATCAAAATATAAATGGACGCGGTTGCGGCCTGCATTTTTGGCTTGGTAACACGCGCTGTCTGCGGCTTGAAGCAAGCGCGCTTCACTTTCCCAATTGGTGTTAATCATCACCAAGCCAATGCTGGCGCCAATT
Organism: Methylophilaceae bacterium; assembly: GCA_965247415.1. GTDB lineage: Bacteria > Pseudomonadota > Gammaproteobacteria > Burkholderiales > Methylophilaceae > Methylotenera. Next base: position 762,315 of record OZ252007.1, read on the forward strand.
CTGAATAATTTTCCATCATGATGAAAACGAAAATCGCTCAAAGATTTGCAAATTTTCTTAGCAATTTTCATTGATTTTTCGGTATCGCATTTAGATAAAATAATGGCAAACTCATCGCCACCCATGCGCGCAAGCGTGTCTGAACTTCGCACGCAGGCTTTCATTAAATTGGCAGCTTCTTTGAGTAATAAATCGCCTGCAGAATGCCCGCAGGTGTCATTAACAATTTTAAATTGGTCTAAATCAATAAACATTAAGGCGTTAATTTGGTCAGGCTCGCGGTTATTATTCACAAAACGCTTGAGCGCTTTTTCAAATTCTGTGCGATTTGGCAAACCAGTTAAACTATCATGCGTCGCTCTGTAAGAAAGCTCATTAGCTATTTTACGTTGTTCAGAAACATCATGAAAAACGATGACAGCGCCCAAGGTATTTCCGTCACTGTCACGAATCGGCGATGCGGATTCTTTAATGGCGAACTCTTCGCCCGAGCGGCTAATTAACACATTATCTTCTGCAAGGGTAATCACACGGTTTTCTGCCAAACATACAGAGATAGGGTTTAGGCTTGATTTACGCGTTTTTTCATTGATGACATTGAGAATTTTTTGTGAACGTTTACCCAACGCTTCTTCTGTTGTCCAACCCGTTAATTTTTGCGCAACTGGGTTAAGATATTGCACAAATCCAAGCGAATCCGTGGTCATCACCGCATCGCCAATAGAGTCCATAGTCACTTTGAGTAACTCATGTTCCATCCTAAATTGCTTTTCAATATGCTTTTGAAAAGTAATATCGCGAATAATTTCAGAAATTTCCGCAACTTCGCCATCCATATTTTTAATGGCAGATAAAGAAATCGCCACATCAATAATGTGTCCATCTTGATGTAAATATTGCGTTTCATAATGCTGAATATTTTGATTATTTTTAAGCTGATTGAGTAAAACGGCTTCCTCATCTAATTTATGGTCTGGAATAATCCGCAAAATAGATTGCCCAATCATTTGTTCTGCAGTGTAGCCAAACAATTTTTCTGCGCCTAAATTCCAAGTGGTGACAATTTCGTCAAACGTTTTACTAAAAATCGCATCTTCAGAACTTTGTACAATGGTGGCTAATTGGCTGGTTTGGCTGTCTAACTCTTTAATTGAGTTTTCGCGTGAAATTAAGGCATCAGAAGCAATTTTTGCTAAGCCTTTGAGCAATTTTTTTTGTATTTCAGTGAGTTTTTTGGGCGATTTATCAATCACGCAAAGGGTACCAATATTTAAATAATCTTGATTTAAATAGCTTGGGCTTAAAGCATGATCGCCAAGATCATGCTGATTTGCATGATCAGGTAATGCCAACGGCGCTGCTGCATAAAATCTTATTTTAGGTTCATTTAATATCAGCGGATTACTGGCAAAGCGTTGGTCTTGCGAAGCATCCGTGACTTCCATTAACTCATTTTCTAAAATAACATGCCCACACAAAGAAATATCTCTAGAAGTTTCTTGAATGCCCGCATCGCCAAAAATAGACTTAAACCATTGACGATTGTGATCAACCAAACTAATGGCGGCAACTTCTACGCCACATAACTCACTTGCCAGCGCAGTGATGGAATCAAAAATCTCTTCTGGCTGCGTGTACAAAACCTTTAATTGCTTTAAGCGATTTAGACGCGCAATCTCGTTTTTTGGAATGCTTGCTGGCTGAGTCAAAATTTAATCCTTAAAATTTTAAACATCATCAAACTCTTTGTATGGATAAACTGATAGTAGTATAAAAATTAACATATACAAAGCCTTAAGACAATTTTATATATAAATAATCAAATACTTGCAATAAAACAATGATTTTAAATAATTATCTCTTTAATTATTACAAAAAAACCACTTTATTGGTGATGCAAATCTGATACTTTGAACACGTTATTCTGCTAAAATTCGGGCATGTTTACAGGTCTCATACAATCAGTTGGAAAAATAATTGCCTCATCAAGCAAGGGAGAAGACCTGCTTTTAAGCATTGATTGCGGGAATTTAGCAATGGATGACGTTGTGATTGGCGATAGCATTGCTGTGAATGGTGTTTGTTTAACAGCTATTCATTTAAAAAATAATCAATTTGACGTGCATGTTTCAAAAGAAACCTTGCGTGCAACTACAGGCTTAAACTGCGTCACTCAACAAGCCGTCAATTTAGAAAAAGCCTTGCGCTTAAATGATCGGCTTGGCGGGCATCTTGTGAGCGGGCATGTGGATGGCATTGGCGAAGTTGTCAATTTTATTGCGTTAGGTGATTGCTGGAAGCTGGACATTCGCGCACCACACGCGATTTCAAAATTTATTGCGGTCAAAGGCTCTATTTGCGTGCATGGCGTGAGCTTGACAGTGAACACCGTTGAAGGCGATATTTTTAGCATGAATTTGATTCCGCACACTTTGGCAAATACCAATTTGCAATATTTAAAAACGGGAGATTTTGTTAATTTAGAAGTTGATTTAATTGCTCGTTATGTGGAACGCATGACGGAGTGGCAACAAGATTTTGTCAACCCTGCAAGTTAACTCAACGCTTTAAATTCTAATTAACCTCTAACTCCTCAACTCAACCATCCATAAAAAACTCTAATTATGATTAGTCCCGCATCCACCATTATTGAAGAAATTAAACAAGGCCGCATGGTTGTGTTGGTGGACGATGAAAATCGTGAAAACGAAGGTGATTTAGTGCTGGCCGCGCAATTTACCACACCAGAGCATATTAATTTTATGGCGAAATTTGGGCGCGGCTTAATTTGTTTAACCCTCACAGAATCACGCTGTCATCAACTCAACTTAAGCAAAATGGTCGAAAAAAACGGTGCGCGTATGGGCACAAATTTCACTGTTTCCATTGAAGCCGCGCACGGTGTGACCACCGGCATTTCTGCTGCGGACCGCGCGCATACCGTGTTGAGTGCAGTCGCAAAACAGGCAAAACCTGAAGACATTGTCAGCCCTGGACATATTTTTCCGCTTGCCGCCATGGACGGCGGTGTCTTGGTGCGTGCAGGCCATACAGAAGCAGGTTGCGATTTAGCGCAGCTTGCAGGCGTTGAACCTGCCAGTGTGATTTGTGAAATTTTAAATGATGATGGCACCATGGCGCGTTTGCCAGATTTAATTGAATTCGCACGCACGCATCAATTAAAAATTGGCACCATTGCTGATTTAATCCATTATCGCGCAGAAACTGAGCGCCTGATTGAGCGCGCGGCAGAGCGCATGATTACCACGCCTTATGGTGAACTCAAACTGATTGCGTATCGCGATAACATTGCAAAAGAAACGCATTTGGCTTTAATTAAAGGCACGCCAAATCCACAAAAGGAATGTTTGGTACGCGTGCATGAGCCGCTTTCAATTTTTGATTTATTAGATCGCAGCAGTTGCACCCACAGTTGGAATACCTTAAAAGCCATGGAAGTCATCGCAAATGCAGAGTCAGGCGTTATGGTGCTATTACATCACCAAGAAGATGGTGAAAATATTATTGAGCGCATCAATGGCGCGGATAAACCGATTCGGATCAACCAAGAATTACGTACTTACGGCATCGGCTCGCAAATTTTATTAGATTGTGGCGTAGGCAAAATGAAATTGCTTGCCAACCAACGCAAAATGCCAAGCATGGCGGGCTTTGGCTTAGAAGTGACGGGCTATTTAGAGGCTTAAAACATGAACGGAGTCAACATGATGCAAATAAAAAATTTTAAATCAGTGACATTAATACTGAGTGCCTTGATTTGTATGCAATTAGCAGGTTGCGCCAACACCACAAAAGACAGCGTTTCTGGCGTCAAGCGCTCGCAATTTATGCTGTTGCCTTCTAGCACGGTGAATACGATGTCTGCGCAATCTTACACAGAAACCATTAAAGAAGCGGAAAAGAAAAAAACGCTCAATGCAGACCCTGCCATGTTGGCGCGTGTGCGCGGCATTTCAAATAAATTGATTGCTAAGGTGGGCGTCTTTAGACCCGATGCAACGAAATGGAAATGGGAAGTCAATGTTGAAAAAAATGATCAGCTTAACGCTTATTGCATGCCTGGCGGAAAAATCATGGTGTTGTCTGGCTTAGTCGAAAAAATAAAAGCGACGGATGATGAACTTGGCGCAGTCATCGGCCATGAAATTGCCCACGCCCTGCGTGAACATGGCCGCGAGCGTATGAGCCAAGCCTATGTTCAACAATTTGGCTTACAAGCATTGGCGTCACTGATTGGCGGCACGGCTGGCAGTATGGCAGCACAAGGTGCTGGGTTAGGCTCTCAACTTTTTTTCTCACTCCCAAATGGTCGTGAACAAGAACGTGAAGCCGATAAAATGGGCTTAGAACTTGCTGCACGCGCTGGATACAACCCTGATGCCGCCGTGACTTTATGGCAAAAAATGAGTGCTAATAACAATGGCGCGCCGCCCGAATTTTTAAGCACGCACCCAGCCAGCGAAAATCGCATTAAAGATTTACAAGCCCTAGCGCCAAAAGTAAGGCCACTTTACGAAGCGGCGATTGCAAAAAAATAAATATTTATTTTCACTTTCAACATTTTAAAAGCGCATTTTACGATGCGCTTTTTTGTTTAAAGCGCTATTGCGCGGTTTAGGTTAAAATACGCGTTTTATTTTTACCGTCACCCCCATTTTATTAAGAGAACATTATGGATCCACGTCAAAGCATCATTGAAACTGCGTTTGAAGACCGCGCAAATATTAACCCTGCCAATGCATCTGCAGAAATCAAAACCACCGTCAATTCAATCTTGGCTGATTTAGACGCAGGAATATTGCGCGTTGCATCACGCATCGGTGAAACCCAACAATGGGAAACGCACCAATGGCTTAAAAAAGCAGTGCTTCTTTCTTTCCGTTTAGAAGATAACGTGTTGTTGGATGACGGCGTCACTAAATATTTTGACAAAGTCCCACCAAAATTTGCCAACTATAGTGAAGAAGATTTCAAAAATGGTGGCTTCCGTGTGGTGCCAAATGCGATTGTACGCCGCGGCTCATTTATTGGTAAAAATGCAGTATTGATGCCTTCTTACGTGAATATTGGCGCTTACGTTGGCGAAAGCTCGATGGTGGACACTTGGGCAACCGTAGGTTCATGTGCACAAATTGGTAAAAACGTGCACTTATCTGGTGGCGTAGGCATTGGCGGTGTGTTAGAACCCGTACAAGCTGGCCCAACTATTATTGGCGATAACTGCTTTATTGGCGCGCGTTCTGAAGTGGTGGAAGGCGTGGTGGTTGAAGACAACTGTGTGATTTCAATGGGCGTTTATATTGGTCAATCTACCAAAATTTATGACCGCGAAACTGGTTCTGTAACGTATGGCCGCGTACCAGCTGGCTCAGTCGTTGTTTCAGGCAACTTGCCTTCAAAAGACGGCAGCTACAGTTTATATTGCGCAGTGATTGTAAAAAAAGTGGATGAAAAAACCTTGGGTAAAGTAGGGATTAATGAGTTACTGCGTGGCATTTAAATAAATAATTCACATTATTTTTCACTAAAAAAATCGAAAAAGCGCAACAGAATTAATTTTGTTGCGCTTTTTTTATTCTAAAAACGCCTCTAGCAGTTCATTATTTTCTAAAAAAATATCCCTATAATTGCATAATCTAGCCCAATAAACCGCCCATATTTTAGAGATAGTAAATAGATTCGGCGCGTTATCATTTTAATGTTAATTTTTAAATTTAATTTGCATTAAAAGCGCATGGGTCATTACAACATCAGCTTTATTATTTTATCGCTTGTCACTGGGGGGTTTATTGCGTTACTGGCGCTGCGCTTGGTCACGCTGATTAACGTTGCCCGCGCCAAAGAAAAAAACGCCCTGCTCTCTTTAAGTACGTTGATGCTGGGCAGCAGCGTTTGGTTGCTACAAGTGTTGCATGGCTTGGCTTTTCCTCTGATTGAAAAAACGGGGTTTTCGCTCACGCTTGCGCTGGTTGCGTGGGTTTTTTCCGCCATTTTTGCTGGTGTGATTTTATTATGTGCCAGCCAAGCTTCAATAAAAAAATATGCGTTTTTACTTGGTAGCGTTGTTGCTGGTTTGGCAATGAATGCTTTGTTTTATATCCATATTTTATCCATGCAAATTTCGCCCGCCGTGCAATTTTCAATCAGCAAACTTTTTTTTACAGTGCCTATTATTTTTATATTGGTGGCAAGCTGCCTTTACTTTTTATTCCAATTTAAATTTAACGCACACCTTTACCGTTTTAGGCAAAAACTTTGGATTGCAGTATCGGCTTCCGTCGCGATTCTAAGCGCGCAATGCTTGTTTGACCAAGCAATCATTTTATCTAAAGAAGCCAACAGCGCGTTTCCAATTAATAGCGATAGTTTGCTGATTGGTTTTAAAATTGGTTTGGGCTTTATTTGCTTATTTATTATGCCGTTTATCATAGCAATTTTTTATGACAAATTTAGATTCAACACCTTTTTATGGCGGCACTTAACACATCCAAAATTTGAGAAAAACGATACTAATCAAAGTGTTAATAAAAATTATCTTGAAGAAGTGAAGCAGCAAGTTGACCAAGATATTTTAGCAGAAGAATTATTAGAAATTTTTTCTTACGATGCGCTTAATTTAGAATATCAAATTAAAGTGGATAGCCAAACCCGCATGCCTGTGGGCGCGGAAGCATTTTTACGCTGGGCGCATCCCGTAAAAGGCAGTTTAACGCCCGCTGAATTTATGCCATTGGCTGAAAAACTTGACATGCGCGACGATATTGATGCTTGGGTGATTGAAGAAAGTTGCCGCATGTTGCATCGTCTTAAAAATGCGCACATTAAACTACCCATTTGCGTTAATTTATCTCGATCTCAGCTAGAACAACCCGCACTTGTTGAGCACATCACAAGCTTATTGAAACGCTTTGATTTGGATGCAAGCCAAATTATTTTTGAAATTCCAGAATCATTAGCATTTAATGAAGGTGCGCTGCTCAATAGCCAATTAGCGCAATTAAAGGCGCTCAATATTCAAGTTGCGATTGATGATTTTGGCACGCAATCTTCTACGCTTTCACAACTGCAAAACTTGCCTGTATATGCACTTAAACTTGGGCCAGCGCTTACCAAAGACATTGAATTTAATGATAAAACGCGTAGCGTGGCGCAAGCCGTCATCGACCTTGCGCACGCGCTTGGCTTAAAAGTGGTGGCAGAAAATGTTGAGACTGAAGGTCAGCGCAAATGCTTATCCGAATTAAATTGCGACCAAATGCAAGGGTTTATTATTTCACCGCCTTTGCCTGAACATCGCTTTCTGGTGCTGTTAAAAAATCTACAATTAAACTAAGTCAAATTAAACAAGGCCACGCACTAAACTGTGGGCGCTTAAGTTCTGCTACAACACTTCTTAATACTATGGGGCTTCACTTTGCTGTTAAAATAGGCGTTCTATTTTAATCCACCCGTCATCATGCATCTTTATGGCATCCCAAATTGTAATACTGTAAAAAAAGCCCGCGATTGGCTTTTAGCACACAATATTGAATATATTTTTCATGACTTTAAAAAAGAAGCGCCCACAGAAACATTAATCAAAACATGGTTAGCAGAGCAACCTTGGGAGAAGTTAGTCAATCGCGCGGGTATGACGTGGCGAAATTTATCAGAGTCAGAAAAAAGCGTGGTGACTGATGCGACTTCTGCCACGGCGTTGATGATGGCAAAACCTTCTGTCATTAAGCGCCCGATTTTAATGGATACCGCGATTGCGCTTTCAACAAATCATGAAAAAACTCTGCACATCGGCTTTTCTGAATCCGCTTACGAGACACTTTTGAAATGACGCAAAACACACTTAATAACACACTGGATTTAGCCATTGATTTACTCAAACGCCAATCTAATACACCTGAAGACGCAGGCTGTCAGGAATTGATGATTTCACGGCTTTTGCCACTTGGGTTCAATATTGAACGCATGCGTTTTGGCAATGTAGATAATTTTTATGCGCGTCGTGGCACAACGGCGCCACTCTTGGTATTTGCGGGTCACACAGATGTTGTACCAACCGGCCCTTTAGAAAAATGGCATACTCCGCCGTTTGAGCCGACCATTAAAGATGGCATGTTATATGCCCGTGGTGCAGCGGATATGAAAACCTCGCTGGCAGCCTTTATTACCAGCATTGAAGAATTTATTGCAGAAAACCCTCATCACACGGGTTCAATTGGCCTGTTGATTACGTCGGACGAAGAAGGCGTAGCGGTGGATGGCACAGTTAAAGTGGTGGAAGCACTCAAAGCACGCGGCGAGTTGATTGATTATTGCATTGTGGGCGAACCCACTAGCAATAAAGTGGTTGGCGATATGATTAAAAATGGCCGTCGCGGTTCACTTTCTGGCGACCTCACGATTAAAGGCGTGCAAGGCCATATTGCGTATCCACATTTGGTGAAAAACCCAATCCACTTGGTTGCGCCTGCCATTAAAGACATGGTGGAAACGGTGTGGGATAAAGGCAACGAATATTTTCCGCCCACTTCATGGCAAATTTCCAACATGAACGGCGGCACAGGTGCCACCAATGTGGTGCCGGGCGAAGTCAATATTTTATTTAATTTTAGATATTGCCCAGAATTTAACGGCCAAGGCAGCACGGAAGCTAATTTAAAATCGCGCGTGCATGCCATTTTGGATAAACACAAATTAGATTACGAGCTGATTTGGGAGCATTCGCAATCTTACATTACGCCGCGCGGCAATTTGGTGGATGCAATTGAAGAAGCGATTCAAGAAAGTTATGGCGTCATGCCAGAACTTTCGACCACAGGCGGAACTTCTGACGGGCGTTTTATTGCAGACATTTGCAAACAAGTGATTGAGTTTGGCCCACTTAACGCAACAATTCATAAGCTCAACGAGTGCGTCGGTGTGGCCGATATTGAGCCGTTGAAAGAAACGTATAAACGCACGCTTTTAAAATTAATTAAATAAGAAAATAATTGAAATAAATCTATGACCGAACAAACTTTTTCAGCCCAAGCGTTAACAAATGAGCTCTTCACCATCCGCGATTGGATTCGTTTTGCGGTGAGCGAATTTGAAGCATCAACCATTTTTTATGGCCATGGCACAGACAACGCCTATGATGAAGCCGTTTGGTTGGTCATGAGCGCGCTGCATTTGCCACTTGATACCGTAGAAAATTTTTTAGATGCGCGCTTAATTCCTACAGAAAAACAAAAGCTCGCAAATTTTATTGAAGAACGCGTCACAAAACACACGCCCACTGCCTATTTACTCAAAGAAGCTTGGTTGCAAGGTTTTAAATTTTATGTGGATGAACGCGTGCTGATTCCACGCTCTTTTATTGCTGAACTGTTGGTGCAAGACTTTAGCCCCTGGATTGAATATCCTGAAATGATTGAAAGCGCGGCCGATATTTGCACAGGCAGCGGATGCTTGGGTATTTTGCTTGCGAATAGTTTCCCCAATGCCGCCATTGATGTGATTGATATTTCACCAGATGCGATTGATGTGTGCAATATCAATATCCAAAATTATGGTCTGCAACATCAAATCAACGCGATTCAATCAGATATGTTTAGCGCATTGGCTGGAAAAACCTATGATTTAATCATTAGCAATCCACCTTATGTCGATGCGCCTTCAATGGCAACCTTACCAAAAGAATATCAAAATGAACCACAATTGGCGCTTGGTAGTGGCGATGCAGGTTTAGACCACACGCATACTTTACTGAAAGAAGCTGGAAAATTTTTAAATGATGGCGGTTTGCTGATTGTCGAAATTGGACATAACCGCGATGCGCTAGAATCTGCTTATCCAACCATTTCTTTTAATTGGCTGGAAGTTTCTTCTGGCAATCAATTTGTATTTTTACTCACCAAAGAACAACTCCCTTCTTAACCTTACTTAAATCCCAATTTAGGCACAACTTTTGAACACAACTAATACCAGCACTTCCCAACCGACACTTGAATGGACCGAGGCTGGCAAGCAAAAGTCTAGCATTTGGCATTCTGAAAATGACGCCTCAGCGCCAAAAAAAATTCAAATTGCCGATGACACCATCAATGCTGATGCCGCATATAAACTATGCTGCGAAGGCACTGCATTATTATGGCGTGGCGATTTTCAAAACGCCAAACAGCTTTTACAAGCGCTCTCTCGTCGCATTGATCGACCTGGCAAAAAACCAAAAAAAGCGCCAGAAAACATGACTGACGCATTTCATTTGCATCGCCAAGCGCAATCACAAAAGTCGCGTATTTTAGGGATGCTACTCATTGAATTGAGTGTGGGCTACCACATTAATTTGCGTCGCGCGCCCGATGTGAAAGCGGCGTGTGAGCATGCGTATGGGAAAAGTACACAAGGGCTGGTTGTATCGCTACGAGAAATTTTAGGCTTAATTGGCGCATATGAATGGAGCAAAAATGGCGTTGAAATTAGCGCCATCAACAATAAAATTTTCCCAAGCTACGGTGTTTTTTCGCCAATTCGAGGTGAGTACTTAACTTTGGTGGACAAAACACCTTTACCCAACCCATGCAATTTAGTGTTTGATATTGGGACAGGTACTGGCGTATTGGCTGTAATTTTGGCGAATCGCGGCATTAAAAATATTATCGCGACCGATAACGCCCCGCGCGCCTTGGATTGCGCAAAAAAAAATATAGAAGCATTAAATTTAAAAAATAATGTGAAATTAGTTGATGCTGATTTATTCCCAGATGCACAGGTTGGCAAAGCTGATTTAATCGTCTGCAACCCGCCATGGCTGCCTGCACGCCCAAGCTCGGCGCTTGAATCTGCCATCTATGACGACAAAAGCCAAATGCTCAAAGGCTTTTTAAATGGTTTAAAAGCGCACCTCACAGACACGGGTGAAGGTTGGCTGATTCTCTCTGACTTTGCTGAACATTTAGGCTTAAGAACGCGCGAAGAACTCACACTCTGGATTGCGGAAGCGGGCTTAAAAGTTATTGAAAAAATTGACACCAAAGCCAAACATAACAAACCATTAGATACTAGCGACCCACTCCATAAAGCGCGCAAAGCAGAAGTGACTTCTTTGTGGCGCTTAGCGAAAGCCTAATCTTTAATAACGCGAGCACTTTAGCGCTTAAGACGAGCGATACGGAATCGGGTGCGTGTGTTTTTTATGTTGCCCTAAATAGACACGCATATAAATCCGTAATGCTGCCAACTCTAAAAAGACAAAGCCTACGCCAGTAAGCGCCAATAAAAAATATTGGTGATCATGAATTTGTGTGAGCATTAAATCAATTGCAATAAAAGTTGGTGTAAATGGAAAGCCGACCAGCGCCATCGCGCAGATAAGGAAAATAATTGCTAAATCTGAGCGTTCTTGCACATAGCCATGGTAACGATCGAGCGCAATGTCTTTATCCAAATGGTAAGTATTGTGCAAACAAAACATGCCAATCACCGCCGCCGCAAGCGTGGTGGTGAGATAAATCCAAACATGTGCCGTTTCAACATGCACATTCAGCGACACCGCCAACACAATAAAAATCTGGCTCATCACAATCATCCACCATGCCTGAATGGGATTTCCCCGCCATGAAAAAGCAAACAAAATGCACATGAGGGAAAGTAAGGCATAGCTCTCTGGCAGAAATTGACTTAAATTAGATGGCGCATGCAAAAAACCAAGTTCAATCAACACCCCAACAATGAGCAATAATTTAAGCGTCACTTGTGTGGCAATGCCTTGCATCCAACCAAGACTTTTGCCTAAATATTTAAACGGCTGCCATAAATATTGAAATTGCAGTTGGTCTAAATACCATTCTTTAACACTGAGCAGATACAAAGTATTTTTTAAGCGGCTCGTTTCCATCACAACCGGTTTTGGTTGATATTCAAAAAACTGGTTATGAATCATATAACCCAAGGTTGAGGGGGAAACCAACAGTTGATACGCCCGCAAAAATGCATGTCCTGCAAAGTGAATCAATACCAGCGTATGCAACCCTAAACCAATTTCTATCAGCATCAACCCCATTTGTGTAATGGCGCCATAGGCAATTTGCGTTTTTATGGTGGATTGCACTTTGGCTGACATTGACGCTGTGAAAGTGGTCAGCACACCCAACACAATGAGCGCAAGATGAAAGTTAGGAATAGTTTGCCAAATTGGTGTAGTACGCAGCAGCAAAAAAATGCCTAAGTGAGAAGATAGTGCGCCATAAAAAATGGCACTAGATGTAGTTGGTCCTTCCATGGCTCTTGGCAACCAGCTTGAAAATGGAAATTGTGCAGACTTAATGGAAACAGCAATAAAAATCATCGCCATCATAAAAAGCAACGCGCCTGAACCTGCGCTGACATGAAACACTTCTAGCCAGTTGGCTTGCGATAATTCCGTAAAAGTTACATTGGTATGAAAAATATGGTGCGCCATCCACATGGCTAAAATTAAACACACATCTCCCAAACGATATAAAGACAATACTTTAAACGCATTCTTGATAGGCAAGTAACGGTCACGATAATAGCCAATCAGTAAAAATGAAGTGAAGCCAAAAATTTCCCATCCAATAAAAAGGGTTTCAAAATTGCCTGCAAATACAGCAAAACTAAAGCCAGTATAAAAGAGCAGTAAGCCACTAAAGTAACGCTGAAAGCCTTCATCGCGGTGCATATAAAACTTGCTAAACACCAAAATAAGCAAGGTGATGAAGCCGCCGACTAACGCAAAGGTGACTGTGATTTTGTCAAAATAACATTCCAACACAAACTTAAAGCCTTCATGTGCAAAGAGTTGCCAAAAACTTAGGTGTTGCGTCACCGTGCCTGTTTGCCACCACAGATAAACGCCTAGCAATATCAATAACAAATGCAAACCTACTGTTGCAAAAGCAATATTGGTAATGGCATTTTCTTGTGTACGTTTAAAAAATAAACTCAGCACAAACCCAATCAAAGGAATAATGAAATAAAACGGAAGGAGCGTGTGCATCGTCATGTTCTTATGCCTTTTTTTATGTATTAATGCGGCTAATTTAAATATACAGGCAAGTTTTCCTGTGTGGCTTCTGGCAATTGATTAGTGCGCATGCTGTGCGCTTCTTCCATCAAACGATGGAAATCTTCAAACTTAGGCAAGGTGTTTGTCAGTGGTTGATAATCAGTAAATTGCCCTAGTTTAAAATAATAAAGTGCGCGCGTTTCAGGGTTAATCACTGCCAAATGCACCCATTCATTGATAAACCATTCGTACATTTCAGGCGTCGATTGAATTGCTTTTAGCACCACTTCAGGAAAATGTTCGACAATAATTAACAATCGAATTGGGTCGTGTACTTCAACCATTTGCCAAGGCAAACCTGGGCGCAAATCGCCATCACTACTATTGGCTACGCCAAATAAACCCACAACGTTATGCGGCAGTTTGGTGCCTGCGCCTAATTTATAGTTATCCACCCGCGAAAAATAATATTCCAAGTTAATACCACCACATACAGGCCCTAAGGGTTTCATGATGTTTGTTAACAATTTTCCATCGAGATCATTTTTATAATTATAGGAATTCATAAAGGCGCGACGGTCTAAAAATAAGCGTTTGCTTAAATCTCGCTTGCCAACAATGCATAAAGTATTCGTGCCGTGGCCTAATTCTGGGCGCGGCTCAAATAATGAAACCGAACGTTGCTTGATGGCTTTTCTCACATGTTTAATTGAGGATTTGGTGTTAATTGAGGCAAAACGACGTGAGCGTTCTTTAGCGTTTAAATCACACGCGTTTTCAAATGTTTGAATATTTTTTTTGTGAAGTGCAACGTTTTCTTCACTTAAACTTTCGGTGTCATAAAACGCCATTTCATCTGCGGCAGTATCGTGCATTCCACCAATAAATTGCGTGGTTTCTGGAATCATAATTCCTGCCGATTTTAATTTTTCACGCACACCCTCATGATTTGCCATGGTTGCCATCACGCGTGCATTCACCGCACCAGGGCGACCACTGCATGCGCCGCAATCATGCGCGCCGTGATGTGGATTGTTGGCACTGCTGCTGCCATGCGCAATTAAATATACCAACGGTGCAAAGTCTTTGGTGAGCGCAATGCCGCTTAATAAGCTCAATACCCGCGCCGCCATTTCCTCGACCGTAAAACCAATTTGCAAACCATTTTCATGGGCTGCTTTTTGATCGGCTTTATATTCAACAGTGAGTTGACCATTGGGCTGCAATACGGAAAAAGCATTAGAAATTGCTGGCGCCATGGCGGGCGCAAATAAATTGCGTACTAAGCGCCCAATTGCCCAAAATCCATAAGTGAACGTAATCAAAAATCCTGTGGTTGTAGTGAAAGTTTTGGGCGTATAAAACGCATCGTGATGACGCGGTTCTGTCACATTAAATTCTTTAATCAAGTATTTTGGTGTAACGGGCGCTGGGCATAATTTTTCATAAAACTTGCCGTTTTGGGGCAAAAAGAAAAACTCTGCGCTAAAAAAACCTGGTGTGCCTAAAGTTTCACACTGGGAATCTGCTGATTCAACATGGCGGCGAATGCTGCATTCTCTCTCGTCAATACAAAATAATGCCTGAAAACTTTTTTTGGTGGTTTTAGGTGGGTGATTATCAAGTTGTTGACTGCTGATTTGGATGCCTGCCAACACCGTGTCGTAATAACTCCACTCAAACGCATCTTGCCAAATTTGTAATATTTCTTGGCGCTCAGAAACTGGCACAGGCGCAAGAAAATCCATCGGCGGTTGATTGTAATTCCGCGCAATAGGCTGCCATGCTTCACCAAATTGCGCATCAAGGAAATCTATTTCTAGAAGCAACTCCAACGTAATCATTTCATTTAGAGAAATTTCTTTGCGGTCTAGCATCACCTCTGGTTGGCTTTCAACCGTTGCCACCACGCCACTCCAACCGCGATGGCTAAATTGTTGATCAAACAAATATTGCTCAAAATATTCAGTTTTACCAACCAAAACTTCCAACAATTTTTCGAGGTTTAAAGCTTCATCAAACAATAATTTTTTAGCGCGTTTTCTTTTAAACAAACTGCTTAAGCTGTTTTTTTCAAGCACTTTCACTGCGCCTAAAAAACCAAGATGACTATTCGGAAATGGTTTGATGGCGATGCCTTGATCTAAATAATGGCTCAGCAACCGAAACAGCAAGGGTTGAACAGCATTGTCTAAATCAACGCCAAACTGCGTTTTCCATAAACCGCGTAACTGGCCAACGCGCGGCGTAATATGTTCGTTGTAATGTTGGGTCAGGGCTTTTTCGCGCCAAGCACTTACATTTTCAGCGCCCTTTCTTTCCACAATCACACGGTCTAAAATTTCTGGCTTGATACGCCCATTGGCAAACATTTCACGAAAATCCGTCAATGGTGTGGTTGCTTGAAAACCAAAAATTTCTGATGCTTTAAAAATTGCCTCATAAAATTTTAGGTTTTGAAACGCATGCAAAGAATTATGATGAATAAAATCTTTAAGCGGCGATTGAGATGGCAAATAATGCTTTAAATCATGCAATGTCTGCGCTTGGTCAAATAGTTTTGTAGCCATCGTAAGTCTTTTTAAATTGAAAAGAAAAACCGCCTTTCGGCGGCTTTTAAATGCATCTTTTAATAAACGTAAGTGTCTTCTAAAAATTTCACTTTACCTGAAGCAATGTCGTAAATTGCGCCAATAATACCAATTTGGTGTGCTTCCAACATATCATCGACAATGTCACTTTGACGAATAATCGTTTCAATTTGATGCTTCACATTTAAGGCATTAATTTTTTCAACATAATCTGGGTTTGCGGAGCAGCGGTCTTCTTTATTCACTACTGTTTTTTCATATCGAATGGAAGGTTTAATAAAATTAATAATCTCGCCAATATGGCCATCTTTAAAGTCATCACACGCGGCTTTAACCGCACCGCAAGCTGTATGTCCCATCACCACAATCAGTTTACTGCCTAAGTATTTACTTGAAAATTCTAAGCTGCCGATGGCTTTATCTGAAGCAATATTACCTGCCAAACGCACACTGAAAACATCGCCCAGCGCTTGGTCAAACAGCAATTCAACAGGCGCACGAGAATCGCTACAACTTAAAAAGGAAGCAAATGGATGCTGCTTATCTTTGGTGATTTGAATAAGCGCTCTGAAATCTTTTTCATCTTCTCTATCGTTCACAAAACGATGATTGCCTTCTATTAAAATATCCAGCGCTTCTTGCGGTGTCATTTTATCGCGGTCTAATAATGGGTGTTTGTACATAAAATCTTCCTTTTATTTTTAATATTAAAAATGTAAATTTTTTAATGTTGACTATCTAATGGCCTAGCAAATGTTTAGGTGGTTTAAAGTTAATGGTTTCTACTTCAATTTTTTTTAGTTTTGCATGTACTTGATAATCATGAATAAACTCCACAACATCGTAAGCAATCGATTTACTATTGGTGCAATCAATAATCACTTTTGATTTTGCTGGAATTTTTTCTAAGGCTTCAATAATGCTGGCTTTATTAAAAAAGGATACTTCCTCAGCCAACACCAAATGATGAACCTGACGACCATCCGCAGTGGATTGCGACCCTTTCATATAATGAGAGTTACGGTAACTGTGGTGTAAGGTAAAAATCAAGCCAACAATTAAACCTAAACCAATACCTGTCAGTAAATCTGTTAGCACAATGGCCACAATCGTCACAATAAACGGCACAAATTGTTCCCAGCCTAAGTCATACATTTGTTTGAATAAGCTTGGTTTTGCCAATTTATAACCCACCATAATTAAAATGGTGGCCAAACTTGCGAGCGGGATTAAATTCAAAAAGCTGGCAATGGTAATGGCGCTTAACAACAACCAGAAGCCGTGTAAAACGGCAGAAAGCTTACTTTGCGCACCAAACGTAATATTGGCAGAGCTGCGAACAATCACCTGCGTAATGGGCAAACCACCAATTAAGCCAGAAAAAATATTACCCAAACCTTGCGCTCTGAGTTCTTGATTGGTTGGGGTCACGCGTTTATGCGGGTCTAATTTATCGGTGGCTTCCACACAAAGCAGCGTTTCTAAACTCGCCACAATCGCCATCACAAACGCTACTTTGTAAACGGCTAAATTATTCCACTGCGTAAAATCTGGGTAAGTAAAAAAGCTAAAAAAATCGCCCAAACTATTAGCGACTGGCAAGCTAACAATTTGTTCAGGCTCTAGAGTAAAAGGGAGTAAGCCTTTTTGATAAGCCACATTCATCGCCATGCCCACCAGCACCACCACAATTGGGCCTTGCAATATTTGAAAAACTTTATGTTTTTTAGTTAATACGGTATCCCATAAAATTAAAATAAAAAACGACACGAGCGCAATAGTGACTGCACCAGGCGTTAAGTAATCCCACGCTTGTGAAAGCGCGGTAAATGTATTTTCACCTGTATTTTGTTCAAAGGCTTCATCACCTTCAAAGTCAGCAGAATAGCCAAAAGCATGCGGAATTTGCTTGAGAATAATCAACAAACCAATCCCTGTAAGCATACCTTTAATGACCGATGAAGGCACAAAATAAGCGATAAAACCTGCTTTAAAGTAACCCAATAAAAATTGAATCACCCCTGCAATAACAACCGCAAACAAAAAAGCCTCAAAATTACCCAATGTGCCGATCGCGGTAAGTACAATCACCGCCAAGCCTGCAGCTGGCCCACTCACGCCAAGTTGTGAGCCGCTTGCCAAACCTACGACAATACCGCCAACAATGCCCGCAATCACACCAGAAAATAACGGTGCGCCCGAAGCCAGCGCAATACCCAAACATAAAGGTAATGCGACAAAAAATACCACAATACTGGCGGGTAAATCTTGGTTAACAGATTTAAACATATCTGTGAATGACTCTTTTTTTATGCTGCCTTTGGCCATGACAACTCCTAAAATTTAAAACAAACATGTTGAATAATGTAATCATCATTTTAACTATATCAAATACACAAATGCAGTGCTAATGAACAGCACTGCATTTGATAATTAATACTGATTAAGTTGGTCTATGGTAAACGATTTTCAATTTATCATATGACAAATAAATGACAGTTTAATTACATTAATCAGCGTTACCCTTTTCCATGTGAGGGCGTCTGCCTAAAAAATGTAAATTTAATTGTTTTTCATTTCTTTCAGCTTTTGCTCCTGAGCCGTTGGGGCCATCAATGCCTTGTAAGGTTGCGCCTTCCCATTTATCGTCTGCTTGATAAGTTTTTTTATCTGGCACTGCTTGGTAAGGACGCTTTGAACTAAACTGATGATTTAAATTCTCTTTTTCGTCAATAAAGCCAGCATGACTATTAATTGAAAAAACTGCTAATACCGCTAAAACTGTTGTTGAAATACGCATGATGATTCTCCTGTTATCTATTTAAAAATTATGAATATTGCATTATTAAACCTAGTGTGTTGGTGATAAATGTTCAACCCAACCGTCGCTGTAGTGATATACCTTGTGATCCATGAACTCTTTTAAATTAATCGCTTTATCTTGTTGCGATTGTTTAGCTTCTTCCGTTTGTATTTGAGGATTTTTCACTTCACTCACATTTTTTTGATTCTCTTGTGCAAAAGAATTGTTTGCAAACATTAAGGCCACAGTCACTAAAATTAAACTTTTTTTCATGATGGTTGCTCCTATAAAATTATTAACCTCATCGGTTCGTAAACTTTTTATTTCAATTACATCTTTGTTTACGATGGATTGCATTATCCACGCCTCTTAGGCAACAAAAATCTACCAATATAGGTAGAACGGTATATACTAAACGGCATATATGATAGATTTGATGTCTTATGCAAAATGAACTCAACAGCGCGTTTGAAATGCGCATTGCCATTAAAAAAAAGCAAGCAGAGCAAACTGCGCTCAAGCTTTTTACTGATTTGGGCTGTGACTTATTTGAACATGGCTGGCAATTACCGATTGCAGAAAAACTCTTGGATGCGGTCTGTATTTTTACCGGTGCAAGTGATGGACTCATTGCAAACCAGCAAGCAGGCACACTGACCATTGCCGCAAGTAAGGGGCAGACTTTTCCAGTAGGCGCGAGAATTCCGATGGTCGGAATTTTTGCTAGCGTCTTAAAGTATCCAGTACATTTTCATTTGCACCCCGTTACACATTCACGGCTATGGACTTATGAAGATTCAGCGCAATCGCACACTTTTATTGCACCTTTAGCCATCAAACAACAAGCGGTAGGATTATTGGCAATTTCTTGTAAATCACAAGTGCCAACTGAGGAAAATATCACAGCGTTACACGCCCTTTGTGGGCTGATTGCGCAAGCGATGTGGCAATCTGAAAGTATGATACATACGCCTGATGCTTCTATATTGAATCAGCTAACACCGCGAGAACGAGAAGTGTTTGCCCTGTTACCTTCAGGGCAAAGCAACGCAGAATTAGCAGAAAAATTGGGCATTTCTGCTGGTACAGTTAAAATTCATGTTGAGCGTATTTTGGCAAAATTAAATTTAAGAGACAGAACACGTGCGGCCGTTAAAGCGGTTGAGTTGGGCTATAAATCATGATTTTTTTATATCAATATGGGAAATAAGTTATTTCAAACTTGGCAAGATTTACCGCTTGGGATCAAAGGCATTATTTTGAATGCCTTGCCTTTAACGGTGCTGCTCGCGTCTTTAGGCTCACTTTATTTTAAAGAGCAACAAGCAGCTTTTCTTGAAGATAGATTGCGCAGCAATATCCAAACACAGCGCGATATTCAGGCGGTGCATACGCAATTGGTTGAAGCTTCTACCGCCGTGAGAGATTATTTGCTCACTGGCAATAAAGATTTTTTGAATATTTATTTATTGGCCAACAAAAAGTTGCCTGAAATATTGTTGAAATTAGAACAAAAACTAGAAGATGCAGAGCAACAAGCGCATATTCAAAAAATCACGCCACTGGTAAAAGAAAATTTGGCAGACTTAAAAATTCTTGCGGAAAAAAATATCAGCAAAGAAAAACGACAAGATGCTGAATTGATTAATAAATTTGATTCACAAAGCAAAACGCTGAGTGCCTTGCGTGAAGAAATTGAGGCTATGAGCGCGCGTGAAGCCATTTTGGTTGCACTTGAACAAACTGAAGTGAATAATGAACGGCAAAACAATCTTGATTTCACCATGATTGCAGCAATCACGGGGATTTTAGGCTCGCTGACTGGCGCGTGGATTTTTTCTAACACCATTGTGCGGCGCGTCAGGCAAATCCGCGACAGTGCTGCGCACCTTGCACGGGGTGAACCGCTAGCATTACCATCAATTAGCCGCGATGAACTTGGACAACTGACAGAAGAGTTGGATCACGCTTCGCAATTGCTAGCAAAAAGTGCTGGCGATGCGCACTTAGCACGTATTGAAGCCGAAGAAGCTAGCCAAGCCAAAAGTAGCTTTCTATCCCGCACCAGCCATGAACTGCGTACACCGCTCAATGCAATTTTGGGCTTTGCACAAATTTTGGAAAATGACTTGCCAGAAGGCCGACAAAAAAATAGTGCAAGCCTCATTAGCGGCGCTGGCAAGCATTTACTCAAGCTGATTAATGAAGTGCTAGACATTGCCCGCATTGAAAGTGGTGATATTACAATGAATTTCAGCACATTTAATTTGGCTGATTTATTGGATGAAACCACCAACTATATTCGCCCGCTTGGAAAAGTGCGCGATATTGAGATTCATACCGATTACGCTAAAGACACGCAAATTGTGTCTGACCGACAAAAGTTGATGCAAGTGATTTTAAATTTACTTTCTAATGCGCTTAAATATGGGCCTGAAAACACTGTTGTTCAACTGCGCGCTTTCAACAGAGCAGAAAAAATAATCATTGAAGTGGAAGATAGTGGTTCAGGTATTGATATATCGCGCCGCGCAGGACTATTTACACCCTTTGACAGGCTTGGCGCAGAACGCACAAAAACCGAAGGCACAGGCTTAGGTTTGGCTTTAAGCAAACAAATTATGGACGCCATGGGTGGTACGATTGAGGTTGCAGAAGATAAAAGTTTATTTAGCGTTTCATTACCAATCAACCTTACAAAAATTGAAGACTCAAGCCAACATTCAACCAGTTTAAAAGCATTAAAGCTTGAGGGGGATTCGAATGAAAAACAAACAACGCCACCCCCAACTGAAAAAGCGCTTCTAACGAAACATCAAAAAATTCTTTATGTTGAGGACAATGTAAGCAACCGTGCATTAATTGAAGCAATCATTAAACGATATCCATCCATTAAATTACACATGGCAAGTAATTTAAAAGATGGTTTAAATTTTTTAAAAAATATACTGCCCGATTTAGTATTGATTGATTTGCATCTTCCAGATGGTTCTGGAGAAACGATGATTACATTTATGAAAAGCAACCCAATTTTTCAACTCACGCCCATCATGGTGTTAAGTGCAGATGCAATGCCAGAGACTATTGAAAGATTAAACAAGATGCATATAACCGGATATTTTACCAAACCACTCGACATTGCTCACTTTAATCAGCAACTTCAACACCTTTTATTGATCAAGAAATGATAAAAAATGACAGATTCTTACGAAATTCCACAAGCAAAAATTTTAGTCATTGATGATGCAGACGCCAATTTAAGACTGCTAGAAGACTTACTTTCCCGAGAAGGATTTACGCAAGTCATCAGCACGTCAGACCCTACCAAAACCATTGATTTATATACAGCTTTTTCGCCTGATTTAATTTTGTTAGATTTAATGATGCCCGTGTTAGATGGTTACGCGGTGCTTGAATTATTGGCAAGGCATATTCCGCAAGACAGTTATTTACCAATTTTAGTGCTCACCGCAGATGCGACCATTGCCGCGCGCCGCAAAGCGTTAGCGCTAGGTGCAAAAGATTTTTTAACTAAACCGTTTGATAATATTGAAGCTATGTTGCGCGTCTGGAACTTACTTGAAACACGCATGCTGTATAAAAAATTAAAAAGTTATCAACCACAACTGATTCCAACCTCGCACAATTTTTCTGCCTAAAAAAATACCCGCCGAAGCGGGTAATGAGGGAGTAGTTCTTTAATTTAAGCTAAATAAATTTAGAAGTTGTATTGCAATTGCACACGTAAAGCATCTGCATCAAATGTTTCATAATCGGTTCTGTTTGGATACTCAGCCGTTTGAATGCCAGTCACTAAGTTAGTTCTTTTCATTTTGTGGTAGTAAGCCACTAACTCAACTTCAGGCGCAATTTGCCATTCCGCACCAATTTCCCAATCGTTTACGTTATTTTTAGCAGCATTGCTTTCTGCTTTATTGTAACCATCAAAATATTGCCATCTTACAAATGGAATCAAAGTACCATTCGTATCAAATACTTGAAAATTATCAATTTTATACATGGCTTGGATATAGCCACCGTTTAAGCTTTCTTGCTCAATAGTATTAGTGGTTGTATTTAAACCTGGTGTTTTACCCCATGTCCACTCACCCTGCAAACCAAATGGTTGTGGATACATCATAAAGCTCAAAGCTACACGTTCATCTTTAAAGCCATTTGCGCCTTCTGAAGCTGTTCTTGGCGTACAGTTTTTGACCGTAGCCCCACCAGTAGTAGCAGTTGCCGATGTACAACCTAAAGCTGTGGTCTGAGCGGCTGTTAAAACACCCGTTCTGTTACGATAAGCACCTGTTGAAACGGGTACATAATCACCCGTGTAAGCTTGAATACCTGCTTCATAAATTTGACCAGATTCAGTTTTCCATGGGTGTGTGTAACGTGCCACCATGTGATAATTATCATTACGCTCACGGTTATTAGCGCCTTGGCCATTGTAGAAACCAAAACCAAACTGACCGTAATCTCCTGAGTGTTTTAAGCCTAACTTACCAATCTCTTTAAACAAGGCTTGTGTTTCTAAAGGAGTGTAGTAATAGAAAGCGCCCAAATCACGCTCATCTTTTACTGCACTGTTCAAAGCATCTGCACGGTCTAGCGCTAAACGGTTTTGAGATGATTGCAAGTTTTCAAAACCATACGGCACTTTTGATTGACCAACACGAATACGGTGTACGTTATCTTTTGTGAGTTTCAAATCACCATAAGCATCACGTAATTGCGCGAAGTTTCCACCAGTTTGTCCTGCCCCTTGAGGAGTGCTGGCGAAATCAGGCTGAATGTAGTAGTACAAACGCTCGCCAACATCACCAAATAAAATCACACGTGCACGACGAATTAAAAAGTTTTTGTCTTGGTCACCGTTAGAACGGTCATCACCCACTGAACGGTCAGAGAACAAGTTAATGCCTTCATCACCACCCAACATTGTGGTGTTACGCACTTGTAAGTAACCACGAATATTGACAGCGCCACCGACTTTCTCTTTAGAAAATTTCTTTTCTTTCTTTTGTTGAGACTCAACTTCGCCGTCATGGCCTTTCATTAAAAGCGCGCCTTCTTCTTCTGTTAACACGCCTTTCATAATCAATGCTTGTACTAAATCATTGTTAGAATCCGCCATTGAGTCTGTGCCAAGACCCATCATAAAAGAACCTGCCAGCGATGCAGCTACCAAGCTTTTTAAATTTAATGCCATAAAATCCCCTTTGGTTTAAATAAACATACATTTGTTTTTCAACAAGGGCTATTTTGGGTTTTGAATATGACAATTTGATGACAAAGAATTAAATTTTTGTTTGCTTGCAACATCTGTTGTTTTTAAACAACAATAAAAAAGCCACCTTATAAAGATGGCTAAAAATAATTTTTAAACTGCTTTTTTAGGATTTTTTTAGCTTTTGCCAATCCCCAAAAGTGTTCTCATTTGCATGGCCTGTTCTAATGCTGTTGATTGATTTTCATGAATCACCGTGTAATGGCCCATTTTTCGGCCAGCACGTGCGGATTGTTTACCATATAGATGCATTTTTAAATTCGGGTTGTTCAAGGCTTTTAACCAATCTGGTTCAGCCTGCTTTTCTTCATCATAAGATTCTGGCCAAATATCGCCCAACAAATTCACCATCACAGCTGCACTGTGCTGTGCTGCTGACCCAAGCGGCAAGCCAGTCATCACCCGCACTTGTTGCTCAAATTGGTTAGTCACACAAGCGTCAATCGTGTAATGTCCAGAATTGTGTGGGCGCGGTGCAATTTCATTCACCACTAATTGACCATTGGTCACAAAAAACTCAACGCCTAACACGCCCGTATAATTTAATTTTTCAGCCACTTGTCTAGCTAATTGCTGCGCTTTTTCGTTAATCTCAGTGCTTTGTTGGGATGGTGCAATGGAAACATCTAAAATACCGTTTAAATGGCGGTTTTCTGCGGTTGGAAATGCTTCAATATTGCCGTGAATATCACGCGCCAACACGACAGAAACTTCATAATCGAGCGGTAACATTTTTTCAAGTACACATTCACCCGCTTTAAATTGTGCAAAAGCTGTTTTTGCTTCCTGCAGATTTTTTACACGTGCCTGACCTTTACCGTCATAGCCAAAGCGTGCCACTTTTAAAATGGCAGGGTAAAGTGCGCTGTTGTCAGCGGGCAAATCTTCCAGCGTGTTAATGGTTAAAAATGGTGCAACGGGCAAGCCTGCTGCTTGTAAAAAGTTTTTTTCACTGATGCGGTGCTGGGCAATAGCAACACTTGCGGAAGAAGGCCGCACAGGCACATTTTTTTCTAACATCATCAAGGTAAGTGCAGGCACATTTTCAAACTCTGTGGTAACCGCTTGGCACGTTTTTGCAAGGGTATTGAGCGCCACCTCGTCATCAAACGCGGCACAAAGATGCACATCCGCAATTTTTCCGGCTGGGCTATGTTGGTCTGGATCAAGCACCGTGACTTTGTAACCCATTTCATGCGCGGCAATCACAAAAAAACGGCCGAGTTGGCCGCCACCGAGCATGCCCAACATTGCGGGCGGTAAAATTACTGATACATTATTTTTTTGCATAAGAATAATTAAAAATTAAGTTGAAATAATCTTTGATAACAGCGTTAAGGTTTATCTGTTAACACCATGGCTTTTACTTTTTCTACCAATGTTAAGCGAAAATCTGCCAACTTTTCACTTAATGCCGCATTTTGATTCGCCAAAATAGAAACAGCAAATAACCCAGCATTGGCTGCACCCGCTTCCCCAATTGCAAACGTTGCAACGGGAATGCCTTTAGGCATTTGTACAATGGAGAGTAAAGAATCTTGGCCTTGTAAATGTTTAGATACAATCGGCACGCCCAATACTGGCAGCGTTGTTTTTGCAGCCACCATGCCGGGCAAATGCGCAGCGCCACCCGCGCCTGCAATAATCACTTGATAGCCATTTTTTGCGGCGTCTTGCGCAAAGGTAAACATTAAATCAGGCGTGCGATGCGCCGAAACCACTTCAGCAGTATAAGCAATATTAAAATCTGCCAGCATTTGTGCAGCCACTTTCATGGTTGGCCAATCGCTGTCTGAACCCATAATAATGGCCACTAATGGTTTTTCAATCATTAAAAAATCCTTTTTTCAGAATCTAGATGCGTTTAAGCAAAACAGTTATAGCAAAACGTTTATATTAAAACCGTTGAAGCAAAACCCTTATATTAAAACCAGGTTATCGCGATGAATCAGTTCTGATTCTTCTACATAACCCAAAATACTTTCAATCTGCGAACTTGGTTTTCGCATAATGCGCTGTACTTCATTGGCAGAATAATTTGCCAAACCACGGGCGACTTCAATGCCTTGCTCATCGCAACAAGCCACCACATCACCGCGCTCAAACGCGCCTTCAGCTGAAATCACGCCAATGGGTAGTAAGCTTTTGCCTTCTTGCCGCAATACTTTCACTGCGCCGCTATCTAAAATAAGTTTGCCACGCATTTGTAAATGGTCTGCCATCCACTGTTTACGCGCGCCCATTTTAATTTCTGTGGTATTAAGGTGCGTACCAATGACTTCACCAGCGGCTAATCTGACCAACACATTTTTTTCACGGCCTGAGGCAATAATGGTGTTTGCACCACTGCGACTTGCCCGTTTTGCCGCTAAAATTTTGGTCAACATGCCACCCGTACCCACATTGCTACCAGCGCCACCCGCCATTTTTTCTAACGTTTCATCGCCAGCCGTTGCGTGTTGAATAAATTGTGCCTCTGGGTTTTTCCGCGGGTCTGCTGAATATAAGCCTTGTTGATCCGTTAAAATCACCAACGTGTCTGCTTCAATTAAATTTGCAACCAGTGACCCCAACGTATCATTATCTCCAAAGCGAATTTCATCAGTCACCACCGTATCATTTTCGTTGATAATTGGAATCACTTTTAAATCGAGTAACGTTCTCAGCGTGCCGCGCGCATTTAAATAACGTTTTCTATCAGCCAAATCATCATGCGTTAGCAACACTTGCGCCGTATGCAATTGATGTTCACTAAAGCAACGTTCGTACATCTGCACCAAGCCCATTTGCCCCACTGCGGCGGCGGCTTGTAGCTCATTAATTTCTGTGGGTCTTTGCTTCCAACCTAAGCGCTGCATGCCTTCTGCCACAGCGCCACTTGAAACCAACACCACTTGTTTACCTTGTTGCACCAAGCTTGCAATTTGTGACGCCCAAGCGGCAATGGCGGTTTGGTCTAAACCGCTGCCGTTATTTGTTACCAAGCTAGAGCCAACTTTTACAACAATCACATTGGCGTGTTCCAATAATGAATTATTGCGTTGCATCTTTTGGTATCTCTTGATTGGCTTCTTCATTCAACCGTTTGACTTCCTGAATATGCGCCATGATTGCATAAGTCAGCTCTTTACAGCCAACACCACTAATCGCGGATATTGCAAAAATAGGGCCTTTCCAGCCATAATCTTTGACAAATTTTTTGACGACATCTTTTGAATTTTCCAGCATATCAATTTTATTGAGCACCAACCAACGCGGCTTTTCATAAAGTGCTTCGTCGTATTTTCTGAGTTCTTCTACAATCGCTTTTGCTTCATAGACGGGGTCAACAGACTCATCAAATGGCGCAATATCAACCAAATGTAGTAACAATGAAGTGCGTTGCAAATGGCGTAAAAATTGGTGACCAAGCCCAGCGCCTTCGGCCGCGCCTTCAATAATGCCGGGGATGTCTGCAATCACAAAACTGCGCTCTGTATCAACGCGCACTACGCCTAAATTTGGGTGCAAGGTGGTAAATGGATAATCTGCTACTTTGGGTTTTGCCGCAGAAACTGAACGTATAAACGTTGATTTACCTGCATTTGGCATGCCGAGCAAACCTACATCTGCCAATACTTTTAATTCTAAATAAAGCTCAAACTCTTCACCTGGGTCACCTTTGGTACACTGACGCGGCGCACGATTTAAACTTGATTTAAAATGTACATTGCCTAAACCGCCTTTGCCACCTTGCGCCATTTGCGCGCGTTGACCATGCTCGTTTAAATCTACCAGCATTTGGCCTGTGGCTTTATCTGAAATCACGGTACCTACTGGTACGCGTAGCACTTTATCTTCGCCTTTGGCGCCATAACATTCAGCACTACCCCCATTTTCGCCTCGTTGCGCGCGAAAAGTGCGGGTATAACGATAATCAACCAGCGTATTAATATTGCGATCGGCTTCAATTAAAATTGACCCACCGCGTCCGCCATCACCACCGCTTGGCCCGCCCATTGGCTCATATTTCTCGCGACGAAACGTGGCAACGCCATTGCCGCCATCCCCTGCGTATATTTTAATCGTTGCTTCGTCTATAAATTTCATGTGTGTATGGGTGCTTTTAAAAATTCAAGGTTCTAAGCTAGGCAAGGCGCGAGTAAAAAACTAGGACGCGGCATATGCCCATATGTAAGGAGTAGTTTTTTGCGAGCAACGCCGCATAGCGACGAAACTTGACTTTTTAGAAGTACCCTGCAGTTTACCAAATAAAAAAAGCCCCATCAAACGATGAGGCTTTAATTCAAGCGTTTAAGCTTAAGCTGACACAATAATGCTAACAGTGTGGCGTTTTAGGGCGCCCTTAACTGCAAAAGAAACTTTACCGTCTGCTTTTGCATATAAAGTATGGTCTTTACCAATACCAACATTTTCACCAGGATGCATTTTTGTACCACGTTGACGCACGATAATGCTGCCTGCTGTCACCACTTGTTCGCCAAAGGCTTTAACGCCTAAACGCTGTGAGTGTGAATCGCGACCGTTACGTGAACTACCACCTGCTTTTTTGTGTGCCATTTTTCTCTAATCCTTACAATTTAATCTGGACAATTTTGATGTAGAAATTAAATTAAGCTGCAATTGCTTCAATTTTAATTTCTGTAAAACTTTGGCGATGGCCTTGTGTTTTACGGTAATGTTTACGACGGCGGAATTTGAAAATCATTACTTTATCGCCACGACCGTGCGACAACACCGTTGCTTTTACAGTTGCACCTTTGATGATAGGTGAACCAATTGTTGTTTTTTCGCCATCAGACACCATCAAAATTTGATCAAGTGTCACTGTAGCACCTACTTCAGCGACTAATTTCTCAACTTTCAATCTTTCGCCTGTATTGACGCGATATTGTTTACCACCTGTTTTGATTACTGCATACATGATTGTGCCTTAATTACGCTTTTCTAAAGAACTCAGTATTATACGCAAAAAATATTGCAAAGCAAATTTTAATAGCACTTAGATCGAAAATAGTTGAAATTTATACTATTTGTTGAAACAAAACTTGTGCGATTGATTTTGCAAAAGTTGACTGTGCTAGAATGCCAAGAATTTTTTGAGACTTCAATATCTAAACGTCATGCATAGCCAGACTGACACTTCACAAGCATTATCACCAACAATCACTTTGGAATCAATCCAACATTGCATTATTGATGACATGAAATCTGTTAATCGCGTGATTCAGAATTCGCTTCACTCTGAAGTGCCATTGGTTAACCAAATTGCTGACTATATTATTAACAGCGGTGGAAAAAGAATGCGCCCCGCGCTGGTTTTGTTGTCTGCAGGTTTATTTGGCGAAGTCACACCTGCTCATCATAAAATTGCCGCGGTTGTTGAGTTTATCCATACTGCCACCTTATTACATGATGATGTCGTAGATGAGTCTTCAAAACGTCGAGGGAAAAATACTGCCAATGCAATTTTTGGTAATGCTGCCAGTGTTTTGGTGGGAGATTTTGTCTACTCACGCGCCTTTCAAATGATGGTGTCTGTGCAAAATATGCAGGTGATGGAAGTGCTAAGCAACACCACAAATGCGATTGCTGAAGGCGAAGTGTTGCAATTACTTAATGTACATAACGCAGAAATTTCTGATGATGATTACATGCAAGTGATTCATTATAAGACTGCTAAACTTTTTGAGGCTGCTACCCGCTTAGGCGCCATTATCAGCAGAGCTTCACACGTCGATGAAATTGCATTAGCGCAATACGGCCTGCATATTGGCACTGCATTTCAGCTCATTGATGATGTGCTAGATTTAAGTGGCAACAGCAGTGATATTGGTAAAAATATTGGCGATGATCTGAGCGAGGGCAAACCCACACTGCCACTCCTTTATGCAATGCGTCATGGTAATGCTGATGAAGCAGCAGCCATTAAACATGCGATTGAACAAGGTGGATTAGATAATATGCATACTGTCATGGAAGCAGTTAATCGCACTGGCGCATTACACCATGTGCGTGGACTGGCAGAAAAAGAAGCTGGTTTAGCGTGCGCCGCTCTTCAAGGTTTCAAAGATTCTCTCTTCAAAAATGCCTTATTGAGTTTGGCGCACTTCTCTGTTGATAGAAATTTTTAATATCAAAATTAAAAATTTCTAAACAAATTAATTTAAGGTGATTTTTTCGCCGCTATCCGCATGGTAATACGTTAAATGAGCAAAGCGCATATTGCCATTGGTTAATGAACCGTCAAATAAAGATTGACCTTCAACATCAACCACCGCATGACCATTATGGTAAAGCGTGACTTCAGCTAATTTTGGTAATTTTTTTGCTGTATTTTTTAATTCTTCACGCATTGCAAAACTAATGCAATGATCACTTTCATCTTCTGCGTACACTTCCCATTTACCGCCACCTGTCAGATTTGAAATCCATGTTGGTAAATCCACCTCAACGCGGCAAACGATCATTTCGTTCCACTCAGGATAATTTGGCTCAATCTCGTTAGCATCGGCAACTGTAATTCCGTTTAATTCGTTTGTAAAATTTGTCATATCAAACTCCTTTAATCAAGTTTAAACTTGGGGCAGTGCTGCAAAATTCAAGTAATGCAGTGATTCAATGCTAAAATTTTATTTTTAAAAATGACACTTTTCTAACGTATTATAAGTATTTAACGTGAAATCCAATTAAAACTTTAAGGATATTTTATGTGGGAATTTTTAAAACCCATTTCAGAATTATTACAACAAGAGCCTAGTTTTTTTATCGCTGTATGCGTTTTTTTTGGCTTAGCTGTTGGAAGCTTTTTAAACGTAGTCATTCACCGGTTACCCAAAATAATGGAGCAAGAATGGCACGCCCAATGCCAATCGCTGCAAGGCAATGAAGCACAACCCACAATTCATTACTCTTTAGCTAAACCTCGCTCTGCGTGCCCAACTTGCGGCCATCGAATTACTGCGTTAGAAAATATTCCAGTAATCAGTTATTTATTTTTAAAAGGCCAATGCAGCGCTTGTAAAAGTAAAATTAGCGTGCGCTATCCGCTGGTTGAATTGCTCACAGGCGTGTTGATTGGGTTGATAGGTTGGAAATTTGGCTACACACACACCACATTATTTGCCATGCTTTTTAGCTTTGCGCTCATTGCACTCACCTTTATTGATGCCGACACGCAGTTATTGCCTGATGACATTACGCTGCCATTATTATGGTTAGGCTTAATCTTTAACCTGAACACCGGCTTTACAGATTTACATTCAGCCGTCATAGGCGCAATGGCAGGCTATTTAATTCTTTGGAGCATTTATTGGTTATTTAAACTGGCAACAGGCAAAGAAGGCATGGGCTATGGCGATTTTAAATTACTCGCAGCCATTGGCGCATGGTTTGGTTGGCAACTTTTGCCTGCGGTCATTTTATTGTCATCGATCAGCGGCGCTGTGATTGGCATTGGTCTGATTTTATTTACCAAAAGAGGCCGCCAAACACCCATGCCATTTGGGCCGTTTTTAGCCATTGCTGGCATTGCCGCATTGTTTTTTGGCACACAACTCTCACAATTTTACCT
Organism: Methylophilaceae bacterium; assembly: GCA_965247415.1. Lineage (GTDB taxonomy): Bacteria > Pseudomonadota > Gammaproteobacteria > Burkholderiales > Methylophilaceae > Methylotenera. The sequence continues at coordinate 793,602 of OZ252007.1, forward strand.
TCCCTAAAAAAATTTTAACGCATGACGATTGTTGCACTTACAGGTGGTATTGGCTCTGGCAAAAGTGAAGTTGCAAGCACTTTTGCAAGCTTTGGCGTACCCATCATTGACACGGATATCATTGCACATCAACTGACCGCAGCCAATCAACCCGCCATCCATGAAATTCGCACCGCCTTTGGGGCAACATTTATCAATAGTGAAGGCGCGCTTGATCGCGCAAAAATGCGCGCGCATGTTTTTGAGAACCCAAGCGCACGTTTGAAATTAGAAGAAATTTTACACCCCAAAATTTATGCAGAAGTTTTACAACAAATTTCAAATAATCAAACTAAAATGCAAAGCAATATTCATTATCAAATGATTGTTGTACCGCTCTTATTTGAAAAAAATCATTATTCGCACATTTACCAAATAAGTTGCGTGGTTGATTGCGAACCAGCATTGCAAATATCTCGCACGATGGCGCGCAGTCAAATCAGCCAAGAAGCCGTGATTGCAATGATGAAATCGCAAGTATCCCGCGAGGTTCGGCTCAGCCTTGCCGATGAAATTATTGAAAACAACAGCAATATGAAAGATTTAACTGATAAAGTTCACATTTTGCATGAAAAATTGAATAAAATCTGTGTAATACAACCCACTGATTAAATGATTAAAATAATATTGTTCTAAATTTATTTTAAGATCAATTTTAAAAAAAATTTTAATCTTAAACTTTAAGCTAAACTAAAAATTAACTAAAACTCAAAAAAATAATGATGAATCTTTACTTTTTATTTAACGCAGCAAGGTCATTCATTTAATATTATGGCAAATTATGATTATCCGTTTAACGAACGCGTACGCGCTTTGCTGCGAATTGAAGACTTGCTGTCGCGCATTATTGACAATGTTGAATCCAACCATGAAGATCATCACTTTTTAGCGTTGCAATCAATCCTTCAATTAGTCGATGTTGTTGATCGTGCTGAGATTAAACTCGATTTACTGCAAGAGCTTGGCAGACAAAAAAACGTGATGTCCATTCTTAAAGAAAAAAAAGTCATTGCGGATGAAAAAATAGACATTCTTGTGCGTGACATCGATCAGATTGTGGGTGAACTGCAGGCAGATAATAATAAAATTGGTCAGCATATCCGCATCAATGAATGGCTAACAAACATTAAACAACGTGCAATGTTGCCTGGCGGCATTTCTAAATTTGACGTGCCTTCTTTTCAACATTGGCTTTCCAGTTTGCCAGAAAAACGTCGTGAAGATTTAACCCATTGGATTAAACCTTTGTTACCGATGCAACAAGCGGTTTTTATTATTTTGCACATTTTACGCGGTAGCGGAAAAACACGTACAGAATTGGCAGAAGCGGGCGTTTTTCACCAGTTATTAAGTGGCGCAAAACCTTCACAAATGCTCAGAGTACAAATTCCAAATGATGTCAATTATTACCCAGAAGTCAGCGCAAATAAATACGCCATTAATATTCGCTTCCATCAACTCGATATCACACAAAAACCGCAAAAATATGAACAAGATGTTAAATTTAATTTAACGCTTTGCAATCTCTAATAAACCTTTAAAAAATTATTTTTTGCCTTTTGCTTCATCATGACAATTCAAAAAAAACGCTTAGTCACCTGCCCGCTTTGCCGCCAGTCCACGGAATATTCGACTGAAAATGCTTATCGTCCATTTTGCAGTGAGCGATGCAAAATGACTGATCTAGGACTTTGGGCGAAGGAAGAATACACCATTCCCGCGCCGATTCAACCCAACGATCTTGAGAACGATATTTTATAAATAATGTCGTAGAATAAGTTTTATTATCTTAACTTACCGAATAATTAGGGCCGAATAATTAGGGCCGAATAATTAGGGCCGAATAATTAGGGCCGAATAATAAAGGATCATCACTATGATAAATTTAGTTAAATTCTCAAGCAAAAAAACCATCGCCAGAAAAACCATCGTTACTTTGCTTGGCTTTCTCTCTCTCTCGCTATATCAACTCGCAAACGCCGAACCAGCCGTGCATGATTTTTCATCGAATAACGCTGTGATTGATATTAAAAATGATTGGGTAAGGCCTACCAACAGCGGCCAAAAAGTGGGCGCTGCTTACATGACTATTACCAGCAAAGTGGATTGCGAACTCACAGAGGTAAAATCAAACGTCGCTGAAACGGTAGAAATTCACAGCATGACCATGACCGACGGCATTATGAAAATGCGTAAAATGAATTCTCTGCCACTTAAAGCGGAACAGGCCGTTAAACTTGCACCAGGAGGCTTTCACTTCATGTTATTTGGCTTAAAAAAACCGATGCTTGTAGGTGAAAAAGTAGATTTTAGTCTTCAGCTAACCTGCGGCACGCAAGTATTAACGCCGCTTAGTTTTACCAGCACCGTTAAAGAAAGCAATTAGCAAGTCAACTTTAAGTGGCGCTGGCTTGTAACGCCAGCGCTTGCATGATAGGTGCATTGGCAGGCAATACGGGGGTGACGGTAATATTTTGTGGATTTTGCCAAGCCAACTGCTGACCTTCCAAGGTTTGCAGCTCGCCTTGCCACGCCGTCACAAAATAAAAATGCAACAGCACGGTTTTAGCTTCATCATCATGCGTAGCTGGATAATCAAAACGCCGTTGCATCCAAGCCTGCACACTTAAAGGCGTCACGCCTAACTCTTCTTGCAACTCTCGCGCCAACGCTATTTCTGGCGTTTCATTTTCTTCAATTTTACCGCCAGGAAATTCCCACCAGCCCGCCCAACCTTTGCCTTGTGGGCGACTTGCCAGCAGCACTTGTCCATCAGGTTTTTGCAAAATCGCCACGGCAACACGAATCACTTTTGACATTTTTTACAAAATTTTCTAGGGTTTTAGTTGCACTTTACCCGCATAATCGCGCGCAAATTGGTACGCCACGCGACCACTTCTCGCGCCGCGCGTATGGGTAAATTGCAACGCGGCTTGCCGTGCTGCGTCGTCAAAAGCAATACCGAATGTGCTGAGCCAACTTTCGGCAATGTTTAAATATTCGTCTTGATCAAACGCATAAAATGATAACCAAACGCCAAAACGCTCAGACAATGCCGTTTTTTCTTCTATCGTGTCATTTGGGCGAATTTCACCGCTAAAATCTTGAGTGGGTAAATTATCCACCATCATTTCTGGCATTAAATTTTTTCGGTTTGAGGTGGCGTACACCAGCATATTTTCCGATACGTTTGAAACCGAGCCATCGAGCACCACTTTTAGTGCTTTATAACTCGCGTCATTGGCTTCAAAAGTAAGGTCATCGCAAAAAATAATAAATTTTTCTGGGCGATTGCGAATCAAATTCACAATCTCGCGCAAATGAATTAAATCTTGTTTTTCTACTTCAATTAAACGTAAGCCTAGGTTTGAAAATTCCGTCAATAACGCTTTGATTAGGCTTGATTTTCCAGTGCCACGCGCGCCTGTCAGTAGCACATTATTGGCTGGCAACCCTGCTAAAAATTGGCGCGTGTTGCGCACAATTTCTGCTTTTTGCTTTTCCACAAAATGAATATTTTTTAATAAAATTTGGTGTGGATGGAAAATAGCCTGCAAACTTCCGCGATTATTTTCCACCTGCCAGCGCCAAGCTATCGCTTGCCAATCGATAGGCAACGCTTGAGTAGGCAATAAATTTTCCAGCTTAGTCATTAAGCTTTCAGCACGAGAAATTAAATGTTCGAATGAAGTTGTCATTGGGTCTGGATAATCCAATATTTTTTATCAATTAACTTCTGTAATCCGCATTAATTTTCACATAATCATATGAAAAATCACACGTCCAAATCGTCACATTGGCATCGCCACGGTTCAACACTACGCGAACCAGAATATCGGCTTCTTTCATAATCGCCGCACCTTGTTCTTCTTGATAACTTCTGGCGCGTCCACCTTTTTCAGCCACCAAAACATCACCGCCTGTTTCATTTCCTAGGTAGAGTTCCATATTATTGACGTCTAAATCTGCAATGCCTGCATACCCAATTGCCGCTAAAATGCGCCCTAGGTTTGGGTCAGAGGCAAAAAACGCGGTTTTGATGAGTGGAGAGTGCGCGATTGCGTAAGCCACTTTGCGGCATTCGGCTTCCTCTTTTCCACCTTCCACTTTTACTGTCATAAATTTAGTTGCGCCTTCACCATCACGAACAATCGCTTGCGCGAGTTCAATCGCAACCTCGGTTAATGCATCACGCAAAGCAATATAATTGCTTGAATTTTCTGAAATTTCTGCATTTTTCGCCAACCCTGTCGCCATAAAAATCAAGCTGTCATTGGTCGAAGTATCGCCATCGACCGTGATGCAATTGAAGGATTGATTGACGGCATAGTGAATCATACTTTCAAGCGCGGTTTGGCTCACAGCAGCATCAGTCGCAACGTAACCGAGCATGGTCGCCATATTCGGGTGAATCATGCCTGAACCTTTACTGATGCCAGTGATGGTGATTTTTTTGCCGTCCAACATCAGCGTTCTTGAAGTGCCTTTGGCGACAATATCTGTCGTCATAATGGCTTCGGCAGCATTCAGCCAATTATCTTCTTTTAAATTTTCAATCGCGGCTGGAAAACCCGCAACCACTTTGTCCACGGGTAAGGGTTCTAAAATCACGCCTGTTGAAAAAGGTAGGATTTGATTGGCTTCTAAATTTAAATGTTTTGCTAATAACTCGCAGGTTGTTTTTGCGTCTTTTAACCCTGCTTCACCCGTACCCGCGTTAGCGCAACCTGTATTCACAAGCAAAGCGCGAATTCCAGAATTGTTCGCTAAATGTTCTTTACACACCGTGACGGGTGCGGCGCAAAAACGGTTTTGCGTAAACACGCCCGCCACGCTGCTACCTTGCGCAAGCGTCATCACCAGCACATCTTTACGATTCGGTTTACGCACATGCGCCTGGGCAAACCCAAGTTGAACGCCATTGACAGGTAACAGTGTGTGCGCTTCTGGCGCTTTGAGATTAACCGGCATGTAAAAAATTCCAGAAAAATTTAAAAAAGAATATTTTAACTGAAAGCACCCTTAAAAAATGCCAGAAATGCGATTGATTTTAAATGTCAGACGAAATGCCAAAAGCTTATGGCATAATCAAGCCATGCAACCGCCCATTATTATTGACATCGAAGCTTCAGGATTTGGCAAAAGTGGTTACCCGATTGAAATAGGCTTTATTTGTGATAAAGCACAAACGTGGTGCGCGCTGATTAAACCGCAACTGGATTGGCAATATTGGGATAAAAACGCAGAACATATCCACCATATTTCGCGAGAAATATTGGAAGTTCATGGCAAACCTGCCAGAGAAATTGCGCAAATTTTAAATGTTAAGTTACGTGGAAAAACCGTTTATTCTGATGGTTGGGCGCATGATTTTGTCTGGATGGCGCAACTATTTGATTCTGCGCAATTGGTTCCAACTTTTAAACTTGAAGATTTACGTAAAACGCTCAATATTCATCAAGAGGCTTATTGGCACGAGATTAAAAATCAAGTCATTACGGATCTGAAAGCACAACGCCACCGTGCGAGCATTGATGCAAAAGTGTTGCAGATGACGTGGCTAAAAACGAGAGAATTGGCGACCGTTATTTCATAATAATGTAAGCGCTTGCTATTGTTAAGCGCTGCGCCAAGTCGTCCCTTGCGGCGAATCTTCTAAAATAATGCCGCTTTCTGCGAGTTCTTTACGAATACGGTCAGCCTCAGCAAAATTTTTGGCTTTTTTAGCCTCAATACGCGCCAAAATCATCGCTTCAATATCAAGCGTGCCATTATTTTCACCTTGCACAAAACTATCTGCATCGCGCTGCAAAAGACCTACTACCGCAGCCAAATTTTTTAACAAGCTTGCTGTTTCGAGTAATTTAGTTCTATTTAAATCATTGGCTAAATCAAACAAAACAGCCATCGCTTCTGGCGTATTAAAGTCATCATCCATTGCAGCTTTAAATTTTGCTGCGATTGGGTTTGACCAATCTACAGAAGTGGTTTGTAAATCAAAGCCACGTAGCGCTGTATAAAGTCGTGTAAGCGCCGTTTTGGCATCATCTAAATGCTTGTCACTATAGTTTAATGGGCTGCGATAATGCGCACGCAGAATAAAAAAGCGCACCACTTCGGCATCATATTTTTCTAGCACTTCACGAATGGTAAAAAAATTGCCGAGTGATTTTGACATTTTTTCATCATGCCCATCTTTATCGTTAATCACGCGCACAAATCCGTTATGCATCCAATAGTTGGCCATCGTGCAACTGTGCGTCGCCTCGCTTTGTGCAATTTCATTTTCATGATGTGGGAATTGCAAATCTTGTCCGCCGCCATGAATATCAAAATGCGCACCCAAATGTGCTGCGCTCATCACGGAACATTCAATGTGCCAACCTGGGCGACCTTTCCCCCAAGGCGAATCCCAATTTGGCTCGTTTGGTTTCACTGATTTCCATAACACAAAATCCAGCGGATCTTGTTTAAAGCTATCCACTTCAACGCGTTCACCTGCACGCAAATCTTCTAAACTTTTGCCTGATAACTTTCCGTATTCATTAAAACTACGCACTTTATAAAAAACATCGCCATGCTTGTTTTCTGAGTCTGCTTGGTAGGCAAAACCTTTTTCAATCAACGCGCTAATCATGGTAATCATGCCGTCAATATGCGCCGTGGCACGCGGCTCAATATCAGGGCGAATAATGCCAAGTTTGACAGAATCTTCATCCATGGCATCAATAAAACGCTGCGTTAAAACGCCGATGGTTTCATTATTTTCATTGGCACGCTTGATAATTTTGTCGTCAATATCGGTAATATTGCGCACATACGTGACCTCAAATCCACTGGCACGAAACCAGCGCGACACCATATCAAACACCACCATCACGCGCGCGTGGCCCAAATGACAAAAATCATAAACAGTCATCCCGCATACATACATGCGGATTTTATTGGGCTCAATGGGGGTGAAGATTTGTTTATCGCGTGCGAGCGTATTATAAATTTTTAACATGAATTATTTTCTATCCATTTTTTCTATTAATTTTTCAAAGTGAACGTTTTTTAAATATGTGCAGGTTAAGATATTGAATAATCATTATTTACAAAAAAATTATAGCATACCGAAATCATAAGCTCTTGCTGCTTAATTAAAAGCCAACATTCAAACATTTAACGCATCAACATCTGGTAATACTAAATTTTTTTAACAAGCAACCATGTATAATTTCACCTTTATTTTTTTAATAAATTCTTTGGATTCAATCATGTCTCTTAAAATAGCTTTAAAAAATATTTTACTTAAATTTTCGTTTTGCTTCATGTTGCTGAACAGTGTTTCTGTATTAGCGGCCAACCCACAAGTGCTGTTTGAGACGAATCGTGGTGAGTTTCTAATTGAACTTTATCCAGAAAAAGCCCCCAAAACGGTGGCAAATTTTTTAAAGTATGTAGATTCAGGTTTTTATAAAGACACCATTTTCCACCGTGTCATACGTCGATTTATGATTCAAGGTGGCGGTTTTACGCAAGACATGATTGAGAAGCAAACCCGCGCGCCCATTGAAAATGAGGCAAGTAACGGTTTAATCAACGAGATTGGCACAATTGCAATGGCAAGAACGGCTGATCCAAATTCAGCTTCTTCACAATTTTTTATCAACATAGAAAACAATCAATTTTTAAATTACCGCAGCCCAGACCCAGAAGGCATTGGCTATTGCGTGTTTGGACGCGTCCTTAAAGGCATGGATGTAGTACGCGAAATTGGCATTAGCCCAACAGGCTTTGTCGGCGGATACAGTGACGTGCCACAAGCACCGATCATTGTTAAAAATGTAAAATTGATTAAATAAATTTTTTTATTAACCTTCACACTAAAACACTCAATAACAGGAAAATGGAATGGTAAAACTTGAAACAAATTTTGGTGACATCACCATTGAATTGGATGCTGAAAAAGCGCCTTTAACCGTTGCTAACTTTTTAAGCTATGTTGATGATGGCTTTTACAATGGCACTATTTTTCATCGTGTGATTAAAGACTTTATGATTCAAGGCGGCGGTTTTGATGAATCTATGAAGCAAAAATCATCTAAGGCTGAAATCACCAACGAGGCTAATAATGGCCTTAAAAATGACCATTACACCATTGCCATGGCGCGCACGTCTGCGCCCCATTCTGCCAGCAATCAATTTTTTATTAATGGCAATAATAATGACTTTTTAAACCATACTGCACCCACAGGCAGCGGTTGGGGTTATTGCGTATTTGGTAAAGTGGTGGATGGTACGGATGTGGTTGACAACATTATTCAAGTCAAAACGGGCAATAAAAATGGCCATCAAGATGTGCCTTTAGAAGCCGTTGTGATTTTAAAAGCAACGCGCTTTTAATGTTTCTAATTTAAATATCGTTAGCCTGTGTGTTGCATAAAATTTAATTAAAATGCTTACACAACATTTAACAAAAAAAAGCACAAGCACGCAATCTTCAGGGCTTGTGCTTTTTATTTCAGATTTACATTTGTGTGAATCACGTCCGCACATTACCCAAGCTTTTTTAGATTTTTTAAAGGTTGATGCAATTAACGCTGAATCACTTTTTATTTTAGGTGATTTATTTGAATATTGGGCGGGCGATGATGCCATGTTTGAGCCTTTCCATCAAACCATTGTGCAAGCATTTGCGGCACTGGCGCAAAAAGGCGTTGCACTTTATTTAATGCACGGCAATCGTGATTTTTTAATTGCTGACGCATTTTGCAAAGCAGCGCAAATCACTTTACTCAGTGACCCAAGTTACGTCACAATTTTTGAGAAAAAAATTCTTTTAAGTCATGGCGATGCGTTGTGTACAGATGATGTCGCCTATCAAAATATGCGGGTTCAATTTAGAAATGCGACATGGCAACAAACGTTTTTAAGTCAACCCCTTTCTGCTAGAAAAATGCAAATTGAATCCATTAGAAAACAAAGCGAATTGGCGAAAACTGAAAAATCAGTAGAAATTATGGATGTCAACCAAGCCGCTGTGCATACGCTCTTAAAAGCCTATGACTACCCAACGGTACTGATTCACGGACACACACACCGCCCTGCAGAACACCTATTAAGTGTGGATGGACACAAAATTACACGCTGGGTGTTGGGCGATTGGTATGCGCAAGGAAGCTATTTGGCGATGAACCAAGCAGGTTGCTTCGCAGTTAAGCTTTAAAAAAATGTGTGACATATTTTTGATACGCATGAGAAAGCAGCGCATTGATACTTAAAATAAAATTTTTTTCTTTTTCAAAAAAATGCTTTTTTACGCGGACTAAAATCACTGAAACATTGTCTTTTCCGCCTTGCGCTAAGGTAGAGTGAATTAAATCTTCGGCGATTTTTTGCAAATTTTTTTCTTGATTTAACACTAAAGCAATTTCATCATCCACCAAAACATCGCTGAGCCCGTCTGAACAAAGCAAATAAATATCTTCTGTTTCTATATCAAACACATTTAAACTTAATTCAACTTCTTCGCCCAAGCCAAGCGCGCGCGTGACTAAATTTTTGTTGGCTGCAATTTTTGCGTCTTCTAACGTCATCCATCCAGCATTAATTTGTGCTTGCACAAAAGAATGATCTTCGGTCAACTGCTGCAATTGTTGTTGCCGAAAACGGTACAGACGAGAATCGCCAACGTGACCGACAAACAGCTTTTTCTTTGAAAAAACGGTCACCAAAAGAGTGGTTCCCATGCCAGAAAATTGCGGTTTTGTTTGGGAAATATTATAAATTAACGCATTGCTACGATTGACTGCTTGGTGAATAATGTGCGATTCAGACTGTTTTAAAAACTGACTTAAAAAATAAAATTTTTTCTTAAGTTGAAATTTTAAATCTGCCAACGTGCTTAAAACGGCAATTTCACTCGCAACTTCACCCGCTTTATGCCCACCCATGCCGTCAGCCAGCACCATAACACCCAAAGATGCGTCAAAATCAATCGCATCTTCATTCTGCCTTCGTTGCAAACCAATATCACTTAACCCTGCAACGTCTAATGCGCGGTGCAATTTCATGAAGCTCCTAGAAGTGTCTAGCAGTTTAAATTGGGTGAGTTACCTTTTTTGAAACATTCAACCTAAGATTTTCTAGCGGGGCTAGTTAGCTAACAACCATTTGATTTAATTTAATGATTTAGCTTCTTGTTGCATTAAATTCTGTTGCTCTAACTGCAGCAGCTAATTTATCTAACACACCATTAATATATTTATGTCCGTCTGTGCCACCAAATACTTTTGCCAACTCCACTCCTTCGTTGATGGCTACACGGTAGGGAATGCTCATATCAAACATTAATTCGTAGCCTGAAATACGCAAAATAGAATGCTCAATCGGGCTAAGTTCAGTCATTGGGCGATCAATCAACTGCGACAATTTTTCATCGATTACAGTAAGATTTTCTGTTACTTGTGTGAATAAGATTTTAAAATAAGCTTCGTCAGCTTTTTTATAATCTGGATCATCTTGCATATCTTTAAAAACTGGGCTTAAATCTGTGGCGTTTAGCATGCCGCGATAAAGTGCTTTTAAAGCTAATTCACGAGATTTTCTGCGGCTTTGACTGACTTTTTTAGGCCGACCTGTGCGCGGTGTTTTTTCTTGCGTTTGAGGAAGCAAACTGGTGACTGGCTTTTCTAATTTAGCGTCGTTAGCCATTATAAAGCACTCAACAAGTTGACCATTTCAACCGCCACTTCTGCTGCCTCTGCGCCTTTAATGTGCATGCGCGCTAACGCTTGGTCATCATCCTCTGTTGTTAATACCGCGTTAGCAACAGGCACGCCCGTGTTGAGTTGGGCTTCAGAAATTCCGCGTGCAGATTCATTGGCAACCACTTCAAAATGGTAGGTTTCACCGCGAATAATGGCGCCAAGCGCAATTAAAGCATCAAACTTTTCACTGAGCGCCATGTGCTGTAACACCAATGGAATTTCCAAAGCACCTGGTACAGTTGCAACGGTAATATCTGCCTCAGCAACCCCCAGCTTCATTAACATTTGCGTACAACTACTTAATAACCCATCGCCAATATCAGCGTTAAATCTTGAGAGAACAATGCCAATTCTCATATTTTGGCCATTTAAATTTTTATTGATTTCATTCATTTTTTAAACCTTGCATTTGTCGCCTTAAAAATAAACAACTATTTTACCGCAGAAAGCCTTAGGCTTTAAGGCAATCTGGCAACAAACAGACAAAGATGATTATTGAAATAAAACCCAAGCTTTTTGCAATGTACTCCAAACGCCATAACTAATTGGAATAATCACCAAAACCCAAGCAACCACCACGGTTAAATGGCTTGATTTTTGCGCACTTTTATTTTGAGCATTATTTGCGGGTTGGGCTAAATTTGCTTTCTCATGCGCTAGTTTACGCGCCTCATTTAATTCGCTTTCTGTCATAAAATATTTGCCTGAGACGGGCTTTACTAGAAAATTAGCCATTAAACCAACCGCTAATAAACACGCCAAAACCATAAAAATGGGTGCGTAAAGTTGGTCAAAAGGTACGCCTTCATTTAAGCGGACATCGTGCATATAATTCACAATCACAGGGCCAATAATGCCTGCGGTGGACCAGGCAGTGAGTAATCTTCCATGAATTGCGCCAACAAACTGTGTGCCGAATAAATCTGCCAAATACGCTGGAATGGTCGCAAAACCACCCCCATACATGGAAGCAATCACACAGAAAATAGCTACGAATGTTGCCAAAGATTTAAAGCCAGCCACATAAGTTGCTGTGCAATACATGATTGCACCTAACACAAAGAAAATATAATAAGTACGTTGGCGGCCTAATTTATCTGAGGAAGTTGCCCAGAAGAATCGACCAAAAATATTAAATAATGAAATAATGCCCACAAAGCCAGCACCCACAGCGGCTGCGGCTGCCGTGAATGCTTCATCTTTTTTAATATCGGCAAAGCCGATGTCGGGTTGGTTGATGAGCGCACCGCCAAAAGTTTCTTGCAACATGGGTGCGGCCGCGCCAATAATGCCAATCCCTGCGGAAACATTCATACATAATACAAGCCAAAGCAACCAAAACTGCGGGGTTTTGTGCGCGTTTTTTAAATGCACATGGTGGGTTGCAATCATGGTATTTTTTTGACCAACGGGGGGTGTCCAATGTGCTGGTTTCCAACCTGTTGGCGGCACGCGGTACCCTAAAGACCCGCAAATCATGACCAAAAAGTAGACAGCAGCAAGCACCACAAAAGTTTGCCATACGCCCACTTCTGTGGGTGTTGCGAATAAACCCATCAGTTTTGTTGCAAGTGGCGAGCCAATCATCGCACCCCCGCCAAAACCCATGATCGCCATGCCTGTTGCCATGCCGCGACGGTCTGGAAACCATTTAATTAACGTTGATACAGGCGAAATGTATCCAAGCCCCAACCCAATGCCGCCAATGACTCCTGAACCCAGCCACATCAACCATAATTGATGAATATATACGCCTGAGGCCGACATCAAAAGGCCGCCACACCAACACAAGGTGGAAACTAACCCCGCTTTGCGTGGCCCAGCGCTCTCTAACCAACCGCCCCAAAGTGCCGCGGAGCAGCCTAAAAATACAAAAAATAAGGTATACATCCAACCTAAATCAAATTGCGTCCAATTACAGTCTGTTGCAAAAAGCGCTTGCGCCGTGCCAGATAATTTTTCACCAAAATTTGTAGCGCCTGCGGCGCAAGCTTTGAGAGGTACGCCATCGACACCTATCAGCGCATTGCCTAACGGCTTCCAAAAAACGCTAAAACCATACGCCATGCCAATTGACAAATGTACCGCTAACGCTGCTGGCGGCACTAACCAGCGATTAAAGCCAGCCTTTGCTGTGATATGTTCTTTTGATAAAAAATTGACCATATTTTTTCCCTTTAATCGCATATCAATCATTGATTGCGAGCATTGTTAATTTTATTTTTGTAAAAGTTTTTTTGATTTCAAGTTGATTATAGCGCGATTGAAGTCAGTTATTACAAGTCGTTACAATTCATCTTAAATTGAAAAATCTTCACGCATTGTCATTAAAATGTAACATTAGCGTCATAAAGTAATGTGCAATTAAAATCATTTAAAAAGTGAGAACGGGATGCCAGCAAATATTTTGGTTGTTGAGGATGAGCCAGCCATTCAGGAATTATTAGCACTTAACATCACGCAGGCTGGTCACAATCCAATTCGCGCTTTAAGTGTTGAAATTGCACAAGACTTAATGCGCGAAACCATTCCAGATTTAATTTTGCTTGACTGGATGCTGCCTGGCATGAACGGCCTTGAGTTTGCGCGCAGACTTAAGTCTGACTCTATGACCAAAACCATTCCCATTATCATGCTCACCGCGCGCGGTGATGAGTATGACAAAGTACGCGGCTTAGAAGTAGGCGCAGATGATTATGTGACCAAGCCATTTAGCCCAAGAGAATTAAACGCGCGGATTAAAGCTGTTTTGCGCCGTCGTGCGCCACAAATGACAGACGACCCCATTAGCATTAAAGGTTTAAATTTAGACCCCACAACACATCGGGTCACTGGCAATGGCAAACATATTGATTTAGGTCCTACCGAATTTAGATTGCTTCACTTTTTTATGACAAACTCAGAGCGCGTTCATACCAGGAGTCAACTATTAGATAAAGTTTGGGGAGACCGCGTATTTGTTGAAGACCGCACTGTTGATGTGCATATTAGGCGATTAAGAAATGCACTTTCAGAATCAGGCCATGAAGATTTAATTCAAACCGTGCGCGGTTCTGGCTATCGTCTTTCAGCAAATTAACCCATCTTAATTGGCAAGCCGTTAAGTAAACAGTAGGGTTTTACGAATAAATTCCAGCTAATTTTCATTGAAAAAAAGATGAAGTTGCTTATTCAATTTTGGCTATAATTAAGCCTCTTTCATCGGCTTAAAAGACCTTTATCATTGTGCAAGATATTCGCTGGAATACCTTTTGGCTTTATTTAATTTTTGTATTTTTCTGCGCAATTATTTGGGCAGCTGATGAATTAATTACCGCGCTCATTATTTTTTGTATTGGTTTATCGCTGTATTTAATGCGCCATATTTTTTGGTTGCATCGCCTTCACCAGTGGTTAAAAAAACCTGTGATCGCCAACATTCCCGCAGGAAGCGGCGCTTGGGAAGATGTTCTTTCTGCACTTTATCAAGAGTATCGCCGACATTCTCGTCATCAAAATCAACTTGCCTCTGCGCTTGGTCGCTTTCGCCATGCCGCCAGCGCGCTGCCTGATGGCGTGGTCGTTTTAAACCATAATAATGAAATTGAATGGTGTAATAAACCAGCTGAAATTAAACTGGGGTTAAATTTAGCGCAAGATGAAAATCAACCTATCAACTATTTAGTCCGTCATCAGCACTTTTTAAATTATCTTCAAGCCAAAGATTATGCTGAGCCGCTCAAACTCAAATCATGGCTAAATCAAGAAATTACATTAGAACTGCAGTTGGTAGATTTTGGCTCTAAACAAAAATTGCTTATTTGTCGCGATGTTACGCAACTAGACAAAATTGATATTATGCGCCGTGATTTTATCGCCAATGTTTCACATGAATTACGCACGCCGCTCACGGTGGTCGGTGGATTTTTAGAAACCTTGCTCGATATGGAAGGCGCGATTCCAGACAATACGCGTAATTATTTCAACATGATGCAAGATCAAACCACCCGCATGAAACTGTTGATTGACGATTTATTAGTCTTATCTCAAATTGAAAGCAACGCCCAAGCGCCTGAAGAATCCGTCATTGAAGTGCAACCTTTAATCAATATGCTGTGTAATGATGTGAAAGGGTTGAGCCTTGGTAAGCACACTGTCACCACAGAAATAGATGCTCAACTCAATTTATTAGGTGCAATCACTGAAATTCAAAGTGTTTTTTCAAATTTAGTCAGCAATGCTATTCGCTATTCTCCTGAAGGTGGCAACATTCACATCTCTTGGTCAATAAAAAACGGTGTTGCCGTATTTAGCGTGACTGACCAAGGCATTGGCATCGAAGCGCACCACCTTGATCGACTCACCGAGCGCTTTTACCGCGTTGACCGAGGCAGAAGCCGCTTGAGCGGCGGCACAGGGCTAGGGCTATCGATTGTTAAACATATTCTTACGCGCCATCAAGCAAAATTAGGCATTCAAAGTACAGTTGGCGTTGGCAGCACCTTTAGCGCTATTTTTCCAAGCAACAGAATAGTATTAGCTAAAACAGTGATCGCAGATTAAAATTTAATGCCGCTTTGAAGTACGTTCACCATTGGCTTAATTTAAATAAAAATTTAGTGAGGAGTGTTTCAATTGAGGCGTCTATTTAAAACCATCATCCTGCTCGCATTCCTCAGCGCCATCGCAATCAGTTGCGCCAACAAACCGCAACAGCCTGAAGCCATTTCAACTGCAACTAAAACAATTCCTGAACAAAAAGATCGTGGTTCAATCAACCAAATCATCAAGACTGATTTTGATCGTATTGCCGAGATTGAAATCCGCGAAAACACGCAAAGCATGCGGACGTTGATGTTAAAACTTTACAAACGAAACCCGCAAGAACTCAAAAAAAACAAAGCATTTAAAAACAATATACAAACTGCAGAAGAAATGGTTACTCAATTATTTGATCACGAAGAAGAACACCATTATCGCTTTAGCGCGCTCGATAACACGCAAAGTACAGAAACCATTTTTTTAGCCTTTAAACCACAGTATGAAGGTGACCGCGTTTTTGCCTATATTGTGGGCTTACAAACCATGCTTCTAAAAGCACACGGTGGCAAAAATACTTTTTACATGACCGATGAGATTGAGCCGCAGTACCTTTACAACGTAGCAAGGAATGTTGAAATTGCAGCATGGAAACTTGCAAACTCAAAAGATAAAAATGGAAAAATTTATTTAATGAGTAATGAGCTGAATACGAACGAAAAAAATCTCTCTATCGAACGTGAATTTGGAAAAATTATTGGCAGAACAGATTTATTTGCAATTTCTTTATCAGAAAAATCACAAAGAAATATCACGCGTGTGATTCAAAATATAGCAACGGCACTATTTTTACCGTTTTAATCTGAGCGTTTTAGCATTTAAATCTAAAGCCAATTGAAATATTTGTGAATTTAAATCGAAATGTAACTGAGAATGTGTTGATATTTTGACAGCAATGTCAAATTTACAGCGGTATTGTTAAGTTTTTAAGTTATTTAATTTAAATTTGTTTAAATCGCTTTTGAATCTTTTATTGCCAGATTTTTTGAAGCATTTTGAGAGGTTGGCAATAAATGCTCACGTTTTTTTACACCGTAAACTTGTACGTTTTGCGCTGACATTTGCGCTTCTAAAGGCTTGATTGCAACAGGCTCTGTCGTGTTAGGTTTGATATTTTCTACAGAGGATTGCGTATTCAAATTGAGTTTATCAACAGTCGAAGACGCAACACTTTCATCAAACGCGTGCAATAAACACACTGTCAAAACTGCGCTTACTAAAAAAGTTACACTGCTCATTTATTTCCCCATGAATGACTAATTAATTATGTTTGATAAAATATCAGCATGATTCATGCCAATCTTTAAATTCATCAAAAAATTAAAATGGCTAAATGTTTAAAACATTTTCTTTAAAATTTATTTCAATAATGTTCGTTAAATAAATATCTTTTCATGCAAATATTTCATCGTGATGAAATAGCCTTACGCACTCAAAAATAGATGATTTATTTCGATTGACGCCCCGATTAGCCAAAGCGTCCATTTTCAATGATTGACACTTGTGATATCGGACGGTTGAATTAAAACTTTAGAATTTTTACACTGAACACTAAAAATATTTTTTGACTCGTTATTTTAAAGCTAAAACAAACTAAATAAAAAAGGAGCAATACGCTCCTTTTTTAAGCACTTAATTTTAAAATTAGTGACCCGCAGCTTCTTTTGCCGCTTCTACAGCATTACCTGCTGCATCTTTAGCTTCTGTTGCCACTGCGCTTGCTGCCTCAGTGGTTGCTGCTGCTGCATCTGTTGCTGCCTCAGTCGTGGCCGCTGCCGCGTCAGTAGCAGCCTCGGTTGTTGCTGCAGCTGCATCTGTGGCTGCTTCAGTGGTTGCAGCTGCTGCTTCTTTTGCAGCGTCAGCTGTTTCTGAAACAGCTTCTTCAGCTTTTTTACATGCAGACAAACTTACTGTTAACGCTAATGCTAATAAAAGAACTTTTAATAATTTAGACATATATTTCCCCTTAAGTTTTTAAATTTAGGTTTTAAGTTTGCGCTTTTAAAGCCTAAAAACTTAAATTTTGATTAATAAATTAACTTTGAAACAGACAGTTACAACGAACAATCACATTCATTGAAAAACTATCTCATTTTACTATGTGCGCAAGATTAGACGCAACCTTACTGATGATGAATCACCAGAATTGAACAGTAATTTACAGTTTTATTTTAGCGTAAAAAACAACGCGTTAAATTATTGCATCAAGCCATTATTAGCCACAATTCAAACTATAATATCTTAAAATATTATATTGAAATTAACTTTTATGATGCAATTGAACAATCAGCAACAATCCCAAGCGTACAACAAACCCAATGAACAATCTTTACTCGCGGCCATTGATATTGGCTCTAATAGTTTTAGATTAGAAATTGGCCGATTAGACCATGGGCATATTGAACGTGTGGAATATATTAAAGAAGCTGTTCGGCAAGGCGCAGATTTAGACGAAGATCGCAACTTATCGCAAGAATCCATTGAGCGTGGTATTCGTTGTTTAGCACGCTTTGGCGAGCGTTTACAGGGCTTTGAAGCTTCTCAAGTGCGCGCAGTTGCAACACAAACCTTGCGTGAAGCAAATAATCAAGAGGTCTTTTTAAAACTTGCAAAAAAAGCGTTGGGTTTTGAGGTTGAAGTCATCTCTGGTGTGGAGGAAGCGCGATTAATTTATCAAGGCGTGAGTCGGTTTTTACCACAATCCAATGAAAAACGCTTAGTGATTGATATTGGCGGGCGTTCAACGGAATTTATTTTAGGCCAAGGCTTTCATGCGCATCAAACGGCATCTTTGCATGTGGGCTCTGTCGCTTGGTCATTAAAACATTTTGGGCATCAACAATTTACGGAAAACGCGTTAATGCGCGCCCAAATTGCGGCTGAATCTATTTTTGATACGCTTGGCAGTAGCTTTCACCAAAAACATTGGGATATTGCTTACGGCGCCTCAGGCACGGTGGGGGCTATTTCAGATATTTTATTTCAATATGGCCGACCTGTTGACACCATTACGCGCGAAGGGCTTTATTGGTTGCGTGAAGAATTATTGCGTGCCAAAAATGTAGAAAAATTGCGCCTGAATGGGTTAAAGGAAGAGCGTAAAGCAGTGATTGCAGGCGGCTTATCAATTATGTTAGGTATTTTTGATTTCTTAGCCATTGATCAATTAAACGTAGCAAAAGGTGCGTTACGACATGGCTTGCTGTATGACATGCTTGCGCGTGACCATGACATTGTGGATTTGCGTAACGCTTCTGTAATGCGTTTAGCAAAAAAATTTAATGTGGATGAATCCCACGGCGAACGCGTTGCAGAAGTGGCTGGCAAGCTTTTTAACAAAGTGGCTGAATCATTTAATTTTTCGCAAGAAGTGTTACAAAATCACGCATTAAAATTACGTTGGGCCAGCTTGTTACATGAAATTGGCGGCATGATTTCGCCGATTGATGCGCATTTACATGGCGCTTATATTATCGACCACACAGAACCGCCAGGTTTTTCACAAAATGAACTGCATCGCTTAAGTTTATTAATTTCTGGCCATCGCGCAAAATTAAAAAGGCTTCAGTCTTTTTTTCCAGATGAAATTTTTGTCATGCAACTTATGTCACTCAGACTTGCAGTCATTCTTTGCCATGCACGCCAAGCGCCAAATTTACGTGGCGTTCAATTAACGCACGTTGACAACACGCTTGTACTCACTTTGCCAAAAAATTGGCCAGAACGCTTTCCGCAATCTTATTATTTATTGGATGAAGAGCGTTTAGTTTGGCAAAAAACGCTTTGGCAGTTTCAAATAAATATTGAATAAATCCTTTCAAAGGTTATTGAATGCTTCAATTTAATGTTGAAATGACTCATCACCTCACAAACACATAGCATGCAATACAAGTAATGTTGCGGGCGCAACGCGCGCCCTACTTGGCTTAACTGAGGCAGTAAATTCTAATAAAAATCAACGCAATCAGGCTTAAAATTAACCATTCAATTAAAGCCTACTTTCATTTTTGATTAATCTTTTACTTTATTTTAAAATAGTATAAACTGTTTATACTATTTAATTAGGGGAAAATCATGTCAACAAAACCGATTGCAATATCCAAAAAAATTAGTGCAGCAAAGCCTGCTACAACCAAGCCAGCTGCAGCCACGAAAGCACCCATTGTTAAAAATGCAATTAAACCAGCGCCCAAAGCTACTATGGCAAAAACAACGTCAGCTAACCCTGCCGCACCCAAACCTGCACTGATCAAAGCGAAGCTTGCTCCAACAGCCCCTAAAAAAAGTGAAAAAGAAAAAACACCAAAATTAAAAATGGAACGTGATAGTTTCACCATGCCCAAGGCAGAATATGCACAGTTTTATGTGCTAAAAGAACGCTTAGTAAAAGCGGGAAAACCTGCCAAAAAAAGCGAGTTATTACGTGCTGGTTTAATGCTACTCAGCGCGTTGAATGATGCAGAATTAAAAGCAACCATGGAAAAGGTACCTGCCATTAAAACAGGCAGGCCTAAAAAATAACATTCCATAAAATAAACTTTAAGTGCCTAAGTTGATTTTCTAAATGTTTGATGAAAAACCTAATTGTTTAATAAAAATCTTGGATGCTGTACGGTAAGAATGTAGATTTCTTCTGAAGCAGATAACGTTTTAGGCTCAATCAACTGTGGTTGATTTCGATGGCGCAACCACCAAATTGCGCCTTTTTTTATTGAAAATTTTATCTGAGTGTTTTCAGTATTTTTTGCTAAAAAAATACTTGGAGCAATATGACCGATTCCTAAAAAACCAGAATCTGTTTTTTCTTTTTGCAATAAATCTTCCACCAATTCACCCAAAATTGGCTGATGCCCAACAAGTAATACTGCCTTGCAATTAGCATGTATTAATTGCTGGCGAATAGCGTGGACGTGACTTTCTAAACTTAAAACATCCACAATTTCTACTGACCATTGACGTTTTTTTTTGCTTAATTTGATAAGCGCCTCAACAGTTTGCACGCATCTTAGGGCTGGGCTACAGTATATTTTTGTATCAATTGGCAAATGTTGATTCAACCATATTGCCATATTATGCGCATCTTCATGGCCTTTGCGGGTAAGCGCTCGCTCACTGTCTAAGCCTGATTTTGCTTTAACCTCGGCCTCTGCGTGACGCCAAATTACAATCTCGGTCATGTGATCAATAACACCTAAAAGTTCAACATCATTTTAAGCGTTATACATTTGTAGCAATAATCTTTGGGCACTTATTTTTTGCACTAAAGCAATGTCTTTTTTGTCTTCTAAATGCTGTGCGCTTTGCTCTGCGGGTTTATAAGTGCCATCGTTTTGCAAAATCCATGCGTTTTGATTATCTTGTAAATAATTTTCGCAACATTCTTGTAACAACCGATTTCGATGGACTGGGTCATCAATCGGCCAGGCAATTTCAACGCGGCGCATCATATTGCGGTTCATCCAATCTGCGCTAGAAAGCCACATATGCTCAACGCCCGCAATATTAAAATAAAACACGCGAGAGTGTTCAAGCAAGCGCCCAATAATTGAGCGCACACGTATTCTGCCATCTAGCCCAGGCGCATCCACAGGCAAAATACAGGCACCACGGACTATTAAATCAATTTGCACCCCTGCCCGCCCCGCTAATATGAGTTGCTGGGTTAATGCAAGGTCTGTTAACGCATTCATTTTTATGATTAATTTTGCGGTTTTGCCATTTTTTGCCGCCAACATTGCGGCTTTAATATTGGCGAGCATTTGTCGATGCAAATTAAAAGGCGCGACCAATAATTTTTTGAGTCTTGGCAATTTAACTTGGCTGGCAATGTGCCTGAATAAATATTCCATATCACGCGTAATCGCAGGGTCTGCGGTAAGCATGCTGACATCCGTGTACATTTTTGCAGTGCGTGGGTTGTAATTTCCGGTCGATAAATGTCCATAATAATTAAGTTTGCCCGCTTCACGGCGCATTACAAGCAACATTTTTGCATGCGTTTTTAAGCCAACAATGCCGTAAACCACTTGTGCGCCAACGGACTCCAACGCTTCTGCCCAGTTAATATTGGCTTCTTCATCAAAACGTGCTTTAAGCTCAATCACCGCCATTACTTCTTTGCCACGCCGCACGGCTTCTTGCAACAATTGCAACATGCGCGGGTCTGAGCCTGTGCGGTAAATGGTTTGCTGAATCGAAAGTACATCAGGGTCATAAACCGCTTCACGCAGAAAATCAATCACCAACTCAAAACTTTCAAATGGCTGATGAATGAGAATATTTTTTTGTTTTAATTGATTAAAAATGGGTACATTTGGCACATATTGCGCGCTGATTTTTGGCTCAAATGGTTTAAATTTTAAATGTGCGCCTTCTGCCAAATCTGCCAATTGCATGAGTCTAGCCAAATTTACTAAACCATTCACACGGTATAAAGAGGCTTTTGGTAAATCAAATTGTTTTAATAAAAATTTTGCTAATTTTTCATCACAGCCGTGCGAAACTTCTAACCGCACCGCTTCACCGTAATTGCGCTGTGCCAAGCCTAAACGCAGGGCTGTGCGTAAGTTTTTTACATCGTCTTCATCTACCGATAAATCTGAATGGCGTGTGACGCGAAATTGTGAAAAATTAAGCACTTCGCGCCCTGAAAATAAACTAGCTAAATGTGCGCGGATGACGCTTGAAAGTGAAACAAATTTTTGTTGGCGCTGACTTAAATGCTTGGGCAGCGGAATCAAACGTGGCAATACGCGTGGAATTTTAACAATGGCAATATTGTTGTCACGTCCAAATGCATCCTTGCCTCCCAAAGAGACAATAAAATTGAGCGCTTTGTTGGCAACTAAGGGAAAAGGATGAGAAGGATCAAGTGCAACAGGCACTAGTAAAGGCCGTACGTCAGTTTCAAAATAGCGCGCAACCCAGCGTTTTTGTTCTTCTGTACGATCCGCATTTGAAACTAAATGCACGCCTTCTTTTGCTAAAGCTGGCATCAACGTGTGATTAAATATTTGATACTGCTTTTCAACCAAAGCTTGCGCGGCTTGAGAAATGGCCTGATAGGTTTCCATATTATCAGTATCTTTTTGCTCGGCGTTACGCATGGCATCCACATAAGGCGCGGCGCGCACTTCAAAAAATTCATCAATATTTGATGAGACAATACAAATAAAACGTAAACGCTCAAGCAAAGGCGTTTCATGATATTGCGCCAAACTAAGCACACGTTCGTTAAACGCTAAAATGCTGATGTCGCGATCAAGATAGTTGATTTTTGAATTC
Source organism: Methylophilaceae bacterium (assembly GCA_965247415.1). GTDB lineage: Bacteria > Pseudomonadota > Gammaproteobacteria > Burkholderiales > Methylophilaceae > Methylotenera. Next base: position 816,257 of record OZ252007.1, read on the forward strand.
ATAAAAATGGTAAACGGATGATTGTAAGTGTTACAAAATTGTAGACTTATTTACTGGGTGAAAAATGACATTTTTGTGACAAAGATAAAAACTGTCGTTTTTTAAAGTGACAGTTTCGTATTTTTTAGTCTGGATTTGTCTCTATTATTTTTTTTAACGCAATCGAAGTGATGGTAAAACCAAAGGCGGCAGTCACGCATACGCTAGAGCCATAACCTGCACAATTCAGCCCAGTAATTGAGGTAGCTTCAAGGTCACAGTTTGCGTCTGTACGTTGCGGCAAGATGACTGGCTCATCCGAATAAACGCATTCAAGGTCAAATTTTGCATTTTTTTTGGTGCTATTGATGGTATTTTTGGATTTAGGAAACCCAAAAGAACGGCGAAGCTGATGGCGCACTTTTGCTAACAATCGGTCGCCTGTTACATCAACTAAATCTGCGTGTTTTATTTTTGATGGGTCTAACCTGCCGCCTGCGCTGCCTGCCATAATCAGTGAAATTTTCTGATGCTTACAAAAATCTGCCATGGCAATTTTTGCTTTAGCATCATCCACGCAATCAAGCAAAACGTTGCACTTAAAATTGATTAATAAATGAATATTTTCTGGGCTAACAAAAGTTTCAATTTCATGCACCGTACAGGCTGGGTTTATGGATAAAATGCGTTCCCGCATGGCGGTGACTTTGGCTTTACCAAACGCGCCTTCTATCGCATGAATTTGTCGATTCACGTTCGATTCTGCAATATTGTCTAAATCAATTAAAGTGATTGCACCGACTGCGTTACGGGCTAATGCTTCTGCCACCCAAGAACCAACACCGCCGATGCCAACCACAACAACATGGGCGGCTTGTAATTTTGCTAACCCCTGTGCGCCATACAAACGCGCAACGCCACCAAATCTTCTTGCAAAATCAACCTCTTCTAACATTCAAGCACCACAAATGCTGCCGCTAAATTTCTTTCGTCGCTAATACTGACGTGCATTTTTACAATATTTTTACTCTGCAAAAAAAGGGCTAATTCAGGCGCCAAAACAAGGTATGGCTTGCCTAATTCATCATGCGTGACTGCAATATTTTGAAAAGTAGCTGGCGCACGCAAGCCTGTACCCAGCGCTTTTGAAAACGCTTCTTTTGCGGCAAATCGTTTGGCTAAAAATCGCGATTTAATTTTTGATGATAAATAATGAGGAAATTCTGATTCTGCCAAAATGCGTTTAGCAAACTCATCGCCAAATTGTTGGATGGAATCGCCAATCCGTGTGACTTCTACAATGTCTGTGCCTATGCCAAAAATCATATCTACACTTCTACTCTTGATGTTTTCTTATAATCGCAGCGAGTGCAGCTTTCTATTTCTAATTTTTCTTTCTTAACTTTTTTTGAAAATATCCAACCGACCAAACCAACCACACCTAAAATCAAGTATACGAGTAACTTACCTCTACCTGATCCCTGAAATTCAAACGTTTTCAGCATTTCAAATAAACAGAAAAATGCTATCAAACTAATAGTTAAAGCAATAAAAACATCAAACCAAGCAAAATTAATACGTTCTGTTTTAAACAATTCGTTTCCACATTTTGGGCAAGGATTCATAGTCTTATCTTCTGCCTGCCGCTTGCACCATCAATTGCTTCATTTCCCGAATCGCATATTCCCAACCAACAAATACCGAGTGCGCGACAATTGCATGACCAATATTCAACTCTTCCATATGAGGAATGGCGGCAATGTCATGTACATTATGAATATTCAGCCCATGTCCCGCATTCACAATTAAGCCAATTTTTTGTGCATATTGCGTGGCTTGTTGAATGCGTTGTAATTCATTGCGTTGCACGGAACCAACGCTATCAGCAAATTTTCCGGTATGAATTTCAATCACGGGCGCGCCCACGGCTTTAGCCGCCTCAATTTGGGCAAGGTCTGGCGCAATAAATAGCGATACGCGAATGCCTGCATCGGCTAATTGATCGCACGCTTCTGCAAGATAAGTTTGATTGGCAACCACATCTAAGCCACCTTCCGTAGTGCGCTCTAACCTGCGTTCTGGCACCAAACAGACATCCTGTGGGCGAATTTTTAAAGCAATTTCAAGCATTTCTTCTGTTGCAGCAATTTCAAAATTCATTTTTGTTTGCAGCAACGGGCGCAGTGCATACACATCAGCATCTTGAATATGCCGACGATCTTCCCGCAAATGAATAGTAATGCTGTCTGCGCCGGCTTCTTCTGCCCGCAAAGCGGCTTGCACAACACTGGGATACTGCGTGCCACGCGCTTGACGCAAAGTGGCTATATGGTCAATATTGACCCCTAATTTAATCATCTTTTGCCTAACTGCATGTTAAAAAAATAAAAAATAATCCGCATGATAACGTGATTGTGGCAACAACATTTAGCCCATTGAGCCACCCATTGATATAGGCATTGGTTGCCAATGCAAAAACCACGCATATACAGAACTGTGAAAAATAATTTAAAACAGAACAATCTAATTGCAATTTACAACTCCTGCAAATCGATTAATAATTGCCGAGTGTGTAAGGGTTTTTCACCCAAATAATAAGCCAGCAGCATACGCATTAACTGTTTACTTTGTAACCTTGTGACTGCGTTTTCATAGTCCTCATTTGCAATGTCGATTAAGGTTTTACCTAATAATTGTACGCCATTTCGTTCTAAATTTTCTGTTTGTACATGGCACGCCCCACGTTCTGGCAGATAATAATAATGCTTTTCAGGAAAAATCTCTTGGGCTGTCTCATCATGTGAAAGTGGCACAGCGTACCCTAACTCTTGTAATAACTTTAATTCAAAGCATCGCAATGTTGACGGTAAATCTTGTGCAGTTGATAGTTTTTTCAGCGTTTGATTGTAATATTCAAAGAGTTTTTCATGCGGATCTTCGCGCGGCAATAATCTTAATAATAATTCATTGAGATAAAAACCACACATTAACGCTTCACCTTTGAGCATGAGCAAGCCACTTCCCCACTCCAAACCATGCAATGTTTTAAGTTCCAACTTGCCAGACCAAGTGCCGATCAGCGGCTGAAAAGATTGCAACATGCCACGAATGGCTGATCTGGGTCTTCGCGCGCCTTTGGCTGTGGTAATCACGCGACCATGTTGATAAGAAAAAAGCTCAACAATTAAACTTGTTTCTTTAAAAGGATAAGTGTGCAACACAAACACAGGTTGCTGTGTGGATTGAACCTGACGAAATTGATTTGAAGTGGACATATCGCTGAATGATGATTGCGATTTAAAAAAATTCAAGCGATTGTGTTTCAATCTGCTGACTTCTGAAGCAATCGCTTGTTTTTATTCAAATGTTTTTATTTAAACATTTTAAATCAAACAAACGATTGTTTTTAATTGAATGAAACTATAATTAAATTTAACTTGATTTGAATTTAATGCGTTGGCAGCTTATAAAAAATTACTCTTCAAAATCATCTTTAATCAATTCTTTTGGCACTAAACCATCTTGCACCAACACAGCGCGTCTTTGTAAATAAGCGTCACGCATAAACGCATACGGATCAAGCGACGCCTCGTCAACTAAGTCTGAGGCATTTAATAACGCACTGCGCTTATCAACCAACTGTGCTGCACGTAATTGATTGTTTAATCTTATTTCACCAATATTGTGTGTGTATGTAATAGGGTCTGTCGTTGCGTAATCTACCAAAAATCCTGTGAAATCTCGGGCATTTGATGGGCCTAAAAACGGAAGCACAAGATAAGCACCTGTACCAACCCCCCAGTGCCCTAACGTTTGCCCAAAATCTTCTGTATGTTGTGGAATATTATCCATGCCAGCAACATCAATAAACCCTGCTAAACCAAATGTGCTATTAATGACAAATCTGCCAGCATCGGTAAAAGCATGGGAAAATTTAAGTTGTAGCAGATCATTTAAAATAGTCGTAATTGAACCCAAATTACTGAAAAAATTACTAACCCCTTTACGAATAAGCGATGGTGTTACTTTAGTGTAAACCGTTGCAACTGGCTTGATGACGGCTTTATCTGCAACATCATTAAATTTGTAAATGCCACGATTTAACCCTTCCAGCGGGTCTTTATTTGCTTGCGTAGCACATCCACCCAGCCCTACAAGACTCATAAATGCTAAAGTGATAATAACTAATTTACTCTTGTTCATACTTAAACTACCCTAGTGTTTGATTTGGCTAAAAAGCTTAATCTTTATAATTGTTATTTTTTAATAATTGATATTTTTTATTTAAAAATATGTAAAAATTTGTAACGTTATCGCTAACAATTAACTTTATCTGACAGCGATAAAATTGTCCAGCAGTTTGCTCGCTTGTAAAGCCAAAATACATACTAATGTGACAAGATGATGATTAAATTGACAATTAGGCATACTTTACTGACTCTTATTGCTTCAATAAATATTGGATTATGATGGATATTTGAAGTTAATTTTTTCAAAATATAAATGTATTTTTAGGATTCCACATGCATCAACAAATTGATTTTCATGACTTTTTAAAAACCCATCTGAATGGAAATGACAAACACTCGTTAACCTTAATGTTGCAAGACATTGAAACTGCAGCAAAACAAATTGCAATTGCAGTTGATGAAGGCGCGCTGCAGGGCAATATGGGCAGTCTTGATTCTGAAAATGTGCAAGGTGAAGTGCAAAAAGCGCTGGATGTGATTACCAACGACATTTTTATTGCAAACTGCAAAAAAAGTGGTGTGGTGGTTGGCATGGTTTCTGAAGAAGTGAATGAGATGATTCACATTGAAAATAATGCGTCTGCGGACTCCTCTTTTTTAATGTTGTTTGATCCGCTGGATGGTTCATCTAACGTCAATGTTAACATTTCAGTGGGGACGATTTTTTCGATTCTGAAATCAGAAACACAACAGCCTGATTTAGATGATTTTTTGCAAAAAGGGACTGAGCAAATTTGCGCAGGTTATGTGCTTTATGGCAGTTCAACCATGCTGGTGTTCACCGTTGGCAATGGCGTCAATGGTTTTACGTTAGATAGAAAAACAAATGCGTTTTATTTAACCCATCCCAACATGCAAATCCCTAAAGACACGCAAGAATTCGCGGTCAACATGTCCAACTACCGTTTTTGGCAGGCACCTGTGCAACGTTATATTGATGAATGTTTGCAGGGAGAAGAAGGCTTACGCGAAAAAGATTTTAATATGCGCTGGGTGGCTTCTATGGTGGCAGAAGTACACCGTATTTTGACGCGCGGCGGCGTATTTATGTACCCAATTGACAGTAAAATAAAATCTAAAGGCGGAAAATTGCGTTTAATGTATGAAGCCAACCCAATGAGTTTTATTGTTGAGCAAGCAGGCGGCGCGGCAAGCACTGGATTACAACGTATTTTAGAAATAAAACCAACGACGTTGCATCAACGCGTTCCTGTGATGCTTGGCAGCGCGAATGAAATTAACATTTTAGCCAGTTATCATCAAACAAAAAAAAGAAAATAATAGTAACAATGGGTTAAACACTGTTGTCTTTTCATTTATTTTGGCATTGCGCACAAAAAAATGTTGAGCGTTGCCCTAAGCGCATACATAAAATTTCTTTTTGGCAAATTCTGCAAGGTTCGCCTGTTCTTGCATACACAAAATAGGTTTGCTGAAAATAACCTGGGTTGCCGTCTGCACCAAAAAAATCTCGCAAACTGCTACCACCCGCTTTCAGCGCGTCTTCTAATGTTGCTTTTATTTCACGAACCAAACGCGTACATTCTGGCAAAGTTAAATTTTTTGCTGATTTTTCTGGGTGAATGCGCGCCCTAAAGAGCGATTCTGATGCGTAAATATTGCCTACACCGACCACTAAATGCCCATCCATGATGGCGTTTTTAATTGCGAGCGTTTTATTGGCAAGTGCTGATTTTAAGTAGTTAGCAGTAAATTCATTTGAAAGCGGTTCTGGTCCTAAGGCATCTAAAAGCGGATGTTGATTTTTCTTATTGTCTAACCACAGCACTGCGCCAAACCGACGCGGATCGCGCAAACGCAAGACTTTTTTATCCGAAAACTGAAGGTCAAAATGATCATGTTTTTCTGCTGGATAATGGTCATCGAGCAAACATATTCGTCCTGACATGCCTAAATGCAAAAGCAGAACACCTGAATCAAATTCACATAAAATATACTTTGCACGCCTGGTAATAGCATGCAACTTTTGCGTTGGAAGCGTTTGAGTAAGATGTTGCGGAATAGCCCATCGCAAGGTTGGATGACGAATCTCCACGGCTTCCACGCGCTTGCCAACCAATGGCATTAATCCAAGCCGCGTAGTTTCAACCTCTGGAAGTTCTGGCATTTAAGTTGATAAACCGATTAATTGGGTAAATTAATGGGTGGGTTCAACATGGTGAATCCTTCATCTGAAGCGAATTGGTAAATTATTCCCTCATCAGGTCTGGCGAGCAACATGTCTGGCGATTCCTGAATTTTATCAAAGTGCACTTTGCTGCCATCTGCCATTTTGACTTCAAAACCTGGATATTTTTGATTGTGATCTGGTTTATAAAATTCGACAGATTTTGCAGTTGAATGCTTCCAAGAAAAATCGAGCCATTCATTGAGTTCGTTTTGCGTAGGCTTGGCTTTTTCTATCGAAACTTTCCATTGACCGTTCACGATGTCAATATTTAACCTTGCGTCTTGCCATTGTTCTAGCTGACTAAAATCAAACCCAACCACTTTTTCTGTCGGTTTTAGCGGTGCTTTATCTACTAATTCAATCACTTGCGTTGAGGCGGCCTCTGAATAAAGAATCGGCAATAAATAGACGGCATTTTTATGCGCGACATATTGCTCATCATTCACTGGGTTATAAGTGCCAAATAAAAAGGCTTCTTCGCTTTTTTCATCCCGCACAAGATTGAGTTTGATGGATGGATGATTGAGCCCAAACTTTTCTAGTTCTTCTGCATTAAACGCTGCGCCATCTTTTGGGGATATTTTGGTGCTGGTTTTTGCGGCAATAATAGATAAAATCCTCTGCACAGAAGCTTGATCTGCACGCGTTTGATACGGCGCTAATAATCGCCAAAAGCCATCTTCTTTAGCAAACTTAACTTGCGCACGGGCTGGAAAATCAATTCTAATTTGATTAAATTCTGAAAGTTTGAAGGCTGAAATTTCATATTGTGTATTTTCTTGGGTTTCTTTTTTGGGTCGTAAATACAAAAAACCAACCAAGCTTGCAACCAATAAAAATAATATGACATTTACAATCCAACGTTTTTTCATGCTGTACTTTCTTTCATGTTGATATTAAAAATGGATGGCTTACGCTTTCCTACGTTTCCACCAAAAAAAGAAACCAACAACCATGACCGCCAACGGCATAAAATACTGAAAGCCATGAAAAACAGTCCAAGCAATTAAACGCCCAGTATCAGAATCTGGGATTTGCACATTAATATCTTTTAATGGCATGGGCTGAATGGTAATGAGTTTGTCATCTCCCGCAAGCCAATTCACAATATTGATGCCTAAATCTAGGTTGCCGCCGTTGGTAATAAACGTGTTAGATAAGAAGTTTGCATTGCCCATCACCACCACGCGCTGCCCTTTTTTTCCGTAAATCCGCTCCATGGCAACGCCAATATTAATGGGACCACGTTTATCATTTTTTTCGTTAAAGACTGGTTTAGCGTCTTTAGCTAACTTGCTTGCAGACAACCAACCATTGGGCGCAACTTCAACCAATTGGCTGACTTTCCAACCATTTTCATCCGTACCTCTTGCGGTCACTTCATGCGCTTCTGGAAACAATGTGCGCAACATAAAGTTTGTGGTAATGGGGTGTTCGCCATATAAACTGGCAAAGGAAACACGCGCATCCGCGCCATACTGTGCAGATGCCATATCCAACACAGTGCCTTGCGAAACGTTTAAACCCAAATATTCTGCCACTTCTTTTAAACCGCGATAATTATTGTCATCCAGTAACCAAAGCAAATTGCCGCCTGCATCTAAATACGCTTTAATTTTTTTTGCTTCAATGTCCGTCACATCTACTTGTGGGCTGGCGACGACCAACATGGCACCATTTTGTGGTACTGCAGGCGCAATCGTTAAATCTGGGTTGGCAAATTTAAAGCCTTTGGCTTCTAATTGTTTACCAAATTCACCTAAATCATGGTTTTTAACGCCGAGTAAATTGCGCTCGCCGTGTCCATCCAAGTACATCACAGGTTGTTGATTGGTACGTGAAAGGCGCACCAATAGATTGGTCATTTCTTGCTCTGCAATGGGCGGATTAATATGCTCAGACCGTTTTTGGTACTCTACAACAATTTCACCATCACTTTTAACCCCTGCTTCTTGCGCCAATTTTGGCTCTTCAGAAGGGTTAATAAAAGTGAGGTAAATATTCTTTTTTTCACGTTGATAACGCGCCACAAAATCAATCATGCCTTTGCGGAAGTTATCTCCGCTTGAAGCATCATCTTTGGTTGCATAAACCGTAATATTAATTGGCCCTTTCATCTGCTTTAAAATGTTCACGCTACCTTGCGTCAAGATGTTTCGGTTAGCTTGCGTAATATCGCGTGCAACGCGGTATTCGCTGGTTAAATAACCAACCAAAACGACAAGCAGTAAAAATAAAACAACAAAAAAACCATTTTGCACAAAAAGCTGAAAACGTAATTTATTATTGATTTTCATTGATAAAGTCCAAATTCATTTAAAAAAATCCAATTTCATTAAAATTTAATTAACCACGTAAACGGTCTGCATCTAAACGACGCACTGTTAAGGTTAAAAATGTCACAATAAATAAGACAAAATAAGCGACATCACCACTGTCAATTAGGCCGCCTGCAAAAGATTGAAAATGACGCACCAGAGACAAACTGGCGAGTGTATTGCTTGGGTCTCCTGCAAAAAATCTGTCTAAAAACATGACGGCAAAGAGTGCGATAAATGTCAAAATAGCAGCGACAACTGGTTGTTGAGTGAGGCTAGAGAAATATAGCCCTAATGCAGAAAAACTCGCAATCATCAGCAAAAGCCCAAGCGAATTTGCCCCAATAAAGCCAAAATCAATGTCTGCCCAAATATTTAAAGTAGAAAGCATGAGGGCAATATAAACCACTAAAATCCCCAAAAAAATCACCAAGCCCAAAAATTTACCAATGACAATTTCTGTGAGTGAAATGGGCGCGCTGAATAAAAACGGTAAGGTTTGCGTGCGACGCTCTTCACTGATCAAACGCATAGAAAGGAGCGGCACGGCAAACAGCACCATAAATGACGCAAAGCCATACACCACTTGCCCAACAAATTGCGTGACGCCTGTTCTTTCCGCTGGGCGCATCGAGCCTGACATCACGGCAAAGTAATCATTCACGCCGTTTAAATAATAGGTGCCAAATGAAAACATGAGTAACGATAAAATCACCCAACCCATTGGGGATGCGAACATACTTTTAAGTTCTTTTCTAGCAACGCTGATAATCATGATGAACCTTGAAAAAAATATTTGATATTAAGCTACTTTAGCCACATCTTCTTGAGCCACTTGTTCTTGATACGTCAGTTGCACAAAGACATCTTCTAAACTGGTTTGGTCTGGCGCTATTTGGTATAAACCCCACTGATTTTGTACGGACGCTTGCACAATCATTTCCGCTGGAGCAGCATCTTCTGCAAACTGAATACGCATCATGCCGTTGCTTAAACTTTCAGCTTCTTTTACGCCAGTAATATTGAGTAATGCTTCAACTTGAGGTGGGTTTTTAAACCCAATCAGTAATTTATTGCCAATGCGCTGTTTTTTGAGCACATCAATCGGGCCATTAAATACCAGCTTACCTTTATCAATAATCTGCACATGGTCACAGACCATTTCTACTTCTGGCAAAATATGCGTAGAAATAATGACACTGCGTTCACTGCCTACTTCGCGAATTAAGGCGCGAATATCGCGGATTTGAATCGGGTCTAGCCCAACGGTGGGTTCATCTAAAATGACAACCATGGGGTTATGAATAATGGCTTGGGCAATGCCCACACGTTGTTGATAGCCATTGGATAAATTTTCAATTAAGCGTTTGCTCATGTGGCTTAAACCACAGCGTTCTTTGGCATGTTCAACGGCTTTTTTTATCGCACCACTGCTCACACGATGCAACCTTGCTGCGATGGTTAAATATTCATCCACAGTCAGCTCTTTATACAACGGGCGCATTTCTGGCAGATAACCAATCAGCGCTTTAGCATCTTTTGGGTTTTCAATCATGTCAATGCCACAAATTTTAACGCTGCCAAAACTTGGCGCTAAGTTACCTGTGAGCATTTTCATGGTGGTGGATTTACCCGCACCATTTGGCCCTAAAAAGCCTAATACTTCGCCTTTGCTCAAATTAAAACTGACGTTGCTGACCGCTTCTCGGCCGCCGTACAACCGCGTCAGTTCAATCGCTTCTACTGTAAAATTATTCATATTGACTCTTGAAATTTAAAAAAGCGTCTATTGAGTGAAATTTCTAACCTGTTTTTGAGAGGAAAAACCATTAAAAGTTTTAACCTCGTGATTTGTTGCGAATAAAACTAATCCATAATTATGGAGGAACTTGCAACGCGTGTCACGCTCCAAAAAAATAGAACGCGTACAAAACGCAATTAATGATTTATTATCATGGCTGGGGCTCACAAAGTGAGTGTTCACAAAAAAATAAATTGCTTTATGCGTTGCATATTCGACCCCATGATTGTTTCTACGATTATTTCTACCACTCAAATTTGATTTGGAATCCTTTATGAAGTTTAAAAAAATTTCGCATTCAAAAGCTAAACAATGTTTGACTAAACCGAACTTGATTGAATGCTTTTGCCTTAAACGTTGGGTTAAACCTTTATTTCTTATGAGTGCATTAAGTTGTATGAGTGGTCTTGGCTTGACTGGCTGCGTCACCCAAGCAAAACTGGCAAACAATACGCCTATATCAAGCACGCAAGTTTCTGAAAATTTAGCTGAAAAACCATTAACTGCAGAATTTGTATATCAATATTTAATTGCGGAAATTGCTGGGCAACGGGGTGATTTTTCAACCTCTGGCTCAATTTTTTATCAGCTAGCAAAAACTGAACAAGATGCGCGCTTTGCAGAACGGGCTGCAAAAGTCGCCGCATACGGAAATATCGGCAATTTAGTCTTTCCATCCGTGCAGCTTTGGGCAGAACTTGATCCTTCTTCCACAGAAGCGCAACAGGCAATGACGGAAATTTTAATTAAAGCGGATAAATTAGAAGAAGCCGAACCTTATTTAAGTCAATTACTCGCCAAAGAAAATACCCGCGCGTCTGGCTTTATATTTATCAATTCATTATTAAATAAAAGCACCAACAAACCTGCTGTGCTAGCACTGACACAATCTTTGGCTGAACCATATCCAACATTAGCTGAAGCGCACTTTTCTATTGCACAAGCCGCCATTGCCGCAAACCAAAATGATCTTGCGTTTGAAGAAATCAATACTGCTGAAAAATTAAAACCAGGTTGGAATTTAGCCGCCATATTAAAAGGTCAATTGTTATTCACGCAATCACCCCAAAAAGCCATTGATTATTATCAAAATTTTGTAAAAAAATACCCAAACACAAATGAAGTTCGGTTAAATTTAGCCAAAATGTTGGTCAACCAAAAACAATATGCGCTGGCAAAAAAGCAATTTCCTATTATTCTTGAACAAGCCAATAAAGAAAAAAATACCCATGCGCATGCTGACAGCACAAAAAATATGGCGGATATTACCGCATTAATTGGTTTATTGTCTTTGCAAGCAGAAGATTATCCTGCCGCAAAATCTTACTTTGAAGATGCGCTTGCGCTCAATTTTAAAGATCCTGAACAACTTTATTTGTATTTAGGTCAAGTAGCAGAAAAGCAAAAAGAAGATGCTTTAGCGCTCAATTGGTACAGCAAAATTGAGCAAGGCAATCATTTTTTTGATGCGCAACTCAATACTGCAAACCTGATTGCACGCACTAAAAATGCGGATGAAGCCATTAAATATTTGGATGAAGTCAATGATTTAAGCACTGAACAACAAGTGATTGTGATTCAAACGCAAGCATCCATGTTGGCAAAAGCAAAACGCAATCAGGAATCCTTTGAGTTGCTAGACAAAGCGGTAAAAAACATGCCCAACACACCTGATATTGTGTATGACTATGCGCTATCTGCTGAACGCGTTTTAAAATTTGATGTGATGGAAAAAGAATTAAGGCGCGTCATTGCAGAAAAACCAGATTTTGCAGCGGCTTACAATGCACTGGGATATTCTTTTGCCGACCGCAATATCAAGCTAGATGAAGCGCTGAATTTAATACAAAAGGCGTTAGAAATTTCCCCAAACGATCATTACATGCTAGACAGTTTAGGCTGGGTTTATTATAAAAAAGGTGATTTAGATCAAGCAATTGGCTACTTACAGCAAGCATTCAAAATTAACCCTGATCCTGAAATTGCCGCGCATTTAGGTGAAGTGCTTTGGCAAAAAGGTCAGCACGATGCCGCCAAGAAAATTTGGGATGACGCTTTAATTGCAGACCCGACCAATGAAGTGTTGCTCAATACGCATAAAAAATTTACTTCTTAATCAATCTTGATCATATTTGATTGATGTTTCGGTCAATTTTTATAATCTTATTTTTTGCGATTTATTTGTGCGCTTGCGCACATGCGCCGCGTGAATCTAACAAAAAAATCAACAATGATGTGCGTTTGTCCGCACAACATTTGGCAAAAATTTCAAAGATTAATCACTTTTTTTTAAAAGGCCGCATTGGATTACAAAATGCGGGCAAAGGATTTTCTGGGCAATTTCAATGGCAACATCATCCAGAACGTGACCTTTTAACGTTTTTCTCACCGCTTGGCAGTCAAGTGGCCATCATTGAAAAAACTCCGCAGCAAGTGACGCTGACGGATGCAAAAGGCAATCAACTTTCTGCGAATGACTTAGAAACACTGACACAAAAAACCCTGGGATGGTCAATTCCGCTTGAAGGACTGACTGATTGGTCTTTAGGCAGACCGAGTGATGCGAATATTCAACACAACACTTGGGATGAACAGGGGCGTTTGCTTAAATTATCACAAGAAAATTGGGACATTGACTATCAATCTTATGTCGAAACACATCATTACGTTTTGCCAAACCGCCTAACGCTTCGCCGAGAAAATTTATATTTAAAATTAATTATCGAAGACTGGTCACAGCTCAATGAACCCGCAAAATAATACGCTACAACAACTCCTTGATGGAAAACTCCAAGGCATTAAACGACTAGATTTAGCCTGCGGCCTCACTGAGTTTCCAAATGAAATATTTGATTTAGCTGATACTCTGGAAATTCTAAATTTAACGGGTAATCAACTTAAAACATTGCCAGATGATTTAACTAAACTCAAAAAATTGAAAGTTATTTTTTGTTCAGAAAATCAATTTATCCACGTTCCAGAAGTGTTAGGCGCGTTTGATCATTTGACCATGGTTGGTTTTAAATCAAATAAAATCAGTTACTTACCTAAAGAAGCCATCGCTAAAAATTTACGTTGGCTGATTTTGACTGACAATTGTCTGCGCGAAGTACCAACCAATGTGGGTGATTGCCATGCCATGCAAAAAATGATGCTGGCGGGCAATCAACTTTCAGCATTGCCAGAAAGTTTGGTGAACTGTCAGCGTTTGGAATTGCTAAGAATTTCTGCCAATCAGTTTGAGAATATTCCACCTTGGTTACTTGAATTGCCACGTTTAGCTTGGTTGGCATTGGCTGGAAACCAATTCAACGCGGCGCAAGAGCATGCAGCGCTCACACAAAATAAATTGCCAATTATTGACTGGCAACAGTTGACTCTTGGAAAACAACTGGGCGAAGGCGCATCTGGCATTATTTATCAAGCATCGTTAGCACAGCCACACATAGATTTTGCAGAAACGGTTGCGGTTAAAGTGTTTAAAGGCGCAGTAACGAGTGATGGTTTACCACAAAGTGAAATGGCCGCTTGGATGCAGGCAGGACACCAAGATAATTTAGCGAAGCTAAAAGGCAAGTTAAGCAACCATCCTGATGGAAAGCAAGGCCTCATCATGCCGCTGATTGACCCTGCTTATAAAATATTAGCAAAACCACCCAGTTTAGATTCTTGTACGCGCGATATTTATGAAAAAAATCAAACATTTAGCTTAATGAAAGTGCTTAATATTGCAAAAGGCGTTGCAAAGGCCACCGCCCATTTACATCAACAAGGTGTTTTGCATGGTGATTTATACGCACACAATATTTTGCATGACAACGCAGACAAGGTTTTGCTGAGTGATTTTGGCGGCGCTTCGTTTTTACCGAGTGATGTATTCATCAGCAAAAAACTACAGCAAATTGAAGTGCTTGCTTTTGGATTTTTACTTGAAGAGTTATTGTCTATTTGTGAAGAAAAAAACCACCCACAATTTTTAGAATTGCAGACTTTAAAAGAAAACTGCGAGCAAAAAAATGTGTCGGTCAGACCACTTATGCACGAAGTGGTAAATCAACTTAACCAAATCAACCTTTAAAAAATTTACTCTACAAGGTCTAATTCAGCTAAGTTTTCTGGTTTTTTTGCAGCTTGATATTGGCTCACGTATTGCGCTAAACGAATTAAATTACAGGTATAACCATATTCGTTATCGTACCAGCCAACAATTTTCACAAAGGTCGAATCCAACATAATGCCTGCGTCCGCATCAAACACACCCGCGGCTGGCTCACCTCTAAAGTCAGTCGAAACCACTTTTTCATCCGTGTAGCCTAACACGCCTTTTAAACTGCCATTTGCAGCAAAACGCATGGCATGACAAATGGTTTCATAAGTGGTTTCTTGATTTAATTCTACCGTTAAATCCACCACGGAAACATCAGCACTTGGAATACGCAATGCCATACCAGTGAGTTTTTTGTTCAGCGATGGAATCACTTTACCGACGGCTTTTGCAGCGCCAGTTGAAGATGGAATAATATTTTCAAACACGCCTCGCCCACCGCGCCAATCTTTTTTACTTGTGCCATCCACAGTTTTTTGTGAGGCAGTCGCGGCATGAATAGTCGTCATCAATCCACGTTTAATGCCAAAACTATCATTCAAGACCTTGACTAAAGGCGCGAGTGCATTGGTGGTGCATGAAGCCGCAGAAACAATTTTTTGACCATGATATTCTTGATGATTAACACCATACACAAACATCGGCGTATCGTCTTTGCCAGGTGCAGACTGCACGACTTTTTTAGCCCCTTGGTTGATATGGGCTTGGCAAGTTTCTTGCGTTAAAAATACGCCCGTACACTCCACCACCACATCAATATTCAGGCTGGCCCAATCAATTTCACTCGGATCACTTTTTGAAGAGAGTCGGATTTTTTTGCCTGCAACCACTAAAAAATCGCCCTCTAAATGTGCATTAAATTTAAATCTGCCGTGCACAGAATCATACTTAAGCATATAGAGCATGTAGTCTGGATCTTCAATGCCGTTAATAGCGACGACCTCTACATTACTGAACTCCGCCTGATTTAATGCGGCGCGCAAGACCATTCTACCAATACGACCAAACCCGTTAATGCCTACTCGAACTGTCATCTTGCTTCTCCAAGTCATGCTGTGATATGAATGTTAAGCAAATTTGATGCTAGATATAAAAAATCACTCAAAATCTATTGAGTGATTTTTAAATTTTCTTAAAAATTGCTTAAGAATATCTTTTTTGTTTTGCTTCTTGCAGAGAATCAATCAGTTTTTCAACATCTGGCAATGAATCTAAATAAAACGAACCTGCATCATTCTGTTGCGATGGCTGACAAATATACATGCCAAAAGGATAGTGCATAGAATCGCAAAAACCTTTGTAATGATAAGAGAATCGATGCGGTGGGTATAAAATTAAAAAGGGGGCATTTTTTGCGGCGGTGTACATCGCATGCGTTACCGCACCTCCATCTACGCCAATAATCATCGGCGCATTCCATAAACGTTTGACAATTTCTTCTACCGTCATCTTTTCTGGATTTAAAATATCAAAACCTTTTTTACTCAAAAACTCAATTAATTCTAATTCATTCTCAAGATTGCGCTTTCCGCCGCTGCCGCCCCGAACAATATAAACCCCTTTAAATTTACAATCTTCTGGTTTTATTTTATTTTCTAAACGACTTCTTAATTCATTGTAGCGTTTTATTTTATATGAATTTTGCCCAAAATCTTGCAGTAAAAATAATTCTTTAATATAGCCTCTGTTTGCGTAAATCACATCTAAATCAAAAAGCTCTTCATACACTTTTGCGTGTGATATACCGTGGGTTTTAAGTTGCTCATGAGAATGAATATAACAGGAAAGTGCAGGCCGTTCTGGCGTTGCTGCCAAGGTTGCAGGAGCAAAATCGTTATACCAGTGCGCAAAATAAATTGCGGACATATCATTGTCTGCATAAGTGGCTGACTCTAGTTCTATAGGCTCTAACACTGAATCATGGTGCATTCTGATATTTAAATATTGCCTTGATTTTGACCATATGCCACCTCGGGTAAGATAGGCGTTTTTAAATCGAATCAGAAGGCTTGCGCCATGCACAAGATTTTGGTTATGAAACATATTGAGTTCAGATTCGAGCGTTGTAAGTGGATTGCAACCAGTAATTCTTAACATATGATGGGGCAAGCAAACAGCTGGTTCAGCACGTTGATATTCTTCTTTACACAACACGATTGTTTCAGCGTTATGATTACCAGGGTTAAACGGTTTGCCAATTGTTTTTTTTGCAATCAGTTGCAACAGGCCGCCGGCAAAGACAACTTCACGGTTAATTTTTTTACCCGTTAATTTTTCAGCGGCATCTGCTGCATAGCTCAGAAACTTACTCATTGATGTCCCTTCAGTACTGTGTTGATTTTTTATAAAATTTTAATTAACGGCAGCTTCAACATTAAAGCGCAGCTCTTTTCTCTAAAATTTCAACCGCCGGCAAGATTTTACCTTCTAAAAACTCTAAAAATGCGCCGCCTGCAGTTGAGATATAACTGACTTTGTCGTAAATATCATATTTCTGTATGGCCGCAATGGTGTCGCCTCCACCTGCCAATGTGAATGCGCTGGTTTCCGCGATGGCCTTGGCAATGGTTTTGGTACCTTCACCAAATTGGTCAAACTCAAATACGCCCACTGGGCCATTCCACACCACAGTGCCAGCATTTTTGATAATTTCGACCAATTCGGCAGCTGATTGCGCGCCAATATCAAAAATCATATCGTCTGCGGCAACTTCATTCGCCATTTTTTTCACCGCTGGTTCGTTGGCATCAAACTGTTTTCCACAAACAACATCTTTGGCAATCGGCACTGAAGCACCCCGTGCTGACATTTTTTTCATTAATTTTTGCGCGGTTGGTACTAACTCGTCTTCACATAAAGATTTTCCAACTTCAAATCCTGCTGCTTTCAAAAAGGTATTTGCAATGCCACCGCCAACAACCATTTGATCCACTTTTTCTGAAAGACTTTCTAATACTGTCAATTTTGTAGAAACTTTAGACCCCCCGACAATCGCCACCATGGGGCGTGCAGGGCTTAATAGCGCTTTTGTGAGCGCATCTAACTCTTCAGTGAGCAAAATGCCCGCACACGCAACTGGGGCATATTTTGCGATGCCATGCGTTGTCGCTTCGGCACGGTGCGCGGTTCCAAACGCATCCATCACAAAAATATCGCAAAGTGCTGCATATTGCTTAGCTAAATCATCGTTATTTTTTTTCTCGCCCACATTAAAGCGGCAGTTTTCTAGCAATATTAATTGCCCATCTTCTACATTTAAGCTATCGGCTGGCGCATTATCTGCAAGCCAGTTTTTAACTAAACGTACAGGTTTACCCAAATTTTGCGCAAGCACATCAGCCACTGGTTTGAGTGAATTCTCTTCTGAGTAAACACCTTCTTCAGGACGACCCAAGTGTGAAGTGACCATGACTTTTGCGCCCGCTTTTAGGGCAAATTCGATGGTCGGCATACTGGCGGTAATGCGTGCATCAGACGTCACTTTTCCGTCTTTTACGGGTACGTTTAAATCTGCACGAATAAAAACACGCTTTCCGCGCAAGTCTAAATCTGTCATTTTGATAAATTTCATGAAATTCTCTTATTTTGAAATGTGTTGAACCAAACGCAATAAATTACATGTGTAACCATATTCATTATCGTACCAACAAATGACTTTTACAAAAGTATCATCAAGCATGATGCCCGCATCGACATCAAACACGCTCGCTTCTGGGCTACCACGAAAATCGGTTGAAACTACTTTTTCGCTGGTATATCCTAGCACGCCTTTTAAATTTGTTTCAGAAGCTAGCATCATTGCCGCACAAATAGACGCGTAATTGGTTGATTGATTAAGTTCTACCGTTAAATCCACCACAGAAACATCTGCACTTGGTACGCGCATTGCCATGCCTGTGAGTTTTTTGTTTAAACTGGGGATGACTTTACCAACCGCTTTGGCTGCACCTGTTGAAGACGGAATAATATTTTCAAACACGCTGCGGCCACCACGCCAGTCTTTTTTGCTGGTGCCATCCACCGTCAATTGTGAAGCTGTTGCGGCGTGAATCGTCGTCATCAAACCGCGTTTAATGCCAAAATTATCATGTAAAACTTTTGCCAAGGGTGCTAAACCATTGGTTGTGCAAGAAGCCGCCGACACAATTGCCTGATCTGCATAATCTTGATGGTTGACACCATAAACAAACATTGGGGTATCGTCTTTGCCTGGTGCAGATTGCACGACTTTTTTCGCGCCTCCATCAATATGCGGCTGACAAGTATCGAGTGTTAAAAATGCCCCTGTTGATTCTACAACAACATCTACAGCAGCTAAAGACCAATCAATTTTTGCGGGGTCACGCTCGGCCGTCAGATGAATTTTATTGCCATTAACCATTAACTGACCATCATTTATTTCAACTTTTGCATTAATGCGCCCGTGGACTGAGTCATATTTAAGCATGTAAAGCATGTATTCAACATCGTATGAACTATTAATTGCAACAATTTCTATGTCTTTAAATTCAGTTTCTTTAATTGCAGCGCGCAACACCATGCGACCAATACGCCCAAATCCATTGATGCCTACTCGAATGGCCATTTTTATCTCCTCGTTTAATATTTTTATTTTTTATATTATATTAGGATAGTAAAAAAAAGAGCCTCAATTAGAGGCTCTTTTTACTAGCTATTAATCAATTAAAGCACTGATTTAACTGTGTTGACGACATTTTCAACAGTAAAGCCAAAATGTTTCATCAATGCACCACCTGGCGCAGATTCACCGAAGGTATCAATGCCAACTACAGCACCTTCAATCCCTACATATTTACGCCAGAAATCTGGGTGAGCGGCTTCAACAGCCACGCGTTTAACGCCAGGAGTCAATACGCTGTCTTTGTAAGCTTGGTCTTGACGGTCGAATACGTTAGTAGATGGCATTGAAACCACGCGCACTTTAGTACCCGCTGCGTTCAATTCAGCAGCGGCTTTCACTGCTAAATCTAACTCAGAACCGTTAGCGATGATAATCACTTGTGCACCAGCCACGTCAGAGAACACATAGCCACCTTTACGGATTGCAGCTAATTGTGACGCTTCGTGTTTGATGCCAGCTAAGTTTTGGCGTGAAAGCACCAAGCTAGAGGGACCTTCAGCACGTTCAACGGCTGCAACCCAAGCCACTGTTGTTTCAGTGGCTGAACCTGGACGCCACACATCCATACGAGGAATGTAACGTAAGCCAGAAGTATTTTCTACTGGTTGATGCGTTGGACCATCTTCACCTTGACCGATTGAGTCATGGGTTAATACATAAACCACACGTTGATGCATTAATGCAGACATACGCATACCGCTCTTCATGTAGTCTGAGAACATATGGAAAGTACCGCCGAATGGCAATAAACCACCGTGCAATGCCATGCCGTTCATAATTGCTGCCATACCAAACTCACGTACACCGTAAGAGATGTAGTTACCTGGCTCTTTGCCGCTTACGTGTTTAAAGCTAGAAGCTGCCGTTAAGTTTGAACCTGTTAAGTCAGCAGAACCGCCTAAGAATTCTGGCAATAATGGGGCTAATGCAGTGATTGCATTTTGTGATGCTTTACGTGATGCATTGCCTTCTGCTTTTTCATTAACAGCAGCAATAATTTTGTCTGTTTCTGCTTTCCAGTTCGCTGGCAATTCACCTGCCATACGGCGTTTGAATTCTGCCGCTTCAGCTGGGAATGCTTTCGCATAAGCGTCAAATTTCGCGTTCCATGCAGATTCACGCACAGCGCCTTTATCTTTTTGATTCCAGCCGTCATATACGTCTTGTGGAATCACAAACGGTGCATGTGGCCAGCCGATTTCAGCACGCGTTGCAGCCACTTCAGCATCGCCTAATGCAGAACCGTGGCAATCATGTGAGCCAGATTTGTTAGGTGATCCTTTACCAATAATTGTTTTACAGCAAATCAGTGAAGGCTTGTCAGTCACTTTTTTAGCCGCGTCCACTGCTGCTTGAATTGCGGCTGAATCGTGACCATCCACAGAAACCACATGCCAGCCATAAGCTTCAAAACGTTTAGCAGTGTCGTCTGTGTACCAACCTTCAATATGACCGTCGATAGAAATACCGTTGTCATCCCAGAACGCCATCAATTTACCAAGACCCCATGTGCCAGCTAATGCGCAAGCTTCATGAGAAACGCCTTCCATCATACAGCCGTCGCCCAAGAACACATAAGTGTAATGGTCAACGATGTCATGGCCTGGCTTATTGAATTGACTCGCCAATAATTTTTCAGCCATGGCAAAACCAACACCGTTTGCAATGCCTTGACCTAATGGACCGGTGGTTGTTTCTACGCCCGCTGCGTAACCGTATTCTGGATGACCCGCACATTGTGAATGTAATTGACGGAAGGACTGCAATTGCTCCATCGCTAAATCATAGCCAGTTAAATGCAATAATGAATAAATCAACATTGATCCATGACCGTTAGACAACACAAAGCGATCGCGATTAGCCCATTTTGGGTTATTTGGATTGTGACTTAAGTTGTGATTCCATACTACTTCAGCAATTTCAGCCATGCCCATCGGTGCGCCTGGGTGACCAGAATTTGCTTTTTGCACAGCGTCCATGCTTAAAGCACGAATCGCGTTGCATAAATCATTACGAGTTGCCATTGTTTTCTCCCTTTTAAATAGTCGTTCAGCTTGAGAAGAATAGTCTAATCAGCCTAAATGAATTCGTAAAAAAGCGCTGAAAAACCCGCCCTTTTCTAAAAGACCAAATTATTGCTTAGAACAAACATTTGAGCAAGTTTTACCTTGTTATCTAAATGCTATCTTAAAGTAGCCATACACGCTTTTTAACTTAATAAAGTTTGCAATTGCACCGCAGTAAAATAACTTGGTTTTTTCTTAAAACCGCTTTTTGCAAACTGATGCCAGCGACCGATGACATAACACACCACTAAATTGGCTTTTGCATCAGGATCAACCACCAAGTTAGATTGCACATCTTGTTTATCTGCAATTTTTAAACATTGTTTAATGGTAATTTCAATGCGGTCAAATAATTGATTAATACGATTTTGTAATTTTTCGTCTTCATTCACCAAAGCATCGCCAATTAAAATGCGCGTCATACCTGCATTTTTTTCTGAGAAACCAATCAACATGGCAATCATTTTTTGAATTTGGGTGATACCGTCGGGTTCTTCTTCAGTAATTTTATTGATTAAACTGAAAATTGTTTCTTCAATAAAGCCAATTAAACCTTCAAACATTTGCGCTTTATTGGCAAAATGTCTGTAAAGCGCAGCCTCGCTCACTTGCAACTCTGCGGCGAGTGATGCAGTAGTGATTTTTTCACGCTTGGGTGACTCCAACATTTTAGCCAGAGTTTCTAAAATTTGTTGTTTGCGCTCGCCTGCCATTTTCTTAGCCTTATGTATTATATTGAATATTAAATAAATTATAACTGAATGTGTGTGAGTGCTAACACCGAGTTAATTCGGTAATCCACAAAATTTGGTTTTTGTAATTTTTTGCTGACCCAAATAGTACGCATGCCCAAGCGCTTGGCGGTCATGAGTGCCGGCAAATTATCTTCCAGCATGATGCAATTTTTTGCGTTGATATTAAGCGTTTTTAATAATAACGCAAAGCCACGCGGGCTGGGTTTTGCGTAAAATTTTGTTGATTCCACACTAAATACCAACTCAAAACAATCAGCAATATCTAAAATTTCTAACACGCGCAAGGCATATTCTTGCGGTGCGTTAGTAAACACACACTTGCGTCCTTTTAGGCTTTTAAGCAAATGTTTCAGGCGTTTTACTTGGATGACCATGTTTGGCAAATCCATAAAAGCATGCGTTTCCTTTAAAAAGTGGTAAACATCCACGCCATGATGTCGCATCAAGCCTTTAAGTGTGGCACCGTAAATTTTCCAATAATGTTGCCTGAGCTGATGCGCTGCGTCTTCGTCGATGTTAAGCGCTTCCATGATGTATTGCGTCATGGCTTGATTCATCACGGGGAAAATATGTGCAGAAGCGTTGTGCAGCGTGTCGTCTAAATCAAAAATATAGACGGCTGTTGATCGTTTAATGTGCATGCAAAAATGGTATTAAAGAAAATCAGCGTGCGTTTGCGCGTGTAACATGCAACTGCATTTCAGCTTGCCATTGCTCATAAACCGTTTTCACCCGTTGTTGGTGATTAAATGCCATGGTCATTGCCATGGCATCTTCTATGCGCGCCCATTGCAAACCAGCCACTTCGTTTGGTTCGCAATGCGCATCACTCAATGTGGGTAAGTTTTCATGGTGCCAAGTGAACAACACTGCAAAGTGCATGCTGATATTTTGTTTGCCATTGCTTGGGTTATCTGAAATTGCCCAAGGCATTGTTTGGGCTTGGTCTGCTTGGGCATAGTTTGGTTGGGTGAGGCTGCTATGTGAATAGCCAAAATGCGAGTGTTGCGACAAAGCGGGTAAATACAAGCCCGTTTCTTCAAACACTTCGCGCAAAAATCCCTCTGTGAGCGTTTCATCCCAATCTAAATAACCACATGGCAAACACCAATAACCCTGAAAGTCAGGCGTACCCGTCCCGCGTTTAACCAAAAGAACATACCATTGTTGATGGATAGCGCTGTAAACACACACCTGTCCCACCAATGCAACTGAACGTGAAACCCATACAGTTTCCCCTTCTGGGGTAGAAATCGGACGGTTAGGACGATTTTTGAAGTGAGGCTTCATACGCTAATTGACCATTACGCCGATTGGCTTTCTGCACGTAATTTTGCAGGACGTTGGCTTAACCGCGAAAGATAATCGGTAAACGCTTCACGCGCTGGGTAAGCTTTGGTGTAAAACATGCCTAAGCCAAGATGCGAGGCAAGGTAAATATCCGCCGCTGTAAACTGCTCGCCACACAAATAAGTGTTGGCTTTAAGATGACTTTCTAAGCTATCCAATGTTAACGCTAAACTACCGTAGCCTAAAAATCCTTTTGTCGAAGTCCCTTTAGGCGTATTTTCAGGCATCACAAGGTTTAAAAAAGTATTGGTGGTAGCGGCTTCCAACGGGCCTGCAATAAAAAAAAGCCAGCGATAAAACGCTGCGCGGGCAGGCGTGCCAACTGCAGGAATGAGGCCTTTGTCCACAAACGTGTCTGCCAAATAAGCCAATATTGCTGCTGTTTCGGTAACAATTGCCTCGCCGTGCTTAAGTGCAGGCACTTTACCCATCGGGTTAATGGCCTTGAACTCACTGGTTTTCATGTTTGCGCCAAAGTCTAACCAAACCACTTCATAGGGCACACCTAACTCTTCCAGCAACCAATGCACAGATCGCCCACGAGATTGTTTATGACTGTAAAGCGTAAGTTTTGACATATTATTTTGACTTAAATTTTATTTGATATTTAAACCTACTTTGCTTTAATCAGTGTTCCCACACCTTCATCGGTCAACACTTCTAGCAATAAGGCATGCTCAACGCGACCATCAATAATATGCACGCTTTTTACACCACTACGCGCTGCGTCTAACGCTGAGCCAATTTTTGGCAACATGCCGCCACTTAACGTGCCGTCCGCCACTAAATCATCGATTTGTTTGGGCGTTAATCCTGTCAGTAATTGTCCACTTTTATCCAATACACCTGGCGTATTAGTGAGTAAAATTAACTTTTCTGCATTCAAAATTTCTGCTAATTTTCCTGCCACCACATCTGCATTAATATTATATGTTTCGCCATCTTTGCCAACACCAATCGGAGCGACTACGGGAATAAAATCGCCGCTATCTAAAAAGTTAATAATACTCGGATCAATGGCCGAAATTTCACCCACTTGCCCAACATCAATCATTTTGGTTGGGTCTTTTAAATCTTCCATCAGCAACTTATGGGCATGAATAAAATTGCCATCTTGCCCAGTTAAACCCACTGCTTTTCCGCCGTGACGGTTAATCAAATTTACAATTTCTTTATTGACTTGTCCGCCCAGCACCATTTCTACCACATCCATGGTTTCTTCATCAGTGACGCGCATGCCTTGAATAAACTCACCTTTTTTGCCGAGTTTATCCAGCATTTCGTTAATTTGCGGGCCGCCACCATGCACCACCACAGGATTCATGCCGACTAATTTCAGCAACACCACATCTTGCGCAAAACACTGTTTTAAATGATCGTCCGTCATTGCGTTACCGCCGTATTTAATGACAATTGTTTTATCAAAAAAACGTTTGATATAGGGCAAGGCTTCTGCGAGGGTTTGGGCTTTTTGGCTGGCGGTCGTTTGGTTAATCATGGTTTTCCCAATATGAATTGTGCAACATCAATCAATGAATGTGATTGTATCGAAAAAGTATTACAAAGGCTTGATAAAGACTTTAGATTTTCGTTGAAAGTTATACAGTTTTTGCTTTTGTTCTGGCAGTTTCTCGATGGGCTGCTCAATAAATCCACGCTCTAAAAACCAATGTTCTGTGCGTGTGGTTAAGCAAAATAATTGCGTAAAGCCTAATTTTTTAGCTTCTTTTTGGCAAAAGTTAAACAACTTATCTCCGCGCCCACCGCCACGATAATTAGGGTCAATCGCAAGGCAAGCAAATTCTGCCATTTTTTCTGCCAAAAACGGATAAAGCGCGGCGCAGCCAATGGTGCGATTATCATGTTCCATCACATAAAAATGATTAATTTCCATCTCGATGCGCTCGCGCCCGCGTCGTACCAAATAGCCTTCGCTTTCCAGTGGTTCAATCAATTTTAAAATGCCGCCCACGTCGTCGATATTGGCTTGACGCATGACTTCCAAAGGCAACTCTGTCACCATCGTGCCAATGCCATTGCGCGTAAAAAGCTCTTGAATAATCGCGCCATCAATTTTGCGTGAAATTAAATGTGTGCGCGCTACACCATGTTCGCAAGCACGCACGGCGGCGGGCAAGTAATATTGCACGTCTTCAGAAAAATGAATCGGGATTGCATTTTCTTCTGCATTTTCCTTTACACTTTCATCAACATTTTTAAGCAAATTTTTGGCTTTTTGCGCAGTCATTTCGCGCAACAATTCTCCGCGCAAATTATGCACACCATCTGAATCCATCAAAAAAATTAATTTTTCAGCATCCAGCGCAATCGCCGCGCTCACCGCCACATCTTCTAAACTTAAGTTAAACGCTTCACCTGTGGGTGAGTAACCCATAGGCGAAAGTAACACCAGTTCACCGTCATTTAAACGCTTTTGAATCGCATCCGCCTCAACTTTGCGCACTTCACCCGTGTGTTGCAAATCCACACCGTCAATCACGCCAATCGGTTTTGCGGTAACAAAATTGCCACTTGCCACGCGAATATCCGCGCCAGCCATCGGCGAATTGGCAATACCCATGGAAAGCAGTGCTTCAATTTCCACACGCACCGCGCCGTTAGCCTCTTTCACGGCTTCCATCGCCGCATCATCGGTAATGCGTAAACCATTGATATAGGCTGGCGTAAGCTTATCGCGCTTCAAGCGCTGTTCAATTTGCGGACGCACGCCATGCACCAGCACCAAACGCACTTCTAAACTTGCCAATAAATTTAAATCATGCGAAAGCGCAACAAACTGTTGCTCACTGACCACCTCTCCACCAAACGCAATCACAAAGGTACGCCCACCAAACGCATGAATATAAGGTGCGGCTGAACGAAACCAATCGACAAAGTCTTCAGCATCTGGCGCAATCAGTGGATTAATTTTGCCTGCCGTTTCATCAGAAAATAATTGTGCAGGAGAAATTTGTAGCGCTTGCGCCAATTTACGCAACATAGCTTCATTCACACCCAACTCGCCGCGCTCTATGCGAGATAAATTGCCCGCATCTGATTCTGTTAGCGAAGCAAGTTGCTGCAATGTCATATGTTGCGATTTGCGCAGTTGACGAATTTTGTAACCAATTGACATAAGGCTAGATTCTAATTTGTAATTATTACAAATATATTAAATTATTTTTGTAAATAAAACAATTTAATTAAAAATCACCCCAAATTGTTTGAATCGCCGCAATCGCCGTTAGCGCTGCGGTTTCGGTGCGTAAAATTCGCGATCCTAAAATAATAGATTGAAAGCCATGCAGCATGGCTGTTTCAATTTCACTCGCGCTGAGTCCGCCTTCTGCGCCAATTAAGAGTTGGATTTCACCCGTCGGCTGCGAAATTTCAGACAGCCGTTTTGCACCTGTGGGATTGAGCAAAATTTTGCAACCGCCTGTTTGAATCGGCTGATTTAAAGAGGCTTCCAGCGAAATTGGTGCACACACTTGTGGCACAAAAGCGCGCCCGCTTTGTTCGCAAGCGGCAATCGCAACGCCTTGCCAATGTGCCACGCGCTTTTCTGCACGTTCTGCGCTTAATTTCACTACACTGCGCTTTGTGGAAATCGGCTGAATCCGCTTAACGCCCAACTCCACCGCTTTTTGAATGGTGTAATCCATGCGGTCACCGCTGGAAATGCCCTGCAACAAAGTGATATTCAGTGGTGATTCATTGCCCACGACAACGCTATTTTTCACACTCACCAACGTTTCATTTTTTTTGACGCTCGTAATTTCACAACCATAATCAAAGCCATCACCATTAAACAGCGTCAGAGTATCGCCCTCCACTAAACGCATCACACGCGTCGCATGCGCGGCGGCATTGTCGGAAAGTTGGACGGTTGCGCCTAAAACAAGGCTTGCTTCGCTAAAAAATCGTAAGTTACTCATAGCCGACAAGTTTAATTAAAAAAGCATAAAGTGGTAACATAAACTTTTGAAAAAAAATGCATTCATTAAGAATTTAAGCATGGCAAGCATCAACCCTCCCAAATGTGATTTTGGCTTCGGCCGCTTCGCTTAACATCGGCTTCACCGAGTTAGCCTACGCCAAAACTGCATGTTGAATTATGTTGAGTATCTACAAATTTTTTTGAAAGGAAAAATGTGGCGAGTTTAAATCCCCCTGTATGCAATTTTGGCTGGCATGCGCCAGATTTTACGCTGCCGAATGTGGATGGAAATTTAATTTCGCGCGACACCAGCATGGGCAAAAACGGCTTATTGGTGATGTTTATTTGCAACCATTGCCCTTATGTAAAAGCCATTTTACCGCGCTTGATTTCAGACATCACTAAACTTAAAACACATGGCATCAATACCGTTGCAATAATGAGCAACGACCCCACCGATTACCCAGAAGATAGCGTGGAAAATATGCAAAAAATCTCGCTGGAGATGGCATTTCCCTTCCCGTATTTATTCGATGAAACACAACAAATAGCCAAAAATTATGGCGCAGTGTGTACGCCAGATTTTTTTGGGTTTAACAATAAATTTGAGCTCCAATTCCGCGGCCGCTTTGACGAAAGCCGCAAAGAAACTGCTTCTAATAGCACGCGCGATTTATTTAAAGCGATGGAATTAATTGCCGAAACGGGCGCAGGGCCGAGAGAGCAAATTGCAAGCATTGGGTGTTCAATTAAGTGGAAAGCGTAACTTTAAAATGAAAGATAAGCTTATCAACATTTACCTGCCAAACATTATAGGGTTGTCAATTCTAATGGCTTCAATATTGATGCTCATGTATTCTGGTAGTGTAAATATTTCTGGGCTGGGGCTAGGCTCAAAATATACCATGGCATACTGGTGGGCATGCATATTATCAACCCTTTGTCTAGCAATTTACACTACCCTAAATAAAAACAAGAGTCATTGGTTAGGCTCGCTATTTTATATTTTCATTTCTGTTCCTTTGTTGCAAATGAGCTTGCCAATTATCATCAATTGCTGTCTTGACGATGGCTACAGCAAAATTGTTCAAGTAAAAGTAATTGATAAAGAAATTATCAAATATAAAACAAGGCGTGGAGAAGGTATTACTCATCTTCTCAAGATAGACCTTGGTTCACCGTATAAAAGTTTTCGTATGTTGAGAGTAAGCGGTGGAATCTACGATAAGTTTAAAAAAGATGATTGGATTGAGATGGATATAAGACCAGGAAAGTTAGGTTATCCTTGGGTAAGAAGTTTTCGAGCTATTTAAAAGGTTATTTAGGAAATGATAAATAAAAAACCAAAATGGGGCATCCTCGGTGCTGCCCGCGTGAATGAGCGCTTACTTCCTGCAATTTTAGAAGCAAATAATTCACAGCTCATTGCTATTGCCAGCCGACGTGCAGGCGCAGCAAAAGCAACGCTGGAAAAATATGCCCCGCAAGCTAAGGGCGTAATTTGTTATGACAATTTGGATGCTTTGATTTCTGATAAAAATATCGAGGCAATTTATTGCCCGATGGCGAACGAAGAACATGCAGAGTGGGCGTTGAAAGCAATTAACGCTGGCAAGCATGTGCTGATTGAAAAGCCAATGACAACTAATCTAGCGCAGATTGATGCGATTGAGGCTGCTGCATTTAAAGCGAATGTCAAAGTAATGGAAGGCTTTATGTATCGCTTTCATCCGCAACATGCCAAAGTAAACGAGTTGATTGAAAGCGGTTTGATTGGCGAAGTGCTGTCTTGCCGCGCAAGTTTTTCTTTTCTCATGGCGCCTGCGCGGATGTATCGCATCACGCGCAATATGCAAAACGGCGGTGGCGCGATGTGGGACATTGGGCCTTATGCGATTCATGCTTTGCGTTGGTGTTTTGCTAAAAACGGCGTGCCGGCTGAACCAAAAAATATCATGGCTTATGGCAAGTTAAATGGACATGGTGCAGATGTCGTTGCGAGTGGCATTTTGGATTTTGGCAATGATGCGCAAGGCCGTGCGCGCTTCGGGCATTTTGATGTGAGTTTTGAGCGTGGTCGCAAAGCAGAGTATGAAATCATCGGCGATAAAGGTTGGATTAAGTGCCACAATATGTGGGCTTACCCGACCGACGACCCAATCATTAGTTGGGAAGCGGCTGGAAAATCTGAAACGATTGTGCTGCCCAAAGCCAACCATTTTAATTTAGAAATTGAACACTTTAGCGATTGCGTACTCCAAAACAAAACACCGTTGCTGAGTTTTGAAGATGCAAAAGGCAATTGTCGCGCGATACAAACTGTGATTAATAAGCTCTCTACCGTTTAAATCTAGCGCCTAAATAATATTTTTGGAAAATGACGAATGAAAAATACCTTATTAATTACAGGCACAAGCCGAGGCATTGGCTTGGAATTTACCAAACAATATGCAGAAGATGGTTGGCACGTGCTAGCCTGCTGCCGAGCCCCTGAACGCGCACTTGCCCTGCAACATTTGGCAAAGACACATGCCAACATTGAATTAATCAATTTAGATGTTGCAGATTTTGCGCAAATTGATGCCGCTGCGTTTCAACTCAAAAACCATACCATTGATGTTCTGATTAACAATGCTGGCGTTTATCCAGAAAGTAGTTTGGGTGATGTAGATTTTAACGATTGGGCAACCGCGTTTAAAATTAACAGCATGGCGCCGCTTAAAATGGCTGAAGCTTTTTTGCCCAATATTGTAAAAAGCCAACACAAAAAAATTGCCACCTTAAGCAGCAAAATGGGCAGCCTTGACGACAACACCAGTGGTGGCAGTTACATTTACCGCAGCACAAAAACTGCGGCCAATATGGTGATGAAAAGTTTAGCCCTTGACGTAGAGCAATACGGCATTAGCGTTGTGACCTTGCATCCTGGCTGGGTGCTCACAGACATGGGCGGGCAAAATGCGTTAATCAATGCCCAAACAAGCGTCAGTGGTTTGCGCAAAGTGATTTCTGAATTATCACCAGAAAATAGCGGAAGATTTGTTGCTTATAACGGTCAAGAAATTGCTTGGTAATGCAGCATTGGCATTAATATTTAAATTGCCAAAATAGTCCAATTTCATCGTTTTGTCATAAAAAGCGTGTGGGTGTTATACTCACACGCTTTCTTTTTTTGTTGAACATTTCATCAAAATTAATTCTTTTTCGTTTTAATATTATTCAGTATAAGCGCTCAGCACCTGTGCAAAAACTCATTATTTTTCTTACCAAGCACCGCCATTTTTTTCGATTAGTCATTCGATTTTTCGTCTATTTTTTAGCATTTTTTCTGGTGTTTGCAGGCTTGTGGGTGAATCGTAATTTTGGTGAGCCTTCGCTTGAACAAATTTTGTATCACCTACAATTTGGTATGCAAGGCTTGGTGGATACAGACCCATTTTTTGTGAATAGTTTTATTCAAGAAGCCATTCTCACAGCGCTTGCCGTGGCCATTTTGTTAGTCATCATTGAAGTGAGTTTGGCGTATTATTTAATTCATCAATACAAAAATCACCATACTTCTACCGCTTTTAGCTTTTTTGGTTTAGAAGAATTTGCCAAAGCGCTGTATTGGCTGATTAATCATCGTGCGCCACTTTTTACGCTCATCGCCGCATTTGCCTATTTTGCAGTGCAATTTTCATTGCTCACTTACACTTACCAGAAATTTGCCAAAGATTATTTTTCAGAAAATTATTTAGATCCAAAAAAAGTGAATGTCACTTTAAAATATCCTAAAAATTTAGTGCTGATATACGTAGAAAGCCTAGAAAATTCTTATCAAAACCAACACTTATTTGGTAAAAATTTAATCAAAAGTTTAGATGATATTGGCGGCGTGAGTTTTGGCAATTTTCGGCAAGCGCCGGGTACAAACTTTACGATTGCTGGCATCACAGCCACACAATGCGGTTTACCCCTTAAAAGCATCACCATTTACGATGGCAATGGTCAGGGCGAAAATATCAAATCATTTTTACCTAACGCCCGCTGTTTAGGCGATATTTTGCATGACCATGGCTACCATAATGTGTATATGGGCGGCGACGCTTTGGCATTTTCTGGCAAAGGCATGTTTTTTAAAGACCACCATTACGATGAAATTTACGGGCGCGAAGAACTTAAAGGCAACTTGACCAAAGCGCAAATGAATTATTGGGGTTTGTATGATGACGATTTACTGCCAAAAGTGAAAGCCAAACTTGTTAAATTACATCAATCAAAACAACCCTTTAACTTAACATTTACCACCATTGACACGCACGGGCCAGAAGGACATTTTTCAAAACTCTGTTTAAAAAATAATGCCAAAAATTTTGAAGACATTGTGGAATGCACCGCCAACCAAGTGACCGATTTTGTTAACTTTATGAAGAAAAAAGGCTATTTAAAAGACACCAACGTGGTGGTTTTGGGTGACCATTTAGCCATGTATAACCCAGTTTATGAAGACAAACTGACCACCATTCAAGAACGCCACATTTATAACCAATTTATTTCACGCAAAAAAATCACCAAAACGCGTGATCATATTTTGCATTTTGATCTTTTTCCAACCATGCTGGAATTTATTGGTTTTGAAGTTGAAGGCGGAAAATTAGGCTTGGGCTTTTCTGCCATTACGCCCAAAACACCGCAACCTTCTATTGAGTTATTAGATGAAATGGAAAGTGATTTACTCAACGAATCAGAAACTTACATTGATTTATGGAAAAGTGATATTGCGGAAAAAGTGGTTGAATAGCATTCACTTGCAATTCCAGCGATAAGAACTGCACTGCATTTTAATAAAAGCTGTCAGTGGTCATAAGAGATGTAGGCCATTACGCGAATGCGTACTTTGGGGGATAAGCTGCCTCACAATTTTTCAATTGCAATTGCAACTGCGATGTCAATCAAAAAAACAGTCACTCAAATTTTAAAAACTTTTAACTTCTACAAATGGTTTGTTAAATTAATTGTTGAATCAGGATGTAACTGAAATAAAAAAGCCTACTTTTAACGAGTAGGCGTTGATTTATGATAGAAGCGATTAAGCTTGTTTGCGACGTGAAGCAAAGCCTAATAAACCTAAGCCTAATAACATCATACCGTAGGTTTCAGGTTCAGGTACAGCCGCTGTATTTAATGGGGTTTGGGAAAGCAGCGTACCGCCAGTACCAAAAACAGCAACGTTTGATGCTATTGGCCCAGTAAATTTAAAGCCCGCTAAAGTAACCCCTGTGACCAGAGATTCGGTACCTAATTTTTCATTCCAATAAAAATTAACAGATTGCGCTTGTGAGCCAAAGAGTGATTCAAAAGAGCCTAATGCTGGATTGCCTTTAGAGTTGGAAGCGCCCGTTGACCATACGCTTTGATTACTGAAGAAAATACCCATTCCGTTTGGACTTTGATTCCATGTTGATTTTGAAATCTGTCGTGAATTCCATCCATTAAGTGTGTCAGTCACGCTAGTTGCACTGTCATTCGTCACACCAAAGGCAAAAATTTGACTTGTGCTACCGTTGTATATTTGATATTCGCCACTATTAGCAGTGCTAACTTCTTTAATGCAAATAATATTATTCCCATCTAAACAAGCTACATTTGCGAATGGGTTAGTTGGAGGTGTGCCACCAGGTGGAACACCAACAGCAGCATAAGCATTACTTGAAATTAAACCCATTGACGATAATAAAAGTGCAAGTGGCACACTTAATTTTTTGAAATACTTCATAAACATCCCCTTTGTGAAAATAATAAAAAAATTACAAAAAAATTTACTCTCGAATTAAACAAAAAATCAATTCGCCTGTAAATAGCCCGTTTGGACTATATATAAGTTCTAAAAAGGTTGTTTGGTAGGAGCGGTTTCAAAGTCTAGAGCATTGAAAGTTGTAACCTTTAATTTAATTTCGCAAAGCTAAACTTAATCATCAATTGATAACATTACATGATGTGTAACTAGGTTGGAGTTTTTACCAACAGAAATGTCGCTCAATAACAAGCAAAATCTCAGCTAATAGTGTGATTGCTCTTGGATTAAATTAAAAAAATAAGTGACTTGATGACAGACGGCTTAGGGAATTTTTTGCAGTCCATTCATTTAACTTAAGACATTTTGTTACTCATTTGAATGGATTATTGCTTAAATTACTTAATAGAAACTGGTTATTTTCACTCAGAAATGGATGTCACTTTAAGTCATCAAAAGCTGATCACTTAGCAACATACACTCATGGCAGCTAAGCGCGCTGAAAATACGGCTTCTTTAATTTCTTCAGGTGTTTCGCAAGTTTTTGCGATTGCGCCAGCATCTACGCTTTGTGCTTTTTCCAGCGCATTGATTAACAGCATTTCTTCCAAAAATGGTTTTGTTTCATAGCCTGTGCGACCACGCAAATCACACTCGCAGGCTTTTAAAAAATCTTTGAAGCGTTGTGGCTGACGAAAGGCGTCCACTTCATATAAAAATTTTAGCAAAGTGGCTGGGCGCATCTCATGCGCTTGATGCACTTTGCCATGAAATTTTGCTGTGATTTGCGCGAGGTCTTTGCAATCATTAGGCACGCGCAAGCGCTTTGCAACGTGTTGAAGTAAGCCCACACTGCGCTCCTCATGCCCAATATGCCTTGGCAAAATATCTTTGGGCGTGGTGCCTTTGCCAAAATCATGACATAGCGCGGCAAAGCGAATTGGCAACGAATAATCTTGGCTGGCAGCGTAATCCATCACCAACATCATGTGGATGCCAGTATCAATTTCTGGATGATGTTTGGGCGGCTGTGGTACATCCCAAAGGTTATCTAGTTCCGGCAGAATTTTTTGCAAGGCGCCGCATTCACGTAACACTTCAAACATGCGCGATGGTTTTTTTTCCATCATGCCACGACTCAATTCTTGCCAAACACGTTCTGGCACAAGCGCATCCACTTCACCCTCTTCAACCATTTGTTGCATTAGTTCATTCGTTTCTGGCGCGACAGAAAAATCACTAAAACGTGCGGCAAAGCGGGCAACGCGCAAAATGCGCACAGGGTCTTCAACAAACGCTGCACTTACATGGCGGAAAATTTTATTCTTGATATCTGGAATACCATGAAATGGGTCAATCAATTTTCCTTGTTCATCTTGAGCAATGGCATTGATGGTTAAATCGCGCCGCGCTAAATCATCGATAAGCGTAACGTCTTTTGCTGCATGTACAGCGAAACCTTTATACCCTTTGGCGGTTTTGCGCTCCGTTCGCGCGAGTGCGTATTCCTCTTGGGTTTTTGGGTGCAAAAAAACTGGAAAATCTTTTCCGACTGATTTAAAGCCTGCCGCCAGCATTTCTTCAATACTGCTACCGACCACAACATAATCACGGTCACGAACTGCTAGCCCTAAAAGGGCATCTCGTACGGCACCACCAACAACGTAGGTTTGCATACTCAAAACGTGTGAAATTTAGTGAGGGCGGGTTCTGGAAGCCAATGCGCGATATTGATCATAAATGCCGCGAGGTGTTTCATCGACCAAATATTCTGGGATGACGGCTTCCAGCGCTGTGGGTTCTATATTAAAAATACTTGGAAAAGGCGCATCACTCACGCTATCGATTTCCATCGATTTTATATTGTCGCGTGACATCAGTTTGATGGGTAAACATTCCATCATAAATGCTTGCGCATAAGAAAGACCATCATTTAAGCCGATAATTGGGCGGGAGATTTTTAAGGTTTGCATAATGTTCTGTAGCAAGGCCTTAAATGTATAAATAGTTGGCCCTGCGAGTTTGTAGGTTTGCCCAT
Source organism: Methylophilaceae bacterium (assembly GCA_965247415.1). Taxonomy (GTDB): domain Bacteria; phylum Pseudomonadota; class Gammaproteobacteria; order Burkholderiales; family Methylophilaceae; genus Methylotenera. The sequence goes on from OZ252007.1 coordinate 851,468, forward strand.
ACGTATCAATATTTTCTACGCTGGAAACCATGCATTTAGCAACGTCTTCCACCCACACAGGTTGAAATTTTGCGTTGGGTTTTGCCAGCAAAATCACAGGTAAAGTTTTAATGAGGCTAGCGAATAAATTGATAAAGCTGTCATGCCGACCAAAAATGATGGAAGGCTGAAAAACGGTGGTATTTAATTGATCTTTTAATGCTAGAAGCGCTTCTTCCCCTGCGCCTTTTGAGCGTAAATATTGGCTGGGGGCATTTTTACTAGCCCCTAAACTGCTGATATGGATTAAGCGTTTAATCCCTAAGTCAACACAAATATTTGCAAGCGTTTCAGGCAGTAGGGCGTGCGCGTGATTAAAACTTAATTTGCGGCTTTGGTGCAAAATGCCAATTAAATTAATCACCGCGTCATTGCCCTTAACTGCTTTTTTTAACGCTTCTTGATTGAAAATATTGCATTCTTGCAACTGAACATTCGGCAATAATTTTAAATGATTGGCTTTTCCTAAGCGCCTTGTCAGCACTTTAATGTCATACCCTTTGGCTTGCAATGCTGCGACAATCGCGCTGCCGACAAACCCTGAACCGCCTAATACGCATATTTGTTGTACTTTCATGGTTTCACCTTTTTCTCAACTTTAATCTACTGATTGATTTCTGGCAGGAATTTTGCCTAAACGTGCTTTTAACGATTGTATTTTTGTACCAAGTCTGGGCGCATATAAATGTGCATTTGCCATTACTTTTTGCACGTAATTGCGAGTTTCACCAAATGGAATCGTTTCTATAAAAATAGCTGCTTCTAAAGGTGTATCTGCCATCCATCGTTTGGCACGGCTTGGGCCCGCATTGTAAGCTGCGGTGGCGAGTACAGCTTGCCCACCTAACAAATCTAAGGTGTGACGCATATAATAAGCGCCCAATTCAATGTTGGTGCGTAAATCATGAATCATGCCTTGATGATAGCCAAACAAGCCTTTACGTTTAGCCGCCCATTTTGCTGTGGCTGGCATCAGCTGCATCATGCCTGCCGCGCCCACGCTCGATTTTGCATCATCCATAAAACGGCTTTCTTGTCTGGTTAATCCATAAACCCATGCTTCATCCAATTGTTCATCATCTGCCGCATAGTTAAATAATTCCCGATACGGTGTTGGATAACGTAAATTAAAATCATGTATTTCTTTGGTACTATCTGCGGTCAGGATAGCAATATCATACCATGCTAATTTTTGTGCATACTTTGCGGCTGCTATCAAGGTTTGGTCGTTAAAATTGCGTGTTGCTGCTAGCCATTCTTGCTTGGCTTCCCAGCGCATGTCTACATTTTTTAATGCAATTGCACGTTTAATTTCAGGTAAATTGGCAATCTTAGCTGTTTCATCCTCGGTGATTGCTAGAGTTTGTTCTGTGCCATTTGACAAACTAGCTTCTAACTCTTCAGCCGCCAACCAGCCGTAATAATGGCGCTCTTTTGCAAGCTGGCTAAAGAGTGCAGTTGATTCTTGTAAGGCTGTTGATGTGTTTTCAACATTGGCTTTTAAAGCGCGCGCCTTCCAATATCGCCACGCACCTTCTTGCATTTGTTTTTCTGGCATTAAAGCAATGCCGTTAAGCACTTCTTGCCAATTATTTTCTCTGAGCGCTGCGCGTGTGCGCCATGCAAACATTTCTTTGTAGGGTTGTGTTGCTTGCAAATTTGGCGTGGATTCTAGTCTATTTTTTGCATTCAAAAAGTAGCGCACTGCATTTGTGTCATGCGCACGCGCCGCGTGATAGCCAATTCTATGCCACGCCAACGCACTCAAAGGCGCATCAAATAACGGTTCTACTTCATGTAAGATTTCTGCTGCTTTTGCGGTGTTAATGCGCGCAAGTCTATCTAAAGCAAAAACATTGAGCTCTGCGCCCAAACGAGATTTAAACGAAGCATTGCGATGATTTAAAAATAATAAAGGCGATTGATATGCGCGATCAATCAGTTTTAATTTAGAAGCATCTGTTGTTGAAAATTTTTGCGCAATTTCCTTTGCTAAATTTGGACGGCCTTCTAACAAGGCAAGTCTTAATCGCGCATAAATGGTTTCAGAATTTAATTGACTATTTTGTATCAGCGTATCAAATAGTCGATTGCATTGACTGGGTAAGTCTTGGCTTGTTAGCCATAATGATTTAATTTGCGCTTCATCAATAGGTTTAGAGAAAAGTGTTTGGCCAACCCAATACTCGCACTGCACCGCTGAATCTTCTGGTTGATATTGTTGATATTGTTGATATTGTTGAAAAAATAAATCCCATGCACCTTGTTTGGCGAGTTTTTTTAACCACTCTCCGCGCAAGCGATTTGCAAATGGGTAGCTTGCATAAGTTTCTAAAAAAGTTTGAATGTCTGAGTTTTCAGCTTTTTCTAAGCGTAATAGCAATAACCAGTATTCAGAATAAGGCGCAAGTAAATAATTTTTTGCGAGGAGTGTTTGCGTATATTGATTTAATAAGACTTCATTTTTTGCTTGATAAGCCTCTTTTGCTTTCAAGAAAATACTTTCCTCAAGAAACGCTTCTGCCTGAGTTGAAACCAGCAACAATAAAAGACTAATGACAATTTTAAAGAAATTAAAAAAAGTTTTACTTGAGAAATTTTTTAAAAAGGCATGGACTGCGCGCAACTGAGACATTGATATAACCAATAGGCAAAAAATACAATTAAATTTAGTTAAAAAATTGATGGTAATACAATTACAATAAGCCGCGTAAAACAAATACAACGCCAAGTAGAACCGCTAAATACAACGTTAATTTAAGTATTTGTTTAAAGTAATGCAGGTATTTATGATCGTCGTAAAGTAAATAAAACCCTAGTAAAACCAGTGAAATAATAATTAAAAGTACAAACAGTAGCCTAAGGATTAACATTCGACAAATCCTCTATGTGTATGCAGATTAAGGCGCGTTAACCATTAACGCGTTGCTGATTTGAGAAAAATTTTTGGGCGCTTTTTCTTCATCATCAAAAGTGACAAATTCCCATGCTTCGCTGTCTTTAAGTAAGGCGCGTAACAATTGATTATTAAGCGCATGGCCTGATTTATAAGCATAAAACGCACCTAAAATTGGGTGGCCTAGCATGTATAAATCGCCAATCGCATCTAAAATTTTATGTTTTACAAATTCATCGTCATAACGCAAGCCATCTGCGTTCAATACGCGGTATTCGTCCAGCACAATGGCATTGTCTAAACTGCCACCGCGTGCTAAACCGTTTGATCGCAAAAATTCTACTTCATGCATAAAACCAAACGTACGGGCGCGGCTAATTTCCTGAATGTAAGAATCTAACGCAAAATCTATGGTGAAGTTGTTGCCTGAATGCTCAAATACGGGGTGATTAAAATCAATGGTAAAGTCAATTTTAAAGCCATGATACGGCTCAAAATGCACCCATTTATCGCCTTCAATCACTTCAACCTTCTTTTTAATGCGGATAAATTTTTTGGGTGCATCTAGCTCTTCAATGCCCGCCTCTTGCAACAAAAATACAAAAGGTACGGCACTGCCGTCCATAATTGGAATTTCTGACGCGTTAACCTCAATCACAATGTTATCAACGCCTAGCCCTGCAATGGCAGACATAATATGTTCTACGGTCGCAACGCGCGCGCCACCCACTTCCAATGCTGAGCACATGCGGGTGTCATGCACAGCGTCTGGCGTGGCTTGTATTGTGTTGGGCTCGGGCAAATCAACCCGCTTAAACACAATGCCAGTATCGGCTGCAGCAGGGCGAAGGGTAAGCGTAACCTTTTCGCCATTGTGCAGACCAACGCCCGTGGCGCTTATCATTTTTTTTAACGTGCGTTGCCTGACCATTTAACTTATTTTTTTCCCCATTTAATAAAACTTTTGTTTTTGATGCAACTTAATTTGTTATGGATAGACGCAACTGATGCACAAAAGTGCGTCTATCATTTCAAAATATAGTTTTTCTTTCATAGAGAATCTTAATCAGCTTGTTTGCGCAAAAATGCTGGAATGTCATATTCATCAACACCCGCAACTTTCATTGCTTCAACCTGCGCACGGCGGCTATTTTGTGCAAATACAGCAGGCGCTTCATCTTCTACTATTGCATTATTTTGCTGACCATTAAAAACGGCTTGATTCGTTGTACCATTACGAACCACTTGCTGTTCCATCACGCGCAAATCAGGCTTTTGTTGACGGCGTTGCAAGCCTGTTAAACCCGTAGCCACCATCGTGACGCGCAAGCCTTCACCAATGGTTTCATCAAACACATTACCTACAATCACGGTTGCGTCTTCAGCAGTGAAGGCTTTAATGGTGTTCATCACATCATAATATTCTTTCATTTTGAAAGATGCTGAAGTGGTGATATTCACCAACACACCACGCGCATTGGCTAAATTCACATCTTCGAGCAATGGGCTTGCAACCGCTTGCTCTGCAGCAATTCGCGCACGGTCTGGGCCTTCTGCAATGGCAGAACCCATCATCGCCATGCCCATTTCACTCATCACTGTGCGTACGTCTGCAAAGTCAACGTTCACCAAACCTGGGCAATTAATAATTTCTGCAATGCCAGAAACCGCATTATGGAGCACATCGTTCGCGGCTCTGAAGGCTTCTAAAAATGGCACATCTTCGCCCAACACTTCCATTAACTTTTCATTTGGAATCACAATCAGTGAGTCCACATATTTTGACAATTCTTCTAAACCGTCAATCGCCACTTTAGTGCGTTTACCTTCAAATGCAAAAGGTTTTGTCACCACAGCCACCGTTAAAATGCCCATGTCTTTTGCTACTTGCGCAATCACTGGTGCTGCGCCCGTACCCGTGCCGCCACCCATGCCTGCGGTGATGAACAGCATGTCTGCGCCTTCAATCAGTTCAGCAATCGCATCACGGTCTTCCATCGCAGCATCACGACCAATTTCTGGTCTGGCGCCTGCGCCCAAGCCTTTGGTCATGCTGACACCCATTTGTAAGACTGTTTTTGCACGGCTTTTCTTGAGCGCTTGCATGTCTGTATTTGCGCAAATAAATTCTACACCACCCACACTTTTTTCAATCATGTGTTCAACGGCATTGCCCCCGCAACCGCCAACGCCAATCACTTTAATGACCGCTTCTTGGGAATTTTTTTCCATAATTTCAAACATTTTTAAACTCCTTTTTTAATATCACGCTTTTTAAATAACTTCCCGCCTAACTATTTTTGTACTGCTTTTTTTATTTACTACTTTTACTTTCAACTGCATTTATTGCTTACTTTTTCATACTTTTTTTAAAAATTACCCTGAAACCAGCTTTTCATTTTTTGAATCATGCTAGTCAGTGAACCTAATTCAGCAACGCCTGCAATTTGCCCTAACATTTGCTGTTTTCCCTTAAGCACCAAGCCCACGCCTGTTGAATATCTTGGGTTGCTGACCACTTCTGATAATCCACCCACATTTCTGGGCAACCCTAAACGCACAGGCATATGGAAGATTTCTTCGCCAAGTTCTACCATGCCTTTCATCATGGCTGCGCCACCTGTAATGACAATGCCAGATGCAATCATTTGCTCCATGCCACTGCGGCGCAACTCATCTAACACTAATTCGTACAGTTCTTTGACGCGTGGGTGCAACACCTCAGCCAATGTGCCTACCGATAACTGACGCGGCTCGCGCCCATCAACGCCAGGCACTTCTACCATTTCTCGCGCATCCACCAGTTCGCCCAGCGCACAGCCGTGTTTAATTTTGATGTCTTCGGCTGATTGGGTGGGTGTTCTAAAAGCCACCGCCACATCATTGGTCATTTGGTCACCCGCGATTGGCACAACTGCGGTGTGGCGAATTGCGCCCTGCTTATACACTGCAATGTCTGTGGTGCCTCCGCCAATGTCCACCAAGCAAACACCCAACTCTTTTTCATCTTCCGTCAGCACCGCTAAACTGGAAGCCAATGGTTGCAAAATTAAATCGTTTACATCAATCCCACAGCGTTTGATGCACTTCACAATATTTTGCGCGGCTGCCACCGCGCCCGTGACAATATGCACTTTGACTTCCAACTTCATACCACTCATGCCAAGTGGTTCGCGCACATCCTCTTGACCGTCAATAATGAATTCTTGCGTGAGAATATGTAAAATTTGCTGATCTGCTGGCAGGGCAATCGCGCGCGCGGTATCCACCACGCGGTCAATATCCATTTGGGTGACTTCTGCATCTTTAATTTTGACCATGCCGTGCGAATTCAAACTTTTTATATGGCTGCCAGCAATGCCCGTAAACACGTTGGCAATTTTGCAGTTTGCCATGAGCTCTGCTTCTTCCAGCGCGCGTTGCACAGATTGCATGGTGGAATCAATATTAATCACCACGCCTTTTTTTAGTCCGCGTGAAATATGTTGCCCAAGGCCAATCACATTGAGTGCACCGTCAGGGGCTAGCTCAGCCACAATCGCCACAATTTTCGAGGTGCCAATGTCCAGCCCAACGATTAGATTTTTATCTTCTTTAGTTCTACTCATTTCTTTTCTCCGCGTGGGTTAATCACGACTTTTTACTTTTCATATGGTTAATATGGTTCTCATCAATCACTTTTTTGCTTGCGTTCATCCACAATGGGTATTGCTGAATCGCTTTATTATTAGCTACTTTTTCAGCTGCTGATTTTTCTTTCGCCTGTCCAAACTGTGTTTGGCCTAATTGTCCCTCTCCAGACTGAGAACCAGCAGGTTTTCGCACGGCAAAGCCATTCGGATAGCGCAAATCTGCATAGGCAATTTTTTTATTTAATCCCGCAATCGTGGTCCGATACACTTCAGCAAATTTACCGAGCCGTGCTTGCATATCTACTCGCCCAAGCGCAATCGTCATGCCGTTGTCGGTGAGCAATTCCCAAGCACGCCTTGGCGTAAGCGTGAGACTATTAATTTTTAAATTGGCAGGACGAATGGCTTTTGAAAACGCAACATATTGCAAAGCAAGTTCAATTTCACCAGCCTCTGGACCATAAAAAATAGGTAATTCACTACTGGTTGCGGCATGGAAAAGTTCGCCATGCGTATTTACCAAGCCAACAGCACCCCATCTGGCTAATGCTTGATGTTCTTCAATCGTCACTTCTAAACGATCTGGCCAACGACGCCGCACACTCACCTTGCGTGCCCAAGGTAACTTTTCAAAAGCATTGCGCGCTTCACTTAAATCAATGGTAAAAAAATTGCCTCTTAAATGTTTTTCTACAATCAGTTTCACTTGTTCACGGTTCACATGCTGTAAGGTTCCGTCAATTTTAACTTCACGCAACGGAAACAAGGGCGAGTGAACAAAGGCATACAGCGCCATATACAAAATGGCGACCAAACTCAATGCAAAGAGCAGATTTGCAATCCAATTTAACAATGTAGGTTTATCCCACACGGCTTAGCTCCAAAATTTTTATGACTAAGGCTTCAAAACTTAAACCCGCCGCTTTCGCAGCCATCGGCACTAAACTATGGTCAGTCATGCCTGGGCTCGTATTCACTTCTAAAAAATAATGCTGTCCTGTTTCATCCATTAAAAAATCAACGCGCCCCCAACCAGAACAGCCAATCACTTTAAATGCTTGCAACGCTTCTTGTTGAATTTGCGCTTCTTTTTCTGCGCTTAAGCCACAAGGGCAGCGATACTCCGTGTCATCACGCAAATATTTAGCTTCATAATCGTAAAATTCATTTTTTGGCACAATCCGAATAATCGGTAAGGCTTTAAAACCTTGCGTACCATTGCCAATAATCCCAACCGTATATTCACCACCACCAACAAATTTCTCTGCAATCACCAGCGGATCTGCTTTCGCCGCCAATTGATAAGCCGCTTTTAATCCACCGACTACTTTCACTTTACTAATGCCAATACTTGAACCCTCATTAGCAGGCTTAACAAAAAGCGGTAAACCTAAATTTTTTTCTATTTCAGCAAAATTGCTTTCATCATTCACCATCACAAAATCTGGCGTCACAATGCCGTTGGCGCGCCACAAAACTTTAGTACGCCACTTATCCATGCCAATCGCAGAGGCCATTACGCCACTGCCTGTGTAGGGAATATGCAGCATTTCTAATGCTCCTTGAATGCAACCATCTTCACCAAAACGTCCATGTAAATTAATAAACGCGGTTTGATATTGCGCAAGTTCTGACAATGATTGAAATTTTGGGTCAAACACATGCGCATCTACACCTTGTACTTTGAGCGCAGTGAGCACCGCCGCGCCACTTTTAAGCGACACTTCACGCTCGCCAGAAACACCACCCATCAGCACCGCAACTTTGCCAAATTTTTCCGGATTGACTTCTTGATTGTTTGTTGAAGAAGCGTTCATTCTAAATATTCTCCAATCACTTTCACTTCTTGTACCAACGCCACGCCTTGTTTTTCCAGTACCGTTTGTTGCATATGTTTGATGAGTAATTCAATATCCAGCGCATTGGCACCGCCCACATTTACAATAAAATTGGCATGTTTTTCAGACACTTGCGCCCCGCCAATTAAAAAACCTTTTAAGCCACATGTCTCAATCAACCTTGCTGCAAAATCGTTTGGCGGATTTCTAAAGGTTGAGCCCGCACTGGGTTGATTTAGCGGCTGTGTGGCAAGGCGTTTAGCCAATAAATTTTTAATTTTTTTCGCTGACTCTTCTGAGTCACCTGCTTCAAACTGTAACCAAGCATTGATAAACCATTCATCCGCCACAGGTTTTTCAATATGGCGGTAACTCGGCGTAAATTCTTTTGCCTCACGAATAATTAATTCACCCTTGCGATTCAAGGTTGTCACGCGTTTGACTGCGCTCCAAGTTTCTGTGCCATAACAGCCAGCGTTCATGGCAAGTGCGCCGCCCAATGTACCCGGAATGCCTGCGAAAAACTCCGCGCCTTGTTTACTTTCTTTTGCGCAAAATTTTGCTAGTTTTGCGCACGTCACGCCTGCTTCTGCAAAAATTTCGTCACCATCACTTTTTAATGACGTCAACACGTTGTGCATTAAAATCACCGTGCCACGAATGCCACCATCACGAATCAGTAAATTTGAACCTAATCCAATAAAATAAATGGGCTGACTAGGCTCAACGGTGCTGATAAAGGTTTGCAAATCAGCCAAATCAGCTGGCACATAGAAAGTATCTGCCTTGCCGCCCACGCGCCAGCTGGTATAGCGCGCCATGGTTTCATGGTGCGTTAACTTTCCACGTAACTGATTTTCTTCAACATTCATGTGTCGTTTCGCGCTCATCTAACTTTTTTGAACCTCTAATGCCAGCATTTTTGTTTTTGCTGCAACTTGCCCAATCGAACCCGCGCCCATCACAATGACCACATCATTTTCTTGCGCGAGATTCAAAATAGCTTCGGGTAATTCATCAGTGGTTTCCACAAACAATGGCTCTACTTTTCCTGTGACGCGAATGGCGCGAATCAGCGAGCGCGTATCCGCCGCGATTATTGGCGATTCGCCTGCCGAGTACACTTCGGTCAACAGTACTGCGTCAATGGTAGAAAGCACTTTGACGAAATCTTCAAAGCAATCGCGCGTACGCGTGTAGCGATGTGGCTGAAATGCCATCACTAAACGTCGGTCAGGAAACGCTGCACGGGCAGCACTCACCACTGCTTGCATTTCCACTGGATGATGTCCGTAATCATCAATCAGCGTGAAATGGCCGCCTGTTTTTGCTGAAATTTCGCCGTAGCGTTCAAACCTGCGGCCAACGCCTTTAAATTCTTTGAGTGCTTTAATAATGGCAATATCTGGCACATTGAGTTCTGTCGCAATCGCAATGGCTGCCAGCGCGTTTAATACATAATGATGACCAGGCAGATTGAGCGTAATGTTTAAACGTGTGGTTGTGCCGTTTTTACGAATCACTTCAAAATGCATTTTTCCGTGATCGGCAATAATATTTTTCGCTTGAATATTGGCGTCTTCACTGACGCCGTAAGTCATCACAGGTTTGGTTACGCGCGGCAGAATTTCTCTAATATTGGCATCGTCAACGCAGACGACTGCCATGCCCCAAAACGGTAATTGCTGTAAAAATTCCACAAAGGCACTTTTGAGTTTGTCAAAACTGTGTTCGTAGGTATCCATGTGGTCTTGGTCAATATTGGTGACTACCGCTAACACAGGCGTTAAATGCAAGAAGGACGCATCCGATTCATCGGCCTCCGCCACAATATATTCACCCGTGCCTAATTTTGCGTTGGTATTGGCTGCTTCTAATTTACCGCCGATCACAAAGGTTGGGTCCATGCCTGCTTCTGCCAAAATACTGGCGATTAAACTGGTTGTGGTCGTTTTGCCGTGCGTACCCGCCACAGCAATGCCTTGCTTGAATCGCATGAGTTCTGCCAACATCAGGGCACGTGGCACGACTGGAATTTTTTTAGCACGTGCCGCTTTGATTTCTGGATTTTCTTCGTTCACGGCGCTGGAAACCACCACCACATCCGCGGCCTTTAAATTTTCTGCGGCATGGCCTTTAAATACCGTTGCGCCAAAATTTTGTAATCTTTTAGTGACCGAGTTTTCGTTCAAATCTGAACCTGTGACGGTAAAGTCTAAATTGATCAACACTTCTGCAATGCCGCTCATACCAGCACCGCCGATGCCAACAAAGTGAATATTTTTTACTTTATGCTTCATGGTTTGAGTCTCACAGTGCGATCTCACTACAGATGTTTGCAACATCACGTGTTGCATTAGGTTTGCCTAATTTTTTTGCTTTGATGGCCATCGATAGACAATTTTCTCGATTTAAGCCACTGATCATTTCAACCAACGCTTCCACAGTTAACTCTTTTTGCTGTATCAACCAAGCCGCGCCATGTTCAACTAAATATTGCGCATTCGTGGTTTGGTGGTCGTCAACCGCAAATGGAAATGGAATCATCAGCGAGCCCAACCCAACGGTTGAGATTTCAGCAACCGTCAACGCGCCTGCACGGCAAATCACAAAATCTGCCCATGCGTACATGGCTGCCATATCATCAATAAACGCGCGCGTATCTGCCACTACGCGAGCATTTTCATAATTTTGTGTTAATGCATCAATATGTTTTACACCCGCTTGATGCACAATTTGCGGACGTTGTTCTAAAGGTAATTTTGCAATGGCTTGCGGTATTTTTTCATTCAACGCTTGCGCACCCAAACTGCCACCCACCACTAATAATCTCAGTGCGCCTGTATGTTCTGCAAAGCGAATTTCAGGCGCGTTAACCGCAATAATATCTGCACGGACAGGGTTGCCAATCAACGTTGCTTTATCGCCAAAGGCTGATGGAAAGGCAGCCAATACGCGGTTTGCAATATTCGCTAACACTTTGTTGGTTAAGCCCGCCACAGAGTTTTGCTCATGAATGACCAATGGCTTGCCAAGTAACTTCGCCATCAATCCACCGGGAAATGCCGCAAAACCGCCCATACCCAGTACTACATTGGGCTGATATTTGCGCATCGCGCTTGCACTTTGTGTAAAGGCTTTATTCAATTTCGCTGGCAGCAATAACCATCCTAATAAACCTTTGCCACGCACGCCTTGCATGGTCATCATGGCCTTTTCATAGCCTTTATTTGCAATCAAACGGTTTTCCATGCCGCCTTCGGTGCAAAGCCATACAATTTTCCAGCCTAGATTTTTTAGCTCATCCGCCACCGCCATGGCAGGATAAACATGTCCGCCTGTACCGCCCGCCATGACCATCAAAGTTTTGCTCATGCTGGCAATCCTTTTTGCATTCTTCTATTCTCAAAATCTATTCTGAGTAAAATGGCCATGGCTACACAATTGGCTAAGATGCCACTGCCACCAAAGGATAAAAACGGTAAGGTGAGTCCTTTCGTTGGGAGTAAACCCATGTTGACACCCATATTAAAGATGCCTTGCACGCCAACCCAAACCCCGAGTCCTTGCGCAAGCAATGCTGCAAAATAGCGCTCGTTGTTGATAGCTTCTTTTGCAATAGCAAAGGCGCGCAGTACGATATAAATAAATAATCCTAGAATTGTCAAAACGCCAACAAACCCTAATTCTTCTGCAATCACCGCGAGTAAAAAATCTGTGTGCGCTTCTGGCAAATAGAGTAATTTTTCGACACTTGCACCCAAGCCAACGCCCAACCATTCGCCGCGCCCAAACGCAATGAGTGCGTGTGAAAGCTGGTAGCCTTTACCGAACGGATCAGCCCAAGGATCCATAAAGTTGGTGACTCGGGCTAATCGGTAAGGCGCAATCAAAATTAAGGTAATAAAACCAACTACCAACAGCACAATCAGCCCAGCAAAAATACGAATATTGATGCCGCCTAACCATAAAATTGAAATTGAAATCGCTGCAATCACCGCAAATGCGCCAAAATCAGGCTCTAGCAACAATAGGCTTCCCACCAGCAGCATCACCGCCAACATGGGTAAAAAACCACGGGTAAAGCTGTTCATAAATGCAGCTTTTCTCACGGTGTAATCAGCTACATAAATGGCAACCAGCAATTTCATAAATTCTGAAGGTTGTAGATTAATGACAAGTAGTGATAACCAGCGGCGGCTACCGCCAACCACTTTTCCAACGCCTGGAATCAGCACAAGCACAAGAAGAAACAAACCAACCATAAATAAATAAGGGGCCATTTTTTGCCATCCCACAATTGGAATATTGAAAACAACGAAGGCAGTAACCACACTCACCAAGATAAAAATGGCTTGTCTGAATAAATAATAATGACTGTTATGCCCCACGGCTTTGTCCGCATCGGCGATGGCGATGGAGGCTGAAAATACCATGACCAAGCCAATGCCAAGCAAAAATATAATGGTCCAGAGTAGGCCTCGGTCATAAATCGGGGCATTGAGGCGTTCGCGGTTGAGCATTGCGGTTACCATGACGCCGCCCTAGATTTTTCTGTAGAAACTTCTGCAAAATTTTCTTCTATAGCTTTGAGCTTTAACACTGCTTCCACAAAAACTTCTGCCCGATGTACATAATTTTTAAACATATCAAAGCTGGCACAGGCGGGTGATAACAGCACGGCATCGCCCGTTTTTGCTAATTTTTTTGCAATGTTGACCGCTTCTGGCAAATCAATTGCACGATAGAGTGGCACTTCAGTTTCTAACAATTCAGTTTCAATCAGCGGAGCATCACGGCCAATCAACACAACCGCTCTGGCATTACTTTTTACGGGTGCTTGCAACGGTTTAAAATCTTGGCCTTTGCCATCGCCACCCGCAATCAGCACCACTTTTTGTGTTAAGCCAGAAATTGCCGCACACGTTGCACCGACATTAGTGCCTTTGGAATCATCAAAATAATCAACATCGTTAATATTTGCCACCCATTCCACACGATGGCTTAAGCCTTTAAATTCGTAAAGGGTTTGCAAAATTGGTGGATATTCCAAACCAATTTGGCGACAAAGTGCAATGGCCGCCAATGCGTTGGCTGCATTATGTAAACCGACCAATTTCATCACAGCAAAATTAATGAGCGGCTTATCTCCTTCACTTAGCCAAATTTCTCCATCTAGATTGCTTAGGCCAAAACTTTTTTCATCAGCGTTTTCATCATCTAAACCAAACGTCACTTGTGGCAGTTTTGAACGCGCCATCATCATGCTCCACGCATCATCGCGGTTAAGCACTTGGCATTTTGCGTTATAAAAAATTCTGGCTTTTGCAATGGCATAGGCTTGAAAACTCTCGTATCTGTCCATGTGATCTTCAGACAAATTCAGCATGGTTGCGGCATCCAACACTAAGCTATGCGTGGTTTCCAGCTGAAAACTTGAAAGTTCCAACACATATAGATCTGGCGTTTCCATCATTAGCGCTTCTAATACTGGCAAGCCAATATTGCCCGCTACAATGGTACGCAAGCCTGCGGCTTTGCACATTTCGCCCACCAGCGTTGTCACCGTGGTTTTACCATTTGCGCCGGTAATGCCAATTACTTTTACGTTTGGCGAGCGATATTGTGCAAAAAGTTCAACATCGCCAATCACCTTCAATCCATTGCTCATCGCTGTTTGAATTTCTGGCGTAACAAGTGCAATACCTGGGCTGATGACTGCAAAAGCAACATCGTCAAAAATTTCTGGTTTAAAGCCACCCATGAAAATTTCTGCTTCAGGCATTTCAGCTTTAATTAAGTCAACATTCGCGTGCGTTTCGCGACTATCCGCAACACGCAGCACTGCGCCTTGGCTCGTTAGCCAGCGCGCAGTTGCCAAGCCAGAATCGCCGATTCCAAGCACTAGTACACGTTGTTGATTTATTTTAAGTTTCATTGTTTTTTATTTAAAATTTTTATCTAATTTTTAATGTAGATAAACCCACCAACACCAACATCATGGTGATAATCCAAAAGCGCACCACCACTTGCGTTTCTTTCCAACCTTTTTGTTCGTAATGATGATGCAAGGGCGCCATGAGAAATATTCGTTTGCCAACACCTGTTTTATATTTTGTAAATTTAAAATAGCTCACTTGCGCGGCCACTGAAAACGTTTCCACCACAAATACGCCGCCCATAATAAATAAAATCACTTCTTGGCGAACAATAACGGCGACCACACCTAGTGCTGCACCCAAAGCCAGCGCACCCACATCTCCCATAAAAACTTCTGCGGGATAAGCGTTAAACCATAAAAAACCTAACCCTGCGCCGACCATGGAAGCACAAAACACCATGAGTTCACTGGCGCCATAAATATAGGGAATGCCTAAATAATTTGAGTAATCAATCCGCCCCGTTGCGTAAGCAAAAATGGCCAACGCGCCTGCCACCATCACGGTGGGCAAAATAGCTAATCCATCTAAGCCATCGGTTAAATTCACTGCATTACTGCTGCCCACCACCACCAAATAAGTTAACACTACAAAGGCAATGCCTGTGAGTGGAATCATCACCGTTTTAAAAATTGGCATAATGAGGGTGGTATGCGCAGGCGTAGTTGCAGTATTAAGCAAAAATATCGCTACTGCTAATCCGACTAATGATTGCCAGAAATACTTTTCTTTTGCAGATAGGCCTTTTGGGTTGCGATGCACCACTTTGCGCCAATCATCCACCCAGCCAATCACACCAAAACCAATGGTTGTGAAAAGTACTATCCAAATGTATTTGTTTGTTAAGTCAGCCCAAAGTAACGTTGAGGCAACTATTGCCACTAAAATCAACGCACCTCCCATGGTGGGCGTGCCAGCCTTGATTAAATGTGTTTGCGGGCCATCGTCACGCACGGATTGCCCTACTTTGTAATAAGTGAGCTTTTTGATCAGTGTTGGGCCGATCAGAAAGGAAATAATGAGTGAGGTCAGCGCAGCAAGCACTGCACGCAATGTAATGTAGTTAAATACTTGAAAGCCATGCATTTCTTTAGAAAGCCAATGTGCGAGTTCTAATAACATGTTGTGTGCCTTTCTGTTTGATTTTGTTTTTTTATCATTTTTTTAATCTTCAACAATTGCTTTTGATACTCTTTCCATTGCCATGAAACGTGAGCCTTTCACTAACACTGTGGTGTTGGCTTTCATTGCATTTTTTACATTTATCACCAACAAGTCCAAATTTTCATAGTGTTTCGCACCTTCACCAAAAGCAATGCTCATGAATGCGCTGAGGTTGCCAAAAGTAAAAAGCGCATCAATCGCTGCGCTTTTTGCGTAAGCGCCAATTTCGTCATGCATGGCAATTTCATCTTTACCCAATTCACCCATATCGCCCAGTACCAATATTTTTTTTCCAACCCTTGCGCTTAATACATCAATCGCAACTTTCATCGACATTGGGTTTGCGTTGTAGGTGTCATCAATCACTAATGCACCATTGAAGCCTTTGAAAGATTGCAATCGCCCTTTTGCACCTTGATAATCTGCCAAGCCTAATTGGATTGCTTCTAACGAAACCCCAGCTGCAAGCGCTGCTGTACTAGCCGCCAACGCATTCATCACATTGTGTAAGCCTGGCACTGGCAGATTGATTGCGACTTCTCCGCCAGGTGTTTTTAGTTGAATTGCACTGCCAACTTCATTGAGTTGATAGTGAGCTGTCACATCACTCGGTTGATTTAAGCCAAAAGTAATAATTTTTTTATTTTTTGCTAAATTTTTCCATAAGGGATAAAACACATCATCCGCGTTTAAAACTGCTGTCCCAGCATCAATCAACCCTTCAAGAATTTCACCTTTAGCTTTTGCAATCGCTTCATATGAACCTAGTTCACCTAAATGGGCATTACCTGCGTTATTAATAATGGTAACCGTTGGCTTTGCTAATTTTGTTAAATAAGCAATTTCTCCTGAATGGTTCATGCCCATTTCCACCACTGCAAATTGATGTTGCGCATTTATTTTTAATAACGTGAGCGGCAAGCCGATGTGGTTGTTTAAATTACCTTGCGTGGCGAGTACTTTTTCAGATCCGCCTGCTGCAATTTTTAGAATAGAAGCCAGCATTTCTTTGACGCTGGTTTTGCCATTACTGCCAGTGACTGCAATTATTGGAATATGCAATTGACTGCGCCAGAAGGCAGATAAATAACCAAGAGCTTGATAAGTATCCTCAACGATTAAGGCAGCTTTTAAATTTTTATTATTAGATTCTGCATTGACCATCACAGCAGTTGCGCCTTCTGTAAGGGCTTGTTCAGCAAAATGATGACCATCAAATTTTTCGCCTTTGAGTGCGACAAATAATTGATTTTTTTGAATATTGCGACTGTCTGTGCCTACTGAATCAAACGCTACATCTTCACCCATCCACTTCGCAGAATTTGGGTTGATTACATTCAACGCTGTAGCTGCTTGTGATAAACGCATCATCATATTGCCACCTGCGTTTGATGCATCTTAGCTAATGCATTTTTTGCAATTACAACATCACTAAACGGATATTTAACACCTGAAATTTCTTGATAATCTTCATGACCTTTGCCTGCAATCAAAACAATGTCACCAGTGTTTGCAAGGGAAATGGCTTTAAAAATGGCTTTTGCACGGTCAATTTCAATTTCGATTGATGAAGTGAATGTTTTGATAACATCCTGAATAATGACTTCTGGGGCTTCGTTTCTAGGGTTATCTGAAGTCACAACGGTCACATCTGCACATTGCGCGGCTACTTGCCCCATCAGTGGCCGCTTGCCTGCATCACGATCTCCGCCACAGCCAAACACACAAATTAACCGTTGCTCCGCAGTCATTTGTTGGCGTAATGTAGTGAGTACTTTTTCAAGCGCATCTGGCGTATGCGCATAATCAATTACCACCAGCGGTTGCGACTTACCACCGAGTTGCTGCATACGGCCAGCGACGGGCTGAATATGACTGATAGCACTTAAGGCTGCATTTAAATCAATGTCTAGACTTAATAATGTCGCAAGCACTGCCAACAAATTATAGGCATTAAATTCGCCCAAAACGTTTGCTTTGAGCATACCACTTCCTTTTGGCGTGTGCACTTTCATGGATAAACCATGCGTGTTCAAACTTAATTCTGAGCCGCGAATATGTGCCTTTTCAGAATGGATACCATAACTTAGGTAATTTTTTTTAGATGCCTCAATCGCCTGAATGATAGACGCACCAAAGGCATCATCTGCATTCAAGATTGCCACCCGCAAATTTTGCCAATCAAATAATTGCCGTTTTGCTGCGGCGTAAGTCTCCATGGTTTTGTGATAATCCAAGTGGTCGCGCGTTAAATTTGTCAGTACCGCCACATCAAAAATTACGCCATTCACGCGCCCTTGCGATAAGCCGTGCGATGAAACTTCCATGGCAATATTTTTTGCACCTTCACTCACGTAATCAGCCAACATTTTTTGCAACAAAATCGCATCAGGTGTTGTGTTGGTTGCAGGCTTTTGCGCTTCAATAAAGCCGTTGCCTATGGTGCCAATGACCGCTGTTTTTTCACCTAACATGGTTAAACATTGCGCAATCCACTGGCTGACGGAAGTTTTGCCATTGGTACCAGTCACACCAATCACTGCGCATTTTTTGGATGGATATTGGTAAAATTCTGCGGCAATTTCACCCACTTTTTTCTTTAGGTTTTCAATAGCATGGTTGTTTACCTTCCATGCATCTTTCCAATAAAATGGCTTTTCTTTGGTGTTAGCTGACTCCCAAAGAATGCAAGCTGCACCCGCCGCAATTGCGCTTTCAATATAAGTTCTGCCATCATTGTGTTCACCGGGGTAAGCCAAAAATAGCCCACCTTGAACAACAGCGCGGCTATCAGACGTAATGCCAGTAAATGATTGATTTAAGGAAGCAAGGATTGTCATATGCTTTCCTTTTCTTCAATCGTATTATTTTCACGCGCATCTTCTTCTGGCGTATCGCTGGTCATCACCACATTATTATTTGGCGCGTCTTGCGGCACAGCCAACATGCGTAAAGCATCTGTCATCACCGCGCTAAAGACAGGTGCGGCCGCTACACCGCCGTAATATTGATCATTTTTGATATTCGGCTCGTCTATCATCACGGCCATTATGAGGCGCGGATTTGACGCTGGCGCCATGCCGACAAAAGACGCGACGTACAAATCTTTCTCATAGCCACCTTGTGGGCTCAATTTATGCGTTGTGCCTGTTTT
Source organism: Methylophilaceae bacterium (assembly GCA_965247415.1). Taxonomy (GTDB): domain Bacteria; phylum Pseudomonadota; class Gammaproteobacteria; order Burkholderiales; family Methylophilaceae; genus Methylotenera. Next base: position 870,130 of record OZ252007.1, read on the forward strand.
TCCAGCAACGCGATAACCCAACACCCGTGCTCGTTGCGCAGTTCCACCCGGCGCAATCACCATTTCCAACATTGCTTTCATTTGATTGGCGGTTTTAGCACTCAATACTTGTACGCCCACAGGTGATTTATTGAGTTTTTTCAGGGAAACGGGCTTTAACTCTCCATCATTGGCAAATACAGTGTAGGCACGTGCAAGTTGCAACAAAGTGACGCTAATGCCATTCCCAAACGACATGGTAGCAACTTCAACAGGCCGCCACTTTTTAAAATCACGCACGCGCCCTGTGGCCTCCCCTGGAAAGCCAATGCCAGTTTTAGCGCCAAATCCAATCTGGTTAAACGTATGCCATAAAAATTCTCGCTCTAAGGACATGGCGATTTTTGAAGAACCTACATTTGAAGATTTCTGGATGACTTCCGCCACACTGAGCATGCCATGCGCGTGGGAATCATGAATTCTTGCTGGGCCAATATTTAAATAGCCTGGCGCAGTTTGAATTTTACTTTCTGGCGTATATTGCCCTGACTCCAACCCCGCAGACACTGAAATTGCTTTCATGGTTGATCCAGGCTCAAAGGTGTCCACTATCGCAATATTGCGAGTTTTGCCTTTGATATTCACAGGGTTGTTTGGGTTGTAGGTTGGCACGTTTGCCATGGCAATCACTTCGCCTGATTTTGCATCCAGTACCACAGCAGAGCCCGCTTTTGCCTGATGCTTTTCAACCGCTTTTGCTAATTCACGGTAAGCCAAATACTGAATGCGCCGATCAATTGACAGCATCATGTCGTGGCCATCTTGCGGCACATTAACTTCTACTAAATCTTCAATCACATGACCAGAACGGTCTTTCAAAACGCGGCGACTACCTTCTTTTCCAGAAAGATATTTATTTTCTGCAAGCTCTAAACCTTCCAAGCCAATGTCATGTTGCCCATCATCGGCTAAACCAGTAAAGCCGACCAAATGTGCAGTCACATCAGCTGCTGGGTAATAGCGCTTGTATTCGCGCTGCAAATAAACACCAGACACCCCAACTTGCATCACTTTAGCGGCTAACTGCGGTGAAATTCTCCGTTTTAAATAGACAAAATCTCGTGCATTATTAACGAGTTTTTTGTGCACCGTTTCTGTCGGTAAATCTAATAATTGCGCAATGATTTTAGTTTGCACTTCGGTAATTTTCACATCAGGCGGATTAGCGCATACAGATTCCACGGGCGAACTAATTGCTAGCAGTTCACCATTTCTATCAAGAATTTTGCCGCGGTGGGATGAAAGGGCAATGGTGCGGCTATAGCGTGCATCACCCTTTTTCTGCAAAAAAGTTTTATGAAAGCTTTGTAAATACAAGCCTCTGCCAAGCAAAATAGCAAAGCCGACTAAAATTGCAATGAGCAAAAAGCGTCTGCGCCATGCTGGCAACTTGACGACAATGAGGGTCTGCATCGCCATGATTAATCTACCCTTTGCCCCAAGGTGACAACCTGCACGCGCTTTTCATCGGGCACCTGCATTTGCAATTGGCTGGTTGCAATGGATTCAACGCGCGAATGCATGGCTTGCGTACTTTGCTCTGCCTGCAATTGTCCGTATTCCAATTCATATTTTTTTTCTGCTTGCATTTCTTGATCTAGGGCGCTGTAAAGTTTGCGCGCTTGATGCTGCGCTTCCACCAACCCTAAGGAAGACAAAATCAAGGCAAAAAATAAAATAAGATTTAATTTTGTCATGACGCTTGCATTCCATTCACAAGCGTTCTTTCCGCCACACGCAATACGGCACTTCTGGAACGAGGATTGCGTTTAATTTCAGCATCACTTGGCTTAATCACTTTGCCAATACTCACCATTTTTGGTTGTGGTAACTCTGACGCACGAATAGGAAAATTAGCTGGCAAACTATCCGTGTTTTCTTGATCGCGAATAAATTGCTTTACCATGCGGTCTTCCAGCGAGTGAAAACTAATCACAGCTAATCGACCTTGTGGCGCTAATAATGCCAATGCGTGCTGCATGGTTAGCGACAACTCCTCAAGCTCTTGATTGACGAAAATCCGTAAAGCTTGAAATGTCCGCGTGGCAGGGTTCTGCCCTGGTTCAAAGCGCGTGATTGTCCCTGCCACGATCTTGGCAAGCTGCCCAGTAGTGGTGATGGCGCGCCCGTCATCGCGCTCCTTAATAATCGCCCTTGCAATCTGCTTAGCAAACCGTTCTTCACCATAATTTTTTATAACCTCCGCTAAATGCTTTTCTGTTGCAGCAGCCAAATAATCTGCCGCCGTTTGCCCACTGCTTTGATCCATGCGCATATCAAGCGGCGCATCAAACCGAAAACTAAACCCGCGTTCACCTTCATCAATTTGTGGTGAAGAAATACCTAAATCCAGCAAAATGCCATCTACTTTTTGAACGCTTATTTCTGCCAGTTTTTCTTGCATGGCAGAAAAATGGCTGTGCACTAAAGTAAACCGAGCATCTTGGATCAGCTTTCCTGAAGCAATGGCCGCTAAATCTCGGTCAAAGGCAATCAATCTGCCATGCTCACCCAATGCTTCTAATATTTTTTTTGAATGTCCGCCACGCCCAAAGGTGCCATCCACATAAATGCCGTTCGGTTTTATTGCTAATGCGGCCACGGCCTCATCCAACAACACCGTTAAGTGTGTAGCGTTGGCAGCAGATTCTGACGCACTCATTTTGAAAATTTCATTACAGCGAAAAATCCCCCAATGCGGCTGGCATGGTGAATTTCTGCCCCGCAGTCGGGATTAATTGCGCCGTTTTTGCATTCCAAGTGTCAAGATTCCAAATTTCAAAACGCGTGAGTTGGCCAACCAAAATGACCTCTTTGTCCAACCCTGCAAATGTTTTTAATACGTTGGAGACTAAAATACGTCCAGTACCATCGAGCTCAAGGTCTTCTGCCATACCGACCAACAAACGCTGCATGGCGCTTACATCTTCATCAAATGAGGGTTTTTCCATCAAACTTTTTTCAACAGGCTCCCAAGCGGGTTGCGGATAGAGCAACAAACAGCCGTGCGGATGCGCCGTCAACACTAAGTTGCCAGCGCACGCATCTAAAATCGCTTGTCTGTACTTGGTAGGTACAGCCAAACGGTTTTTAGCATCTAAGCTTAATGAAGTTGCCCCACGAAATAACACGTTAAGATTCCCTATTCAATTTATAATCAACACTCACAACAACCCAATGCCGATATAAAAATCACCCCTTAATGAATATTTAATTTTTTTTATTTTTTTGATTGTAAAAATGCAAAATTTCCCACAAAGATGCATTTTTTACCACTAAACTGCACTATAGATAAAATAAAAGGGCAATGCAAGCCCTTTTTGTTAATTTTTCTTTATAGGTCAATGACTTAGCGCATTTTGTTAATTTAGATAATATTCATATAAATTAATAAGATACGATGTTTTATGAATGTAAAATATGAGAATAATGCGCAAAGCATTTGAATTGTAATTGCTTAATATTTTGAGCTGAAAATGTCCATATTTTTCACTTAAATGTGGACGAAAACAAACACAAGAACCTGTGCAAAAATCACAAAGCTTGCATTATTTTTAGGCAAAAAAAATGGTCAACTTGTCAGATTGACCATTTAAATAAACCATATAAAAAGCCCGCAATAACCGCAAGGGTCATCACCATTTAACTAAACCAGTAAACTGGTAAGTTAAATGCGAAGGGCTTCCCCAATTTACTAAGCCACTAAAGTGGCAAGTTAAAGTGTGAAGCTGGCCGATAAGCCGGGTTCTGTGTACCTTATTGCTAAGGCTGACAGTCATTCATCTAGGCGCACAATTACTTGTACGCTCAAGCTATCTACCCGCCAGCAGCGCGAGCCACGCCTTATTTACTTACGTAAAAATGCCAGCCTATTTGATATTGCTGCGAATGGAGGTTACCGCGTTTCACCGTAACTAAATACGCTCGTCTCTGTGGCCCTATTCCGCGCCTTATACTTAAGGAAACTTAAGCTTTCAACGTACGGCCGTTAGCCGTCATCCCGCTCTATGCAGCCCGGACTTTCCTCCCCTCACTTACGTGAGCGGCGACTGTCTAGCCAGCTTCAAAAGCATTTTAACACGCGCAAGCACACAGCCATTGAACAATCTAGATAGCGTTATAATGCTTTCACACAATAGATTCTTAAATCAATATGCCACAAGAAAAAAACGGACAACTTCACCCTTCATGGCAAGCTGTGATTGGCGAAGAATTTAACAAGCCTTATATGCAACATTTACGCACTTTTTTAAAAGCAGAAAAAGCCGCAGGAAAAACCATTTTTCCACCTAGCCCATTGATTTTTAATGCGTTTAATCATACGCCGTTTGAAAAAGTGCGCGTGGTGATTATCGGGCAAGACCCTTATCATGGACTAGATAAAGGACAGCCTCAGGCCCACGGATTAAGCTTTTCTGTGCCAGAAGGCGTTGCGCTACCGCCATCATTACAAAATATTTTTAAAGAAATTGAAGCAGATTTAAATATCAACATGGGTAAAAAAGGCGACTTAACGCCTTGGGCGAATCAAGGCGTCTTGCTATTAAATGCAACGCTGACAGTTGAAATGGCCAACGCTGGCTCACACCAAAAACGCGGATGGGAAACATTTACCGATGCCGCGATTGCCGCACTCAATCAACATCGGGAAGGGTTATCATTTGTACTTTGGGGCAGCTACGCGCAAAAAAAAGGCGAGATTATTGATGAAAAAAAACATTTGGTGTTGAAATCACCGCATCCATCGCCTTTATCCGCGCATCGCGGTTTTTTTGGCAATCATCAATTTTCAAAAATTAATCAGTATTTAATAAATCTTGGTGAAACCCCGATTAATTGGCAGAATTAGTAAAAAATGGACAAATTTTGAAACGATAAGAATCACTACATTCAATTTCACCAACAATTTTATTTGCCATTTTGATAGACTTTAATTATCTAAATTTGGATAAAAAAACATGGAAAAATCAGAAGTTAATTTCAGTGAAGACATAATCACTGTGCGACCAAATGTTACGATTGATACAATCCAACACCTGCCAAACTACGTTGGAATTTCTGAAATGACCGCAGGTTCAAAGAAAATCTCGATGAATATTGTCGTGATTCCACCAGGCGCTAAAGCACAACCGCATTACCACGATGGATTTGAAACAGCAATTTATATGCTAAAAGGCGATGTACAAACCTTTTATGGGGAAAATCTTGCAAAATCCTGTGTGAATAAAACGGGGGATTTTATTTTTATCCCCGCAGGTGTTCCACATCAACCAATGAACCTTAGCAATGAAACAGAAGCTATTGCCCTTGTTGCTCGCAATGATGCGAATGAACAGGAAAGTGTTAAAGTTTATAAACCTAATGTTTAAACTTAATTAGACTGGAGGGATATAAGAAGCGCTGACGAATGCAACGCTAGAACTTGAATATACAATTATGCAGAGTGAATAGTAGGTTAGTGCATTTAGATCAAAGCGTTCGGGAAGGGTTAGCTTCTGTGCTTTGGGGCAGAGTCATAGGCAAATCATCATTAAATGTTAATTCCGCTGCGTGGAGCACGCCCTACTTGGCTGTATGTTTTGTGCATTTAGCATTACTTATTAAAATATTTTAGGAAAACTGACTGAGTTAAATAAAAATGCTAGTTAAATGCAGAGAATGTGAACATCTTGTTTCATCAAGTAGCAAATATTGTCCATCTTGTGGTTGTGACGATCCTTCTACATCACCTTTTACCAAACCTATTATCTATGTAGTGGTATTTCTAATTATCCTTGTAGTTGATAAAGTATTTTGATTTAAATTTTTTGATTGGTATATAAATTAGCAAGCATAGAAACGATTTAGCTATCGCATGATGAGCTGAGCAACGCTAAACCCATCACTAACAAAAACTCAGCAACACTTCGCTTCATAGCTTTTTTGGTATCGCTACGCTTCACCAACACTACGCATTTTCCAACTGACATTCTGCCCCGCCCTTAACGGCACCAACTCTCCACCATCAAACGGCAAACTTGCCGGCACTTGCCAACTTTCTTTTACCAAACTGATTTTTTCTGTATTTCTAGGTAAACCATAAAAATCCGCACCATAAATGCTAGCAAACCCTTCCAATTTATCGAGCGCATCGGCATTTTCAAACGCTTCCGCATAGAGCTCAATTGCTGCATGCGCGGTGTACATGCCGGCGCAACCACACGCCGCTTCTTTGGTGTGTTTCGCGTGTGGCGCGCTGTCTGTACCTAAGAAAAATTTTGGGTTGCCTGAAACTGCCGCTTTCACCAACGCTTGGCGATGTTCTTCGCGCTTTAAAATCGGCAAGCAATAATGGTGCGGTTGAATGCCGCCTTTAAACATATCGTTGCGGTTCATTAAAAGATGATGTGCGGTAATGGTGGCGGCAACATTTTTTGGCGCTTCTGTCACAAAATCCGCGGCGTCTTTGGTGGTGATGTGTTCGAAAACAACTTTTAAATTCGGGAAATTTTTTAATAGGCCGTGCATGTGGCGTTCAATAAAAACGCGTTCGCGGTCAAACACATCCACATCGCTGTCGGTTACTTCTGCATGCGTCAACAATGGCATGCCGCATTTCTCCATGGATTCTAAGGCTTTGGCGCATTTATCTAAACTGGTGACACCAGAATCTGAATTGGTCGTCGCACCCGCAGGGTAAAGCTTTACGCCATGCACAATGCCGCTTTGCTTTGCGCGCAAAACTTCTTCTGCGCTGGTGTTGTCAGTTAAATAAAGCGTCATTAGTGGTTCAAAGTTTAAGCCACTTGGTAAAGCCGCCAAAATTCTTGCGCGATAAGCTTGCGCTAAAGCTGTCGTCGTCACGGGCGGGCGCAAGTTCGGCATCACAATGGCGCGGGCAAATTGTTTGGCGGTATCTGGCAACACCGCTTGTAAAGCAGCTCCATCGCGTAAATGTAAGTGCCAGTCGTCTGGGCGAGTAAGGGTGAGTGTTTGTGTCATGTTCAAGGTTTACTTTATTAAAAAAATTCATTTTATTGAATTAAAAAACAGCGTTCTTTTCTGTCATATTCAATATTCTGTCATTTTGATGCTCTGTCATCCTGAACTTGTTTCAGGATCTAGATGCTGAAATAAATTCAGCATGACATCGTGCTGTTAAATTGCAAGCAAAAACACGAAAGTGCCGTTCAATCGTCTAATTTTTATTCTTTTAATTTTAGGGCGGCCTCATACAAATCATTTTTCTTTTCCCTAGTAATTTCTGTGGCTAACTTTACCGCTTGCTTTAACGGTAAATCTGCCAGCAAACATTTTAAAATGCGCGTGGTTTCTTCATTTAAGCCTTCTTGCGGTTGTAGAATTTCCGCTTCTACTAACAAGACAAATTCGCCACGTTGTTGGTTTGCATCCGCATTTAGCCAATCAAGCGCATCTTTTAATTGGCAACTAACAATGGTTTCAAACGTTTTAGTGAGCTCGCGCGCAAAGGTAATCCGGCGCTCGCCGCCAAATACCGCAATTAAATCTGCAATACTTTCTAAAATGCGGTGTGGCGCTTCATAAAAAACCAGCGTTGCGGTTTGCGGTTTTAATTCAGTTAAACTTTTTTTTCTGGCAGAACTGCTGGCTGGCAAAAAGCCATGAAATAAAAAGCCGTTTTGCGTAATGCCGCTTGCAGAAAGCCCTGTAATAACAGCGCTCACCCCAGGAATCGGCACCACTTTGACGCCAGCGTTGCGCACAACATGCACAACCACTGCGCCAGGATCGCTGATGGCAGGCGTTCCCGCATCAGAAACAATCGCAATATTTTCGCCCGCTTGCAATAAAGCTAATAATTTTTCGGCAGATTGCTGCTCATTATGCTCATGCACGGCAATGAGTTTTTTTGAAATGCCAAAATGCCCAAGCAACCCTGCCGTGTGGCGCGTGTCTTCTGCCGCAATGGCATCGACCATTTTTAAAGTTTCAAGGGCGCGCAGTGTGATGTCGCCTAGGTTGCCGATTGGGGTTGCAACCACATATAATGTGCCAAATGCTTTCATACAATTTCTTTCATAGTTAGAAGTTTACAGGCTTGTGAATTTCTCGACTATCTAAATCACCCCAAATCTAATGATGAAAAAAATAATCCATGAAATTAAATGAAAGCAACGCTGGGTTACAAGCAGAAAAATTAGCTGCAACTTATTTATCGCAACACGGCCTAAAATTGGTTGCAAAAAATTATCATTGCCGATTTGGTGAAATTGATTTAATTATGCAAGACGGCAATACGGTGGTTTTTGTTGAGGTTCGTTTACGCACCAACAGCCAATTTGGTTCAGCCGCAAGCAGTATTACGCCAAAAAAACAACAAAAACTCATTTTAACCGCGCAACATTATTTACAACAACATGGCGAATGTGCCTGTCGATTTGATGCCATTTTGATGCACAAAGCGGATTTACAAGACATAGAATGGTTACGTAATGCGTTTGACGCATAAAACGCGTATCATGCAAAAAAATTTTACTTAATCTTAAAGTGTTAATTAAATATTAAGTGTTTCATTAAAAGGAGTTATTCATGAATCAATTATCAAAATTAGTACTCACTGTTTTTGCAATTGCGCAACTAAGCGCTTGCGTGCCTGTGATTGTTGGCGGCGCAGCAGCGGGCGGCGCAATGGCGGCTGATAGACGCACTTCTGGCATTTATGTGGAAGATGAAAATATTGAAATTAAAGCCACCAGAAAAATGGAAACTAATTTGGGTGAAGAATCCCATGTGAATGTGACGAGTTATAACCGCAACGTTTTACTCACAGGCGAAGTGCCGAATGCTGAATTGAAAGCCAAAGCCGAGGCGCTGGTGAAAACCATTCCAAACACACGCAATGTCACCAATGAAATTGTGGTTAGCCCAAAATCCTCAATTACTGATCGCTCTAATGATGCGTTTATCACTTCAAAAGTGAAAGGCAATTTTGTGACAGAAAATAATTTTTCCGCCAACTTGGTAAAAGTGGTGACTGAAGCCTCAACCGTTTATTTAATGGGCATTGTTTCGCAAAAAGAAGCTACTTTAGCCACTGAAATTGCAAGAAATACAGAAGGTGTAAAAAAAGTAGTAAAAGTTTTTGAATATTTGCCGTAATTATTTGTAGATAGAATTTTGATATTTTTAAAAAGAGAATAACCATGTCTGAAACGACTGAAATTGCAAATGAAATTATTATTGAAGGCAACACCCGCGCGGGCAAGCCGTTTCGCCCAAGTGACTGGGTAGATAGAATGTGCAGCACTTACGCAACATTTGGCGAAGACCGCAAACTTAGATATTCCCCCTATTTAAAACCGCGCGTAGTGAATGGTGTGCGTTGTTTAGCGGTAGATTTAAAATTAAAAGTAGTCAACCCTGAAGGCTTTGAACAACTGATGCACTTTGCTGATGAAAATCAGTTAAACGTTTTAGATGGCGCTGGTAATAGTATTGCTGTTCCTCAATAAACTGCAGAATAATCATTGATTAAAAAGGCGCTAACTGGCTATTTATCTAGCTATCTGGGCCAATCATTTTTTCAATATATTCTTTAGTAACAATGCCATGTTTTATTTTTACCAACTTTCCTTGCGGATTAAAAATAAACGTGGTTGGCAGAACGCTTACACTTTCAAATTGTGCGGTCACAGCGTTATCGCTTAGCACAATCGGGTAAGTCATCAACATATCATCCACATAATCAGTCACTTCTTTTAAGTTTTGATAATCAAACACAACGCCAATCACCATCACATCTTTTTTTCTTCGATTTTCATAAAGATTAATTAAGTCAGGCACTTCTTCTAAACACGGCGGGCACCACGTTGCCCAGTAATTCACCAACACCCACTTGCCTTTGTAATTAGATAAATTGTGTTTGATGCCGTTTAAGTCTTTCACAGAAAAATTTGCACCCGCTTGCTTTTCTACCTTTATATCTGTAGCCAATAATGGTGTATTTGCGAATAAAAGCACAAGCAAAAACGCATAGTTGAGAATGGATTTATTCATAATTGATATATTTCATAATTGAGAAATTTATGGTGAAAATGTACGATGGATTATTTACGATGGATTATTTAAGATAAATTTTGAATTTGATAAAAAATTGAACGATGATTAGCAAAAAATTTTTAATTGTTTAGTTTGCACTATAAAAAGCTTTCTTCTCGTACAATCATTAGCGTTACCGTACCATTAAACTATCATTTAAGTGATTAAATACACCTGCAAGTAGAGATTTTTATTCAGTCTTTTTCAATCAATCATTGACCCAATCATGGCGCTTAATCTTAACATTCCTGAATTAAAAGAAAAACCACTGATTATTGCTGAGACGCGTCCTAGCAAAATAAGTTTGTCTTTAGAAAACTTACAAACTAATAATGCGCTAGATGTTGCGGCGCATCTGCGTGCAGAATTGTCTATTTTAAATCGCCAAAAAGTATCCGCAAATGCGCGGGTTCAAGCGCTGGATATTTACCGTTCAAGCTTGATTAACACCACGCAATTATTAGCAAAAGACTACAACAATGCTGCTTTGCCATTGCATGACAAAGCAAAACTAGCTGCCAGTTCTGCAGAACATTTATGGCAAGAACTTGGCTATGGCTATAAATTAGCACTCATTGATTTACAAAACCAATTAATTAAATTAGGGCGCGATAAAGACACGGTGCATGTCATTCAACATGCACTCTATGCGGTTTCTGAGCAAGCATTGGTTTACTTTCAAACCTACACCGCGCTACCAAGCCATATTTGGGAAGACTTATATCAGCTTTATTTTTGCGCGGTACAACTTGGCATTCAACATCAAGTGATTTCTGACCATAAAATTAATACATGGTCAAATGCGCAAATTGCATTTTCAATTGAAAATGCGTTTAAACATGCTTTGCTGATGTTTTTATCAAATCCACAAAACTTAACACAAAAAGAAATTCGCCTTACTTCAGAATATTTAGCGCATCATGTGCGCGACGCACAAATTACTGCCGTAACACCGCTTGAAACCGCTTACGGCGCATTTATTATTAGCTTGGGCGCGAATAACCCACCTGAGTCTTACAGCAAACAAAAAGATGCGCCTGACCCAAGTGTCGATATTTTGTTGCAAACTATTGATTTAGTTAGAGTGGTTCATAATAATTTAAATGAACTACAAAACAATCATTTACCTTCTGATGGTAGCATTCCACATGATTGCAATCGAGAAGATTATGTGCATTTATTGACGCATCTTATTAAGCATTTAGGCATCACGCCTAAACGCCAATTTAAGCGCTCTGAAAAGTATGGTGAATTAGAACTAGTCAGTGGTATTCCAGCCTCACATTTCATCTCAAATGACGGTGCAACAGACATGCATGGCGCACTTGCATTCTCTGAAAAATTGATACATTCAAATCAATCTCAGATGACGACTTCTCGCTGGCAAATTTTAAACATGAGCGCAACAGGCATGTGTATTCGCCGTCATCCATCTGCAGAAAAAAACATTAAAATTGGGAGCTTAATTAGCTTAAAAATTCGCGGTGAGCATCATTGGGCATTAGGCGTAGTTCGTTGGGCAAATTGCGGAAATCGTGATGCATTAATGATTGGCGTGCAGTTGATTGCGCCTTATGCCCAAAGCGCCAGTTTAAGTTCGGACAAATGGGACCACGATGAAATGGCGTTGGTACTTCCGCAGATGACGGCGGTAAAAGAACTTTCTACGATTATTGCTCCCAAAGGTACTTTTGAAGCAGCGCGACGGTTATATTTAAAATGGAATGATCAATCGTACCCGATTATTCTGACCAAGCTGCTTGATAGAACGCAACATTTTGAACGCATGCAGTTTAGCTCAGGGCATTAATGAGCAACGCGCAACGTTAAATTGAAAAAAATCGGCATTTATGCCAATACAACACAAATAGTCATGCTTATTCGCAATATTCCACTTCACTAAAACTTTTTTTTTGGTTACGATACCAACATCATAATTTAAATAATTTAAGAGGCTTTTTATGAGCGAACATATTATTCACCTAAGCGACGCAGGTTTTGAACAAGACGTTTTACAATCAGATGTTCCTGTGTTGGTGGATTATTGGGCAGAATGGTGCGGTCCTTGCAAAATGATTGCGCCAATTTTAGATGATATTTCTAAAGAATATGCTGGACGTTTAAAAGTTGCTAAACTGAACATTGATGATAACCAATTGACACCCCCCAAATATGGTATCAGGGGCATTCCAACCCTTATGCTTTTTAAAAATGGCAATGTAGAAGCGACGAAAGTAGGCGCTTTGTCTAAATCACAATTAACCGCTTTTATTGACAGCAACATTTAAACGAATTAGCCTATGGACTATATTTAAAGAGAAATTGTTGTGGCATTAAAATTTTTTACGCGTAATTTTAAGTCCCTTTTAATTTTAATCACTATTTAAAACCATATTAAAACGAGCATTTAATTTTATGTGCTCGTTTTAACAAAAATTAACTCAAACATTATCAGCAAGCTTTACAAAAAAAACTTACATTTACAATAACTTGTAGTTTAATTAAAATTTATCACGATTTTTCAGCAACACTCTCCACACTTCTGCTTTAGTGAGCCCGCATGCACTTATCTGACCTTAAACATCTCCCAGTCACCGAACTTGTCGAAATGGCAATCACCAATGAAATTGATAATGCCAGCCGAATGCGAAAGCAAGATTTAATTTTTGCTATCCTAAAAAATAAGGCAAAAAAGGGTGAAAGTATTTTTGGCGACGGCACACTGGAAGTATTGCAAGATGGCTTTGGCTTTTTACGCTCGCCTGATACTTCTTATTTGGCAGGGCCTGACGATATTTATGTGTCCCCTTCGCAAATTCGCCGTTTTAATTTACATACAGGCGACAGTATTCAAGGTGAAATCCGCATTCCTAAAGATGGTGAACGTTACTTTGCGCTTGTTAAAGTGGACCAAGTGAATGGCGAAGCGCCAGAAAATACCAAACATAAAATTTTATTTGAAAATTTAACGCCACTTTTCCCAACCAGACCTTTAACACTAGAACGTGACATTAAAGGCGCAGAAAATATTACTAGCCGCGTCATTGACATGATTGCACCGATTGGTCGTGGTCAACGTGGCTTATTAGTCGCCAGCCCAAAATCAGGTAAAACGGTGATGATGCAAAATATTGCGCACGCCATTACCGCCAATCATCCAGATGTCATCATGATTGTTTTGCTGATTGATGAGCGCCCAGAAGAGGTGACAGAAATGACGCGCTCTGTTCAAGGCGAAGTGGTTGCGTCCACCTTTGATGAACCAGCCACGCGCCATGTGCAAGTGGCAGAAATGGTGCTAGAAAAAGCCAAACGTTTGGTGGAACATAAAAAAGATGTCGTCATTTTGCTAGACTCAATCACTCGTTTAGCGCGCGCTTATAACACGGTCATTCCTTCATCAGGCAAAGTGTTGACAGGCGGTGTTGATGCGAATGCCTTACAACGCCCAAAACGCTTTTTTGGCGCAGCACGGAATATTGAAGAAGGTGGCTCACTGACGATTATCGCAACGGCACTGGTGGATACAGGCTCTCGTATGGACGATGTGATTTACGAGGAATTTAAAGGTACGGGCAATATGGAAATCCATCTTGACCGTAAAATGGCCGAAAAACGCCAATATCCAGCAATCAATGTGAATAAATCAGGCACGCGCCGCGAAGAGCTGCTTATCGAGAAAGATGTTCTTCAGAAAATTTGGGTGTTGCGCAAACTGCTTTACCCGATGGATGACATTGAAGCGATGGAGTTCTTGTTAGATAAAATTAAATCCACAAAAAATAATGCGGATTTCTTTGACAGCATGCGCAGAGGCTAAACCAATATTTTAAACTTGCATGCAGGTTTGAATGTCAATATAATGTTGAGTTACTAAAAATTTCCCGCACATTTTAAATGTGTAAAACTGATGCCGTATCATTCGGCAAAATTGAGGCTTAAATTATGAAAGACGGAATCCATCCAGAATATCGCGAAGTGGTGTTTCAAGACATCGGCGCTGACTTCAGCTTTTTAACACGTTCAACCATTGCAGCGCGTGACACCGTTAAATGGACAGACGGTAAAGAGTATCCACTTGTGAAAATTGAAGTTTCATCAAAATCACATCCATTTTACACTGGCAAACAAATGATTTTAGATACCGCTGGTCGCGTTGATAAATTCCGCAAAAAATACGGCATGTAAGCAACACTCGATCTGTGAAACATCTCATAAAAGGCAGCGATTCGCTGCCTTTTTATTTCTTTGCGCCATCAATCATTCCCAACATCGTTTCGCATTTATTCATTAAAATGAGTGCTCATTTCAACTTTTAAGAAACTATTATTCGCATGCGTTTTCAGCTTGATCATGATTGGCAAGGCAATATTTCAGCACCACGTGCAGAACTAGGCGATGGCGCAAAAACACAACTTTTACTAGTGCTTTGCGCTGTGTGGATTTTAGTCGGGCTAGTCGGTCACGCGCCTTGGAAACCGCTAGAATCTACAGGCATCAGCCTCGTTCAATCAATTATCCAAGACCACCGTTTTATTGCACCACTCGCTGATGGTGAAAGCCAAATAGAATCTGCACCTTTGTATTATTTAACAGCAGCATTCAGCGCAAAATTTTTCTCGTCTATTTTGCCGATACACGATGGTGCAAGAATGTTCAACAGTGTTTGGTTGACCATATTACTATTAATGGTTGGTATGACGGGGCGAGAACTCTGGTCGCAAGGCGTTGGCCGCCATGCAACGTTTATTATGATCGGCACAGTTGGCCTCATGCTTTCTGCACACAGTTTAAATCATCAAATTGCATCTTTCACGGCACTTGCAACAGGTTTTTATGCGCTTGCTTTATCACACAGAAAGTTAGACCGTGCAACGCTCCTATTTGGGCTAGCCATAAGTCTCGGTTTTTTATCGGATGGATTCGTGCCTTTAGTGATATTAATCGCTTCGGCACTCTGCCTTACAATCTTTAATACCTGGCGCAATATAAAATTTTTACGTTTTATGTTTTTAAGCATATTGATTGCAAGCCCATTAATTGGCGCATGGTTAATCTTGCTATATCAAATTTATCCAATCATATTTGAACAATGGTGGTTAAATCAATCTCATTTTTTTAATTTTTCAAATCATTTTTATTTTTTTCGTATTTTGATTTGGTACGCTTGGCCAGCGCTACCGCTTGCTTTGTTAGGATTGTGGCGATTTAGATTACAATTATTGCATCAAGCAAAATTTCAGCTGATGCTTACATTTTTTGTCATTACTTTTTTAGTATTAGGCTTTGCAAGCCCAAGCAAAGATATTAATGCGCTCCCCTTGTTATTACCGCTTGTTGCGTTGGGCGCTGGCAGTGTTGAGCAATTGAAGCGTGATTTTGCCGCAGCCTTAAACTGGTTTGCCGTGATGTTATTTACCACGCTTGGCACTTTAATTTGGCTTGGTTGGATTGCAATGCTGTATGGCTTTCCAGCAAAATTGCAAGAGCGGATGCGCTTTTTATCAGGCACTTACAGCATCGAATTTAATTCAATTGCCTTTGTGCTGGCGCTGGTGATGACGCTGACATGGCTGACGATTTCTTTACGCGCGAAACTTACAAAACGCTCAACTGTTACCAATTGGGCAATTGGCATGACCTTTGTGTGGGGACTTTTGATGACATTATGGCTACCCATGATCGATCATGCAAAAAGCTATTCGCCTGTATTTATGAGCTTGAAAAAAACCTTACCGAAAGATTTTACATGCATGAATAGCTTGAATGTAGGGAAAGCTCAGAGCTACCTTTTTAAATATTACACCAACATCAGCTTGAAGCCACTCGAAAAATCACAATCATTAAATTGTGACTTCTATTTAATTCAAGATGAAAAAGGCTCAGGAAAAATGACGCCAGGACAAGAGTGGAAACTGATTTGGCAAGGAAAGCGTGCCGCTGACAGAAAAGAAAGTTTTAGGTTATTTCAACGCACTCAATGATAAAAGTTTATTGCAGCACTGGAAATTTTTACTCATTTTTTTTCAATAAATGCTCTTTAATCGCATCGCGTACGATGTCATATAAACCTTCGCCATTTTTTTTGTTTACATAATCTACAATTTGGGTACGCATGCTCAGCGCCCAAAATTTTTCCAGATGCTGGGCAATGTCATATTTTGATTGCGATTCATCGGGGAAAGATTTATAAAAATCACCAATTTGGTTGGCCATTGTAATTAAACGTTCTGTTTGCATAATATTTAAACTTTTTTAGATTTCTTAAAATATTGCCATAAAGTATTGCACCTAATTTAACACTACATATTTTTTTGTATCGTTGTAAACCACAAAGCTATGCTCGCGCGCAAACCCTATTAACGTAACGCCATATTGCGCAGCCACACGAATCGCTAACCCCGTAGGCGCTGAAATTGCCACCAACATTGGAATACCGGCACTGATGGTTTTTTGCACCATTTCAAAGCTTGCACGGCTAGTGGTTAAAATAAACCCCTTGTTCATTGCAGCCTGTTTTTTGAGCGCACCCACTAATTTATCTAACGCGTTATGCCGTCCAACATCTTCACGCAACAACAAAATATTGCCAGTTAAATCAACAAACGCACTGGCATGTGTGGCGCCTGTGCTAGCTTGTAATACCTGTTGTGCACGAATATTATTGTAAGCCAACGATAATATTTCAGCGTTAACAGACACTGGCTTTGCCACTTTTAGCGTATTTTGTTGCGCTTCGGTCGGCATGCGGAGCGCGTGGTTTAAACTTTCACTGCCACACAAACCACACCCAGTGCGGCCTGTTAAATTACGACGTTTTTCTTTTAATTGCAAAAAACATGCGCTGGCAATTTCTACTTGCAGTTCAATGCCGTTTTCGAGCGCATTGATTTCTAAACCATACAAATCACTTGGGCTTTCAATGATGCCTTCGCTTAAAGAAAAACCCAATGCAAAATCTTCTAAATCTTGTGGTGTCGCCAACATCACCGCATGTGAAACGCCGTTGTAAACAAACGCAATGGGCACTTCTTCTGCAACCGCATCTAACCGTGTGACGGATTGCCCCAAGCGATACTGATTTACCTCATATTCTCTGCAAGCCTCAGTATTGAAACTGAGGCTGGGTGATTCAGAGTTTAATTTGGCAACCAATTTCAAACCTACTTTATTTAACGATCAATCTGCAAATAATGAAGTGCATTACACACTGGTTTTTTCTTTATTTTTTCTGCCCGTAAAGGCAATTTGCGCTTCACTGAATGTTTTGTAATGTTGTTGCCAGTCCGATAACTGAGAAACCCGCGTCACTTGCACTGCAGTCACTTTGAATTCTGGGCAGTTTGTTGCCCAATCAGAATTATCGGTAGTAATCACGTTGGCGCCTGATTCTGGGTGGTGGAACGTTGTGTAAATCACGCCCGGTTGCACACGCTCGGTAATTTTTGCGCGCAACACCGTTTCACCTGCACGGCTGGCAATACCCACCCAATCCTGCTCTTTAATGCCACGCTCTTCTGCGTCATGTGGATGAATTTCAACCACATCTTCATGATGCCACGCCACATTTTTAGTGCGGCGTGTTTGCGCGCCTACGTTGTATTGGGAAAGGATACGGCCTGTCGTAAGAATCAGCGGATATTTCGGGGTAACTTTTTCAGTAGTTGGCACATATTCTGTGACAAAGAATTTTCCTTTGCCACGCACAAATTTATCAATGTGCATGGTCGGCGTACCTTCAGGCGCTTCATCATTACATGGCCATTGAATACTGCCTAGCTCATCTAATTTTTTGAAACTTACGCCTTTAAAGGTAGGAGTGAGCGCAGCCACTTCATCCATAATGTCTGAGGCATGGTTGTAATGCATTGGATAACCTAAGGCTTCTGAAAGTTTTGCAGTAATTTCCCAATCTTCCATACCAACTTCTGGCTTGCCATTTTCACGTACACCATTTTTTGGCGCCATTACACGGCGTACAGGTGAGATTCTGCGTTCTGCATTGGTAAATGTGCCATTTTTTTCCAAGAATGATGCACCTGGGAAAAAGACATGCGCATACATGGCTGTTTCGTTCAAGAATAAATCTTGCACAATCACGCACTCCATTGATTCCAGCGCATGCGTCACATGCTGTGTATTTGGGTCAGACTGCACAATGTCTTCACCCACGCAGTAAAGTGCTTTGAATGAACCATCAATCGCATTATCCAGCATGTTTGGAATTCTTAAACCAGGATCATTACTGAGTGGTCTGCCCCAAGCAGATTCAAACAAGGCGCGGGTTGCATCGTCAGATACATGGCGATAGCCTGGAAATTCGTGCGGCATTGAACCCATATCGCATGAGCCTTGCACATTATTTTGACCACGCAGTGGATTTACACCCACGCCTTCACGGCCAACATTGCCCGTTGCCATCGCAAGGTTGGCAATGCCCATCACCATCGTGGAACCTTGGCTATGCTCTGTCACGCCTAATCCGTAATAAATCGCTGCGTTGCCGCCTGTTGCATATAGTCTTGCTGCAGCACGTAATTCTTCTGCTGGTACGCCCATTGCAAGGCCTAATACTTCTGGAGAGTTTTCTGGTAAGGCAACAAAATCACGCCAAGCGACAAAGGAATCCCACTCACAACGCTCTTTGACAAAAGCTTCGTTGACCAAACCTTCCGTCACAATCACGTGGCCTAATGCGGAAATCAATGCCACATTTGTGCCTGGTTGTAATTTAAGATGATAGTCTGCTTTGATATGTGGCGAAGAAACCAAGTCAATCGCGCGCGGATCAGCAATAATAAGTTTTGCGCCTTCACGTAAACGACGTTTCATTTGTGAAGCAAATACTGGGTGACCATCTGTAGGATTGGCGCCGATGACCATGATGACATCAGACTGCATCACAGAGTCAAATGTTTGCGTACCCGCAGATTCACCAATCGTTTGTTTTAAGCCATAGCCTGTTGGGGAATGGCAAACACGTGCGCAGGTATCCACATTATTCACACCAAATACTGCACGAATTAGTTTTTGTACCACATAGACTTCTTCGTTGGTACAGCGTGAAGACGTAATGCCACCCACTGCATTTTTGCCGTATTTAGCTTCAATACGTTTAATTTCACTCGCCGCATAGTTAAATGCTTCGTCCCAACTTACTTTTTGCCATTCATCATGAATACTTTTACGAATCATGGGTGAAGTCATGCGGTCTTTATGCGTTGCATAACCCCAAGCAAACCTGCCTTTCACGCAAGAATGGCCGTGATTCGCGCCACCATTTTTATGCGGCACCATGCGGACAACTTCTTCGCCTTTCATTTCAGCATTAAACGAACAACCTACACCGCAATACGCACAAGTGGTATTCACGGTATGTTCTGGCGTACCCGCTTCAATGACTGTTTTTTCCATCAATGTGGCTGTTGGGCAAGCTTGTACACAGGCGCCACAAGACACACATTCTGAATCCATAAAGTTGCCGAGACCAGAAGCAACTTTAGATTCAAAGCCACGACCTGAAATTGTCAGTGCAAATGTCCCTTGCGTTTCTTCACAAGCGCGCACGCAACGTGAGCAAACAATGCATTTACTGGCATCAAACGTGAAATAAGGATTGGATTCGTCTTTTTCTGCTTTTAGGTGATTTTCACCTTCGTAGCCGTAACGCACTTCGCGCAAGCCGACTGCACCCGCCATGTCTTGCAATTCACAGTCGCCATTGGCCGCACAGGTTAAACAATCGAGCGGATGATCTGAAATATAGAGCTCCATCGTGCCACGACGGATATCTGCCAATTTAGGTGTTTGGGTATGTACTTTTAAACCAGGTGCAACAGGTGTTGTACAAGAAGCGGGATAACCACGACGGCCTTCAATTTCTACCACGCATAAACGGCAAGAGCCAAACGGCTCTAAGCTATCCGTTGCGCAAAGTTTTGGTACATTGATGCCCGCCATGATTGAAGCGCGCATGATAGAAGTGCCTTCTGGCACGGTGATTTCTCTATCATCAATGGTCAGTGTCACTTGCACATCTGATGTTTTGGCTGGCGTGCCGTAATCCAATTGGTCATCGAAACTAGTGCGGCTATGAGCGCTGTTTGATGTTGGTTGGGTATATTTAATGTCGTCCATCTTGCTCTCCTGCACACACTATTAACAACTTAGTATGCGGTCTTAACTTAAAAAAATATTTTTAAATACCTAAATCAATCATTCAATATTCGATTTAACGCGCTTGATTTTTTCTAGTGTATTCTAGTGCGTAAAATCTTCTTCAAAGTGATTCAATGCACTCAATACTGGGTAAGGCGTCATGCCGCCCAATGCGCAAAGTGAACCATTGAGCATGGTGTCAGATAAATCACGCACGAGTGCAATATGCTTTTTAGTATCTTTACCTGCAATAATTTTATCCATCACTTCAACACCACGTGTTGAGCCGATACGACAGGGCGTGCACTTTCCGCAAGATTCCACCGCGCAAAATTCAAATGCGTAACGCGCCATTTTTGCCATATCTACAGTGTCGTCAAAAGCAACAATCCCACCATGGCCTAGCACAGCCCAAATTTTACTAAATTCTTCATAATCAAGCGGCGTGTCAAATTGCGACTCAGGTAAAAATGCGCCCAAAGGCCCACCCACTTGTACTGCACGAATCGGTTTTCCACTGGCTGAACCGCCGCCAAAATCATATAAAAGTTCGCGTAAAGTCGCACCAAAAGCCAATTCCACCAAACCACCATGCTTAATATTGCCCGCTAACTGAATCGGCAGTGTGCCGCGTGAGCGTCCCATTCCGTAGTCTGCATAATATTGTGCGCCTTTGTCTAAAATAATGGGTACTGTTGCGAGTGATATGACATTATTCACAACCGTTGGTTTACCAAATAAACCTTCAATTGCAGGAAGTGGTGGTTTAAAACGCACCAATCCGCGCTTGCCTTCTAAGCTTTCTAATAATGATGTTTCTTCGCCACAAACATATGCACCTGCTGCACGACGCACTTCTAAATGAAAACATTTCCCGCTATCTAGGATGTTATCGCCCAAATATCCAGAAACTTTAGCAGTTTCAATGGCTTTATCTAATACGTCTAATGCATGCGGATATTCTGAGCGCAAATAAATGTAACCTTGCGTTGCACCCACCGCCACGCCTGCAATGGTCATGCCTTCAATCAACACATAAGGGTCATTTTCCATAATCATGCGATCAGAAAAAGTACCTGAATCGCCTTCATCGGCGTTACATACAATATATTTTTGGTCTGACTGGCAGCCTAATACTGTGTTCCATTTGATGCCAGTTGGAAACGCCGCACCACCGCGACCACGCAGTCCAGAATCGGTCACGGTTTTTACAATTTCAGCGCCAGTTAAATTCAAGGCATTTTTTAAGCCTTTATAACCATCATGCGCAAGATAGTCTTCTAATGAAACTGGATCTGTAATGCCCACACGCGCGAAAGTTAAGCGCTGCTGTTTTTTTAAATAGGGAATTTCTTCAGTTAAGCCTAAACTTAAGCCATGAGTTTGCGCGCCACTTAAAAAATCTGCATCAAACAGCGATGCGACATCTTTTACTTTTACAGGGCCATATGCGACACGTCCGGCTGGCGTTGCAACCTCAACCATGGTTTCTAACCAATATAAACCGCGTGAACCGTTACGAATAATCTCAATCTGTAATTGACGTTTAGCCGCTTCTTTTGCAATTTCAAAAGCAACTTTTTCTGCGCCCATCGAAAGCGCGCTGGAATCTTTAGGAATATAAATTTTGGTGGTCATAATGCACGCGCCTCTGAAATAAGCGCTTCTAAATCTTGCGCGGAAACTTTGCCATGCACTTCATCGTCTATCATAACAGCAGGTGATAATGCACAATTGCCTAAACAATAGACTGGCTCTAAAGTAATGGCTGAATCTGCAGTTGTTTGATGGTAATCAAGGTTTAAACATTTTTTTGCATGCGCTTCTAATGCTTCAGACCCCATGGATTGGCAAGACTCTGCGCGGCAAATTTGCAAAATATGGCGGCCTGACGGCGAGGTACGGAAATGGTGATAAAACGTCACCACGCCATGCACTTCTGCCACAGATAAGCTGAGCGCTTTCCCAATCTGCGGGTATGAAGACTCAGGCACATAACCGATGGTATCTTGAATAGCATGCAGTAAAGGCAATAAAGCACCGGGCATTGCTTGGTGCTGCTTAATTAACGCTTCCAACTGCGCGCTAATTATGGGCGCAATGGCTGAGTTTTGATGTGTTGGTATGCTTTGCAAACAATTGCTCCCCAAACAATTAACATTATGTTACATATTAATATATTATTTTAAATAATTACTATGTATAAAGACAATCAACCGACTAAAAAGTGCTTACTTCACCCAATTATCATGTCTCAACCCATTAAAAACCGCCCAGTGAATCAACTTATTGACCAATTTGGTCGCACTGTCAATTACATCAGACTTTCCATTACCGATCGCTGTGATTTTCGTTGCGTGTATTGTATGTCAGAAAACATGACTTTTTTGCCGCGCAATGAAGTTTTGTCACTAGAAGAGTCTGCACGATTGGTCAAAATTTTTGTTGATCTAGGGGTTTCAAAAGTGCGCATTACGGGTGGCGAGCCACTGGTACGTAAAAACGCACTTTGGCTGTTTGAAACCATCGGAAAATTTGAGGGTTTATCGGAGTTAGTGCTCACCACCAATGGCAGCCAATTGGAAAAACAAGCGCAAGCTTTAAAAAATGCTGGTGTAAAACGCATTAACATTAGCTTAGATAGTTTAAATACAGAACGCTTTAAAAAAATCACCCGCATTGGCGATTTAAACCAAGTATTGCGCGGCATTCAGGCTGCAAAAAATGTCGGCTTTGATAATATAAAATTAAATACCGTGCTGATGCGTGGTGTGAACGATGATGAAACTTCTGCACTGGTGCAGTTTGCCATTGATCAAACCATTGACATCAGCTTTATTGAAGAAATGCCTTTGGGTGAAGTTGACCATACCCGCGCATCAACCTTCTGCAGCAATATTGAAACGCTCGAATACCTTAAAAGTGAGTACGCACTCATTGCCAGCACGCATAATAGCGGTGGGCCAGCGCGTTATTACCAAGTAGAAAATACGCAAACAAAAATTGGCTTTATTTCCCCACATTCTCATAATTTTTGCGAAAGCTGCAACCGCGTGCGCATCACTTGCAAGGGCGAATTGTATTTGTGTTTAGGTCAAGAAGACCAAATTGATTTAATGCCATTACTAAGAAATTACCCTCAAGATGATGCACCGATTATTGAAGCCATTTTAAATAGCATGAAAATCAAACCCAAAGGCCATGATTTTGATTTACGCCGCGCAGAACCCGCTGTCATCCGCTTTATGTCGCACACGGGCGGCTGAATAAAAAATGCAAATTTCCTGCATGATTCTCTCTGGCGGACGCGCCACGCGCATGGGCGGCGTGGATAAAGGTTTAATTAAACTTTCAGGAAAACCCTTGATTGCCCATGTCATTGAACGCATCTCACCTCAAGTTGATGAAATACTAATCAACGCCAATCGATCATTTGAGCAATACCAGCCATTTAATTACCCTATTTATCAAGACGAAACGGCTGATTTTATTGGCCCATTAGCAGGGTTTAAATTAGCGCTCACACATGCAAAGCACACATTAGTATTAATCATTCCGTGTGATTCACCTTTGCTTCCCAACAATTTAGTGGAAAATTTACTCAAAACTATGATGAACCAGCAAACAGAAATTGTCGTTGCCGCTAGTGATGGTAATACACACCCTGTATTTTGTTTATGCAAAAAATCCGTGCTGCCCAGCTTGATTCAATATTTAGATAACGGTCAACGCAAAGTTAGCGCTTGGCAAAAAAGTTTACCTTATGCAGAAGCTGACTTTACTGACCCAACAACGCAGGGGAATACCCCATACTTTATAAATTTAAACACCCTTGAAGACTTAAAAACGTTAAACAACAATCCGTACGAACAACGCCTACATTCATCTTAAAAAATGAAAAAATTTAAATAAACGCAAATGCACAAGAAATTAACAGGATTTTTTAATGAACGTACCTAATTTGCATGCAGAGTCACATTCAGAAGATGTTTTAAAACAGTTAGCCGAAAACCCGCATAGCATGGAAGATTACGACGCAAATGCCATGTCGGTCGAAAAAGCACGCGCATTTATTTCACAATTTTTAAATCCTATCAGCGAAGTAGAGGAAGTTCCGCTGATGTCAGCACTGGGTCGCGTGTTATCGGTAGATATTTTAGCGCCCGCAAATGTCCCAAATTATGACAATTCTGCGATGGATGGCTATGCTTTTAATGCTGATAGTTTAACGACCAGCCCGTTACAAAGACTCACGGTGATTGGTACTGCTTTTGCTGGTAAAGCGTTTGAAGGTGAAATCAAAATGGGCGAATGCGTGCGCATTATGACAGGTGCAATGATGCCAAAAGGCGCTGACACAGTCATTGCGCAAGAAAATACATCGTTAGAAAATAAAATGCTTACTTTTAAAGAAAATATTAAGCGCGGTTTAAATGTTCGATACGCAGGTGAGGATTTAAAAATTCATCAGACTGTCATCAGCCAAGGACAATTAATACGTCCTGCAGATTTAGGGCTCATTGCATCGTTAGGCGTTGCAAAAATTATGGTTTATCGAAAAATAAAAATCGCTTTTTTTTCAACGGGTGACGAACTCGCAAGCATCGACCAAACGTTAAAAACAGGGCAAGTTTATGACAGCAACCGTTACACTTTGTTTGGCATGTTGAGTCGACTGGGGGTTGAAGTCATTGATTTAGGAGCAATTCCTGATGATTTAAACCTACTGGAGACAACCTTACTGAAAGCAGCAGCGTTAGCCGATGTCGTCATTACCAGTGGCGGCGTATCTGTGGGCGAAGCTGATTTTATGAAAGCGTTACTTAAAAAACATGGGCAAGTGCTTTTTTGGAAAATTTCCATGAAACCTGGTCGTCCATTAGCGTATGGAAAAATTATTACAGATAAAAAATCTACCCACTACTTTGGCTTGCCTGGCAACCCTGTGGCGGTGATGGTGACTTTTTATCAATTTGTGCGTCATGCCTTGCATGTGTTAATGGGGCAAAAAAATCCACCTGAGTTACCAATGTTTGAAGTAATCACATCTGCCCCCATTAAAAAACAAACAGGAAGAACAGAATTTCAGCGTGGCATTTGTTATTTAGACGAAAATCAACAGTGGAAAGTCAAGCCAACAGGCGCGCAAGGTTCGGCTATTTTAAGCTCAATGGCACAGGCAAATTGCTTTATAGTACTCGCGTCGCACATCGGCAATTTAGAGGCTGGCGCGCTGGTAAAAATACAATGGCTTGATGGCTTAATTTAACGCAATTAAGCGCTTGCTGTATAATCATTAACCTTAAGTTTTGAATGCTTTTTTATTGTTTATATTCAATTTTTAGAATCATCATTTTGCTAGGATTTTTGCTTGAACATTAACGCCAACCATCATTCAATCGCATATTCAGATGTTGCAAATGGCGCTTTATCAAACTCAAACACGCTGATTTGGGCGGTCATTGCATCCATACTTTTACACACTTTTTTAGCTTACATGATCCCCAATGTGTCCTTTGAAAAAATCAAAAAACCTGATTTATTAGAAGTTGAGATTGTTAAAAAAGAAGCACCGCCTGCCCCAGAACCCGCGCCCATAGTGCTACCAGTTCAACCAATTAAACCGATTGTAAAACCAGAACCCGTCATTAAACCAAAAGAAAAAATAAAACCTTTGCCGATACCTGAAGTTACGCAAGAAGCGCCCTCACCCATTGCAGAGCCACCGCAAACACCGCCACCCACAGCCGTTATTGCCGTTGCACCGCAACCTTTAGCGCCGCCCAGCCCTGTTCCACCTGCGCCAGTTATTGCACCGCCACCGCCGCCAGCACCGACGGTGCCTTCTGAGGATGAGTTGAACGATGCGCGCAATCGTTACGGCAGTGCGTTATGGGGGGCGTTAGAAAAACACAAACAATATCCACGCATTGCGCAAACACGTGGCTGGCAAGGCGAAGTTATTTTGGAATTATTATTAGATGGTAGCGGTAAATTAAAGTCTAAAAGAATCATTTCAAGCAGCGGCCACGATTCGCTCGACAAGCAAGCCTTAGATATGGTGGAAAAAGCTGCTCCTTTTCCAACACCACCAGAAGCGTTGCGGGGCAGCCAATTTAGCATCAGAGTGCCCATTCCATTTAAGTTAGAAGGTTAAATTTCTTTTGAATTTTGAAGTTTATTGCTGAATGTTATTTAATAAAAATAAATCATTAAAAGACATTCTCATTATTCATGAGCTTGCCTTTATTTTACTGGTGTTACTGGCTGCAACGGCGGGTGCAATTGGCATTAATTTATGGCAAAAATTGACATTAGAAACGCAACGCATGGGTTCTCTTGTGAACGAGGTGCAACAAACCCGCGGTGATTTATATCGCCAAATGAAAGAATTATTTGACGCTTTTTTTCTGGAAGATGCGGGAGCAAAAGCCGAATATAATCAATTTACCATCTCCGTTGAAAACCATTTTGTGCTGTTAAAAAAAATGGCTGTGGGCGTAGATGAACAATCTGCGATTAATGAATTGCATGCCAATTACCAAGAATTTGTCAAAGAAACTTCACATTTGTTTGATCAAAAAGAAGCACTTTCTAACAGTAAAAATAAAATAGCCATTCAACATGCTTTAAATACGGGCATTGAAACGGGCCTTTTTAAACGCTACGAACAAATACTCGCGCGCACAGAAAAACTCCTTGCACATCAGCAACGGTCGCTAGATCAACAACTCAATGGCATTAAACATACGTCTACAATTTTGTTGATTATTCCATTGGTATTAGCCATTTTTCTACTGATATTTTCAAGGCTTTTTTTAAAGCGCGCTATTGTCAATCCTATCAATGAAGTTTTACATGCCACTTCAGAAATTAGCGCGGGTAATTTAACGCACCGCGCCACTGAAGAAGGTGTAGAAGAGTTGGTCACACTTTCTAAAGCAGTCAACACTATGGCCAACCAACTTTCCATCAGTCAACAGGCCTTGGTCAGCAGTGAAAAACAAGCCGCTCAGGGCTTATTGGTACCGATGCTTGCGCATAATATTCGCAATCCATTGGCAAGCATCCGTGCAACCGCGCAAATTATGGACGCACCTGAATTAGACAAAGACTCTAAAGAGTCTTTAACCGGCATTATCAATACGGTTGATCGACTTGAGCGCTGGACAGGCGCTCTTTTAGCTTATTTACACCCATTAAAACCGCAGCTTTCAACCATTAATATTCAACAAATTATTGAAGGTGCTTGTTCACCTTTACACCAAAAAATAAAAGAAAAAAACATTCACTTAAAGCACCATAATGCTGCGCAGGCGTTTGAAATTGTGACTGACGAGCATTTATTAGAACAAGTGATTTATAACTTTCTGCTTAATGCTATTGATGCGTCAAATAAGAACGGTGAAATTGATATAAAAGTTTTTGCCATGAATCGTGAATACATTAAATTACAACTATTAGACCGCGGTTGTGGCATGCCTTTCACCCCCGATGCAAGCGCAATCAATGCGCCTTCAACCAAAAGATTTGGCACTGGCTTAGGCATTCCATTTGGTTTTAAAGTGTGCGATGCGCTTAAATCAACGCTACATTTTGAGGCTAGATTAGGCGGTGGCACCATTATTCATATGACCTTACCAAGACAACTGAACTTATCGAACACTTAATGCACTTAACGCTTATCTGAAAGTATTTTTTAAACGTATTTTTTAATCCTATTTTTTCAAGCGTCGCTTTTTACTAAAAATAGGTGCAATGAATATGCTTGCCTTATGCGTTATTTTTATCAACAATACAGGTACTTAACTATGAATGATTTAGCAATGCTTAACCTTGTCGTTCCAAATTTTGAACTTCCGTGTACCAGCGCCAAAACGTTTAATTTGAATTCGTTTAACGGAAAATTGGTTGTTTTATATTTTTACCCAAAAGATGCAACGCCAGGTTGCACAACACAAGGCGTACAATTTCGTGATCATTACGCAGAATTTCAGGCGTGCAATACAGAAATTTTTGGCATTTCGCGAGACACATTAAAATCACACGAAAATTTTAAAGCGAAATTTTCTTTTCCATTTGAATTAATTTCTGACACTGAAGAACTGGCTTGTACTCTTTTTGGCGTGATAAAACAAAAAAATATGTATGGAAAGCAAGTCCGTGGGATTGAACGCAGTACTTTTATCATCAATCAAGCAGGTATTCTAATGAAAGAATGGCGCGGCGTTAAAGTGGATGGGCATGTGAATGAAGTGCTTACATTTTTAAATACTTTATCTCATTAAAAATTCAATCAATCTTTTTCATATTCAATCAACTGTGTAGAAAGCGTCTTATGGCAAAATATAGTGCATTAACCACCAAGCTTTTTGTACTCGACACCAACGTGCTGATGCACGACCCTTCAAGTTTATTCAGATTTGAAGAGCATGATATTTATCTACCGATGGTGACACTGGAAGAGCTGGATAATAATAAAAAAGGGTTAACAGAAGTTGCGCGCAATGCTCGACAAGCAAGCCGAAATTTAGAAGAAATTGTTGGCACGCAACTTGGCACACTTGAGCAAGGTTGCCCGTTGGCAGTGAATGGCAACAAGCATTTAACAGGACGTCTATTTCTGCAAACCAACCAAGTGCAGGTTGATTTACCTGGGTTGGCTGGCAGTAAAGCAGACAATCAAATTTTAGGTGTGGTGCATGATTTACAACGCAATCATCCTAATCGTCAAGTCATTTTAGTCAGTAAAGATATCAATATCCGCATCAAAGCGCGCGCGATGGGCATTCTTGCTGAAGATTATTTTAATGACAAAGTGTTGGAAGACACCGACCTGCTTTACAGCGGTATGAAAGAATTGCCCGAAGACTTTTGGGAGCATCACAGTAAAGAAATGGAATCATGGCAAGAATCAGGACGCATGTTTTATCGTTTAACAGGGCCGCTTTGCAAAAGTTTTTTAGTGAATGAATTTGTATTTTACGAGTTTGAAAAGCCGTTTCATGCCAAAGTAAAATCAGTGCAAGGCAATACGGCTGTTTTAGAAGTAGTAAAAGATTTTACTTTACCAAAGAACAATGTTTGGGGTATTCATGCCAGAAACCGTGAGCAAAATTTTGCGCTTAATTTATTGCTAGACCCAGAAGTGGATTTTGTGAGTTTGTTAGGCCAAGCTGGTACAGGAAAAACGCTGCTCACGCTTGCCGCTGCGCTCACACAAGTATTAGATAAAAAATTGTATTCTGAAATTATTATGACCCGCGTCACCGTTTCTGTTGGGGAAGACATTGGGTTTTTACCAGGGACAGAAGAAGAAAAAATGGGGCCTTGGATGGGCGCCTTGGACGATAACTTAGATGTGCTGAATAAAAGTGATGAAGACGCGGGGGATTGGGGGCGTGCCGCAACGCAAGATCTCATTCGTAGCCGCATTAAAGTGAAATCACTTAACTTTATGCGTGGACGTACTTTTTTAAATAAATTTTTAATTATTGATGAAGCACAAAATTTAACGCCTAAACAAATGAAAACCTTGATTACGCGTGCAGGCCCTGGCACAAAAGTGGTTTGCTTAGGCAATATCGCACAAATTGATACCCCTTATT
The DNA here is from genome assembly GCA_965247415.1 of Methylophilaceae bacterium. Lineage (GTDB taxonomy): Bacteria > Pseudomonadota > Gammaproteobacteria > Burkholderiales > Methylophilaceae > Methylotenera. Next base: position 899,994 of record OZ252007.1, read on the forward strand.
TAACTGAAGGCAGTTCTGGCCTCACCTATGTTGTTGATCGTTTCAAAGGCTGGTCGCATAACGGACACATTACTTTGGTGCGTGGTGAGCGTTCACGTCTTGCAGATTTTGCCGCTGAAATCCTGTAAAAAATGACGCCCGGATTTTATGTTTTACTCGTTGCGCAATTCTTATCTGCTTTGGCAGATAATGCCTTGCTTTTTGCGGCTATCGCCCTTTTAAAGGAAATGGCCGCACCAAGCTGGCATGAACCGCTTTTATTACAGTTTTTCGTCATTTCTTATGTTGTATTAGCGCCTTTTGTGGGCTCGTTTGCGGATGCAATTCCCAAAGGGCGCGTGATGTTGATTGCCAATACCATTAAATTTATTGGCTGTATCGCCATGATTTTAGGCATGCCAGCTTTGTATGCCTACGCAATTGTTGGCGTTGGTGCCGCCACTTATTCTCCAGCAAAATATGGCATTTTGACGGAACTTCTTCCTTCCGATAAATTAGTGAGTGCCAATGGCTGGATGGAAGGCTCCACCGTGATTGCCATTATTTTGGGTGCGATTGTTGGTGGCATTTTAGCCAGTCATAATCCGCATATTGCCATGCTTGCCATTGCATTTATGTATTTTGTGGCGGCCGTTTTTAATTTATTTATTCCAAAAATTGCAAAAAACCATGCCTTAGAAAGTAAAAGTCCACTTTATATCATGCGCGACTTTTATCACTCTTTTGTGACACTTTGGCGTGATCCTGAAGGACAAGTTTCACTCGGTGTTACCACTCTATTTTGGGGCGCAGGTGCAACGTTAAGATTGGTTGTGATTGCATGGGCGGGGTTGCGCTTAGCTTTGATTTTGAGCATGCCACCCAACTTACAGCTATGGTTGCTTTAGGCGTGACGCTCGGCTCTGTGATTGCTGCAAAAAAAATCACCTTAGAAAATTCTGTTAAAGTACTGCCAGCTGGCATCATGATGGGGCTCATGGTAATGACCATGATTTTGGTTAGCAATTGGTTAATTGCCGCTTTTTTACTCTTTTTAATAGGTGTACTAAGTGGTTTTTTTGTCGTTCCATTAAACGCATTATTGCAACATCGCGGGCATATTTTAATTGGCCCTGGTCATTCGATTGCGGTTCAAAATTTTAACGAAAATCTTGGAATTTTAATTTTGAGTGGCGCTTATACATTAATGGTAAAAGCCAATTTACATATTGATTATATTGTCATTATTTTTGGATTATTTGTTGTGATTTCAATGAGTTTGATTAACCGTTTATATCGCCGTCAAATTAGCAAGGCCGTAAATTTGGGTCGATAACATTACAGCTGAAACTAAAAAAGCCTCATGAAAATTCATGAGGCTTTTAATATGCATCTTATTCTAATGCAGTTTAACCTGCGCTTCTGTACGTCTTGTGATCAATCTTGCTATTGTTTGCAAAGCCACTGAGAAAAATCCGTGCAATGCCATCAAATGCATTTTATAGAGTGAGCGGTACATAAAGCTTGCAAACATGCCTTCAATAAACAAACTTCCGCCGATTGAACCCATTAAACTTCCGACCGTTGAGTATTTTCCTAAGTTAACGAGAGAACCGTAATCGCGATAAGTGTATAAAGGTAATTCTGTTTTACCATCTACACGCAATTTAATTGATTTTACCAACATTGAAGCTTGCTGATGGGCGGCTTGCGCACGCGGTGGGACATTCTCATTGCCATGTCCCACTCTAGGGCAGGCTGCACAATCACCAAATGCAAAAATATTCTCATCTAGTGTTGTTTGTAGGGTTCTTTTTACAATTAGCTGATTAATGGCATTACTTTCTAAACCATCAATTTGGTATAAAAAATTGGGCGCCTTAATTCCAGCTGCCCAAACAACCAATGCGGATGGAATAAATTTTCCGCTATGTGTTTGAATGCCTGCGGCACTCACTTCTGTCACGCGTTCTCCCGTGTACAAATGTACGCCCAATTTCCTCAACTCTATTTCTACTGATGCTGATAGTTGTGGTGGTAAAGCGGGTAATACCCGTTCGCTTGCTTCTATAAGTGAAATTTTTACATCGCGATCTGGATTAATTTTATCTAATCCGTACGCAGCGAGTTCACGCGTTGTGTTATGCAACTCTGCAGAGAGTTCAACCCCCGTTGCACCCGCGCCTACAATCACCACTTCAAGTTGACCTGCTTTTATTTCATCTTTTTGCGTTTGTGCTTTTAAAAGTGCATTGTGCAAACGACGGTGAAATTTCTCCGCTTGTTCTTGCGTATCCAGCGCAATCGAAAAGTCTCTTGCACCTTTTACGCCAAAATCATTGGTGGTGCTGCCAATGGCAATCACCAAAGTATCGTACTTAAACGTTCTGCGTGGGATCACCTCAACACCATCTTCATCAATATGAGGCGCAGTGGTAATTTCTTTTTTCTCTCTATTTAGGCCATCCATACTGCCTAATCGAAACTTAAAATTGTGCCAATGTGCTTGCGCCAAATAATCAAGTTCATGTTTGTCTGGGTTCATGCTGCCAGCAGCAATTTCATGCAGTAAAGGCTTCCAAACATGGGTTTTAGTTTTATCAATGAGGGTAATTTGTGCTTTACCTTTTCGCCCCAATGAATCACCTAATCGCGTCGCAAGTTCTAAGCCACCCGCTCCGCCGCCAACAATGACAACATGGTGTTGATTATTTTCTGTATTTTCCAAGGGTTTATCTTCTTTGAAATTAATAAGATTAAAATAAAAAAACGGCTATCACTATTATAGAATAGCCGTCTTAGTTTATGTTGTATGAATCTGAAGATTAAAAATAGCTTAATTCTTCTAATCATCTCACTAGAAAATGGTTATTTCATCCAGTCTTTTTCTTCATCACCTTTGTATGCCGTTCTAATATAGGCAATTACTTTTAAAATATCATCTGTTGATAAACCATCACCCGTATGACCTGGCAATTGGTTATGCCAAGTTAACATGACACCACGGTTTGATACCGTAACATCAGATCCGCCACCTGCAATGGTTTCAAACATTCCTTTGTCTGTTTTATTTTTTGCATAGACCCATTTACTATCATAAATATCGTTACCACCGCCTTTATGTAGCCCAGGTGCCATCACGCCTTCCAAATTACCACCGTGACAACCAGCACAGTTATTAAAGGTAAATACTTTTCTACCAGCCTTTGCAGCTTCAGCATCTGCTAAATATTTTTTTGTATATGGGTTAACGCAAGTTGCAAGAAATTCTTTTGCTTCTGGTGTATCAGTATCAACTGCTTTAATGGCTAACGGTGCGCCATTTTTATTAGAAATTAATTCACATGATCCTGATGAAGCTGTTGATGCAGAGGTTGAGGAGGTGCTAGCAGTTCCATCACCTTTTCCACAAGCAGCAATCATTAAGGATAATAATAAAATACTTAAATAATTTTTTTTCATCTTTGCATCTCCAGAGTTTATATTTTTTAGGTAAGACTACATTGCTACTTTTTGTTCAACCAAAGTGATTATAAAAGAAAACGGCCAATGTGTTAAACATTGGCCGTTTTAATCAGTGAAAAATAGACTAAATAATTAAAATTACTTCATCCAAGTTTTTTCATCATCGCCTTTATACACAGTTCTAATATAAGCAACAACTTTCAAAATATCGTCCGTAGTTAAACCATCACCAGTATGACCAGCTACTTGATTATGCCACGTTAACATAACACCACGATTTGAAACAGTTGTATCAGCACCGCCACCCGCAATGGTTTCAAACATACCTTTGTCGGTTTTGTTTTTTGCATATACCCATTTACTGTCGTAAATATCGTTACCACCACCTTTATGTAACCCTGGAGCCATTACGCCTTCAAGATTACCACCATGACAACCAGCGCAGTTATTGTAGGTATAAACTTTTCTACCTGCTTTAGCTGCATCTTTATCTGCCATGTATTTTTTTGTGTATGGATTAACACAGCTTTTCAGAAACTCTTTCGCTTCTGCTGAATCGGTATCAGTTGGTTTAATGACCAAAGCTGCACCCGTTTTATTAGATACTAAATCACAATCTGCACTGGCCGTGGTTGAAAGTGTTAAACCAAAACCAAGCATTGAAATTAATAACGCAGAACTTACTACTTTATTGCCTAACATGTCATCTCCTAATCTTATGAATATTTGCTACGTCATCCATGCCAGCGCATTATTGAACGTGTTGTCATTTAACGATAATATTATTTAAATGGTTGACGCACCGACTTAAAATAATCGCAATATTTTACACTTTTTTTACATAAGCGTCATGCTTCATTAACAACTAGGTTATTTTGCCTTCTTAATTAATACATCACCTTCTACAACAGGTACATGCGGAATTGCGTATTCATCTAAGATTTGCATGATTTTATCTTTATTACGCTCTAAAGCATCATTAATCACCGCAATACGTTCTTTATCTTTTTTACGAACACCTACTGATATGTTCCAGTATTCTTTGCCTTTAACATTGATATTATTGTATTCAGGAATCATGGCAGTCACCATTGGCACTTTAGATTGTTTGGCGAAATATCCGCCAATTGGACCCCATGCGACCGCAATATCAATATCACCTTTTGCTAAATCGTCAATCATAAAACTGGCTGGAAGGTTCAAATCTCTTTGAATTCTATAAGGGCGCGCATTTCCAATTAAGTTATGGTCATTCATTGGAATGGTTGCAGGGCTGTGATCTACTACACCTATAAATCCTTTTTTTAAGTCAGGTGAATCCCAATTGGTAATATTAAAATTACTATCTTTACGCCACACAAATATATGACCTGAGCGATAATATGGCTTTGATGTACGCAGCGCATCATTATCTGAAGTGGTACTTAAAATCACATCACAGCGCATGGCGTTAATGGTGTTTCTGTAAAAGCCTTGGCGATTATATGCATAAGCAAAAGTCAGTTTTTTTCCTAAATCATTCGCTAACACTTCAGCAATTTTGTCTTCAAAACCTTCTCTTTTAATATTTGAGTATGGCATGTTATCTGGGTCGGCACAGACTCTAAATTCCGACTCATCTGTCACACGTCTAATTTCACCAATACGCCCTTCGTCTGGATTTAAGCTTGGAATGTCTGAATCTTTAATTTCTGAAGCCGCCATTGCGGTTGATGCACATAATGCAAAAATTGCACCTTTAATTAAACAGTTACGCATTTGTTTTAATCCTTATAAATAGGCGGAAATTTAATAGTTTGTTTTTTTAAACTCACTCTTTTCTGATGTATTTAATCAAAAAAAGTTCTGTTAATACCCATTAACATTGTAACCAAATTCACCCAATAACCATACTCATCTGTATAGCTTTATTTACGTTTGAATAGAATTGCGGACTTTCTGTAATACAAAATTATTCTAAGAGCTCCCTACACATAACTCTCAAAATCATATTAAGTACGATACATAAAAAAACACCCTGCCTAAGCAGGGTGTTTTAGAACTGTTGCATTAACGCTATAACTAGATGTATCTAAATATTAGATACGCCAAAATTATAGTGTGAATACTGACAATGCACCGCCGCCAGGAGCTGCGTTGTATTTTGTCAATTCAGCATAACCACCAGCAGCACCTAAAGCGTCTGTTGGGTTAGTCATACCTAAGTTCATTGCAACACCAGCCCAACCACCGATACCTGATAGCACGCCTACGTGTTGTTTACCTTTGTGACCGTATGTGAATGCATTACCAATCACGCCAGAACCCACTTGGAATTTCCAAAGTTCTTTACCTGATGATGCATCAACAGCTTTAAACCAACGATCTAAAGTACCGAAGAACACTAAGTTTGAAGCAGTTGTTAAAGCACCACCCCAAGCAGAGAACTTCTCTTTGTTGTACCAAACTTTTTTGTTAGTCATTGGATCATAAGCGCCGAAGCCACCCATTACGCCGTCTGGACCAGCAAACATCGTCAATGTAGCACCAACCCATGGTTGACCTGCAACATATTTAGACTCAACTGGCTCGTATGTCATACATACGTGGTTCAATGGAGTGTAGATCAAACCAGTTTTTGGCGAATAAGCAGCTGGTTGTTGGTCTTTTGTACCCAATGCAGCTGGGCATACGCCTTTTGCATTGTAGTCTTGGTGAGTTGAAGCTGAAGCTAATTTGTCTGGTACACCAGTTTTCAAATCAACTGAAGTTGCCCAGTTAACAAATGGGTGAACTTTTTCTGCAGCAACTAATGTACCGTTAGCAGCATTCCATGTGTATGCAAAGCCGTTACGGTCATGATGCCAAGCGTATGTTTTGCCACCTTTGTCGAACAAGATTACTTCGTTAATACCGTCGTAGTCCCACTCGTCATGTGGAGTCATTTGCATACCCCATTTAGCGATACCTGTGTCTAAGTCACGTGCAAATACAGTCATAGACCATTTGTTGTCGCCTGGACGTACATCTGGGTTCCATACTGATGGGTTACCTGTTCCGTAGTAAACCAAGTTTGTACGTGCATCATATGGCCACCAGCCCCATACAGAGCCACCACCATGTTGCCAACCATCTTTAACTGCTTGTGGTTTCAACCATGTACGTGTACCTAATTCTTTCTCGCCAATTTTCATTTGATCATTAGCTAATTTTTTGAAAGAACCGCCTTGTTTGTTACCACCGTTTACATCAGCGTAAACTGATAAAGCGTTGTAAGCTGGGTTAGCTGAGTTGAAATCATCACCGATTAACACTTCAGCGTCAGGACCTGTTGAGTATGCTTTCCATGCTAAAGAACCATCTTTGATGTTGTAAGCTGCGATAAAGCAACGAACACCAAATTCAGCACCTGAACAACCAGTTAGCAATTTGTCTTTGTAAACGTGTGGAGCGTTAGTGTTTGTCGCGCCAACTTTTGGATCGTTTACTAATGTAGACCAAACTTTAGCACCTGTTTTAGCGTCTAAAGCAACTAAGTTACCATCATTTTGTTGAAGATAGATTTTGCCATCGCCATAACCCAAACCACGGTTTACGTTGTCGCAGCAAAGAACTGCTTGAACGCTTGGGTCTTGTTTAGGGAAATATGACCATACGATTTTTTGGTTGTCGTTTAAGTCAAGTGCGTATACGTTGTTTGGGAATGCTGTGTGAACATACATCATGTTACCAACAACCACTGGAGAACCTTCGTGACCACGGTTTACACCGGTAGCAAATGTCCAAGCAGCTTTAAGGTTTTTTACGTTACCTTTGTTAATTTGAGCTAATTGGCTATAGCCTTGGTTCATGTAGCCACCACGTGGATGTGACCAGTTGTTCGCATCTTTTTGTGCTGCGTCTTGATCTGCTGCTGCTGAAGCAACCATTGGCATTGCAACTGATAAACCAGCTACTAAACCAAGTGCTAACTTAATTTTATTAACTTGCATTTTAATCTCCAAAGTTATACTACTAAGGGTTACAAATAAAATTAGTAAATCTATGATTTGGTGTTGCCCCAAATTTTTTATAGTTACTTACTAACACTATTTACGTCGCGTTCTTCGTGCGAGTGAACGATACTATATTCTACTCAATCACGAATTGCAATACATTCGTTACAATTTATTTACATTTATTTTAACAATCTTAACAATTAAAATTCTTGTAAGAAATTACTATAACAGTTGCTTAGTTACAATTCATTAACAAATAGTTCACTGTATGTTAATTATTTTTTGTAAGTCAGTAATTGAATGCTATCTAACGGCATTCTTCTGAAAGAATTCAACTTAAAATGCTAATATTGTCTATATATTTTTATATTCACATTTTATGAGCAACCTATCTTTAACACTCTTTCCTGAAATTGAAGCCTATTCAACTGGATTTTTAGAAACAGAATCTATCCATCAAATCTATTTTGAAGAATGTGGCAATCCCAATGGCATGCCTGTGGTTTTTTTACATGGTGGGCCTGGTAGCGGTTGCAATCCTGCACAGCGCCGCTTTTTTGACCCAAATTTTTATCGGATCATTTTGCTTGATCAACGCGGTTGTGGCAGAAGCACGCCACAGGGTGAAACGACAGAAAATACAACGCAACTTTTAGTTGCTGACATCAATGCGTTACGCATTCATTTAAAGATAGAAAAATGGCTGGTTTTTGGCGGCTCTTGGGGCAGCACGCTGGCCATTTGTTATGCACAAGCATTTCCACAGCATGTCACTGGCCTTATTTTGCGCGGCATTTTTTTAAGCCGCCCTGCTGAGTTAAATTGGTTTTTAGGAGAAATCGCGCATTTTTACCCTGATGTTTGGCATGCGCTTACACATTATTTACCTGTTGAAGAACGTAGTGATGTATTAACAGCTTTCAGTAAACGTGTATTTTCCGAGGACGCACTGATTAATATTCCAGCCGCACTTGCTTGGAATGCGTTTGAAAATGCCATTATGCGCTTGATTCCAAACCATTCTGCTCAAACACCTGTGGAATCTAAATTGCAAGATGAGATGAACCGTGTTGAAGTCGCGCGCGCGCGCGTTCAAATTCATTATATTGAAAATGTATGCTTTATCGACGGTCAAGCCGTATTGGATAATTGTGAAATTTTAAAAAATATTCCAACTGTGATTGTGCAAGGCCGCTATGACATGGTTTGCCCACCACAAACTGCTTGGGAGTTAAGCAAAGCGATGCCACATGCTGAATTTTTAATGATTCCAGACGCAGGCCATTCTGCAATGGAAACAGGCGTTGTTTCTGCCTTGGTTAGCGCCACAGAAAAATTTAAGCATCGCATTTAAATTATCAAAAAAAATTAACGCTTTTTGTCATGATAACGCCTCAAGATTCAGAGCTCTCAACCAAACCAAGCTTATCCAGTAACATTAAAAATGTGCTGGACACCCCGCGCGCCGTCTATTCCAAACAACGCTACAACACGCCGCTGTTTATTTTTCATGAAGTGCTCAAAGCGTTTACACGCCACAATGTGCTTGGGCTTTCCGCCTCACTTTCTTTTTATGCAATGTTTGCGCTGATTCCATTAGTGCTGCTGATGTTTTTTTTGCTAAGCCATTTAGTGTTTAGTTCAGATTACGCGATTGTGCAATTGGCCATTATCACCGGCAATTTAGTACCAAAATTTAGTAGCGATATTATGGTTGAAGTCTATGGCGCATCTAAGCAAAAAGCTGCTTGGGGCGCGGCGGGATTATTTGTACTTTTTTGGGCGGTCACACCCCTTGCTGCCGCCATGCGCACCAGCTTTTACAATATTGCAGCGCTGATTGAAGCACCCTCTTTTATCAACCGAAAAATTAAAGACATGGTTGCCGTGATTGGCATGTTGATTTTATTTTTCTTATTCACCTTTGCTGGCATGATGTTAGAAAAAGTGGTGCATTTTATTGGCAACCAACATCCTTGGCTGCAATTTCAAATTTTTTCAAACATTGCCTCGCTCTTAATTACAACGATGATGATCAGTTTATTTTATTGGGCTTTTTTTCCGATTCGATTGACTTTAAAACAAATTCTCACGGGCGCAATTTTTACTGCGATTTTATGGCTGATTATGCGTCCAGCATTTAGTTTATTTTTGTCGATGAACCAAACTTACGGATCAGTCTTTGGTGGCATGAAAAATGTGTTTATTTCCATCACTTGGCTTTATTTTAATTTTATTGTGTTTTTGCTTGGCATAGAACTGATTGCAACCTTGCGCAAACAAGATGTTTTGCTGTTAAAAGGCTTGTTTAACGAACTCACGCCCAAACTTACGCCAAGTCACAATGCAAGCGCTGATTTCAGCAATTTAAACAGTAATTACCTAACAAAATTAATGCAACGTTATGGCAGAACGTACGCGCGTGATGACTATTTATTTCATGTAGGGAATCAGGCGCATTGCATGTATTACATTGTGCGTGGTGAGGCAAATTTAATTCAAAATAATAAAATTGTGCGCACGGCAGTAGCGGGCGATTATTTGGGCGAGATGGCACTCTTATCTCACTTGCCCACGATTGCAGATGCCATTGTGATTTCAGAAACAGCAGAAGTGCTGATTATTGCGCCAGAAAACTTAGAGACTTTATTATTAGATGAACCGACGGTTGCAATGAAATTTTTACGCGAAATGGCAGTAAGATTTCAACTTCGACATCAATCTTCCTAGGGCATCAATCTTAATTTTTTGATGATTACTTACGTAACTATGGCATCACTATGGCAAAACATCACGCAGAACCAAATCCAAAAGACATTCAAAATGTTTTAAATTTGCTTAACGCTGGCAAGCTTGCAGAAACAGAAATTGCCGCAAAAAAATTAAGCGCACAATTTCCTAACACCTTTATTTTGCATCACGTGCTGGGCATCGCGCGGGATGGCTTAAAAAAATATCCGCTGGCGGTAGAAAGTTATCGCAATGCCATTCAACTGCAACCCAACCAGCCAGAACTCCATTTTAATTTAGGCATTGCGCTGAGCGAATGTCAGCAATTGGATGATGCAATAAAAAGTTACCAAACAGCGATTCAATTAAATCCAAAATTTTTTGAAGCCTATGGCAATTTAGGCACAATTTATCAAAAACAAGGACAATTAGAAGCCGCCATCAGCAGTTATCAAAAAGGTTTAACGATTAATCCACAAGATGCGCGTGGGCATTTTAATTTGGGCACCGCACTGCGTGACCACGGCCAACTGGCTATTGCAGTAAAAAGTTATGAGCGTGCAATTACGCTTTTTCCAAATTATACGGATGCGCACAATAACTTAGGCGAAACCTTGCGTGATCAAGGCAATATGCAAGAAGCTATTCAAGGTTACCAAAACGCTTTAAGCCTAAATCCAAACCATCCAAACGCAAATTACAATATGGCGGAATTTTTATATTTGGCTGGGCGATTTGACGAAGCGGTTAAATTTTTTGAGGCTTCGCAGCTTGATGACTGGCAAGCGCGTAGTTTGTATTGCTTGTACAAAGCCAAACATTTTGATGCGTTTAAATCAACGTTAGACCACTTGGTCAAAAATACGCAACATACCTCGCCTTTTATTGGCACCTTGGCTGCGCATTACGCCATTAATTTTGGCGTGGAAAATCCATACAATTTTTGTAAAAACGGCTTTGATTTTGTCTATCAGAAAAGTATTCCTGAATTGAGTCACCCTGATAGCCCTTTACTAAAGGATTTACTGAACGATATTGACCACAGTGAAATTGCCGAGCGCAAACAAGGCATGTTGCATTGGGGGTCACAATCTGCGGGTAATTTATTTAAGCGGCCTGAAGCTTCTTTTCGCGCCTTAGCAGAGCTTATTAAACGCGCATTTTTAGATTATAAAAATACGTTTAAAGAGGCTGATTGCGAACTCATCAAAGCCTTTCCTGAAACGCTGGAATTTACTAGCTCATGGTATGTAAAAATGCAAAAAGGTGGACATTTAGATGCGCATATTCATGAAATTGGCTGGATTAGCGGCGCTGTTTATTTAGCCATGCCCACACCAAAACATCACCCCAATGAAGGCGCGTTTGAATATGGCTTTCATGGTGATCATTATCCACAAGAACACAGCCATTTTCCAGTGGGCATTGCACTGCCAAAAGTAGGCGATATCGTACTTTTTCCATCCTCTCTTTTCCATCGAACAATCCCATTTAATAGTGATGACAATCGCATTTGTATTGCATTTGACTTAAAGCCGAGTGAGACGATTGGCGTTCAATCGCGCAGCAGCTATTAAATTCAATTAAATGAAATACTTAGCATTTTGAGCGTTGATTAAAGTTATGCTTTACAAATGAATCTATAAAATTTACATTGTCGAAATAATATTATTGAAATTACAACAGTGTGAAAAATCATGATTATTTACGCAGAAAACACCATTAAAACATCCTCTACTCCAATTCTGACATCGGTCGATCAGCTGACGGCCTCTGAAATTGAGCAATACTCTCAACAATTTTTAAGCCTTGCCAAGGCCAGCACAGAAAACACAGTTGCCATGTGCGAAGTGTTACACAAAGCAAAATTAGACTTTAAAGAAAAAGATCAAAAAAACATGCTTTTTCAAGAGCTTTGCAAATCAATCGGTTATGAAAAAGGTGCAAACGACCCAACCATTAAAAAGTTCTTACGCATTGGCGAATCTGCAGAGAAATTTAAACCCTATTTAGACCGATTACCCAATAGCTGGACAACGTTATACGAAATTACTCAGCTTGATGATGCGTTGTTTAACCATGCCATGGAAAATGGCGCAATTAATATTAAGATGATTGGCAAAGAAGTTAAGTCACTTAAAAGTATTAATCAGCCAAAAGTTGAAAAAACAACGCTCATTATTGAAAAAAAACCGAGTATCGAAATTACTCTAACGAATGAAACGGATAAACAAAGTCTTGCTGCATTATGCAAGGAGTTAGAAATGTTGAAATTTAATTTCAAATTAGAAATTAACCTTAATGATGTCGCACAAGCCATCTTAAATAATTCAATCTAACGCTGTAAATAACGCATGGCTATCAAAACAAATTTAGCAATTCGCAATAAATACATTGATTTAAATTTAGAAGACTGTGTGCTTCCATTGTATTTATCAAAACGTTTCAATCAAATCAATGAAACGCAAACGCTTCCCATTATGTTGTTCAAAGGCACACTGTGGGAGCCAAAAACAATTATTGCAAACGCGCTTGCAAAAAAAATTAACGCAACAATTTCGGCACTGGTTTTTAACGAGGAGCCAAGAAGTAAAACTTTAAAAAAAGGGGAGCGCTCTTTAACCGTTTTACGGCTTTTGTTAAAAAAACATACGCTGGCAAATGAAAAAAAAATATTTATTATTGAAGATTTAAAGCACTTTCCAAAAACGCGTTATCAAGAATTATTTGAAATTATTAATAACGAGCCATTCCACCGTTTTATTTTTTTTAGTTCTGAAAATAAAACGTTTGATGCTTATGTTAAATATTATCCCTCGATTTCTTTTGATTTTAAAATTGACCATTCCGCAACTGAAGAAGAAGCTTATTGGGCGCAATGTCAGCAATTGATTTTTAAACATAAAAAATCAGTCAATCTAAATGAATTAAAAATGATTATTAAATCTACTTACTTTTTTTGGGTTTCTTTGTTTGGTAGAGAAACACTGCAAGCCATGCGTAAAGAGTTGGAATTTATCTACTTAAATCCAGTGAAAGAAACGCTGCCGCTGGCGCTGATTAAAAAGCCAATTCGGTTAAATCCCATTCAATTACGCTAAATTAATTATAAAGTCGCGCCTGGAATCCAGCTCGTGCCTGCCAAAGGCACTTTTGCCATGGCTGCCGCTTCAATCGTAAGGGCGACCAAATCTTCAGGTTCTAAATTATGTACGTGCGATTTTCCGCATGAACGCGCGATGACTTGTGCTTCCATGGTCAATACCGATAAATAGTTAGCTAGCCGTCTGCCAGCTTTAATCGGGTCAAGGCGCTTCATTAGTTCTGGATCTTGCGTGGTAATGCCCGCTGGGTCTCGCCCTTCATGCCAGTCGTCATAGGCGCCTGCGGTAGTGCCTAATGCTTGATATTCTTCTTCCAAATTTGGGTCATTGTCGCCCAATGCAACCAAAGCTGCAGTGCCAATTGCCACTGCATCTGCACCTAAAGCCAAGGCTTTGGCCACATCTGCACCGTTGCGAATTCCGCCAGAAACAATCAACTGTACGCTGTCTTTGCCATTGCGATACACGCCTAAATCTTGCAATGCTTGTACGGCGGGGCGAATGGCTGCCAAAATAGGGATGCCAACGTGTTCAATAAACACTTCTTGCGTTGCGGCTGTACCGCCCTGCATGCCGTCTAAAACCACCACATCTGCGCCAGATTTTACCGCTAACGCCACATCATAATAAGGGCGGGTTGCGCCAATCTTCACATAAATGGGTTTTTCCCAATCAGTAATTTCACGCAATTCTGCAATTTTAATTTCTAAATCATCTGGGCCTGTCCAATCAGGATGACGGCAAGCAGAACGTTGATCAATCCCCTCTGGCAAACAGCGCATTTTAGCGACGCGCGCGCTAATTTTTTGCCCTAATAACATGCCGCCGCCGCCTGGTTTTGCGCCTTGTCCTATCACCAGTTCTATCGCATCTGCGCGGCGCAAATCATCGGGATTCATGCCATAACGCGATGGCAAATATTGGTAGATTAAGGTTTGGGATTGCCCGCGCTCTTCTGGCGTCATGCCACCATCGCCCGTTGTTGTACTGGTGCCAGCAGCACTCGCGCCACGACCGAGCGCTTCTTTGGCTTGGCCAGAAAGCGCGCCAAAACTCATGCCAGCAATGGTCACAGGAATTTTCAAATGAATAGGTTTTTTGGCAAATCGGGTGCCTAACACCACATCTGTACCGCATTTTTCACGGTATCCTTCAAGCGGATAACGGCTCATGGAGGCGCCTAAAAATAGCAAATCATCAAAATGTGGCAGTTTACGTTTTGCGCCACCGCCGCGAATATCGTAAATGCCTGTTTCGGCTGCGCGTCTAATCTCAGAGAGTGTGTAAGGGTCAAACGTTGCAGAATAGCGCGGTGTTGTTTGTGGGGTTTTGTCCATTGTTTGGATACCTCTAAAAAGCGTTAATACGCGCCTGCGTGATCAACGTGAAAGTTATAAAGCGTTCTTGCAGAGCCATAGAGTTTGAATTCGTTTGGGTTAGCGTCTTGATAGCCAGCTGCGTTTAGTAGACCATTTAAAATATTGAGATCTGCATCTTGCATGGGTTTTTCTTGGCAATCTGAACCTAAACTTTTCACTTTTCCGCGCACAAAAATGCGCGCTTCGTACAGCGAATCACCCAGCGCTTCGCCTGCATCGCCCAGCACAACCAAATTGCCTGCCTGCGCCATAAATGCAGAAAAACTACCTACCGAACCTCCAACAACAATATCAGCCCCTTTGAGCGAAATTCCGCATCGCAACCCTGCATCGCCATCAATCACCAGCAAGCCACCTTGCGCTGTTGCACCCGCAGCGTTTGAAGCAAAACCTTGCACATGCACTTTTCCTGACATCATATTTTCTGCGACGCCGGTTGCTGCGCTGCCTGTAATGGTTACCGTGGCATGTTGATTCATGCCCGCCGCGTAATAGCCTGCGTGACCATCAATGACCACATTGACTTCTGCTTTTAAGCCCACCGCGATATTGTGTTTGCCATTGGGGTTTGTCACCGTAACAGTTTTTTGTTTCAGGATTGCTGCATCACTGTGCAAATATTGGTTAATTTCGCGAAGTGGTGTGGTATCTAAATCAAATTCTATACTTTCCATACGTACATTTCCTTTGGGCTAGGCTCAAAAACGTGCGCGTTTTTAATATCAGGCAAATGGGCAAGTGAGCGAAATTCTGAGGCAATCGCTACATAATCATCATGCTCTGCAATCACGGCCGGTTTGCACGCAAACGGGTCGCGCACTAAGGCTAGTTGGTCTTTTGTACCCATCAACAAAGTGTAAAAACCATCGAGTTCATCAAAGCCTTTTTCGAGCGCGGCTTCTAAATCATCGCCCTCGCGCATGCGCCATTCTAAAAATCGGCAAGCCGCTTCGGTATCGTTATCCGTTTCAAAAACAATACCTTCATGCTGCAATTTGCGTCGAATATTATTGGGGTTTGAAAGTGAGCCGTTATGTACCAAGCACCAGTCTGTGCCTGCGGTAAAAGGGTGCGCGTGCGCGGGCGTGACTGCAGATTCAGTCGCCATGCGTGTATGTCCAACCAAGTGCGAACCTTGTAAGTTTAAAAAATCATAGCGTGCAGCCACTTCTGCGGGGCGACCTGTATCTTTATAAATATCAATGGCTTGCCCGACAGAGAGTAGATGCACATTTGGGTAACTTTGTTTTAACCAAGTTTTGACAGCATTGATATCTGCACTGGTCAACAAAATGGCGTGGTTACTTTGGCTGCTGATACTCGCTTGAATATTTAAAGTGGCATTCAGTTCTTCTAGCAACGCTTGCCAGTGAAAACTCATACTGGGTGCAAATAAATTATATTTTAAATAACCGCTGGCAACGGCTTCCGTAAACACCGCCATGCCCGCAGAGTCAGGGCCGCGTTCGGTCATGCCAATCAACATGGGTAGCATCAGCTCGCCAATGTTGGGGCGCATGCTTTCTTTTTTAAGGAGTAATCCTACAATTCCACACATAATTTTCTCTCAATATATTAAATAAATTCCAATTTATCAATAAAACTCAAGGTAGCGATTCACTTCCCAATCCGAAACGTGGCGGGAATAATCGACCCATTCCATGCGTTTGAGCGCAATAAATTCTTTGGATAATTTTTCACCCAAGGCTTCGCAAATCACTGCATCTTTTTCTAGTGCTGAGATAGCCTCGCCCAAATTTTGCGGCAAGATGCCAATCCCTTCTTTTGCAATTTCTTCAAGCGAATAATCGTATAAATTTTCACTGCGTGGCTTGCCCGGGTTTAACTCACGTTTTACGCCATCCAACCCTGCTGCAATCACCGCGGCGGTTGCTAAATATGGATTTGCACTGCCATCAGGTAAACGCAGCTCTAATCTGCCATAAGGAATACGCACCAAGGTTGAACGATTATTATTGCCATACGCAATATAAGCGGGCGCCCACGTTGCGCCTGAAAGTGAGCGGCCAACCACCAAGCGTTTGTAAGAATTCACAGATGGCGCGCAAACTGCGGCGAGTGCAGGCGCGTGTTCTAAAATGCCTGCTAAAAAGTGATAGGCAATTTTTGAAAGCCCTAAGCCGTTTTTATCTGTTTCATCCATAAAAATATTGCTATTGGTCACATTCCCAATCGACATATGCATGTGCATGCCATTGCCGGGGCGATTACTAAAAGGCTTTGGCATTAATGAGCAAACCATGCCCATTTGGTTAGCAATTTCGCTGGCGGCCATTTTAAACAGAATATAGTTATCGGCACTTTTTAAGGCATCGGTATAAGTGTAATTCACTTCAAATTGACCGTTTGAATCTTCATGGTCGATTTGATAAACATCCATGCCCACCGCGAGTAATGCATCCGTTAATTTTTCTAAAAAAGCAGATTGCCTTGTAATGCCTTTGTAGTCATAGCATGGTTTTTGTAGCAAATCGCTGTCATCAAACGGCGTCAACTTACCTTGTTCATCTTTTTTTAGCAGTGAAAATTCAGGCTCTAGCCCTGTAAAAAACGTCCAGCCTTTTTCATGCATTTTCTCTAACTGTTTTTTAAGGACGACTCGTGCGTCATATTCGTAAGGCTTACCATTCACATGCCCATCGCACACAATGCGCGCATAACCTGTTTGCCAAGGCACTAAACCCAAAGTGGCTAAATCGCCCACCGCCATATAATCTGGGCCATTTGGCGCAATGCCTGTTCCCCAAATGGCGCCACCCGCAAAGCCTGCACCTGCGGTTAACACATCTTCCAAATGCGCTGCGGGCACAGATTTCACTTTCGCCACACCATGAATATCGGCAAATTGCGCCAGCACATATTTAATTTGATGCTCTTTGAGAAACTGCTTTGCTTCGGCTAGTGACTTCATGGTGCTTTTCTCCTAAGAAAAAACTTTATCAAGGCAAAACTTTTAATGGGTTTAATTTTCATTCGCCATGCGTGATGCAAGGCGGTTCAAGTTATTCAATAAATAATCTTTGTAGCTCACATCGCACCATAAACAGTAGCAATTTTCTTGCGCTTTTTCTTTTAATAAAATAGCGGATACGCCCGCAATGTGCGTCATGACTAATAAATTTTCTTGTAACGCTTGCGCAAGATCCAACATGCAAATTTGTGCGAGTAAAGCATGGCTATTTTTTCCTGCTAACCTAAAACTAGCGTCAGCGCGTGGCACTGTGTAAACACCAGCTTCACTGATATGAAGAAATTTTTCCAATTGCACATTTGATTGCGCATTGAAGCTTTCAATCAAAAATTCGCTTGTTCCCAAACGTAAAACTAACAAATTTTGACTATTTTCTAAGCGTGTTTTTAACCAATGATTTGCCAATAATGGCGTTGAAATACCTTGTTGCTGCAACCAATGTTCTGCTTGAGCGCCTTTGATGCCAACGCGTTGATGTGCCGTTAAATCTTCAATTTGTAAATTTTTTGATGGATTCATTTTAGCCAAAAGCCTCAACAAATGGTGGTTTAACCACCGTGGCAGATACCAGATTGCCGTTGTCTGTGCGAATGTCAAACATCTGGTTTACCGCAGATTGGTTGGGATGCACGTAGGCAAAGCCAATATATTTTTGTAACGTTGGGCTAAAGGCAATACTCGTCACGCGGCCGGTAATTTCGCCTTGTTCAATCACTAAATTGCATTCTTGAGGCAATTGTCTGTTAGCGCTTGCTTCCAAAATAAAAGCCACTAATTTTTTATTCAGCGTTTTTTTCTCAATAATTTTTAAGCTGCGTTGCCCGATAAAAAATGGTTTTCCCATATTTAGCGCAAAATCATAGCCAGCTTCCATCGGATTGGTTAAACCATCGGTGTCGTGCCCCAGCAGGGCATGCCCCATTTCTAAACGCAAAATGCGTTGCGCTTCTGTTCCAAACGGTTGTAATTGTTGCGGTTTGCCAGTTTCAATCAGAATTTGCCAAAGGGCCAAACCGTGTTGCGCTGGTACGTGAATTTCATACGCGCTGTCGCTCACGAAGCCTACCGATATAATGCGCAAGGGAATTTCTGCGAAGGTGGTTTCTAACACTTCGCCTAATGTTAGGTGTTCAATTTTAAAAAGCTTGCTCAACATTTCTTTTGCTTTTGCGCCGGCTAAATTCATCGCAGCATAGGCGCTGGTCACATTAATTAACGTAATGTCTAACTGCCAAATCTGCTGCCAGCGTTGCATTTCACGGTAAATTAACACGGCATTGGTGGTGCTGGTGGTTAAGTAAAAATAATCGTCAGCCAGTTTTGCGGCAAGGCCATCGTCCATCATCACACCAGCTTCATCCAGCGCCAACGCATAGCGCGTTGTGCCTATTTTTTGTGAGGCAAAACTGCCTGCAAAAAAACGTTCTAGGAATTCTGCTGCCTGTTTGCCATGGACTTCAATTTTTCCCAGTGTACTCACATCAATGATGCCAACAGCATTGCGCACCGCCAGCACTTCTTGCGTTATGCATTCTTGCTTGGTGAGTCCTGTTTTTTTGTAATATGCAGGGCGCTGCCAAAGCCCTACTTGACCAAATTCAGCATTTGCATGCCAAGCATGCATAGCCGTTTGCCGATAAGGTTGAAAGCTCTCACCCGCCAAATGTCCCAAAGGCGTTGGGTGATAAAACGGACGCGAAGTGGTACTACCTACTTTTTCAACAGGCAGGTTGCGGATGCGCGCCAAAATGCGAATCGCATTCATATTCGCATGCTTGCCTTGGCTAGGCCCCATGCCAACGGTGGTAAAGCGCTTCATCAGTTCAATATTGTCAAAGCCTTCTTGCGCGGCGTTGATAAAGTCTTTAAGTTGAATATCTTCATCAAAATCAACAAAATTTTTCGCCTTTGGGTGCGGCACGATTGGGTATGGATGGCTGGGATAAGCTTGGCTTGGCGATGCGCCTTCATGGCGTTGCGTAGCCATCGTTTGAGTTGCCAATTTTTTTGTGACTGGGTTTAGATAATTAAGCGCTTCACTGCCTGCACGCACACCATCAATTTGGCGTTGTTCCAGCGTAAAAATACCGCTGACTTTACCCGCAGCAAAAATTCCGTTTGGTAAAGTTTGTGGTACAAACTGTTGCAGATTTTCATCAAAACGCATTTTTGTGCCTGCTTGATACAATAATGCAGCTGCGGGCGACCAGCCTGCACTCATGGCAATGCCGTTACAAGGGATTTCCAATGATTTTTGTTGGTCTGGCATGGCACTATTTTCATCATAAGGACAAATGATTGCGCCTGAGACACCAAACCCATCTGCACTCGGCAAGGCTTCATACACACAATAGCCTGTGTAAATTTTTACACCTAAAGTAAGCAATTTTTCGGCAAGTGCTTCGTTTGGGCTGTCGCGCAAGTCAACCAGTGCGGCTATTTTTATGCCTGCTTTGAGTAAATCCAACGCGGCGCGATAGCCTTGCGTATTTGCGGTAAAAATTAAACCCTGCGTAAAAGGTTTGACAGAATAGCGATGCAAGAGCCGCTGCGCCGCTGTGCTTAACATCACGCCTGGTAAATCATTATTTCTGAATACGGGCGGCTGCTCAAACGCACCTGTTGCCACAATAACGGCTTTTGCGCGCATTCGAATCATGCCGTTATTGGTGATAATCGGCAGATAATGGTCTGTGTAATAACCTGCAACATAAGCGCTGGTGATAAAGCTTAAATTTGGCGTTTCTTTGAATGCTTGACGCAGCGCAATCAGTTGATTTTTTTCAGCTTCACCACCTGCAAAGTCCTCATTTAAACTGCCTCCGATCTGCGCATTTTCATCAATAAGCACAACTTTCACACCCGCTTTGGCAACAAAAAGCGCTGCCGACATGCCTGCAACACCTGCACCAACGACCAACACATCGGTAAATTGATTTGTTTTATTTTTAATAACCCGTGGAAAATTAAAATTAACAATGCCCAAGCCAGCTGCATTACGAATGATTTTTTCCCAAAATGGAAATAATTTTTTGGGACGATGAAACGCTTTGTAGTAAAAACCCACAGGCAAGATAGCTGAAATTTTATCTAACCAGCGTTTTTTGTCATGTTTGACACCGCCGCTGGTATTCACAGCACTCAATTGCATGCCGCTTTTTAATGGCACAACATCGGCGCGAATATTGGTGTCCACGCCGTCTGTCATCATAATATTGACATCATGATTAGCAAAACTGAGTACGCCGCGTGGGCGATGGTATTTAAAGCTACGCCCTAAAACTTGCTCACCGTTTGCCCATAATGCGCTGGTAATAGTGTCACCTTCAAAACCATGATATGTTTTGCCTTCAAAAATAAATTCAATGGGCTTGTCGCGTTTAATCCATTCACCTTGCTGTGGCGGTAAGCGATTACTCATCTTGGCTCACCTGTTGATTTAATAAGTAAGTTGAAATGACTTGATCTGTCCCTGTATTGCGTTCTGCAATAAACCATGTGCCGCTTGGGCTATGAAACCACCATTCTTTTTTAATGCTCGGCGAGCCATTGCGATAAAACACATAGGCTGCCCACTCGGCATCTGTACAGCTATCTGGATTTGGCATTTCGCGCACTTCACCCCCGAATATAAATTCTGAGATGGGGCGCGTACCGTTGATGGGGCAAGTGAGTAATTTCATTGCACTACTCCAAAAATCGCCTTGCAAAATTCTAAACAAGACGAGGCGCGTATAAAAATTTTGCGCGATGCATATGTTGAATATGTAAGCGCCAAATTTTTATACGCAACAAAGTATTGTGACGAAGTTTGCATGGCGATTAGTGGCCGACTGAAGCCGCGCCTTTCTCGCCAGTTAGTTCATAATCCTCAAATCGTGAAAGTCTAAATGTATGAATGAGGTCAGGTGTTTGGTTTTTTGCAATGGTTTCTGCCATGGTTTTGCCGCTTACGGGCGTGGCTTTAAAGCCCCATGTTCCCCAGCCTGCATCTAAATAAAAACCTTCAATCGGCGTTTTTCCCATAATCGGCGCAAAATCTGGCGTCATGTCTGCCATGCCCGCCCATTGACGCACCACTTTTACATTTGATAAAAAGGGGAACATATCTAAAATATGTGCGCTTAACCCTTCCACAAAATCTAAACTTGAGCGCGTTGAATGTACTTCATAAGGGTCTAGCGAAGCACCCATGACCAATTCTCCACGAGAAGATTGGCTTACATACACATGCAAACTGCCAGACACTAAAATGCTGTTGAGCCAAGGTTTCATTGGTTCTGTCACGCAGGCTTGTAAGGGATGAATCACAATCGGCGTTTTTAAGTTGACCATTTCAGTGATGCGTGGGGTAAAGCCTGCCACGGCAGACAGCACATGATTGGTTGCGATAAAGCCTTGATTGGTATTGACGCCCACCACTTTGCCGTGTTCAGTTTTAATATCCAACACTTCCGTGCTTTGAAAAATATCCACCCCACGTTGATACGCGCCGCGCGCATAGCCCCAAGCCACTGCATCATGCCGCGCAATGGAGCCAGGGGCATGGTACAAAGCCCCTAAAATTGGCGCGTGACCACTGCAAGTAATATCAAGTTGAGGGCACGCTTTTAAAATTTCACTCGGTCCAACCACGCAACTTTCTACGCCAGCATGTTTGTTGACTTCTGCACGCCAACGCATGGTGCGCATGGCAGATTCAGTATGCGCTAATGTGAAATGTCCGCGTGTGGAATAAAACAAATTAATATCTAATTCTTCACTTAACTCTTGAAACAACTTGACGCTGGTATCATAAAACTTCACGCCTTCAGGCGTTAGATAATTGGAGCGCACAATCGTTGTGTTGCGCCCAGTATTGCCACCACCCAAATAGCCGCGCTCCAACACTGCAACATTGGTAATGCCGTGGTCTTTTGCTAAATAATACGCCGCAGCCAAACCATGGCCGCCTCCGCCAATAATCACTACGTCATAACTTTTTTTAAGCTTTTCTGGCTGCTTAAAAAATGCCGCATCAGGATGCTTTTTGCTAAACGCATATTTAAGTAAACGAAGAGGCATTGGTAAAATTAATGTTTATCTATATGAATAATTAGTTCCTATTGTGAATTTTTTACGCGGGCTAGTCAATACTTATGTTTAACTTTTTTTCATAATATGAAACAATTTAACTATGGGAAATAACACTGAAAAAAATTTAGAAGTCGAACACTCAGAAAATAACCAACCGTTGGGCGCGTATTTAGGCTCAACCATTCGACAATTGCGTAGCCGTCATGGTTTAACCATTGCTGATGTCGCTGATCGGGCGGGCATTAGCCGCGGCATGTTGAGCAAAATTGAAAATGCGCAAACCGCCACCAGCTTGGAAACCTTGGCGCAAATTGCCAGCGCACTGGGTGTGACACTCTCAAATTTATTTAGCAATTACGATAAACCAAGAGGCGGTGCGCAACTGGTTAAAAAAGGCGAAGGCATGGAAGTGGTGCGCCGCGGCACGCGCAACGGACACACCTACCAATTGCTGGCTTATGACCAAGGGCCGCAAAAAACCTTTGAACCGTTTTTAATTAGCTTAGAAGATTCTGGCGAACAATTTAATGCGTTTGAACATGCTGGCACAGAATTTATCCACATGCTAGAAGGCGAACTAGAATATCGGGTGGGCGAAGAATTATATTTACTCACCCCTGGTGATTCCCTTACGTTTAGAGGTGAAATTCCGCACAAGCCAGAACGCATGCTCGCCATGCCCATCCGATTTTTAGCAATTATTCATTACGATCAGTCAGCCTCAGATAGTTAGACAAGATAATTAAATCATGATGACTAACTTCACCATTAACAACGCACAAATGCAAGACATTCCAGCCCTTGTGCAGTTACTCAACGCACTCTTTAGTATAGAGCAAGATTTTCAGCCTGATGAAGCACGTCAAATTGCAGGTTTATCTTTAATCTTGCAAAACCCTACCAATGCAATCATTAAGGTTGCACGCAACAATAAAGGCGATGTGATTGGCATGGTGAGTGCGCAATTGGTGATTTCAACTTCACAAGGCGCAACTTCAGCTTGGGTAGAAGACATGATTGTGGCGGAAAATTATCGCGCACAAGGCATAGGCCAGCAATTATTAAACGCAGTTTTGCAGTGGGCAAAAGGCAAAGGCGCAACACGCGCGCAACTTTTGGTGGATTTAGATAATGCACCAGCGCTTGGGTATTACGAACATCTTGGTTGGAAAACTAGTCGCATGGGCATGCGTAGAATTTTTATTTAATTATTTTTTGTCATAAAAAAAGCGGACTTGCGTCCGCTTTTTTATTTTTCTTTTAACTAAAAATTTAATTAAAAGTGGTAAGCACGTTCGCCATGCTCTGTTGTATCTAAGCCTTCGCGTTCAACTTCTTCACTGACACGTAAGCCAATTAAGATATCAATCACTTTTAATGCAATGAAAGCAACAATGGCTGTCCAAACGATGGCTGTACCGACTGCCCAAACTTGTGCCGTCATTTGTGCTGCAAAGTCATAAGCACCAACACCATTTGCAACGTAATCCCAAACACCTGTACCGCCTAATGCTGGGTTTACAAACACACCTGTTGCTAACGCACCAAAGATACCGCCAACTGCGTGAACACCAAATACGTCCAATGCATCATCGTAACCCATCATGTATTTCACTTTTGCTACAAAGAAGTAGCAAATTGGTGAAACTAACAAGCCAATGATAATGGCACCCATTGGGCCGACAAAGCCACAAGCTGGCGTAATTGCAACCAAACCTGCCACAGCACCAGAAGCAGCACCTAACATAGATGGTTTACCTTTACCAAACCATTCTGCAGCTAACCAAGACATTGTTGCTGCGCCTGTTGCAATCATAGTATTTAAGAATACTAAGGCTGTTAAACCATTTGCTTCAAGGTTAGAACCTGCGTTAAAACCAAACCAACCCACCCATAGTAATGATGCGCCTACCATGGTTAACGTTAAGCTGTGTGGTGTCATGGCTTCTTTACCGTAACCAATACGTTTACCTAACACAACCGCTGCGACTAAACCTGCAACACCTGCGTTAATGTGTACGACTGTACCGCCTGCAAAGTCTAATGCGCCTTTAGCCCACAAGAAACCTGCGTTTGCAACAACTGTTGCTAAAGTTTCAGCTGATGTAATTGCATCTGGGCCGTCCCAATACCAAACCATATGTGCCAATGGCAAGTATGAGAATGTGAACCACAACACCATAAATGCTAGTACTGCAGAAAACTTCATACGCTCAGCAAATGCACCGATAATCAATGCGGGTGTAATTGCAGCAAATGTCAGTTGGAACACCACAAACACATACTCAGGAATATAAACTCCTTTACTAAATGTAGCGCCAAGTGAATCCGTAGTAATGCCAGCTAAGAAAGCCTTAGCTAATCCACCGAAGTAAGGACTACCACCAGTGAAAGCAACGCTGTAGCCATATAATGTCCACAACACGCCCAAGAGTGAGAAAATCACAAACACTTGCATCAGCACTGAAAGCATATTTTTTTGACGCACTAAACCGCCGTAAAATAATGCCAGACCAGGAATGGTCATCAATGTGACTAACGCAGTTGCCACTAACATCCAAGCAGTATCGCCTTTATTAGCGGTTGGTGCTGGCGCTGCGGCAGCTTCTGCTTCAGCTGCTGGAGCTGCTTCTGCGGCTGCGGGGGTTTCTGCTGCTGGCGCAGGTGATTCTGCAACTACGGCGGCTTCAGGTGCCATTTCTTTGGCTGCATCCACCATATCTTCCGCGTAAATATTGCTTATGCCACCAAAACCAATTGCCGTGACTAAAGCGAGTAATGAGAGTATTTTTTTCATCGCCATCCCCTTATAACGCTTCAACACCGGTTTCACCGGTACGAATGCGATAAACTTCTTCAAGATTAAAAATAAAGATTTTGCCATCGCCAATTTTGCCTGTTGCAGCAGATTTTTCAATTGCATCAACAACTTGGTCTAAAAGCTCATCTTTAATGGCCACCTCTAGCTTCACTTTTGGTAAAAAATCTACCACATACTCTGCGCCACGATACAACTCAGTGTGACCTTTTTGGCGGCCAAAGCCTTTTACTTCTGTGACAGTGATGCCTTGCACGCCAATGGCGGACAATGCTTCACGCACTTCGTCAAGCTTAAATGGCTTGATAATTGCGGATACAAATTTCATGCTTATCTCCCGTAGGTGAGTTTAAAATGAATTATCGTTAATGCTAATTCATGCATTTACAACCGCTACAACAAAACAAATAAATTCATATTGTTGAATAGATTGTGATAAATAGCCTTATTCCTAAAGCAAACGATGTGCCAACAAAAATATGATTTAAAATCATAGAGTTAATTATTTAATCTACAATTAATTTCCTAACTTAATTGCATAATAATGACTTAATTCAATAAAAATCGCTTTGCTTTCATATCGCCTTGAATGGCTTTCCACTAAGGCACAATTAAAATAGCTAATAAAATCAAAGAGAAACCAAACGAATGCACACAAATAAACATCAATCATACTCAACGCACCAATTAAGGGCAATCTCACTAAAATGAGGCTAAACCCATCTGCGCGACAGATCACACTTAAAAATGGAAATATACTTAACAACTATTTTCAAAGCGATCGATTACTTTAATTTGAATTAACCAAAAAATTCAATTTTCATTTTTTCAGGGTAATAAAAAAGGCGAGCTATAAGCTCGCCTTTTAATATAGCAATAAGACTTAAATTAGAATGAACGACCTAATGTTAAAATTAAAGTGTCATCTGTTAAATCTTTAGTGCCTGGTTTTGTAGTAAAGCTTGATCCACCGTAACCACGTGTACCCCAGTAACCGCTCTTACCACCATTTGTACCGCCTACATAGTAAAGACCAGCGTTCCAGCCTGCTGAACCAGCAATAGTAAATGCTTTGCTTACACCTAGTTTCCAGTCTGTCATATCAGCTTTGGTTTCAACGATACTCTCTTCTGTACCGTTCGCATTTGGGAAACTGCCATCATTAACCAATTCACCTTTAACATCTAAGCGACCAACGTGAGCAACTAATGTCAAATCCCAAACTGGTAAAGGTACATTTGCATTTACCTCTAAATAGTAAGAACCACTGCTGCTTTTGGACCAACCAGTATCCTTATTAGCACCGTACCACTCACCCAAGGTAAAAGAAGCTTTGGTACTTAACCATTTATATGACAATCCAAAGTTAGCTTCATAAGTCGTAAAATCTTCATGTGTTTTCTTGCCACGATCAAGTGTTAATAAATCATACTTATCCCAACCTCCACCTGGATAAAAATAACCAATCCCACCCACAGTCCAGCCTAAACCTTCAACCGCTGCAATCGTACCATTGTAGCCACCATAAACATCAAACTCAGTCGAACCACCTACATAAGTGCGCTCTGAAATGCTTGAACCCCAAGCACCTGCATAAAAACCACTACTATGTGCAATATCGACACCACCTTGAATGGCTGGCATGTTCCATGATTGTGAAACACCGCGTGCATAGTAATTTGATACAACGCTTACATTAGACGTTAAAGTCCATGGTGAAGCTGGTTCAGCAGGCGCTGCTTCTGGTGCAGCTGCAGGTGCTTCTTCTGCATATGAAATTGTTGGTAAATAAAGAGCACTTAATACTGCTGTTAATAAAAGTGATTTACGCATCTTGCTTAACTCCCCAAAAAAATGAAAATAAGTCCAACTACGACGTGTTTTATTAAGCAATTGGTATGCCAATTTTATTTTTCTTTAAAATCAAATAGTTAAAAAAAATTAAGGGAATTCTTGATGATGCAAATTTTGGATGAAAGCTGTTAAAATACTTTAAATTATGAAAAGGATTTTTATGTCAACCCACGAAAAATTAGATTTTTTATCAAACAAAATCAAAGAGATAACAAATTCTGCGCCTGTTGAAGAGTCTAAAAAAAATATTGATGCACTATTTAAGGGCGCTCTCACCAAAATGGCACTTGTTTCGCGCGAGGAATTTGACGTACAAACTGCATTGCTGATTAAAACGCAAGCAAAACTGACAGACTTGGAAAAAAAACTCGCAATGCTTGAAAACTTACTGAAAGAACAAGCACTTAATCAGAAAAAATCAGCAGAATAATAAAGTAATTTTTAATGAGTTTAGCTGTTTTATATAGTCGCGCTTTAAATGGTCTCAACGCGCCTGAAGTGATTGTAGAAGTGCATCTAGCCAATGGTTTGCCAAGTTTCACCATTGTTGGCTTGCCAGAAACTGAAGTCAAAGAAAGTAAAGACCGCGTGCGTGCTGCCTTGCAAACGGCGCAGTTTGAATTTCCTTCACGGCGCATTACCGTCAACCTTGCACCTGCCGATTTACCCAAAGTCCAAAATGTCTCGTTTTTTGAGACTGTATCACGCTTTTTGAGATTGATTTTCTATATTTGAGATTCAAAACCTATGAATCCTGTCACTCACGAAAGCTTAAAACTAGATGGATACTGGAAGATATCATGGTTTGGCAAGCTAGTTCAACACGTTCAATCGCATAATTCTTTAAGCTGGATTAAAGTATATTTGACTGAATTAGATGCGTCTAATCTTCAAAATTTAAGTACAAAAAAAATAACCCTAGTAATTCCAATACAAGAACTTGTCCGTTTACATCAGTATAGCTTAGTCAATAATGGTCAACCAACTGCGCATCCAAATGGTCACTTTGATAATGAGGTTCTTATTGAGACAGAGTTAAATTTTGATAAAGATAATCTCTTAATTTTTGATAGATATTACAAACATAACAATCAGCTTGTAATTAATGAAAGCCAACAATCTGACTTAACAAATGAAAATAATGGTTTATTTTTAGGCGTATATGATGATCATAGTTCATTCAAATATGTAATTCCTTGCATTGAAATTTTCAGATTTTTTTATGCTTCATCGAGTGTGCTAGTTAACTCACTTTTATCTGGGCACTTTTTAGATCCAGACTCACATTTATGGAGTATCAATAAATCTTCTATAAATTCTAAGAAAGAGATAGCACTTTGGTTGAGATCAAAAATGCTTGATAGTGACGCTAGGTTTTTAGCGAGATTTGCTTTTAACTCATATGCACTTAAACAAGCTCAGGACATCTACCTTTTCACGATACTAAATAAAGATCTTAATCATGAAAGGATGATACGAGCTTTACCCCCATTCAAAGGCAAAGTAAGTGTTAAATTTTACGCCCGAAAAATTCAAAATAATAGAATGTTAATCACACGTTTTATTAGCTGCAATTGGAATCCTGATATTAGCGATATAAGGTGGGACAGAGATAACGATGGCAGAAAAGATTTAAAAGATGATTTACTTAAAAATCCCATGCCATCATGGTCTAAATATCCTAAGGAAACTAACGCTCCTGAACCTACTGATTTAGAAACGACAGCTGGAACAAATAGTGTTCGACCATCTAAAATTTCGGAAGATGAGATCGCAAATCGCTTTCCATTACTAATGGAAGTTCCCATTAAAAAGTTACCCCAAAATGCCACTACGTTTACTGAGCCATCTACTTGGCAAGACTTTAGAAAGAGTGTTTATAGTGGATCCGTTGTTGAAGGAAAGTCCTCTTCTTCTTTAATCAGCAAAACAATCATTGAATCACTGGAAGAAAAAAACAATTTAACCGAAGAAAACCAGAATGAACCTGAAGTTACTGACGAAATCGACATGTCAGTGGGAATTGTAGACTTTAAAACTATTCTCAAACATTTATCCTGTCTAGAAAAAGAAAGAGAACAAAATATCCATGAAGAAAAATCAAAAATTATTGATATTGAATATATTTCTTGTGCCAGTTCTATTGCATACCTAGATGAAATACCACTTAATGTTTATCCAAAAAGTATTGTAGATAAGTTTAAATCGTGGCTATATTTAAATAAAGAAAAGACTATTAGGAGGGCAGCATTTATTGTCAAAGTAAAAAGAAATGGCTGCATTAGGTACATAATAGAAATACAACATAAGCGCAGCGGTGAATATCCTACTCTAGTTACTTGGATGGATAACAGTTTAGAAATTGATCCTAAAGTGTTAAATATATTGTTAATGGATTGCGCATATGCTGAAAAAGCAGAACTTACATCCGCCAAAAACCTTGGCATTTTATGGGGAAAGGTAAGGCATACTACAACATTTAGTGATTCAAAAAGTAGCCATCATTTTATTGATAGAGTTTTTAGTGTTAAAAATGATGCTTAGTGTCTCTGTCATCTGTGACTAAGGTGTTTCATGAGGCTGGTAGGGTATTTAATTATCAATAAACCAATTAACATTGGAATTCCCAATATCTTGATTTATTTCAACATTTTTACTCTTCAAGAATTGCAAGTACACCAAAAACACCAGCCATTGCAATAGTTACTTTGCTTGCACCAGATAAGCTTGTCATTACTTCGGAAGATATAGAAGCTAATGGTAAAACTAACAATGGAAATAATGCTACACCATTTGAAAAGTCAATTCCTGTTTTTCGTGAAATTAATTTATACTTTTTTTTACCACTAAGTCCATTTTGATGATTTCTTTTATATAGAATATATAATATTCCAGATAGTATTGACATTATATCTATCCAGTTTCCATCTATTATGGGTAAAGCAATATTTGAAAAGTCTATACCTTGAAAATGCATAGAACCTTAAGTTAAGCGAATAAATGAAATTTAAATGCGCCTATAATTGCCCCAGCACTTGCTCCTCCTACCCTTGGGTCAAATGGTAAGCTAATCCAGCTAAAAAAAGCACCAGCAATTACACAGCCAATTAGCGCAGCGCCTGCTACTAATCTTAGCTTGTGTATTCTAGATCTTGCTTTCATTATTTTATCCCTTTCAGTTCAAATATTTGTAATTAAGAAGCTTTTTCTTAACTTCAGACATTCTCGCACTTTAAAACAGCGTGCGATTATGAACCTAGTAAACGTACCTGTCAACGAGGCTTGCTTTATATAATACGGCATTTTTTTAAAAATCTTAAATAGAATTAGTTAAACTAGTAAATTAATCTCTTTATCGTTAGTCTGGTTGTTCAATTACGAGTAAATTTTTATCAAATAAATTAAGTTTATTTGTGGGACGGGAGTCGTTTCAATTTTTAATCAGTCAGGTAATTTTTTACCCATATCACTAAATATCATAGCTAAGACGTCTTGATTTAGTGGCCACATAATGTAGAGAAAGCAATTTTGGCAACTGGTGACAAAAATGCTATTCAGAGTCTGTATGCAGTTTATCAAGAGGGGCAATTTGCAAATCTCAAAGGTAGGCTAATTTGCCTAGAGCAAATATTAAAATGTTGCTTGGACCTGCTTGGAATAATCGTTCTACAAGAGAGGCTTAAGCTATCACCAAATCATGATGTGGCCGTTAAAAGTATTTTTGGAAGTCGTTATGATGCGCCATTGGAGTCAGTGGAAGTTGGGCTGAATTCGTACATTCAGAGTTTGTGTAATAGCTCTGGTGAGTTAATACATATAACTGAAACTCACTAAAAATATATACTATTTATAGTGCAGATACACAAAAAAATTGAATCATGGGTTAGGTTTTTGAAGTCTTCACCAAGAGTTGATTGAAGCCTAGACGTTAGTGATGTTAATAGAATGAAAATGGAAATAATCTTTAGAATACTAAATGAGCTAGTACACATTAATTAAATATTAGGGTGACTTTAAAATAACAATTTAATTTAATTTAGTAGGCATGCTCAAAATCTGATGCTCTCTTTTGGCCGCGTATGACAAACAAGCAATGATGTCTTCATCAGTCAACTCAGAAAAATCTTCAATAATTTCTTGATGGGTCATACCAGATGCCAACATCGTTAATACATCACTAACGGTTATTCTTAAACCACGGACACATGGTTGGCCACCTCTTTTTCCAGCCTGAAGTACAATTCTATTCATAATTCATACATCTTTTAAAAGTAATTATTATCTTTAATCCCAAATGGAATGGAGCATATTAACTACATGAGCGATAGCTAACGAAATTCTCACTTACCACCTTGACTGCATTTGCATTCAAATCAATTTATCCATCAAGCCGTTTCCAGCATAAAATCTACATGAATGGCATCATAACCGAACATAATTTTGCCACCTTCATCTTTTTCCAAGACCCCTGTCTTAATTAGCAACCTTACATCGGTAAGCACGGCTTTTTCATCACGTTCAACGCGCATGGCAATTTCTCGAAGTGCCAATGGTTCACTACCCCTTAAAAGCTTAATGATTGTCATACGATTTGGGGCTAATACTTTCCAAAGCAAATCAAAACTAGCAAAACTGATATGCTCACCTTGGGCTTTGCCGTTGAATGCCTTTAGTGCGCTACCAATCACGCTATTGACTGATTCAATTGATAATGTAACGGTTCTCATTTTGAGTTCTCCATTTGTTTGACTGCTCAAAAAAGTCTTTGAGCAATTATGCCGTTTAAATGAAATCGCAGGCTATTTCTTGATCATTTTTATGAAGGTGGTAGCCTTAACCAGCTTAATTATCTTAACGTAATACGCATGCGCCAGCGCCTAAACATTCGTTCAACTTTAAGGTTAATAATCTATTAATTAGCCTACTAATTTGCTGAACATCGTAAATACACACCTAAATGAAGAAATGTGGCGCGCCTAAAAAAGTACCAAACTCCCATGTATTATAGAACCATCTCTTATTGATGTTTTAATTTGTTGCTAACGTGGTTAGAGATATTGAACATGAAGCAATAAGCTGTTTATGGAACTTTAAATAAGGATTCAGCTGAATCAAAATTACGTTGAGGCACAATTTTTTTGATTGCTTCAATTTGTTTATCTGTAATCATTCCATCATCAACTTCATATGCTGGAGTAACTTTTACTGATATGGCTTCGATCTTCAATTGCTCTAAATCATTATTGTTTATCATTGTAAAAACTCCTACTTATACTTCAAGAAAAGCTGCTTTTTTGATGTCGAATATATGGAATCACGCATAACCATTTATGGCTTTAGCAATAATCGTACTGAGAAATTGCTGACCATTAATTGAGCCTAAATATTTCTCTGGTTTTTCGCCTTGTAGCGCTGGTAGTGGAGTTAGAACCCAAGAAGAAAGCCACGTGGCTGGATTAAAACGCTCTGGGTCTCCACACTCTTCAAGTATCACTTGTATTTGACCAATTAATTTTCCAATCCCAAGAATTATTTCACCTTCTGTGGTTGATAGGCGTTGGCCTGCGCTCACTTTACGCGAAATGGTGGATGGGGATAATCCAAGCATTTTGCAAATCAAGGTTTGACTGACTCCCATATCAAACACCAAATCAGGGATAGCCTGGGAGGATACGCCATCAATCACGCGTTGCAGATAATCGAATTGTGACATTTGGTATAGCTCAACATAACTTAAGCGTTTATTGGTTTGTCTATCAACAGCTATCCCAAATTTCTTGATGCCTATAATGCGTTTATTGATTATTTCGAGGCTTAGCTCATCTCCCACACTGCAATCCAATATTTGTAAAAGATCATCAGGAAGCTCCATGATTGCATCTCCCGTCCCATCGTTTGCATCAATCAGCTTTAATTGCCAAGCATTAGCTGTACTCATGTGTGTATCCTGTGAATAGATAAAGATGAATTTTTAAAACTTAGCCTTGGAATTTAATTGGTGCCATAAATCTGTCTGGAGTCTTTGATAGTTATCTTCGGCCAACCAAGTTTGCTTAGTGTATTCATAATCAGGAAACACTTGATCAAGGGTTGTTTCTCTTTTGATCAGGCTTCTAGTCAACGCAATGAGTGCCTTAACCTCATCCACATTTCTCACTTCCATAGGAACACACAATTCAACATGTCTGCACCATGAATGAATCTCTATTTTCATAGAAGGTTTAATCGTGAGATCGATACCTTCTGTGCGCATTTTTGCTACTAGAAGATTATATTGCTGGTAATGAATTCTTTCTTCGTCAGAAAATAAAGTGCCCATGCCATATGACAAAACCTTTTTTCGAGATTTGCCGACTTTTTTATAATACTTTTTTCCAGCCAATTTGTTATTTTGAGTGAGCTCAGCTGGGCATGGCAGTTGCTGGCGGGCCAATTCTTTAATTTGGTAGTTGTATAACATTCTTGGGTGCTGCCAAAAAACCAGAATTCTGCGTTTATTGAGGATAAAGCCAACTTCATCCCACCATGACTGTGACTCTTCTTCAATATAACAGTGTGGAATGAATACACCCTCTGTCAATCGCCAAGGACGTTGAAGATGATAAGCTTTCATTTGCCGATAACGTTTTTCCATGGCTGGGTTTTTCATTTAAGTCCTTTGTGCTATTTGCCACCGATGCGTTTATGATCTCTCACGCACGGCAGGTCTTTGTTATGTGCAAATGTTTTTAAGCCATGCATTTCAATCTGGCAGTTAAAACTTCAATCACATGTGAATCAATGCCAATATCACTTTTGCAGACGATTAACTCCTTACAACTTGGTGGGAATAAATGCGCAGCATCATCGAGTGCTAGCCATGGACCTTGATGCTGTGAATTTTCTAGCCAAGCTAAAATTTCTGCGTGACGTATAAATTCAAATTCCTTTTCTCTTGGTAGAGTTGGACAGACATCCACCACTCGATGACGCATATCTTCACTAAATAGCTGACGAATCTTTTCAAGCGTCATGAGCTCTCTCCAAGAGGAAGAAATCACAATATTTACTTGTGTGTTTTCTCTTAGCCAATTTTCCAGTAACGGCAAGCAACAAAAATCTGTATCTGCACCTACTGGTGCATCGGCAGGGTGAAGCACACCATCGAAGTCTAAAAATAGAGTCATTAGGGCCAATTCAGAGCCTATTAATAGGGTCAAATATATTTTACCTTTAATTGGTATAATATATTGATTTATAACAACTAATTGAAATAATGATAGCATTTTATCCATAATATATGGATAATTTTTGCTAGAAAATGTTTTGTTTTTTTAAGTCGGATTTTGTAAAAAAGATATGCGGTTAACGAAAAATTGATTTCTGTGAGATTAAGAAAAAAATGTATATGAAAACTTATGGATGAATCTTCACCAGAACAACTTGAAGAATTGCGCCAACTCGCCCAGAGAGTATTTGGGTCTAAGAGAAGCGGTGATCAATGGTTAGATGAGTATCACTGTTACCTAAAAAATAGCCCAATTAATATTGCACAAACGAAAGAAGGCCTGGAGCTTATCAATTCTATTCTAGCCTCACTTATCTATGGTGGTGTGGCATGAAAGTTCATGATTTTGCGTACTTCCCAATCATGAACATGAACAGGTATAATTTTTTGATTAAGCCGATAATACATTCACACGAGCAAGACATATTGTCTACGCAAGTTAACTAAAAATTAGGAGATTATTATGTGGACTACACCAGCTGCTACTGAAATGCGTTTTGGTTTTGAAGTAACCATGTACGTAATGAACAAATAATCATTTAATTTATTATTTTTGTTCTTGTTTCCTAAAGGCTCATCGTTTGTTGAGCCTTTTGCTTTTCTGCAAATTAACGACATTAGTTAGCAAAAGCACAATTTTTAAAACCCGTGAATTATTGGTACAAAAAATCCACACCATAACAGTGAATGTTCAAAACGTTTCAAAACGTACAGCCATCTCTGTAATTCCAACTTTTCAAGGTGAAAAAGAAATTTGGAAATTTACTCCGACAAAAACTAGCACTGCTTTTAAAAGTGGATTATCAATTGAATCTCAATCTTCACTGAAATTCCCAATTGCTCCTGTTAATCAATTTCTAACAAAAGTAATAAAAGATTGCGAAGATTGCAAGTTAATGGGTTTAGGTAAACACGCAAACACACCCTCTAGTTACATGTTCCAAGTATGTGAAAACAAAAATCCTTGTGAGCTATCTAGTATAGCTTTACCTATAGGCCTCAATTTCTATTACAAAAATATATTTAATGAGTCTGTTCAAGAGTTTTTAACTGTTTATGCATATTTATCAACTAACTAATTATAAGCAATCGCTATCCAATCATTCAAACAAGGACGACACCTAAAGGCTCTCTGTTGATGCTGATTACTCTCATGATGCTAAATGTTTGTATAAAGCCTCTTACTCAATTAACGTACCCATACCCGTTATGGTTCACACTTGAGACAAGGTCGGTATTTTTAAGTATTGCCTTCAGTTAATTGGTTATATGCATGCATCTCTTCTATAACAACTTCTATTGCCTATCCAAACATTTCTTCTTGATATTTTGGTAATCCGACACGCTTAATAGCATACTGCTTTAGTTTGGAAACAGCCCGATACCAAACTAAAGGCGAGCCTGATGAGCATG
Organism: Methylophilaceae bacterium; assembly: GCA_965247415.1. Lineage (GTDB taxonomy): Bacteria > Pseudomonadota > Gammaproteobacteria > Burkholderiales > Methylophilaceae > Methylotenera. The sequence goes on from OZ252007.1 coordinate 936,048, forward strand.
CCTCGTTGTACATGGCCAACAGATCTCCATCCATGATCACAGGCTCCACTAACTTTACAAACCCCTCACCATGTAACTTTGCCTTGAAAGATACTCGGTATGGCTTTTCATCAATATCCGTTGTTTGATAGCGAACTACTGAGGTCACTTGAGATGCGCCAACAGGGTTCATACTGACTAGGTTCCTTACGCTAGATGCATGAAACGCTCCAAGGTCTTGCTCTGTAATTTCTTCAGACGAATGACAAAGCAAAGCGTAGTGAGAGCGTTTCCCCTCATGTCCTCTACTTGTAATCAGCATATGCTCTGGTTGTAATGGTCTAATGAAATGGGACACTAATTAAGAGATAATAATCACTTAATGAGGTGTCAAATGAGTCAAACTAGAAGAGTATTTACCACAGAATTTAAACAAGAATGCGTTCGCTTGGTGATTGACCAAGGTTATGGTGTTGAGCAAGCAGCGACATCAATGAGCGTTGGCTTGTCATCCCTGCAACGCTGGCTACAACAGTACCGCCAAGAAATGCTTGGCATCACCCCTCAAGCAAAAGCGATCTCCCCTGAGCAGCAGCGCATTCAAGCACTCGAAGCCGAGAATCGTCAGCTTAAACGAGATAATGACCTGTTAAAAAAAGCGTCGGCCTTCTTCGCCATCGAAATGCAAGCGACAAAGAAATAGTCATCGCAGTCAATTTGAAGAAGGCTGGGTTCAACGTGACGGATATCTGTCGTAACCTCAAGCTTCAGCGTAGCGGCTTTTACCGACGCAGTGGGTACAAGGCGATTAATGTAGAAGAAGTGAAGCTAAAGGCCAAAGTACATGAGATCCATCATGAGATGCACGCGACTTATGGTAGTCGTCGAATGTGTGCAGAACTGAATGCTCAAGGCTATGCATTAGGCCGTTATAAGATTCGCCGAGTGATGCGGGATTTGTCATTAAAGGCGAAGCGGCCTAAACAGCATCGTTATCCTGTTATTGGGCAAATCAGCTCGATTGCGCCCAACACCTTGAATCGGCAATTCAATCCGACGCAATCCAACAGCCACTGGACTGGCGATATTACCTATATCCGCACTAGCCAAGGCTGGCTGTATTTGGCAATCGTATTAGATTTGTATTCCAGACGCGTTGTTGGCTGGGCGTTTTCAGGTCAGCCCAATAGTGAGCTCAGCACACGTGCTTTGCAACTAGCAGTGCATCATCGGCAACCTGATCAGCCACTACTATTTCATACAGATCAAGGCGTGCAATACTCCAGTGACCAGTTTCAACGTTCACTTCGCACGCATGGAATCACTGCCAGCATGAGTCGCCGAGGTAATTGCTTAGATAATGCGGTGACAGAGCGTTTCTTTAGAAGTTTGAAAACAGAAAGGGTGAACACAAGACAATATAAAACCAGGCAAGAGGCGATGCAAGACATTGCTGATTACATTGAACCGTTTTACAATCGCATCAGGCGGCATTCAACTTTAGGCAATTTATCGCCTGCAGCCTATGAGCAAAAACATCAACAAACCTCTTAGTAAGTGTCCTAGTTTGTTAGACCATTACATATAATGTGTCGTTCCCAGCACCACCATATACTTGGTCGTTTTCGTCTCCACCCATCAGAGTGTCGTTGCCAAGCCCGCCCTCTACCCAGTCATCGCCATCATCCGCGTTAATAACATCATTTCCCGCCATACCATACAGATGGTCAATGTCACCAGAGCCATTGAAACTATCATTATTTTTAGAGCCAAATACAATTTGGTGGTCGTATAACGTGTCGTTCAGCGTAGTATTAACGCCATCAATCGCCAATGTTAAAGGAGCGCCTCCAGGAATTCGAATCGTCATATCGACAAAATCCCAGTTGCCATTAACGGCAGAGGTATCCCATTCTTGGTTATAAGGTTTTACGCCATCATGTGGGGCGTCATCGTCATCTTGCATACCCGTGTCATAACGAATTTTCCAGGCGAGCATGGCAGCACGATCTCTTAGGTAGCTTAGAGTCATGCTGCCTTCACCGGTTTCTTCGTCGTAGAGGTCTAGTGAGCCGTCTTGGTTGTGTACCGCTTCATAATCTGCGCCAAATAGGGCAAAGGGGTTCATTTCTCGCAATGCATAGCGGTAAGCAATGTCATCTTGTGCAAGTTCGACCATATCCTCGCGGCTCATCTCTGCGGTAAAGCCTAAGTCGCCTCCGTCTGCTGGGATCGTGACGCCATTAAGGGTAGTAGTGGCACCAAAAAGAATGTTGGATAACTTGTCGATGATGTCTAGATGGGTGTTTTCATCTTGATCATCAAATAAGTCAAAAAATTCGTCTACATTGTCGCTGGCAATATAGCCGCCAGCGAATGCTGCACCATAAACTAATGCTTTACCCAACCATCCGAATGGAGTTGCTGAACTTGCTATACCAAAGACTGCAGATGCAATTTCGCCCAATGTTGCAGAGGCAAGTCTTCCACCAATGACGCCACCACCAGCACCAGCCAATGTTTCTAGCGCCCAGTCTTTCAACATTTTCGTTGCTTGTGCTTCATTACCACTCATTGCAAGCTGCGCTGCAGTAGTTCCAATGATAATAAACTCAAACACATCTGCAGCAATACCTAAGTTATTTAAATGATAAGGTAAATGTCCATCAGCTGACCCAAGGTTTTTTAGTGCATCCTGCCCTTCATATATATTTTGACGTCCAGCAAGATCTAGAGCATTGAAATATTGTTGAATTCTGTCAACGCCTTTTGGGTTGTCAGCCAGATAGGTGTCAATCTCGGCAATTGATCCGCTCAGGTAGGCGTTTTTGAAGTTTGCATCATAATTTCCATTGGCATCCAGAACACCAGTCATGATGAGCTGTTGCTTGACATAATTGTCCATCCCACGATCTAGGTATGCGTCCATCCTGCTGAAATCAATTGTGCCATCAGAACCAATAAGCCCGGAACCAAGTAACCTCTGCTCGCTCATTCTTGCAATGATTGCGGCGGCATCATCGCCAAGGTTTTTAGTAAATGAACTACCTCTTACTCTTCCAAAGTCAGTAATATCTGCGCTAAATTCTAGCTTATAGAATATCTCTGGCAGCTTATTTGCACCGAGCTCGCCAGAGGTAAACTGATTACCCCATTCTTTCATAATTGCGGTAGCACCTGCTTGGTCAGCCGCGGCGGAGGCGCGGTGGGCTGCATACAGAAAGTCCAAACTATCCGAGGCTTTGCCTAGTTTATTGGCTTCATAGGCAAGCCCATTATCTGCAAGGCCTTTACCAAGCGCTCTTAGCTGTTGTTGTTTGGCTATGAAGTCTTGTTTACCTTGCTCGTCTAATCCATCTAAATAATTGAGATAGCGTCGAACAGCCTCTGGGTTGTCCGCCATATAGGTGTCAATCTCGGCAATTGATCCGCTCAGGTAGGCGTTTTTGAAGTTTGCATCATAATTTCCATTGGCATCCAGAACACCAGTCATGATGAGCTGTTGCTTGACATAATTGTCCATCCCACGATCTAGGTATGCGTCCATCCTGCTGAAATCAATTGTGCCATCAGAAGCAATAAGCCCGGAACCAAGTAACCTCTGCTCGCTCATTCTTGCAATGATTGCGGCGGCATCATCGCCAAGGTTTTTAGTAAATGAACTACCTCTTACTCTTCCAAAGTCAGTAATATCTGCACTAAACTCTAGCTTATGCAATATCTTTGGTAGCGCATTTGCACCCATCTCTCCAGAGGTAAACTGAACACCCCAGTCTTTCATAATGGCGGTAGCGCCAGCATGGTCGCCCGCTGCTGCGAGTTTTGAGGCACGGTGGCCTGCATAAATAAAACTTATGCTGTCTGAGGCTTGGCCGAACTTATTAACTTCGTAAGTTAAGCCATCATTCGCTAATTGTATTCCAGTATCTCTAAACGCCTGTTGACGCGCTTCATAATCAAGCTTTCCAGATTCATCCAAACTATTCCAATAGTTATTTAAGCGCTCTACAGCTTGTTTATTATCAAAATCCGTGAGTATATCGGTGGAGGCTTCATCTAAAAATTCACCTGCATTGAGTGATGTTACTATTGGCTTACCATCAGTACCTGTACCCACCTCAAACTCAAGCCCAGTTACAACTCTATAATTTGTTGATGCAGTAGTTAATTTGCTAATGAAGGCTTCTTCCCCTTCAATTTCAAAAACATTTTTCCAATGTTCCTTTGGAATTCCATAAATGTGGGTGTAATCAGGGTCGTCAAACACAGCTTCAAACTCGGTTCGAATTAACACCTTGCTAGCATTTACACCATCCCCAATTAATGGGGCAAAGTTGCCTTTAACAGGGTTCGCTCTAATCAGGCTGTCAGAAATAAAGTCATTTAATGCAAGTTGCCCACCAAACGAGTACCTTGTGTTAGCGTCACCGTTAAATAATTTGTCGAAGTCAACTACATCGGGCAGCACAGTTTTGATTGCTGTTCGAAATTCAATATGCCCAGAATCGATAAACGTAGCTCTTGGAGTATCACTGATATAAAAGTTTTGCGTATTATCAATAGCTCCCAATTCCTTCGCTACGTTAAAAGCTCCTAGTGTTAGACCAGATTTTTTGAATGTGCCAGAGTAAGCAATCATCTGCGCCTGTGACTGATGCTCATATAGAGCAGGCACTTCAGCAATCTTGTTATTCAAATCCTGTGAAAATTGTTCTTTTTGTGCTTGAGTGAGTATATCTGTAGCACCAATTCCATTTGCGGCGCGCCAAGCTAAAACATAGTCAATTACGTCATTCGCTGTTGTCATAATCAGTTCCCCTTTTATTCTTTAGTGATACGTGGGTTAAAAGACACTTCAACTGCTAAAACACCATCAGGCCTATCAACTCCTTCATCTACAGCCAACGTTTCTTTTATCATATCGAGTAACTCTTTACGGCGAGTCTGTAGTTGTGGTGGAATAGCCACCCACTCCACTTGGAAAATAACTGCATAACTCTTGTTACTGTTTAAGTGCTGTTGTTTAGGCGCCACAACTTTAATATTTCGCTGAGTTGCAAACTCTAAGCGACCTTCGGGCAAAACAATCAAATAGGTAATTGGGATCTCGGAATAACCCCCTCCCACTGGACTCATAAATATCCTTCGCTCTCTATCGAGTACCCACGTGGTCAAGCCTAATCTTGCAACTCTAGCCTTATCTCTAGCTTCGGTTTCAATCAAATTCAACTCGTCATACAAATTTTTATCTTCTTCAGTACTAATCACCTCTCTTACAAACGCCATTTTTTGTTCTCCTTTATTGTCCGTTTACTTCTATCGTTAACTTTTACTTCACTTATTGATTGACCAATATGCTTTGCGTGGTCTTCCCGATGTCAAAACCCAGCAAAATAGACTTATTTTTAACTAAACACACTTATATTTACATTTCACCTAGCCGAAGTGCTTTATGGTTGCTGTCAATAGGTGTTTTTCCTGATAACCCATTATCAAACAGCTTTCCTCCAATCCCCATTACTCACCGCAACCAAATCAATCGTCAAATCTAATTTACGAATACTTCATACCTGCTTTACTTTAATTGTTAATTCATGGTTTCTGTTAATTTATTCACTTTTTAATTTACTAAAATCTAGCAACACTTTACTGGTGGTTAGTTGTTCTGCTTATAGCCAACCAATTGCAACAATGATTGGGTAGTCACGTTTTTTAAGTCTCCCACGCATTTGGGTGATTATCGTTTGATTTCACTTCTGATAATTTCTTTCTTGAGTTGTTGGAGTGTTTGCTCCCTCTCTCCCCAATATCACCGCTTCGTCTACCAGCAAGCCCTTGGGTAGCTGGTGAGTGATAAAGAGGATAGTGACCTTGCCTTTGAGCTTGTTCACTGTTTGCGCAAAGTGCTCAGCGGTTTGTTGGTCTAGGTTAGAAATCGCTTCATCAAAGATCAGCACTTTGGGTTGTTTGAGGAGTGCTCTTGCAATGGCGATGCGTTGTTTTTGTCCACCACTTAAGCCAGTGCCGTTTTCACCGACTTTGGTTTGGTAGCCTTGTGGGAGTTTTTCAATGGCATGGTGGATTTCTGCCAGTTGGCAGGCTTGGATGATTTGCTCAAAGCTGGCATGTGGGTTAGCTAAGATCAGGTTATCGTAAATGGTGCCAGAGAATAGCGTGGTTTCTTGTGGCACGACACCAAAGTGGCTTCTGAGCTCATTGGCTGCAAGGGTGCGAATATCTTGGCCGTTGAGTTTGATATTCCCTTGTTGCGGTTGGTAAAACCCTAGTAAGAGTTTAGCTAAGGTGCTTTTACCACAACCGCTAGGCCCCATCACCACCACACAGTGGCCTGATTGGATATTGAAGGTGAGGTTTTGGTAAAGCCATGGTGATTGGCTGTTGTTTTGACCGTTATTTTGGTTATTGTCTTGGTCACTGTACCGAAAACCTAAACTATCAATGGTGATATTGGTGGCTTGGTTGGCATTAGCACGGCTTGGGATCAGCGCGATGGGTTCGGCTGGGGCATTCATCACATCACCTAAACGTTTGACGGCAATATCGGCTTGTTGGAATTCTTGCCAAAGGCCAACCAAGCGCATCACGGGTTGTGAGAGTCGGCCTGAGAACATTTGAAAGGCGACTAACATACCAATGGTGAAACTGGTGTTATGCATCACTAACCATGCACCGACGCAAAGAATGGCTAGGGTTTGTAGTTGATCTAAGGTATTGGCAGCCGTGTTATAGGTAATGGAGAGTTTACGACTATCAAAACTGGCATTCAGGTAAGTGCTTAAGTAATTGCCAAAGGTTTGTTTGAGTTGCGGCTCCATTTGTAAGGACTTCACGGTTTCCATGCCCGCCACATATTCAGTGAGAAAGGCTTGATTACGTGCGCCGAGCATAAATTGGTGATTGAGCTTGCTACGAATCATCGGGGTGATAAAGAAGCTTAGCAGGGAAATCAGCGTTAAACAGGCCACCGCAATTAAAGTGAGCTGCCAGCTATACCAGAACATAATTGCAAGGAAGACGATTAAGAAGGGGAAGTCGAGTAATAACGTGACCAAGCCACCTGCCAGAAATTCGCGGATGGTTTCTACCCCATGCACACGGGCAATGATGACGCCGGTGGGGCGATGGTCGTAATAGCGGACTGGTAAATCGAGCAAATGGCTAAACACCTTATGGCCTAAGGTGGCATCAATACGGTTACCGGTATGTAGCACCAAGTATTGCCGTACCCAACCCATGACATTACTAAACAGCATAAAGATAAACAGCGCAACGCCAATCACCATCAAGGTGCTGGTGGTGTGATGCACCACCACTTTATCAATCACGATTTGTGTACAAATAGGCACGGCTAAACCGACAAGCTGAATGGCAAGGGAGGCAATCAACACCTCAGACCAGATGCCTTTGTATTTGAGTAACTCTGGGATAAACCATTTAAAGCCAAAAGGCCGTGCATTCGATTGTATATCTGGCGTGGTAGCGGTCTCTTGGTTTACACTTTCAGCTTCTTTTAGTGATGACTCGACTTTTCGCGCCAACAGGCAGATACCAGTAAACTGCGTTTGAGCCTCTTTCAAACTCACAACCCTTGGTTGCAACTCGCCATGTGCCAGTAATAACATGCGGTCTTGAGCCAAATCTATGCCTAAAACCATGCACAACTTTGATTCTGCTTGAATAGCAACTTCTGCATCTAAAGCAACGGCTTCCAGATATTCATCAAGATTCAGTTGCTCATATTCATTTTGCGGCACCACACCTTGATTCGCGTTGTTAGCATCTTGAAATTTAAATGATGGTTTAAACACTGCCAAGCAGGGAAGGGCTTGCTTGTTAATATGATGAAGTGAGGTTTGCTTTAGGGTGGTGATGAACCCGTAACACTTCAAGGCTGATTCTAGTTGAACAGTGTCATAGGGCGGTGGGTATTGTTTGACTGCGAGCTGGGATTCAAAAGGAATGCGGTTAAGCTGGCAGCACAAGCTTAACGCCCACACGAACTCCCCCTGATTAAGTGGGTATTGATTAACCACCTAACTACCCCTTATTGTTATTATTTAAGCAATTTACAAGTGTATAGTTATGTAAAGGCAAGAATCACACCAAAGAGTAATCAGTTAAGCAGAATCAGCAAGGTGTTGATTCTATTGGATATTAATCTGACATAATGAAAGTGCCAGTTGAAAAAAACAACCAAATGGTTGTTTTAAACCATGGAAGGTTGTTTAGCTTGGTTGTTTTTTAGCTCTGGCTAGCAAATGGTAAGGGGAAATAAATGCCCAATGAAAAAGCCAAAGGGTAGCAACACAAATGCTTGCCGTAATGAACTGCGCCATGAATACTTTCAGCGTTTGGGGCAAGTTGGATAATATTAGAATAAATCCAAAGTAATAGATGCTCGCCAAACCCATCAGCAACCACGCGGCGAAGTAAGAATATGGCTCACGATAGATTGTCACGGTTTGGCTGTTGCGATTGATTTGAATGCCGCCCGTCACTAATAAATGGCTAATGTCTTTGCGTAACTAAGGAGAAATAAGATGCCAAAATTTGAATTATTTAAAGGTAGTGATGATAAGTACTATTTCCGCCTAAAAGCCGCGAATGGCGAAATAGTTGCTCACACTCAGGGATACGCTACGAAGCAAGGTGCGCAAGATGGTATTGTATCTGTTAAGAAAAATGCCCCAATAGCGACAACTGTTGATTTGACTAAACCCGTCACGACATCAGTTCACAAAACTCTTTATACAATCACGAACATAAAGCTGAGCTATGCAAGAATGGTGTCAATACCTGTTTTTGCATATGCAATACTATATTTTTACTATGATGTGAAACATGCGGCTTAACGTTAACATGACTTATGGTTAACTTTATGAAGTTAATTAATTTTGATATATTGCTGTTAAAGTTATTCAACTCAATTACTTAACAATAATTAAGGCTAATAATGAAGAAGAAAACCCTTTTATTTTTCGAGCCGTTCAATTAATGTGTTGAAATTAAATTGATGTAAAATCCCTCCATACTCGGAGGGATTTTTTTTGGCCAAAACAAAAGTGCACCCCCGGATACCTTCTGAAGTCGAAGGAATCCAAGTCAATCATTGCAAGAATACTTCTTGTGTAAACTTTGGTATTCCTGCCAGTGAGTCACGCTGGGCATTAAAAGGGGATGATGCCAAAGGCAGTTACAGAATTATTGGAGGAGAACGACAGGCAAGATCTTTGACTTGTCATTCGTGTTTGAAACATACTTCTTTACAAAGCAATTTAGCAATATTCCAAGAGCTTTCTCGATTCACCCCACACAAAGCTCGTATCGACTCAGCTTCTTGCGTTAATCAGGATTGCAGTTCTTTCGGCATAGGCATCAAGGCGAATCCTGAAATGTATTATCAGCATGGAAAAACAATCTCTGACGAACCTCGGTTTAGATGCAGGGCCTGCGGATCAACATTTTCAGCAGGGCTACCCATTCGAAAACAGCGCCGACCTGAATTGAATCGCGAAATACTTAACCTCCTCGTCAATAAAGTGCCTATGCGAAGAATTTGTGAAATCCTTACAGTTAACCCGGCTACGCTTTACAACAAAATCGAGTATCTGGATCATGTGATGTCGAGGTTTTCTGAAGAGCAAGAAATGAAACTGATGCAGTCCGAAGTCAAAATGCGGCGAGCTTATGTCAGCGTTGATCGTCAGGACCATACTTTAAATTGGGGCACTCAACTAGATCGAAGGAACATCAGACTTGGCGCCATAGGTGCAGTAGAAAATTTGAGCGGCTATGTACTTGCCATGCAGCTCAACTTTGATTCAGGAGTAGATCCAAATGATGTCGAAGCAGACGCAATTGAACGAGCTGACTATGAGTTACCACCAGTTTTCCGCCATTATGCAAGAGTATGGTTAAGACGTGATTACCTTTTTCCCACATCCAACAATAATGACGACGGTGAGGATGGAGATAAAGCAGTGGATAGTGATATAAAAGCTCCCCATTCGGGAATGCAAGTCCACATGCAATATACCCAAGCTGCAATATTTTTTCATTTAAAGCGACTGCTTCAGGGCGCTGAAAAGATTCGCTTCTTTCTCGATAGAGACCCAGGATTGGATAATGCATGTTTGTCGGCATTTGTTGAGGATATTAAAGCCCGCCGTGTCGATGCTTTTACAATTCAGAGCACTAAGGCAATCACCATGGCAAAGAAGAAAATCATAATTTCGCGTTCAAACCGAGCATTCGATGATTTCAAGCTGGATACAGGCTTGAGAGAAGAGTCTAACTTAAAGCATAAGTATGTTGTTGCATCCTTAAAAGAGCAACAAGCGAATGAGTCATACAGTGGCTGGTTCAAATATCCGTTAGGGGATATGGCAGAACCTGAAAAATCTATATCCTACATCACTAATTTCGGAGATTTTGACATCGATCATCTGGGCCGCTTATATATGAAAGCTTCGCTCAAAGGTATCGACCGGTTTTTTATGCAGGTAAGAAGGCGGCTGTCTATATTAGAGCGACCTATAGGGTCTGCCAACAATGCAGGCAGGACTTGGTTTGGCTATTCAGCCTATAGTCCGTTAGTCGCGGAACAAGTGCTAAGGATATTTCGCGTTTTTTACAACTATTGTCTTATCGGAGAAGATAAATGCACGCCTGCCATGCGAATAGGTTTGGCAACTAAGCCATTTTCTCTGAATGAATTGTCTAGTCCAGAAAATCCTCGGGGAATTAAGACTAATTAACAGGTGGTAAGTATTTGTCGGCAATAGCAGGATCTTTAAGCTCAATGCGTCGACGGGCATCTCCTTTCACATCCAGTCGGTAAAGATAGATGAAATAGCCTGCCAAACATTCACGCAATTTTACTTCCCAGACCCAGTTATCACCTATCTGGACCATACCGAATTCTTGCGCTACGACATTTGCTTGATTCGAAGTAAGACCGCGCTTAGGCATCACTTCGATTGTGACCATTGTTTCCCACTCTTTGTCCTGAGTGTCGGTTAAAGGATGTAAATCCGCAACCAGCTTAGCAGTCAGCACTCGTTGCAATACTACGTCTATCCAACTTTCACGCTCTGCATCATAGGCCCTCGCATGCCAACGTGTACCACCGAAAACTAGTGCATGCGGCCATATTTTCCTAGGCCGAGGCTTTCCTGAGTTCATGGACTGGTACTGGATATTTAAGCCAGTGCCAGACGCGATCGCCCGTGTGAATGCATTGAGAATGGCAATATTTAATATGCCTTTAGGCTGCGGCGTCACATCCGCATGAATGGATTCGAGCAGTGGCAACGCGTTCCCAGTGTTCTGTTCCACATGACTTCTTAGTAGAGACAAATACTCCTCTGCAGATCCCCGACCTATATGAGGCTTAAAACGTCTGCTTGGCCGATAAGTTCTTTGGGATTCATCGTATTGAAGATTCCCAGGGAAAGCTTCTTTATAGAGCCTGAAATCCTTGGTGACATGGTTTTCACTTACTTTGAACGCAGAAGATACCCGATTGCGGTCAACCGCACCTTCCCAATAGGCAATAGATTCGATGAACGTTAATCGCTGCCGCTGAGAAAAGCATATGTTATCAATAGAGTGGATCATGGTAATGGTAATGGTAATTAACTAATTATTATGATTAGGATAATCTAATTATGTGAATCAATCAATATAATTGCTTAATTTCCAGAAAAGTGATATTCTTAACCTAAGATGAGCGCCACCATAGACACTACAGAACATTGGTTAACAACCTTGGGTTACAGCGAAGCCTCGGGCATTGTTCTCCGTTCGGCAACAGACGTGCCCGCAAATCATCCCTATTCCCGCGAAATAAAATTGATGTTGGAACAAAGTGGGGAGATACGGTCTTCCGCTGTCTTCGAAGTGGAGCAGGTACCTGCGGTGTGTTTTATTGAGATCTCTGACTCCAAGCCGTTCGATACGGCTTTTATCAATGAGATTCGTCAGAAAATATGGAACCAGAACCTGGTGTCCATTGTGATCGTAATTCAAGGTGACGAAGCGACTGCTTATCCTGTTCCAAGGAACCTTCAGGCCGAACATTCCTTATTGCTCAGCAATGCAAGCTCTGACGGATTATTTTCAGCAAGTGAAGTTGCCTCCGGTGCCATTTATAACCGATTGCCAGAATGGTTTGAGCGAAAATACCGGATTGATCGTGTACTGCAGGATAATCTTTCTGCGGTGGTTGATCTGCTTACCCAGCAGCAATTGAGCAAGGAGCAGGCGCAATTGCTTTTGGGCAAATGCATTTTCGTTTCATATTTAGAGCATCGTGGAATTGTTGGTGACGGCTACAGAAATCATAACGGCGTTAAATGCCTGCTCGATCTTCTAGCCAGTGGTGACGGTGAAGGTCTTGACCAGCTTTTCAGGCATCTTAAACAAGACTTCAACGGCGACTTGTTGGAAATTGAAGGTGGCGCTAATACAGATTGGCGTGATTTAAAACCCGCTGCGCTGGATCTATTGGCGCAATTCCTACTGCAGACGCATATTCGAGGCGGCCAAAAAGCACTATGGCCTTATGACTTCAAGTACATTCCTGTTGAACTAATATCAGGAATATATGAATCGTTCCTCGGTGATATCCAGCGTGATAGTGGCGCATTTTATACACCCCGTCACCTTGCCACATTAGCCGTAGATGAGGCGTTTCGTGGCATTGACGCACCTTGGAAGGAGGTTGTGCTAGATGGAGCGTGTGGGTCAGGAATTTTATTGACTAGCGCTTATCGACGAATGCTTGGCGCAAAACGTGCTCAACAAAACGAGGAGCTTTCTTATAAGCAGCGTCGTGATATTCTTCTGTCAGGCATTCGCGGAAGTGATATATCGTTGGCTGCTTGCAAGGTCACGGTGTTCAGCTTATATCTCGCATTGCTTGAAGACCTCGCCCCTACCGATATTGTCCATTTACAAGAGGATCAGGCTGTAAAATTGCCAGAACTTATTGGGACCGTCATCGCCTCGGAACAAGCTGCAGATTTTTTCGCAATAGACAATAAAGTCGCTCAACCGCGTACCGCCACAATCGTACTCTCGAATCCACCGTGGTTCGAACCATCCGATGAAGGAGAAGGTAAAGCTTATGAGCAATGGTGGAAAGATCGTTCGGACAAATCTTTGCCAAGAAGACAAATTGCCTTAGCGTTTGCTCGCCGCGCTACCGATGCACTGGTGCCGGGCGGAAGGTTATGTCTCATCCTGCCAGCATCAACTTTAGCAGCGGCTGGAGCGGAAACGTACCTTAAAAGCTGGTTTGAGGAGCTAGCGCCAGAACGCATTTACAACCTTTCAGATATTGCCTTCCTGCTGTTTGACGGCGCTGCTCATCCAGCAACAATAGTCACCGGTGTACGCAGAGCAGATAAGGAGACCGGCCAGATCCCGCCACGTGAGTTTTTCGAGTATTTTGTTCCCAAAGGTGATGTTAGCCTTGCATTCGGGAGGTTAACGGTACATAGCGCTGACCGTAAACAGTTACCTACCCATGCGGTGTGTGATGATTCTGAAATTTTACGTACGTATTTTTGGGGTAATGAGGTAGATGAGTCGCTAATTGCACGTCTACGTATTACTGGTACGATCAAGGATCATTCGCGCGGTAAAAACGCAAGGTTTGTCATTTGCAAAGGTTTCCATATGACCGATGGCCACAAGGAACCAAGTAGTGCAGAACCCTTGCATGCTTACCAATTTCTACTAACGGGATTTGGGAAAAACAATGCCTATCCCAAAGATCGCTTTTTTGTAACCAAAGACGACCTGATGCAATTTCCGCACTCCATCAAAACAGTCGCGGATTATGGATCTAAAGAAGGCCGCGCATTTTCCGGTACTCGTGTGATCTTTCCTGACGGTGCGAACCGGAAAACTCTCGAAGTGCGAGCTTGCTATACGGATCAACCGTGCTGCTTTACCCAGACAATCGGCGCTATTGTTGATACGCAAAGCGATGAAGCACTAATGCTGTTTTTAGCGGCCTATTTGCGCTCAAAATTAGCCAGTTACTTACTATTCTATACGACCTTTTCACTAAGTATGGAACGTCCACACGTTAAACTGAAAGAGATCGAATACCTGCCATTCCTCTTACCGACAGAACATGCTCGGCCCGCAGATGCTGGTAATATAATCAAAAAAGTAGCCGACCTGCTGCGACCTTTCAAAGAAGCTGGCGATGTTGAAGGAACTCCAATCTGGATTAACATACGAGCACAAGTAGACGACCTCGTATGTGAATATTTCGGCCTCACTTACAGTGAAAAAAAGGTCGTACACGATACCTGCCAGTATTTTATTCCTAGTCGGCAACCTGCTTCATTTACCTCGCTGCATCGCCCCTTACACCAGTTACCATCAAAACAGGAGTTAAAGAGCTATCAGCGCCTATTGCAGAGCGAATTGGAAGTGTGGCGCGACCGATTGAACGGAGAAGGAACGTTTACTATTCAACTTACCGAGGCCAATTCCAGCAGAGTGGGCGACCTAGGTATGGTCAGGATAAGTTTGGAAGCTGATCAGCATCCCTCTTCTGACACCACCATCACTCGTCTGATGGATGAGTTGAGAGGCGCTGATATATATCCAATTGCAGGAACAGATGCGTTAAGCGTTGCGTCCGATTTCCTTATTTACAAAAAACCGGATTACTTCTTTGTGAAACCGATGATCAGACGCCTCTGGTTGGGTAGCGCTGCTGTGCATGATGCTTACCGAATAGTGCATACGGTACGTAAAATCGGAAGGGTGCAGTAACCATGGCAATCCCTTCTCGGCACCGTAAGATTCTCACTGATGAGAAATGGAACGAAGCCTTCGGTAGGAAAGCAAATATCGAGGACATTCTTGCTTACATACTCAAGCACTGGCAGCAACTACAAATACATCCGCCTGCGGATTTATTATCCAACAAGTCCGAACCTACAATCACAAAGTTTTTTGGGCTATCGTTACGTAAGAACGCGCGTACTGCAGGGATATCGGGTTATTTCATTCCTGAAAACCCAGTGGCGGACATCGATGAAATTAAGCAGGAACTGCAGTCTCGCGGCAGAACCGACTTGACCTATTTCAGTGACAACATTAATCCACCTCTGGATTTTGTGTTCGAATTCAAAAAACTTAAGTCGAAACCCGGTGCCAAAACCTCACGGCTGTCCTATTACAAAGACGGTGTGCGGCGATTTGTGAATGGGATTTACGGTCGAGAGGCTGAATTTGGATTCATGGTCGCATTGGTAGCCTCAAGTGCCGAGAAGCCGGAAATTTTGAACGGGCTAAAGCAAGGCATCCAGGTGCCTGACATGGAATCTCTCCTCAAGATGATCAAGGATGGCAAAGGTAATACCGTTGTTGCACCAGCTAACAGCTTTAAGGCATGCCACTTTGAAACTTCGCATGGTCGTGAGCATATAGCTGATTGTTCCGACATCGTGCTAGGTCATATTATCTTATGCCATGGGGCCAAATAGCCCTTAACGGGGGAGAGATGGGGTTGTCTATGCGCGAGAGGCGGTGTGCGTCGTCGTAGATGTAGCTGAGCGTGCTACTGTCGGGTAACGTGAGTTGTGTGACTTGACCACATTATCTGCTCATAAGCTTCATTTGGCGAACTGCGCTTTGCTCAAGTATCGCCCTAGGCTACGCTAGCTGATTTTAGGAGCCTGTAATAGCAAAAACAAATAAAAAAGAGTAATACTGGAATAACAATATTATAAACAAATGAACTTATCAATACGGCGGGCGCGAACTTCCAAACAGTGAAAATAAAATCATAGAAATTACCTTCATCATATTCTCTCAAATAAACAGAAAATTCCGAGCCACCAAAAATATAGATAGATAATACGTATAGACAAGAAGTACAGAAGTAAATCATAACTTTGTTTTTTGTCACCTTCTTTTTAACCGATTGTTGCGTGCAAATGACTACAGAACAAAGTAGCAGACTATAAAGCCATTCAAAAAGAGAAGTAGAAAGCGGGGTAAAAGGTAGAGGCCAAAGTAACTTCAAAAGTAATACCCAACAAAAAATTCCAATCTGATATATCACTTTTTCATTCTGTAAAATCATCCGCCCCCCTTCGACTCTTATTACAACCACAAACCTGATCTAATGACTCTTCGCATGCCTTAGTACAGGTAAAGTAAGTTCTGTTAGAGGCTGCGTATAATAAACAATGTTCCAAAATTGCTGCTTTTACACCCTCAGGACGCTGATTATTGCACTTTACCTTTGGAACGCAACTCCTTCCATGTAGATAAGCAGGTGACTCTGAAAATTTACCGAAAAACCACTTCCACCCCCAACTATTAGTTCCCTCCTCATCCGTATACAACAACGGCTTCCCATCCACATAAGTATAAGTAGACATCTGCCCAGCATCAAGGCCGATGGGGTCTGATTCGATGTATCTACCAGTGCGTGGGTCGTAATCGCGATAGTAATTATAGCTAAGTTGCGTTTGTGGGTCATACAGTTGTCCAGGGAAGCGTAGGTTGTATGTGAATACACCTAAGTTTTGTGGGTTTTCATTGGGGGTGTTCGCGCCAAATGCTTCTGCTTGCTCTGGATACCACGTCCATCTGATTTGATTGTTGTGGTCGGTAATCATCCTAGGCGTGTCTAGATGGTCACTGTATACCATGTAGGTGCTGTTTTGCGCATCTATGCCTGCATGCATTACTAGCACTGGGGTGGTGTTAAGGTACACGGTTTCTTGCAAGGGCGTGCCGTTGGTAGCGTATTCACCTAAGAGCTGGGGGGTGCCTGTGTCATAGATGTAATGCGTTCCGCTGATGTTCTCTTTTATGCGTTCTGAGAGTCCGTTGTATAAGGCTTGGTAAATGGGTGCGTTATTGCGACTAATCTGCTTCAAGCGCCCACTGTCGTAATAGCTATACTGGTCTTGCCCATTATTGCTGATGCTGCCATCAGGGTGGTAGGTGTAGCTTCTGGGGGTGGGGCCTGCTTCTGCGTTTAATTTGTTGCTGTTAGGGGCAATGCTATATGGGTAGCTGTTTGCTCCGATAATCAGTTGGGTGCGATTGCTATTGAGGTCGTATTGGTAGCCCGTTTGGGTATTGCTTGTGGTGTGTTGGGTGAGTCGGTCTAAATTGTCATAGCTGTAGTTGCTGATGGTGTTGCTTAATGGGGTATTGGGGTTGCTGATGGTGGTGCGATATATTTGGGTAATGCGTCCTGCATTGTCGTAGGTGAGGTGTTGCAGTTGCTGACCAATCTGGTAGCTGATGGTACGGCCGCTGCTGTCGATATTGCGTTGGTAGCTTTGTCCATTGCCCCATAGCCAGCCTTTAATGCTGCCTGTTGGGGTGTAGGTGGCATCGCTAAGCATGATCTGACCGTCAATCGCAATCTGGTTGATTTGTCCATTAAGGTTGTAGTCGTAATCAACATAACGACCACTGGGGTAAATCAAACGGGTGAGATGCCCTGCACTGTCGTATTGCTTGTCTACGTCAAAGCTACGTTGTTGCACGCTCTGTTGTTGGCGGGTAATGCGGCCTTGGGCATCGTATTGCCAAGTGAGGGTGCTGTTGGGATTGGTGATGGTAGTGAGTTTTAGCTGCCCATAAGTGCCTTGGTCATATTGGTAAATAATTTGCTCATCGGCACGGTCAACTTGTATTAAGCGGTTAGCCGCATCGTAAGTGTAAGTGGTGGTTTTACCACGTGCATCGGTACGGGTCTTTAAGTTGCCCGCTTCGTCGTAGGTGTACTGCGTTTGTCCAGTATCGGGACTGGTTCGGGTAAGGGTTTCGCCAAAGGCGTTTTTACTGTAGCCGGTACTCAAACTTCTGGGGTCAGTGATTTGGGTAATGTCATCCAGTGCGTTGTATTGGGTGTTGATTTCACCTAATTGGCCCGTGCTGTTAGGGTTGGGTTGTTGTTGTTGGGTGGGACGGTCACGTTTGTCGTATTGCAGTACCGTGGCATTGCCTAAGCCATCAGTTTGTTTGGTTGTGTTGCCGTTGGCATCGTACTCATACTGGTAAACAGGCGGGGCAGCTTGCGCGCTCAATGCAAAGGTAGTCAGTACAGCAGAGAGCGTAATGGTCATCGTCTTTAACATAGTCGTCGTCTTCAACATGGCTTTCCTTTCTTATTCTTGACCAATGAGTGTTTGTAGACGATTCAATGCATCGTAGCTACGGCTGATGGTGTGCGCCAAATTGCCTTGCGGGTCGGTATGGTCCTCCTGTATGCGATTGCCCATAGGGTCTAAGCTGTAATGCACTTTATTACCCAAAGTATCTTGTATATCGGTTAGGCGGTGTGCGTCGTCGTAGGTGTAGCTGAGCGTGCTACTGTCGGGTAGTGTGAGTTGTGTGACTTGACCTGCGGCATCGTAAGTCAGCGTGGTGGTTTCATTGCCCTTGCTGTAGCTTAACAATCGTTGGCGTTTGTCATAAGTGTAGGAGCTGGCTACATTGTTGGCATCCAGCATTTCTTCGACTTGTCCATGATGGTTGTAACGGGTGTATTGGGTAACTTTACCAAGCGCATCGGTGATGCTTTGAAGTTGTCCACGGCAACCCAGATTCGTTGCACTGCTGCCATTGGTGCTGGCGGTACAACTGGCATCGTGTGGGTAATAGGCATACGTGACCACATCACTGACATCGCTTCTAGGGCCATCAACTACCTTTTGTGAGACGAGGCCGGGAACGGTAGTCGAGTAAGTGTAGGTTGTGGTCGTGGTACGGCTTTGGCCTAAGGCGGAGTCTTCCTCCGTCATGGCGGTGACGTGACCTTTGTCGTTGTATACGTAAGTACTACGCTTCACAGGGGTACCTGTGGCGGTATGGCCCGCATAGACGGTAATCTGTTGTGGCAGTGTCCATTGTGGATGCCATTCTGTGGTAATTGTTCGTATTGCTGTTGTCGCATTGCCTGCATTATCAAGCCCTTCGGTACGGCTGGTTTCTAGATTACGGGTCAAATCGTACACATAAGTGGTTCGATTACCGTTGTAGTCGGTACGTGAGGCCATATTGCCATTGGTGTCGTAGCTGATGTTAGCGGCTGAGGCGGCGCAACCTGCACCTGCTGGCTGGTTGTTGCCTGTACTTTTAACTACGCCAAGAATAGTGGTGAAGTTGTAAGTGCGAGCACTGCCGTGTGCATCGATGACGGTTGTACTGGCTGGGTTGCCGTTAGCATCGAGGGTATAAGCTAGATTAGCAGCATCTGCGCCTTCTGGTAGCGTTTCAGCATAGGCTCGGCCTTTGGCATCGTATTTATAGGTGGCGTAACGTACACCAAGTTCGTCGATAATGCCTGTTAACAAGTTGGCATTAACTACACCTGTTTCAGGGGTAGCTGACACTTGATCTGTCTCTCCATAGAGATATTGTTTAATGTTTCCATCAGGGTAAGTGACCGAAACAAGATTGTTACTCAAATTATAAGCGTAAGTGTAGACGTCGCCAGCAGGATTGGTCAGGGTTTTAATACGACTTGAAGTGTCATAGGTAAATTGCAGACTGTGACCTAGCGCATTACTAACATTAACCAACAACCCTGAAGAGTTATATGTCAGCGTTTGGGCAAACCCGCTTCGGTCTGATATGGACAGCAATTTGCCGGTGGCATCATATGTCTCAATTACACCCGTACTTGCAACTTCATAACGCCAACCCGTGCGAACGTTAGACGCATCTTTGAATTCAATCAAACGATCCGTAATGTCTGAATCAGATCGCCAGCCAATATTAGTATATCGAAAATGTAGATTTTTACCAGAAGGTCTATTCACAGCAATCGCTGGTGCGGATTTATAACTGCATGAGTACCTGTAAGCGCGCCTGCAAGGGTTTTGAACTGGGTTATTAGGGTCACATGGACCACTGTAGACCATCTCTGCACAAGCGTTAGTGACGAGCGACGTACACTGAGTCACACTCTTAGTCCAAATAGGGTCTAGGGGGTTGGCCGCGGAGGTTGAAGAACAGCCTAGTTGATACCCTTGACTTGAAATGGTCATTTGAAACTCTGGTGGGACAATAGGTTGTGCAGTATCTAATTCTGCAATTCTAGCGTAGTACGAATATACCCAACCATAACCCATTTTTTCTTGCGAAAGACTTCTAGACTGACTGTACTTACGATTGATGCTTAAATGCGCAGACGTGTAATCAGTCTCCAACAGCCATTTATTCCCCGTAGAGTAACTAATTGGGTTGGTCGTTGAACAACCATCGTCTTGTTTGGGTTCTTCTGAACACGAGGTTCCTGTATCAGCACTGCCAGCGTTACAACGACATTTTCCGCTTGATAAAACTGAGTTTGCCGAGCATCCGCCATTTTGCTTATAGGAACTCACGCCACAAACGCTGTTATTTGTCGGGTTAGACCCTTGGAACGCCATGCAATTACCGCTACCTAATACATAAATGTACCCACCACCTTTGCTAATTAGCTGAGCTCTACAACGGGTTTTCTGCTCACAATCCTTAGTGCCCGGTGACTTGTAGGCGTATGAGTAGGTGACGGAAAAGCAGAGTAAGACGCCAAACAGAAGTTTTAATATTAAATCACAAATTGTTGTTAGGTTTCGATTCCAATCGATAAGGGTTTGCATTTTTATATCCAGATTTTTAAAGTTTTTATATAGACAGTTTATCTTTCAGAGCTCAATAATCTCATATTCGATTAAAAAAAATATTTGTCCGATTATCTTAACTAAATCCAAAAAAAAGTTAGATTTTTTAACCCTAGTTAATTTATGGAATTTTAGATTTCCGTAAAGTATTCTCTGCAAGCTTACTCAAAGCATAATGAACAACTTCTTCATTATTATCCAACCCTAAAATTTCTACCATATTTTTTACAGTCTCTCGACTAACAGACTTACATAACAGTAAATTTAGTGTCCTTATGAAATTTCAGCAATAACGTACTTGAGTTTGAGTCAGCCATAGTGCATCTCTAATACTAAATAAATCTCTAACATAACCTAAATATTAACTCTATTCTTCAAAGTCGAAAAACCTAACAACTCTTAAACTGCTGCGATACCTACATTTTCTATTTTTGCCAATTATTGAGCTTACCAATTATCAAATAAATATGATGACAATTGAGTATTATTAAGATGAAGATAAATTAAAAATATTATTCAAATACAATAACTTAAAATAAACCATTTTGTAAATAATCGTGAATTTAAAGGATTATGATTCACAATTAAAAGAATATCCATTCTGCTTTCCTCTTGGGTTCCATCTCACTCCTTTTTTAGTCTGACTAGCAACACTTACAGCACTTACGCCAAGTAATAAATTTATATTGCTCATATTAATTGGAATATTGTTTTTTATTAAATGTGCTTCTACTGATTTAAACTCTTCATCTGATGGCGCATAGTCCTTATCATTCAAATACCAGTTAACTTCTCGCCATAGCCAGTACGGCATAGATTTTCTGTAATCTATTAAATATGAACTTGAGACTTTTTCTTGTTTACAAAGGTCAATAAATTTGTGCGGCCAATCCCTAAGTAATTTACTGGCTAAAAACAATACTAAAGCTCTATCACCAACTCTCATTGATTCAAATTGGTAAGAACCATAAGAGCAAAACCCAAAATCTAAAAGACTCATCTCTTTAATCAGCTCTTTACGTATTCGCCCTGATCTTGAATTTGAGCAACAATATTGTATTAATCGTCTAAATCCTGTAAAAAATAAGTGTCCGTATAAGCTTGGGTTATAAATATTTTTATAAACTCCAGAAAGCAGTACGGAATTCAGTTTATTTTGAAAAGAAATTAAATCCTTTGGCGCAGCAATATCTTCACTTAATCCAATAAATCTAAAGTCATTTCCACAATTCATGCAAAACGTAATAGGACAGTCTAATGGTAAAAGCTTTTTACCAAAATCTCCTCCATGAAAAATAACAGGTGACTTGCAAAATGAACACTCATCACGCAGATAGACCATATGCTTTATACATACAGTATTAAATGCGAGTCTCCAATTTTTCCTAAAATAAGCCACCTCATCTTCTTCTAAACACAATCTACAATATTGCTGACCGTATCTATAACGCTTTCTTCCATCTCGACCTACTGTTGTAATCCAAGCAAGTGGCCCATTATGAAAGTCTTCCCACAAACTCCCTGTATAGCTAACAATACCCGTTGAGGAAAGTTTCTCTAAAGGAATATGGGCTTTAACTGAAAGGATCTGCAAAGCCTTCAAATTTGGATTTCGATCTACATCACCAGTCCAGAATCCAGCATGCAAATTTAAGTAACTTTTTGTAAATGATTGCAGCTTCACTCCCAATCCATATGCCATTCTTACTAACAAGGAAGAAAATATTTCATCATCTTTCGGCTTTGTGCGAAAAGGCCACAGTTCCTCCTGCATCCAGGGGTTATTCAATGTGTCTAGACCTATCGGACGGCATCACCCAACCAAGACTTGTTAAATTTTGAAGCGTTAATGAGGAATGATCAATGCTGCTTCTATCCTTTTTAATACAGTCCTCTGCCAGAAGCTTGAGCACAGCAACCATTTCACCCAAAAGGCCTTCGCTTAGAAAAAGTAATTTTTTTAAGTGATTTTCATCTAGTTCAGGAGATATTTTAATTTCAAGCGTACTAAGCACCGAAACAACAAGTTTCGCTAATTCAATACTTCTTTCAAGCGTCCATTTTGGTAAAAACAATGGTTTAAATCTATTAGCTATTGATCTATCAATTGATAAGATATTCAGTGTTTCATGCGTTCCAGAAACGATGATAGGTATTTCTAATGTAATTCCTAAGTTCCTTAACGCATTTAAAAATGATCTTCTTTTTGCTGGAGAACTACTACCAATATTGAAGAAATCATCAAGAATTAAAACCCTTGTTTCCAGATTTCTTAATATTATTTTCATTCTCCTTAACTTTGAAACTTCAGGCTCTCTGATTGCACCAGCAGCTCCAAAACTATCCAGAATTTCATAATAAAGTCGCCCTTCATCAGCTGAAGGGGGTGTTTGTATCATTAGTGCTGGTAATATGATTTTTTCTGCATTAGGGTCATTTGGTGGATTGTGCTTTTTACAAAAATTTTTCAAAAGCATCGTTTTACCGTTATTACTTTCTGCAATAAGTGCTAAGTTGGGCATCCTGTGAATTTTAGGATGGGAAATAAGTTCGTCCATTTGGCCTCTAATCAAAACAGCACGATCATAGCCAACCCAAGTTGTACTTTTTATTTTATTAATTCGATCAGTATTTAATGCTAATTTGCTTTCCATTACATCGGCTCGATCTCATCATAGGGAGTAATGTCAGCAAAAGAGATTTTTGAGTTTAGTTCTGAGTTAACATGTGGCTCTTCAAAAACATCAACACCTTGATTATTATTTAAATGTTTAATAAGCTCAGGTGCGTGTTGATGTTTTTTCCGTCGTTCATTTTCAAGTCTAACTTTGCGTGTTGTTTTTTTTGCTTCATCTTCAATTCGTCTTAATTCATTAAGTGTTTCAAAAATCATTTCCTCATCATGTTCGTTTTTACCTAACTTATTCAAATGATTTTTTACCGCCTTTAACTCCCAAAGACTAATTGTTGGCCTTCTAGCGTTTTTATAAGGAATTCGATAGTATTCATGAGCATCAGGATCCCAAAAGATTAGATAACTAATATTTCTAGGGTCTCGTCTAAATACAAACTGTCTTTTCAAACGTCTGGTGTTTTGGTCTAATGAGCCTATCCATTTATCTAATACTGGGTCATGGTATTCAATATGATCAAGTACAACACCGTATGGCTGAATAGTACGCGTTTCATATGGTAGGAAATCAATACGAAGCTTCTCAGGATTTGCAGCGATTGGCATTAAACCAATACCAGTGATCTCATCAGTGCCAAAAATACCTTCTTTGTAACGCTCTAATGGTGAACACTCTAAGCTTGAATGTTTTCGATTGTGATAAATACCTAGGATTAAATTTGCCAACCATTTCTCAAATTCATCAAGGGTCATTGTCGCATTGCCTTCTGAATCATACTCACCTTTCTGCTGTGAATTGGAGAATGTAGTACCTTCTATCCCATGAATTTCATTCAACAATGTTCCTAATAAACGCTCGATGTGCGCACCATAATTTGGCTTTTTAACTTTGCGAAACTTAATTTCAAAGCTATGCTCCGCGCATGCGTTTTTTAAAGTATTACCTCTAAACTCTTTTGCATTATCTGCTTGAATAATTCTCGGCTTACCTTGACATGGCCATGGTTTATCAATTCCAAGACGCATTAGAATTTCATCTTTAGCCAAAATTGCATTTGAAATACAAATTCCTGTTCCAAGTGTTCCAGGTGGATCAAAAGAAATATACCAACCAACCACGGTCCTTGAAAACACATCTATAGCAAGCGTGATCCATGGTCTACCGATACAAATTCTATCAATCTCATCCACAAGCATAATGTCCACTTTTGTGTGGTCAATCTGCCAAATTGAATGAAGTGTGTTTGCTCCTGGCAAACTTCCACGTTCGGGTCGAAAATCTAATGCTGCATTTCTTCCGTTACGCTTAAACTCTCTCTCCTCGGGTAGAATTTCTTCAATTCTGCGTAATATTGTTGATTTTCCAGGTGACTCAAAGTTGCTGTTTTTACACCTACGCTCAATCTCACGGTATGTTTTTGTTGGACTACGCTTAAGCTTAGTTAAATACTCAGTTGTAATAACCTCTTTAATGACTTCCTCTACACGCGGATCTATTTTTTTACTATTCTTATCTAATCTTGTTTTCCTAAGTAAGCATGTAACAGTGCCATATTTTTCAATTTTTTCAATATAGCGATATAAAGTTGCTGGTGAAATCAATGTCTCATCAGACAAGGCAGCAATATCTTTCCGCGTCCTATCTGGTTTTCTTATGAGAGGTTTTAGCAAATTATAAATATCAATCGCACCGTCCCAATCATCATCTGAAACCGAAGTAAGATCTGTTAGAGGTAATTGACTATTGGAACCAAGCGTTTCCGATATTTCACCCAACTTGATTATTGATTCTATTCCTGTCTCTAGATTTTGAGCCTTAACACTATCAGGTGTTGCAAACGACTTTATACATAAGTTCTGTCCTTTAACCGTCACAATACATCCTGGTCCGACATTCATAGTATTGTTCATAAAAAATCTCCTATATGATTTTTTTTGCTAATGATGTTGGCCAGATTTTGGATTTCATCGTTAGTGGTTGGTGCAGATCCACCCCAATAATATTTTGATTTACTAAATTCCATATCCAAGGAATTAACTCTGCTCTTAACCATATATCTGCGCTTAAATTCTCTAACAAGGCATTTGGTGTTGTTTCACCAAGCTTTACTAAAGTTCTAATAATGTGATGTTGCCTAGCGCCTGCTAAACTTGGTTCAACATCAAAAAAATGAGATTTAAAACGCAATAGAAGTCTTGCGTTATCTAGGTACGGAGTTCTTATATGATTTTCAGTAACCACATGAAATAAACAGTCATATTGCTTCGCCCATCCGATGGTGCTTTTAAATTTTGGGCGAAACTCTTTCCAGTCTGCTTTAAGAACGTTGATTGGTTTAACTTCAAAAACTGTTGTTTTTAGCCATGGTTCTTTTTCTTTTGCTAAATCTGAGTATTTCACAACGACATCTGGGGTATAGTGTCTTTTTTTACCAATAGCATCACGCCATTCGATTGTAAAAGGTTGAGCAACATAGCGTTCAACACGAGGATCAAATTCTAATAATGTTAGAAAATCTTGCTCTAATGACGACTCTGCATCTTGTACCTTCACCCCTTTCTTTGAAGGTACGTAACCAGTTATGCTGTAACGACTTGGTCGAATCTTTCTGGCAGGCATGTCAGATCCCCCCGTTAACTTGCGTAACCAAGGTTCTGAAAAGACATCTATCTTTTCTGATGTGTATAAATTTTCGTCCATTCTCAATTATCACCATATCAAGTCTCATTTATCAAGAACTTTCGGACAAAGAAAGCGGTCGCTATGATTTGCCAATTGCCTTAGGTATTTTGGCTGCGTCAGGACAAATTCCAACGAAACATTTAGCAGATTATGAATTTGCTGGTGAGTTAGCGCTCACTGGTGAATTACGTGCAATTCATGGTGCGTTGGCAATGACGGCGAGCATGATGCATTCAACATCGCAACAAAAGCGTAACTTTATTTTACCAAGCAAAAGTGCGGCAGAAGCGGCATTGGTGCGTGAAGCAACGGTTTACCCCGCAGATTCTTTATTGGCAGTGTGTGCGCATTTAACTGGCCGACAATTGCTTACCCCTCAAACCATATTTTCAGATAATGAAACAGCCTTCACTTACCCTGACTTTAGCGATGTTAAAGCGCAAAGTTCAGCCAAACGCGCATTAGAAGTTACCGCGGCAGGTGGTCATAGCATTTTAATGAGCGGGCCGCCCGGCACAGGAAAAAGCATGCTAGCAAGCCGTTTTGTCGGCATTTTGCCGCGCATGACGGAAGAAGAGGCGTTAGAATCTGCCGCCATACAATCGTTGAATGGCGGATTTAAATTGGATCAATGGAAGCGCCGCCCTTACCGACAGCCGCATCATACGGCTTCTGGTGTAGCGCTGGTAGGCGGCGGCAGTGTGCCGCGTCCAGGTGAAATTAGTTTAGCTCATCATGGCGTTTTATTTTTGGACGAATTTCCCGAATTTGACCGAAAAGTCTTAGAGGTGCTGCGCGAACCGCTTGAAAGTGGGCGCATTACCATTTCTCGCGCGGCGCGGCAGGCAGATTTTCCTGCTAATTTTCAGCTGATAGCGGCAATGAACCCATGCCCGTGTGGCTATTTAGGCCACCATAATAATAAATGCCGCTGCACGCCAGACCAAGTTTCGCGCTATAAAGCCAAAATTTCTGGCCCCTTGCTTGACCGCATTGATGTGCACATTGAAGTGCCTGCGCTGAAAGAAGATGAATTAACGCAATCCGCAAGCAGTGAAACGTCAGAAATCATCAGAGCGCGTGTAGAGATGGCCAGAAATAAACAATTAGCACGGCAACATAAACCCAACCATTTACTCAGCACCAAAGAAATTGAAATTTTTTGTGCGCCAGATGAGGCAGGGTTAAACTTGTTAAAACAAGCGATTAGCCGCCTGAATTTATCTGCAAGGGCTTACCATCGCATTTTAAAATTAGCGCGCACCATTGCCGATTTAGCAAATAGCAAAAATATTCAACCCATCCATATTGCTGAGGCGATTCAGTATCGCCGTAACGATTCAAATTCATAAAAAGCCCGAACGCCATGCAAACTATTTTTTCACAGCTTAACAAACATCCATCCGCTTGTTTATTGTTGATTCAACTCATCAGCATTTTGCTGCATCCACTGTTAGAAACTACACAGTTTCATCAAGCCATTTTTAGCTGCTTTAACATTATTGCGCTGTCGCTAGCGGTATGGGTGGTGAATAAAAGCCCTGCCATCAACTGGGTGGCTTGGCTGTTGGCAATCCCGAGTATTTTACTGACATTTTTTTATGTATTTAATGCCAATCCATCCTATTTACTTTGGGCGCAAGTATTTGAAAGCATGATGTATTTTTATACGGCCATTGGCCTCATCATGTATATGTTTAACGATAATATTCTGACGCGCGATGAACTGTTTGCAGCGGCCAATACGTTTACAGTGCTGGCTTGGGGCTTTGCGCTTGCCTATTCTGTTTGCCAACAAATTTATCCTAGCAGCATTACGGGAACAATCAATCCTGACGAAGCTCGCACTTGGGTTGAACTTATTTTCTTAAGTTTTTCCATTTTATCCAGCACAGGGTATGGCGACATTATGCTGGTTCACCCTGTGGCAAAAGTGATTGGCACACTGCAAATGTTTTTTGGTTTAATGTACATGGCGCTGATTGTTTCTCGGCTGATTGCGTTGACTTCAATGCCAAAAAATTAAGCTTGAATTAAATTTAAATTAAATTTTTATCCAAAATAAAAGCGCACATAATTAATCACCATGGGTAAGGCAATTGCGCTTATGACACCATTTAAGCCCATCGCCATGCTGGCATAAATGCCAGCTTCTTCATTCACGCTAAATGCACGGGTAATCCCCAAGCCATGCGCACCCACGCCAATGGCCGTGCCACGAATCCACCAACGCTGAATTTTTAATGAGTTGAGGATAAAGGGGGCGAGTATCGCACCGAGCATACCAGTAATGACCGTAAATACGGCGGTAAGCGTTGGAGAAACGCCGATTCTTTCCGCAATACCCATTGCAATTGGTGCAGTGACAGATTTTGCATACATGCTGCCAACAATGTTATCACCCGCGCCCATGAATTTTGTGATCATCACGGCACTGACTAACGAAGCGGAGCTACCCACAATCATGGCAAAAATAATCGGCAAAATTTTACGCCCCATATTTTTAAAGCCATGATAAATGGGAATCGCCAGCGCCACGGTTGCCGTGCCTAATAAAAAATGCACAAACTGCGCGCCTTCAAAATATTTTGCGTAGGGCATGTCTAACAATTGAATAATGACGCAAGTTGAAATTACTGAAATGGCGACTGGATTTACTAAAGGATGACGGTTAAATTTAACGTAAAGCAGATAACCTAGCTGATAAGTTGCAAGCGTAATCACTAAAGCAAACAAGGGGTCACCCGAAAGGTAAACCCAAATTTCTGAAATAGGAATGCGATGCGTCATGATTTAATATTTGTTCCGTTAATGTTTGTTACGCTTGAGCGAAATATACCAAAAAATTTTCAACACCACTGCGGTGACGCCAATCGCCAGTACAACACTCACAATTAACCCTAAACTCACAGCCAGAGCATGCGTTTTTAAATCTGGTAAAAAGAGAATTACACCGACCGACGCAGGCACAAACAACAAGCCTAAATGTTGTCTAAAAGCATCGGCAACACTCGCCAAAGGTGCGTTCACTTCTCCGCGTATGAATAAAAATAGCACTAAAAAAACCAGCCCTAACACAGGCCCTGGAATATTAGGCAATAAAAATTTTGAGGTTAATTCTCCCAATGCCTGCCATAAAAATAATTGCACTAAGCCTGAAATCATACTTAAAACCCTTTAAATCTTAAAAAATTGTGTTGCTGAAAATCAGTCGTCAATAATCACGCTTGATTAGCCGTTCGGTTGTTGCATCAACATGATAAAATATCTGTTTATTCTATGTTCAACTAAATTACATGGGTTTATCTAATTGCATGTCTAGATTATCAATCAGCAATACTGAACAAATTCTGCGCTCACTTTTGGCAAAACGCATTCTTATTTTAGACGGCGCAATGGGCACAATGATACAACGCTACAAGCTAACTGAAGCTGATTATCGTAGCGAGCGCTTTAAAGATTTTCAGGGTGAATTTTGCCCAAAAGGCAATGGTTGCAGTTGTGGTTTGCCGCATGAAGGCGCTAACGACCTAAAAAATGATGGGTCAAAAAATGACAGTACAAAACGTGAATTATTTGTAAAAGGCAATAATGAACTGCTTTCGCTCACCCAGCCGCAGGTAATTCAAGAAATTCACGAGCAATATCTGGCCGCTGGTGCGGATATTATCGAAACCAACACCTTTGGTGCGACATCCGTTGCGCAAGATGATTACCAAATGGCGCATTTGGTGTACGAAATGAATGTGCAATCTGCCAAGCTAGCCAAAGCCGCTTGCGCAAAATATAGCACGCCTGATAAACCGCGCTTTGTGGCGGGCGCACTTGGCCCAACGCCAAAAACCGCTTCTATTTCACCCGATGTGAATGACCCAGCCGCCCGTAATGTGAGTTTTGATCAACTGGTAAAAGCCTATTTAGAGCAAACTTTTGCTTTGGTTGAAGGTGGTGCAGATATTCTGTTAGTAGAAACCATTTTTGATACGCTGAACTGTAAAGCAGCGCTTTTCGCTATTGAAACGTACTTTGACCAAACAGGTACTCGCTTACCCATTATGATTTCAGGCACGGTGACTGATGCTTCTGGTCGCATTTTGTCTGGTCAAACGGTGTCTGCCTTTTGGAACTCCGTGCGCCACGCTAGACCGCTGACTATCGGTCTGAATTGCGCCCTTGGTGCAACTTTAATGCGCCCTTACGCAGAAGAACTTTCAAAAATTGCAGATACCTTTGTTTGTATTTACCCCAACGCAGGTTTGCCCAACCCGATGTCTGACACGGGTTTTGATGAAGAGCCAGCGGACACCTCTGCCTTGGTGAAAGAGTTTGCAGAAAGTGGTTTTCTCAATATTGCAGGTGGTTGTTGCGGTACAACTCCGCCGCATATCAAAGCCATTGCCGAAGCGGTTGCGCCGATTGCCCCGCGCAAAGTGCCGACTTTGCCGCCCTACACCAAACTATCAGGTTTAGAGCCGTTTACCATTGACGAAAACTCGCTTTTTGTTAACGTAGGCGAGCGGACCAATGTGACGGGTAGTAAAGCTTTTGCGCGCATGATTATTAACGAGCAATATGAAGAAGCCTTAAGCGTGGCGCGTCAGCAGGTGGAAAATGGCGCACAAGTCATCGACATCAACATGGACGAAGGCATGTTAGACGCCGTTGCCGCCATGACCAAATTCCTCAACTTGGTCGCCTCAGAGCCTGATATTGCGCGCGTGCCGATTATGATTGATTCCTCAAAATGGAACGTCATCGAAGCTGGGTTGAAATGCGTGCAAGGCAAGGCGATTGTTAACTCGATTTCAATGAAAGAAGGTGAGGAAGAGTTTTTACGCCAAGCCAAACTGTGCCGCCGTTATGGCGCAGCGATTATCGTGATGGCGTTTGATGAAAAAGGCCAAGCAGATACTTTTGCGCGCAAGATTGAAATTTGCAAACGCGCTTATGATTTATTAGTGAAAGAAGTTGATTTTCCGCCTGAAGATATTATTTTCGACCCGAATATTTTTGCGATTGCCACTGGGATTGAAGAACATAACAACTACGCGGTAGATTTTATTGAAGCTACGCGGTGGATTAAACAAAACCTGCCACATGCCAAAATTTCTGGCGGCGTATCGAATGTTAGCTTTAGTTTTAGGGGCAATGACCCTGCGCGTGAAGCGATCCACACGGTATTTTTATATCATGCAATTCAAGCTGGGATGACCATGGGCATCGTCAACGCGGGCATGATGGGGGTATATGACGATTTAGCGCCAGAACTCAAAGAGTGTGTGGAAGATGTGGTACTGAATCGCATCACTGACCCTAACAACCTACTTGCCCCAACCGAGCGTTTAATTGAACTCGCAGGCACACTCAAAGCAGGCGGCAAAAAAGAAGCCGCAACGCTTGAATGGCGCGGCACGCCAGAAAACCCTGTGCCTGTAGAAAAACGCTTAGAACACGCCATGGTGCATGGTATTACCGAGTTTATTGTTGAAGACACTGAAGAAGCCAGACAACAAATCATGGCAAAAGGCGGCCGCCCCATCAATGTGATTGAAGGCCCGCTCATGGACGGCATGAACGTGGTGGGTGATTTATTCGGACAAGGCAAAATGTTCTTACCACAAGTAGTGAAATCCGCACGCGTGATGAAATCTGCCGTGGCGCATTTGATTCCGTTTATTGAAGAAGAAAAACTGCTTGAAGAACAGCGCACAGGGGTGAAAGCCAAACCAAAAGGCAAGGTAGTGATTGCGACTGTTAAAGGCGATGTGCATGATATCGGCAAAAATATCGTGTCTGTTGTGCTGCAATGCAACAACTTTGAGGTGGTGAATATGGGTGTGATGGTGCCCGCTGCTGAGATTTTGGAAATGGCCAAGCGTGAAAATGCAGATATTATTGGCTTATCAGGCCTGATTACGCCTTCGCTGGAAGAAATGGCTTACGTGGCAAAAGAAATGCAACGCGACCCGCATTTCCACGGTGCAAAAACACCGTTGCTGATAGGCGGTGCAACCACTTCACGCGCGCATACTGCGGTAAAAATCGCCCCTAACTATGATGGCCCTGTGATTTATGTGGCAGATGCCTCACGCTCAGTATCTGTGATGCAAAACCTGCTCACGCCAGAAACCCGTGGCGCATATTTGGCTGAAATTCAAGCCGATTACGCCAAAGCGCGTGAGCAACATGCCAACAAAAAAGGCGTGCCTTTAATTACTTTAGCAGAAGCGCGCGTCAATAAAGTTAAGCTTAACTTTACAGGTGAAAACTCGCCCGTAAAACCAAAGTTTATCGGTCGCCGTGTGTTTAAAAATATTGATTTAAGCCTAATCGCGCAATATATCGACTGGGCGCCGTTCTTTCAAACTTGGGATTTAGCAGGCTTCTACCCGGCGATTTTAAAAGATCCCGTGGTGGGCGAAGCGGCCAGCAAAGTGTTTGCTGAAGGCCAAGCCATGCTCAAGAAAATCATCGATGGGCGCTGGCTCACGGCGAATGGCGTGATTGCCTTGATGCCCGCCAACACGGTGAATGATGACGACATTGAAATCTACACAGACGAAACCCGCAGCCAAGTCGCGTTTACTTACTACGGCATGCGCCAACAAACGGTGAAACCCGTGATTGATGGCGTTGCCCGCCCTAATCAATGTTTGGCTGATTTTATTGCCCCCAAAGGTCAAAATGAAAGCGAAACAATAGCCGACTACATTGGCCTCTTTGCAGTGACAGGCGGCTTAGGCATGGAAAAACGCCTCGCGCAATTTGAAACTGAGCACGATGACTACAGCAGCATTATGTTTAAATCGATTGCCGATAGACTTGCCGAAGCCTTTGCCGAATATATGCATTACCGCGTACGTACGGATTTATGGGGCTATGCAACAGGGGAAGATTTAAGCAATGAAGCCTTGATTAAAGAAGAGTATCAAGGCATTAGACCCGCACCTGGCTATCCCGCCTGCCCAGACCATACGGTGAAAGCCGATATGTTTAAGCTGTTGCAATGCGATGAAATTGATATGCAACTGACTGACAGCTTTGCCATGAGCCCAGCGGCGGCTGTTTCAGGCTTCTACTTTGCGCACAAGCACGCTAAATACTTTAGCGTAGATAAAATTGGCACAGACCAACTAGAAAATATGGCAAAACGTCGTGGTTTAGAAAAGGCGTATTTAGAGCGTTGGTTAGCGCCAAATTTGAGCTAATTTTAAATTAATTTTTGGAGTAACACCATGAAGTGGATAAACCTTTTGTTTGTTTTTCCAATCTTTTGTAATGCGCAAGATGTAACAACTGAGTTAACTCAGGCAAGTAATGTTGTAGAAACTATCTTGCATGATAATCAAGAGTTTGCAAAACACCACCAGCATACCTATTTTGAAAAGTTTGCCAAAAGTCAGCATCCACGCGCAACAGTAATCACGTGTGCGGATTCTCGCGTTCATGACCAAGCCTTAGAACACTCGCCTGATAACGATTTATTTATTATAAGAAATATTGGAAACCAAATTTCAACTTCAGAAGGTTCAGTTGAGTATGGGGTTCATCATTTACATACGCCATTATTGCTTATCATTGGTCACTCATCTTGTGGAGCAATCAAGGCTGCAAATAAAGACTTTTCTCATGAATCACCAGCCATTAAGCATGAATTAAGCACCATTCATCTTACAAAAAAATCTCTTTCCGAAAATGAAGAGGATGTAATGGAGGGCGTCAAGGAAAATGTCAACCATCAAGTTTCAACAGCTTTACATAAGTTTAATGTGGAGTTAAAACAAAATCATTTGATGGTTATTGGGGCTGTTTACGACTTCACAAACGCAATGCATCATGGAGAAGGTAAATTAATTATTACCAACGTAAATGGAAATACGCAACCAGAGGCCATTTCAAAATTTATCAATGCAACACAACACCACAAACCCAAAGACAAACATCATCATTCATAGTATGCATATTCACATTTTAGGTATTTGCGGCACATTCATGGGCGGCATTGCTGTTCTGGCAAAACAATCGGGACATCGCGTGACTGGTTGCGATGCCAATGTTTACCCGCCGATGAGTACGCAATTAGAAGCGCAAGGCATTGAACTCATTGAAGGTTTTTCGGTAGAACAAACCAAATTAAATCCTGATATTTATGTGATCGGCAATGTCGTTTCACGTGGCAATCCACTCATGGAAGAAATTTTAAATCAGGGTTTGCCCTATATTTCTGGCCCACAATGGTTGGCAGAGAATGTCCTGCAAGGTAAGTGGGTGCTCGCTGTTGCTGGTACGCATGGCAAAACAACAACTAGCTCGATGTTGGCTTGGGTCTTAGAATATGCTGGTTTAGCGCCAGGATTTTTAATTGGCGGCGTGCCAGAAAATTTTGGCGTTTCCGCACGCTTACCGCAAATACCTACTCAAGCGAAAAGTAAGCAAGATCCTCAAAGCACATCTCCATTCTTTGTCATTGAAGCTGACGAATATGACACCGCTTTTTTTGATAAACGCTCAAAGTTTGTGCATTACCGCCCACGCACGGCCATTTTAAATAATCTTGAATTTGACCATGCGGATATTTTTGATGATTTAGTCGCCATAGAAAAGCAATTTCACCATTTAGTGCGCACAGTTCCTCAACAAGGGCTGGTGGTCGCAAACCAGCAAGCAAGTTTGGACCGTGTTCTAGAAAAAGGCTGTTGGAGTTCTGTTGAGAAGTTTGCTGGTGAAAAATATGAAAAACCTGCAGATTGGCAAATTAAAAATGTGGATGCGCAAGGCCGATTTGACGTTTACTTTAAAGGGGAGCGTCAAGGCAATTTGAGTTGGGAATTATTGGGCGAACACAATCGCATGAACGCGCTTGCTGTGATTGCTGCCGCGCGCCATGTAGGTGTTTCGCCGTGCATTGCGATAGAAGCATTGGCAGAATTTAAAAACGTAAAACGCCGAATGGAAGTTAAAGGTGTAGTGAATAATGTTACGGTCTATGACGATTTTGCCCACCACCCTACCGCGATTGAAACCACCACAGCAGGCCTACGCGCAAAAATTGGCAATGCCAGAATATTGGCAGTACTAGAACCCAGAAGCAATACGATGAAACTAGGCGTGATGAAAGATGCACTTTCTGCCAGCTTAAAAGATGCCGACATGGTGTTTTGTTACGGCGCAAATTTAGGCTGGGATGCCGAAGAGGCGCTCAAACCGATTGCGCATAAATCTCAAGTGTTTGATGATTTAACACCATTAATTTCAGCCATTACACACGTTGCAGAATCTGGCGACCACATTTTGGTGATGAGTAATGGTGGCTTTGGTGGTATTCATCAAAAGTTATTAGATGCGCTTAAAGGTTAAAACAGTTGGTAAAACCCGCAGCAAAAAAAACACCTAAAGTCAGCGCGCAATCACAGCGTTTGGCATTAGAACAAGCAGCGCATATTGCGCAACTAAAACTTGAAAAATCTAAGCGTGACGCCAAAAAAGAATGGTCTGTCATGCAAATTGCAATAACGGTTTCTGTGGTTATTCATGTGATTTTAATGAGTCTTCATTTTGAACCTGAACTTAAAAAGTTTAAAGACCAGTTGCCCGTGTTAGACGTGATGTTGGTCAACACTAAAACACTAAGCAAACCAAAAAATGCAGAAGTGCATGCGCAGGCAAATCTTGATCGGGGTGGCAATACTGAGCAAAATAGAACCATGCAATCGCCACTGCCTTCGCTTAATGAAGCGCAACCAAAAACAACCATGACGGCAAGCTTGCAAAATACGGCGGCGCAAAGTAACGCGCAATCGTCCGATTCTGAAGAAAAAGAACAGCAACGCTTAGCCGCTTTAGAAAAGCAAGCGCGTCAACTGATGATTCAGTTAAAATCAAAAAATAAAATTGCGGTTAACTCAGAAATAACCGCCAGCCCAGAACGTGCAGAAAAAAATAGCAAAGCAGAACTTAACAAAACAGCCTTAGACGAGGTGAACCAAACTTTATTAGAGATGAACCGCCTTGAAGCACTCATTGCTAAGCAGCAGGAAGAGTATCAAAAACGCCCAAAACGCAGATTTATTGGTGCGCGTGCAACAGAGCATCGTGACGCAATTTATATCGATGCTTGGCGGCAAAAAGTAGAGAAAATTGGCAACACCCATTACCCCATTATCGCCAAACAAAAAAAATTATATGGTCAATTGCGAATGACGGTTTCAATTAAAAAAGATGGCTCAATTGAAACGATTGAAATTACTCATAGCTCTGGGCATAAAATTTTGGATGAGGCCGCCAAGCATATTGTTGAAATTGGCGCGCCTTACGCAAAACTTAGCCCAGAAATTGCAAAAGATACCGATATTTTAGGAATCGTCACAACTTGGACATTTACCCACGAAAATAATGTAATTACACAACAATAATCTTATTCATTTAAAGTAAAAAAAATGCCAAATTATTTTGAACACCATGTTTTTTTCTGCCTCAACCAACGCGAAAAAGGCGAGGAATGCTGCATGAACAAAGGCGCAGAAGATGCCTTTAACCACATGAAATCGCGCATAAAAAAGCTTGGCTTAAATGGAGAAGGTAAAGTAAGGATTAATCGTGCAGGTTGTTTGGACCGTTGCAGTGAAGGGCCATTACTGGTGGTTTATCCACAAGCCATTTGGTACACGTTTGTGGATAATGAAGATATTGATGAGATTATTGAAAGCCATTTGGTGAATGGCAAAATTGTTGATCGACTTGTTATTTAACTTAATTGATTAATAGCAAATAATTTAACTTAAAGCGCATTCAACCAAGTTTTTAACTTTTTCTGACAATTTTTGTGTTTCTGTTTCAGTCAAAAGTTCGGGGTTCGCCTCACGAATTTTTTCACCCCAATGACTATTTGGAAAATGCTTGTCATCTTCAAAACGCGGAATAATATGCCAGTGCATGTGCGGCGTTTTATTGCCTAAACTAGCCAAATTAATTTTATCTGGTTGAAAAATTTCTCGAATTGCAGTTTCCACCGCAAAGACAACTTTCATCATGCGAGCGCGATTTTCAGGGGTTAAATCGGTCATTTCTCTCACGTGTGCTAAAAGCTCCACACGACAATAAGCAGGGTAATCTTTATCACCCAGCAACACCACTCGGCAAAAATCATCTTGCCATAAAATGAGATTTGAGCTTGGTTGGCATAGTGTGCAAGTCATGGTCAGGAATCTCCACTGTCATTGCGAGGGCGCAAGCCCGTGGCAATCTGGATGTTTAGAACATTCACCATTGCTTGGATTGCTTCGCTTTGCTCGCAATGACGGGTTAATAATTAAGAAGCCGCTAACATTCTATCTAAGGTGAGTTTTGCCAATTCCGCTTCATGTTTTGGCACTTTAATTTGGTTCACAATATTGCCTTCTGCCAAATTTTCTAGCGTCCAAGCCAAATGTTGCGGGTCAATCCGCGCCATAGTGGAACATTCACACACCACATGACTCATAAACTGCACCAGTTTTCCTTGTGGTTTCATTTGTTCAGCCAAGCGATTCACCAAATTTAGCTCTGTGCCGACCAGCCATTTGGTATTGGCAGGCGCTTCGCTAACAGTTTTTAAAATATATTCGGTAGAGCCAACATAATCAGAATGTAAGCAAACTTCAAACGGCGCTTCAGGATGCGAAATCACAAAGCCATCAGGATGCTCCGCGCGGAATTTGGTGATATTTTGCAAACGGAACATTTGATGCACCGCGCAATGGCCTTTCCAGAGCAAAATTTTAGCGTTTTTAATTTGCTCTTCTGTCAAACCACCCAATGGTTGGTCTGGATCCCACACTGGCATTTGCTCTAGCGGAATGCCCATTTTATGGCCTGACCAGCGACCTAAATTTTGGTCTGGGAAAAACAATACTTTTTCACGCTGTTTAAAGCCCCATTCGATAATTTTTGTGGCATTGGTGCTGGTGCAAACAATGCCGCCATGCTCGCCACAAAACGCTTTTAAATCTGCGGCTGAATTAATATAAGTGATTGGCGTGATATGCTCATCAAAATTCAGCACTTTGTTGAGTTCGCGATAGCTGCGCTCTACTTTCGCCAAATTGGCCATGTCCGCCATTGAGCAACCCGCTGCCAAATCTGGCAAAATGACCACTTGTTCTGGGCGACTTAAAATATCCGCCACTTCAGCCATAAAGTGCACGCCTAAAAATACAATAAATTCAGCATCTAAATTTTCTGTATAGCGCGATAATTTTAGGGAATCGCCCGTGTAATCGGCATGACGATACACGCCTTCATTTTGATAATGATGACCTAAAATCACCAAGCGTTTGCCAAGTTTATTGCGCGCAGCAATGATTCTGCGCTGACAATCTGCGTCGTCAGCAGCTTGGAATTTTTCAAATTTGATTGGGGATACTTGCATAAATTTTGTCACCTTTTAATTTAACTTTTCACGCTTTAAAAGTCTAGTTCTCAGAAAATTAATTATGGGTACTTCAATCCATTTGTAAAGGATACAGCCACCTATGATGGTCAATATTAAAATCAAGAAATATAGAATCTCTGGAGACAAGTGTAAAAATTTATTAAGCTTGATAAGGATCTTCATGACTACGCCCATGACAGACTCATGAGTTAGGTAAATCGTATAAGATGCGTTGCCTATTAGAGTTGCTAGCGGGATGTTGATGTTATCGTATTTTGTTTCCAAAACGGTAACACCCGATAATATGCCACCAAATGCTAGCCCATAAAGTAGAGGAAAAGTACTGTGATGAAAACCTTTACTTTCATAAATCAGGGTTGTAATTAAACAGATAACGCCTAAAGCTAACCAAATATAAC
Source organism: Methylophilaceae bacterium (assembly GCA_965247415.1). Lineage (GTDB taxonomy): Bacteria > Pseudomonadota > Gammaproteobacteria > Burkholderiales > Methylophilaceae > Methylotenera. The sequence goes on from OZ252007.1 coordinate 974,860, forward strand.
CCTCAATAGATTTGCCTCTGCGCCATAAATAATAAGCGCCAATACCAATTAAAAAATCAAGATTGTAGGCAGAAAAATAGGTGCTAAAAGGCGTTTTTTGGTCAAAAGCTGCATAATGAAAAAAGTAAACAATGATCGACATCCAAAGTATAAATATCGCTATTCCCCATTTTCTACTAAAGATTAAAGCCGAGAATACAATATAAAAGCCAATCTCGTGAAACAGTGTCCACGCTGGCTGCAGAGGTGTGGTAAATTTTTCGAGTCTAATGAGTGAAAATGTGGATATCCATTCAATGAGTGTATTTGGAATTTTGGCGGCTGTACCAAAACCTGCGAGTACTAGCAGCGTGAAAATTAATGTATAGAGCCAATAAATTGGGAACACGCGAATAAAGCGTTTTGCGATATAGGTTTTCCATTTTTGCGGTTGGTCTATATCAAGGTTGTGCGCAAACATGATGATGAAACCAGAGAGCACGAAAAAAAAATCTACGCCCAAATCGCCACGCCAAGTGTACTGATCGAATACTCGCTCACCTAAATAGCGAGTATCTCCAATACCAATAGACAAATGAAAGGCGCACACAGCAAGCGCAGCCAAGCCTCTGCCGATTTGAAGCGTTTTTAACATTGAGTATCCCTTAATTTATAATACAAACTATTTGTAACATGTTAATTGATGAAACTCACCTAATCTTTTCAGGGCATCTACATTCGTCCATGAGAAAACGCGCGTGGCCGCTTCGCGCCAATCCACCCATTCGTAACGCACATGCTCATTGGGTGCTAATTGAACGGGCAAACAAGTGGGCAGGCTTAAGCCAAACAAATGTTCACGATTTTCCGTGACCCCGGGCGCGTAACGATGCCGCCAATGCGGATAAATTTCATACACATTACTCATTTGCCAATCTTTAAAATCGTAGGCTAACGCATCTAGCCCCGTTTCTTCTTTCACTTCGCGAATCGCTGCTTGGTAAGGCGTTTCATTTTCTTCAATGCTACCCGTCACCGACTGCCAAAACCCTGCTTTGTCTGCGCGCTCCATCAATAATACTTTTAAATCTTTCGTGTGAATCAACACCAAGGCAGAAACGGGAATTTTATACATAAATCACTAAAAGCTGGTTTGCGCTTTGGCATTGACCAAATTTTTTGGGAGTTGGAAGACCACGCTTTCCACTACACCTTGTAACTCTTCAACGGAAGTTGCGCCCATTTTTTGTAATGCAGCAATGACTTCTTTCACCAAAATTTCTGGCGCTGAAGCGCCCGCAGACACGCCAATCCGTTTTTTACCAATTAACCATTCAGCTTTTAAAAAAGTTGCGTTATCTACCATATACGCTTCAACGCCTTGATTTTTGGCAACTTCGCGCAAACGGTTCGAATTTGAACTGTTGGGCGAGCCAACAATAATCACCAAATCACAATTTTTTGCCATAATTTTCACAGCATCTTGGCGATTTTGCGTGGCGTAACAAATATCATCACTTTTGGGCGCATTAATGTTTGGAAATTTTTCTTTAAGTGCGGCAATCACCAACGCAGCGTCATCCATAGAAAGCGTGGTTTGCGTGACATACGCTAATTTTTGTGGGTCTTTCACGGTTAAATTTTGCACATCTTCTGGCGTTTCTACCAAATAAATACCTTCTTTGGTTTGCCCCATGGTGCCTTCCACTTCAGGGTGGCCTTTGTGACCAATCATAATTATTTCTAAATCCGCCGCACGCATTTTTTCAACTTCCACATGCACTTTGGTGACTAGCGGACAGGTCGCATCAAACGGCTTTAAACCACGCGCTTCGGCTTCTTCTCGCACTGCTTTTGAAACGCCATGTGCGCTAAAAATCACCGTGCTGCCCGTTGGGATCTCTTCTAACTCCTTCACAAATACAGCACCTTTTGCGCGTAATTCATCCACCACAAATTTGTTATGCACAACTTCGTTGCGCACATAAATGGGCGCGCCAAATTTTTCTAAGGCTTGTTCCACAATAATAATGGCACGGTCCACGCCCGCACAAAATCCACGTGGATTAGCAAGCACAACAGCAGGTTTTTGTAGTTGATTCATAAGCACTTTTTTTGAAATAGATTGACTCGCGTATAATACCTAAAATTAGGCTGATTTAAGCTTGATTTATCAGCTTTTTATATTGTTTAAGCTGGATTAAACAAGTGTAATATGCAGCCAATATTGTTAAAAACAACCCTTTAAGTTCATTATGACAACTGAAAAAAATACCGCTACTTTACTCATTACTTGCCCTGACAGCAAAGGCATTGTTGCATCGATTGCCGATTTTTTGTTTCAACATAATGGCAATATTTTACATGCAGACCAACATCAAGACGCGGAAAATAATTTATTTTTAATGCGCGTTGAGTTTGATTTGACGGCTTTTAATTTAACGCCGCTACAATTTGAAACTGAATTTGCCGCAATTGCCAACCGTTTTCAAATGCACTGGCAACTTAAATTGTCCAAAAAACCGATTCGCTTAGCGATTATGGTGTCGCAATACGACCATTGTTTAGCAGATTTACTGCATAGACATAAAAATGGCGAGTTAGTGTGTGAAATTCCGCTCATCATCAGCAACCATCGCAGCACAGAAGCGCTGGCACAATTTTATGGCATTGATTTTCATTACCTGCCTATGACCAAAGAAAATAAGGCGGAGATTGAAGCGCAGGAATTTGCTTTATTTAGTGAATACAACATTGATTTAATTGTCCTTGCGCGTTATATGCAAATTTTATCGCCCAATTTTGTGGCGCGTTATCCGCAACAAATTATCAATATTCATCACTCATTTTTGCCTGCTTTTATTGGCGCAAAACCTTATCATCGCGCGTTTGAGCGTGGCGTAAAACTCATTGGCGCCACCGCGCATTATGTGACGGAAGTGCTGGATGAAGGCCCAATTATCGAGCAAGACATTGACAGAATTTCTCACCGCGACCAAGTGGAGGACCTGATTCAAAAAGGCCGAGATTTAGAACGGATTGTTCTTTCAAAGGCGGTGCGCTGGCATATTGAAAACCGTATTTTGCTTTACGCAAATAAAACAGTTATTTTTGATTAAAAATAATCATCCCTCAAAAAAATCTTTCAACAACAAAAAAGCGGGTATTAAAACCCGCTTTTTTCACAAACATTTTTTAACTTTTATGAAGCAACTTCATCGACCACAGGTGAAACGTCAGGCAATAAATCAAATTTTTCATCATCATACGGTGCAATTTCTGGCAATGCTTCTGAAACAACGGCAGCTGGCGCTGCCGCTGCTGCTGGCGTTGCTTGTTTTGTTGCACACGCTGAAATTACCATTCCCATTAAAACAAATAAAAATACAAGACTTCTTTTCATATTAATCTCCAAAGTTTTTATTGTTTACATCATGATTTATAAAGTTTTTTATTGCCTTTTGAGAGCTCACCTCTCGAACGTTAATTTACGCGCAGTTGCCCTTTATATCAACGCGTAATTGAGTCAATTGAACCATTTAATTTAATTAGCTGAATCATTTTGCAAAATAGCCTTTTAAAGAGCGCTTTATTTGTCAGTTAAAAAAAAAAATAACGCCTTAAAATCTGAGATTAAATCTACAAAAAAATTTGGTGATTTATTAAAAAATATTTTGAATTTTCAAACCAAAAATGGAACGACCAATGAATAAAATTCTCGGATTATTTTTTTTAATGCTGACAACCTTAAGCGCATTTTCTGCAGAAAACGTTGCCTACAGAATTGGTGCCAATGATGTGCTAAAAATTGAAGTATTTAGAAGCCCAGATTTAAAAGTTGAAGCGCGTGTTTCTGAGCAAGGCACTATTAACTTTCCTCTGGTTGGCAATATTGCGGTAGAAGGAAAAACCGCGCTTGATGTGGAAAAAGACATCAGCAAAATTTTGGTTGAAAAAGCACTCATTAAATCTCCTCAAGTGAATGTGTTTGTTAGCAGCTACCAAAGCAAGGCGTTTTCTATCATTGGTAACGTTGCAAAACCAGGAAAGTATCCGATTGATAAACCTTTATATTTATCGGACGCGATTGCCATTGCAGGCGGCGTAACGCCGCTTGGCTCTGAAACCGTGACCGTTGTTTCATACAAAGATGAAACCGCCACACAGAAAAAAACCTACGATTTAAGAAATATTTATGCAAACAACAAAGTAGGTGGAAACCCAAAACTAAACAATAACGATGTCATTTATGTGCCTAAATACCCCGTTTTTTATATTTATGGCGAAATTCAAAAACCAGGGGAATACAAGCTTGATTTAAATTTAAGAATCTCTCAAGCCCTTGCCGTGGCTGGTAGCTTAACAGCCCGCGGCACTGCTAGAGGCGTTGTGATTGAACGTTTGGGCGAAGATGGCAAAGTTAAAAATATCACCGCCAATATCAATGATTTTGTCTTGGAAAACGATGTGATTAACATTAAAGAAAGTGTTTTTTAGTGCCGTTAAACTTTTGTAATGATGATTAATTTCATTTTATTAATGTTTTTTGCGCTATTTTTATAAACGCACATTTTTTAAATGCCGTTTCAAGCACTCATTTTTCAAGCAGCTTTTTTTACATGTAGGTTAAACGCATGACACTCACACAATTGATTTCAATTTTTAGAGCAAGATGGCCTGTCATTATTTTGAGCGCAGTGTTGATGCTGATTGCTGGCACATTGTTAAGTTTAATTTTGCCAAAAAGTTACAAATCTACTAGCGCGGTCATTGTGAATTATAAATACGTTGATCCAATCAGCGGCATGAGCGTGCCAGCGCAATTAATGCCAGGCTATATGGCAACACAAGTGGATATTATTGGCAGTAAAAGCCTTGCGCTTGAAGTGGTAGACAAACTGCAATTGACGCAAAATCAGGCATTGGTGAGTTTATTTAACAATGCCTCTGAGGTAAATGACGCAACGGAATTGAGAGAAAATTTGGCAGATTACCTTTTAAAAGGCTTGGTGGTTGCGCCTTCAAGAGACAGCAACATTATTGAAATTACCTTTAAAGATCGCACCCCAGAACTGACTTCAACCATTGCCAACGCTTTTTCTGAAGCTTTTATTAAAAAATCTGTCGAGTTAACCGCTGCGCCTTCAAGAAACGCCGCAAGCTTTTATACTGGTCAACTTGAATCTCTCAAGAAAAATTTAGAAGTAGCTAACCAAGCGTTTGCAGATTATCAAAAGCAAAATAATATAGTGAATATGGATGGCAGTTTAGACGTTGAAACCGCCCGAATGAATGATTTATCGCAACAATTGGTGATGGCGCAATCGCAATTAATGGAAACGCGCTCGCGTCAAAATGACGTGCTGCTGCGTTCTGCAGATTCGCCTGACATTGCCTCTAATAGTTCTGTGCAAAATTTAAAAGCGCAACTCACCACTGCTGAAGCTAAATTGGCAGAACTTTCTGCCATTTACGAAAAAAATCACCCAGAATTTATTGCCGCAGAAATACAAATTAGCGAAATTAAAAAAGCATTATCAAGCCAAATTAAATCTGCTTCTAAAACGGTTTCTGGCAACACCAGTATTTTTTCGCAACGTGAGGCAGAAATTAGAAGAGCCTTGGCGGCGCAAAAGCAGAACGTGCTTAACTTAAATGAAAAACGAAGCAAATTACGCATTTTAGAGCAAGCCGTAACCGCCGCCCAAGAAGCTTATAACACCGCATCTGAAAAATTTACTCAAAGTAATTTTGAAGGTAAATCAGACCAATCAAACATCACTATTTTAAATAAAGCGGCAACGCCCAAAGTGGCTTCTTTTCCAAATACAAAACTTTTCATGCTCGCATCCATCATGCTGGGCTTGCTGTTAGGCACTTGTTGGGTGCTGGGTTCTGAGTTACTCAATCATCGCATTCGGTCAGTTGAAGATTTAGAACAAATTCTTGATATGCCTTCTTTTGGCGAATACCCAAAAATCGGCATGACCAACTCAAAAGAGATTTTTTTAAACACGCTGTTACTGAAATAAGCGCCATCAAAAGGTGACCAACATGCAAAAACTTCAAAAATTACCTGATCGGGAATTCAACACCAACACTGAATCTCGCATGGGCTTTTTAATGATCAAAATGGGCAAAATGTCTGTGATTGATACCGCACGCGTCATGGGCGACATTAAAAAAAATGGCATGCGGTTTGGCGAAGCCGCAAAAAAAATGGGGCTGATTTCAGATGATGATATTCAAGATGTGTTATCAAAACAATTTAGTTATTCAAAACCATTAGATAAAGATGAGTTTTCAAGCGAGCTGACCGAGGCTTATTATACCAATAGCGTTCAGGCTGAATTTATGCGCAGCGTGCGCACACAATTGGGCATAGATTGGTTAAAAAATCATCAAGCGCTTGCGCTTTCTGGCGTAGAAAAAGGCTGTGGCGCAAGCCGCTTTGCCGCAAATTTAGCGGTGACTTTTTCTCAGTTTGGTAAAAAAACCTTGTTGATTGATGCAAATTTGCGTAGCCCAGTACAACATGAAATATTTAAACTAGACAGTAGCCCAGGCTTATCTGATTTACTCATGGGGCGCGCTGGCTTAGAAGCCATTTCAAAAATTATGCCTTTAAATAATTTATCTGTTTTGGCGGCTGGCACCGTACCGCCTAACCCGCATGAACTCGTCAGCGGCCATATTTTTAAAGAAGTGGTGCTGTTTTTTGGACAAATGTTTGATGTTATTTTAATTGATACGCCAGCATTTTCAGTAGGTTCAGATGCGCAAGCCATTGGCGTGGCGGTTGGTGGCGCCATGTTATTAACCAGAAAACATCAAACAAAAGCGCACAATGTGATGAAAGCGTCTAAATTACTTAAAAATAGCGGTGTGCAATTGGTTGGCTCTGTTGTCATAGATTTTTAAACAAGCACACGATAAGATTCTTTTTTTAAAAGATTACTTTCTCAAAATAAATAAGGCTTTTGGTATGAAAATCACCGTAGTGGGCTCTGGTTATGTTGGTTTATCCAACGGCATTTTATTGGCACAGCACAATGAAGTGGTATTGCTTGATGTTGTAGAAAGCAAAGTTGCGCAAATAAATGCAAAAAAATCGCCGATTGAAGATTCAGAAATTGTTGAATATCTAGCAAATAAACCGCTTAACATTAAAGCCACATTAGATAAACACACCGCCTATGCGGGCGCAGATTTTATTATTATCGCCACACCCACCGATTACGATCCTGAAACTAATTATTTTAATACCCGCTCGATTGAGGCGGTAATTGCGGATATTTTAACCATCAACCGGGCAGCTACGATGGTGATTAAATCTACCGTACCTGTGGGCTATACCGAAAAAATTAAAGCGCAGTTTAAATGTGACAATATTTTATTTTCACCAGAATTTCTGCGCGAAGGCAAAGCCTTATACGACAACTTGCATCCATCGCGCATTATTATGGGTGAAAAATCTGCACGCGCTGAGCAATTTGCTAATCTGTTGCAACAAGGTGCAGTTAAACAAAATATTTCAATCTTGTTTACAGAATCTACCGAAGCAGAAGCCGTTAAACTTTTTTCAAATAGTTATCTGGCCATGCGCGTTGCGTATTTTAACGAGCTTGATTCTTACGCGGCCTCATTGGGCTTAGATACCAAACAAATTATTCAAGGTGTTTGTTTAGATCCACGCATTGGTGATTTTTACAACAATCCGTCATTCGGATTTGGCGGCTATTGTTTACCCAAAGACACCAAACAGTTGCTCGCCAATTACAACACTGTTCCCAATAATATTATCCAAGCCATTGTGGATTCAAACCGCACCCGCAAAGATTTTATTGCAGAATCAATAGTTAAGTTAAACCCTAAAGTTGTCGGCGTTTATCGCCTGACCATGAAAAGCGGCTCAGATAATTATCGCGCTTCAGCCATTCAAGGCGTGATGAAACGCATTAAAGCCAAAGGGATTGAAGTGGTGGTGTACGAACCCACGCTAAAAGAACCTGACTTTTTTAAATCAAAAGTCATCAACAATTTAGCAGAATTTAAAAAAGTATCCAACTTGATTATCACCAACCGCATCTCTGACGAAATTCGCGATGTGGCTAACAAAGTGTTCACCCGTGATTTATTTGGCAATGATTAAAACGCTAAGACCATGCGTCTAGCTGACCCCAAAAATTATCAATATAAATGCTACGAAACACTTTAAGACAGGAGAGTTTATTCGGTAAAAATATTTCATGGCCAATTACTTTGGTCATGACTATCATGTTATTAGGGAATAATTTATTCAGTAAACCAGCTTTGCTAGCCAGTATTATTTTGTTTAGCTATCTCAATTTTAATCGTATAAAACAAGGGTTAAATTTCAATTTTTTAAAAGCCTACGGAATTATTTTATTTGAACTTTGGGCTGCCTTAAGTATGTTTTGGACGGCGGTGCCTTCAACATCATTCAATATTTTGGCGGTTCAAATCAGTCTGCTTTTTTTTGCTTTTTTAATCAGTCTTGAAGCGCTCGATAAAGATTTAGCAACGAGCTTAAAAGTATCAGCGTATTTAATTATTGCCATCAATTTAATTTTCTGCGTAATTTTTTACTCAAAAGCCAACAGCGCAATTGGTTTGAAAGGCATTTATGCACAAAAAAATAATTTTGGCGTTATTCTTGCCGTATGCAATCTCATACTGATTTACGCTGGCAAATTAAAAAAGCGTGATTTTGTTTTCATTACGCTGGGGCTTCTTATGTTAATGATGACTCAATCTAAAACTTCAATACTCTTACTAGCGTTAATTGTTTTAATGTTAAGTAGCTTGAAAGTGATTGCAAAAATTTTTAATCAATTGCCGCAATATCATCAAGGTTTTATTAAGCTTATTTCTCGTGCTTTCCCATTCATATTTTATGTATTAATTTTTCTTACGGTTTTTTATAGAGAAGCGGTTTCTGACTATTTAATTAATTATATATCTGATGATTTTTTGACGGGACGCGGCTTAATATGGAGAACGATACTCACACGAAATGCAGACAATCTTCTGATTGGCATTGGTCCTGGCGTTTACTTTGAGTCAGGCTCTGCATCTGAGATTTTTAAAACATTTTTATATTTTAATAGTCCTATTTGGGTAGAGAAATTGACTGGGGCAGACAATGGCTATATCGATATTATTTCCTCATTAGGATTCATTGGTTTTGGTTTACTGTTATTTTCTTTTGTAAAAAACTACCGCTTATTGCTTGCGTTAAAAACCGATGAAAATGCCTCATTAATCTTTGCATTAATGACGTTCTTTATACTAGTTAATATCAGTGAATCTAGTGTTTATCACTCAACGAATGCCATTTGGCTACTGTATTTGATGATTTGTTTTTATCTGGCACAGCTGAATGCGAAACAGTTGAATCAGCAGTAAATCATTCTTCATATTTAGCCTTCCTACATGCAAAGTCAGCTTTTTAAATTTTTACTTTATGCCACTGAAAATGTCACCTCCATCTTGTTTGGTTTGGTGGGGGCGGCTCTAATTGCGCGCGTATTTGGGCCTGAAAACGTTGGGCGTTTATCGTTGGTGCAAAGTGTTTCAGCTATATTTATTTTTTTTGCGACCTTTGGTTTAGATCACTTTATTGTTCGCGACTTTAGCCAGAAAAAAAATACCGCAGAATTAAAAGTGACGCTTTTATTTTTGCAAAGCATCGGTTGGCTGATGTATGTATTTGCTATTACTGTGTATTATTTTTTTAATGGCAAATTAGAGGAAGATATTTTTCTTATTTTTAGCGTTGTCGTCACCACTTATTTTTTAAGGGTGCTTTACTTTAAGCTATATCTTCAAGCGGTTAACGATGCATTTTCCATCGCAACTTCAGCGGTTGTATCGAGAATCATTGCGCTCGTATTTTTAGTGTACGGTTCTTATCATCACTTTTCGTACGACATTATTGTGTTTTATATGCCCATTCAAGCTGTTATTCAGGCCTTGATGATGTGGATAGGCTATCGCAAACATATTGTTAAAAATATTGAAAAATCGCATGTCAGCTTCATTCGCATACGCGAATTATTAAAAGAATCCGCCCCCGTTATGTTAGCCACTGCGCTTTTTTTTGGTTATAGCCAAGCGGATGTCATGATTGTTTCTTATTTTGTGAGTACCAAAGAAGTTGGGATTTATGCTGCTGCCATGCGCCTTGTTCCACAAGTAGTATTTATTGGGCATATCACGGTAATGACTTTTTACAGTGAAATCAATCACCTATATCAAACTGATAGAGATAAGTTTCTTGCTTATGCAACAAAAATTGTGCGCATCCAAATTTTTTTAGGTTTATTGCTTAGCGTAAGCTTTTGTATACTTTCTTCATGGTTTATCAGTGGCCTTTATGGAGATAAATTTTCACAAAGTGCACCTATACTCAGTATTGGTGTTTGGGCATGGCTTTTTATGTTGCCCGCTTGTTTGTTGAGCCGATTACTCATCCTCGCCAAACTCTCGAAATATGAGCTTCTAAAAGCGTTGATTGTAGCGCCATTGAGCATTGTCTTAAATTTATTGTTTATTCCCCTTTTTGGTATTAGTGCAGCTGCGTGGGTGTATGTGTGCGCGTTTTTAATGGGAGACTTTTTGGTTTATTTCCTCTTCAAAGAAACGCGCTTTATGGCTGCCATATGGGTGGATGCCGTAGTAAGTTTAATTAAATCGCCAGTTTCAAGCGTTAAAGAAACAATTTTGCTGTTCAATAGCAGACATGAGCACTAAATCATGACGACTAAGCTTCTTTCAATTATTGTGCCCGTTTTTAATGGTAAAGCGTTCATCGTGGATAGTCTCAATTCACTGATGTTTCAAACCAGTCCAGCCATTGAAGTGATTGTCGTGGACGATGGCTCACAAGATAACACGGTTAATTTAATCAAAGCACACTTTGAAAATTACTTATCCAGTCAGCAATTAGTGTTGCTGACGCAAAAAAACCAAGGTGTTTCAGCTGCACGCAACCACGGAATTTCTAAAGCTAAAGGCACTTATATAGGTTTTATGGATGCCGATGACTTAGTACAACCCCATTACTTTTCAACGCTCATTAAGGCAATCGAAAAAAATACTGACATCGTTGAATTTGGCTTTAAAACCTTTGTGCAAAGCATAGAAGAGACTTATAAAAATCCTGCAATCTATTCAAATACCAAATTTGGAATGCACAACACCGATGATGTCATAACAAAAGTCTATACTATTTCAATGTGGTACCCATGGACACGGCTCTTTAAAAATGACTTATTTCACTCCGTGCGCTTCCCTGTGGGGGTAAAATTTTGCGAAGACGTGATGACTACCCCCAATTTATACGAAAAAGCGCAAAACATTTTAGTTTTGCCTGACACCCTTTACGCATATCGCACAAACACCGAATAGCGCCACCTACAAAGTACGACCTGACTACGTGGAAAACATTGTGCGTTACTACCAAACGATTCCGTACTCGGGACACATTAAACATGATTATCTGCGCACTTCTTTTGCATATACTATTATTAGTTGCCAGTTAAAAGTCACCAATGATTGGGAACTACCTCAATTTATTCAACAAGATATGCATCAGTTGCGAAGTCGCTTGCGATTGTATTGGCAGATTAAACAAGAGTTTTAACAATGTTGTTGTACCCCAAATTATTTAAATTTTTAAGAAAAATATTAGCAAAATAATACAAAGTTAATCAAACATGGATATTCAGCATCAAAAATTGCGTGTAGGCTTGGTCATCAATGATGGTCCGCAGCCGCAAGTTATTGTTGATTTCATACAAAAAAGTATGAATGCTGAGCATTATTTTATCGAAAAAATCCTTGTTAAAAGAAATGCAGCAACGCAATGCAATATTTCAGTGAAAAAAAAGATTGAGGGTCAATTATTTCAATGCATCAAAAAAATTGAGCAAACAATCATTCCAAAAAACAAAAGAATTCAAGCCTACTTGAATCTGCACTCAATCAATGCGCTACCTTTAGAAAAAGATTTTTTATCTGACTTCAACAACAAAACTTCAAAAGATGATGTTTTTGATTTGTTGGTGCTGAGCCATGACGTGCAACTTGAGGCGCATTTTTTATCATTTGCAAGCCAAGGCGTGGTGATGCTTGATCAGTTATCTGCGCAAAAAAACCTTGTTAAAGTGCCTTTTGGCTTTGATGAAGTGTTGTCTCAGCGCCCATCAACCACTTTTTTAATTCAACACTTGCGCGCCAATCAACAATGTAAAACCCTTTATAAAGGCAAGGTTTATACGGCAAACCTTTTTTTATTGAACCAAATGAATGTGATTGAAAGAGCCTATTATTCTTTACATCAAACTTTAGAACAATTTAACCCAGAGCAACTGAACCCAGCTAAATTTAACCATGCGCGTTCTGAAAATAAACATGCGATGAAACAGCATGAAATTTTCCAAATTAACATGCAAGCACCTGATTTTAATCAACAAATTTTATATTTTTTTAAAACATTTTTGCATTTACTTAAAAAGAAGAGTTGGAAACTTAGAAAAATTGCACCACGCTGGGGCGTGGCTTATCAGTTCACGGACGATTGGCAACATGTAAATTTGACCCAATCAACGGTAATTAAAAATCCACCCAATCATTTTTTAGCAGACCCATTTATTGTGACCAAAAATGGTCAGCATTATTGCTTTGTTGAAGATTTAGACTACGCCACCAATAAAGGCAAAATTGCCGTTTATCAAATTAGCCAAAATGGCGTGGTTGCATTAGGCACAGCGCTTGAAGAAGACTTTCATTTATCTTACCCCTATATTTTTGAAGCTGATGGCAAGCTTTATATGTGCCCAGAAACTTACCAAGCCCATGAAATTAGGCTGTATGAATGCGTTGATTTTCCATTGCAGTGGAAAAAACATAAAGTGCTTAAGTCAAACGTGAGTGCTGCCGATACAAATATATTCCAATGGAACCATCAATGGTGGATGCTAACCAACATTGATAGCCTTGGGCATGATGAACACCACAATGAATTGCATTTATTTTATGCGGACCGTTTTGATGCCACCGATTGGCAAGCGCATCCGCAAAACCCTGTGATTTTTGATCCATTAAAAGCAAGAAATGGTGGATTATTATTTAAAAATAATGAAATTTATCGCGTGTTTCAACAGCATGGTTTTGATAATTATGGTGAAAGTATGGGCATTGCAAAAATTACCGCGCTCAATACTCAAACCTATGCAGAAGAACTGCTTTATAAAATCCCTGCGGATTTTTTTAGTGGTTTAAGTGGTGCGCATTCTTATGCTTTTGCACAAGGCTTGCTTGCGATAGATTTTAAAAAATTAGAAAAAACAAAGAATTAATTTTACAATGAATTGATTTTAAAGTGAACGTTAAAATATGAACCTATTTTCAGATTTACCCTTTTTAAAAGTACTCAATGAAACCTACTTTCCAAACGAAAGATTGGTTTTTCAAGACTTTAATATTAATCAAAAAATTTGGCGCATGCCCGTGCAAGCAAACGGAAAACCCATTACACAGTGGCCTTTTCTTGATTTTTACGAACCCATAGAATCTTCCAAGCAAACTCTGCCAGAGAAAAAAATTTATATTCAACGCGCTTGTTTAGGCAAAGCAACGGCCAGCGAATGGCATGAACAAAACCTTGAAAACGCGTACCAAGCCGCGCCAACCATTGATTGGTCAATGTTTCCAGCATGGTCAGATTTTGAGGCTTATGTGGCTAGCCGCAACTCACAACATTTTCCAGGGACTGAAAAATTAAAGCGCAAAATTGCAAAAAATTTGGGCACTTTAGAATATTTAAGGCATGACCCAAGGCCAGAAACACTCCAAGCGTGTTTTGATTGGAAATCTGCACAATATCCAGCCATCAAAGCCACGCTCGATGACCCGCAAACAAAATTATTTTTTAACAATTTAATTACTGCTGGTTTGGTGGTTGTTTCAAGTTTATCTGCTGGCGAAACCCTGCTTGCTGCAAATGTCTGCGCATATCATAACAAACGTTTTTATGCTTGGATCAGCGCATACAATGTTGAACATTCAAAATATGGCACTGGCCGCATTTTGCTAGACTTTTTATTGCGCGAAAGCCATGCCAATGGGGATACTGAGTATGACTTTTTATTAGGCAATGAAAGCTATAAATGGATTTACTCAACGCACAGCAGAATGATTGGTGAAGTGGCTGGATTAATGCCTATTACCAAAACTTGGGTGAAAGAAAAATTGTTGGCGCACCCTGAAGCGATGCTAAAAATTAAGCAATTTAAATCTAAGTTTTCTTCTGAACAGCGAACATGAAAATCGCTTTTCGAATATCAGCAATGGGGTTTGGCGGTGCAGAGCGTGTTTTCCTTTCTGTGGCAGATGGCTTAAGCAAGCTTTACAGGATAGACATTCATTTTGTGGTGGATGCGATTGGCAAAGGCGAAACAGAAGCCATTGCCATTGAAAAAGGCTACAAGCTGATTGGGCTAAATAGCAAAAGAACGTTGCAAACCATTGTTCCGCTTAAAGATTATCTTGAGCGAGAACAACCAGATATTCTTATTTCAGCGTATCCAGACACTAATTTTGCTGCGTTAATTTCAAAAAAAATTGCAAACACCCAATGTAAAGTGATTGTGAGTGAGCATGCGCCTTTACGCGAACATTGGAAAAACGTTTCTTTTATCAGAAAAATACTTTTAAATATTTATGTACGGCTTGGCTATCGCCTAGCAAACCATATTTTGGCGGTTTCAAAAGGGCTAAATAACGAACTGATTACGTTTGGCTTGCCGTCAAAAAAAATCAGTTTTATTCATAATCCTGTTCGCTTTTCAACTGCAAAAGAGCCTTCTCATCAACCCTTAACAGATTCTAAAAAGGTAAAAACAATCATTGCCGTGGGCAGAATTAGCCGCGCAAAAGATTACTTAACCTTACTGAAAGCGTTTCATCACATTTATCGTGAAGTGAATGCTAAGTTATTGATTGTTGGTGGTTTTTATGAAATTGCAGAAAAACAACGTTTAGATCATTTTATTCAAGAACATCAGTTAAGTGATGCCGTCACTTTTACTGGTTTTACTGAAAATGTGCAAAGCCATTACGAAAGTGCAGATGTTTTTGCCTTAAGTTCCGCATGGGAAGGGTTTGGAAATGTGTTGGTTGAGGCAATGGCGTTTGGGTTGCCAATTGTCAGCACCAATTGCCATTATGGTCCGCCAGAAATTTTAAATGAAGGAAAGTTTGGCAAATTAGTGCCAGTGGGAGATTGGCAAGCCATGGCGGTTGCACTAAAACAAACGTTGAATCAACTTGACCAAGTTGATAGTGCTGCTTTAAAAAATCGGGCTTTAGATTTTTCTGAAGAAAATATTGCCAAACAATATTGGCAACTTTTTCAAAAAGTATTGCATCAATAATGCGTTATCCAAACTTTTTTACCTTTCTAAAAAACACTGTTTTTGAAGTAAAACAGGCAAAAGGCATTCGAATTAAACTGGTTTTATTGCTTTATAGATTGGCAAGCTATTGTATTAATTCAAATAAAATTGCGCTTGTATTGCTTTTTCCAATCTATGTTTTGTACCGAATTTACACTGAATTTTTGCTTGGGTTAGAGCTTCCACCAAGGATTGTGGCAGGCCCTGGTTTGGCTATTTTTCACGCGCAAGGCTTGGTTGTGCATGGTGCTACAAAAATTGGTGCGCGCTGCACCCTGCGTCAAGGTGTGACCATTGGCAATAAAAAAAATAAACACGGCATGTTAAGTGGCTGTCCTGTGATTGGCGATGATGTTGACATTGGCGCTGGGGCAGTGATTATCGGCGACATTACAATTGGCAACCGCGTGAGCATTGGCGCGTGTACGGTGGTCACTAAAAACGTTCCAGATGACACCATTGTGGTGGGTCAGGGCGTCAGGTTTATTGCTAAAGAAGGCGCATAAATTTTTGCAAACACGGATTTTTAGTCTTTTTTTGATGATGTTTTTTTGCCTTGTGCAGCTTTTTTTCCTTGTGCAGTTCTTTTGCCAAAAAACATGGGCACAATGTGCTGAAATCAGCCCTTCGCAAATGGCCACTGCGCTGAATGCAAACGCTTTATTACCATGGATGTCGATTGAAGTAGCAGATTGCAACGCAATTTTTATCAACCATGACGAAGTATCGTTTAACGTTAACCCGCAAACCAAAAAAATTCACAACGGTATTCGAGCAGAAGTGAGTGTTAACTACCCGTTTAATGAAGGCGATACAGTCACTTACAGCGTTGAGCTGAAGCTGCCGAAAAATTTTAAGGGGGATGTTCCAAAAAACCGTTGGTGGATTATTGCGCAATGGCATGATCAGCCTGACCCACGTTTGCATGAAAGTTGGGCAGATTTTCCAAAACGTTCACCGCCTGTTTCTATTTATATTGAAGAAAATAATGGCAAGGTTGGAATTGGCGTTGAAGTGTGGAATCAACAACAGCCAAATCATCCGCAAAAATCTTGGTTTGCACTTCCCTTAGACGAATGGCTGACCCTCAATACGACGATTCACTGGAGTACAAAATCGGATGGTTGGGTGAAATTGAACATTTCAAACCAGCCTAATATCAACATCAATATTAATGGCTTGAATAAGCACAATGCTTTTGCGCATTATTTCAAAATGGGGCAATACCGACACCCTGACATTAAAGCATTGAGTACCGTTTATTTTAGAAATTTAAGCATTGCAACATTAAAAAATAACGCGCATTAACATTTAAGAAATTTTGGCTTTGTCCGTAATTAAACATTATGAATAAAACACCTTCATCAAAAGTGGCATTAATGCTTTGCACGGAGGCGCGCGGTGGCATGCGCTCTGTGGTGGAAGCGTATCAACGTGAAAGCTTGTTTAAAGATTGGCACTTTCAAACGTTGTGGACGCATTGCGAAGGCACGCCATTTAAAAAAATACGCAAAGGCTTATCTGCCTATTTCAAAATGCTGGGCTTACTGCTGCAAAATAAAGTTTCTTTTATGCACGTGCATGCCGCCATGCGCGGCAGTTTTTGGCGAAAATGTGGCTTTGCGCTCACCGCCAAACTGTTTGGCGTGCCATCTATTTTGCATTTGCACGGCTCAGAAATGAAAACTTTTTATAACGCGTTATCGCCCATGGGACAACGCTGCGTGAAATGGTGTTTAGAGCAAGTGAAAATTGTGGTGGTTTTGTCAGAATCTTGGAAAAAATTTATTACCGAAATTGCCCCAAAAGCAAATATTCATATCATTAATAATTATGTCACCTTACCTAAAGAAGCCTATTCTGAAGCATCCAATGAAGTGGCTTCTAACGCGCAAGCAAATCAATTTGATGTCCTCTTTTTAGGCATTGTAGGTCACCGAAAAGGTGTTTACGACCTTCTAAACGCTTGGCCTGCAGTATTAAAGAGTTTGCCACATGCGCGTTTGCTGATTGGCGGCAATGGTGAAGTGGAACAAGCAACATTAATTGCAGATAAGTTAGGGATTGCGCATAGCGTACAATTTTTGGGTTGGATTGATGGTGAAAAAAAATTAGAACGCTTAAAAAATGCCGATATTTTTGTATTGCCTTCTCACAATGAAGGCTTGCCAATGAGCGTTTTAGAAGCCATGTCTTGGTCAAAAGCGGTGGTAACAACCACGGTGGGTGGCATTCCAGAACTCATCACCCATCAAAAAGATGGCCTTTTAATTGAAGCGGGCGATGAAGTTGCGCTTTCAAATGCCATTACTTTGCTGGGCAATGATTTGCATTTAAGAAAACAAATGGCGCAACAGGCAAAAGAACGAATTGTAAATTCTTATTCTAATGTCTCAATCTTGCCTAAATTATTCAAGATTTATGACGATATAAGTTTTAAGAGTGTGTGAATTTTATTAAAAAATCGATTTTTTGCATTTAAAAAAATATTAATGATGGGTAATTTATTAGGCTTGCATTTACATGGCAGTAAACAATAAAAAAATACTTGCTGTTGCTTCTACGGGCGGGCATTGGATACAACTGTTGCGCATCATGCCTTCATTTGAAGGCTATGACGTTGAGTTTATTACCACAACGCACATTGATAACGCAGATTTTAATCATCCATGCCATTTGATTACAGATGCAAATGCCAATGAGTATTTGAAAACCATCAAAATGTTTTTTGAGATTTTGATGATTTTAATCAAAACAAAACCAAATTTTATTATTAGCACAGGCGCAGCGCCTGGCTTGGTTGCCATTGCTTTGGGTAAACTTTTTAAAGTAAGAACCATTTGGATCGACAGTATTGCAAATTCAGAAGAGTTATCTTTTTCTGGAAAATGGGCAAAGCATTTTGCAGATGTATGGTTAACACAATGGCCGCATTTAACATCAGAAGATGGGCCAAATTTTTGGGGTAAAGTACTATGATTTTTGTGACCGTTGGAACACAGTTACCGTTTGATCGATTATTAATGACGATTGATCATTGGGCCAGTAAAAATGAAACAGAGATTTTTGCACAAATTGGAAACTCTAAATTTTTACCCCAACATATTGATTATTCACCTTATTTAACCATTGCAGAAGTAGAAGAGTTATTTAAAAAAGCCTCTGTGATTGTTTCTCACGCGGGCATGGGTTCTATTATTTCTGCGCTAAAATATAAAAAACCCATTATTATTTTCCCAAGATTGGTTGAAAAAGGCGAGCATCGCAACAACCATCAACTTGCCACCGCAAAATGGCTAGAAAATAAAAACGGTATCAAAGTTGCTTGGGATGAAACAGCCTTAATGCAGTTGCTCAATGAAGCAGAAAATTTGAAATCTGGTGACGAAATTAGTGACTACGCTTCGCCAGAATTATTAAATAATTTAAAACGCCTATTTTCTGACAGAAGAAAAAGAGTACGCCCAACTGACCGTAGAAAAATATTACATGCCAGTCGTAAAATGAGCATGATTTGATTTAAAAATATTTTTGAATATTAATAAAACAGCCAGTTAAGCATTTACTTAACTGGCTGTTTTATTTGATTATTTTTAAAAAAATAGAACACCGTGCATGATTAAACTAAAACCATTTATCAAACGGCATGGTGTTAAGGCAATATTCTTTCTAACCCAAATAAGTCTGCTATTTTTTCCCGCGCACGAATTTCATGAAAAGTATCCCCATCCACCATAATTTCTGCTGCGCGCGCTCTAGTGTTGTAATTGCTTGCCATGCTCATGCCATAAGCGCCTGCAGACATGATGGCGAGTAAATCACCTTCGGCGAGCGTTAAATTTCTATCGTGGCCTAAAAAATCACCGCTTTCACACACTGGGCCGACGATTTCATAAATCAAACTTTGCGCGGTGCTTACGGTTTGATTAACGGTTTGAATGGCATGGTACGCATCGTACAACGCTGGGCGCATCAAATCATTCATGGCAGCATCGACAATGGCAAAATTTTTGGATTCTGTCGGTTTTAAATATTCTACTTTGGTGAGTAACACGCCCGCATTGCCCACCAACGCGCGGCCTGGTTCAAACACCAGCTGAATATTGCGTTTTCCCAATTTATTGCGCATGGCAACGGCATAATCGGCAAAATCTGGTGGTGTTTCATCGGCATAACAAATGCCAATGCCGCCGCCCGCGTCAATATGTTGAATATGAATGCCGTGTACTTGTAGCGCATCAACCAATAACAACACGCGGTCAAAGGCATCTAAAAAGGGTGAAAGCTCTGTAATTTGTGAGCCAATATGGCAATCCACGCCATGAATTTCAATGTTTGGCATGGCGGCAGCTTGCAGATATACGTTGAGCGCATCTTCATACGCCACGCCAAATTTATTATTTTTTAAGCCAGTTGAAATATAGGGATGCGTTTTTGCGTCCACATTAGGATTGACGCGCAGAGAGATGGGCGCTTTTTTGCCCATTTCACCCGCAACAAAATTTAAGCGGCTTAACTCACTGGCCGATTCCACATTAAAGCAAAAAATTTCAGCATTTAAGGCGGCGCGCATTTCATCCGCTGTTTTACCTACCCCAGAAAATACGATTTTTTTCGGGTCGCCACCTGCGGCAAGCACGCGTGCGAGTTCGCCGCCAGAAACAATATCAAAGCCCGCACCTAGTTTTGCAAATAAATTTAAAATCGCCAAACTTGGGTTGGCTTTTACAGCAAAACACACCAAGTGATTCACCCCAGAAAACCCTTGGGAAAATTGTTGATACGCCGTGGTGAGCGCTGCTTTTGAGTAAACATAGCAGGGTGTTGCAAATTGCGCGGCTATGGTTTCTAAACTCACGTTTTCTGCATGCAATACATTATTTTTATGGGTAAAAAAATTCACAAATCAATCACTTAAAATGGGTTGGAATGAGCAGTCTATTTAGCGAATGCGTTACAAAACAATCTGACAAAATACGTTTTTAATTGCTTTGTGGATACTGCTGCTCAGGAATATAAAGCGGGCCTTTTGTGCCGCAACCGCTGAGCGCGGCACAAACAATTAACAGCGCAATCACACAAATACCAGATTTTGGTTGCTTAAACATAACGGTTGACCTTAGGCAGAAAACACAAACAATAGGCAAAATTTTAACATAGTTCAAAGCGGTCTTAAGTAATTACCAAACACTGCTTACCGCTTATCTGCTGAAAATCGCCAATGGTCGGCTGACGCTAGACGTTGAATGAAGCCTTATTGCATGATAAGCATCAATAAAAGGGAAATTTTTAAATGCACACTCAACATCCTATTCAACCCGAAATTTTTGCCAAACATCATGGCTTTACGTTAATTGAGCTGATGATTACGGTGGCAATTATTGGTATTTTGGCGGCCATTGCTGTGCCAAGTTATACCGATTATGTGAAACAAGCCTACACGGTGGACGCGACCAATGCGCTTGCGGGCATGCGTGCAAAATTAGAACAGCATTATCAAGATAATCGCACCTATAAAACATCAGGTGCATTTACAGCGCCTTGTAGTGACGTTGCAACGACGATTGGTAAATTCAGTGTTAAGTGCAATCTTGATGTTAACGCGTTTACTGTGACTGCGACTGGGTCTGGCCCTGCTGCAGGGTTTCAATACTCAGTGAATGAAAAAAATCAACAAAGAACTCTTGCGCTTCCATCAGGTTGGGGCGCTACTACCGATAATTGTTGGATTACTAAAAAAGGCGGCAGTTGCTAACAATATGGTGATGTTGCATCCAAACTTTGAAGGCAAACTTTATTTGAAAAAAATAAAGTTTTTTCAACAAGCTGGGTTTGGTTTAATGGAAATGATGATTGTGGTGACGATTATCGGCATTACCACCGCCATGAGTATTCCAGCATTTAGTAGTTGGATTGCGGATAGCAAAACCCGCACCATGGCAGAAGTGTTACAAAATGGTTTAAGAGAAGCGCAAGCGGAAGCGGTGCAGCGTGGCCGCCAAGTACAGTTTTTTTTAACGGCGGATAGCCCAAGCGCATCAGCCGCTGAGAGTACAAGCGGCAAAAATTGGGGCATTCGCACCATGAAACTGGCAACAACCCCCGCCGCTGTGGATGAATATTTAAAGGGCATGACATTGGCGGGCAGTAACAAAACAATCACGGTTAACGCGCCTAACCCGATCATTCAATTTAATTCAATTGGACGTTTAAGTAGCCCCGCGCAAGCGGTGACGATTCAACTTAGCAATAGCCAGGGCAAACGCAAACTTAACATTACCGTGTCTTTGGCGGGCGCAATTCGTATGTGTGACCCAAGTAAAGTGAGAGGAACAAATGCACCCGATGGCTGCTAAACAATCAAAAAAAATAGCCTCTTTGAAACAGCAATCTGGTTTGATGCTGATTGAAGTGTTGGTGTCTATTTTAATCTTTTCTATCGGCATTTTAGGCATGGTGGGGTTGCAAGTCACTGCCATTCAAAACTCTGCCAATGCAGAATATCGCTCCATTGCTTCAGGCTTAGCCAACGATATTGTGTCACAAATGTGGTTAAGGGGAACGTCTAACCCTGCCAATGCAGCGTTAACCGCAGACATTACCGCATGGAAAAACCGTGTCACGGCTAGCAATCTCCCCAATGCAACCGCCACTGTCGCCCGCGCGGCGGATGGCATTACCACCATTACCGTTAGCTATAAACCGCCTTCAAAAAAATCGACTGAAAACGCGAATCAATATGTCACGCAAATTATCATTCCAGAATAAGCCAAATATTTGGGCGAAAAATCTCAATAAAAATTCAGAGATGAATCTCAAGAAAAATCTAGAGAAAAATATGGCCTTTAGCAAAAATTTTGGCTTTAGTTTAGTTGAGCTGATGGTAGCGCTGACCATTGGTTTATTTGTTTCTATGGCAGTTTATTCTGTGGTTTCCGTGAGCGAAAGCCGCAAACGCACCACCACAACCAAAAATGACATTGACCAAGCGGGCGCTTATGCAATGTATCAAATTGACCAAGCTTTGCGCAATGCAGGTGCGGGATTAGGTGAAGAAGCTGCCTTTGGTTGCCCATTACGCGCCGCAAATAAAAATGTGCAAGTATTACCAGCGACAACTTTTCTAGATCCATTTGGAGCCGTTGACAAAAATTTACGCTTAGTCCCTGCATTAATTTTAGAAGATAAAGCAGGCGATGGCGGCGATATTATTTTATCCATGTCTGGCGCAGGCGGTTTGGCTGAAGTTGCAACACCCTTTGCAGCGTCAGGTTCTAGCAACACGGTAATGAGCTTAAAAAATGTGGTGGGGTTTAGTAAAAATGACATCACGCTTTTGGTTGAATCGACCACTAAACCTTGCTTTATAAGCCAAGTAGACAGCACTTTTGAGCCCACGGTAAGCGCCACCAATGTGCCGCTTGCGGGCGATTACTATAGTGCAAACATTAGTGGCAATCCCATCACAGATGCCAACACATTTGCCTTGAATATTGGAAAATCGCCCAACTTCACTATGTTGGGCATTGGCGCTAACAATACGCTTTTTACCTACAATCTTTTATTGAAGGCCGAGCCCAGCACCAACCCAACGGTATTTATTGAAAACACTTACCAATTAAAAGCGATTTATGGCGTCACCAATACCGCAAACTCTACTGATATTACCTGGGTAAAACCGCGTGGAGATTATTTATATAGCAAATTAATGGCAGATCCAGCGCGGCTTGCCAGTATTCGGGCGATTAAAGTTGCCCTGATTTTACGCACTGATTTAAAAGAAAAAGAAACGGTGAGCGCAAAGACAATGACCGTTTTTGCTGATACTAATATTCCGATAGAAATTAAATTGGACGCTCAAAACTATCGATATCAAGCGTTTGAAACCACCGTTCCGCTTAGAAATAGCTTGATTGAAGGTGTGAATTAACCATGAATCCGCAATTTTTACCTTTCAATAAACACGCACAAACGGGCATTATTTTGCCCATTACGCTCATTTCACTACTCATTTTACTCATCGCGAGTGTGGCGCTGATTCGGTCAACGGATACCAGTTTATTGATTGCAGGTCAAATTGGCTTTAAGCGCGATGCGATTAATCAGGCAGAACGCGCGATTCCAAAGATCCGCGCCCTATTTGATGTTAGCGGCAGCACTTTAAATGATGTCACTAAGCGTGAAAAACACCAGCCAGACAGCAATTATTTTGCCACGATTCAAAAAAGTAACGCCAGCGGCATTCCATTGCAGTTGCTGGGTGACTCGTTTGGCAATAGCAACGCCATCACCATTGATTCCGCAAAAGTCAGCATCCGTTTTTTAATTGACCGCATGTGCCTGACCGAAGGCCCAGTCACCTTTAATAATTGCACAACGGCATCATCCAGCTCTGATGTTGGCGGCGATGCTTTAAGTTTAAGTGAAGGCAAAGCCAATGGCGTTGATTTGCCCGTTTATCGCATCAGCATTCGCGTGACTGGCCCACGCAATACTGAAGCTTTTTTGCAATCCACTTTTTCAAGATAGTCTTCCTCAACTATCCATTTTATGAGCGAGTATTAAAATGACACGATTTAATCAAACGTTGCAAAACCTACAAAAATTATTCATTAGCTTGTTGATTGGCTTATGTTTTGTCAGCACGAATGCTGTTGCAGTCACTGAAACTGCGCTTGCAGATAAGCCTATTTTTAGCGGTAACAAACATGGCAATGTTGCTTTGGCTTTATCTGTTGAATGGCCAACAGCGGTTGTTTCTTCTTATAAAAAGGGTTATGAAATTTATGATATTTCATACACTTACTTAGGCTATTTTGATGATGAAAAATGTTATTCATATAAAACGTCGTTAGCATTAGTAGGATTATTATTTAATACAGGGGTGGATGATAACGGCAGTTTATTGGCAAATAATACACAGGATATTCACTGGAAAGTGGTTGCAGCGCCCAATGGCACAAGTGGCACTAAAATTAACCAACTTAGCCAAGTCACAAGTAATAAAAATACAACTTCAAGTTATTTAGGCGCAAATGCAACGGCCGTTAAAGTGGGCAATTACACTTATCAAAGTAACAGTTTTACTATTCCATCGCATATTGCCCCAAAAACCGTTTCAGTAACATTTACGCTCACGGCAGATGATAACTTAAGCAACTTACTGGTGAACGATGTTTCTACAGGCATTACTTCAACTGCTAGCTGGAACACACCTGCCACAGTCACCATCCCCGCAGGCACGTTTACCAGCGCAACTAATAGCATCAAAATAGTCGTTAATAACGTTGGCAATGTAGATAATTACGCGGGGATCAGAATAGACAATATGATTGTTAAATCTAACAATGGCGAAGCAAACTATTTTGAACCGCAAGCCTTAGCTAACAGCCATGATTGCAGTGCTTCTAACAATGGCCGCTGGAGCGGTAACTATTTAAATTGGGCGCTTACCCCTGTGATTGATCCTTTTAGACTTGCTTTAACTGGTGGTTATAGAGCCGTTGATGAAGTTGGCTTAACCATCCTAGAAAAAGCCTATGGCGCAGAGTATGGCGTTGGAAATACCCCAAATAAAACATTATTAGATGACTCGATTATTACTAAATCAACTCCCTTTTCAGGGCTTGCAACGTTAACCATTAGAAGCCATGGCTTAGGCAATAAATTTTATATTACCTCATTAGGCGATATTGAAAATGTTGCCCCTTTAGGTTCGCTTACGAATCATTCGCTATTAACCACCAATCTAACCAATGTGTATGAAATGGTTGCGCGCAACCAAGTGTGTAAAGCTGGTTTGCTAGAAAATAACTGCACTTTATACCCGAATAACGATTACAAACCCACTGGGCTGATTCAAAACAATGCAGAAAAATTAAGTTTTGCCGCCTTTGGATATTTAAAAGACCCTGACCAAAAAAGAGATGGCGGCGTTTTGCGCGCAAAAATGGCTTCCATTGGGCCAACTGGCGAACTGCCAGAATGGGATGCAAATACGGGTATTTTTAAAGCACATCCAGATGCAACCGCAGAGACAAATAGCGGTGGTGTTTCCAGTGCAATTAAAAAAAGTGGCGTCATTAATTATTTAAATGAATTTGGTTTAAATTCTAAAGGGTATAAAAGTTATGACCCAGTGAGTGAACTTTACTACACCGTTGGCCGCTATTTTAGAAATAAAGGAAATGTGACTGAATATACCAAAGATGCAACGAACGAAATGAAGGATGGTTTCCCAGTGATTGAAGCTTGGGAAGACCCCATCAAAAATAGTTGTGATTTAAATTTTATTATTGGTTTAGGGGATGTTCATACTTGGAATGACGCAAATTTACCAGGCAGCGCGCTGAGAGTGAATGAACCAGACATGCCAAAATTAGTAAGTGATGACCTTGGGAATCTTACGGACACAAATAATCATTATACCGATGTTGCAAAATCAACCAATTATATGGGGGCTTTAGAAGGGTTAGCGAGCGCGGTATCCAAAAGACCTGCTTGGGGTGCTGGTAATAATTCATATTATATGGCTGGGCTTGCTTATGATTTACACACGCGAGATTTTCGACCAACCATAAAGGGCACTCAAACCATTACAACTTATTGGTTAGATGTGCTTGAAAAAGGTTTTTTTAATAAAAATCAATTTTGGCTAGCCGCTAAATATGGTGGTTTTGAAGTTCCCAAAAATTATGAGCCTTACGCAACCAATAACACTGAACCCGCAAAATCCACTTGGGATACCAATAACGATAATGACCCAGATAATTATTTTAGAGCCAACGAACCACGCACAATGATCAGTGGATTAAACAGCGCTTTTAAAAATATGACCGATAAAGTTGCAGCAACATCAAGCGGCTTTATCCTTTCTACCCCCAATATTGTTTCTGGTAACTTAAGTTTTGCTGCCAAATATGATGCGCAATATTGGACTGGGACCGTCACAGGCAATGATATTGGGTTTGATAAAAGCGGCAGCCCAACCGCCTCTGAAAAATGGAGTACCGACACGGCGTTTCAAGATCAACTTGCGGGCGACGCTTGGGACAAAAAAAGACGCATTGCCACATCAAATTGTTCCGATAAAAATTCATCGGGTATGCGCACTTGTACGCCTGTTGAATTTCGCTACAACAAACTGAACGGCAGCAATGCAGTGGATATTAGCACGGTAGGAACACAAACCAATGTGGGTGAAAAAGCAGTCAATTTTCTGCGTGGTGATATTAGCAATGTGGGGATTTTTCGCACAAGAACTAAATTTTTAGGAGACATTGTCAACTCTAAAATTCGCGCTGTGGGTGCGCCGAACGCGCCCTATAGTGAAATCAATAATCCTGGGTACGCTGCATTTAAAGAAAAACATGCATCACGCGCAACTGTGGCTTATGTGGGCGCAAACGATGGCATGCTGCACGCATTTAACGGCAGTGATGGCACTGAACTTTTTGCTTATGTGCCCAGCGTGTTGTTTAAAGGGCCCACCAACACGCCCAATGACAACGGCTTGGCGGCATTAGCAAAAAGCAGCTACATTCATCGCAATTATGTGGATAGTTCACCTGTGGTGGTTGATGTTAATTTTGGAACGAATAATTCCCCCGACTGGAATTCTTTATTAGTGGGCGGTTTAGGCAAAGGCGGTAAATCATACTTTGCTTTAAATGTGACTGACCCAGCCGCAATTTCAACAGAAGCTAAATTAGTAGATGCAGTGCAATGGGAATTTACCCATAAAGATTTAGGGTTTAGTTATGGCAGACCTGTGATTGTAAAGGCGGGTGGAAAATGGATTGTGATTCTCACTTCAGGTTATAACAACGCAGATGGCAAGGGTTATTTCTTTATTTTAGATGCAAAAACGGGCGAACTACTTAAACAAATTGGTGTTAATGAAAATTATGACACAGATACAGGCCTCGCGCATGCCACCGCTTTTGTTGGAGATGGCCGTGACTTTTCTGCAGATGCAGCGTATGCAGGAGATTTACACGGCAATATTTGGCGTTTAGATTTAACAGGCGCGGCAAGCAACAACTTCCCTACGCCCACAAAAATCGCAGAATTAAGATCTGCCAATAATGAAAAATTACCCATTACCGTGAGCCCTGTGGTTGAGGTAGACGAAAGCACCTCTAAACGTTATGTGTTTGTTGGCACGGGTCAATTACTGAATGAAGATGACATTGATAACACCAAAAAACAATCTTTTTTTGCAATTTATGATGGCACAAACAAGGTATTTTTAACCAGTTCAACCATGCCAACCAACGGCGGGGGTTTTCCAATTACCCGCAGCAAAATGGTTGACCATACCAATAACGTAAACGCAATCACAGTAGATGCGGCAAAACCAATGGGCTATTACATTGATTTTGATACTGGCTTTAAAGTCAATGTGCCGATTGATAGCTCAGCTGGAACCGTTGCCTTTGCAACCAATAAATTTTCTGGTGATGTATGTAATGTGAGCGCAATTTACAGAGGCTATGCGTTAAATTATGGCACTGGAAAATCATTGCTTGTGCAAAATGATAGCAAAATTGCCACGCAATATTATCAAGGCAATGGCGTTATTTCAGGCGTTTCTATCTATAAAAAACCAAATTCCACAAATTTAAGCGTTAACTTTAGTGGCTCTGTGAGTGAGGAAAACAGCAGTGGAAACACCAGTTTAGACACTGAATCAGCCGCAGCTGCGTTTCAGTTACTGAATTGGCGCAGCATTCCGAATAACGATTAATGCCTGAGTAAATATTTAACTGAAAATAATTATTTTTAACCATTCAAGCATTTTATGAAAATCAGCTTTGCAGTCATGGCATCTATTTTCATGCATCTTGGTTTGCTGCTAGGGCTTGAATTTTTTGCTGGCGCAACTTCAAGCACGCATGCGCATGCAGTGAATCATCGCCCCCTAAATATTATTTTTGAAAAAAAATACAATGAAAAAAAAACCAGTGAAAGCAAATATAGTGAAAGAAAATTTATTGAAAGAAATTTAATCGAAATCAACACAAGCGAAGAAAAATTATGCGAAAGCAAAAAAGTTGAAAAAAAAATTCGTCCTACCACGCTTGCAGTACAAGCAACCATAGCGCAAAAAAATGACTTGCCTAACAATTTCAAACAAACTGAACTAATTGCGGTTTCGCAATCGTTAGTAAGTGTTGAAGAAAAAATCTCAGATCATTATTTTTCAACCACAGAAGTAGATTTAACCGCCCTGCCCATCAACAATATTGATGCTTCAATGTTGCCTGAAAACATGCAAAACTCTGAAATTAAATTAAGAATATTTATTGATGAATTTGGCAAGGTTGTAAATATTGAATCAATCAAATCACAACTTTATCAAAATGAAACGATTGAATCAGCGCTGACCAAACAACTTTACAAAGTCCGCTTTACCCCCGCAAAGCGCTATGGCTCAGATGTAAAATCTTTTCAAGAAGTTGCTTATAGTTTTAATTTAAATAGCCCATTCAATCACACGCATCAAACGCCAGAAGAAAGCGCTTCAAACTAAATTTTTACGTTGATCATTCGTTATATTTTTGAGCAATTGATTCACAATCAATCCATTCAAACAACCAAAAAATAATGCGGCCACGGCAAAAATCGGCACTAAAGTCATCACACCCGCATGTGGAATCAGCCAAAAGCGCACCAAAAGTAGCTGCCCAGAAATATGACCAAACGCTGCAAAAATACTTAAACTCACGGCGCTAAAAAAACGTTTAGGTAAATAATTTGCCACAAATAAAACGGCTAAACTCAACAATGCACCGCTTAAACTGAGCATAAAAGTAGGCGATAAAAATTGACCTATCAACAAACTACTCGCCACCACGCGCAATAAACTCACCCAAACCGCACTTTTAAAGCCATATTCGTACAAAACAAATAACACCACAATATTAGCAATACCAGGTTTTACGCCTGGGAGCGGCGAAGGAAATGCCGCCTCTAACACATGCAACGCAATCGCAAATGCTGCCAGTTTTGCAATTTTATGGTCTTCGAGTGTGGTTTGAATCAGCATATTAAAATTTAATAATTGAGTGAATCATACAATTTTTTTTCGCCCATCAATTCCAAACTCACCTGATTTGGCAGACAAATCGCTACTTGCCCAGCGCGTTTTAACCAATGTTGGTGCACACAATATTGATTTTGACACGGCGAACGGACAAACCTTGCTTGACCTTGGTGAATGCGAATCAGGCTGTCGCCCAACGCGCCATGCACGTGAATATCGCGTTGCTGATTCAAGCTGTAAGTGCCGATGATTTTATCGGCTAAACGAATTTGCACTTTATTGGCTGGCGCGCTTTGCCATTGGGTTTGAAATAAAAAAATGACGAATATGATGCTGATGAGCATCACCAGTCCATCACCTATTTTTAAACTATTGAAGGCGCTTAATTTGAGCATCTGCCGCGCTCCAATTAATTTTTTTTAACATTTTTTCTGTGGCAAATATTTGACCTTTTTCGTCAATCAACAAAACATGGTCAACGCCTATTTTTTTTGCGATTGCTAATTTTTTTACAAATACTTCAATAAAAATGGGCTTTGATGTCACATCAGACAACACACCCGCCTGTGTTTTTTCCTGTGGTTGAGGTGGAATCAACACCGTGACGCTTTGGGTGTGTTGCACGGGGAAACCTGTGCGCGGATCAATTAAATGGCAGTAACGCTTACTCTTTAATTCAAAATAACGCTGATAATCGCCCGATGTACCAATCGCCCAGCCATCAGGCAAATCCAGCGTTGCCAGCGCTTCAGGCTTTCTCGGGTGCTGAATGCCAACGCGCCAAGGTTTTTCGCCGTTTTTCCCGAGAGCAATAATATTACCGCCAATATTAATCAACGCATTTTTTACTTTTTGCGCTTTTAAATAATGCACCGCAGTATCTAACGCATAACCTTTGGCATACCCGCCTAAATCTAAATTCACGGCAGTATTTTTACTTTCAACTTGTTGATTTTTAATTAAAATATCCGTCATTTGTGGGTTATTTTTTACTATATTTTGAATATTTTTTTCATCAACTTGAAGCGCAGAAAATTCATCGCGCTGAAAACCCCACGCTTGAATCAGCTGGCCTATGGCTGGGTTAAATAATCCGTCAGACTTGATGGATAATGTCGTGACTTCTTCCAGCATGTTGACAATATCAGGCGAAACGTTAAGTGTTTTTTTTTCATAAAACGCCTGATTGATTAACTGCAATTCACTGGGCTGATGGGCTGAAACGGGTTTCCACGCATGAAGGCGCTGATGCAAATGTTGAAAATCTTGCAAAATATGGTTTGCCAATGCGCGTGCGCGATTTTTTTCTTCTCCCGCAATCGTGATATCCACCATAGTGCCAAACACATAACTTTGCACATGATAAATGGGCGTTTCAACCCATTTTTGATAAACTAAAAACGAAAAAAAAATAAGAACAGCCAGTAGAGGAACTGGCTTTTTCAACAATTTAAGCATGTGCCAAAAATTTAAACATGCGTGAGTAAGCGTTCTAACGCATCCAGCATTGTTTTTGCCGGGTCGCAAGGTGTGCTTAAGTGTTTGGTTTGTTTAGCAATTTCCACCATGCCTGTTGGGCTAGTGACATTAATTTCGGTTAAATGATCGCCAATCACATCGAGGCCGACCAAAAATAAACCCTCGGCTTTCAGCACTTTACCAACGGTGCTGGCAATGTCTAAATCTCGCGCTGATAATTTTTGCGCAACGCCCGTGCCGCCGGCCGCTAAATTACCACGCGTTTCTCCTGCTTTGGGAATCCGCGCAAGCGCATAAGGCAGAGGCTCACCATCAATCAATAAAATGCGTTTATCGCCTTGTAGAATTTCTGGTAAATAGCGTTGTGCCATCACCGTTTGTGAGCCAAATTTTGTAATCGTTTCTAAAATTACGCTGATATTGGGGTCATCCATTTTCAGTCGAAAAATACTGCTACCGCCCATGCCGTCAAGCGGCTTCACCACAATGTCTTGATGTTCTGACAAAAATGCTCGAATCAAATCGTTATTTGCAGTCACTAAAAATTCTGGCGCAAATTGCGGGAAACGGGTAACAGAGAGTTTTTCATTCCAACTGCGGATTGAGGACGGTTTATTGAATATTTTTGCGCCTTGCTGTTCAGCTATTTCTAACAAATAGGTGCTGTATAAATATTCATTATCAAACGGTGGATCTTTGCGCATGATAACGGCAGAAAAATCTTGCGGAAAAAATTCTTGCATTTCACCACAAGCAAAACCTTGCGCATCAAATTGAAAAGCTTGCGCGCGCATTTTTGCATTTTCTCCACGCAAAAAAATAGCATGTTGCATGGCAACAAATAATTGATGGCCTCGCTTAGCTGCCTCGCGCATGATGGCAAGGCTCGTGTCTTTTTCCGTTTTTAAGTGTTCCAGCGGATCTAAAATAAAGAGAAGTTTCATATTTTTTTAAGCATTGAGTGGGTCTGCTTCTTGCAATTCAATCGCCGCGGCTAACAACGCCAAACGCGCCACCACGCCATAGGCATAAAAACGGTTAGGCAAGGTTTCAGGCGAATCTTTACAATTTGGCAAGGTACAAGGTTTTTCAAAGGCAAGTGGCTCAAAATGTGAACCTGGTGCATTTAAATTTTCATCCATGCCGCGCCCTGTATGCACACGGTAAAAACCACCAATCACAAAGTGGTCCATCATATAAACCACTGGCTCAGCGACGGCATCATGAATACTTTCAAACGTATAAACGCCCTCTTGAATCATCACTTCTGATACCTGTAAGCCCTCTTTCACGACAGACATTTTATTGCGCGCTTTACGATTTAAACCCTTTACATCGTCAGGCGATTTCACCGTCATAATCCCCATGCCATAAGTACCTGCGTCGGCTTTAACAATCACAAAAGGTTCTTGGGTAATGCCATATTCCGCATATTTTGTACGGATTTTCATCAGCATTTCATCCACTTTTAAGGCTAAGCACTCTTCGCCTTCACGCGCCTGAAAATCAATTTCGCCACAAGTTGCAAAGTAAGGGTTAATGAGCCACGGGTCAATATTTAAGAGGGCTGAAAACTTTTCAACTACTTGATTATAAGCTGCAAAATGTTGTGATTTTCTGCGCATATACCAGCCTGCGTGCAAGGGTGGAATCAAATTTTGTTCCAAATTTTTTAAGATGTCAGGCACACCCGCAGATAAATCATTATTGAGCAAGATGGCACAGCTATCAAAATCCCCCAAAATTGGGTTAATCAGCTTCACGCGATTCCCCACACGCACTAACGGTTCTAATAGCAAGGTTTGCCCATCATGCGCTGCCAGTGTGGTAGGCTCGGTGATTTCTGTGTTCATCGAACCCACTCGCACATCTAAACCTGCTTGCTTCATGATGTTGACAAGCTCAACCACGTTACGCAGATAATAAGTATTACGCGTATGATTTTCTGGAATAATCAATAAACGATGCGCCTCAGGGCACACTTTTTCTACCGCCACTTGCGCAGCTTGCACGCTTAAAGATAAAAACTCTGGGTTAAGGTTATTAAACCCCCCTGGAAATAAATTGGTATCAACAGGGGCTAACTTAAATCCAGAGTTACGTAAATCTACACTGGCATAAAATGGCGCGGCATACTCAAGCCATTGGCCACGAAACCAATGTTCAATTTTTGGCATCGCATCAAGCAAATTTTTTTCTAACGTTAAAAGTGGGCCACTGAGGGCAGTTGTTAAGTGTGGAACCATAAATCTCCTCAAGACTTCAAACTGCAATTATTTTTATATGACTTGATGCGCTTGCAGGTCAGCATGATAACTACTTCTTACCATGGGGCCGCTGGCGGTATTATTAAAGCCCATGCTTTCCGCTTTTTCATGCAGCGCTTCAAAAATTGCGGGTTCAACATAACGCATCACGGGCAAATGGTGCACACTTGGTTGCAAATATTGGCCTAAGGTTAACATGCTGACATTGTGCGCGCGTAAATCTTGCATGACTTGCAAAATTTCGTCATCCGTTTCACCCAACCCTAGCATCAAGCCTGACTTGGTTGGCACATCAGGATACATCTCATTGAATGTTTTCAATAAGTTGAGGGAATTTTGATAATCTGAACCTGGGCGCGCTTGTTTGTACAAACGTGGCACGGTTTCTAAATTATGATTCATCACATCAGGCGGTGCTTTACGCAAAATTTCTAAGGCAACGTCTAAACGCCCACGAAAATCTGGCACCAAAATCTCAATTTTAATATTCGGCGATGCTTCACGCACGGCATGAATACAATCGACAAAATGCTGCGCACCACCATCTTTTAAATCATCACGGTCAACAGAGGTAATCACCACATATTTCAAGCGCATTTGGGCGATGGTGCGCGCTAAATTGGCAGGTTCGTTCACATCAGGCGGTAGCGGTTTGCCATGCGCCACATCGCAAAATGGGCAACGGCGCGTACAAATATCGCCTAAAATCATAAAGGTTGCCGTGCCGCCACTAAAACATTCGCCAATATTCGGGCAGCTTGCTTCTTCACACACAGTGTGCAAATTGTTTTCACGCAGGATGCTTTTAATTTCTTGGTAACGCGCCGAATCTGGTACTTTCATGCGTATCCATTCAGGTTTGCGCAATATATCTTTGGCGGCCTGCGGAATAATTTTAATAGGAATGCGGGAAGTTTTTGCCGCGTCAATTTCTTTTACGCCGGCGATTTTTTTGTTTGGTAAGGGTGTGGAATTATTCATGCACCTATTTTATCACGCACTTTAAAAATACAAGGCAAAACCCGATGATGCTATTTTTAAGTGATTAAATAAAAAAATAGTAAAAATAATAGTAAAAACAAACAATTAAAACGCAAAATAGTCCAAATGGACTATTGCCCCCCCCCCGCAATGTTTGTTACCCTGACAATAATTATTAACACTTTGGAAACTTTGACGATGCGCTTATTAAAAATACTCTTTATCAGCACCACTTTGCTCGCCAGTATTTCTAGCGCACACGCAAATTTTACTTATGATTTTACTGCAGCATATAAAAGTGGCACGCATCCTAGCTATGTAACTGGAACTCCCCTTACTGGCTACATTACATTAAGTTCAAATGCTTTGGGTAATTACGAAAACGCTTCCTTTGCCTCCGAACCCCCCGACTTTGATTTGCCAGACTATGTTGTAGCATTTTCTGTTACTGATGGATTGAATACATATACCAATCTAAATTATTTCGATTCGAGTATTATCATCTCTAGTCGAGGGTTTAGAGGTTTTTTAAGTTCTTCTGATTATTCTTTTTATGTTGGCTCAAATTATGGTTATTTCTATAGTCGGGCTGTATCTTTTGATTCTGCAACATTTACATTACGCCAAGCAACTGCCGCTGTGCCTGAACCAGAAACGTATGCCTTGTTTTTAGCGGGTTTAGGCTTATTGGGCTTTGCCGCAAAAGGTAAAAAACGCGCTTAAATTTAGTGTTAGTAAAAATAAAAAAATCCCCTGACAAATTGCAGGGGATTTTTTATGGCTGTAATAGCCTATTTTCATTCTTTGATTGGGTTAAACAGATTGACTGATTATTTAGCAAACTCACTTTTTAAGTGTCAAACATCTTCAATATTCTCAATAAAACTTCCGTTTTATTCAGCTAAAGCACGTTAAAATAATACTTCACTCATCAACATAAGGTTTTTCCAATGTGGTTGCACACTGAGTGTGAACTGGTATTTAACGTCAGCATCCCCACGCCTTTTATTTTAATGTTGCGCCCACGCAGTGGCACACAACAGTGGGTGGCACGCGAGTCTTACACGATTTTGCCAAGTGTGCCCGTGGTGGAATATACCGATAGCTATGGCAATCTTTGTCAGCGCTTAATCGCACCTGTTGGCGAGTTTTCGATTCGCACTTCAGCCGACATGATGGTTGCAGATTATATTGACACTTGGCCGGGCGCGCCTTTTCAAGAAGTTCAAACCTTGCCAGATGCGGTGCTCACCTATTTATTACCCACGCGCTATTGTGAATCAGACCGCTTTATTGAAATGGCGCAAGAAATTGTTGCAGGCGTATTGCCAGGTTATGACCAAGTGGCAAAAATTGAACAATGGATTCGTGAACATGTGCGCTTTAACCCAAGCTCTGAGCAATATCAACTTTCAGCGGTGCAAGTGAATCAATTACGTGATGGCGTCTGCCGAGATTTTGCGCATTTAGGCATCGCCCTGTGTCGTGCGTTGTGCATTCCTGCGCGCATGGTGGTCGGTTTTCTGCATGAACTAGCACCCATGGATTTTCATGCTTGGTTTGAAGCCTACGTGGGCGGACGCTGGTACACATTTGACGCCACGCAATCTGCACCACGGGGTGGTCGCGTAACGGTTGCTTATGGACGCGATGCTGCAGATGTGGCTATTTTTAATCAATTTGGCCCAGCGCTTGCGCCAGAAGTCATGCAAGTGCGGGTAACGCAACTAGCAAGTGCGCCAAATTAAGTAAAAAAATTCACCATGAAACGCCTAAAAATCACCCATTTAACCGAATACAATTTTGCGAGCGAAGTCACATTGCTGCCACATAAATTGCTGACTCGTCCGCGTGAAGGGCATGATGTACGGATTGAATCTTCAATCCTAAAAATTTCTCCCGCTTATAACATTAAATGGTATCGCGATGTGTTTGATAACTCGCTTGCGGTGGTTAGTTTTTTAAAACCTGCCAATCAGTTGTTAATTGCAAGTGAAGTCATTATTCAACATTATGAAGAGGCACCGTTTGATTTTTACATTGAAGACTACGCAGTCAATTTTCCGTTCCATTATGCAGAAGCAGACTGGGCTGACCTTGCTGCATTCCAGCAACCCGTTTTTAGCCAAGAGCAATTTAATGTCAACAACTGGCTGATTCAAATGGGCTTAAAACCAATCAGCCAGCTAACTTTTTCACTGTTAACGCAGCTCAATTTAACTATTCATCGGCAATTTAAATATCAGGCACGTGAAGAAGCAGGCGTGCAAACGCCCTCGCAAACCATTGCGTTAGGCAGTGGCTCTTGCCGCGATTACGCCACCTTGTTTATTGAAGCTTGCCGCGCATTAGGGTTTGCTAGCCGCTTTGTAAGTGGGTACTTACATGCCCCCGCCACTGAAGCTGGCAATGCAACCACCCATGCTTGGGCAGAAGTTTATTTGCCCGGCACAGGCTGGAAAGGCTTTGACCCGACTTCAGGCATCGTAACAGGTAATCAACACATTGCCGTTGCTGTGGCGCGCAACCCTGAAGCCGTGCCGCCTGTCGCAGGCAGCTTTATTGGCCCTGCGTTTCTTAGGCCAAGTTTAATCGTGAATGTGCAAGTAAATTTATTGCGTTAATTTTTTTGATAAAAAGTTGTCTGAGCAACAAGTTTTGTTTGAAAATTTTCAACCAAAAGATTAGCAATATTTTCTGAGGTTTCTTGCATGCCTAAATTTTTTGTTTGCGTCACTTGCAACCCTGCATAACCGCACGGGTCAATAAACGAAAATGGCGCCAAATCCATATCCACGTTGAAACTCAAGCCGTGGTAACAATAATCTTTTTTTAAACGCAAACCCAATGCGGCAATTTTTGCTTCATTAACATACACGCCCGGCGCATCTTTTTTAGATTCAGCCTTGATACCGTATGCGTTTAAAATTTCTATCACCGTATTTTCAAGCAGGCTGACAAGTTGCCGAATTGATAACCCATAGCGTTTTAAATCCAGCAACACATACATCACCACTTGCCCCGGTCCGTGGTAAGTGATTTTTCCACCACGGTCGCAATGGATGATAGGAATATCATCGCGCCAAGGCAGGCGCACATTTTTTTTATTGAGCCCAAAACTGTAAACTGGAAGGTGTTCTGTGAGCCAGATTTCATCATGGGTGGTGGCGTTGCGCTCTGCTGTAAACGTTTGCATCGCAGTGCAAATTTCTGAAAAGTTCGTGAGGCCTAGTTTCCGAACAATGATCGTCTTGTCCACCATGTTTGTAAAAAATTACAGTGCGTATTTCACCAAAGGATGCGCAGTCACGCTGCGATAGACTTCATCTAAATGCGCTTGTGAGTTGACCCACACATTGCAAGTGAGGCTGATGTATTTTCCGCCAGAACTTTCGCGCATGTCCATGTCATCGTCTTTAAATTCTGGCACTTGGCTTTTAATTAAACTTTTGATGACATTGACAAAAATAGGGCTGGATTCGCCCATAATTTTGATGGCAAAAAAACAAGGAAAATCAATGAGTGGTGGTGTCGTCTCTTGCGTTGTCATATCGAATTAAAACGATTGTAATTTTAATTTAATCGTGTCCCAAAGTTGGCCGAAAATACCAGCAACTTCTACCGATTTTTCTGCAACCAAAGGTAAGGTTTGAACCGTTGCACCATTTAATTTGAATTCGATTTTACCAATCGCCTGCCCTTTTTTAATGGGCGCAATTAAAGGTTGTGTGCTAGAAATTTCTGCTTTTAGCAACTTAATATCGCCTTTTGGCAACGTGATAAAAAAGTTTTTTGCTGCCACCGCATTCACAAGCGCTTCACTGCCTTTCCACACTTTAATGGGTTTGATTGCCTGATTTTTTTTATAAACAAGCGTGGTATCAAATAATTGGAAACCAAAATTTAATAATTTTTGGCTTTCCGTTGCACGCGCAGCATCGCTTGGTGCGCCTAAAATCACTGTAATTCTGCGCACACCATCGCGCTTTGCGGTGCTAATTAAGCAATACCCTGCAGATTCCGTATGCCCAGTTTTCATGCCATCCACATTGGGGTCTAACCAAAGTAAGCGGTTGCGATTGGTTTGAGTAATGTTGTTATAGGTAAATTCTTTAACTGAATAATAGCGTTTATATTCTTCAGGAAAATCATTGATGAGTGCGGTTGCTAACAGCATTAAATCGTTTGCGGTGGTGTAATGGTCTGGGTCTGGCAAGCCTGTGGCATTGATAAAATGCGTTTGCAACATGCCCAAGCGCTGCGCTTCTGCGTTCATCAAATTGGCAAACGCCTGCTCTGAAAACGCCACGCCTTCCGCCAATGTGATTGAAGCGTCATTACCCGATTGAATAATCATGCCATGCAATAAATCATCCACGGTTACTTCCGAACCTTGCACCACAAACATGCGCGAACCTTCTGCTTTTGCTGCATGCTCACTAATTTTTAAAGGCTGACTAAGCGTTATTTTGCCTTCTTTAATGGCTTTAAAACTCAAATAAGCTGTCATGATTTTTGTCAGCGATGCAGGTTCAACGCGCATATCCGCATTTGATGATGCCAATACGGTTTGGCTATTCATATCTTTTAGTAAATACGCTTTTACCGCCAACGTTGGTGGTGGTGGCGTTACCGCATAACTAATATTTTGAATAAAAAATGTTAGAAAAATTAAAGATAATTTACAAAAAATTGATTTTAAAATTGAATAAGTCATTGATTGATATATGGATTAATATTACGATAATTGGATTTTAGTTTGAAACAACCGCA
This sequence comes from Methylophilaceae bacterium, assembly GCA_965247415.1. Classification (GTDB taxonomy): domain Bacteria; phylum Pseudomonadota; class Gammaproteobacteria; order Burkholderiales; family Methylophilaceae; genus Methylotenera. The sequence continues at coordinate 1,013,868 of OZ252007.1, forward strand.
TTGATATTAAATTGCTTGCGGATTTTACTCGCCGCAACCTCTGCCTCAGCACGGCTTGCGTAAGGTCCGACTTTTACGCGATAGAGGCCATTATTATACGCTTTTGTCACCTCAACATTTTCAGCCTGTTGGTAAGACTCCATTTTTTTTATCAAAGCTGCGCTATTTTCTTCACTTTTAAACGCGCCTAATTGCACAAAAAAAGCGTTAGCTATTTTTTTCGTTGGTTTTGAATTGCTAGCCGTTTTGTTTGTTACAACCATTGGTTTTTTCGGTTCAAACTCTTGATTAATCGTATCAGGATTTGCTGGCACAGCATTTTTTTGCATTGCTTCAAAACTGCTGTCAATCGCCTCCACTTCAACCATGGCGCTGCCTTGATCAGTCATTCTTAATTTGTAAGCAGCAGCATACGATAAATCAATTAAGCGATTATTTTTAAAAGGACCGCGATCATTAATGCGCACAATGACAGAACGACCATTGGCAACATTGGTTACTTTTGCGTAGCTTGGTATCGGCAAAATGGTATGCGCAGCGGTCATGCCATACATGTCATATACTTCGCCAGTTGAAGTTCTTTTCCCGTGATAACGTTTGCCGTACCAAGAGGCTTTTCCACGCTCTTTATAAGGCTGATAGGTTGTCATGGGGGTGTATTGTTGTTCAAGTGCTAAATACGGTTTATTGGCGCGGGTAGACAGTTCTTCTGGTTTTGGCGTTGCGTCAGGAATGCTATCAATGTCTGACGGTGGATTTTCACCAGGGCCATCATCTAAATAATACCCACCTTTGGTCGTTTTGGTTTCGGCTTCTGGCGCGGCTGCTTTTTCTGGCGCTGTTGATTTTTCTTCTTTCGCAGCTTCAGGCTGTTTTTTTTCTGGCTTGATGGCGCTGTCTCCGCCGCAACTGGCTAACCCTGTCAGCAGGATGACTAAAAAAATATTGAATAATGTGCGTTGTGTGTTCATTTTTAAAAACTCTATAAAAATTTATAAATTGATTCAATTAAACTGGCGCAATGGCTAACGTGCTACTAATTTTTTATGGGCGTGAATGCTCATTAAAATACCAAAGCTGATGCATAAAGTCACCATAGAAGTGCCACCATAACTGATTAATGGCAAAGGCACGCCGACCACTGGCAATATACCACTCACCATGCCCATATTGACAAAAGCATAGGTAAAAAATGTGAGGGTGATACTGCCAGCCAGCAATCTGGAAAACGCACTGGTCGCTTGAGATGCGATGACAAGTCCGCGCAAAATAATGAGTGAAAACATGAGTAAAAGTAGTATGTTACCCAACAAACCAAATTCCTCGCCAAACACTGCAAAGATAAAATCCGTGGTGCGCTCTGGCAAAAAGTCTAATTGTGCTTGCGTGCCGTTCAGCCAACCTTTGCCAACGCTGCCACCTGAGCCAATCGCAATAATGGCTTGAATGGTGTGATAGCCTGCGCCAAGCGGATCTTGCGTTGGATCTAGCAAAATTTCTATGCGTTTACGTTGATAATCATGCAGCATTGACCAAAAAACTGGGGTAAGCGCCAAAATTAATACGCCACTTCCGAGCAAAAATCGCAGGCTTAACCCCGCTAAAAAAAGGACATAAAAACCTGAGGCGGTGATTAATAACGCAGTGCCTAAATCAGGTTGCTTCATAATCAGCAACACTGGAATTAATAAAAATAAGCCTGCCATTGCAAAGTTTCTTTTTCGTAATTTGCTGTCTTGTTTCGATAAGTACCAAGCAAGCATCATGGGCATGGCAATGCGCATAATTTCTGACGGTTGAATTTTAGCAACGCCAATATTTAACCAGCGTTGCGCGCCGTGACTGATGCTACCAAACACATCAACTGCAATCAGCAACACCACCGCGAATACATACAAAGGCATGGCTAGCCGCTCTAACCCTGCAGGTGAAACTTGGGTGGCTGCCCACAGTAAACAAAATGCCACCAAAATATTGAGCAGTTGCCCATAAATACGCGCAATATTTTCGCCTGATGCGCTGTATAAAATAAACAAGCCAATCAGCAATGTAAAAATTAAGCATGCCATTAAAAACGCATCAAAATTTTTAAACAAGGTTTCAAATAATTTACTATTCATTGAGCGTGTCTTCTACGATGCTGGGTTGAATGTTTGGCGCTTTTTTTGGACTTTGGCTGCCCGCTGGTGTCGCAATAATATTTTCATGATGCGCGGGATGTTCAGCTGCATTGGTCACCGCACCTAAAGGTTTAGGCGCGTCAACCTCGGGCGGTTTGATGCCTAACAAATAATAATCCAGTACTTTTCGCGCGATTGGGCCTGCGCCAGAGCCCCCATGCTCGCCATTTTCAACAATTATACCTAAGGCAATTTTTGGGTCATCGGCAGGCGCATAGGCGATAAATAAAGCGTGGTCGCGGTTGCGTTCATTAATAGCGCTTGCATCATATTTTTCATTTTGTTTAATACCAACCACTTGCGCAGTGCCTGTTTTTCCTGCTACTTGATAAGGTGCGCCAACGCCCACCAACGCAGCGGTTCCGCCTGGAAGCGTCACAGCAATCATCGCTTTTTTGACTAAGTCGATATTATCAACATTTAAAAAAATACGATCTTGCACCTTAGGTTTTACATATTCAAAAATATCAGCATTGGCTTTTTGAATTTTTGTCACAAGATGTGGTTTCATGGCAGTGCCGCCATTTGCCAACGTTGCGGTTGCTTGCGCTAATTGCATGGGCGTAACCAAGGTATAGCCCTGCCCAATACCAACAATCACGGTTTCACCTGTGTACCAATTTTTTTTGAAGCGCCTTTTTTTCCATTCTGGCGTTGGCAAAAGTCCAGCACTCTCGCCCGCAATATCAATGTCCGTTTTTTTCCCAAACCCAAAATGCCGCACAAAATCTGTCAGCCTAGTAATGCCTAACTCAACGGCCAAGCCATAAAAAAAGGTATCGCATGAAATGGTGATTGCGCGTTGTATATCCACCAACCCATGCCCGCCTTTTTTCCAATCGCGATAGCGATGTGGGCTGCCAGGCAACATAAAATAGCCTTCATCTCGAATGGTAAAAGGCGGCGTTCTTAAGCCGAGCTCTAGGCCTGCCATGGCAACAAAGGGTTTAAACGTTGAAGCCGCTGGGTAAAGCCCACGTATGGGACGATTGACTAAAGGTTTGTCGATGGACTCGTTTAAAAATTTCCAATTATCAACATCAATACCACCCACAAATAGGTTGGGATCAAAACTGGGCTGACTCACATAACTTAATACTTCTCCTGTTTTTGGGTCTATGGCAACCAGTGCGCCACGTTTTTCGCCAAAGGCTTTTTCTGCAATTTCTTGCAGTTTAATGTCCACTGAAAGTGTAATATTATCGCCTGGAATCGGCGCTTGACTAGATAAGGTTCTGATGGCGCGTCCATCTGCGTCAATTTCAATTTGCTGAGAACCTGTTACGCCATGTAAATTTTCTTCGTAAAATTGCTCTAAACCACTTTTTCCAATATGGTCTGTGCCTTTGTAATTTGAAAGCGTTCCATTTTCTTCAATTTTTTTTAAATCTTTATCATTAATCCGTCCAATATAACCAAGCAGGTGCGCGCCTAGCTTGCCAAACGGGTAATGTCGAAACAATTTAGATTTAATTTCTACGCCAGAAAATCGATAATGAGAAGCAGCAAACTTTGCGGCTTCTTCATCATTTAAATGCGTTCTAATTGGAATGGCTTCAAAATTGTGGCTTTCCGCCACAAGCTTTTTAAATCTTTTACGGTCAAGTGGGCTAATTTGCACAATTTCAGAAAGCTCATTGATTAAAGCTTCTAAATCATAGACTTTTGATGGAGTGATTTCTAAGGTATAAACAAAAAAGTTATTGGCAAGCAATACGCCATTTTTATCATAAATCAGCCCACGGCTCGGCACAACTGGCAATAAAGAGATGCGGTTATTTTCTGCTAACGTTTGATAATGCGTGTGTTGATTAATTTGTAAATAATAAAAACGCGCCAACAAAACGCCAAAAAGCGCCAACACCACAAACGCAGTAAACACTAATCTGAGCTTAAAATAATGCAGCTCATGCGTATGGTTTCTTAGCTCAGCACTCATGAAGAAATTAAATTAAGATGATAAGTAATTAAAGCAAGCATGCATTTAAATTTGCCCAGACCGACTGTCTGAATTTAACTTAAACATTAATGATATTCGCCATAAAATAACCCCTGTGACGCTTGGGGCAAAGTAAATCCAGCCTGAAAATGGCACGCCTGAAAATGTGCGAAGGATGAGCAAAAAAGCCTGCGCAATCAGAAGTGCTAAAAATACATAGAAAAATTGTTGCAATCCATTAAACAAAACTAGCCGCCTTTGATAAAGCATGGTAAAAAATGCTGATACGGCATACGCCCAAGCATTTTGTCCAAAAATGCCACCTGTGGCTAAATCTACAAATAATCCAACCACCCACGCAGTGCCAATATTGCATAAGTTCGGCGCACGAATCAGCCAATAAATCACAACCAACAAGGTAAAGTCTGGCCTAAATTGCATGGCTTTTTCTGAAAACGGCAATAAAAGCATTAAGTACGCAATAAAAATTGTTAAATAAACATGGCTAAGTTTATTGTGTTGCATGATGCTCAGAATTGCCACTTAAAGGTTGATGGTCTGTTTGATTTTGTTGCATATTTTGTTGCGTAGAATCGGCGAAAGTATTTGGCTCATCATTGGCTTGAATTGGCAATGCGTGTGGTTTACTCACCAAAAGCACCATGCGGTGCTGCTCGACGCCACCCGTGGGTTTACAGGATATTTTTGCAAAAGGTGAGCCTGACAATGTTTCAATTTTTTGGACAATCGCCACCGCAACACCTTCAGGATAAACGCCATCAATCCCAGAAGTGACTAATTTATCTCCAACTTTAATATCAACGTTTGTGGGCAAATATGGGATTTCAATACTATTATTTTGGCCATGCCCAAATGCAATGGCTCTTAAGGCATTTCTTTCTACAAATACGGGGATTTCAAGATTTTTATCAGTGATCAGCGTAACAACACTGGTGTGTGAAAACACGCGTGTGACTTGACCCACAATCCCCTCTCCATCCATGACCGCAGAGCCCAGTGCAACTTGATGCTCGGCGCCGCGATTGACTACGACTTTTTTTGAAAAGCGATCTCTGCTGATATATAAAATTTCACCTAAAACGCTTTGCTCTTTTAAGGCACTTTTTTCATTCATTAAGTGACGTAAATGTGCATTTTCAACCGTTAATAAATTAAGCGCTTGTAAATCTGCATTTTTTTTAATCAATTGATTTTTAAGTTGTTTATTTTCATCTAGCAGCTGGTGATGATCTGAAAAGTAACGATTCACTTCTTGGTAAAGTGTGCCAGGCGCATTCGCCATCAACTCCAAAGGATGCAAATAAGCCTCTAACTTTGTGCGTATTGTATGCAGATATTTAAGGTGAGAGTCTGTTGCAATCAGCGTTAATGACAGCGCTGAGAAAAAAACAAAGCGGGCAACTGGGCTTGCGCCTCGCACAAAAAAAGCGGGCTCAGATTGACTGTAATGAATATCACTCACTGATGCACTCGGCTAAATAAAAATTCGTAAGCATTATTTTGATTTAAATTGTACAGACCATAACAAAAGTTTGCATGACATGGATGGTTAGTATGCGAAGCATTGTACAAAATATTTATCTTTATATAAAAAATATGCTGTTAAAAAACAGCATATTTTACAAATCATCCACTTAAAAATTTTTATCTAAAAAATTTTATTCATAAGCAAAAATATTGGCTAATTTATCAATTTCTTCCAACGCACGTCCACAACCGCGCGCCACACAAGTCAGTGGATCTTCTGCCACAACCACTGGCAAGCCTGTTTCTTCTGCGATTAAACGGTCTAAATTTCTTAGCAACGCTCCGCCGCCCGTCAGCACCATGCCTCTTTCTGCAATATCTGCACCTAGTTCTGGCGGGGTTTGCTCTAATGCAGACTTTACCGCGCCTACAATTGAATTGAGCGGCTCGGTAAGTGCTTCTAAAATCACGCTGCTAGAAATCGTAAATTTACGCGGCAAGCCTTCGGCTAAGTTTCTACCTGTGACTTCCATTTCTAATACAGTTGGATGTGGGAAAGCTGAACCAATTTTTTTCTTAATCGCCTCTGCCGTGGGTTCAGAAATTTGCATGCCATAATTTCTGCGAATGTAATCAATAATGGCTTGGTCAAACTTATCGCCACCTACGCGCTCAGATTTTGCATAAACAATGCCGCCCAGTGAAATAACGCCCACTTCTGTGGTGCCACCACCAATATCCACCACCATTGAGCCTGTTGCTTCTGCAATCGGCAAGCCTGCACCAATGGCTGCTGCCATGGGCTCTTCAATTAAAAATACCTGTTTTGCACCTGCGCGTTCTGCCGATTCTTTAATCGCACGGCGCTCCACTTGTGTTGAGCCGACAGGCACACAGATAATAATCCTTGGGCTGGGTGAGAACCAACGTGCATCATGCACGCGGCGAATAAAATATTTCAGCATTTGTTCAGTAATGGTGAAATCAGCAATCACGCCATCTTTCATGGGACGAATCGCTAAAATATTGGTAGGCGCACGCCCTAACATCGCTTTGGCTTCAGCACCCACTGCAAGTAGAATTTTTTTACCGCCAGGCCCGCCATCAATTCGAATGGCCACAACAGATGGCTCATCGAGCACAATGCCTTTGCCGCGCGCGTAAATGAGCGTATTTGCCGTGCCTAAATCAATCGCTAAGTCATTTGAAAAATAACTTGTGATAAAACCGAACATGTTGTTAATCCCTAGAAAAAGATTTTTTATTATGATTTTTTGATTTATACGTACGTTTTAACAAAGCTTTGTTTTTAAAATACAGCGCGTCTATAAAAACGCCGCTTTAAATTAACCTCACGTTAAATTTTAGATGAACGTTTAGTTTTACTTAAAATCAAATCACGTCTTAAAACTACGGATATAATACACGATATAATATTGCTTTATTAACTTTAATTACATGCGTTTTAGCATGTTATATCAACCAATTAACCCTTTTAAATCCTCTTAACAATTCTGGAAATTTTTTCAAGTATGGCACTTACATTGCAAGATATTCAGCAAGTTGCGCATTTGGCACGCATTCAAATTAATGAGCAAGAGTCGTTAGCAACGTTAAAAAAACTCTCAGGCATTATGGATTTAATTTATGAAATGCAAGCCGTGGATACGACTGGCGTTGCGCCGATGTCACATTCACAAGAGGTTACACAGCGTTTACGTGAAGATGTGGTGACAAAAACCAATCAGCGCGATTTACTTCAACAAAACGCACCAAACCTTGGCAATGGCGCTCATGCGCAGGCCGTGGCAGATGGTTTGTACCTTGTGCCTAAAGTGATTGAATAACATTCGCCTTAAAATTAGTTTAATTCTTAAAGAATACTCAGCATGATTAACAATAGCCTCAAACAGCTCGGCGCGGCGCTCCAAGCGAAAACAATTTCTAGTGTGGAACTCACCCAAGAATTTCTTAAACGCATAGATGGCCTTAACCCAAGTATGAACGCTTTCATTGCGCTTGATAAAGAAAAAACACTCGCGCAAGCCCAAGCGGCAGATACGTTGCTGGCAAGTGGGAATGCCACCGCATTGACTGGCATCCCCATTGCGCAAAAGGATATTTTTGTAGCCAAAGGCTGGCGCACCAGTTGTGGCTCAAAAATGTTAGAAAATTTTGTGGGCCCTTATGATGCGCATGTGATTGAAAGTTTTAATCAAGCAGGCGCAGTGAATTTGGGCAAAACCAATATGGACGAGTTTGCGATGGGCTCCTCTAACGAAACAAGTTATTTTGGTAACGTACAAAATCCGTGGGATATTACGCGCGTGCCTGGTGGCAGCTCAGGTGGCGCGGCAGCGGCTGTGGCTGCTCGCTTGTGTGCGGCCGCAACTGGCACAGATACTGGTGGCTCTATTCGCCAACCCGCTTCATTATGCGGGCTTTCAGGCTTAAAACCAACTTACGGCCTAGTTTCACGCTACGGCATGATTGCGTTTGCCTCTAGCCTTGATCAAGCAGGCCCGATGGCAAAATCGTGTGAAGACATGGCGCTGATGATGAACGTGATGACAGGCTTTGATGCGCGTGATTCCACCAGCTTGCAACGCGAAAAAGAGGATTACACCCGTGGTTTAAACAAACTCAACCCCAATAAGCCACTCGCTGGTTTAAAGGTGGGCTTACCCAAAGAATATTTTGCCGAGGGTTTAGACGCTGGCGTGGGCGCGGTGGTGAATGCCGCGATAGAAGAATACAAAAAACTGGGTGCAGAAATGGTAGAAATTAGCTTACCTAACACCAAGCTTTCTATCCCTGTTTATTATGTGATTGCACCCGCTGAAGCCAGCTCAAACTTATCTCGCTATGATGGCGTGCGTTATGGTCATCGTGCAGATGAATATACCGATTTAATGGAAATGTACTGCAAGAGCCGCGCTGAAGGTTTTGGTGCAGAAGTAAAACGCCGTATTTTAATCGGCACTTATGTATTAAGCGCTGGCTATTACGATGCGTATTACATAAAAGCCCAGCAAATCCGCCGCTTAATTGCACAAGACTTTACCGAAGCGTTTAAAAAATGCGACATCATTATGGGGCCTGCAGCACCCTCTACCGCCTTTAAAATCGGCGAAAAAGCAGATGATCCTGTCTCCATGTATCTGCAAGACATTTACACCATCGCTGTCAATTTGGCAGGCTTGCCAGGCATGAGCATTCCAGCTGGCTTCAGTCCAAGTGCAGAGGGAAAGCCTCTACCCGTAGGCTTACAAATTATTGGCAACTATTTTGATGAAGCGCGCATGTTGGATGTGGGCCATGCCTATCAACAAGTGACAAATTGGCACGCGCAGATGCCCGAACTAAAAGCAATAAAGGAAATTGCATAATGGAATGGGAAGTCGTTATTGGGTTAGAAACCCACACGCAATTAAAAACAAACACCAAAATTTTTAGTGGTGCATCAACCACCTATGGCGCAGCGCCTAATACACAAGCATGCGAAGTAAGCATTGCTTTGCCGGGCGTTTTACCTGTTCTAAATAAAGAAGCGGTGGAATGTGCAATTAAATTTGGTTTAGCGGTTGAGGCCGAAATTGCGCCACGCAGTGTGTTTGCGCGTAAAAACTATTTTTATCCTGATTTGCCCAAAGGCTACCAAATCAGCCAGTATGAATTGCCTGTTGTAGGCAAAGGCAAATTAACCATTCAAGTGCCTGCCAGCAAAAACAAAGAAGCTTATGAAAAAGTGATTAACATCACGCGCGCGCATTTGGAAGAGGATGCAGGTAAATCGGTACATGATTTAAAATCCAATGGTGCAGTTGAGGGTATGTCAGGCATAGACTTAAATCGCGCAGGTACACCTTTGCTCGAAATCGTCACAGAACCCGATATGCGTAGCGCGGCAGAAGCCGTGGCTTATGCCAAAAAATTGCATGAGCTAGTGCAATGGATAGGCATTTGCGATGGCAATATGCAAGAAGGCAGCTTTAGATGTGACGTGAACGTTTCTGTACGTCCAAAAGGCGCTGACAAATTGGGCACGCGCCGTGAGATTAAAAATCTAAATTCTTTTAAATTTATGCAACAAGCCATTGAATACGAGACCCAATGGCAAATTGAAACGCTAGAAGATGGCGGAAAAATTCAACAAGCAACCGTTTTGTTTAACCCAGACACGGGTGAGACCAAAGCCATGCGCAGCAAAGAGGAAGCCAACGATTATCGCTACTTTCCAGACCCTGATTTATTACCTTTAGAAGTGACGGAAGCCGATAAAGCGCGTGTTAAAGCCAATCTGCCAGAGCTCCCTCAAGCACTACAAATACGCTTTGTTAGCGAGTACCAACTTTCAAGCTATGACGCGAGTGCGCTTACCTCTTCTAAAGATTTAGCAGATTATTTTATTGCTGTTGTGAATGCGGGCGGCGATGCAAAACAGGCTGCAAACTGGGTAATGGGGACGGTTTCTGCTAAATTAAATGCGGAAGACAAAACGATTCAAGACTCACCTGTTGAGGCAACGTATTTGGCGCAATTACTTAAACGCATTTCTGATAACACCATCAGCAACAATGCCGCTAAACAAGTTTTTGAAGCAATGTGGTCTGGCGAAGGTGAAGTAGATGCGATTATTGAAGCAAAAGGCCTCAAACAAGAATCTGACACAGGCGCGATTGAAGCGATTATTAACGAAGTATTAAATGCCAACCCCGCCATGGTAGAAGAGTTTAAAGCTGGCAAGGAAAAAGCATTTAATGCTTTGGTTGGCCAAGCAATGAAAGCCTCAAAAGGCAAAGCCAACCCAGCGCAAGTGAATGAAATTTTAAAGAAAAAACTCAGTTAGTCGTATGGCCTAGGCTAATTGTCACATGCACGAATAAAAAAAGCGTTCAATTTTGAACGCTTTTTTTATAACACTCAGTTTTATTACAACTAAATTTACTCAAATTAAAAAATAGTTTTTATTGAGTACTAATTTTATTGATTACTAATTTTTACTTACTACTAAAGGTTTGTTGAGAATTTTTAATATTTGCCATAATGCCAGCAATTTCTTGGTCTGCGCGAGCAATTTCTTGATTTGCTTGTTGAATTCCCGCACTGACTTCATTTGGAACGGGCGTTCCAGAACGCTTATATTTCACCGTTTCATTTAAATAGTAACTTAACTTTTGGTTTGCATCTCTTTTCCAACCCTCAAGCTCAGCCAAGGTTTTTCTGTTCACATTAATTGAAGATAATGATTGATTTCTTGGGCGCAACTCAGCATATCTGGTTTTATAACTCGCAAAACGTCGTTGAATCAACGCAATATTATTTTGCGCAGAAGTCATTTCTGACTCAATTTTGACTATTTTTTGCTGATACGCTTTGACTTCATCTAACAAATATGCGGGGGGATTTTTTTTATTTTTCAGCATGCCATCCAGCAATGCTTGCTTTTTGCTTAAATAATTCTTAGCGTCAATGTGCCTTTGTTGCAAACTTTTTAATGAATTTTCTTCTGTTTGTAAATTTCGCCCCATTGCCAAATCAATTTCTTCAACAGAACTGTACGATGCCAAAAGCGCACTATCTTTTCTCACTTGCTCGGCATTGGCAGACTCTGCAACGATATTCGTTTCATCTGATTGTCGATAAGATTCATTTTTCTTTACAATCAAACCATCTTTATTTAAAAGCGCATTGCCGCGGCCAGCATCTTGCGAAGGCAAAACATCGCCATAATGCGTGACGCCATGATCATCCTTCCACTTAACAATTTTTTTAGAAGGCTCAGCCAGCACATAACCCGCAAAATGCGATAGGCATAAAATTGCGCTCATGCTTAAAATAAATTTTTTCGTTTTTTTCATCGTCGCTAATATAGTTGTAAAAATTACAGTCACAAAAATTATTGATTGTTTTCAATAACTTTCTAACGGCAACTATTTTAAAAACTGAAATAAAAGCAGGGGTAATTAACCTACTTTTACAATTGAATCAACCCCATATTGCGCCCGGTATTGCTGCATTTTTTGCATAAATGGATGATTTTTTCCAGCATCCTGATTTTGTAAAGAATCAACGTTCTGCAAAAAATCTATCAAGTCATTTAAATTCGCAATCGCACTCACGGGAATCTCATTTTGCTGCATCACTTCTTGCACGGCCGATAATTCACCCAAGCCTTTTTCTTGCCGATCTATCGCAATGGCAACGCCCGCCACCGTGGCCCCTTGATGATGAATGAGCGCAACAGATTCTCGCACCGAAGTGCCTGCAGAAATCACATCATCAATAATCAATACTCGGCCTTTTAATGGGCTACCTACAATTACGCCTCCCTCGCCGTGGTCTTTGGCTTCTTTGCGGTTGTAGGCGTATGGAACATTGCGCCCTTTTTTTGCAAAAGCAATGGCAATGCTGGCCGCAAGCGTAATGCCTTTATAAGCTGGGCCAAATAACATATCAAATGCAATGCCAGAATTTAAAATACTTTCGGCATAAAATTCGCCTAATTTCATCAAGCTCATGCCATCGTTAAATAAACCTGCATTAAAAAAATAAGGGCTTAAGCGCCCAGCTTTAGTTTTAAATTCACCAAAGCGTAAAACCTCTTTTTCGATGGCAAATGCGATAAACTCTTGCCTAAATTGATTGTGCGTTTTGTTCATAAATATTTTGTTACTTTTTAAAAAATTAAATAAGGGTATATTTTGAAGATTATATCGCTAAACCTAAACGGCATTCGCTCTGCCACCAACAAAGGTTTTTTACACTGGTTGCAAATTGAGCAACCAGACATTTTGTGCATGCAAGAAATTAAAGCGCAAGCGGCGGATATGACCGCAGAAATGTTGAATCCGCAAGGCTATTTTGGCTATTTTCATTACGCTGAAAAAAGAGGCTATAGCGGCGTTGGCATTTATACAAAAATAAAACCAGATTTAGTGATTGAGGGCTTAGGCATTGGAGATATTGACAGCGAAGGCCGTTATATAGAATGTCAATTTGGCAATTTAAGCGTCGTTTCGCTTTATCTGCCAAGTGGGTCCAGTGGAGAAGAGCGGCAAGCTTTTAAATTTAGCGTGATGGCGCGGTTTATGCCGCACTTACAAGCCTTAAAAAACTCTGGGCGAGAAGTTGTAGTTTGTGGTGATTGGAATATTGCGCACCAAGAAGCTGACTTAAAAAATTACAAAGGCAACAAAAAAAATTCAGGCTTTTTACCTGAAGAACGCGCGTGGCTGACGGATTTATTTGACACGATTGGCTGGGTGGATGTGTACCGAAAATTACATCCGAATACCACAGACGAATGCTATACATGGTGGAGCAATCGCGGCGCGGCCTATGAAAAAAACGTGGGTTGGCGTATTGATTACCAAATAGCCACGCCAAGCTTTGCCGAAAAAGCGGTTTTAAGCAGTGTTTATAAAGCGGAAAAATTTAGTGATCATGCGCCGTTGATCATTAACTACAACACTTCACATTGACTAAAGGGCAACGCCAAACTTTGTAAAATTTCACCTGTTTGGCTGTTTTGCACAAAAATCACCGCGCCCATGTTTTTAAACGCTTCGTCCTTATTTTTCCACGTACCGTTTAATGTAAAATTTTTATTAAATTCGTTTTTGTTGTCCAGTTTGTATGCTCCAAAAAACTCACGCACCACGTAATCATGTTTTAATGTTCTACCGATGTTTTCGCCAGCTTTCACTTTGCTCTCTAAATTACTTTCATAAATCGCAACAAATACATTGGAATTTTTAATGTCGGCTGGGTTTACAGCGCTTGCACTGGCTTGAAATGTCGTCCCACCATTACTCTGCGTGAGGGCGTTTAAAGTTAAATTGACGCGTGAGGCTATTTTTTTATTTTTATCAATTGCCTCACTCAATCTTGCATTATCCCAACCTCTAAAATCTCGGCCATTCATGACAAATTGTGGCGTGTACACAAAACCTATACCACTGAATGCGGCTATTTTACGTTGGCGATCAGAATATTCTGCTTTGCTAAATCGATCTTTCCAGCCAATATAATCCCAGTAATCAACATGAAAGGCGAGTGGTGTAAATGTGCTGGGGTCTTGCTTTAAATCACCTAGCCATTTATCCGCTGGTGGACAGCTGCTGCACCCTTCACTGGTATAAAGCTCTAGCAAAGGAACGGTATGCGCACCACTTTTTGCCACACATTCGGCCGCGTGGCTGGCTTGAATGGTCGATTGAAAAAGGCTAAGAACAAATAATGTTTTAATAACAATCCGCATGATGCACTCCTTAGGATACTAGGAGTTAGTCAGTTGAATCCCATAACCCTTACAAAGATTAAGCGAAAATCTACTGTTTTACAGAGGCTTGCCAAGGCGCGATTTTAAACAATAACAACATCCCCGGAATCGCCAATAAAAAACATAATATATAAAAATTAAACCAGCCTAAATGTTCAACCATAAACCCTGTTCCCGCATTTGCCACAGTGCGTGGTACGGCAGCTAAACTGGTAAATAACGCAAATTGCGTGGCTGTGTAAAGTGGATGCGTGGTTTGCGCGATATAAGCCACAAATGCTGCCGTGCCTAAACCTACACCAAACGCCTCAAAGCCAATCACCAAGGCCAACACCAATAAATCATGCCCAGCCAGCGCCAGCCATGCAAATCCTAAAATCGCTAACATTTGCACTGCGCCAAACACCCAAAGTGCGCGATTAATGCCGAGCTTAATCATCCAAATACCGCCCAAAATGCCACCTGCAACACTAGACCAAAGCCCTGCATTTTTGGCGATAATGCCAATTTCGGTTTTGCTAAAGCCCATGTCTAAATAAAATGGCGTGGCAAGCGCCACCGCCATGCTATCGCCCAACTTATACAAAAAAATAAAGGCTAAAATGAGTAAAGCCGTTTTTAAACCGTTGCGTGAAATAAATTCATGAAACGGCTCAACCAACGCTTGTTTTAAGGTTTTTGGTGCGCCTAATTTTAACGCTGGTTCTTTGACAAGCAAGGTCATCACCATGCCGGGCAGCATAAATAAAGCGGTGATTAGAAATACGCTGTTCCACGGCAAATGATCGGCCAAAATCAGCGAGAGCGACCCTGGCACTAAGCCTGCGATTTTATAAGCGTTCACATGAATCACATTACCCAAACCAAGCTCAATATCAGGCAAAATTTCGCGGCGATACGCATCCAACACAATGTCTTGGCTGGCGCTAAAAAATGCAACCACTGTGGCTAAATACGCAATCGTCCAAATATCAAATTTAGCATGTAAAAAACCAAAGGTGGGAATGCTGAGTAAAAGCGCAATTTGCGTGATGATGAGCCAACCACGCCTGCGCCCCATCGGTAATGAATAACGGTCAAAGAGTGGTGCCCAAATAAATTTCCAAGTAAAAGGCAAACTGATGAGTGAAAATAAGCCGATGGCTTTTAAATCCACGCCTTCTGAACGCAACCAAGCGGGCAATAAACTGATGAGAATATATAAAGGCAAGCCTGAACTAAAGCCTGTGAAAACGCAAATTAACATGCGTTTATTGAGTAAAATTTCTTTTAAACCTTGGCTTTTAGGCACGTATGTTGTTACTTTTTGAACGTATAGTTAAGCTTAAATTTTCACACTCATTTTTCATCTTTACGATGATTTTTGTGCAAACTCAACAAGCGGTACATCGCCAAACTGCCCAGTAAATTTGGTTTAAATGTCACTGGTTCGTCATCGTTCAACACCAAACGCTCGCGCACTTGAATATTGCAATCATGACAAAAACGCTCAAAATCTTTAATCGTACATAAATGCACATTGGGCGTATCAAACCATTGATAAGGCAAATTTTTTGAAACTGGCATACGGCCTTTAAGTACTTGTAAACGGTAACGCCAATAGCCAAAATTGGGAAAAGTCACAATCACTTCGCGGCCCACGCGCAACATTTCTTGAATAATTTCTTGCGTATTGTGCATGGCTTGAATGGTTTGCGACAAAATTACCGTATCAAACGATTGATCTTCAAAACCGTGCAAGCCTTCTTCCAAATCCATTTGAATCACGTTAATGCCGCTTTCCATGCAGGTGAGCCAATTTTGATCGTCTTTTTCCACGCCATAACCGCGCACTTCCATGGAAGCTGTTAAATATTTTAAAAGCGCACCATCGCCGCAGCCTAAATCCAGCACCTTCGCGCCAAAAGGAATCCAGCCAGAAATCACGGCAAAATCGTGTCTAAACGTTTGTTGTTCAGTGTTGGTCTGCATTAAACGCCCACCTGAATATTGTTTAAGTATTGACGCATAATGGCATGATAATGCGCGTCAGGCATTAAAAACGCGTCATGCCCATGCGCGGCGGTCACTTCTGCATAACTGACCGTGCGTTCGTTATCCAGCAAGGCTTTGACAATTTCGCGGGAACGCGCAGGCGAAAATCGCCAATCACTGGTGAATGAAACCACTAAAAATTTTGCCAACACATGGCTGAGTGCTTGACTTAAATTACCCCCAAAATTTGCCGCTGGGTCGTAATAATCCAACGCGCGCGTCATGCGTAAATAGGTATTGGCATCAAATTCACCCGCAAATTTATCGCCTTGATACCGTAAATAAGATTCCATTTCAAATTCTGCATCAAAGCTATATTTAATGGTGTCTTTTAATTTGCGACCAAATTTCGCACCCATCGCATCATCACTTAAATACGTAATATGCCCCAACATGCGCGCAATGCGCAAACCACGTCGCGGCACGGCAGCATGTTGGTAATAATCGCCATTGTAAAATTCTGGGTCAGTAATAATGGCTTGGCGCGCAACTTCATTAAACGCCATATTTTGCGCGGTTAAATTGGGCGCAGAAGCAATCACCAAGGCATGGCGCACGCGCTCAGGATACGCCAAGGTCCACTGCAACGCTTGCATGCCGCCCAAACTGCCGCCAACAACGGCTGCCAATTGCTTAATGCCCAAATAATCTAAAAGTAAGGCTTGCGAGTTTACCCAATCTTCTACCGTGACAATCGGAAATTGCGACCCCCAAGGCTGATTGGTTGCGGGATTCACGCTGGAAGGACCAGAACTGCCATGACAACCACCCAGATTATTCACCCCAATCACAAAAAATTGATTGGTATCAAGCGGTTTATTCGGGCCCACAAGATTATCCCACCAGCCTGCATATTTATCTTCGTGGCTGTATTTTCCAGCCACATGATGCGTACCTGAAAGTGCGTGACAAACCAGCACCGCGTTGGATTGATTGGCATTGAGCATGCCATAAGTTTCATAGACTAAATCAAACTGCGGCAACACCGCGCCACTTTTTAACGTGAACGGTTGATTAAAATGCGCAAGTTTGGGGGCGACAATGCCGACTGAATTTTCTAACATCGCTAAATTATACTATGACTTTAAAAATGCGTCTTTTAAAAGCATGTAATGCCTCGTGCTTTTAACCCCAATGCTGGCTGACAATCAGCGGATTTTTAGCTATGGTGACGCGGTCATTACCGCCCAAATCTTTAATCGTCACAATGTCCACCAAACCTTCCGTGGCCATTAAGTTTTGTATTTTTTCAGCTTGATTGTAACCATGTTCCAACATTAACCAGCCTTGCGACTTTAAATAAACCAAACACTCTGCAAGAATTTTTCTAATATCATCCAAGCCATCCGCGCCAGAAGTAAGCGCTGACTTTGGCTCAAAACGCAAATCGCCTCGGCTTAAATGCGCATCGCTTTCTTCAATATACGGCGGGTTGCTCACAATCACATCAAACTGCTGATGTTCTAAAGCGCCAAACCAATCACTTTGTAAAAAAATCACGTTTTGAATATTTAAATTTTTTGCGTTTTGTTGCGCAATGCTTAACGCACTTTCAAAAAAATCTACCGCAGTCACTTGCACATGTGGGCAGTTTTTTGCAATTGCCAACGCAATTGCACCCGTGCCAGTGCCAAGGTCGAGAATCTTTGGTTTGTCATTCTGACGCAGGTCAGAATCCGAAGATCTAAAAGATTGCGAAACAAGTTCGGAATGACATGGTTTTTTGGGGATTTTTGTTAACGCAGCTTCTACCAAGGTTTCTGTATCAGGCCGTGGAATGAGCGTATCGGGCGTGACTTTTAAATTTAAGCCGAAAAATTCACGTTCCCCTAAAATATAAGCGATGGGTTCGCCTTGGATGCGCCGTTGAATCAGGACTTCAAAGTTTGCGCATTGCGCAGAAGTCAATTCATCATGCTCATGCGCAATCAGCCAAGCGCGATTCACTTTTAACACATGCTGCAAAAGCAGTTGCGCTTCAAGTGCGGCTTCATCGTTATTTAACAGTGCAATCGCTCTAGCAAGGGTGGATTTTATTGGCATAGTTTTTGGATGGGTATCACTTTGCTCAACCCATCCTACGCTCGCCTGATAAAACTTTCGTACGCTCACTGCACATTACCTACAAGAGCTTGTTTAGCATAGAAAGTAAGATGTGGGGATTTGTCAGTGAGTACTTTAAGGTAATTCTTTATGACTTGAGTTACGCGCTCATTAAAACAGCTTTGAATATGACCAAGACCATGAAGTGCGCTCTCCACGCATGCTGGATTTTTTGATATTAACGCTTCCTCAAGTACATCGATAACTGCGTTGTAGAAAATTTCTCTCTCAGGACTACGTTTTTCTTCCCACCAGGAAAGTGGAGATACATCCCATAACATATAGCAGATTTCATTAATTGGATTAGACCCTAATTCGTTAATGTGCCCTAGCACAGGAGCGCATCTTGGAGCAAAACAATCTTTATATAGTATTTTGATAGAATGAATTGCACGAAGTCTAGCCTCAGCTGGAACGTCATCACTCATTAAAGCAAATACAATATTGGAACATGTGTTATTAAATATATATTTCAAACCATCAACGATTTGCGAATCAGAGAATGGTTTGAAGTCTTTTCCACAGTTTTCGAGAGTGTGAGTAATAAGTAAAGTTAATTCAATATCTTCAGCATCAAAATGAGCGTCTTCTACATCAAAATACCAGCCATTTTCGGTGGTCGGCCTGTCGAAAACATGCTTTATCCATTCATAATAACGCGGAGTCATTTTTATGGCCTAGAGTGGTTGTAGGCACAATCAGCTATCTTCACCCAAACTCGCCAGCAAATCTGCCTGATGCTCATTGGCTAACGCACCAATCAACTCATCCATATCACCTTCTGTAATCGCATCAATTTTGTAGAGCGTTAAATTAATGCGGTGGTCAGTAATGCGGCCTTGCGGGTAGTTGTAGGTACGGATGCGCTCACTTCGGTCGCCAGAGCCAATTAAATTGCGGCGCTCGCTGGCAATTTTGCTATTTTGTTCATCCACTTGTTTAGCTTTAATGCGTGCCGCTAGCACCATCATGGCTTGCGCTTTGTTGCTGTGTTGGCTGCGGCCATCTTGGCATTCCACCACAATGCCGGTGGGAAAGTGCGTGATGCGGACGGCGGAATCGGTTTTATTAATATGCTGGCCGCCAGCGCCTGAAGCGCGGAAAGTATCCAAGCGAATATCCGCAGGGTTAATCACAACATCAGACACTTCGTCCACTTCTGGCAAAATGGCAACGGTACAGGCAGAAGTATGAATACGGCCTTGCGTTTCTGTGTCTGGTACGCGTTGCACGCGATGCCCGCCTGATTCAAATTTCATTTTTGAATACGCGCCTTGCCCTTCAATTTTGGCGATAATTTCTTTGTAGCCACCCACTTCACCTTCGTTGGCGGATAACACTTCTACTTTCCAGCGTTGACGTTCTGCGTAGCGGCTGTACATTCTAAATAAATCGCCCGCAAATAAGCCAGATTCATCGCCACCTGTACCCGCGCGAATTTCTAAAATAATATTTTTTTCGTCATTGGGGTCTTTGGGCAGCAACAATTTTTGTAATTCAATATCAATTTCGTCGTGCCGTTTTTTTGCGGTTTCAATTTCTTCCTGCGCAAACTCTTTCATTTCAGGGTCGCTCAACATTTTTTGCGCTTCCGCCATATCAGCCTCAGTTTGCACATAAGCACGATATTGCTGCACAATCGGCGTAATTTCAGCGTGTTCTTTGGTGAGTTTAAGGTAATTATCCATATTGTCCGTAATGCCTTCACTGGCCATTAATCGGTCAATTTCATCTAGGCGCTCACTTAAATTAGCGAGCTTGTTTAACATACTGGGTTTCATATTGAGTTCTTAATTTGATAAAGCTGTTTTAAAATAATTTCTAGTTTCTCATGTTCATCGCCATGCGCAAGGTTGAGCGCGTGGCTGGGCGCATGTAAAAATTTGTTGGTTAACGCATTGCTTAACGCTTCTAACGCTTTTTCGGGTGATTCCCCTTTTTGCATCAGTTTTAAGGCTTTTTCAAATTCGGCCTTGCGCACGATTTCAGCTTGTTCACGCAGTGCAACAATGGTGGGGACGCTATCGCGTTTTTTTAGCCAGTGCATAAAGTTTTCAACACGGGCAGCCACAATCATTTCTGCATTCACCGCCGCTTCTTGGCGATTGCTTAAGCCCTCAGAAACCACTTGCGCTAAATCGTCCACGGTATATAAAAACACATCATCAAGCTGCGCCACTTCGGCTTCAATATCACGCGGAACGGCTAAATCCACCATAAAAATCGGGCGATGTTTACGCGCCTTAATGGCGCTTTCAACCATGCCTAAACCAATCATCGGCAACTGGCTGGCCGTGCAAGTGACGACAATATCAAACTCGGCAAAACGCGCGGGTAAATCATGCAAATAAATGGCTTGTGCGTGAATATTTTGTGCCTGTAATTTCTGTGCAAGCGCTTCGCCACGCGCAATGGTACGATTAGCAATCACCACAGATTTTGGTTTTTGTGCGGCAAAATGGTCTGCGCACAAACTGATCATTTCACCCGCGCCAATAAATAATATTTTTTGGTTTTTAATATCGCCAAAAATGCGCTGTGCAAGTTTCACCGCCGCGGCAGACATAGAAATTGAATTGGCGCCAATTTCGGTATTGGTACGCACTTCTTTTGCCACTTCAAATGTGCGCTGAAAAAGTTTGTGCAGTAACGTGCCAAGCGTGCCGGCATCTTGCGCAATTTTTACCGACTGTTTAAATTGCCCCAAAATTTGCGGCTCACCCAGCACCATGCTATCTAAGCCAGAAGCCACACGAAACGCATGTTTAACCGCTTCATTTTGTGGCAGCGTGTAAAGGTAAGGCTGAATATGTTGCGCATCTAGCTTGTGATAATGCGATAACCAGCTAATTGGTTTTTCAGGATTATCCGTATAACAATAAAGCTCAGTACGATTACATGTCGACAAAATGGCAGCTTCCGTGGCATGTTGCGCGGTTAATTCACGCAAAGCGCTGCCTAAATGTTCGCTGTTAAAAGCAACATGTTCGCGGATTTGTACAGGCGCGGTGGTGTGATTGACGCCGATGACATAAAGCTGCATTGAAATTTTGAAAGACTCTTTTAAAGTTTGCTTAAAAATAATATTGTTTTTGCAACAACTTAAATTCTATAAAAAAATAATTAAAGTCAATTGCTTAGATAAAGGCGTGATTTTCGCGTATTGACCACACTTAAGCAAGAAGTTAAGCAAGCTAACCCTATATAAAACCCTCAATTTATTGGTAAAATAGCCGTTTTAAAAATCTCACACACATTACGGACACCCACCATGGATAAAACTTTTAGAATTGCCCCAAGTATTCTTTCTGCAAACTTTGCAAAACTCGGCCAAGAAATTGAAGACGTAATTAAATCTGGCACAGACCTTGTGCATTTTGACGTGATGGACAACCATTACGTGCCTAACTTAACCATTGGCCCATTGGTGTGCGATGCGATTCGTGAAACTGCAAAAAATGTTGGCGCGTTGATTGACGTGCATTTAATGGTAAAACCTGTTGACCGCATTATTCCTGACTTTGCTAAAGCGGGCGCAAATATTATTACTTTTCACCCAGAAGCTTCAGAACATATTGACCGTAGCTTAGCAATGGTGCGCGATTTAGGCTGTAAATCTGGCTTGGTGTTTAATCCTGCAACATCACTCAGCTATTTGGACCACGTGATGGATAAAGTAGACATGATTTTATTGATGTCAGTCAACCCAGGTTTTGGCGGCCAAAAATTTATTCCAGAAACGTTAGAAAAGTTAAAACTCGCTCGCGCCCGCATTGATGCTTATTATGAAAAAACAGGTCGTCAAATTTGGCTTGAAGTAGACGGCGGCGTGAATGCGCAAAATATTGCAGAAATTGCTAAAGCAGGTGCAGATACTTTTGTAGCGGGAAGCGCGATTTTTGGTTCACCCAAAGAAGGCGATGCGAACCGTTATGACACGGTTGTAAAAGCCATGCGTGCATCATTGGCAACCGTTTAGTTTAAAAAAAGTGGCTTACTGAATAGGTATTGAGATTGGTAAATAATTCCATGAAACATTCTGTAAGCCCCTTTTCAATTGCAAAGTCTGTTGAAAATCCTGTTACAAAAATTAAGGTTAAGGCGATTTTAGTTGACCTTGATGGCACGCTAATTGACACCGCGCCTGAAATTGCGCGCGCTGTGAATACCATGTTATCGGCGTGCAATTTACAAGCCTTGCCTGAACAAAAAATTCAATCTTTTATTGGCGATGGCGCACAAGCACTGATTAAACGTAGCTTAACAGAAGCAGCTACACAAGACCCTGATGAAACTTTTTTTGAAAAAGCGCAAATTTTATTTACTGAGGCTTACACAAAAATAGTGACAGAAAGCCAAACTTACCAAAACGTTTTGGAAACGTTGGCGCAATTTAAAGAAAGTGGTTTACCTTTGGCGTGCGTGACTAATAAACCTGCAAATTTCACCGTGCCTTTATTGCAAGCAAAAGGATTATTTGATTATTTCAATTTAGTTGTCTCTGGTGACACGTTAACGAAGAAAAAGCCAGACCCTGAACAAATTTTTTATGTTTGCCAAACGTTTGGTGTTGAGCCATGGGAAGTATTGCTGATTGGCGATTCCAACACCGATATTTTGGCCGCAAAAAATGCTGGATGTTACGTCTTTACCGTGCCTTATGGCTATAATCAAGGCAAAGCAATTGATGAAAATTCAATCGATAGGATGATTGAACATTTATCTGATACGTTTAAATACATAGAAATTAATTAATACTTTAAAAAATGAATCCTTTGAATATTCCTTACCCAATCGTTCGATGGTGGCAGTCACAAAGCTGGCGAGGCTAACAAACTCGTGCACGTTTTATGACTTTTTTCATCATTTAATTTAAGAAACTGTAAGGAAATTTATGTTTAGCACCCTGTCCACTGATGATTTTAACCATTTAGCAAAGAAAGGTTACAACCGCATTCCACTGGTGCTGGAAACTTTTGCCGATTTAGACACACCCCTTTCGCTTTATTTAAAACTAGCCAATCAGCCGTTTAGTTATTTGCTGGAATCCGTGCAAGGCGGGGAGCGTTTTGGGCGCTATTCCATCATCGGTTTGCCTGCAAAAACGCGCATTGTGGCGCACGGCAATGACGTTGAAGTGATTGAAAATAATCAAGTGATTGAATTTGCTGAAAATACCAACCCGTTAGATTTTGTAAAGGCTTACCAAGCCCGTTTTAAAACGCCACCTTATGAAGGTTTACCGCGTTTTACTGGCGGCTTGGCGGGTTACTTTGGTTATGACACGGTGCGCTATATTGAGCGCCGTTTGGCAAACACCAAAAAACCAGATGCGATTAATGTGCCAGACGTGCTCCTCATGGTGTCTGAAGAACTTGCGGTGGTGGATAACTTAAGCGGCAAACTTTATTTTATTGTATATGCCAACCCAAGTGCGCCAAACGCTTATGCTGAAGGGATTCAACGCTTAGAAATTTTAGTGCAAAAACTGCGGCAACCTGTCAATATTCGAGAGTCAAAAACAACAAAACCGACCCAAGCCACCTCAGAATTTGGTGAAGAAAACTTTAAAGCTGCGGTAAAACGCGCGCAAGCCTATATTTTAGAAGGCGACATTATGCAGGTGGTGCTCAGCCAGCGCATGTCGCAACCCTTTGATGCGCCGCCCCTTTCTTTGTACCGTGCGCTGCGTAGCTTAAATCCATCGCCGTATATGTTTTATTACGACATGGGCGACCATCATGTCGTAGGTGCATCCCCAGAAATTTTAGTGCGACTAGAAAACGGGACAGTCACTGCGCGCCCAATTGCTGGCACTCGCCCACGCGGCAAAACACGTGAAGAAGATATTGCGCTTGCTACCGAATTATTAGCCGACCCTAAAGAGCGCGCAGAGCATGTGCAATTGATGGATTTAGGCCGCAATGATGTTGGCCGCGTGGCAGTCACAGGCACAGTAAAAGTGACGGACAATATGATGATTGAGCGTTATTCGCACGTGATGCACATAGTTAGCAATGTAGAAGGCAAACTGAAAGCTGGCATGGACGCAATTGATGTGATTAAAGCGACCTTCCCCGCTGGCACGGTTTCTGGCGCGCCTAAAGTACGTGCGATGGAAATTATCGATGAATTAGAACCAAGCAAGCGCGGCATTTACGCTGGCGCAGTAGGCTATTTAGGTTTTAATGGTGACATGGATGTCGCAATTGCAATTAGAACAGGTGTCATCAAAAATAATATGCTCTATGTGCAAGCAGGTGCGGGCATTGTGGCAGATTCCATCCCAGAAAGTGAATGGACGGAAACGCAAAATAAAGCGCGCGCTGTGCTAAGGGCAGCAGAAATGGTACAAGCAGGACTCGATGCTTGAGTTATATCTTAAATTATTTAAATCTTTAACTTAAGATAAATCTTCTAATAATGCACCACCAACCCAGTTCAAAGTAAAAGGCTAGCTGAAACTTGAGAGAATTAACATGGCCTGCCCGACAGGAATCGAACCTGTAACCCCCAGCTTAGAAGGCTGGTGCTCTATCCGGTTGAGCTACGGGCAGATGTTGGTTACATGATTTATATTTGTAATATAAATTCGGGCTGACTTATTTAATTAATTGTAAAAATACAATTAAAAAACTTGGTCGGCGTGGAGAGATTCGAACTCCCGACATCCTGCTCCCAAAGCAGGCGCGCTACCAGGCTACGCTACACGCCGAAGGGCAGAAATATACTGGAATCTGGGCTTGAGGTCAATTCTATTATGTTAAAATTATGCTTTATTTTTAAAAATTCATCTTTTTTAATATTTGATATACACAATGACTGCAAAAATAATTGATGGTAAAGCCATTTCTGCTGAACTTTTAAGCAATATAAAAATTAAAATTGATGCTCGCATTAAACAACACAAACGTGCGCCAGGATTAGCGGTGATTCTTGTTGGAGCAGATCCCGCCTCAGCAATTTATGTCAGAAATAAACGTTTAGCGTGTGACAAAGTGGGGATTGTTTCCACTGCTTATGACTTACCTTTATCAATAAGCGAAGCGGAATTATTAGCGCTGATTAATCAGTTAAATGAAGATAAGTCAGTTGACGGTATTCTTGTACAATCACCTTTGCCTTCGCATATCCATGAAGAAAAAGTCATTGAGTGTATCAGTGCTAAAAAAGATGTAGATGGGTTTCATCCATACAATATTGGTCGCTTAGCGGTACGTCAGCCAACGCTACGTTCTTGCACGCCATTTGGGGTGATAAAAATGTTGCAATCAGTGGGTGTGGGTTTAATGGGGTTGGATGCGGTGGTTGTTGGCGTGTCTAACCACGTGGGTAGGCCTATGGCGCTAGAGTTATTGCTTGCAGGGTGCACGGTGACCAGTTGTCATCGGCATACAAAAGAGTTGGCTAAATTGATCAATTCGGCAGATTTGGTCGTGGCTGCCGCGGGTAAGCCAGGGCTTATCAAAGGTGAATGGATAAAAGAAGGTGCGATAGTCGTTGATATTGGCATTAATCGCTTAGAAAATGGCACCATTACTGGCGATGTAGATTTTGCTGATGCAAAAGAACGCGCAAGTTGGATTACTCCCGTGCCAGGAGGCGTTGGGCCGATGACGGTGGCTACGTTGATGGAAAATACTTTGTTAGCTTTAGAATTGTCTGAGAAAAATATTTAATAAACAATCAATTAGCTTAATTTTGCATAGCACGATTATTCAGTGTAAACTTGCGCGTTAGATTTTACGCGCTATATTTAAAGCTATATTTAAAATAGTGTCGCTAGTCATTTAACTTTAACGTAAGATTTTGTGATTTTATTTAAGTAATAGAAGGTTTAATTATGGCGGAAATAAAACAATTTACACCTTATCAGGCTGCGCCTGATGAAGCGTACATGAACAAAAAGCAGCTTGATCATTTCCGAACCATTTTAACGAATTGGAAGGCGGAATTGAGTGACGATTTAGATCGCACAGTGCATACCATGCAAGATGAAGTCACCATGTTTGCAGATCCTAATGACCGTGCAAGCCAAGAATCAGACATGACGCTAGAGTTGCGTAATCGTGACCGTGAGCGTAAATTAATTAAAAAAATTGATGAAACTTTACGCAATATTGATGCTGAAGAATATGGCTATTGTGAAGGTTGCGGCATTGAGATTGGTCTAAAACGCTTAGAAGCAAGACCGACAGCCACACTATGCATTGATTGCAAAACATTAGACGAAATTCGCGAAAAACAGGTGGCAAAGTGACGCTTCGAGCCTGTTTTCAGTAAAGACTAACCTTCAGGTTATGTTGTAGCTAAAAGCAGGCTGCAAAGTAATTTTTTGTAATTTACTTTCAGTCGATGCTAACTTTTAAATGATGTTGGCGCTTAAAAATCAGTCAAAAAATAAACTTACTCGGCTAATTTTTTCATTATTAATTCCCAATCGCGTGGATCAACTGGTGTAATTGAAAGCCGGTTTCCACGCTGTAAAATGCGCAAATTTTCAAGCGCCGGCGTTTCACGCAGTTCTTTCAAGCTTAAGAGTTTTGTTTTTCGCACCAGTTTGACATCCACATTAAACCAACGTGGATTTTCTGGTGTGGCTTTTTGGTCAAAATATTTGTGTCCTTCAATAAACTGTAGGCGATCTGGATATGCAAGCTGGCTCACCTCACAAATGCCAGCAATACCAGGCGTTTCACAGTTTGAATGATAAAACAGCACGCCATCGCCCACTTGCATTTGATCGCGCATAAAATTTCTTGCTTGATAATTGCGTACGCCATACCAATCAACGGTTTGATTTGGCATCTTTGCTAAATCGTCAATTGACACATCTGCAGGCTCAGACTTCATTAACCAATACCGCATAAAATTTCTCTCTTAAATTGTGATTTTGTGCGCAAATTGTACGACAATAATCATTAAAATTAATTAAAGTTTACTGAAAATCATGCTATGAAAAACTTAGAAAAAAGAGCGCAAGAAAAAAATGTATTAGGCACAGCGTTGCAAGTTTGCAGCGTGTCACCGATGACTGGCTTTACCCGCAACGGCTGCTGCGAAACAGGGCCAGAAGATACGGGCAGCCATACGGTCTGCGCGCAAATGACGGAAGAGTTTTTAGCCTTTTCAATTTCGCGTGGCAATGATTTAAGCACGCCGCGCCCAGAATATGGATTTCAAGGGTTGGTTGCGGGAGATCGTTGGTGCGTGTGTGCAGCGCGTTGGCTGGAAGCTTCTGAAGCAGGGTTTGCGCCACCGGTGATTTTAGAGTCTACGCATATTAAATGCTTGCAAATCATCACGTTGGCAGATTTGAAATATCACGAACTGCGTTAACCATGAACTACATTAACAGTGCTCCCAAAATGGGAGTTCTCCACGGATACTGCCTAGACCAGCATCCTGAACCAAAAAGGCTCAAGTGGTGATAGCCTAGAGCGCATTAGGTACATCCAACCAAGAGCATCTTAAAAGAACGCTCAATTTGGGACGCGCACACAGACACTCGAATGACCAAAACCGATGCTATAAACTAGTTCAAGGAATTATTAGCCTAAACCGCACCGCAGAGAACAAACTTTAAAACTTTATTTAATTTTACCTAGATTAAATTTTACCTAGATTAAATTTTACCTAGATTAAATTTTACCTAGGTTAAATTTAACCGACAGACTAGATTTTACCAAGGTAACTAAAATTCAATTACACAATCAAAACGACTATTTTAGTTATTTTTATGGAAATGTATGACAGAAGTAATTCTTCGGACTAATTCATTTTTTGACAGGCTTTTTCTATTTCTTCTTGCATAAACGCAATTCTGCGTTTGTAATCCCCAACATTAAAATTACCTACTTTACTATTTAATAATTCATGCGATAAGTTCAACGCAGCCATAATTGCAATTCGCTCAATGCCAATAAAATTACCATTGTCGCGAATATCCCGCATTTTACGATCTAAAAAATTAACCGCACTAATCAGCGCAGGTCGCTCTTCATCGGTACAGCTTACCGTGAATTCACGATCCATGATACTGATATTAACACCTTTTGCTTGACTCATTTTTAGTTGCCAGCCTTAAGGCAAGCTCTCCATCAAGGTTTCTATGCGAATGCTAGCTTCTTGCATATTGTGTTTGAGTGTATCGGATTCGGTTCGAATCGCAACCATCTCTTCTTTTAACTTTGCGTTTTCAACACGCAAATCGTAATACAAACGCAACAGGTTTGATAGTTTTTCTTCTAATGCTTTTAAGTCAGCTTCCATGCGATAACTATAATTTAAAAAAGTGATTATCGTCAATGGATAACAGGCATTTTTAAAAGTGATTTCACAAAATGATGCGTTATAAAATTATTTTTAAAATAATAAAACATGACGGAAATTTAAATCTTTCATGTTATATTCTTACCCAGTTGATAGGTGCCAAGTTTGATTTCTTCAAACAAGGTGAAACTGGGAAACAGGTGATTTTGTGTTTTTTGACAAAAAATTCCTGTGCTGCCCCCGCAACGGTAAGTGAATGGTGATTGGCACAATGCCACTGAGCAAATTTTGCTTGGGAAGGCGTCAATCGTTTCTCACAAGCCCGGAGACCGGCCTACGCAACAACAGTTTTTTTGCAATTATTTTGCTTGAAAACAAAAGTTTGGAAATACCGCGGGGTGACGGTGCTTTAAGCGTTCTTTATTCAGTGAATAGATTAATCTACTTAAATATTTAGACGTTTTATTTTATCCCTTGGTGTTTCTACCACAATAAAATTTGTATGCGGGGACGCATACATAATATCAAGGGAAAGTTATGAAAAAATCTATTTTAGTTAGCGCAATTGCGTTGACTATTTCTTCGCCTATTTTTGCAGAAAATTCAATTGAACTTGAAGATGTTGTTGTCACAGCAACACGCACGCCGCAACCTAGAGAATCGTTAGTGGCTGATGTCAGCGTGATTGATGCAGAGACAATTGAAAGTAGCGGCCAAACCACGTTGGTTGAATTATTGCAACTGCAAGCGGGTGTTGAGGTTAGTAACAATGGCGGTGTGGGTAAAACCTCAAATATTTTTATTAGAGGCACGAACTCAAGCCACGTGTTAGTGCTAATTGATGGCTTGCGCAGCCAATCTTCTACAGTAGGCACCACCACCTTTGAAAATATTCCGCTTAATCAAATTGAGCGCATTGAAATTTTGCGCGGCCCTGCAACCAGTTTGTATGGGCAAGATGCGATTGGCGGGGTGATTCAAATTTTTACCAAAAAAGGGAATGGCGCACCCACTTTTTACGCAAGCGCGGGTTATGGCACTTACGATACAAAAAATGCCAACGCGGGTTTCAGCGGCAAAATAAATGACACTAAATTGGCAGTTAATATTGGCAGCCAAGACATTGATGGATTTTCCGCACTTAAAACAAATAACAAAAATTTAAAAGATGATGATGGTTACCGCAATACTTCTGTAAATTTAAGCCTAAGCCATGAAGTTGTTGCAGGGCATGAAATAGGCATTAATTTTTTAAACAGTGATGGAACCGCAGCTTTTGACAACCGATTTAATGCAACTGGCTTTCATTCAAAATCTGAAATGATTCAACAAGCTACGTCTATTTTTAGTAAAAATAAATTCACCGATTTTTGGTTATCAACCCTTAAAATCGGCTTTACTAAAGACAAACTTAAAAGTTTTGATGAGTTTGACGCACCCAGTTTTAGCCGATTTGATACTAAGCAATCGCAATTAAACTGGCAAAATGACATTACTTTACCGTTAGGTACGTTAACCTTAATGTACGATAGATTAGAAGAAAAAGTTGAGTCAAGTACAGCCTATATCAAAACCAAAAGAACCAACGATGGCTTTGTTGCAAGTTATTTAGCAAACATTAACGCCCATACTTTACATTTAAGTGTAAGAGAAGACCGAAATAGTAGTTTTAGCAATCAGCAAACGGGCGGGGTTGGTTATGGGTATGATTTAGGCAGTGGCTGGCGGGCAAGTGCAAGTTATGGTGCTGCGTTTAAAGCTCCCAGTTTTAATGATTTGTACTTTCCGCCATATATAGATTTTTTTACTGGATTGCCAGTTGCCACGAGCAACCCAAACTTAGTGCCAGAAAAATCTGATAATCTTGAAGCGAGTTTGCGTTATCAAAATAATACAACGCAAGCCAGCGCGACAATATACGAAAACAAAGTCCGCAATTTAATTGCTTTAGATGAAAATTTTGTTCCTTTTAACGCCAACAAAGTGACGCTTCAAGGCTTAACGCTGGCCGCTAGCCATCAACTTAATCAATGGAACTTTTCAGGCAGCGTAGATGTGCAATCGCCAAGAGCAGACGATACAGATAATCTTTTAGTGCGGAGAGCCAATAGGCATGCTAAAGCCAATATTGCTTACGCGATGAATGATTGGCGTTTTGGTTTAGAAATGTTAAACAGTTCAAAGCGTTATAACAATTCCGCCAATACTTTAGCAATGGCGGGGTACTCGGTTTTTAACGTCACTTCAGAATACAGCTTTAACTCAAATTGGAAACTACAAGCAAGGCTCAATAACTTATTTGATAAAGACTACACCTTGGCGTTTGATGGCAACCCAAATACCACAGGCTATGCTTACAACACGCCAGGTTCAAATTTATTTGTGAATATCAGATGGGATTCTAACTAAAAATTTCTTACCAAAGAAAAAACGACTCAAGAAACCTTGCGTTCTCCCAACAAGGTTTCTTGTCAGTTCAAGTGATATAATGTTGGCATTGTTAAGTGAAATAACCGTTGGAGAATAAAATGGGTTTAGAAATAAAGTCGATTTTGAATAAAACAGTGATGATTGCAGCAATTTTGGCATTTTTTATGATGATCACGCGTGGCAGCCATGTATTAACCTCAGTATCTTTGCCAGATGCAAGCTTAGCCATATTTTTAATGGCTGGCTTATTTTTACGTCGCGCCTTTTGGTTTGCAGGTTTTTTTGTACTTGCAACAATCATTGATTTTGGCGCAGCTGCGTTTGACCCAACACAAGGCTTTTGCTTATCAAACGGCTATTGGGGCTTGATTCCAGCGTATGGCGTAATGTGGCTTGGCGGATTATTTTTAAGTAAGCAAGACGCATTTTCGCTTAAAAAAATTAACGTTTATGCTTTGGTTACGCTCATCACAACATTCATTGCTTTTGTTATTTCAACGCAAACCTATTATTTATTTTCAGGACGCTTTCCAGCACAAGGCCTCATTGAATCTATGCAACATGGCTGGAATTATTTGCCAAGCTGGATGGGGTTTTCAGCCATGTACTTTGTAATACTATGGCTCGGCATTGCATTGGCGCACCGCGTTAAACCCTTACAACCTTCAAAAGTTTAAATTTTAAAGTGACATAACAAATACCTAAGCCGCTTAGCATTTAAGCGGCTTTTTTAATGCTGACCATGAAGCAATCCGACACACAACCATCAACACACGCTTATAGCGAGCAAGAAAAAACCGCAATTTATAAGGTCATTGCTGAGCGCCGAGATATGCGCCACTTTTTGCCAACGCCGATTGCGCCAGAACTCCTGTTGAGATTATTGCAAGCCGCGCACCATGCGCCCAGCGTTGGGTTGATGCAACCTTGGCGCTTTATCCGGATTTCGGACCAAAAGTTACGCCTTGCTATTCACGCGCAAGTGAACCAAGAGCGGATTGCCAGCGCAGAAGCCATTGGAGAATATGAAAATATAGCGCGTATGGCTGAATTTATGCGATTAAAAGTGGAAGGCATCTTAGACTGTGGCGAAGTGCTGGTTGCAACGTTGTGTGATCAGCGCGAAAAACATATTTTTGGCCGCCGCACCCTGCCAGAAATGGATCTTGCTTCCGTAAGTTGTGCGATTCAAAATCTTTGGCTCGCCGCGCGTGCTGAGGGTATCGGCATGGGCTGGGTTTCTCTGTTTGATCCGATAAAATTAGCAGTATTACTCAATATTCCAGATGGCGCAAAACCGATAGCAATCCTTTGCTTGGGCTATGTGAAAACATTTTACAAAGCACCCATGCTGGTAGAGGAAGGGTGGGCAACAGAAAAGTCTCTTGAATCTATGTTGATGGAAAATTGCTGGAAAACACAATGAGCGTTCATTTAATTTTAGGTGGCGCACGCTCAGGTAAAAGTGCTTATGCTGAAAAACACGCCTCAGCACTTCAACTGCCTGTGACATACATTGCCACAGCACAAGTTTACGATAACGAATTTGCAGCGCGAGTTGCGCATCACAAAAAACGCCGCCCGCCAGATTGGGGCTTGGTAGAAGCGCCCTTTAATTTAGCTAACACCCTGCTTGAACATGACGCGCCTGAAACCTGTTTGATTGTTGATTGTTTAACTTTATGGCTGGCGCAATATATTTGCCCTGAGTGCGACAAGCCTGAAAATTTAACTTGGCAAGCAGAAAAAGAGGCTTTGCTGAATGTTCTGCCAAATTTACAAGCCATCGTGTTTTTAGTGAGCAATGAAGTGGGCATGGGCATTGTGCCACTAGGTGAAATTAACCGACAATTTCAGGATGAACAAGGGTGGCTTAATCAAGCGGTAGCAAGGATTGCTGATGTTGTGACCTTTGTTGCAGCTGGGTTACCCATCAATTTAAAAGGATAAAAATGGAATTTAAACTGGAAGGTGAGTTTATTGCACTGTGCGACTTACTCAAAATAGTGGGTATTGCAGATAGCGGTGGTCGAGGTAAAACCTTGGTTGCAGAAGGTCAAGTGATGGTTGATGGGAAAATTGAATTACGAAAAACAGCAAAAATGCGTAAAAATCAGCAGGTTGAGTGTTTAGGGCAGAAAGTTTTGCTTGTTTAATTTTTTTAATTAATAATTTACAAAATGTACTTTAGGAATTTCGCCAATAAATTCTAGTTGCGTCACGCTGGCGTAATCAATTGAAATTCTAAATAAACCTTTGAGTGGCATTTGCAACACTTCTGCAATCAGCGCTCGAATCCAGCCGCCATGCGTCACGACCAATAAATGCTTTCCGTGCGAATGCTGGCGGAGTTCCTCAATAAAATGCGTTGCGCGCAGATGTAAATCGTTAAATGTTTCGCCATTTGGTGGCGCTAAATTCGCGTAATCTTGCACCCAAACATCAAACGCATCTCTTGGAATATCATCCCACTTGCGCATTTCCCAATCGCCAAAATTCAGCTCTTTTAAGCGCGCATCTAACTGAATTTTTTCAGCATGATGGCCGTGTGAAGTTTGCGCACACAATGCTTTTGCAAGCTTGTGACAGCGCTGTAAAGGGCTCGCATATACGGCATCAAACGCATATTTTGCTAATTTCTCTTGCAACGCTAGCCGCTCATTTTCAAAATTTTCTGAAACATCCACATCACTTTGTCCGTAGCAGAGCGTTGGGTCTATCGACAAAGAAGTGTGGCGCACAAGCGTGATTTTCATAAGAGGTTGACTAAAGTAGTGCTTTTAAAAATTCAGTTTTAGAAAAAGTTGATGGCTTAATAATAAACCAATATAAAAAGTAATTTCCGTGAGTTGTTGCATGGCGCCAAGGCAATCACCCGTATAACCGCCAAGTCGCGTCTTAATTTTGTGACTAAACCAACGCCATACCAAAAAGACTGGCACAAGTGCAAAAAGTAAAAATTTCGGCATCAATAAGAGCGGCAATAAGCCAAAAAAAGTTGCGATGATCAGATCTTGCAAGCTAATTTTTGTGGCGATGGGTTTAGATTTTCCGTTTGATTTTACATACGCTTGCGTAAACATCACAAACACAGCGCACAAGCGGCTAAGTGCATGGCCTGCAATCAGCGCCGTTGGAATAAAATTCGCAGATTGTTCAACCAGTGCTTGATGCTTGCACAGCAAAGCCATGACCAAAGCAATTGCGCCATAACTGCCAATCCGAGAATCCACCATAATAGTGAGCGCTTGCTCTTTTGACCAACCTCCACCCAAGCCATCAACGGCATCTGCCAAGCCATCTTCATGAAACGCACCGGTGAGCAAAATGGTTGCAACCATGCTGATTAATACGGCAATTGATAATGGTAGGAATGGCTGAAAAACAAAATATACAAATGCACCAATCAAGCCAACAAACACCCCAATCAGTGGAAAAAAGCGTGTTGCTTTGTTTAAATCTAAAGGCTCAAAAGTTTGAAAATGGATAGGAATACGCGTAAAAAATTGAACGGCGATTAAAAAGTATCGCCATTGATGTTGAATGAGGATTGCTGACTTTATGAACATTGCTTTGAAACTTGCGCTTCTTCAAAAGAAGCCATGTTATTTAAAAAATTGACCGCAGATACCACCAAAGGATAAGCAAGCGCCGCACCCGAACCTTCGCCGAGCCGCATTCCTAGGCTTAATAAGGGTTTCGCATTCAAATAATCCAGCAATTGTTTGTGACCAGATTCATCAGAACAATGAGAAAACACACAGTAATGCAGAATTTCTGGGTAAAGTTTGTAAGCAACTAATAATGCTGCCGTTGAAATAAATCCATCAATTATTAATACACAAGATTTTTCAGCTGCTTTGAGCATTGCACCCACCATCATGGCAATTTCAAAACCACCAAAAGTTGCCAAAGTTTCAAGCGCGTTATCATCAATGTTGGCATGAAAAAGAAGCGCTTCTTTTAGAGATGTAATTTTCCTGCGCAAGCCTGCATCATCTAAACCTGTGCCTCGCCCAACGCAAGATTCAATCGGAAAATCACACAAACGCGACATCAGGCAACTTGCAGAAGCTGTATTGCCAATGCCCATTTCGCCAAACCCAAAAATATTGCAGCCTTCCGCACAGCGCATCTCGACCATTTGCGCACCCTTTTGAATGGCCAACTTACACTGCTCAATGCTCATGGCGGGTGCATATAGAAAATTATGTGTACCAAAAGCTATTTTTGCATCAATCAAATGGTGCGAAGGTGAAAAAATTGCATTCACACCACTATCAATAATTTTCAAAGTGATGCCATGTTGTGCTGAAAATACATTAATTGCCGCACCTTGTTGCACAAAATTATTCACCATTTGCGCGGTCACCGCCTGCGGGTAAGCACTCACACCTTCCTTTGCTATACCATGATCTCCAGCAAACACAAGCATTGTTGGATTGAACAACGCAGGCGACAGCGATGCTTGAATCAAGCCTATCTGCAATGCAATATTCTCTAACAAACCCAATGAGCCCAAAGGTTTTGTTTTATTGTTGATTTTACTTAATAAAGCCGCTTTTAAAGCGCCGGTTGGGGCATCAATATTAAATTTCATCCTTGTATTTTACCGCAGCAACAAAGCAAATAAAGCCTAGCTTTTATCAAAATAAATATTATTTTAAAATTTTTTAACCGAGCAATCATAAGTTTGCTATAATGCGCGACTTGCAAATTGTTAATTCAAAATTGCATGTTGGCCAGGTAGCTCAGTCGGTAGAGCAGCGGATTGAAAATCCGCGTGTCACAGGTTCGATTCCCGTCCTGGCCACCAGTATTTACAAGCCTCGCAGCGATGCGGGGCTTATTCATTTCTAGGCAACCGTAACTAAATCGTAACCATTAAACACTGCATTAATTCGTGAAGCTGCATGTGCAAGATTATCTGGTGCCACATGCGCATATCGCTCAACCATTGCAGCAGTCTTCCAACCGCCCAATCTTTGAAGCTCATGTGTAGGCGTTCCAGCTTGTCTTTGCCAAGTTGCCCAAGTATGCCGTAGATCATGCCACCTAAAATCTTCAATTCCAGCACGTTCTAACGCTGCTTTCCAAGCCTTGGTATTCGCAGCAGCAAAAGGCTTTCCTAAGTAAGTAAAAACCCTCTCAGGATGCTTTCCTAACTGTTGCCGCAAGACTTCAATTGCTACATCGTTTAAAGGTATCGCTATTGGTTTGCGATTCTTAGATTCATTACCTTTAACCCAAGCATGCTTTAGATCAAGATTAACTTGAGCCCACTCCAACTTAACAACATTACTCAGCCTTAGCCCTGTTGCTAAAGCAAAAAGCACTGTTGCTCGCTGATGAGCAGGCAATTCATTTAATAATACTTTTGCCTGTTCAATAGTCAATGAGCGTTCACGAATATTATTTTCTTTAAAAAGCCTTATTTTTGGTGCTTTTTCAATCCATTCCCATTCATCACGTGCGCGAATAAGAATAGAGCGAACAAGTGCCAAGTAACGATTCACCGTAGCTTTAGAAGCTTCTTTAAGCTTCGCACTGCGAATTTTGTCGATGACATCAAGAGTGATTTCATCCAAATTTAAATCGCTGAGATAATCATCTAACCATACAAGCTTAGACTTATCTTCTTTGTGCGTTGCCTTGTCAGAAGTTTCATTTATCCAACGAATTACCGCTTCCTGCCAAGAATGGCTAGGTTTAACACCCAGTCGTTCTTGCTCCCATAATTGTGCTTTTAGCTTGTCATGGAGTTCTTGGGCTTCGATTTTGTCGGCAGTCCCAGTGCTTCTTTGTATTGTTTTTCCAGCGAGGGTGATTTTAAGCCACCAAACGGAGGAATCTTTGCGTTTGTAGAGTGACATAGTTGTTGCTTCCTTTCATGTTCACCTTCCAACGCTCGCGCTTTATATTGTGCGCGAATGTGGTCAATAAGGTCAACATCAATAAATACCCATTCTTTACCTATTTTTGCTCCAGGGATCTCACCTGAGCTTGCCATCTTGGTTAGCGTTACAGGGTGAACTCTTAGGAGTTCACTTGCTTCTTGGATGCCCATCGTTTTCATAGCAACACCCAGAGGCTAAGCCTCAAGCTCCATATCGCTTTTGCTACGTTCAGGTTTTGCAATATCTAAGGCAGCACTTTTGGAATTTTCACGTGAAATTGATTCAGGCAACATGGATTTATCGTCGGTGTATATCTTTACCTCTTCACGTGCTCTGCTGATGGCAACGTAATAACCTGATTCATTAGTCGTTGCACTGTAAGAATCAGCATCAATGATGACTCTTTCGGCAGTTTGACCTTGTGCTGAGTGCACTGTAGAACAGTAACCATGATCAAGATGGAGTGGCTTGCTGCTGTCTAAAGTGATTGATTGCCCATCGGTTTTTAATAGAGTGATGTTTTTATTGTCGGCATCTATCGCTGTAATCGAAGCCCGATCTCCATTAAGTATGCCTTGAGTATAGTTATTTGAAGTTAGTCGAATCGAATCACCTATTGAAAGCTCACGTTCTACCAACGTGTATGCAGTCATGCTGGTTTGAATGGCAGGTTTCCATTCAGAAGTCTGCCCGTCTGCACTTTCAAGAATTACTTTGCCATCTTTTGATTCAACAACACTAGCTACGTCACCACGTTTTAGCCTTAATGACTCAAAGTCTTTTTGTGCTTGAATAATGTCGCCAGTTTGATAACTCAATGAGCTTGCAGCTTGCGCTTTAGTGAGGTCTTTACGCTCCAAGGTAGTAACAACAACCCCTTTACCAGCTAGCTCCAACTCAACACGCACATTTTCATTGATTGAAGATCTTGCTGAGTTTGTACCTGCGAGAACTAAAGTAGATGAACGTTCTGACTCACTTAATGATGCATATTCTTTAGCTATGGTTTGATATCTTTCGTGATGATTATCAATTTCCACGACATTCTGTTTAAGCATATTTAAAGAGCTTGCTACATCTCCTTTTGCTGCGAGTTCTACAGCATGCCTTAACTCAGCGTTTGTTTGGCGTTGGATTTGATCCATATTTACCATAGCGATACCGTTTGATTGCAATTGTGCAAAAGGTTTACCAGCTTCAACGGCTTTCAATTGTTGTGTATCGCCAACTAGCACTACTCTTGAACCTGCTTCCTCTGCTTTTAATAAAATTGAATGCATATCTTTTGCAGAGACCATCCCAGCCTCATCAACTACTAATATAGATTTAGATGTCAGTGGCGATTTTTCTGAATTTAAAAAACTCGCAATCGTTTGGCTTTGAATGCCTGTTTTCGCGAGTTCCTGTGCAGCTACCGCGGAAGGGGCAAGGCCAACCACATCATGGTTTTTTGCTACCACCATTTTATTGGCGCTAGTGAGCATAGTGGTTTTGCCCGACCCTGCAACACCATTAATGGCAATTACTCTATTCTGACTCGTTGCTATTAATGTCACCGCTTGACGCTGACCTTTATTGAGTGACATGCTTGCAAAGGTTTTTCTTGCAACTTGCTCACTGATTAGGGGAGAAAATGCGTTTCGTCCGTTAAACTCAACAGCAAGAATCTCTTTTTCGCGTTGCTGAGCAGCCTGCGTTGTGTATAGGTTGCCTTCTTGAATCAAAGCTCCACTTTTTGCTTGATGATGAATTTCTGTTTTCACATCATCCAAGGTTATTTTTCCTGTCCCATGTTCAAGCGCAGATTGTATAAGTTGTGCTTCGGTCACAATCGACTGGCGTTCTGTATTGTGAGCAACTGAGAATGCAACTGCGTTTTTAGTGGTTTCTAAAATAGCTGACTTTGAAAGTTCAGAAATTTCAACTTTTGGTTTCAAGTTAATGCCTAGCTCGTTGACCTTTTCTTGCCACTTCATTTTTAATGCTTCTCGATCAAGTGCACCTTTAGCGTTTCTTGTGGCAAGTGTTGCAATTTCCTTTTCTTTTGCTGTGGCGGTTTCTCTCGTTTTTCCAAGCTGAGACAATGCGTTTTTAATGGATTGGCTTCTTTGGCTAAAGGCTTCAATTTGGTTTTGATTAATATGAGACAACTCGAATCGACCATCAACATGTGTTATTGAAATCTGATAACCAAGTTTTTGGACCTCCAACGCCAATTCTGAGCGGTAAATAGCACCCAACAGTTTTTGTTGTTTGTAAAACTCTGATTGATCGAGAGCACGCCACTCGCCATCTTCACGCTGCGTTGCGTTTATAACCACTGAATGGGTATGAAGTTGTGGGTCAACATCACGTGAAAGATCATGTCTAAAAGTCGCAACAATTAAATTCTCACTGGGCTTAAGTTGTGTCACACCATCTTCTGTAACGCGGTATGAGGCTAGCGTTTGCGTGTACTCAAGCGCTTTTTTAACTGCGTTATCATGTGCGTCAATAAGCCGATTGTCTTCTCCAATCAGAGCTTGAATTGATATACTTTTTGGTGCAGAAAATGTTAAGTCTGTGCCAGCTCTTCGGCCTTCTGCAGCGTTGTGAATTTGAGAATCATCAGGCATTTTCCCATCCAACAAGTTGCGGAAATCATCAGATTTAACTTCGCCAGTTAGGCCAAGCTTTTCGGCGCCTTGGCCTTGCCATTGAGAAGGCGAACAATCTTTATTGTAATAGTCATCTGCGCCTTCATAGTAACTCGCTGCTGCAGCACCAGATTTAACTTTTGCTAAACTAAGCATAGTTACTCCTCCAGTCCGCTTGCAACAATCGGCAGTTCAACGGGGTCGAACTTCACTAAAATTGCAGGATTGTTTGCAGCAAGTGCTACATATGCAGTTAAATCTGGTAACTGATTGATATCGCTAGCAAGTGCGATACGTTCCATTTTTTGCAGGGTTGTTACACCCTTGGTTATGCCTTGAGGGCTTTCAGAACGGCTCTTTTGGTCTCTTTCAACCTCTCTTTCACCCAATGCCCTACTGAGCGTTTCCGCGGTATCTGGATCGCTCTTGGCAATGCCTAATACCACAAGATTGCGAAAGCAAGAACGCAACACAGTTGCGCCTTCGCGGCCATAAGTGCGATCTAATTGGGCTGTTGACTGTAACCCTGCCACAACGCAAAGACCATGCTTCCTGCCTCTCGTAAGAGCGGATTCAAGAGAGCAAATTTTTCCTAGTCCACCAAGCTCGTCAAGTATTAACCAGATTCGCCTATCCTGATCTGCTGGAAGACTTAATACTGCATTTGAAATAATGTCTACCCAAGTGGATATGAGTGACGTAAGTGAGGCCTGCATATCCTCACGCCAAGTAATGAAAAGATTTCCCTGCTTTTCATGAAGCCAGCTTCGCAGGCTAAAGTCGCCTGCTTTCATGTACTTATGTGCAGCCAGATAACTTGTCAAAATGAAGCGAGTTGATGCAAGCGCCTTAGCTGCGTCAGCGTCAAAGAGCCCTTGGGCTGGAGTGCCCTCTAAAAGCTTTGCTAGCTCTTCTTTTTTCACTGTTGTTGCCCAGTGCATTAAAGCTTCGGTTGTATTTTCACCTCTAAGCATTAAAGCCCGAAGTGATTCGGCAAGTAACACTTGAGCATAATGATGCCACTGCGCATCAGAGTTACTGCCTGCTGGGATGACCGACTTCGCCAACCTGTCATAGTCAAAATCTTTACGAACCTCATTGAAAATAGACCACCCTTGGGAGCGACTATCAAAAGGGTTAAGTACCACATCACCATTTTGATAAAAATGGCTCAAGTGGTGTCCGTTAGGATCACATACAACGATCCTATCACCCCTTGGAATAATTACTGATAATGCCTCATCTAGCAAAGTAGTTTTGCCAGTTCCAGTGCTACCTGCAAATAAGAAGTGGTAGGGTTCTAAACGGTGCGGTATGCCAACACCGCCCAGCGTTACTTTGTCACGCTGGGTAGTGTTAGGCTTACCTAATAAATCATCAAGTAAGCCCATAGTTAACTCCTTCCGTCACGGGCATCCACGAATCGCGCACCACGGCGATGTACGTCGCCACTTTTGCGCCACCATAAGGCCGCTATCAAGAAGGTAAGTAACGTAGTTAGTCCGCCAACAACGCAACAACCGCGCAGAATCAACATAATACTTTTATCTGCTGATGATGAATATGCTTCCTGAGTTAGTTGCCATGCGCTTAAGAAGTCAAAATCGAACCAGCCGAGCAAAACCCAAATCCATAAGGCTATTGAAATTAATGCAGAAAAAATGAAGAACAGTATGAAGCGTTCAAAGCGAACTTTAATCGCGTTTAATATAGGATCGTCATTCATACTTCGCTCCGATCAGGGTACATTGAATTTAATTTATTTGCGATTCGGCCAAAAGCTTGTGGATTCTTGTCGCTAATCAGTTCCCGTATAAGGAGTAAACTTTCAACAATTAATGGCTCGAGTTGAGCAGATGATTCGCGAGTTGGCAGAAGTTTGGCCTCAATTCGTGCTAATGCAGACACTGCTTCGATTGCCTGCTGTTTGTTTGCTAGTTGGTTTCTAATATAAGCAGATAGTGTTAATCCTTGTTTGTCTGCCTCTATGCTCAACTTTGCGTATTCATCTGGCGTTACTGCTACTTTTAAAAATTTGCGACGTTTCATTACATCAACTCCTTTTGAATCAAAGAGGTGGTGTTTTTGGTGAATGCTGAAATCAAGAGCGCCCACAACGTAAAGTCATTACTGGTGGGGCATCTGGAAGCTTCAGCAGTGCAATCGGCAGATTGCAATGGTGTGAAAATATTTAGGTTTTCAAAACACTTAAAAGTACCAAGAAAAAATTGGTTATACTGAGATTGGCGGATATTTGAATGCCTTACCATGTTATGCCTCCTTATCGGCTTTATTAAACATGGTTAGCATTAAGAACTATAAATTCATAAAGGGAAATTCCGTGTGCCGTTACACTGTACGTTTTACCTTGCAGACTGTAATTTTTAAATCATTTTTTGCTTCAATTCTTTTCTATACGAATGGATCCAACCAACTATAGTTCTTTGTTCTACGGGAATTTCTTTACAAAGTACTCTGGCTGCCTCTTCTACGCTCCTAAAACCATTCTTACCTGCTTCATATTTACAAATAGCATCTAATTTGTAAAATCGGTTTTTTTTATGTCTTTCATCAGTACCCTTTTTAGAATTTGATGAAAGTATTTCTTTAGCTTTTTTATCAGCAATTTCTTCAATACTTCTTTCTGTGATTTTTGACCCTAGTCCAAGTTTATTTAATTCTTTCAACTGTTCTCCAAAGGACACTGCTTCTAAAGCATAAGCCAATGGATTTGAAGCAAGACCTAAGAATAAGGTCCCATTTTCACCTTGGGAATCTTTATGATAGTAAGATAGGATTCCTAAGCAATCCTCAATAAAAAGCAAGGCCATTACACCAAAGTATTCACTAACCGAACCTCTATCAAATGAGCCTTCTTGATAGTCTAAAAAAAATCCTATTGTTTTCAACGATCTAGCATCTGAAGCTGCATTTCGAATGGGCATTCTAGGCACTTGAAAGTCAAGACCTTCAATCCTTCCACCACTAAGAAGGACATCAATGTCATCAAACCTACGATTAAGTTCTTCGACATCGTCCCGTTCAAGATACTCTTTCTTTAATATGCCTTCAGGGTCAGGATACTGTTCCAATAGTTGACGTCTTACTTGACCTTGCAAGGATTCAAAATACACATCAATGACACCATTTATAAGACTTGCTGCTTTTATAATCTCACTTTCAGTTCTATTGAAAACTAAGTTTCTTGCTCTTTCAGCAATTGATTGCATCATTTCAAATGGTTGATTTGGAGTTGAATCTTTTAATGGTGAAAAAAGTGAAAAAGGTTTTACTTGCCATGGCTTAAACACTGAGTCATAAGTTGGAATCATCATTTCCCTTATAAATTTGTATGGCTATTTAGGATTAAAATGCAATTTAATTTTAGATTTTTCGAGTCAAAAAATCCAAATCACAAGTCCAAAATATATAAAATTAATATTTGATAATTAATATCAATTTTAAGCAAAATAAAAAAAGTACTTTAACTGAATCTCAAGCCACAATTTAAAGTAGCGCGCGATTTTCCAATTTTTGACTGGGAAATTCATTCTGAGATAGCAGCCCGCATATGGTTATTTCATCCAAGAAATAATATATCTTCCATTTCTTTTATCCTGATAAATCAAATCTATTGTCGTTTTATCCACTCATACCATTTATTGGTATAAAAATAAATAAAAGTGCACATGATACAATTTGTTTTATGAAAAAAAATGTTAATAAAAATATACTATATCTGACCTTAAAAAAACCACAATTTCAAGTAACAGTTACTGGTGAGAAAAGCTCAGAATTTAGACGGCCTAGCAAATGGATATTTAGTAGAGTTTTAAACAAGACATACGATTTTGTAAAATTCACAAATGGTTATGGCTTAGAAAAGCCAAATTTTATTTGTGAGTTTAAGGGTTGGAAATATGCAGAACCTGGATCACATAAATTCAGTAATGGCTTGGTAGTGAATGTTGATGAAAGTTACATTGAAATATTGTTGGGTAAGATTATAGAAATTGAGAATTATAAGTAATGAAATACAAGTTTATTGATTTGTTTGCAGGTATCGGGGGTTTCCATTTAGCACTTCAAAGCAACAATATGGAGTGTGTTTTTGCTTCGGAGATTGATAAGTTAGCTAGGAAAACATATCTTCATAACCATAAAATTCCACTAGAAATTTTTAATGATGATATTAGAAGTATCTCACCCGAGGATATACCAGACCATGACATTTTGTGTGCTGGATTTCCATGCCAACCATTTTCTCAGGCAGGATATAAAAAAGGATTTTCTGACGGCGAAAACTCAGAAAGAGGTAATTTATTTTTTTGTATACTAGATATTTTAGAAGCCAAAAAACCAAAAGCATTCATTTTGGAGAATGTTAGGCATCTTCTAAAGCATGATAATGGTAGAACATTCAATATAATTTATGACCACCTTGTTAGAGCT
The DNA here is from genome assembly GCA_965247415.1 of Methylophilaceae bacterium. Lineage (GTDB taxonomy): Bacteria > Pseudomonadota > Gammaproteobacteria > Burkholderiales > Methylophilaceae > Methylotenera. Next base: position 1,057,583 of record OZ252007.1, read on the forward strand.
AACTACTATGTTGAATTTAAAGTTCTTCAAGCATCTGATTTTGGTGTTCCTCAATTAAGGCCAAGAATTTTTATTGTTGGTTTTCATAATGACCAACTAGATACTTCTAAGCCTTTCCTATTTCCAAATCCTATTCCATTAAAAAAATCGATGTCTGATATTTGGGGTGCTGAATGCTCTAGAGAAATTGGGTTTACTTTGAGAGTTGGTGGTAGAGGTTCGCCAATTGACGACAGAAGAAATTGGGATGCTTATTTGGTTAATGGAAATGTTGTAAGGTTAGGTCCAAGCCAAGGTAAAAAAATGATGGGTTTACCTGATGATTTTGAATTTCCTGTAACTCCAGTTCAAACAATGAAACAGTTAGGTAACAGTGTTTGTGTTGATGTAGTAAAGCATGTAAGCGCAGAAGTAAAAAACTATCTTGATAATAATTTAAAAATTAAAGAAAGTGATGCTATGGCTTTTAATAAAGGTGAGTGGAGTGAAATTTATGCTTTTTTAAAATTGATTCTTGATGAGGTATTAAATTTTGGTAATGTAAATGGTACTCAAGATGAAGAATTTGTAACAATATTAAGCTTATCTCACAATAATTCAAATATTACATATGACAAAGTTGGGAACTCAACATTAAAAATAGTTAATACAACAGGTAATGTAATAAGAGAATTTCCGATTTCTGATTTAATAGATCAAACAAAGTTATCTACATTATTTAATCAATTAAAGTTGAGTTCTGGTAGTTCTTTCAGCATGCCAGGGTTAACGGATGCAATGACACAAATTGATGTCCAGAAATTTAAAGGTAATTCATATTCAAAAGCTGATTTTAATATTGGTTTTTCACATCAGAATCTTGGATTTGCAAAAGAACCCGTTGGGGTTAAGTCCTATGTTGGCAATAATCCAACATTATTAAATGCTTCTTCTGCTACAAACTTTATATATGAAATAGTTGGATTTAATGGAAATGCTGATGAAATAAATAAGATAGATAGCAAAAGTAAAATAAGAGACAGAATTAATGCTATTTATGCAAATGGTGGTCTATTAAAATTTGTTAAATGTGAAATAGCTGTTCATGAAAGCAATCTCAGAAAAGTAGATAGTTGTATGCCTGAAATGATTGCTGAATTACTGCTAAAATTTTACAGCGGTCAAGGTTCAAAACTTAGTCAGCTTATTACAGATGAAACCCAAGTCGTTAGATTTAAAGATTATTTGAAAGCAATTCTCTTAGGTATGTTCTCAGCAACACCTTGGGATGGAAACTACACTTCCAATGGCACAATTGTTGTAAATAATAGTGGCAACTTAATTCTTTATCATGTTATTAAAGATTCAATCTTGAAAGATTATTTATTTAATACAGTGAAACTTGATACCCCATCTTCAAGCAGGCATAGATTTGGTTCAATATACAAACAAGACGGTAAGGTATTCATTAAGCTTAACCTGCAAATTAGATCTTAAATTACATTACTTTCTACATAAAAACTGTTCTTAAAAGTCAGAAGGAGTGAGTTATGGCTTATGAATTAAAGTTTGATCCGAAAACCATCGAACATTTGGGGGTGAAGATGTATTCAACTTTACCCCCAGCATTAGCTGAACTTATCTCAAATTCTTATGATGCTGATGCAAGTGAAGTTACAGTTGAATTTCATGAGCAAAATGGGACCCCCAAAACTATTACTGTCATCGACAATGGTATTGGGATGAGTATTAATGATATTCAGAATAAATTTCTCGTAATTGGCCGAAATCGTCGTAATACCGAGGGAGATAAACCATCTACTAAATATAACAGATTACCTACGGGGAAAAAGGGATTAGGTAAATTAGCATTGTTCGGTCTCGCATCAGAAATAGTATTAGATACCGCTCAAAAAAATAAAAGAAATAGATTTAAACTGGACTGGAATGCCTTGTTGGCATCAGAAAATATCTACAACCCAGAATCACAAGTTGAGAACGAAGATACTCAGCGATCCGATGGTACATACATCACACTTAGAGAGCTTAAAAGGAAAACACCATTTGACCTAGAGGCAATTGCAGACAGTCTTTCAAAAATATTTATTGTTGATAAAAACTTCAAAATTACTTTAAAAAAATCAGATGGTCAAACTATTGAAATAACTAATGAAAGACGGTACGAGCAGATTGAACCAGAGTTTTCATGGGATAAAACTAGTTTAGAACTAACCCCTTTCGAGCATTCTGAATCTACAGAGTTTATTCTTATTACTAGTAAAACTCCTATAAAACCAAGCTCAGGTTTAAGAGGTATCACCATTTTTTCAAGAGGTAAATTAGTTAATGCACCAGAATTTTTCTCTGATAGTACATCAAGCCACTTCTATCAATATTTGACTGGATGGGTAAAAGCAGACTTTATTGATTTACTTGATGAAGATGTTATCTCTACTAATCGGCAATCTATAAATTGGGAAAATGAAATAATGGCTCAATTTAGGGAATGGTTAAGCGAGCTTGTTTCAAAGGTTGGAGCCAGTTGGAGAGATCAGAGAAAAGAAAAAAAGGATGATGATTTTTTTAATAAAACTGGTATTAATAAAGATAGGTGGTTTGCAACACTTCCTGAAAGTATAAAAAGATCGGCTGAGACAATTGTAAATACTATGAGTGATGACGAGGGTGTGAATGAGTCATTTAATCCAGTTATATTAGCTCTTCATGAAATTATTCCTGAATACCCAGAACTGCATTGGCGGCATTTACATCCCGAAATTAAAGCTGCTTCAGAGCAAGGTTATAAAAGTCAAAATTACTATGCCGCATTTTTAGAAGCTGTTAAAAGATATGTAAATCGTACTAGAGAGTTTTCTGGGAGTAATAGTAACAATGATTCTAATCTTATGGGGGAAGTTTTTGGCCCTGAAGAAAATAAGTTGTTAAAAGTAGCTAAAGGCTATTTGCGAGCTAATGGTAGAAGTTTTGCAGCCGATACAATTTCCAATATTGAACTTGCACAGAGGCAGCTTTCACAGGGACTAGTTGCAGGTGGTCGGAATGTTGTAGCACACGAGGAAGCAATTGATCTTTCTGTTTCGAAGTTGTTTTCTGAAAAAGATTGTTTGGATTTGTTAAGTCTTATTTCACATTTAATGTGCAGGATTGAATCGGCAAAAAATAATATGGTAAAAGTTACTAACTAGTTATTTTGGGATGTCCAGTTCATTTATAGCTTTTTGTGGTGATATTACAAAATCATGGAAAATAGCAAAAAATACAGTTTTTTCTGAAATTTTCGAATAGTATTAACTAGGTATAAAAAATAAAAATCTTTCTGGTTGGTTTTTAAATGATTAAAACAATTCCAATAACAATTGATGACTCCGCAGGCACAGCAGGACTCCTGAAGTCACTCAAGACATTTAAAACTAAAAGTTGGAAGTGTAATACTTTAGCAGCGATGCTAAGAATAGGTTATCTAACATCCCCGCCTACATATACTGGCTTTCATTTATCTACTTTCTGGGCGTGGCTGCGTTATTCTTCCGCTATTGATTTATCAAGTACAACTTTGCAACTACGAAAAGAATGGACCGATATTGACCCGCATCAGAAAACTATTTTATCTGATGATTTTGGTATGGGCTTCACTTGTCAGTACCTAGCGGATCAACATGGTTTCGATGAATTTGTCGATACCAAATATCTAATAGATGTGTTGCTAAAACCAACACCCTCATATAAAAAAATTGCGAAAAATGGTCATGCAAAAGCCCCAGACTTTATTGTTTTGGATGGCAATGGTGATTTGCATGTGCTCGAATGTAAAGGGTCGCAATCTTCGAAAAAAAGCCTTAAAAATGCAATGCATAAAGGCATAAATCAAAAAAATAATTTAAAAGGTGGTACTTTTAAGTCGTCAATGGTTGGAGGGATATACGTACCCTTGTTTGGTGCAAAAGAAAAGGCAGAAATAGTATTCATAGATCCAGAACCAAATCAGGCCTTGATTGATTTAAGCATTAATGAGATGGAGTTACTATCCTCAACAATATATAGGATGTCCTTATCTAAAATATTGGTAATGGCCGGGCTATGGAAAACTGCGACGTCTATTTACAATTTATCAGTAAGTAACGCTGATAGAGAGTTTATAAACAACTATGATGGTGAGCTTAACTTTGTTGGCTATAAGCGTGAAGGTGACTTTTTTTTAAAAGAAATTGATTATAGATCCTTTGAATCGTTTGAAGGCTCGAATGATAATAATCTTAGAGCAGTTCGTACTAGCTTACATATAAAAATCCAAGTTGAAAAAATAACGTTTTTAATGAATTTGTTTGCTGACAGCTTATCAGTATCTAAAGACTCTTTGGATGGCTGGATTAATTCGTCTTTAGAAACATCACGTAAGATTATAGAGGTTAAGCGCGAAGACTCTAATACTGAAAAAGTTGCTTCAACATGGTCAGAGACTCTTTCTGATAAAAGCTCTACTCTTCATACGCCTTATGGAATAAGCTTTACTTTATCAAGAGAGCACTATTAAAGCTACATGGACGTTATAACTGATGATGGTGACTTTGCAAGCGTGCCTGGAATAACTGTTTTTACTGCTAATGCAAGAGTAATTAACTCGGCAGCACAATTAGGAAAGTTAGTTGTTAGGCCAAAAGATGCCTAACATTCATAGCTAGTTTTTTTAGCGTAGCTATTTGACATTAATCACCGATACCAAACTACAATCACTGTACTCCACAACGACTGTTGTGATGCATATGGTTACTCAGGTATTTGCAAATAGAACAGTTGATTCTCAATCCCGTGTAACCTCAACTGCTCAGTTAAGTTTTTTCAATTACATACATCACCTCGTTAAATAAAAACCCAATAAAATTTTCAATTTGGCTGGGATTAAGGAAACGTACCTACGTTCTGATAAAATATTTGGGTTTTTTGTAAGTGATTAAAACACTCAAATTGAAAATATTATTGGATTTTATATGGTGACTAAAATAGTTATTTTTTTAAAAGATGTGAAAATAAATAAAGTAAGCATATGCTCTGCGATTGTTTTAATTTTGACTTTTTTTAGTCAGTCTTTTGTCTTTGCAGGTAAAACAGAATTATATCCGCTCAAAAATGTTTCTCATTACGGTTACATCAACAAAACAGGTGCTTGGGTAATTAAACCTAAATTCGACTTTGCATCTAATTTTTCTGATTCTGGCTTAGCAAGCGTAAAAGTTAATGACAAATGGGGATTTATAAACAAGTCAGGTGATTATGTTATAGCTCCAAAATTTGATGAGGTAAACGGCTTTTATCAGGGTAAAAGTATAGTAATGATGGGAAAAAAATGGGGTTTAATTGATCATTTGGGTAGGTACATAATCAAGCCGCAGTTTCAACATCAACCCAATTTTAATGATAATGGATTGAGCCAAATGCGCGAAAATGGTAAATGTGGATTTATAAATACGACTGGCGAGTGGGTAGTAAAGCCCTTATTTGCATCTTGTCATGATTATTTTAATGGATTAGCTCGTCTTAATGTCTTTACGGAAGATGGAAAATGGGGGCTACATGGATTCGTAAATGAGTTGGGGCAGTGGGTCATTAAGCCCCAGTTTGAGAATGGATTAGATTTTTTTTCTGATGATGGAATTACAACTGCATGTATAAACTATGATTTATGTGGTTATATTAATAAAGTAGGTGAATGGATTGTTAAGCCAATGGCTGACATGATGGGTCATAACTTTAAAAATGGTTTAGCCATGGTAAAAATAGGAAAAATTGGAAATAGTAAAGCAGGATATATAAACATGTCTGGTGATTGGGTAATTCCACCTAAGTTTGATGACGCTATTAGTTTTAGTAAAGATGGATTTGCAACTGTTAACTTAGGTGGTAAGTTTGGTGTTATCAATAAAGCTGGAGACTTTGTTATTAAGCCAAAATTTGATGATTGGATATTGTATTTAGATGATGATAATGAATTTTTTGATGATAATGGATTTTTTCTAGTATCGGTGGGGGGGAAGTGGGGCTTTGTCAATAAATCTGGCGACTTTGTTATTGAGCCAAAATTTGATAAATTGCTTTATGCGCAATCTGGACTTTATCATGCATTATTCGGTGGTAAGTGGGGTATTATCAATAAATCTGGCGACTTTGTTATTGAGCCTAAATTTGATGATGTCATTTATATTGACGGCCCACATAGACTTTATTCTGTGCAGGTCAAAGATAAACATGGTTATATTAATAATAAAGGTGAATGGGTTTTGAAACCTTTATTCGACTATGTAGGTATAAGAAATGAGTTGATCTATGTCCAATTTGGGGATTTTGAAGGATATGCTGATTTAAATGGTAAATACTTAACTTTTAAAGATGTTGAAGTCTACAATGAGAACTTAAGAACTCAAAAAAAGTAAGTATCAATAAGAGTGTTGAATACAGTTTTAGCCTAAGCTAGAACTGTAAATCCAAAACAAACGGTACTTAAAAATAGTATATTTATTTTAATCAATACAAGAAAGTTAGTTTTTAGGCCAAAAGATGACTAACTTTCATTAATTCAGCTAGCATACTAGAACGTAGCTAAAACGTTACTATCTGACATTATTATTGACTAATTTAGACTAATTACAGCTAATCTTCAAAGTTGCGAGCGTTGTAAGTTATTGATTTGTGTATAATTAAAAATTGATCACCTTTTTGAAAATCCGCGTGTCACAGGTTCGATTCCCGTCCTGGCCACCAGTATTTATAAGGGTTTAGTCGTAAGACTAAGCCCTTTTTATTTGCTGAACGTGACTAAAACTTGACAATTCCAACACGTTATCGACACTGTAATGATCAATCCGATTTGCAGCCTTTGCTAAATGTTCGGTAGCAAATTTTGCGTAACGATCAACCATAGACCGCGTTTTCCAACCACCGAGTTCTTTCAATTCGTCACAGCTATTCCTGATTGGCGATGCCTAGATGCCCATGTATGACGCAATAGCCTAGCGATAGTCATCTTCGCGTTGGTGTCTTACAGCTAATATCGTAACGATATTAATTTCTTCAATTTCAAACAAAGCAATATAGCCATTCGTACCAAAAGTGATTACAAGCTCTCTTAAAAATGGGCTGTCTGCTTTAGCCTTTCTACAAGTAAATGGAAAGGTCTTAAGTAGGTCAATCGCCTTATTGATAGCCTCAAGTGCGCGTTCTGCTGCATGAATATCTTGATCAACCAAAAAACTATATAAACGCTTTAAGTCATCTCTAGCATCCTTAGTAAACCGAATTTGGTAACTCAAAGTTAGGCCTTGCCTTACTTTGCTTGATGTAATATGGCATTTAACTCTGCCATTACGCTATCTGCAGAGTAGTATTCATGAGTTACCTTAGCCTCATCTCGTGAAGCAATTCCCCTAGTAATAAATGCTTGCTGATATAAACGTCGCTCAATGTTAGTTCGTAATGACTCTTCAACAAAGCTAGAAAGTGTTTCACCCTCAGACAAAACACTTTGTGCAGCTTCTCTTAGCTTGGGCTCAACTCTCAGTGCGGGGATTGTGGCAGTTTTCATATTATTAACCCTATGTAATTCATTTGCATTACAATATTATAAACTAAACAATTTGTTTAGAGATTAGTTTTAATTATCGAATTGAAAGTGACAGTTTTGACACGCTTTAGAGATTTTTAGCGACTGATGTCGATAATAAAACATTTAAAATCAATAACTTATACAATTTTAAAATCCGCGTGTCACAGGCTCGATTCCCGTCTTGGTCACCAAATAACAAGCATATAAAAGGCTTGTATGGCACTTTATAAAAAAGTACCCAATAAAAAAGGGTTAACCCCTAAGTTTACTCTCAAACCTCCCCAAAAGCTTCAAACCTCACTCACCGTGCAGCGAGTAAACAATACCCAAAAAGTGACATTAATTACCTAACTGACTAAAGAAAGCCGCCGCGCCAACCTACACCTCCGACAACGTCGCGATATTTTCTGAAAAAACTGAAATTTCTCAAAATCATAGTTTTAATTTGCAAATATAAAGCGTGTTTGATAGAGTCAGTTTACAAAAAGATAAAAGAAAACGCTAATGGCAACTTTACAGTTTACTAGAGTTCTACGGTTTGTTATACTTGGATTCTTGAAATTTTGAGTGTAGCTTTAGTGAAATTTTGCTAAGCGTACAACTTTAGTTTAAACATTTGTTTTATCGTGTTTTGTTAAACATGTAACAAATAATCTGCAATATCTCTATGGTGGCTGTAGCTCAGTTGGTAGAGTCCAGGATTGTGATTCCTGTTGTCGTGGGTTCGAGCCCCATCAGCCACCCCATATACCCACGGAACTGGGCACTGATTTCATTGAAAAAATCCCAGTATAATTTTGTTCTGTCATAACTGCTTGACCAATTATTGGTTTCACACAACCAGTAATGTTAAATTGATCATCGGTCATTACAACTTCATTTACCATAAGCTCTAGATAAAATCCCCTTAAGATAAAATAAGATATCGAATTTTAGCATTCGTGTTAAACCTATTTTGCGCTGTATGTCCTTTTCTTGTCCTTATTCAGGAGAAGTTTATAGCTACATTTCGGAAGCGCTCTAATTCATGGGTAGATCGAGTCCAACTCGTTCGCTATCATAAAAACCTCAACGTGACAGTTGAGGTTTTTTAGTTTTTAGCTTACTAGTATAAGTTTATAAAGCAACATCCTTTAAAGGTGTAAGCCGCCAAACCATTTCAGTGGCAGGAAACTTGCCTTTTAATCCATCCATCATTGTTTGGCTTTCTAACAATTGAATTGCATACAACTTTTGATAATGCTGTTTCACTTCATTTTCAGTAATAGAAAACGGTGGGCCAGCGTGAATAGATTGATCATATTCGAAACAAATGAGTAACTGAGGCGCGTTTTGCGTGATGGCTGTTAAATGCGCGGTGTAAGTTTTTCGTATTTCTTCAGGTAAAGCCACCAATGCTGCGCGGTCATAAATTGCATCAACGATACCTAACATTACAGGCGTAAGTTTAAAAATATCGCCGACAAACATATCAATATTTGCCGCGCTGTACTGTGTGAGTTTACCTATTTTTGTGATGGTTGGCGTTAAATTCAAATTTTTAAATAAATCCTCAATCGCTATCTCACTCAATTCAGCACCAACCACACGAAAACCCTGCGCCAACAACCAAGCTATATCCAAGGTTTTGCCGCATAAAGGTAAAAAAACACGCGCGTCTTGCTTGAGTTTGAGTGCGTCAAAGTGCTTCACCAGCAAAGGGTTAACTTCAGTTAAGTGAAAGCCTATCTCGTTTTTCTGCCATTTTTGACGCCAAAAATCGTGTTGCATATTCATCTCATTGTAGGGCGGGCAACTTGTTTGCCCGCGCGTAATAAACCTAGCTAAAATAATACAATGTCACATTATCGTCGCGCACATCAAGCTGGTGCAACTTACTTCTTCACCGTCGTCACATACTAGCGGCGAGCCATTTTAGGCAATGAAAATGTGTTAAGCGCCTTGCGCGCAGCCATTGAAAAAACCCGAGCAAAATATCCTTTCACCATTGATGTATGGGTAATACTCCCAGACCATATGCACGCCATTTGGACGTTAACGCCAGATGATTCAGATTTTGCAAATCGTTGGCGATTGATTAAACGCTATGTGACCTTAACGTGCGGTGATGTTTTGCATCAACCAGAATTAATGACCGCATCCAAAACCAAACATCGTGAATCCACCTTGTGGTAACGTTGATATTGGGAACATTTAATTCGAGATGACGCAGATTATGCTAACCACATGGATTATGTGCATTTTAACCCTGTCAAACATGGTTTAGTCAGTCGTGTTAGTGATTGGCCGCATTCCAGTTTTCATCGATATGTGAAGCAAGGTGTGTATGCGGAAAATTGGGCATTATCAGTACTTCGCCCACGCGTTTGCCATCACAAATACTCAACTCGTCATCCCATTATGCCTTAACAACGCATCCAAACTCGGTTCTCTTCCTCTAAACGCAACAAACGATTCCATCGCTGGGCGGCTTCCGCCTTTTGCCAGCACTTCATTTTTAAATCTGCTTCCTGCTTCAACTGAGAGCGTGCCCATTTCTTCAAACAAGCTGTAAGCATCAGCAGATAAAACCTCGGCCCATTTGTAGCTGTAATAACCAGCCGCATAGCCGCCTGCAAAAATATGACTGAAGCTATTAGGAAAGCGGTTAAATTTTGGTGGTCTAAGGACGGCAACTTCGTCGCGCACTTGTTCGATTAAATCTAAAGCGGTGAGCTTTCCGTTAGGGTCAAAATCGCCATGAAGCCGCATATCAAACAGTGAAAACTCAATTTGACGCACGGTTTGCATGCCCGCTTGGAAATTTTTGGCGGCGACCATTTTGTCGAATAATTCGCGGGGGAGTTGTGCGCCTGTTTCAACATGCGAGGTCATATGGCGAAGCACTTCCCATTCCCAGCAGAAATTTTCCATAAATTGGCTTGGCAGTTCCACAGCATCCCATTCCACACCTTTAATGCCAGAAACGCTGTATTCATCTACTTGGGTGAGCATGTGGTGCAAGCCGTGACCAAACTCGTGGAACATGGTGATGACTTCATCGTGCGTGAATAAGGCTGGTTTTCCGCCGACTGGTGCGGAGAAATTGCAAGTTAAATAAGCCACGGGTAATTCAATGCCATTGGCTTTTTTGCGACGTGTGATGCAGTCGTCCATCCACGCGCCACCGCGTTTGCCGTTGCGGGCGTATAAATCTAAATAAAAATAGGCGATAGGGTTATTGTTGGAATCACTAATTTCGTAAAAACTTGCATCTTCATGCCAAAGCGGGGCTTCTGCCTTGCGCACTTGCACGCCAAAAATGGTCTCGGTGACTTTAAATAAACCGGCCAACACTTTGCTCTCAGGAAAGTATTGTTTTACCTCTTGGTCAGAAAATGCGTATTTTTCTTCGCGAAGTTTTTCGCTCACATAGGCAACATCCCACGCTTGCATGTCTGAAATGCCAATTTTTTTTGCATAGTCTTTGAGTTCTGCCACATCTTTTTCTGCATAAGGTTTAGCTTTTTTGGCTAAATTTTCTAAAAATTCAATCACTTGCGCAGGTGTGTCGGCCATTTTGGTGGCAAGCGAGAGTTCAGCATAATTTTTAAAGCCAAGCATGCGCGCTTCTTCTTGCTTTAATTTAAGAATATCGCGGATTAATTGTGTGTTATCCCACTTAATATTGCCGTTTTCGTCAGGCGCTCCAAACTCTGAAGCGCGCGTGGCATAAGCGCGGTACAAGGTTTCGCGTAAATTTCGGTTTTGCGCATATTGCAACACGGGCATGTACGATGGGAAATGCAAAGTGAACAAATAGCCTTCTTTGCCTTCTCGTTTTGCGGCTTCTTTGGCTGCTTCTATTGCGTCTTCTGGCAAACCTGCTAAATCTGCAATATTTTCAACGATGTGTTTAAAGGCATTGGTGTTATCTAAAATATTTTCTTCAAATGTAGAGCCTAATTTAGAAAGTTCTTCACTCACAGTTTTAAAACGGGCTTTTTGCTCCGTGGGTAATTCTGCGCCGCCCAATTTAAAATCGCGCACTTCATTATTAATAATTTTTTGTTGCGTGGGGCTTAAGCTTGCAAAGGCTGGGCTTGCTTGAATATGTTTAAACTTTGCATAAAGTCGTTCATCCTGCGCCACATCACTGCCGTAATCGGTCAGCTTTGCTAAGTTTTCGTTATATGCTTCGCGCAATTCTGGGCTGTTCACCACCGCGTTCATGTGGCCGACTTGACTCCAAGCGCGGTTTATTTTTTCACTGTGATCTTCTAATTTAAGTGCAAAATTTTCCCAAGTGGGCTGCTCCGTTGCTGTTGCAAGCGTTTCTACCAATGCGCGCCCTTCTGTAATCAGTTGCTCAATAGCTGGGCTAATATGCGCAGGTTTTATTTCGTTAAATTTAGGTAAGCCTACAAAATGCAACAATGGGTTTAACACAAGCGATTTCCTTAAAACAGATTAATTAATTAAACGAATGCTAAGCGGGTAGCGATAACTTTCGCCCTTGCTGGTAGAGATGGCGGCAACAATGCAAAAAACAATGTTTAACATCCAAATGATAGGCATCATCACAAAACCGATGAGAATCCACACTAAAATACTGGCGATAAACATGGCGAGTGCGACGGTAATTTGAAAGTTCAATGCTTCTTTGGCTTCGGTTGCAATAAAGGCGCTGTCGTCTTTTTTTAGTAGCCAGACGATGAGTGCTGGAAAAAATGAAAATACCGTGCCGCCCAAATGCGTGATGGTGGCGATATTTTTTTCATCATTGGATGGCACTAAAATCATGGCGGTTGCGTTTTCTTCAGTCATCATATTTCCCCTTTTTTAAATGAACATGTAAGGCCAATCTTAATGTTGGTTCAGTTTTATCAGTAACAGTTCAATTTTTTCAGCATCGCTTAAAGCCAACATTTTTTTCACCATACTGCGCACTTGTTTAATTTCACTGTGCAACACTTGCTGCTTAACACTTAAAATATGCGAAGGATGCATGGAAAGTTGCGTGAGTCCTAAGCCAATGAGCAGTTTTGTGAGTTTTGCATCGCCCGCCATTTCGCCGCAGACGGAAACGCTTTTGCCAAATTTTTCACCTGCTTTAATCGTCATTAAAATGAGTTTTAAAACGGATGGATGCAAGGGATTATATAAATGTGAAACCGCATCATCGGTGCGGTCAATCGCTAAGGTGTATTGAATTAAATCGTTCGTGCCGATGGATAGAAAATCCAACTCTTTTGCAAAGGCTTCTGCATTAATGGCGGCAGCGGGGATTTCAATCATGCCGCCCAAATGAATTTTTTCGTCAAAAGGTGTATTTTGTTTGCGCAAACTTTGCTTGGCGCGTTCCAATAAATTTTTAGTTTGCCTTAATTCGGATAACGATGAAAGCATTGGAATTAAAATTTTAATCTGCCCAAATGCGGAAGCTCTTAACAAAGCACGTAATTGGGTGAGGAAAATTTGCGGTTCGCTCAAGCAGTATCGAATCGCGCGCAACCCCAACGCTGGGTTGGCGCAATCCACTACCGTATCTGGATTCATTTGCTTATCTGCGCCTAAATCCAGCGTACGAATCGTCACTGGCGCACCTTGCATGGATTCTGCCACTTTTTTATAGGCAATAAATTGTTCTTCCTCGTCGGGCATTTCACGCCGATTCATGAACAAAAATTCTGTACGATAAAGACCAATGCCCGCAGCACCAGCGGCTCTCACCGCTATCACGTCTTCAGGCACTTCAATATTGGCAAGGAGTTCAACCAAGGTGCCATCAATAGTGACAGCTTTGGTGGTTTTAATGCGTTGCAGTTTTTGTTGTTCTATTTCCCAAGCTTCTTGGCGCAATTTGTATTCCGCCAAAATTTCGCGCGAAGGATTGACGATCACAACACCTAACTCGCCATCCACAATAATCAACTCGCCATCATTAATTAAATCTCGTGCGCGTTGTAATGCAACAATGGATGGAATATTTAAACTGCGCGCCAAAATGGCGGTGTGTGAAGTCACACCACCAACATCGGTAATAAAAGCGGCAAATTGATGTTGCTTAAATTGAATTGCATCGGCTGGCGAAATATCGTGCGCGACCAAAATCACTTTGCGCTCTTGATGTTGCACGCTATTTTGCTGCTGTGTGCTTAATTGGCTGGGATGGCCGAGCAACACTTTAATAATGCGCTCCACCACTTGAATCACATCTTGTTTCCGCTCGCGCAAATATTCGTCTTCAATTTGCTCAAACTGCTCAACAATGTCATCCATTTGCAATTTAATCGCCCATTCGGCATTGCAAAGTTCTTTGCGGATAATTTCTTTGGGCGCTTCTGATAAGGATTTATCCTCCAACATCATCAGATGCGTGCCGATAAAGCCGCTTAATTCTGCGGGAGAGTTATTACGAAGTTGTTGATTAATTTGCTCTAAATCACGCTTTACCTGCAAAACCGCAGCTTGAAAACGTTGCACTTCGTCTTCAACCAAATGTTTTGGCAATTGATAATGCACAACTTCTAATAAGGCATTCGAGACCAAATGGGCGTGACCAATGGCAACGCCACTGGAAACACCTACGCCATGAATGCTAAAACTGGTCATTATTCGCCTTCGCCAAAATAATCATTAATCAGCGTTGTTAGCGCGGTCATGGCGGTTTGTTCGTCTTCGCCATTGGTTTCTAGCTGAATCACCGAGCCTTTTGCTGCTGCAAGCATCATCACACCCATAATGCTTTTTGCATTGACGCGGCGGCCATTTCTGGTAATCCAAACTTCACTTTTATACTGGCTAGCGGTTTGCGTAAGCTTGGTAGATGCGCGCGCGTGTAGCCCGAGTTTGTTAATAATCTCAATGTCTTGTTGAATCATGCAGAGCCTTTTTCGAAGGTTGATTGTTAGTATTTTTTTGTGAATAACTTCAGCTAAGTGTTGGTTTATTTTAAATTTAATCTGGCGTATAAAGATTACAGTCCATCTTATCAAAATGCACAACGCCTGCGCGCCCGCCACTGACGGCTTTTTCTATCAACTCGGCAAGCGGTTCTTGGCGGTATGTGATGGTACGAATGAGCATGGGCAAATTGACGCCAGCCACACCTTCAACCACGCCAGGTTGCAAAATCATACGCACAATATTACAAGGGGTTGCGCCGTAAATATCGGATAACACAATCACGCCTTTGCCAGAATTAAGAGACGCAATCAGCGCTTGTGCGTTAGGTAGTAAAGTTTGATGATCGTCTTGTCCACTCACCGCAAGGGAGGCTAATTGTGGTGGCGTTCTTCCCATCACGTGTTTGGCACAACTGAGTAAACTTTCACCAAAGCTACCATGCGCAATAATTAAAATACCAATCATAAGGGTTGTCTTTTTAAAGGGTTTGTTAATTAAAAATAGCAGTTCATCACTTAAATATTTATTTCACGGTGGCGCGTGAGTACTTTTTGATCTTTTTCTGAAAATACTGGCTTAGCATTTCTACAAAATACACAGAACGATGTTGTCCACCTGTGCAGCCAATGGCCACCGTTAAATAACTGCGATTATCTTCCACAAAGCATGGCAACCATTTTTCAATATAAGTACGAATGTCATCCAGCATTTCGTTCACATGCGGTTTAGAGGCTAGAAATTGCTGAATTTCAATGTTTTTTCCCGTGAGTGGACGTAACTCAGGATCATAATGCGGATTGGGCAAACAACGCACATCAAACACAAAATCAGCATCCAGCGGGATGCCATGTTTAAAGCCAAATGAAGTAAACAATAAAGTGAGTCCTGCGTGTTCAATGGCAACCAACTCTTTTACCCAACCACGGAGCGCGTTGGCACTTAAATGGCTGGTGTCGATAACGTGGCCTAAATAGCTTAAATTAGTTAACAGTTCGCGCTCAAGCGCAATGCTTTCAGCCAAGGTAATGGAATCTTTACTTAATGGATGTTTCCTGCGCGTTTCACTAAAGCGCTTGACCAAGGTTTCGACATTCGATTCTAAAAATAAAACTTCAAGCTGAATATTTTGACGTTTTAGTTCTGCAATATGACTGGGCAGCGTTTCAATAGAAGCACTTCGGCTATCAATGCTGATTGCAACGCGGTCATGGCTTGCGGTGGTCAAATGTTGTGAAATTTGTGGCAACAAAGTGGCAGGTAAATTATCAATGCAGTAGTAACCACTGTCTTCCAATGCACGCAAAGCAATGCTTTTGCCTGAGCCGGAAAGTCCTGTCACAATAATAAGCTGTCGCATTTTTTTCAGTTATTTTTTATCAATTAAATTGTTAAGTTATCATTACAGGCAATCAAAAATTTTTCTGCTATTTAGATTTTTTCATTTCACGCTGTTGGCGCTGCATAAATTGTTTTGTGCCATTAATTCCCCGCAGTAATAACACATGGTTGCGTATCGCCACTTCAACCAAGACTGCAATATTTCGCCCTGCCGCAATCGGAATATTAAATTTAGGAATTTTTACCCCTAACACTTCTTCATACTGACTGTTAATGTTGAGCCTGTCGAGTTCTAGTGGCGATAATTTATCAGCATGTTTTAGCTGAATAATTAAATCCAGCGGCTTGGTCGGTTTGACTGAATTGTCACCAAAGAGTGCACGAATATTTAAAATGCCTAAACCGCGTACCTCTAAAAAATCTTGCAATAAAGGCGGACAGCGCCCTTCAATCCGTTCAGGCGATAAATGGTAAAAATCGACAATATCATCTGCCACTAAGCGATGCCCACGCGAAATTAGCTCTAAGGCGAGTTCACTTTTACCAATCGCCGCATCGCCTTTAATTAGCGCGCCAAAGCCTTGCACTTCCATAAAAACGCCGTGCATGCTGGTGGATTCTGCCACTGCTTGCGCCAAATAGTGGCTGAGCATATCCATGAGCGCTGGGCTTTGTAAAGGGGTAGAAAAAAGTGGCGCAGAAAATTGATTGGCAGCTTCAATGATGGGTTCTGGCACTTTTTCACCATTAGCAACAATCACTGCGGCCAAATCAGTTGAATATAAATTTGCAATGGCTGTTACCGCTTCAACTTCAGATAAGCTACGCAAAAAATCCATTTCCGCACAGCCGATGACATGCACACGGTTAGGAAAAACATAATTGACATGCCCGATGAGGGCTAAGGTAGGTTTGGTAACAGCTTTGCTGTTAAGCGTGTTTTCACCGCCGTTAAACCCAGCAATCCATTTGAGCTTGAGTTTAAGGCGGGTTTGTTTGTAAAGTTCTGAAACGTTGATTTCAGCCATAGGAATGCTGAGGTTGTTTAAATTTAATTTAAATGCTAGTTGAGATTTTCTTTTAACTCTTGATGTTTAACAGCGCCTTTCACTTTGTGATGATCCGCTTGCTTTTCTTTATGCTTCAACACTTGGCGATCCAGTTTATCTGTCAGCATATCAATTGCGCTGTACATATTTTCATCTGCGCATTCGGCGTGCAAATCATTGCCTGGCACATGCAGGGTAGCTTCTACTTTTTGGGCAAGCTTTTCAACACTCATGGTCACTTTTACATCAATCACATGATCAAAATGATTGCTGATGCGACCTAATTTGCTGGTGACATACTCACGTAATGCTGGGGTAATTTCTAAATGGTGACCTGTTAATTGTAAATTCATGAAATACTCCTTTAAGAAATGTTCCTCAAAATTCAAATCAATGAAAGTGAATTTTAAGTGTATTAGAAGTAGCTTTGAGCCAATGAAAATACACAGAAATTTGACCTTCAATTTAGAGCGAACAATTTTAGTTTACTACTTTCAAGCAACGCTGTGCGATGAGAATAGAACTATTTTTTTGACCTAGATTAAATACTAGGCATAAATACTCATGTAATTTTTATTGAAAATTGCAATTAAATCTACAAGTTTTTTCTTAAGTTCGCTGGCGCAATATTGAGCGATTCCCGATATTTGGCAATGGTGCGGCGCGCCACCACAATGCCTTGTTTTAATAATAAATCGGTAATTTGGTTGTCTGAATAGGGTTTTTTTGGGTTTTCTTCATCCACCATTTTTTTAATCAATGCGCGAATCGCTGTCGCGGAGCAAGTGCCACCTGCTTCAGTTGAAACTGAGCTGCCAAAAAAATATTTTAATTCAAAAATGCCACGCGGAGTGAGCATGTACTTACTCGTTGTTACACGTGAAATGGTGGATTCATGCAACCCTAATTCATCTGCAATTTCACGTAGCACCAAGGGACGCATGGCGACTTCACCGTACTCTAAAAAGTTACGTTGGCGATCAATAATGGCTTGAGAAACGCGCAAAATGGTTGAAAAGCGTTGCTGAATATTTTTAATCATCCATTTTGCTTCTTGCATTTGGCTTTGCAAATATTGGCTTGATGAGTCTCGATTGCGTTTTAAAATGCTGGCGTACATCTGATTAATTTTCAGCTTTGGAATCACGCCGTCATTCAAACTGGCAATCCAAATGCCTTTGACTTTTTTCACCACAACTTCATGCTGAATATAATGATCTGACCCAATCAGGCTAAATTGGCTACCTGGCCGCGGATTTAAATTGGTAATGAGTTGTTGAACCGCTTTGAGCGTGGCTTCATCACACGCTAATTCTTTGCGCAGCTTTGTAAAATCACGTGCGCCAAGTGCTGGTAAAAAATCTTTGGCAATTTTTTTTGCCGTTTCTAGGTTGGGCGTATTTTGGTCTAAGGCATCCAACTGCAATGTTAGACATTCGCTTAAATTTCTTGCGCCCACGCCAATCGGGTCAAGGTTTTGAATATGCCGCAGGGCGGTTTGTAACTCTAACATATCGATTTCAAAATCTTCGGGCAATTGCGTGGCAATTTCCTCCAATGACTCTTCTAAATAACCGTCCTCGTTAATGCTGTCCACCAATAATAAAATTAAAGTTTGGTCGCGCTCAGAAAATGACATTAACTTTATTTGCGAAACTAAATGATCACGCAAGCTCAGTTGCAAGGTCTCTTGTTGTTTAAAGTCACTGTCGTCATCTTGCGGCGCACTGTTTTCATCCCAGCGACTGCCGTTTGAAAATTCATCATATTCATCGGTAAATTCAGTTTGAAATTCGCCAGTGTTGGCGACGACTTCAAAATCGGTATTTTCAGCAGTCTGTGGAATTTCAATCGGATTAACATCAGGGATTGGAATATCATTACCAACGTAGTTTAAATCGCCTGCCAAAAAATCAACGTCTGTACCATTATTTTCTGCAAAACTAGTATCGGGTAAGTCATCTGCATAGCGATCCGCGACAGATAAATTTTCTGCTGGATTTTCACCATTTAATACACCAGGTTCAGCAATCTCTTCGGCTGGATTACCATATTCGTCCTCGCCAACCTCACCTCTTTCCAGCAAAGGATTGGTTTGCATGAGCGCATCAATTTCTTGATTGAGCTCAAGCGTGGACATTTGCAACAATTTAATGGCTTGTTGCAGTTGCGGCGTGAGCGATAAATTTTGTGAAAATCGGAGTTGTAAACCTTGCTTCATGAGTTAATACTTTTCATAAACTGAAATTTTTACCTAAATAAACTTCTCTAACACTTTGATTAGCAACAATTTCCGCTGGGCTTCCAGAAGCAAACACATGGCCTTGATTCACAATATAAGCGCGGTCACAAATGCCTAAGGTTTCGCGCACATTGTGGTCGGTAATCAAAATACCAATATTGCGTTTAGCCAAAAATTGAATAATTTTTTGAATATCAATCACGGCAATGGGGTCAATGCCCGCAAAAGGTTCATCTAACAAGATAAAACTTGGGTTGGTTGCAAGGCAGCGGGCAATTTCTACACGGCGGCGCTCTCCGCCCGATAAACTCACTGCAGCGCTACTACGAATGTGGGTGATGTGCAATTCTTCCAGCAATGATTCAAGTTGAATGGACATTTCTGTTGCATTCAAATCACGCAATTCCAACACGGCTAAAATATTTTCTTCTACAGTGAGTTTGCGAAAAATGGACGGTTCTTGTGGCAAATAAGCCAAGCCCATGCGCGCGCGCATGTGGATGGGCATGCGGCTTAAATTTTTACCATCTAACAAAATTCTGCCAGCATCTAAACGTACCAAACCCACCATCATATAAAAGCTGGTGGTTTTGCCTGCACCGTTTGGCCCTAATAAGCCAACCACTTCGCCACTTTTAATGCGCATGGTCATGTCTTGCACCACCATGCGCGATTTGTAGCTTTTTTGCAGATTTTCTACAATAAATTCACTCATAAGAGATTGTTTTCGTTATTTTTTAAGGTGATATTTGTTAAGGCAATTGGGGCTTTGTTGTATCGGCATTTTTTTTGTTTTTTGGCTGAATAATGGCACGCACTCGCCCAGTGGTGTTGGTGGGTGATTTTGTACCGCCTATCACTTCCGCATATTCGGCCACCGCGTCATACATAATGTAATCCCCGTTCACAATATCTTCGCCGCGTTTTACCCAAGCTTTGGTGTAAAGTTTCACTTTATCCATGCGACCATCGTATTCAATACGTTGTGCGCTGCCTTCCATGTATTCATTTTTACCCTCACGCTTTTGTTTGAACGTGGTGGGATTTCCCAGTGATGTACTGTGCTGAAAGCCTTCTTTATCCTCACGCACAATCAATTTATCCGCGCGAATAATCAGCGTGCCTTGCGTAAGAATCACATTACCAACATAAGTACTAATTTGTTTTGCATCGTCCACTTGTACAGAATCTGCTTCTAAATCAATCGGTTTATCACGGTCAGCAGATTCAGCAAAGCAGGTTGCAGATGCCGTTAAAAATAAGCCAAGCGTGATGTTCATAACACCTACTTGACGAAGTAAATGATTAAGCTTATTTTTCATAGCGTCTCCGAATGCGCGTTTTTTGTTGTGGTGCGTTGGGTTGCGTTTCTATTTTCTGTTGAGCACTTTTTGACCATGAAATTTCAGTATTTGGTAAATTTTCAGGCAACGCAGCTTTTTGTTTTAAACTAGAAATCTCGTTTTTAGTACTTTGATTGTCTTCATTTTCCAAGGTGTTAATTTTTTTGCTTTTAATCACTGGCTTTTCATAATGCGCGCGTACTTTGTTTAACAAGGTGAGCGTTAATTTTTTCTTTTCATACACCATACCATTGGCATACACCACAGTTTTTGGCGCTTGCCGTATCACCACTGGCTCTTGCGTGAGTACTAAATCTTCGTCTGGCAGAATATTCAGATATTCCGTTTCAAGCGTCATTTCTTGCTTTTCTGCATAGGGCGCGCGCGTGATTTTAACATTTTTATAAAGCTTAATATCTTTACCGTTGCTTGATAAATCGCCAATTAAGCCTTCAACCTTGATATAAGATTTACCTTCAATATATTGCGTGTAAACAGGTTTAATCAAATTTGTACTGTCATCATCTGGAAAATGCTTCATTTCTGCAGATTTTAATCGGTAACGTAACGCGCCTTTGATATCGGTTTGTGTTGATACAAAATTGTTCATCATATAATCAGGATCATGACGCGTACTGCCGTCAGACTTTTCTGCGAGAGGCTGTACGCTAATATTCACCCAATAAGTCAGCAAAGCAAGCAAACTTAATATCAGTAACGGCAATAAAATGGTTGTGCTTCTCATGATATTAAGTTTAAAGACTCGGCTGCGTTAAACATTGCGCTAGAAAAAAATTTATAGTCATCAATGTACTATCTGCTAAACCACTTTAGCCCTTAATAAATCGTGCATATTGAGCGCACCCACTAACTTTCCGTCAAGATCAGTCACCAACAGTGCGCTAATTTTGTGAGATTCCATCATGGCAACTGCGTCAATGGCTAACTGGTCTGCATGAATACTCAGCGGATTTTTTCGCATCACTTCATTTATTTTAACGCCGTTAATATCAATATTTTTCTCAAAAGCACGGCGTAAATCGCCATCTGTAAATACGCCAATCGGCTGACCGTTTTCTATAATTGCCGTGAGCCCCAACCCTTTTTTTGACATTTCCAGCAAACCATCGGTTAACCTTGCTTGCGAAATCACGCATGGAATGTCGTTGCCTGTGCGCATTAAATCACTCACTCTGATTACCAATCGGCGGCCCAAACTACCGCCTGGATGCGAGCGCGCAAAATCTTCTGCAGTAAAATCACGCTGATCTAACACACATAACGCAAGCGCATCGCCCAAAGCCAGTGCCACGGTTGTACTGCTGGTGGGCGCTAAACCAAGTGGGCAAGCTTCTTTTTCAACGTGCGCACTGATGTGAACATCAGCCGCTTTTGCAAGACTTGAACGTTCATTGCCAGAAATTGCAATAATTTTTGCACCCAATCTTTTTAAGGGTGAAAGAATTGCCAGAACTTCATCGCTCTCACCAGAGTTTGAAAGGGCAATCACAATATCGCCCGCCGCAATCATGCCTAAATCACCATGGCTCGCTTCTGCTGGGTGCATAAAAAAAGCGGGCGTACCCGTGCTAGCTAAAGTTGATGCAATTTTTCCACCAATGTGACCAGATTTTCCCATGCCCGTCACCACAACGCGGCCTTGACATTGCAAAATCAGATGCACTGCCTTCAAAAAAGTGTCGTCTAAACGCCTTGCTAAAGCTTGAATTTCAGACGCTTCAAGCGACAAAATTTCACGGGCTAATGCCAGTGGTGCGTTTTTTTGAGCGCTTAAAGGCTTGTCATTTTGCAAAAGTGTTTCTGTCATGAACTTTTTTAGTATGAACGTTGTTTTTAATTTTAAAGAATTTTAATAAGTATAAAAGGGAATGTAGCACTTATAAAGACTTAAATAGGGTTGAAACTGAAGAAAATCAAAAAAAATACATTTTAGGCATAATTATTGCTAAACGCTTGCGCATTTTTAAAAGTGTGATGGCAAAACGTAATTTTTCTTCAAGGATGGCGATTGTTGTGAAACAATGTTAGCTGTTAGGTTATTAGTATAAATTCTATCTATGTACGGAAGTTTGCCCCTTATTTTAATCTTATTAATCAGCGCAGTTTGTGCGGTGGCGATGTTTCGTGCATTGCGTTTGCCTGCAATGTTAGCCTATTTTTTAGTAGGCTTAGTGTTAGGCCCGCATAATTTTGGATTTTTACCAGATACCGAAGCGAGTCGAGAATTTGCAGAATTTGGCATTGTTTTTTTAATGTTCAGCATTGGTTTAGAGTTTAGTTTGCCGCAACTTTATGCCATGCGATCAAAATTATTTGGGATTGGTGGCGCGCAAGTGGTTTTTTCACTTGCAATCACCATGACCATTGCAAAATACTTTAACTTAAGTTGGAACTCAGCGTTTGTGATTGCCGCCGCGTTGTCCATGTCTTCTACCGCCATTGTTTCAAAAATTTTGGCTGAACGCGTTGATTTAAACTCTCGTCATGGCCGCTTAAGCATTGGCGTGCTGTTGTTTCAAGACATTGCCGTTGTACCTATTTTGGTGTTGATTCCAGCGCTCGGTAATGCAGAGGCAAATTTAATGAACGTGTTAGGTTTTGCGTTTTTAAAAGCCGCTGCCATGTTGTTATTTTTATTTACCGTTGGCAAATGGCTGATTAACCCTTGGTTTAATTTAGTCGCTAAGCAACGTTCGCGCGAGTTATTTGTCATGAACGTTTTAATGGTTACTTTACTTTTAGCTTTTGCTACAAAATTGGCTGGGCTATCTTACGCCTTGGGCGCGTTTATCGCGGGCATGTTGATTTCTGAAACGCATTATCGCTACCAAGTTGAATCTGACATTTCGCCATTTCGCGATATTTTATTAGGTCTATTTTTTATCAGTGTTGGCATGTTGTTAGATTTAACACAAATTTATCAACATATTGGCGCAGTTTTATTGGTTTTAACGGCTTTTGTTACCATTAAGGCATTTATTGTTGCCTGCGTAGTGCGGTTAGTCAAATATGAATCAGGGGTTGCGATTCGCACAGGTATTATTTTGGCGCAGGCTGGTGAGTTTAGCTTTGTGATTTTAGCGCTTGGCGTTGAGCAACATTTAATTGCTGGCGATGATTTGCAAATTGTATTAGCGGCAGCGCTACTTTCAATGGTGGTTGCGCCGTTTTTAATTCAATACAATGGCCGTATTGCAAGGCGTGCGGTACGCAGCTACACCAAAAATAGCAGTGAACTTGTTCAGCAAATTGAGGACGTTGGCAAAACATTGAACAATCATTTGATTGTTTGCGGTTATGGACGAAGCGGTCAATATCTTGGGCGTTTTTTAAAAGAAGAAAATATTCCATTTATTGCGTTAGACATTGACCCCGCGCGCGTACTCGAAGCTTCCGCCGCTGGAGAAAATGTCATGTATGGCGATGCAGGACGGCGCGTTGTGCTAGAAGCTGCGGGCGGTGCACGCGCAAAAGCTTTAGTCATTAGTTATGCAAATGTACCTGCCGCCATGAAAATTTTACATGTGGTAAAAGAGCAATATCCAAAACTTCCCGTCATTGTCAGAACTGTTGACGAATCAAACATGGACGCATTGCGCGAAGCAGGTGCAGCAGAAGTTGTGCCAGAAATATTAGAGGGCAGCTTAATGCTGGCTTCTCACGCGCTTGTTTTACTTGGCGTACCGTTAAACCGTGTGGTTAAACGCATTAGAATGTTCCGAGAAGAACGCTACAAAATGTTTAAAGGCTATTTTCATGGCATTTCAGATGCAGAAAATGAAGCTGCAGTTAAACTTCAGCCGCGTTTACATGCTGTGATTATTTCATCAGGCGCGTTTGCAATTGGCAAGCGCATTGCAGAAATTCAACTTAATCAATTTGCCATTGAAGTAAAATCCGTGCGCCGCCCAAGTTTGCAAGGATTAGAGATTGGTAAAGATGATGCCTTGGCAGAAGGCGATGTGATTGTCATGTTAGGCCAAGCCGCTGATTTAACCAAAGCACAAAACGCATTAATTTCAGGACGTGTAGCAACCAACTAAATAGGGCTTAAAAGAGCAATTAGTTAATCACCATATTAAAAGTGTATGTAGCCCCATCTGTTATCTGCCGCCTCCTTAAAATTATCTAAATCTAGGTAACAACTTCTTTTCTACCCCTTCAAGCTCTTACTTACCACTTCAAACACATCATTCGATAAATTCGGTGTGTCTAAAATCGCTTGCAAGGCAGCTTGCATGTGAGCTTGTAACGCTGGCGTGTAGCGTTTCCATTCTCTAAACGGGTTAACCTGACGCGCGGCAATTTGTGGGTTGATGGCATTCAACTCAATAATCACATCGCGTTGTAATGCATAGCCTTTGCCACTGGGGTCGTGGAATTTGACTGGGTTGTAGAGTGAGAACGCCGTGTATAGCGAGCGCACGCGGTTGGGGTTTTTGATGTTGAATTCTGGGTGCTGGCGCAGTGCAGTCAAATCTTCAAAACTGCTGTCGCGGTTGCTCATGGCTTGTAGTTTGAACCATTTATCGACCACGAGCGGATATTGTTTGTAGGTTTGGTAAAAGTACTCAAACACTTCGTCGCGCTCTGCTTGGTTGCTGTCAGCGAGGCTAGCAAGCGCAGCGACTCTATCCGTCATATTATTGGCATTGAAGTAATGTGCTTTGGCGCGGGCGGCGCAACCTGTGCCTTTGGTGGCGGTTAAAATTTCTAGTAGCACATTACGCAAAGCGCGTTTACCCATCGCCTCTGGCGTAATAGCAAATGCGCCTGTGTCAGTATTCGCATCATACAATTTTGCCAGCACCTCTTTGTGCGCACGTTTGATTTGGGTGAGCAGGTAAGTGCGTGCGTGGTCGATGGCGGCGGGGTCGATGACGGCTTGGTTTTGCGCGATGACGGAGATTTCTGGCAGGCTTAAGGCGCGAGCGAGTAGAGCTTTGTCCGTTTTCTCATCTAACCCTTGTGCGATTAAATTGCCAAAGTCGGTAATGAAAGTCGAAATGTCGGCTTGCGGATTTGCCATTACACGCTCGATGTTGCGCAAGGCTAGAGTTTGGCCTGCTTCCCACTTGTTAAAGCCGTCGGTATCGTGAATTTGCAAAAGGCGTAAATCTTCGTCGCTGAGGTCTGTCACCAATTTCACGGGGGCAGAAAAGTTACGCAAAATCGAGGGCACTGGGCGCGCAGTGATGCCTTCAAAACTAAAGCTTTGCTCACGCTGAGTCATTTCTAAAATTTGCGTGGCTACAATTTCCTTGCCTTGTGCGTCCAACAAGCCGACAGCGATTGGGATATGCAACGGTTTTTTATCCGTTTGGCCTGCAGTATCTGCTTGTGATTGTTTAAAACTGAGCGTGTAGCGTTGTTGCGCAGCATCAAAGTGACTGCTCACTTGCAGTGTGGGCGTGCCTGCTTGTTTGTACCATAAAAAGAATTGCGTCATGTCGCGGCCTGAGGCATCGGCCATACATTGCACAAAGTCATTACAAGTCACGGCTTGCCCATCGTGACGTTTAAAATATAAATCGGTGGCTTTGCGATACGTTTCTGCGCCGAGTAAGGTGTGTTGCATGCGGATGAGTTCAGCGCCTTTTTCATACACGGTGGTGGTGTAAAAGTTGCTGATTTCGATAAAGCTATCGGGTTGTACTTGGTGTGCGAGCGGGCTGGCGTCTTCTGAAAATTGCATCCGACGCAAGCCGTTGACATCGTCGATGCGTTGCACCGCGCGGGAGTTCATATCGGCGCTGAATTCTTGGTCTCTAAATACAGTCAAGCCTTCTTTGAGTGAGAGTTGAAACCAATCTCGACAGGTGACGCGGTTGCCTGTCCAGTTGTGAAAATACTCATGCGCTACCACGGCTTCGACGCTCATAAAGTCTGCATCAGTCGCGGTTTCTTGTTGTGCCAACACCAAGGCAGTGTTGAAAATATTGAGCGAGGTGTTTTCCATCGCGCCCATATTAAAGTCACTTACTGCGACGATATTAAAGCGGTCTAACTCGTATTCGCGGCCATAGGTTTCTTCATCCCAACGCATGGATTTTTTGAGAGATTCCATCGCATGGTGACACTGTGTTTCATCGCCTGGACGCACATAAATACGCAAATCGACCACGCGACCAGACATGGTGGTAAAGCTGTCGGCTATATGCACTAAGTCACCCGCCACCAGCGCGAACAAATAACAAGGTTTTGGGAAAGGGTCGAACCACTCAGTAAAGTGACGACCATTTTCTAAATCGCCTTCTGCCATCAAATTGCCATTGGAGAGCAATACTGGATGCGTTGTTTTATCGGCTTCAATCCGCACCTTAAATACGCTTAATACATCCGGACGATCTTGAAAGAAGGTGATTCTTCTAAATCCCTCGGCCTCACATTGGGTAAAGTAATTGCCTTGCGATTGGTATAAACCCTCAAGCGCAGTGTTGTTGGCTGGGTCAATCTCAGAGGTGATAGTGAGTACAAACTTCCCGCCGTGAATTTGTGCGACGTTGGCAGTGGTCATTTTGCCATCAGCAATCACGTAATCACTAAACGCTTGCCCATTAAGCAACACTTGCGTGACGGTTTGGTTGTCGCCATTGAGCACTAAATCTGGGCTCACCCCTGCTGGATTTTTGATGTAATCCACTATTGAAGTGACGATGGTTTTATCTGCAAACAAGGCAAAATTTAGAGAAATTGACTGCGCTAAAAATGGCGCTGGGGTGTAGTCTTTAAGGTAGATGGTTTGTGGGGTGGCGCTGGTTTCTGTTCTCATGGTTAGCTCGTATTCTTCAAATATGCATGTTGATGACAGTATAAGCAAAAAAAGCGGTTACCGTTGAGATAACCGCTTTTTTAGATGGTTGCATTATTGCCTAATCAAATAATCAAACGCGCCTAACGCAGCATTCGCACCTTCACCCATGGCGATGATGATTTGCTTGTAAGGAATGGTGGTGACATCCCCCGCCGCAAACACGCCAGGTAAAGAGGTGGCGTTGTGATGGTTAATCTCAATTTCACCATATTTGCTTAAGTCTAGCGTGCCTTTGAGCCAGTCACTATTAGGTACCAAGCCGATTTGGATAAACACGCCTTCTAGCGCCACATGTTTACTCTCGCCACTCGCACGGTCAGTGTAGTTGAGGCCATTCACTCGGGTGCCATCGCCCGTCACTTCAGTCGTTTGTGCGTTGGTTAAAATGGTGACTTTTTCCAGCGAGCGCAGTTTTTTCTGTAAAACCGCATCGGCTTTGAGCTCGGTGTCATATTGTAATAAGGTCACATGCCCGACCACGCCAGCCAAGTCGATTGCCGCTTCTACGCCAGAGTTGCCTCCACCTATCACCGCCACGTGTTTGCCTTTAAACAAGGGGCCGTCGCAGTGCGGGCAGTAGGCTACGCCTTTGTTTTTGTACTCATTTTCACCAGGTACATTGAGATTACGCCAGCGCGCACCCGTGGCAAGAATCACCGATTTACTTTTAAGCACTGCGCCATTTTCTAGCGTGACTTCGATAAACTCGGCTTTTCTTAGACCAGCGGCACGTTGCAAGTTCATGATATCCACATCATAACTTTTCACATGTTCCTCAAGCGCGGTCACCATTTTGGGCCCGTCGGTTTCTTTGACTGAAATAAAGTTTTCAATCGCCAACGTATCATTCACTTGACCGCCAAAACGTTCTGCCACAATGCCTGTGCGGATGCCTTTACGTGAAGCATAAATCGCTGCAGCTGCGCCTGCTGGCCCACCGCCCACAATTAGCACGTCATAAGCTTCTTTGGCATTGAGTTTTTCGGCTTCTTTGGCGCTGGCACCTGTATCCAATTTGGTGAGAAACTCTTCTATCAACATACGGCCAGAGGCAAACATTTCGCCATTCATAAAGGTGGCAGGCACCGCCATGATGTTGCGGGTGTTGACCTCGTCTTGGTATAAACCGCCATCAATAATCGTGGCTTTCACATTCGGGTTGAGTACCGTCATCAAGGTCACGGCTTGTACCACGTCTGGGCAGTTGTGGCATGACAGGCTCATGTAGACTTCAAAGTTAAAGTCGCCTTGCAAACTTTTGATTTGCTCAATGACACTGTCTTCCACTTTTGGTGGGTGACCGCCTGTCCACAACAAGGCAAGCACCAATGAAGTAAACTCATGCCCCAACGGAATCGCGGCAAAGCGCACGCCACGGGTTTCGCCCTCGCGTGTAATCACAAATGAAGGTTTGCGGGCATCGTTGCCACTGTCATCAAAAGTGACTTTGTCTGACAGTTCTGCAATTTCTTGCAATAACTCGCGCATGTCTTTGCCATTGGCGCTGTCGTCAAGTGACGCAATTAAACGGATTGGCTGACGCAACATACCTAAATAATTTTGCAATTGCCCTTTTAAAGTTTCCTCTAACATTCTAAATCTCCAAATTTTTTGAATACACCATATTGTAAATATCAATATTTTTAAATAAATAATCCCCGTGGCTTATCCAAATAAGCAAAATCAGTGAGTGGGGGATTTCGCTGCACAGAAAACACTTTGAATTAATAAATGCGCTCTGCACAACGCCCTGCCTAAACAGGGCGCGCTCATCTAACTGTTAGCTAAAATAACTAAATTTTGCCAACTAAATCTAATGAAGGCGTTAATGTTTTTGCGCCTTCATTCCATTTTGCTGGGCACACTTGACCTGGGTTGGCGGCGGTGTATTGTGCAGCTTTTAATTTACGCAATGTTTCTTTCACATCACGCGCGATCTCGTTGCTGTGGATTTCAACGGTTTTGATCACGCCATCTGGATTGATCACAAATGTACCGCGCAATGCCAAACCTTCTTCATCAATATGCACATCAAATGCACGGGTTAATTGGTGTGTTGGGTCGCCCACCAATGGGAATTTTGCTTTGCCCACAGCGGGTGAGGTTTCATGCCAAACTTTGTGTGAAAATTGCGTATCTGTTGTCACAATATACACTTCAGCACCTGCTTTTTGAAACTCAGCATAGTTGTCTGCCGCATCTTCAACTTCGGTTGGGCAATTAAACGTAAACGCTGCTGGCATAAAAATAACCACAGACCATTTACCTTTCATGGTGACATCACTGACTTCAATAAATTTTCCGTTATGAAAAGCCTGTGCTTTAAATGGTTGAACTTGGGTATTAATTAATGACATGTTTATTTCTCCTAAAAAGTTGTTACTAAAAAATTATTACTAAAAAATTTAGTAAATTTGCTACAAAAAAATAATCAATTTGTTTTGATGCATTGCATTATAAAGATTTTATTTGATAAGTATAATACATCGTTTAAATTCACCTGATATGTAAAATATATCAGATGTTGCTTTTAACCTTGCGTCACAAACACGCTTTGCGTAACGCTTTGGCCAATATTATCTAACCAAGTCACAGATAATTCATCGCCCAATTTCGCTAACTTTAATCTAAAAGTTAAATAAGGATTTTTTGAAATCGCTGTTCCCCATTGCGCTTCAAGCACGCTTTTGCCATTCAGTTTTGCGGTGACTAATTGCACAAAATGTGCTGGCACAATTTCACCTGAGTCATTTTTTCTACGCCCTGTTTCCATGGGGTGACTCATCAGTAATTTTACCTCGCAAATTTCACCCTTTAATTGCGCCCGAATTTTCATGTTGTCTGCCATTTCAACCCCTTAACCACAACCGTTTTCCAATACAACTACATTTTTTGTGTTGATGAAATATTGCTCTCTTGCTTTTATCAACACCGTCACATCAGAAGTTTCTGCCATTTTGATCCGTGTAATCACAAAGCTTTGGGTTCCTTCAAAAAATTTAAACTGCGCAATCAGTGGCGTTGGGTTTTTCTCAACCAAAATGGTGATGGATTCAGTATTAGGAATTTGGCTTGTGACTTCCACTTGAACAATTGCGCCGTTTTCTGCGCGGTCTGGCGCAGTAATCTTAATATCTTGGCTGTTAACTGGATTTTTTATCCCTAATTTTTCCAACGCTTCCGTCAACTTGCTTGTTTCAAACGCGGGTTGATTCCAAACCGCCGCCCATACTGCTTTAGGCGATAACGCAGCGGCTGCCAACATCCAAGCACACTGCTTTAAAAATTTTCTACGAAGCATCTTTTGCCTTTTTTTCATCAAGCAGCAATCGCTGCAATTCTTTTAAGCGCGCTTCAACAATCGATTGTTGGTAAAAATCGCCATCTTTTGCTTTCACTGCTAAATCCATTTGTTCAGTGGCACGTTTTAAATCATATTTTCTAAAATAAGCCTCGCCCTGTGCTTGATGGCTCAACAATTGTTTATTTTGCATCGCAAAAGCGCGCGCTTTTAAATCATAAAAATAAGCATCGTCTGGAAACAAAAACTGTTTTTCGCTTAATAATTTTAATAATGAATCAAACTGTTTAATGGCTAAAAAATGCTCTGCATAGCCATAAATTAACGCGCGACTTTCAGGAAATTTTTTTAACGCTGCACTGTATTGTTGCGCCGCCAAGGTTGGGTTGTTTTTTGCCACCAAAAATTGTGCAGATAAATTTTCAATCATGGTATGCGCAGGGGCATTTTTTTTAAGCCAATTAATTTCATTTTCAGCTTGAGCGAATGCGCGCTTATTTAAATAAGCCACCGCCAACCCATAATGTTCTGCCGCCTCATTCACAAAACGCTTTTCTTGAATATTTTTTATAAATAAATCCGTGGTGGACTGCGTTGCATTTCTATCCACAAAATGGGCACTTGCGCGTAATTTTGCACGCACATATTGAAAGTCAACACTGTCCGCCACTTGCTTGTAAGGCATTTGTTCAACGCGGTTTGCCACATCCGAAATCCTTTCAGAAGTGAGCGGATGCGTGCGCAAAAAACTCGGTGCGCCGCCTTCAGAAAATCGGTTTCCACGTTGTAAGGTGGTAAAAAAAGCCGGCATGGCACGCACATCAAAGCCAGCATTGCTTAAAATTTGCAGGCCAACACGGTCAGCCTCGCGCTCATGTTCACGCGTGTAATCTAATTGGTTTTGTATGCCAAACGCACTTGAAGCGGTCATGGCACCAGTGGCAAGTTGTGGGTTAGATCTTGCTACCAGCAAGGCCAACGCAATTCCTGCAATATTTTTAAAAGTATCGTATTTTTGCGAAGCCAACATGCGGGCTAAATGATGTTGCGTTACATGACCAATTTCATGTCCTAGCACGCTGGCTAATTCTGATTCATTATTTGAAGATAAAATCAGCCCAGTATGCACGCCAATCACGCCACCAGGCATGGCAAACGCGTTAATTGACGCATCTTTGACCACAAAAAAATTAAATTTCTGCGATTTATCTGGTCCACTTGACGCAAGTTGATTCCCTAACTTTTGCAAATAATCGGTAATTTCAGGGTCTTGAACAACCTCATCGCTGTTATAAACTTGTTGCATGATTTGGTTGGCAATGCGTGTTTCATCCAGCGGGCTTAAAACAGTTTGCGAAATATCACCGAGCTCGGGCAAATTTGCGTCCACGCCCCGTTCAACTTCTATGGGCGGGCTGTAAGGAACGCCAGAAAAAACTGCATCTTTGCGCGAAGACGGAAGTTGATAGTTTTTATCTGCCACAGGTTTTGCTTCATTTGCGCTCACCACACCCACAAATAGCAACGCGCTTAAAATGCCTAAAAATAATTTAGGATGCAATAAATACATGCGTTTAATTTTCATCTTTTAAATATGATTTTGTTATGATAATGCCAATTAAGCTTAGGTTCATTAAATATTACTTTTGCTTGTTTAAACTTTAAACGACTACTGGCTAAAATTTTTATAGCCAAATTTACAATACTAAACTTTAACAATATTCTCATTAAATGATTATTTAATGAAACGAAGAAGAAGATTATGAAAAACTCACGCGCTTTAACGCATTTTGATACCTCTGGCCAAGCGCACATGGTTGATATTGGGAACAAAGCAATCACCCAGCGCAGCGCAATTGCGCAAGGGTTCATTAAAATGCAAAATGCTACGCTTAACATGATTCATCAAGGTGATGCAAAAAAAGGTGATGTGCTTGGCATTGCCCGTATTGCGGCAATTCAAGCCAGCAAAAAAACGTCAGAATTAATCCCACTTTGCCATCCAATTACGCTTACAAAAGTAAGCGTAAATTTTGAAATTAACAAAGAAAAATCAACTATTTTTTGCACCTGCACCGCCAACTGTGACGGAAAAACTGGCGTGGAAATGGAAGCGCTAACGGCTGTAAGTGTGGGCTTACTCACAATTTACGACATGTGCAAATCTGCCGACAGAGGCATGGTCATTGGTGAAATTAAATTATTGGAAAAACACGGAGGAAAATCTGGCGACTGGGTTGCGAAGTAAGTAATCGCTCACTTTTATCTGATACACAGATTACATTTTTCGCTTACTTGCTGAAAGTGCGGCGTTTGAATCCAAAATCGGCGAAGCGCGCACCCAATTTTCTTTATAAGGGTGAAGCACGCGCTGATAAAGTTTGGCAATTTTTTTCACATACAACTTGGTTTCTTCATAAGGCGGCACGCCTTTGTAGCGATCAACCGCTTTTTCGCCCGCATTATAAGCCGCGGCAACCAATTCAATATTGCCTTGATAATACGCTAACAGCCATTGTAAATAGGCAATACCGCCTTTGATATTGTCTTCAGGTTTGTAGGCATCTTTTACGCCAAAACGCGCGGCAGTTTCAGGAATCAACTGCATGAGTCCCTGCGCATTTCTGGGTGAAGTTGCTAATGCATCAAACCCAGATTCAATCGCAATAAACGTCATTACTAAATTTGCATCAATTTTATGTTTGCTTGCCATTTTATTTACAAGTTTATATAGCCATTTTTGCGACATAAATAATTTTGCAGTTCGCTCAGAAATAGGCTCAACTTCAGCTTGGCTTATTGTTTCAGCAGGTTTTGGTGGTTCAATCACGGGCGGTGGTGGGTCTGGCAGCATACATTTTGGCAATTTTTCATTCAACTGCGTTGCCATTTGAATCACCGCAACATCCGTCAATGATTCAAGTGCCAGTTCATGTTGCTGCTCTGCTGCCATACTATAAAATAAATTGGCCGTTTCAATGTTAGCTGAAATGCCTTTGCCATATTGATACATCCAGCCCAGCGCATATTGCGCATCTGCGTCGCCATCCCGCGCAAGTTTGCAATATTGATCATGCACTTCCTGATAATTACTGACTTTTCCACCAGACTTAAATTTAAACGCCATTTCAACCAACAAGGCGTGTGGGTTATGAAAAGGCTTAGGTTTGATGGCAGTGATTTCGTAAATTTCTTGTTCTGCTTGAACCTTACTTTCTGGGCTAATTTTTGTTGAATCGTTTTCCGTTTGATTCAAATGATTGATAGACTCAGACACCTCAGAATTTTCATTTTTTTCTACATAAGCTTCGTCAATGGCTTCTTTGATTGGCAGCGCATTCGCAAAGCTATTATTAGATGCAATTAAGAAAAAAATACTTAACAGCAGGGCGATAAAATTATTTTTTGGCATTTTTTTGGATTTCATTCATGTTTTAAAGTTAACTCTTTTACTAATGCAATTGAATGTTCAATATTGTTAAGCGCAAGTTTGCAATAAAGACTGTAAAATTTTACGAATAGGCGCAGCAATTCCAGCTTCAACAGCTTCACTAATTGGCATTAACACAGTCTTTTCATCTAAAACTATCGGCATCAATGGTGAAAAATGAAGTTTAATTGGTTGAATATGTAATTTAAAGTGGGTAAAAGTGTGTGTGAATTTTGGTAAATAGTTAAAATTGTGTGTCATTTTTCCATAGTTTTTTTCTACAAACTCAATCATATTTTCATGGTCTTCAGCTTCAGGCAA
Organism: Methylophilaceae bacterium; assembly: GCA_965247415.1. Lineage (GTDB taxonomy): Bacteria > Pseudomonadota > Gammaproteobacteria > Burkholderiales > Methylophilaceae > Methylotenera. The sequence goes on from OZ252007.1 coordinate 1,091,924, forward strand.
ACTTAATAACCCACCCCAAATACCTGCGGCAGGTCTTCTAACGAGTAGTACTTTTTCCTGTTGAATTAAAACCAACATGGTTGTTTCTTTATGTGGAATTATTTTTCTCGGTTTTGGGGTGGGCAATGTGTGCACGCGTTGCTCTTGATACGCTTGGCAAAAATCAATCTGCGGGCATAAATAACATTTAGGCTTACTTTTAGTGCAAACGGTTGCGCCTAAATCCATCAACCCTTGCGTGTATGCGACCATGTCATTTTCAGGCAAAAGTGTTTGTGCTAATTGCCACAATTTTTTTTCAATGGCTGGCGCGCCCGCCCAGCCCTCAATCAAAAAATGTCGCGTAAGCACGCGCTTTACATTGCCATCTAAAATGGTTTGATTTTGACCAAAAGCAAACGCCGCAATGGCTGCCGCAGTGGTTCTACCAATGCCTGACAACGTTTGCATCGCCTCAAAATTTTCTGGGAAGATACCCTTAAATTTTTGCTCGATGGTGATGGCGGCTTGGTGCAAATTGCGAGCGCGCGAATAATATCCTAGCCCACTCCAATATTGCAGTACTTCTTCTTGAGAGGCACTTGCCAACGCCGCGATAGACGGAAACCTTGCCATAAACTTGCTGTAATAACCAATTACCGCCGCCACTTGCGTTTGTTGAAGCATAATTTCTGAGACCCAAATGGCGTAGGGATCAACTGTATTTTGCCAAGGTAAATCATGCCGCCCATGCATTTTTTGCCAAGCAATCAGGCGGCTTGCAAATTCAGACATACAATAAAAACCTTGCTTTATGCATTAAAAATTTAGCAATTTTTTTAATTTTTTTTCAGCTTTTTCTTTTGAAGACTCTTTTGGTTTTTCTTCAGATGGGTTTGCAGCATCAGGCGCTGCTTCTTGCGTTTTATCTGATTTTTTCTTACCCAGTAATCCACTTAGTGCTTCAACTTTGTCGCCATCGCCCAAAAGCCCTTTGACTGCTTCAGCTTTATCGCCGCCAACTTTATCTAATAAATTAGATTTTGCCAGCGCCGTACCAAGCGCAGCTAAATCCATGCCAAATTTTGGGTCGGCAAACGAGCCAGTAATTTTAATTGGAATGCCAATACCAGTAAGCTGATCAACGTCTTTGCCGCCTTGCCCTTTCGTGGTGGCAACTAAGGTTGGTTTTGCAAGGTAATCAATTTTTTCATTGGCAATGTCAATGTTTCCTTTGCTATCCCCCTTGGCTAAACGCAAAATGGGCGCTTTCATGGTCAAGTCATCATTAAACGCAACGCCATTTTTAATATTAAACGTGCCAGTCAGTTCGCTAAAATCAGTTTTTTTAGATTTATCAGAATCTACATTGCTGCCTGATTTTAAAACGTTAAGTTTACTTTTCACATCGCGTACCGTTCCTGCAACATCAATGCCTTTAATCGCGCCATCGGCTAAATTAATCGCCGCATTGCCGTTGAGCGCTTTTTTCAGTGCGCCAACCGTGTTGCCTTGTGTGGTCACATCCACATTTAAAGTACCTTTGCCGGAGAGCATGTCATTATTAATCGCATCGACCAGCAAAGGGCCAATGGCAATATTTTTCATATCCTGCTTAAAAGTAATACTGGGTGTTGCGCGTGCGTCCACTTTTAGTAAGCCGTTCATGCTACCTTGATATAAATTGGCAGCAAATGGTGAAACTGTCGCAATGCCATCGGCAGCTTTTAAGCCAATATTTACATTTTCAGTTTTTACATTGGCTAGTTTAAGCCAGCCAATTTTTGCTTCGCCAGAAGCATTCAACTTTTTTAATGCGCTCAAATCAATTGGTGTATCGCCTGTACTTTTGGCGGCTGGTTGATCACTTTTTGTGATGTATTTATCAGCGTCTAATTTATCAATATTTACATTAAACGTGTAAATTGGGTCATTAAAACGGCTGATACCAACATTGGCGTTAATTTGGCTGTCATCGACTTTGGCGGCAAATGGATTCACGCTCAACTTCTGACCATCCGCTTTTAAATCTATGCGAATATTAGACGCTTTGGTTTTGCCGTATTTTAAGTTGCCGATGCGTAAACTGCCGTCTGCATTAAGCGCTTTCAATGCGCTTAAATCTGCAGGTTTACTTTCAGTGGATTTGCTTGGCGCTGCGCTTGCGCCACCAACATATTTATCCATGTCTAAAGAATCAATATCAATATCAAACGTATAAAGTGGTTTTGAAAATTGACTGATGCCAACATTGCCTTTAATTTGGCTGTCATCGAACTTTACGTTTAGGCCAGAAAGCGCAAGTTTTTCACCGTCCGCATTGATAGCAACATTGAGCCCAGACAAACGATATTTGTCATAAATAATGTGTCCAATATTGACTTTTCCATCCACAAAAAGTGTTTTGAGTGCAGATAAATCAGCGGGTTTTTCGCTGGCAGGTGAAGAAGTTTTCTCTACTGATTTTTTTGTACCTAGGAGTTTGTTTAAATCCAACGTATCTGCATTTACATTAAATTTAATGTGAGGGGTTTTAAAGCTTGCAACATTTAAGTCGCCATTTAATTTAGTTGAATCAATCGCTAAATTAAATTGGCTATTCGCAAGTTCTTGCTTAGCATCAGTGTGCAGACTTAAATTAAAACCGCCTTTCATTGCGCCATTGGGCAAAGCTGGGTCTTTAATGTCTAAATTGCCGACCAATTTTGGTAAATCAAAAATTAGGCTCTCAAGATTGCCGTTAAAAGGAGATGCAAATTTTCCAGAGATTGTGCGCTGCCCTTGTACGCCAGATAAATCACCCGAAATGCCAGTGCTTTGTAAAGAAGTTGGTGTGCCTTTAATATCCGCCAATATTAAATTGGCCTTAAAGTTGTCGCTGCCTTTACTTTGTGAAAGCGTAATTGTTACTTTTTCACTTTTCACAGCATCTTTCACAGCTTTGAGCGCAGGCGCATTTAACATGGCTTCTAACTTTGCGCCGTTCATCAAACCGCTAGCGGTGACTTTTAAGCCGTCAATTAAAAATTCTCTGCTGCTTAAGGTTGCATCAATGTCGCCATTGGCTTGAATATTGACTTCTTTTGCACCGACTAAATTGCCTAAAATGTTGGCATCTAAATTTTTTGCTACAAAATGTTGTTTTTCAGGGTCGGCTAAAAAATTGCCTTTAACTTTTACATTTGCGGAAATTTCAGGTTGATTCGCAGTCACCGTAAAATCAGTATTTAAATCTAACGGTTCAGCCAACGCTACACGACCCGTGGTTAAATTTAATTTTGCAATGCTGTATTTTGCGCCAGAAGCTTCATCCAAATAATTGGCTGCGGTATTGGTGACATGCACCCCTTGAATATCAAATTTAATTTGTTCTGATTCTTCTTCATCTTTGCTCAACAAATCGTCAAAGTTTGTTGTGCCGTCTTTATATTTCACAATGTTCGCGCGCGCGCCGTCAATGTAAACGGTATCAACAATCAGCTCTTTTTTGAGAAGTGGTAGCAAAGCAAGCGAGACTTTTACGCCATCCACTGCAGCAAATTCTGTGGATTTTTCATGATCAGAAATTGAAATTTTACCTAAATTTGCGCCAATTTTTGGCCAAAAAGCGAGTTTAATATCGCCATCAATTTTGAGCGTACGTTGTTTTTTTTCTTTCACAACATCAATAATTTGTTGCTTGTAATCGTTTGGGTTAAAGGTTGCGCTAATGATGGCTATTGCCAAAATGACGAGTAAAATTAAGCCGCCAATGCCGTACAAACTATATTTTAAAATTTTATTCATGTTGTTCCCTCATCAAAATTTTGTATTAATGTGCACTAATTTAGTGACATTAAACAATTAATTGAAAGATTTTAATTTAGCCTACAGTCCAATTCACTAGACCAAAATAGGCCGTCGCAATCACCACAATGCCAAATACAATGCGATACCAAGCAAAAATTGTAAAATCATGATGACTGACATAACGAATGAGTGCGCGTACCGCAAACATGGCGCTGATAAACGCAAAGATAAAGCCCACAAACCATGCGCCCAAATCGTCAAAACTAATCAGCGCGCGGTCTTTGTACATGGAATAAATGGACGCAATGCCTAACGTTGGGACAGCTAAAAAGAATGAAAATTCAGCCGCTGCTTTGCGTGATAGGCCAAAAAATAATCCACCAATAATGGTTGAGCCAGAGCGTGACATGCCTGGAATGAGCGCCACCGCTTGCGCAAGGCCAAGTTTTAAGGCGTCGATTGGGCGAATGTCATCGACCGTTTCTATCGTAACGGTATGTTGGCGTTTTTCTGCCCAAAGAATAATAAAACCGCCGACAATAAAGGCTAAGGCAACGGGCAATGGTTTAAATAAAACAGCTTTAATTTTATCGCCAAAAATAAGGCCTAAAATTGCCAGCGGCAAAAAGGCAATGGCTAAATTAATGATCAACCTATTTGCAATTGGGTCGCGCCCAATGCCCGCAAACGTGCTGGTGAAGCGCTTTCGATATTCCCAAACCACTGCCAAAATTGCGCCAAGCTGAATGGCAATTTCAAACACATTGCGTTTTTCATGGTTCATAAAATTAAGTAAGTCACCCGCCAAAATCAGGTGGCCAGTGCTTGAAATGGGCAAAAATTCAGTTGCGCCTTCGACAACACCCAAAATGGCCGCTTTAATCAATAATAAAATATCCATAACCTTTTGATTCTTATGTGAAATTAATGGGAAATTAAAATAAAAAAGGGCGAAAAATCGCCCTTAAAATTCAACCTTAGGCTTAAACTATTTTAGCATGCTTAATACAGTGGTGAGCAAATTGCCAGAATTCGCATTTACCTCTCCATCTGGCGTCATTTTGTCGATCACGGTGGGCAAATGTTGTGCAATTTGGCTGCTTAACACTTCAGGCGTAATGCCAAATTTCGCCGCCATGTCGCCAATCGCGGTGCTGCCAATCACGCTTGCAATTTGTTCGGCTGAAATAGGTAAATTTTCACCTTTCCCGACCCAAGAAGCCGCTTGCTCTGCCATGCCACCTTGTTTAAATTTATCTAAAACGCCAGTTAATCCGCCGTTTTGGTTGAACATTTCCATCGCAACTTGCGCCATACCGCCTTGTTCACCGCCCAATACTTTACCTAAAACTGCGCCTGCTACACTGTCAAATAAACCCATTTTATTTTCCTAAAAATTGTTAAAAAGTTGAAACTCAATTTGCTATGTTTAAGATTATTGTATTACTAAAAGAATGACAAGCTAAGTGTATAAAAATTTACATCACGCTCACCATTTAATTTTATTTGTTTAGAATTTTTCTTCAGCGCGTAAATAGCGCCATTCGCCCAGCGGTAATTTTCCTAAATTAATGCTACCAATGCGCACACGTTTTAAGCCAACCACATGCAAGCCGACCATTTCGCACATGCGGCGGATTTGACGTTTTTTGCCTTCACGCAACACAAAACGTAATTGGTCTTCATTTTGCCAGCTCACTTTTGCAGGTTTTAGTTTTTCGCCATCTAAACTTAAGCCATGATTTAAGCGTTTTAAGCCGTCATCGTCCAGCGCGCCTTCAACACGCACTAAATATTCTTTTTCAACGGTAGAATCCTCACCAATTAAATGTCGCGCAATTCTGCCATCTTGGGTCAACACCAACAAACCTGTGGAGTCAATATCTAAGCGTCCTGCTGGCGCTAAGCCGTGTAAATATCTGCGCTGAAACTCTTTGGGGGGATTCATGTGCAGCGTTGGATCTTCTTGCCATTGATTGTCTGGATGCACCAACACAATCGCGGGTTGATAATCGTCTTCAGCTTGACCGCTCACATAGCCCACAGGTTTGTGCAGCAAAATCGTCACATGCTCTGCTTGATATTCTTGCGCGTAACTACTGATGATAATTTCCGCGTCAGGATTAATACGCGTGCCTAGGGTTTCAATAATGTCGCCATCCACTTTTACCCAGCCGTTGCTAATCCACTCATCCGCTTCACGGCGTGAGCAAAGCCCACGTTCTGCCATCACTTTTGAAAGGCGCGGTAAATCTGTACTAATGGATGTGGATTTATAAGCAGCTTTTGCCGCTGCGCCATATTGAGGTGTTGCAGTTGCATCGTAACCATCGCGCACTTTTCCACCACGGCGCGGCGCTTGGCGATATTGCGGCTCATTTTTGTCTGGGCGCGGCGTAGTACGCGTATCCATGCCAGCTTGTTTTGGTTTTTTTTCAGGGTTTATGGGTAAATTTTGCCCATCATTTGCTTGTGTTTGACCCAACTTATGTGATTCATCAGACTTAAGTGACGGATCAAACTTAAGTGAACCATCAAATTTATGATTACGTTGACGATTTTTTTCAATGGTTTGCTGACGAATTTCACGTGTTTCAGCTGGTTTTGCGCTTACCTGTGTTCGTTCACTATGTTGGTCACGCTGATTGTTGCGCTCAATAGAGGTTTCAACTTTTTTTTGCATGACTGTTCGATCGCGTTTTGCTGGGTCTGCACGGCGAACAGGCGGTTTTAGTGAATACGATGTTTCATCGTTTTTTTCGATGTTTTTTTCAGTGTTTTTTTTGTTTAACTTGAGCGTGGTCAAAATAATTTAGCCGCAAATTTAAGAATTTACAGATTATACGCTTGTAAACGCTTAACTTTTATCTTCTACGTTTTGTTTTCAAACGATTGTTTAAAGGTTTTCAACTGTTTAAAGTGCGTTTTGCCTAGACTCCTTTAATTTTCTAACATTAATCTTCAACGCGCCCAAACCAAACACTTTTCAGTTTAAGTAACTTATTACCAAATCCAGAGCCTTCACTCGAAAGCGCATCTAAAAATAAAGATAACCTGCGAGATTTAATCACCGTGTAAAACGTGAGCGCAGTCACTGGAATAAACACGCTTAAAAAGTAGATGACTTTTTGCCCTGCTGATGCGCTGGTTAAATCAAAAATATTCATACCAAGCAAGCCGCTCGTCATCGTACCAATCAAGCCTAAAATCGTCACAACCGTGAGACGAACCACCGTATCAGCTTGGCGTTTAATTTCTTCACCTTCTAAATATTCTGCCATATCCATAATCCGGCGGCGGGTTTTTTCATATAAATCGGCGGTTTCAAGCTGTTTGTGCATCATCGAAAATAAGTCTTTTGCCACTGCTTGGTCAGAAACACTTTCAAACCAATAACGATGCGTAAAGCGTAAAAAAACGCCCATCACATTTCTAATGCTTTGTCTAAATACTTTGATTGAAGATTCATTTTCAATATTGAGCCGGCTAATGGCTTGTACCATACGGTCTGAAAGCATCAACAACGCGGCTTTTTGAAAATGTGCAATTAAAAAAAGTAAGAAATATTGATTTTGATAATTGCGTTTAATGCCTGTTTTATCGTTAGTGTAAACGCGGTGATGCTGACTGCCAACCACAATAAAATTTTGCCCTGTACACATGATGCGCGTGGTGCTCCAAGGGTCGCGCTTGTAGTCATCCCAATAGCGGTCGTAACAATGTTTTTTTTCAAAATTTGTTAAAAATTCTTCTGTAAACGGCAGCGTTTGTGAATCCCAAGGCTGCGTGACCAAGCCTAATCGAATTAAATCGCCGCGTGTCAGTTTGCTCACATCCTCAAACGCAAGATATCCCATAAGCGGCATGCGTTGATATTCAATTTCTCGGTAACGCATTTCACCCATTTGGCTGGAATAATGTTGCACTAAGGGCCGCATTAAAAATTCCCAATGCAAAGAAACGCAAGGCACATGATTTTCTTTAACAAAGGCTAAATAGCGCGATTTTTCTAGATAATCTGAAACGGAAAGTTGGTTTCCTGACTGATCTAACCACTCAATTTTTTTTGCGCAATGTCCAGCATCACCGCTTTCTTCCCAATAATTTGGGTAAGTGCGCCCTAAACGATACAAAATATCCATTGCATGTTTAAGCTGAATATTTTTTCCTGTGACTTCGAGCGCTAAAAATGCAACGTCAATATCATAGAAAAAATACAGCTCAATATGCGCCACTTTTAGCGTAATGGGTTCAGCTTCGCTCTTTAAAGTGATGCGAACTTGGCTAATATCTGAACGTGAAAAAATGTGAATGGGCGATTCGCCATAGCCGCCAGATTCCCTACCGTGCTTGCCTTCGCCATATAAAAAGCGTTGGGCAAATGGCATAAAAGTGACAAATTCTTGATAACGCACTTCACTAAAGGCTTGTTTTGCTATAGAAAATTCATCTTGAATTTCTTGCCAAGGGCTGTTGGAATTTTTTAGAATATCCCAAGGGCGCTGAATTTTTTGGGTGTTATTTTCTGAAATAAGCTGAACAGGCCAAAGCAATGTTTGCCTAAAATCTGCAACGATACTCGATTCAATATTATTCACACGATTTTCCTGCGGATTAAACATTCAAATATATGATTTTAGTGCGTTTGCTTTTAAATCAAATTTAGAATAAAAACGCTTTAATTGAATTTAATAATGAATTTGGTTAGCCATTTTATCTTCTTAAAAATGAAAAAACCTCAACAAGTAAAGTTGAGGTTTTTGAATGGTCAAGCCATTTTTCTTCGCAAGCGTTTGTGCTTGGAGAATTATTTCTTATTTTTTAACACATTTACCGTGGTCATCTTTGTGTTCATCTGGATGACAATCACTTGCAATGGCTACGTTTGACATTAAAGCTGCTAATACGAATAGTGCTGATACGAATTTTTTCATGATTTATTTCCTTTGTATAAAATTTAAAATATAAGGTTAACTACATTTAAAACCACACAAACATCAAACCACTTCCTGTTTCTTTTATCCGATGCTTGAAAATGATATCGTCGCGGCGCGATAAAACTTTAGAATTATTTTTCACTTTAAAAAAATATCTCTTTTTAGTAGTCTAAAATTCTAATGATTCTAATCAACGCTAAGGATTTTGACGCATGAAAATTGCCACATGGAATGTTAATTCGCTCAACGTTAGGTTGCCGCATGTCATCGATTGGCTTAACGAGCATAAGCCAGATGCGCTTTGTTTGCAGGAAACCAAGCAAGAAGATGCGAAATTTCCTTATGAAGCGCTCAAAGAAATTGGTTATAACGCAGTGCATAGTGGGCAAAAAACCTATAACGGCGTAGCAATTTTAAGCCCGCATACCATCGAAAATGTTCTATATGGCATTCCAAATTATGAAGATGCGCAAAAGCGCGTGGTTTCCGCCAATATTAAAGGTATTCGGCTGGTGTGCGCGTATATACCTAACGGGCAAGCGGTTGATTCTGAAAAATATGTTTACAAACTTGGCTGGCTAAACGCGCTCACCGCTTGGCTTGAGGATGAACTGAAGGCGTATCCGCATTTAGCATTATTGGGCGATTACAATATTGCGCCAGAAGACCGTGATTGTCATGACCCAGCCGCCTGGGAAGGGCAAGTGTTGGTCAGCGCGCCAGAGCGTGCTGCATTTAAAAACATTGTTGCACTGGGATTGCATGATAGTTTTAGGCTGTTTGAACAGCCTGAAAAAAGTTTTAGCTGGTGGGATTATCGCATGATGGGTTTTCGGCGTAATTTTGGCATGCGCATTGACCATATTTTAGTGAGCGATTTGTTGAAACCGCATTGTAAACAATGCGTGATTGATAAAAATCCACGAAAATTGGAACGCCCCAGCGACCATACGCCCGTGATTTTGGAACTTGATTTAAATTAAACTTCGGTTTACTAGAGCTGAGGTTTACTAGCCTTTTAAATTAATACCCAATTGTTTCAGTTTTCGGTACAAATGCGTTCTTTCCAAGCCCGTAATTTCTGCAAGTTTGGTCATATTATGGTTGTTTGCTTTTAAATGATATTCAAAGTAACGGCGTTCAAATTCGTCCCGCGCTTCTCTTAAAGGCTGATCAAAATTCGCGACCCAATTTGAGTCTGCCGCCTGAAATTGTTCAGGTGCGGCAAGTTTAAATACTTTATGCGGTGTCTTATTTTCAGTTTGTTCGCTAATGTTATTTTTAAAGCCCTGTTGCATGACAGCGTCATCAAATTGATGCAAAATACGATGCACATCCTCAAGCGTAATTTTTTCGCTTAAACTCGTTTGAATTAAATTGCGCACAACAGCATCAAGCTGCGCTAAATCGCCCGGCCAAGAGGCGTTTCTTAAGGCGTTCAGCGCGGCAATGTCGAATTCTTTATATTCAAAACCAGACATTTCAAATTGCACATTTGCCATGGCAATGGCTAAATCTGGTATGTCTTCTTTATGTTCTTCCAATGCGGGTAAGCGCAAAGAAACGGCGGATAACAGCTGCAGCAGCGATTGTTCAAATAAACCATCTGTTTGTAATTGCGGCAAATGTTCGCTGGTGGCACAAATAACACGCACATTGAATTTTTCTGATTTTGCAATTAAGAGGCTCAAGCCTTTTTGTTCAATTTTAGTGAGTTCAGCCACTTCAGAAAGATATAAAACGCCGCCTTCAATCGATTCTAGCAGGTCAATCGGCGCATTCACCAAGGCATTAAATTCCGTTAAATGTAGCCAAGGCGTATTGGGCTTATGCAAAAAACGCGCGCATAATTCACTGCAACAACCTTGCGGGCCAATCAGCAAAATCGGCGTGGAAGATAAATGGCTAGTTTGCGCAATTTTATCTAAACGCTCTTTGACGGCAATGACAATCGGGCTTTTACCCAGGTTTACCAAACTCATTTCAGATTTTGGTAATTGCTCGCTGTGTTTTAAGGCGAGCGCCACGGTTTTTAAGAGCTTTTGCAGTGCAATCGGTTTTTCTAAAAAATCAAATGCGCCAATCCGCGTGGCTTCGACGGCAGTATCAATCGTGCCGTGGCCAGACATCATAATCACAGGCATGGTGAGTAAGCCACTATTGCCCCATTCTTTAAGCAAAGTAATGCCGTCACAATCTGGCATCCAAATATCAAGTAGCACCACGTCAGGCCGTTCGTGTAAACGCGCTGCCCGCGCAGTGGCTGCATTTTCTGCCAGCTGCACTTGGAAGCCTTCATCTTGCAAAATATCGCTTAATAATTCGCGAATGCCAATTTCGTCGTCAACCACTAAGATGCGTTTTGATGCCATAAAATTACTTTTTAAGATTTGTTGAGTGGAAAATTAATTTTAATCACCGCGCCCACAGGCTGCTCTGTGTCAGACGCGGTTAAGTTTTCAATGCGAATCGTGCCCTGATGTTCTTCAATAATTTTTTTCACAATTGCAAGTCCTAATCCTGTGCCATGGATTTTTGTCGTCATGTAAGGTTCAAACGCGTGTGGCAGCATTTCAATGGGAAAACCGCTGCCGTTATCCTGAACACTTAACTGCAAGGTAGATTTTTGCAATTCAGTTTTTACTAAAATGGTGGGGTTGGGACGTGATTGCATGGCATCTTGCGCGTTTTGCAAGAGGTTATGCAGCACTTGGCGCAGCATGGTGTTGTCACCCAATATGTGTGTTGGCGCTTCGGTGAGTGACACCACGATGGTGCTTTTTTTATCTTTTACATCTTCACTTTCATACAGTGACACTACTTCTGATACCAACGCATTTAAATCTAATTGAATCAAATTCGGTGCGGGTGAGCGGGCGTATTCACTAAATTCATTCACCATTTGCTTCATTGCATCCACTTGATTCACAATGGTTTTGATCGAGCGGTTAAGCATTTGCGCGTCAGAAGTTTCTAATTTATCGCGCAATTTATGCGCCACCCGTTCTGCAGAAAGTTGGATGGGCGTGAGAGGGTTTTTAATTTCGTGCGCAAGTCTTCTTGCCACCTCGCCCCAAGCCGCATCACGTTGCGCTTGGATCATGGTGGTTGCATCATCAAACACCGCCACATAGCCACCGTCTGGCAAGCGTGTACCGCGTAGCGTGAGAATTTGCTTGCCTTGTTGCCCCACCAATTCTACTTGCGTTTGCTCAACTTCTTTTACATTAGCTTTTGCGAGATTAGGTTTGTTTGGCGTGGTTTTTGCGGAATCCACAACTTGATTTTTCTCTTCGATTTTTTGCAAAAAAATGGCGATTCTTGCATGCTCTTGCATGATTTTATTTAGAGGTGCGCCAATATATTGGCCTAAATCCACCCCTAAAATTTGAATCGCCGCTTGGTTAAATGTGCGTAACTGACCTTGCCCGTTAAGCGCAATCACGCCTGATGACAAATGCGCCAAAATAGTTGCCAAATAACCGCGTGCTTCCTCAACTCGCGCACGGTTGAGTTCTGTGGTTTTGGTTGCATCATTTAATTGGCGCGTCATGCTGTTAAACGATTTCACCAAAACACCCAATTCATCTTTTCCGTGTTCAGGCAACATGGTGTTGTAGTCGCCACTGGCAATCGCTTTGGTGCCTTCTGCCAGCACGGTTAGCGGCGCAGAAAGTCTACGGCTCAGCACAAAGGCAATCGCCACTGCAATGAGCATAGCAATCAGCATCACAAGCGTTAAGGTTAATGCAAATACCTCTCTTAAGGCGGCGCGGCTGTAAGAGAGTTTTTGATAATCTTGATAAACGCCTTGTACGCTTTCCGCGGTGGTTGCCAAACTTTTTGGTACGGGTTGCAATAACTGCAAAATACGTGTTTCGCCAGCCAGTTCTTGCACAGCAACAGGGACTAAAACGCGTAAATATAAGCCTTTATTTTCAATTGGCTCAATGCTGCCAACGGCATGAACGCGCGCTTGACGCAATTGCGTGACGCTGGGCAGCGCGGGTAAAAAGCTGGTTGAGTCGCCACTTGAAACTGCCAAAATACGCCCTTGCGCGGTGAATAAAGTGGCGTCTTGCACACTGCTCTTTTCACGTAAATCATTGAGCATGGCAAAATGTGCATCGCTGGGTTGAAAAGCCAAACTATTGGCCATATTTTCAGCTTTTTCTCGCACGTCCAGCAGCATAATATCTAGTGCGGTTCGGCCTAAATTTAAGCCGCCTTCCAACGCTGCTTCAACTTTGACATTAAACCAAGATTCAATTGATTGCGTTAAAAAGTTGACTGAAACCAAATAAACTATCAGCCCAGGTACAAACGCCATGGCAGCAAAACTCATCAATAAACGTAAGGTAAAACGAATGCCAACTACGCGTGCACGTAATTTTTTATAAATACCTAGTAATTGCACGCTGATGAGAATGAAGATGGTGGCGCCAAAGATGACATTGAGCGTAACAAGCAGGGTGTAATACTCGCCTGAGGCTGAAGTATTTGCACTGGCATTTGAAAGCAAATAGAGCAAAAAAACGCCGCAAAAAATACTGATTAAAACGATGTATCTCATTTTAATAAGTTAGGAACCCATTCAAAAAGTTGTGATTTCATTTCAATTGTTGTTGGGTTTTCGTCTGAATCTTGAATGGTTTTGGGTAATTTTTTACTGTCTAAACGGAGTAGCAACAAGGCTTTATAAGGCTCGCCTTTTTCTACTTCTGACTTTTTGATGATTTTAATTTGACGCAAATTTGCAAACTCATTGAGCACTTCTGTGAGCGTTGCATATGCTTTTTGCGTAGCCGCCTGCGTCATTAAAAATTGACGTGAAAGAGGGTGGTAAGTAAGCGTAATTGGGTAAGTGATGGTGACAATTTCATCATCAAACCAATATTTTCTGGGAGAAGCCAATTGAAACTCTAAAATAAAATAAAGCTCAAAACCCTTTAATAAGGTTTGTTCAATTTCTTCACCAAATTTAACATCTACGTTAGTATTTAAAAAATACTCATCTTCAAAAGCCACAAGCTCTGCATTTTTAATCACCATTTTGTTGCCAGCTAACGTTTCTAATGGCATCAAAAGAAAGAAAAAGAAACTCGTCAACAATGCATAAATAAAGGGATTAAATTTTTTGTAAAAGCGCATAGAAAAAACCGTCGTGTTGGTCGCATGCAATCAGTTGTCCGGCGCGCGCTTCTGGTGGAAAAGGAGTATCCATGAACTGAGTCAGCGGCAGTTGTTTTGCATCTTGATGGTTAAGGCAAAATTGATCAATTTGTGCTTGATTTTCTTCATTAAAAATTGAACAGGTCACATAAAGTAATTTACCACCCTTTGCTAACATCTGCCATAAGTTAGGCAAAATTTTCGCTTGCTGCTGACAAAACGAAGCGATGTCCGATTCGCGTCTTAGCCATTTGATATCGACATGCCGCCGAACAATGCCAGAAGCGGTACAAGGAACATCAGCAAGAATCCGATCAAAAGGTTTTCCGTCCCACCATGTTTGCGTTGCGGCGTCACCTACTCGGCATGTTGCTTTGAGTTGTAGTCTGTCTAAATTTTGTTGAACGCGTTGCAAACGCGATTCATCATGGTCCAGCGCGGTGAGCTGAACATCTGCCAATTCAAGCAAATGTCCTGTTTTTCCGCCAGGCGCACTGCATGCGTCCAGCACGGTTAAATGAGGTGAAACGTCTAACAAATGCGCTGCCCACTGCGCACCAACATCCTGAACAGACACCACGCCTTCTAAAAAACCTGGAATTTTTTCAACGGCGATTGGCGTATCCAACACCAAACCTTGTTGCCCAATTTGTGTTGCGCGAATGCCTTGCCGATTAAGCAATTGCAAATAATTTTCGACTGAAACTTTAGTTAAATTAACGCGCAAACTTAAGGGCGGGTGTGTGTTCCCAACTTCTAAAATAGCTTGCCAATGTTCTGGATACTGATTTTTAAGTTTATTAATCCACCATGGTTGATAAGAAAATTTGGCTTTTTCTTCAATCATTATTTTTTTTGACAACGCTTCTTTTTGGCGCAAAAAATTGCGACAAATGGCATTCACCAAACCCTTTGCCCAAGGTTTGGTGGCAGGTTTTTTGAGTTGCGTCACTGCTTTAACCACTTGGTTCACGACAGTAAAGGCTTCTGCTTTGTCATGCAATAATTGATAAATGGCAACTAAAAGCAAAGCGTGAATGCGTTCATCGTCGAGCGGCTTTTCAAGGAGTTGCGTTAAATATGCGCTGATTTCACCATAAAAACGCAAGGTGCCATAACTTAAATCGGCAGCGGCGCCTTTTTGTTGTGGCGTGGCGTTAGGGTAAAGTGCAAGTGCCGCGGGCAAAGCAATGGTTAAATTTCGACCAGAAAAAACTTGGTGAACAGCATCGGCGGCAACGAGTTGGGAAATATACAAAGCGTGTTTTCTTTTTTAAATAATAGATTATTTTAAATTCTGATGCAATGTTACTTGATAAAGTTGTAATGTGCGAACGTTGAACCGTCATAAAAAAAGCTAGCGTGTTGCTAGCTTTTAAAATCAAAAAAATGTGGGTTTATTAAATAACCATTTAAATTTGCATGGCCATTAATTTTGCTACGCGTGCTTCTGTTTGCGGGTGAGTGCTAAATAAACCTTTAAGCCCGCCACCAGAAAGTGGGTTGATAATCATCATTTGCCCTGTTTCTGGGTGTGCTTCAGCCGTTTGATTGGGGATTTGATGCGCGTAATTATGAATTTTCTGCAAGGCGCTGGCGAGTGCCTTTGGATCTTGGCAAATTTCCGCGCCAATTCTGTCAGCTTCAAATTCACGTGCACGTGAAATGGCCATTTGAATCAGCGATGCAGCCAAAGGCGCTAAAAACATCATAAGCAAGCCAATCACTGGGCTAATATTACGTTCGCCGTTTTCATCGCGCCCACCACCAAACATCATGCCAAATTGTGCGATCGATGAAATAGCCCCCGCTACCGTGGCTGAAATGGTTGAAATTAATGTGTCACGATTTTTAACATGGGCAAGTTCATGCGCCATTACACCACGCAATTCGCGTGCATCTAAAATTTGCATAATGCCAGCAGTAGCCGCTACGGCTGCGTTTTCTGGATTGCGGCCTGTGGCAAATGCATTGGGTTGAGATTCGTTAATCACATACACTTTTGGCATGGGTAATTGTGCTTGCTGCGCTAATTCTTTGACCATATTGAAATAGCCTCTAAATTGCGTGTTGTCTGGCGTGACTTCTACCGCGCCATACATTTTGAGCACGGCTTTATCTGAAAACCAATAGGCATATACATTCATACCTGCTGCAAAAATGAGTGCCATTAACATGCCGCTGGCGCCGCCCAACATCGCGCCTACTGTGCCAAATAAAGCCACAATGGCTGCCATTAGAATTGAAGTTTTTAACCAATTTCCGAACATTGTATGCACCTCATGTTGTCAAGAATCTAAATTTTCACTGCTTTTAATATGCCATCGCATCAAACATTTTCAAGTGGCTAGCTAAAAAATTCCCCAAGCTTAACATGCTGCCCTTGAATAAATTGCTGTGCCGATTGTCTTTTTCCGCCAGGCATTTGCAGTTCAAGAATTTCCAGCGCACCTTCTCCACATCGCACGGTGATGCTATTGCCCAGTTGAATAATTTCACCGATTTTTGCCAGCATTGCACTTGTTTCAACCGTTGATTTTTTTTCGGTTGCAAACCAAATGCGACACGTTTGATGACGAAATTGCGCATGTGCAACAGGAAAAGGATTAAAGGCGCGTACCTTACGAGATAATAATTGTGCTGATTGTTGCCAATCGATTGCGGCTTCTACTTTTTCCAATTTATGTGCGTAGGTGACCAATGTTTCGTCTTGCGCCTCGGCCATTAAGTGGCCATTTTTGGCTAGTTGCCGCATGGCTTCTACCATTAAATTTGCACCTTTAACGCTCAGCGCATTATGCAAACTTTGTGTGGTGTCATGTTCAGTAATCGCTACAACTGCTTTTGAAATCATAGCGCCCGCATCTAAGGCTGGTACCACTTCCATAATCGTTACGCCTGTTTCAGAATCACCCGCTAAAATTGCACGGTGAATGGGCGCCGCACCGCGCCATCTTGGCAACAGGGATGCGTGAATATTGTAACAACCAAAACTTGGCATGTTGAGCACTGTGGTTGGAATAATCAAACCATACGCCGCAACAATCATGACTTCTGCACTAACTTTTGCAATCTCGGATTGGACTTCAGTTGGCTTAAGTGATTCAGGTTGAAAAACCAATAAACCGTGTTGCAAGGCCAATTGTTTGACGGGGCTAGGCGTTAATTTCATGCCGCGTCCCGCTGGACGGTCAGGTTGCGTGAGCACCATGACAATTTCATGTCCAGCATCAATGAGCGCAGCTAACGCAGGCACAGCAAATTCAGGCGTACCTGCAAAAATAATTTTCATGAGGATTATTTATTAATAGTTAAAAATGTTAGCGATCACGTTGCAGTTTGATCATTTTGGTTTTAATGCGGTTGCGTTTGAGGGGCGATAAATATTCTACAAATACTTTACCAAGCAAATGGTCCATTTCATGTTGAATGCAAATACTCAGCAAACCTTCTGCATTAAGCGTAAATGGTTTTCCATCTTTATCGAGCGCTTCAACAGTCACTTTTTCTGCGCGCGTTACGGTTTCATACACGCCCGGCACCGATAAACAGCCTTCTTCATAATCTTGCGCGCCACTTTTTTCAATAATTTTTGGATTAATAAACACTTGTAATTGATTTTTAGCTTCGCTGGTGTCAATCACAATCAATTGAATGTGTTGGTTGACTTGCGTTGCTGCCAAACCAATGCCTGGCGCTTCGTACATCGTTTCAGCCATATTTTCAATGAGTTTGCGAATAGTAGCATCCACCACTTTTACAGGTTTTGCAACCGTATGTAAGCGCGGGTCTGGATAATGAAGAATATCAAGCAATGCCATAGTTTTAGTGAGTGAAAAAATAAATGTATTGTTGCGTGATTTTATTGATGGTTTTAATTTCAATCATTAAATTGAGTTTAAGCCACGTTTTTGTTTATCTAATCATCAATTTTAATCCATTTTTAATGTGGTAAATTGAAGATTAAATCAATATTGCAGAGGTTTTTATCCTTTATGTTCCGTACTATTATAACGCTGCTCACCTTTTGTTGCATCAGCCTTCAGGCTGTGGCGCAAGAAATTAGCCTTAAAAAGAACCATCCAGAGCGCCATGTTGTGGTCAAAGGCGATACTTTGTGGGATATTTCTGCAAAATTTTTGCAAGATCCGTGGTTATGGCCAAAAGTGTGGAATTTAAATCGCGATGAAATTAAAAATCCGCACTTAATTTATCCAGGCGATGTGATTGTGCTGGACATGTCTAGCGGAAGCCCACGTTTTAAATTATTGCGCGAAACCGTCACGGTTAATCCTGATGTTGTCATTGAACCGCTTGAAAAAACAGCCATTTCAAGCATTTCGCTCAACACAATTTTGCCATTTTTAAGCCAACCGTTAATTATTGAAAATGCGCAGCTTAAAAGCGCCCCGCGCATTATCGCAGGCCAAGATAATCGCGTGATTTTAAGCCCTGGCACACGCATTTACGTGCGAGAAATTTTAGAAGGTGCCAATTTAAATTGGCATGTGTACCGTCAAAGCAACGCGCTGGTTGATCCTGATACTAAAAAAGTACTTGGTTACGAAGCGACTTATTTGGGCGATGCGCACGTCACAAAATTTGGCGATCCAGCCAGTGCAAATATTGTAAAAGCTAAAGAAGAAATTTTTGTAAATGATCGACTCTTGCCGTTTCTCGAAACAACAGAGGCCAATTTTGTCCCGCGCGCACCTGAAGCTGATGTTCAAGGCAGAATTATGACCATTTATGGCGGCGTAGGAGAAGCAGGTGTTGGAAGCATTGTGAGCATTAACAAAGGCAGCAGCAACGGTGTTGAGGCTGGTCATGTGCTTGCAATTAAAAGTTTTGGTCGTTTTGTGAAAGATGCTGAATTGAATGCAAAAAAGCCATATTCTTTCAAGGAAGCGTTCAAAGAAAATAAATCTGATTTAGTTAAATTGCCCGATGAACGGGTTGGTTTACTCATGATATTTAGAGTTTTTAATAATATTTCGTATGGTTTGGTCATGCAAACTGACCATGCCGTCAATCAGTATGATGCCGTGACAAATCCTTAATTTTGATTCATGCTTGCAGCATGGCAAAACATGATTTTTCAAAATTAAGCACCCATTCACAAGACGATTTATTATTGTGGGTGGCGTTGAGCCGCATTTCTGGCATTGGCACACAAACTTTTTGCCAGCTATTGCAAGCATTTGGCAGCCCAAAAGCTGTTTTTGCAGCAAGTTTGTCTGCGTTGCAATCACACGTTTCTGAAAAAATTAGCTTAGAAATTAAAGCTGGCATTGATGAGTCTTCTCTTCGACAAACGCGCGAATGGCTGTCTGCGCCCAATAATTTTATTGTCACGTTGGCCGATGATGTCTACCCGAAAAATTTATTAGAAATTAACGACCCGCCACCGCTTTTTTATGCCAAAGGCAATATTGAATTATTAAACCAAACCTGTATGGCAATGGTTGGCAGCCGCAACGCTTCTGTGCAAGGCGAAAAAAATGCACATGATTTTGCCTATGCTTTGGCCAATCACGGCTTATGTGTTGTGAGCGGTTTAGCCTTGGGTATTGATGGCGCGGCACATCGCGGCGCACTTGATGCAACGGGAGCAACCATCGCCGTGGTTGGCACTGGGTTAGATATCGTCTACCCAGCAAAGCACCGTGATTTAGCGCATCAAATTGTGCAACGTGGATTAATGATTTCAGAATTTGCATTAGGCACGCCCTCAAAAGCACAAAATTTTCCTAAAAGAAACCGTATTATTAGCGGCTTGAGTTTGGGTTGCTTGGTGGTGGAGGCGAATTTGCAAAGCGGCTCACAAATTACCGCGCGGCTTGCGGGCGAACAAGGGCGTGAGGTGTTTGCAATTCCAGGCTCTATTCACTCACCCATGTCAAAGGGTTGTCACCAACTCATCAAGCAAGGCGCAAAACTAGTGGATTGCATCCAAGATATTTTGGATGAGTTGTCGTTAGAAACTTACAAACAGCCGCAAAATAGGTTGCAAACAGATGAAAATTTGGATGAAGCGCATCCATTATTTGCCTTTATGGGCTTTGAGCCAATTGCATTAGAAAGTATTGTGCAGCAAAGCCGCTTGACGGTCGGTGAAGTTTCCTCCATGCTTATGTTACTGGAACTTGAAGGCAAAGTTGCCAGTTTAGCAGGAGGTTTGTACCAACGCATTTCCTAATCAATTTAGTCAAAAAAAGGAGTCTATCGCCGCATCAAAAAAAGTAGCTGCTGTTAATTTAGCCATTAAACGCCGCCCAATCATGCAAGGTTTAATGAAACACAATTAACCAATCAACCCCATTTTTATGATTGCCCTTTTTGTTTTTTTAAAAACATTGTAGGGATTTTTTAAGGATAAACGCCATGTTTGAGGTTTTGGTTTATATGTTTGAAAATTATATTGATACGCAATTTAGACCCGATCAACCCACGCTTTCCAAAGAGCTGTTTGCCGCAGGCTTTGATGAACAAGACATCAATGGTGCATTTAACTGGTTTTCGCAACTTGAAGTTTTGTCTAACGATGCTTCTGGCAGCCATTTTTCAAATAACGCTAGCACTCGCATATTTACCGAGTTAGAAGTCAAAAAAATCACAGGCCAAGCTATTGGTTTTGTATTGTTTTTAGAGCAAACCCATATTTTAAACACCCAACAACGAGAGTTCATTTTTGAGCTTGCGATGAATCTACCGCAACTTTCAATTACGGTCGAAGAAATGCGTTGGATTGTACTGATGATGACATGGAGCGCGCGCAAAAAAGGGCAAGATAAAACTAAAGATTATTTATTTGCTGAAGATGCTTTACTCAATCGAGAGCATATTACGTTGCATTAGTGAAGCAATTAAAAGGGCGTTTAGAAGAAATAAAATAGATTGCCACGACACGCTGTTACTCGCAATGAGAGAACTCCGTCACTGCGAGTGCTTCTATCGGGTGGCAGTCTAGACAACAGCATCAAAATTCACAAATATTTTTTCAGCACCCTTTCTTAACATTTTTTTAATAAACCTCTTTTTGTTTTACTGACTTTGCAATTTTTTTATAAATTTTTACGATGCTTTTAAACTATTTTGTAAATATTTTAACGAATATTATTGATAATTTGTTGAATTGCCGTAGATCGATTGAGCGTGTAAAAATGCAAACTTGGCACGCCAAATTGTTGTAGTGTTTCGCATAATTCACTCACAACATCAAGCCCAAAGGCTTGTAAGGAAGGTAAGTCGTCACCAAACTCTTCCAACCGCATTTTTAGCCATCTTGGAATTTCTGCGCCACATACATTGGAAAACCGCGCTAGCTGTGTGATGTTATAAATTGGCATCACACCAGGAATAATCGGCGCGGTAATGCCAATCGCTTCACATTGGTCTAAAAATCTAAAATAAGCATCGGCATTATAAAAATATTGCGTAATGGCAGAATTTGCGCCTGCATCCATTTTATTTTTAAGATTTTGCAAATCGCTTTTTGGCGAGCGCGCTTCTGGGTGAAACTCAGGATAAGCTGCAACTTCTAAATGAAAATGATTGCCCGTTTCAGCGCGAATAAAACTCACTAAATCAGCCGCATAGCGAAAGTCTCCCGCGCTGGCTTCGCCTGACGGAATATCGCCACGCAAAGTCACTAAGCGATTGATGCCTTTTTCTTGATAAATTTTTAAAAGTTCGCGAATTTCTTCTTTTGTGGATGAAATGCAAGAAATATGCGGCGCTGCGGCAAACCCTTCTTGCTGTATTTCAAGCACGGTATCCATGGTTCTATCACGCGTAGAGCCACCTGCACCAAAGGTGACAGAAAAAAATTCTGGATGATAAGCCGCCAACGCTTGACGTGTTTGCCTGAGATTTTCAATGCCATCAGGTGTTTTGGGTGGAAAAAACTCAAAACTAAATTGTGGAATTTTCATGCAATTTCCTAATTTTATTATTTTTTATCAATCACAATGGCGGTTAACAAATAAGAAATAACACTGTAAACAAGTGCGCCGATGCAACCCGCTAAAAACGTATTGACTTGAAATCCTTGCAGCCAATTGCCAACGGCATAAAAAAGTGCACCGTTAATAACTAAAATAAAAAGCCCCAACGTCAAAATTGTAATCGGTAAGGTGAGGATGACTAAAATTGGTCTAATCAACATATTCACTAAACCAATCACAAACGCGGCTATGAGCGCTGTAGTGAAGTTTGCCACATGAATATCGGGGATAAAATAAGCAACAGCAAGTAGCGCTAGTGCGTTTAATAACCAAGCGATGAGTAAGTTCATGTGGCTAACTCCTTAAAAAACTAACGTTAAAAAATTAGTAACGATAAGTTTCTGGCTTGTAAGGGCCTTTTTTATCAACACCAATGTAAGCAGCTTGTTGGTCGGTTAATGTAGTGAGTTGCGCGTTGAGTTTTTTCAATTGCAACACAGCCACTTTTTCGTCCAAGTGTTTTGGCAAAGTATAAACGCCCACTGGATAATTTGCTTGTTGCGTAAATAACTCAATTTGCGCAATGGTTTGGTTCGCAAAGCTTGAGCTCATCACATAACTTGGATGGCCTGTACCGCAGCCTAAATTTACCAAACGGCCTTTTGCTAACAAAATAATTTTTTTACCGTCTGGAAAAATGACATGGTCAACTTGTGGCTTGATTTCATCCCAAGTATATTTTTCGAGTGAAGCAACATCAATTTCATTATCAAAATGGCCAATATTACACACAATCGCTTGGTCTTTCATTTTCGCCATGTGGTCATGGGTAATCACGTGGTAATTGCCTGTGGCTGTGACAAAAATATCTGCGTGTTCGCAAGCATAATCCATGGTTACAACACGATAACCTTCCATTGCTGCTTGTAACGCACAAATAGGGTCAACTTCAGTCACCCAAACTTGCGCAGACAAGGCGCGTAACGCTTGAGCTGAACCTTTACCTACATCGCCATACCCTGCAACCACGGCTACTTTACCTGCAATCATCACGTCTGTGGCGCGTTTAATCGCATCCACTAAACTTTCACGGCAACCGTACAAATTATCAAATTTTGATTTTGTGACAGAATCGTTCACGTTAATGGCTGGGAAAGCCAATTTGCCTTCTTTATGCATTTGATACAAGCGATGCACGCCAGTGGTGGTTTCTTCTGTTACGCCAATAATTTTAGCTAAACGGGTTGAATACCAAGTCGGATCGACTTTTAATTTCGCTTTAATCGCATCAAATAAGCAGATTTCTTCTTCTGAACTTGGGTTTGCAATCACAGATAAATCTTTTTCTGCGCGTGTGCCAAGGTGAAGCAGCAAGGTCGCATCTCCACCGTCATCTAAAATCATGTTCGAGTAACCACCATCCGCCCATTCAAAAATGCGGTGAGTGTAATCCCAATATTCAGTTAAGGTTTCACCTTTAATGGCAAATACTGGTGTGCCGCCAGCAGCAATGGCAGCCGCAGCATGGTCTTGAGTTGAGTAAATATTGCAAGATGCCCAGCGCACTTCTGCGCCTAAATCTTTGAGGGTTTCAATCAAAACGGCAGTTTGAATGGTCATGTGCAAAGAACCCGTAATGCGCGCACCTTTTAGCGGTTGCGCTTTTGCAAATTCTTCACGAATCGCCATGAGGCCTGGCATTTCGGTTTCGGCAATCGCAATTTCTTTGCGACCGAAATCAGCTAAACCAATGTCAGCAATAATATAGTCTTTAAATTTTAAATCAGTCACAGTATTCATTTTTGTTCCTTGAATGATGTGACCGGAGGGAAAGGGTTTTGACGTACTTTAACAAGACGTAATTTGAAGATTTTACTGCTTATCTCACCCAAGTCCCGTGCCCGGCACGGTTAATAATGGTGAGCGCCGTTGAATCATTTTCCAAGCCTGGGAGTACATTTAATGCAACAATGCTCTCGCAGCGCCCCTTGGAATCTAAGTATTATACGTCAAATTATTTTTAAAATCTAATGTGAATAATTTGACTGAGCATATTTTAAATTAAATCACTGAAATTGAAATTAAAGATTAGCGCCTATTCTGCCCAGTAATCTTTGACATTGTGAATATCCCAATCTAATGGATTTTCTTGACCAACAATGCCATCATCGACGCTTTCATCTGATAAATCGATAATTTCAGGCGTAATAATTTGTTTATTTTTAATTGAAAAAAATATTTTCACAATTGGTTTTAATAAAGATTTTGGTGACTGATCAATCACAACGCCAAGCTGCGCTGACCTTAATTTTACAACCGTACCAATTGGAAAAATTCCCACACTTTTTACAAATGCTTTGAACACAAAATCGTCAAAATGATTGGTCCATTTTGCCATGCGCTGTAACGATAACCCTGGCTCCCAGCCTGCCTTGTAAGGTCGGTTTGAAGTGACTGCGTCATAAACATCACACACTGCACCCATTTTTGCAAATAAGCTAATTTGCTCGCTATTTAAATGGTGCGGATAACCGGAACCATCTACTTTTTCATGATGATGCAAGCAAACATCGAGCGTTACAGCATCTTGAACCTGTGCTTGTAACAATAATTCATGGCCGCGTTCAGGATGTAATTTTACGAGCGTAAACTCTTCATCGGTGAGTGCACCAGGCTTATTGAGCACTTCATTGGGAATGGCGGCTTTGCCAATATCGTGCATTAAACCAGCCATACCAGCTTGCCTTGTTTCTTCAACAGATAATTTTAGCTGTCTAGCCAAAGCCACCATTAATGCACACACTGCTACCGAGTGCATATAGGTGTAATCATCCTGCGTTTTTAGGCGCACTAAACTAATTAATGCGCCTTCGTTGCGAATCACAGACTCGGTAAGTTCTTCAACAATCGGCAACGCTGCCTCTGTGTTAATGGCTTTCCCCATGCGCACATCATTAAACATGGATGCAACTGCTTTTTTAGAAGCAGCAATTGCCTTAGAAGCTGCCTCGCGTTCCTCGCTGGCTAATATGCGCTTCATTGATTTTTTTTCTGGAGGGGGTGGAGAGGCTACATTTTTAGTTTCAGGATTTTCAAGCACATCAACCGTTCTAATTTCCACCTCTTGCAAAAGTGCATCAACTTGCGCATCTGCATCGCTTTCACCTGCATCAGAAGTCTCTTCTGTTTTAACTTGAGCCATTTCATCAACATCAACATCTAACCCTTTTTTATTGTCGATTACAACCTGTTGAATGCCACTTTTTTGCAGTTTGATTAAATCTGCTTGATTATCAATCAAGAACGAGCTTTTCCAAAAGGGGTTAGATAGCCAACCACACTTTAACTCTTGAATATACATGCCAACTTTAACTTGGCTGACTGAAATTAACTTCAACATTTGGATTGATTTTTACGCCTAAGTGCTTATTTTTATTATTTATATTTGAAATGATGAATTGATTTTATTAAATCATTATATAAAACCAAACTTAGAAATTGCTAAGTATTTTACTTAACAATCTCTAAGGATTAATGCTGTATGTAAAAATTTACATTTAAACAGCCGCTTTCAATTGTGCTGCTTTATCAGTCGCTTCCCAAGTAAATTCTGGCTCATCACGCCCAAAGTGGCCGTAAGCCGCAGTTTTAGCGTAAATCGGACGCAATAAATCCAGCATTTTTACAATCCCTTTTGGCCGCAAATCAAAATGTTCACGCACCAATTGCGTTAACACTTCGTTTGAAACTTTGCCTGTGCCGTAAGTTTCTACCATGATGGAAGTTGGCTGCGCAACGCCGATTGCATAAGAAACTTGCACCAAACATTTATCTGCCAAACCAGCAGCCACAATATTTTTTGCTACATAACGGCCAGCATAGGCTGCGCTTCTGTCTACTTTTGAAGGATCTTTGCCAGAGAATGCGCCACCACCATGCGGTGCTGCGCCACCGTAAGTATCTACAATAATTTTACGGCCTGTTAAGCCGCAATCACCTTGTGGGCCACCGACAACGAAACGGCCTGTTGGATTCACCAAAAATTTAATGTCCCCTTTAATCAATTCTTGCGGCAACATGGGTTTAATGATTTCTTCAATCGTGGCCTCGCGAATCGCTTCAAGCGTCATTTCAGGCGCGTGTTGCGTAGAAACCAACACAGTATCAATTTTATATGGTTTTCCATCCACATATTGAATGGTCACTTGTGATTTTGCATCTGGGCGCAACCATGGCAAACGGCCATCTTTACGCAATTGTGCTTGGCGTTCCATAATGCGGTGGCTCAGCCAGATTGGCAAAGGCATGAGTTGTGGCGTTTCGTTCACAGCATAACCAAACATCAAACCTTGGTCGCCTGCGCCTTGATCTAGTGGGTCGTCATTGGCGTTATCCACACCTTGGGCGATGTCGGGTGATTGTTTGTCGTAAGCCACTAATACCGCACAACCTTTGTAGTCGATACCGTATTCTGTGTTGTCGTAACCAATGCGTTTAATCGCATCTCGCGCGACTTTAATATAATCCACATTGGCTGTTGTGGTAATTTCGCCTGCCAGCACCACCAAGCCAGTGTTGGCTAAGGTTTCTGCGGCAACGCGGGCAGTTGGGTCTTGTGCCAAAATGGCATCTAAAATACTGTCTGAAACTTGGTCTGCGAGTTTGTCAGGATGACCTTCAGAAACAGATTCTGAAGTAAAAAGAAATTCATTCATTGATGAGCGCCTTGGAATAAAAATAATAAATAATTGAAATAAATTTTCATACTAAAGGCTGAAGCATGAAAATCCACTCAAAGTGAGTGCGTATTTTACCTAAATTTCTCAACAACAACGTGTAAATCTATCGAATAAAAATCATCCAATTCGTTCAATCAATTTATAATGCAAAAAATGAATATTCAATTTACAAAAATGCAGGGCGCGGGCAATGATTTTATGGTGATAGATGCTATCCACCAGCCGATTAATTTAAGCGCAGCGCAAATTAAATTTTTAGCCAATCGCCAATTTGGCGTTGGGTTTGATCAACTTTTGTTGGTTGAACCTTCAACCACTGCGGATTTTAAATACCGCATTTTTAACGCAGATGGCTCTGAAGTGGCGCAATGCGGCAATGGCGCGCGCTGTTTTGTGCGTTTTGTGGTTGACCAAAAACTCACCACAAAACATGAAATTTTGGTGGAAACTGCCAGCGGCATCATTTCACCAAAATTAGAAAGAAATGGCCAAGTGACTGTGAACATGGGAAAACCACGGTTTATTCCAAGCGAAATTCCTTTTTTGGCAGACGCGGTGCAAAAAAAATATGCAATTGAAGTGAATCTTAATGAAGAAAAAGGAAAAATGTATGAAATTTCTGCTCTTTCAATGGGCAATCCACACGCTGTCTTAATGGTTGAAAATATTGATACCGCGCCAGTTGAAAGTTTGGGTGCCGCACTTGAAACGCATCCACGCTTTCCAGAACGCGTGAATGTCGGGTTTATGCAAATCATCAATGCCCATGAAATTAAATTGCGCGTGTTTGAACGCGGCAGTGGAGAAACGTTGGCCTGCGGCACAGGCGCGTGCGCGGCGGTTGTAGCGGGCATTCAGTCGGGGCAGTTAACTTCGCCAGTCACCGTGTTTGCAAAAGGTGGCACGCTACATATTGCATGGGATGATGCAGATTCGCCCGTGATGATGACAGGCCCCGCAGAAACTGTATTTACTGGCACGATTCACGTCGATTAAAATACTAAATAAAATTAAAAAATTGGAACTTGCCATGCAAGAAAATCAAACAGAAAACGACAAAATCATCAGTAATTATTTGCGCGCTGATCCCTTTTTTTTTGAAAGAAATGCGCATTTGTTGGCAGAGCTTTATTTACCCAGCCCACATGGCAATGGCGCAATTTCGCTTACCGAACGGCAACAATTAGCACAACGAGATAAAATTCGTACGCAAGAAACGATGATGTTGCAACTGATTGATAACGCGAAAGAAAATGACGAAACAACGCAAAAAATTCATGCTTTAAGTGTGGATTTATTAAATCACCGACAACTTAACCAAATTGAAACCATTGTGACTGAAAGCATGCGGGTTGCGTTTCAAGTAGACAGTGCGTACTTACACTGCTGGATGCCGACGCACCATGAAGCATGGCAAAAAAATCCTATTTTTGCACCTTTTCCTGAAGTATTTAGCCAATGGGTTTCTACCTTAGAGCAACCTTATTGTGGTGAAAAACCTGCGCGTCTTGCCATTTATTTAGAAGAAGCGTTGAAATCTTTTGCATTTATCCCGCTTTTTAAAAAAATTCCAATCCCTCAATCGCAAGCACAAGAAGTAGCAGAGGCAATGCAGCATTTACCTGCAATTGGCGTATTAATTTTAGCCTCTAAAGATGAGCAGCATTTTAAATCTGACATGGGCACCATTTTTTTAAGTCGTATTGGTGATTTAGTCAGTGCTGCTTTAGTCAACGCGCACGATTAACTTTCATGAACACATGCAATGGAAAATGAAAAAAAACTTCTTAAAGATTATCTAAACCACATTGCTTTTGAACGCGGCTTAAGCCCGCTGACGCTTAAGCATTACGCGCGTGATATTGATTTGCTCTATCAATTTACTCACGAATCAATTTCATTAAATACCCTAAAAAATACTGACATTAGAAAATTTATCAGCGTTTTGCACAGCAGAGAATTAAGCAGCGCTTCCATCGCCCGGGCGCTTTCTAGCTGGCGCGGTTATTTTAATTATCTTATTCATCACAAAAATTTTCAGCATAATCCCGTGCATGGGTTAAAAGCGCCCAAAGCCAGCAAAAAACTTCCGCATTCTCTTTCCCCAGATCAAGCAGTCAATTTTGTTGCGCTTGAAGGTGAAGATTTATTAACCGTGCGTGACAGAGCAATTCTAGAACTTTTTTATTCTTCCGGCTTAAGGTTGTCAGAACTTGTTCATTTAAAGTTAACCCATTTAGATTTCAACGAAGGCACGGTGATGGTGACAGGCAAAGGCAACAAAACCCGCGTTGTACCCATCGGCAGCCATGCAATTGCCGCCATTCAAACATGGTTAAATGCGCGCAATGGTTTAATCATTAAAGAAAACAATATTGATGATGTTTTTTTGACAAAACAAGGACATAGAATCACAGGCCGCGCGATAGAGTACCGCTTTAAAAAATGGGCGCTTGAAAAAGGCTTAAATTTCAACATGCACCCGCATTTGTTAAGGCACAGTTTTGCAAGCCATGTATTGCAATCATCTGGCGATTTGCGGGCTGTGCAAGAAATGCTAGGGCATGCCAACATTAGCACTACCCAAATTTATACGCATCTTGATTTTCAGCATTTAGCCTCAATCTATGATAATACGCATCCACGCGCTAAAAAAATTAAAACGCTTGAATAAAGCGTCAACATTGCTGAATTCAGTTTTATAATGAATTTATAAATACAATAATAAGTCATAATTTTTATTAATTTTTCAACAACTTTTTAAGTTTTAATTTTTAACAACTATTCATTTTTTAACAACAAGGAATCAACATGGAACACACATTACCTGCCCTGCCCTATGCAAAAGACGCTTTAGCGCCCCATTTATCTGCTGAAACTTTAGAATTTCATTATGGCAAACACCATCAAACTTACGTCACAAACCTCAATAATTTAATTAAAGGCACAGAGTTTGAAAACGCTACGTTAGAAGAAATTGTAAAAAAATCTGCTGCGGGTATTTATAATAATTCCGCACAAATTTGGAACCACACTTTCTTTTGGAATTGTATGAAACCAAACGGTGGCGGTGCACCAACAGGCGCGTTAGCAGATGCAATCAATGCAAAATGGGGCAGTTTTGATGCTTTCAAAACTGCTTTTCAAGCATCCGCTGTGGGTAATTTTGGCTCTGGCTGGACATGGCTTGTGAAAAAAGCGGATGGTTCTGTTGACATCGTCAACATGGGCGCTGCTGGTACACCGCTCACTACAGGCGATACAGCTTTGTTAACGATTGATGTGTGGGAGCATGCGTATTACATTGATTACCGCAATGCACGTCCTAAATTTGTCGAAACATTTTTAACGAGTTTAGCTAACTGGGATTTCGCTAGCGCAAATTTTTCAGCTTAATTACTTTTATATTTCACGAGAATAAATACGTAACTTAGAAAAGCCCTAAATGAATAATTTAGGGCTTTTTGTTACGCAATCTCGAAAAACTTTCTCAGTAATCCTTATGCTTTCAGTGAGCTCACTCATTTTTATGAAGAAAAAAAATAATCTTAAATAAACCGCCCAGAAACGAAATGTTGTTTCCGGAAGTCGCAGTATCTTCGGCTAGATTGGTAGGGTTTGGTTGAAAAATGGATGCAGCTATAGCAATTGATGGCCACGAAGTCTGAGCGACTGACAGCATGCGCTCGCGTGTCTTTGATTGAGTTTGCTGTTGGCGCACCCAAAGAAACTGCGTCTTTTGGGATAACACCATAATTACTACAGGTAGGATTTTTGCAATAGTTAACCTGAATACCGTTTACTTCTGGAGGTATTCTGTATTTTATTGCTGGAGAAGAATTCATGTTGGAAATGAAAATCCCCCTTAGCTTTCACTAAGGGGGATTATACGCTACTTTGTGTTAAATATTACACACCTTTGCGGAACGGCTAGGGATATTCTGAGGCTTTCTTTTTTACCCTACATTTCACGTTTCAGCTTAAACATTTAAAGCTAATGAATACAAAAATACTCTTAGTCTGGAACGCTTACAAAACCAAGTTTTGTTACGCCAGCGTTTTGCGCATCGGCCATCACTTCTGCCAGCACTTGGAAGCGCGTGACTTTATCTGCACGAATTTGCAATTCTGGCTGTGGTTTATGGCTTGCAATACGCCTTAAGTTTTGCTTAAGCTCGCCCTTAACTAGCGGCAGGTCGTTCCAAAACAGTTGCCCAGTCTCGTTAATGGCAATGCTGACAATCTCTGGCTTATCCACAATCGGTTGGCTAGTTGCTTGCGGCAAATCAATCTTCACCGCGTGCGTTAACAGCGGTGCGGTAATAATGAAAATCACCAACAACACCAACATGACGTCTACCAACGGCGTGGTATTTATTTCACTCAAAGGTTGCGTGTGCTCGCCTTCGCTAAAAGGGTTGCTGCCGATCATGCTGAAGCTCCCTTAGCAGCCTCTACGTTGCGCTCTTGCGCGCGATTAAACTCTGCCACGTTGGTGCTTTTTTCTTTGGCTTGGTTGATGACCAACGGCGCACCCGTGGTCAGTAAAGTATGCAAATCTTGTGCAAAATGCTCCAATGTCGCCATCACGTTACGGTTAGATTTTACATACGCGTTGTACGCCAGCACCGCTGGAATCGCTACCGCCAAACCAATTGCAGTCATAATTAAGGCTTCACCCACAGGACCAGCCACTTTGTCGATAGTGGCTTGACCACTGGCGCCAATCGCTGCCAGCGCGTGGTAAATCCCCCAAACCGTACCAAACAAACCAACAAACGGTGCAATACTTCCAACAGATGCTAATAGCGATAAGCCTGATTCCAAGCTTGCTTGTTCATGCGAAAGTGTGCGGCGCATATTGCGTGCAATAAATTCATCTTGATTACAGCCTGTGACCATATTTTTAGCGGTTTGCTGCTGATGGTGCTGTGCAGACTCAACTGCAGTATTGACCAAACGATAAGCGGGCGTTTGCGTATATTGCATTTGCAAAGCAGCTTGCAACGTGGGTTTTTCCCAAAAATTTTTTAAATAATTAGAAATTTCACGTTTTGTTTTATAAGCTTGGTACGCTTTAAGAATAATAAAATACCAACTTAATACTGACATCACCAACAAAATAAGCGCGACCAAAATAGATATCGCACCGCCCTGCATAATAAAAGCAAAGCTATTAAATTCTTGAATTGTTTGCATCTGACTTCCTATCGATTGATTTTATAAATTCACTTCTATCATCACCATTAATGCTTTAATCATTCTAATGAAAAATTAATGGGCACAATGACGTACGCACTTAATGCTTGGCCACCTTTACGGGCTGGTACAAATTTCCAGTTTCTTACTGCATCTATAGCTGCCTTATCTAAACGCTCTGAACCGCTGCTTTTTTCAAAGCTGACCGTGTCCGCCAAGCCTTCTGCTGAAACTAATACTCTCAGCAACACACGCCCTTCTTCACCTGCGCGCTTAGCCATTTTTGGGTATTCTGGTTCAGGATTATTTAAATATGCCACGCCAAATTTGGGCGGTTCAATTTTCTCTTCAACTGGTGCAGGATTAGCTGCTGGCTTCACCACTGCTGGCTCAGCCACCTCTTCAACTGATGCTTCTTTTTGCTCTACAGGTTCTGTCGTTGCTTCAAAGATAGGCTGCATCGGACTTTCTACTGGTTGAATTCTTTCTACTATTTTTTTAGCCTGAACAATGGGGTTTTTAATTACTTCTAAAGGTTTAACTATTGGCACGATTACAGCTTCAGGTTTGATTTCTGGTATAGGTGGCGCAATGATACTTACCGTGATTGGCGTGGCTGTGTTGGGCAATATTTTTGGCTCAGACTGCATCTGGGTAATTAAATATAGCACTGCACTATGGATTACCAATGCAAGCACCCAGCCAACCACACCTGCGGTTGATGATGACTTGACTGCAGTTTGTTTTTCACAACTTAACGCAATATTAGCGAAATGTTTTTGGCTTTGATTAAGCGCTTTTTGCAAACTTAACGCGTGAAATTTAGAGGATTTTTCAGCAGCTTGCTCGCTCAGCAGCTCTGAAATTCCAGAATACTTTAACAATACGCCCGTGTTCAATGCAATCTTCCCATTTTTACGATCTTTATCAATATACGCATCTTCTATATTCACTATAAAAAGTCATGCTTAATTTTTGTCAGTAATAATTTTTTTTGCTTCGTGATTGTCAGCATATAAATTTCCCCAAAATGTGCGATCACTATTTCTTTAGCGTCGCCAAACAACGTACTTGAGTTTAAATGCTTAACATTTTCCACACGCACTTCCAAACCATCACAATTGCTAATAGTGCTGTTATCTAAAGTCGATTTTTCTGTGGTATTTTGGGTAATCACGTTTTTTAATTAGTCATTTAATCTGAACAATTATTTAGCGTAACGAGATGCTTTTCATCAAATTAGTTTAATTTGAAAATACAGATGTTAACGAATATATAGCACTAACGCAAATGATAATAATTATTATTTAAAATGTCAATTTAGTTTTAATGGTTTGATATTTTTATTTGATTTTCATGTCCTGAAAAGAAAAAACCCCAAAAGAATCTTTGGGGTTTTTATTTGATTCAAAAAATTAAATCATTAATTTTTTTCTACAGGTGCCATGACTTCTTTATCACGTGACACCAATTTTTCTTTAATACGTGCTGACTTACCTGAACGTTCACGTAGGTAGTAAAGTTTTGCACGACGTACATCACCACGGCGTTTCAATTCAATTGAAGCAATGAGTGGTGAGTAAGTTTGGAAAGTACGCTCAACGCCTTCACCAGAAGAAATTTTACGGACTATAAAAGATGAATTCAAACCACGGTTACGTTTTGCAATGACCACACCTTCATATAACTGCACACGCTTACGCGTGCCTTCAACCACGTTTACACCAACAACAACGGTATCGCCTGGTGCAAAGCTTGGAATTGTTTTGCCTAAACGCGCAATCTCTTCCTCTTCTAACATTTTAATAATATCTGCCATTTCTCTTTATCCGCTGGTTGCCCAAAACGGTTCCTTTTAATTATGAAAAAACTTGTTCCTGCACTTTATTCAACTTTCTACTGAATTTACTCCATCAGCATCAAGTTCTTTGAGCAGCCGAGCTTCTTCCTTCGTCAACGGCCTTTCGGCCAATAAATCGGGACGTAAATCCCGCGTTCTTTGCAATGACATTTTTAAACGCCACGCTTTAATTTTTGCATGGTTACCAGAAAGCAATACTTCTGGCACCTTACTATTTTTGTAACTTTCAGGTCTTGTGTAATGCGGGCAATCAAGCAACCCATTGACAAACGAATCTTCAAGTGCTGAATCGTGATGGCCTAAAGCGCCGTCTAATTGCCTAATAATACTATCGATTAACACCATGGCAGGCAACTCTCCGCCACTTAACACATAATCACCAATCGAGATTTCTTCATCAACATATTCGTCGATTAGGCGTTGATCAACCCCTTCATACCGACTCGTGAGCAAAATTAACTGCGCATATTGACTCAATTCCATCACTTTTTGGTGATTTAATTTTTTTCCCGTGGGGGATAAATGCACCACCCAAGGGTTTACATCTTTATTACTATTTTCATTTAGCGCATGTTTTGCAGCAGTAATTGCTTTTGCTAACGGCTCCACTAACATCACCATGCCTGGCCCGCCACCGTAAGGCCGATCATCCACTGTTTTATGCGTATCTTCAGTGAAATCTCTTGGATTCCAAACGTTAAGCGCAACAATTTTTTCTTTAAATGCGCGTTGCGTGATTCCAAAATTTTTAATGGCATCAAACATTTCAGGAAATAACGTAATCACATCAAATTGATACGCCATTCGATTTCCTTACAAACCAGCCTCAAAAGAAGATATATTTAAAACATTCACTAAAAATCAGCATCCCAATCAACGAGCATTGTTTTATTTTCTAAATTGACTTTTAAAATAACGCTAGCAATGAAGGGGATTAATTGATCTTCAATTTTTGTGGCTTTTATTTTTTTATTATTTACCACCAAATCATCGTTATTTTTTTCTGCTGAAGATTCGTGAAGCCTTACAACCAGCACATCATTTGCACCCGTTTCAAAAACATCTACAATTTTACCTAAATCAACTTTTTCAACATTTGTTACATTGATTCCAATCAAATCTGACCAATAATATTCATTATCTTCTGGTTTTGGCAACATTGATCTTGGCACGGCAACTTGTTGACCTTTTAGCGCAAAGGCTGCATCTCGGTCATCCACACCAATAAATTTAACAACTAAAACATCGTTATGAATTTTAGCTGCTTCAACTTTCATTTCACGCCAATCTTCACTTTTGCCTAACCACCAACGCCCATAGTCTAAAAGACCATCAATCAGCTCTGTGTCTGGGATGACTTTAATCCATCCATAAACACCATAGGGCGCAACGATGCGCCCCATGACAACCATTTGCGCACTCACGGATTTTTAAATCGTGGTTTGTAAAGGTTGAAAATTATTCAGCTGGCACTTCTGCAGCCGCCGCATCCGCTTTGGCTTTTTCAGCTGCAGCTGCTGCAACTTTGGCTTTAGCAGCTTCAGCTTTTGCTGCATCTTTTGCTTTTGCAGCTATTGCGTGCTCAGGGCCTTTTGCATGAAATTTTACTAAGCGCGCGACAGTGTCAGACAATTGAGCACCGTTGTTTTGCCAAAATGTAACACGTTCTTGATCAACACGAAGGCTTTCAGCGCCTGATTTTGCTGATGGGTTGTAAAAACCAACACGCTCAATAAAGCGACCATCACGACGATTTCTTGAATCTGCCACTACAACATTATAAAAAGGAGTTTTTTTCGCGCCACCACGAGCCAAACGAATTATGACCATAATCTATGTTCTCTTAATTTAAAAAAGGTACTCTTTAATCAAAAAGTACGTAAAACGTACCGAAATATACTGCAGAAAACCGCGGATTTTACTTTATCCTACCGCTGCTTGGCAAGCTTTTTTTGTATTTATATAGGAACGCATCAATGAAAGCAACCGCTTAAATTTTCTTCATCACGCGTTGTGTATTTTATAGTGTGCTTGATAGCTTGTTGGATCATTTAGATTTGCTTGCTTAAAGCCTTCTTTTCTTAACCGGCATGAATCACATACTCCGCAGGCCTTTCCTGCAGAATTCGCTTGATAGCATGACACTGTCATACTGTAATCAATGCCTAAATGTGTACCCAGCGTCACTATTTCAGCTTTTGTCATTTCAATTAAAGGTGCATGAACAGTGATTGTTCGACCTTCAACAGCACTTTTTGTGGCTAAATTTGCCATGACTTGAAACGCTTTTACATATTCACTACGGCAATCTGGATAGCCTGAGTAATCAAGCGCATTCACGCCAATAAAAATGTCTTGTGCGTTTAAAACCTCTGCCCATGCGAGCGCAAGAGAGAGCATGATTGTGTTTCTAGCTGGAACATAAGTCACAGGAATGCCGCTTGACACAGTTTCAGGCACTTTAATTGCACTGTCTGTGAGCGCAGAACCGCCAAATAGCGATAAATCTAATTGCACTGTTTTATGTTCAACTGCGCCCAAACATTGCGTGATCTTTTGCGCAGCCACCAATTCTGCAATATGCCTTTGATGATAATCTAAGCTTAACGCGTAACATGCAAAGCCTTGTGATTTTGCAATGGCGAGGCAGGTTGCAGAGTCTAATCCACCAGAAAGGAGCACCACTGCTTTTTTGGATTTTTCCATCGTCACCCTATTTTCCTGGCGTCTCGCCCCATAAAATTTTATGTAACTGCAATTGCATCCGCACAGGCAATTGGTCTTGCAGCACCCAGTCGGCTAATTGCGTCGGATTCACGTCTCCATAAACTGGGGAAAATAATACGGGACAAATTTCGTTTAACTGATACTTCACCATCACAGATTTTGCCCAATCATAATCTTCTCGATGACACAGCACAAATTTGACTTCATCCTTTGCTCTTAAAA
The DNA here is from genome assembly GCA_965247415.1 of Methylophilaceae bacterium. Taxonomy (GTDB): domain Bacteria; phylum Pseudomonadota; class Gammaproteobacteria; order Burkholderiales; family Methylophilaceae; genus Methylotenera. The sequence goes on from OZ252007.1 coordinate 1,128,495, forward strand.
GTGCTAAATTTTCCCATTGATTATTTTCGCTCTCACCCGAGGCGGGTGTTTTAATATCTAAAATAATACTTACGCGTTCATCAACACCGCCAATATTGATTGCGCCACCTGTTTCTAAAGAAACGTTAAACCCTAAATCACATAACGCTTTGAGGAGAATGAGGCAATTTTTTTGTGCCAGCGGCTCACCTCCTGTCACCGTTACGTATTTTGTTCCAAATTTTTGGGATTTTTTTAAAATTTCATCAATTTCGATATTGTTACCGCCATTAAATGCATAGGCGGTATCGCAATACACGCACCGCATAGGGCAACCTGTCAGCCGAATAAACACTGTTGGCAAGCCAACGCGTGAAGATTCACCTTGAAGTGAATAAAATATTTCGTGAATTTTAAGTTTCATAAAAATGAATTAACAATAAAAAACGCCAACATGAGTTGTTGGCGTAGCTTAAAAATGTTCGCGAGTGGTGCGATACTAAGCTTACTTAATACTTTCTAGCAATTTCAAACGTTTTTGTGCTGTTGGCACTAATTCGCTTTGTGGAAATTTTTCTATTAATGCACGGTAACTTTTTTTAGCCGCTGGAATTTGTCCTAACTGTACCTGACTATTGCCAATACTCATCAACGCATCTGGTACTTTAGGGCTTTCAGGATGTGCGTCAACCAGTTTTTGTTGTGTCGCTAATGCAGATTTAAAATTTTTCAATGAATACTGAGAGTAACCAAGCCCATATTTAGCTTCATCAGCAAAGGCACTGTTTGGATAATCCTTCAAAAATTTATCATAGGCAGCAAAAGCTTCTTTGTGCTTTAAACTTTTTGATAACTGATTTGCGGCTTGTAATGCTTGTATTTCTTGCGTGTTTTTTGCGCTTTCTGCTGCTGATTTTGATGCATCAATTTGACCCGTTGATGCGAGATTTTCCTCTGAAACGCTCGCGTCTGTCTTTTGCATCTCTGCATTTTTCTCTACGCTTGTTGCAACTGGAGTAGCCTCTAACTTCCTTATTCGATTATCGGCATCAGTATATAAATCTTTTTGCCTTTGTTGCAAAGCTTCTATTGTGTGGGTTGCAAGCTCTAAATCACCCTTCAAGCGTGCAATTTCTTGCTGCATAGATTCCATTTGGTTGAGCATATCTGCCAAACCCTGACCTTTAACCACAGCCTCTAAAGCTTGCTGATTTTTTTTCAACTCCGCAATGGCCGCTTGCGCAGCTTGATCTTGCGTTTGCATGGTTGATTCAACTTCAAGAATTTTTTTACGCGCTTCTTTATCGTCAAACAATGCGGCCTGCGCAAAATTTAAATGCGCTGTTAAAAACAAAAAAAGAAAAATTGTCTGCTTTTTAATCATGCTTCTATTCATCATATTTCTTGAATCCCATTAAAGCGCTCCAATGTTCAATTGAAGCGCCTTTAGATGATTACTCGTTTTCGTAAGCAATATCAGCACGACGGTTTGTTTTAAAACATGATTCATCAGCACAAGCTGCGGCTTTTTCTTCACCATAACTTACTGTCTCAATTTGTGCGTCGCTCACACCTAACAAGTTAAGTGCTTTTTTAACTGCCACTGAACGGCGTTGACCCAATGATAAATTGTATTCACGTGTACCGCGCTCATCGGTATTACCTTGCACGTTAATTTTTGCAGTGCTGTTCGCTAATAAATATTTAGCATGCGCTTCAATCAGCGGTCTAAACTCAGCTTTTACAGCATCACTGTCAAAATCAAAATAAATACTGCGTTTTGAAAGAATATTGTTTGGGTCGTTCAATGGACTCATGCCTTTTCCTGCATTGCCATCAATCGCGACTTCTTTAATGCCAGACGTATCAGCAGGCATTTCAGCAGCAGGCGTAGCTGTTTGTGCTGCAGACTTATCTTCTACTGGGGTAGATTCTGCAACGGGTGTGCTTTTACAAGCAGTAAGAACTAAAGCAAGTAATAAACTACTTAATAAAGCTTTGTTTGTGGTCATTTTATTCATATTGATTGCTCCTTAAAAAAATAAAAACGGTTTGTTACTAAAATAAAGTTGAAAAAAATTTAATATTAAATACTGATTTAAATTGGCTTATTTGCCCCAATAAGAGCCATTAATTTAACAACGGCCCCCAAGCTGGCTCTCTAATATCAGCGCCAGTTTCGTTTAAACGTTGCTTCACGCGACCATCCGCCGAAACAGCAGCCAACGCACCTTTGCCGCCAGCACGCGTTGCAAAAAGCAAAACACGGCCATTGGGTGAAAAGCTTGGCGACTCATCTTGCGCGCCATCGCTGATCAACTGCACTTGACCAGTGGCTAACTCTTGTAAAGCAACTTTAAAGCGTCCACCATCGTTTCTAATCATCGCTAAAAATTTACCATCTGGTGAAATTTTTGGGCTAACGTTGTAAGCGCCATCAAACGTTACGCGTTGCGGTTCACCGCCACCCGCCGCAACTTTATAAATTTGCGGTCTGCCGCCACGATCAGATGAAAAATAAATCGACTGACCGTCTTTTGACCATACAGGCTCCGTATCAATTGCATTACTTTTAGCAATTTGTGTTAACCCCGTGGCATCTGCATTAATGGTATAAATTTGCGAATTCGCCGCATAAGTTAACACAATCGCCAATTTAGTGCCATCGGGCGACCAAGCTGGCGCGCTGTTATTACCCTTAAAATTAGCCAATGTGAGTCGATGGCCTGTCATTAAGGTTTGAATATAAACAATCGGTTTTTTCTTTTCAAAAGAAACATAAGCAATTTTAGTACCGTCTGGTGACCAAGCTGGCGAAATAATGGGCTCTTTGGAATAAACCACCGTTTTTGGATTTTCCCCATCAACGTCTGCCACCTGCAAAGCATAACGGCCTTTGATTTTACTTATATAAGCAATTCTGCTGGCAAACATGGCAGATTCACCCGTTAATTTTTGATAAATCACATCTGCAATTTTATGCGCCGTCATTCTTAATTGCATGGGCGCAACTTCATATTCCATTGACACTAACTGTGTTTTTTTAAGTATATCAACCAATTGAAAAGAAACTTTTAATTTATTTGCGCTTATTGCTTCCACTTTACCCACACTGATGGCTTGCGCTTGCAATGCGACCCATTCGGGGTATTTTACTTGGCTAATGTCAGTGGGCAAATCAACCATGCCACCAGTTTCTAGGAGTTTAAATGCGCCACTTCTACGTAAATCTGCACTAATAATTGTGCTGATATTTTGCGTGTTTGATTGGCTAGCATCTTTAAATGGCACAATCGCAATTGGCATTTGCTGCGCATTACCACCACTAATTTCAATGTCTAGCGCCGCGTTGGCTAGCGTTGAAGCTCCAAGCAGCAAGCAAAAAATAAACTTTTTAACTATTTTCATAAGCCGTTTTATTTCATACCATAGAATGAATTATTCATATATTTTTCTTGGATTTTACTTTAAGTAACAAAGAACGCCACAGCATTTACACTTTGTTACATTATTAAACATTTTGTAATTATATGATTTTTATCATTATTCATTAGGTTTAAAGGTTAAATTTAAGTTCCTAAATTGTGAAAGCAAACTTGCATCTGAAGGCATTGGGAGCGGTTCTGAAGCTAAAATTGCGCGTTCTGCCGCTTCGTCACATGCGGCGTTACCACTTGTTTTGGCTAACTTTGGCTGCCCACTTAATTCGCCTGTTGGCAATAAGCTAACTTCAAATGTAACTTTTAGATTGTCACTTCCGCATAGTGATTTATTCACGTTGCCTTTAATTTTAGCGATGATTTTTGCTTTGTATTGATCAATTTCACCCGCGTTTTTTGCCGCGGACGCGCTTGCTTGTTGCGCACCCGCCGCATTTTCTTCTGCCAACGCTTCTTGCTGTAATTTTTTTAATGCATCCTGCTTGGCTTTATTTTCCACGGCTGTTTTGTTTTCTTTTTGCGGTTGATCCCGCGTCATTTCTTTTTTGAGTTCAGCCAGTATTTTCTTTTGTTCTAATTCTTTTTCTTTCTTTTTGGCGATATCACGCTCTTTTTGCAGCCGTTTTTCTTCTAATTTTTTCTCTTCTAACTGTTTTTCACGTGCTTTTTCTAAGGCAATTTCGCTTTCTTGCACTTCCTCTTCTATTTTTTCTGGCGCTTTTTCCTGTGCTTTTTCTACCACTTCAGGTTTTTTTTCTTCTACAGGGGGCGGTGTTTCTTGCACTTGCGGCAACACGGGCGGCGTATTTTCAACAGGTAATGCATCCCACAAATTCACTTCTGCAACACTTTGCGTCGGTTGCGTTTTCCAGTTAAACGACAAAAATAGTAATGCAATCAACCCAGCATGCACAAACAGTGATAAAAATCCTGCTTTGATGACATCTGTTTTGTTATCTGTTTTTACAAAAGCTTTTTGCATATTTTTTGATTTACTTTTATCGCTCAAACACCATTTAAATCGGCGCGAGTAGCAAACCTACTTTGTCTATTTTGTTCACTTTGAGTAAATTCATAATTTGCACCACATCGTCGTAAATCACTTTTTTATCCGCAGCAATCACCACAGATCGTTCTGGTGTTTTTTCTAACAAATTGCGAATGGTGAGTAAAAGTACATCTTTTTCTAAGGCTTTGCCTTCAATCTCTACCACTTGGTTTTCTTTTACGGTGAGCACAATGGGTGGCGATTGTGGCTGTTTGAGCGCTTGTCCAACTTTTGGCAACTCAACCACACCTGGGTTGGTCATGGGCGCGGTAACCATAAAAATCACCAAGAGCACCAAGGTCACATCAATGTAGGGCACCACATTGATTTGATTCATTAAACGGCGTTTACGCGTACGTGACATAACAATCTCTCTTATGATTTACGTTGCAGTATGTTGGTGAATTCTTCCATAAAACTTTCGTAACGCACAGACAAGCGATCAACGCTGGTAGCAAATCGGTTATAGGCGATGACGGCTGGAATGGCTGCAAACAAACCAATGGCAGTTGCAATCAGCGCTTCCGCAATGCCCGGCGCCACTTGGCTCAAGGTTGCCTGTGCAACATTAGATAAACCCATAAACGCATTCATAATGCCCCAAACCGTGCCAAACAAACCAATATAGGGGCTAACAGAACCCACTGACGCTAAAAAGGGTAAGTGGTCGTCCAGCTCATCCAGTTCACGGTTATACGCTGCCCGCATGGCGCGGCGTGAGCCTTCCATCACGTCAGAAACTTCCATCCGCACTTGTTGTTGCTGTTGCTGTTGTTGTTTGTGGCGCGCATATTCTTTAAAGCCTGCTTCAAAAATACTCGCCATGCCTTGCGGCCTGCGACGGGTTGCCGCTAAGCCTTGATACAGCTTATTCATGTCGCTTCCAGTCCAAAAGGTATTTTCAAATTCTTCCGCATTTTTTTCTGCACGTTTAATAGTGGTCACTTTAATAAAAATGTACCACCAAGAAATGAGTGAAGTAATCAGCAAAATGCCCATGACGATTTGCACTGGTAAACTTGCACCAGCAACGAGCGAATAAATAGACATATCATTGGTGACACTGGCGGCCATAATAGCTCCTAATAATTTGAACACATTTTGAGAAAATTACTCACGCCTGACTGCGCGATGAGAATTTCCTTAATTCTTAACACTTGAAGATGGGGATATTTTTTGTTTAATCAAGAGTGGGATTGCCACTGGTTTAAAATTGATAGCATTAACACATGCAAGTTTTATGCTCGCTTCTGTTAACACTTCTGCTTCTCGCATAATTATTTGCGAGAAAATCATGCTAGAAAAACCAATTTGTGTGGGTGTACTTTGTATTTCCAAAGCATCATTAAAATGCGCTGGTTTTTTAAAATTAACTTGCATGCTGTGCACTACAAACAAAATACCCAGTGTATCTTTGAGCCATGGTTGTTCAAAGCCAAAATGACGCAGCCACTCGGTGCGGGCGCGTTCCATAAAGTTTAAATATTGGCTGTGATACACCACGCCACCCGCATCGGTATCTTCATAATAGACACGAATCGGCCAATTAAAGGTTGCGACTGTTTCCATTTTTATGGCTGCCGTTTTTATGATTGCCAAAGTTCACCGCTTGCTAAATTGGCTGGAATGGGCAAACCAAAATGTTGATACGCTTGGCTGGTTGCAACTCGTCCACGCGGCGTGCGCATTAAATAGCCTTGCTGGATTAAATAGGGTTCCAACACATCTTCTATCGTTTCGCGCTCTTCGCCAATCGCGGCTGCTAAATTATCTAAGCCAACGGGGCCACCGCCAAATTTTTCCAACACGGCTTGCAAGAGTTTTCTATCCATTACATCAAAACCCAATTTATCAACGTCCAGCATTTTGAGTGCTGCATCGGCAATTTCGCTGGTCACCTTACCATCAGCTTTGACTTGCGCGTAATCGCGCACACGGCGTAACAATCTATTCGCAATACGCGGTGTTCCACGCGAGCGTCTGGCAATTTCAAACGCCCCTGTTTGTGTGATTTCTACTTCTAATAAATGCGCAGAACGCTCTACAATTTTCGCCAATTCTTCATTGGAATAAAATTCTAACCGCGCCACAATACCAAAGCGGTCACGTAAAGGATTTGTCAGCATGCCCGCACGCGTGGTGGCGCCAACCAGCGTAAATGGCGGTAAATCTAAACGCACACTGCGCGCTGCGGGGCCTTCGCCTATCATAATATCTAGTCGATAATCTTCCATCGCAGGATATAAAATTTCTTCCACCACTGGGCTTAATCGGTGAATTTCGTCAATAAAAAGCACGTCGTTGGGCTCTAAATTGGTGAGGAGCGCAGCCAAATCGCCAGCGCGTTCAAGCACAGGGCCAGAGGTTTGACGCATATTTACGCCCATTTCTTTGGCAATAATATGTGCCAATGTGGTTTTACCTAAGCCTGGTGGGCCAAATAATAGGACGTGATCGAGCGCTTCACTACGCCCACGTGCCGCATGTATAAAAATTTCCAATTGTCCGCGTGCTTTTTCTTGTCCCACATATTCATCCAGCACTTTTGGGCGCAAGGCACGCTCAAGGGCTTCTTCTTGTGGACTTGCTGGCGCTGGCGCAATCAGTCTATCGGTCTCAATCATTTGACGGTTTTATCTTTATTTGTGAAATCAAACTGGAAAAAATTTACTTTTAATTTTTAACCAAAATTTTCTGATTAACAGTAACAGCGGAATACCAATCAACAACCACGGGATGGCCGTCATCACAAAGGTAATGACGCTGGCTAAACTTTCCATCATAACGTGTCCAGCTTCTTTTACAGCGCGAGCCACTGGCGCAAAAAAGCCTTGTTCAGTGATACCTTGTTTGGCTGTAAAATCAACATTCACTGCCACAAAGTCTGTTTCCATACTTAAATTTTTGCGAATACTGAGCAGGCTATCAAGCTCACTTTGTGTATTGGCAAGCTCACGCTCAACGTCAATTAAATCTTTAAATTTTGCGGATTTATCTCCAAGCATCGTGCGCAAACGGTCACGCAATTCTGTGAGATTTTTAATGCGTGCATCAGTATCAAGCACTTGGTTGGTTTTATCTTCGGCTTCGCGCTGATGCTGCATGATTTCTGCATTTTTTTGCAAGCCGCTTAAAAAAATTTCCACATTGCGGGGTGGGAGGCGCAAGCCCAAACTGGCAGACGGCGGACTGTAAGGCGTTTCTTTATTGTAATTTGCGGAGAGTATTTGGCAATTAAGTGCCTCACAATGTTTTAGTGCAGCATCAAAATTGCTTTGCATCTTTTCTGCCGCAACTTCTACATTCAGATGATGCCGTAAGGCGATATATTTTTTTAACGCTGTGTTGATCGGTGCTGGCTCACTTATTTCTGTCATGCTTTGTTCTGCGCCACCCATCACAGCGTCAGCCGCCATTTTCGCGGGCGCTGCCATGCGAGACGCAACGACTTCATTCGGCGCAGTCGATTGCCCGCAGGCAGATAAAATGACACTGAATATAATTGCAAGAAATAATCGCATGGCCTTCTCCTATTTTGACAAGCTTTTGAGCGCTTGTTTAATGCCATCAGTCACACTAATTTCTTTATCTAATAATTTGACCGCCGCCGAAGCTTCTCGCTCATTGTAGCCCAATGCAATCAGGGCGTTCAAAACATCATGCGATGCAGATTTTGCTTGCAGCTGTGTATTTGCCGAACCTGAAACCGCAAATTTGTCTTTCAGCTCTAGCAATAACCGTTCTGCTGTTTTTTTACCAATGCCTGGAATGCGCGTGAGCATGGCTACTTCTTGGCTATTCACGGCTAACACTAAATCATCAATGCTGACACCACTTAAAATGGATAATGCTGATTTCGCGCCAATGCCATTCACTTTTAACAATTGTTTGAACGTATTTTTTTCTTGCTCGCTACCAAACCCATAGAGGAGTTGCGCGTCTTCACGCACCACAAAATGAATGAGTAATTGCACTTTTTGCCCAACATCTGGCAGATTATAAAAAGTGCTCATTGGCACTTCCACTTCATAGCCCACGCCCGCGCAATCCACCACAATCAACGGTGGTGATTTTTCCAACAATAAACCATTCAGGCGTGCAATCATATTAATCTTCCATTTTTTACTCTAAAACCTGCGGTTGCTAATTTGCCTAACCCTTGCCCGCCATGTGCATGGCAAATGGCACAGGCCAACGCATCGGCAGAATCTGGACTAGGTGTGGCCGGTAAATTTAATAATCGCTTGACCATTTCTTGCACTTGTTCTTTTTGAGCGTGTCCATTACCCACCACTGATTGTTTGACTTGCAATGCGGTATATTCTGCCACGGATAAATTTCTGATCACTGTCGCGCTAATAGCAGCGCCCCGCGCTTGGCCTAATAATAATGTTGATTGCGGATTCACATTGACAAAGACTTTTTCAATCGCGACCTGTGCAGGTTGATAAGTATCAATCACTTCAAACAACCCATCTAAAATCACTTTTAAGCGCGCAGGCAGTTCTTCTCGGTCGTCCTCGCCTTCGACTGTATTTTTTTTTGCGGCGGCCGTTTTAATCACGCCACTTGTGACATAAAGGATTTTTCCATGTGATTTTTCGCTATCTATTTCAATCACACCAAAGCCTGTGAGGCGAAGGCCAGGGTCAATGCCAAGAATGCGGACGATTGCCATTAAACAACTTTATTGTATGTATAGAAAACTTCATCACGTACCCAACCTAAAGATTCATACAAATTTTGCGCAACATGATTATTCTTTGCAGTGGTTAAATCTAAACGGGCAACACCATTATTTTTCGCGTGTTCGTGTGCGGCCAACATTAACAATCTACCGGCGCCTGTTTTTCTCGCTGTTGAATCTACAAATAAATCATACAGCACATAAATGGGTGCAGCGATAACCGAACAAAACGTGGGGTACAACTGGCAAAAACCAATTATTTTTTGCTGAGAATCTACAGCGACTAAAATTTCAGAGTCCATGTTGTTTAGCCTGCAATTGATAAAGCTGGTTGCCAACGCAATATCATTAGGTTGTGCATAAAATTGGCGATAATCATTAAATAATTTTGCCAACTTTTCTACATCTTCAATGTGCGCTTTTCTGATGATTAAGCTTTGCACAGCTTATTCTTCAATAATCGCCGTGGTATAAACATCCTGCACGTCGTCTAAATCTTCTAACATATCTAATATTTTTTGCATTTTAATGGCATCTTCACCTGTAAAAACGGTTTCCATATTCGGCTTCATCATGACCTCAGCCACAACCGCTTTTAAACCTGCGGCTTCAAGTGCTTCTTTGACTGCAATAAAATCACTAGGCGGTGTAATGACTTCAATACTGCCATCATCATCCATAATCACATCTTCTGCGCCTGCTTCTAATGCAACTTCCATAACAATGTCTTCTGAGATGCCTGGTTCAAAAACGAGCTGTCCGCAGTGTTTAAACATAAATGCCACACTACCATCCGTGCCTAAGTTCCCACCATGCTTGGTCAGCGCATGACGTACGTCCATCACCGCACGTTGGCGGTTATCTGTTAAGCAATCAATAATAATCGCCGCGCCGTTAATGCCGTAACCTTCGTAACGAATTTCTTCGTAATTCACACCTTCTAATTCTCCCGTGCCTTTTTTGATGGCACGCGTAATATTATCTGCTGGCATATTTTCTTCTTTTGCCGCTGCAACGGCAGCACGCAAGCGTGGATTCATGGTGGTGTCACCACCGCCCAAACGCGCAGAAACAGTTATTTCTTTAATGAGTTTGGTAAATATTTTGCCACGCTTAGCGTCTTGACGGCCCTTACGATGTTGAATATTTGCCCATTTACTATGTCCAGCCATGTTCTTTTAACCTTTTAGTTTTAATTCTACGAAAAAATAAGTGTGATTTTAACATAAGGGTATCTCTATAAATTCAAGTTTCTGACCGTAAAGGTCATCACCACCCATCTAGGTCGCTAAAGCGAAAAGATGGGTGCGATAAGTCAAACAAGGCGCGATTAAAAAATAATGACGCCGCATATAATTGATATGTAAGGAATTATTTTTTATGAGCAACACAGTGTGACGACGTAAATTGAATTTATAGAGATGCCCTAAAGCTATTCCTGCCCCATTGCCGCTTCCACTGGCACATGTTTTTTTATGCTGATAATAGAAATAATCACCAGCGACAAGCCAATTAAACACATTCCGATTAATTCATTTTTTAGTGGCACTTCTCCAAGTTGTAACCAAGCGGATAGCACACCAATCACGGGCGCTAACATGGTTGCCATGCCCGCAATACCTGTTTGTAAGCGTTGGAGTGCGTAAATCCACAGCACCCAAGCCGCAGAGCCACTTAAAAACACACTAAAAAGTATGGTGTTGATAAAAGTGGTAGTCCATTGAATCGGGGGCGCGGGTAACAATAACGCCAACAAAACAATGGGGATTGAGCCTAATAATAATGGCCATGCGGTCAAATTAAGCAAATCAATCTCTGGTAATTTTTGATGAAGTTTTTTTGAGACAATCGCGGAAATCGCCCAAGAAATGCTAGAGCATAAGGCCAAAAACATACTAAATCCATCGGCCTTCAAATGCAGTGGATCTAAAATAAGCACAATGCCAAATAATGCAAACGCCACGGCAAGCCACTGCCAGCCTTGCACTTTTTCGCCCAACATTGGCCATGCTAACAGCATCACCCAAAACGGCATGGTATAAGCCAACACTGCGGTTTTCCCAGCGCCGCCATCCACCAGCGCCCAAATTAATAGCCCAGTAAATCCGCAGGTTTGCAAAATACCTAAGCCCAACATGGTTGGAAAAGATTGTAAGCGCATAGGGCGCTTTGTTAAATACATCAACAAAAATAACATGAGCGCGCCTAAAAAAGTACGAATTGCTGCAAACTGAAATGGGCTGGCATACTGCACGGCAAGTTTCATTACCACCCAGTTGTACCCCCAAATCAGCGTGAGTAACAACAAGGCAAAAAGCGCTTTAAAAGTTGTGTTAGTTTTCATAGATTTACGCAATGATTTTCATCCGCCATTATAAGGTGTATATTTTTACCTTAAGGTTTAATCAAAATAATTATTCGTCATTTGAGGAGCCATCATGAAAACATTGCAACAATTACTGAATGCTAAAAAATATCAAGAAGTGATTTCAATTGGCCCCAACCGACCTGTTTTTGATGCGCTAGTGATTATGGCGGAATATAAAATTGGCGCATTGGTTGTGATTGAAAATGACACGCTGGTAGGCATTTTTTCTGAACGTGATTATGCGCGAGAAGTTGTCCTCAAAGGAAAATCATCAAAAACAACGCAAGTTACTGAAGTCATGACGCATAAAGTATTGTTTGCACAACCAACTGATAATGTCGAATATGCAATGTCGCTCATGTCTGAAAAACGCATTCGCCACTTACCTGTGTTGCAAGATGGCAAAGTGATTGGCGTGCTTTCAATGGGTGATTTAGTCAAGGAAACCATTGCTTATCAGCAAGAGTTGATTAAACAACTAGAAAGTTACATTCATAGCTAATCATTCATTTTTAATCCAATTCATCTAACATTACGCAAAATATTATGTTGATGGCTCAGTTCATTTATTTAAACTGAGCCATAAATCCCCTAATGTTCTGTCAATCTGCAATTGTTTTAAATAATTAATATATTTTTTTGTTAAATGTTTTTATAATTACCACCACCGAAAACCCCTTTCCATTCAACAACTCCAAAAGAGAAGAGAAATGACATCAAAATATGCTGATATTGGCCTTGTTGGCCTTGCCGTGATGGGCCAAAACTTAGCCCTTAATATTGCCGACCACGGTTACACCATTGCGGTTTTCAACCGTGACTCAAAAAAAATGACAAGTTTTATTGAAGAGTGCAAAAAAAATGAACCTTCACATGAAAATGTTGTTGGCTATGCAGACTTAGCCTCTTTCGTACTGAGCATCAAACGTCCTCGTAAAATTATTTTACTTGTGAAAGCTGGTAGCGCAACTGACGTAACAATTAACGCACTCTTACCATTCTTAGAACAAGGCGACATTATTATTGATGGTGGCAATGCGCTTTGGACAGATACCATTCGCCGCGAAAAAGAATTAGCGGTTAAAGGCATTGATTTCATCGGTTCTGGCGTTTCAGGTGGTGAAACTGGCGCACGCTTTGGCCCTTCTTTAATGCCTTCAGGCACGCGCAAGGCTTGGGCAAGTTTAGAGCCAATTTGGCGTGATATTGCAGCTAAAGTTGACCCTGTGACGGGTGAACCAATGGAAGGCGGGAAACCAGGCAAACCTGTTGAAGGTGGTTTTTCATGTGCTGAGTACATCGGCCCAGATGGCGCTGGCCATTACGTTAAAATGGTGCATAACGGCATTGAATACATCGACATGCAGTTAATTTGCGAAGCTTACTGGCTCATGAAAAACCTGCTTGGCATGGCTGCTGACGAAATCGGTAAAATATTTGCTGAATGGAATAAAGGCGAACTTTCAAGCTTCTTAATTGAAATTACTGCTGATATTCTGCAACAAAAAGATCCAATGACTAAAGGCTTCCTAGTTGACCAAATTTTAGACACTGCTGGGCAAAAAGGGACAGGTCAATGGACCGCAGCAAATGCGCTTGAATTGGGCGCACCTGCTAACGCAATTGCCGCTGCAGTTTACGCACGCGCGCTTTCTAGCTTAAAAGAAGAGCGTGTTGAAGCCAGCAAAATTTTGAAAGGTCCAGCAGTGGCTAAATTTGAGGGCGATAAAAAAGAAATTATCGAAGCCATCAGAAACGCGCTTTATTGTTCAAAAATTTGCGCTTACGCACAAGGCTTCCAACTAATTGATAAAGCGCAAGTGGCTTATAATTGGAAACTCAACTTTGGTGAAATTGCACAAATTTGGCGTGGTGGCTGTATTATTCGCGCAAGATTCTTGCAAAAAATTACTGAGGCTTATGCGCTTAACTCACGTTTGAAAAACTTGATGCTAGATCCTTACTTCACAAAAGCGATGAACGATGGTCAAGCTGGCTGGCGTAAAGTGATTGCCTTAGCCGTCACAAACGGTATTCCAGCACAAGGCTTTGCAGCTGCGATGGCGTATTACGATGGTTATAGAAGTGCGGACTTACCAGCTAACTTATTACAAGGTCAACGTGACTACTTTGGCGCACACACTTATGAGCGTAAAGATCAACCGCGTGGTCAGTTCTATCATTTGGATTGGCCAGAAGCGGGTAGACCACAACTAGAAGTGTAATTGACTGTAAAAATAAAAAAAGCCCCAAATTTGGGGCTTTTTTATTGCGTATTAATTATGATTAAACTGAGAAAGACGAACCACATCCACAGGTAGTTTGTGCGTTCGGGTTACGAATCACAAATTGTGAACCTTGCAAACTGTCTTGATAATCAATTTCTGCACCCATTAAATATTGCAAACTCATCGGGTCAATTAACAAAGTTACAGTATCTTTTTGCACTTGCGTGTCATCTTCGTTCACTTCTTCTTCAAACGTAAAGCCGTATTGGAAGCCTGAGCAACCGCCGCCGCTTACAAAAACGCGTAGTTTTAAATCTGGAGAACCTTCTTCTTCAATCAACTCTTTTACTTTTTTTGCCGCATTATCAGTAAAGACCAGCGGTGAAGGAATGTTCATTAACTCTGCATCTGTTGATGGTAAATCTGTCACACTATTCATGGCGTACTCCAAAAAAACTCAATAAAATCATTATGCTACTGCTTAACAACAAGGTCAATCTAATATTTACTCACTCTCAAGCGGCGCAACTGTGTCTGCAGTACCCAAATAAATTAATCTGCCTTCTACAATTGCACCTGTGTGCATTTCAAGCGACTTGTAATATACATCACCTGTAATATGTGCTTTTGGCTGAAGCTCAATAAATTGGCTTGCCTTTACTGGGCCTAATACTTTTCCATTAATCACCAGTTTTGATGCTGTAATTGCGCCTTCAACACTCCCATTTTCGCTCAGAATCAACGTGCTTGGTGTAATGTTTGATTCTGAAATATTTCCTATAATTTTTCCATCCACCCGCAACCCGCCATTAAAAAATAAATCGCCTTTAATGTGCGTTTCAATTCCGATTAACGTGTCAATTGTACTTTGGATACTGTTATTTTTTTTAAAAAACATAATGATTTAACCTTTAGACGTTGTTATATTTATATCGTTCTTTTTTTGAATATCTTTAATGTGGCTACTTTTTACCCTTCATCATGTTCTTATAAAAAAGCAGCTCTTCTTTAGTATGAATATTTTCATCTTGCATTAAAGCTAATTCTTTTTGTAAATTATCTTGCGCGGATTTTTCAATTTGAATTTGTCTTTGCAGTTGAATCAATTGTGTTTGCAAAGCTTGATTTTCTTGAACTGCTTGGACAAAATTTTCTTTATTAAAACTTAACTGCCAATAAGCGACTGCATAACCCATTGCAACTAATGCAGCCCAAATGAGCCATTGAAAATACCAAGGTCTTTTTGAGCGCACGGCAACTTGCTTTGCTGTGAGTCCAAAATGCTTTCTTATATTTCTTCTGACTGGCTTCATTTTAAAATTTTATGGTAGCTATCATTATGGTAACAAGGGCACAATATCTAAGCCTAAATGCTCGTTTAACATAAACATAATGTTCATATTTTGCACTGCCTGACCAGCAGCACCTTTTACTAAATTATCAATGACGGATAAAACAACAACCGTGTCACTATTTTGCGGCTGATGAACAGCGATTCTACAAATATTTGAGCCGCGTACGGAACGCGTTTCCGGATGCGAACCTTTCGGCAACACATCTACAAATCGCTCATTTTGATATCGGCTTTCAAACAAACTTTGTAAATCAACCGCTTTTGTTAGTTTTGCATATAAAGTTGCGTGGATGCCGCGAATCAGCGGTGTCAAGTGTGGCACAAAAGTAAGCCCAACTTGTTTGTTTGCCATGGTTGAAAGTCCCTGGCTAATTTCTGGTAAGTGCCGATGACCAGCAACACCGTAGGCTTTAAAGTTATCCGCGCTTTCTGAAAACAAGCTATGCACTTCAGCTTTTCTACCCGCACCACTCACACCAGATTTTGCATCTGCAATTAAATAACTAGAATCAACAATATCAGCCTCTAATAATGGCAAAAATCCTAATTGAACAGCGGTTGGATAACAGCCAGGGTTGGCAACAATTTGTGCTGATTGAATGGCTTGACGATTGAGTTCTGGAAGGCCATAAACAGCTTGGGCGACCAATTCTGGGCAAGCATGCGTCATAGCATACCATTTTTCCCAAGTTGGAATATCTTTAATTCTAAAATCTGCTGCGAGATCAATGACGCGTACGCCCTGCTCGATTAACGCGCGTGTTTGCTGCATGGCAATACCGTTGGGTGTTGCAAAAAAAACGACATCACATGCATTTAATGCTGCTTTTGCTGGATCTGAAAACGATAAGTCAACAAACCCACGTAAACTGGGGAACATTTCCGCAACAGGTAATCCTGCCTCTCCTCGTGAGGTAATGGCAACCAATTCCACATTTGGATGAATGGATAACAAACGTAATAACTCAACGCCCGTATATCCTGTACCACCAACGATGCCTACTTTTATTTTTTTCATATTCGTATAACTGCCATTTTTTTATAAAACAATTTTATACTACATTTTTAATGTATACCTCAAATTGAGGCAAGTGACTAAAAACGAAAAAGGCCGCAACAGCGACCTTTTTAAACTTTTGCGCCCGATAAAAGCGAAGTGTTTATTAACGTTTAGAGAACTGTTTACGACGACGCGCTTTGCGTAGACCAACTTTTTTACGTTCTACTTCACGTGCATCACGTGTTACAAATCCAGCGTTTGATAATGCACTTTTTAAGTTAGCATCAAAATCAATTAACGCACGAGTAATGCCATGACGCACAGCACCCGCTTGGCCTGACTCACCGCCACCAATCACGTTTACCATGATGTCAAAGCTTGCCAAATTATTTGTTAATTCAAGCGGTTGACGCAAAATCATGCGTGAAGTCACACGTGAAAAATATTCGTCAACAGGTTTATCGTTAACAACAATATTACCTTTGCCAGATTTTAAAAACACGCGCGCTACTGAACTTTTGCGGCGGCCTGTACCATAGTTATATTTACCAATCATTATAATTTACCTTGAAAATTCTTCTACTTAGATGGTCAATGCTTGTGGTTGTTGTGCCGCATGTTCATGCGTACTACCCGCATACACTTTCATTTTTTTAATCATTGCATAACCTAAAGGACCTTTAGGCAACATTCCTTTTACCGCTTTTTCTAAAGCACGACCCGGAAACTTATCTTGCATTTTAGAGAAGTTTGTTGTGCTGATACCACCTGGATAACCAGAGTGCGTATGGTAGAGTTTATCGTTAGATTTGCTACCCGTTACTTTAATTTTGTCTGCATTGATCACCACAATGTAATCGCCTGTATCAACGTGAGGCGTATAGATGGTTTTATGTTTACCACGTAAACGGTGTGCAACTGCGCTAGCTAAACGGCCAAGCACTAAATCTGTGGCATCCACCACAAACCATTCGCGCTTAACTTCATGTGATTTTGCTGAGAAGGTTTTCATTGTCTTATCACTACATTGGTATAAAAAAATTTAAGAGGCGGATTTTATGATGAATACAGATGGTTTGTCAAACACTATGTTGATTTTTATCAAATATCTTGTAAAGCTTCTGATTTTGAAACCTTAAAGCATTTTATTAAATCAAATACGAAAAAATAATTCCCAAAAAAATTGCAAATCCAAACCATGAGTTGCCTAAAAACGCATTAAAACATTTTGCTTTTTCGCGTGTTTTAATCAAGTAAAAATGTTGCAAACTCACTACGCCTGCCAAAAGAAGGCCTAGAAAATACATCAAGCTAAGTTTCAACTGTAGTCCGACAATAAGCAACAAAGACAAAGTGATTAGATAACAGGTCATTACGGCAAACACATCCCATCCACCAAAAGTAATGGCAGATGATCGAATCCCAATCTTTAAATCATCTTCACGATCCACCATCGCATATTCAGTATCATAAGCCAATGCCCAAAAAATATTCGCTAAAAGTAACAACCAAGCCACACTAGGTACAGCACCTTGAATTGCCGCAAACGCCATTGGAATACCAAAGCCAAATGCAACGCCTAAATACGCTTGGGGCAAATAAAAAAAACGTTTGGTAAGCGGATAACTTGCAGCTAAAAATAAGGCAGCAAAAGAGAGTTTAACGGTGAGCGCGTTTGTAAAGCAAACTAAAATAAACGCAATTAAGCTTAATAAACCTGACAACACCACGGCTTCTTTTTTTGAAACTTGCCCAGTAATTAAGGGGCGATTTTTTGTACGTTCAACAAAGCCATCAAAACGCATGTCAGCAATATCATTTATGATGCAGCCAGCGCTACGCATTAAAATTGTGCCAATTACAAAAATAATCACTATTTTTAAACTCGGCTGGCCGTTTCCAGCAATCATCAGCGCCCAAAGCGTTGGCCAAAGCAACAACAAAATCCCAATGGGCTTATTTAAACGCATGAGTTGGCAATACGCCGCTAGTTTTGTTAGGTGCAACATTGATGTTATTTTGTCAAAATAGTGGGTAAAAAAACTTCGGTCACCATGATATTAGCACGCTGATATTCAAATACCGAGCGACGCGCCCAAAGCGAGGAAGGGATTTTTGGCACATTCTTTTTTACTTCTTGATAAAGCGGATGGTTTACACCAATTTTTTTGAAATTGAGCGTTGTACGCTTTACTTTAGGATTTGAAAACAAGCTTGCGCCCAGGGGTTTTGTGCCTAACTCTTTTAACCCACGCCAACGTCCACACAATATTTTATTTGGTAAAACACTGTGCGCAAAAACCACGGGCATTTGTTCGCCAATTAAAAAAACATTTCTGATGAAAACACGTTCACGGTTTTTGATTTTTAAAGGAAAAATTTCATCTTGATTGGCCTTTGCGTAAGCAACCATTAAGGGTTGCACACAAAAATCTTGATACCGTGATTGCAATCTTAACGTGAGCGAGCCAGCATCAATCAACCAATTTCGATATTCACCGCTTAATATTGGTTTTTTTAGCCATGTGTCTTTTGTCTTATTGTTTTTAGTTTGCAGCATATTTTTTATTATTAAACTTTGATATATTCGCCCGCACTTGCCATCCATCTTGCTAAATGTAGCTGCACAGCTTCTGGGTGTGTTTGAATTAATGCGTCGGCTTGCGCTTTAGCAATCTCCAACAAATGTGCATCGCGCGTTAAATCGGCAATTTTTAGCATCGGTACCCCGCTTTGCCTAACACCCAAAAATTCGCCTGGGCCGCGAATATTTAAATCTGCTTGCGCAATTTCAAAGCCATCGCTGCTTTCATAAATCACCTTTAGTCGTGCGCGCGCGATTTCTGAAAGTTTTTGTTGGTACAGCAAAATACACGTGCTTTTTGCTGCGCCGCGCCCAACGCGTCCGCGTAATTGATGCAATTGACTCAAACCCATGCGCTCAGCGTGTTCAATCACCATTAAACTCGCGTTAGGCACGTCCACGCCGACTTCAATGACCGTGGTTGCGACTAATAATTGGCATTCGCCTTGGCTAAACTTTTCCATCACAGCTTGTTTTTCTGATGGCTTCATACGGCCATGCAACAATCCTACTTCTAATTCAGGAAATGCATTTTGCATCAATGCATAAGTGTCGTTCGCAGTGGCTAATTGTAAGGCTTCAGATTCCTCAATCAAGGGACAAACCCAGTACGCTTGCTGACCCGAATGACACGCTTCACGCACCCGCTGGAAAATTTCCTCACGGCGCGATTGTGATACTAATTTCGTCACAATGGGTGTACGGCCAGGCGGTAATGCGTCAATCACTGAAACATCTAAATCCGCATAATAACTCATCGATAATGTACGCGGTATGGGCGTTGCGGTCATCATCAGTTGATGACAACTAAATTGATGGTCAGCATTTTTCCCCTTCAGCCTGAGCGCTAACCTTTGTTGCACGCCAAAACGGTGTTGTTCATCAATAATGGCAAGGCCAAGTTTTTCAAAAAGCACATCCTCCTGAAACAAAGCATGCGTACCAACCGCGCATTGCGCTTGTCCGTTTGCAATTTTTTCTAAAAAAAGTAACCGTTCTTTTTTGCTTTGACTGCCTGTAAGCCAAGCCACTTGAATATTGAGCGGTGTGAGCCATGCCAACATTTTTCGGTAATGCTGTTCTGCCAAAATTTCAGTGGGCGCCATAAAAGCCACTTGCCAACCATGCTCAATGGCCTGCAACGCCGCCATGCATGCCACAATGGTTTTGCCACTGCCAACATCGCCTTGCAATAAACGTTGCATTGGGTGCGGTTGATTTAAATCTTGCTGAATTTCCATCGCCACTTTTTGTTGTGCGCTGGTGAGTGCAAACGGCAAACTTCTTAGCAAATTTGAAATTAGATACTTAGAACTTGGCAATGTCGGCGCACGTTCTGCATGCCTGCGCGCGTAATGCTGGCGCATTGAAAGTTGCTGGGCTAATAATTCATCATAAGCCAAGCGCTGCCACGCGGGTGTTGTTTTATTTTCTAACTGCTCAAACGTCACCTCTGGCGGTGGATGGTGTAAAAACTGCAAGCTTTCTAAAAAACTTGGTAATTCTGGCAGCCCTGTTTGCTGATAGACTTTTTTTGGCAAGGTTTCTTGCAAAAGTTGCTGTTGTGATGCCAATTTAAATGCTAAATCAATGGCTTTTCTTAGGCTATTTTGCGTTAACCCCGCCACCGTTGAATAAATGGGCGTAAGGGTTTGGGCTATTTCTTGATGTAAGTTTGCATTTTTTACGGTTGGATGCACGATTTCATAACCAAAAAATCCGTGGCGGATTTCGCCAAACAAACGTACTTGCGCGCCCACTTTTAACGCGTTAATTTGGCTTGGATAAAAATGTAAAAAGCGTAATGTGAGTTGCCCGCTTTCATCTTCCAACCGCGCAATTAAGGCTTTTCTGGGTTTATAAGCGACTTCCGCATGCACAATTTCACCCTGCAATTGGCAAGATTCCCCCAACTTAACTTCGCGAATCGGCGTAATTTTGGTTTCGTCTAAATACCTGATTGGTAAATGCAACAACAAAGCTTGAATGTCTGAAAGTCCTAACTTTTGTAAATTGCCAACAAGCGGTTTGCTAAAAGCTTTGATGTGCGAAAGATTGGTCATCAACATTTAGCTTGATGGCGTGGTTAAAAATTCAATGACTTGCTGCGCATTTTGATTGGGTGGAAATACGGGGTAAAACACTTTTTTGATGCTATTTTTCATCACAATCAATGTGATTCTTTTATAAAGCTCTAAGCCTTTCACCTGAAAAGTTGGCAATTTTAGATGTTTTTTTAATAAAAAATATTCATCACTTAAGAGTTCAAAAGGCAAATGTAGTCGATTTTTTAACTCCATCTGATACTGCGTTGTTTGGCTACTTAAACCAAAAACTGTTGCGTTCAGAGATTTTAGGGTTTGATAATGATCTCTAAACTCACAAGCTTGCGGTGTACAACCACGCGCGCCTGCAATTTCATCCCACCCTGCTGGCAATGGAATATTCGGTTGCCCAGTTAGCGGATAAATATAAATCACGATAGTTTTATCTTCAAATGCTGAAAAATCTACGTGTGTGCCGTCAGTAGCGGGCAAGCCAACTTTAGGAAAACCCATGCCAAGCAAATGTGTGGCTAAGCCATCATCGATAGGCACAGGTAACCCTTCTGGTAGCGCGGTTAGATTTTGTTGCATGTTAAATTTTTACAATATTGACAGAAAAATTATTGCTTGTTGCCTGAAGCGTTGTTACCCTGCTGATTGCCTTTTGCGCGATTGATCCGCACGACATCTGGGATTTTGCGCAAACCGCGCATTAAATCGGCTAAATGAATGCGATTTCTCACCTGCACAGTAAAGTAAACATTGGCATAAGCACTGCCGTCGGATTCTTCAACGCTGACGTTATCAATGTTTGAGCCTGCATCAGCAATGCCCGCGGCAATTTTTGCCAGCATGCCAGGTTGATTGGCTACCGATAAGTTTAAATTGGTTTTAAATAAACGATCATTTTCAGGTTCCCACTCGACATCCAGCCATTTGTCAGGGTCTAGCTTAAATTTTCGCACGCTTGGACAATCATGCGTGTGAATCACCAAGCCTTTATCTTTATTAATAAAACCTAAAATCGGGTCACCTGGAATCGGACGGCAGCACGCGGCAAACTGTACTGCCATGCCTTCTGTACCGCGGATCGTAATCACATCCAAGGTTTGCGCAGGAAGTTTGGTATGTTTTTCTGCGTGATCGTCCGTCATGGCTAGTAGCTGATGCGCAACCATCACGTTTTGACGTTTGCCCAAACCAATGTCCACTAAAATATCAGATTTTTTCTTCACACCGTAATCACGTACCAATTTTTGCCAATGCGCCTCTGTGATTTGATTGGGCTCGACATGCAATGCGCGCAAGGCTTGGTTGAGCATGCGCTCACCAATATGCGTTGATTCTGTCGATTGCTGTGATTTTAAAAAGTGTCGAATATGCGCCCGCGCGCGACCTGTAACCACATAGTTAAGCCATGCCGGATTAGGCTTTGCCAGACCGCCTGTAATAATTTCAACATGGTCGCCATTATGTAATTCCGTACGCAGTGGTGCTAACTCTTGGTTAATCCGCACCGCTACGCAACTATTACCAATATCCGAATGCACCGCATAGGCAAAATCTACCGCGGTTGCGCCTTTGGGTAAGGCTAAAATTTTGCCCTTGGGCGTAAACACATAAACTTCATCTGGGAATAAATCTATTTTTAAATGCTCAAGAAAATCGAGCGAATCACTACTTTCACTTTGTATATCCAATAAACGTTGTAGCCATTGATGGGTTTGTTGTTGCAAAGCCGTTAATTGTGCATTGCTGGACTTATAAAGCCAGTGCGCAGCCACGCCCGCATCCGCAATATTATGCATTTCTTTGCTACGAATCTGCACTTCAATCGGCGTACCAAACGGACCAAACAGTGTGGTGTGTAAGGATTGATAGCCATTGGCTTTTGGCAGCGCGATATAATCTTTAAATTTACTGGGAATCGGTTTATAAAGATGATGTAAAGCGCCAAGCGTCATATAGCAATTGTTTAAATCTTTGACAATAATTCTAAAGCCGTAAATGTCATAAATTTGCGAAAAAGCCGAGGCTTTAACCGTCATTTTTTTGTAAATGCTGTAAAGATGTTTTTCTCGCCCACTCACCTCTGCATCAATTTTAAAAGCTTGCAGTTGCTGCTTAATGGCTTCTAAAATTTTTAGAATGACTTCTTTGCGGTTACCACGCGCCGCTTTAACCGCTTTTGAAATGGCGCGAAAGCGCATTGGATAAAGATACTGAAAACTTAAATCTTCTAATTCTTGATAAATTGAATTTAAGCCCAACCGGTTGGCTATTGGCGCATAAATTTCTAAGGTTTCCTTCGCAATCCGCCGTTGTTTTTCGGGCTTCATGGCTTCTAATGTTTGCATATTATGCAAACGGTCTGCCAATTTTACTAAAATCACCCGCACATCTTGGCTCATCGCCAACAACATTTTACGAAAATTTTCTGCTTGCGCCTGGCTCGCGCTTTCAAATTCAATTTTATCAAGCTTGGTTAAACCATCGACTAAATCTGCAACCTGAGTACCAAAATTTTCTTTTATTTGCTCTGCAGAAATCAGCGTATCCTCCACCACATCATGCAACAAAGCGGCCATGATGGTTGGCACATCCATATGTAATTCCGCCAAAATACAAGCGACTGATACGGGATGCGTGATGTAGGGTTCGCCAGTTTTGCGGACCACACCATCGTGTGCAACAAATGCAAAACGGTAGGCTTCCCAAATTTTTACAATATCTTTAGGTTTTAGATACGCTTTTAAGCGCAAGGTAAGGGCAGAATCTTCTTGGTCTGCGGGCAAAAGCGGCGGGGATGAAAGTACTTCTACTTTAGAATGTGGCGTTGAATGTGGCATTGCAGGTTCACACCTAAACTAGTTTAAAATTAATGCAATGGTTGATGTTGTATTAGTAATTTCTTTAAATTTTATCGTTGTTTTTAAAGGGAAGAGCGTTTTGACTCAACCCTAAAAATTTAAATCTAGTATTTATTTGTTAATATTTCAACCCCAATTTTACCCGCCGCAATTTCCCTTAAGGCAAGCACGGTCGATTTATCGCGATACCCCTGAATGCTCACTTGCGGCTCAGCACCATTATGTAATTGGCGCGCACGGTACGCTGCCACAAGCGTCAGTTGAAAACGGTTTGGGATTTTTTCTAAACAATCATCTACGGTAATGCGTGCCATAATATTTTTCCTAGTTTTTATTAAATTAAGTTTTATTAAATAGTGATTTTTATTTAAACAGCCTAGTTTGCCTGCTTAAGTGAGCGATTTGATTAAAATTGCTTGACGTTGTAATTGCTTTGAAACTTTTAGCCGTTCTGCACAAATAATGGATTGAATTTCTTTCAGGGCTGTTTCAAATTCATCGTTGATTATAACATAATCGTAGCTCACCAATTGCGCCATTTCTGAACGTGCGGCAGCTAAGCGCTTTTGTATCGTTTCAACGCTGTCTTGTCCACGCGCTGTCAACCGTTCTTCCAAAATTTCTAATGAAGGCGGCAACACAAATAAACTCACCGCTTCTTGATATAAACGCCGCACTTGCTCTGCGCCTTGCCAGTCAATTTCTAAAATCACATCAAAGCCAGCATTCAATTGTGCGTCAACCATCGCTTGCGAGGTGCCATAACGCGCGCCATGAACATAAGCACTTTCTAAAAAAGCAGCATTTTCTAACATGGTCAAAAATTCATTTTCTTGCACAAAATGATAGTCCACGCCATTCGCTTCACCCGGCCGCATGGTGCGGGTAGTGTGTGAAATTGATAGCTTTAACTCATCATCTTGCGCTAATAACGCTTTGACCAAACTGGTTTTACCCGCACCTGAAGCTGCGCTGATAATAAATAACGTCCCTAAAACCTGCATAAGGTTTCCTCTATATTTTTTATTTTTGTATTTTTAGAAGTGTTTGATGAATACTTTTTTAACACCAGTCAGGGGTTGGTAATGCGCTAAACACTGCTTTTAGGCCTTCGCCCCAGCCTTTTCGCACTTTTTCGTAATACGCATCATGTTCGTTGATGCGTTGGTGGCATTTTGCATGAAAACTATCCGTTCGATACAACAAAATATCGATGGGGGCTGCGACCGAAACATTGCTGCGAATGGTTGAATCAAAAGAAATTAACAAGCATTTAACAGTATCCATCATATCAGAATCGTGCTTTACCACGCGGTCGATAATGGGTTTGCCGTATTTCGTTTCACCGATTTGTAAGTACGTTGTTTCTTTGCTACTTTCAATAAAATTACCCGCGGCATACACATTAAACAATCTTGGATGCTCGCCTTTAATTTGACCGCCAATTAGTATGCTGGCGTTAAAATCAATCTTATGGTTTTTTAGATGCTCGCCATCGTTTGCATAAATTGCCCGCAGTTCGTCACCCACCAACGCAGCCGCTTCAAACATGCTTTCTACATTGTGTAAGTGCTTACTCTCAGCTGAATTTTTCTTTACCGCTTCGCGTAAACGATTGACGACCGATTGTGTAATGGCTAAATTACCTGCGGTCATCAAGACAATGACACGCTCGTCTCTCACTTCAAAAACATGCATTTTTGAACAGGTTGCCACTTGGTCAACGCCAGCATTTGTTCGCGTATCTGAGGCAAAAACTAAACCTTGTTCTAGCAAAACGCCCACGCAATAAGTCATGATACTCTCTTAAAAAAATATCTCGTTATCATACCATTTTGACAGTGTGCTTAAAAAGTTATGCTGAATGTTTTAGGCAAGTTTTACAATTAGCGTAAAAACGCGGTAAATCTTTCTTTGTAAAATTAAGAGCGTATTTCTTAGTCTAACGAAGCATTTAGATAGGTTTTTTGGATCTCAGCACCAAGCTGATTATTCGTGCGAATAAATTGCGTTAAAAATTCATGCAAGCCAAATTGAAACAATTGACTCATTTTTCCATAACGCAGTTTTGCATGGAGTTCACCGGCAATTCTGGTGGCTTCAACAGCGCGTTTACCTTGCAGTTGCTCTAGAATCGGTAGAATTTCATCGTAGCAAGCGTGTAAAGAACGTGGCATATCGCATCTTAAAATCAGCAATTCTGCTACGCGTGAGGGTTCAATGGCATCGCTAAATACTTTTTGATAGGCCTGGAATGCTGAAACAGAACGTAACACGGCGCTCCATTCGTAGTAATCTACATTTCCACCCTCTTCTTGGGTTGGCAATAATTCTTCGTATTTCACGTCTAACAATCGCGCCGTGTTGTCAGCGCGCTCAATAAATGTCCCTAAGCGTAAAAAGCGAAAGGCATCGTCTCTAAGCATGGTGCCAAAACACACGCCACGAAATAAATGTGAGCGTGATTTTACCCAGTCGCAAAATTCATGTAGGCCGCCCTGTGCTAAATTCTGCCCTTTAAACTGGTCAAATTCTAACCATAACGCATTGATGCTTTCCCAAGTTTCAATGGTTAATGCAACGCGCACCGCCCGTGCATTTTCACGTGCGCTGCGTAAGGCTGAATAAATGCTCGATGGATTATTCATGTCCATCGCAAGGTAATGAATAATATTGGCGGGCGTTAATTCTTCATAATCACGCATGTATTGTTCTACATTGCCAGAAATTTGCAGCGCTTGTTGCCAAATGGCTACTTCGCCATCATTCATATTGTGTAAGAGCGACATATTATTTGCCACATCTAACACACGTGCATTATTTTCTGCACGTTCGATACTGCGTGCCATCCAATATAAATAATCTGCGGTTCTACTTAACATGCAACGTTCACTTTAATTTGTTTGTGTTTGTTTTTGTGCCATTTCAGGCGCTAACACTTTGGTTTCTTTAAAAAGCTCATTTTCTTCTAACACCCAAGTATCTTTGGTGCCGCCACCTTGCGATGAATTAACCACCAATGAACCTTCTTTCATTGCTACACGGCATAATCCGCCGGGTACCATGCTGACCGTTTTTCCTGAAAGCACAAAAGGCCGCAAATCCACATGGCGCGGTGCAACGCCACTTTCAACGAGCGTTGGGCAAGTAGATAAAGCCAATGTCGGTTGTGCAATGTAATTTTCTGGCTTGGAGATAATGCGTAATCTAAATTCTTCAAGTTCAGCCTTACTGGCAGCGGGCCCAACCAGCATGCCGTAGCCGCCTGAACCTTGCACTTCTTTTACCACTAACTCTGCTAAATGATCCAAGGTATATTGCAAATCATCTTGTTTACTGAGTTCATAAGTAGGTACATTTTCTAGAATTGGTGTCTCGCCCAAATAAAACTTAATCATGTCTGGCACGCGAATATAGGTGGCTTTGTCATCGGCAACGCCAGTGCCAACTGCATTTGCCAGCGTGACACCGCCATTGCGATATGCAGAAAGTAAACCAGGAACACCCAACATGGAATCTGGATTAAAGGCCAGCGGGTCTAAATAATCGTCATCAATGCGGCGGTAAATCACATCAACTTTTTGCGGTCCTTGGGTAGTCCGCATATAAACTTCATCATTGCGAACAAATAAATCTATGCCTTCTACCAATTCGATACCCATTTGTTGTGCAATAAACGCGTGCTCAAAGTAAGCGCTGTTGTAAGCCCCCGGTGAAAGTAACACAACTGTTGGGTCTGACACACCGTCTTGGGCAACTGCGCGCAAATTTTTAAGCAACATTTGCGGATAATGATCGACCGGTGCAATCGAATAACGGCGAAAAAGTTCTGGAAATAATCGCATCATCATTTTGCGATCTTCCAACATATAAGAAACGCCAGAAGGCGTGCGCAAATTGTCTTCTAATACATAAAATTGCGATTCGCTGGTGCGCACCAAATCAATACCTGCAATATGGGCATAAACTTGTTGCGGCACATCTACGCCGAACATTTCCGGACGATATTGTGTGTTAGATAAAATACTGGCTGGCACAACGCCTGATTTAATGATGGCCTGATCGTGATAAATATCATCCAAAAACATATTCAGCGCTTTAACGCGTTGGATTGCACCTTTGGATAATGTTTGCCATTCATTGGCAGAAATAATTCTGGGAATTACATCAAATGGAATTAAACGTTCTGCACCATCTGTTTCACCATACACGTTAAATGTAATACCAACGCGACGAAACAGTAACTCAGCTTCTTTACGTTTTGCCTCTAGTAGCTGTTGTGGAACATCTTTTAACCAACGGTTAAACGCTTCGTAAAGTGCTCTTACGGTGCCGTCATCAAGACGCATTTCATCAAAAAAAGAAGGTATTGGCTGTTTCATAACCCAAAATTAAATTATTTAATATGATTTGTTTCTTCTTACCAAGCAATCACTATACCAAGAAAAAAATACTTTTAATTCAATTGCTTATATGTAGTAAATGATTTTTTTTGAATAAATGCACTGAATTTGTGCGTGTAAAAATTTGCCATGCACCAATTTTTGGATTTTTCATTATTCAATATTTTGAATTTGCTCGCGCATTTGTTCGATGAGTACTTTTAAATCCATGGAAACTTGCGTGGTTTGCACGGATACTGATTTTGAACCCAAAGTATTGGCTTCTCGATTAAGCTCTTGCATTAAAAAATCCAACCTTTTTCCTGCCGGCGCCGTGTGGTTCAAAATTCTTGTCACCTCACTCACATGCGCAGTGAGGCGCGATAACTCTTCATCCACATCGACCCGCTGGGCATACAAAACCAACTCTTGCGTAATACGTTCTTGATCAAACGTTTTAATGGTTTCATGCAATTTTGCTTCTAATTTTGCTTGATATTCTTTTGCCAGCGTCGGCATGAGCGGCTTAACTTTTGCAACTAAAATTTCAATTTGTTGGACACGGTCTAAAATAATTTGTTTTAATTTTTCGCCTTCGCGTAAGCGCGACGCGTTTAAATCAGCCAATCCTGATTCAACCAAATTTAACGCTTCTTTAATCATCGTTTCTGAAGCAAGTGTTTGGCGGACGATGATATTGGGCCATTGTAAAATTTCATGCACAGACAGCGGCGTGCTTTGCGCAAATTCTGCGTGTACTTTTTGGCTGAGGGTGGCTAATTGCTTTAAAACTGTTTCGTTAATTTCTAACGAATCCTCTAATGTTGTGACAGGGATTAAACTTAATTTACATTCAACTTTTCCTCGGCTCATTTTGGAGGCAATTAACTCACGGATTGCGGGCTCTATATTTTTAATCGCATCATCCAGTTTAAAATGTAAATCTAAATAGCGGCTGTTTACCGCGCGTAATTCTAATAGCAACGTTGCGTTTTCCAAGGGTTGCTCTAACGCTGCAAAACCTGTCATGCTTAAAGTCATATTCAAATTTTTCCTGTTTAAGTTTGCTACAATAGTATCAAACATTTACATCAAGCCTGAAAAATATGCTCTTATTTATCAATCAATACGGCAGCTTTCACGCTATATTCATGGTGACGCATCTCTTTTAAGCGCCATTTAAAAATCCATGCTTAAAATTGTATGCCTTTAAACTTGAATAAAATTAATCTGAAATTAAACCAATGGTGACTTCTAAAAAAAATTTATCTTTGCCTGTTGGCTACAAATTGCAAGACTATGAAATTATTAAAGTCTTGAGCACAGGTGGCTTTAGCTTTGTCTATTTGGCAAAAGATAAAGAAAGTAAAATTGTAGCCATCAAAGAATATCTGCCTTCTTCAATTGCGTTGCGTGTTGAAGGCTCAACCATACAAGCTACAGCAGAGCATGCGCCGCTTTTTAAACATGGCATGAAGTGTTTCTTTGATGAAGGCTTAGCCCTTGCAAAAATTGAACATAAAAATATTGTGCGGGTGATCAATTTTTTTCGCGCAAATGATACCGTTTATATGGTGATGGAATATGAGCTAGGTAAATCATTGCAAGAATATATTTTAGGGCAAGAAGGTTTGGTTTCTGAGCGTTTTATTCGACGCGTGTTTAGTCAACTTTCCAATGGCTTGCGAGAAGTGCATACACAAAAATTACTCCATTTAGACATTAAACCCGCCAATGTTTATATTCGCATGGACGGTTCACCTGTTTTGTTAGACTTTGGTTCTGCGCGACAATTATTAAACATTACACACGATAAAATTACGCCCAGCTTTACCCCAGGATACGCTTCGCCTGAGCAATATTATGACCGAAAATTAATGGGTCCTTGGAGTGATATTTATAGTATTGGCGCAACCATGTATTCCTGTTTATCACGCACCGCGCCACTTGCAGCGGACCAACGGATTAAAAACGATTTATTAACGCCTGCCGTAAAAGTTGGAAAAGATCAATTCTCTAAAAGCTTGCTTGAAATTATTGATCAATGCTTAAGTTTAGATTATCTTGAGCGTCCACAAAGTTTGTTAGCGCTCCAAAAGTTGTTGATTGAGACTAAAGCGCCTCATCAAAGAAAAGCAAGTTTTGTGAAAAAAATTGTTGATGTCTTTAATAAACCTATTACCATTCGCTAGTTATATTTGTTAGTGATGATTGTTAGTTATAATCGTAAGTTATGAAATTTACAATTTTCCAAAATAGCCGCATTGGTCCACGCGCAAGCAATCAAGATCGTTTGGCATATTCTTACAGCAAAGATGCACTGCTTTTGGTTGTGGCTGATGGCATGGGCGGACATCAGCATGGTGAGGTTGCTGCGGACATTGCCGTGAAGGCGATAACAGAAGCCTTTCAACGATTAGCTATCCCAACACTGATTAATCCTGCAAAGTTCTTAATTGAACATATTGGTCAAATTCATGACATGATTGACCAATTTGCACAAGCCAATGAATTATTAGAATCTCCGCGCACCACTATTGTGGTTGCGATTGTGCAGTTTGGGTTTTTATATTGTGCGCATGTCGGTGATTCTCGGCTTTACCATTTTCGCGATGGACACTTGCTTTACCGCACGGAAGATCACTCTATGGTGCAATCTTTATATATGAAAGGCATGATTAGTAAAGAAGAAATGGCAACGCATCCTTATCGTCACAAAGTATATAGCTGCTTAGGCGGCGATGAACCGCCCAAAATTGAGTTAGCTGAACGCCAAGAATTATTAGAAGGCGATACCATTTTGCTTTGTACAGATGGCGTTTGGGGCGCACTTGCTGATGAAAAAATTAAGCAGATTTTAAGCGGTACGATTATTTCTCACAACATTACCAAATTGCTGGACGAAGCAGAAATTGCAAATCATGATGAAGGTGACAATATGACCGCCATCGGCTTGCAATGGGGCGATAGACAAAGTAGTCATTTAGCCGTTTCAACCATGGGCATGCCTTTGGGTGAAACAACCACCATTATGAACATTCCACAAGAAAGCACCCTTGAAAGCCATGGTGGTTCTCTGGATGAAAAACTTAGCTCCCACAAACCAGATGGCTTATTAAGCAATGATATTTCTGATGATGAGATTGAAAAAACGATTGCTGAAATTCATCAAGCTTTAATTAAAACCAATCGTTTATAATTTATTAGGATTTGTAATGCAGCAACCATCAACCGTAGCAAGACCCAGCCAGCGCGCTAATAATGCGCTAAGAAAAATAGAAATTATTCGCCATTACACAAAGCATGCTGAAGGTTCTGTGCTGATTAAATTTGGCGATACGCATGTGCTTTGCACGGCAAGTGTTGAAGAAAAAGTGCCGAGTTTTTTAAAAGGCAAAGGTCAAGGTTGGGTGACGGCTGAATATGGTATGTTGCCACGCTCCACAGGAAGCCGCATGGATAGAGAAGCTGCAAAAGGCAAACAATCTGGACGCACGCAAGAAATTCAGCGCTTAATTGGTCGCAGTTTACGCGCCGTCATTGACTTAGAAAAGCTAGGTGAACGGACGATTCATTTTGATTGTGATGTCATCCAAGCGGATGGCGGCACTCGCACCGCAAGCATTACAGGCGCGTATGTAGCGATGGTTGATGCGGTTTCATACCTAATTTCAAAAAAACTTCTGAACGAAAATCCCATTAAAGATTCTGTTGCAGCAATTTCTGTTGGCGTTTATAAAGGTCAGCCAGTCCTTGATTTAGACTATATTGAAGATTCAGATTGCGATACGGATATGAATATTGTGATGACAGGAAAAGGCGGCTTTGTTGAAATTCAAGGCACTGCCGAAGGTGAACCGTTTGATCGTAATACCATGAATGCAATGTTAGATTTGGCTGTCCATGGCATCAAAGAACTCACCATCTTACAACTAAACACGCTGAATACTTAAAAGTTCATGTTAAAAAAACTTGTGATTGCCAGCGGAAATAAAGGAAAACTAACAGAATTAAATGCTCTTTTATCCCACCTAAACATTGAAATTATTCCTCAATCCGCGCTTAATGTTTCAGAAGCCGCGGAACCGCACTGTACCTTTATTGAAAACGCCTTAGCAAAAGCGCGCCATGCCAGCCAACAAACAGGTTTGCCTGCGCTTGCGGATGACAGCGGCTTATGCTTAGAAGCGCTTGACGGGGCGCCAGGAGTGCATTCCGCTTATTTTGCGGGCGAACCGCGGGATGATGAAAAAAATAACGCGCATTTACTCAATATCCTTAAATATCATAGCAACCGTTTTGCTTATTATTATTGTTGCATGGTACTAGTTAGAAAACATGACGATCCTCAACCGCTCATCGCTGAAGGCATTTGGTCTGGCGCCATTTTAAAAGCACCGCGTGGCAACCAAGGTTTTGGTTACGACCCGCTTTTTATGGATAATAAAACTGGAAAATCTGTCGCCGAATTACCGATTGATATTAAAAATAAAATTAGTCATCGTGGACAGGCCATGCGTAAAATGTTACTTTTAATTGAAAATTCACCTTCTATCTAATGTAATGCTATGAAACAACTTCCGATTTGGGTACGCGATGATGGTTCAATTGTTGCTTGTACTGAAAAAATTAAGGTCATGAAAGAGAATTTTGCAGAAATAGGGCAAATTGCGCAAGATGCGTTTGAAGATGGATTGTTAATGGAAGTTTCAGAATCGCAAATGAGAGAATCATTGCATCAATTAATTGATGCCCTTATCAACCCATACAAAAAAAACACATAATTTTTTGTTAAATGGCAACAAATTGCCATTTAAAAACGATTGTTGGGAATGTTAAAAGTGCTGTTAGCCGTTAATATTTTCAGGGGGTTGAAGGCGGTAATTTTCATGATTTTTATCGCCACTACTCAGCGCATTCGTGTGTGTGTTGCTGGCTGGATGATTAAACTCAAACCATTTTCGAATTCGTTTTGCATCGCCAATTCTTGTAAATTTACCCACAGAATCTAATAAAACAATAATCATCGGCTGACCAGAAATTTCCGCTTGCATCACCAAACAACGCCCAGCCTCATTTATAAAGCCTGTTTTAGATAGCCCAATAATCCAATCTCCAGCGCGCACAAGCGCGTTGGTATTGACAAAACTAATGGGATAATTGCGCCCATAAGGCATCACCTCTTGCGAGGCAGTGGTGGTAATTTGCCGAATTTCAGTATATTGATGCGCAGCATTGACCATTTTTGCCAGATCGTCTGCCGTAGAAATATTGTTACTATTTAACCCAGTCGCATCAACAAAGTGTGTATTTTTCATACCCAACATGGCGGCTTTTAAGTTCATAGCCGCAACAAAAGCGTGAATGCCGCCAGGATAGTTTCTACCCAGTGCAGCGGCCGCACGGTTTTCTGAAGACATCAGCGCAAGTTGCAGCAGCTCTGCTCTTGTGAGCGCTGTGCCTAATGTTAAGCGAGAGTGGGTACCTTTAATATAATCAATGTCGTCTTCGCCAATAAATAAAATATCGTCCATTGGCAAATGCGCATCCAGCGCCACCATCGCAGTCATCAGTTTGGTGACAGAGGCAATAGGCGTTGCAATGTTGGTGTTTTTTGCATAAAGCGTTTCGCCAGTCATTTGGTTGATGACCAGCGCTTTGGCCGATGCAAGCTCTAAAGGCCCACTGCCATCGTAATAATCTTGCAAAATTGCGCTTTCTTGTTGCTCAAAATGTGCGTTTTTATATGAACTTGCTTTGTATTTACGCAAAGTAACGTTCATTTTTCGACCACTTTTATATTTTAAAAGTTGGCTTGCTTTTGCTCGTTTTTTTTGCGAAATAACATGCTTATGTTTTGACACGACATGCGAAGATTTATTTGATTTTTTTGAAGCCGCATACAACTCATTTTGCGAAGTTGCAATCACAAAAGTGATAAATAATAATAAAAATTTGCGCATAAAATTACTTTAAAATCATCCGTTTATTTAAGAGTATTATACGATAACATAAAGATTTACAACAAAAATTTACATTACCAACACCCGAATTCTTGGTAGTGAATCTATCCAATCAGAGTTATTATATCGGCTCATTTATCCATCATTTGAGTAATAAAATGCGTATTCCACCTTTATTTCTATATAGCAAAGAACACCTATGGACAAAACCTCATCAACCGAGCGATTCAAACGATGGCGTGTGGTTGGCAGGCATTACAGATTACGCCCAAGATTTACTAGGGGACATTGTTTTTATTGATGCGCCCGCAGTCGGGAGTCGCTTGATTGCTGGCACTGCATGTGGTTTGGTTGAATCGGTGAAAACAGGCTCTGATTTGCATGCACTGGTAGACGGCGAAGTGGTTGAAATCAATACAGAATTATTAAACGCGCCCGAAGACATTAACAATAAACCTTATGACGCTTGGATTTTTAAATATAGACCAAGCGTCCAAAATTTAAATGAATTATTGCTTGATGCTGACGCTTATAAAGCGCTGATAAGCGGATAATTTTTTAACGCCCAACGTTATCAATAAAAACCAAACGTACTGAGTCAATCACATTTTCAACATCTTTGCGCACATTGTTTACCAACATTTGCTCAATGCGAGGAATTGCGCTTTCTAACATTTGTTGCACTTTTTGACCGATTAACTGTTCAATTTCCGGCAATTCTGTATCAAGTTGCAGCCTAAAGTTGTCACTAACCTTTTGCGCGGTTGAAATAAAGTCTTGCTCTAGATTTGCTATTAAATTGTTAGACAATCCTTCATACAAACTTGGAAAAGTTTCGCCCAGTTTTTGCTGCAAACTCTGCTCTGACTCGGTTTTAAGCTGATTGATATAACTTGATAAATTAGATTTTGATTGCTGCGTCAAATCTAAATAAACATTAGAAAGTTCTGTTTTAATATTAGTTTGATGTGCATCAAAAATGCTGCTTTGCACAGCCAGCATTTTTTCTTCTAGCGCACTGGTGATGGCATTCAAACTATTATTTTCAATCTCAGACAGCGTTACTTTCAACCTTTCTGCCATTGAATTTTCAAAACTTGGCAGCGCTTTCTGTAGCTTTTCTTGCACTTCTTCTGTGCTTTTTTGTTGCATTTTCTCAAGTACATTACTTAAATCTGCTTTAATAATATCAGCATTGGTGTGCAACATGGTTGGCAATTCTGTGGCTAAATCTGCGCGCACTTTGTCAACAAAGTTTTGAGTATTACTCATGAGATCTTGTTGCGCTTGATTCAGAGAAGCGGTAACTTGTTGATTTAATTCTAAAGAAAATTTTTCGTTGAGTGTGTTTCTTGTATTTTCAATTTCTACATTCAGATGTCTAAGCAAATCAGCATTTGTAGATTGCTTGACTGAACTCAACTCATCGTCCAATATTTTTTTTAAGTTAGATGCTATCGTTTCTTGTATCAAAACTAGTTTTTGGTCAATGAGTAACGATTTTTGTTCGTATTGCTGATGCAAAGAACTGGCAATATAGGCTTGATTGGCTTTTTGAATATTGGCAGATTCACCCAATAAAGTATCGTGCAGTTTTTCTCTGAGTCTTGGCGTAATGGTTTGTTCAATTTCAGCGGTTAATTGCGGTTTTAATTGCGCGACCAACTGCGAGATTAAATCTGCCGAAACAGGAATATTTTGTAAGGCTGGCGCTTGCCCTAAATTAAGCGCATTCGTTAACACAGGGATATCGTCGTCTTGCATCATAAACCTTTCGCTATATTTTTTACTTAATGAGCATCATAGCGTCATCATTGAATTAATCAATAGTCATTTATCCTGCTGATAAATTAATTTTCCATTGCATTCGTGGTTTTAATTTCATAGCCTCGATCACGATAAAACTTATATCTTAATCTCGCTGCGGCTTTGTCGGATTCCTCTACACCAACCAATTCTACCAAATATCTAAATCGGCTAAAAATAGGCGGCGCTTCTAAATGAAAGTGGACGAGCACATCATCTTGTATCAGTTTATTTTGAGTGGAAATATGCGAACAAAGTGCAAAATGAATTGGGCAAATTGCAGAAAAATCTGCTTCATCCACTGTGTTTTGCAAATGATGCAGAGGCAAAAAACTGCTAACAGAAACTTGCCAAAGCGCCATTTGAATTGCAGAAAAATGTGTTTCATCTTCACTTGATATGGTAATTAAGCGACCTTTCGCCACTTCTTTTTCGCATAGCTCAGCGGTTTGGGCAAATTTATTTTCTACGTTAATGATAAATTCAATGCGTGTCATTAGTCGTCAGTAAATTATTCACACTGTGCGCGATTCACCAAAAACGCGGTAAGCAGCGGCACTGGGCGGCCCGTTCCACCTTTTTCTTTGCCAGATTTCCAAGCGGTGCCAGCAATATCCAAATGCGCCCATGCATATTTTTTGGCAAATTTTGATAAGAAACAAGCCGCAGTAATACTACCACCAGCACGTCCGCCAATATTTGCCATGTCGGCAAAATTGCTATCAAGTTGTGGTTGATAATCGTCCCACATTGGCATGTGCCATGCGCGGTCTAATGCGTTTTCGCCTGCGGCCAAAAGTTCTGTTGCGAGCGCGTCTTCATTGCTGAATAAGCCTGTGGCGTGATGCCCCAAAGCAATCACGCAGGCGCCAGTTAAGGTTGCCACGTCAATCACGGCGCTTGGTTCAAAACGTTCTGCATAGGTAAGCGCATCACACAAAATTAAGCGCCCTTCGGCATCGGTGTTCAAAACCTCAATGGTTAAGCCAGACATGCTGGTTAATACATCGCCTGGTTTAATCGCGCGACCATCCGGCATATTTTCGCAGGTTGGAATAATGCCAACCACATTGAGCGCTAAATCCATTTCAGCAATCGCTTTAAATGTGCCTAAAACGCTGGCTGCGCCGCACATATCGTATTTCATCTCGTCCATTTCAGCGCCGGGTTTAAGTGATATACCGCCTGTATCAAACGTAATGCCTTTGCCTACCAACACCACTGGTTTTTGCTCTTTTTTACCTTTTAAATGCTGCATGATAATAAATTTTGGCGGCTCAACACTGCCTTGCGCAACACCTAAAAAAGAACCCATGCCGAGTTTTTTTATTTCACCTTCATCCAGCACTTTGACTTTAAAATCAAAATGCTTGCCCATTTTTTGCGCTTGTTCCGCTAAATAAGTAGGCGTACAAACATTGGGCGGCAAATTGCCCAAATCTTTGGCTAAGCTCACCCCTTTGGCTAATGCTTCGCCTTGCGCTAAACCTAATTTGGCGGCATCGTTGTCACTTTCTGCATTATCAATCACAACTTTTTTAAGTTCTTTTTTAGGCTTATCTTTTTTATCATCTGATTTTTTTTGCTTATTTGCATTAAATTGATAGCTCGCGTCCAACATCGCTTCCACTAAAAGCGCTGTTTTGCGGCTTACACTGACGCCATTTATTTGTAATGCGGTTAACGTGGTGAGAACTTCTTTGACTGCCGTTGATGCAAGCGCTTTCACGGATGTACGCGCTACTTGTGCAAATTTTTTGGCAGTCAACTCTTCAGCTTTTCCTAGTCCAACCACTAATACGCGTGGGCTTTTGATGTTAGGTACATGATGGAGCAGTAAGGTTGAAGCAACCTTACCGTCAATGTCGCCATGCGCGATGATTTGCGTAATAAAGCCGCCACTGGCTTTGTCAAGTGTTTGCGCAGCAGCAGATAATTGTGCATCTTCATACACGCCAACCACCAAACAATCGCTCAGGTCTTTTTCCAAATCAACGCTTTTTATGCTAAATTCCATCTTCTATCCTTTATTAAACGATTCTACAAATTATCGCGTGTTTTAAGTCTTATGCAAAGCCGTAATTATCTAGTCAACAAAACATCTTATGCTATTTAGGCGTTCACTCATACAAGAACTCATCACCACTGCGGTTGGCGCATTTCTGATTTTGTTTGGGATTGTCATCGCGCAACGCACTGGCTATTTAATTAAACTTGCCGCCAAAGGCGCGCTACCCAATGACGCCATCGCAATTATTCTTGGCTTTACCATGATTCGATTTTTGCCAATGCTACTTTCAGTGAGTCTCTTTTTATCCATTCTAATGACCTTATCACGTTGGTACCGTGATTCTGAAATGATTATTTGGCTAAGTTCAGGCTTGAGCATTAAAAATTTAATTCGCCCAATTTTATCGTTCGCGCTGCCTATTGTGATGATGATTTTGGTACTAAGTTTATGGATTATGCCTTGGGCCAATCAAAAAATTGACGATTATCGTGTGCAATTAGAAAGCCGCGATGAATTAGCCGCCATTAGCCCAGGCGTATTTAAAGAGGCCTCTAATGCAGAACGGGTATTTTTTGTAGAAAGCTTTGATGAGTTAGGCAACATCGTTAAAAATATTTTTGTGCAATCTGTACAACATCAAAAAGTCGGCGTTATTGTTGCCGCAGAAGGGCGCAGGCTCAAAGAAAAAAATGGCGATCATTTTCTCGTCATGCAAAATGGCAGGCGTTACCAAGGTAAACCCAATACCGCAGAATATTCTGTGACAGAGTTTGAACGATACGCGATTCGCATTGAACCCAATGAAGTGATTCCTAAGCCACCGTCAGCGCAGGCAAAGTCTAGCTGGTCACTCATTCAAGAGAGTAACAACACGCATCTTGCGGAATTGCAATGGCGAGTGGCGTTGCCTATTTCTGCCATCATTCTCGCATTGTTTGCTATTCCGCTTAGCGCGCTTGATCCGCGCGCGGGAAAATCAGCTAATTTTATTTTGGCAATTATCGTTTATGTGATTTACAGTAATTTAATCAGCATCGCGCAAGCCTGGATTGTGCAAGGAAAAATCAGCCCATGGCTCGGGTTATGGCCTGTCCATCTGCTATTTTTAGCCATCGCAATTTTTATGTTCAACCGTATTCTCAATCAATTACCACTGCTGCCTAATCCTTTTTTAGCGTTGTCGCAAAAAGTACAACAAAAAAATATTGCGCGTACAAAGCCTGTCAATAAGAAAAAATATGAAAATTCTTTCTAACTATCTACTGAAAGAAGTGACCATCAATGTGTTGCTGATTATGGTGGCCCTGATTGCCATGTTGTCTTTTTTTGATTTAATTCAAGAGCTTGAGAACCTTGGCAAAGGCTCTTACACCTTTTTCAAAATTATTGTTTTTGTGGTGTTGAGTATGCCAGGCCACATTTACGATGTCATGCCTGTGGCGGTGCTGGTAGGTTTTATGTTGTGTCTTGGTAATTTGGCGCGTCATTCAGAACTCATCATTTTTCGCGTTTCTGGTGTTTCAATTGCGCAAATGACATTTTTGCTCCTAAAAGTGGGCTTGTTTTTTACTTTATTTACGTTTTTTGTCGGCGAACTGATTACACCAATTAGCGAAAAAATGGCGCAGCGCATGCGAATAAATGCAACGGATTCCGTCGTAGCGCAAGATTTTCGCTCAGGC
The DNA here is from genome assembly GCA_965247415.1 of Methylophilaceae bacterium. GTDB lineage: Bacteria > Pseudomonadota > Gammaproteobacteria > Burkholderiales > Methylophilaceae > Methylotenera. Next base: position 1,167,942 of record OZ252007.1, read on the forward strand.
TTGTGGGTGAAAGATGGTAATAATTTTGTGAATGTGGAAAACGTGTTGCCTGACTCAACCTTACTCAATATTCATATATACCAGTTTGATCAAAACAGTAAATTGGTGATGACTAGCAACGCAAAAAGTGCAACCTTTAAAGAGGATGATTGGCAGCTAAAGGAAGTAACCAATACTTTTTTTGAAGATGACCGTGTAAAGGTGGAACAATCAAATGAGGCAAAATGGCATTCGCTGATTCGGCCAGAACTTCTTAATATTTTGCTGGTATTGCCAGAAAAAATGTCTGCTTGGAATTTATATTCGTATATTCAACACCTTGCTACCAACAAGCAAAAAACCACACGTTATGAAATTGCCATTTGGGCAAAAATGATTTATCCGCTTGCGTGCTTAGTGATGGTGATTTTAGCTTTGCCGTTTAGTTTTATTCAGCAACGTGAAACGGGTGCAAGCACAAAAATATTCCTCGGCATGATGCTCGGCGTGACCTATCAAATATTAAATCGGGTGTTTGTTCATTTGGGCTTACTCAATAATTGGCCGCCATTATTTAGCGCAATTATTCCAACAACATTGTTTTTGATGATTGGCTTGGTGATGTTATTTACGATGGAAAGAAGATAATTATTTGTTAAATTTACAATTAAAACATTAATCCTGTAGCACAACTACCTTGGAATTCATCAAGCGATCGTGCAAAAACAATTGATCTTTATCAAACCATCGCCAAAAAAATCCTACACCAAATAATAACAGCCCCAGCGTTGCAACCATATACCTAACAATAGCTGTGCGTACATTAATTAACCTGACGGGTTCAGCATGTTGTTGGGTTTGGCAAATTAAAAGAAGTTTCCAACTACGCATGGGTAAAGTTTGACCTCTTTTCACCCAGCTCATCACAAAATATGTGCCAATTAATATCCAAATAAACCCCTGCAAAAAAATACGTTTTGTGCCTTGTGTAGCATCACCAAACACCAAAACAAAAATTGCCGCCCCAATAAAGGCAATGGCAATCATCACCAAAAGCTCATAAAAAAGACAAGCCCCAATTTTGATAATGTTTGGGGCTTTTTGTAGCGGCATCATTTAGTTTTTTTGAATCATTTTTGATTAATTCAAATCTGCATCATTGTAAATTTCTGGCGATTCTGCGCGTAATTTTTCACGTTCGGCTTCTGGCAACTTTGCGTATTCAACCCATTTTTTATGCATTGCCGCCTTTTTTTCTGGAGATAAGGCATTAAATTGCTGATGTTTTTTACGCGCATTTTCACGCTCGTACGGCGTCATTCGACTCCAGTTACTTAAACGCTTTTGCACTAAAGCCTGTTTTTCAGGGGTCATTTTTGGATAATCGTGCGCAATATCCAACATTTTTTCTCTTTGCCAAGGGCGCAAAGTATCCCATTCTAAAGCCAACGGGTTGAGTACTTTTTTTTGCGATTCTGTTAAATGCGTCCAAGCAACATTATTATCCTCAGCTCTTACAAAGCTGTGGCAGGTTAACGCAATGATTAAACTGATAAAAAAAATGTTGCGTGTATATTTTAGTTGTGCGCTGAGGCGATCCATGTGTTAAACCCTTTATCAGCAAATGCTTCTGGCGGCAAATCTGAAGCCAATAAATAAGCATCGCTACTTTCTATATTATCGTTTAAACCAAATTGTTGAATTGCTAAAAAAGTCACTAACATCATTGCAAACGCGGCAGAAATTGCACGATGCTGTGCAAAAGAAGATGTAATATGCGCATTCAACCATTGCAATACGCCATTTGAAGCCGCTAATTGCGTTTGACTTTGCATTGCAAGCAAACGATGAACGGCGGATTGCCGCGCATCTGCTAATTGATTTTTAATTGGATCACTCAAGTGCGTGTCGTCTTTAATCAAACCAGCAGCAAGTTGCACGATGGCATCATCGTCAAATTGTATATTTTGGGTTAAATGATTTGTATTTTGATTGTCTATTTGTTCAGTTAATTTCATGATGACTCCTAACTCCTAGCCTTTTGGGCTATTTAGACCTTTCGGATTTTTTTGACCTTTTAAATTTTTGGTCATTAAGGCAGATAAGCCCAATTTATCTAAACCTTGCTTTTTTAATTCTTCGGCCAACGCGTGAACGGCCCGCGAGCAATGCGTTTTCACGCTGCCATCCGAGCAACCCATCACACTGGCCGTTTCAGCAACGTCCATCTCCTCCCAGTAACGTAACAAGAATGCTTCTCGTTGACGTGCTGGCAATTTTTCTAAAGCATTTTCAATGATTTTAATCGTTTGTTTGCGCTCTAGCTGGACTGAAGGCTCATCAGAATCGTCTTCAACATCAATCGTTTCTAATGGGTCACGCTCTTCGCCGTCATCGCTACTCGCACCAAACGCTGAAAGCAGCGTTGTCCAAAGATTACGCACTTTTTGCCGCCGCCAAAAATCGCGCGTGGTATTTTGCAAAATACGCTGAAAAAGCATTGGATACTCTTCAATCGGTTTTTTTGCATATTTTTCAACTAACTTCATCATGGCATCTTGCACAATATCTAGCGCAGCATGCTCATCATGCACAGCGTATGCCGTTTGCTTGAAAGCGCGCCGCTCTACGGAAGCAAGAAAATCTGAAAGTTCTTTACTAGATGCCATTGATAAAAATAATAACTTATTTGGATTGTTTTTTTCTATTGATTTAACATACTTTAATAGGGTTCATTTTTGTTTTAGATTTTGTGCAAAATTTCTTAATTGAAGTATATCAGGTTTACATTTTGAACTCTGCTTAAGCTTGGTTACAATCTTACTCAAAGATTTATTATGGATCGTTAAAATGGCGCGTTTATTGATTTTTGCACTAATGATTTTTTTGGTGATTTACTTATTTAAACGAAAAATTTTAACAAGAAATCGGCAAAATTCATCAAAAACCATTGAAAATCCGCCTGCTGAGGCAATGGTAAAATGCAAATTTTGTGGTGTTCATTTACCTATTTCAGAGGCACTAAAAAAGCAAAATGACTATTATTGTAGCAATGTGCACTTACCCGTCGAATGATGCCTAAACAACAAAAATTTAGCACTTGGCACCGCGAGCAACCCTTGCAAAAACGCACTATTTTATTATTAAGTGCGTTTCGATTTTTATTAAGCTTATTTTTTGTGCTGACCATATTTTATGTGGACGATAAAAATTGGCTCACACAAGAAAATCAACTGTTATTTTTTAAACTTTCTGTCAGCTATTTTATTTTTAGCGCCATTGCGGTTGTGATGAATGCGCTCAACATGGCTGAAAGCCGTTTTAGTTTTCTATTACAAATTATTGTTGATATTGTTTTTATCATTTTGCTTATGCATGTCGCGGGTGGCATTGGCAGTGGATTAGGTTTATTGCTGATTATAGTGATTGTGACCGCAAGCTTGGTTAGCAAAGGGCGTTTGGCGTTGTTTTACGCGGCAGTTGCCACCATCGGGTTATTAATAGAACACAGCATACAAATTTTAATGCTGGATTTATCGTCCACTTCTTACAGCCAACCCGTCATGTTAGGTTTAAGTTGCTTTGCAACGGCTTGGCTTGCCCACAGTTTGGGTATCCGCATGCAATTGAGCGAGGCGATTGCCTCTGCCCGCAGTGTTGATTTAGAAAATATGGCACAAATTAACGCGCGCATTACCGAAGAAATGCAAGATGGTGTGATTGTGGTAGATGAGTTTTTAATGATTCGTCATTACAATATGCAAGCTGCAACTTTATTAGCATTGAATGCGCAAGATGCGCCGCTTCACTTAGCGCAACATTTACCTGAAATTTCGACAATTTATGATGAATGGTTAACCAGCGCAGGAAAAAATAATCAATTTAATCAAACCATTCAACATCATGAACTAAAAATCAGACTCATGCCCATTAGCCCAACTGTAAACGCACAACATTTGGGCGCGGTTATTTTTATTCAAGATTTAAGCCAAGTACAATCAAAGGCGCAACAAGCAAAGTTGGCGGCGCTTGGTCGTTTAACCGCCAACATTGCGCATGAGGTTCGCAACCCATTAAGCGCCATCAGCCATGCAAATCAACTATTACAAGAAGATGCTAAGTTGGGCGCGCACGCACGCATTTTACAAATTGTTGAAGACAATATTCAGCGGATAGATAAAATTGTTAAGGATGTTTTAGAGCTGAACCGCCGTGACAGAACGTTTCAAGAACCGATTGAGCTCAATAAATTTTTGCTTGATTTTCATGCCCAAATTTGCGCGGTTGAGAAAATTCCGCATATGTTTTTCAACCTTAATTTAACTTCAACGCTAGAAGTGATTTATTTTGACCAACGCCACTTAACGCAAATTTTATGGAATTTATGTAAAAATGGCTGGGAGCATGGTCAAAAAAAATTAGGCAGTCTTGCCTTAAATGTGACGCTCACACCGCAACATAAAATTCAAATAGAAGTCTTTGATGATGGCACGGGCGTTGCGCTCACCAACCAAAGTAAATTATTTGAGCCGTTTTACACTACAAAATCCACAGGCAGTGGTTTAGGGCTTTATATTTCAAAAGAGCTGGCAGAAGCTAACGGCGCGCGATTAGAATACCAACCCATTGCATTGGGCAGCAGCTTTATTTTGCTCATTTCAAAATCAACTTAAATGCGCATTTTTTTACAAAAATACATGATTGTTAACTAAAAAATGAATGAAAAACTAACCTGTTTAATTGTTGACGATGAAAAAGATATTCTTGAGCTACTGACCATGACGCTTGAGCGCATGAATATTGAAACGTTTAGTGCCAGCAGCTTAGAAGAAGCAAAAAAACTATTAACACAACGATCCTTTGCGGTCTGCTTGACTGATATGCAAATGCACGATGGCACGGGTTTAGATTTGCTGCATTACGTTAATAAATATCATGCTGGGTTGCCAATCGCCGTCATTACCGCACACGCCAGTGCAGACAATGCCGTTTCTGCCTTAAAAGCGGGGGCGTTTGATTATTTATCAAAACCGATTTCGTTAAAACAATTGCGCCCTGTGATTGAGTTCGCCATAAAACTCACCACAAAATCGCAGGCGCAACAAACCAACACCATTGAAATGATTGGCAATTCAGAAGCCATTCAAACCGTGCGTAATATGATCACCAAACTTGCCCGCAGCCAAGCGCCTGTTTATATCAGTGGCGAATCTGGCAGCGGCAAAGAGTTGGCAGCAAAACTCATCCACCAAAATAGTTCACGGGCAGAAGGCGCATTTATTGCAGTCAATTGTGGTGCGATTCCTGAAAATTTAATGGAAAGCGAATTTTTTGGTTACAAAAAAGGGGCGTTTACAGGCGCAAACCAAGACAAACTTGGTATGTTTCAAGCCGCTAATGGCGGCACATTATTTTTGGATGAAGTGGCCGACTTGCCTTTGCCTATGCAAGTAAAATTACTGCGGGCGATTCAAGAAAAAAAAGTGCGCATGGTGGGCGGCACGCATGAAGACGCGATTGACGTGCGCATTATCAGCGCCACGCATAAAAATTTATCTGACATGATGGATGCAGGTCTTTTTAGGCAAGATTTGTATTACAGATTGAATGTCATCCAGCTAAAAATGCCTGCATTGCGCGAGCGTGCTGGCGATATTCCACTGTTAGTCAATACCTTATTAACCAAGCTTTGTGCGCATATGAACATTGATGTACCCAACATTCAACATGCGGCAATGCAGTCTATACAGAAACGAAATTTTCTTGGAAATGTGCGAGAGTTAGAAAATTTATTAGAGCGCGCGCTTGCGCTGTGTGATGGAAAAATCATTACATTAGAAGATCTAACAGAGGAGGATGCCGCCACGAATCAACCGTCAAACTTTGAGGAAACGCGCGCAACACACCCTTTTAGCGCTGAAATGAATGGTGAAAAAATGCAAGACGTTTCTTTACCGGATTATTTAGAAAATATTGAAAAGCGTACTATTTTAAACGCGCTAGAAAAAACCAAACAAAATAAAACGGCCGCAGCAAAGCTTTTAGGTGTGAGTTTTAGAACGTTGCGTTATCGTCTTGCAAAATTAGGGCTTTCAAAAGAGGATGATTTAGAGGTTTAAAATAATTTAGATGCGTAAATCATCCTAAAATTTACGCATCTTTCGTTTATTGTAGAATTAGATGAAATTTATTTCAGCACTAGTACCAAATAAGCAATATACATCAAGCCATTGATTAACAAGTGCCACACTTTAATGCCACCCTTTGCCATTAAATAGCGCATCCAAATGGCTGCAACCAAGGTAAAAATTAACCCAAGCACCACTTCTGTTCTAGGCTCCCAAGGCGTGAGCATAATGCCAATGGCGGGCAATAATGTGCCTTGAAACACCATTGCGCCAGTAATGTTGCCAAAGGCTAACGTATCTTTGCCTTTTCTAATCCACAAAATACTGTTCACTTTTTCTGGTAATTCTGTCGCAATTGGAATAATCAATAATGACAACAGCAAAGCTGAAATACCAAGTAAGCTTGCAGCTTCTTCCACACCCATAATGAAACCTTTTGCGCCTGCAACCAATAAGCCCAAACCTAAAATCAGCTGAATCATAATGACAATCATGTTATTTGGCAGACCAATTTTGCATAAAAACATTGTGCCTTCTGCTTCTGTGGCGTGGCCATCATCCACCAGGGCTTTAGAAGCGCGTAAAGTCATCATCACATAAATAAAATAAATCATCACCATGGCAAACCCAATAGCATAGCGGACGGCTGGTAAAGTGTGTGGTACGTACATAGCAATGGTTGCGAAGATAAAAGCCGCAATAAAAAAGTTTAAGTCACGCGTTAGGCCTGTGCGTTCTGGGCGTAAGTTTCCATTTGTGCCGCGGCGTTTCCATACAGAAACTGCCATCAATGAAATGGAGAGTGTAGCGAGCATGAGTGGTGCGCCTAAAATCGCACCAACGCCAATTTCATGATTGGTTGCCATATTTTGTGTGCCAGCTAACAGCGCCAACAAAGGCACAGAAGTTTCTGGCAAGGCTGTGCCAACTGCAGCAAATAAAGAGCCTGTAACGCCCTCTGAAATACCTAATTTTTCGCCCAAATGTTCCAGCGCATTGGTGAAAACTTCTGCGGCGATCAAAATCACAATCAGCATTAAAAAAAGTTGAAAAAAGACCATGAAATTTCCTTATGAGGATAAATGAATTATTTGTATTAATGACACTATTTTATAGGAATATCGCTTTAATCATGCAATTTCGCATAAAATCATTGTGTATGAACCGACTTAATTTTAATCAAGATGGCTGGATCAATCACCATATCCGCATTCCATCTGCCAATTTTGACAAGCGACCAACTGATGAAATCAGCCTTATTGTCATTCATAATATTAGCTTGCCTCCAAACCAATATGGCGGCAACGGTATTATTGAGCTTTTTACCAATCGGCTTAACCCTAATAGCGATCCTTATTACGCTGAAATTTTTCAACAAAAAGTATCTGCCCATTTTTTAATTCGGCGTGATGGACAACTGATTCAATTTGTTTCCTGTTTGAATCGCGCTTGGCATGCTGGAAAATCAAATTGGCAAGGACGGGAACGCTGTAATGATTTCTCGGTCGGAATAGAGCTAGAAGGTTCCGATTATGAACCTTTTGAAATGTATCAATATGATGTATTAAATCAATTAATAGAAAGTTTAATGAATACTTATCAAATAAACGCTATTGCTGGTCATTCAGAGATTGCACCAAATAGAAAAACAGACCCAGGTCCTTTTTTTGAATGGTCAAAAGTTAGAAATTTTGATCACTGCTAACTAAATTTCCTTCATTTTTTCAATAAATTTTCAATCATTAAAATTATAAAATCTTAAAAAATGCAAAATTTAAACTTTCAGAATTTTTCAGTAAAAAACACAACTATTTTTTTCGTTTCACTTTTATTCATTACCTTGTTAGGTTGTGGAAGTTCAAGTTCTGACAAAGCAAATGCTGATAATAAAGGCCCAAAACCAACTTTAGTGACGGTCACACAAATTAAAAAAACGCCTTTAGAAATTACGGAAACCACCATTGGTAGTTTGGAAAGTTTGACCGACCCAACCATTGCCGCAGAAACAGCCGCACGTGTTTTAAATGTGCATGTGAATGTGGGTGACCGCGTTCAACAAGGGCAACTTATTGCCACATTAGACGCCACGGATTTTAATATGCAGCGCAACGAGGCGCAGGCTGAAACCGCAAGAATTAAAACGCTTCTTGAAAATCAAGAAAAAATAGTTGCACGCAACCAAGCCTTAGTCGATAAAAAATTTATTTCTCAAAACGCAGTGGATAACGATATTGCAACGCAAAATAGCCTGAAAGCGCAATTAAACGGCGCGCAATCGCGTTTGGGCAGCATCAATCATTCCTCGAGTAAAACCAAAATTTTTGCGCCTGTGAGCGGCACTGTTGAGAAAAAAATTGCCGATAAAGGTGATTTTGTGAAGCAGGGCGATCCACTCGTGCAAATTATTTCCACACAGCGTTTGCGCGCGCACTTGCCTTTTCCTGAGCGTGTTGGCGCAAAATTAAAGGCTGGTTTAGTTGTACGATTGAGCACGCCTACCAGCATTAAATCTATTGAAACTACGATTCATGAACTAAAACCAATGATTACAGAAGGCAACCGCAGTATTGATGTGATTGCCGATGTGGTTGGCGCTACAGAGTGGCAACCTGGTGCCAGTGTTACGGGTACGGTGGTTTTAGGGGAGGAAGCTGCCGCCTTGATGATTCCAGAACAAAGTTTGGTGTTGCGCCCCGCCGGTGAGGTGGTGTATGTGGTGCGTCAAAATATTGCTTATCAAGCGATTGTCAAAACCGGCTTGCGTCAAAATGGGTTAATCGAAATTTTAGAAGGCTTGCAACCGAACGACACGATTGTGGTGGATGGCGCTGGGTTCTTAACAGACAAAGCACCACTCACAATTCAATGATGATCCATTGATGATCTGCGAATGACCAAAGTGATTAAAGTGTTAAATATTAAGTTGGATGCATAAAAAATGAGCTTGCCTGAACTCTCAATTAAACGCCACGTGCTTGCATGGATGCTCTCAGGCGTCATTATTTTGTTTGGCATCATTTCATACCAACGCATTGGCGTTGACCGCATTCCTTCAATTGATTTCCCCGTGATTATGATTAACACCACATTACGTGGTGCTGATCCTGATGTGGTGGATACTTCAATCACCAGCGTGATTGAGTCTGCGATTAACACCACGCCCGGCATTGAACATATTCAATCGGCTTCTTCACCAGGTGTTTCTAGCATTAGCGTGACCTTTGCAATGGGTAAAGATGTGGATGTGGCTTACAGTGAGGTGCAAGCCAAGGTCAACCAAATTTTAAGACGCTTGCCAAAAGATACAGATCCACCAACGGTGCAAAAAGTCGACACCAATGCCTCACCGATTATTTGGCTAGCACTCAGTGGTGACCGCACCGTGCAACAACTTAATTTGTATGCAAATAATGTATTAAAAAAGAAATTTGAAACAATTCAAGGCGTTGGTGAAGTACAAATTGGCGGGCGCCGCGATCGCGTAATTCGTGTCAACGTTTCGCCTGAGCGCATGGCAGCGTACAAACTTACGGCAACCGATTTAGTCAACGCCTTTAACCGAGAGCATGTGCAATTGCCGGGTGGATTTTTGGTAAGCCAACAATCTGAGCAACTCTTAAAGTTAGATCTAGAATTCCACACCACCAAACAGTTATCTGATTTAATCATCACCAGCAAAGAAGGTGCGCCCATCTACTTAAAAGATATTGCCACCGTTGAAGATGGCATCACGGATAACCGACAAGTGGCGCGTTACAACGGAAAACCTACTGTTGGCGTAGGCATGGTAAAAATTGCAAACGCAAATACAGTTGAAATTATTAATGATGTGATTGAAAAGCTTGAAAAAGACGTGCGCCCCAATCTGCCGCCTGGCTTGTCACTCGACATTTCTACCAACGATTCCATTTTTATTAACCAGCTGGTTGCGTCTTTAAAGGAGCATTTGGTTGAAGGGACGCTTTTTGCTGCGCTGATTGTACTAATTTTTATGCGTTCCGTCAGTTCAACCATCATGATTTGTTTGGAAATCCCCGTGTCGCTATTGGGTGCAATAGCCGTGATGTATTTTGCTGGCTACACCTTTAACAGCATGACCTTGCTCGCCTTGTTATTGCTGATTGGCGTGGTGGTGGATGACGCAATTGTGGTGCGCGAAAGCATTTTGCGCCATATGTCTGGCGAAGTAGATCACGGTTTTAAAACACTGGATTTAAAAAATCCACTGGCTGTGGCGGCGTACCGCGTGAAAGCTACGATAGCAGGGAGTCAAGAAGTCGTATTCGCAGTCATGGCTTCTTCATTGTCATTGGTTTGTATTTTTGCGCCCGTCATTTTTATGGAAGGCGTGATGGGCATGTTTTTTAAATCTTTTGCTGTGGTTGTCACTTTTGGCGTGTTGGTTTCACTCTTTGTTTCGCTCACGCTCACGCCCATGTTGTGTTCGCGCTATTTAAGTGTCACGCATACTGAAAATGCAGTTTATCGTTTTTTTGGTCGTGGCCTTGCGGCTATGGACAATGCGTATAAAAAAATATTAAGTGCAACGTTAGCGCATCGCGGACTTGTTTTGATCATCACAGCCTTGTTTGTAGCGATTACAGGCTTCTATACGCTAAAAAATGTACAAAAAGATTTTGTACCAGAAACTGATGAAGGCAGTTTTAGTATTACCGTCAAAACCCCTTTAGGCGCTAGTTTGGAGTACACAGACTCACGCTTAAAATTAGTTGAAGCAGCCTTAGAAAAACATCGGGCTGAAATTGACAGCTATTTTTCAACCATAGGTTCAGGTTCACGTGGGCAAGTCAACCAAGGTAATGTGAATGTGCGTTTAAAACCCAAAGAGCTTCGCAATAAAAGTCAGCAGCAACTCACAAAAGAACTAAAAGCCGAACTTGATAAAATCCCAGGGGTGCGTGCCATTCCATCGCCCAGTTCTATTGTGCGTGGGCAGCGTTCGGAGAAACTACAATTTAATTTAACGGGTGCAAATCTTGAAGAAATTGGCCGTATTTCACAAAATTTACAGCAAGTCTTGAGCGCTTCTGGCGAACTTGGCAAAGTAGATTTAGATGTACAACTCGATTTACCACAAATTGATATCGACATTGACCGCGTGCGCGCCGCCAATTTAGGGTTGAGTGCCAATGAAATTGCCACTGCGATTTCGCTTTATGTAGGCGGCATTAACGTTGCAAAATATAACGATACTTCTAATGATAGTATTGGCAGCGACGGCCAACGGTATGATATTCGCCTGAAAACTACGGAAGGTGAATTGCAACACATTGCAGATTTAAGCAAAATTTATTTACGTAGCACCAGTGGCGAACTTGTGCGCTTAGATGCCGTGGCAAGCTTTAAGCCAACGTTAGGCGCGGCCGTGATTGGACGCTATGATTTGCAATACGCCGTAAATTTTTACGCCAACCCGAATGTGCCTTTAGGCGATGCTGTCAATATTGTGAATGCAACCGTTACAAAACTCGTCCCGCCCAGCTATAAATTAAAATATACAGGTCAAGCAGAGGAGTTAGGCAAAACCATGAAAAACGTAAAATTTGTGTTTGCGTTGGCATTTTTACTGCTTTACATGGTGCTTGCCAGCCAATTTAATTCGTTTATTCAACCAATCATTATTATGCTCGCGCAACCACTTGCCATTATCGGCGGCCTCATTGCGCTATTAATTACAGGCAATACGCTCAATATTTTCTCTATGATTGGCTTGGTATTGCTGATTGGGTTAGTCGCAAAAAACTCCATTTTATTAGTGGATTTAACCAACCAATTGCGAGAAAAAGGTTTAAGCGTCCATGACGCGCTTAGCGAAGCCTGCCCAGTGCGTTTACGTCCTGTATTGATGACATCGCTCACCATTATTTTAGCGTTACTGCCTGCCGCGATTGGTTTAGGCGCTGGCAGTGAAACCAACAAACCTCTTTCAGTAGCAATTATTGGCGGAATGATTTCATCCACATTATTGACATTGGTCGTTGTCCCAGCAGCCTATTCTTTAATCATCAATAGCGTTGATCAGTTAAAATTACGTTTTAACTAAAAGAATCGGTTTGATGCGTTAAATGCTTACAAATTGAATCTTTACAACGGGCGTGCAATGCTGAATAGATTAATTGATTTAATAAAACGGCCTAAAAAACAACTGATGTATACCGTTGTGGGCAAAGCCTATAATGTTGTTGATACGCTCAATAACCGCCTTCACCACTTTGATTTTGACAAAAATGTTGAAGCGGTTGATTTATTAGAAAACCCTAACTTTTCATCCAAAAACGCCGTGCATTATCAAGCCCACGGCACTTTTTATTTAAAGTTGCTTTTAAAAGATGCGCTAAAAATTGACCAGAATTTTGAATATTTTATTGATATTGGTTGTGGCAAAGGCAAAGTTTGCATCAAAGCAGCAAAATTTTTAAAGATAAAAAAAATAATTGGCGTTGATTTTTCAAAGAAGCTGATTGAAATTGCAAATCAAAATCTCAAAAAAACAAATTTTTCTCATATTGAATTAATTAACGCTGACGCAATTGCGTGGAAATTGCCCAATAGCCCCGCCATTATTTTTTTATATAACCCTTTTAATGAAATTATTTTAGAGCAGTTTATTCGCAATAATATTGAAATTTTAAAAAACAATAACAGCCTAATTATTTATTCATATGCGGTACATAAAGCTGTTTTTGAGAAGTTCGGCTTTGTGGATTACGCTCCGACCAATGCGTTTTTTTCTTGCATTTTAAAAGCAAAACCAAACAATCCAATTTTAACTAATTGATTAGTTTGGCCAAATACTGCAAATTCAACCCCTCCACTTTAGGTTGCCACAGCTCTGGGTTTTCTGGAAAATCAGCAAATTCGCCTGTGCGTTTGTAACCTTGGCGTTCGTAAAATTCGATGAGTTCTTGGCGCAGTGAAATCACTGCCATGTGAAAACCCACCACGCGCCATTCGCGTTTGGTAAACGCTTCTGCCGCTTGAATCAATGATTTTCCGTAACCTTTATTTTGCAAAGTGGGTTTCACGGCGATCATGCCAAAGTGCGCAGTGTTGTGGCCTGCGAGCGCTTGCCATTCACAGCAAATTGTCGCGACAACTTCATCTTTTAAGACGCCGATTAACATAAACGCATCGTTACGCCGAATGATTTCAGCTACTTGGGGTGTGGTGGTGCGTAAGCCTTCTAAAATATCGGCTTCAGTTGTCCAACCTGCGCGGCTGGTTTCGCCGCGATAAGCACTGTTTACAAGGCTAGCAATGCGACTTGCATCCACTAACTCCGCTTTAAAAAAATGGAGCATGATCTTAAATTCAATAAAAAAGGAAATTAACGGATAAGTTTTTGTACAACCACGCTTGCAATCATATCGCCTTCCACATTCACCGTTGTGCGCAGTGTATCAAGCGCTCTATCAATGGGCAGCAAAATGGCAATGGCTTCTGCGGGTAAACCGACTGATTGCAACACCATCACCATCGTTACCATGCCAGCGCTAGGAATGCCAGGCGCGCCAATTGCGGCAATCATTGCGGTAATAAATACAACAAATTGCTGCGTCAGGCTTAAATCTACACCCACTAAATTTGCAATAAATAAGGCTGCTGCCGCTTCATAAAGTGCAGTGCCATCCATATTCACGGTTGCGCCAAGCGGTACTACAAAGCCAGCAATTTCAGGTTTTACATGCAAGTGTTGCGTTGTGCAACGCATGGTCACAGGCAAAGTGGCAGAACTTGAACTGGTGGCAAATGCGGTCACCAGCGCTTCACGCGCACCGCGCAAAAACCACAATGGCGTTTTGCCAGCAATTAAAAACATCAATAATGGCAAAATCACAACACCATGTAACAAAGTTGTGCCAACCACCACCATCACAAATTTCGCCAACGTGTTCAGCATGCCAACGTCTTGCGTTGCGACCAGTTTAATCAGCAACGCGGCAATGCCAAAAGGCGCAAGCATCATCACCCAGTTCACAATGCGCATGGTGATTTCCAAAGCTTCTTGCAGCAAGGCTAAAATATTTTTATAGCGCTCGCCACCCACAACCAAAGCAATCCCCAAAATGAGCGCAAAAATGACGACAGCTAATACATCGCCACCAGCCAACGCTTTAAATGGATTCACAAATAATCCGTGCAAAAACTGCGCAAAAAATTCAGGTAATGGCAGCTGCTGCGCTTGGAAATTCTGCATCGCCCCTTGAAATAGGGCAATTTCCAACCCAGCACCTGGCTTAAAATAATTGCTTGCTACTAGCCCCAACGTAATTGCAATTGCCATGGTCAACAAAAAAAACAACAAGGTTGTCACCCAAACGCGGTGCATTTGGCTGTGCTGGCGTAAATTGGCAATCCCCACCGCAATGCTGCAAAACACCAGCGGCACTAAAATCATTTTAAGTAAATCAATAAACAACGTGCCGATTAAGCCAGAAACATACAGCCCACTTTTTACAGTGGTATGTTCAGCGCCCATTTGATGAAAAATAAGGCCTATGGCAACACCAAAAAGTGCGCCGAGTAAAATTTGAAAGTTTAGGCTTGGTAGTTTCATCAAGATTCCTTATGAAAGATTATTAGGCTCATTTACTTTCTTGATTCACTTTTTTGGATTTCTTAATTTTTGCTGATTTAACTTTCTCTTTTGTTTTATTATCCACTGCTAAATTATCAGCTTCTTGTGTTTCAACTAAAGCAGGTTTTGCGTCCGTTCCTACTTTTTCAAACACCGCCGCAAAAAAACCATCGGTTTGGTGTAAATGCGGCAATAGTTTTAAATATTCGCCAGTGTCCAATTCAATATGCTGTTGCTTTAAAATTTCAGCAGCATTTAACAATTTAAAGTCAGGATGTTTCGCTAAAAATTGTTCGGCAATCGTCTCATTTTCATCTTTTAGTAAACTGCAAGTCGCATAAATTAAACGCCCACCTGTTTTTACCAGCGTTGCGGCACGCGCTAAAATGTTGGTTTGTAGTACATTCAGTTCGACTACATCTTCTGGCATTTGTCGCCATTTTAAATCTGGATTGCGGCGTATCGTGCCTAAACCAGAACAAGGCGCATCTACCAACACTCGGTCAAATTTTCCATTTAAGCGTTTGAGCTTTAAATCATTTTCATTATTAATGCGCTGCGCGTTTAAATTACTCAAGCCTGAACGCTTTAACCGTTGGCCCAAACTGTGTAAGCGTTTTTCAGACACATCAAACGCATACAATCTGCCAGTATTTTTCATCAACGCGCCGATTGCCAAGGTTTTTCCGCCAGCGCCCGCGCATACATCTGCCACCATTTGGCCGCGTTTTGGCGCAACTAAATACGCTAAAATTTGGCTGCCCTCGTCTTGCACTTCAATTTTGCCTTCGGTAAACAAGATATGGCGGCTAATATTGAGGCGTAACGGCATGCGCAAGCCAATCGGCGAATAAGGCGTTTTAGTAATATTGGTTTCACCCGAGGTGTTTTCTGCAATAAATTTTGCTAACACTTCATCGCGCGTGCCTTTCATGGTGTTAACGCGCAAATCTAAGCTGGCAGATTCATGCATGCTGCGCGCAATAGTGAGCGCTTGCTCTTCGCCATATTGCGCGACTAATTTTTCCCACAACCAATCACGCACATCGGCTTGTACGGCTAAGGGTAAATTGTCTGTGGATTTAGCTTTAATGGTGAGCGCCCATTCTTTTTGTTGCTCATTCAACATCGGTTCAAGCTTTTGAATGCTCATGCCTTGCACGCGCAAGCAGCCAAGCTAAAATCAGCTTACGCGCATCGTCTGGGTCGTTTTCGTCATTCGCTGTCACCGTACTTAAAAAACGCAAACGACGCAACACGCCATAGACACTTTCTGCCACAAAAGCGCGCTCTTTAGTGCCTAAATCACGATTATTGCGAAAAAAATCGCTGAGTTTTGCATCGGCAGGGCTGTTAAATTCAAGTAAATTGGTCAACACCATGGCGGCTTGACGAAGTAAATTGGGGGTCATGAATGTTTCTCTTATGTTAAATGCGATGGTCGTGCTTTTTTGCTAATTCGGTTGAATGGTTAAATTACCTAAATCTGTCTGAAGAGTGTTTACAATCATTTCATAGACTTTATCTTGTTTTTCGATTTTGCGTATTTTAACAGGTAGATAGCGATAATCCGTCGCCAGCCAAATTTCTGTTTTTTCTTCACGTTCCACAGCATCATGCGATAAATGTACTGTGTTAATACGGCCCAACTTGGTTTCTAGCACTTCTTCACCTTCAAAACTGTAATCATATTGCCTTAATTTTTTGCCGTTGGTGATATTAAGTTGCATTTGATTTAAAGGCGGCGCGAACATAAATTGATACATAAAGCTCAGTAAATCCTGCGTGCCTTGCAATAGTTCCTGTGTTTGCGTGCCTTTGGCATTTTGCAAGGTGATGGAATTTGTTTGCCAATCAAAGTCCGCCCGGTAAGTTTTATTTTTGCGTGTGCCAAATTGATACAAATAATGCGCTGGTTGCAACCCTTGTGGGGTAATTGCACCTTCACTGGTTTGCAATAAATCAGGAATCACCAACGCCGCCAAGCCATTGGCAGTCATGCTATTTTTGAGTTGATATTTTTCACCCTGTTCAAGCGTTTGGTAAATAATCGTAGCCGTCCCAGCAGGGCTTCGGCTTGGTTTCCCATCGGCATCCATAAAAACATCAAAGCGCGATTCAACATATTGATAAGGTTCTGCAAGAGAGTCTTCTGTTTCACTGACTTGAATTTCAGAAGATTCAATCACTGCCGAGCCGTCACCCGTTGGTGAATTCTGCATATTTTCAGCAGCATCTGCGGGTAGCGTTTCATTTAAAGGCTGTAAATTTTCCGCCAGAATTGGTTGTTCGCTGGGTGCTGGCGGCGCAACTTCTTCAACTTTTGGTGCAGGTGGCGGTTCGGCTAATTTTTTTTTGACTTTTTTAGCAATTATTTTTTGTGGTACTTTTTCAAGTATTTTATTTTCACTTTTTTCATTTTTTTTTAAAGGCAGTAAACGCGCGTTAATCGTTCTATTTTGAACTTTATCTTGTTGATGGAGATTAAAAAAATGCCAAACAGATTGCAATAAATAAGCATGAAAAATAGCAGAAACCATCACGGCGAACAAAAAAGGGTATACATTTTTATGCCCAAACTGTTGGACAAACCAACTCCAACGTTGCAAAAAAAAATGAAACCGTGCAGGTTTATTGCGCATTAAATTCCGTTAATGTTTGCTCAAGTGTTTGCCCATTGTCATCAACCAACAAAATGCGCACTGGAAGATAGTGATACTCTGCTGCAAGCCACAGCTCTTTTGTTTCAGTTGTGGTTGCAGATTTTACGGGCGTTAAATGCAATGTTTGTAGCGTTTTCCCAGCAATGTCTAAAGCCGCTGGCGTGACAAGGTAATCGTATGTATTTAATTTTTTGCCCGTGGTGAGTTGCACAGAAGCCGTATTTTTGATTTTTTCTGGCTGAAACATAAATTGGTAAGCGTAGCTGGCTAAATCTTGTGTGCCAAAAGCTAATTCAGCCGTTTTTTCTTTGCCTTTTACTAACATCACTAATTTATTTTGCGCCCAGTCAAATTGCGCAAGCAGCGATTTTTTTTCATTATCGCCTTGATGCAATTCAAATGCTTTTGGTTTTAAGCCTTCTTTTGTTACCTCACCAGCACTGGTTAATTGGCGCTCGCCAAATAAAGCATAAACGCCAATGCCTTTGGTGATGCTTTCAATTTTGTAGGCATCGCCTGTGACCACATAACTTTCTTTTACATTTGCAAATGGTTGACCATTTTTTGTGACAGCGTAATGAAGTTGGAGCGAAGTTGGCAAAGTTTGCGGGTTTGCCATCGCAATGCTTGAAAAAAAACTGAAAGCGATTAATAAAAACCAAACGCGGGAAAGTGGAGAATAAAGTTGCACTGGCATTCCATTAATTTAAGTCAGGCATGCTTAACGTTTATACTGCGAATTTGAATGACAAGGCAGTTGAAAAATTTCAACTGACCAAGATTCACATCACTAATTAAATGACCACCATGTTAAATGATTACTTTGTTAAATAACTACAGTCGCAGCTTCGCCCGCTTGTTGTGCGCGGATAACGCCCAATGTGTACACCGTTTCACCCATACTTTCTAACAGCGTTTTGGCGGCAGCCACCTGCGCTTTTTCTACAATAATCGCCATGCCAACGCCGCAATTAAAGGTGCGATACATTTCGAGTGGGGCTATATTGCCTTGCGCTTGTAACCATTTAAAAAGCGGCGGCAACGTCCAACTATTTTTTTGGATTTCTGCGGTTAAGCCTTCAGGCAACACGCGTGGAATATTTTCTGTAATGCCGCCGCCGGTAATATGCGCCATGCCTTTAACGGGCATGGTTTCTAACAATTTTAGAATCGATTTCACATAAATTTTTGTAGGCGCCATCACCACATCTTTAAATTTTCGACCAGCAAAAAATCCATCAGCATCGGATTCAAAATCAATGCCTGACTTTTCAATGAGTTTACGAATCAGCGAATAGCCGTTTGAATGTGCGCCGCTTGAAGCTAAGCCTAACACTACATCGCCCGCTTGAATGCTTAAGCCATTAATAATTTTTTCTTTATCCACGCAGCCTACTGCAAAGCCTGCTAAATCGTACTCGCCAGCAGGGTACATGCCTGGCATTTCTGCGGTTTCTCCACCAACCAATGCGCAGCCTGATTGCTCGCAGCCTTCTGCAATGCCTTTAATGACTTGCGCTGCAGTGCCAACTTCTAGCTTGCCACATGCAAAATAATCTAAGAAAAATAACGGTTCTGCGCCTTGCACTAAAATATCGTTCACACTCATGGCGACCAAATCAATGCCCACCGTGTCATGCTTGTTGAGTTCAAACGCTAATTTGAGTTTTGTGCCTACGCCATCGGTGCCAGAAACCAACACAGGATTTTTAAATTTTTTTGGCATTTCAAATAATGAGCCAAACCCGCCAATGCCTGCCAGCACCTCTGGGCGCATGGTGCGTTTTGCAAAGGGCTTAATTTGTTCAACGAGCGCATCGCCCGCTTCAATGTCCACGCCCGCATCACGGTAGCTCATGGAGGTTGAATTTGAATCTGGTACGTTTGTGGTCAAAACGGTTCTCTCTTAAAAATAATTTATTTTAAATAATCTTATGATGAAACAATTTTCATTCCATACATATTGAATGCTTTTAGGTAGTTACTACAAGTTTAAGTATAATTTTAACCTATATGCACCCTGAACCCAAAAATTCCATGTCAAAAAATATGTTTGCTGATCATCGCTGGTTAATATTTACTGCAATTTTGCTTGGGTTATTGTATTTGCTCATGCCAATATTAACGCCTTTTTTAATCGCGGCAATTTTAGCTTATGTGTGCGACCCGCTGGTAGACAAATTATGTGATATTAAATTTGGCAGATTTTCACTCAGCCGCAGTTTATCAACCGCTTTGGTCATGCTGGGACTTTTGGGGGTAGTGATTTTGTTATTGGTGATTTTTGTGCCTTTGTTACAAAAAGAATCTTTACTCGTCATCCAGAAATTACCAGATCTTATAAATTACATTCAAACCAGCATTGAGCCTTGGTTAAAAAAACATTTTGGCATTAGCTTTGCCATTAATGGCGCACAAATCCAAACCATCATCACTAAAAATTGGACGACAGTCGGTGATTTACTTGGAAGTGCACTTTCTATGGCAGGTACGCAAGGCATGGCGATTGTGGGCGTGTTGGCAAATATAATATTGCTACCTGTTGTACTCTTTTATTTATTGCGCGATTGGGATGATTTAATAGACAAAATTGCCAATTTAATCCCGCTAGAATGGAATGAGAAAACCACAAGTTTTGCTAAAGAAATTGATGAAGTGATTGCCAGCTTTATGCGTGGGCAACTCGCTGTCATGCTGGCAATGAGTGTTTTTTACGCAACTGGGCTTTGGTTAGTGGGTTTTAATATGGCATTGCCGATTGGTTTAATTGCAGGTTTATTTGGTTTTGTTCCATATCTGGGTTTTGGCTTGGGTGTGTTGCTTGCACTTTTAGTTGGCATTTTGCAATTTAGTTCAATCGCGCAAGCTATTCCAGTTGTCATTGTTTTTAGCCTCGGGCAAGTGTTTGAAAGCATGTATCTCACACCAAAACTGGTGGGTGAGCGGATTGGTTTACACCCCGTTGCCGTAATTTTTGCGTTGATGGCGGGCGGACAATTATTTGGTTTTGTTGGCTTATTGCTCGCACTGCCAGCCAGCGCAGCGATTGCTGTGGGTTTACGCCACTTTAAAGAAAGTTATTTACACAGTGATACTTATCTTAATCTTGAATAAATCAAGACTTGATGATTGATTTTCCCCACAATTTTTATAAGCACTTTCTGAATTGAAACACCCTGCTATGAAGCAACTGTTGCTCGACATCCAGCCACACACTTCGCCAACCTTAGATAATTTTGTCGCAGGGCGCAATTTAGAAGCCATCAACAGCCTTCGCGCCACATTGTGCTTGCAAAGTGAATATCGATTTATTTATTTGTGGGGTAGTGCGGGTTCTGGCAAAAGCCATTTACTTCAAGCCGCAAATGCGCTGGGCGCCACAGTGGCGGATGATGTACATTTTCTGAATAACGAAGCGCAGATTCAACTTTTTAATACTTATAATCAAATAAAAGATGCCAACGGCGTTTTGATTACCGCGGGCTTGCACGCACCCACCCAAATGGGGTTGCGAGATGATTTAGCAACAAGGCTTGCTTGGGGATTGGTTTATCAGCTCCACCCGCTGACGGATCAAGAAAAAGCCGAAGCCTTGCAAGCGCATGCGCGCGAGCGTGGCATGAAACTGCCAGATGAAGTGGTTGAGTATTGTTTGCGCTATTTACGTCGAGATTTACCAACGCTCATGGCGGTGTTGGATGCTTTGGATGAATGGTCGCTTACCGAGAAAAAACCTGTGACAGTGCCGCTGTTAAAAAAATTACTTCAATTAAATTTAAGTTTGTAAGTGGTTGTTAAATAAATTATTTCTTCACTTTTTTGATAGATAACTACTATCCGAGGACACCATGTTACGCATCACCGAAATCAAACTCCCCATTGAGCTAGCCGACACGCTCATTCACCAAGACGACCAAATCAAAGCCGCGTTGCTCAAGCGCTTAGAAATCCCTGAGGGCGATTTAATCAGCTTTAGCATTTTTAAACGCGGGGTGGATGCGCGTAAATCGCATGCGATTTTGTATGTGTACAATTTGGATGTGATCGTTGCAAACGAGGCGAAGATACTCGCCAAGTTTAAAAAAGACCCGCATATCAAATCCGCGCCTGATACTAGCTATCATTTTGTGGCAAAAGCTGAACATGCGCCAAAACTGTGTCCAGTCGTGGTCGGTTTTGGACCCGCTGGCATCTTTGCGGCATTAATATTAGCCCAATCAGGCTTTAACCCCATCGTGCTAGAACGAGGTAAAGAAGTGCGCAAACGCACCAAAGACACATGGGGTTTGTGGCGCAAAAATACGCTCAACCCAGAATCTAACGTGCAGTTTGGCGAAGGCGGCGCAGGCACGTTTTCAGACGGAAAACTCTACAGCCAAATCAAAGACCCCAAACATTACGGGCGCAAAGTCATCCACGAGTTTGTCAAAGCAGGCGCGCCGCCAGAGATTCAATACGTCAGCCACCCGCACATTGGCACATTTAGGTTGGTGGGCATGGTGGAAGAAATGCGCAACACGATTAAATCGCTAGGCGGTGAAATCCGTTTTGAAAGCCGTGTGGATGATATTCACATCGAGAAGAATCAGGTGCAAGGCGTTACCTTGCAAACGGGCGAGTTTATCGCCACCAATCATCTTATCTTAGCTGTCGGACACAGCGCACGTGATACTTTTGAGATGATTCATCACAAAGGCATTTATGTCGAAGCCAAACCCTTCTCCATCGGCTTCCGCATCGAGCATCCACAAGGCTTGATAGACCGCGCGCGTTACGGCAAAAGTTATAGCGAGGATATTTTAAACAAACTAGGCGCAGCGGATTATCGCTTGGTGCATCACGCCAAAAATGGGCGCAGTGTGTATAGCTTTTGCATGTGCCCAGGCGGCACCGTGGTCGCGGCGGCGTCAGAGCCTAACCGTGTGGTGACCAACGGCATGAGCCAATACTCTCGCAACGAGCGCAACGCCAATGCTGGCATTGTGGTCGGCATCACGCCAGAAGTTGATTATCCAGACCACCCGCTGGCAGGCATGGAGTTTCAGCGCAAATTAGAAAGCCATGCCTTTGTGCTAGGTGGAGGTAACTACAACGCCCCGGGGCAACTTATTCGCGACTTTTTAGCCAACAAACCCTCGACACAATTTGGCGAAGTCATGCCCTCTTACACCCCAGGTGTGACGCTGACTAATCTAGACACTGCCTTACCAGAATTCGCCATTATCGCCATGCGTGAGGCGATTCCTGCTTTTGCCAAACAAGTGCCAGGCTTTGACCTTGCTGATGGCGTGCTCACTGGCGTTGAAACCCGCACCTCTGCTCCCATCCGCATTAAACGTGATGATGAATCTTTAGTGAGCATTAACACCAAAGGCCTCTACCCGTGTGGTGAAGGTGCAGGCTATGCGGGAGGGATTTTATCGGCGGGCGTGGATGGGATTAAGGTGGCGGAGGCAGTGGCGTTGAGTTTGGTAAACGGATGATAACTTTAAAAAAGAGTCAATCAGTTTTGGTTGTTGCAAGTTCTAGTGCTTTTTTTGCAGGGATCAGATAGTAAGCCTCTTTTATTTTTCTTTCGTCAGACCCATTGAGTAACTTTAGTTTTGGCTGTGACTCTTTATTATCACGTTCGATTTCCCAAGCAATATTGTGAAAACTGCCTTTTCCATCAATCCCAGTTACACTTAAAACCTCACCAGTAATTGGTAGATTACGAATGGCTTTTTCTGGATGCTTATTAACGCCACTTCTTAGCCATGATTCACAAACCCAAATTAATTATTTAGCTTTTAGGTAGTGAATACGGTCCACAATCATTCGCCAGAAAATAAATTTGTATGCTTGATCTTCTGGAATGGTGGCAATATAGTCAATCGGTTCAAACTCTTCGTTTAGTAACCATAACATAGCCATGTGATTTCCAAATTGATTAAAACTTTGTTCTGCTATATTTGCTTGAAAAACAACATACTCATGAAGGCTTTTGGGGGGATTGCTCTTTCTCTTCTCGGTTAATTCAACTGCCCAAGCTGGAGGGCTGTATTTACTATCATTTTTATAATTTCTTGTAGCTACAATAGTTCCGAAACCTGTTGAGTTTAGCTTTACGTAATGTGTAATGGTCTAATGAAATGGGACACTAATTAAGAGATAATAATCACTTAATGAGGTGTCAAATGAGTCAAACTAGAAGAGTATTTACCACAGAATTTAAACAAGAATGCGTTCGCTTGGTGATTGACCAAGGTTATGGTGTTGAGCAAGCAGCGACATCAATGAGCGTTGGCTTGTCATCCCTGCAACGCTGGCTACAACAGTACCGCCAAGAAATGCTTGGCATCACCCCTCAAGCAAAAGCGATCTCCCCTGAGCAGCAGCGCATTCAAGCACTCGAAGCCGAGAATCGTCAGCTTAAACGAGATAATGACCTGTTAAAAAAAGCGTCGGCCTTCTTCGCCATCGAAATGCAAGCGACAAAGAAATAGTCATCGCAGTCAATTTGAAGAAGGCTGGGTTCAACGTGACGGATATCTGTCGTAACCTCAAGCTTCAGCGTAGCGGCTTTTACCGACGCAGTGGGTACAAGGCGATTAATGTAGAAGAAGTGAAGCTAAAGGCCAAAGTACATGAGATCCATCATGAGATGCACGCGACTTATGGTAGTCGTCGAATGTGTGCAGAACTGAATGCTCAAGGCTATGCATTAGGCCGTTATAAGATTCGCCGAGTGATGCGGGATTTGTCATTAAAGGCGAAGCGGCCTAAACAGCATCGTTATCCTGTTATTGGGCAAATCAGCTCGATTGCGCCCAACACCTTGAATCGGCAATTCAATCCGACGCAATCCAACAGCCACTGGACTGGCGATATTACCTATATCCGCACTAGCCAAGGCTGGCTGTATTTGGCAATCGTATTAGATTTGTATTCCAGACGCGTTGTTGGCTGGGCGTTTTCAGGTCAGCCCAATAGTGAGCTCAGCACACGTGCTTTGCAACTAGCAGTGCATCATCGGCAACCTGATCAGCCACTACTATTTCATACAGATCAAGGCGTGCAATACTCCAGTGACCAGTTTCAACGTTCACTTCGCACGCATGGAATCACTGCCAGCATGAGTCGCCGAGGTAATTGCTTAGATAATGCGGTGACAGAGCGTTTCTTTAGAAGTTTGAAAACAGAAAGGGTGAACACAAGACAATATAAAACCAGGCAAGAGGCGATGCAAGACATTGCTGATTACATTGAACCGTTTTACAATCGCATCAGGCGGCATTCAACTTTAGGCAATTTATCGCCTGCAGCCTATGAGCAAAAACATCAACAAACCTCTTAGTAAGTGTCCTAGTTTGTTAGACCATTACAATGAATCCGTCTATTTCCGATAGAAATATCATCAAAACTTGTAGCATCTCTAATACTCATTTCTAAGTTGCTATTAAGGTGAGTTGCGAGAGATTTACATGCTTCATACAACCTAGCATAAATATATCGAAATGCTTGAAGTAGCTCTTGTTCTGGAAGTGTGTTTGCTATCCAAGATCTATCAATTTTTACTACTGCGGCGTCAGAAACTCCTGTAGGTAAATTTTTTCTAGCGAACCTTAATAATCTTTTAACACCAATGTTTAAGTGTTCTGTTTTGTTTAATACCAGTTTTATATCCTGCTCTTCAATATAACTAAAAATGAGACTTGCTTTAATCTGGCTATGTATATCAAGGTCACCTTCTTTCTCTATGGTGTTTCGAGAGGATACTGACCATTTCATTATTTCATCATTTTTCCAAGCCTCTAATATGTTTTTTTTGTGCCAATATTCAAAGTTGAGAATAGAAGCTTTATCTTTTTGAAACAAGAATGAAACTGTTCTAGCTGTAGTAAGAAAATGATTTGCATTGAACCTAAATAACTCGGGTTCAAAATAGCTTTTAGAGCAGTTTTCTAATGCAATTGATAAATCTTTTAAGCGTCTTTCCCATTTACGCATTCAATACCTTTCAATCAGCCCAGTAGGGTGCGCTCCGCGCACGCAGATAAAATCATAAAAAGGTGCGCAGGGCGCACCCTACAACTCATTTTAAGTTTACCAATTGAATCAGCTCTGAATAAATTTGGAGTTGCGCATCGCTGGTCATGAAATAGGCGGGTAGCGCCAGAGCTTGGGCAATCAATAGTCTATCAAACGGGTCGCGGTGATGCCAAGGCAAGGTGGTGACTGCATAGGTGTGGTTTGCTTGCATGGGTAGTTCACTAAAGCCTGTTTGCAGGGCAAGGGCGTGAATGTCTTGGGGTGAAAAATTAAAGTCTGCTTTGTTTAGGCTGGCTTTGATAGCGATTTCCCAAATGCTCACCGCGCTAAAATAGATTTCGCTTTCACTATTGGTGAGCTGCGCTTGGCAACCTGCGCTTAACTTTTCAGGCGAAATGAGGGCGCATAGCAAGATATTGGTATCGAGCAATAAGGTACGTTGCGCCATACTTTAATTGCCTTCAAACATATTTAAAATTTCCTCTTGGTGCAAACTATCAAAATTCTCGGGAATAGTGAATTTTCCTTTGCCAAGCCCCAACTGGCGCGTTGGTTTTTTCTCTAATGGTACAAGTCGAGCCACTGGTTTGCCTGCACGGGCAATGGTAATTTCTTCACCTGTTGCGGCTTGGTCAACGTAACGCGAAAGCTGTGTTTTTGCATCGTGGATGTTAATGGTTTGCATGTGAGTGCCTATATTTGATATTCAACTGGACTAAGTTTAGTCCAGTTGAATTTGGATGTCAATGCGTTATAAAACTTAGCAAGCTTAGGAATGATTGAGCAACGCGATACCCATCACTTATAAAAATAATCAAAAATACGCATGATTTGCATCATTTTTTAACATGCGCTTTGTGGTATCGAACTCGCCAATTGGCATTTTATTCATATTGCTAACAGTTAAAAGCCCCAGTAATGCGTCAGCT
Organism: Methylophilaceae bacterium; assembly: GCA_965247415.1. Lineage (GTDB taxonomy): Bacteria > Pseudomonadota > Gammaproteobacteria > Burkholderiales > Methylophilaceae > Methylotenera. The sequence goes on from OZ252007.1 coordinate 1,194,271, forward strand.
TTAAGTCGTTTTAACCTCTTCAATGTTTTATAACTTGCTTTCTTTAAATTAAACAAAGCTTGATTGATATGTAAAATTGAACTATTTTTTATAATTGATATGAATAGCTTATTATTAAATGGATGATTGGAGTTAAATATGACATTAAGTGAATTAAGATTTGTTGTGGCTGTGGCAAGAGAACGTAATTTTAGGCGCGCAGCAGAAAAGTGTTACGTTAGTCAACCCGCGTTAAGTTTGGCAATCAAGAAATTAGAAGAGGATTTAGGTGTTCTTATTTTTGAACGCACACGTTCTGATGTAAACCCAACACCCATTGGTGAGCAAATTATTACGCAAGCGATTAAGTCATTGGAAGAAGTGGCTAAAATTCGGGAAATTGCGAGGCTTGGGAATGACCAATTGGATGGGACTTTTAAATTAGGGCTCATTTATTCAGTTGGCCCTTATTTATTACCAGAGATTATTCCTATTTTGAGAAATAATGCGCCGAATATGCCACTCGATATTGAAGAAAATTTAACAGTTCAGCTTGAAACGCAGCTTAAAAATGGCGTTATTGATGCCGCAATTATTGCATTACCTTTTGATGTGAGCGGCATTAACACCTTACCTTTGTACGATGAAAAATATGTTGTCATGGTGCCTATTCATCATCACTGGGCAACCCGTCAAAGTATTCAAGCAGAAGAGTTAATGGATGAAAATGTATTATTGTTAAATAGTGGACATTGTTACAGCCATCAAGTGTTGCAGGCTTGTCCAGAGTTATCGCGTAAAGGACAAGTATTGCAAGGTAATTCGTTAGAAACAATACGAAATATGGTTGCTTCTAATTTAGGAATTACCGTTTTACCCTGCAGCGCAACCACTCAACGAACCTTAAACCCATTGGTAAAAGTGATTCCTTTTAGTTCGCCTATTCCCACAAGAAGAGTTGCATTAGCTTGGCGTAAAAGTTATGCAAGAGAAAAGGTCATTGAATGTTTGGTGCATTCAATTAGAGAGGTGAAATCTGAATATTTTGAAATGTTAGGTTAATAACTCACCAGCAGGCGAAAGCCAGCGGGTTTAAAATCATCTGCCATGAGTGGCATTTCAAGTTCAATTGAATCGCCTGAAGCAATCCCCTCTTCTAATTGCGTCTCTTTTGATAAATATTCATCTGGTCTAAATATGCGTCTTAATTTTGGTTTATCTTGCGTATCGGTCAAAGTAACTTCTAAATTAGGATACGCTTGATTGAAATTGGCGCGGTTGGTAATGGTACTACTCAGCCTGATGACACCTTGATGATCAGTATCTTCTGCAATTGTAGAATCATCGATAGAAAATAATTGTATTTCTTTAGGTAAATTAATCTTACAGCCAAGTGGCTGACAAAGACGCATCAAAAGAGGTTTGCTTTCAGGATATTGCATTGCAATTGCATCTCTATAAAAGTAAATACATTGCAAGATTGCAATCAAAATGAATAAAATTGCTAATGTAATGAGCACCGGTGAACGTGATTTTTTGTGTTCTAAGAAATATTGATATTCAGGTTTGTAATCAAACTCATTTATTTTACTGACTTCTTCTTGATATATGTCAGAACTTAAATCAGGTTCAACGGTTGCATTTTCAATTAAAACAGACGCTTCTTGCTTAGGTGTCGCTTGTAAAATATCTTCCAGCGGCAATTCAGATTGTGTAAAAATCTCATTTAAGACATCAACACTTTTGATGTTTTCTGACATTAAATCTGGCAAACGCGCTGTATCGCTAGCCAGCTCAGACGCATCTTGCGTTTCAGTAGAAAAGTTTGTTTCAGGTATTTTAATTTGGGTAATGGTTACGTCTGTAGACGTTGGTTCTTGCGGTATATCTTTTGGTAAAACCAAATTATCTATTAAGCTATCTTCTAAGCTATTCTCTAAACTATCATCTAAGCTTGGGCTTGCATTTTTCGCTGTTTTTTGAGTTTCAAGGGCTTCTGTTACTTTGTAAGTATCTAATTCAGATTCAGATGAATCAACTTTATTTGAGTCTAGCTCACTTGAATCAACTTCAATGGCAGGCTTGTTTTCAGTCAAAATCTCCGTTGGAATATTTTCAGTAACAGGTACGACTATATGATCAATAGCATTAAAAACATTCAAACAGTGTCCACAACGTACTTTTCCGCCGTATTGGCTCAGTTGCTCATCCGTGACCAAAAACTGGGTTTGACAACTTGGGCATAAAGTAATGGACTTCATCGTTTCGTTCCTGTGAGTAATATCCAAGAATCCATCATGATGGGAGCGTCCATTTTAAACCATTGCGAATATAGGATTGTTAATAATTCAACTTGTTCTTTTAAAATACCTGAAAGCGCTATCTGCCCGCCTGTTTTACAAGCGCTAGATAATATAGGCGCTAAAACACTGAGTGCACTGGATAAAATATTGGCAACAACAATATCATAAGCTTGTTGCGATTTAAATTCTGTTGCATGGAAAAAATCAATGTCCACATGATTTTGAGCAGCATTATAATGACTTGCTTCAATCGCTTGCGCATCAATATCGGTACCAACAACTTTTGTAGCGCCCATTTTTTTTGCTGCAATCGCTAAAATACCTGACCCACAACCGTAATCTAAAACCTGATGCGCAGGTTTTACATGTTGGGTAATCCAAGCTAAACATAAATGCGTGGTGGGATGACTTCCCGTACCAAACGCCAAGCCAGGATCAAGCGCAATGTTAATCGCTTCATCATCAACAACGTTATGCCAAGTCGGCACAATCCAAAGTTTATCTGTAATTTTAATCGGGTTAAATTGAGATTGCGTGGCACGGACCCAATCTTGCTCTTCAATGGTTTGGGTGGTGAAGGTTAAATTCGATAAATGCGTTTTTTTAGCTAAAGTTTGAATTAAAAAATCAACATCTAAGCCTGAATTAAACATGGCACTCACGATATTTTTTTGCCAAATGCCTGGTGGGGGATCCCCAGGCTCGCCAAAAATGGCTTGCTCATCAACCGTTTGGGCATTTGCATCTTCAATGATTGCAGAAAGCGCGCCTAGTTCAATGAGCGTATCGCTAATTAAATCAGCCGTATTGTCTTGCGCCTGAATAATCACGGAAATCCAACTCATAAAAACCCTTAACTGGAAAATACGTTATTTATTATAAATACCTAATTTTTGTTCAAGGTAATGAATACTGGTACCGCCTTGATGAAACGCTGCATCGGCCATTAAATCACGATGCAGCTCAACATTGGTTTTAATGCCATCAATCATCATTTCAGACAACGCAATGCCCATACGCGCAATCGCTTGTTCGCGCGTGTCACCATAGGTGATGAGTTTACCAATCATAGAATCATAATGGGGCGGTACGGTATAACCAGAATAAGCATGCGTATCAATACGTACACCTGGCCCACCTGGCATATGGAACATATTAATTTTGCCCGGAGATGGTACAAAGGTGTAAGGGTCTTCAGCATTAATGCGGCACTCAATCGCGTGGCCACGCAAATTAATGTCTCTTTGGCGAAATTTAAGTTTTTCACCCGCAGCCACAAAGATTTGCTGTTGCACTAAATCAATCCCAGTAATCATTTCTGTCACAGTGTGTTCAACTTGCAAACGCGTGTTCATTTCAATGAAATAAAATTCATTGTTTTCATACAAAAATTCAAACGTGCCTGCGCCGCGATAATTAATTTTACGACACGCATCCGCGCAGCGCTCACCAATTTTATCGCGCAATTTTGGATTTAATAGTGCCGCAGGGGCTTCTTCAATCACTTTTTGGTGGCGTCTTTGCATGGAGCAATCACGGTCACCCAAAAATACTGCATTTCCAAATTGGTCAGCCAGCACTTGGATTTCAATATGGCGTGGTTTTTCTAAATATTTTTCCATGTAAACGGTTGGATTGCCAAAAGCAGTTTGCGCTTCTTGCTTTGTCATGTTCACAGAAGTCAGTAACGCAGCCTCAGTATGCACAACGCGCATGCCTCGTCCGCCGCCGCCGCCCGCCGCTTTAATAATCACAGGGTAACCAATTTGCTTGGCCATCTTAATGGTTTCACTTGGGTCATCCGTAAGTGCGCCTTCAGAACCTGGTACGCATGGCACGCCCGCTTTACGCATGGCATCTTTGGCGGAAACTTTATCACCCATCAAGCGAATGGTTTCAGCACGCGGACCAATAAACACAAAACCACTTTGTTCGACGCGTTCCGCAAAATCTGCATTTTCTGATAAGAAGCCGTAACCAGGATGAATCGCTTGTGCGTCTGTCACTTCTGCCGCGCTGATGACTGCTGGAATATTCAAATAACTATTTGTGGATGAAGCAGGCCCAATACAAACAGACTCATCTGCTAATTTAACGTATTTTGCCTCCCGGTCTGCTTCAGAGTGAACCGCAACGGTTCTGATGCCAAGTTCACGACAAGCACGTTGCACACGCAGCGCAATCTCGCCACGATTTGCAATTAAAATTTTATCAAACATTGCCATGGTGCATTAATCCTGTATTTTGCCGATGATAAGTTTAGCCGATGATAAAAAGCGGTTCGCCGTATTCAACCGCTTCTGCATTTCCTACAAGGACTTTCTTCACAATGCCTGCTTTATCAGACTCAATCTCGTTCAACAATTTCATGGCTTCGATGATGCACAAGGTATCCCCCACATTCACCGAATCACCCACTTTTACAAACGCCCCAGCATCTGGCGAAGGTGAAGCGTAAAATGTGCCAACCATGGGTGATTTAACAACGTGACCTTCTTCAACGGTAGGCGTATCAGCAGCTACTGCAACAGCTGGTGGTTGCGCGGCAACAGGCGCATATTGCGGAGGCGAAAAATTATATGTGGGTGGGTTGGCTGAGAAATTACGACTAATGCGCACTTTTTCACCATCTTCTGTTAACTCAAGCTCTGAAATGCCTGATTCTTCAACAAGATCAATTAATTTTTTAAGTTTTCGTAAATCCATAATACCCCCTCAAAATCCATTCGATTTAAGTTTAATAGTCAATAAACAATTATTTATTTGAACAGTAATCAATGGCATAATCTAGTGCCAATTGATAACCGTGTGAACCCAGCCCGCTAATTACACCCACTGCAATATCGGTAAAGTAAGAATGTTGACGAAATGCTTCTCTAGCGTAAATATTGGATAAATGTACTTCAACAAAAGGTACTTTTACTGCAGAAAGCGCATCGCGCATTGCAATTGAAGTATGCGTAAATGCGGCTGGATTGATAATGACAAAATCAACGACATTCACTGCAATTTGCTGTATTTTGTCTATCAGCGCAGATTCTGAATTGCTTTGAAATGTTTGCAACTGAAACTTTGCTTTTTTTGCACGCGCTTCCAATAGCGCGTTAATTTCTTCTAGAGAGTGACGCCCATAATGGTTGGGTTCACGCAAGCCAAGCAAGTTAAGGTTTGGCCCATGCAAAACTAAAATTGATTTATCTCTCATCACACTCTTTTTCTCATCACATTCTATTTATTGATTATTAGATTTTTATTAGTGACTAAAACCAGCGTTTTTAGTTGTGCAAGTTTGACGAAGTTAGCGGGTTTTGTCCAGTAACTTATGCATTATTGCAGGATTTTATCAACAAAGTTTTAAAGGTTAATATCAGATTTTTGATTTTGGTGAGTGTATTAATTGAGCGCACTGATTGCTTTGGCAATCATTTCATAGGAAATTCTACCAAAATAAGTGTTAATAATCATACCATTAGCGTCAATAATTAATGTATAAGGTAAAACGCCTTTAGTATTACCAAGCGCGCTGGCAAGCATCATCCCATCCTCTTCAGACACTAACAGTGGATAATGCACTGGCGTTTCATCCTGAAATGATTTTACGAGCGCTGGCTCATCAATCGCAATGCCTAACACCACCACATTTTTAGATTTAAAATCATCTTGAATGCGTGATAATTCTGGCATTTCTTCTCGGCATGGCGGACACCAAGTTGCCCAAAAATTCACCACAATCGTTTTGCCTTTATATTGCGCTAAACTTTGCTCAACACCTTTTTCATTGGGTATTTTTGCAGAAAATAAACCCTCTGCAGAGGTATTGATGGGTTGATTATTGTGGGTTTGTGGGTTCAAAAAATATTGATAAATTCCAAAGCCCAACAGCAATGTAATCAATAAATAACCAAGGTTGTAAATCAGTTTTTTTAGCATGTTAGCGTCTCTTCTTGGCTTGCATTTGGGACTAAACATTGGTCGCGCTTTTGCAAGGTACTAGCAAAACGCGCAGCATTTTGAAAGCCTACCGTTCTAATAGAGGTGATTTCTTGACCGCTTGCATTAAAAAAAACAATGCCAGGCGGGCCAAATAAATTAAAGCGTTTTAGTAAGGCTAAATCAGCTTCTGTGTTATTGGTCACATCTACCTGCAATAACAGCGTGTTTTTGAGAAGTTGCTGAATGTTAGCGTCACTAAATGTTAGAGATTCTAATTCTTTACACGCTACGCACCAATCTGCATAAAAATCTAACATCACTGGCTTGCCATCGGTATTGGCGAGTGTTTTTTCTAATTCCGCAACATTTTTAATGGGGTGAAATTTAAGTTTATGAGAAACATTTTCAGCATTTTGATTTAAATTTTGCTGATTAAAAAGATGTCCTAACGGCTGGAATACAGATTTTCCACCAGAAAGCGCTCCGATTAAAAGCCCAATCCCATAAATCAATAAAATTAAACCAATGCCTTTCCAAAACTTGGAAATAAAAGTGTGGTGGCTTGGCAACACTTCCAGTGCATTTAAATAAACTGCGCAAATGATGGCTAACATTGCCCAAAAAGCCAGCTGCAATGTTGTAGGAATCACGGGAGAAATAATCCAAATTGCCATGCTCAACATCAATACGCCAAAAAAGTTACGCACGGCATTCATCCAAGCACCTGTTTTGGGTAAGATTTTTCCTGAAGTTGCACCAATTAACAACAATGGCACACCCATCCCAATAGCAAGTGCAAACAGTCCTAATCCGCCTAAAAATACATTATGGGTTTGCCCAATGTAAAGTAAAGCGCCCGCCAAAGGTGCAGCAACGCATGGGCTTACAATGAGCGCAGAAAACGCGCCCATCAAAAACACGCCAAAAAATGCGCCACCTTTAAGTTTGTTTGTTAAATTGAGCATCCTTGATTCAAAAAATTGGGGCAGTTTTAGTTCATAAAAACCAAACATGGAGAAAGATAAAGCAACAAAAATGATTGCGGTGGCGCTAAGCACCCAAATATTTTGTAGAGATTGGCTAATTAATGCACCAGATAAACCTGCGGCAATGCCTGCCAAGGTATAGCTTAACGCCATGCCCAAAACATAGGCTAATGACAATAAAAAGCTGTGCGTTGATGAACTTTTAGCTTGCGCGCTTCCCACAATAATGCTTGATAATATCGGAATCATTGGCAGCACACAGGGCGTGAGTGATAACAACAACCCTGCAACAAAAAATCCCGCAATAATTAGCCAAATATTGCCTTCTTTTAATAAACGAGAACTTGCGTCTAAAGGTTGATTTTGCTGAAAAATATTCTCAACATTTGTGGTTGAAATTGCTTGATCAGGTAGCGCAAGATTAAAAGTTTTTCGGATGGGCGCGTAACAAAGCCCTTTTTCGCTACATCCTTGAAAACTTGCGTTAATCACCACTTGCTTTTTATTTTGCGCGTTAAAACTAACCAGCGCAGAAAAATCATGATGAAAAACGGTTTGTTCACCAAAATTCGCATCGGTTTTCAATTCACCCTCTGGGAGCTTGGTTTCTAAAATATCGACATCCGTTGAAGTAAATTTGATGCGATTTTTATAAAGATAATGTTTGGGCGCAACCTTAAAATGCGCCTCAATTGCGTTATTGGCTTTAGTAATTAATTCAAGCTTAAAAGCAACATCGGGCGCTAAAAATTCAGCATTTTCATCGTCTGTAAAAAGCGATAAACCGCTATTATTTTCATTTGCATGCAGCGGCAATTGCAAGGCATACGTTGAAATGAAAAGTAAACTTAATTTTTTTGCCCATTTAAGCATGGTTAAATATTCCAAAATGCGGGTTAAAAAACCCTTTTAAATCATCAAGCAAACATTATATGTGCTGATTGCCCTTGTAAATCAATAGAAAGAACACCATTTACAAGACTATTATTTGAGTGAATGATTGCTAAACTCAAAAGTCTTACACCAAAAGTCTTAAAAATATAGAGCGTTTTGTAAGCATGATAGTTTCAACGCAATCACAGAGTTTCAATACTTGGTCTCTTTTTTGGAGTGCGCTTCAATGCGATTTTTTATTTTGTTCATTTTACTCATTTTGCCAATTTCTGAAATTTGGATTTTAGTGTCTTTGTTTCAACATTACGGCATTGTGGTTTTATTTTACTTAGTCGGAATTGGCTACTTAGGCTTACGTTTAATTCGTGAAGAAAAAGGTTTATTTTCTGGACGCTTCATGCAAGGCTTAACACAAGGAAATAACCCACTGAAAACATTGTTTGGCAGTGCAAGAAATATGATTGCAGGTGTTTTACTCATGATTCCCGGCGTGATCACCGATGTGATTGCAGCAATTTTATTATTGATTCCAATGAACCAAAATGGTAAAAACAGTCAATATTATCATCAAAAAACAAGCGCCAATGATGACGTGATTGAAGGCGAATTTCGTCGAGAAGATTAATTTTAAAAATTGAATGAAAACTTAAAATACTAAATATTTACTAAATTTTAAAAGAGTTTAACTGATGAGTTATCAAATTTCCTTGCAAAATAGCGGCCAGCAATTTAACGCAAAAGCTTATGAAACCATTTTAGAATCTGCCATTCAAGCTGGCATTAATTTACCTTACGGCTGTAAAAACGGCGCTTGTGGCAGTTGTAAAGGCACGGTGATTTCTGGTGAGGTCGATTATGGCGATTACAGCACATCGGCGCTCACTGACGCAGAAAAATCCGCAGGAAAAGTACTGTTTTGTTGCGCGCGGCCGTTAACAGATTTAACCGTTGACTGCCGTGAAATTCAAGCGGACTTAACACCCGCCAAAATTTTACCCGCCAGAGTCGAGAAAAAAGAACAACTTTGTGATGACGTGATGGCGCTTTTTTTAAAGCTGCCGAGCAGCGAACGCTTGCAGTTTAAAGCGGGGCAATACATAGAATTTTTACTCAAAGATGGCAAACGCCGTGCATTTTCACTCGCCAACCCACCCCATATTGACAATGTTTTGGAGCTGCATTTAAGACTTGTTCCAGGTGGAAAATTTACAGAATACGTTTTTAACGAAATGCCAGAAAAAACAATTTTGCGCATTGAAGGTCCATTGGGTAGTTTTTTCTTAAGGGAAGACAGCAATAAGCCCATTATCATGGTGGCAGGCGGCACAGGCTTTGCGCCGATAAAAAGTATTATAGAGTACATACAACATGAAATAATTCAGCGTCCTGTCACTTTGTATTGGGGAGCGCGTGCGCTTAAAGATTTATATCTACCAGAATTACCCAAAAATTGGACAGAAACACAGGAAAACTTTAAATTTATTCCAGTCTTGTCTGACGCTTTAGCAGAAGATGCTTGGAACGGCAGAACAGGCTTTGTGCATCAAGCCGTTTTAGATGATTTTCCAGACTTAAGCGCTTATGAAGTGTATTGCTGTGGCGCGCCTGTAATGGTGGAAACCGCACATACATCTTTTATGAAAGCGGGTTTGGCAGAAGATGCGTTTTATTCAGATGTGTTTAGTTACGCAAAACCATCACTTTAGTTTTAAATTTATAACTCTAGCGGTATCAATTTTTAATGGTTCATACGGCGTACCGCAAGCGGGTACGCCGTACGCGGGCTATTTTATAAAACTTAGCACTGCAAGTTTGAATCCACCTTCAATTTATACCACCTCGCTTTTTAAATAGCACGATGGCAACTGCTAACAAAATTAGCGGTAATACAAGTAAATCAAAGGCATGCATAATGCCTACAAAAAACTCACGTTGGCTAAAAGGCTTGAGCAACAAAGTAAACATTTGAATCGCGTGGTGCTCAAACATAAAAGCGCGAATGACTTTAAACGCAATAAACTTATTGGCTAAACCAAACACCACACCCATGATCATCAAATAGCAAAAACCTGCCAAGCTAGCCGTGCTTTGTGCCCGATTCAAGCTAGTGATGATAATAGCCACTGCTAACAACCCCAAGCTCGATAGACTGATGATTAACATCACTATCAAATTAAATGGGAACCACCATAACTTTAACGGTGACAGAATCAGCAATATGGCAACACTAGCTAGCAGAGACAAACTCAGGTGAAACAAAATTTTGGCGGTGAGGATTTCACCTAGGCTAACAGTGGTGAGCGATAAACTCTGCAAAATACCACGCTCTTTCTCGTGACCTGTAAACGAGATAAACAATGCGCAACATAAAAAGAACTGTGCTGAAAACAGCATCATCGCGCCTATCATGGCTTTGGCTTGGTTAGAGCCTAAATCAATATTACTGAGGGTTGCGCTAGGCTTTTTGTCTTTGAGTGGTTTTAATGACTGTTGCACCACTAGCCCACTGCTTTGCGTCGCCACACTCGCCAACACCCAACGGCTAAAGTCATTAAATTGTGGCGCTTTTGCATCAATAGCTTTAAATTGCAATATGCGCTTAGAAGCCCCTGCAATGGGCGCAACTTCCACTGCGCAACGAATTTCACTAGGATAACTGAGTTGCTTGGCAGGCAATGGCACATTGGCTCGTACAAAACGCACAGCCTGTTTGGGCGGATGTTGTTTTAAGTAGGTAATCAATCCATCTTCTTGCTGATACACCACCGCACAAGGTTGATTTGCCTGCTTTTTTGCAACTTGGCTGGCTTTATTCTCAATGCTCACCAAAAAGGCCATTAAAACAATCAGCCCCACAGACATCACAGCAGCAGGGTTACGTTTTAGCCTAAACCATTCTTTGGAATACAGAATCCACAAGCGTTTGAAGTAATTCGGAGAAGTCATGTGTAAGCCTCCCCTGTCAGTTTTTTGAAAACATCCTCAAACCTAAACTCGCGCGAATGCACACGCACACAATGTTGTGTTTGAATCACCTCTGCCAACTTGGCTTTTTGCGTAACATCATCCAAATGAAAACTCATACGGTGCGTCATGCCATTCTCATCATATTGCACATCACAAAAACGCTCTGCATGGCGCGTAATAAAAGCCGTGGGCGTATCACAATCCAACAACTGCCCTTTGGCGATAATCGCCACGCGGTCACAAATCTGCTCAACCTCTTCCATGTCATGCGTGGTCAAAAATACCGTGCAACCCGCTTGTGCAAGGCTTTGCATTAATTGCCGCACCAACTGTATCGAGTGCGCATCCAAATTAGCCGTTGGCTCATCAAAAAACACCAAGGCAGGCTCATGCATCAACTCACGCGCAATCAATAGCTTTTTCTTCATGCCTTTAGAGTAATTACGCACCAACACATGCGCCGCTTCAGATAACTGCAATCGGCCAAGCCAAGCATCAATCTGTGCCAAAGGTACACCATACAACTGCGTATACAACTTGAGGTTTTCATACCCCGTCATGTCCTCAAAATGGTTCTCCGTGTCTGGCACATAACCAATCTTGGGTTTCACTTGGTCAAAATAACGCGGCATCTCCAAGCCAAATACTTCTATCGAACCTGAACTCGGCCTCACCGCGCCATTTAAAGCACGAATCGTCGTGGTTTTACCCGCCCCATTCGGCCCCAAAAAGCCAAACAACTCACCTTTATTCACTTGCAAAGACAAGTCTTTCACGGCGGTAAAATCACCAAACTGAATATTTAGATTATTAATAGTGATCATAGAATTTTGGTGAGATTATAATTTAAGGTTTTGGTTTAAAAAGTTTTAATTGCTCGATCTTTTTTAATAAAATTTCAGAGCATACTGATAACATATCACCTAAATCGGTATCATCGTTTCAGAGTACCTAACTGGCATAGAAGTACCTGCTTGGTGTACGCTGATTGTGTTTAACAGTCATGAAAGTTTCCCTAAAATTTTCTATGCTGTATTCTTTTTTCTACACCTGTCGTTTATAAGACACTAACCTACCCTCCCTGAAACGCGTCAATAGGAGTCTTTCCCGACATGACGACTTTCTGCATTTGTAATATTTTTATGCGGTGTATCCTGATGTATTTGTTGGTTATCAACATCGGCCTAAGCTTGCTTAGATTCAAAGTCTAAAGTGTGGCACGCAACGAAACTCACAAAGCAGTGGTGAAATGACATTGGGACAGTGTTTATAGATTATTGAGATGGGCATCGAGCTGCTCAGCCGATTCTATGCATGCTGAGGCGTTAAATGATTATTAAGTCTTGGTGTTTTTTTGTTTAAGCGCATCAATCACTAGCGTTAATTGTGCATCTTTTGCGAGGCGGTGGGCGTGTTTTACATTTTTCTCAGCGTCTAAAAAATCTTCTTTTATCAGCGCATTGATGGCTTCTATCAAAGCTGTATGGCTTTCTTTCAGATTTTTTTGCGCTTGATTTTTGCGCCAGTGCGTTGGGAAAAGCCTTAAATAGCGAACAAATCTTAAACAATAATGCAGGCTGATAAATGCAATTATCATTAAAAATAATAAAAAATTGAAAGAAAATTGCACGCGATAAGGCGAGCGCACAATCAACACATAGCCTTGGTTATTGCTTAACAGCCAAAAAACTAAAGCCAGCAATATGATTGTTAACAAGGCCCAAAATAATTTTTTCTTTAACATTGTGCGCAAGTTTACCCAAACCATTATCTTTGCGCCTCAAGACTTAATTTATATCGATTAATTGCAGTTAAGCTTTCATTTAAATCTGGGAGTGCTAAATTCACTTTGCTTTCAATCAGTTTGTTTAACAAACTTAGGGCTTTCAAGGCATTTGGGTGTTGAATGTCGTAATATTGGTTTAGCCACGATTTAACTGCATTTAAATCAGCTTGATAACTAATTTCATCTCGTTGAAGTAAGGCAATGCGGGCGCTTAACAACCTTAATTTTAAATTTTCACGTAAGTAAAATTGATGCTCTGTTGAAAGTAGCGGCGGCGTTGGTTTGTCAATTCTTTCTACCGTGACCAAATTTTTAATATCTGACCAAATTTGATAGAAAAATCTTTGCATTTTTCCCAAATGCGTTGTTTTTAAATATTGATTTTGCGCAATTTTTTGTTTGATTGCTGGCTGATGTTCGCTCATTAACGGCAAATTTGCGCATAAGGTTGTGAGGCTTTCAATTTGCGCGGTGATTAAAATGGGGTCAAATTGTGGCAGTTGTCGTAAATTTTGAATTTCATTGCCAAGCGTTTGACGCAACAATGTGGCACGCGGTAAATTAAGGGGTTCTAAATGATGGTCTGCTGCTTGCAACGCTAACAATGCAGATTTTACATTGCCTGAGAGTTTTAATTGCTGGTTGGCAATGGTGACTAATTGTTCAACTTCAACCACCGCGGTCATTTCACGGTCTTCCGCCAATTGGTTGTATAAGGTTTGTAAAACTTCTTGTTGATCTTGAGACTGCGCTAATTTTTCTTCAATCACCATGGTTTTAGCATGGGTTTTAATGCTGCGCTCGTCGGCTTGTTTTGCAACAGCCAAGCTTTGTTGATTCAAGGCTTGAGTTTGCTCAAGTTTTTTACTTAACGTTTTTTCAATTTCATTAAAATGTTGATTTTGGTTGATGGCAAACCAAATAAATACCAAAAAAAACAAACACACTAAACCTAAAGAAAGTTTAGCCATAAAAGCCGTATTTTCTTTTTGCGGAGCGTTTTGCGCTTGAGAAATTTCGGTCATGCTGGGTTAAGTGCCTTGAATAAACAATCTAACATTGCATTATCCCCCGAGGTTTCTGCAATATGAATTTGCAAGCCTTTTATACTTTCATGCTCGGCAATTCTGGCATGATTCACACAAATTTTAATCTGCTTTAACCAATGGTTTTCTGTACGCCAATTTTCTTCCGCTTGCGCAAGCTGTAATAAATGTTGCATGGCTTCTGAACTTGTCACAACAATCGCGTGACATTTATTTTCATCATAGGCTTTTTTTAAAGGCTGGCAATCTGTTTGTGGATTAATGCGCTGATAACATTCGGCAAAACTCACGTTCGCGCCGCGCGCTTTTAAGCGATCAGCCAATAATTCACGTCCACCAACGCCACGCACAATGAGGACATTCTTGCCTTGCATGGATTGCATTTCAGGCAATGTGAGTAAAGACTCACTGTCAAATCTACCCTCTGGAATGAGCACATTTTTAATGCCAAACTGCTGCAGTTCTTTGGCAGTGACAGGGCCAATGGCTGCAAATTGACAACGTTCTGGTAAGCTTGGATAAATATGTTGAATACGTGGCATGGCATTTTGCACAGCGTTGCTGCTAATAAAAATGAGCCAATCAATATTGTTTAGATCCGCAATGGCCGCATGAAACGCTGAATAATCATTTAAGCCAGTAATTTCAATCAACGGGAAGTCAATGGTTTCACCGCCCGATTCTGCAATCAGCCATTTAAGTTTTTTTGCTTGATCGGTGGGGCGCGTAATGGCTATCCCAAACCCTTTTAGGCGTGCGCTCATAAAAGTTAATCGAGCGCTGCCAAAATGGCATCAGCGCCTTTTGCACGTAATTGAGCGGCGAGTTGCTGGCCAATTTTTTCTGCATCCATTCGATTACCGCGTACTTTTTCTACAATCATTGCTTTGCCATCTACGCTTGCCACAAACCCAGTGATATTAAGATCTTCACCATCGCAAAGAGCATACGCGCCCAATGGCACCGTGCAACTGCCAGCCAGTGCGCGGCTCATCGCGCGTTCTGCAAGCACGCAATCTTGTGTTTGGGCATGGTTTAACGGCGCTAAAATTTCCAGTAAATCAGTTCGGCTAGCATTAATTTCAATGCCAAGTGCGCCCTGCCCGACCGCTGGAATGCTTTGTTCAGGCGAAATGGTTTGTCGAATACGTTCACTTAATCCCAAACGAATTAAGCCTGCCGCTGCCAAAATAATCGCGGCATATTGGCCTTCATCTAATTTGCGTAATCTGGTTTGCAAATTTCCACGCAACGGCTCAATATTTAAATGCGGAAAACGTGCCTGCAACTGGCTTTGCCGTCTTAAGCTTGAGGTGCCAACAACGCTGCCCTCAGGCAAGCTTTCTAACGTGGCAAAATTGTTGGAAACAAAGGCATCTCTCGGATCTTCTCGCGCACCCGTGGCGGCGAGCATAAAGCCTTCGGGTAAATTCATGGGCACATCTTTCATGCTGTGTACGGCCAAATCTGCTCGACCGTCAGCCAGTGCATTTTCCAGTTCTTTGACAAACAAGCCTTTTCCGCCAATTTTTGCCAAAGGCGTATCTAAAATCTGGTCGCCTGTGGTAGTCATGCCTAAAATTTCAACGTTCGTTTCTGGGTAAATGGCCTGCAAGCGCGCTTGAATATGCAGTGCTTGCCACATGGCAAGCGGACTTTCGCGTGTAGCAATGACGAGTTTTGCGAGTGAGGTGATGGTGTGATTCATGTTAGATTTAAGTTTCAAGTGACTGAAAGAAGTGATTCAATTTTACCACAAGGCGGATTTCTTCAAGAAACAGTGAATTCCTGAATAATATGTTGGTGACGACGGCTGATCGGTATAACCTCATTGATGCCTTTTAACAAAACAACCCAATGTTTTTCTTTGTTTTTTTCTTGAGATTTTTCATTCATATTTTGTGATTCTTCATCAGCAAAATTCTGTTCAATCATTTTTCTTTCAAAGCCTGCCACATAATTTTTTGCAACAATGCAATTACGGTGGCAACGGATAAAATGCGTGCTGAACAATGCTTCTAAATGTGTTAAAGACTCTTCAAGCAAATATTCTCGGCTTAAAGTGCGCACGGTGATGTATTTGAGTTCTGCGCGAAAATAAACTATGTCTTGGATTGGAATTAGCAAGATTCTGCCGCGCTCGTTAATACTAATATGTTGTTGCGCTGCCATGAGTGGTTGCAAAGCATCTAATTGTTTTGGCAATAACGGCTGCGCTTTTTCTAACGCAATTTTAAGGCGTTCGCTACGAATCGGTTTTAATAAATAATCAACGGCGTTGCAATCAAAGGCTTGCAGGGCATGTGCTTCATAAGCTGTTGAAAATATAATCGCAGGTGGCGTAGCTAATTGATTTAAATGTTGCGCCGCTTCCAGTCCATTCATGCCTGGCATGCGAATATCAAGCAACACAATGTTGATGACATGCGTTTGCGCCATTTCTAACGCTTCGATGCCATTTTTAGCTTCAAATAATGTTAACTTTGGATTGATTTCAGCTAATAACATTCGCAAGCGATTTCTTGCAGGCGCTTCATCATCTACAATTAATAAGTTGATGGTTTGTCTCAAAGTGTATGGCCTACTTTTGTTGAAAGACTCGTTTGCATCGGCAAAGTAATGTGTGTTTGATATTCTGTAGCGGACGGTTTAATTTGCAACGTGGCTTCTAAATCAAAATGTAAATTGAGCCGTTCTTTAATATTGTGAATAGCCATCTGATTACCATGATGTGACTCGCCTTGATGAAACACAGGGTTAACAATGCGGATATGAAGTACATTATTTTCTAAATAAATTTGAATGCTAATCAGCCCGCCACTAACCAATGGTTCAATGCCGTGGTAAACCGCATTTTCCAGCAAGGGTTGTAAAATTAAACTGGGCACTAACACATGGTTAGCCTCATCTTGAATTTGCCATTCAACGGCTAAACGTTCTTCCAAACGACATTTTTCTAGCGCGCAATATTGTTTACAAAGCGCAATTTCACGCGAAAGCGGCACTAAATCACGGTTATCCGCCATCAAAACTCGAAATAAATCCGCCATATCTTCTAAGGCCGTTTCTGCTTGTTGTGGCTGATGACGAATGAGCGAAAGCACAGCGTTAATGCTGTTAAACAAAAAGTGCGGCCGAATGCGTGCTTGCAAGGCTTGAATTCTGGCTTCTTGAATCGCGGGTGAATAGGCTTTATCAGTCAAATAAAAATAATAAAACACAACTAAAAATAGTGCGCTGGTGAGTACGCAGGTCTTTGTGACAGCTGGCAAATATTCAATTAATAGAAATTCTTCTAAAAAAATCAATGTAAGCAATGCACTACACAGTGCGATCAACCAAAGAAAAAACACCGCAATTCCATAACGCTGATGCTTTAAATAAGGAGCACAGACATAAAAGGTCAGGATAACGACCATTAAAATAGGTTGCGTCAAGCTTGAATATTGCAAACTAAGTTGTATAAATTCTGCAAAGTGCGCGCTGTTGGTAAATGCCAATAAAATAAGCAGGCTGTTGACCAATAAAAGTGTGCGAAAAATGACGCCTAAATTTCTAAAATTGGGAATACGCTGACGTTGTCGCATGATGTTTAAACAGCACAATCTGCGGCAAAGGTATGATCAAGGATAGGATAAAGCATGGAAAATTGCGCAAATTGCATTATACTTTCGCCAATTGATTTTGTCGTTTCAACAGTCATATTAATAAATGCCTAAGTATTTCATTCATAAGAATAAACACACAAAATAAAGTCTATTTTTAATCACCTAAGAAAGCACCGCTGTGAGCAAAAACGAAAGTCCATCAAAAAAAATGAATTCACTCAACCAAAAAGAAACCAGTTGGTCTGGGCGGTTTAATGAACCTGTGGCGGAGCTGGTCAAAAAGTACACCGCGTCTGTTTCATTTGATCAAAAATTAGCGGCGTTTGATATTCAAGGTTCCATTGCCCATGCGCAAATGTTAGGCGCGCAAAATATTATTTCTATGGAAGACGTGCAAGCGATTGAATCTGGCCTTAAAGAAATTTTGCAAGAAATCAATACGGGTGAATTTGTTTGGTTGCTTGATTTAGAAGACGTGCATTTAAATATAGAAAAACGCCTCACTGATAAAATTGGTGATGCAGGTAAGCGCTTACATACGGGCAGAAGTAGAAACGACCAAGTGGCAACGGATGTGCGTTTGTGGTTACGTGCAACCACGGATGATGTTGTTGCTGCTTTAAAACAATTGCAATTAAGTTTGCTGGAGTTAGCCGACGCGCACTTTGATACGGTGATGCCAGGCTTTACGCATTTGCAAGTGGCGCAGCCAATTACCTTTGGTCATCATTTAATGGCTTATGTGGAAATGCTTAAACGCGACACTGAGCGTTTGCAGGATTGTCGCAAACGGATCAATCGTTTGCCTTTAGGTGCGGCGGCGTTGGCAGGTACAAGTTACCCAATTAACCGCGAAATGGTCGCGCAATTGTTAGGTTTTGAAGGCGTTTGCGAGAATTCGCTAGACGCGGTTTCAGACCGAGATTTTGCCATTGAATTCACCTTTGCTTCGTCACTGGTCATGACGCATTTATCAAGGCTTTCTGAAGAGTTGATTTTGTGGAGTTCACCAAGATTCGCTTTTATTGATATCGCTGACCGTTTTTGTACAGGCTCTTCCATCATGCCGCAGAAAAAAAATCCAGATGTACCAGAGCTGGTGCGTGGAAAAACGGGGCGTGTGTATGGCAATTTAACAGCCTTGCTCACTTTGATGAAAAGCCAGCCACTGGCATATAACAAAGATAACCAAGAAGACAAAGAGCCGCTCTTTGACACCGCAGAAACCTTGTTAATGACGCTAGAAATTTATGCGGACATGATGCGCGGCATTGCGGTGAACAAAGAAAATATGCGTAAAGCCGCCAGTGAAGGCTTTGCCACTGCCACAGATTTAGCTGATTATTTGGTGAAAAAAGGCATGCCGTTTAGGGATGCGCATGAAGCCGTGGCGTTAGCGGTGCGTTTTGCTGTCGATAAAAAAGTGGATTTAAGCGATTTAAGTCTTCCAGAACTACAAAACTTTGCTGCAGAAATTGGTGAAGATGTGTATAGCGTGTTGACTTTAGAAGGCTCACTCAACAGCAGAAACCACATTGGTGGCACGGCGCCCAATCAAGTGAAAGCGGCGATTGCGCGCGCCCGTGCAAGTTTGAAATAAAAAATTAATTTAAGAAA
Source organism: Methylophilaceae bacterium (assembly GCA_965247415.1). Lineage (GTDB taxonomy): Bacteria > Pseudomonadota > Gammaproteobacteria > Burkholderiales > Methylophilaceae > Methylotenera. The sequence continues at coordinate 1,213,390 of OZ252007.1, forward strand.
ATTTCTAATAAATTATTTAAAAAGCGCTTCCCTAAAGGGCTTGGTTTAATTGTATCGTTCATCATTTCTAATAAACCTTTGCTTTGCGCTTTTTTAATTGCAGCATTTAAGCTGATAAATGGCATGCCAGTACGCTGCGCAAATAAATCAATTTTTACACCTTCGGTCAAACGTAGCGCATTCATCATAAACTCAAAGGGCATTTCATCTTTTGGGATGTGCCATTCTTTATCAATGGCTTGCCCAATGGGCGCATGTTCCATATAGCGTTTTGGATGTTTATGGCGACTTTGGCGAATGATTTTGTCGTGAAAACTCAATTTACTGTGAGCGCCTGCGCCAATGCCTAAATAATCGCCAAACGTCCAATAGTTCAAATTATGCTGGCATTGCTGATTTTTTTTAGCGAACGCGGATGTTTCATAATTTTCATAGCCATGCGCTGCTAAAAATTCTTCTATTTTTTCTTGCATCAAGGCGCTGGTGTCGTCATCGGGTAAGCTTGGCGGTGTGCGGTGAAATGGCGTATTTGGCTCTAGCGTTAAGTGATAAAAAGACAAATGCGCAGGATTTAAATCACATGCGGTTTTTGCATCTTGGAGCGCGTCTTCCAGCGTTTGATTTGGCAGTGCGTACATCACATCTAAATTAACTTTATCAAAGGTTTTTAGCGCCAATTCCGCTGCGTGTAAAGCTTGCTCGCGATCATGAATTCGCCCGAGCGCATGCAAATAGTTTGAATTAAAACTTTGTATGCCGAGCGACAAACGATTTACGCCAGCATCTTTGTAACCAACAAAATTTTTAATATCAACCGTGCCTGGATTGGCTTCTAAGGTGATTTCAGCATCATATTCAAGCGGCGTGAGCATGCGCACTTGACTTAAAATTTTATCAATCGAAGCGGCTGAAAATAAACTGGGTGTACCACCACCAAAAAAAATACTTTTTATTTTTCTACCCCAAACCAAGGGCGTCGCTTGTTCTAAGTCTGCAATAAGCGCATCGATATAAGCATCTTCTGGGATTTCTTGTTTTGTTTGACCATGTTTTATTTCATGCGAATTAAAATCGCAATAAGGGCATTTACGCACGCACCAAGGAATGTGAATATACAATGAAAGCGGTGGCGGATTTTTAAGTCCAGAAAGTGTGACGCCACCTTGCAACGGCGCTGCTAATGTGTGCTGGCTGAGTGCTTCAGCAGGATAAATTGGAATCATATTTCTTAAAAATTAGCCAATTAATCTTTTTTTAATCATAATCGTCAGCATCATGTGATGCGGGTGAAGTGCAAGTGCCATCGGCATCGTATCCTGCTTTTTCTAAACCTATGCGATATTCACAACTTGGTAAATGCCCTTCTAGCCGACCGTTGATGGTTGTGGTTTCAATTCTGCAGTAGGCGCATTGATAGCGATGCATTTGACCATTCATCGTTTCTTGTGGGTAATCAATGTAGTAGAGTTTTTTCATAACAAGACCTCAAAAAGGATTACAAGTTTGATTTTAATCCTTAATAAAAATTCTGAGTAACTCTTATTGATGATATTGTGGACTAAATGCTTTTACTGCACGCAGCATGGCAGCGGCGTTCTCTGGTGGTGTCCACTGTGTAATGCCGTGACCAAGATTAAATATATGACCATTACCTTTGCCATAGCTTGCCAAAATGCTGGCTACTTCTTTTTCAATTTCCTCAGGAGTGCTGAGCAAAATAGCTGGATCCATATTGCCTTGCAGCGCTACTTTATCGCCCACACGATTGCGCGCGGTGCCAATATCCACTGTCCAATCTAAACCTAATGCATCAGCGCCAATTTCAGCTTGTGCTTCTAGCCATAATGCGCCGCCTTTAGTAAATACTATACTCGGCACTGTGCGACCTTCAGCAGTTTTCGTGAGCCCTGCCACAATTTTTTGCATGTAATTAAGCGAAAACTCAGTATAAGCATTGTGTGACAACGCACCGCCCCACGAGTCAAAAATCATTACAGCTTGCGCGCCTGCGGCAATTTGCGCATTGAGATATTGAATCACCGTTTTTGCGGTAGTCTCTAAAATATGGTGCAATAAATCTGGCCGGGCATAAGCCATTTTCTTGGTGTTGAGAAAGTCTGTGCCGCCTTTGCCTTCTACCATATAAGTGGCTAGCGTCCATGGGCTGCCAGAAAAGCCAATCAAAGGCACACGACCATTTAAAGCTTTGCGGATGCTAGACACAGCATTAAACACATATTGCAGTTCGCTCATATCAGGCACTGTAAGTTTTACAATGTCAGACTCTTCTTGCAAGGTGCGTTCGAATTTTGGACCTTCGCCAGCTTCAAATGATAAGCCCAAACCCATAGCATCAGGGATGGTGAGAATGTCAGAAAATAAAATTGCTGCATCAAGCTCTGGATAGCGGTCGAGTGGTTGCAGAGTAACATCCGTCGCAAATTGCGCACTTTTGCACAAATCCATAAAGCTACCCGCTGTTTTGCGGCTTTCACGATACTCAGGTAAATAGCGCCCCGCTTGGCGCATCATCCAAACGGGGGTGTAATCAGTAGGCTCGCGCATGAGTGCTTTTAAAAAAGTATCGTTTTTTAATGTTGTCATTTTTTTTATGCTCAAAAAATTTGGGGATACGCGCTGGTATCCCCAATATTTTATATTGATTTATGATTAATTTTAGTGCTCGCCTGACTGCTAAACCTATTGATTATCTAGGAAGTGTCGATGAACCCATTAAGAACTCATCAACAGCTTTTGCGCACTGGCGGCCCTCGCGAATCGCCCAAACCACTAAAGATTGTCCACGGCGCATATCGCCCGCAGCAAATACTTTGACTTTGTTTGTAGTGTAACAGCCAGTTCCATCGGTAGTGGCTTTTGCATTGCCACGGTTATCTTTTTCAACACCAAAAGCATCTAGCACTTTTTGCACAGGGCTCACAAAACCCATCGCCAACAACACTAAATCTGCAGGGATGGTGAATTCAGATCCAGCAATTTCAACCATTTTTCCATCTATCCATTCAACTTTGGAACCAACTAAATGCGTGACTTTGCCATTTTCGCCTATGAGTCTTTTCGTGGTGATAGACCAATCGCGGGTTGCGCCTTCTTCGTGTGAGCTTGAAGTGCGCATTTTGAGTGGCCAATTAGGCCATACTAAGGCTTTGTTTTCTTTTTCTGGCGGTTGTGGCATCAATTCAAATTGCGTAATAGAGGCTGCACCATGACGGTTAGAAGTGCCCACACAGTCAGAGCCTGTGTCACCACCCCCAATCACCACAACGTGTTTACCAGTGGCCATGATTTGGTTTTCAATTTTGTCACCCGCCACGACTTTATTTTGCGGTGTGAGGAAGTCCATCGCAAAATGCACGCCATCTAGGTTACGGCCTTCTACAGGCAAATCGCGTGGGTATTCTGCCCCACCTGCAAGTATCACGGCGTCATAATCTTTAATCAAATCATCAGCGCTGATATTTTCACATACATTGTGATTGGTGCGGAACTCAACGCCTTCAGCTTCCATTTGCGCCATGCGGCGGTCGATATGGCTTTTTTCCATTTTAAAATCAGGGATGCCATAACGCAGCAAGCCACCAATACGGCTATTTTTTTCTAACACAACAACGCCGTGACCAGCACGTGCTAATTGCTGTGCAGCAGCTAAACCAGCAGGGCCTGAGCCAACAACAGCAATTTTTTTGCCCGTTTTTTTCTCGGCGATTTGAGGCACAACCCAATTGTTTTCCCATGCTTTATCAATAATCGCATGTTCAATAGACTTAATGCCAACAGCGTCATTATTGATGTTGAGTGTACATGCAGCCTCGCATGGTGCTGGGCAAATACGGCCTGTAAACTCAGGGAAGTTATTCGTTGAATGCAACACATCAATTGCACTGCGCCAATCTTGGTTGTACACCAAATCATTCCAATCAGGAATAATGTTATTGACGGGACAGCCAGAAACACAAAAAGGGATACCGCAGTCCATACAGCGCGCACCTTGCTGTTTTGCTTGGTCATCAGTGAGATGTAACACAAACTCTTTATAGTTTTTTACGCGCTCTGGGACTGGCAAATTGCCCTCTGAGAGACGATCAAACTCCATAAATCCAGTGACTTTACCCATTATGCTGCTTCCTTACTTGCTGCTGCTGCCATTTCTGTTAAGGCGCGTTTATATTCGTTTGGCATCACTTTAACGAACTTGGCGCGTGAGTTTTCCCAATCGGCTAATAACTCAGTTGCGCGCAAGCTGCCTGTATTTGCCGCGTGTTTTTCTATGAGTGTTTTGAGTGTAATTTCATCTGCTTGGTTGAGATGGTTAATCGCACCCGCTGGCACTTTAGAAGCTGACTCTACTTTCTCAAGTGCAACCATGCTCATATTGCAGCGTTTTGCAAACATGCCATCTTCATCATACACATAAGCCACTCCGCCAGACATACCTGCTGCGAAGTTTTGGCCTGTTAAGCCAAGTACTACGACAGTACCACCAGTCATGTATTCACAACCGTGGTTGCCTACGCCTTCGACTACTGCGGTAGCACCTGAGTTACGTACACAGAAACGCTCACCTGCCACGCCGCTGAAATAGCTCTCACCGGTCGTTGCGCCGTACATGACCGTGTTGCCGACAATAATATTTTGCGCTGCTTCACCGCGGAAGGCGGCTGGTTTGTGGATGATAATTTTGCCACCACATAGGCCTTTACCTACGTAGTCGTTACCTTCACCAGTGAGCTCAAAAGTGATGCCATGTGCCAAGAAGGCAGCAAAACTTTGACCTGCCGTGCCAGTCAGTTTTACGGTGATGGTGTCATCAGGCAAGCCAGCATGGCCATAACGGCTTGCTACTTGGTTAGACAACATCGCACCTACGGTACGGTTGGTATTAGTGATAGGAATATCAATCGTTGTTTTTTCGCCTTTTTCTAAAGCGGGTTTAGCAAGCTCAATCAACTTGTTATCTAAAGCGTTTAATAAGCCGTGGTCTTGCACTTCATTATTGCGCAATGAAACAGTCGCATCGACTTTAGGTTGATGGAACACTTTGCTGAAATCTAATCCGCTGGCTTTCCAGTGCTCTATGCCTTTTTGCATATCGAGCAAATCAGCGCGGCCAATTAAATCGTCAAATTTGCGTATACCCGCTTGTGCCATAATTTCGCGCACTTCTTCAGCAACAAAGAAGAAGTAGTTCACTACATGCTCTGGTTGGCCTGTAAATTTTTGACGCAATACAGGGTCTTGAGTGGCTACGCCTACTGGGCAAGTATTCAGATGGCATTTACGCATCATGATGCAGCCTTCAACGACTAGCGGCGCGGTGGCAAAGCCAAACTCATCTGCACCCAATAGCGCGCCAATTACAACGTCACGGCCTGTTTTCATTTGACCGTCAACTTGCAAGATAACGCGACCACGTAATTGGTTGAGCACTAAAGTTTGCTGTGTTTCAGCAAGACCTAGCTCCCATGGTGTACCTGCATGTTTCACAGATGAAATTGGTGAAGCACCTGTGCCGCCGTCATGGCCTGCTACCACAATGTGGTCAGACTTGGCTTTAGCAACACCTGCAGCAACTGTGCCAATGCCAGTTTCTGAAACTAGTTTTACAGAAATAGAGGCTTTAGGGTTAGCGTTTTTTAGGTCATGAATGAGCTGCGCTAAGTCTTCAATTGAGTAAATATCATGGTGTGGCGGTGGTGAAATCAACCCTACACCAGGCACGGAGAAACGAAGCTGTGCAATGTATGGGCTGACTTTATGCCCCGGTAATTGACCGCCTTCACCCGGTTTAGCGCCTTGTGCCATTTTGATTTGTATTTGGTCAGCGGAAGCCAAGTATTCTGCAGTAACACCGAAGCGACCAGAAGCCACTTGTTTAATGCGTGAGCGCATTGAATCGCCCGCTTTAAGTGCAATATTCGATTCGACTTTATCTAAACCAATCACATTCGCCATGGTCGTATCAGTTGCCACGGGGATAAAACGTTTAGGGTCTTCGCCACCTTCGCCAGTGTTTGATTTTCCGCCAATGCGGTTCATGGCTATAGCAAGTGTTGCATGTGCTTCGGTAGAAATGGATCCTAGTGACATCGCACCCGTTGCAAAACGTTTCACGATTTCTTTCGCTGGCTCAACTTCTTCAAGCGGCACAGGTGCGCCCGCAGCTTTAATTTCAAACAAGCCGCGCAAGGTCATGTGGCGACGCGTTTGGTCGTTGATCAGCTTTGCGTACTCTTTGTAGGTACTCGCAGAGTTTGTGCGCGTTGCATGTTGCAGCTTCGCGATGGAATCAGGTGTCCACATATGCTCTTCGCCGCGTATGCGGAAAGCATATTCGCCACCAGCTTCTAAAGCATTTGAAAGCACGGGGTCATTACCAAATGCTGAAGTATGTAAACGTAAGCTTTCATCTGCAACTTCAGCAAGGCCTATACCCTCAATGTGTGAAGCTGTGCCACGGAAGTAGTCGTGAATAAACTGGCTATTAAGACCAATCGCTTCAAAAATTTGGGCGCCACAATAAGATTGGTAAGTTGAAATACCCATCTTAGACATGACTTTATGCAAACCTTTGCCAACAGCTTTAACAAACTTTTTATGGCTATCAACACTGTCACCCGCCACCATGCTGTTAATGGTTTGGTAGGCGAGCCATGGGCAAACGGCTTCTGCGCCATAACCTGCCAGCAAGGCAAAGTGATGCACTTCACGCGCTGAACCTGTATCAATTACCAAGCCTGTGCTAGTGCGCAAACCTGCGCGAACAAGGGATTGATGTGTGGCTGAACAAGCAAGCAAAGCAGGAATGGCCAAGCGATTTTCACTAATATTGCGGTCAGATAAAATCAACACATTAAATCCGTCACGCACGGCTTGCGCTGCATTTTTGCAGAGCGCATCAATCGCTGCTGCCATCCCTTGCTTACCTTGAGACACTGGGTAAGTCATGTCTAAAGTAAGTGAACGGTAGCCGCCTTGTGTAAGTGTATCAATCGCTTTAAGTTGCGCTAGCTCGTCTAAAGTCAGCACGGGTTGGCTGGCTTCTAAACGAATAGGTGGATTGGTTTCATCAATGCCAAGTAAGTTTGGTTTAGGGCCAATGAAAGTGACCAACGACATCACCAACTCTTCACGAATTGGGTCAATTGGTGGGTTGGTCACTTGCGCAAATAACTGTTTAAAGTAGTTATAAAGTACTTTTGGCTTGTTAGATAACACTGGCAATGCCGCGTCGTTACCCATAGAGCCCGCACCCTCTTCGCCGTTGGCTATCATAGGCTGCAAGATGAACTTAATATCTTCTTGTGAATAACCAAACGCTTGCTGTGCGTCAAGTAGGCTAGGTGCCATTTCAAAGCTTGCCTCTACTTTAGCAAGGTCACCTAAGAAGTAACGTGATTTTTCAATCCAGGCTTTATAAGGTTTAGCTTGTGCAAGCTGTTGTTTAACTTCAGCATCGTCAATAATTCGACCTTGCTCCATGTCAATCAGCAACATTTTTCCTGGTTGCAAACGCCATTTTTTAACGATTTTTTCTTGTGGGAATGTTAATACGCCCATTTCAGACGCCATCATCACATGGTCGTCATCGGTCACCAAATAGCGCGCTGGACGTAAACCATTACGGTCTAACGTTGCGCCTATCATGCGGCCATCTGTAAATGCTACAGCAGCTGGGCCATCCCATGGCTCCATTAAAGCAGCGTGGTATTCGTAGAACGCTTTACGCTCTTCGCTCATTAGATTGTTGCTGCTCCAAGCTTCTGGAATGAGCATCATCATTGCGTGTGGCAATGAATAACCGCCAGCGACTAATAATTCAAGCGCATTATCAAAACATGCTGAGTCAGATTGACCATCTACAATTAATGGCCAAAGTTTATCTAAATCTTCACCTAACAATTCAGAGCGCATGGTTTCATGACGCGCTTCCATCCAGTTGACGTTACCTTGCATGGTGTTAATTTCACCATTGTGCGCAATCATGCGGAATGGATGCGCTAAATCCCACGCTGGGAAGGTGTTAGTTGAGAAGCGTTGATGCACCAGCGCCATGGCTGAAATAACGCTTTCATCAGTTAAATCTTTGTAATACACACCCACTTCATTGGCAAGCAACATACCCTTGTAAACAATGGTACGACTTGAAAGTGAAGGGATATAAAATTGACCAATATCATCTAATTTAAGTGCGCGAACTGCATGCTCAACGCGCTTGCGAATCACAAATAATTTACGATCAAAGGCATTTTGGTCTGCTGTATTTGCGCCTTTTGCAATCAGTACCTGACGCATCACGGGCTCTACATCACGCGCTGCATTGGCGATATTGCTATTGTCCCGTGGAACATCACGCCAGCCGAGTAAATTTTGAGATTCTTCGTAAACAATACGCGCAATAATAGACTCACATGCATCACGACCATTTTTTGATTGCGGTAAGAAAACAATACCGCAAGCGTATTCACCTACTGCTGGCAAGGTAATATTGAGCTTAGTCGCCTCTTTACGCAAGAAAGCATCGGGTAGCTGAATCAAAATACCAGCGCCATCACCCAACTTAGGGTCATAGCCAGTTGCACCGCGATGGGTCAAGTTTGCTAGGATTTGCAATCCTTGATGCACTATATTGTGGCTTTTTTGACCTTTAATATGCGCAACAAAGCCTACGCCACATGCGTCATGCTCGTTGGATGGGTGATACAACCCCTGCTTTGCAGGCGCTTTATGTGTGACTTCGTTAGCCAAGTTACTATTCCTATCAATCCCTCGTCACCAAATATCATTGCGCAAACCGAGGCTGTATGCGCAAATTAGGCCAAATCCACTTCAGGCCATAATATAAAAAGTCGAACCTACAATCTTACCGCTAAAGCCTTATTAATTCAATAAATTATCAGCAAAAATCGTGCGAGGATTTACAATTATTTTAAATATTTATTGATTAAGATAAATGCATTCATTGATGATTTTCGAAATTTTCATTAAAAGGAAAAATTTATTGATTCTTTCAGTTCTGAAAAAGCTTTTTGAGCTGCACTGATTGTTATGGCAATATCATCGTCTGAGTGTGCTGCAGATACAAAACCTGCCTCGAATGCAGATGGCCCAAGATAAATACCTTGTTTAAGCATGCTATGAAAAAATTGATTAAATTGTTTTTTATTATTGTTGTTCATAATTTCCGCGAAACTTATCGGACAGTTTTCACTGAAGTATATTCCAAACATACCTCCAACATTTTGCGCACTAAACTTCACCTTTTCGGCTTTTGCTGCTTGTACCATACCATCCATTAATTTTTTGGTTTGTGCAGTCAATTTTTCGTAAAAACCATCTGCTTGAATTAATTTTAATGTGGTTAATCCAGCACTAACTGCAACCGGGTTTCCAGATAATGTGCCAGCCTGATAAACTTTACCGACTGGTGCTAGGCACTGCATAATGTCTTTTCTTCCACCAAAAGCTCCTACTGGTAATCCGCCACCAATAATTTTTCCTAAGGTTGTCATGTCTGGTTGAATGCCGTATAAGGCTTGCGCACCGCCAAGTGCAACTCTAAATCCCGTCATGACTTCGTCAAAAATTAATACACTTCCATGTTCAGTACATAATGTTCGTAATGTTTGTAAAAACTCCATTCTTGGCACAATTAAGTTCATATTGCCAACCACAGGCTCAATGATTACACAGGCAATTTCATCGCCCATCTGCTTAAAAATATCATGTAATTGTTGCGTGTTATTGTATTCCAGCGTTAGCGTATGTTGCGCTACGCTTGCAGGAACACCACCAGAGTCAGGTTCGCCAAACGTCAGCAATCCTGATCCCGCTTTGACTAATAATCCATCTGAATGACCATGATAACACCCTTCAAATTTAATTATTTTTTCTCTGTTTGTAAATCCACGCGCAACTCTAATTGCGCTCATCGTTGCTTCTGTTCCGCTACTGTTTAAACGTACTTGTTCCATGCTTGGTACAAGATTGTTAATCATTTCTGCCATCTCTAGCTCTAATCCTGTAGGCGCCCCAAAGCTTAAACTATTCGCTGCAGCTTGTTGCACAGCGGCTACAACTTCTGGGTGCGCGTGCCCCAAAATCATTGGTCCCCAAGAGTTAATATAATCAATATATTCTTTACCATCTACATCCCATAGTTTTGAACCTAAGCCTTTTTTAAAAAATACAGGCGTTCCGCCTACACTTCTAAAAGCTCTGACAGGAGAATTTACGCCACCTGGGATTAGTTGTTGAGATTTTTCAAAAAGAGTTTGATTATTTGATGTCATGATTATTGTTATATTAATTTAAATTTTTATAGATAATTGTTTTAGTTCAACCTAATTGATCTTAACCACTTACTTTAATTAATGTGCTTTTGATTACTTTCAATATTTTTGCCTTCTTCCTCCTCGCGCGCCCAAAACATTCTATCGGGGATAAATTGTCCCATACCCAATCTAAACCCATTCTTTAATGTTTGCCATGTGTATTCTTGTGCTTCTTCAACCGCCTCTTCTACGGACAAACCATGCGCCATACACGCTGCAATTGCACTTGTTAATGTACACCCTGAACCATGAAAACTGCCAGCTAAGCGTTCCCATTGATAAGTTTTAATCAGTTTATTTTCACCATACAAAGTATTAGTCACTTCTGTTGTTCTTTCATGTGTACCAGTGATCATGACATATTCTGAACCCATTGCTAACAATCGCGCCGCACTTTCTTCCAACGAACTTTGCTGCGTTTCATCATCAAAATAGGCATATCTCCGCGCTTCTATACTGTTGGGTGTGATGAGTGTTGCTTGCGGAAAAAGTAACTCAATCATAGCTTCCATCATTTCATCACTGCTCAAATCATCACCCCGACCTGAAGTTAATATTGGGTCAATTAGTAATGGAATATCAGGATAATCCGCCATAATTTCTGCAATCACCGTAATATTTTCAATAGAGCCTAATAAGCCTAATTTGAACGCTGAAACCTGTACATCCTCTAAAATAGCCCGCGCTTGGTCGTTCACCCAATCTGCATCCATTGCCAAAACGCCATCAACGCCAACCGTATCTTGCACTGTTACCGCGGTTACCACAGAAAGCGGTAAGCAACCAATGCTGGCAAAGGTTAAAATATCAGCTTGTAATCCTGCACCACTACTCGGGTCTGTGCCTGCAAAGGTGAGTACGGTGGGTGGTGTTAGTTGGGTCATATTCTGCTTAGTAGGATAGTTTGATTGGAGCGGGTGACGGGAATCGAACCCGCGTATCGAGCTTGGGAAGCTAGCGTTCTACCATTGAACTACACCCGCATTATAAGTGATTGATATTGATATTATTTTTTTATATTTCACCATTTTTTTTTAGTTGAAATAAACAAATAATTATACCTCACATTATTCTTTATATTATTTTACAAGCTAGTTCTACTGTTTTTTTTGGATTAAATTTTGATTCGATTTTTCTTTTTCTTTGCCTTTTAATTTTATAAAGGTCTTTCAAAAAAACCCCAAGAAAGTCTGCTACTCCACCGTTACACTTTTTGCTAAATTTCTTGGCTTATCAACATCAGTGCCTTTGATTAGGGCTGCATGATACGCCAAAAGTTGCACAGGAATAGTATGCAGTATGGGAGAAAGTACGCCTACATGTCTTGGTGTTCTGATGACGTGAACGCCATCAGACTCAGTAAAATGGCTATCGGCATCTGCAAATACAAAAATTTCTCCGCCGCGCGCTTTAACTTCTTGCATATTTGATTTTACTTTTTCAAGCAAGGCATCGTTTGGCGCAATAATTACCACGGGCATATCGCTATCAACCAATGCTAGTGGCCCATGTTTAAGTTCTCCTGCAGGATAAGCTTCTGCATGAATATATGAAATTTCTTTTAGTTTTAATGCACCTTCAAGTGCAATTGGGTAGTGAACACCACGTCCTAAAAATAGCGCATGATGTTTATTTGCAAATCTTTTTGCCCAATCACTTATTTGCGGTTCAAGATTTAGTGCGTACTGCACACTTCCTGCAAGTTGCCTTAGTGCTTCTAAATATGCGTGTTCATCTTCATTTGAGAGCTTGCCTTGTATTTTTGCAAGCGTTGCGGCAAGTGTAAATAACGCAACCAGTTGTGTAGTAAATGCTTTTGTTGAAGCAACACCAATTTCTGCACCTGCGCGCGTATATAAAACTAGACTTGATGCGCGAGGAATTGCACTTTCTTGCACATTACAAATGGATAAACTTAGATTTTGCCCAAGTGATTGGGCGTGTTTTAACGCTTCCATCGTATCTAATGTTTCGCCAGATTGCGAAATAGTTACAATTAATTGTTTCGGATTTGGTACTGAAATTCTGTAACGGTATTCACTGGCAATTTCTACATTTGTTGGAATTTTTGCAATGCTTTCTAGCCAATATTTTGCAGTTAATGCGGCATAATAACTGGTGCCTGCAGCAAGGATTAAAATACTATCAACTTGTTTGAAAATTTCATTGGCGTTATCTCCAAATAATTCTGGTGAAAAACAATTGTCGTCAATCAGTGCTTCTATTGTGTCGGTTAATGCGCGTGGCTGCTCATGGATTTCTTTTTGCATAAAATGCGCATAAGGGCCTAACTCCATGCTTGCAAGTGAAACATCACTTAAATGAATTTTTCTCTGTACGATATTTTGGTTCAAATCATAAATTGTTACACCATCTGTGCGTATTTCCGCAACGTCACCATCTTCTAAATATATGACTTTTCTGGTTGCTGATAACACAGCAGAAACATCAGAGGCAATAAAATTTTCATTTTCTCCTATTCCAATTAACAGTGGACAACCAAAGCGCGCTGTAATCATATGTTCTGTTTCTTTGACAGAAATAACGCCAATTGCAAATGCGCCTGTGAGTTCTTTTACCGCTTTTTGGGTAGCTGCCAAAAGAGGTAATCCTTGCGAATGGTGGTGATGGATTAGGTGCGCAATGACTTCAGTGTCTGTTTGTGATGTAAATTCATAGCCCAGTTTTTTTAGTTTTTCTCGTTGCTCATCATGATTTTCAATAATTCCATTATGAACGACTGCAATTTCATCTTTTGAAACATGCGGATGTGCATTACTTTCTGTTACGCCGCCATGTGTTGCCCAGCGTGTATGACCAATGCCAACTTTTCCATTTAATTGTATTGCGTTGGCTTTTTCCGTCATGTTACTGACGCGACCAACTGCACGCACGCGCTCAATACCAGTATTACTCAATACAGCCACGCCCGCTGAATCGTAACCACGATATTCAAGACGACTCAATCCTTCAATCAGGGTAGAAACAATATTTTTATTCGATACTGCACCAACGATTCCACACATATTTAAACTCTCTTGTACATTTTTAAAAAATCTAGTGATTAAGACTTTTCAGTTTTTATTGGGCGTTTCCATCCTTTAACTGAAATTTGCTCACGCGCACGACACAATGTCAATGCATCCGCTGGCGCATCTTTGCTGATGGTTGATCCTGCGGCAATGGTTGCTTTTTTGCCAATTTTTACTGGTGCAATCAACTGACTATCTGATCCTATAAAAGCATCATCTTCAATAATGGTTCTAAATTTATTAGCGCCATCATAGTTACAAGTAATTGTTCCTGCACCAATATTCACGTTTTTTCCAACTGTAGTATCACCCACATAGCTTAGATGATTAATTTTGCTGTTTTCATCCACTTGAGTATTTTTGAGTTCTACAAAATTGCCAACATGTGTTTCTGATGCTAAAACTGTGCCAGGCCGTAGTCGCGCATAAGGACCAATCCGCGCATTTTCTCCTATATTGCTTAATTCAACATGCGTATATGGCGCTAAGCTTGTTCCTTTTCCAATGTTAGAATTTTTTATGACGCAATATGCGCCAATGGTTACATTATCTTCGATGCTTACTTTTCCTTGAAACACACAACCAATATCAATTTCAACATCTTTTCCAACCGTTAGTTCACCTCTAACATCTATTCTCAATGGGTCTAATAAAGTGACCCCCTTTAACATGAGATTTTTTGCATAGTTTGATTGATAAACACGCTCTAATCCAGCCAAGTCAGTCTTTGAATTCACACCTTCAACCGATGACTCTTCCGTCACAATAATACTATCTATTTCATTTCCTTCACTCACGGCTTTTGCAACAATGTCTGTTAAGTAGTATTCCTTTTGTGCATTATTATTTTTTAATGCTTGTACCCACTCAATAAGCTTGTCATTTTTAGCTGCAATAATGCCTGTGTTGACCTCATTTATTTTAAGATGCTCAATACTTGCATCTTTATGCTCCACGATTGCTTGTATAGCTTCATTTTTATCACGGATAATACGTCCGTAACCCGTTGGATTTTGCTTTTTTACAGTCATTAATCCAAGTGTATGTGTGATTTCAATGAGTTTTCTACAAGCTTCTGTACTTATTAACGGCACATCTCCTAATAAAATTAAGGTCAACGCATCATTATCTAAGTCTTTTAAAGTTTGTAAGACGGCATGCCCTGTACCCAACTGTTCTTTTTGCTCAACCCAAATTATATTTTCATGTTGCAGTGCATTTTTAACATCATTACCGCCATAGCCATAAACACCAATTATTTTTTGCGGATTCAGCGACTTTGCACAATCAACAACATGCTGTATTAATGCTTTTCCAGCTAAATGATGCAGAACTTTGGGCTTATTGGAATACATTCGTGTACCTTTGCCCGCTGCAAGGATAATAATATTGAGTTTATTGTGCATAATTTTGTAATTTTCTAAATTTTTCTCTTTTAAAGTATAACAAAAAAGGCAACCGAGGTTGCCTTTTTGCTTTTTTCTAACACTAAGCGTTTTAATGTGTTTTACGAAGTTTTTGAATTGCTTGAATCTGTGCAATTGCTTCCGCTAATTCTGCCTGTGCTTTTGCATAATCAATTTCTGATGAACGATTTTTCATCGCTTCAATCGCAGCTTCTTTAGCAGCAGTTGCTTTTGCTTCATCTAAATCATGGCCACGAATAGCGGTATCTGCAAGTACCGTAATCATACTTGGTTGAACTTCTAATATTCCACCAGAGATAAAGATTAAAGTTTCTTCAACTGTGTTTGATTGCTTTATTCGTAATGCACCTGCTTTAATGTTTGTAATCATAGGTGCGTGATTTGGATAAATACCCACCTCACCAGCACCCGCTGGCGCTACGACAAACTCAGCTTCACCTGAGAATATATTTGCTTCAGCACTGACAACATCAATATGAACTGTATTTGCCATTATTTTTCCTTAAAGGGATTAGTTAAATTAGCCATCTAAAGCTAGTTTAATGTTTTCGCCTTTTCAACAGCCTCTTCAATTCCGCCAACCATATAAAATGCTTGCTCTGGTAAGTGATCGTATTCGCCAGCAACAATTGCTTTGAAGCCTTTGATTGTTTCTTTAAGTGGTACGTATTTACCAGGCGCGCCAGTAAACACTTCAGCAACGTGGAAAGGTTGAGATAAGAAACGTTGAATTTTACGCGCACGTCCTACTGCTAATTTGTCTTCAGGTGACAATTCATCCATGCCTAAAATTGCAATAATATCTCTTAATTCTTTATACCGTTGTAATGTTGATTGTACAGAGCGTGCAACTTGGTAATGCTCTTCACCCACAACCAATGGATCTAATTGACGTGATGTTGAGTCCAACGGATCTACTGCTGGGTAAATACCAAGTGAGGCAATGTCACGTGACAATACAACTGTTGAGTCCAAATGTTGGAAAGTTGTTGCTGGTGATGGGTCAGTCAAGTCATCCGCAGGAACATATACCGCTTGAATAGACGTAATAGAGCCCGTTTTAGTTGAAGTAATACGCTCTTGTAAACGGCCCATTTCATCAGCCAATGTAGGCTGGTAACCCACCGCTGATGGCATACGACCTAACAACGCAGATACTTCGGTACCCGCCAATGTGTACCGGTAGATGTTATCTACAAAGAACAACACGTCACGGCCTTCATCACGGAATTTTTCAGCCATGGTCAAACCCGACAACGCAACACGTAATCGGTTGCCTGGTGGCTCGTTCATTTGACCAAATACCATCGCTACTTTGGATTCTTTCATGTCGTCTAGCTTAATCACGCCAGCTTCAGCCATTTCATGGTAGAAGTCGTTACCCTCACGCGTACGCTCACCTACACCCGCAAACACTGATAAGCCTGAGTGTTGTTTAGCAATGTTATTAATTAACTCTAGCATATTAACTGTTTTACCTACACCAGCACCGCCGAAGAGACCTACCTTACCGCCTTTTGCGAATGGACAAACTAAGTCAATCACTTTAATGCCAGTTTCTAGTAAATCTACGGATGGTGATAATTCTTCAAAAGTTGGTGCTTTTTGGTGAATTGAACGACGCTCATTTGAATCTATTGGCCCTGCTTCATCAATTGGCCTACCCAAGACATCCATAATTCGACCTAAAGTACCAACACCGACTGGCACTGTAATTTGAGATCCTGTAGATTTAAATGCTGTTCCGCGTGCTAATCCATCTGAAGAGCCCATCGCAATTGTACGAACAATACCATCGCCTAATTGTTGTTGCACTTCTAATGTTAAGCCAGCTTCTGCCTGACTTGAAGTATCGTCAATGATTAATGCTTCGAAAACTTTTGGCATTTGATCACGTGGAAATTCCACATCGACTACCGCACCAATACATTGAACCACTTTGCCTACACTTACATTTGAACTTGAATTTGCCATTTTTTTTCCTAACTCAATATTTAGTCAGATATTTATAAAATTAAAAATTTTTACTTAATTTTTCTGTTATGAAACTGCTGCTGCACCGCCAACAATTTCCGAAATTTCTTTTGTAATCGCAGCTTGACGCGCCTTGTTATAAACTAATTTTAGTTCGCCAATGACGTTTTTAGCATTATCAGAAGCCGACTTCATTGCAACCATTCGTGCTGATTGTTCTGAAGCCATATTTTCAGCAACTGCGTTATAGACCAAAGATTCAATGTAACGCGTCATCAAATTATCGATTACTGGCTTTGCCTCAGGTTCATAGATGTAATCCCAATGCCCTTTTGCGCTTCCTAATTGTTCGCCTGATAGCGGTAACAACTGCTGCATCGTTGGTTCCTGCTTCATCGTATTAATGAATTTTGTATAGCAAACGTAAAGTTGATCAATCTCACCAGCAATATAGGCATCTAACATTACTTTGATTGATCCAATCAGCTTATCTAAATGGGGTGTATCGCCTAATCCTATGATATGTGATTTTACATCCGCACCAACGCGCGTCATAAATCCAAAGCTTTTGTTACCAATTGCGCTGACAGCGATTGATTTACCTTCAGATTCCCAAGTTTTCATTTGATTAACAGATAAACGAAGTACGTTGGTGTTTAAACCACCGCACAAACCTTTATCTGAACTTACAACGATCAAACCAATACTTTTGATATTTTCACGCTTAATTAAAAAAGGATGCTTATATTCAGCTTGTGCGTACGAAAGATGTGCAGCAACATTTCTTATTTTTTCAGCGTAAGGTCGTGATGCACGCATTCTATCTTGTGCTTTACGCATTTTAGAAGCTGCTACCATTTCCATTGCTTTAGTAATCTTGCGTGTATTTTCGACACTCTTGATTTTTGTTCTAATCTCTTTACTACCAGCCATAATTTATACCTATGTAGTCAGGAAGTTAGTAAACGCTTGTTGCTTTAAAATCTTTAATTGCAGCTTCAACAGATTTTTCGTTATCACCACTTAGATCTTTACTGCTTTCAATGCCATCCATAAGCGCTTTATATTTAGAATTCATAAAGCTATGCAATGCTGACTCAAAGGCCAATACTTTATTAGTTGGCACATCATCAAAGTAGCCTTTGTTTGCAGCCAATAAAGAAATTGCCATTGTTGAAACGCTAAGTGGCGCATATTGTGCCTGCTTCATTAATTCAGTGAACATACGACCACGTTCTAGTTGCTTACGTGTTGCTTCGTCCAAATCAGAAGCGAATTGTGCAAATGCTGCTAATTCACGATATTGCGCCAATGCTAAACGTACACCGCCACCTAATTTTTTAATGACTTTAGTTTGCGCAGCACCACCCACGCGAGATACTGAAATACCTGCGTTAATCGCAGGACGAATACCAGCGTTGAATAAGTCTGTTTCTAAGAAAATTTGACCATCCGTAATTGAAATCACGTTAGTTGGTACGAATGCAGATACGTCACCAGCAGCTGTTTCAATGACTGGCAATGCAGTCAATGAACCAGTTTTACCTTTAACAGCGCCGTTTGTAAATTTTTCTACATACTCTTCATTGACTCGCGCAGAACGCTCTAACAAACGTGAATGTATGTAAAACACATCACCTGGATAAGCTTCACGTCCAGGTGGACGACGTAGTAGCAGTGAAATTTGACGATAAGCAATGGCTTGTTTGGTCAAATCATCATAAACAATCAATGCATCTTCACCACGATCACGGAAATATTCACCCATCGTACAGCCAGCGTATGGCGCTAAAAATTGCAATGCTGCAGAATCAGATGCTGATGCGGCAACAACAATTGTATAAGCCATTGCACCATTTTCTTCAAGCTTACGTACTACGTTTGCAATGGTAGAAGCTTTTTGACCAATCGCAACGTAGATACAGGTCATGTTTTGACCTTTTTGGTTAATAATCGCGTCAACTGCAACTGCTGTTTTACCTGTTTGACGGTCACCAATGATCAACTCACGTTGTCCTCGACCTACTGGCACCATAGAATCAACAGATTTCAAACCTGTTTGTACTGGTTGTGAAACTGATTTACGCGCAATAACGCCTGGTGCCACTTTTTCAATTTTGTCCGTCATTTTGGCATTGACAGGGCCTTTTCCATCAATCGGCGATCCCAGCGCATTCACTACACGCCCAATCAATTCTGGACCCACTGGCACTTCTAAAATACGACCTGTACATTTCACAGTGTCGCCCTCAGTAATATGCTCGTAATCACCTAAAACTACCGCACCCACTGAATCGCGCTCTAAGTTAAGCGCTAAACCAAATGTGTTGCCTGGAAACTCAATCATTTCACCAGCCATCACGTTGGATAAACCATGAATTCGAACAATACCATCAGTTACTGAAATTACAGTACCTTGTGTACGCGCTTCAGCGCTGGTAGAAAAATTCTCTAATCTGCTTTTAATCAGTTCACTAATTTCTGATGTAGATAACTGCATGATAACTCCTATCAATTTTTTGGGTTTAAATTAACCCATATGCCTTTTAAGCTGCGAGCGTGTACGCTAAATTTTGTAGTTGACCTTGTACGGAGGCATCTATTACGGTATCTCCGACAATGATTTTAAATCCGCCTAAAATTTCGGGCTTGACCGCAACGGTTACGTTAATTTTTTTACCAAATTTAGTTTCTAAGCGTGTAATTAAATCTTGCGTTTCTGATGTTGTTGGATTAATAGCCGAAATGATTTGCGCTTCCAACACACCTTCATCTTGTGCTTTTAAAACCTCAAAAGCCGCTGTGATGGCAGGCAAAATTTCCATTCGCCCATACTCAACCAAAACCTTAACTAAATTTTGACCCTGTTCAGTAATTTTTTCACCACAAACCTTAAGAAAACTTTCCAACAATTTTTCGCTTGTAATTTTAGGGTCATTTACGATTGATTGCATTTGACTATCAGAAACTACCGCGCTCATGAAACCTAGCATTTCTGACCATTTTTCTAATGACTGAGTTTCTTTCGCAAGCTGATAAGCAGCAACAGCATACGGTCTTGCAATCGTTGAAATTTCAGCCATATTTTACAGCTCCGCCGCTAATTTACTGAGCATTTCACTGTGGGTTTTTGCGTCAATTTCTTTGCGCAATATTTTTTCCGCACCAGCTATCGCTAAACTTGAAACTTGTGAACGTAAAGACTCTTTAGCACGGTTAAGCTCCTGATCAATTTCAGCTTTTGCTCCAGTGATGATTCTGTCAGCTTCAACTTTTGCGTGATTTTTCGCATCTTCAACAAGTTGCAAACTACGTTTTTCAGCTTGACCAATAATTTCAGAAGCTTTTTGTTTTGCTTCAGTCAATGTTGCTTCAGATTTTCTTGCCGCAACTTCTAAAGCACTTCTACCATCGGCTGCAGCAGCTAAACCATCAGCAATTTCTTTTTGACGCGTTTCAATTGCACACAAAAGCGGTGGCCAAACGAATTTCACCGTGAACCAAATCAACACAGCAAATGCAATTGCCTGTGCGATAAGTGTAAAGTTAATGTTCATTTTTATTCCATTTTAAAATTTGATTTTTTAATATCACTTAAAAATTTAAGTGATATTTTTATCTTTAAACTGCCAGCGAAATCCGCTTTAAAGCAGCAATACCTACCAATTTAATTATTGTGTAACAACGCTTAACAATGGGTTAGCGAAAGCGAACATCATTGCCAAACCAACGCCAATAATAAAAGACGCATCGATTAAACCCAATAATAGGAAAACTTTACCTTGTAATGCAGGAATCATTTCTGGTTGACGTGCCGCACCTTCCAAGAAGCTTGCACACATAATACCAATACCGATACAAGCACCTGCTGCGCCTAAACCGATAATTAAACCAATACCAATGCCTGTGTAGGCTTGAATCATTGCTAAAGCTTCCATTTTTTACCCTCTCTAAAAATTAAACGACTACAAAATTACAATTTAACTACAAACTTAATAACACACTCATTTTTTAATGAGACTCATGCGCCATGGCTAAATATACAACGGTTAACATCATAAATATAAAAGCTTGCAATGCCACAATTAATATATGAAATATTGACCAGCCCGCACCCAAAATTGCTCCAAATATTGTTCCCGTTAAACCTGTGGCTGCCCACAATCCCAACAGTAAGAATATGACTTCACCTGCGTACATATTGCCGAACAAACGCAAGGAATGTGAAAGTGGTTTAGAAACGTACTCTATAAGGTTGAATAAAAAATTAGCCGGCCAAACAAAAACATTTGAGCCAAATGGAGCACAAAATAATTCATGAATCCAACCACCAAAACCTTTTACCGCTATCGAAAAATAAATCATCAAAAACCAAACAGCCAACGCCAATGCAAAGGTTGTGTTGATATCTGAGGTTGGCACAGCACGCCATTTTTCTACGCCAATTGATTCAAGCGTTTTTGCTAAGATATCAACAGGCAAAAAGTCCATTGCGTTCATTGCAAATACCCACAAAAAAACTGTGAGCGCTGCTGGTGCGATAAAACGATGACGATCACCATGAAATATGTTTTTGACTTGATCATCTACAAAACTGAAAATTAGCTCAACGAATGCTTGTCTTTTTGATGGAATACCTGCAGTTGCACCACGCGCCACCCACCAAATAACACCCATTACGATTAAACCAAGCAAAACAGACATGATTAACGTGTCGTAATGCAACACCCAAAATCCGCCATTGCCAATTGGCTTAGCGTTAAAACTGAGATGGTGCGCAATATATCCTGAAGGAGTAAGTGCATGCTCTGCGTTTTGTGCGTGTTCTGCTGCCATAATCTAAATTTACTCTTTGTAATACGTTGAATTTTAATATTTTATATCAATAAAAATATTATACATTTAATTTGCTTAATGCCGCCCCAGAAAATATAGCGGATACTGCTAACCCAGCAATGAGGGCAAATGGCATGAGTTGCGCGTAAACTTTAAAAATAATTAGCAAAGACGCAATTATAATAATTATTTTAACCGCTTCCGCTTTTAATAAATTAATTAATATTGCAGAAGCATCTTTACTATTTTGACTTCTTTTACTGATTAAAGACGCACAAAATGCACCTAAAACAACACTTAAGCCACCCAAGCTTGCTGAAACACTTGCATTTAAACCCATTGTTATCATCATAATAATTGCAAGCACCCCTGTTGCAATCAATTGAATTTTTAGCATTTTACTAAAAACATCTATGGTTGAATCTGCTTTTAACAATGATTGACCTTGCACATTAAATTTTTCACTTGATACACATCTTTTAAGTACATATCAATAAAGACGCGTGATTCTGAATTATTAACAGTTTTTAGTCAATAGCTCTCTTGACTTGTTTAATGATTATTCAACATTCTAATAATCGTTTTTTTACTCAAAAATAATTTGAAGTTATTAAATTGAAACTTTAGCAATAATTTCATCTAATTGATCTAAGCTTGAAAAGTTTATTTTTACAACGCCAGCCCCATTTTTGGCTGATTTAATATTGACAACTGCGCCTAATTTTTCACTCAGCGCCTCTTCCAGCCGACTTACATCATTACGATGTGTCGTCTTATTTGTGTTATTGGAAGTTAAATTTTCAGAGGATTCTTGCAGTTTTGAGTTGAAGACTTTAACAATTTTTTCTGCTTCTCTAACAGATAATTGATCATTGACAATCCGTTCAGCCAAAATCACTTGATGCGCCCCACTTAATCCAATCAAGCTTCTCGCATGTCCCATATCTAATTGACCTTGCATGAGTTTTTCTTGTACGGGTGGGCATAGCGTGAGCAAGCGCAACAAGTTTGAAACCGCTACGCGGGATCTTCCAACAGCTTCTGAAGCTTTTTCATGCGTCATATTAAACTCATCAATGAGCCTTTTAATCCCTTGCGCCTCTTCAAGCGGATTTAAATTTTCGCGTTGAATATTTTCAATGAGTGCCATAGCTAACGCAGCTTCATCCGCAATACTGCGTACAAGTACTGGCACTTCTTCTAACCCTGCAATTTGGCTTGCCCGCCATCTGCGCTCGCCTGCAATAATTTCATAGTTTTCGTCATTTAATTGACGCACCAAAATGGGCTGCATAATCCCTTGTGTTTTTATTGAAGCCGCCAAGGTTTGTAAAGCAGCTTCATCCATGTAACTGCGTGGCTGATATTTGCCAGGTTGCAATTGCGTAACCTTTAACATTAGCAATGAATCAGCCTCACCTACGCTGCCCATATCACCCGCCAATAATGAATCTAATCCACGCCCTAAGCCTTTTAACTTAACCATTTTTCTGCTCTTTTTCTAAAATTTCTGTTGCAAGCTCCATATACGCAGATGCGCCTTTAGAACTTTTATCATAAGCCAACACAGGTAGCCCGTAACTTGGCGCTTCAGCTAATCGAATATTTCTAGGAATGATGGTTTTATAAACCTTATCTCCAAAATGGCTGATTAATTGTTCAGAAACTTGATTGGCTAACATATTGCGCGCATCAAATAAAGTTCTGAGCAAGCCTTCAATTTCTAATGTTTTATTTAAATGCGCGCGCACTTTTTTGATGGTATTAACTAAATCAGACAAACCTTCAAGCGCATAATATTCACACTGCATTGGTATCATTACCGCATTGGCCGCAGTCAACGCGTTGACCGTGACTAGATTTAAGGCAGGTGGACAATCTAATAAGATATAGTCGTAAATACAATTAAGTTTTACATCATCATGCTCGTCAACTAACTCGGCAATAGCGCTCTTTAAACGGTTTTCTCGCGAGATTTCATTCACCAGCTCAACTTCTGCGCCCGCTAATTCACGGTTAGAAGGGGCAATATCAAAGCCATTTTTTTCATTTTTAATGATGACTTCTTGCAAGTTTTTTTTACCAATCAGGACATGGTAAATACTATATTTAAGTGTTGATTTATCAACGCCACTACCAGTACTGGCATTGCCTTGCGGGTCAAGATCAATCAATAAAACACGTTTACCCAAGCTTGCCAAGCTGGCGGCTAAATTCACGGAAGTGGTTGTTTTACCCACGCCGCCTTTTTGATTTGTGATGGCTAAAATTTTCATCATGGTTAAATTTTAATTCTATCCTGTTGAATTTTAAGGATTTTACTGATTTTTTATAATAATTAAATGGCGCTCTGCCGCTAGCGCTGGTACAAATAAAGGCAAAATTTTAGCTACGTTTACACCTGATGCCGTTAATTCTTCAGTTGGCACCACGCCTTTCATGGCAAACCAACAGCCATTTTCAGCCAACAAATGTTGCGTCAGCTTTACAAAAAGTGCTATTTCTGAAAACGCGCGAGAAATCACCACATCAAACCCTAAACCTTGATTAAATTTTTCTTTTTTTAATTGCTCAACGCGCCCAGCTTCAACTGAAAAATTATCTAGTTGTAACTCAGCTTTGGCTTGACGCATAAAAATCGTCTTTTTTTGCACTGCATCTATGGCAACAAAATTTATTTGAGGTAAGCAAATGGCCAGCGGAATACTCGGCAGCCCTGCGCCTGCGCCCACATCTAACAAACAATTTGGCTTTTTTAAAATTATTTCTTTTAATACGCTCAAAGAATCCAACACATGTAACGTAACCATTTCTAATGGGTCGCGAATCGCCGTCAGGTTATGCACTTTATTCCATTTTTGAATCAGTAAAATATAACTGACTAACTTTTCAATTTGCGTTGCGTTTAGTGTTAATTCTATTTCCTGCAAACCAGCTTCTAGTTTGCTTTTTATTTGTGCTTCTAAACTCATGCTGCTTGGTCAATATTTTTGATTTTTGATTTGCGCTTTAAATAGACCAATAACAATGAAATTGCAGCAGGTGTAATGCCTGAAATGCGACTGGCTTGCCCAATGGTTTCTGGTTTTTGCGCATTGAGTTTTTGTTGCGCTTCAATCGGCAATCCGTGAATTTGCGCATAATCTAAATCGGCTGGCAAAGCAGTATTTTCCTGACCTCGACTACGCGCCACTTCGTCGGCTTGGCGATCAATATAGCCTTGATATTTTGCGGAAATTTCCACTTGCTCGCGCACGGCAGGTTCAATTTCACCCCTATCTTCAGCGCTTAAAGTTAGCAATTCTTCATAACTCACTTCTGGGCGACGCAATAACTCAAACAAGCTGTATTCATGCTCCAACGTTTTACCAAAGAGTTGCTGCATTTTTTCTGCTGATATATTTTCAGGCTGCACAAAAGTTTTTTTCAGGCGATTTTGCTCGCGCTCTACCGCCTCTTTTTTTCTGCTAAAAGCCTCCCAACGCGCATCATCCACTAAGCCCAATTTTCTGCCGATTTCTGTTAAGCGCATGTCGGCGTTATCTTCACGCAATTGCAAACGATATTCCGCACGTGAAGTAAACATGCGGTACGGCTCAGAAACGCCGCGGGTAATTAAATCATCCACCAACACGCCCAAATACGCTTCATCGCGCGCGGGGCACCAACTTTCCTTTTCTTGCGCATAAAGCGCGGCGTTGGCACCTGCAAGCAACCCTTGAGCAGCTGCTTCTTCATACCCTGTAGTGCCGTTAATTTGGCCTGCAAAAAAGAGGCCTTGCACTGCTTTTGTT
This sequence comes from Methylophilaceae bacterium, assembly GCA_965247415.1. Taxonomy (GTDB): domain Bacteria; phylum Pseudomonadota; class Gammaproteobacteria; order Burkholderiales; family Methylophilaceae; genus Methylotenera. Next base: position 1,238,805 of record OZ252007.1, read on the forward strand.
TCAAGCGAGCTTTTAAGCCCACGCGGGTCGTAGTAATCGTATTCAATCGCATAACCAGGCCGCAAAATATGCGCATTTTCTAAGCCACGCACGGAACGCACTAACGCTAGCTGAATATCAAACGGCAAACTCGTTGAAATCCCATTTGGGTAAATTTCGTTCGTGTTTAAACCTTCAGGCTCTAAAAAAATTTGGTGCGATTCTTTATCAGCAAAACGGTGGATTTTATCTTCCACACTTGGGCAATAACGCGGCCCCACGCCTTCAATCACGCCGGTGTACATCGGCGAGCGGTCTAAACCACTGCGAATAATATCGTGCGTTTGTTGGTTGGTGTGCGTAATCCAACATGGCAATTGTTGCGGATGCTGACTCGCAGAGCCCAAAAATGAAAATACTGGCACAGGCGTATCGCCCGGCTGTTCTGTCATCACTGAATAATCAATCGTTCTGCCATCAATGCGTGGTGGCGTACCGGTTTTTAGGCGCCCTGCTGGCAAGCCAATTTCGCGCAAACGTGCGGCGAGTGAAATCGCTGGCGGATCACCCGCGCGGCCTGCGCTGTAATTTTGCAAACCCACATGCACCAAGCCACCTAAAAACGTCCCTGCTGTCAGCACCACGGATTTTGAATGAAAACGCAAACCAATTTGCGTGACCACACCAACTACTTTATCGCCTTCTAAAATAATGTCGTCCACCGCTTGTTGAAACAACCATAAATTTGGCTGATTTTCTAAACGGCGGCGAATCGCCGCTTTGTATAACACGCGGTCAGCCTGCGCACGCGTGGCACGCACCGCGGGGCCTTTGCTGGAATTTAAAATGCGAAACTGAATCCCACCTTCGTCAGTTGCCGCCGCCATTGCGCCGCCAAGCGCATCCACTTCTTTCACCAAATGGCCTTTACCAATGCCGCCGATAGACGGATTGCACGACATTTGGCCTAACGTTTCAATATTATGCGTGAGCAACAAGGTTTTTTGCCCCATGCGCGCAGCCGCCAACGCAGCCTCCGTGCCCGCATGGCCGCCACCCACCACAATCACATCAAATTTATCTGGGAAATTCATATCGATTATTTTTACCACCAACACTAGAAGCGAGATTTTAACGCAAATAGCAATTGCCTACACGCATTGTTTCACGTGAAACATTGTTTTTTCATTGATTGTGGTGTTTTTTTAACTTTAAATCTCATGCTGAATTTATTTCAGCATCTTAAGACCCTGAAACGAGTTCAGGGTGATGGCATAGCCAGCACGAGAAAATCAAATTGTTTCACGTGAAACAATTTTAAGACTTTTTCGCTTTTTTGGTTTTTTCTACTGGCAGTAATGAAGTAATTTTTTGGTAAAGCGCAAATAAAAATGCCGCGCGCGCAGCATCAGTATTAGCGCCTTTGTAACCATAAGCTGCATCCACCGCTTTATCTAAAGCTTGATGCGCTTTGAGCAAATTGGCGGGCATGGTGCGTGGGTCATATAAATCTGCCAAGCTGGCATTGGGGTGCGCGGCGCGTGCATCTAAAACAGCTTGGGCGCAAGTTTCAATCGCGGCAACGTGTTTGTCATTGCGAGGCACATCGTGCCGTGGCAATCCATTGGTTTGTTGCTTGGATTGCTTCGCTTCGCTCGCAATGACAGGCCAAGGGAAGTTGTTGTAAGTAATTTTTGAAGAATATTGATAACGGCTTTCTAATCTACCTGCCGTTGTGCGCATAAACGCCATGTGCATGTTGCTTGTAATTACGCCAAACTCATAAAGGGTTGCATTTGGAATCGTGTGCAATTTGTCTCCAGCAATTAAATCTTGGCTTGCAAATGCTATTGGAATAAATGCTCTGCGCTCCGATGAAACTCTAGGTATCACTAAATAATTGCTTTTTGGTTGGCGAATTTCCGCAAAATGCGATGGAAAATTTGCCATTTCTCTCGTTGGTGCTTTTGTACTTGCTAAGCGCATTGATTTAACAGATTCAACACGTTTTAATATTTCTGGCATAGCTCTTAAAATTTGGGGCGGACAATCAACCAACCACAGGCAATAGCGCTCAATACCATTTATAAACTCATCGCCCATTGCAAATGGTTTAATCCAACTCTCTGATAAAGGCTCTTTAGCAATTAACGCTGCTTTTTCAGAGGCTGATAAAATCAAATTTCCACCGTCTGTAGGCTTACTACCATTAACCATTGGTGAAACCTTGCAGATAGGATTTGTACGCGGCAACATGAGAAGATTTGGCGCGTCAGCCAAATACGGATTGATATTGTTAGCCTTTACCGCATGCGGTTCGCCTTTAATATCTTCATATTCATAGATAATTTTTTCAGCAACATCTTGCAAACCAAAGCCAATAATCACGCAATGCACTGCGGCTTTGCCGCGTGCTTCGTTGCTCCAGCTAAAGGTGCGGTGTGCAAAATGAATCTTTGCGCCTTGCGCTAACATCCAAGCCCAGAGCACGCCCACTTGTTCCCCTTGCGTAATGCTGTTAGTAGAAACAAACGCGCATTGAATGTACTTGTCATGCTGAACTTGATTCAGCATCTCAAAGGTTGAGTTTAGATTGCGGGTCAAGCCCGCAATGACAGAACCGTAATGCATATAATTTACCGCCTTAATATACCAAGCTGAAACAAAATCTAGCAGCCCAGCATTTTTAATCTCACCACACACCAATTGCATATCTGCCTTTTGTACGGCTGCTTGATTGCTTTACCCAAAAACGGCGGGTTACCTAAAATATAGCTGCAGTTTTCAGGCGGCAAAACATTTTGCCAATCTAGTTGCAAAGCATTGCCATGCACAATATGCGGCGTGGATTTTAACGGGATGCGGGCAAAGTAATTTCCAAATTCTTCTGAAATTTTCATGTTCATTTGGTGGTCTGTCAGCCACAGCGCTACTTGGGCGATTTGCGCGGGGAATTCTTCAATCTCAATGCCGTAAAATTGGTCAACATTCACTTGCATGAGTTGTTCAACATCTAGCACTTGCTGGCCGCCACCATATAGCACGCGCAACACGGCGAGTTCGAGCGTTCTTAGCTCGCGGTAGGTAATGACTAAAAAGTTTCCACAGCCACAGGCTGGGTCAAAAAAAATGAGTGTGCGTAATTTTCTGTGGAAATCTGCCAGCAATTTCTTATTATTTTTGATTTTTTCAAATTCCGCCCACAGTGCATCTAAAAATAATGGCTTAATGAGTTTTAAAATATTTTCTTCACTGGTGTAATGCGCACCTAAATTGCGGCGGGCATCCGCATCCATAATGCTTTGGAACAAGCTGCCAAAAATAGCGGGCGAAATCATGCTCCAATCAAGCGCGCATAAATCTAGCAAGGCATCACGCATTTTGCTGTCAAACTGCGCTGGTGGGAGCGGCTCTTCAAAGAGTTTGCCGTTCACGTAAGGAAAAGCCGCCAAATGTTCGTCTAAATTTTTTAGGCGTTTATCAGCTGGCGTGTTGAGCACATAAAACAGTGTGTTGAGGTGATGCGCTAAATCGCTGCCATCTTCAGCGGTTTTGCTTTCAATATAATCTTGAAAAAGGCGCTTTTCAAAAATCGTGGTGTCTTCTGCAAACAAGCAAAACAGTAAACGCACAAGGTAAAGCTCTAGCGCGTGGCCTTCGTAGCCAATGGCTTTGAGCGCATCGTGCAGCTTGCCCATGCGCTCCGCGGCTTTGATGTTAATCGGGTCTTGCGGCTTAATAATTTGGGTTTGGTAGCCCGCAATAAAACCAAATATTTTTACGTGCTGGTAGAAATCTTTAAGCGCAAATTCAACTTGCTCGTTGGTTTCAAGGTTGTAGAGCCTAAATTTAGAAAAATCTGACACCAACACAAATTTGGGTAAATCACGCTCTTTTAAGCCGGGGAAATATTCCAAAGCTTGGCTAAAGGCTTTGTCTAAACTTTTGCCGCGTGATTTGTGTTCCACCAATAATTGCCCGCGCCAAAGTAAATCAATAAAGCCGCCTTTTTCGTCTGACTTTTTGACAGGCTCTTCAAAACTGGCAATGCGGCGGCGCGTGATGCCGAACACATTGAAAAAGCCATCCCAAAAAGATTTAGCTTCGGCATCTTCTCGCGTTTCGTCTTGCCATTCTTTAGCAAAGGCCACAGCGCGGTTTTTAATCTCATTCCAAGATAGAGGCATGATTTTTAGTGTTGTTATGCGGTGCTAAGGATTATGCATCAATTATGTTTCACGTGAAACAATCCTAAATTACAGACAATAAAAAATCGCACCATTCATTGCTGAAGGTGCGATTTTCAAAACAATCTACATTTTTATTTAGCGTCTAAACTGCCCATCGCTTTAGGGAATGTGACCAAACCCCAAGGCATGTTTTTCACAGCAATTTGGCTGGTGACTTCAAGTTTTTCAGCGTCAATGACGAATACCGCGTCTGACTTACCGCAAGCCAATAAAATTTGTTTGTCATCAGGCGTAAAGCTAAAGTGCCAGCAACGGTTGCCAGTGGGGATATCTTTAATTTTTTCATAGGTTTTAGCATCAAACACCTGCAGCACTTTAGCTTTATTTGCTGCGACAAAAATACGCCCGCCTTTAGCATCGTAGCTAATGCCGTATGGAGTTTCTGCGGTATCAACGGTTTTCACTAAATTATAGTCTTTATCTAACACCATGAATTTATTGCCATATTCCAAAGTGGCTAGATAGTTGTTGCCGTCTGGTGAAGCTTTAATGCCGCGCGGGCGGTCACCATGCTCATGGGTCTGAATGGTTTTGACTAAATCACCACTTTCAATATTGTGTACAGTAACAGTGTTATCCGCTTCGTTAGTGATGACGAGTTGGCTACCATCTTTTGAAAACTCAATACCTTCAGTTTCTGGGCCGCCAGTAATTTCTTTTACTTTTTCACCTTTGGTTAAATCAACCACAGCAATTTTTGCAGGGATTTTTTCTTCATCGTCGTCATCTTCCTCTTCTGCACCTGGTTTGGGTGGTGGACCACCTTTTGAACTAGGCTCTGAAGAAACATAAGCAAAATCGCCCTTAATGCGGACAAATTCTGGGTTTTTACCAACGGCTATTTGTTGCAATACTTCGCCTGTGGCTGTATCAATGACTGAAATACTTTCATTTTCACGCGTGGCTACCACTAATTTTTTTCCATCAGCCGTCACACCCAAACCACGCGGGCTGCTTGCTTTAACATCAAACGTTTTAACTATTTTCATTGTGGATAAATCAATCACGCTCACGCCAGCATCCTGGCTGGTTACATAAGCAAATCCAGCATTCACCACTGCTGCAGGCGCTGCGGGCGTTTCTGTTTTACCGCAACTCACTAAGCCAAGCATTAACGCAACAAGCAGCAAACTTAACGCTGGCTTTCTTTGATTTTTTTGAACCATAAGATGAATCTCCAAAATGTTTCTAATTATGAATAAGGTTGATTGAACAACCTTAAATTGATGCAATATGCGTTCTCAGAATGAAAATTATAGATAACTATAAAAATCAATCACTTAAACTTTAATTTAAATGACAAAAATCTAATGTGGTTTACTACAACCAAATGGTGGTTTAAATAAACCATTTTTAACCAAAAAGTGGGTTTAGCCTAAAAATAGTTGATAAGCTAGATTATGCGTCTCTTCCCAATACGGATAACCCAACTTTTGTAAGAACGCTAAAAATTCAGTTTGTTCATTTGGTGGCACTTGAATGCCCACCAACACGCGGCCAAAGTCAGCGCCATGGTTGCGGTAATGAAATAAACTAATATTCCAATTTTGCCCCATGCTTTCTAAAAAGGTCATTAAAGCACCCGGTTTTTCAGGGAATTCAAAACGATATACCACTTCATTTTCTGCTTGCGGCGCATGCCCGCCCACCAAATGCCGTAAATGGAGTTTGGCCACTTCATTGTGCGTTAAATCAATGGTTGGTAAACCATGCGCTTGCAAGGCATTCACCAAATTGGTGGATTCTGCTGGATCTTGCACAGCAATGCCGACAAAAATATGCGCATTTTTAGGATCAGAATAACGATAATTAAATTCTGTAATATTGCGGTTGCCTAATAAACTGCAAAAATGCTTAAACGCACCTGCTTTTTCTGGAATCGTCACGGCAAAAACCGCTTCACGCTGCTCACCAATTTCAGCCCGTTCTGCAATAAAGCGTAAACGGTCAAAATTCATATTGGCGCCAGAAGCAATGCCAACCAGCGTTTTACCAGTTAATTGATTTCTTTTTGCGTATTCCTTTAAACCAGCAGTTGCTAACGCACCTGCGGGTTCTAAAATACTGCGCGTATCTTCAAACACATCTTTAATTGCTGCGCAAATGGCATCGTTATCCACAACGATCATTTCATCCACAAATTGCTGGCATAATTTAAAAGTATGTTCACCAACTTGTTTGACGGCCGCGCCATCCGCAAAAAGCCCTACTTGCTCTAGCATGACTCGATTGCCCGTTTTTAGCGATTCTGTCATGGCTTCAGCGTCTTTAGCTTCCACACCAATGACTTTAATTTCTGGGCGAATCGCTTTTACATAAGTTGCAATACCCGCCAGTAAACCGCCGCCGCCAACACAGCAAAAAATAGCTTCAATCGCTTCTGGGTGCTGCTCCAAAATTTCCAAAGCAATTGTGCCCTGCCCTGCAATCACATCAGGGTCATCGTAAGGATGCACAAAGGTTAAGCCTTGTGATTTTTCTAACGCAAGCGCATGCACATAAGCATCCGAATAACTGTCACCAAATAAAACCACTTGTGCGCCGCGCGCTTTCACGGCATTTACCTTAATTTGCGGCGTGGTGGTTGGCATGACAATCACCGCTTTGCAACCCAACTTTTGCGCACTGAGCGCAACGCCCTGCGCATGGTTACCCGCGCTAGCACAAATCACACCACGTTTTAGCGCTTGGGCAGAGAGATTCGCCATTTTGTTGTATGCGCCACGCAATTTAAATGAAAATACGGGTTGCATATCTTCACGTTTTAATAAAACTTGATTGTGAATACGCGCAGATAAATTGGCTTGAAATTCAAGCGGGGTTTTCTTAGCGACTTCGTAAACGCGAGAGTTTTCTATTTTTTCTTGATAATTGATCGACATAAGAACTTATAATGATAAAAACCGCAAAATTTATGAATGGTCTATTTGCGGTGTATGATATTGGATGGATTGTATTATAGTGAATTTATGAAGGATTTAGGAAAAATGGCATTGACTCAAGATGAATTAAAACAACAAGTTGCAAAAGCTGCTGTTGAATATGTAAAAGATGGAATTATCGGCGTGGGTACAGGTTCAACCGCTAATTTTTTTATTGAAGAATTAGCCAAAGTGAAACACAAAATTGAAGGCGCGGTAGCAAGCTCTGAAGCCACAGCACAGCGCTTGCGTAATCATGGGATTGAAGTGTTTGATTTGAACAACATTGACGGCATGGATATTTATGTGGATGGTGCGGATGAAATTACTGAACATATGCACATGCTCAAAGGTGGGGGCGGCGCACTCACACGCGAAAAAATTGTGGCAGCGGTTGCTAAAACATTTATTTGCATTTGCGATGAAACTAAATACGTACCCGTGTTAGGCAAATTTCCATTACCTGTTGAAGTGTTACCCATGGCACGCAGCCAAGTAGCACGTGAACTGGTAAAGCTGGGTGGTCAACCAAAACTACGTAATTTTACGACAGACAATGGCAATATCATTTTAGATGTACATGGTTTAACCATTAGCGACCCAGTTGCCATGGAAGCTAAGATTAATCAAATTGTTGGCGTGGTCACCAATGGTCTTTTTGCTGCACGTCCTGCTAATATTTTATTATTAGCTACCGCAAACGGTGTTAAAACCTTTAAAAAATAAGCGCTTAGCTATTAAAATTAATAATTGCGATTAAATTTGTCATTCCATTGTCATAATCACACTTTATAATTTCAGCGTTAAAGAAACTGATCAAACATTAGGATAAAACATGCAGTCAGAACATACCTCAAAGCAATACGACGCAGAACTCGAGTCTGTCCGAGCCAAAGTGTTGGAAATGGGTGGTCTTGTAGAACAGCAAATTGTCAGTGCTTTAGATGCACTCATTAAACTTGATACACATCAAGCAAAAGAAGTCATGCAAAGCGATACCCAAGTTAATAAACTTGAAGTGCAAATTGATGAAGAGTGTAACCGCATCATTGCGCGTCGTCAGCCAGCAGCAGGTGATTTGCGCATGGTGATGATGATTGTTAAAACCATTACCGATCTTGAGCGTATTGGTGATGAAGCAACTAAAATTGCACGCACAGCACAAAAGATTTTTGAAGAAGATCGCATGTATAAACCGCGTTTTAATGAAATTAAAGCCATGGTTGCATTGGTGAGAGACATGTTGCGAACTGCTTTAGACAGCTTTGCTAGACTTGACATTAGTAAAACGGTAGACGTTGCGCGTCAGGATGAGTTGGTTGATGAACACTTTCGTTCTGCCACGCGTCAGCTAATTACCTATATGTTGGAAGACCCGCGCACTATTACTATGTCATTAGAAGTGTTATTTGTTGCCAAAGCGTTAGAACGCATTGGCGATCACGCAAAAAATATTGCTGAATACGTGGTTTACATGGTCAAAGGTATTGATGTACGCCATGTATCTATGCAAGAAATGGAACGTGAAACCTTAAATAATTAAGGATTACATATAAACGAAAAAAGCGCCTATGTGGCGCTTTTTTATTAAAATACAACTACATAGCTGGTGGAACGTAACCACTTGCAGTATCTGCACCTTCCCCAAAAAAATATTTTTCTGTTTGCTCAGTTAAATATTTTCTAGCCGATGGATCAGCCAAACTTAATCGGTTTTCATTCACCAACATGGTTTGTTGTTTAAGCCAAGCCGCCCAAGCTTCTTTTGAAACTTGTAAATAGATGCGTTTGCCCAACTCTCCAGGATAAGGTGGAAAATCTAAACCGTCAGCTTCTTTTCCTAATTTAATGCAATGAATAATCCGCGCCATACAATCCTTTTTTTATTGAATAAAACTTGCATAATAATGGCAGTTATAACAAAGCAAATCAACAAGCCAAACGTTATAATCAATAGAATAATCTTATATTATAATTTTAATTAATCTTAGAGCCATAAAATGAACACCTTTCACGAAATACAAGCCAATGAACTCAGCACATTCATGCAACACAATAAAACATTGTTGGTAGATGTAAGAAATGATGATGAAGTAGCAAAAGGCATCATAGAAAATGCAATTCATCTGCCACTTTCCACACTGCCAAATGAATATGAAAGCCTATTAAAAGCAGAAAACATAGTGTTTTACTGTCATAGCGGAGTACGCTCTGCGCACGCAGCAGCGTTTATTGCTAGTAAAGGCCACAAAAATGCTTACAATTTAATTGGCGGCGTCTTAGCTTGGGCCAAAAATGGTCAGCCATTTGTTTCAAAGTAAAGGAGCAAATAAATGGAATATCATAAAGAAGTGGATGCAGTTGGACTTAAATGCCCAATGCCAATTTTACGCTGCAAAAAAGCACTCAGTGAGCTTAAAAATGCGGAAATTTTAAAAATTACAGTCACTGACACAGGGGCTGTTAAAGATTTTCAAGCATTTTGCAAACAAACAGGACATGAATTGTTGAGCTTAATCACAGAAAATAAAAATTTCATCTTTTATATAAAAAAACGAAGTTTATAAAAATTAAAATTCAAGCATTTCAAACTCAGCTTTAGTCACGCCACATTCTGGACAGGACCAACTTGCAGGCACATCCTCCCAACGCGTACCAGGCGCAATCCCATCTTCTGGCCAGCCTTTTTCTTCTTCATAAATTAATCCACAGACCATACATTGCCAAGTTTTCATAAAAGACTCCAAAAAACAATTAATAAAAATAATTATTGTAAATTACTTCAAAATAAGCATTGTAATTTACCAATGTATTGACGCAAACCAATATTAGCGCATATAGTTAGTTTAGCGCTTTTGAATGCTATTTAAAATTCAAACGCTTTTGTTGATAATAACCAAAACGAAAGTTAATTTACTGTCTTAATGGAGAAAAAAATGGCTGATATGGAAGAACACAAAGCAAGCGTCGGAAAATTTTCTAGCAATGTCAACACTGCTGCCGTTGATGCAATTGCAAAAAACTATGCGCTTGTTTTATCAAATAAAGACTCTCAGTATGTCTCGTGTGGTGATGTTACTGAAAAAGAAACGGTAAGAGAAAACTTTCTTAAGAAAAAACTAGGCCTCACACAATCTGACGCAGAGCTTGACGCGGCCATTGAAGCCGTTTGTGTCACAATGAAAGATGATCGCTTTAAATCGCGTTTAGCTTTTTATTATTTACTTGCAGAAAAATTTGGCAAGCTATCTCAATTTGCTTAAATAAAATAATTTTTACAAAAAAGGTTGGCCATTTAAGGTCAACCTTCATTTTCCAATACAAAATTTACTAAAAATTTCACCTAATAAATCATCTGGGGTAAATTCGCCTGTAATGCTGCTGAGCGCGTTTTGTGCCAATTTAAGCTCTTCAGCAACCAACTCTGCAAAAGCAATTTGATCTAAAGCCTTTTTTAAATGAATGCTCACGATATTCAATGCTTCAATGTGTCGCGCACGCGCCATAAAAACACCTTCACTATTTGAATTAAAACCAATTAAATCTAATAAATATTGTTTTAAAAAAGATAAACCTTCGCCAGTTTTTGCTGATAAGAAAATATGGGTTTCTTGGGCATTTTTATCAATTTTGGCTGGTTGGTTTGAAACATCAATTTTATTATGCACCCAAATTTTTACAATTTCGCTTGGCAAGCGGTCTAAAATCGATTTTTCTACAGAAGTAATACCGTACGCAGAGTCAATTAAAATTAATGCGATATTGGCCGATTCTGTGGCTCGCCAAGTTCGGGCTATGCCAAATTTTTCAACTTCATCATCCGTTTCTCTTAAACCAGCGGTGTCAATTACGTGCAATGGCACGCCGTTTATTTGAATCGCACTTTTAATAGTATCGCGTGTTGTTCCAGCAATCGCTGTAACGATGGCAACATCATCACCTGCTAAGGCATTTAATAAGCTAGATTTTCCAACATTTGGTTGGCCAACTAATACCACATGAAAACCATCTCGCAATAACAAGCCTTGTTTTGCTTGATCAAAAATTTTAGAAAGGGCACCTTGAACGGAAATTATTTTTTCTTGTACACGCCCTTGTGTAATAAAGTCAATTTCCTCTTCTGGGAAATCTAAACAAGCTTCCACAAAAAGTCGTAGTTCTACTAATCTTGTTAAAAGTGCTTGAATTGTTTTAGAAAACTCACCAGATAAAGAGCGTACAGCACTTTTAGCTGCTTCAACGGTTGAAGCATTAATCAGATCAGCGACGGCTTCAGCCTGCGCTAAATCTAATTTACCGTTTAAATAGGCACGTTGTGTAAATTCACCAGGCGCAGCTTGCCTAGCGCCAAGCAAAATACATTGTGCAAGTAAGCGTTGTAACACCGCTATACCACCATGCGCTTGTAACTCTAAAACATCTTCACCCGTGTAAGAGTTTGGGTTGGGATAAAAAATAACGATTCCACGATCAATCAGCAGACCTTCAGAATCATTAAAATTTAAGTAAGTGGCATAACGGGGATTTGGGTATTGACCAACAATTGATTTTGCAATTGCCTGACACAGATTGCCTGAAACTCGCACAATACCAATGCCACCAGCACTTGTGCCAGTGGCAATGGCTGCTATCGTATCATGATGATTTAACAGCATGCCCTTTCTTAGTCAGCGCAGCTGCGTGAATAGATTTATTGATATACCATTGTTGCCAAATAGAAATAATGTTATTAACTAGCCAGTAAAGTACCAATCCCGCTGGGAAAAAGAAGAAAAATACACTGAATACAACAGGCATAATTTTCATTACTTTTGCCTGAATCGGGTCTGTCGGTGGAGGATTCAAACTGGTTTGAATAATCATGGTGGCAGACATTAATAATGGCAAGACGTAATATGGATCAATCGCTGACAAATCTTTAATCCAGCCAAAAAATGGCGCATGACGTAATTCAACAGAGCCAAGCAACATCCAATATAAAGAAATGAATACAGGGATTTGGATTAATATCGGCAGACAACCACTCATTGGATTAATTTTTTCTGTTTTATATAAATCCATCATCGCCATTTGCATTTTTTGACGATCATCCCCAAATTTTTCCTTCATCGCCTGCAATCTTGGCGCTAATTCTTTCATTTGCGCCATTGAACGATAACTTTTTGCAGAAAGTGGGTAAAAAACAGCTTTAATAAATATTGTTAATAAAATAATTGCTATACCCCAATTTTTTACCACGACATGAATTTTAGATAGTAACCAAAATAATGGCGACGCAACAATTGTAAGCATGCCGTAATCAACCGTATATTCTAAGCCTGGCGCAGTGGATAATAAATCTTGTTTTGTTTGAGGTCCTGTGAATAAACGTGCGGGAATAGTTAATGACGTATTTGGCGCTATTGTTTCCAGCGTACTTTTTGAACCTATTGTAAACAAATGATCGTTAAGTTTTTTGGTATAAAAAACATTTTCAACGCCTTGTTTTGGAATCCAAGCACTTACAAAGTAATGTTGCAATAACCCAACCCAACCATCTTTCGTCACAATATTTAAAGCATCTTTTTCCATATCAGAAAAAGCGATTTTTTTAAATTTTTCTGTTTCTGTATAGTACGAACCGCCAGTAAAGGTTGGCATTAATGCAGAACCTTGATTTGATTGATTATCATGCAAAATTTGATAATAAACCGATGGCGTCATTGGATTAGTTGAATTGTTTTTTATTTCATAATTAACATCAATGACATAACTATTTCGGTGAAAAACATACACTTTATCAACAAGAACGCCATTATTCATCCAACTTAAACGAACTTCTAATTGATCTTGCCCATCTTTGAGTTCGTATTCAGTTGTCGCACTTGTAAAAACAGTTTTATGATTAGGTAAATCTGCGCCAATTAATCCAGACTGCGCAACATAGGTCATTGGTTTTGCGCTGTCATCCAATAAAACAAAATTTTTGTTTTCACTTTCGTCAGAACGATGTTTAAGTAAGGTAACTTTTCTTAAATCACCTCCCATTGTATCTATCTCAGCATCGTAAGCATCTGTTTTTACATGTATTCTTTCTTTTCTCTCTAACAACACAAGGTTTGATTCTACATTTTCAACTGGTTCTGATTTGGTAATAGCTGCAGTTGGTTGAGTAGGAACACTCGCGTCCTGCAAAGTCTGAATAGGCGCGGACGCTTGGGGTGTCTGATCCTTTTGCCACGCCTCCCACAACATTAATATTGACATTGAAAATATAACAAATAAAACTAAACGTTTTGTATCCATGGTTAAGCTATTCTTAAAGTTAAAATAAAATTAGGGAATTGGATCATGCCCACCTGCATGCCAAGGGTGACACTTAAATAAGCGTTTAATAGTTAAAAATAAACCATGAAGCGTGCCATGTTTTTTAAAAACGCCCAACGCGTAATGTGAACATGTAGGATAAAAACGGCACTGTTGTCCAAAATATGGACTCAAAATTAATTGGTATAATTTAATTAAACCTATCATCAATTTAGTAACAATATTCATACGATAATATTATTGCTCTAAAAAATGACTTTGTTATTAAAAAATTAAATGGCATTGCTTTTTGAAAATTGTGATGAAATTTTAGCTAGTATCTGAAAAAACTCTTGTTGCAAAATAACAAAATTAGCCTTTGTGAATTTAACTCTTGCGTTAATTACAAGATCAAATGCGCCAATTTTTGCATGATGTAATCTGAAAAATTCCCGCAATACCCGTCGCATATAATTTCTTGCAACCGCTGATTTTGCTGTTTTTTTTCCAATCACAAAACCAACCCGCGCAAAGCCTAAATCATTTGGCTTCAAGTTTAACACCAAATGCACTGAATAAAGACGTCTTCTGAAATTAAAAACGGATGAAAATTCATCCGTTTTTGTGAGTTTTAACTCTTTATAAAAACATTTTTTATGTTGTTGATTTTTATTAGTTTTAATAAAATCCACGCTATGAAATCAATTTTTTAAAGATGGTTTATCATTTGCTCTTACACAAGAAAAATTATAAACCTAAGCGTTTACGTCCTTTAGCACGGCGTGCTGCAATCACTGCACGGCCACCTTTTGTTTTCATACGAACAAGAAAACCGTGCGTACGCGCACGTCGTGTTTTTGATGGTTGGTAAGTACGTTTCATGTTTTGCTCCGAATCATTACTTAAATAAATAAAGTCGGCTATTAAATCATATAAACGTTTGATTTGTCAAATTAAATTCAAATAATCCTACACTAATTAAACATAGCTTTCTTTTAAGGTTTTGAAATTCGCCTGTGGATAAGTTTTTCTAATCGGGTTAAAATAGCGGAGGTTAAAAAAATAAACTATTCACAACATTTCATGTTCAGTTATTCACAGGTGTTTTCACTAAATGTTCATTTTTTTCAATAAGGTCTTGGCGTTTTAATGGATAATTTTTGGCCAAACTGCCTAAGCATGTTTGAAAGTGAGCTGTCTGCGCAACAATTCAACACATGGATTAAACCGCTTCAATCTAATTTTGATGGTAAAAAATTGCGTTTGTACGCACCTAATCGTTTTGTAATGCAGTGGGTAAAAGATCGGTTTATAAAAAAAATTGAATTGTTTGCTTTAAATACTGGTTTTTCTGATGTACAAATTGAGGTATTGGTTTCTGCTGTGGAAACAAAAGTTGAAATAGTGCCCTCTGTTGTGCCTAATCATCAAGCTTCGACTGATGAGGTTATGGTAAAAAATATAAAACTTTTACCCATGCAAGAAAAAATAGCAACGTTAAATAAAATTATCCACAAGAAAAATACAGAACCTACTGGGCTTAACAACGCGTTTAATTTCGATAATTATGTCACGGGTCGAGCAAATCAGTTAGCGCGCGCTGCTGCCATGCAAGTTTCTGAAAATCCTGGCACTGCTTATAACCCATTATTTATTTATGGGGGCGTTGGATTAGGTAAAACACACTTACTACAAGCCATTGGTAATGAATTAAAAATTAATCATCCTGAAGCTAGAATCAAATATTTGCATGCTGAAAAATATGTGTCTGACGTTGTAAAAGCCTACGAGCATAAGGCTTTTGATGATTTTAAAAAGCAATACCATTCTTTGGATTTATTGCTCATTGATGACATTCAATTTTTTGCAAAAAAAGCACGCACGCAAGAAGAGTTTTTTTATGCGTTTAACTCGCTGATTGAAGCAAAAAAACAAATTGTGATTACGTGTGATACTTATCCAAAAGAAATTATAGATGTAGATGAACGCTTAAGAACACGTTTTAGTTGGGGATTAACGGTGGCGGTTGAACCCCCAGAACTTGAAATGCGTGTGGCAATTTTGATTAAAAAGGCAGAACTTGTAAAATTAAGTTTGCCTGAAGATGTGGCTTTTTTCATTGCCAAACAAATTCGTTCAAGCGTACGTGAACTAGAAGGCGCGTTGAATCGTATTATCGCCATGGCAAAATTTACTGGTAACAAAATTGATGTCCATTTAGCAAAAGATGCTCTGCGAGATTTAATCGCGGTGCGTGGACGACAAATTACCATTGAAAATATACAAAAAACGGTGGCTGATTATTACAAAATAAAAGTTGCAGAGATGTACAGCAAAAAAAGAACGCGTAATTTTGCACGGCCTAGGCAAATTGCCATGGCTTTATCACGTGAATTAACGAATCACAGTTTTCCTGAGATTGGCGAAGCGTTTGGTGGAAGACATCACACGACGGTCATGCATGCATGTGATGAAGTGGACCAACTGAAACAAAATGATCCTAAGTTTATTCGCGATATTAGTTTTTTAATCCAAGTGATTCGAGATTAATCCATTTTTGTTAACTTGTGGATTAATTGTGGATGGAAATAGTATAAGGATGTGTATTAAAAATAATGAGTTTTTTGTACACAATCTATCCACACTAGAATCCTGCTTTATTAAGAAGTCTTTGTATCAAATAAGTGATTGTTTATCATAATATTAAGTGAGTTATCCACAAATAAATTCACTATTATTATTGTTATTAAATTTATATATATTATTTAGGTAAAGAAATGAATATCAAAATCAATCGGGAATCTTTATTAAAACCACTCACAGCTGTTGCAAGCATTGTGGAAAAAAGACACACCTTACCCATTCTTTCTAACTTGTTATTAGAAATAAAAGAAAGCAAAATGTTGCTCACAGCAACTGATTTAGAAATGCAAATTTCACTAAGCATAGAACATGCTTCAAATGAAACATGCGCAACAACCATCTCTGCAAAAAAATTACTTGATATTTGTCGTTCACTGCCTGAGAGTTCTGAAATCAATATTCAAACGACAGATAACCGCGCTGTATTAAAAGCCAGCAAAAGTCGTTTTAATTTACAAACACTGCCTGCTGCCGATTATCCGATGCTAAGTAAAGCAGAAGATAGCAATACAAAAATCAATATTTCTCAACGTGAATTCAAAACATTACTGAAACAAGTTGAGTTTGCAATGGCGCAACAAGACATTCGTTATTATTTAAATGGTTTATTGATTGAAGTTTCAGATAACTTGCTAAAAGTAGTTGGTACCGATGGGCATCGTTTGAGTTTTACTTCTACAGAATTAAACAAAACTTACGAAAAACAAGACGTCATCTTGCCAAGAAAAACGGTAATCGAGTTAATAAAATTACTTGATGACAGCGAAGAAGAAGTAGAGATTGAATTGAATAAATCGCAAATTAATTTTAGCTTTGGCAATATCAAATTAATTTCTAAAGTCATCGACGGAAAATTTCCAGATTACAATCGCGTGATTCCTGTTGGGCATAAAAATACCTTCACCACAAATCGTTTAGGTGTATTGTTAGCCATGCAACGCGCTTCAATTTTATCAAATGAAAAATATCGCGGCATCCGTCTTGTATTAAGTCACAATCAATTACAGCTCATTAGCACCAATAGCGATCAAGAAGAAGCAGAAGAAGAATTAGAAATTGAATATGCTGGAGATACGCTCGACATTGGTTTTAATGTGACTTATTTGATTGATGTGTTGAATAATGCTGCAGATGAAAATATTGTGTTTTCTTTTGCAGATGCAAACAGCAGTTGTTTAATTACGTTGCCTAATCAGCCAGACTATAAATATGTAGTAATGCCAATGCGCATTTAAACAACCACTTTAACCAGATAAATTATTTAAAACTAAAAGAAGATCCTATGGCAGCGTCACAAGAATATAACTCAGACAGTATTAAAATTTTAGAAGGCCTTGATGCCGTACGTAAGCGCCCAGGCATGTATATTGGCGATACCTCAGACGGTAGCGGCTTACATCATATGGTGTTTGAAGTGCTGGACAACGCCATTGACGAAGCGCTTGCAGGACACTGTGATGATATTAAAGTGATCATTCATCCAGATAATTCCATCAGTGTGTCTGACAATGGTCGAGGCATTCCAACGGATGTGAAAGACGATGACAAACACGAGCCAAAACGGTCAGCCGCAGAAATTGTGATGACAGAACTGCATGCAGGCGGAAAATTTGACCAAAATTCGTATAAAGTTTCTGGCGGTTTACATGGTGTAGGCGTTTCTGTGGTCAATGCACTTTCTGACTGGTTGCGTCTAAAAATCTACCGCAAAGGTGAAGTGCATCAAATGGAATTCCAGCGTGGCGTCCCAATGGCGCCATTAGCAAAAACTGGAAAAACGGATAAAAAAGGAACAGAAGTACACTTTTTAGCTTCAGTCGAAACATTCGTTTTAGTTGAATATCACTTTGAAATTTTAGCCAAACGTATTCGCGAACTCTCTTTTTTAAACTTTGGTGTAAAAATTGAGCTTATCGACCAACGCAACGGAAAATCAGAAAATTTTGCCCACGCAGGCGGGATTAAAGGCTTCGTAGAATACATCAACCGCAGCAAAACTGTGTTGCATCCAAAAACCTTTTACGCAAAAGGTGAAAAAGATGGCATGACAGTTGAAGTGGCCATGCAATGGAACGATAGTTATTCAGAAACTGTGCAATGTTTTACCAATAATATTCCACAACGCGATGGCGGCACGCATTTAACAGGCTTGCGCACAGCGATGACACGGACATTAAACCAATATATTGAGCAAAATGAATTCGCAAAAAAAGCTAAAGTAGAAACCACAGGCGATGATATGCGTGAAGGCATTACTTGCGTATTATCTGTTAAAGTACCCGACCCAAAGTTTTCATCACAAACGAAAGATAAATTAGTATCCAGTGAAGTGCAACCCGTTGTTTCAGAAGTGGTTTCTGCAAAATTAGCAGAATTTTTAGCTGAAAATCCAATCGATGCAAAAATCATCTGTGGAAAAATTGTAGAAGCTGCGCGCGCGCGCGAAGCAGCTAGAAAAGCGCGTGAAATCACGCGACGCAAAGGCGTCATGGATACCATGGGTTTACCAGGAAAATTGGCAGATTGCCAAGAACGTGACCCGTCAAAATGTGAAATTTATCTGGTCGAAGGTGACTCTGCGGGCGGTTCAGCCAAACAAGGGCGTGATCGTAAATTTCAAGCGATATTGCCACTCAAAGGTAAAATTTTAAACGTAGAAAAAGCCCGTTTTGATAAATTACTTGGCTCTCAAGAAATTGCAACATTGATTACGGCTTTAGGCACAAGCATCGGCAAAGCCGATTTTAATGCAGAAAAATTACGATATCACCGCATTATTATCATGACAGATGCGGACGTCGATGGTGCGCATATTCGTACCCTACTCCTCACGTTTTTCTATCGCCAAATGACAGAACTAGTAGAACGCGGTCATATTTATATCGCCCAACCACCACTTTATAAAGTAAAACAAGGTAAAGATGAGCGCTATTTAAAAGATCAACAAGAACTAGATCAATATTTATTGCAATCCGCATTAAAAGGTGCAGAGCTCATCACAAAAACCGACGGTGAAATTATCACAGGCGCACCTTTGGCAGAAATCGCCAAACAAATGGTGCTGACAGAAGCTGTCATTCGACGCATCGCTTCTCTATATGATGAAAGTGTACTGCGTGCGATGCAAGATTTAGGTGAAATGAGTTTAGCCAGCAAAGAAAGCACAGAAGTCGCTGCTGAAAAATTGCGGCCGATTCTTGGTGCAATTGGCAGTGAAGTCATCGTCGCTTTTGACGAAGAAGCAGGCGCTTATCGCTTAGAGATTAATAAATATGTGCACGGCAATTTGCAATGCTGTTTAATTAACGCTGAATTTCTAGGTTCAGGCGATTATAGACAAATTAGCAAAATGTCAAAAATGCTCCAAGGACTGTTGGGTGAAGGCGCATTGATTAAACGTGGAGAAAAAGAACAACGCGTCATTGTGTTTAAAGAAGTGTTGGACTGGTTGCTAGAAGAAGCTAAGCACAATTTAAATATTCAGCGTTACAAAGGCTTGGGCGAAATGAACCCAGAACAACTTTGGGAAACCACCATGGATCCCAATGTGCGCCGTTTACTCAAAGTACAAATAGACGATGCAATTGCCGCCGATGAAATTTTCACAACTTTGATGGGCGATAATGTTGAGCCAAGGCGCGCATTTATAGAAACCAATGCGTTAGGTGCGAGTAATTTGGATGTTTAACTATTTAGTTTCCAACAAAATTTTCTCTTTTTCCTAAAAATTTCTAATTTTTGAATTAACGTTAAAAAAATTACAAAAAAAGATAAAGCCCTTAGGGGCTTATATCATTTATAGTTAATACATGTAAAAGACATAAAATATGTAATTTATATGAGTATTCCAGTCAAATAAAGCCAGTATTTCCAATTCAAAATACCTTCATTCAAAAAAGTACGCTAAAGCCAATTAAATATTTAATAAAAAGTAGCGACTGGCTCAAAAATCCCCAAAGCAGAAGTTCATCAAGACTCGAAGAAATTCTCAAACTGACTATTAAGCGACCTGTGGAAATCGTGCTATGTGATGGTATTTCTGTTTAGCTTGCCAAATATCATATTGCACTTGTAGACGTGACCAAAAGCCTGCTGAGGTGCCTAGTGCATCTGACAAAAGTAGATCCATTTCTGCGCTAATCCCTGCTTTGCAATTTAATATGCGGGATAAAGCGACACGAGTAACTCCGAGGTGCTTGGATGCATCTGTAATAGTTAAGTTTTCTGGTAGGTACTCTCTTAATACCTCACCAGGATGTGCGGGTGTATGCATTTCCATTTCATTCTCCTAATATTAGTTTTCTCACTATTGTTAGTGATAGTCTAAATAATCTACAAGCTCTATATCATTCTCATAAAACTTAAAAATCATTCGCCAATTACCATTGACTGTGAGTGACCAGAAACCAGCAAGATCGCCTGTTAGCTGGTGTAGTCGCCATGACTCAGGAGCTCTTAAATCATCTGGGGATTCTGCTGCATGCATAGCTGTGAGTTGCACTTTAAGCTTAATTGCATGATGTGGTTGAATGCCCGACTTGTTGCCAGTATTAAAAAACTGCTCCAAGCCTTTATGACGAAAGTTTTTAATCATACGAAATTATAACACCGTATAGCAAAGCTATACAACCCCGCACCATTTACTGCATTTAGCTGAGAAACGTCAAGGCGTACTTGGATCCCCACAAAATTTTCTCTTTTTCTTAAAAATTTCTAATTTTAAAAAATATTAAAAAAGAAAAATAAAAGCCCCTTAGGGGCTTTTATCGTTTATATCATTTAGACCAAAAAAAAATTATTAAGTAAAAAATTAACTTAGAAATACGCGCACATGTTTTGGTTGCAAGTAAACATGTGTCCCAACTTGTAAGTCCAAAGATAAATACTTTTCACGTGTTAGTTCTACTTCAATAAACGCAGATTTATTAGGTTGCAGAAGTTCTAATCTTACAAGCGGCCCAAGTGAGTGAATATAGTTGACCGTTACTAAAAAAGTGCCATGTCCGTTTGGTGTTTTGTATACATCAATATCATGTGGGCGTATATAAGCCAGTGCTTTACTGTCTAAGGTTTGTTCATGATTTTCTATTGAAATATAAATGTCATCTAACTGTGCTTGACCTTTGTGTACGCGGCTTTCAAATTGGTTCACATTCCCTAAAAATTGATAAACAAAAGGCGAAGCAGGGTGGTCATAAACTTCTTGAGGAGAACCTATTTGTTCTACTTTTCCATGATTCATGACTACAATGCGGTCAGCCACCTCTAAGGCTTCTTCTTGGTCGTGCGTTACAAAAACACTGGTAATATGAAGTTCATCATGCAAACGGCGCAACCAACGACGTAAATCTTTACGCACTTTTGCATCTAATGCACCAAACGGCTCATCCAGCAATAATACTTTTGGTTCTACCGCCAATGCACGTGCAAGCGCAATACGTTGACGCTGTCCGCCAGAAAGTTGTGGCGGATAACGATCTGCCAACCAATCAAGTTGCACTAAGTTAAGAAGTTCATGCACGCGGCGGTGAATTTCAGCCTCTGTTGGGCGTGTTTCTTTAGGACGCACGCGTAAACCAAATGCCACATTTTCAAAGACTGTCATGTGGCGAAATAATGCGTAATGCTGAAACACAAATCCGACCTGACGTTCACGCACATCGCGGTCTGTGGTGTCATTCCCATGAAATAAAATATTGCCTTGGTCCGCTGACTCTAACCCCGCAATAATGCGCAATAGAGTAGTCTTGCCACAGCCAGATGGCCCTAATAAAGCGACCAACTCACCAGAGGGTACTTGCAAGTTAATGTTAGCCAACGCTTTAAAGCTACCAAACTGTTTACTAATATTGTTGATGTCGATACTCATGGTTTAAAGTCCTAATACTGTTGTTATTCTGTGGATTCTTTTTCTGTTTCAGCGGCATTTTTATTGGCTTGCCATTCCACAAAGGTTTTGAGAGCCAAGGTAATCAATGCTAAAAAAGCGAGTAAAGAAGCAACCGCAAAGGCCGCAGCGTAGTTATATTCGTTGTATAAAATTTCCACATGTAACGGCATGGTATTGGTCAACCCACGAATGTGTCCTGACACCACTGAGACTGCACCAAACTCGCCCATCGCCCTTGCGTTGGTGAGAATCACGCCATACAGCAAGCCCCATTTCACATTGGGTAAAGTCACGCGCCAAAGAATCTGCCAACCAGAAGCGCCTAATACCAACGCGGCTTCTTCTTCATCTTTGCCTTGCGCCTGCATTAAAGGAATCAACTCACGCGCAACAAATGGAAAGGTAACAAATACCGTGGCTAGCACAATGCCAGGAATTGCAAAAATGACTTTCATGTCATTGTCTAATAACCATTCCCCCATCCAACCTTGTAAGCCGAATATCAATACATAAATTAATCCTGCAACAACTGGTGAAACTGCAAAAGGTAAATCAATCAATGTGATTAAAATACTTTTACCTTTAAAGTCAAACTTTGCAATCGCCCAAGCAGCCGCCACACCAAACACTAAATTGAGCGGTACTGCGATAAGCGCTGCAATAAAAGTGAGCTTGATTGCAGAAAGTGCATCTGCTTCTGTGAGAGCGGCAATATAGGTTTCAAAACCTTTTCTGAGTGCTTCGGTAAAAACGGCGGCGAGCGGCACAAATAAAAATAAGGTTAAAAAGCTGAGCGCAATCCCAGTCAGTGTCCAACGTATCCATGCAGGCTCAGACGTTGCGCGATTTCTCGACACTTTACTTTGGTAACGACTTTGTTGTGTTGTTGTGGCTGACATTACTTCTTATTCCTTATTGACTTCATTGATGTGCATCGTTCATTGATTGCATTTATTCGTGAATCATTTTTAACGTGACTCTGCATTGCGTTGATTACTCCACCACTGCAAGCCATTAATAATGAGCAGCAAAATAAATGAAATGACCAGCATTACCACGGCAACGGCCGTTGCGCCCGCATAATCATATTGTTCAAGTTTGGTAATAATAATGAGTGGTGTAATTTCTGAAATCATCGGCATGTTGCCAGCAATAAAAATGACCGAACCATATTCACCAATGGCGCGCGCAAAGGCTAACGCGAAACCAGTGATCAGCGCAGGTAATACTGCGGGTAAAATAATTTTATAAAAGGTCTGCCAGCGATTTGCACCTAAGCTTGCGGCTGCTTCTTCCGTTTCTGCTTCTAAATCTTCAAGCACAGGTTGCACGGTGCGTACTACAAATGGCAAACCAATAAATGTCAGCGCAACTACAACGCCTAAAGGGGTAAAAGCAACTTTAATCCCATGCGGCTCTAATAAGCTACCAATCCAGCCATTTTGTGCATAAACCGCCGTTAAGGCGATCCCCGCCACAGCCGTTGGCAATGCAAAAGGCAAATCTACAAATGCATCTATTAACTTTTTACCAAAAAATTCATAACGCACTAACACCCAAGCAGTTAGCAAACCAAAAAATGCATTAATGGCGGCGGCGATCAATGATGCACCAAAGGTTAATTTGTAAGAAGCCACAACTCTAGGTGCAGAAATCACATGCCAAAACTCATCTAGGGTTAACTCTGTCGTTTTAATAAAAGCGGCTGATAATGGAATCAGCACAATTAGGCTTAAATAAAGCAGGGTAAACCCGAGTGAGAGGTTAAATCCTGGAAGGACATTTTTACGTTTGGCCATAAGGTGTTGTCTGTTGTGAATTAATTTATTTTTTTGAGTGGTGAATGATAGCAATACTATTTCTGATGATTAAATTGTCATTAAATATAACCATATGCTAATCAGTTATATGGATTTATTCCCTTTAAACAATTTTTGATTCTCTGTGTAACACGCCAGACGCTTGTAATTTTTTTGCAGAAACGGGTTTGCTGAAGATAAATCCTTGCAATAAATGTACGCCTGCTGCTGTTGCTACATTTAATTGTTCCTGCGTTTCAATTCCAGTAATAATGGGTTGTGCGCCAAGACTTTTTATCAAATTGCTCAATCCGTTAAGCGTGGTTTCTAAGCGATGATTGTTGACCGCTTCTTGAATAATGGAACGGTCAAATTTAATAAAATCGGGTTTTAATTGCCACAATCGACTAATTAAAGAATGTTGATTACCAAAATTATCAATGGCAATTTTATAACCGCGCTCATGATAGTTCTCAGTGGCGGCTGCCAATTGCTTTTCATAAGTGACTAAATTTTCGTGATTTTCCGGAATGCTATAGTCACGAAGCTCGATGACAACCCGTTCAGTTGGGACCGAGTTCGCATGCAAAATACGCTCAAAAACCTTTCCATGTTCAGAAACGCTAATCAGCAAATTAGGGTGCACATTTAAAAACAATAAGCCCTTTTCATGAAAAATTTGGTTGAAATTTAACACATGCAAGGTTCTACTGACACGATCTAACTTCACAAGCTTATTAGAGGCTTCAGCGTAACTAAAAGCAAAGTCTGGCGTAGCCTCTTGAATTTTTCCTAAAAGAGGCCTTAATAAAGCCTCGTGACCAAATAAATCGCCAGAAGCAATATCGTAAATAGGCTGGAATGCAGACTCAAAATGCACGCCTAAGAAATCACTGCTATATTCGCCAGTCGCATTTTGATCTAAAGAAAAGTCTTCAAAATCTAAAAGTAAGGCTTCTTTAAGTTGATTTTTTAGGAGATCTAAACTTACTTTGGTTTTAATCGATTCTGTCATCTTAATTACCCTTTATTTCTGATAAATCTGATCAAACGTGCCGCCATCAGAAAAATGGGTTTTTTGCGCTTTTTGCCATCCACCAAACACATCATCAATTTTAATTAAATTGACTTTTGGAAAGCTTTTTTCATATTTTGCGGCCACAGACTCCAATGTGGGTCTGTAGTAATTTTTAGCTGCAATTTCCTGACCTTCTTCAGAATATAAATACTCAAGATAAGCTTTGGAAACTGCTTCAGTGCCATGTTTTTTTGCATATTTATCCACCACAGTCACAGGCGGTTCAGCCAAAATTGAAAGTGAAGGAATCACGATTTCAAACTTATCTGGACCTAATTCTTTTTGTGCTAAAAATGCCTCATTTTCCCAAGCTAAGAGTACGTCGCCAATGCCGCGCTCAATGAACGTCGTGGTTGATCCGCGTGCGCCACTGTCAAGCACAGGTACGTTTTTAAAGATTTTGCCTACAAATTCGCGTGCTTTTGCATCGTCATTATTGTTTTGCTTGAGCGCATAGGCGTAAGCAGCTAAATAATTCCAACGCGCGCCACCAGACGTTTTTGGGTTAGGTGTAATCACAGAAACGCCAGGTTTTACCAAATCGTTCCAATCTTTAATATTTTTCGGGTTACCTTTGCGCACCAATAAAACAATGGTTGAGGTGTAGGGCGAACTATTATGTGGCAATCTTTTTTGCCAATCTTTTGGAATCAGTTTCGCTTTCGCGCTAATTTCATCAATGTCGTAAGATAACGCCAATGTCACGATATCCGCAGGTAAACCATCAATCACAGAGCGCGCTTGTTTTCCAGAGCCACCATGAGATTGTTTAACTGTGACTGTGTCGCCCGTTTTAGCTTTCCAATAATTAGCAAATGCTTTGTTGTATTCCACGTAAAGTTCACGTGTTGGGTCGTAAGAAACATTTAGCAAGGTAATCTCTGTGGCATAGGCTAAAGCAGATGTAAATAAAGCGCCAATTGCTAAGGTTGTGCTCAACTTATTTTTAAAATTCATTATTCATCCTTTATTAATAACTGATTGACTCATTCAGTAGTTCAATTGCGAGTCTTTTGATGAGACTCGCAATCTCACGTATAAAATGCTTAATTAAAATGCGTAAAGTGAAACCTCGGTATAGAAGAAATCTGAGTTGTCATCACGACCAGATTGGCCAGCTACTCTGCGTGAAGTGGTTTTCACAAAATCGCCTGCCCAGAAATGCGCATAGCCTATGTTGACTGCAATTTGTGGATTAATTGGAAAGCGTACGCGTAAGTCGAACTCTTTACCCAAATCCGTACCGCTATTGCCAGTACGGTCTCTTAGGTTGGCCCCTGCATTCCAGCGGTCAGAAGCACTATCGAGTTTGTACCAACTAAACCCGGTATCGACCTTCACGTTATCCAAGAATGAAACCTGTGGATCAAATTCAAGTCGCACTTTCGGTGTGCGAATGTTTTCCATTTGGATGTAATCATCGTTAGACCATGGGCGAGCAAACCCAAACAGACGCTCAAAGCGTTGGGTATCTGTTCTATCCGTACCTGTGGCAGGATTCTTATCCCCGGTTGCAACACCATAGAAGACGCTGAATCTTGGTTTCCAAGGGTGTTTGAAGCTGTAGCCTAGCTCGGCATTATAAGCATGCGCGTCATGGTCTACTTCAATATACCCAAGGGCATTACTTAAAAAGCGTTGTTGATCACCCCATTGTTTAACATAGCTAACATCGTAGTCAAAACCACTGTTGCCAATCACGCTGTAAGCACGTAAGCCTGCGGTATGAATATCTCGGTCTATCTGTGCCTGACGTAACGCTGCGCCTGTGAGTGCTTCGCCACCAGAGTTATATTTCACTTCATCACCATCTTGTTTTAAACGGAAGTAATAAGGTTCCAAGGTCACGTAATCTGACCAGCGGCGCCAATTAAAAATGGCACCATAAAAATCTTGTGCATGATCTACTTCATCTAAACGGGTTGTAAATCTTTGCACTGGTTTTACGGCAAGTAATTCAAGGTCCCAATCATTCTTTCTATCACCAATTTGGGCTCTTACCCCTTGAAAGGTGTTGGTGGTGTTGCGCCATTCATTACGGGCTATTAGTCGTCTATCAACCGCCTCCCAAGCATGTCGGCCAGCGCGTATCCAAATCGGATGCTCATGACCTAAATCATCTTGACCTAAAAAGGTCTTTTGGAAGTTTAATTCTAAATAGCCTTGTAAGATGTCCGCTTGGTTGACATCGCGCGTGTCATATTCTCGGGTGTAATCACCAAGATTGCGTCGTGAGTCTTGAACTTCTAAAGCTAAACGTAGTGGATCAAGGATATTTTTAATGCCAATATAAGCGCGGGTACGTAATAAGAGTGGGTCATCGATATTTTCATCGCTGCGACGAAAGTCGTTATCACGGTGTTCATAACGCACGCGGTATTCCAAGCCTAGGTCGAGCCAATCAACATCATTAAATGCATCATAGTCTTTTAACCATGTTTTATTGGCTTGCTTTACATAGCGTGGTGGGTCTGTTTCTTTCTGTGTGCCGTAACTCTTGCGCTCAACGTAATAACCGTTGGCATCGCGTTTTGCTTTTTTCTCTTCCGCGGCAATTTCTGCCAAGCGTGCTTTAACTTTAGCTTGTTGAACTTGCGCTTCTGCGCTTATGTCAGCTGCATCTTCAGCCAAAGCTTGATTGATGAAAGCGGAAAAGAGGAGGCTAGAAAATCCACTAACAATCAGAGAAATTTTTAATTTTTTAAGATAAATCTTGGAGGGAGTAGCAATTTTGGTATTCATGTTTTTTTCCTAAAAACCATATCTCTGGATATCCAGTCAATCTTTGATTTCAATTTATAATGATGAGCCGCTGTTTTTTTCAGTAGGATTAGTTTTTTTGTCTAGTGATTGAAAACGTAGTTTTTCTCTGCGTTCAATTTGTGTCACTCGCCCCTCATGAACAATAATTTCAATTGAACCAAAACCAGAGCCTTGTTTTAACGCTTCTACAGCCGAGAGGATTTCTTGTGAAATATCGTGTGAAGCAGTTAAATTTTTATGAGTTGAAGACATCATTCACCGAGCATTAATTTAAGATTTCTTGCACTATAAATAGGAAGCTTAAAAATTAAAAAGAATTTGTTTTTATATGTTAATAATTAAAAAGAATAAACATTTTGTTTTTTACAAGAAAAACCAAAATTACTTTAAGAATTTAATGATTTTTTAAGTTGAGATTCCAATTCATTGAATTGATGGGTATAATGCAGAAAAATTTTGATGGGCTTTGTGCCCATTTTTTATTTGTGCTTGCAGATGAGAGGCGCATTTTATGAATATAAGGAATAGCGATGGTGCAAGATTTACATGCACTGATTGAAAAAACTGTCACCCAGCTTGGGTTTGAATTAGTTGACCTCGAAATTTCAAATCGAGGAAAATTATTGCGCGTGTTTATTGATAAATTAAACCCAGAAAGTATAAAAGACAGCGTTAATATTGATGATTGTGTCTTAGTGAGCAATCAATTGGGCAATGTACTGACGGTAGAGCACGAAGTTGATTATGACCGCCTTGAAATTTCATCAGCGGGCATGGATCGCGTTCTTAAAAAAGAAAAAGATTTTTTACGTTTTACTGGTGAACGCGCGCAAGTGAAATTGCGCGTTGGCATGAAAGAAGAAGGTCCTAATGTGGTTGAAACAACTTTGCCACGAAAAACATTTTTAGGGATTTTAAAAGGTGTTGAAGACGGCCATGTTTTATTAGCGTATGAAGGCGTTGTTTACAAAATGGCGCTGACAAATATTGATAAAGCGCGGTTAAGTCCAGAGTTTTGATATAGCCCAAAGTTTTAGTATTTTTATAAAAAGTAAAAATTTAATTGGTTTTGCAAAAAATTTGCGTTGGAGAGTGTGATGAGTCGTGAAATTTTATTATTAGTAGATGCTTTAGCCCATGAAAAAAATGTGTCTAAAGAGGTTATTTTTACTGCGCTCGAATTTGCGCTCGCTTCTGCAACCAAGAAAAAACATCATGATGACGCGGATATTCGTGTGCAAATTGACCGTGAAACGGGCGAATATGCTACGTTCCGCCGTTGGCAATATGTGGAATATGATTTACTAGAAAATTCAGCCTATCAAATTGATGAAGAAAGTGATCACGCCAAAGGCTTAAACATTGGTGATTATTACGAAGAGCCATTAGAAAGCATTGCGTTTGGCCGTATTGGTGCGCAAGCAGCAAAACAAGTGATTTTGCAAAAGGTGCGTGAAGCGGAACGAGAACAAATTTTGGCTGACTTTTTAGCGCGCGATGAAAAATTAGTCACAGGCGTGATTAAGCGCATGGAAAAAGGGAACGCTATTATTGAAGTTGGCCGCATTGAATCGTTATTGCCACGCGAAAATATGATCCCAAAAGAAAATTTACGTGTGGGCGACCGCGTGCGTGCGTATCTTTCAAATATTGTTCGCACTGGACGTGGCCCACAATTAATTTTATCCAGAATTGCCCCAGAATTTTTAATTCGTTTATTTGAATTAGAAGTGCCAGAAATTGAAGAAGGTTTGTTAGAAATTCGCGCCGCATCACGTGATCCTGGCTTACGTTCAAAAATTGCGGTAAAAACAAATGACCAACGCATTGATCCAGTCGGAACCTGTGTCGGTATGAAAGGTTCACGCGTTCAAGCAGTCACGGGTGAATTGGCAGGGGAACGTGTGGATATTGTGTTATGGAGCATGGAACCCGCACAATTTGTCATAAACGCAATGTCGCCGGCAGAGGTTTCTAGCATTGTGGTGGACGAAGATGCACACAGCATGGATGTCGTGGTCGAAGAAGATCAGCTTGCACAAGCCATTGGCAGAAACGGTCAAAATGTACGCTTAGCGTCAGACCTGACAGGTTGGACAATTAATATTTTGACTGTTGACCAAGCCGCACAAAAAAATCAGGAAGAGTTTGCAGGTGTCACGCAACTCTTTATGGAAAAATTAGATGTGGACGAAGAGGTAGCGGAAATTTTAGTGCAAGAAGGTTTTAGCACTTTAGAAGAAATTGCTTATGTGCCGCTAGCAGAAATGAATGAAATTGAAGCGTTTGACGAAGATACAGTAGAAGAATTGCGTAAACGCGCACGTGCGGCGCTCCTGACAGAAGCCATTGCAAATGAAGAAAAAATTCAAGAAGCCACAGAAGATTTATTGAATATGGAAGGTATGGATGCTGAAACTGCGCATTTACTCGCTTCAAAAGGTATTCCAAGCATGGATGATTTGGCTGAACTCGCTGTGGATGAACTAGTCGATTTAACCAGCATGGATGCAGAAAGAGCAAAAACGCTGATTATGACGGCGCGCGCGCCTTGGTTTAAATAGAACTAGTTTTAAATAGACCTAGGTTTAAATAGAAAAAGTTAAGTAATAAATCGTGTAAAGCTTTAGCCAATAAGAGGTTTTGCACGATAGCAAGGCGATGACTAAGCAATAAAGCTTAGAAAGAATACTGGAGTAATTGAAGATGGCGCAAACAACTGTAGAGCAATTTGCTGGCGAATTAAAATTGCCAACAGCACTATTATTAGAGCAACTTAAAAGTGCTGGTGTAGATAAAACAAATACCAATGATCAACTAAGCGAAGAAGATAAAACAGCATTGCTTGATCATTTGCGTAAAGAACACGGAACTGCGCCAAAAAGCAAAATTACGCTCACAAGAAAATCCAGTACAGAAATTAAAAAAACGGATAACACAGGTAAAGCGCGCACCATTCAAGTTGAAGTGCGTAAAAAACGTGTGATAGAGCAAAGAGAAGAAACACTGCTTGAACCACAAAATAACCCAGCACAAAATAATCCAGAAAACTTAGCTGATCAATCAGACAATATTGAAACGCCAGATACAGGCGCGCCTATCGAAGCGGTGATTGAAACTGTACAAGAAACACCAGTCATCGAAAAAGAGGAAATCGTTGCGCCTGTGGTTGAAACAGAAGAAGTAAAACAAGTTGAAACTTTGCCAGAAGTCAAAGCGGAAGTTTTTGAGCCTGCTCAGAAACAAACCATTAGTCGTAAAGATTTGCTTGGCGCCGATGAAATAGCGCTCCGTGAGCAAGAGGCAAAACGCCATGCTGCTCTATTAGCTTTACAAGCCGAGGATAAACGCAAAAAAGAAGCATTGGTGCAACGTCGGCTAGACGAAGAAGCGAAAAAATTAGAAGAGGCGGAAGCAGCAAAAGCCAAAGCGACTAAGTTATCAGAAGGCACATTACATAAACCCGTTGCCAAAGATGGCGTTGCGAAACCCGTTGCTAAAGAAGCAAAAAAGGGCAAAGGCAATAATAAAGAATGGACGGATGCAGAAAATAAAAAACGTGGCTTGAAAACACGGGGCGACACATTGGCGACCACTGGTAAGTTGGGGTGGCGCGCGCCAAAAGGCAAAAATAAAACGCATCATGATGATGATCAACAACATGCATTTACCGCACCAACAGAAGCCATTATTTATGATGTGTTAGTGCCAGAAACTATAACGGTGGCAGAGTTAGCGCACAAAATGGCTGTTAAATCTGGAGAAGTGATCAAAGTGCTGATGGGCATGGGCATGATGGTGACCATTAACCAAGTGCTAGATCAAGAAACGGCCATTATTTTAGTAGAAGAAATGGGTCACCGTGCATCCGCTGCCGCACCGAATGATCCAGAAGCATTTGTAGAAGAAGCTGTTCATGCCGAAGCGATTATGGAAACGCGCCCACCAGTGGTGACAGTGATGGGTCACGTCGACCATGGTAAAACTTCTTTGTTAGATTACATTCGTCGTAGCCGCGTGGCTTCAGGTGAAGCGGGTGGCATTACCCAGCATATTGGCGCTTACCATGTTGAAACACCACGTGGGATGGTGACATTCTTAGATACACCAGGCCATGAAGCATTTACCGCAATGCGCGCGCGCGGTGCAAAAGCAACGGATGTGGTGATTTTGGTCGTTTCAGCTGATGACGGTGTTATGCCACAAACCATTGAGGCGATTCACCATGCAAAAGCGGCTGGTGTGCCTTTAGTTGTAGCCATCAATAAAATTGATAAACCAGATGCTGATCCTGAGCGCGTAAAAATGGAGTTGGTTGCGCAAGAAGTTGTGCCTGAAGATTTTGGTGGTGAGGTCATGTTTAGACCTGTTTCTGCCAAAACGGGTAAAGGTATTGATGAATTACTTGAAGCAGTTTTATTACAAGCGGAAGTTTTAGAATTGCAAGCGCCAAAAAATACGCCAGCAAAAGGCATTGTGATTGAAGGCCGTTTAGACAAAGGCCGTGGTCCAGTGACCACGATTTTGGTGCAATCAGGTACGCTTAAACGCGGCGATATGATTTTAGCGGGTTCAACTTTCGGTAAAGTTCGCGCCATGCTGGATGAATCAGGCCGCGATATTCAAGAAGCTGGGCCGTCAATGCCAGTTGAAATTCAAGGTTTATCAGACGTGCCAAATGCTGGCGAAGAAATGATTGTCTTGAACGACGAGCGTAAAGCACGTGAAATTGCCAACTTTCGTCAAGGTAAATTCCGTGATGTAAAACTTGCTAAACAACAAGCCGCAAAACTAGAAAATATGTTCGATCAAATGGGCGAAGGAGTTGCGCAAACACTTGGTCTAATTATTAAATCCGATGTGCAAGGTTCATATGAAGCACTTGCTACAAGCCTACAAAAACTATCAACCTCAGAAGTAAAAGTCAACATTATTCATACGGGTGTAGGTGCCATTAGCGAGTCAGATGTGAACTTAAGCGCGGCATCAAAAGCGGTATTGATTGGCTTTAATGTCCGAGCAGATGCGGGCGCGCGTAAATTGATTGATTCACTGGGCGTAGATGTGCGTTATTA
The DNA here is from genome assembly GCA_965247415.1 of Methylophilaceae bacterium. Lineage (GTDB taxonomy): Bacteria > Pseudomonadota > Gammaproteobacteria > Burkholderiales > Methylophilaceae > Methylotenera. Next base: position 1,271,488 of record OZ252007.1, read on the forward strand.
CAATATTATTTATGAAGCAGTCGATGAAATTAAAGCCGCTTTAGGTGGCATGCTCGCGCCAGAACAAAAAGAAAGTATGATTGGTACGGTAGAAATCCGTGAAGTGTTCAAAATTTCTAAAGTGGGATCAATCGCAGGTTGTTATGTACAAGACGGCATGATTAAACGCAACTCTAAAGTACGTGTGTTGCGCAATAATGTGATTATTCATACAGGCGAACTTGATTCACTCAAACGCTTTAAAGATGACGTCAAAGAAGTTAAGAATAACTTCGAGTGCGGCTTATCACTTAAAAACTACAACGAAATAGAAGTCGGCGATATTTTAGAAGTCTATGAAGTCATTGAAGTGGCGCGTAAGCTTTAGTGATATAAAAATAATGGCCAAAGAATTTTCCAGAAGTCATCGCGTTGCCGAGCAAATGCAGCGCGAAATCGCCCAGTTGCTGCAGTTTGAAATCAAAGACCCACGCGTGAATGGTGTGACGATTATTGCAGTTGAGGTCACGGGCGATATGGCACATGCGAAAATTTTTTACAGCGCAGATAAACCAAGCGAACGTTTGCAACAAGGCTTAGAAAAATCAGCTGGTTTTTTACGCACACAATTAGCAAAAAGTATGTTGCTAAGAACTGTGCCGCAACTGCATTTTTTTTATGATGCTTCCATTGATAATGGCATGAAAATGTCTAAATTGATTGATGAAGCACTAGGGCAACAAAAATCTTAATCTGTTCACTCTTAATTTCTTCACTAAAGCGCATTTCTTTTGCAGTATCGAAGACCCAAAAAAAATATAGATGGCATTTTACTGTTGGATAAACCACTCGGTTTTTCTTCCAATCAAGCCTTACAAAAAGTTAAACATCTCTTTCAAGCCGCCAAAGCAGGTCATACTGGTACGCTAGATCCATTGGCAACAGGCTTGCTCCCCATTTGTTTGGGAGAAGCCACAAAATTTGCGCAATATGTCACAGATGCTGATAAAACTTATATCGCAACAGTTAAATTTGGTGCAACCACGACAACAGGCGATGCAGAAGGTGAAGTGTTAAACCAATCCCCTGTCACTTTTGACTTTCAAACATTAGAAAATACTTGCCAAACATTTTTGGGGGAAGTTACACAAATTCCACCCATGTATTCCGCCCTAAAATTTGAAGGTAAAGCGTTGTATGAATACGCACGCGCAGGAGTGGAGATTGAAAGAAAAGCCAGACAAGTCACAATTACAAAAATTTCGGTAGATAATTTTTCAAATGAAACTGCAACCATTTCAGTAAGCTGTAGCAAAGGCACCTATATTCGCACCTTGGCGGAAGACATTGGTAATGCACTTGGCTGCGGCGCACATTTAATTGGCCTGCGACGCACAGAAACCGCAGGCTTTCAAATTTCACAATCTATCACATTAGAAAATTTAATTGAGCAACACACACAAAATATTTCGCTTCAAACATTATTGCACCCTGTAGATGCTGCAATTGCAAACTTTCCAGCCGTTCACTTGGATAAAACAGCCGCTTTACAATTAAGCCAAGGACAATCAGTTAAAGCATCAAGTAATTTTCCAATTGGCGAAGTTCGTGCCTATGACGAAGAACATCAATTTTTAGGCTTATGCCAGTGTGAAAATGGAAAAATAAGCCCGAAACGTTTAGTGCGCACTTCAAAAAATTAAAAGGTTAATTGAGCAAAGTCTTTGAAATAATTAATAAAAACCTTGTTTTGACAAAAAAAACCATTATAATGCTTGACTTCGTAAATTGAATGTTTAGGCGGGTTTTCTGCTTTTACATTGACGCTAACTAAAGGAAAAAAGATGGCTATTACAGCACAAGATAAAGCAAAAATTGTTACAGAATATCAACGCGCAGCGAACGATACAGCAAGCCCAGAGGTACAAGTTGCATTGTTAACAGCCCGTATTACATATTTAACAGAGCATTTTAAATCGAATAAAAAAGACAACCACTCACGTCGTGGTTTGTTAGCTTTGGTTAGCCAACGTCGTCGTTTATTAGATTATTTAAAAACTGAGAGTGTCGATCGTTATCAAACATTAATTGGTCGTTTAGGTATTCGTAAGTAAGTTTTTAAGCGCTATAGAATCAACAAGAATTATCTGTTTGGTGTTTTAAAAAATTAAAAAGCCCCATATTAAAAGCCGGAGTGCTGTGAATCAGTACCTCGGCTTTTTTTGTTAAGATTTATCAAAAATTTTATTTTATGGCTTTAATTTATATGGCTAAAATTTATGGATTGTCATAAAGATAACGTTAGGTAGGTCTATATTGTGTGTTCATTATTGGGTTGAGAATAATGAACGTTAAAATCGGAAGAGGAAAAAGTTATGTTTAATAAAGTTAAAAAAAGTATTCAATTTGGGGCACATGAGCTGATTATTGAAACAGGTGAAATCGCGCGTCAAGCAGATGGCGCGGTGATGATCAGTTATGGTGATACCGTTGTGTTGGTGACTGTGGTTGGTAAAACAGAAGTAAAAGCAGGTCAAGATTTTTTCCCGTTAACAGTTGATTACATGGAAAAAACGTATGCTGCTGGCAAAATTCCAGGTGGCTTTTTCAAACGCGAAGGCCGTCCTTCAGAAAAAGAAACACTAACATCACGTTTAATTGATCGCCCATTACGTCCATTATTCCCAGAAGCGTTTTATAACGAAGTACAAATTGTTGCGACAGTGATGTCTTCAGACCCAGAAATTGATGCGGATATCCCTTCGATTATTGGTGCATCTGCTGCGATGGCAATTTCAGGCATTCCATTTTATGGCCCATTAGGCGCTGTGCGTGTGGGTTATATCAATGACGAGTACATTGTAAACCCAACCAAAGCACAACTCGAAGAAACACAGTTGGACTTGGTAGTTGCTGCAACAGAAACTGCGGTGATGATGGTGGAATCAGAAGCGAAAGAACTTTCAGAAGAAGTGATGCTTGGCGCTGTGGTATTCGGTCATGAAGCGATGCAGCCAGTGATTAATATGATTAATGAATTAGCAGCAGAAGTTGGCAAAGAGCCTTGGGATTGGGTTGCACCTGAGCCTGACACTGCCTTAATTGAAAAGGTAGCGGCAATTGCAGCGGCTGATGTTAATGCAGCATTCCAAATCAAAGCGAAAGGTTTACGGTCTGCTAAATTAGACGAAATCAAAAACCGTGTGTTGGCTGAACTCATTACAGAAACAACGTCAACAGAAGAAGCGAATAAAATTAAAACAGAGTTTTTTAATTTAGAAGCCAAAACCGTACGTAGCCAAATTTTAGATGGCGAGCCACGCATTGATGGCCGTGATACGCGCACCGTGCGCCCAATTACCGTACGCACAGGCGTGTTACCACGTACCCATGGCTCAGCTTTATTTACCCGCGGTGAAACACAGGCGTTAGTAGTTGCAACATTAGGCACAGGTCGTGATGAACAAGTCATAGATGCATTGCAAGGTGAATACCATGACCGTTTTATGTTGCATTACAACATGCCTCCGTATGCAACGGGCGAAACAGGCCGCGTAGGTACACCAAAACGTCGTGAAATTGGCCATGGCCGTTTGGCAAAACGTGCTTTAGTTGCAGCGTTACCAACAGCAGAAGAGTTTGGTTATACCGTGCGTATTGTGTCTGAAATTACAGAGTCAAACGGTTCAAGCTCCATGGCTTCGGTTTGTGGTGGTAGTTTAGCCATGATGGATGCAGGCGTGCCATTAAAAAATCACGTGGCTGGCATTGCCATGGGCTTAATTAAAGAAGGTAACCGTGTAGCTGTGTTAACAGATATTCTAGGTGATGAAGATCACTTAGGTGACATGGACTTTAAAGTTGCAGGCACCGAAGACGGCATTACTGCGCTGCAAATGGACATTAAAATCACTGGCATTACTGCAGAAATTATGCAAGTAGCACTTGCCCAAGCCAAAGAAGGCCGTACGCATATTCTTGGCATCATGAAACAAGCCATGAGTACTGCGAATACAGAAATGTCAGCATTCGCACCACGCATAATTACCATGAAAATCAATCCTGAAAAAATTCGTGATGTGATTGGTAAAGGCGGCGCTGTAATTCGTGCTTTAACAGAAGAAACAGGCACAACCATCGATATTGAAGATGACGGTACTGTAAAAATTGCTTGTACAAGCTCAGAAGCAGGTGCAGAAGCACAACGTCGTATTGCAGAAATTACTGCAGAAGTAGAAGTAGGCAATGTGTATGAAGGCACAGTGATTAAACTGTTAGATTTCGGTGCAATCGTGACTTTGATTCCTGGTAAAGATGGTTTGCTCCATATTTCACAAATTGCCCATCAACGCGTCAATGCTGTGAGTGACTTCTTGAAAGAAGGCGATGTGGTGAAAGTGAAAGTGGTTGAAGCAGATGAAAAAGGCCGTGTAAGATTAAGCATGAAAGCGCTTATCGATGCGCCAGCTGCTGAAGAAAATAACGACTAACTAAACAAGCAACCCTATAAATTTAGATTTATTTGGTAAGGGCTGGCATAAGCCAGCCCCGCTTGATTGATGGGTTAGACATTTTTTGCAATGATGTTAGTAGGAATGTTGTCGATACTTGATTGATTCTTTTCTTCCCAATACTCTATCAGGCCGTCGTCTCCTTTTTTCTTCGCCCAATCCGAAAGTAACTCTCTGTCTCCCGTATGCTCGTAATACGGCACAGCCATTCCACATGAAGCTTGCACTAATTCGATTGATAGATCAAATATCTGGCGTGCGCCGGGCAAGGGATTGAAATGAGAAAAAAGTTCTTTCCAATCATTGTCATTTTTGTGGACAACTCTTGCCATTCCGTAAAGCCGAAGAATAAGAGGCGGTCCATCAAATGCACAAAACATAATAGTCATGCGCGGGTTTAGCTGAACGTGAGCTGATGTTTCATTTCCGCTCCCCGTTACGTTGAGCCAAATCACTCGATTATTGTTTAACACTCGAAAAGAATCCATTCCTTTGGGGGAAACATTAACTCGACTATCTGTCGCAGCCGTACCCACGAAAAATATTTTCTGTTCACTTATGAACTCAGTTAATTTATCAGAAAGAGATGTGTATTGTTTACCCATAGAATTTTTGATACTTTTGTCTAACGTTTTAATTAAGGGGCGCCGTTAGGCGTCCCGCTTGAATGATGGGTTAGGGTTGACCGTAAAAAGAGAAACAAAGCTCAAAATTAAACTCCCCTATTAATGTTACTAATTTAGCTGGCAAATGATAAGTTGGCCAAGGTTTATTTTCGGTTGCTAAATCGTACAGCCCAAAATCGATAGTTACGTTTTTAAAACCTAGGCTTTTTAAAAAATGCATAGATTCTTTGTTTTTTTGCAGAAACGCCAATGTTTGGCGAGCTTGCTTTTCGATTGACTCGCCATGTGAACCAGACAAGGCGATATTGAAACCTGACGATTTAGATGGCCCTCTGCTTGCAGGAAAACCAGCCTCACCTTTCCAATAGACCTTAATAAGTTGAAGTTCAGTTGAGCGAATAAATTTACGTACCTTTGCAGTAGAACCCTGAACTCGCAAAATACAGCCTGGCATTTAAACCCTAACGTTTTAATTAAGGGGTGCCGTTAGGCGTCCCGCTTGAATGATGGGTTAGGCTTTATCATTACTTATGGCCATATAGCTGTCAAAATTAGTAATGTAGTCACTTAAATTTTCATCAAGCATTTTGCGATATTCATTAACAAAATATTCGATTGTTTCAGCTTTAGCGGCGGCCATTTCATCTGATTTGGTGAAACCAACAGCACTGACCCAAGCATTAAATCTAGCCAAAGAATACATCATAGATGCGCTGACTTTACCGCGACCAATATCTGCCAATTGCTCATTCGATAGGTGGATATGAGCATCAGCTCTGTCATAAAACTTATCGTCGACCTCTTCTGCCATATTGATACCTAACGTTTATTAGTCATCCTAATTGACGCTTTGTTTTGCGTCATGGATGCTTTTTTTTTTAAAAAAATGTAAACTATTTTCAATTTATTCATACACTTGATAAAATTTAGTGCTTCCTAAAAAATTATGATTAAACCATCAGATGCTGATTCACCAAAATTGCTTGATATTGTGCGCGGGAAAATTCGTTTAAAGCATTATAGTATTCGCACAGAGCAAGCTTATATAGATTGGATTAAACGATATATTTTGCATTTTGACAAGCAACACCCAAAAGATTTGGGTGCAGCGCAGGTGGAGCAGTTTTTAACACATTTGGCAGTGCATCGAAACGTTTCTGCCAGCACCCAAAACCAAGCAAAAAGTGCTTTGTTGTTTTTGTATAAAGAGGTTTTGGGTGAGGCTTTGCCATGGTTAGATGATATTGAACATGCTAAAACGCCCAAACGTTTGCCTGTGGTGCTTACAAAAAATGAAGTCCAAGCCATTTTAAAAGAGCTTGATGGCACGCATCATTTAATTGTTAGTTTGCTTTATGGCACAGGCATGCGGATTTTAGAGGCGTTGCGTTTGCGTGTGAAAGATGTAGATTTTGAACGCAAGGAAATTTTGATTCGAGATGGCAAAGGCTTTAAAGACCGCATTACCATGTTGCCCGCTAGCTTGGTTGTGCCGCTAAAAGCCCATTTAGAAAAAGTTAAAAAATTGCATTTGGATGATTTAGCGGGTGGCTTTGGTGAAGTGTATTTGCCAACAGCGCTAGCTAAAAAATATCCTTATGCCGCGCGCGATTGGGTTTGGCAATATATTTTCCCTTCTGGGAAATTATCGGTTGACCCGCGCAGTGACGAAGCAATTACAAGGCGGCATCATGTGCAAGACCAAGCCATTCAGCGTGCGGTGCGCCAAGCAGTGGTAAATGCTGGGATTCAAAAAGCCGCTACGCCGCATACCTTGCGCCACAGTTTTGCCACACATTTGTTGGAAAGCGGTTACGATATTCGCACCGTGCAAGAATTATTAGGCCATTCTGATGTGGCTACCACCATGATTTACACCCATGTGTTAAACAAAGGTGGGCGCGGTGTGAGTAGCCCGCTAGATAATTTTTAGCAGACGCTAGATGTGGTTAGTGCGCCTAATATATTTCAGCAGAGTCACACTAGGTCAATGACGACTCATCGGTATATTTGCATATACTTACTGCTTTATTCTCAGCACTAACCAGAGCAATTATAGCCTAAGCAACCATAGCAAATTTTCTGCAAAATCATTTTTATTAAATTAATTAAAGCATCATTTTTGCTCAATCAAGGCAATTGCTAAAAATTGCACTCAAGTATAATCAAGCGTATGAATGTATTATTAAAAACAAAAAATTATGCTTTTTTAAAATTGCTCGCTTACCGCATTCAACTGGTGTTGGCTTACCAAATGGTGGCAGTGGCGGTGGGCTGGCATATTTATGAAATTACGCATGACCCGCTTGCTTTGGGCTTAATTGGCTTGGCAGAGGTAATCCCCTATTTTAGTTGCGCGCTGTTTGCGGGCTATGCGGTAGATCATCATTACTCAAGACGTTTTTTTGCTATGTTGGCAGCCTGCATGCTATTTACAAATATTTTAGGTTTGACGCTACTTTCGGCAGGCTATGTTGAAGCATTTTGGCAGATGGATGTTGCGTTTTGGATATACGCTTCCATTGTTTTTATTGGCATTGCCCGCGCCTTTATTGCGCCCAGTTATAACACGCTGTTTGCCATTATTTTACCCAGAAATAAATACGCACAAGCATCAGGCATGGGCAGCGCAATTTTTCAAATTGGTTTGGTGTTAGGGCCAGCCATTGGCGGTGTTTTAATTGGTTTTGCCAACAAAACTGTTGCGTATGGTTTTGCCTGTACTTTGTGTTTTGGCGCGTTTATTGCAATGTATTTATTAAATATTAAAGAACCCAAAGCGGTGCAGAAGCCTAAATCTGTTTTTAAAAGCATTGGCGAAGGTTTGCGATTTGTGACGCGCAATCAAATTATTTTGAGCGCGATGTCATTAGATATGTTTGCGGTATTGTTTGGTGGCGCGGTGGCGATGCTGCCAGCCTTTATTAAAGATATTTACCATTTAGGGCCAGAAAGTTTGGGTATTTTGCGTGCCGCACCCGCCGTAGGTGCAATTTTAACGGGCATTTGGCTGGCAAAAAACCCAATAAATTATCATGCGGGGCGTTGGCTATTAGGCGCAGTTGCAGGTTTTGGTGTGTGTATGATTGGCTTTGGTTTAAGCAGTTATTTTTGGGTGTCAATTTTAATGTTATTACTTTCGGGCGTGTTTGACGGTATTTCTGTGGTGATGCGCCAAACCATTATGCAACTTGCCACGCCAGATGCCATGCGTGGACGCGTTTCTGCCATTAATGGCATTTTTATTGGCTCGTCTAACGAATTAGGCGCATTTGAATCAGGGGTAGCTGCAAAATTGTTAGGCTTAATTCCTTCGGTAGTTTTTGGTGGTGTGATGACGATTGGTGTGGTGGGTATTACTGCGAAATTAGCACCAAAATTGCGTAAATTAGAACTCCATCAATTAAATTAATTTTCAATCTATTTGATGTATATCAGTTGCAGATACAAATAAATTACATTTTGGCTTTAGAATTTAAATCAAGCATTTATCTTATTTTCACTTAACTTTTTAACTTTAAATTTATGACAAACTCACTCGGATTTAGCCGCCACGGCGATAAAGAAAACTCAGCTTTTTTTGAAGAATATTTACAACGTTTATTAGAAGAGCGCGACCGTACGGGCCTCACGGATATGATTCACGAAATTGATGCGCTGATGATTACCGTGGACCCAGACCATTCGATTCAGTACATCGCTGAAATGTGCTTGATGACGCCTTACCATTATTTGGTCACATTGGAAAGCGAAAAACACTGGACGCATATTTTGCGGATTGATTTAAATTCGCCTGATTTAATTATCCGCGAAGTAAAAGACCCAAATTTTAGAGGGATTTTTCGCGCTTTAAATGAAATTTACCCAGTGGGTTCTAAAAAACCGAATAGCCGTTACATGGGGGAAATTATTCGTGTGAATAATTTGCATGATGTTGTCAAAATTCAACAATCACGCGAATTTCGGTTTTTCTCACCCGACGAAGTGCGCAAATTAGAATTGCCAGGCAATTTAGCGATTGGTAAACCCTCTCCTTACACGCACAATATTGTGGCGTATTTAGAGCGTCAACCGCAAGATTTACGCGTTTATGCGCTGGGTATGAGTGCGATTCGTAACGATGTACAAACCGCCTATGTGGAAGCGAAAAATTTACAGGCAAAATTAAGGATTGAAGATTTGATTATGCCTGTTGACCATTTAGCCACGCGCGTTTATAGCCAAAACCGAGAAGTAGCAATTTTGGAATATTTATCTTGGTCAAGCTATTATTTTTGGGGCGCTTACAATATTTGGGATCAAAATTCCTCTACCAATGTCACCAAAAGCGTGCATCAAATTCCAGAATCTAAAAGCCCAGCCAAAGTATTTACCGCGAACAACACGCCCTATTTTGTGAATCATTTAGAGAAATTGCCTTCGCCCACCGAAACGTTTGTGCGAAATTATGGGCCGCGCTTGCATCACATTGCTTTAGCGGTAAAAGATGGTGAACGCGATGGCATTGAGCATATTGACTTTGTGGTGAACGCGATTGCAGAACAAGGCAAAGGCTTTTTATTGGATGTGATTGGCTCTAAAGAACAAGGCCTAAAACAAATTTTCTCAAATGCTTCTGAGCATTCTTCATTGATCATTGAATACGTTCAACGCTATGGCAGTTTTGATGGCTTTTTTACAAAAGAAAATGTAGCTGCGCTCACAGAAGCAGCTGGGGCAGAAGAAGGCGTAAAAGCGTATCAGGTTTAAAAATTTAATTTAATGGGGTTACGGTCACACTGACTTTGAGTTTTTGCTTGCCGCCGCCCAATACCATTCCATGCATGGGGGAAACGTCGCTAAAATCACGTCCCCAAGCCACCGTAATGTGGTCTTGTTGTACAAGGCAATTATTGGTTGGGTCAAAATCTACCCAGCCATTGATAGGGCAATAGACTGAAACCCATGCATGGGATGCATCTGCACCAACCAAACGCGGCGCGCCATTGGCTGGAATCGTTAAAATATAGCCACTCACATAACGGCAAGCCAAGCCAATTGAACGCAGGCTTGCAATCATCAAATGCGCAAAATCTTGGCAAACGCCGCGTTTATTTTTTAAAACTTCGGCCAGTGGTGTTGAAATTTCCGTCGCTTTTGCATCAAACTCAAACTCTTTAAAAATACGCTGCGTTAAATCAAAAGCGGCCTCTAATAAGGGTCTGCCTTGCCAAAAACTGATGCGTGCAAAATTTGCTAAGGGTTCACTACAAGTCACTTTGGGCGAAGCAAATAAATAATTCACGGCATCTTGATGACGGCCATGCTCAAAATTTAAGCTAAATTTGACGTTTTCCCATGCTGGACTCATTTGCAATTGGGAAAAATTTGGCCGTTCTTTTAAAAAAACCAAGAAAGAAGAAGTCACCGTTAAGCGTTTATGTGGATTATAAATCGCAAAAAAATCGGTAAAATTTCCAAAATAATCAATGTGTTGTAAGCACTCATCGACAGCAGGAGAAATTAGCAGACTGTTTTTCTCGCAAAATTGTGTGTTCGAGTTTCGCGGCGTTAAATGTGCCATTTGTTGTGAGAGTGTAACGGTACCCTCATAAAGATATTCTGTTATATGCTCCACCGAATAACGCATTTAATTAGCTCACATTATTTAAAAAAATGTGGCACGCGGGTCACGCTAAAAAAACGTAAACTGAGCGCATCGGATGTTTTAATGCTGACTTGGTAAGTTTCTGATAACCAAGTTAATAATTGGCTGCTGCCATGATACAACGCGGAATCTGGATTGAGCGCCATCAAACTGGCTAAGCGTTCAGCCAAACCACTTTCATAACGTTCGCCATGGTCATAATTTGAAATTTCTGCGAGATATTTCACCAATCCTTTTAATTGAAAAATCATGCTATTGGGATTATTTTCGTCCATTAAAATTAAATCCAGTACTGGCAACCATTCAGGTTGCGCTGAATACCGAGCACGGTACGTCACAATGCTGTCTGTGAGTGATAACAGCCATTCTAGATTGCTTTCAACAGGCATCAACAACGCTTGCTGTAACAGCGTACACAAAAACTGCAAGCGCTCAATTCTGCGACCAATGGACATAAATCGCCAGCCTTGATCGCGCGTCATGCCATCCAACGTAAAGCCTGTGAGGGTGACCAGCGAACCATTGGCTTCATCAAGTTGGGTCAACGTTTCCGATAAATTAGGATGGGTGCTGACTTGTTTTAAGCGTTGTGACATTTGGTTAATAATGCGCCAATTATCGGTGGATAAACGCTCACGTAAATTAAAAGCGAGTTGGAAAATTTGCTCAATGCCAGACGCAAAGCTTTGATTTTTATTAAAAAATACTGCATTGACTAATAAAGTTTCAATTTCTTCGTCACTTAAATCAATACTGGAATCAACATTGGATTCAACACTGGTTTCTTTATCATCCGCCTTGATTTTTTTGATTTCTTTTAATTGCGTTTGGCTCGGCAAAAATCCATAAATCACACATAAACTATTAACCGTTGGCCATTCAATAGCGCGCTGTTCGTTGGTAAATTCTAATAAAAATCGAATCGCCGTACGTAACAAACGCGCTTGATGGGTGTTGCGCATTAAGTATCGACCAAACCAATAAAGATTTTCTACCATACGGCTAGATAAATACGTATTGCCTCTGACTAAATCTTTGCTGGATGTTGTTCTGCGTAACAAACTAACACTGTGAGTCATGTGCGATGCAGTGATCCACGTATCTTTACTCATGCCGCCGCGTTGCATGTTGATGACGCGTTCATCTTTTGCGCCTGCAACCCGCGCTAGTCCGCCAGGCATAATGGCATAGCCGTTTGGCGTTGCGCAGGCATACACGCGTAAACCTGTCGCTGCTGTGCCTAAAAATGTTTGTTTGTCTTTATTCCAAACCGGGGCTTGAGATAGTTTGACTTGCTCCTGCGCAATATAGTTATTCGGGTGCGCACGTAGCTTTGCAATGAGCGCATTTTTTTCTTCATTATTTAAATCTTCTACAAAAATTGGAAATTCTTGGATTTGCGGAAAGGCTGGTTTGATCACCAAATTTTGTAAATTATCGTTTTGTAAATTATCAATCACGGTTTCTAATGCGTTTGGCTCTCCGCACCACCAAGTTGCAACTGATGGCATGCGTAAGGGTTCGCCCAAAAAGTGTTGGCTTAAATTTGGTAAAAACCCCAGTAGCGCACCAGATTGTAATAAATTTGCACCTAATGCATTGGCAATCAGGACATGCCCCGCTTTTGCCACCGCATTTAGGCCTGCAACACCCAGCAAGGAATCTGGATTAAAAGCGAGCGGATCACAAAAATCATCATCTAATCTACGTAAAATCACATGCACGGGCTTGAGGCCAGAAATGGTTTTTAACCAAACCACATTATTTCTGACGGTTAAATCGCTGCCTTGCACTAAGGGAAAACCCAAATATCCAGCCAAATAAGATTGTTCGTGATACGTTTCGTTATAAGGCCCTGGCGTCAAAATAACAATGAGCGGTTGCTCGCCTTCACTTAATGACGCAATTTCTGGGATGGATTGGTGTTGCTTTTGCGCACACACTCGCCCCCAATGAGAGAGGCTATCGCGCATGCTAGCAAAAAACCCGCTTAAGCGCTGAATGTTTAAATCACGAAATAAATCAGGAAATACACTTGAAATAATCGTACGATTTTCTAGGGCATAACCTGCCCCTGTTGGCGCTTGCGTACGGTCAGAAACTACCCACCATTGACCATTGGGCGCGCGCGCAATATCCACAGCATAATTATGTAATGCAATCCCATCTTGGTGTTGCACGCCGTGGCTGGGTCTTAAAAATCCTGCGTGTCCATGCACCAAAGCCGCTGGCAACAGGCCTGAATTTAAAATGCTTTGTGTACCATATATATCAATTAAAATTTTATTCAATAAGGTAGCACGCTGGGCAACGGCGGCAGCAATGCTGGCCCATTCTTCATGCGGCAAAATAAAAGGTAAAACATCTAAATCCCAAGGCCGTTGCAAGCCGTGTGTATCCGCATACACATTGTAAGTCACACCATTATCGCGCACTTGCCGACGCACGGTTTCCACGCGCTGGCGCATTTTAAGGGGATCTTCTTGCTTTAATAGCGCGGTCATTGCAAGCCAATGTGTACGCGTATTGCCTGCCGAATCAACCATCTCATGATAGTGGTCGTCAAAAAATGGCAGTTGATTAAAGGTCAATTGCATGAATGGTTTTTAAAACATTTTTAAGGGGATTAAAACACAACTAAAGCTACATTTTTATTAAAGAAATATTTTATAGCGAATTATTTACTCGGAATTTATTTTTAAGAATTTAACAATTTCTGAACGGCGGCCATTAAATTGCTTGGCGGTTTAACAAATAAAATACCCACTTTAAAGCCATCTTCTTTATTGCAAAAAATACTGTGCATAATTTGAATATTCACTTGCATCATTTCAAACTGACCTTTTCCAATTGGAAAATTGATGTCCAATTGCCCAATAATTTTTGCAGGAATTGCAATATCAGAAACCAAACAAACACCGCCTAAACTAACATCTAAAGTGCGAATTTGAATAGGTTGGTTTCCAGTAAAAAAAAGCGTCCCTCGTGTTCTTAACGGATGCCTTGCATGTACGCGATTTTGAACTCCATGTTCTTGCATTTTTTTGGCAATTTATGATGTTGATTTAAATTTTTATTAACTTAACACATGTTTTTAAGGATTTACTAAGCACAAACATAAACTCTACTAAAAGCATCATCCCTTATTTTGCCATCTTAGGTCAAGCGTGAATGGAAATCTTGGATTACGCACTTCCTCTAAAATTTCAACTTTTCCAGGCGAATGCCCGTATCCCCAAAATCTAGCAAACCGTCTAGCTTCTGCTTCATTCGCGTTAATGGGAAAAGTGTTATAGTTGCGTCCGCCTGGGTGTGAAACATGATACGTGCAGCCACCAATGGCGCGGCTACTCCATGTGTCCACTAAATCAAACACTAATGGCGCTTGAACGCCAATCGTTGGATGCAAAGCTGACCAAGGTGACCACGCTCTAAACCGCACGCCTGCAACGTACTCGCCCGCGATGCCTGTTGCTTGCAGTGGCAGTGGGCTGCCGTTACAAGTCACAACATGGCGTCCATCGGTTAAACCACGCACGCGTATTTGCATGCGCTCAACTGAAGAATCCACGTAACGGGCTGTGCCACCGCCACTCATTTCTTCGCCCAGCACATTCCAAGGTTCAATCGCTTGGCGTAATTCTAATTCAACACCGTGATAGGCCACCGTGCCATAACGCGGAAAGCGGAACTCGACAAATGGGTCAAACCAATGTTTTTCAAATTTGTAGCCAAAACTACGTAAATCTTCCACTACATCGGCAATGTCTTGCGCAATAAAGTGTGGCAACATCCAGCGGTCATGCAGTTCAGTACCCCAGTGGACTAATTTTCCTTCATACGGTTGATGCCAGAATCTGGCAACCAAAGCCCGTAATAATAAACATTGCAACAAACTCATGCGCGCATGCGGCGGCATTTCAAACGCCCGAAATTCGACAATTCCTAATCGTCCTGTCGGTCCATCAGGTGAATAAAGTTTGTCAATTGAGAATTCTGAACGATGCGTATTGCCTGTAAGATCTACCAATAAATTACGCAATAATCGATCTACCAACCAAGGGCGTTCATTTTCAGCCATATCAGGCAACACTTTATCCATTTGTTGGAAAGCAATTGCAAGCTCATACAGATTATCATCGCGCGCTTCATCGACGCGTGGCGCTTGACTGGTAGGGCCAATAAATGTGCCAGAAAATAAATATGACAAAGCAGGATGATTTTGCCAATAAGTAATTAAACTTTTGAGCACATCTGGCCTTCGCAGCATTGGACTTTCTGCCGCAGTCGCACCCCCTAGCGTGACATGATTGCCACCGCCTGTCCCTGTGTGACGACCATCGAGCATGAATTTTTCTGTGCCTAAGCGGGTTAATCGTGCTTCTTCATACAGCAAAGTAATATTTTTGACTAAATCCTTCCAAGTGCTTGCTGGGTGAATGTTCACTTCAATCACACCCGGGTCTGGTGTTACGCTCAGCACTTGAATGCGTGGTTCACGCGGTGGCGTGTAGCCTTCAATCCATAATTTAAGGTTGAGTGCTGTTGCAGTGTCTTCCACCGCAACAACCAACGCCAAATAATCTTCTAAACGATTCACTGGCGGCATAAACACATGCAGCCTGCCGTTTCGCACTTGCACACATAAAGCGGTATGAATCACTTCACGCGGCAACGGTTTGGCATTTTTATGCTTGATGCTGACGCTAGGTTTTGTTGTATCGGCTAACGCGGTACGCGCTGCAAAAGGATCAATAGAAAATTCAGGCTCCATGTCTTCAGGCAATACCCAAGGCAATGCTGCTAACGGCAGACGCAAGCCCATGGGCGAATCACCGCCAAGCAAATATAAATGTTCGCGTTTTAGCGGCCATTTACTGGTCAGCCATGCAACTTCTAATTTATTAATGTTTGCTTTTTTTGTTTCCACAGGTTTAATCGGCATTACATAGCCAACCACTTCACCCAAGCCTGTTTCAAGCAAGCGTGCAAGGCGGCGCCGTTCTTCAGAATCTTTCAAATCTACTTTGAGTGGGTCAATATTTTCTGGTAATTTTTCTTCTAATTGTACTTGTGCCAGCACATCTTCATAGGCTGGAATCAAACATTCTTTGGGAAAGTCTAAAATTTCCGCAAGTTTATCTGCGAAAAGCGTGGCTTCTTTCAAGGTGTAATGGTCAGGCACAGATTCATCAGAAAACAAGCTGGCATCGCGCCACATCGGCTTGCCATCGGTGCGCCAATACATATTAATTGCCCAGCGGGGTAGCGGCTCGCCCGGATACCATTTGCCTTGGCCGTAATGCATCATGCCGCCTTTTGCAAAATGTTCTTTGAGTTTAATCGCAAGTTTTCCTGCAAGTTCACGCTTTTTAGCGCCGTGCGCCTCTGTATTCCATTCTGCGCCTTCCATATCGTCAATAGAAACAAATGTCGGCTCACCGCCCTGCGTGAGGCGCACATCTTGTTTTTTCAGGTCAGCATCCACCTTATTGCCAAGCTTATCAATTTTTAGCCAATCTTCATCTGAATACGGCTTGGTCACGCGCGGGTCTTCATGAATGCGGGTGATGGTCATTTCATGGGCAAATTGCACTTCGCAGGGGTCGGTAAACCCTGTAATTGGCGCGGCAGAAGATGGCACGGCCGTACAAGCCAGCGGAATATGCCCTTCACCCGCGAGCAAACCTGACGTTGGATCCATGCCAATCCAGCCAGCACCCGGCACAAACACTTCCGTCCACGCATGTAAATCCGTAAAATCAACCGTGGTGCCGCTCGGCCCATCCAGCGCTTTAATATCCGCTGTGAGTTGAATTAAATAGCCTGACACAAATCGTGCAGCTAAGCCCATATTGCGCATAATTTGCACAAGCAACCATGCGCTATCTCGGCATGAGCCTGTGCGTTTGGTCAGCGTTTCTTCTGGCGTTTGCACACCCGGTTCCATGCGGACCAAATAACCAAGGTCTTGTTGCAAGCGTTGGTTGACTGCAACTAAAAAATTTGCAATGCCCAAATTACCAATTGTTGAGTTTGGCTGAACAATGGCTTTTCTTGCATCTTCTACCCATTTAGCCAGTAAATCACACGCAGGCTCAGGCTTTAAATAAGCACTTAATTCGTAAGCTTGTTGATCGGTGTAATTAAATGGAAAAAATTCTGCATATTTTTCTACAAAAAAATCAAACGGGTTAATCACCGTCATGTCTGCCACTAAATCGACCGTAAAATCGAGCGCACGCACCTTTTCGGGGAATACAAAGCGGGCAATGTAATTGCCGTAAGGATCTTGTTGCCAGTTTATAAAGTGATTTTCAGGGTTTACCGAAAGTGAATAAGACAACACTGGTGTGCGCGCATGCGCCGCAGGCTTAAGCCTGACTTCGTGCGGAGAAAGGTTAATTAACCGATCAAACTGGTAACTGGTTTTATGATGCAGTGCAACACGAATCGCCATGAAGGTTCTCTTTAAAAATACGGTTAAAAGTAACAATCAAGCCATAAAATTTAGCCCAATTTTTAAGTCCAGCTTAAAAACCTGCATCTTCTATGCCAACTAAAAAATAAGTTATATTGTTTTAAGCCGATAAAATTTTTAAAGTAAGCAATGATTTAAGGTTTTATTATCAAATAGCAGAGAAACGGACTGGGTAAAATAGTGCAATTGAAATCTTAAACAATAAAAACTTACGCATTATTTAAAGTCACTATTTTGATCACATCAAATACGCATTCTGTTTTAAATAAATTAATTACGCTGACCAACGAGCGTGACTTAATTTCGTTAGAGCAACTATTGGCTGAATCTTTATATGATTTAATTTCACCCAATAATATTGCTTTAGCCAATACCGTAAAAATTTATCATGTGAAAGATATTCACAAACAAATTTTCACCATAAAAGGCAGTGCAAGAAACCCTAAAGGCGAAAAAATATCAACTGCTTTAAAAGCCGCATTGACCGAATGTTTTAGCACAGGGCAAAACGGCTTATATCAAGAAAAAAATAAGGCAAGTTTATCGCTTTACCCGTTAAAAAATTCTAAAGCCGAAACCATCGCGGTGATTGTGATTCAGGCCTTAATTGATGATTCAGAATTAAGTAATACCATTTCAATGGTACTCCATGTTTATCAAAATTTTGCAGGACTGATTCGCGATAACGAACATGATACATTGACTGGCCTATTAAACCGTAAAACGTTTGATAGCAAAGTTAATAAAGTCATGAGCTTAATGCACAAAGAAAAAACGCGTAAAGATGACAAAAATAATAACCACTATTTTATTGTCATTTTTGACATTGACCACTTTAAAAAAGTAAATGATGTTTATGGGCATTTAATGGGCGATGAAGTATTGCTTTTATTTTCCCAAATGATGACAGAAACATTTAGAGAAAAAGACATGCTGTTCCGTTATGGCGGAGAAGAATTTGTGGGCGTTTTTGAATGTTCAGACCCATTAGATATTTTAATTGTGTTAGAACGGTTTAGAAAAAAAGTGGCCTATTACGCCTTTCCGCAAGTTGGAAAAGTAACCGTCAGCATTGGCTATACGCAAATATTGCAATATGACACGACCGTGCAAATGGTCGAACGTGCAGATTTAGCGTTGTATTACGCAAAAAATAACGGTAGAAACCGCATTTGCTATTACGAAGAGCTGGTTGAAACGGGCCAATTGGTAGAAAGTAAAATTGAAGGCGAAATTGAACTTTTTTAACTAAAACTGACATTTCAACGGACTATTTCAGTCAAAATTTTTTTAACGCAAATAATCATCTTTCCTACATAAAATTCGTTGATAGAATAAATCTTTAACGCTATAGTAAGTGCCTTAATGTCGCTATAGTTTATAGAAAAAGGTTTTTTTAATGTCATCTGAGCGTCCTATTTTAATGATTATTGATGATGATCCATTAATCACAGATACGCTGCATTTTGTCCTAAGTAAATATTTTGAAGTTTCAGTAGCGGAGTCTTTTTCTCAGCTTAAAAGTTTATTACAACAATTAGCCACACCGCCCGTTCTGGCCTTGGTCGATTTAGGCTTACCGCCAACGCCGCATAACCCAGAAGAAGGTTTTAAAGTCATTACAGCTTTACTCGCGCATTCTCCCACCATCAAAATCCATGTACTTTCTGGGCAAAATAACGATACAAACATTAAGCGTGCTTTATCTTTAGGCGCGTTAGATTTTATTGCAAAACCCTGTGATGTTGACCAGCTAAAAGGAAAATTACTCTCTGCACTTGCGGTGCAAGACATTGAATTAAATGCGCCCAAACCCAGTGAAATTAAAAATATTTTATTAGGCAATAGCTTGCCCATGCAAGCGCTACGGACACAAATATTACAATTTGCAGATTCACCTTTCCCAGTCCTGATTGAAGGTGAATCTGGCAGTGGAAAAGAGTTGGTTGCTAATAATTTTCATACTGCAAGTAAACGGAAAAACCAACCCTATTTGTCCATTAACTGCGCCTCTATTTCACCCTTATTAGCAGAATCTATTTTATTTGGACACAGCAAAGGCGCATTTACGGGCGCGGTTTCCGCCCACAGTGGTTATTTTGAAGAAGCAGGTGAAGGCACACTTTTTTTAGATGAAATTGGTGAATTACCATTAGACTTACAAGCAAAATTATTGCGTGTGCTGGAAAACGCAGAATTTCAGCGCGTGGGCGAAACGCAAACGCGTAAAAGTAAAGCGCGCATTGTTGCTGCCACCAACCGATCCTTAAGAGATGAAGTGCGCGCGGGAAAGTTTCGTGCAGATTTATACCATAGGCTTACAGTTTTTGCTCTGCATGTGCCCCCTTTAAGAGATTTAGGCGAAGACCGCCATGTGTTGCGCGAGCATTTCACCCATTTTTATGCGCAACAAATTGGGCAAACGCCTTTTAGATTAGAAACCGCTGCAGCCAACGCATGGATGGACTATCATTTTCCGGGCAATGTGCGCGAATTACGTAATATTGTGATTCGCCTGATTGCAAAATATTCGGGTAAAACGATTGATGAAGAAGATTTATTAGCAGAATTTGATTTAACCGCGCCTGAAGGTCAAGAGTCGCACATTAATTTAAATGACCCTGCCAGCCTTGCGCTTCAAGCAAAACGCCACTTAAAAAATAGCCATAATGTCAATTTAGACCAAGTATTAAAAACGTGGGAACGTGCTTATTTAGAATCCGCCATGCAACTTACCCACGGTAATTTAAGCCAAGCCGCCAAACTATTGGGCGTTAATCGCACCACGCTTTACAGCCGCATGAATACGCTGCAAGAATCAAATATTAGCCAAGAATCCTAAGGAAAAACAGTGTATTACCCACACTTTGGCCTAAAAGAACCGCCATTTAAAATCACCCCCAACACTGATTTCTTTTTTCAAGGTGGAAATCGTGGGGCGATTTTAGATGCGCTGGTTTATGCCATTAAAAATGGGGAAGGCATTGTCAAAGTGGTCGGCGAAGTAGGCAGCGGCAAAACCATGATTTGCCGCATGCTACAAAAAATTCTGCCAGAAACCATCGAAAGTATTTACCTCGCCATTCCCAGTGTGGAACCTGAACACGTTTTACACGCGATTGCGTTTGAATTACAACTTAAAGTCCCCAAAAATGCCGACCGTTTAAAAGTGATGCAGCTATTGCAAGCTTATTTATTAAAGCGCCACGCAGAAGGCCGCCAAGTGGTGATTTTTGTCGAAGAAGCGCAAGCCATGCCGATTGCCACCTTGGAAGAAATCCGCTTGCTTTCAAACCTAGAAACCAATCAAGATAAATTATTGCAAATTGTCTTGTTTGGTCAGCCAGAGCTTGATATTAATTTAAACGAACTTGATATTCGCCAACTGCGCGACCGCATTACGCACAGCTTCACCTTAGGGCCGTTAGACCCAAAAGATATTGGCAATTATTTAATTTTTAGATTGCGCGCAGCGGGTTATTTTGGCCCACATTTGTTTACAGAAAGCGCGATTAAAAAATTAGCCAAAGCCACTGATGGTTTAATCAGACGCGTCAATATTTTGGCAGACAAAAGTTTACTCAGCGCATTTGCAGAAAATGTTTACCAAGTCACGCCAAAACACGTAAAAGCCGCCATTCAAGACAGCGAATTTGGCAGAAAGCCAACCAATTACAAACAATATTTTTACATTGCGGCTACTATTATTGCGCTTTTACTGATTTTTTTAATTTACTTGACCGCACAACAACCCAGCCAAAATAACCAAAATGCGCTCAATACTAAAAAAACCAACAACCTAGTTAACAATAATATTATTGAAAAAAAATCTGCACAAATCACCCCAGCACGCCCTGAAACAAAAGAAAACATCACTGAATTTCAAAATGATATCCAACCATTTAATTTAGAAAATCATATTAGAGTCAGCAAAACACAATTATTGGCGATGCCACCCGATGCACTGACCATTCAAATGATGACTTCGATGGATGACGATCAACTAAAAGGGGAATTTGAAAAATTAAGCCAAAAATTAAATTTAAATGATGTATATGTTTATCGAAACGCAACCCAAACCATTGTTTTATATGGTCAGTTTTTAGATGCTGCAACAGCGCAAAAAGCGTTAGCTTCCTTGCCAGCATTCATAAAAAATAAAAAACCATACTTACGTTCTTTAAGCAGCATTCACACCGTTTTATAAAAAATATTTTAATTGCAATTTCTTGGTAAAATATTGATTGTATTAAGATAAGCATTTTTGCGGTATCATAAAAACTATAAAAAAATCATGATTTTGGTGAATTCTGGGAGTGCGTGCGCTGTGTTAAATGCCTATTCGCAAGATAACAATTTAGAAGTTAAAACGATTAGGCTTTTTGCGATGACCTTGTTGCTGATTTCGCTGATATTCGTTTTAAGCAGTTGCGCCCATGAAACTAAAATTCAGGCTTCAAAAGGGCATATTGATGCAGAGAATTCTCATCTAAATGATGCCGTCACTAAAAAAACTGAAGTGCCAAGTGTTCCGAGTGACATTCCTAAACCCATTACGCAGCCAACTTTACCACCACCCAAACCAACCGTAAAACCACAAACGTATAGCATTGTGGTGTACGACACGCCCGTGAAAGAAGTCTTGTTTGCCATTGCGCGCGATAGCAAATTGAATATTGATATTCACCCCGCCATTCAAGGTAATGTGACGTTGAATGCGGTGGATCAAACCTTACCAGCCATTTTAGATCGGCTTTCTAAACAAGTAGATTTAACGTATAAAATTGCCAACAATGTGTTAACGATTACGCCAGATCAACCAGTGCTGCGAAGTTATAAAGTGGACTACGTGAATATGGCGCGCGACACCAAAGGCTTTATTGGTGCGGATGGTCAAATTTCGAGTGCTTCGCAAAGTTCAGGTGCAGGCGGCACGGTAAACAGCACGTCTGGCACGGGGGCAAATAATAGCTCACGCACATCGGTGGAAAGTCGCTCTAGCAATCACCTTTGGGAATCACTCATCCAAAATATTAAAGATTTATTGAACGAAACAGACAAAGAAGTGATGGTGACGCGTTATGGCAACGCCAGTCTTTCAAGCGGTTTGAACGAAGAAAATGTAAATACAGGCGCGCAAACGGAGTTAAGCCGCGCGGATATCACGCGGCTTGCCAATGAACAACGCACGCAACAACAAACAGAATATAGAACGCTGCTTGCCGCTAAAGTCATTGCCAACCCAGAAACAGGCGTCATTAGTGTGCGCGGCACCAACAAACAACATGAGCGCGTTCAAGAATTTATCGACAAAGTGATGGGTAGCGCCAAGCGCCAAGTGTTGATTGAAGCGACGATTGTAGAAGTTTCGCTCAAAGATGGTTTTCAAGCAGGCATTGATTGGAGCCGTTTTGGCAACAGCGCAAACAGCAGCGGTTTTCGTTTTCAACAATCGTTAGGCCCCACCATTAACGCAGCCACAACGGGCTTCTCGGTTGGTTATATTAATCCAGTCAGTTCTTTAGGCAGCATTGCTTCATCGATTACTTTGTTACAACAATTTGGCGATACCAAAGTGCTTTCAAGCCCAAAACTCATGGTGTTAAATAACCAAACAGCCGTGCTAAAAGTGGTTGATAATTTGGTGTATTTCACCGTGCAAGTACAAAATAATTTAGTGGCCAATGCTGGCAGTTCAAACACTGTAACCACCACACCCAACACCGTGCCCGTGGGCGTGGTGATGAGTGTAACGCCACAAATTAGCGATTTAAACATGGTCAATATTAATGTGCGCCCCACCATATCAAGAAAAATTGACGATGTCATTGACCCGAATCCATCCTTACAAGCACTCAACGTGGTCAGCAAAATTCCTGTGATTCAAGTGCGTGAAATGGAGTCTTTACTGCAAATTAATAGTGGCAGCACGGCAGTATTGGGCGGGTTGATGGAAGATACGATTCAACGAAACTCTGACCGTGTACCAGGGTTATCAAACGTGCCAGTGGTTGGCAAAGCCTTTAGAGGACAAGACGATTTAACAAAAAAAACCGAACTGGTGATTTTTTTAAGACCAACAGTCATTACCAATGCAAGTTTAGAAAGCGATGAACTTGCCACGTATAAACAATATTTACCTTCAGAACAATTAAAACAAGCGGTCGAACCTGAAGTTGAAAGGTAAACTTTACAATGAGTTTACTGATGAAGGCACTTGCCAGCGCCGAAAAAGAGAAAAAAGAAAACCAGGAAAAAGTGCAACTTCAGCAAGCATCTAACACGCAAGTTGTTTCCGCTGAATTAAGTTTAGCGCCAAAAGAAGAGGTCAATGATGCCAGCTTAGATGCGGACGCTTTTTCTGAACAAGTTTTGCCACAGAAAAATGAGCAAAATGAGCAAAGTCAGCAAAACCAGAAAAAAAATATTTCTTTTGAAAAAGCGACTGAAAACCAGCGCAATCAAAAAGCTGTTGCCAATGTTTTTAGTGCCGCACAGTTGCCAAAATCATATTTTAATCAAGCTTTGTTAGCGTTAGCGTTGATGACCATCGGTTTGATGGTTTGGTTAGGTTCAGAACTTATTCCATACCAACAAACGCAGCAAACGATACAGCAACCAACATTCCCGCAAAATAGCAGCGTAAATGCAAGCGGTCATACAATCAATCCTGCCATTAATTTAAGCAACGTCAAGCAAGCAGTTGACCAAGAAAAACCGCTTAATCATGCAATGATTGATGAATCGCCTAAAGTATCGACGCCTCCAAAAATAAGTATAGAAAAATTAACGCCTAAAAAAAGTGAACTTCCAGTTAAGACGGCAGCCATTAAGACGGTAGAAATTGAAAAAAATAACCTACAACAGCCTGTTGAATTAGCGCAATCAGAAAAGAATCCGTTGCCTGAAAAAACAGAAATTGTAAAAGCTCAGCCCCAAGCTTTAAATCTTATCAGTCAGAAATCAACCCTAAGTATTGACCCAACCTTGCTGTCTGCTTATCAGGCCTTTAATCAAGGTCAATTTCCACAGGCGCAGCAACAATATCGGCAAGTGTTGCAAAAGGATGTGCGCAATATTGATGCGTTGCTCGGCATGGCGGCGATTGCAGAAAAACAAGGGCGCATGGCAGATGCCGTGGGTTGGTATCAAAAAGTGTTGGAAATCGAGCCCAATCATACGCTGGCCTCAACAGCCATTTTTAACATGCAAACGCAAACGGATGCAACGAGCCAAATCAGTCGGCTGAAAAATTTAATTGCGCAGCAGCCAGAAAATGCAAGTTTACATGCCGCCTTAGGCAATGCCTATGCGCAGCAAAATGATTGGTTATCTGCGCAAGCAGCTTATTTTGAGGCAACCCGTTTTGCACCAGTCAATGCAGAGTATGCGTTTAATGTGGCGGTGAGTTTAGAACATTTAGGAAAACCAGCCTTGGCGCTTTTACAATACCAGCGCGCATTGATGCTTGTTCAACAATCTGGCGCCTTAAGTCCTGATCAGCAAGTGCTCAAAGCGCGTATTTCAGCGTTGCAACCATCATCTTGATTAACGATGTCCTTAACTTATCATTGTAAAAACAATATTGCATGAATGAATTGACCAATAAATTACGTTTAGGCGAGCTCATGGCACAGCAAGGGTTGATCAGTCAAGATCAACTGCGGATTGCGCTCATCGAACAAACCAAGCAAGATGTGCCGTTGGGCCGTCAATTGGTGCGGTTGGGGTTTGTGACAGAAGCCATGGTGCGCGACACTTTGGCGCAAACCATGGGGCAAGAAAGTATCGATTTATCCACAGTGGTGGCGGATATCGATGCGTTAGAGCTTGTCTCTCAGGACTTTTGCCGCCGCTATCATTTATTGCCCGTGGCTTATGAAGATGCCACTAAAACCATGGTGGTTGCCATGGCGGATATGTTTAACGTGGTTGCGCTTGACCATTTACGTGCCATGCTCGGTGGACAAATTCAGCTCAAAGCTGTGCTGGCAGCTGAAGCGCAATTAGAAGAATTTATTGACCAATTTTATGGTTATGAACTTTCTGTCGATGGTATTTTGCGTGAAATTGAAACGGGTGAAATTGACTACCAAAGTTTGGCGGCCGATGGTGACGAATACACACAGCCAGTTGTTCGTTTAGTAGGCGCATTATTGATGGATGCTGTTAAGCGCGGTGCGTCCGATATTCACTTTGAGCCAGAGCAAGCCTTTTTGCGGATTCGATACCGAATTGATGGTGTTTTGCAGCAAATTCGTAGTTTGCACAAAAGTTACTGGGGTGGCGTTGCGGTGCGGCTGAAAGTCATCAGTGGCTTAGATATTTCTGAAACGCGCGCATCGCAAGATGGCCGTTTAAATATGAATTTATGCGGCCGTCCGATTGATTTTCGCGTATCGACCCACCCCACGATTCACGGTGAAAATATTGTGTTACGCGTGTTGGATCGTGAAAAATCTATTATTCCATTAGAGCGCATGGGCTTACGAGAAAATGCCTTGCAAGAAATGCATCTGATGCTCACCCGCCCAGAAGGCATTGTGATTGTGACGGGCCCGACGGGGAGCGGCAAAACCACGACGCTATACTCCTTGCTTTCTCACCGCAATAATGAAGCGGTGAATATCATGACGTTAGAAGATCCTGTTGAATATCCAGTGTCCATGATGCGCCAAACCTCGGTATCTGAAGTGAATAAAGTGGATTTTGCCAATGGCATTCGCTCCATCATGCGCCAAGACCCTGACATTATTTTAGTGGGCGAAATTCGAGATGAAGATACCGCAACCATGGCGTTTCGTGCGGCCATGACAGGGCATCAGGTATTTACCACCTTACATACCAATTCTGCGCTTGGCGCTTTTCCGCGCTTACTCGACATTGGCATTTTGCCAGATATTATGGCTGGCAATATTATTGGCGTTTTGGCGCAACGTTTAGTGCGCGTGCTGTGCCCGCATTGCAAAACACCCCATAAATTAGAAGACTTTGAACGTGCTATTTTGCGCCTTGCACCCTCAGATAAACCTAAGATTTTCAAAGCCAAAGGCTGCAAGCGTTGCCATCAACACGGTTATTTAGGGCGCATGGCGATTATGGAATTGTTACGGATTGATAGTGATATGGATTCTTTAATTTCAAGGCGTGCGCATTTAGATGAATTACAAAAAGTTGCGTTTGAAAAAGGGTTTGTCACGCTTGCAGAAGATGGCATAAGGCGCATTTTAGAAGGCCACACAAGTTTGTCAGAAGTGATGCGGGTGATCGACTTAACCAGCCGTATGCATAGTGCTTCAATAAAAACGCGCTTGAGTTAACAGCAATGGCTTCCTTTAACTATAAAGCGGTTGATAAATTAGGCCGCCCTGCAATGGGCCAAATTGACGCGCATAATGAGGCCGATTTAGAAGCGCGCTTGGAGCGCATGGGATTAGATTTAATTACGTTTAAATCTGCTAGAAGATCCACTTCATTATTAAATCGCAATAAAGTCACGCAGCAAGATTTAGTCATGTTTTGTTTTCAATTAGAGCAACTCTCTAGCGCTGGCGTACCCATTTTAGATGCGCTCAATGACTTACAAGAAAGCAATGAAAACCCATATTTTCAAAAAGTAATTGGTGCGTTGAGCGCAGAAGTGGAAGGCGGAAAAATGCTCTCGCAAGCGCTTGCAGAACACCCCAATGTCTTCGATGAAGTGTTTGTCAGTTTGATTGAAGCGGGCGAAAAAACTGGGCAATTGCCGCAAGTATTCAATAATTTATTTCATAATATTCGCTGGCAGGATGAACTTGTCACCCAAACAAAAAAACTACTAGCTTACCCTGCCTTTGTCGCTGTGGTTGTACTGGCGGCGGTTGGTTTTTTAATGGTGTACCTTGTGCCGCAAATGGTCAGTTTTTTAAACAATATGGGGCAAGAATTGCCGCTGAATACTGTGATTTTAATTTGGATTTCAAACGCGTTTCAGTCTTATTGGTGGCTAATTTTAGGCTTACCGATTTTAGGCGTGATGTTTCTCTCGGCACTCATTAAAAAAAATCCCGCGGCGCGTTATCAATTCGACATGATGAAATTGAACTTTCCTGTCACTGGCATTATTTTGCATAAAATTATCATGGCACGTTTTGCCCGCTATTTTGCGCTCATGTACCAAACGGGCATTCCCATTTTAGATGCCATTAAAATTTGTGAAAAAATTGTCGGAAACCGCGTGGTAGCAGACGCATTGCGGCGCGCGCATGCGCAAATTAATGCGGGTGATTCCATGTCTGAAAGTTTTCGTAATGCAGGGCTTTTTACGCCGTTGATTGTTCGTATGATAAAAGTGGGCGAAAACACAGGCGCGCTGGATAAATCTTTACTCAATATCAGTTATTTTTATGACAGAGATGTGAATGATGCCATGCAAAATATGCTTAAAATGATTGAACCTACGCTGACCGTGATTTTAGGCTGCATTTTGGCGTTTATCATGTTCTCCGTGTTAGGGCCAGTGTACGATTCATTCAGTAAATTGAATATTTAAGCCATCAATAAACAACATGTTAAAAAACAATCTCAATAAGATTATTTTATGCGCAACGGCCAAAAGCTTAGTGGCTGGTGTTTGGCATGCAAGCTTGCTGCAACACAGCCAAGTTTTTTTACATGATGAAACAGGGCTTGAAAATTTTGCAAATTGGTTAGCCAATTATCCTGAAATTCCAATTTATTTAATTGCCAATGCGGTTGAAGAAGATTACCGCCTTGAAAGTTTGCCGCACAGTACAGGACGAGAAAAAACAGAACTGATTGAACGAAAGCTGAACCAATATTATCGCGGGCTTATTTTTAGAACGGCACATTTTATTCAACGTGAAAAAGACAAACGTAAAGACGATAAATTTTTGTTTGTAGCGCTCAATAACGATGAATTTTTGCAAAGCTGGGTCAACATTATTCAACAAGCAGATGCGCCGTTAGTAGGTGTTTACTTATTGCCAATGCTCAGCCAGCTTTTGTGTAAGCAAAGCAATGCGACGCAAAAATTAAGTGAGCCGCATATTTTACTATGCGAAAAACTATCCTCAGGCTTGCGTCAAACCTACTTGCATAACGGGCGTTTACGCATGAGCCGTTTAATTCCAAATGTGCCAGAAGACCCTAATCAGCTTGGCTATTTTTATTTGGTAGAAACCCAAAAAACACGCCTTTACTTAATGAGTAAACGTTTTATTTCTCGTGATGTGACATTAAGTTTAAAGTTAACCAGCTTAAATGATGACATGCAAGCAATCAAACAAAGTTTTAGCCAAGAACCAGGCATTGATTGTGAAACGCTGCATTTACGTGCAATCACCAAACAAATCAATATTCACGCAAATAGCATCGAAAAAATTCCAGAGTTATTGCACATGCAGCTTTTGGCCAACGGGCATCCCATTGATAACCTTGCGCCCAGCACATTAACCAAATCTTTTCAGCTTAACATTGTGCGTGAATGGATTAAGAAAATGGTAATGGCTGTTTCGATTGCGGGTTTGGCAATGTGTGCCTATTTTTTATTAAACGGATTAGAGCAGCAATCTCAATTTGAAAGTGCAAAACAAGCAACACAGATGATTGAACAACGACATCAAGCTATATTAAATCAATCTCCCAAAACGCAACTTACCGCCCAAGCTTTAAAAGCAGCCGTCACGCTACATCAGAAAATTCAACAATTGCCAAAATCACCTCATCGACTCATGCGTGTCATGAGCAATGTCATGGAAAAAAATCCAGAAATACATCTAGAAAGATTACGCTGGGTACAAACCAATGATTTTAATGTAAGCGATGAAACTGACCCGAACAACGCAATCACACATGGTTCACCCAATGGTTCAACCATGCCTAATCCTCCAACAAACAACATTGTGCAAAAGGTAAACACAACCCAACTGTTTGAAATTGGCTTTGTGAATGCACAAATCATGCACTTTAATGGCAACTACCGAGAAGCCATGCAACAGGTACAACAATTTGCTGAAGCACTAAAACTAGCGCCAGAAGTCTCGCAAGTTGAAATTTTACAAATGCCAATTAACATGAGCTCATATACTGATTTACGCGGAAGCACCGCCAATGCGCAACAAAATGAATTTTCATCAGCACATTTTAAAATTAAAATACAATTAAATCCTATTTAAAAAGCCATCAAATACACACAGAACAAGCATGAAACTGAATACCAAAGATTGGAATAAATTAAAATCTCCCGTTCTTTTATTAACGGCTAGCATTGTTTTAATCTCGTTTCTTATTTACTTCGCGTACACTTTTTATCAGGCTCAAACACAACTTGCGCAATCACAACAATTGCAGTTACAAGCAATACGCGCAAAACTACAGCTAACCGATACAGAAAAAAAAGAAATTGAACTTTTTTTACCACAATATGAAGCATTAATAGCCCAAGGATTTATTGGCGAAGAGCATCGTAACGCATGGATCAATACCATCATTGAAATTCAAAAAAATAATCAACTGTTTGAGATTAACTATGAAATTGGACCCTTTGAAAATTTCAACCAAAATTATTTAACAGGTTTTTCACCCTTCACACTCCATCAATCGCGCATGAAAATAAATTTTGATTTACTGCATGAAGGCGATTTAATCACCTTTACCGAAAGGCTAGCCGCCAAAAATATTTCTGCTTGGCTATTAAAATCATGTGAAATCACCCAAGCAACAGCACAAAGTCTCTCCCAAGCACGCCTACATGCCGATTGCGAAATTAACTGGCTCACATTAAACGAGCCACAAAAAATGCAAAGCGCAGAAAGCTTATGAGCCACACTAAAAATAGCATCAAAATATTGACAGTGTTAAGCTTAACCGTTGCCTTACAAAGCAACGCTTGGCCGTTAGAGGAAAAAAAGTCCGCAAATAATCCAAATATAAATCCTGAAAAAAAAGAAATGGGGCGTTTATTTAGCCAGCCCACTGAACGCAAACAATTAGATGATTTAAGAAAATTAAATCGCCTTCATTTGCCGCAACCTAGCAATCAAAAAGTAAACATAGCGCCTCAAAAAACAATGATATTGCCTAAGCCCGTTACCCTGCAAGGCTACGTAAAACGCAGCGATGGCGGCAAAAGTACGGTTTGGATTAACCATCAACCCTTACAAGAAAATAGCCAAGTTAATGGCGTGAATGTTGGTAAATTAACCCAACATCGCGAAACAGCTTTTGGCAAAAAAGCTAGTAAAAGTATAGAGCGGCTAGAAATAACTATCCCCTCAACAGGAAAACACGTGCAGCTTAAAGCAGGCCAACAATACGAACCAGAAACCAATCGCATTAAAGAGGTGACGACCGTTGCCAAAGAAAAACAGGTGTTGTTGGAAAGTGTGGGTGAAGATGATATTAATCGTGATTAATCTTTGCTAAATGATTCATTTATTCTTAACAAACAAAGTTCATCCACCAAAATTAAAACAATCTGGCATTGCACTCATCGGGTTGATGGCAATTTTGGTGGTGCTTGTAGTGGCGATGTCGATTCAATATTTAAACAGCGCAAATCTAAAGAGCCTGAAAAATCAAAAATCACAACAAGCGTTAGCGATGGCTAAACAGGCATTGCTGGCTTATGCTTCTGAAAAAATCACTCCAAAACCTAATGACACAGCATTGACTTGCAGTTTGAATTGCCCAAGGCCAGGTGATTTGCCATGTCCTGACAGAAATAACGATGGTGAAGCAGAAGTGAGTTGTGGTTCAAACCAAACATTAAGACTTGGAAGATTGCCTTGGAAAACATTAGGCATGGAAGATGTCCGTGATGGCGCTGGCGAAACCCTTTGGTACGCGGTTTCAAATAATTACAAAAATAATTCCCGCGTTTTACCGTTGAACAGCCAGACTTTAGGCACAATTTCTTTAAAAAATTCCCAAGGAAATTTAATGCACGACGCAACAACTAGCACTGGGCTAGTTGCTGTTATTATTGCACCCAATGAAATTGTTACTAGATTAGATAATCTGCAACAAAATAGGACAAGCGCAAAATTAAATGATCCAAAACAATTCCTAGACATTGCTTTCAATGAAGACAACGCAAATTTTACAGAAAACACTTCTGATGGATTTATTTCAGGAACAATCATGCAAAGTAATCAAACCATATTGAACGACATCGTCATGCCAATTACAAAAGAAGAAATGAACGATGTGATGGAAAAAAGAGTGCTTGCGGAAGTGATGGAAGCAATACTTTATGGCTTTTGCCCAGACAAAGTTGATATTAAAAATAGAGGCTGTAACGGCTCAACAAGTTATGATTTTTTTCCTGATCCTGCCTTTATTTCTGATAGCTCATGCTTAACAAACTTGCCAATTGCTGACACTGCATGTAATTCCGATTCTAGTGCATTAATTGGTAGGATTCCTGTTGGTGGCAATGCAAATTGGCAAATTAAAGATAAAAATTCAATTTTGCGTGGTGAAGCTGAAAATAATTGGTTTCAGCAAAACGGTTGGCGTGAGCTTATTTTCTATGCACGTGCTCCAGCTTGTAAAGAATCAACTAAAAATTGTACTGGGAATGGATTTTTAACGTTAACCAATGCCATTACACCAAGCAACGCACCTTCATCAAACAATAAAAAAGTTGTGCTTATTTCTGCTGGAAACACCATACTCACGCAAAAGAGAACAGACAATCTAAATAAAACTAATCTTGCAAATTATTTAGAAGATGAAAATATTATGCCATTAGATAATACTTTTTTAAGATTTCGGCAAGATTCAAATAAAAATGACAGAGTTTTAAGCATTCCATGACTAATAAATTTAAAAAATTAAATCTAAAATCATTGCGCGCACAAGGCTTTACTTTGGTCGAGATGGCCATTGTGTTGATTATTTTTGG
The DNA here is from genome assembly GCA_965247415.1 of Methylophilaceae bacterium. Lineage (GTDB taxonomy): Bacteria > Pseudomonadota > Gammaproteobacteria > Burkholderiales > Methylophilaceae > Methylotenera. Next base: position 1,303,640 of record OZ252007.1, read on the forward strand.
TTTATTGTTAGCCATGTTTTTATCGCCATTAACAACGCAACGAGACATTCAAAATAGAGCAAAAACCCAAATTTTATTGAATGAAGCAAAAGAGGCGCTGATGGGATATGCCGTCACTAATGGCTATTTGCCTTGTCCTGATACGGATGCAGTGCCTGATGGAATAGAGAATCGTAACGCTACTGGCACTTTTAACTGCGTAAAGGACGAAGGAATTCTTCCTTGGAATGATTTAGGTATTGATCGGGTTGATGGTTGGAATCGTTATTTTCACTATCGCGTTGATTCAACTTTTTCTAGTAATACTAAACCATTTACGATTGCTAACTCTGAAGGAAATAGCGATATAAAAATTAATGGTGAAAGTGGTGCATTAGTAAGTACATTAAGCCAACCTGCTGCGGTGATTTTATCGCATGGTATGAACGGTTTTGGCGCAATAAATATAAATGCAACTAGCCCTGCAAATAAAGAGCCTAATCCTACTGCTGCAGACGAATTAGAAAATAGCGATGATGATGTTACTTTTGTTAGTCATGTTCCATCTCCGCAAGGCTCAGCCAACGAGTTTGACGATATGCTGGTGTGGATTTCACCAAAAGTATTAATTAACAAAATGATTACCGCAGAACGCCTTCCTTAGCTTTATGAACGACAACCAACTCCTGCGCTACAGCCGTCACATTTTACTGCCGCAAATTGGCTTTGAGGGCCAAGAAAAACTGACAAAAAGTCATGCATTAATTGTGGGCGCAGGCGGATTAGGTTCACCTGTAATTTTGTATTTAGCAGCTTCAGGTGTTGGAAAACTTACTATTTGTGATTTTGATGTGGTGGATTTATCCAACTTACAGCGCCAAGTAATTCATACCACACCTAGCGTTGGCATTAATAAAGCGGTTTCAGCCCAGCAAACGTTGTATGAAATTAATCCTGAAATTGAAGTTTTTACGATACAAAAAAAATCTTCTGAAGATGAGTTCTATCAATTAATTGAAAATATAGATGTGGTGATTGATTGCAGTGATAATTTTGCCACACGCTATTTACTGAACAAACTCTGCGTGCAATTAAAAAAACCGTTGGTGTCTGGTGCGGCGATTGGGTTTGAAGGGCAGATTACAGTTTACGACTTGCGCCATGAAAATAGTCCGTGCTATCACTGCTTATTTCCAGATGTCGGCGATGAATCTAACGAAAATAATGAAATGCGCTGTGCCTCAAATGGCGTTTTTTCACCATTGGTTGGCATGATTGGCACAACACAAGCCGCGGAAGCGCTTAAAATTTTAATGAACATTGGTGAAACATTGCAGGGCCGCTTATTACTTTTGGACGCGCTGAATATGCAGTGGCGCACCATCAAGCTGAACCGCGATCCATCTTGCAAAGTGTGCGCTCAATAATTTAATTTTATTTGCCACCCACTAAACTTTTTACCGCACCTACCAAATCACCCGGCATCACAATAATTTTGCTGTTTTCTGAGGACGACATATTTTGCAGCGCTGTAATATAACGATCTCCCAATAAAAACATGGCGGAAGCGTTATTTTCTTTTACAGCTTCTGTAATAAATTTTATAGATTCTGCTGACGCTTTTGCCGCCACCATTTGCGCTTCCGCATCTTTTCTTGCCGCTTCTAAGCGCGCCTCAGCATTTAAAATTAAGGATTGTTTTGCGCCTTCTGCTTCTGTGACTACCGCCACCCGTTCACGTTCAGCGGCTGCTTGTCGTTCCATTGCGTCTTGCATATTTTGTGAGGGTTTAATGTCTTGAATTTCAACTGATTTAACGGTTAAGCCCCAATCTAACGCTTCATCGGCAATCGCTGTTTTTAACTCAGTTTTAATGCGGTCTCGTGATGTCAGCGCTTGGTTTAAATCCATGCCGCCAATAATGGAACGCAAACTAGTTTGCACCATATTACGCATGGCTTCTTTAAAATTTTCAATTCCGTACACCGCGCGCTCAATATTAGAAACTTTAATAAAAGCAACCGCGTTTGCAAGTATCACGGCGTTATCGCGCGTAATCACTTCTTGTTCTGGCACATCTAAAATAATATCTTTAGTGGTCACTTTATAGCTGACCTTAGTAAAAATTGGGTTGATTACATGCAAACCCGGGTTTAATACGCCAGCAAATTTACCTAAACGCTCCACTACCCACTCTTCGCCCTGCGGGACAATACGAACGCCTTTAATAATGGCAACAACGACTGCAAAAATAAGGATGACTGATACAAATCCAAAATCTAACATGATTTTTTCCTCTTATAAAAATTAAATTTTTTCAACTCTGAGTGTATTGCCTTCTACCGCAACGACTTTTGCTTGTTCCCCTTCATTAATCGCTGTGTTTGAAACGGCAGCCCATTCTCGGCTTCCCATCAACCCTTGCGTAAAGCGAATCACGCCCGATTGTGCTGGTGAACAAGCATTTATTAAAACGCCAATACGGCCAATTTCTTCTCCTTGAGATTGACCGATACGTGCGTTTACTTGAAATTTTTTTTCATGCTTTTTCCAAAACCACAATGCGCCTAAAGATAAAACTGCATATAAAACCAGTTGTATTGGCATTGAAATTTCAGGAAAAATCCATGTCACGATTGCTAAACATAAGCCAGCAACACCAAACCATAGAATATAAAATGTTCCTGTGGCCATTTCTAAAGCCAGTAAAATTAGCCCTAAAACTGCCCAAATCCAAGTCGTTTCCATGTTTTTTCCTTATTGAAAAAGCCAGTAAGAATGATGTTAGCACTTTTGTGTTATCAATATTTAAATTTTAATTGGCTGAATATGCAGAAGTTTATTAAGTCTATGAAGTATCTGTAAATTCAATATGTTAAAATTTAAAAACTATGAATATACCCACACACGCAACCGCACAAACGCCTAAAAACGACTTGAATAAATCTTTTGACCCCAAAACCATAGAAAGCAAATGGTATGCTTTTTGGGAAAATAAAGGTTATTACGTTGCTGGTATGAATGCCGAAGTGAAAGAAAACTTCTGCATATTATTGCCTCCACCAAACGTCACGGGCACTTTGCACATGGGGCACGGCTTTAACCAAACCATTATGGATGCGCTTACCCGCTACCACCGAATGTGTGGCGATAACACATTATGGCAACCAGGCACTGACCACGCGGGCATTGCCACGCAAATTGTTGTGGAACGTCAGCTGGATGCACAAGGGGTATCACGCCACGATTTAGGGCGCGAAAAATTTCTTGAAAAAGTATGGGAATGGAAAGAATATTCGGGCGGCACCATCACCAAACAAATGCGCCGCTTAGGGACTTCGCCCGACTGGAGCCGTGAGCGCTTCACCATGGATTCTGGCCTCAATAAAGTGGTGACTGAAAGCTTTGTCCGTTTATACAACGAAGGCTTGATTTATCGCGGAAAACGACTAGTAAATTGGGATGTAAAGCTAGGCACAGCGGTTTCTGATTTAGAAGTTGTTCAGGAAGAAGAAGATGGCTTTATGTGGCATATCAATTATGCTTTAGTTGCGCCAGATACTGTGAAAGGGTTAATTCATTTAACCGTTGCGACTACACGCCCAGAAACCATGTTGGGTGATGTTGCGGTCATGGTGCATCCTGAAGATGAACGTTATGCACATTTAATTGGTAAAAGTGTAAAGCTACCCTTATGTAATCGTGAAATTCCTATTATTGCAGATGATTATGTAGATAAAGCGTTTGGTACTGGCGTGGTAAAAGTAACCCCTGCGCATGATTTTAATGATTATGCGGTTGGGCAACGTCACAAATTACCGATGATTGGTATTTTGAATTTGCAAGGCTTTGTAAATGATAATGCGCCAGTAGCCTATCAAGGCTTAGAGCGCTTTGCAGCACGCAAACAAGTCGTGGCAGATTTAGAAGCCCAAGGCTGTTTAGTCAAAGTTGATAAACACAAACTTAAAGTTCCACGCGGTGACCGCACCAATGTGGTCATAGAGCCGATGCTGACTGACCAATGGTTTGTTGCAATGAGCAAACCTGCTGCGGATGGTAAGAGCATTACCGAAAAAGCGCTGGAAGTGGTTGCGAATGGTGAAATTAAGTTTTATCCAGAAAACTGGGTCAACACTTACAACCAATGGCTCAATAATATTCAAGATTGGTGTATTTCGCGTCAATTATGGTGGGGACATCAAATACCAGCTTGGTATAGTGATACTGGACAAGTGTATGTTGCGCAGGATGAAAAAGAGGCCAAAATACTTGCCGCTAAAGAAGGCTATACAGGCAATTTAAAACGCGATGATGACGTTTTAGATACTTGGTATTCTTCTGCTTTATGGCCTTTCTCAACCCTTGATTGGACAGGTAACGCAGCGCTAGATGCGCAAAATCAAGCCTTGCAACAATATCTACCATCATCCGTATTAGTAACAGGGTTTGATATTATTTTCTTCTGGGTCGCGCGGATGGTGATGATGACGAAGCACATCACAGGCAAAATTCCGTTTAAGCATGTGTATGTGCATGGCTTAATCCGCGATGCCGAAGGTCAAAAAATGTCAAAATCAAAAGGAAATGTGCTTGATCCGATTGATTTGATTGATGGGATAGGCTTGGACGATTTAATCAAAAAACGCACCACGGGTTTGATGAACCCCAAAGATGCAGAAAAAATTGAAAAGCGTACACGTAAGGAATTCCCTGAAGGCATTGCCGCTTATGGAACAGACGCTTTGAGGTTTACCTTCGCAGCCTTAGCTTCTCCAGGTCGAGACATTAAATTTGATTTACAACGTTGTGATGGTTATCGTAATTTTTGCAATAAATTATGGAATGCCACACGCTTTGTATTGATGAATACAGAAGGCCAAGACAACGGTTTTGGAGCTGATAGTTGTGACGCAGGCGGGCGTAAGTTTAGCCAAGCCGACCGTTGGATAGTTTCGTTACTACAACGCACTGAAGCAGAAGTTGAACGTGCATTTAACGATTACCGTTTTGACTTGGCCGCTAAAGCGATTTATGAGTTTGTTTGGGACCAATATTGCGATTGGTATTTAGAAATCGCCAAAGTACAAATTCAAAATGGCAGTGAAGCCGAACAACGCGCCACACGCCGTACTTTGCTCAGAGTGCTGGAAACCATTTTACGGTTAGCACACCCGATTATTCCGTTTATTACCGAAGAAATCTGGCAAACCATCGCGCCGATGACTGAGCTAAAAGATAAATCGCGCGGCACGGAAAGCATTATGTTGCAAGCTTACCCAAGCGCGGATTTGGAGAAAATCGACGAGCAAGCCGAAGCTTGGGTGGCGACACTCAAAACCGCGGTGGAAGCTTGCCGTAGCTTACGTGGTGAAATGGGTATTTCTCCAGCGGCTAAAGTGCCATTGATTGCTGCTGGCGATGCTGCAATTTTGGCGGCTTACGCACCCTATTTAAAATCGCTAGCTAAACTAGAAAACGTAGAAATTGTAAATGAATTACCAGAAGCTGATGCGCCCGTAATGCTGGTAGGCGATTTTAAACTTATGTTAAAAATAGAGATTGATGTTGCCGCGGAAAAAGAACGTTTAGCCAAAGAAATTAACCGTTTAGAAAGCGAAATTGCTAAAGCAAGTAGCAAATTGAATAATGAAAGCTTTGTTGCGCGCGCGCCTGCTGCGGTGGTTGCGCAAGAAAAAGCACGGTTACAAGAATTTTCTGAAAATATTCATAAGCTTCAATCGCAAATGGCAAAACTGAAATAGATTCACACTTCTAAAAGTAGATTGACATTGTTAATGAGAATTGTTATTATTTACAAAATTAATCGACTGAATTAGCCAACGAGTTTCACTCCTGTAGCCAAAAAGTTTTACTTTAAAGGGAGTGGCTCGTGGGGAATTTTAAGAAAAAATCATCTTATTTAGCAGTGTTGTTATTAACGCAATCTTATGTGGCAATGGCAGAAGAAGCTGCATCAAAAAGCGTTTCGCAAGAAGTAAAAATTTCAGAAGCCAAAATATTAGAAGAAAATCCTTCTGAAAAAACGGTAGAAGCGCTTGAAGAAGTCAACGTTAGCGCCGCAAAAGAAAAGCAGCAAGATGGCTATCAAGCCACCAAAACCCGTGTGGGAAAAACCGTGCAAGACCCGCAAGATATTCCGCAAGCCCTTACAACGATCACAAATCAACTCATGCATGATCAACAAATTGGTTCTTTGCGCGAAGCGTTACGTAACGTTTCAGGCTTAACCTTTAACGCGGCTGAAGGCGGGCGCGCAGGCGACAATATGATGTTGCGTGGGTTTTACACGTTTGGCGATATTTATTTAGACAATATGCGTGACACTGCACAATATAACCGTGAGACCTTTAACTTAGAACAAGTGGATGTGTTGCGTGGTTCTGCCGCCATGTTATTTGGGCGCGGCCAAGCGGGCGGTGTCATTAATCAAGTCAGTAAGATGGCGGAGTTGAACGATAAAAATACCGTGACCGGCAGTTTAGGTAACTATGATTACCATCAATTTACGGGCGATTTTAACAAGCAATTATCAGACACGGCTGCAATTCGCGTGAATGTGATGGATAGGCATGAGGAAACTTATAGAGAAAACCAAACTGAAGGGGATCGCCCAGAAATTGACCGTAAAGGCATTGCGCTTAGTTTTGGTGCAGGCATTGGTACAGAGAATGAATTATTTTTAAATCATATTTACACGCAAACGCGTGATGTGCCTGACTTTGGGATACGTTTTGATACAGACCGTAAACCGCTAAATAGTAGTACCAACGGGCGCTCAGATAAAACATTTTGGGGTAATAGCGAAAACATTGACGACAGCGACACGCACATGACGACTGCCATTTTCACGCATAAATTTAGCGAAGATACGCAATTAAGAACGCAATTAAAAAGCTCAGATTATAAACGTGGCTATTGGGCAAAAACGCCAGGCACGGTTGTACCAACCGAAGACAATAAAATTGGTGGCAACGTCACGCGTAAAATGCACTATGAAACGCTTAATTTACAGTCAGATTTCAGCACAAAATTAGAAATTGCAGGCATGAAACATGAGGTGCTAACAGGTGTTGAATATTTAAAAGAAGAAAATTATAGAAATAGCTTGGCACCCATTAACCCCACAACAGGGGTCGCTTATACGCAAACAGGCGCAGCGCTCACGGCTGCAATTGCTGCCAATGGCGTGACTTATAACCGACATTTGGCATCGCTTACTGCAATTCCAGCCACGTTTGAAGCTGATAATTATGCGGTTTATGCGCAAGATTCCATAGAATTTATTAAAAACTGGAAAGTATTATTTGGCATTCGCCGCGATGAAATGCGTGCAGATTATTCAAGCGTCACCTCGCCCAGTTTAAGTTATGGTGAAAACAGTTATCGCACAGGTTTATCATGGCAACCAAACGTAGAAGCGCATTATTATGTGGCTTGGAGTGATTCATTTAGCCCCACTGCAGATTTGTATCAACTCACCGTAGCACCGCAACCCCCAGAGCGCAGTAAAACGCTTGAGCTTGGTTCAAAATGGTTATTTTTAGACGGCGATTTAGCTTTTAGAACCGCGCTTTATACTTCAACCAAAGATTGGGAAAGAAACACAGATTTAGAATCTACCGCAGCCATTTTGACTAAAAAGCGTAGAACCAACGGTTTAGAGTTAGAAGCCACGGGTAAAATTACTGATAAGTGGGATATATTTGCAGGGGTTGCGTTTATGGATGCAGAAATTTTAGAAGCCGCTGAAAATGTGAATGCAACCACAGGCGCAATTACTTTAGCCAACCCAAATTTTGAAGGGGAGCGCCCGCGCAACACGCCTGCCGCAACGTTTAACTTGTGGACAACGTATCAATTAACCAGCGCATGGAAAGTGGGCGGTGGCGTAGAAGCAAAAGGTCAGCGGACTGCCTACAATCCAAATACCACCTCAAACGCACTGTTTGCCACTGGCAGTTTTAAGCCTAATTACGCGCCAGGTTATGCGCGGGTAGATGCGATGGTGGCGTACGAACAGCCAAAATGGGCGGTGCGCTTAAACGTGAAAAATTTGCTGAATAAAGAATATTATGACGCGGTTTATGACAATGGCGGTTTAGTCACACCAGGCAATCGTCGGCAAGCCATTATTACCACTGAGTATAAATTCTAAAAATTAGAATTATTCAGCAAGATTCCTGCAAAATCGGGAATCTAATAAAGTTTTTTTTATGAAGAAATTTGATAATTGCTTTGCCTGAAACAACCAATGAGTCAATTAAATGTTATTGCATCTTCCAAAAGTATTAAATAATGATGAGCTAACAGCGATACAAACGCTGATGCAACAATCCCCATGGACGGATGGAAAAGTCACCGCGGGCACACAATCTGCACAAGTGAAGCGCAATATTCAATTGCCAGAAACTTGTACAGAGGCAGAGCAAGCGCGGCAAATTGTATTAAAAGCGTTAAGCCGTAATGCCTTGTTTTTTTCAGCCGCTTTGCCTAAAAAAATCTATCCGCCCTTATTTAACCAATATAAAAATGGCATGGATTTTGGCTCTCATATTGATAACGCAGTGCGCACACATGCCATTTCTGGCGTGCATGTGCGCACCGATATTTCATCCACACTTTTTTTGGCTGACCCAGACAGCTATGAAGGTGGCGAGTTGGTGATTGAAGATACCTACGGGCAACAAAGTGTGAAGTTGCCCGCAGGCGATATGGTGTTATACCCTGGCACCAGTTTGCATCATGTCCGCCCCGTCACAAGCGGGGCGCGCATTGCTTGCTTTTTTTGGACGCAAAGCATGATTCGCGATGACGCACAGCGCACTTTATTGTTTGATATGGATGCTGCGATTGCAACTTTGCGTGAGCAAGTGGGCGATACCGCTGCGGTGATTCGTCTCACGGGCAATTACCATAATCTTATCCGCATGTGGGCGGATACTTAAAAAATTAAGGAGAAATTAAAATGCGTTTAATCGGATTATTATTGATGGTGGCCTCAATGCATGTCAATGCATCTGCAGATTGCCCTGTTTACCCAAAAGAAGAATGGGCAAAAAAAACCACGCTACGCCAAGGGCTTGAAGAAGAAGGTTATAAAATAAAAGTGTTACATACCAACGGCAACTGTTATGAAATTTATGGCTTTAACAAGGCTGGTAAAAAAGTAGAAATTTATTTTGATATGAAAACGTTGGCGATTGTAAAAGCAGAAATTGAAAAATAATTTTTAAAGTTAATTCAACAAGTTAAACTAAAAGTGAACACTGTCATTTGGTCGCGCACGGTGCGCATCACCCATTGGCTGGTAGCGTTGGGCGTTATCATTAATTTTTTTAATGAAACTGGAGAATGGCATCGCTTGATTGGCTACGCTTGTGTTCTATTAATTTTTTTTCGCATCGTTGCGGCGTTCAGCAAAAAAGCGCTACCTAGCACACGCTTTTATTTTCCAAAATTGCAAGCCATTAAGCTGCATATTGCAGAAGTTGTTAGCGGAAAATTAAGCCCACATGCAGGGCATAATCCGCTGGGGCAATGGGCGGTTTATCTTATTTGGGCGCTGATTTTTTTGTTGGGTTTTACGGGTTGGCTAAGCCGCACGGACGCTTTTTGGGGTGATAATTTGCCTGTCGATTTACACAACCTTTTTTCAAATATCTTGCAAGGTTTGGTGCTGTTACATGTGGCGGCGGTTGCTTTGATGTCACGTTTGCAAAAGAAAAATTTAGTTAAGCAAATGGTTACAGGAAAGTAATCAGAAAATTTTTTTTGAAATATTTAGCTAAATTGCTTTAAAAAAACAGGAGTATTTTCAATATTGCCTGCATCGCTACTGATAAAAAATTGTTCATCTTGAATATTGCAGCTTATTTGCATGTTACGCGTACAAATGCTCGCGAGTGCCTCAGTTTCAGCTAAATTAATCACACATAAATTTTTTAGTTTTAACAGCGCCTTGCTATTTTGCGTCCACCACATATCCGCTACCCGCCCACCATAAAGCACCACCGCCACTTGGTTAGATTTTCCGCAGGCTTTTTTTATATCGCGTTCGCTTGGTAGGCCAACTTCAATCCATAATTCAATCGCATCTGTTAAATCTTTTTGCCATAAATCTGGTGCATCTTCATCACTTAAGCCTTTGCCAAACGTCAGACTTTCGGTCGCAAATAGCATAAAAGCCATCAGCCGCACCATTAAACGCTCTTCCGTTTCAGAAGGGTGCCGCGCCAGCGTTAAAACGTGCGAGGCATAATAATGGGTGTCCATATTAGCAATGTTGAGATCTGCTTTGTAAATAGTGGAATTTAAAGCCATAAGAATTTAATATCAATCAATCAATAGCCGCCAAATATACGCTAAAAATTTTAAAAAATAATAAATTTTTCTCTTGAAAATTAAAAACGCCATCCCAAAAAACATAATGTGGTAGGTGCTTAAATTGAGAGGCTTACACATTTTTTATTCCCTAATTTTTGAAAGGATAAACTACGATGCGTAATTATGATTTTAGCCCACTTTATCGTTCAGCAATTGGCTTTGACCGATTTGCAAAATTATTGAGCGATGCCCAACGAAACGAAAACGAGTTCAGCTACCCGCCATACAATATTGAATTACTTAGTGAAAACAGTTACCGAATTGTGATGGCGATTGCGGGGTTTAGCGAAAATGACATTGAAATTGAGTTTGAACAGCAAACATTGAAAGTATCTGGCAAAAAACAAAAAGAAGCCGAAGAACTTAATTATTTACACCGTGGGATTGCCGCCAGAGATTTTGAACACAAATTTCAATTGGCGGACCATGTAAAAGTAACCACTGCGCGATTAGAACATGGCTTGTTAGAAATTAATCTGGTAAGAGAAATCCCTGAAGCACTGAAACCGAAAAAAATTCAAATTATGTCCGCTGCTAATGATAAGCAACTCGTTGACCAAAAATTGGTAGATAAAAAAGCAGCATAATTCCAAAAACTAGTGAAAAGGAGGGTCTAATGATCCTCCTTTTTTATTTTGTTTCGTGTCTTCAGATACCTAAAATTCTGAGTTTCCAGTAAGCTTACGGTTTTAAATTGTCAAAGAAAATGTTATGGCTCAATATGTCATGTCTATGCTCCGCGTGAGCAAAATTGTCCCACCAAAAAAGCAAATTATTAAGGATATTTCCCTCTCCTTTTTTCCTGGTGCAAAAATCGGATTGCTCGGCTTAAATGGTTCTGGTAAATCTACCGTGCTGCGCATTATGGCCAATGCTGATAAAGAATTTGAAGGTGAAGTGCAGCATCAGCCCAATTTAAGCATTGGCTATTTGCCGCAAGAACCACAACTCGACCCCAATAAAACTGTGCGTGAAGAAGTGGAATCAGGCATGGGTGAAGTGATGGAAGCGCAAGCGAAATTAGAAGCCGTGTATGCCGCTTATGCTGAACCAGACGCAGACTTTGAAAAACTGGCAGAAGAACAAGCAAAATATGAAAATATGATTGCCGCGAGTGGTGCAGATTTAACCACGCAATTAGAAATTGCCGCCGATGCCTTACGTTTACCAGCGTGGGATGCAAAAATTGGCCCACTTTCAGGTGGTGAAAAGCGTCGAGTGGCGTTGTGTAAGCTGTTACTTTCCAAACCTGATATGTTACTGTTAGATGAGCCGACTAACCACTTAGATGCAGAATCTGTGGAATGGCTAGAGCAATTTTTAGTACGTTTTCCTGGTACGGTAGTCGCCGTCACGCATGATCGTTACTTTTTAGATAATGCTGCGGAATGGATTTTAGAGCTTGATCGCGGTCATGGCATTCCGTGGAAAGGCAATTATTCAAGTTGGTTAGACCAAAAACAAGCGCGTTTAGCATTAGAAGAATCGCAAGAATCTTCACGCCGCAAAGCCTTGAATACAGAGCTGGAATGGGTGCGCCAAAACCCCAAAGCGCGCCAAGCCAAAAGCAAAGCACGGATTGCCCGTTATGAAGAACTCGCCAGCGCTGAATACCAAAAACGCAATGAAACGCAGGAAATTTTTATCCCCGTCGGTGAGCGCTTGGGCGACCAAGTGATTACATTTAACAATGTTACAAAATCGTTTGGCGATAGATTACTCATGGATAATTTGAGTTTTGCCATTCCAGCGGGTGCGATTGTAGGCGTGATTGGCCCAAATGGCGCAGGTAAATCCACCTTATTTAAATTGATCACAGGCCAAGAGCAACCAGATGCAGGCGAAGTTAACATTGGCTCAACTGTAAATATTGCTTACGTTGACCAAAGCCGCGACAAATTGGGCGATGAAAAAACAGTCTTTGATGAAATTTCTGGCGGCTCAGATATTTTAACGGTTGGGCGATACGAAACACCTTCACGCGCTTATATTGGCCGCTTTAACTTTAAAGGCGCAGACCAACAAAAAATTGTCGGCCAACTTTCAGGTGGTGAACGCGGGCGTTTGCATTTAGCCAAAACCTTGATTTCTGGCGGCAATGTGTTGCTGCTAGATGAGCCTTCAAACGACTTAGACGTTGAAACCTTACGCGCCTTAGAAGACGCTTTGCTGGAATTTGCAGGGTCAGTTTTGGTGATTTCGCATGACCGTTGGTTTTTAGATCGCATTGCCACACACATTTTGGCAGCAGAAGGTGATTCACAATGGACGTTTTTTAACGGCAATTATCAAGAATATGAAGCGGATAAGAAAAAACGGTTAGGGGAAGAAGGCGCGAAACCGAAGCGGATTCGGTATAAGCCGATTACGCGATAGTAGTGTGGGTGGAGGCGAAGCCGATACCCACAAAGCAATGATGCAAAGTCAAGAAATTTAAAGTTGGAAAATTTGGTTAAATGTTTGATGGGTATCGCTTTTCTCCACCCATCCTACGTGCTGGAGATTAAATGGAATTTTTTATCATATTTGTGGTTATTGCTTATTTGACTTTGAAATATTTTAAAACCGACTCTAAAGGTGACGATCAAAAAAATACGATCTATAGGTCTATGGTTGAGGAACGTAATGGGGAGGAGAGTTCAATATGTTATGAAGGGTATGAATTCGTTTCTACAGATTATCTTCCAGAAGAGTTTGTCGTAATTGATTTAGAAACAACTGGATTAGAACCAGAAACAGATGAAATCATAGAAATTGCTGTAATTCATTACAAAAAGGGTTTTCGCGAACACAATACACTAGAAACTTTGATAAAACCAAAAAACAAGATACCTAGTTTTATTACCAAACTCACGGGCATAACCCAAGAAATGGTTAATTTAAATGGGGAGGAACTTTCAGATTTTTTGCCAAAGTTTAAGTTATTCGTAGGTAACCTTAGAATAGTGACCTTTAACTCCAAATTTGATATGGCATTTCTAAATAATGCATTTACTAACCTAGGGTATGAAAAATTAAAAAATCCAGTTTCATGTGCATTACGTATGATGAGACGTGCATACCCTGAGTTGAATAGTTATAAACTGGTGGATTTGGCAGAGCGAGGTGGATTTAACGGTGGAGTGTCACATAGAGCAATGGCTGATGCACAAAAAGCTTGTATAGTTTATGCAATTGCAGTAGATAAGTTACAAAAGGTCAAATGAAAAACTTAGGTCATAGACGGGACTGCGATTGAGAGTAATATCAATTCATAGTTATTAATTAACCAAAATCTATTTGAAACTACCACGCGGATGATGTTGACTATGCAACTTCTTCAGCCGTTCCCGCGCCACATGCGTATAAATCTGTGTGGTAGAAATATCTGAATGCCCAAGTAACATTTGCACCACACGTAAATCTGCGCCGTGGTTGAGTAGATGCGTGGCAAAGGCGTGCCTGAGGACATGCGGGGAAATATGTTTGGTAATGCCCGCCATCAGCGCGTAGCGTTTAATCACATACCAAAAAGCTTGGCGGGTCATGGCATCGCCGCGGGTGGTCACAAAAAGCGCATCTGAAAGTTGTTTTTTTAGAATATAACTTCTTGCGTTGGCAATATATTGGCTAATCCAGCTCACCGCTTCTTCGCCCATTGGCACCAGCCGTGTTTTGCTGCCTTTGCCAGTCACGCGCACCACACCGTCGTTCAGGCTGACTTCAAACACTTTAATGCTCACAAGTTCAGAAACACGCAGGCCGCAGGCGTATAAAAGCTCCAGCATAGCGCGGTCGCGCAGGCCAACATCTTCTTTAATATTTGGCGCGTTGAGTAGGTTGACAACTTCTTGTTCATTGAGGCTTTCAGGCAAGCTGCGCGGTAATTTGGGGGATTCAATTTGCAGGGTTGGATCAATGCTAATTTTATTTTGCGCTAATAAATAGCGATAAAAGCGCCGCAAGCTGGCAATCAGGCGCGTCATGCTGCGCACTTTGAATTGTGGAAATTTTACAGCTAAATAATATTGAATATCCGCATGCGTAACTTCTAATAATTTTTTTTCTTGCGTCATGAGCCAAAGCGCAAACGTGGTTAAATCAAACCGATAACTTACTAAAGTATTTTGTGATAAACCGTCTTCTAACCATAAATGGTCAATAAAAGTATCTATTTCAGCACTGGCTTCAGGCGTAAGTGTTTGCTCACTTTCGCTGATTTTTTTGACTTTTTTCACAGGCATACGCCTTCATGTTTCAATAACCATTTTTTGATCATTAAGCCTTGCGGTTTGCCTTGCATATAGCCGCCCAAACCATTTTTAGCCACCACGCGATGACAAGGAATCACAATTGATAATGCATTCGTACCGCAAGCATTGGCAACGGCGCGCGGGCCAGAGCCAATTTTTTTGGCAACGTCGCTATACGTTTGTGTTTCGCCCATGGGGATTTCACTAATGGCTTGCCAAACGCGTTTTTGAAACGCTGTGCCGTGTTGACTTTGAACTGGGTCAAAAGGTAAATGAAACACACCATTTTTATCTTTCAAATATGCTTGAAGTTGCGTACAGATCGCTTTAACTTCATCGCCATTGCCTAAATATCCAATTGCGTCATCTGGCATATACGCTTCAATGGCATGCGTGAGTTCAATATGGAATTTTTCACGAATTTTTTTAATCAGTACAGCACCAAAAGGTGCTTCGAGTGTGATGAATGAATTCATAGACATCTCCTGAAAAAAATCATCAAAACTCAAGCGGATCTACATCCACAGACCAACGAATTTTAGCTGCTTGTTTATGATTGCGTAATGCATAGACCAGATTTTTCAGCACAAATTGCAACGGACTGCGTTGTGGCGCTTGCAACAGAATATGTCCGCGCTCCATGCCTTTGATGCGTTCCATCTGCGGACGAACGGGTTCATATATCATGACATTTTGATTGAGCGCGCGCGCGACATTAAAAGCATAGTGCAATAATTGTGACACAGGCGGGAAGTCATTGGCTTCCGCCCGCAAAAGTGCGGTGTAAATATAAGGTGGAAATTGCACTTGCTCGCGTTCCATCAACTGGCTGTCGGCAAAACTTTCGTAATCTTGCGTTCGTAACGCATTAAATAAAGTATGAAATGGAAATTGCGTTTGAATAATCACTTCACCTGCTTTATCTGCACGCCCCGCGCGGCCAGCCACTTGCATGAGCTGTGCAAATAAACGCTCGCTAGCGCGAAAATCTGGACTATAAAGTGCGCTGTCGGTATCAATTACGCCGACCAATGTGAGATTCGGAAAATCATGGCCTTTGGCGAGCATTTGTGTGCCGATTAAAATATCAATTTCTTGGTTTTGCACGCGGTTTAAAATTTCTACCAGCGCATTTTTGCGGCTGGTACTGTCGCGGTCCACGCGCGCAATGCGCGCTTCTGGCAATAATTTAGCCAGCGTTTCTTCGAGGCGCTGTGTGCCTTGGCCTGTTGGGTGCAAGTTTGCATCGCCACAACTGGGGCATTGCAGTGGAATTTTTTGCTCATGTCCGCAATGGTGGCAACGCAATTTGCGTTGTCCCAAATGCACGACCAAACGGCTGCTGCAACGCGAACATGGCGCAACCCAAAGGCATGCGCCGCACAATAAAACGGGGGAATATCCGCGACGATTAATAAATAATAAGCTTTGTTCTTTACGGTCAATTCTGGCGCGCAACGCGCTTAAAAGTTGTGGTGTAAAGCCTTGCTGCAGGTTGACTTTTGTGGTGTCTATGCAATCAATGTTTGGCAATTGCGCTGCAGTCACGGCGCGCTGGCGCAAGCTGAGCAATTGATATTTACCCGTTTTAGCGTTATGCCACGTTTCTAGCGCGGGCGTCGCAGACCCTAACACAATTGGAATATTAAGCCGTTTGGCACGTACCAGCGCAATGTCGCGTGCATGGTAGCGCATGCTGTCTTGCTGTTTGTATGAGCTATCATGTTCTTCATCAATAATAATCAGCTTCAAATGCGGCAATGGCGTGAAGGTGGAAAGCCGCGTGCCAATGACGATTTTCGCCACGCCAGATTGCGCAAGTTGCCAGTGATGTAAGCGATCACTTTCGCTTAAATTGCTGTGTAAGCTTACAAGCGTGACATCAGGAAAACGGTTTCTAAATCGGCCTTCTAATTGTGGTGTGAGATTAATTTCAGGCACAAGCACCAATACTTGTGCATTTGCATGATTGCCCGACAAGCAATCTTCAATCAAGCGCATATAGACTTCTGTTTTACCGCTGCCCGTAATGCCGTGTAGCAACCATGCTTTAAAACTATTATTTTCTGACAATATTTTGCTGACCGCTTGCTGTTGTTCATCATTAAGTTCAGGCGCAGCTTTTTGCGATTCGACTTGAGTATGAGTGCTTGCCAACACTTTTTTTGTGGTAACTAAACCTTTTTCAATCAAGAGCTTAATTGATTTTTTTGCACTGCCAGATATTTCTGTTAATCCACCTTCTGTTAAAAACGGTTGCGTTTGCAATGCGTTCAATACGCGCCGTAAAACAATTTGGCGTTTATCAAATTGCTCAACATCAGCGTTTTTACCTAAAGCGCTCAGCGTATAAATCAATTGATGTCTAGATTTTGCAGGCGCAATTTGCCGCAATCGTGCGGGCAAGGCCGATAAAAGCGCTTGACCAAATGGATAATGATAATAATCTGCGCTAAACTTAATTAAATTTAGAACGTGACTGTCAATCGCAGGTTCATCGTTAAACACTTGGATGATGGGTTTGAGTTTATTTATATCAAACTCACTCGTTTGCGCTAAACCCATCACAATACCAATGACATTTTTTCGCCCAAACGGCACCAACACCCGCTGACCAATATGCGCAGTATTGCCGTTGCTTAAATAATCAAATAAGCGATCAAGCGGAATGTCCAGTGCGATATTTAAAATAGGTTTTTGCAATTTTTAAGACGATAAAATTTAAGTGAATCTAGTTAAGACATTGAACTCTTTTAGAAAAAAACATGCCAGTAGGTTAAAATACGTTTTTTATTCCATTTAAGAAACGCGAATTCGTTTTGAAAGCACATCTTACGCAATTATTGCAGGTTGCAGCTAACACTGTTGCGCCCACTTTAACCGATATTACGATTGTATTGGAACGTCCGAAATCGGCCGAACACGGGGATTTTGCTACCAATTTGGCAATGCTATTAGCCAAATCATTAAAACAAAATCCGCGCGCAATTGCCACACAAATTTTAGCTTCATTACCTGCAAGTGACTATGTTGTAAAAACAGAAATTGCTGGGGCGGGCTTTATTAATTTCTTTTTAAGTGAATCCTCACACCAAGCTGTGGTTGGGCAAATATTTTCAGCGGGTGAAAATTTTGGGTTTAACTCTAGCGGCCATGATGCCAACGGCAAGCCGAAAAAAGTACAAATTGAATTTGTTTCAGCCAACCCCACTGGTCCATTGCATGTAGGGCACGGCCGTGGCGCTGCGGTAGGTGATTGTTTGAGCCGTTTGATGATTGCAAATGGTTGGGATGTAACGCGCGAATTTTATTACAACGATGCGGGCGTGCAGATTGATAATTTAACCATTTCTGTTTTAGCGCGCTGTAAAGGCATTAGCACTGACGATGAAAGTTTTCCGGAAAATGGCTATCGCGGGGAATATATTCAAGAAATAGCTGAAGCGTTTTTGGCCAAACAAACTGTAGTGGCGGATGATCTTCAAGTAACCGCTACAGGCGATATCAATGATTTGGAGTCCATTCGTCATTTTTCTGTTGCGTATTTGCGTCATGAACAAGATTTGGATTTAAAAGCCTTTCAAATTAAATTTGATGTATTTTCCTTAGAAAGTGCGCTGTATGCGAAAGGGAAAGTAGAGCAAACCGTACAAGCTTTGGTGAAAAGTGGTCACACCTATGAAGAAGAAGGCGCACTGTGGCTAAAAACGACTGATTTTGGTGATGACAAAGATCGCGTGATGCGTAAAACGGACGGCGGCTATACGTATTTTGTGCCAGATGTGGCGTACCATGCAGAAAAATGGCAGCGTGGTTTCGTGCGTGTCATCAATGAACAAGGTGCGGATCATCACAGCACCATCACGCGCGTGCGCGCAGGCTTACAGGCGCTCAATGTTGGCATTCCTAAAAATTGGCCAGATTATGTATTGCACCAAATGGTAACGGTGATGCGTGGTGGCGAGGAAGTGAAATTAAGCAAACGCGCAGGCAGTTATGTCACGCTGCGCGATTTAATTGAAGAAGTGGGTTGTGATGCGACACGATATTTTTTGGCGGCACGCCGTACAGACTCGCAACTTGTGTTTGATATTGATTTAGCGCGCGCCCAAACAAACGACAACCCCGTTTACTATATTCAATACGCCCATGCCCGCATTTGCAGTGTACTCGGTCAATGGGCGGGCGATACGCAAATGTTGAAAAAAGTAGATTTAACACCATTGGTGGCCTCTCACGAAATCACGCTCATGCAACGGTTAGCGACGTACCCTGAAACGGTGGCCAATGCTGGTGCTGAACTCGCGCCGCATGTCATTGCAAATTATTTAAAAGAGTTGGCAAGCGATTTACACAGTTATTACAACGAATACAAATTTTTAATTGACGATGAAGCGTTAAAACTAGCCAGATTAAGTTTAATTTTAGCCACACAACAAGTGTTAAAAAATGGGCTAAATTTATTGGGTGTCAGTGCGCCAACGCGCATGTAAAAACAGGATAATAAGAAGATGAGTCGAGATTATAAGCCGCGCAATGAAAACGAAAATAATGCTTCAAGCAACAATCCATTTCTAACAGGGTTGATGATTGGTTTTTTATGTGGCGTGATTGCATCGCTGGCATTGGTGATGTTTATTAAAGGTAAAGAGAGTCCATTTACAGTTCAAACGGTAGAGCCGCCCGCTAAGCTTTCAGAAAAAATTGCAGAGGATCTTAAAAATCACACAAATTCTGCGGCGCAAGAAAATAAAGTTGAAGAAAAAACACAGTTTGATTTTTATACCATATTGCCAGGCACAGAAAGTAAAGTCTCGGCAGAAGAAGAGCGAAAAATTGTGCAAGAAGCGCCGCAACCAGAAGTTGTAAAAACGTATTATTTACAAATTGGCGCATTTCAAACAGAAGAAGAAGCCGATAATATGAAAGCAACGTTGGCACTTCAAGGGTTTGAAGCCGTTGTGCAAACGGCAAATATTCCAGAAAAAGGCATTTGGCATCGTGTGCGCGTTGGGCCTTTAACGAGTTTGGATCAAATTAATCAAACTAAAGAAAATTTGTTGTCTAACGGCTTTAAAGCAGATTTGATAAAAGTAAATAATGAGCATTAATTAAAACTAATATTAATTAAAACAATTTTTGTCAGCCAAAAGTACATACAAACGTTTTAAAAATACGCGTTTAATTGAATAAACGAAATTACATTTAAGGAAAAATTTAAAAATGAATTTTAATGCGATGAAAAAATTATTAAGTGTTTTTGCAATGTTGAGCATGCTAGCATGCCATCAAGGACAAGCTGCAGAGCCAAAAATCGGCGTAGAGTTTGATAAAACCGCGCAAATCATCCCATCTGAATCACCCAACAAAATTGAAGTGGTTGAGGTCTTTTGGTATGGCTGTATTCACTGTTACCAAATGGATCCGTTATTGAACGAGTGGGTTAAAAAATTACCTGCAGATGTTGTATTTAAACGCATGCCAGGTTTACCACAACCAAGCTGGGAGCCGATGGCAAAGGCGTTCTATGCGATGGAAGATTTAAAAGTGCATGAAAAATTACATGCAAAATTGTTTGATGCGATTCATGCAAAAAATGGCAATAAAAAAATTGCGATTGATGAAAAAGAAGCCATCCATTGGGTGACAAAAGAAAGCGGTTTGGACGCTAAAAAAGTCGAAGATGCTTTTAATTCATTTTCCATGAAAAGTCGTTTGGGCCGTGCATCACAATATTTTCGCGCAACAGGCGCAACAGGTGTGCCAAGTTTAATTATTGATGGCCGTTTTATCACATCAAGCACCATGGCAGGCAATAATGATGCCGCTTTAAAAGTAGCAGATTACATTATTACGAATATTCGCGAAGATAAAGCCAAAGCTGCTAAAAAATAGTTTGTATGCAAAAAGTAGTGATTACAGGCGCTTCTAGCGGCATAGGCAAAGCGCTTGCAATTCACTACGCCAAACAGCATTTGCAACAACCCGTGATGCTTGCGCTGGTTGCAAGGCGTGCGGCAGAGTTGCAAGCCTTACAAGCAGAACTTTTATCGCGCTATCAAGTGCAATCCGTTGTTTATGCCTTAGATGTAAGAGATCAATCCGCACTAAAAAACGCGGCTGAAAACTTTATTGAAACACATGGTGCGCCTAATCTTGTTATCGCATCTGCAGGTGTAAGCCGCGGTACTTTAACCGAATTTTCTGAAGATATCGCTGCGTTTCAAGCGGTCATGGATATTAATGTGATGGGCATGGTGCATACGTTTCAGCCATTTATTAAAGTCATGAAGCAAGCCAGAAAAATGGGTCAAAAAGCACAGTTTGTTGGTTTTGCCAGTGTGGCAGGCATTCGTGGTTTGCCTGGTGCAGGTGCTTACAGTGCCAGCAAAGCCGCAGTCGTCAATTATTTAGAAAGTTTTCGCGTAGAAATGGCGAATATGGATATTGCAGTGACGACGATTGCGCCCGGTTATATCAAAACGCCGATGACAGCGATCAACGATTACCCAATGCCATTTTTAATGGATGCACCATTGGCAGCGGCTAAATTTGCACGCGCAATTGAACAAAAGCGTCGTTATTGCGTGATTCCTTGGCAAATGGGTTGGGTAGCAACATTAATGCGCTTGATTCCAAGCGGTGTTTGGGATTATTTAATGAAAAAAGCGCCACATAAAAAGCGCATTTCAGTTGAGCATCACTAGCAAGAACTCGTTAAAATAAGGCAACAAATTACGTATTTACATCGTCGTGTCCAAAAAACCATCACATCAATTGTCATTGCGCTGTAGTAGACTAGACTCAATCGTCTTTTAAATACACTTCCTAAAAAAATGCAGCCATGGCTGTTTAAAAGAACTTATTTTTTTGCATAATGATCGAAAGTAATCATATAAACCATGAGTCGTATTGCGGTTTTTAATCAAAAAGGCGGTGTTGGTAAAACAACAACTGTCGTTAACTTGGCAGCTGCCATGTATCAGCACCAGTTAAATCCGTTGACTTTGGATATGGACCCACAAGGGCATTTAACGCATATTTTTAGTAAAAAAACGTTCACCGTTGCTGAGAGTTTATTCGCATTTTATCAAGATAAAGCCACGCTTCAAGCACTCACCCAAGCTTGGAAACAAGTGGGTGAAATTATTCCTGCGCATAAAGAGCTTATTAAGTTAGATTCCTTGTATGGCAAAGGCGCTGCCATTTTAAATAAACTAAATGTTGGCTTAGAAAAATTTGAATCAGAAGCGCAAACGCGACATGTGTTGATGGATTGCTGTCCTTATTTAGGCGTACTTTCTTTGAACGCAATTTTTGCAGCAGATTTAATTTTAATCCCAATTTCTTCAGATTATTTATCTTTTCAAGGGGCGGTAAATGTAGAAAAAACCTTACTGGCGTTAGAGCCTGTTTTAAAAAAACGTGTGAAACGGCTTTATTTACTCACGAGATACGACAAGCGTAAGGCAATGACCGCAGAAATTGAAAAATTGTCACGAAAATTTTTTGGCGATGAGTTATGCAACACGGTGATTTCAGACAATGTTGCGATTGCTGAAAGCCCACATTATCACCAAGATATTTTTTCCTACAGCCCAAAAAGTTCAGGCGCGCATGATTATCATGCGCTATATTTTGAGTTGGTGAGCAAAGGTTATATCGGGAAAGTATAAATTTAATCGTGTTTCACAATTAAATTCAGCACATCTTCAAATTTTGCGGGAATATTTTGCGGGGAATCTAACTGGAAAAAGTTAAGCACTTCGCACTTAACATACATTTGTTTCAAATTACGCTCCGCAGCCTCAAACGACATGGCAGAAATTTGCAAGTTATCCACCAGCACGCCAGTTTTGGTGCGAATATTAAACACATATTTTGAAAGCGTTTGAGCGTGCATCACCGTTTATTTTATAAAATTTTAATTCTGACATTCAGTTTTTATTGACGGAAGCCGAAGACGAAGACTGCTTGACAAGCAATTCAGATAAATTGACAGCATCACTTAAAACATGTGCCGCTTCATTCAGTAAAATATCTTTTTCGTTTTTATTGTCTTTTTCTGCATCCAAATCATTTTTTAGATTACGTTCATTGGCTTGTAAACCATCATCTTGCGTGGTTAAAGGTTTAATGCCAGATTTATTTGCGGCATTTAATTTTTCACGTTCAGCTATTTTTGCCTCTTCTAAACTGCGCTCTTTACGCCTTTCTGCTTCATTTAATGTAATGGATGTTTTTTTGCGTTGAATATTAAAGGCCTCGATATCTTGACGCAGATATTGAAAATCTTGATTGTGATTCATGCGACTTTCAAGATTAGCCGTTAGTTTTGGAATCATCGGTTTAAAATCATTGAGTAAAGTAAACTCTGCTGGTTTGATGCTTGACCATGGCAGCGCGTTTTCAAAACTTGATTCACCAAAATTATCCGTATCGTTTAATGAAGGCAAGCGAATATCTGGAATCACCCCACGAAGTTGGGTTGTGCCGCCATTAATTCTAAAAAATTGCGCAACCGTCATTTTAACTTCGCCAAATTTAGGCGCTTCATTTTTTGCAATTTTGTCTAAATTAACCACAGATTGCACGGTACCCTTACCATAACTTAATTCACCAATAATCATGCCACGGCCATAATCTTGAATGGCCGCTGCAAAAATTTCAGAGGCGGAAGCTGAGCCACGATTAATCAAGACCCCCAACGAGCCATGCCAAATTGCACCAGCATTCACATCGCTATCCACCTTAATATTGCCGTCCACATCACGCTCTTGTAACACTGGGCCTTGGTCGATAAACAATCCTGTGAGCTCAATCGCCTCGTCTAAAGATCCGCCACCATTGTTGCGCAAATCAATCAGTAAACTATCAATTTTCTCTTTTTTTAATTCTTCGATGAGCCGTGTGACATCTCGGGTCGCACTTTTAAAGTTTTTATCGCCATTTTGACGCGCCATAAAATCTTGATAAAACACAGGTAAGCTAATGACACCAATTTTTCTAGAAATTTGCCCCTCTTTAATTTCAATAACAGATTTTTTGGCCGCTTGCTGTTCTAAATTAATTTTTTTACGCACCAATGAAACGCGTTTATGTAAACCATCAAAACCAGCATCCGCAGGTAAAATATCAAGTACAACGGTAGAATTTTCTGCACCGCGAATTAAATCAACGGTATCGTCCAAGCGCCAACCCATGACTTCAACGATGGGAGCGCTTTCACCTTGCGCAACCCCCACAATCCGATCGCCTACTTTCAATTTTCCAGAAATTGCTGCAGGCCCACCCGTGACGAGTTCTCTAATAATCGTGTATTCATCTTTATCTTGTAACACTGCGCCAATGCCCACCAGTGAGAGGCGCATAGAAATGTTAAAGTCTTCAGCAGCACGTACCCCAAAATAATTCGTGTGTGGATCAATTGCCATCGCATACGCGTTCATAAAGCTTTGAAAAACGTCATCACTTTTAATTTTATTTAAACTGGTCAAAGAATTTTCATAACGCTTGGTTAAGGTTTCGACAATACTTTTATCGTCTTTGCCTGCAACTTTTAAACGTAACCAATCATTTTTAACGCGTTTGCGCCAAAGTTCGTTTAAATCATCGGTTGATTTTTCCCAAGGTGCATCTTCGCGTGCATATTGATAACTTTCTTTCACCTCAAAATTAAACGGTTTTTTTAAGAGCGATTTTGCATAAGTAATGCGTTGCGTAACGCGCTCTCGATAAAGATTAAAAAGGCTAAATGGAATGCTCAAATCTTCTTCAAGTAAAGCGTTGTCTAGCTTTGAGCGTGCGAACGCAAACTGATCAATATCATCTTGGGTGAAAAAAATACGTTCACCATCTAAAGATTTAACGTAATTATCAAATATTTTATTTGAGCTAATATCGTTAAGTTTGATGGGTTTGTAATGGTATCTGGATAATATTTCAGCAGATAAACGTGCCGCCTGCGATTGCTGTGTGACAGGTTTGAGCTGATGGTTGGCGTTCAGCGATATTGCTAAAATAGCTTGCGTTGAAAGAAAAATAGCAAAAGCTGCTAAAAACCACTTTTTCATGAAAATCCTAAACAAACAAAAAGTTAAGCATAATAATTGTAAGACAAAATTGATTTAATTAATGCAATTTTTAACGAATATTATGCTTAAGTGATTCAATGTTATATGTTTTTTTGTGATTTGATAAGCGCAAATGCTTACTCGTTTGAAAACTCTTTGCTGAGCATGTCTTGAATAAGCTCAAGGCGAATGAGTGGGCTTTCTAATTCAAGCATCCGTTGCTTTTGTACTAAAGGAATATTTAAGATTTCGCACCAACGATTTGCAACCCAAGCGCAATCTTGTAATTTATAAGGTTTTGCAATAGAAAGTTTAAGTTCTGTGATGTCTTGCTCGCTTAAAGAAGAAATAATTTTCTGTAAATGTTTTCTGGTTGTTTGCAAATCATCAGGAATTTGCATGCTCACTTCACTAATGTCTTCAACTTCAGCCACCCATAAACCATCACTTTGTTGTTCTGTCGATTTGATTTCAAATTTATGCTTTCCACGGCAGTTAATATTAATCAGCCCTAAACATGAAACATCAGCATCTTCAATGGAAAACGTTGTGCCTATGGTTGCAAACGGAAATTTGGGTGTTAAGTGTGATCTGGCTTGTAAATTAAGCGCGCTTTCAGGGTACAAAGTGACCACACCAAAATCTGTGTTATTTCTCATACACGCACGCACCATATCTAAATAACGGGCTTCAAAAATTTTGAGTGTGAGTAATCCATCAGGAAATACAACTGAGCTTAAAGGAAAAATAGGTAATGTGTAAGTAGCCATTTATATCAACCATTATTAAAATTATTTTAAATAATTTGAGTGAATCTGCACTCAAAAACGTATGGTCGAATCATATGGGTGTGCAAAAATACTGTCTATGACCCGTTTGGCTTACATGCAGTGAATCAATGGATTCAATTAACTGTGCGTAAATGATTGAATCGGCAAGAACTCAAAATCTTCTAGACCAAGTTAGCCCGCCTTAAGCCTGCATAAATCGTAGTTGGATAGTCTGGGTGAACCTCAGAGAAACTTACAATGCTATCGTAAAAATGATGCTTCATACGTTCTCGAGTATTGTTGAAGAAGGTTTAACTTTGGGTTTTGCTTAATTTAATGTGGCTACAGTGAGCATTTTGACGCTGTGAAACCGTAAAAAGTGGCGATATGTCAATCAGTTTTGTGAGATGTTGTGAGACAACGAAAAAGCCTAGATAGTTGATTTATCTAGGCTTTAGAGGTGTCACGATGTTTTGTGATATTGTTAATTGGTGGCCCCTCTGTGAGTCGAACACAGTACCAACGGATTCTGGTTTGTGACGGTTTCCCGCCTCCCTGGACTATGCCTTCACCATAACAACTATAAAAATTGCCGTAGGTGGGTGCCGTCTAGTCTCTACACGTTCAACAAGCATTTCAGCTTGAAGCTTCGCTCGGCATTGCCTTGTACATTTCTGCCGTCAGGTTTCACCGAATTTGACACCATCCCATATACCGTTTCCAAGTATATGGCACATTTTTATATGAGTCCGCTGCTCTAACCAAGCATGAGCTAAGGGGCCGTAAACTTTTTTAGCGCCAGCAATTTTAACATCTACTGACGTCAAAACAACTAAACTGGGTAGTTTGGTTGGATGATTGATTTGTTGTGTGAGAAATACTCATAAAATTATTTACAACAACAAATATACACTCTGAAAAATGTATCTACAAAAAACTTAAAACTTAAAACTTAAAACTTAAAACTTAAAACTTAAAACTTAAAACTTAAAACTTAAAAATTGACTAATCTTGCCCAGTTTCCAAAAAGCTTCTTAATCTTTCAGAGCGTGTTGGGTGGCGTAGCTTTCTCAGCGCTTTAGCTTCTATTTGGCGAATTCGCTCACGCGTAACATCAAACTGTTTACCCACTTCTTCTAAAGTATGGTCAGTATTCATTTCAATACCAAAGCGCATGCGCAGCACTTTGGCTTCACGCGGTGTAAGTGACTCCAATACTTCGCTTGTTGCATCGCGCAAGCTTGCATAAACCGCTGCATCAATCGGTGCCAGTGTGGTGCTGTCTTCAATAAAATCACCTAAGTGCGAATCTTCATCGTCACCAATCGGTGTTTCCATTGAGATAGGTTCTTTGCTGATTTTTAAAATTTTACGAATTTTATCTTCAGGCATTTCCATTTTTTCTGCAAGTAAAGCTGGGTCTGGTTCTAAGCCAGTTTCTTGCAGAATTTGACGGCTGATACGATTCATTTTATTAATCGTTTCAATCATGTGCACGGGAATTCTAATGGTGCGGGCTTGGTCGGCAATTGAGCGTGTAATCGCTTGGCGAATCCACCAAGTGGCGTAGGTTGAAAATTTAAAACCACGACGGTATTCAAATTTATCGACCGCTTTCATCAAGCCAATGTTGCCTTCTTGGATTAAATCTAAGAATTGCAAACCACGATTGGTGTATTTTTTGGCAATTGAAATCACTAAACGCAGGTTTGCTTCAATCATTTCTCGTTTCGCACGGCGTGCACGAGCTTCGCCAGTCGACATTTGTTTATTAATTTCTTTAAGCTCTTTAATTGGAATGCCGACTTTTTTCTCCAAATCAATCAAACGTTGTTGTTGGTCGATGATGGAGTGATTAAAGCGGACGAGTTTTTCAATGTAAGGCGCATTCGCTTTGAGTTCCTCAGCTAACCACTCAAGGTTACTTTCGTTGCCTGGGAATGATTTAATAAAGTGGAGTCTTGGCATGCCAGATTTTTCTACGCAAAAGTCTAATACTTTGCGTTCATGGCCACGAATCGCCTCTACTAAATTTCGAACTTGATCACACAAACCTTCAACCTGCTTTGCTGAAAATCTAAAGGCGGTTAATTCATTTAGAATTTCAGCTAGGAGCGCTTGATATTCAGGATCTTGCGAGCCTTTTACAGGCAAAATCACACTCATTTTTTGATGCGCTTCGCGGACGATTTTAAAGCGATTTAACACTTCTTCTTTTAATTTGGCGAGTGCTTCTGCTGAAATTGCTGCAGCTTTTGCACCGTCTTCATCGTCATCATCTTCCTCAATTTCGTCATCGGCATCTGCTTCAATGTCTGTATCTTCTGTGATGGCGCTATCAAGTCCAATGTCTGAATCGATCAGACCGTCAACTAAGTCGTCAACGCTTAATTCGTCACTCTCAACTTTATCTACCATAGCAAGCAATGCGGCAATCGTTGTTGGACAAGCAGCAATCGCTTGCACCATATGTTTTAAGCCGTCTTCAATACGGCGCGCAATTTCAATTTCACTTTCTCGCGTGAGTAAATCAACCGTACCCATTTCACGCATGTACATGCGCACTGGGTCAGTTGTGCGTCCAAATTCTGAGTCAACGGTTGCAAGGGCTTGCTCTGCTTCTTCTACAGCATCTTCGTCCGTAACTGCTGCGGGCGCATCTGACATTAACAGAACTTCAGCATCAGGGGCTTCTTCATACACTTGAATGCCCATGTCATTAATCATGCCAATAATGCCATCAATTTGTTCAGACCCTTGCACATCATCTGGCAAGTGGTCATTAATTTCAGCATAGGTTAAGTAGCCACGCTCTTTGCCTAAAATAATGAGCGATTTTAAGCGCGTGCGACGTTCCTCGGCGCTTGCTTCTGATAACTCTAGGTTAACAAATGCCATCTCTTTTTTTTCTGCAGCTGACTGGTCACTTTTCTTTGGTCTTGCCATGGATAACCTCTAAATTTTAATGCTTTTAAAATAACCGAACATTATATCTTAAATTAGATACTTTTTTATGAAAGCATGGTTCAAAAATAACCATAATTAATTTTTTTTAATCGTTGATTGAATGCCCGCCAACTATTGCTTTGATGTCAATTTTTTTAAAATTTCACGTTCTTCAATGGTTAATTGATTAAACGGTTTTCCTTGTAAATCTAACAAAATATCCATATTCTTTTTTTGCGTTAACATCATTTGCAAATGGGTACGAAAACCTTGTATTACAAGAGCTTGATCAATTTTTTCATCAAATAAATTTATTTCCGCTTCAATTTGTTGAATGTAATCAATATCAAATTTTGTGGATAAATATTGCAAAATCGCGGCGGGTCTGTAATTTGGATTTTTAAGCACAAAGTGAACAATTTCTCTGATTAATTGATCATCAAGCGTTTGTCCGTCTGCATACTGTGCGTCATTTTCAATGACTAAAGTAGGGTGCAATATTAAAAATATAATAAATTTTTTCTTGATAGGTAAGGTATCTCTTGTCAGTTTGGGTCTACTTTTTGGCTGGACAATTTTTTGTTCTTTAAAATCAATGAGTTTTAACATTTCTGTCACAGGCATTCCAACCAAACGTGCAACCTGTTCTCTTAATCCATGCGCTAAAATGGGCGCTTTTACTTGTGTAATAATCGGTTTCACTGCTTCCCAAAATTTTCCAGCATCTTCAGCATAATTTAAACCATTGTCTAAACTTAAAAAATCTATCAAGTATTTTGAGAGTGGCTTGGCTGCTTTAATTTCAGCCTCAAACTTTTCTTTTCCAAATTCACGTACATATGAATCTGGATCATGTTCTTTAGGTAAAAATAAAAAGGAAAGTTTTAGACCATCCGTTAATACGGGCAGCGCATTCATTGCCGCCCGCCATGCTGCGTTACGTCCTGCGCTGTCGCCATCGAAACAAAATACAACTTCTTGTGTTTGCCGCATGAGCTTTGTAATATGAAACGGCGTTGTTGCTGTGCCTAAAGCGGCGACAGAATATTCAATGCCATATTGTGCAAGTGCAACAACATCCATATATCCTTCAACAACTAAGGCGCGCCCAGTGTCTCTTATGGCGCGTCTAGCGGCAAACAAACCATATAATTCATGCCCTTTTTGAAAAAGAGGTGTTTCAGGAGAGTTGTAATATTTTGGCGTATCTTCTGGATTAATGATGCGCCCGCCAAAACCAATCACTAGGCCTTTTTGGTTGTGAATCGGAAACATAATCCGATCACGAAAACGGTCATAAATGCGCCCTTGTTCGTTTTTAACCACCAGCCCACCAACAATTAACGCTTCATTTTCATCATCAGAAAAAATAGCCTGTAAATTTTGCCAACCAGCGGGAGCGTAGCCAATTTGATATTTTGCTGCAATTGCGCCACTTACGCCGCGGGCTTTGAGATATTCAATCGCGCGGGTAGATTTTTTTAATTCAGATTTGTAATATTGCGCCGCTAATTGCAAGGCTTCTTGCAAACCTGCAACTTTTGATTGTGTTGTAGTATCGGCGGTTGATTTAACTTCTTGCGGGACCGTCATGCCGACCATTTTGGCGAGTTCATGAATGGATTCTACAAACGTTAATCCTTGATATTCCATGACAAAACCGATGGCAGAGCCATGTGCGCCACAGCCAAAACAATGATAAAACTGCTTGGTAGGGCTAACAGTAAAGCTTGGAGATTTTTCATTATGAAACGGGCAGCAAGCAGAGTAATTCGCACCCGCTTTTTTAAGTGGCACACTTTTATCCACCACATCGACAATGTCAACGCGGTTGAGCAGTTCTTGAATAAAACTTTCTGGAATCAAAATGTATTACGCCAAGAGAGAAGAAATTAAATTTAAAAACAGAAATCTATTTTAGCGAGTCGCTAGAAATAAAAAAAGGAGCAATTGCTCCTTAATTTTTGTATCACTGACTTAAACTCGCGTTAGCCTAAGCGTGATTTAATTAATCCTGACACTTTTCCCATGTCAGCACGCCCTAAAATTTGTGGTTTTAATGCAGCCATTACTTTGCTCATGTCCTTAATGCCCGAAGCATTGGTGTCGGCGATAATTTTATCTAATAAAACTATAACTTCATCCTCAGTCAGCGCTTGTGGCAAATAAGTTTGCAGTACAGTCACTTCAAACTTTTCAACGTCTGCCAAGTCTTGTCGATTCGCTGATTCATAGGCGGTAATCGAATCGCGACGTTGTTTGAGCATTTTTTCAATCACAGCAATGACATTTTGGTCATCAAGCTCAATGCGTTCATCAACTTCACGTTGCTTAATTGCCGATTGCAGTAAACGAATCGCACCCAAACGCACACTGTCTTTGGCGCGCATGGCTGTTTTCATATCCTCGGATATTTGTGCCTTTAATGACATGGCATTCATCCTAAATAATGAGCGGACTAGTAAAGTTTTGCTGGCAATGTTTGTTTCATTAAACGACGATATTGACGTTTAACCGCAGCTGCGGCTTTACGTTTACGTTCCCAAGTTGGTTTTTCGTAAAATTCGCGTGCGCGAAGATCATTCAATAGACCTGTTTTTTCAATTAAACGTTTAAAACGACGTAATGCAACATCAAATGGCTCATTTTCTTTTACACGGATACTAGACATGCATTCTCTCTTATCTTATTCACAACATATTAATTAGGATATACTTGATTCGAATTGCCATAAAACATATGTTTCAGACACTCTAAAATCAAGAAAAGTCCAACATTTTAATCGTTAAATGTTATTTGTTCAATAACTTTATGATTTATATTGTCAATTCATGCAAATTTCTATTTAACTTCAAAAATATAAGCGGGTATTTAAAAAATGTTGGTGCTTGGTGTTGAATCTTCGTGTGACGAAACAGGCTTGGCTTTATATGATACGGAATTAGGCTTATTGTCGCACGAGCTGCATTCTCAAGTCGCTTTGCATGCAGAATATGGCGGCGTAGTCCCAGAACTGGCATCGCGTGACCATATTCGGCGGGCGATTCCTTTAACAGAACGCGTGTTAAAAGAAGCCAATAAATCCTTAAATGACATTGATGCAATTGCTTATACACAAGGGCCAGGATTATCGGGCGCGCTGTTGGTAGGAACAAGTTTTGCTGAATCGCTCGCATTTAGTCTGCAAATTCCAACCATTAAAATTCACCATTTAGAAGGCCATTTATTGGCGCCATTGCTGGAAAAAAATCCGCCTAATTTTCCATTTGTTGCGTTGTTAGTCTCTGGTGGGCATAGCCAATTAATGCGTGTAGATGCCATTGGTGATTACACTTTATTGGGGGATACGTTGGATGATGCAGCGGGTGAAGCCTTTGATAAAACCGCAAAATTGCTGGGTTTAGCGTACCCTGGTGGACCTTTACTAGCGAAGTTGGCTGAAAATATTTCTGCAAAAAATGCTCATTTAGACTTTAAATTACCTCGACCATTAATGAACAGTGGCGATTTAAATTTTAGTTTTAGTGGTTTAAAAACCGCTGTATTGACTTTAGTCAATCAGCATCAGCCCCTGAGTGAAGTGACAAAAGCAGAAATTGCTTGGGAGTTTCAAGAAGCAGTCACGGATGTGTTAACCACAAAATGTATGAAGGCGTTACGCGAAACAAGTTTAGATCATCTTGTGGTGTCAGGCGGCGTGGGCGCTAACCTTAAATTACGCGAAAAATTGAATACCGCAACCAAGCGTAAATTATGTAAAGTGAGCTATCCGCGTCTAGAATTTTGTACCGATAACGGCGCGATGATTGCGTTTGCAGGTGCAATGCGTCTAAAAGCGATGTCACCTATTTCTGCCCAAAACTATGGTTTTAGCGTAAAGCCAAGGTGGGATTTAGCAGAACTACAAGAGCCGGCTTAATTTTTATTCTTTTTAAAGCCAGATTCCGTGCCTGCCATTAATTTTTCAATATTGCTTTTATGACGCCAAATTAAAAATACCGTCATGATGATAATGGTCACAACATAATCTTTGTAGGGAAGTAGAAAAAAAGCATAAACGCATGTTAGTAAGCTTGCCACAATCGCAGATAAAGAAGAATAACGCGAAACTGCAAAAACAACACCCCACGTGACCATGGTGGCAAAGGCTAAAATGGGTGATATGGCAAGAATAATTCCAAAAAAAGTTGCAACGCCTTTTCCGCCTTTAAATTTGTAAAAAATGGGGTATAAATGCCCAAAAAATACCGCCAAAGCGGTTGCAGATACCACCCACATCAACATATTAGATTGCAGCGCTAGCCAAACGGGAAACCAACCTTTAAAAATATCACCAATTAAAGTGAAAATTGCGGCACTTTTTTTTCCGCTGCGCATGACATTGGTTGCGCCAATATTGCCAGAGCCAACCGTGCGTGGGTCTGGTAAGCCAAAAATTTTGCTCGCCAAAATACCAAACGCAATAGAGCCTAATAAATAGCCCGCTAAAATCCAAATAATAGGCACGAGCGTGACGGAGACAAATCCTAATTCGTTCATATTGCTAAATCCTTTTAATCTGCTTTACACTGTACTTGAAAATAATAAACAGAATTGTAATGGATATAGGGCTGGTAACACGCATGGACACCATATTTTTAAGTGAAGTTAAAATTCAAACCAAGCTTGGCGTGCCAGCGTGGGAGCGGATGTTGCCGCAAACCATTATTTTAGACATTGAAATTGGCTACGATTTAAGCCGTGCATGCCAAACCGATGCCATTGCGGACACGATTGATTACGGCTTGGTGGTGAAACGGTTGAAAGAAACATTAGCTAAACACAGCTTTCAATTGGTTGAAGCTTTGGCGGAGCATTGCTGCCAACTCATTTTGAGCGAATTTTCTGCACAACGCGTAACAATTAAAGTCGCAAAACCAGCTATTTTGCCAAACTTAAAAGCGCTTGGCGTGATTATTGAAAGAGCCACTTAACAAAAATCAAAAAATTATTTTGAATGTTCATTATTTTGGTACGCGCCATAAATACCAACTTGCAATGGTTCGGTAAGGTTGCCAAGCTAAACCCAGTTGCCGAATTTCTTTAGGTTTTGGTGCAACGCTCAATTTTTTTAAGCGCTTCATCCCTTGCGCAATGGCAAAATCATCTGCAGGTAAAATATCTAAACGGCCAAGGTTAAACATCAACAACATTTCAACAGTCCAGCGCCCAATGCCTTTGAGTGTGACAAGGCGTTCGATTAATGCGTCATCAGTCATGTTTAACGCTTCAACACTGCTTGGCACCAAGCCTGAAACTTCGCCGTTGGCAATGTGTTGCAGTGTGGCAGTTTTGCGAGCTGAAAATCCGCAGGCGCGTAAGTCTTCAACAGAGTTTGTTAAGAGTTGCGCAGGCGAAGGAAAACTATTTTCATGCAAGGCACACAAACGTTTGATGATGGCTTCGCCCGCTTTGGCGTGCAGCTGCTGAAACGCAACAGAGCGTATTAACGCTTCATAAGGTTCTTGGTGCGATTTTGGTTCAAAATGGCACTGTCCCACCGTTGTAATGAGTAAAGCCCAATCATCATCAACTTGGGATAAAAACTGTTCAGCGGTTTGAAAAGGGTTCATCGACATAAGATGCATTATATTAAAACGAAATTAAACGTGTGTGAGTGAATCAAATGGATGCGACTTCACAGGATTTATTTTTTGAGCCAGCACAAAAATTGCAATTGGCAGACCATTTATTTTTGCTAAAAGCTTTTGCCTTGGAAAATGAAAATAGCCTGTTAAATGATTTACAAGACATTCTCAAACTTGCACCGCCAACACGCATGATGACCAAAATGGGATTTAAAATGTCAGCGGCCATGACCAATTGCGGAGCGCTAGGTTGGGTGAGTGATTGCACTGGTTATCGTTATGATGCACTCAACCCCACAACAAAAATGCCGTGGCCAGCCATGCCGCAAAGTTTTTTAACGCTTGCAGAAAATGCGGCAAACGCCGCGGGTTTTCAACATTTTTTGCCAGATGCTTGCTTGATTAACCAATACCAAGTGGGCGCCAGCATGGGCTTGCACCAAGACAAAAATGAACTGGATTTGACCCAGCCCATCGTCAGTGTTTCTTTGGGAATTGCTGCGACATTTATATTTGGTGGATTAAAGCGGACAGACAAAACCATGAAAATTCCAGTGGTACATGGCGATGTGGTGGTCTGGGGCGGCGCGGACCGATTGAAATATCACGGCATTTTGCCGCTTAAGCCTGCGCACCATCCAAAATTAGGTGCTTGCCGAATCAATTTAACGTTTCGGCAAGCGGGTTGAAATTAAAGTTTTAACGCGGCTTTAACGCGGCTTTAATGCGTCTAAACATTTGGCTCAGAATATTGCCGTCTAATTTGTAATGTTTGTGTAGTGGCTGTTTTACTTCCCAACTTGCCGTCATGCCCGCCGGAAAAGTCACTAAATCGCCCTTGCCGAAACTGACAGAACTGCCGCCTGTTGGCGTGATGACACATTCACCTTCTAAAATATAAGCGACTTCTTCTTCAAGAAAAGTCCATGGAAAAATGGAAATTTCTTTTTTCCAAGTCGGCCATTTAGCAACGCCTAAGCTGTCTAGTGTGGCTTGGTTTGGATTTTTCTCTACTTTAATAGAATTCATAAGAGGCTCTTTGTTTAAATTAATCGTATAGTTATTTTAGCTGATTCGAGCGCGTTTAGTAGGCGATGCTTTAATAAAGCGTAAAATACACTTTTTAAAAAATTGACAAGTTTTTTCGATGCGCATTCATTTAGATGAAGCAATTAATTTATTAAAGCAGGGCGAAGTGGTTGCGATTCCGACTGAGACCGTTTATGGTTTAGCGGCGGATGCGAGCAACCCAGAAGCGTTACAAAAAATATACGCAATGAAAAAGCGGCCTGCTAATAATCCGCTGATTGTGCATTTAGCCAATCAAGAACAGGTAGAAAATTGGGCAACGCATTTTCCGCCCATGGCAAAAAAATTAGCGCAACATTTTTGGCCAGGCCCTTTGACCATCGTGCTCAATGCTAAAAGCCAAGTTTCAAAAATTTTAACGGCTGGACAAAATACGGTTGCACTTCGCGTGCCTAATCATCCAATTGCATTGCAACTTCTAGAAAAAAGTGGTTTAGCCTTGGCAGCGCCTTCCGCCAATAAATATACACAATTAAGCCCCACAACTTCTGCGCATGTGGAAGCAGGCTTAGGAAAAAATATGCCTGTGTTAGAGGGTGGCGCAAGTAAAGTTGGGATTGAATCCACCATTGTGCATGTGTATGAAGATGCGCAAAAAAACTGGCAATGGCAATTATTAAGGCAAGGCATGGTGAGCGAGGCATCTATTGTTGAAATTGCAGGTCAAGCCATGAAAAATATAACAACACTTCAAGAAACACCCAAAGTGCCAGGGCAACATTTATTGCATTATTCGCCCAAAACGCCGCTGAGTTTATGTTTAACGCCTGAGGCGATTTTAGAAAAAATACAGGCACTGCAAAAGAACAAAAAAACGTTTGCAATGTTAATGTTTGACGAGGATACGTTTGAAAAATCTAAGTTTGAGCAACCCGTTGCATGTGTGGTGAAAACGTTGCCAAAAAATCCAGAAATCTACGCAGAACATTTATACGCCACGCTGCATTTTTTAGATGCGCTAAAGGTTCAGGAATTACTTGTACTTTCCCCGCCCAATGAAGTCGCTTGGTTGCCTGTGCTGGATAGACTTCATCGCGCCTCACACCGCATTTGATTAAAATCAAATTAAAGTATTTGGCGACTTAACCGTAAAATAATGTAAATTAACGTGTTGATGATTTAGAAGCTTACAGCGCACCTGTACGCTTCTTTTATCTTTAAATCACGCAATAAAAAGGAAGTTTAAAATGACAAGAAAATTAATTTCTACTGTAAGCGCAGTTGGTTTAATCATGCTTGCAACCTCTTGCAGCAAAATTGGGCTTTCCAATCCTTTTGGCGCGGGTGAAAAAAATTCGGCATCGCCTTATGCAAACGCAACTCATTATGTGTGTGCAGATAAAAAACAATTTTATGTACGCATGCTCAATAATAATGCCCAAGCATGGCTCATTTATCCAGATCATGAAGTTGCTTTGAGCCAACATGCGACTGATAAAAATCGCTATACCAGTGGCGCAATCAGTTTAGTCATCAACGGCAGCCAAACCACGTTAAATGACGGTGAAAAGTTGGCTTATTCTGCCTGTAGTGCGCAACCGTAATCGATTATATTAAGGCGATAAAAATGATTCATATCAATTCAAATCGCTAAAACTAATAAAAAAACCAATAAAAATGCGCAATCAACAATCAGTCATGTGGCGTTTTCTATTACCCATCATTATTTTATTGGTTGTTGCCCCTATTGTATTTTTAAATTACCTCACTTCGCAGCAGCTATTGCTGATTCAAGCAAACGCACAAAATGAAGCAAACATGCTGCTCAATGTTTTTGCATTGTCTGATCAATTTAAAATCAACCATCAGGTGTTAAAGAAAGTCGTTAATAAAACCAAAACCGTTAAAGGTGGTGTGGTGATGGTGTTGAATCAAGCAGGAAATATTGAGATTCATTCTGATAACGTAAGCTTAGCAAAAGCAAATAGTTTATTAAAATCACAACCAAAAGATTGGATTTTTGTTAAAGCACAACAAGCAAACCTGCCTAATCAGGTGGTGTTCGCTTATCCGCGTTATGAAGCGCGCCAAGTTGGATTAAGCAATTCAATCTTTCTGATTGTGACGAGCAGCATTTTAGGCGTGACGCTTTTGGTGTTGATCGTGGTGCAATTAAGGCGACTTTTCTTAGACCCTATTGGCGCTGACCCTGCGGTGGCTGTGCATGTTCTGCAGCGCATTGCTAACGGTGATTTTGCACAAGACCATTTAAAAGCACCCGCAGGCACATTAATGGCCAATGTGCTGAGTATGCGCACTAAATTGCATGAATCTATTTATTTATTGCAAGAAAATGCCAAGCGGTTAAGTTTATCTGCCAGCGTGTTTGAACATGCGCACGACGGTATTTTTATGACAGATACTAGATTTAATATTATTGATGTTAACCCTGCATTTACTAAAATTACTGGCTATGCACGTGGCGCGGTGGTAAATCATCACCCCAAACATTTGGGATTTTCTTTTCACGATGCAGATTTTTTTGAAAAAATTTCTAAAGATTACACGCAACAATCAAAATGGCGCGGCGAAGTTTGGAACTTACATAACGATGGCAATGTATATGCAGCTTGGTTAGATATTTTCGGTGTTTTTGATTCAGCAAAAAAAATGACACACTTTGTTGGTTTGTTCTCAGACATTACTGAAGTGAAAGTGCAGCAAAAAAACTTGGAACACATGGCCTACCATGACCCGTTAACGCAACTGCCAAATCGAACATTATTTTCTGAGCGACTAAAAAATGCTTTAAATACAACAGATAAAGAAAATGATTTACTCGCAATTTGTTATTTTGATTTAGATGGCTTTAAACCTGTTAACGATCAATTAGGCCATGAAGCAGGTGATTTTTTATTAGTGAATATTGCAAAAAGACTACGCGCTTGTTTACATGCAAATGACACCATTGCCCGTTTAGGGGGTGATGAATTTGCAGTTTTATTAAGCGGTCTTAAAAATAAAGAAGCTTGTACGGCAACGTTAGACAAAATATTAAACGTGATTAAACAACCTTTTGAAATAAAAGGGGAAATTGTGAATGTTTCAGCCAGTATTGGCTACACACTTTATCCGATTGATTTGAGCGAACCGGATACATTGCTGCGTCATGCAGACCACGCCATGTACCATGTAAAAACGAACGGACGTGGCTTTCATCATTTGTTTGATGCAAAAATAGACAGTAAATCTTACGATTTAATTCAAGAGCGTGAAGCAATAGCCAACGCATTATCTAAAAAAGAGCTTATTTTGCACTACCAGCCCAAAGTAAATTTGCGTAGTGGAAGCGTGGTTGGCCTTGAAGCGCTGATTCGATGGCAACATCCTGAGCAAGGTTTGCGCGTTCCTGCTGAATTTTTAGCAATTCTTGAGCAGGACACTGAAGCCGCTGTAAAAATGGGCGAGTGGGTGATCAGCGAAGCGCTTCGTCAATTAAGCTTATGGAAAGTGCAGGGCTTGCAAATAAAAATTAGCGTCAATATCTCTGCCAAACACATGATGCAAGCTGATTTTTCAGAACGCTTGGCTACTTTACTTAATCAATTTAATGCGGTGTCTCCAGCGTTATTAGAATTTGAAATCACCGAAACAGCAGCCATTAATGACGTTGTGGACGTTGCAAAAACCATTACGGCATGTAAAAAATTAGGCGTCAGTTTTGCATTAGATGATTTTGGCGTAGGCTATTCATCGCTCACTTACTTACGAAGGCTTCCGATAGCGGTCATCAAAATTGATCAATCATTTATCCGCGACATGTTGCAAGATAAAGACGATTTAACGGTTGTATCTGGCATATTAAGTTTAGGCCAAAGTTTTGGCCTTGAAGTGGTTGCAGAAGGCGTTGAATCTGCTGAACATGGGCTACAACTTTTAAAAATGGGCTGTGAAATCGCGCAAGGTTATGGCATTTCAAAACCTATTGCCGCAGACAAAGTGATTGCGTGGATAAAAGAATATCAACCCAATATTGGCTGGGTCAATTTTAAGCGCTCACTTCAACTTTAAATTTTTAGATTATTTTTTAAAAGCTTCGTCGCGCTTGCTGTAATCAAGAAAAAGGTGCAATATCAATCCATCATCATTCATTCTATGGGGTGAAATTATGGATAATAAATACGGCTTAGGCAGCTCAAAAGTTGCAAATAATCATCATCAAACCCATCACAAAATAGCCGCACATCAACCAGCTTCATGTAAATTTTGCCTGCATGCCCATTTAGTCCTCAGCCAAACAATGCATGATCACCGTTGTGCCAGTTGCGGGAAATGGCAGAATGATGTTCCAGCTGGGTACTCCACCGGAAGAAGTAGTGATTATTAAACGCATGCTGTAAACAAATGCTGTCAAACAAACGGTGTAATCAAGCCGTTTAATTTGCAGTGCTTGGCAATTTAAAGTCAATGGGTAGCAATACCCACATTTGGCCAATTTGTTTCATGGCACCTGCTTTTTCGCCCGCTAACGCACCAGATCCCCAATAAAAATCTGCCCGAACCCCACCTTTAATTGCGCCGCCAGTGTCTTGCGCCATCATCAGTTTTTTTAAAGGCTGCGTGCTGTTTGGATAAGTAGTGACAAGAAAAACAGGCGCACCCAGCGGCGTAAATTTTGGGTCAACTGCAATGGCCTGTGTGGCAAGCAACGGCACGCCAAGTGCGCCCAATGGGCCAGGTAAGCCTGCAGGTAATTCTCTAAAAAATACATAACTTGGATTTTGGTTAAGTAAGGCTTGAAGTTTAGATGGATTTTTGAGCGCCCAGTCTTTAATGCCTTGCATCGAAGCTTCCGAGGCAGTCAATTCGCCATTGGCAATCAGCAATTTACCAATGGATTGATAAGCGTGAC
This sequence comes from Methylophilaceae bacterium, assembly GCA_965247415.1. Classification (GTDB taxonomy): domain Bacteria; phylum Pseudomonadota; class Gammaproteobacteria; order Burkholderiales; family Methylophilaceae; genus Methylotenera. The sequence continues at coordinate 1,343,615 of OZ252007.1, forward strand.
CATTTTGGTCGGCATAACCGATGTGCATTTCTTCGCCATTTTCAAAAGTCACCAAGCCTGAACCTTGAATTTGTAAGAAAAATCCATCAATTTTATCTTGAATATAAACCAGCGCATGCCGCGCAATGGGCGAGACTTCTGCTTCAATTTCTGCACGATTGAAATAAGGGACAAGTTTATTACCAACCAATCTGCCACGAACGCGCTTAAATTTAAGGTCAGGATATAAGTCATCCAATGCAACCGTGATTAAGTCTGATGGCGTTGCGTATAGAGGATGAGGATAATCCTGCGTAGGGATTCTGCTGCCTTTAATGACAGGTTCATAGTAGCCAGTGATTAATCCAGAATTTGTACCATCTAATTGTGTGCTTTGATAAACAGAAAAATTATTTTTAAAGTATTCAATCACCAAGGCGTCGCTTGGTTTTCCGTTGGATTGCGTGTTGATGATGTCTGAACTTTCACAGACATTTTTCCAAGCAGGCTTGTTGCGCAAAGTGCTGCAACTTTGCCGCCATGCAGGCCATGCAAGACTGATATTTTCTGCTGAAAACCCCTCTATCTCTTCCCAAGATGAAGCTTTTAATAAGCCATATTCTGCAATTTTTGGTTCTGGCGGTTTTGCAGGTTCGGTCATTTTTATTTCATCTGCAGGTTTTGGTGGGCTATTTTTAACAGCATCACTCTTTGACTCAACACACTGACACGCCTTTTTCTCAGTGGTGTGGGTGACGTTTTTTTCTTCAATGACAGGCGGATGAATCACTGGAGCACTTGTACAACCCACAATCCCCAATAAGCTCAACAATAAACATGAAGATTTAAAAGATATATTTTTGATCATCATAATGAAAATAATTTTAAATTTAGAGCGCTTCCAAGCACACGTTTTCTAAAGAAGTACGATTTTTAATGTAGCACGATTTTTTAATGAAGCACTCTGGGCATCATCAGTGAAAAAGGCTGAATGATTGCTTCAAATTGCGTGCCATCCTCAGCAACCATTTGGTAAGCGCCACGCATAGAACCTATTGGCGTAGAAATAACGGTACTACTTGTATATTGAAATTGCTGTTTTGGCATAATAACAGGTTGCTCACCCACCACACCTAAACCTGTGACTTCTTTAGGCGCACCTGAAGCATCAGAAATAATCCAATGACGGCTGATTAATTGCGCGGGAAAATCCCCTTGATTGAAAATGGTGACATGGTAAGCAAAACAGTAAGAATTTTTTTCAATATTAGAGTGTTCAGGTAAAAAGCTCACCTCAACAGTGACCTTACACGCATAATGTTTTGTATTCATTTTGTAAGCATTCAAATAAAAGCCGTGATTAAAAAGGTTTTGAAAATATTTAGGTGGTTCAAAAAGCAAAAATTACGGTTAAAGAATTTAAAAAAACAGCCGAAATATTAATGTAGGATTGCGTGTTATTTTACAAAAATACATTGCAAAGTGGCAAAACATATCGAATGCGATGATGCTTGTATGCTTTTTTTGATGATAGGCGTTAATGTTGCTAGATTAAATCATTTAAACATAAGGTAATTTCTAAGAATGATTTAATCTGAAAAATCGGGAATTTTTTTAAATAAATTCCCTCTATAACGAGCGAGAAACAAAATTTCAAACTTAATTTTAACCCAAAAGGTCACGCACAATGCACATTACAACCCCCATTACACAAGCTAACAGTCAACTAACAACTGCAAGTCATCATCCTATTTTGCCTTTGCATTTAAAAAAAGTAATTTTAAAAAAGCGCGATGCAGAAAATCAACAAAACACGCTCAATTTGCTCCCACTTTCCTCTCAATTAATGAGATTGGTGGATGCGTGTGGCGATTGTGTGTAAATCATAAAACAGAATAAAAAAATTAAAATCACATGACAAATTCTAGCCAAATTGCAAGACCGCATCATACACCTGTGGATGTGTCAGACCGCATTGCACTTGCGCTGACAAAGTTTTTAAGATTCATGGCGGATACTTTTTTTGCCAATCGTTATGGACACCGCGCCGTTGTGCTTGAAACGGTTGCCGCTGTGCCAGGCATGGTGGCTGGAACATTGCAACACTTAAAAGCAATACGCAACATGCAAGCTGATGGCGGTTGGATTCGTCAGTTATTAGATGAAGCAGAAAATGAGCGCATGCATTTGATGACGTTTATTCAAATTGCTAACCCTACCTCGTTTGAGCGGTTGCTGATTGTGCTGGCGCAAGGCATTTTTTATAATTTATTTTTTGTACTTTATTTAATTTCAGCAAAAACTGCGCACCGCTTGGTGGGCTATTTTGAAGAAGAAGCGGTGTATAGTTATTCAGAATATTTAGCGGGTGTTGATAACGGTAAGTATGAAAATGTGCCAGCGCCGCAGCTAGCCATTGATTACTGGAAACTTGCACCAACAGCCCGTTTACGCGATGTGATTTTAGCGGTACGTGATGATGAGGCGGTACACCGCGATGTAAATCACCAGTTTGCGGATGAGCTAAAATAAGCGTACTTTTTTGGTGAAAAATATTTAGCCAAAATTTTTAACGAGCTGGTTGTGGTTTTAAGCCAGCTTCAATATAAAAATCTTCCGCAAAATCACTATCAATCGAATCTAGCAACTTACCTACGCGTTTTGCTTCTTCAATTTTATTTTCTTTAATTGCTAACAATCCTAACTGATAAAGCGCACTAGAGTGGGTTGGTGCGAGTTTAAGGGTGTGGTTAAAGTGCGTTTTTGCTTGTTCTAGCGAGTTTAATCCTTGTTCTGCCAAGCCTAAATAAAACCAAGCCTCCATATTATTTTTTTCAAATTGCGTCCAATCGCTCGCTATACTTTTGAGTGTTGACCAGTTTTCATCTTGCAGCGGTTGCACCACACGCATAAAAAATGGCCGTTTTTCTTCAGGGGCATCCCAAAAAGGCGCTTGGGCTTGTGTGGCAAGCGCTAAGTCGGGTTTCGCGAGTAATTTTTTTACCCATTCCACAGGTAAGCTATAAAAAAAGCCAGTTTTTCCTGGGCTTTTAAATGTGGTTAATCCGACTAAATTTCCTTCGTAATCAAGTAACGCGCCGCCGCTTGCGCCCATTCTAAAGCCAGAGTTTGTCCGAACCAGCACGCTGTCATCAAACGGAACGAGTGCTTTCACAGAGCCAAAAGATTCAATTGGTCTGGGGGAATTGCCAGAAAAACCAAGTGCAACAATATGCTGTTCGTACGTTAATTTTTCACTTGCGCCCAATGGAAAAGGTTGTAGCGGCAAATCATCAAAAATTAAAATACATAAGTCATGATGCCAATCGGCTTTCATGGCGATAGGCGCATAACTATTGCCTAATTTATTGACGGCAATGCCGCGTGCGTTGGCAAGCACATGGCAATTAGTTGCCACATGATTCACCGCCACCACTGCGCCAGAACCAATGCCATGTTGGCCATTTTGATCTTTAATGTGCACTTTTGCTACCGAATGGCTGAGCGCTAAAATAAATTCAGGCTTGGGCGTTTGCGCAAAAAGAGGTGTATTAAAGCTAGAAACTGCGCAAAGTAAACTTAAAAGAATCCATTTTATTGATGAAAAAGAAGGCATAGAATATCCAGTTTTTATCGTTTTAATGGCTAATTGAATCAAAAATTTCAATTTAGTTCTACTTAGTATGAAATCTAGCACTATTAAAATAGATTGTTGCCGTTGTACAATACATGATTAGTTTTTTATTTGGAAAAGCATTTATGAACATTCAAAGCCATTTTGAGGACATTAACACCCCAACAGGCGTCATGCGCACTTATATTCATCGTCCAACGGGCGCTGGGAAATATCCAGCCATTTTATTTTATTCAGAAATTTTTCAGCAAACAGGCCCAATTGAGCGTGCGGCTAGAATCATGGCGGGTCATGGTTACGCAGTACTCGTGCCAGAAGTATTTCATGAATTAAATCCGATTGGGACTGTATTGGGTTACGACGATGCTGGCCGCGATAAAGGCAATGCAGATAAATCTGCCAAAGATGTGCAAGGCTATGACACGGATAATCAAGCCATGATTGCATTTATTAAAAATCAAGCGTGGTACAACGGTAACATTGGCGCCATGGGTTTTTGTATTGGCGGGCACTTGGCGTTCCGCGCGGCCTTGCAACCAGAAATTAAAGGCACAGCGTGTTTTTACGCCACAGACTTGCACACCAATGTGATTCCAAATCAACCAAATCAGCACAGCATGGACAGGCTGAAAGATATTTCTGGCGAATTGTTAATGATTTGGGGCAGACAAGATCCGCACATTCCAACCCCTGGCCGTAAAGAGGTGTATCAAAAATTATCAGATGCAAACTTAACGTTTACTTGGCATGAATTTAATGCGCAACACGCATTTATGCGTGACGAAGGCGAACGTTTTGACCCACAAACTGCATTGTTGGGTTATCAGTTAGCGCTTAATTTGTTTAGTAGAACATTGTCGCAGTAATTTTGATTTCAACTTAAATGAAAACGCCCTCCGTGAGAGGGCATTTTTTTTAACTCTAAAGAATAGCTTACAAAATTAACGGCGCAATAAACGCAAAAAATCCACCAATTGCAAAAATTACCAAGGCAAAAATATATACCCTAAAGCTTGTTTTGCGGGTGGATAGGCAGGTTTCGGCAAGTTGCGGGTCTGCAGGGCAAGGCAACGTGCGCGCCTGCCATTGCATGACACCAGAAATAATGAGCATCAGACCGGCAAATAAAAATACGCCTAATTTATGCTCTGAAAACCACACCAGCTGCGGCACGTTGCTCACCAAGCTAGACATCGCTGCACCTGCACCTAATCCCACCAAGGTAGCAGGTAGCGCGCAGCAAATCAGCGTGCCACTGCTAGTAAAAAGCGAGAACACTGAAGCCGCTTTTGTTTTTTTGAGCGTGGAAAATTCATGGGCTTGGTTCATGTTTTGATGCTCCGCCATTATTTTTTCTCCAATGCTTCATATTCAGCTTTGATATGTGCGACTGGATGCTCGCTCATTTCTATACTTGTAACATCATAGCCAGCCTCTTTAATGAGCGCTTTCACCGATTCTTGTGAGAGTGTTTGTCCGTCCTTTATTTCAATCGCCACTAAACGTTGCTTTAAATTGACATATACATCCTGTGTTTGCGGCAAAGTACGCGCTTTTTTCTCTATTCCTTGCGCGCAAAAAGCGCACACCATGCCATTGACGTTTGCTTTCATGGTTTGAGAGGCAAAGGTGAAACTGCTGCCGAGTGCAAAAAGCACAGAAATGGTGATTAATAATTTTTTCATGATGATTTCCTTAAAATATAGTCATAAAATTAACGCGTGGTTCGCCGGAATTATTAATGCCGGTTTCCACAAAATAGTTTTTGTTGATGAGACGTAGCATCGGTGTGAATTCAACTTTTTCAGAAAGGTCATTCATATTGCGTCCTTCCAAAATCAACCACGGCTGGGTTTCAACGTACCCTGTTTCATAAAATGAAAATCCAGCGCGTACGCTACTAAAATCATGGTTGATGTCATTTGCACGATAAAAACGATAATTAGCCGCAAAATAAACGCGCGTAGTTTCGTAATCAAACTGAACGCCTGGCGTGAGCATGACTTTATTGACACTGCCTTCCCTTTTGTCATCCACTTGTAAAGCGCCCACGCCCCCTTGAAACCATAAATTAGCTTGCGCATTAGGCAAATTCCAGCGTTGTAAAAGGCGCGTATAGTTAATTTCTTCCAAAGTGCGGGATTTGGTTTTGTCGTCTGCGCGCATATAAGTAGCGCCAACGCCAATGGCATCTCGCGGGGTGAAGGCATAGTTAATAAATGCTTCGCGCCAGTTATTGTTGAAGTCGCCCATTAGCATGGTGGAGTCTTTGAAACCCATAGGCCCAGCTTGCGCAAATGCTATGTTAAGTAGCCAACAGCCACTCAACAAGCGTAGTTTTTTGAACATGGTGATATTCCTTTTCTTAAATCAATAATCTCACGCCCAAAAGCTAAGCGTGAGTGGATTTTGCTTAAGAAAAGGAGATGGGTGGGCGCAGTAAACTTGGAAGCGTGATAGAAGCGTAAACCGTTTTCAACGGAATAAAAACGGTTTGCGCTGCTGTTGGTAAATGAAGCGTCATTTGGCTGCCGATTGCATTAGCAGCGCACAAACTTGCGCAAACCACAACACAGTGTAAATTAGCGCTGGAAGTGTGCTCAGAATGATTTTTTTCTTCGCTTTGTTGAAGGTGATGTTGATGACAAGTATCTGTCTCAGATTGACGAGTCATCATGCTATTACAGACAAGCATGCTAGCACTTGCAATGCTTTGCATAGGCAAAATTGCAAGCAGTAAATAAATAATAAAAATAAACCGTTTTAACATTTAAGCATGACCAAAGTTAATCGTATAAAGTTCAGGCGCTTGTCTAAATTCAACCAACGAAACGCAATTAACGATGTTGTAATGGCACAAAATCACGTCTGTTTTGCCCTGTATAAAGCTGTCTTGGGCGACCAATTTTATGTTCAGGATCAGTGTTCATTTCATTCCACTGCGATACCCAACCAGCTGTACGCGCTAGCGCAAAAATAGCTGTGAACATACTGTTTGGAATGCCCATCGCGCGCATCACGATGCCACTATAAAAATCAACATTTGGATAAAGTTTGCGTGAAACAAAATATTCGTCTTCCAGCGCAATTTTTTCAAGTTCCATGGCCAGTTTAAACATTGGGTCGTCGTGCAAACCTAATTCGTTCAACACTTCATAACAAGTTTTTTGCATGATGGCCGCGCGTGGATCCATGCTGCGATAGACGCGATGCCCAAATCCCATCAGGCGGAAAGAATCATTTTTATCTTTTGCACGCTTAATATATTCACCAATCCGAGAAACATCACCAATTTCTTCAAGCATGGTGAGCGTTGCCTCATTGGCGCCACCGTGCGCTGGACCCCAAAGGGAGGCAATGCCAGCAGCAATACAAGCAAATGGATTTGCACCGCTAGAACCTACTAAACGAACGGTCGAGGTAGAAGCGTTTTGTTCATGGTCGGCATGTAAAATTAAAATACGCTCAAACGCTTTGGCTAAAATAGGGCTAGGCGTGTATTCCTCACAAGGGGTTGCAAACATCATATGCATAAAATTTTCTGCATAATTCAGACGATTTTGCGGATACATAAACGGTTGCCCAACATTGTATTTATAGCTCCAAGCGGCAATGGTTGGCACTTTTGCCAGCAAGCGTGTGGCAGCAATTTTGCGTAACGCTGCGTCAGAAACGTTGGTATTTTCTGGATAAAAAGCAGCCATTGCACCCACCACAGAGACCATGACCGCCATCGGGTGCGCGTCACGGCGGAAGCCGCGAAACACATTATCCATTTGGTCGTGCAGCATGGTGTGACTATGAATCTCGTGATGAAAGTTTTTTAATTCTGTTGGATTAGGTAGTTCGCCATTGAGTAATAAATAGGCCACTTCAATAAAATTGCAGTTTTCAGCCAGTTGTTCAATGGGATAGCCTCTGTAATACAGCATACTTTGCTCACCATCAATATAGGTAATGGTAGAAGTGCACGCAGCGGTAGACATAAAGCCAGGATCATAAGTAAACACATTGTGTTTACTTAGGCTGCGGATATCAATCACATCTTTGCCAAGCGTGCCAGAAAGAATTGGCAACTCAATCGGCGTTGTATCGTTATCAAATGAAATAATGGCTTTGGTCGGTTTTTTTGTCATGGTCATCTGTTTATTTAAAAGTTAACTTAAATATTGATAAAGCAATAATTATGCTTGCGTAATCGTGCCTAAAATACGCGCGCCAGCAGCCCCAGTTACGGCTGGCAGGCTTGCAGTTTCGCCGTCAATACATTTTTTTGCTAACCAAGCAAAAGCAATCGCTTCAACCCAGTCCACGCCGATATTAAATGTATCTGTTGTCTTTAGCAGAATGTTACCTGAAAATTCTTCTGCTAAAAGCGCTTGTAAATCCTGCATCAGTAAATGATTATGCGCGCCGCCGCCACAAATATACACTTCATCTGTTGCACTGCAATGGGTAGCCAGCGCGTCAATAATGGTGCAAGCGGTGTATTTTATTAAAGTACGCGCAACGTCTTCAGCAACATAGCTTTTTTGAAATAAAAATTGATTTAGCCAAGTTTCATTAAATAAATCGCGTCCTGTACTTTTTGGCGGAGGCATTTTTAAGTAAGGTTCAGTCAAAAGTTCATTTAACAAAGCATCAATTACTTGCCCTTTGGCCGCCCATTGCCCATTTTGATCATAATCTACATTTAAATTTTGCTGAATCCAAGCGTCCATCAACATATTGCCAGGGCCAGAATCAAAGCCAAATACGACATTGTTTTGAGAGTTGCTGGCTTTTGGTAAATACGTAATATTGGCAATTCCGCCAATATTGATGATGGCACGATTCAGAGAATTACTGCTGAATATTTCCGCATGAAAAGCCGGCACCAGCGGCGCGCCTTGCCCACCAGCGGCAATGTCGCGATTTCTAAAATCAGACACAACGGTGATGTTTGTGCGTTCAGCCAAAAGCGCAGCGTTGCCCAGCTGTAAGGTATAGCCTATTTGATGATGAAGTTGTGGTTGATGGCGAATGGTTTGTCCATGGCAGCCAATCGCTGTGATTTGATTCGCTTTAAATTCTGACTTATCCAGCAACTCATTCACTGCTTGCGCATAAAGCATAGCAAGCGTATTGCCTAATAATGCCGCTGTTTCCAACTCATTTTCTGCAGGGTGTTGTAGCACTAAAATGGTTTTTTTGATTGCACTTGGATAAGGTAAAAAATGCGTATTAAGCACTTTAAATGGCTGACTGAACGCGACTAATGCTGCGTCAACCCCATCTAAACTTGTCCCAGACATCAGGCCAATAAAATATTTTTCTGCCATAACGCAGTTAATAATTTTTATTTAAAAAGCGGCTTATTCAAGCGCGGCAATATTGGTATTATTTAGCAAACTTAACTGCGCTAAATAGTTTTGGCTCAAACGATTAAACTCAGCTTTTTGCGCTGCAGGGATAGGTTCAGCTTTTGGTAAAGCGACCGACATTGGGTCACGATGTTGACCATTAAGTAAAAACTCATAATGTAAATGTGGTCCAGTGGCTAAACCAGACATACCAACATAGCCAATCAATTGCCCTTGAGACACTTTATCGCCACTGCTTAAGCCACTGGCAAAACGTGATAAATGACCATAAACGGTACTCATACCGCCATCATGTCTTAAAACAACAACATTACCATAACCACTTTTAACACCAACAAAATCCACCACTGCATCCCCTGATGCTTTAATGCCAGTGCCGATCGGTGCCGCCATGTCTACACCTTTGTGCGCGCGGATTGTTTGTAAGATTGGATGAAAGCGCCCCAAATTAAAGCCAGAAGTGATGCGCGTAAACTCTAAAGGAGAACGTAAAAACGATTTATGTAGACTTTGTCCTTCTGGTGTGTAATATTGCATCTGCTTATTGGCATCGCGGTGACCAATCGCCCGATAAACTTTACCATTATTCATAAACTCAACCGCTAATATTTCGCCATTTTCAACGTAAGTCCCATCTTCAAAGCTGGCTTCATAAATTACATTAAAATAATCGTTGCGACGTAAATCCTGATGAAAATCAATTTCACTTTCAAAAATGCTGACAATTTCTGTTGCGATTTTATCTGGAATGTTGGCTTTATCCGTTGCTGCAAATAAAGAATTAGTGATAACTGCTGATTTCAAAATGGGTCTTTTTTCTAATTGACGAACCATTTTTTGCGCATTGTATGTATGCTCTGGTGTTGCAGAAATGCGTATTAATTCGTGATGGTCATATTGATAATCTAATGTAACTAAATTGCCCTCCTCATCAACACTGGCTTCAAAGGCATGGCCTGGAATCAGTAACTTTGAAGTTTCAGCGCTTAAAAGATGGTCATGAATAAATTCTATCGCATCACGGTTAGTAATATTTAATCTTGCCAAAATAGTATTGAGCGTGTCGTCACGTCGCACATATTCTTTGTACCAAAAAACAGCTTTTTTGCTTTCTATTGAATTAGGTTGTGTAGAAGTTAAATCAATACTTTCAACCAGTATGGTTTGAGTAACGGGGTGAACAACAGTTTGTGGGGCAATACCAAAAGCCGCATAAATACCAAATAAGGGTATGCTTGATGCGACCAAAATCCACCGCAATTTCAGCTTACGCTCAGCTTTATCAGTGATTTGCGCTAAAATAACAAGCTTAGGAATTTCCGTAGTAAAAATTTTTTTTAATGAACAAATACGATTAAGCGCGTTAAATTCCACGGGCTGACCCTTATATTAAAAATAATTTGAAAAAAGATACTAACAGAAAACGCAATTAAAACAAGCAAATGACTTATTTGTAGCGCGGCAAAAAATTAAAGCTAAATCATTAAGGGTATATATAGTGAAGCACGACATCAATCAGCAAATTGCACTTATTAAACGAGGCGCAGACGAACTTTTACTGGAAACTGAGCTGGTTGAAAAGCTCCAAAAAAGTTTGCAAACAGGTCAGCCTCTGCGAATTAAAGCGGGTTTCGACCCAACAGCACCAGATTTGCATTTAGGCCACACAGTGCTTATTAATAAGTTACGGCATTTTCAAGAATTGGGCCATCAAGTGTTGTTTTTAATCGGCGATTTTACGGGCATGATTGGCGACCCAACTGGCAAAAGCACTACACGCCCACCATTAACAAGTGAGCAGGTGGCAGAAAATGCAAAATCATATGCAGAGCAAGTGTTTAAAATTTTAGATAAAGAGAAAACGCAGATTGTTTTCAATTCTAGTTGGCTGACTGATTTAGGTGCTGCTGGCATGCTTAAGTTGGCCTCCAGTCTCACAGTTGCGCGTATGCTTGAGCGTGATGATTTTTCAAAGCGCTTTAAAGGCAATCAGCCGATTGCGATTCATGAGTTTATGTATCCTTTATTGCAGGGTTATGATTCAGTTGCGATGAAGGCGGATGTTGAGTTAGGTGGTACAGACCAAAAATTTAATTTACTGATGGGCCGAGAACTTCAAAAGCAAGCAGGCATTGCGCAGCAATGCGTTCTTACGATGCCTTTATTAGAGGGTTTAGATGGCGTAAATAAAATGTCTAAATCGCTTGGCAACTATATTGGTATTAATGAGCCGCCAGAGATTATCTTCGCAAAAATCATGTCAATTTCAGACGATTTAATGTGGCGTTATATAGAGTTACTTTCATTTGAAAGTTTGGAAACTGTTGCTCAGTGGAAAGAGGCTGTGGAAGCAGGCGAGAATCCTCGCAATATTAAAGTGCGGTTTGCACAAGAAATAGTTGCGCGCTTTCATGGTCAATCAGATGCTGAAAAAGCCTTACAAGATTTTCAAACGCGTGCAAAAGGTGGCGTTCCAGAGGATGTGCCAGAAGTAAAGGTTACAATTGATGGAGATTCAGTCGGGATTTGCCAGCTTCTTAAAATAGCAGGGCTTGTTGAAAGCACCAGTGAAGCCATGCGTGCAATTCAGCAAGGCGGTGTAAAGCTTGATAGTGAAAAAGTGGAAGATAAAAACTTACAGATTAAAAAAGGAAGTGTGATTGTCGCGCAGGTAGGCAAGCGCAAGTTTGCAAGAATTACGATTTAATAAGTATTTCGAATTAATCACTAAATTGTAACAAATTTGTAACGGCTTAAAATAAGCCTTGACCAAAATTATTCCACCTGTAGAATGCGGCCTTCGTTAGCAAAACACCGCAACGAAGCAACAAAAAAACGTAATTTTTTACACAATTAATATTAATTAAAGAAACTTTTAAAATTAATATTGACGTTGAGATAAACCTCTGTATAATGCGCACCTCGTTAACGCAAAGCGCTAACGAGAGATTGAAAAGAAAGAAGATTTTAATAAACTTTTTTGCTTTTAAATCACCTTGATCTTTAACAATATAACAACTGATAAGTGTGGGTGCTTGTGGAAAAGACAAGCTTACTTAGACGTCATTAACTTGTGTTACTTAATTTATTAAGTGGCATTTAACTTAATGATATGGTTTAAGTGCAGCCTCAGAAAAACAAGTGCTTACACTTAAATTTATGACAAGACTGTAGAAAAGATGCTTTGTTAAATCAAAGCATAAGAAATACATACCTTGAAAATGAATTTGAGTCACCGATCATTAAGATGATTGGTAAAGCAAAAGCGAAATAACCACCTCGAAAGAGGAAAAAGTAATAGTTGTGAATTAAACTGAAGAGTTTGATCATGGCTCAGATTGAACGCTGGCGGAATGCTTTACACATGCAAGTCGAACGGACTTAAAGAGCTTGCTCTTCAAGTTAGTGGCGAACGGGTGAGTAATATATCGGAACGTATCCAATAATGGGGGATAACTAATCGAAAGGTTGGCTAATACCGCATACGCCCTACGGGGGAAAGCTAGGGACCTTCGGGCCTGGCGTTAATGGAGCGGCCGATATCTGATTAGCTAGTTGGTGAGGTAAAGGCTCACCAAGGCGACGATCAGTAGCTGGTCTGAGAGGACGACCAGCCACACTGGAACTGAGACACGGTCCAGACTCCTACGGGAGGCAGCAGTGGGGAATTTTGGACAATGGGCGAAAGCCTGATCCAGCCATTCCGCGTGAGTGAAGAAGGCCTTCGGGTTGTAAAGCTCTTTCGCAAGGGAAGAACACTTAATCTCTAACATAGATTGAGGTTGACGGTACCTTGATAAGAAGCACCGGCTAACTACGTGCCAGCAGCCGCGGTAATACGTAGGGTGCGAGCGTTAATCGGAATTACTGGGCGTAAAGCGTGCGCAGGCTGTTTTGTAAGTCAGATGTGAAATCCCTGAGCTCAACTTAGGAACTGCGTTTGAAACTACAAGACTAGAATATGTCAGAGGGGGGTAGAATTCCACGTGTAGCAGTGAAATGCGTAGAGATGTGGAGGAATACCAATGGCGAAGGCAGCCCCCTGGGATAATATTGACGCTCATGCACGAAAGCGTGGGGAGCAAACAGGATTAGATACCCTGGTAGTCCACGCCCTAAACGATGTCTACTAGTTGTTGGTGGAGTAAAATCCATGAGTAACGCAGCTAACGCGTGAAGTAGACCGCCTGGGGAGTACGGTCGCAAGATTAAAACTCAAATGAATTGACGGGGGCCCGCACAAGCGGTGGATTATGTGGATTAATTCGATGCAACGCGAAAAACCTTACCTGGCCTTGACATGTAACGAACTTTCCAGAGATGGATTGGTGCTCGAAAGAGAACGTTAACACAGGTGCTGCATGGCTGTCGTCAGCTCGTGTCGTGAGATGTTGGGTTAAGTCCCGCAACGAGCGCAACCCTTGCCATTAATTGCCATCATTTAGTTGGGCACTTTAATGGGACTGCCGATGACAAATCGGAGGAAGGTGGGGATGACGTCAAGTCCTCATGGCCCTTATGGCCAGGGCTTCACACGTAATACAATGGTCGGTACAGAGGGTTGCCAACCCGCGAGGGGGAGCCAATCCCAGAAAGCCGATCGTAGTCCGGATTGTAGTCTGCAACTCGACTACATGAAGTCGGAATCGCTAGTAATCGCGGATCAGCATGTCGCGGTGAATACGTTCCCGGGCCTTGTACACACCGCCCGTCACACCATGGGAGTGGGTTTTACCAGAAGTAGGTAGTCTAACCGCAAGGAGGACGCTTACCACGGTAGTATTCATGACTGGGGTGAAGTCGTAACAAGGTAGCCGTATCGGAAGGTGCGGCTGGATCACCTCCTTTCTAGAGAACGTCAAATTTGCAAGCATTCACACTTATCAGTTGTTACAAGTCAAGCAGCATTAAAGATTGGCCTATATTTAGCGGCGACGCTAACTAAACCTTAGTAGGGTCTGTAGCTCAGCTGGTTAGAGCACCGTCTTGATAAGGCGGGGGTCGTTGGTTCGAGCCCAACCAGACCCACCAGATTCGCCTGAAACATGGGGGATTAGCTCAGCTGGGAGAGCACCTGCTTTGCAAGCAGGGGGTCAACGGTTCGATCCCGTTATCCTCCACCAAACGCCTTAATGCTGTGATGTAAGAAATTAGAAGTAAGTATTTAATAGAATATTTACTTCTAGTTTTTAACTAGACTGTTCTTTAACAAAATGGAAGAAGTAAAGTGAATAAATAACTTTGTGATGAGGTTGTTTATTCAAAATGGGTAGTAATTGATTGCAAAATCGAAACATTTGCTTCGTTTAGTTCCGGTTAGATAGTGTCGTAAATTTTAGCAATAAAATATACACACGAAATAACCAAGAAATAAATGAAACAAATAAACCAGTCATTATTCTATAACCTTGGAATAGTGGCAAAGTTGCTTTAGAAAAACTATAACGGACGTCTCATGCGTCGCGAGATCTGAATTTAAAAAGGGTTCAGGTTTTAACGTTATAGGATCAAGTGAATAAGTGCATATGGTGGATGCCTTGGCGATTACAGGCGATGAAGGACGTGATAGCCTGCGTAAAGTTTCGGGGAGTTGGCAAATAAGCTTTGATCCGGAAATGTCCGAATGGGGAAACCCACCCGCAAGGGTAACCGCTCCTGAATATATAGGGAGATGGTGGCGAACCGAGTGAACTGAAACATCTAAGTAGCTCGAGGAAAAGAAATCAACCGAGATTCCGTAAGTAGTGGCGAGCGAACATGGAATAGCCTGTTACTTTTAGCAGACGCGATAGTAGAACGGAATGGAAAGTCCGGCCATAGAGGGTGATAGCCCCTTATACGAAATCCCGTTTGTGGAACTAGGGTAACGACAAGTAGGGCGGGGCACGAGAAACCTTGTCTGAACATGGGGGGACCATCCTCCAAGGCTAAATACTCGTAATCGACCGATAGTGAACCAGTACCGTGAGGGAAAGGCGAAAAGAACCCCGGGAGGGGAGTGAAATAGATCCTGAAACCGTATGCATACAAACAGTGGGAGCGGACTTGTTCCGTGACTGCGTACCTTTTGTATAATGGGTCAGCGACTTACATTCAGTAGCAAGCTTAACCGATAGGGGAGGCGTAGCGAAAGCGAGTCCGAATAGGGCGTCTAGTTGCTGGGTGTAGACCCGAAACCAAGTGATCTATCCATGGCCAGGATGAAGGTGCCGTAACAGGTACTGGAGGTCCGAACCCACAAATGTTGAAAAATTTGGGGATGAGCTGTGGATAGGGGTGAAAGGCTAAACAAACTTGGAAATAGCTGGTTCTCTCCGAAAACTATTTAGGTAGTGCCTCATCAATCATTCTTGGGGGTAGAGCACTGTTATGGCTAGGGGGTTCATAAGAACTTACCAAACCATTGCAAACTCCGAATACTGAGAAATGCAATGATGGGAGACAGTCCATGGGTGCTAACGTCCGTGGACAAGAGGGAAACAACCCAGACCGACAGCTAAGGTCCCAAATGACGTGCTAAGTGGAAAACGAAGTGGGAAGGCATAGACAGCCAGGATGTTGGCTTAGAAGCAGCCATCATTTAAAGAAAGCGTAATAGCTCACTGGTCGAGTCGTCCTGCGCGGAAGATGTAACGGGGCTAAGCACGTAACCGAAGCTTCGGATACTAGTTTACTAGTATGGTAGGAGAGCGTTCTGTAGGCCTGCGAAGGTGATCTGTGAGGGTTGCTGGAGGTATCAGAAGTGCGAATGCTGACATGAGTAGCGATAAAGGGTGTGAAAAGCACCCTCGCCGAAAACCCAAGGTTTCCTGCGCAACGTTCATCGGCGCAGGGTGAGTCGGCCCCTAAGGTGAGGCAGAGATGCGTAGCTGATGGGAAACAGGTTAATATTCCTGTACCTGTATACAATGCGATGTGGGGACGGAGAAGGTTAGGTCAGCCGGGTGTTGGATGTCCCGGTTCAAGCGTGTAGGCAGATTCTTTAGGCAAATCCGGAGAGTCAATGCCGAGGCGTGATAACGAGCGTACTTGTACGTGAAGTGATTGATACCATGCTTCCAAGAAAAGCCACTAAGCTTCAGTTGTATAGAGACCGTACCGCAAACCGACACAGGTGGGTAGGATGAGAATTCTAAGGCGCTTGAGAGAACCCGGGAGAAGGAACTCGGCAAATTAGCACCGTAACTTCGGGAGAAGGTGCGCCCTTGGTATGTGAAGAGACTTGCTCTTGGAGCAGAAGAGGGTTGCAGTGAAAAGGTGGCTGCGACTGTTTAATAAAAACACAGCACTCTGCAAACACGAAAGTGGACGTATAGGGTGTGACGCCTGCCCGGTGCTGGAAGATTAAATGATGGGGTGCAAGCTCTTGATTGAAGTCCCAGTAAACGGCGGCCGTAACTATAACGGTCCTAAGGTAGCGAAATTCCTTGTCGGGTAAGTTCCGACCCGCACGAATGGCGTAACGATGGCCACACTGTCTCCTCTCGGGACTCAGCGAAGTTGAAATGTTTGTGAAGATGCAATCTACCCGCGGCTAGACGGAAAGACCCCATGAACCTTTACTGTAGCTTTACATTGGACTTTGACAAGATTTGTGTAGGATAGGTGGGAGACTTTGAAGCAGGGACGCCAGTTCTTGTGGAGTCATCCTTGAAATACCACCCTGATGTTGTTGAGGTTCTAACCTAGGTCCATTATCTGGACTGGGGACCGTGTATGGTGGGCAGTTTGACTGGGGCGGTCTCCTCCCAAAGAGTAACGGAGGAGTGCGAAGGTAACCTAGGTACGGTCGGAAATCGTACTGATAGTGCAATGGCATAAGGTTGCTTGACTGCGAGACGGACAGGTCGAGCAGGTGCGAAAGCAGGTCATAGTGATCCGGTGGTTCTGTATGGAAGGGCCATCGCTCAACGGATAAAAGGTACTCTGGGGATAACAGGCTGATTCCTCCCAAGAGTTCATATCGACGGGGGAGTTTGGCACCTCGATGTCGGCTCATCACATCCTGGGGCTGTAGCCGGTCCCAAGGGTATGGCTGTTCGCCATTTAAAGTGGTACGTGAGCTGGGTTTAAAACGTCGTGAGACAGTTTGGTCCCTATCTGCCGTGGGCGCTGGAAATTTGAAGGGACCTGCTCCTAGTACGAGAGGACCGGAGTGGACGCATCTCTGGTGGACCGGTTATCATGCCAATGGTATAGCCGGGTAGCTAAATGCGGAAGAGATAAACGCTGAAAGCATCTAAGCGTGAAACTCGCCTTAAGATGAGATTTCCCTGGGGGTTTAACCCCCCTAAAGAGTCGTTCGAGACCAGGACGTTGATAGGACGGATGTGGAAGTGCAGTAATGCATTAAGCTGACCGTTACTAATTGCTCGTGAGGCTTGATCCTATAACCTTAAAACTTGAACATCGCATGAAAATGTGATGATAAAGATTAAGTGTTATTTTTAAAGTAATCGAAAACAATCAATAAACACCATTTAATTTGAAACGTGACCGTAAAGGTCATGTCCGTGGAATATAGCCGATAAATCGACTTATTCCACGCCAAAGACTTTACTTCTTCCAATTTGTTAAAGACCCCTTAATGAAAATTAAGACGGCAACACAGCATAATCGCTTGTGTATAGTTAAGGAATCTAACTTAACAAAGCACGAGATACCAGTTATGCTTGGCGGCCATAGCGGTTTGGACCCACCCCTTCCCATCTCGAACAGGGCCGTGAAACGAACCAGCGCCAATGATAGTATGCTTTTTGCATGCGAAAGTAGGTCACTGCCAAGCTATTTATATGAAAACCCCTCACAGATCATTAATCTGTGAGGGGTTTTTGCTTTACAGCGCGTACATTGATAAAATGTTAGTATCAATTTTATAATTTTATAAATCAAGACAATTTCAGCTCAAAATACAATCTTAATATGGTGAAATATAACACTTTATAATGTTGTGCTATCCAATATAACAATTTGTTAGGTTAATTCATGTTACTCATGATTGATAATTACGATTCCTTTACCTATAACTTGGTGCAATATTTGGCTGAGTTAGGGCAGGATGTACACGTGCATCGTAACGATGAGATTACGCTGGCAGACATTCATGCAATGAAGCCGGAAAAAATTGTAATTTCCCCTGGTCCTTGCACGCCGACTGAGGCGGGGATTTCTGTGCCACTGATTCATGAATTTGCAGGAAAAATTCCATTGCTTGGTGTGTGTTTGGGGCATCAAAGTATTGGTCAAGCTTTTGGGGGCAACATTATTAAAGCCAAAACGCTCATGCACGGTAAAACTTCGTTGATTCATCATAAAAATTTAGGCGTTTTTAAAGATTTACCCAACCCTTACACAGCCACGCGCTACCATTCTTTGGTGATTAAGCGTGAAACCATCCCAGATTGTTTAGAAATTACCGCTTGGACGGACGATGGTGAAATCATGGGCGTTCGTCACAAAACCTTGGCGGTTGAAGGCGTGCAGTTTCACCCAGAGTCGATTCTCACTGAGCATGGTCATGATTTATTAAACAATTTTTTGAAAGCATACTAATTGAATTTTAAAGAATCTCTCGAGCATGTGTTGGCTGGCTATGATTTAAATCATGCCGACATGCTCAACTTAATGCAGCAAGTCATGCAAGGTGAACTGACGCCTGTGCAAATTTCAGGGTTTTTAATGGCGCTGCGTGCCAAAGGTGAAAGTGTGGATGAAATCACCGCCGCGGCAGAAGTCATGCGCGCGCTTTCTACCAAAGTGACTATTCAAGATCGCACCCATTTAGTGGATACCTGCGGCACGGGCGGCGATGGTATTCAAACGTTTAACGTTTCCACAGTCTCTGCGTTTGTCGCTGCTGCTGCTGGCGCAAAAGTGGCCAAACATGGTGGACGCTCCGTGTCTTCTACTTGTGGAAGCGCAGATGTATTAGAAACATTGGGCATAAATGTGAATTTAAGTGCAGCGCAAGTGGCAGAATGCGTGAATACCATTGGCATTGGTTTTATGTTTGCGCCAAATCACCACAGCGCCATGAAATATGCTGCGCCAGTGAGACGTGAACTTGGCGTGCGTACTTTATTTAACTTGCTTGGCCCCATGACCAACCCGGCGACGGCAAATCGCCAAGTGATGGGCGTGTTTGATAAAAATTTGACAGTTAAATTAGCCAAAGTATTGCAAAAATTAGGATCCGAGCATGTGATGGTGGTGCATGGCGCGGACGGCATGGATGAAATTTCTTTCACGGGTGATACCTTTGTTGCTGAACTCAACAATGGTCAGGTGGCTGAATTGACCATTAACCCGCAACAATTTGGTTTAAATATCCACCAGTTGAGCGAAATTCAAGTACAAAATGCAGAAGCATCCAAAGCCATGATTTTGGACGTGTTGAGAGGGCAATTACATTGCAAAAATAACGCCGCGCGCACGATTGTTTTGCTCAATGCGGGCGCAGCGATTTATGTGGCTGGCATTGCAAATTCCCTCGAAAACGGCATTAAAAAAGCAGCAGAGGCGATTGACAGTGGCAATGCGCTTGCCAAACTTGAAGCGCTAAAATCGGTCAGTCAAACCTATGCACAACCTTAATATTTTTCTAAAAAAATATAGCTTTGTAATTTTTAGCATTTTTTTAACAGCTTGTTTTAATGCTGAAAACGCAGAAAATTCTATCGAAAAGCAATCTGCGATTGCGGTAAAAGACACAACGCAGACGATTACATTTAAGCCACTTTCTTCAAATCATTTAAACGTCAATGCTGAAAATAGTCTCGATGTAAACACCGTTTACATTAATAAAAAAAGCCATGTTTTTATTGAAGATGCTGGACAAGTGGTTAAATTATTGGCGGATGATAACAAAGGTGCACGTCACCAAAAATTTTTGGTGAAAGTTGCCACAGGGCAAACACTGCTTTTTGCGCACAATATTGATTTAGCACCGCGCGTTGACAATATTCAAGAAGGTGACATGGTACATTTTCGTGGCGAATATGTTTACAACCCGAAAGGTGGCGTCATTCATTGGACGCATCATGACCCTAAAAATCAAATTGCGGGTGGGTGGATTACTCACAACAACACAGAATACAAATGAAAAAATTGAAATTAATGAAGGTTTAAGCAGATTATGTCAGACATATTAAATAAAATTTTGGATACAAAGGTGGTTGAAATTGCTGCAAGTAAAGCAAAAATTGATGGTGAAGCCATTAAAAAATTGGCAGAAGCGCAACCAGACCCACGTGATTTTGTTGGTAGTATTCACAAAAAAGTGATTGCTAACCAACCTGCTGTGATTGCAGAAATTAAAAAAGCCAGCCCATCAAAAGGGGTGATTCGTGCAGATTTTAAACCAGCGGAAATTGCTAAAAGTTATGAAAAAGCTGGCGCTGCGTGTTTGTCAGTTCTTACTGATGTTGAATATTTTCAAGGCTCAGCCGATTATCTAAAAGAAGCACGCGCCGCTTGCAAACTACCTGTGTTGCGCAAAGATTTTATGATTGACCCTTACCAAATTTATGAAGCGCGTGCGATGGGTGCAGATTGCATTTTGCTGATTGTGGCCGCGCTGGAGTTACAACAAATGCGCACGCTGGAAGATTTGGCACATCAACTTGGCATGGCGGTGTTGGTAGAAGTGCATGACGCCGATGAGCTAGAACTCGCGTTGCAACTGGATACACCGTTAATTGGCATCAACAACCGTAATTTGCGCACGTTTGATGTAACACTACAAACCACGTTAGATTTATTAAAAGTATTGCCTGAAGACCGCTTTGTGGTGACGGAATCAGGCATTTTTACACCAGAAGATGTGAAACTCATGATGGATCATGAGGTGAATGCATTTTTAGTTGGCGAAGCATTTATGCGCCAGCCAGATCCAGGCGCAGAGTTAGCGCGCGTATTTTTTAGCTAAAGGTCATTTTCATGAGCTACCCATATTCTCGTCCGCGCCGCATGCGTAAAGATGAATTTTCACGCAGACTAATGCGTGAAAATGTCCTCACAACCAATGATTTAATCTACCCCGTTTTTGTGCTTGATGGTGAAAATCGTACAGAAAATGTGGCTTCGATGCCGGGCGTGCAACGCCAAAGCATTGATATTTTAGTCAACACCGCCAAAGAGTGCGTCGCTTTGGGTATTCCTGTGATGGCGATATTTCCAGTAGTCGATACAGCTTACAAAAGTTTAGAAGCAGAAGAAGCGTTTAACCCAGAAGGCTTGGTGCAGCGCACGGTGCAAGCGCTCAAAGCGGCTTGCCCAAGTTTAGGCATTATGACGGATGTTGCGCTAGACCCTTACACCACGCACGGGCAAGACGGCATTATTGATGAAACAGGCTATGTGCTGAATGACGAAACCATTGAAGTGCTTGTCAAACAAGCCATTTCTCATGCAAATGCGGGAGCAGATATTGTGGCGCCTTCAGACATGATGGACGGGCGCGTTGGACAAATCCGCGAGGCGCTAGAAAGTACACGCAATATTCATACAAAAATTATGGCGTACTCCGCTAAATATGCCAGCAGCTTTTATGGGCCCTTTCGCGATGCAGTGGGTTCAGCCGGAAACTTAGGCAGTGGAAATAAATACAACTATCAAATGGACCCTGCAAATTCTGATGAAGCGTTGCATGAAGTGCGTCTCGACATTGAAGAAGGCGCGGACATGGTGATGGTAAAACCTGGCATGCCATATTTAGATATTGTGCGCCGCGTAAAAGACGAGTTTGGTGTGCCGACGTTTGCCTACCAAGTGAGTGGTGAATACGCGATGCTAAAAGCCGCAGCCCAAAATGGCTGGTTGGATGAAAAGGCGTGTGTGTTGGAAAGCTTATTAGCGTTTAAACGTGCAGGCGCGGATGGAATTTTGACTTATTTTGCGATGGATGTGGCAAGGTGGTTGAATGCTTGATTTACTAATTTTATGAAAGCAATCTTATTTCTAGCAATTGCATATTTTATTTATACCAACTTCTTTGGTGAGGAATCTGGCTGTGATAAATATGCATCTAAATTTTCATGTAAGTATGTTATTGAAAAGGCTGAATATGATATTTATTATTGGAAAAAAATTTCTGAAAACAATCCAGAGGATGAAAGCTTAATTGGTAGGGTTAAGGGTCTTGTTGAATGCAAAAATAAAGCTATTGAACATTCCATATTTATTAATGAAAATTGGAATGAAAGAGCTTATGTCTGTATGTTGGTGAAAGAGGGAAGAAATCTAGAAAAACATAGACTTCTTGATTAAGAAAGTATTTTTGGCCCATTGATTATTTGCTTTAATTTTACTTGCTAAAAAAGAAATAACCAATATACATCGCCGACCGTTTTCAATTTAAGACAATAACAATTTAACGCCAGCAATATCCGCCCGTTCCGCATTACTTCCATCTGCCGCGCGTTTAGTCGCAACGCGAACATCATCCACTTCAAACACACTGAGTTTAATTAAGCCAGCATCGGTTTCTAGGGTAAATAAAGGTACTTTTTTGCGGTTATCGCCTTTTTTATCGCGCTTGCCGTCATTCATCACGCGGTAGCTTTTTTCGTTGGTTTCAAACGGAATGTCTTGGTTTAATAAGAACATTTCTACATCTTTTAAACTTTCTGCAAATAGATGAATGTGCGTTTCTGCGCCTAAGCCTGCGGTGCCATCTAACACTGCACCCGTTAAATGCGGGTTGAATTTTTCTAATAACTGCATGGTAAACAATGCGCTTTTGCGAAGTTTGAGTAAATTTTCTGGCTGCTCTTCACTTAAAAATAAGGTGTTGTAAAGTTTGAGTTCTTCTTCAATTTCAATATTTGAAGGCATGACGCTGTTATCAATTGCGCCAAGCTGTCTGCCAGCTTTTTTCTTCGCGTAAGCATAATCAGAAATACCATCTTCTGCCATCATTCTGGCGGCTTGCTGTGCGATGAGTTGTCGCAATTGTAGGGAATTTTCTCTAGCCATTTTTGGATTAAAAAAGCAAAAAATAAGAAGTTAAAATAATGAATTTCTAACGAGGGTCTAATAATTTAGAAGCTGAATCTTGAGCATCAGGTCTTTTTTCAGATGGACTTGCACTACTTTCAAGATTTTTTGGTGGTGTTACAGGCTTAGCAAATACATCTGGTTGTAAAACCTGTTGTGCTTGATTTATTGGGTCAGCTGAGGGGGAATCAAACTCTTCTAACAACATGGGGGGCAAAACTTTTTCAACCGTTGGCGGTGGCGTTTCAAAATAAAAATATTCAGGAATACCATCTTCATCGTTAACGCCTGTTGTTGGATCAATATTCACGGTCATAATGCCATCTGGCATGGGTAAATTTTCTTGTGATAAATCTTTTAACGCCGTTTGCATATAGTCAATCCAGATGGGCAATGTCGCTAAACCGCCAGTTTCGTTTTTGCCAAGTGGTTGCGGTCTATCGTAACCAAGCCAAACAATCGCCACTTGTTTGGGGCTGTAGCCTGCAAACCATGCGTCCATATGGTCATTCGTAGTGCCTGTTTTGCCTGCAATGTCCGTCCTGCCAAGTTTTAAGGCGCGGGTTGCCGTGCCACTTTTTACGACGGTTTGCATCATTGAGTTCATGATAAACGCGTTTCTTGCATCAATCACGCGCGGTGCGTCAACGCCCGCTTCAGCTGCTTGGCTAGAAAAAATGACTTTGCCGTGCTGATCAACAATTTTAGAAATTAAATTAGGTTGAACACGGTAGCCACCGTTGGCAAATACCGCATAAGCATTCGCCATTTGCCAAACCGTGGTTGAACCAGCCCCCAGCGCCATGGTTAAATAAGGAGGGTGGTCTTTTTTGGCAAAACCAAATCTTGTTACATAATCTTGCGCGTAGCCTGCGCCAATTGCATTTAACACACGAATCGCAACCATGTTGACAGATTTTGCAAGCCCAACCCGTAAACGGATTGGCCCGTGAAATTCGTTATCATAATTTTGCGGCGCCCACGGTTTATCGCCTGTTTGGTTTGCGGAATAACTGAGCGGCTCATCTTCAACAATTGAGGCAGGGGTAAAACCTTTTTCTAGCGCGGCAGAATAAATAAAAGGTTTAAAAGTTGAGCCAGGTTGCCGCCAAGCTTGCGTGGCATGGTTAAATTTACTGCGGCTAAAATCAAATCCACCCACGAGCGCACGCACCGCGCCGTTTGTTGGGTCAATTGATACCAGCGCAGATTCGACTTGTGGAAGCTGCGTGATGTACCAACCATCAGCCCGCATTACAACGCGAATGATGGCACCTAGTTTTAATTTTGCAGCATTAGCGTCTATTTTTTCATTTGGAGATAATTTTTTTTCAGCTAATTTTAATAATTTAGCAACAAAAACCAAGCCCTTACCAGAGATTTCAATTCTTTCATCACGCTTGGTATAAGCCACAATTTTTTTAGAGTTAGCCAGCAAAATAACGGCTGGCACTAAACCGTTCACTTCTTCTAAATCATCTAAAGCACTTTGAATAACGGCAGTTTTTTCATCGCCAGATAGTCCGACTAAATTAAGATTTTTTTCAGGCCCGCGGTAGCCATGACGCATTTCATAATTCAAAATGCCATCACGCACTGCCACGTTTGCCGCTTCCTGATTAGCTTTGCGAATGGTGGTGTAAACTTGCAAGCCATTCACATAAATTTCATCTTGATATTTTTTATATAGCGCATCGCGCACGATTTCTGCCACATAATCCGCGGAAAGGTCACGTGGTTTTTTTGAAGTTTTAAAAACCAATGGCTTGTTCAACGCTGCTTTGTAAGCTTCGTCACTCACAAATCCAAAGCGATTCATATCCCGTAAAACCTCTTGTTGCCTTATGATGGCGCGCTTTGGATGCACAAAGGGATTGTAGCCAGAAGGTGCTTTGGGTAGACCCGCCAATAAAGCGGCCTCAGCTAAATTAAGCGCGTTTAAAGGTTTGCCATAATAAGTTTGTGATGCCGCTGCAAAACCGTAAGAGCGCTGACCCAAATAAATTTGATTAATATAAAGCTCTAAAATTTTATTTTTGGTTAGAGAGCGCTCAATTTTAATTGCTAATAAAGCTTCATTAATTTTGGTGCTTAAGGTGCGCTTGCCATTAGGTTCTGTGAAAAAATTCTTAGCAACTTGCATGGTAATCGTACTGGCGCCTTCGTGGCTTTTACCTGTGAGATTATTTTTAATGGCGCGTAGCACGCCAGTGGTGTCAATGCCGTGATGCTGATAAAAGCGTCTGTCTTCAATCGCTAACACCGCATCTTTTAAAATTTTTGGTACGCTTTCAATTTTGATATAAGCGCGGCGTTCTTCCCCAAATTCATCAATTAAAAAGCCTTCTTCTGAATAAATGCGTAAGGGCAATTTAGGCTGATAGTTGGTGATGACATCTAAAGACGGCAATGATGGGTAAATATAGAAAACTGCAATTGCCAACAATGCAGCCATAGAAAGTGTGGCTATCACAACGGCTAACAGTAAAAACTTCCACCATTTATTGAAGCTAATCAATTGATTTAACCTAATTTAATCATGACAAAGCATTATAAATGCACATTGCCAGATGGACATCAAATAAATTGTAAAAACAGTGATTCAGCTTTCCAAAGCGTTCAGTTCAATGGTTAGGTGACGAGTAAATGTAAATTGATATATTTAAAACTAACGCAGTTTAAGACCTCTATTTGTTGAGATAAAGCATGCAGCTGTTTTATACAATGTAATGAATATTTAACGGTTAGATTTAATTTTTTTGCTGAAGGGAATTTCCATTGAAATTCGACTTTTTAAAACCCTCGACACCGCCGCTGGTTGGCGTGGATATCAGCGCAACATCAATCAAAATGGTGAAGCTTGCTGGAGATAAGCGCATAGGCTATAAATTAGAAGCCTATGCTAGCGCGCCATTGGTGAAAGATGCCGTTGTCGATGGCAATATTAATGATTTACAAAAAGTATCGGATGCCATTCGTTTGGCTTGGAAGCTGCTTGGCGTGAGTGAAAAGCGTGCAGCTTTAGCGCTTCCATCCTCTTCAGTCATTAGCAAAAAAGTCATGATGCAAGCAGATTTAAACGAAGATGAAATGGCCGCACAGGTTGAGTCTGAAGCCAATCAATATATCCCATTCTCGCTCGATGAAGTCAATTTAGACTTTCAAGTCATTGGTAGCTCGCAAAAAAACCTAACAGAGTCAGAAGTGCTGATTGTCGCGGCGCGCAAAGAAAAAATTGAAGACCGTGTTGCGGCAGCTGAAAGCGCAGGACTAAAAGTTGAAATTATGGATGTTGAATCGTATGCAACAGAGGCCGCTTTTGCCATGCTTGCAAATCAACTCCCAAAATCTGGCCGCAATCAAACGGTGATGATTGTTGATATTGGCGCCTCTATCACCCATATTAATGTCATACACGACGGTCAATCTGTATACTCAAGAGAACAAACCTTTGGTGGAAATCAGCTAACGCATGAAATTCAACGAAGATTTGGCTTATCTTTAGAAGAGTCTGAAACCGCGAAGCGCAAAGGTGGGTTGCCAGAAAGTTATGAAAACGAAGTGTTGCAACCTTTTATGCAGTTGGTTGGTAACGAGGTAGCGCGCGCACAACAATTTTTTACCAGTGCAACGCATGATCATCAACAAATTGATCACATTATTTTAGCTGGCGGTTGTGCCTCTATTCCGGACATTGATATTGCTGTAGAGCAGCTAACAAAAACACACACCCTTGTGGCAAACCCCTTTCAGGGCATGAAGTTAGCCACAAAACTCAAGCCACAACAAATTGCAAAAGATGCGCCAGCACTGATGATTGCTTGCGGGCTTGCAATGCGAGGGTTAGCGCTATGATTCGCGTCAACTTATTGCCTTATCGTCAATTACAGCGGGAAGCTAAACAGCGTGAATTTAACCTAATGGCTGTTTTTACCGGCATTGCTGCAATCGCAGCGGTATTTTTAGGTAACACCTATATTAATAGCAAGATTGAAGCACAGGTAGAAAGAAATCAACGTTTAGAAGCTGAAACAGCAAAACTAGACAAAGAAATTGCCGACATTAAAGAACTCAAAAACCAAATTAGAGTGATGCTAGAACGCAAGCAAGTGGTTGAAAACTTGCAAACTAATCGCAATCAATCGGTGGTAATTTTAGATGAGTTAAGCCGCCAGCTGCCTGATGGCATGTACTTTAAAAGCATTAAGCAGCAAGGCGGCACCATTGTGTTAGAAGGCGTGACAGATACCAACGCCCGCGTGGCCACGTTGGTCAGAAATTTAACCAACTCAAATTGGTTGACCTCACCCAGTTTGGTGGAAATTAAATCAGTTTCAGCCAGCAACGTTAAACAAAATTTATTTACGCTGAACGCAGCCATTAAACAACATCCATTAGAAGCGGCTGAAGGCGAAAGCTTGCACGCGCAAGCGCACTAAATATTAGGAATATCAGCGTGAAACTAGACGACTTTAATAATATTGATTTTAAAAATGCTGGAAACTTACCCTTACCAGTAAAAGGCGTGTTGCTTGCATTTTTGTTTGCCATTTTGCTTGGGGTTGGCTACTACTTTTTTTGGATGCCTGCTTTTGAAAGTTTAGAAAGTGAAAAAGCAAAAGAAGACGCATTAAAACAAGTTTTTTTAGAGAAAAAAAGTCAAGCCATCAATTTAGCGGTTTACAAACAGCAAATGATTGAAATTGAAAAAACCTTTGGTGCGTTGTTAAAGCAATTGCCTGATAAATCGCAAATTGATGGATTACTCACAGACATTAACCAAGCAGGTTTGGAGCGTGGTTTAGAGTTTGAGTTATTTAAACCAGGGGCAGAAATCATGTCAGAGTTTTACGCAGAAATGCCAATCGCCATCAAAGTCATTGGTAAGTATCACGATATTGGCGCGTTTGCTACCAATGTCTCAAAACTGTCAAGAATTGTGACGCTTAACGATATTTCAATTACAAATTTGGTGAAAGATACAAAAACGAGTCAGCCCGATGATTTATTGGTGATGGATGCAACCGCGCGCACCTATCGCTATCTTGATGCGGATGAAACCAAACAAAATGCCGATGTCGCAAAAGCTGGTAATGGAGAGGCGCATTAAATGAAGGTAAAAAACACAATTTTTAGCCGCAGTTTATGGATGCTCTTGGCTTGTATGGCCGTTGGATGTGCTGGCGACGAAGGCGATGATTTAGACCAGTTTATTAGAAACGCGGGCAATGAAATGCAGGTAAAAGTCAAACCTTTGCCCGAGGTGAAAAATTATTTGTCATTTGAATTTAATGCTGATGGGACGTTATCAGACCCGTTTAAATTTCGTAAGGCAACAAGCAAAGCAGGTTTATTGCAACCAAATCTTAATAGACCCAAAGAGCCTATGGAGGCTTATCCGCTAGAAAGTTTGAAATACGTTGGCATGTTAGAAAAAAGTAAGCTGATATTTGCGCTTTTAAAAACCCCTGACAACGGTGTGCAACAAGTCAAATTGGGTGGTTATGTGGGTCAAAACTTTGGCAAGGTGAGTGAAATAAAAGACAGCGAAGTGGTTTTTAAAGAGGTGGTTCAAGACGAAGCTTCTGGCGATTGGATTGAGCGCGTTTCTGTGCTTTCTATTCAGGAATAAAAATTTTTACAGCGAATGATTAACCATAAATAAATGCATTTACAGATTGAACTTAAAGCTTAGAAGGTGAAAGAATGAATATAAAAATACGAATGATGAATTACTTACAAGCATTATTGATGTTCTGCTTGTTTGGCGCATCAATGCTGCCTCAAGCGGAGGATCAATCAAATTTAAGTAATAAAATTGAAAGCATTAATTTTTCCAGCATACCGGGTGGAAAATTAGTGATTAAGCTTAAAACAACCAAGCCTATGGTTAATCCACCCGCAGGTTTTAGCTTGAATAACCCAGCAAGAATTGCGCTGGATTTTCCAAAAATTGGTTCATTACTCGCAAGCGACCTCATTAAAGTGGATCAAGGCGTGCTCAAAAGTATTTCAGTTGCACAAGCCAAAGAGCGGACACGCATGGTGCTTAACCTAACCAAGCCGATTCAATATAATGCAGCGACCAATCAAAATGAGGTCACCATTACCTTGCAAGAAAATGCAATTGCCCAAAACACGTCGGTTGAAACTAAATTTGCAGAGCCAGTGCTAGGCAAGCAAACATCCGCTATTAAAAATGTAAACTTTGCGCGCGGTAAAAATGGTGAAGGCCGCATTATTGTAGATTTATCCGATGCGTCTGCAGGCATTAATATTAAACAAAAAGGCAAAAATATTATTGTTGATTTTATTGATACTGAGGTGGATGCCAGTTTGCAGCGCCGCATGAATGTGACAAATTTTAATACGCCCGTGGTGTATGTGGATACGGTAAAAATTGGCAAAAATAGCCAGCTCATTATTGAACCAAAAGGAAACTGGGAACAATCTGCGTATCAAGCAGATAAGAAATTTATTATTGATGTGCGTCAAGTGGTGAGTGACCCAAACAAACTTGCTGGGGGCACAAAACCTGGCTATTCCGGTGAAAAATTATCCCTTAATTTTCAGAACATTGAAGTGCGTTCAGTGTTACAAGTGGTTGCAGATTTTACAGGCTTAAACATCATTACCAGTGACACCGTCACGGGTAACTTAACGCTACGTTTAAAAGATGTGCCTTGGGATCAAGCGCTGGATATTATTACGCAAAGCAAAGGGTTAACCATGCGTAAAAATGGCAATGTGATTATGGTTGCGCCAGCAGAAGAGGTTGCCACAAAAGAAAAACAAGCGTTGGAATCTACTCAGCAAATTGAAGATTTAGAAGCCGTGAGAACTGAAGTTTTTACTTTAAAATATATGAAAGCAGAAACGTTGCGCGATATTTTAAGTGATTCAAAACAAAAAATACTTTCTAAGCGTGGCAGCGTGGTGTTAGATGCCAGAACCAACACCGTTTTTGTGCAAGATACGCCCAAATATTTAGAGCAAGTGCAAGCCATTATCAACAAAACCGATATCGCGGTGCGTCAGGTGATGATTGAATCTCGCCTCGTGATTGCAGATGATAAATATGGAAAATCGCTCGGTGCGCGTTTTGGGGTGACACAAACTTCATCACCTGGCAGAACCAGTGCCACCGCCAGTGGAACATTGGGGAATCGATTTACATCTTCCACGGCAACAACGTTAACGCAGGGGACGCACAATGGCGCGATTCAAACCGCAACCGATGGTGGCAATGTGCTTACAAGTTCAGATGGATTACCTGATTTAATGTCTAACTTACCCGTTGCTAATGCGTATGGCTCTTTTGCCTACTCTTTATATCACTTACCTGCGGGCTTACTCTTAAACTTAGAGCTCACCGCAATGGAATCTGACAAAAAAGGGAAGATTGTTTCCAGCCCGCGTGTCACTACAGCCAATCAGCACAAAGCTAAAATTGCTTCTGGTACAGAAATTCCATACTTAGAAGCTAGCAGCAGCGGCGCGGCAACGGTTTCGTTTAAATCCGCGGTACTCAGTTTAGAAGTCACGCCACAAATTACGCCTGATGACAAAATTATTATGGAATTAGATGTGAAAAAAGACCGTGTTGGCCAAGTATTTAGCGGCGTACCTTCCATTGAAACACAAAATATCAACACGCAGGTGCTGGTGGGCAATGGTGAAACAGCGGTGCTGGGCGGAATTTATGAACAAACCGAGCGTGATGATGTGGAAAAAGTACCATTCTTTGGGGATATTCCAATCATGGGCAACGCCTTTAAGCGCAAAACAAAACAAAGTGATAAAACAGAATTGCTGATTTTTATTACACCAAAAATTTTGGATGAAAGTTTAGTGATTCGCTAAAAATATTTTAAATGCGTGGTGCAGGTTTCAATCAAAACTGACAGCCTTGCATAATTATCATAAAATGCCCATCTAACGTTTGATGGGCATTTTTATTTTTTTTGAGCCATATATTTTGAATAATATTTACTTTATTGGCCTAATGGGCGCAGGGAAAACCACCATTGGTCGTTTAATCGCCAAACAGACAGGATTAACGTTTTATGATTCTGATGTAGAAATTGAGAAAAAAACAGGCGTTAAAATCCCGCTGATTTTTGAGCTTGAAGGCGAGGCAGGTTTTCGTAAACGTGAATCAGCCATGATTGCAGAGCTCAGTTTACTCAATAATGTTGTTCTTGCCACAGGCGGCGGCGCAGTGCTTTTGCCAGAAAACCGCGCCTGTTTAAAAGCGCATGGAAAAATTATTTATTTACGCGGTCAAGTGCAAGATTTATGGAGCCGCACGCGACACGATAAATCTCGTCCGCTTTTACAAGGCGTAAATATGCAGCAAAAATTAGAGCAACTTTATCAAGTGCGAGATCCTATTTACCTTGAACTTGCAGATTTTGTGGTTAATACAGGCAGTCAATCAGCACAAGACATTGCCGACGAAATTATGCAATTATTAAATTTTCCCCAAGATTCAAACTCACCTGACATTACAAAATGACGATTCAAACACTCACCGTTGCACTTGCAAGCAGAAGTTACCCTATTCATATTGGGCGAAATTTACTCACCAACAGTCATTTAATCATGCCACACTTAAAGCGTAAAAGTGTGGCAATCATCACCAACACCACCGTTGCGCCTTTGTATTTAAACCCGCTCACACAAATGTTGGAGAAAAATGGCGTAAGCGTCATCCCCATCATTTTGCCTGATGGTGAAGCCCATAAAAATGCCCAAACGCTCAATCATATTTACGATGTTTTGCTACAAAACCGATGTGAACGCAGCACGACGCTGATTGCTTTAGGTGGCGGCGTGATTGGCGATTTAACTGGCTATGCCGCAGCTACTTATTTGCGCGGCGTACCATTTATTCAAATTCCTACCACATTGCTTTCACAGGTTGATTCTTCCGTGGGTGGAAAAACAGGCATCAATCATCCGCTTGGTAAAAATATGATTGGCGCGTTTTACCAGCCGCAAGTTGTGTTGGCAGATATTGATACATTACAAACTTTACCCGCACGTGAATTTTCTGCCGGCATGGCTGAAGTGATTAAATATGGTTTGATTCGCGACAGAGATTTTTTTGATTGGTGCGAAGCCAATATTGCCGCGTTAATGCAATTGAGCGAAGCGCAACTCAGTGAAGCCATTTATCGCTCTTGCCAAAATAAAGCAGACGTTGTCGCGCGGGATGAACATGAAAATGGAGAGCGCGCGCTGCTAAATTTAGGCCACACCTTTGGTCACGCCATTGAAAACGCCATGGGCTACGGTGTTTGGTTGCATGGTGAAGCAGTTGCAGCAGGCACCGTGATGGCGGCGGATTTATCAAAACGCATGAATTGGATAAACGAAATAGAATTTAACCGCGTTATTGCAATATTAAAAGCAGCAAATTTACCCATCACACCGCCAAATTTAGGCGTTGAAAAATATTTAAATTTGATGCAATTGGATAAAAAAGTAGCGGATGGAAAAATTAGGCTTATCTTACAGCAAGGGATTGGAAAATCCGTGATGACCAGCGATTACGATTTGCCCGCATTAAAAGCTACCTTAAGTTTAAATTAATGCGCACACTCGCCCCCTACGCCGCCAATCCTGAACTAACAAAACGTCAGTTTACAGAAGTCGCTTCAGAAACCCGTAACGATTTTCAGCGCGACCGAGACCGCATTATTCATTCCACCGCGTTTCGCCGCTTAGAATATAAAACGCAAGTATTTGTGAACCACGAAGGCGATTTATTTCGCACGCGCTTAACGCATAGTTTAGAAGTCGCGCAAATGGCGCGCGGCATTGCCCGCACCTTAAACCTGCATGAAGATTTAACCGAAGCCATCGCACTGGCACACGATTTAGGCCACACGCCATTTGGCCACGCAGGGCAAGATGCGCTGAATGCCTGCATGAAAGACTTTGGTGGTTTTGAGCATAATTTGCAGTCTCTGCGGGTGGTGGAAAAATTAGAACTAAAATACGCAGATTTTGATGGGCTCAACTTAACGTTTGAAACCCGCGAAGGCATTTTAAAACACTGTTCAATGATAAACGCCAAACAACTGGGCGATGTTGGTCAACGTTTTTTAGACAAAACCAACCCCAGTTTAGAAGCGCAACTCACTAATTTTGCAGATGAAATTGCCTACAATAATCACGATGTAGATGATGGTTTGCGCTCTGGGCTGATTACCATTGAACAATTGTCAGAGGTAGATTTATTTGCAGAAAATTTAAAAATTGTCAAAAAACAATATGCGCAGCTTGAACAAAAACGACTCATTCACGAGACGATTCGACGGATGATTAATATTTTGGTGGTCGATTTATGCACACACAGTGCTAAAAATATTGCGCAATATCAACCAAAAAATATTGCAGAAGTCAGAGACATGCCAGAAATGATTAGCTTTAGCCCTGACATTGCCGCGCAAAACTTGAAATTAAAACAATTTTTGCGGAAAAATTTGTACCAACATTATCTAGTCAATCGTATGAGCGCCAAAGCAGAGCGCATTGTCACAGACCTTTTTACGGTATTTTTCAATAATACTGGCTTGCTTCCCACAGAATTTCAACAGTTCGCAAAAACCGACAAAGCCCGCGCCGTGGCGGATTATATTGCGGGCATGACAGACCGTTTTGCCATCCGTGAACATCGCAAATTATTTACTGTGGAAGAACACTGGTAGCTTTGCCGTTATTGTGTGAGTTGAGGTTAGCATTCTTTAATATAATTGTCATTACGAGTGCAGCGCGGCAATCTAAAGCGATGATTAAAATTTAAAAAAACCAAATCAAAACTGGATTGCCACAGGCTTGCAGCCTTCGCAATGACAGATCCACACACTATCCCGTGAACGTCATTGCGAACGAAGTGAAGTAATCCAAGCAAACGGTCGCACTACTTTCATGCTTAAATCACGCAATCATGCGTTAAAATTTAACTATGAAAAATAAGCAAGCTGCGGTTTATATATTAGCCTCCAAGAAAAATGGTACGCTTTATACAGGCGTAACTTCTGACTTAATTCAACGCATTTGGCAGCATCAACAAAACCTCACAGAAGGGTTCACCAAAAAATACCAAGTGCATTACTTGGTTTATTATGAAATTTTTGAAGATATGTACAGCGCCATAACACGTGAAAAGCAAATAAAAGCAGGTTCACGCGCCAATAAAATTAAACTGATCGAAAAACAAAACCCATATTGGAAAGACTTATATCCATCTATCATCTAGTAAGCCCCCGTCATTGCGAGCGCAGCGTGGCAATCCATGCAATCGTACAACCTGAAATAATGGAGTAAAAAACAAAAAGCTAGGTTGCCACGTCACTAACGTTCCTCGCAATGACAGATGTTTGTCACATCCGTGCCGTCATTGCGAGCGCAGCACGGCAATCTACGTTCTTATACCCTTAACAATACAAAACCCATTTGTTGCACATTTACAACAAATGTTAAAAAATGTTTCAAAATATTGCCCGTTATCGTGCAAAAGTGTTGTTTCGTGCCTTACCTTTGTGCATACTACACCTAACCTTCTTAATGAAGTTTTTCACTAAGAGCGTTCTAAATGCAGTTGTGTTGTTTTATTACAAAATTATTTTAAATAATAATTTAATTTTAACAAACCAACTGTGTTGAATAAAAAGTACTACATAACTTTGGAGAATTTACAAATGAAAACTAAATTAGGTTTAGCAGTAGCTTTAGCTTTAGCAGCTTCAAGCGCACAAGCTGGTATCATGATCCCAGCTGGCGATTGGACATTGGACATTGGCGGTGTTGTAAACGCTTACTACACTCACACAAACTTTAGTGGTGATGACACTGCTGGTTCAAGCCCATTAGGTTTAGGTTTAGGCGGCGAAGACAGCACAAACAACATTACAACCGGTTTGTTACCAAACTACTTATCAGTTTCTGGTAAAACACGTCAAAATGATTTAGATGTTGGCTTCACAATCAGCATCAACCCAGGTGCTTCAACAACATCAGCTGGTAAACAATCAGCTCAACAAGAAAACCGTCAAGCATTCTTAACATTTGGTGATGCTTCATGGGGTTCTATTAAATTAGGTAAAGATTTAGGTATCTACGCTTCTGACGCTATTTTAAACGACATGACATTGTTAGGTGTTGGTTCAGCTGCTGGTTCATTGGCTGGTAACACAACAACTTTAGGTCGTATCGGTACTGGTTTTATGTATGCTGACTGGAAATCACAAGTTGCTTACTCATCACCAAACTTCAACGGTTTTAGTTTCACTGTTGGTTTAACACAAGCATGGAACACAGTTGGTAATGGCGATGCAGATACAGATTCAACAAGTGCAACTAGTTCAAAACGCGGTGGTTCATCACCAGCATTTGAAGCAAAAGCTAGCTACGCTTGGGAAGGTGACTTCGCAGGTAAAGTTTGGGTTTCTGGTATCACACAAAAAGTTGAAGGCTTATCAGCATTTGTTGATGGCGCTTCAGTAGATTTAGGTGATGACCGTGCTACAGCATGGGATATCGGTACAACTGTTAATGTTGCTGGTTTTGGTTTAACTGGTTACTACGGTGAAGGTAAAGGTATTGGTCAAACTGTTCAATTAAACGGCGGTTTTGATGCTACTGGTAAACGTCGTGATTCAGATCAATGGTACGTTCAAGG
Source organism: Methylophilaceae bacterium (assembly GCA_965247415.1). Classification (GTDB taxonomy): domain Bacteria; phylum Pseudomonadota; class Gammaproteobacteria; order Burkholderiales; family Methylophilaceae; genus Methylotenera. Next base: position 1,379,277 of record OZ252007.1, read on the forward strand.
TACATATGCGCTTCCAGGCGTAGGTACTAAATTAGGCGTTTCATACGGGGAATCTACACTTGACGGCAACAGCGGCGAATCTGACACAGAAGATTCAATGTGGGTTGTTGGTGCTTACCACCCGATCACAAAACACTTAAACTTAGTTGCTGAATACGCACAAACAGAACGTGAAGTTGGTTCTGCCGAAGCTGAAGCAAAAACAGTTTCTTTAGGTGCAATCTTATTCTTCTAGTTTAATGCTGGCTTAGCCAGTTTAAATTAAAAGTGATAATTAAAAACGGCAACTTCGGTTGCCGTTTTTTTATATAATTTAAGATATTAATTAATTTTACTAAACATAAAAAATATGAATTTATATCCAGTTACCATTATCGAAAATTTTTATGAAAATCCTGATGCAATTCGTAAATTTGCTCTGGAGCAGAAATACACTTTTTGTCATGAAAGAAAAAATTTAGAGTACGTCTACCCAGGAAGTCGCACGAAAGATATCTTTGATTTAGATAAATCTTTGCATGAAAAAATTGTGAAGAAATTAATTTCTGTTTTTCATAATGCTGAACACGATGTGATGCGCTGGGCGTTATCGACCAATTTTCAAAGTGTGACAGAAGAGTACAAAACTGGCGTGATTCATACCGACCAAAATACTGTGTTTGCTGGCGTATTATATTTAACGCCTGATGCGCCACTTAGTTCTGGCACTTCATTATTTAGAAAAAGTAAACTATTTGATCAAGAAAAATATGAAGCGGCTTTAGCTAAAAATGATGCTAAGTTTAGGGCAGGCGATATTGTGATGGATACGGATTATCACAATATGTTTGAAGAAATTGTCAGCGTGAATAATGTTTACAATACGCTGATTATTTATGAAGGCAGACATTTTCATGCCGCAAATCCTTTTTTTGGCAATACTTTAAATAACTCAAGGCTATCGCAAGTGTTTTTTGTAAACAAAATTGATGCACAAAAACACAGTGTATTTCCGATTAAAAGAACAGAATCAATTCATATTTAATTGAATATCTTTGAAAATGAAATGCTAACGAAGGTTAGCATTTCATTATTGGTTACTCTTCTATCCCTAATTCTTGAATTTTCCGCGTTAGCGTATTTCTACCCATGCCAAGCTGATTCGCGGCTTCAATTCTTCGACCATGCGTATGTTCTAACGCTTTTGTAATCAAAATGCGTTCAAATATATTGGTTCGAGTTTCAAGCACATTTTGTTCACCGCGATTAAGCGCATCCATCACTTCGGTCGCCAAGGCTTCTTGCCATGAAAGAGCTGTGGAAGATTTTGCACTATCCTCTTTCAGTTCTGGCGGTAAATCAGCAACATCAATATTTTGTCCCGGTGCCATCACTGTCAGCCAATGGCAAACATTTTCTAATTGTCTAACGTTACCACTCCAATTGACACCACTTAAATATTTAAGTGCCGCGACAGAAGGTTGCTTTGCTTCAACACCTAATTCAGAGGCGCTATGTTGCAAAAAGTGTTTAATTAACAATGGAATATCTTCACGGCGCTCACGCAGTGCAGGTAATCTTAAGCGAATGACGTTGAGCCGATGAAATAAATCCTCTCGGAAAAGCCCAAGTTTTACGCGTTCTTCTAAATCTTGGTGGGTGGCTGCAATAATGCGCACATTGACTTTAATCGGATGATGTCCGCCCACACGATAAAACTGTCCATCGCTTAATACGCGTAATAGGCGCGTTTGCAAATCTGCAGGCATGTCGCCAATTTCATCTAAAAAAAGTGTGCCAGTGTCTGCTTGCTCAAACCGCCCGCGTCTTGCAGCTTGTGCGCCAGTAAATGCACCGCGTTCATGGCCAAATAATTCTGACTCTAGTAAATCTTTAGGAATCGCAGCGGTATTAATGGCAATAAATGGTTTTTCACCGCGTGGGCTGTGGCGATGTAGTGCGCTCGCTACTAATTCTTTACCGCTGCCAGATTCGCCGTTAATCAGCACTGTTGCGTGCGAGCGGCTCAATCGGCCAATGGCGCGAAAAACCTCTTGCATGGCAGGCGCTTGGCCAATGATTTCTGGCGTCGCTTCTAATGTTACGGCTTCTGTGGCTTGGCGGGTGCTTTCTTCTGCGGCACGTTTAATCACATCAATGGCTTGGTCCACATCAAACGGTTTGGCCAAATATTCAAACGCGCCGCCTTGAAAAGCCGAAACTGCACTTTCTAAGTCTGAATATGCCGTCATAATAATGACAGGAATGTCAGGATATTTTTGTTTAATTTCAGCCAAAAAATCTAGGCCAGAAGCATTGGGCATACGAATATCACTGACGACGACTTGCGGCTGTTCACTCGCTAGTGCATTTAACGCATCATGGACGGAGGAAAAGGTTTTAAACTCAAAATCTGTGCGGGCAAGAGCTTTTTCAAATACCCAGCGGATTGATTTATCGTCGTCAATAATCCAAATTGGCTTCATTTTTTGTGTTCCTAATTTATTTTTTTAATTTAAATTTACAACTTATTGTTTGTTATTACTGCTGGTTGAGGTTGAACCAATGGGTAGCAATATGGTGAAACAGGTTTTCCCGGGTTCACTTTCACACTCAATCATGCCGTGATGTTGCGTGATAAATGACTGTGCTAAAGTAAGCCCTAATCCTGTGCCGCCAGCAGTGCCTGACACCAAGGGATAAAAAATTCGATCTAAAATGTCGGGCGGAATGCCCGGGCCGTTATCAATAATTTCTAATTTAATAGCTACGCGGTAGCGCTTTCTGACCAAGGTTACTTGGCGCTCTGCCCGTGTGCGCAAAACCAAAATACTGGGTTTTGTTTTGTGCGCTTGCATGGCTTGTACCGCGTTTCTGGCAATATTAAGTACCGCTTGAATCAGCTTTTCCCTGTCGCCAATCAACTCTGGCAAACTTAAATCATAATCACGCTGAATATCAATTGACCTCGGAGATTCGGCCAAAAGTAAACTTCTTACACGCTCTAACACTTCATGAATGTTGGTGGATTGATATTTTGGTACGCGGTGCGGAATGAGTAATCGATCCATTAAAGATTGCAAGCGATCTGCTTCTTTAATAATAACTTGTGTATATTCACGTAAATTTGGCGATGGCAGTTCATGCTCCAAAAGTTGCGCTGCGCCACGTAAGCCGCCTAATGGATTGCGGATTTCATGCGCCAAATTACGTAATAATTCCGCATTGGCCTGTTGTTGAATTAGCATGCGCTCTTCACGCGCGATTCTTAACTGCGCATCCATGCGTTGAAATTCTAAAATGAGGCAAGCGCTTGGAGATTCAATGGGCGTAACAGTGCAAGTGACGGCTAAAGACAAATGGCGCTGTGTGCTGATGGTAAATTCATGCTCTCGAAAAGGGCTGTGCTGGGCGATGGCATTATTGACGGCAGACATCAAAATTTCGCAGTCTGGGAAAACCTCACTAATCGGCAAACCAGAAATTTGCTTTGCACTGAAAGCAAAAATTACCTCTGCGCCAGGATTAATATAAACAACACGGCGTTGTTCATCCAACAAAATAATGGCTGTGGCTAAATGCTCTAGGCCAGAAAACTGATCGGGGGTGGGTTGTACCATTTAATAATAAAATTCAAGTTAGCAATGCCTTATTATTAAGCAAAACATAGACCAACTTTGATTTTAGCACCATTTAAATGCAAAAATGGGTTAAAGGCATGCGCTAATGCAGTGCATCAATTTCTTTTTGTAGTAATAAAATATTATTTTGATGGCTTTCAATGTCTGCGCGTAATGCATCCATTTTTGCATTAAACTTAGGCACGTTTCTAAAGGTAGAGACACTGCCATCAGCATTTTTTTTACGATAAACTTCAGGGTTCGCTTCACCTTCAGCATAGGCTTGTTGCGCTTGAAAAAGCGCTTGTTTTTCTGCTTCTAATTCCGTTTGTAATATTTGCAATCGTTTGTCGTCACGCTGGTTTTGCGTGTTTTTATCAACACGTGGAAAGCTATCTGGCGTGCTTGATGATTTATTTTGCGTTTGATTGGCGCTTGATTTTGGTGCTGCGGGTTTGGTGTAGTCGTTTTTAATATTATTTTCTTCAGGACTAATTTGTAATCTAACCGCGCCAGAAGACTTTACGTTGGAGTAAGTAATGCGGCCATTTTCATCCACACGCTTATAAATATCAGCCTCGGCTACTTTTACAAAAAAAACTAAAAAAAGGATAAATAATATTTTCATATTTTATTGATGGTAAAACGGATGTAATCATTCATGTTAATGGAGTTTTAACGATAGATTATGCACCATCGTTGACATTTGAATTGCTTAATTAGCGTGGTGTTAACCTATTAATTTTAATAAAAAAAGGGGCAAAAAATGCCCCTTTTTAGTTGCTAAAGCACTACACTTTTAGCTAAAACTACATTCTTAGCAAGAATAGTACATGCTAAATTCAACTGGGTGTGGTGTTTGACGCATTTTGGTGACTTCTTCCATTTTTAATGCAATATAAGCATCAATCCAATCTTCTGAGAATACACCACCGCGTGTTAAGAACTCACGGTCTTTATCCAAGTATTCCAACGCTTGCTCTAATGAAGAACAAACGGTTGGAATCAATGCATCTTCTTCTGGTGGCAGATGGTACAAGTCTTTCGTTGCTGGCTCACCTGGGTGAATTTTGTTTTGTACGCCATCCAAACCTGCCATCAACAAGGCTGAGAACGCCAAGTATGGGTTAGCAATTGGGTCTGGGAAGCGCGCTTCAACACGGCGAGCTTTGTCTGAATGCACAAACGGAATACGAATAGAAGCAGAGCGGTTTTTCGCTGAATAAGCCAATTTAACTGGTGCTTCATAACCTGGTACTAAACGTTTATATGAGTTTGTACCTGGGTTAGTAATCGCATTCAAAGCGCGTGCGTGTTTGATAATGCCGCCAATGTAGTACAAAGCAAAGTCGCTCAAACCAGCATAGCCGTTACCAGCGAACAAGTTTTTGCCATCTTTCCATACTGATTGATGCACGTGCATACCTGAACCGTTATCACCAAACATTGGTTTTGGCATAAATGTCGCCGTTTTGCCGTAAGCGTGTGCGGTGTTCAACACAACATATTTCAAGATTTGAGTCCAGTCAGCACGTTGTGTCAAAGTGGCAAATTTAGTGCCAATTTCACATTGACCCGCAGTGGCAACTTCATGGTGATGCACTTCAACGGGCACGCCCATTGCCTCTAAAGTTAAGCACATGGCTGAACGAACGTCTTGTAAAGAATCAACAGGAGGTACTGGGAAATAACCGCCTTTCACGCCGGGACGGTGACCAGTGTTGCCGCCTTCAAATTTTTCTGATGATGCCCAAGCAGCTTCTTCTGAATTAATTTTAACTGAACTGCCAGACATATCCACTGACCAGTTAATAGAATCAAAGATAAAGAATTCTGGTTCTGGACCAAAATAAGCAGTATCACCAATACCGCTTGATTTTAAGTATGCTTCAGCACGTTTTGCTAAAGAACGAGGGTCACGGTCGTAACCTTTACCATCGGTAGGGTCAACCACGTCGCACGTTAAAATTAAGGTTGGCTCGTCCATGAAAGGATCGATATTAGCAGTTGTTGGATCTGGCATTAATTGCATGTCAGAAGCTTGAATGCCTTTCCAGCCTGCAATTGATGAACCGTCGAAAGCGTGACCTTCAGTAAATTTATCTTCATCAAATGCAGAAACAGGTACGGTTACGTGCTGTTCTTTACCACGAGTATCAGTAAAACGAAAATCAACAAATTTGATGTCGTTTTCCTTTACCATTTTCATTACTTTAGCCACAGACATTAAAAATCTCCTAAGTGATGGTTTAAGTTATAAATTAAGCGTTAAAAATACGTCTAATAACTGATATAGATTAGCAGGAATTATGCCACTGTGAAAAGGGCAAAATTTGTTTTTTTTCTATTCTTAATCAAACCGATATTTTTTTATGTTAAATTTTGGTGCAAATAGTTGAAAGATTGATCCAAAAAGGTGCATTTTAAATTGAACATAAGAAATTAATCGCAAAGCGGGTATGGTGAAACCATTCAGGTACAATTATCAAACTAAAATTTTTTTGTGCGATCGGACTATTTGGTCACAGTAAATGCGCATTTTTAAACCCAATTCAACGCCTTATCAATTTAATTCTTAATACTATTTAACACTTATTCTATGGCTGATAATAAAAACAATGTTGATCGGTATGCGGTTGTTGGAAACCCAATTGAGCACAGTCAATCCCCCGTTATTCATGCGGCTTTTGCCAAGCAAACGGGGCAGTCTATGACGTATGGGCGAATTTTAGCGCCGCTTGAAAGTTTTAATGAAACATTAGGATTACTTATTTCACAAGGGTTTAAGGGCGTTAATGTTACCGTTCCCTTTAAATTTTCAGCTTATAAATTGTGTACGCTTCATTCACCACAAGCCTTGATGGCAGGCGCTGCAAATACACTTAAATTTTCTCAAAATGAGATAGAGGGCTTTAATACTGATGGTATTGGTTTGGTGACCGATATCAAAATTAACTTAAAGCAAACGCTTAAAAATCAGCGCATTTTATTGTTAGGCGCTGGCGGCGCGGCAGAAGGGGTGTTTGAGGCCTTACTTGATGAGCAGCCTGCCGTTTTAGTGATTGCCAATCGCTCAATTGAAAAAGCTGAAAAAATTGTCAATAAATTCAGTCATCATGCAATTACCAGCGTGGCATGTCGATTTGAGGATTTAGTCCATCAACAATTTGATATTGTGATTAACGCCACTTCAACAGGCTTAACAGAAACGGTCTTGCCGATTCCCAACACCATTTTTGCAAAAAATGCGTTGGCTTACGACATGATGTATGGTCGAGAAACACCTTTTATGCAACAAGCGCGCGCGCAAAACGCACGCGTTGCTGATGGTTTGGGCATGTTGGTAGAGCAAGCGGCCAATGCTTTTTATATTTGGCGAAAAGTTAAACCGCTGACTCAGCCTGTGATGACGATGTTACGTCAGGTAAAGTAAGCCTTCATTGATGAAAGATTTTTGCGAGTGCACTTTTGATTGATTGGCTATTTAATTTAGATGAAAAATCTGCACACTTAACTAAAATGGGTTTTTTAAAACGCGGCATTATTTTATTTACAACGGTCGTTTTACTCTATCAACTTTGGATTTTTTTGCATATTTGTTGGTGGATTAAATTTAATCCATCTACCAGCGCGTTTATGGAAGACCGCTTGGCGGTGATTCAAGAAAAAAATCCTGATGCAGATTTACAACACCGCTGGGTTGATTACGCCAATATTTCTAACCATTTAAAGCGCGCCGTGGTTGCGGCAGAAGATGCAAAATTTATTGATCACGAAGGATTTGATTGGGAAGGCATTCAAAAAGCCTATGAAAAAAATTTAAAAAAAGGAAAAATTGTTGCGGGTGGTTCAACCATTAGCCAGCAATTAGCAAAAAATTTATTTTTATCTACCAAACGCACACCTTGGCGGAAACTTGAAGAAGCCATTATTACCATCATGCTCGAAAACGTATTAAGCAAACGCAGAATTTTAGAAATTTATTTAAACGTGATTGAGTGGGGAAACGGCGTTTTTGGTGCAGAAGCCGCAGCAAGGCATTATTATAAAATTTCCGCGTCAAAAATAAATGCTCATCAAGCTGCAAAATTAGCCGCCATGGTGCCAAACCCAAGATTTTACGATACGCACCAACATGCCCGTGGTTTATTACGAAAAACCAACATCATTTTATTGCGCATGCGCGCTGCCGACATTCCAAAATAAGCTGCATACTGTCCACGCGCTATTTAAAAAAATACCTTTGTTTTTCCGTTCTGTTCAATCGATTAAGTAAATATAAAACCATTAACATGGTTGTATAAACAGCTTGAATAAACAAACAAAAAAGAGGGAGTGCGCAATGAACGTGATGGAAAATTTTTTTGAAAAAATCGCCAGCTTGCCAATGATGCCAAAAGTCATTCAAGAGGTGTTGATCATGCTAGAAAGCGATGATGTTGAAATGAATGCGCTTGTGCACAAAATTGATCATGATCAAGTGCTTTCAGCAAAATTATTACGCTTATCAAACTCCTCTTACTTTGGCTGTTCTGGCACTGTAAAAAGTATTGATAGTGCAATTTCGGTCACAGGTTTACGTAACCTTAAAACTTTGGTGATTGCTTCAGGCATTACTGCTGCCTTTACTAAAGTGCCAGATTTTGATTTGAAGCGTTTTTGGCGTCACAGTTTAATCACCGCAAATATTGCGCGCCAAATTGCTAAAGAGCAAAAAAAGGAAACGGAGACGACTTATATTGCTGCGTTGATGCACAGTATTGGGCAATTGCCCATTCATATGGTTTTTCCATCTGCAGGCGCAACCATTGAGCAAGCTTGCAGAGGTAAAAGCGTGTTAGAAAGACGTGATGTAGAACACATGACGTTGGGTATTGACCACTGCATGATTGGCGCTGAACTTGCAAAACGTTGGAACTTTCCTGAAGAAATTCAACGCGTGATTCATTATTATGCGGATCCTCTCAATCCAAATGCTTGCGATCTTGCGCCGATTGTTTATATGGCAGCCCACATTGCCTATGATTTAGAAGCGGGTGAACCTGTAGAAAAAACGGCAAGTACATTAAATCCAGCCATTGCGTCAGCCCTCAATATTAATTTAGAGGAATTGCCTGAACATGTTGAAGGCTACAAAGTATTTTTGACAGAATCAGACAGCATTTTATAAAAAATTCAATTTTCACAGAAACGTAAACGCAAGCGCTTCTGTGAAAATAACAATTAAGAAATGTTTAACATAGTTTTTAAATAAGCGCCTGTAAAACTTTTAGCGTTAAGCGCCACAGTCTCAGGTGTGCCTTCCGCAATGATCATCCCGCCGCCGTCACCCCCTTCTGGGCCCATATCTACAATCCAATCGGCGGTTTTAATCACATCTAAATTATGTTCAATAATCACAATCGTGTTGCCAGCGTCGCGTAAACGATGAATGACATCCAGTAATAATTGAATATCCGCAAAATGTAAGCCTGTGGTTGGTTCATCTAAAATATACAGCGTACGGCCCGTATCACGCTTACTCAATTCCAGCGCTAATTTCACACGTTGTGCTTCGCCGCCTGAAAGCGTGGTTGCGCTTTGCCCAAGCGTGATGTAACCCAAGCCAACATCCAGCAAGGTTTTGAGTTTTCGCGCAATCACAGGTTGCGCACTAAAAAATGCATAGGCTTGTTCCACTGTCATCGCCAGCACTTCGTGAATGTTTTTACCTTTAAACTGAATTTCTAAGGTTTCGCGATTATAGCGATGGCCTTTACACACATCACACGGCACATACACATCAGGCAAAAAGTGCATTTCTACGCGCAACACGCCGTCGCCTTGGCAAGCTTCACAACGCCCACCCTTCACGTTAAACGAATAACGACCAGGGCCATAACCACGTACGCGGCTTTCTGGCACGCCCGCAAATAAATCACGAATCGGCGTGAATAAGCCTGTGTAAGTAGCAGGGTTTGAGCGTGGCGTGCGTCCAATTGGGCTTTGGTCAACATCCACCACTTTATCAAAAAAAGCCAAGCCGTCAATTTCGCCAAACGGAGCAGGCTCAGTGCTGCTGCCGTATAAATGCTGTGAAACTACGCGGTATAAAGTATCGTTAATCAGCGTGGATTTTCCACTGCCTGAAACGCCTGTAATACAACTTAATAATCCGACTGGTAATTTAATCGTCACATCTTTTAAATTATTGCCTGTGGCGTTGCTTAATTTAAGCCAGCGCGCAGGGTCTGGTTGGGTGCGGCTTTTATTGTAAATAATCTGCTTTTTGCCGCTTAAATAAGCACCTGTGAGCGAGTTTGGATTATTTTGCACTTCAAGCGGCGTGCCTTCGGCCACAATTTGTCCGCCATGTTCGCCTGCACCTGGACCAATATCGACCACATAATCTGCCATCATAATGGCATCTTGGTCATGCTCTACCACAATCACGCTGTTACCAATATCGCGCAAACGTTTGAGCGTTTCCAGCAAGCGATCATTATCGCGTTGATGCAAGCCAATGGAAGGCTCGTCCAGCACATACATCACGCCCGTTAAACCACTACCAATTTGTGAGGCTAAACGAATACGCTGCGCTTCGCCGCCAGAAAGCGTTTCTGCTGAACGTGAAAGGGACAAATATTCCAAACCGACATTGGTTAAAAATTTGAGACGATTACTAATTTCTTTGACAATTTTATCGGCAATAGCAAGCTTCGCACCTTGTAATACAAGTGTATCAAAGAAAGTAAGTGCTTGCTTTAAAGGAACTTCACAGACTTCGTGAATATTTTTACTGCCCACTTTCACAAAGCGTGCCTCCTTGCGAAGGCGCGTGCCTGCGCATTCTGGGCAACTTTGAGAATTTAAATATTTCGCCAATTCTTCCCGCACTGTTTGTGAATCAGATTCACGATAACGGCGTTGTAAATTATTTAAAATGCCTTCAAATGTATGGGTCTTTTGGAAAAAAGTGCCGCGTTCATTCAAATATTTGAAGGGAATTTCTTCTTTACCGCTGCCGTTTAACAATACTTTTTGAATATATTCAGGCAGTTTTTCAAACGCAGTATCCAAATTAAAATTGTAATGCGTGGCGATGCTAGAAAGCATTTGAAAATAAAACTGGTTGCGTCTATCCCAGCCTTTAATTGCGCCAGAGGCGAGTGATAAGTGCGGAAAAGCGACTACGCGTTTTGGATCAAAAAAGTTAATATTACCCAAACCATCACATGTTGGACATGCACCCATTGGGTTGTTAAAAGAGAATAAACGCGGCTCTAATTCTGCAAGTGAGTAATCACAAACGGGGCAAGAAAATTTTGCGGAAAATAAATGCGCTTTGTCGGTATCCATTTCCAAGGCAATCGCGCGACCTTCTGCCAAACGTAAAGCGGTTTCAAACGATTCAGCAATGCGCTGTTTCATGTCTGCTTTAACTTTTATGCGGTCAATCACCACATCCACATTGTGTTTGGATGTTTTTGCTAACTGCGGCAATGCATCCATTTCATAAATCGTGCCATCTACCCGCAGGCGCACAAAGCCTTGCGCTTTTAAGGATTCAAATAAATCTAACTGCTCGCCTTTGCGATTGCTCACCACGGGCGCCAAAATCATGAGTTTCGTTTCTTCAGGCAATGCCAGCACGCTGTCCACCATTTGGCTGATGGTTTGTGATTCTAGTTTATGCCCATGGTCAGGGCATTCAGGGTCGCCCGCGCGCGCATAAAGCAGGCGCAAATAATCATGTATTTCTGTCACCGTGCCAACAGTAGAGCGCGGATTATGCGAAGTGGATTTTTGTTCAATTGAAATGGCGGGCGATAAGCCTTCAATTAAATCGACATCAGGTTTATCCATGCGCGCTAAAAATTGTCTGGCGTAGGCAGATAAAGACTCTACATATCGACGTTGACCTTCTGCGTAAAGCGTATCAAACGCGAGTGATGACTTGCCTGAACCAGATAATCCAGTAATGACCACAAGTTTATTTCGCGGAATATCCAGCGAAATATTTTTTAAATTGTGCGTTCGCGCACCTCTAATTTTGATAAATTCCATTTAGCTTTTCGAATAATTAAGGCAACCTGCTAATATACCTACTTTTTGTGAATTAACTCAAATATTTCTAAGCTAAACATTTAAGTTATAACAAATCTTAGGTGACTAATTTTTTGTTTGTCCTCCCAACATAAAAGCAAAATTAAGGCCTAAGAATTGTTGCGCCGTTCCAAATTTTTAAAAATATTTAATTACTCCACGCTTTAACTATGCAACCCATCGAAATTCCATCAGAAAAAATGTCTGCACAAGAAGTCCGTGCCACGTTTAGTCTCGCCAGTATTTATGGATTACGCATGTTCGGCATGTTTTCAATTTTGCCGATTTTTGCGATTTACGCCACATCATTAAAAAATCAACCCAGCAGTTTGATGATTGGCATTGCGTTGGGCGCTTATGGCTTAACGCAAGCGTTGTTCCAATTGCCGTTTGGCATGGCGTCAGACAAATATGGCCGTAAACCTTTGATTTATGTTGGCTTACTCATTTTTGCTGTCGGAAGCTTGATTGCTGCATTTTCTAGCACCATTGAGGGCGTTATCTTGGGGCGCGTGGTTCAAGGTGCGGGCGCAATTTCTGCCGTGGTGACAGCGCTGGTTGCAGATTTAACGCGCGATGAACATCGTACCAAGGCAATGGCATCCATTGGCGCGACGATTGGCCTCGCGTTTGCGGTTTCATTGGTCGGCGGTCCGATTTTAAATCAATGGATTGGTGTACCTGGTATTTTTATGTTGACTGCCGTGTTAACGATTTTAGCTATCGGCGTGGTGAAGTTTTTAGTGCCTAACCCACAACATAGTCATTACCATTCAGATGCGAGCGCGGCGCCAGAAAAATTAAAAAATGTACTTAAAAATACGCAGTTGCTGCGTTTAAATTTTGGCATTTTTGCGCTGCATGCCGCGCAAATGGCCATGTTTGTCGTCGTGCCTTTTGCCATTTCAGAATCAAGCCAACTTAATGTCAATCAACATTGGATGGTCTATTTACCTGTGCTATTAGGGTCTTTTGTATTGATGGTACCTGCGATTATTTACGCCGAAAAACAAGCCAAAATTAAGCAAGTATTTGTTAGTGCAATTTTTTTAATGCTCGTTGCGCAAATGATCTTTGCGTATTCTATCCATGCTTTTATCGGCATTATTGTTTCACTCAGCGTTTATTTTGTCGCATTTAATATTTTAGAAGCTTCGTTACCCTCCATCATCAGTAAAATTTCACCTGCCGCATCCAAAGGCACCGCGATTGGTGTTTACAACACCTGTCAATCTTTGGGCGTATTTGTCGGTGGCAGCTTGGGAGGTTATTTATCGCATAGTTTAGGGTTTGCAAGTGTATTTATTTTTTGTGGCGTGATGATGTTGATATGGCTCGTATTAGCGTTTTCAATGCAAGCGCCGCCCGCAGTGAAAACTAAAATGATTGGATTAGATGAATCGCAAGAAATATTATCCAATACACAAGCTGAGGCGTTAAAATTACAGCTATCTCAACTTGTCGGCGTGGTAGAAGTGGCAGTGCTTGCACAAGAACGCACGATTATTTTAAAAATTGAGCAAACGCAACCTTGGGATGAAGCCCAAGTTTATACATTAATAAAAAATATTTAAGAGGTTAACTATGGCATCGGTAAACAAAGTCATCTTAATGGGAAATTTAGGCCGCGACCCTGAAGTGCGTTACATGCCAAACGGTGAAGCGGTGTGTAATTTTAGCATTGCCACCACGGATAGCTGGAAAGACAAAGCGGGCGCAAAGCAAGAACGCACCGAATGGCACAATATAGTCATGTACCGCAAACTTGCAGAAATTGCAGGTGAATATTTGAAAAAAGGCCGCCCAGTGTATATTGAAGGCCGCTTGCAAACGCGCAAATGGCAAACCAAAGAAGGCCAAGATCGTTATACAACGGAAATTATTGCAGACCAAATGCAAATGCTCGGCGGTAAAGACGGTGGTAGTTCAAATGCAAGTTACGATGGTGGCATGGATCAAAGCAATTACGGTGGCGAAGAATACAGCCAAGCATCGGTAAAATCTTCTGCACCAGCGAACAAGCCAGCAAAAGCCGCGTCTAGCATTGATGATTTTGAGGATGATATTCCGTTTTGAACGATATATAAAATAATTATAGTTTACGTGGTATCAGGTATACATACCCATAATGACGAATACCAGTTAGAAAAGTGTAAATAAAACCCTTGTAGGCTAATAATCTACAGGGGTTTTTCTTTGTTGAGAAAATATTAGCCAATTATCAAAAGTATTTAAGTCTTGATAGGCAAGTGCGGTTTTTGCATGCTACTTATCAGAGCGCTGGTTGAACATGCATCTTAAAGCAATTCTTCCACATGCTTTTTGATATTGGCGGCGATTTTTTTAGTGGGTAAATCGTTATCATCTCCGCCAAACGGGTCTTCAATTTCTTCGGCAATCAGTTCCAAGCTGGCTAACACATAAAAAATAAACACCACAATGGGAATCACGTAATAACCCAAGCTAAACACATAGCCAAACGGCAATGTCATGATGTAAAAGAAAATAAATTTTTTAATGAACGCGCTGTAAGAGTATGGAATTGGCGTGTTTTTAATGCGTTCGCACGCGCCGCAAATGTCGGTGAAGGATTGCAGTTCGGCGTTGATGATATAAAATTGTTCTCCTGTGATTTTGCCTGAGGTGTATAAACCATTGGCTTTTTGAAACAGCTGTTTAGCCATTTGGTTGGGCTGGTGTTTGCGGTGGTCAATGTCTAAATCTAACCCTTCAAACAACACTTGGCTGACTTCTTCATTGAGTAAATGTTTTGAAAGGATCGACGCATAGGCTGGAATCATGACTCTAAAAAAGTTTTTGTCAGCTTCAATGGTTAAATAAGCTGAAAGTTTAAGCGCCAAATTTCTGCTGTTGTTGACTAACGCGCCCCAAAGTTTTCTGCCTTCCCACCAGCGCTCATAGGCGGTGTTGGTTCTGTAAGCCAATAATAATGACAATACAAACCCAACGGTGGAGTGCATTAATGGGATATTTTTTACATGGCTATTGGCAGAAAGTTGCCAAAATTCAATTTCTAAATAGGCAATGCCGCCTGAGTACAAGCCAATGAATATCATCATTGGAATCAGTTGCCGAAAAGTATCCGCTTCGTGAAAGCGGAAAATAAAGGTAATCCAGTCTTTTGGGTTGTATTGAATCATTATTCAGTCTGTTTAAATTTCATTTTTTAAGTATAGCACGCAAGTTTTTTAGCCTGTTGAGCCGAAAATAATTGGCTGAATTTTTTCTTTTGAGGGCAATTGAGTGATGATTATGGATGCTTGTTGCGCAATTGTTTAAGCCCTGTGGATTGCTTTGGTTAAACATCAACTTGTTTCTATTCATCATAGTTTTGGTTATTTTCGGTTTTGGTTATTTTTGGGCGGTATTTACTCAGCTATTTTTCTCAGATTTTTGCGTTTTTCATTAAAGTTGCGTAAGTAAATAGCGCCATAACGCACTTGGGTTGGTGGCTTTCATCTCCATCAGCGCATGGTTGCCCTTGCCTTTGCCGTTCACAAGCACCACATAACGCGCCTATTAATGTCGAAATGGCCTATCATTTTTTTAAGAGAGTATGCAGAATTTAGTGTGTAACTATCAACATAGAAATATTGATTAATTGTGCAAAACGCGTGATTTTACACATGTAGATGATTCATCAATATCAACGTATAATCTAAGCTTGATTGAAAAATCAAACGCCTTGGGGTGGCTTTAATGCCTGAGATCTCGTGCAAGCGAGGGACCCAATGAACCTGATCCAGATAATACTGGCGTAGGGACAGGCAGAGTATATACACGCGTATGTTTTTACGGTTATTTTGATAACCTATCAAGCGCTTAAGTGCGACTCTTTACCTGTCCTTTTTATTTTTTAATAGAGAGGATAATCTTGAAATTTTTAACTAAATCTGCAACAAAACCCTTTAAAAAACCATGGTCTTTAGTTGGATTGCTGTTGACCAATGCCGTGTTTGCTAACCCAGCTTTTTCGCAAGAGACATTAGCGCAAAATAAAATTGCTGAAGATAAAAAAATTGCGCTGGATGAAGTGGTCGTAAGCGCAGATTTTCGTCCCCAAACGGCACAATCTACCGCGGTCAGTCTAACTGAAATTGATAGTGAAACCATTCAAGCGCGCAGTGCGCAACATCTTGAAGAGATATTAAACCTTGCACCTAACGTTAATTTTTCTAGTGGGGCTTCACGGGGGCAGTTTATTCAAATTCGGGGTATCGGTGAACGCAGTCAATTTAGTGCGCCATTGAACCCTTCCGTAGGATTAGTGATTGATGGCGTGGATTTTAGCCGTACGGGTGGTGCCGCCACTTTATTTGATATTGATTCCATCGAAATTTTGCGTGGTCCGCAGGGTACAAAATTTGGTACCAACGGCTTGGCTGGTACGATCAATATGCGCAGCAAAGAGCCAACCAAAGAGTTCTCTATGCATGCGCAAACAAGCTTGGCCGAATATAACACGCGTAACTTTGGTGCTGCGGTTGGTGGCACCTTGTTAGAAGATAAATTATTAGGCCGCGCCTCTATTTACACGCATAAATCTAATGGCTATATGGATAACGATTTTTTAAATCGTGACAACACACAAAACCAAGACGAGTTAACTTTCCGAGGCAAATTAAAATTATTGGCGACTGATAATTTAACGGTCGATTTAAGTTATACCCATTTAAATATTGACAATGGTTATGATGCCTTTACCTTGGATAACAGCCGCAATAGTTTGTCTGACAATCCGGGGGAAGATAAACAACGTACCAATGCGTTTGCAGTAAAAGCCAACTGGCAAGCTTCTGACGCGGTGATTATTCAAACCGAAGCCACGTACTTACGCTCTGATTTACTGTATAGTTTTGATGAAGACTGGGGCTTTGTTGGACAGTTTGACGCTTCGCTAGACCCTTATGATAGCTTTGACAGCTATGACCGTAAGCGTGAAAATCACTCATTTGAATTAAGGGCTTTGTCTGATAAAACTGGGCGTATTTTTAATGATTCCACAGATTGGACAATCGGTTTTTACCATATCAATCAAGATGAAGACTTTGAACGTATTTATACATTTGGGAATAACGATGGAAAATACAACACCAAAAATTCATCAATATATGGTCAATTAGATACACATATCACAGACAAACTGACCTTAACCACAGGTGCGCGAGTAGAGTATTTTAAAGCGAGATATTCAAATTCCAACGCTTTAAAAATTAATCAAGATGAAGGCTTGTTTGGCGGGAAAATAGGCTTAAATTATCAAGCTAATCAAAATCATTTGATTTACACCACATTATCACGTGGTTATAAATCAGGCGGGGTAAATAACGATGCTTCTCTATCGCAAATATCGCAAAGCCAGCTTACTTTCGATACGGAATACAACGTTACATTTGAGGCAGGGCTTAAGTCTAGCTGGCTAGATCAACGCCTAAAAACCGCGTTAGCCGCTTTTTATACGGATAGACGTAATGCGCAAGTTGAAAACTCTATTGCCATTGGTACAAGCTTTATAGAATTTATTGGCAACGCTTCCAATGCCACGCATCAAGGCGTTGAAGCCAGCTTGGATTGGTTTGTGACAGACAAAGTACGTTTGATGGGTGCATTGGGGCTATTAGATGCTCGCTTTGACAATCACTCAGTGGGTGGCGAGAATTTTGATGGCCGCCAAGTCGCCCACGCACCTAACTACACGTTTAATTTAGGCTCCGAATTTTATGTGAATGATGCGTGGACGATTCGTGCCAATGTGGAAGGCAAAGATGATTTTTATTTCTCTGATAGCCACAATGCAAAATCCGACGCTTATGCCATTGTCAACGCCAGTGCAGATTACAAGCATGACAAGCATTGGAAAGTGCGTGTTTGGGCAAGAAACTTGCTGGATAAAGACTATGCAACGCGCGGATTTTTCTTTGGCAACAACCCAGCGAAAGGCTACGTTGATGAAGCTTACCGCCAGTTGGCTGAGCCAAGGGTTGCAGGGCTGACAGTTTCTTACGATTACTAAATCGCAAGGGCGGCAATCGCCCATGGTATTTTTGTAAGTTTTACTCAAAAAATTTGGAGATTTAAATATGCGCATTTCAGTCGATATCAGTTTGTATCCGTTAACCGAAGGCTATGTAGAACCGATTTTGGCGTTTATCAACAAGCTTGAAGCCAATCAAAATTTGGTGGTTAAACGCAATAGTTTAGCAACGCAAGTGTTTGGCGAATACCGCGAGGTGATGGATTACTTGGATGCTGAAATGGAGGCGGTATTTAGTGCCATGCCGCACAGCGTGTTTGTGATGAAGTTTATCGGCACAGATAGAGCTGATGTCGTAGACGTATAACTTGTCATGAACGAAGCAAATCTTCAGGCAATCGTCACAGCGTTTCATCAAATGCCCGCTTGGGAGATTGCGGCGGCGTTAATGGGTGTGGGCTATATTTTGTTGGCAGCAAAAGAGTCGCAATGGTGTTGGTTGTTTGCGTTTTTAAGCACGCTGGTTTACACGGCGCTCTTTTGGGAAGGCCAACTTCCCATGCAAGCGTTGCTGAATATTTATTATATGGGTATGGCAGTTTATGGTTTTTGGCTTTGGCGCAAGCATGATTCACAAACTGAAACATTAATCATTAGCTGTTGGCGTTGGGGGCAGCATTGTATTTTTATGCTAGCTGGCATTGTGATTAGCGCGTTGCTAAGCCTGTATTTGCAAAAAAATGGGCAATCGCAAAGCCCGATGCTCGATGCTTACACTACCGTTTTTTCTGTGATGAATACTTGGTTAATAGCAAAAAAAGTGTTGGAAAACTGGCTGTATTGGGTGGTCATTGATGCTGCGGCCACTGCGTTATATGTTCAAACAGGCTTTTACGCGACGGCTGCCTTATTTATGCTCAATACAATTTTGGCAATTGCGGGGTTTGTCAGTTGGGTGAAGCTTTACCGTAAACAAACTGTCTAGATTTGATTCATCCATTTTTCTAAATTAGTTTCGCCCAGCACATTCATAAGAAACAATAATAATTGGTAGCAAGGTTTTTGGGCCGCGCAATCAGGCCAAGTGTGCGTTTGAACATAATGTTGTTTAAATAAAGCCAATTGTGCTGGTGTCAAAAGATATTCAATCAATATTAAATCCAGCGCACGCGGCGCAACCACAAACGCATCTAAATCAATCAATACCAACGTATTTTCGGATAAACAACTCAATTGATCCCAACGTAAATCCAACATCATTGGCACAAATTCTGTTTCTTGAATATTTTTAACTTGTACCAAAATTTCATTCAGCATCGGTTCAGCAATCTGCATATTGCGTTGCGCTACCAAAAAAATAATCGTTTCATGTAAACGCTTCGCCCAATCTTCTGCTGAAAATTGCGGTGCGTGCAAATTTCCCCACTGTGTAAAAGTGCGTTGGTGCAATTGCGCAATATGGCTGGCTAACTGAATGACCCATTGATCTTCCACTTTTCCCGCTTCTAAATCCACACCGGGTAAAAAGCGAGTCAGCACAAATCGGTTGGCGCTTGCTGCAACAAACTCAGGCACAATAAGCCCGCTATATTGCGCTAAAAATTCATGCGTTAAATGGAGTTTACCCAAGCTATTTGGAAAATCCGCGGCAAATAAATGATTCATGCCTAACCAAAAGGGAGAGCCTGCAATCGTCGCGTCATTGCAAACTTTTAAGACCATATCGCCATCCACTGTTTGGCAAAACATCAGCTGGTGCGTACTATCCTCAAATTTATTGGGCATGGCGCTTGGGCTGGCAATAAGCTGAGGTAAATCAGCTTGTTCGAAGGGCGTTAATAGTGGGTAAGTAAACATAGCAGTGATATCAATTGACAGCTGGTGTGTAACCAAACCGCTATTGTAAAAGCAACCGCTTCGCAAAGGCGTAAAGTTTTGTCAAGGTGCGTTTAAATGCGAGAGATTTGGATGAAAATTCAAGTTACAATGCTGTAACGCATTATTTTAAAAGAGATTAAATTTTGTTGTTTGTGATTTTTTATATGGTTGCAATTGCTGTGTTAGTTCTGCATTTCACTGGGCGATTGGCGCAGTGGGGGATGGAGTGGCTGGTGTTTGTGTTGGCAATTGCGGTTTTTCCGGCGGTGCTTTATTTGTAAGTCATGGTGAATAGCGGTTGTCATTCTGGCGAAGGCCAGAATCTAGCTGGGTGATTTTATTGCCGTCTTTGCGAGCGCAAGCGAGGCAATCTAGTTTTTTTATAGAATTAAAGTTTTATTTCGCCTTTAGGCGAGTTTCTTTCTTTTGTTTGGCCAAAAAGAAAGAAACCAAAGAAAACGCCACCCTGCTACCGCTTTTCCCCTGCGTTGCTCACCTTGCTGGGCGTCAAGCGGAAACTCACTTCGTTCAAACAGCCGCTTTACGAAATCTCCCATCAAGCCTGCGCTACTCGGTGCGGTAGAAGGGAGGTTCAAGTCAAAACCAAGTTGTGACGTACGTTAGTATAGTTGATTATAGTTTTACTATATTTTTAATCAATCTAACCATGTCCCTTCGATTTTGAATGAACCTGAGAATTCATGAGGGCCATCCCAACCTTTAGCAATTAGTTTTTTGAAGCGTTTTTCATAAGCTCTAACTAGCCATAAATAATTTCCCCACATTTTCTTACTCAATAATTCTTGTTCTTTTGTCTCATTTATATTAAGACTACAAGGGTATCTTGCCCATGACTCTAAACCATCTTCAAAGTATCTGAGTGTATTAGTGCTGCGATCTTTGTATGGGATTAATTTCGATTTTAGTGCTAGTTCAGATAGTTTGTGCAATCTAATTTCACGGGATAAAGTACCATTCTCAATGAGTCTTGGGTTTTCATAAATTAAAAATGCTTTCAATATATTTTCTAGAGCAAAACCCGCTAAAAGGAATGTGGATCTATTAGCGGTTTCCCACTTATTGAATTTATTTTGTTCATAATCAATCCTAGTTATTTCCGATGAACTCAGGGTTTTTAATGATTTAGCTTGCTCATGAAGTTCACTAGCTACCAAAAACCAAGAGTGTGGATGTGCATATTTTTCAAATTCAATAGATTGCTTTAGAGAGAACATAATTTTTTAAAGTATTGTTTAAGTCAACATGTGAATGTTTAAAAATTTATAGGTATTCACTTTTATAAAATTTAGTAGGCTCGTACACGTTGATTACTTATACCGCTCTTCCCGATACAGCCAAGCGGGTAGCATCACATGCGCTTTGGCGCGGTTTTCAACTTCTTTAGCGTTTTCTGGCGCTTCGGTTTTTTCTACGCGTTTATTTTTTCTGTCGTAATTTCCGAACGTTGCGGGTTTATCTGGGCGTAAAACAACTAATTTTTCGCCTTCCATCCATGCGTAGTTTTGTTCGTATTGCATCATGGCGCGGCCTGCTAAATTTTCTGGTTCGCTACTAATGTCGCGGCCGATCATCGGGTGGGTTGCGTCAATGCCAGCGAGCGATAATATAGTGGTAGGCAAATCAATTTGGCTGGCAACGGTTTTGATGGATTTTGGTGTGATGTCTGCGCCTAAAATCAGGGCAGGAATATGAAAGTGTTTTACAGGCACTAAATCGTCGCCACGCACGCGAATGTCATGGTCGGCGACAATTAAAAATAAAGTATTTTTGTAATAATCGCTCGCTTTGGCTTTTTTGAAAAATTCGCCCAGCGCGTAATCGGTGTATTTCACCGCATTATTCTCGGTTGCTTTGGGTTGTTCGTATAAATCAATCCGCCCATCAGGAAACTCAAACGGCGCGTGGTTGGATGAAGTAAATGTGAGCGAGAAAAAGGGTTTGCCCGCCGCGTGGTGGGCGCTTAATTGTTCATGGGTGCGGTTTAATAAATCTTCATCAGAAACGCCCCAGCTGCCTGTAAATGCTGGGTTTTTAAAATCTTTTTGATCCACCACTTGGCTAAAACCATTGCTCATAAAAAAGCCGCGCATATTGTCAAAATGCGATTCACCGCCGTAAATAAATTCCGTTAAATAACCTTTGCTACTGAGTAAACTTGCCAGCGTGAAAAAGTTTTTTTGCGCGAGTGAAAGTTTAACCACACTTTGCGCGGGGGTTGGCGCAAAGCCTGCGACTACCGCTTCAATGCCGCGCACCGAGCGCGTGCCTGTGGCGTACATTTGTTCAAACCACCAGCCTTCATGCTTTAATTTTTCTAAATTTGGCGTAGCTGGCACGCCGCCTAAAGATTCCACAAACGTTGCGCCCAAACTTTCTTCTAAAATAATGACGATATTGAGCGGTTTTTCACGTTTAACGGTTGGCGTTTGATGGGTCAGGGTTGGAAATTTTTCATCTTTTAATAAAGTACGTTGGTCGCCCAGCAGTTGGCGCGTATTTTTAAATTCTGCCAGCATGTCTTCCACGCTCATTTTTCCGTAAATATGGCTGGATTTACTTTCGTGTTTTAAGTTGTAAATGGCATAAAAAACGGAATAAGCGGAGTTCAGCACTAAAGAGTTCACCATGCTGTCGTTAGTGATGGAAAAAAGCGCGGGGTTGGCGGGGCGATGGCCAAGGCTAGAGCGAATGGCAAACGCGGTAAAAAAAACTATTAGCGGAAAGGCCAGCCAATAATATAAATTTGGCAGTGTGTTTTGTTGCGTGAGCCAAGGTTTGGCAAAGGTGGACATCACCCAAACCGTGACAGATGTGACAATCAGCCCTGCAAACACGTGGATGCGAAAGCCTTTCCACAACATGGGCAACACTTCTTGCGGATATTTTAAATATTCCACAAAAAGCCGATTTGGGCGCACATCATATTCGCCAATAAAACCTGGTGTGGCTGCTTCTAAAAATAAAATTAATGTGAGCGCAACAATCAGCCAAATAAAAGTGAAAGTGCGCCATTCTTGCCAAGCGTTAAAAATTGCAAAAAAAGGGGAGAGCAGCAGCGGCAAAATAATGATTAAGCCAAGCTGAATAATATCAACGCGAATGCCTTGCAATAAAATTTGTGTGGTTAAGCCAGTTGCAGCAACACGTTCTGATTGCCAAAGCATGAGACCCGCGCGCGATAATGAAAGGAGCGGTAACGCAATAACAAAAATGGCTAGCAGCACCGCGTAAGGCCCAGAAAAATTGAGCTTTTCCCAAAAAAATTTAGATGCGTTTGCAAACGTTGCGCACAAGCTGTTCAAACTGAGTAAGTTCATGCTTTAAAACCTAAAAATTACTAGAAACAGAATTTTACAGAGTATTGAAAGATGAAACGCAATTTGTTTGCAAAATCATTTTTTTGGAAAATTTTTTGAAAAGTGCCACCTCCCTATTTTTTTAAATCTGCATTCTCCATAAGCACATTTTTATTCGCAAAGCATGTCTGTGAATCCAATTCAAAAGAGATGAGTAAAGTGCAAAAAACATCATCATGGCTAAACGGGTAATCTTGATACGGTTTTAGCTGGCTGATTTGGTAATCAAAATGTTTGCCCATCCACACAATCGCTGGCACATGGGTTTGTTCTTTTGGGGCAATCATATAAGGCGCAGCATGTAAATAAATACCATGCTCACCCAAAGATTCGCCATGGTCAGAAACATAAAGCATGGCGGTTTCGTGGCTTGCATCATATTTTTTTAAAAATTGAATGACTTCAGACAAAAAATAATCGGTATATAAAATGGCATTGTCGTAACTATTATCAATTTCTTGCTGCGTACAATCACGCAATTCACCTGTCATGCACATGGGTTTAAATTGCTCAAAATTTTTCGGATAGCGGCGATAATATTCAGGCCCGTGGTTGCCCATTTGGTGCAGCACAATGATGATGTCTTTATTTTTTCGCTTTGCAATAAATTTATCCAATCCACTTAACATCCCAATATCGCGGCACTCTCCGCTGTCACACACGGGGTTCAACGTTGGGCTTTTAAAATCTTCATACGGCACGCGCGTGGCCACGCCTTTTGAATCTGAATTGTTATCGCGCCAGAGAACTTCAACACCTTTTTTGGCAAGCACTTCTAAAATATTTTCTTGGTTTAAAGCTTTGTCTTTGTCGTAATTTTTTCGCCCTAAATTTGAAAACATACAAGGCACAGAAACGCCTGTGGATGTGCCACAAGAAGAAACGTTGCTTAAGCTCACAACATCTTCTTTGGCTAAACGCGGGTTAGTCATACGTTTATAACCGTTTAAAGAAAAACGGTCAAAGCGCGCGGTTTCTCCCACCACAAAAATAATGAGTTCATGTTTGGCAGGAGAGTCTAAGTAATTGGCATCGTCAGCGATTTTTTTTAATGAGGTTGGTTTTTCATGTCCAAACTGATCAATAAAAAATTTAATAATGGAATAAACAGGATACGTCGGATTTGCATAAAAACGCGCAATTTTATGTTCCCGAATAAACGACGTGTAGCCCGCTGTAAAAGGCGCAATCACTAATATCAGCAATAAAAAAATGATGCCAATCCATTTTAATCGCGTGCTAATTTCTGCTGATTTTTTTGCTGAATTATGTTGCGAAGAAGACCAAAACTGTGATGGCCAGTATTGAATCACCAGCCATGCTGGCAAAACGCCTAGCAAACACACTTGAAACAACATATGCAGATTAAATAACCCTGCGGCTTCTTTTGCGTCGGTGTGCAGCATATTGTCGATCATCACGGTGTCAAAAAGTACACCAAAAGTATCCATATAATAAGCCGTTTGCGCGCTTAAAATCAGCAACACCGCAATCAGCCATTTTGCGGGTCTGCCAAAGCTAACCACAATAAAAAACAGGGCAGTCAGTAACGTAAAGAACGCCGCCAAGGAAACCAAAAAGGGTAAATTGGCAACATTAAGCGGATAAATATGTGCAATATGGCTAAAAAGTGACGCGTTAGCCGTCAGCATGACGTACAGCACAACCGTGATGATGGCTTTTAATGGCGTGTTAAAACAATATTGAAGCCAAGCATCAAGCGTTTTTTTCATGAGGGTTTAATCCAATTTTATTTTTATAAGAATATTGCTCACCAAGAGCATACATAAAATGATGGCGCTGGCGATCCATAGCGACCACAAGGTATGTGAGAGGAAATGTGCACCGCGCATTTGTTGTACCCAGCCCATGGCAAAGCCAATACTTAAGCCGAGTAGAAAGTTAAATAATGCTTTTTTGGGCGCGTTTGGCAGCCAAAAAATACAAAAAGCCGCTAACCACAAACCTGTGGAAGCATGCCCTGCGGGAAAGCATTGCCCGCCTTGCCATTGTGCGGGAACGGAATCAAACAATTTAAAATAAGGCGTTTCACCGCCGTAACGCTGAATGTCCCAAGGGCAATGCAGGGTAGAAAAATGTTTTAAACTGCTAATGGCAAGTGGAATCAATACAGAAGCCAAAGCGACAAAACGCAGGCGAAAGCGCAATAACTGTCCGATGCGAAGAAACTTAAAAATACTGTCTGCTAGCACAACAGCAATTAAAAAAACACCGCCTGCGATAATGCAATTTTTAACAAAAGTGTGCATGAACGCTTTAGCAAACCAGCTGTTTTTGTAAGGAAATGTGCCGCTGTTTCTGTCGAAATAATAATCAGCGATGTTCAAATCCACCGCGGTGTAATCTTGCAGCCAAATCAAACACAAGGCGCATAGCAATAAAAAAAGGATGATTAATAAAATCATCTTTTTATTCATGAGTCGCATCATTTGTCTTTGGGAAAGATTCATCAAATTTAATTTTTTTGGCGGATGACGCGTAGAAGAATTTAAGCGACTGACGGTTAGCCAGTCGCTTAAGTTAATTTTTATTGGAGGGGGTTAGAGTTTGTTTTGCGCTTCTTTTAAGCCAGCTTCTGCTTCTGCACGACGGCCTGCATCGGCATCTTCACGGCCTGCGCGTGCGGGTGCTGCTAGCGCTTTTTTGTAATATTCAACTGCTTTTGTATATTCGCCACGTTCTTTTAAAAAGTCTGCATAAAAAAAGTTAGGATCTATGCCGGTTGGGTTAAAGCTCAACGCTTTTTCTAAATAAGCTTGCGCTTTCTTTTTATCGCCAAAGCCAATCGGCCAACCTGGTACTTTGTAATAAAGTGAACCCAAGCTGGTGTAAGCCGAACCTTGCAAGGCTTGCGGATTGGCTTTTTCTGCGGCCAACAGTAAATCTCGGGCTTTTTCAGCAAACTTTAACGCGCCCAAACCGCCTTTGGCTTTGGCGTAACCTGCATTGGCAATGCCTTCCCAAATCAACGCTTCTGGCGCATTTTGGTATTTTTCGCTTAATTGGTGGGCGTTTTCGGTGAGCGTTTTAAACGCCGCTTCTTGCGCATCCTTTTCTGTTTTGTAATTGGCTTTTGCCCAATCGTGTTGAATGACTGAAATGTCTGCATCTAATTTTTCATCGGCAAAGCTTGGCTGATTAAAAGTTAAGCAAAGTACGATGCTGGCAACTAGTAGCGAAATTTTTTTCATTTGAAAATTCTCCTCTTTCTCTATTTATTTAAGAAACTTATTTAAGATGCTTTTTTAAGAAACTGGCGTGCGATTAGGGTTGGTTTTTTTAGCCCATTACTGACTAAATTTGGAAAAATCCCATTCATCCATGCAAAGAAAGATTCTGGCTGGCCGATAAAATGTTCATTTTTTTGCTGGATGATGGCGTGAACAATTTCAGCCGCCACAACGTTTGGTTCATCCATCGCAGTGTTGGTGGCCGCCATCATTTGGCTAGAAGCAGCATTATTAATGGGTGTTTTAATGGCGCGCGGCGCGATGTATGTAACTTTAATATTTGAGTCGAAAAGCTCACGGCGCAAGGCTTGCGAAAATCCACGCAAGGCAAATTTACTAGCGCTGTAACTCGCGTAATGCGGAAAGCCAATGGAGCCAAAAATTGAACCAATGTTGACAATATGCCCTGCATTTTTTGCAAGTAAACTTGGCAATAATGCGCGGGTGAGTTGCATCGGCACAATGGCATTGACATACATGATTTGGTTAATACGGGCGGGGCTTTGTGAGGCAAATTGCGTAAAATCTAGTACGCCAGCGCTGTTGATTAAGATATCAACACTCCCTAGTTTTTTAATCGCCTCATTCATCACAGTTTCAGCCGCATTTTCGTCAGAAAAATCATTAATAATGGCGACAATTATTGCGTTAGTTTGCCCATTTGTTTGCTTGATTTGATCACATAGCTGATTTAAGCCATCCGCGTTACGGTCTAACAACGCAAGGTTTGCGCCTTCTGCCGCAAGTTGCAAGGCAATTTCTTGACCTAATCCACCTGCCGCGCCAGTCAGGAGAATATTTTTTTTGTTTAACTTCATGCGTTTGCCTCAATGAAGGCATTTGGAATAAAACGCTCACCTAAATCACGGAAAATATCGCCATACAGTTTGTAGAAATTTTTTGCGCTATGAATCAACTGTTTGCGGTCGTTTTCATCTTCAATTTTATTGACTAATTGCGCATAAAAATCGGTATGACCAACATCTAGCGAACCGTGTGAAGTTAAATAACTAAACGCTTTATTTGGCAAACCTAAGCTGGTTTTAATGGCATCACCCGCTTGAGTGGCAAGCGCAACGCTGGTGCCTTCTAACACCAATACCATGCCAAAAAAGCCAATTGGGTTCACGCGGTGAATCATGTCATACGCGTAAGCCACCATGAATTCTGTGGCCTGACGCGGCTGACCATTGCGTACGGCTTCTGAGTCTGCGCCGCAAGCATTGATGTCATTTAAAATCCATTCTTGATGGCCTAATTCTTCTTCAATATATTCAGCCACGGCTTCGCGCAACCATTCATAACGCTCAGGCAATTTTCCACCACACAGCATTAAAAGTGGCACGGTGTGTTTTACGTGGTGATAAGCCTCTTTTAAAAACGCGATATAAGCGTCTAAACTGACTTTTCCTTGTGCGCCGGCTTGAATTATCGGCAAGCTGAAAAGTTGATTGCGTTCCTGCTCGGTTTCTTTAAGAAGTGTTTCATAAAACGGCATGCGTCTGTTCCTTATAAAAATCATTAATTTCATTTTGGTATTGCTGCCAAATGGCATCGCGACGCAAACGTCCGTTGGCAGTTAACATGCCATTCTTTAAACTAAAAGGCTGTTGCGCGCGCAACCAATACGTCACTCTGGCGTAATCTGGTAGTGTTTCATTCAATTTAAAAATAGCGCTTTGAATGTCAGCATCACTGATTTTCTCATTGGCAAAAATCACTGCGGTATTGCGTGGTAAGGCTTCGCCAAAGACCGCAGCTTGTTGAACTGCAGGCATTGAAGTCAGTTCGCGTTCTACCCATTCTGGTGAAACATTGCGGCCAAAAGAGGTAATAAAAATATTTTTTTTGCGGCCTGTAATATGCAAAAAGCCATCTTCATCTAAATAGCCAATGTCGCCTGTTGCAAGGTCATCCTGCGGCGCATTCTTTAAACCCAAATAGCCTAAAAAATGGGAGCCGCGCACAAGAATTTCTTGTGTTTCATTGATGTTAATATGCACATGCGCAAGCGGTTTTCCCACGCTGCCAATTTTTCTGGCTTGCGGCGTGTTGAGTGCCACAACTGAAGCACATTCTGATAATCCGTACCCTTCAAATACAGGTAAGCCAAGCGCATCGGCGCGTTTTAATAAGCTGGGAGAAACACTTGCGCCACCCACTGCAATAAATCTTAATGCTGTTGGCATTGGAAAGCCTGCCTCAAGTCCGCTCACCAAGGCAAGCAGTAACTCAGGCGTCAGAATGAGTGAAGTGGGTTGTTGCGTGCTGATGGCATCCAACATTTTTTGTAATTGAAAGCCAGAAGAACCCGTCAGACCAACGTCTTCTAAAGGTAAAATGATTGCAGTTGCACCTGCTAACAGCGGTACATAAAGCCCTGCTAAATTTTCTAGCAAGGTGGAAAGCGGCAAAATGCTTAAATGTTGGTCAGTCGGCTTTGCTTCGGTTGCTTTTAGTAAAGAATTTGCAACGGTTTGCATGTTTTTTAAGCTCAAGCACACGCCTTTTGGCGTGCCTGTTGTGCCTGATGTGTAGGTGATTTTCAAGGTTTTTGTTGGCGTATCTTGTGGTTTTTTTTGTGTTTTGATCGAAAATAATGTCAATATTTTTTCATCAACCAGCAGATTGTTTTTTTCAATAATTTGCAAATTTTGATGATGAATTAAAGCTTCAATCTGTATCGGTTTATCTGTCACTAACAAATCAATCCCAGCATTATCAATGGCATGCGCCATTTGCTCGGGTGAGAAAAATAATGGCAACGGCACAGTTGGAAGGCCAAGCGCCATGCTTGCCAAATCAACGATCGCCCATGCGGGCGCGTTATCCATCACAACGCCAATCACGTTGGGTTTGGCCGCCGCTATTTTTCCCTTAATTGCTTCAATCGCGGCATTTAATTGCGCGTAACTGATGACCGAATGCGCGCCTTTTAAAGCGATTTTATTGGACGTTGTAAGCGCAAATTGTTGGATGGCTTGAAGAATCAACACAACTATCCTTTAAGCATGTAAACGTGGAATCGCCATCACTTGCGGGCGTTGCTCGTAGTAGCTGCCCCATGACGCGCGTTCAGGTTCAGGCAAGCTGGTGATTTTTGCTTCACCCAACATGACAAGTGGCATTTGCAATTTATTTAATGCATTTTTTAAGGTTGAAATGCCCGTAAAAACCGCCCATTTAGCATCGGTGCTATGTAAATACACACTGACGCTGGCAAGTAAACTGCGAATACAAGCAGGCTCTAAAATTGCTAAATTACCAATTTCTAAAATTTCATGGCGCGCGATGGATGTGCCCGTTTGCGCGGATAATACTTTCTCGATTGGCGAATTTAAATAACACTCAAGAAATAACGCTTCTTCATGCGCGTGACGTAACCCACACACCGCGCGAAGTTGCTGGCCTGCATCGCGCAAGCTCAACAGTTTGGGCATAAAATGTTTAATCTGTGCGTGGTGAACTTTATAAAAACGTTCGCTCACAAACGCTTCTAACTCTACGCGTGTTGGATCAAATGGGTCAACAATCTGAGATGTGACTGGTAACTCGCCACATAGCATCACATTGGCTTGCGATTTTGGCGCTAAAACGGCGGGTTGCCCAGTTGGAATACTTAAAGTTGAAAAACTTAAATTTGAAGCTGGCATGTTGCTTTCTCCTAGAATACAAAGAATATTGCAATCGACATGCCAACACGTTTTAAATTAATTTATTCTTTTTATATCAATGACTTAAATAATTTTTATCTTAAAAGTAATGATTAAAATCTCAAATGGTTACAATTTTTGCAGACAATTTTTGCAGGGTTTAGAATAAACATACAATTTTTGCAGGGTTTGAAAGTGAATCAATCGTTAGATAAAGTTAGTTTGAAAAGTCAGTTTGAATGTTTAATCATCGCAATTGGGTGCTGCATCACTCAGTTGCCCATTTTCATCTAACCATGCCAAGGTTTTAATGCGATCATCCACTGAGCAAGCTGGAATATAAGCAATGCCACCTTTGGTTTCTGCCACAAAACGAATGGCGGCCTCAAAAGATTCCACCACATGCGGTGGTGAAACGCCATGATAATAGAGTCCATTCCAATAATCAGTTTGTGTTTCTGGCAAGCTATTTAATACCCGCTTTGAAAAATCATTTCGTAACGGGTTGTTGGCAGAAAAATTAACGGGCTGAATGCGTAAGCCATTTGACCAAAATAATTTTTTTCGCCAATAAATCAGCGATAACTCACTTTTTGTGAGCGATTTTGCTAAATTTTCTGGCGCAATAACAATAGCGAGCGACTTATTCTCTCCGCCAGCGCTGAAGGTTGGGTAGGCGCAAGTTGCAAATAGCAATAAAGTGAACAGTAAACGCATTTAAAATAAAATCGCAAACGAGGCTAAAAAGCCTTTTTTAGAATCAGGGCGATTTTCATCTCCGCCGACAATTTCCATTTTAAAAATTTGGTTGGGTTTGACCCGCCAAGCCGTGCCAACTAACCAGCGGTCGCTTGAGCCTTCATCAGGACGCTGAAACGCTTCAAGCCTAAAAATGCCAAACCAATTGTTGCTAAGAGGCGCAACCGCTTGCAAATAAGCGCCACTGCCACCG
This sequence comes from Methylophilaceae bacterium, assembly GCA_965247415.1. Taxonomy (GTDB): domain Bacteria; phylum Pseudomonadota; class Gammaproteobacteria; order Burkholderiales; family Methylophilaceae; genus Methylotenera. The sequence continues at coordinate 1,410,067 of OZ252007.1, forward strand.
TTACTACCGTTGGTGCAAAAACGTTGAAAACCTTCGCCGCTGAATTCCCAATGGTTATAGTTGGTTAAAAAATCTAAACCGACCATTTTAAATTCTGGCGTAGTGCCAATACGCTCTTTAAACGCCATAAGATTAAGGCCAACTTTAAATCGGCTATTTAATTCTATTCTTGCGCCATGCACGTCTTTGAATAAAATTTCGTCACCATCTTGATGCTGATCTTGCAAGGTTTCCACGAAAACGCTGTAATCTAATCCATCATTTTTGAGCGGAATTGCACCAAAAAGCATGATGCCATTGGTAGAAATTGGGAAAAGGCGGCTGGTTGCCAAAGGACGCGATGTTGTCCAAACTAAGGGTGCCGCGTGCAATAAGTTCCAGCGGCCCGCGGGCGTTAAAAAGCGTCCTGCGCGTACATTTACTTTTTCTGAAAGGTTGTAATCAAAGTAAAAACGCTCTAAATCAAAATAACTGTCTTTATGATAAAACTGTTCATCTTCATTCCAGCGGATTGGGTTTTCTAATTCCAGTTCAGAAAAAAAACTTAAACGGCCATCGTTGTTCCAGCTCAAAATTAAACTGATTTCATTTAGCGCAGCTTCTGTTTTTCCATCGCTCGGAAAAGTGATACCAGCACTGGAGTAACCGCCCAATTTAAATCCATGCCAAGTATTTTCGTCATCCGCTAGTGCCGTATTACTGCAACACCAGCTGAATAAAAAAAATAGGAAGACACGTTTTTTTAAACAAGCGTTATATTTCCAAACGAAGTATTTTGAAAGTTTATTTTTCCAAAAATAATGATTCATTGTTAATTTATTCACCAATAATCCTATTTAGGCGATAATTCAATCAGAAAAATCAAACTATACGCCAATCACTATACACAAAGCATGTTAAAAAAAGCTTTTCCAATTCGGTTCATTTTAATCGCAACATTTATGTTGGTGGGATTATTGCCGATTATTTTAATGTCAGTGTTGGCATTTACCGAAGCAAAAAGTGCGCTCACCACAGAAATTACGCATGATATGCAAACGCGCGTGACGGCTACCGCCAGCGAAGTGGATCGCATGATGTTTGAGCGCTTCCAAAATGTCGCATCATGGAGTGCGCTAGAAGTGATGCAAGATGCGCGTATTGATGATGTGGACAAGCGACTTTCACATTTTTTGCAGGAACTTAAAACCAGTTATCACGATGTATATCTTGATTTATACGTGGTTGATTTAGAGGGGAAAGTGATTGCATCAAGCAATGCGCAAAAAATTGGACAACCGTATTTAGCGCTCAACCCAACCATGCAAATTGTCTTGCCTAACCGTGAAATTACCTTGTCTGGTTTGCAAGGTGTTTCATCAAAGCCACAACGGCTTGGCATTGCAGCGGATATTCTGGATCGTTTAGAAGCCAAACCATTAGCAAAATTGATTGTGGAATTTAATTGGCGGCATATTGAAAGTATTTTGGGTGATGCCGTTTCTGGCAAAAGTGCTGCTGCGATGTTTGATAAAAACGGAATGTTGATTGCACAAACAGATGCTTGGGCGATGCAAAAAGATACGCGTTTGATTAAAACGCAAGCCTTGACCAATGACTATTTGGGTTTGGGTTGGCGGTTGGAAATTGCGCAAAAAAGATCAGAAGTCATGGCGCCGGTGCATCGCATGGGGACAATTTTTATTGCATTATTAATCATAAGTATGATGTTAGCGATGTTGATTGGCGTGCCTTTGGTGCGCTATATCACAAACCCTCTTTTACGACTCACGCAATTTGCTAACCAATTGATTCGTGCCCCAAACACGCCTTTGCCCGCGATGGGTGGCCCTGAAGAAATTCGGGATTTATCCAACGCATTTGCAAAAATGATGGCAGATTTGGAACTTTCTAAAGAAGCACTCACACGCGCGGCAAAATTAGCCGTTGCGGGTGAAATGGCGGCCGCCATGAGCCACGAAGTGCGTACCCCTTTGGGAATATTGCGCTCATCAGCACAAATTTTATTGCGCGAAAAAAATCTCAGCATGGAGGCGATTGAAGTCTGCGGCTTTATGTTGAGTGAAACCGAGCGCTTAAATAAGCTGGTGAACACATTAATTGATGCAGGGCGTCCAAGAGCGCCGGAATATGCGGTAGTGAATCTTGTCGATTTAGCCGAACATGCGGCAAGTTTACTGAGAATGCAAGCGGATAAAAAATCTGTCTCAATAAAAGTAACGCCAAGCGAAGCACTCAATGTGGCTTGCGATGCGGAACAAATGACCCAAGTGCTGCTGAATTTAATGTTGAATGCGATTCAAGTATTGCCTGAAGGGGGAATGGTGAATATTAGCGTTTCTCAACAGGCAGAATTTGCCGTGATTGAGGTTGCAGATAATGGCGCTGGCATTACGCCAGACATTCAATCGCAAATTTTTGAGCCGTTTTTTACCCAGCGCGAAGGTGGCATTGGCTTGGGGCTGGCAGTGGTGCGGCAAATTGTCGAAGCGCATCAGGGTAAAATTTGCCTCAGTAACGGAAGTCAAAATAGCGCGATGCCAGGTGCGCATTTTCGTGTCATGCTGCCGCTTTTAGGAGTGAAATCAACTTGAACCAGAGTAAACGAATTTTAGCGGTGGACGATGAGCCGCATATGCGTCGCTTATTAGAGATTAGTTTACGCCAGGCTGGCTATCAACCTGTGCTTGCTAGCCATGGACGTGAAGCACTTGAAATTCTTCGGAAAAATGGGGCAGATTTGGTGGTGAGTGATTTACATATGCCCACCATGGATGGCATAAAATTATTAGAAACCATGCGCGCAGAAACCATCGAAACGCCAGTGATTATCGTCACCGCCCAAGGCGAAGTGAGTTCTGCTGTGGCGGCCATGAAATTAGGTGCTGCGGATTATATTTTACGTCCGTTTGATTTAGAAACGCTGGAGCTTGCCATCAGCCGCGCGCTTTCTGTCACGCGCTTAAAAATAGAAAATACTTTTTTACGTGAAAAATCCGCTCAAAAAAATCTCGTAGGTGAAAGCGCTGCGATGCAACAATTAAAATTAGCCATCGCGCAAGTTGCGCCTGAAAAAGCGACCGTGTTGATAACAGGCGAAACGGGCACGGGGAAAGAAGTTGTTGCTCAAACCGTGCATCAACAATCGCCAAGAAAAAATGCGCTGTTTGTGGCGGTCAATTGCGCGGCTATTCCTGCAGACATGTTGGAGTCAGAACTTTTTGGCCATGAGCGCGGTGCATTTACTGGCGCGGTAAAAGAGCGGATTGGTAAATTTGAGTTAGCCGATGGCGGAACGTTGTTTCTGGATGAAATCACCGAAATGCCTATGGCTTTGCAAGCCAAATTATTGCGCGCAATTCAAGAAAGTAGTATCGAGCGGCTGGGTGGAAATCGGACGATTGCAGTGGATATTCGACTCATTGCCGCAACGAATCGCGATCCATTGCAAGCCATTAAAGACGGAAAATTGCGCGAAGATTTATATTATCGGCTGAATGTGTTTCGCTTAGATTTGCCGCCACTACGCAGCAGAAAAGAAGATATCCCAGCGTTGTGTCAGCATTTTTTAGGTAAAAATTCAGCGCAAATCAGCGCTGTTGAACTCAATTCAAGTGCATTGAACGCATTAACGCATTATGATTGGCCAGGCAATGTGCGTGAGTTAGAAAATGTGATGGAACGTGCGACCATCGTATGCCAAGGCCAAGCCATTTTGCTACAGCATCTACCCGCAGAAATGCAACAAGCAAAGGAAATATCGCAAGAAGAGTTGCCAGTTGAAGCCAATATTTCCATGCCTGTAGCGGTGGAACGCTTAGAAAAACAACTCATTCTGAACGCGCTTGAACAAACCAACGGCAACAAAAGCCGCGCCGCTAAGCTGTTGGAAATTAGTGAACGCTCACTTTGGTATAAGCTAGACCAATACCAACTCAAATAATAAAGATAATTTTAATTTTATTCGCGCTTAATTTTGTTGACATTAAAACTTAACATTGTTAAATTAACGTTGTTAATAAAACAATGTTAAGAAAAAAAGAGGCTAATCATGAAAAATAAAAGCGTTAAATTATTTATTTTGAATATTTTCTTTTTTATCAGTCATGCAAATTCAGCTGAAATTTCACCCATTGGTTTGTGGAAGGCGCATGACGACCAAGGAAAACCAACAGGGTTGATCCGCATTTCAGAAGAAGCGGGTGTGTTGTTGGGCAAAATTGAAGCTGGACTGCCAGATGAAACGCAAGACCAATTTTGCACCGCTTGCAAAGATGAAAGAAAAAATCAAAAACTCATCGGCATGACCATGATGAAAGGCGTGAAAGCAAAAGCAGATTATTTTGAAGGCAACGAAATTTTAGATCCTTTTTCAGGTAACACTTATCGTGTAAAACTTAAACTAAAAGAGAGCGGTAAAAAAATGGAAGTACGCGGATTTGTGGGATTCAGTTTATTTGGCAGAACGCAAGTTTGGGAAAGGGTTGAATGATGGAAAATGCATATTTATGGCTTAAAACGCTACACATTTTGGGTGTAGTCCTTTTTTTGGGCAATATTATCATCACCGGTTGGTGGAAAAATTTAGCCGATAGAACCAAAAACGCACAAATTATTGCTTTTGCTCAACGGCAAGTGACGCTGACAGATTTTATTTTTACCGCGGGTGGCGCGTTGATTTTATTAGGTGCGGGCATGGCAAACGTATATTTGCATGGGTTAAGTTATTCCGCAAAATGGTTAAGTCATGGCTTCGCCATTTTTATGCTTTCTGGAATTATTTGGGCTGTTGTGTTGATTCCCACGCAAATCAAACAAGCCAACATGGCGAAAATTTTTGCAGTTTCAGGTGAGATTCCTCAAGCCTATTGGCAGCTTTGTAACCGTTGGAATTGGTTTGGCTTGGCCGCCACATTGCTTCCTTTAATGAATCTTTATTGGATGGTATTTAAACCCGCTTAATTTCTGAGGAAAGGGAGATTTATGATGGAATATGCACTGATTACTGGTGCGTCAAGCGGCATCGGGCTTGCACTGGCCAATTTAATGGCAAGTAAAGGCCACAATCTAATTTTAGTCGCGCGCAATGAACAAGCGCTGAGCAATTTAAAAGAAGAATTAATGCAAAAATTTTCAGTAAGCGTTGAAGTTTTTGCAATGGATTTATCAGTATTAGGCCAAGCTGAAGTGTTATATCAGCGCTGCAAAATACAAAATTTAGTGGTGAATTGCTTGGTCAATAATGCAGGCTTTGGCGACTATGGAAAGTTTGATGTAAAAAAAGTCGCTATTTACAAAAACATGTTGCAACTTAATGTCATCGCACTTACTGAGCTAACCGCTTATTTTGTTGAAGACATGAAACAACGTGGTGCGGGTCGCATCATGAATGTGGGTTCAATTGGAGCATTTCAACCCAGCCCCAACCTAGCTGCTTATGCGGCAAGTAAAGCCTATGTCATGCAATTTACTGAAGCGCTCAATTTTGAATTGCGCGGCTCTGGTGTAACCGTGACTTTACTTAGCCCAGGCGTGACCGAAACGGGTTTTGTCAGCCGCGCCAATATGCAAAATGCAGCCAATGCAAAATCTGGCTTGATGGATGCGCAGACCGTTGCAAAAGCGGGCTATGAAGCAATGATGGCAGGCAAACTCAATGTCACGCCCGGCTGGAAAAATAAAGTGTTGACGTTTGGCAGCAGAACCATGCCATCGCGCGAAATTTTGTTACAAATAGCGGGTAAAGTGCTGAAAAATACTGCTCAATAAAATTTAAAAAATATGCCACCAAAACATAAAACACAAGCAGAAAAAGACCAAATGCGTGCCAACTTGCTCAACGCGGCGCGAGAATTATTTGTCGCGCGCGGGGTGGAAGCGGTCACCATGCGTGAAATTGCAAAAAAAATTAATTACTCTCCCACCACTATTTATCACCACTTTAAAGATAAAGAAGCGCTGATACAGGAACTTTGCATTACAGACTTTAAAACTTTAGGCGCAGAGCTCAAGGATATTTTGCAAATTGAAGCGCCAGTAACGCGTATGATCGCCCTAGGTTCTGCCTATGCGCGGTTTGCTTTGTTACACCCCAACCACTACCGCATGATGTTTATGACAGAAAAACCCAGCAATGCTTTAGATAAAGAATCTGTAGACCCAAGTTTAGATGCTTATAAAATTTTAAATTTTGTGGTGGGTGAAGTGCATGCGGCGGGGAAATTTTTGCCTGAATTGAATCACCCAGAATTGATTGCCCAAACTATTTGGGCGGGCATTCATGGTGTGTGTTCGCTAGAAATCACCATGGGCAATGATGGGCATATCATTTGGTGTGATATTTCACAGCGCATTCAATTGATGCAAACGACCCTTGTCCGTGGATTATTAAAAGAATCTGCTTTAAGAGAAATAGTCTCATGAAAAATTTTATTTTAATGTTCTGTGCTTGTGCTTTATTCGCATGCGAAAAGCCTGCTGAAAAACCACCCGTGCCGCGTCCAGCGTTGGTGATGACGATTAAATCAGATGGGGCAGCAGCCAGCATGAGTATCGTGGGTGAAATAAAACCCAGATACGAATCTTCGCAAGGTTTTCGGGTTGCGGGGAAAGTCATTGAACGCAAGGTAGAAGTTGGCGCTTTGGTGAAAAAAGGCCAATTATTAGCAAAGCTCGACAGCGCTGATGCCAATTTAACCATTCAAGCAAATAATGCTGATATTGCTTCAGCGCAAGCGCAATTAAATTTAGCCCAGACAAATTTAGCGCGCCAGCGCCAGTTAATTGATAAAAAATTTGTTTCGCCCGCAGCGCTTGATAGCTTTGAAGCCGCTTATGAATCAGCAAAAGCGCGTCTTGCACAAAGCCAAGCGCAAACGGCTGTTTCAAATAATCAATCCCGTTATACCGCCCTCATGGCAGACCGAAATGGCATCGTCACCATGATTCGTGCCGAACCCGGGCAAGTGGTTGCGGCAGGCGAAGTGGTTGCGCAAATCATAGACCCCACACAAATGGAGGTGCATATTCCAGTGCCAGAATCGCGTATGAGTCATTTAAAAGTGGGAGAAGAAGCAAGTATGCGCTTATGGGCAAAAACTGAAAAAAGTTACCAGGTAAAAGTGCGTGAAATTTCTCCCGCTGCAGATGCGGTAACCCGTACTTTTCTAGTAAAACTAAGTATTTTAAATGCTGATAATGAGGTGCGATTAGGGATGACTGCTGGCGTGCGTTTAACCAAAGAGATTCAACGCAGCTTGCTAGTACCAAGCACTGCGGTACTGGCGCAGAATCAACAAGCAGTTGTTTGGGTGGTCAATGCGCAAAATCAAGCCAACCCTGTTCATGTTAAGGTGAGCAGTTACCGTGAGGATGGCGCATTGATTAGTGATGGTTTACATGTGGGGGACAAAATTGTGGTGGCTGGTGCGCAAGCGCTTAACGTAGGTCAAGTCGTTCGTCCTGTTGAGCAACCATTCTCTGAGCAACCAGGAAAGTAGTTCAGTGAAGTCTTTTAATCTTTCCGATTGGGCGCTCAAACACCAAACTTTGGTGCTGTATTTTATGGTGATGCTCACCGTGGTTGGTTTACTTTCGTATACCAAACTTGGGCAATCAGAAGATCCGCCTTTTACCTTTAAAGCTATGATTATTCGCACCACCTTGCCGGGTGCGGATGCCAATGAAGTTGCCTTGCAAGTCACCGATAAGCTTGAAAAAAAATTACAAGAAGTCCCGCATTTAGATTTTGTATCAAGCTATTCGCGTGCGGGTGAATCCATGATAATTCTGCGCATCAAAGATGACACTGCTGCCAAAGACATGGCCAATGTCTGGTATCAGGCAAGAAAAAAAGTCAGCGATATACGCCACACCCTGCCAAACAATATTGAAGGCCCCATTTTTAATGATGAATTTGGCGATGTTTACGGTAACCTCTATGCGCTCACTGGGGAAGGCTACACGGCTGCTGAATTAAAGCGCCAAGCAGAAGTGCTTCGAGCAGAATTATTGCGCCAGCCTGATGTGGCAAAAGTGGATTTTTTTGGTGAGCAAAAGCAATGCATTTTTATTGAGCTCTCGAATGCAAAATTAGCCACTTTAGGTCTTGATACGCAAACGCTGATTGCCACCATTCAAGCGCAAAACCAAGTGCTGGCAAGTGGCACATTTAATAACAGCCAAGAAAGTATCCGAGTCAGTGTCACGGGGCGATTTAACAGCGTTGAAGAAATCACAAACATGCATTTTAGAGCCAATAACCGAGATATTCGGTTGGGTGATGTGGGGAAAATATACAAAAGTTACCAAGATCCACCCACGCAAACAGTACGTTACATGGGAAAACACGCAATTTTCGTTGGAGTCTCCATGATTTCAGGTGGCGATATTATTGCACTTGGAAAACATTTAGATAAAAGCATTACAGAAGTAAGCGCACAGTTGCCTGTTGGTTTAATGTTGCACACTGTGACTTCTCAGCCGCAAGCAGTTGCACGCTCTGTAGATGAATTTGTAAAATCTTTAGCAGAAGCCGTGTTGATTGTACTTGCGGTGAGTTTGCTTTCATTAGGTTGGCGCACGGGTTTGGTGGTTGCTATCACCATCCCCATTGTGCTTTCCATTACTTTCTTGTTGATGTATTTATTTGATGTTGGCTTACATAAAATTTCACTCGGTGCGTTAATTCTTGCGCTCGGGCTTTTGGTAGATGATGCGATTATTGCAGTCGAAATGATGGCCTCAAAAATGGAGCAAGGTTGGGAGCGCTCGCGTGCAGCTTCATTTGCTTATAGCAGCACAGCAATGCCAATGCTTTCTGGCACATTGGTCACCGCAGCTGGCTTTTTGCCAATTGCCACGGCCGCTTCTAGCACAGGCGAATATACGCGTTCAATTTTTCAAGTCACAGTCATTGCGCTCTTGGTATCATGGTTTGCCGCCGTTATTTTTGTGCCTTATTTGGGGTACAAATTATTGCCAGATTTAAAAAATGGCACGCACGCAATCGCAAGTTATAACAGTAAAATGTATGAAACATTACGCCGATTTATCACAAGTTGTGTGCGCCATTATTGGCTGGTGATTGCCCTCACTTTACTAGCTTTTGCGTTAGCCATCGTCGGTTTTAGTAAAGTACAACAACAATTTTTCCCCGACTCTACCCGTCCAGAATTGATAGTTGATTTACGTTTAAAAGAAGATGCGTCATTTGCCGCCACTGAGTCTGCAGTCAAAAAACTTGAAACATGGTTAGACGCGCAAATCAAAGCAAAACACGTACATGTTGAAAATTATGTGGCTTATGTAGGCAATGGTAGCCCACGCTTTTATTTGCCATTAGACCAACAATTGCAACGCAAAAATTTCGCAGAATTTGTGATTTTGGCCAAGGATACCGCCGCGCGTGAAGTGTTACGCAGCAAAATAATCACCTTATTTGACCAAAATTTTCCAGAATTGCAAGGCTCAGTGTTTAGATTAGAAAATGGTCCACCCGTTGGGTTTCCAGTGCAATTTAGGGTGTCAGGGCCAGCCAGTTTTGGCGAGAAAAATTTTGATATTTTAAGGATGCAAGCTGAAAAAGTAGCAGCAGTAATGCGAAAAAATCCACACTTAAGCAATGTACAAACCGATTGGGAAGCACCCATCAAAGCCATTCATTTAGACATTGACCAATCAAAAGCGCGCATGCTGGGTGTCAGTTCAGCCGATATTGCTAATTTTTTAAATGGGGCTTTAAGTGAGCTTTATATTACAGAATTCCGAGAGAAAAACGAGCGGATTGATTTAGTCGTACGTGGCAGCGCCGTTGAGCGTGCACAAATTTCAAGAATCGGCGATTTAATGATTAAAACTGCGAATAAGACAAGCGTGCCGTTGGCACAAGTGGCAAATATCAACTACACCTTTGAGGAAGGATTGATCTGGCGCAGAAATCGCATTCCAACCATTTCTGTTCGTGCTACTTTGTATGGACAAATTCAAGCGCCGGTTGTTACTGCGATGGTGGAAAAAACATTAAAAAATGTACGTATCCAGTTACCGCCTGGCTACCATATTGATGTGGGCGGCGCGACAGAAGAGTCTTCAAAAGGCGGCGCCTCAGTTGCTAAAGGTGCGCCACTATTTATTGTGGTGGTACTCACTATTTTAATGATGCAACTGCAAAGTTTTTCACGTGTTACTTTAGTGTTGCTCACTGCACCTATGGGCATAATTGGCGTAGCCTTATTTTTACTGATTTTTAATAAGCCATTTGGGTTTGTTGCCATGCTTGGCACCATTGCCCTTTCAGGCATGATTATGCGGAATTCGGTGATTTTGGTCGATCAAATCGCGCAAGATAAATTAGAAGGCAAAGCAGACTGGGAAGCAATTGTGGAATCAACTGTAAGAAGATTTAGGCCGATTGTGCTCACTGCCGCCGCCGCCATTTTAGCGATGATTCCGCTTACACGTAGCGCATTTTTTGGTCCAATGGCAGTAGCTATTATGGGCGGATTATTGGTGGCAACTGTATTAACCGTGATTTCATTGCCCGCTTTTTATGCAGCTTGGTATCGCGTTAAAGTGCCTGCAAGTGCGATGAACGCATAAACTGAAATGTAGAATTGGCTGTTTAAAGAAACTATTTAGGCAATCGCATCGTTTATAATCAATACATAAGTACATTTAATTTTAAAAGTTTGAAACTATTCATTATTTTTAACTCAAAAAGAGCAGGATGTTTACGATGACAAATGCAAATTCAACGACCGCTTCGAATGCTAGTCAGCCACGCTTTAATCTGCGTGATGCTAATTTCAATATGGTGGAACAGCAAATTCGCACATGGGAAGTGTTAGATCCTGTGGTGTTGGATTTATTTCACTTAGTGCCGCGCGCGCGTTTTGTTGCGCCAGATCAAATTGGCTTGGCTTATGCAGATGTGGAGTTGCCAATCGGCCATGGGCAAACCATGCTTTCACCAAAAATTGAAGGCAAAATTTTACAGGCCTTATCCATTAAAAAAACGGACCAAGTGTTAGTGGTTGGCACAGGCAGTGGTTATTTAACAGCGCTGGTGGCTTGCCTTGCAAGGCGCGTTCATAGCGTTGATATTCACGCAGATTTTATTGAAACTGCGCAAAAACGTATTCAGCAACAAAATATTCACAATGTCACTTATACGGTGGCAGATGCTGTGAGTGGTTTAGCCACTTACGCACCTTATGATGTGATTATTTTTACTGGTGCATTGCAATTGCGTTCTAAAGCGGCTGAAGCCATGTTGAGTGTTGGCGGACGTTTATTTGCGGTGATCGGCGAGTTACCCATTATGCAAGCAACGTTAACGCAACGCGTGGCTGAAGAAGCTTTTCGCCATGAAACGTTGTTTGAAACAACGTTGCCAGCACTGATGAATGCGCCGCAAGTAGAAAAGTTTACTTTTTAAAATAATCAAAACATGAAGCAAAAAAAGTCATTCATCAAAAGTTTATTTGCAGCTTTCTTATGGTTGAACGCAGCGCAATCGGTTGTTTACGCGGAAGAAGTCACGGAAAAACCGCTGAATTTGCTAGATGTTTATCAGCAAGCTTTAGCAAAAGATCCAACGCTGGCTTCAGCCTTACACGCTAACCAAGCTGCGCAAGAGTTGATTGAGCAGGCCAAAGCGTTGTATCGCCCCAATATTAACTTTACCGCTAATGCAAACGCCACGCAGACGGATATTAAAATTATTGGCGTGAATGTTTTTAGAAATGATGGCAAAAATAATTTTGAGGGCTACAACTACGGAGTGAACGCACGGCAGCCCATTTTCCGTAAACAAAATTGGGTGCAAATTGATCAAAGTAAAACCCAAGTCAGCCAAGCCGATAAACAATTTCATTTAACGCAACAGCAGCTGATTTTGCGCGTGACGCAAGCTTATTTTGATGTGCTAATTGCGCAGGACAATATTGGCTTACTGAAGGCGCAAAAAGAAGCCACGCAAAGTCAGTTAGATCAAGCCCGTGCAAATTTTGAGGTAGGTACTGCCACGATTACCGATTTTAACGAAGCGCAAGCGCGTTACGATTTAATTTTGGCGCAAGAAATTGCCGCGAATAATGCGCTTGAAGTTGCGCAATACAGTATTCAAGCGATGACGGGCAGTTTGCCAAACCCGTTGGCCACGGTCAGATCAGATATCGCCGTACAAACTTTAACGCAAAGCATGAAAAATTGGCTTGAGGTCGCCGAGCAAAATAATCTTAATCTGCAAATTCAAAAAGATGCGTTAATCATCGCTGAGCAAGAAGTTAAAAGAAATCAAGCAGGCCATTTACCAACGTTAGATGCGGTGGCAAGTTATACCGATAATTATGCCAATGGTGGCGCTAATGGCTTTGGCAGTGAACTCAAAAGCGCGGTCATTGGTTTGCAGCTTGAAGTGCCGTTGTATCAAGGCGGCGCAATAAGTTCGCGCACGCGACAAGCGGTTTTAAATCAACAAAAGGCAGCAGAAGATGTTGAAGTAGCGCGCCGTGCGGTTAACTTAGAAACGCAACGTGCTTATTTAAATTTAAATACCAGTGCCGCGCAAATTACCGCGTTTGAGCAAGCGCTTAAAAGCGCACAAAGTCAGGTTGATTCAACAAAACTAGGCTTTGAAGTGGGCGTACGAACCAATGTGGATTTGCTCAACGCTGAACAGTTATTATTTAGCGCCAAGCGCGATTTGTTGCAAGCGCGCTACAATTATTTGGTGAATATTATTCGCTTAAAAACGTCAACTGGTCTGGTGGCAGAGGCAGATTTAGTGGATATTAATCAAACGCTTGCAGTGCCTGAATGAATTTTCAATAAGCCTAGAACAACTTAAAAAAATTTTAAAATATGCAAATAAATCTAGCAAAAGCCAATCATAGTCAACTGGTGTTGGTCGATATTCAAACCAAATTACAAGGTGCGATGCCGCCCGTAGAGTTAGCCACAACCATAAAAAACAGTGGTGTTTTGGCGCAAGCAGCAACGTTGTTAGAAGTTCCGACCGTGTTAACCGAGCAATATCCAAAAGGATTAGGCGCGACTGTGCCAGAACTTTTAGCGTTATTGCCAAACAGCAAACCCATTGAAAAATTACATTTTTCCGCACTTGGCGAAGCACGTTTTGCGCATCAACTCACCAAAAATCGCACCCAAATTGTGTTGGCTGGCATGGAAACCCATATTTGCATTTTGCAAACGGCTATAGATTTAATCGCTCATGGTAAGCAAGTGTTTGTGGTGGAAGACGCGGTGATTTCGCGTAACCCTGCAAATAAAGCCAATGCAATTGCCAGAATGCGCGAAGCAGGTTGCGTGATCACAAATACAGAATCCGTTATTTTTGAATGGCTGGGCAAAGCAGAAGGCGATGCATTTAAAACGTTGACACGCCTAATTCGTTAAGTTTAGCAGTTAGACAGAACATATCTTAATGCAAATAGCGCTTTAGCAGCTGCATGGTTTTATCGGTTGCGCCAGCATGTTCCGCCACAAAATTTAACCCTGAATGCGCCATATTTTTGCGTTGCGCTTCGTTTTCTAACAAAGTTTTTAAGGTGCTAGCAAGTGCTTCCGCCGTTTGAACACGCAATACTGCGCCTGCATCAATGGCCAATACAGTGGCAAGTTCAAAGTTGAACGTGTGCGGGCCAATCAGTACAGGTTTGCCAAGCGCGCACGGTTCAATTAGATTTTGTCCGCCAAACGGCAATAAACTGCCGCCTACAAAGGCAACATCACAAGCCACGTAATAGTTCAATAACTCGCCCATGCTGTCTCCTAAGACAAATTTTGTGGAAGCTTGAATGGGTTTCGCCTGAGTGGATTGTGCATAGGCCAGTTGTGGAAGTTTAGAGCGTCTTTCATAAGTTAAACCACGCGCTTGCAGAATCGATGCCACCTCGTCAAACCGTTGCGGATGGCGCGGCACGATGACCGTTACGAGAGATGGGATATTTAATTGCATTAACGCGTCTAAAATTAAAGCTTCTTCGCCATCACGCGTGCTGGCGGCGACAAAAATAAAATTATTCTGACCAAATAAATGCCGAAGTGCAGAACCTGTTTGTGCAATACTGCTTGGCAAAGCAATATCAAATTTTAAATTGCCAAAAATACTGAGATCATGAGCCCAAAGCTTTTTTAGTCGTTCAGCATCAGCGGTTGTTTGCGCTGCAACAGCAGATAAATTGCGAAACCCTTCTTGCGTTAATTGACCTAATTTTGCATAACCTTTGGCAGATTTTTCTGAAAGTCGTGCGTTAATCAGTAAGCAAGGTGTGTTGTTGTTTTTGCATTCAGCTATTAAGTTAAACCACAATTCTGTTTCCATCAGCAACATTATTGCGGGCTTAAAGTGGCGTAAAAATCGCTTAACCGCAAACGGAAAATCGTAAGGCAAATAGATGCGCATCACGGAATCACCAAACAGTTGCTGGCTAGTTTCGCGCCCCGTTGGCGTGGTATGCGTTAATAAAATGGAATAATTGGGATACGTTTCCAGCAATTTTTTAATTAAAGGTGCGGCCGCACGGGTTTCACCCACAGAAACACAATGCAAACAAATGATGGGCTTAGAGGTGTCAAAAATTTTCGGATAAAAGCCGAAGCGTTCTGCCCAATGCTTTCTGTAATCGGGCTGTTTTAAGCCGCGCCAAAACAGTTTAAGCGGCACAAACGCTAAGGTGAAATACAAAAGCAGGGTATAAAAAAAGCGGTTCATGTGCCATTTTCGCATAAATTTTGTATGGCTAGTTTAATCGTACTTTTGTGGGCAAGCATAAATTGCCTTAACCAAAAATCATACGCATAGAAAAAATGCTAGAAAAATAAATTAATTTATTTTTATTAGTGTGAGTAAACACTCACCTAAATGCAACGCGAATACAGGCTTAAAAGTGCGGTAAAAATAGTCAAAAAATACGCCAATTTATCGCGGGTGATGCGTATTGACTAACACAATATAAAGGCATAAATTATCGCCTGTCACACAATATGTTGTGTTAATAAGTATTATTGTAAATTAAGTGATTGTTAGGTAAAGAATAATTTTAAACGTAATTAAATTGAAATGCGTGTTGATAAAAAAGTGAAACGAAAAGGGTGAAAAAATGTTAAAAGCCGTAGAAGCCAAAGAAAAATCCGCAAGCAGTGCACAAGTTGAGATTCCTGTGCAATCTGTTTCTATTGATATTTGGGATAAAAAATATCGATTAAAAACAAAAAATGGTGACTATGTTGATCAAAACATGGATGACTCATACGCGCGCGTAGCTCGTGCCTTGGCAGATGTAGAACCCACAGAAGAAAAACGCCAAGAATGGCATGAAAAATTTTTATGGGCGCTGCGTCGCGGTGCCATTCCTGCAGGCCGCATTACCTCAAACGCAGGCGCGTTGGAACATAAACCCGCCACTTCTACCATTAACTGTACGGTTTCTGGCGTGATTGAAGACAGTATGGATAATATTTTAGGCAAAGTGCATGAGGCTGGGTTGACCCTAAAAGCCGGTTGCGGCATTGGTTATGAGTTTTCAACCTTGCGTCCAAAAGGTGCGTTTGTAGCAGGCGCGGGTGCTTATACCAGCGGGCCTTTAAGCTTTATGGATATTTACGACAAAATGTGTTTCACCGTGTCATCTGCGGGCGGTCGCCGTGGCGCACAAATGGCGACCTTTGATATTAGCCACCCAGATGTGACGGACTTTATTAAAGCCAAACGTGAAAATGGCCGCTTGCGCCAATTTAATCTGTCATGCCTCATCACCAAAGAATTTATGGAAGCCGTAAAAGCGGATGCAGAATGGAAACTTGCGTTCCCCGTGACGGAAAAAGAAGCCATTGTGGATGGCTTGAACACCAACGATTTAAGCCAAGTCGTGTGGCGCGAGTGGCCTGTTAAAGGAAAATATCTAACCAAAACCGATGGCGTGGATGCTGGAAAAGTGGCTTGTCGCGTTTACAAAACCATTAAAGCGCGCCGTTTGTGGGATGTGATCATGAGCAGCACCTACGACTTTGCAGAACCTGGGTTTATTTTGATTGATCGCGTCAATGAAATGAACAACAACTGGTTTTGCGAAAATATCCGCGCAACCAATCCATGTGGCGAGCAACCATTACCCCCTTATGGCGCGTGTTTGTTAGGCTCAATTAATTTAACAAAATTTATCAAAAAACCGTTTACTGACGAAGCTTATTTTGATTGGGCTGAATACCGCGAAGTTGTCTCTATTTTTACACGCATGCTTGATAACGTGGTGGAAATCAACGGCTTGCCACTTGAGCAACAACGCGCAGAAATCGCGCGCAAACGCCGTCACGGCATGGGTTATTTGGGCTTAGGTTCTAGCCTTACCATGCTTAAAATGAAATACGGTGAAGAAGATTCTATTAAATTTACCGAAGAAGTCACCCGCGTGATGGCAGAAGTGGGCTGGGAAATCGGCGTGCAACTGGCAGAAGAAAAAGGCGCAGCGCCAATTATGGATGAAAAATTTGAAGTGACCGCAGACATGCTCGCAAAACGCCCAGAAATGGCGGCGGATGGCATTAAAGTAGGTCAGAAAATAGCTGGTAAAGTGTTGCTTGGCAAATACAGCCGCTATATGCAGCAGTTCCCAGAAGGTTTGCGCAACCAAATTGCCAGCAAAGGTGTGCGCTTTACGCACCACAGCTCCATTGCGCCAACAGGTACAATTAGCTTGAGTTTAGCCAATAACGCCAGCAACGGCATTGAACCAAGCTTTGCGCACCACTATGCACGTAACGTGATTCGTGAAGGTAAAAAATCCAAAGAAAAAGTGGATGTTTTTTCTTATGAATTATTAGCATACCGTGAACTCATTAACGCCAAAGCCATGCCTTTTGGCACGTCAGAAGAAGAGCAACTGCCAGATTATTTCTTAGATTCTTCCACCATCATGGCAAAAGCGCACGTGGATATTCAAGCCGCCGCGCAAAAATGGATTGATAGTTCAATTTCAAAAACCATTAACGTGCCAACAGATTATGATTTTGAAGACTTTAAGAGCATTTATCTTTACGCATACGACAAAGGCCTGAAAGGCTGCACAACGTTTAGATTTAACCCAGAAGCCTTCCAAGGCGTGTTGGTAACAGAAAAAGATTTAGAAAACACCACCTATAAATTCACGCTAGAAGACGGCACAGAGCTTGAAGTCAAAGGCAATGAAGAAATTGAATATGATGGGGAAATTCATTCGGCCGCGAATTTATATGATGCGTTAAAAGAAGGCTACTACGGAAAATTCTAAATTTAGATGTTTAAAACTACTTAGTTTGTGAATACGTTGTTGCGTTTGAATTTTTCACCCTCATGTACTCCTTGTACATTCCGGTAAAAAATCCAAACGCGCCTAGTCTTCACCGCACACGCGACGTTTTAAATCATCTAAATTGAGTACAAGTAAAGAATACTGAAAGGTGCTGACCGCTAGAAAGCCACAGCCCTTAAATAAAGGAGAACAACATGGCAGTAAAAATTGATAAAAAAATCACAGGCTACGCGCTGGTGAATGAAGAAGAAAAAGCCAAAGCGCAGCAAGCACAGGCAAAAGAGCAAGAAGCCAACAAAATTGTTGTGCAACTGGGTGAGCCGTTAAGCCGCCCAGATAAATTGGTTGGCAATACCTATAAAATTAAAACGCCTGTCACTGAGCACGCGCTTTATATCACCATTAACGATGTCGTCATGTTTGAAGGCACCCCGCAAGAGCACCGCCGCCCGTTTGAAATTTTTATCAACTCCAAAAACATGGAGCATTTTCAATGGATTGTCGCGCTCACGCGCGTCATGTCTGCCGTGTTCCGCAAAGGCGGTGATGTGACGTTTTTGGTGGAAGAACTTAAAAGCGTGTTTGAACCAAGTGGCGGCTACTTTAAAAAAGGCGGAAAATTTGTACCAAGTTTAGTGGCAGAAATTGGCGAAGTGGTTGAACAACACTTGCAAGAAATCGGCATGCTTAAAAAAGAAGGTTTGGACGAACACCAACAAAAATTAGTCGATGAGAAAAAAGCCGAATTTTTAGAAAAAAATGCAAAAGCAGGTGGTGAAATGAATGATGAAGGATTCCCAAAAGGGGCAAGCCTTTGTAAAAAATGTAATACCAAAGCGTCAATTATTATGGATGGATGTTTAACTTGTTTGAATTGTGGTGAAAGTAAGTGTGGTTAAGGTGTTAAAAGAAAAGGGTATCTGGAATTGTGCGTGGAATTTTAATTTTAATAAGATTTAAATTTTCAATTAAAAACGGAATGTAGCGTGGTTTTTTGTATTGTGATTAAGGCTAAATTGACTCTTCGAGTGTAAAAACGAGTTTACGAGAGCGTTATAAACAAGCTGATTTAGAAGCCATTGCGCTTAAATATGTTCATAGAAAAGCACTCAATTTTCTGATTACATTAAACCTTCAAGAAGCGAAAAACGTTAAAGTGATTAAATCTAATCAAGTCATCACTCTTGAAAAGGTTTCAAAACTTTAACGAGTTATCATTCTTAGAACTAGTAACAGTCGTCGACAGAGTACCAATTAATTCAAACAATTTAGCATGCGCTAATTTTTAAGCCTGTTGAAAAGCTACGATAACGCTTTGAAACAACTGGTATAATTTCTCTACTACGATTTTCCGCCACTTAACTTAAGTGGCATTTTTATATGAAGTTTAATTGTTAATTAGGATAGTTCATGACTAAAATTATTATTGACCATACCCCTTCAAAAGAAAAACTTGCTGAGTTAGGTGTTCCTAGCTGGGAAGTTTGGGATTGCCCGCCAACTGAGTTTGAATTAAATTTTGATCAAACTGAAAAAGCTTATGTGCTTGCAGGGGAGTTTGAAGTTTACCCTCAAGGGGGTGATAAAGTGGTTGTTAAAGCGGGTGATTATGTTGAGTTTCATAAAGGGTTGAAGTCTCATTGGAAAGTGACTAAACAACTTAAAAAGCATTACAAACATTTTTAACGGATTGCTGTATTGCATTCATGCTAAAAACTGAAGCCTTGAGATGTAAAACATTTCAAGGTTTTTTTTGTGCGTTATTTCTGCAAGCAATGGCAAAAGGCATTGGGAGGTGGCGCAGATTTATCCTTCGCCCTTATTACTACAGTGTTGGTAATACAAATTTAATAGTAAGAGGGGTTTTCCCTTGACTAAAATGCTAAGAGTCGCCAACATCTACGCGCGCGCATCACACGGTGTGGATGATTTTTAAACGGAGAATAATTATGTTTGCTTTGGATACTTGCTGCACACTGGTGCCTTATTTTGAAGTGCCAGAAGAAAACCTCGCTGCGTTTAAGGCGTTAGGTACAACGTTTGTGGAAAAAACGCGCAATGAAAAAGGCTGTATACATTATGCTTTTTCTTTCAGTGGCAATAATGCACATTGCCGTGAGGGTTACGATAATGCTGAGGCGGTTCTGGCGCATTTAGAAAATGTGTCTGAGCCTTTGGGTGAGGCGTTAAAACTGGCAAAGATTATCCGATTAGAGGTTCATGCGCCTGCTGCGGAAATTGAGAAACTTAAAGCCCCGCTTGCTGGATTAAACCCGCAATATTTTATTTTAGAGTCTGGGATTCGCCGTAGCTGAAATTTTCAGTTTAGGTTAATTTTTCAATACCAGCTTTATTCAACTAGGCTGGTGTTTTATTTTTGCATTAAGGTCAGTCTTTGCTAAGTGCAAGGCCAAGCGCACTCAATGCTTTAGCACTCAGTTGGTGCTAAAGCAATTCCTCTACATGCTTTTTAATATTTGCCGCCATTTTTTTGGTGGGTAAATCGTTATCATCCCCGCTAAACGGGTCTTCAATTTCTTCGGCAATTAGTTTTAAGCTTACTAATACATAAAAATAAACATCACAATTGGAGACACTGAATACCCAAGCTAAATATATTGCCAAATGGCAATTTTTCCACATAAAAGATATAAAATTTTAATTCATAATCAAGGGCTTTCATTGCCTTTGCACACTTAATGTATAATTACTTTAACCTTTTAAATATTTTTTAATTTTTAAAGATTATGCCAATTTACGATTATCAATGCCAAATCTGTCATTTTAAATCTGAAGTCATGCGCAAAGTGAGTGCGCCAAATGTTGAGGCGTGTCCAAAATGCGGCGCAGAAGCTTTTAGCAAACAACTCTCTGCGCCTAGTTTTCAATTAAACGGCAGTGGTTGGTACGCAACGGACTTTAAAAATAATGGCGCTAAACCAGCTAGCACCGCTACAAATCAAGCATCAGAAGCGTCAGCAGAAACAAAGCCCGAAGCTAAATCAGGTGCTGGCGGATGCCAAGCAGGTTGTGCTTGCCATTAGTTCAACCATAAACTTTCAATTTTTTTAAGATAACGCATGAAAAAATATTTCATTACGGGTTTGTTGGTGCTTGTTCCTTTGTTTATTACCGTTTGGGTAGTGACAAGTTTAATTGGCATGATGGACCAAAGTTTATTGCTGTTACCCGAAGAATGGCGCCCAAAAGCGCAACTTGGCGTTGATATTCCAGGGCTTGGTGCCATTTTAACGGTGTTGATTATTTTGGTGACAGGCGTTATTGCGACCAATTTTTTTGGTAGCAAACTGATTTTATTGTGGGAATCTTTACTGGCGCGCGTGCCCGTGGTGAAGTCCATTTATGCCAGCGTTAAACAAGTGTCAGATACGCTTTTTTCAGATTCTGGCAATGCGTTTCGCCAAGCGGTGTTGATTCAATTTCCCAGAGAAGGCGCGTGGACAATTGCTTTTATTACAGGCCAACCAGGTGGCGATGTGGCAAACCATTTACAAGGGGATTTTGTGAGTGTTTATGTGCCTACAACGCCCAATCCAACCGGCGGCTATTTTATTATGATGCCTAGGCATCAAGTTATTTTGCTCGATATGTCTGTGGATGCCGCGCTGAAATATATTATTTCCATGGGTGTTGTCGCGCCGCAAGATAAAATTCCAAAATGAATAGCGATTAATTCACAAATGCTTTGTGTTCGCTATTCAATTAAACCCTTTAAAAATTAAGCTTTTGCTTTAAAATCTCCCTTTTATTTATTCTTAACATATAAACCTATCATGATGCGTACACATTACTGCGGCCATTTAAACCGCGAACATATCGGCCAAACAGTCACTCTTTGCGGTTGGGCGCACCGTCGTCGCGACCACGGCGGCGTGATTTTTATTGACTTGCGCGACCGCGAAGGCATGGCGCAAATCGTCATTGACCCTGATACAAAAGAAGCTTTTGCTGCCGCTGAAACGGTACGGAACGAATTTGTGCTCAAAGTGGTGTGTAAAGTGCGCGCGCGCCCTGAAGGCACGGTCAACCCAAATATTCCCACTGGTGAAGTGGAAATGTTGGCAACTGAGATTGAAATTCTCAATGCGTCACTCACGCCACCCTTTATGTTGGACGATGATAATTTAACGGAAACAGTCCGTTTGCAACATCGTTATATTGATTTGCGCCGCCCAACCATGCAAAAAAATCTCATGTTGCGCTACAAAGTGGCTAAAAACTTGCGTGATTATTTGGACGAAAACGGCTTTATTGAAGTAGAAACGCCGATGTTGACGCGCTCAACCCCAGAAGGTGCGCGCGATTATTTAGTCCCAAGCCGCGTGCATGCTGGGCAATTTTTTGCCTTGCCGCAATCGCCACAACTTTTTAAACAATTGTTGATGGTGTCAGGCTTTGACCGTTATTTCCAAATTACCAAATGCTTCCGCGATGAAGATTTGCGTGCGGACCGTCAACCAGAATTTACGCAAGTGGATATCGAAACTTCATTTTTAGAAGAAAACGACATCATGGACATCGTCGAAGAGATGATTCGCCGCATGCTCAAAAAAGTACAAAACGTTGATTTACCAGCTAAATTTCCACGTATGCCTTTCTCTGAAGCGATGAATAAATATGGTTCAGATAAACCTGATATGCGCGTGACTTTAGAAATTACAGAACTATCAGACGTGATGAAAGATGTGGATTTTAAAGTATTTGCAGGCGCTGCCAACATGGCGGGTGGTCGTGTGGCTGCCATGCGCGTGCCAAACGGCGCGGCCATTTCACGTTCAGAAATTGATGCTTACACCGAGTTTGTCAAAATTTACGGTGCAAAAGGGTTGGCGTACATCAAAATTAATGACATCACCAAATTGAACGAAGAAGGCTTGCAAAGCCCGATTGTAAAAAATATTCATGTGACAGCGTTACAAGCCATTATCGAGCGCACAGGCGCGCAAAACGGTGACATTGTCTTTTTTGGCGCAGATAAAGCCAAAGTTGTGAACGAAGCTTTGGGCGCATTGCGTACTAAAGTTGGCCACGATAAAGGCCACGTGGATGGTCGCGCATGGGCGCCGCTTTGGGTGGTGGATTTCCCAATGTTTGAACACGATGAAGAAAATGATCGCTGGGCAGCCTTGCACCATCCATTTACCGCGCCAAAAGATGGGCACGAAGATTTACTTACAACAAATCCAGGCGCATGTTTATCAAAAGCCTACGACATGGTACTCAACGGCTGGGAAGTGGGCGGCGGTTCAGTGCGTATCCACAAACAAGACGTGCAATCTAAAGTATTTGACGCGCTCAAAATTAGCAAAGAAGAAGCGCAAGAAAAATTCGGCTTTTTGCTTGATGCCTTGCAATACGGCGCACCACCACATGGCGGCTTAGCGTTTGGTTTAGACCGTTTGGTGACATTGATGGCGGGTGCAGAGTCCATTCGTGATGTGATTGCCTTCCCAAAAACCCAACGCGCGCAATGCTTAATGACCAATGCGCCGAATGAGGTGGATGAGAAACAGTTGCGGGAATTGCATATTAGGGTGCGTACACAAAACACCGCTGGTTAAAATGCACTCACATCGCGATAACGTCGTTACATCCGCTTGCCGTACTACTCATACTGTCTTCGCGGATGTGACTAGTTTTCGCTTCGTGAATTGCATTTTAGGGGGTTGAATGGCAATACCTGATTACCAATTGTTAATGTTGCCTTTGCTAAAACTTTTGGCAAAAGGGCAAGAGTTACATTTTAGCTCTCTAGTGAATGTTTTATCTGATGAGTTTAATTTGTCCGATGAAGAGCGCAAACAGTTGCTTCCAAGCGGGCAAATGACAACTATTAAAAGTCGGGCTGGTTGGGCTAGAACTTATCTCAAAAAAGCTGGGCTAATTGAACAACCCAAAAGAGGGTTTGTGCGAGTTACTCAAAGAGGTCTAAGTGTCCTCGAAAAGAATCCTACTAAAATTGATAATAAATTTTTAGAACAATATCCTGAGTTTATTGCCTTTAGGGATGCAGGCAAGGGTGAAATCGAACCTCAAGTTGTTAATTTGGTAACTGATACAACACCAGAAGAAAGCATAGAAAATGCTTTTTTCAATTTAAACTCTCAGTTGTCTTCAGATCTGTTGGAAATAATTAAATCTAGTACTCCTGCTTTCTTTGAGCGTCTAGTTGTAGAGTTACTTTTAGCTATGGGTTATGGTGGTAGCAGAGTAGAAGCAGGTCGTGCAATTGGCCAAAGTGGTGATGGTGGGATTGACGGTATTATTGACGAAGACAAACTTGGGTTAGATTCTATCTATATTCAAGCTAAGCGTTGGGAAAGTTCAGTTGGTCGCCCTGAAATTCAAAAGTTTGTTGGTGCTTTGCAAGGTAATCGCGCTCATAAAGGTGTGTTTATCACCACTTCAGAATTTACTAAAGACGCACAAGAGTACGTTAAAAATATTAGTAATAAAGTTGTACTTATCAATGGTTACACGCTAGCCAAACTGATGATTGAGAACGATGTAGGTGTTTCAACAGTCTCAACCTATAAGGTTAAAAAAATAGATTCTGATTATTTTGTAGATGAGTAGGTGACTTTGCCAAGGAGCATTCATATGAACAGTTCTACCCAAGCCATTATCGAGCAAGCAAAGCAACTGACCGCTTTAGAGAAAATTGAAGTAGTTGATGCGCTGTTAGCAAGCGTAGATAAACCAGATGCTGAAATTGACAAGCAATGGGCTTTTGAAGCAGAAGACCGTTTATTAGCTTACCGTCGAGGTGACATTAACGCTTTGGACTTAAACCAAGTATTAGCCAAATATCGCTGATGCAGATTCGTTTTTTACAGCCAGCGCAGTACGAGCTTGATGAGGCTGTTGATTATTACAATGCGCAAGTGCCTGATTTAGGTCAGGCATTTTTATTGGAAGTGTTAGCAGGCTTAGAGCGTGTTTGCCAATACCCAGATGCTTGGCATCAAATATCGACTAATACGAGACGCTGCCAATTAAAACGTTTTCCTTACGGTATTATTTATTCAAAAATTGATTCTGTCATTTTAGTTGTGGCGATTGGTCACTTACATAGAAGTCCAGAATATTGGCAAAAATTGCAGTTGAGACATCATAAATAAATGCAATTTTAAAGTGAATAGCATGCCCATCAAATCCCTCATCCGCACCATCCCGCATTACCCAAAGCAGGGCATTCAATTCCGCGACATCACCACATTGCTGAAAGACCCGATCGGTTTTCATATGGTGATTGACGCGCTTGCGCAACATTATTCCAACCAAAAAATAGACAAAATCGCAGGAATTGAAGCGCGCGGTTTTATCATCGGCGCGGCTTTGGCTTATAAATTAGGCGTTGGTTTTGTGCCGATTCGTAAATCTGGCAAACTGCCTGCGCAAACGGTTGGGCATGATTACTTGCTGGAATACGGCAGTGACCGCTTGGAAATTCATACGGATGCCATTGTGCCAAACGAAGAAATTTTATTGGTGGATGATTTAATTGCCACAGGCGGCACGGTAGAAGCGGCGGTGGCGTTAATTCAAAAGCTTGGTGGCGTGGTGATGGGGTGCGGGTTTGTGATTAATTTGCCAGATTTAGGCGGCATGCAACGTTTAATCAATTTAGGAATCCAACCTTTCGCCTTGTGTGAGTTTGAAGGCGAGTAAAGCATCCTATACAATGCTCAATTGAAATTTTACTTTATAAAGGCGTTTCATGCCACTTACAGAAATCAACCACGTTAATTTTCGAACCGACCGCGAAACCATGCATCTGCTCAAAGATTTTTATTGCGATATTTTGGGGTTGACTGTGGGTAAACGCGTGGCGAGTACAACTTATGGTTATTGGTTGTACATTGGCAATAACGATGTGGTGCATTTGGCGGAGTATAAAACGCCCACAGCGCCTAATCTGCATGTGCATGGTACGTATGACCATGTGAGTTTTACTTGCACCGATATGCCTGCGATGGAAGCGCATCTCACAAATAACAATGTGCCTTACACCACCAGAACTTTAGCCAGCGGTGTACGTCAGATTAATTTGAAAGACCCAGCGGGAAACGGCGTGGAGCTTAACTTTGAGGAGTTTAAAGACCCAAATTATGTGATGCGACCATCGGGTGATCCAACCGCAATATTGTAATTTTATTAAGATTTTATTTTAATTGTGATATGCGTCACATACTTAAAGCTTAAAAAGTTCAAAAATGAGACGTGCGTTAAAGTAATTTAAAAAAATGTGTCAGATAAAAAATATTTGGAGGGTGGTGAGATGTTTAAAAAAATTGTAATGGGTTGTTTATCAACGACATTAATCTTGACAGGATTTGTTTCAAATGCGCATGCAGAAGCGGATCCTAAATTGTGGGATGTTGTTAAAGAAGCGTTTTTTGCAAAACGTGATATTCAAGAAGTGGATTTTCTGAAAATTGATGCGCCACGCCGTGCGGAAAGTGGTGCGCAAGTGCCAGTGACTTTTTTCTACGATAAAACGGCTGCTAATGGCGTGCATATTAAAAAAATCTACGCAATTGTGGACGCCAATCCAATTCCACTAGCCGCCACTTATCATCTAACGGATACATTAGGCAATTTTGAACTTTCAACTCGCGTGCGTTATGAAACAGATTCTTTTATTCATATTATCGGCGAAGATGAAAGTGGTAAATTGTATATGGCTAAGCGTGAAATTCGCGCAGCTGGTGGTTGTGGCGGTGCTGTTGATAATGATGAAGCTGCCGTGCGTAAAGAAGCTGGCAAAATAAAAATGAATGTGGAAACTGTGGGCTTTGGCAAACCAAATGCTGCGACATTTAACATTCGTCATGTGATGCGCACTGGTTTACAACGAGACTTAGTCTCTCAAGGCTTTGTTCCAGCGTTTTACATTAATAAAACAGAGTTTAAATACAACGGCAAACCAGTAATGACTGTCGATGTGGGCGTGGGTACTAGCGAAAATCCTTATTTTAAATTTAATTTTGTGCCAACCGAACCTGGTAAGCTTGAAGTATTGGCAACTGATAATGAGGGAAAAGCCTTTACTCATGAAATTGAAGTTAAGGGGTAATCAACTAATCAGTTAAATTAATGGCCTCGTTTGAGGCCATTTTGTTTTGTGCCTACAATAATTTTGAATGATAAAATAAGTTCGATTTTGAACAAATTATTAAGGAGAATACATGAAAAGTTTTCGTAAAGAGCTTTGGTTTAATATTCCAGCACGCATGGATTTTAAAAATATCACCAGCGATGTTGAAGCGTGTTTGCGCGAAAGTGGTATTCAAGAAGGCTTAGCGCTCATCAATGCCATGCATATTTCTGCCAGTGTATTTATTAACGATGATGAACGTGGTCTTCATCATGACTATAAAGTATGGCTAGAAAAATTGGCGCCGCATGAACCTGTGAGCGGATATCGCCACAACGATACGGGCGAAGATAATGCAGACGCGCACATTAAACGACAAATTATGGGGCGTGAAGTGGTGGTTGCTATTACTGCTGGAAAATTAGACTTTGGCCCTTGGGAACAAATTTTTTATGGTGAATTTGATGGCAAACGCAAAAAGCGTGTGCTTATCAAAATGATTGGCGAATAATATCGTTAGTAAGTGTTTACTTAACTATGTTTTCCTTAAGTGGCTTTTCCTTAAATATCTTTTCTAAGCGGCGTAAGCAGTTCAGATAAACCGTTATGATCAATCTCCTGCATTAACTGTAACAACCTTCCCAATTCCCCTTTTGGGAAGCCTTCTCTGGCAAACCAATTCAAATAATGTCCTGGTAAATCAGCAATCACACGGCCTTTGTATTTTCCATAAGGCATTTGCATATTGATTAATTTTTGTAAGTCTTCAGGGTTCATCGCTTTACTTTGAAGTGGCTTATGAATAGCGCTTTTTTCTAAAGTTTAATGGTTCAACGCCGATGTAATACTTAAGTACATTTAAGAAATACATACGACCATGATGAAATTTCCACCGGGTTTAATCGCAGCTTTCTTTCACCACGTAAGCCTTATCGTGCGCCTAAAGCATGATGGCTCTGGTATGCCAAAAGAGATGCCAGCTGCAATGTTACTCAGCCTATTATTTATAGTCTTTAGCCTAATCAACAATCAATCAACCGATGGGATTACCCTTGATACGTTCATTAAAGTTGGCTTTATTGCACAGTGCTATGTCCTTTTTTTGCGTAATCAACTGATTGGTTTAATCATGTTAATCAGCGTTGTGAGTAACGCAATTGCGTTTGCGCTGATTCAATTTATTGGTTTGCCAAAAGCTATGCTCAATTTACTTTTGATTGCTGAATATATTATGGTGACCGCTGCAATTCTCAATGTGTTAAAAAAGGTGACGAAGACAATTTAATATTTTTATCGTTAAAGAGAAGGTTACTTGCTGTAAAAATAGAATAAAAATCCAGCAATTAGATAAAAAGTAACACCTACAAACCCTACAAAAAAGTGCTCTGGCGCATTCAACATGAGCATTACGCTAAACTCCCCGTAATCTTTCCGCTCTTCTTCTAGCTTCGCTTTGTCTGGACAGATACCAAAGGTCAAAATAAATAACACAAGGTAACCAATCCCAAAGTACAGCAATTCGAACACTATAAATCTAAAAAACCAAAAAATAGCTTCAAATATGAAATCCATCTTTAGCCTTCAGTAAAGTAATCAATATCAGCGATTCTTTAATTTTTAATAAACACCAAATCCCAAACGCCATGCCCCAATTTTATCCCACGATTTTCAAATTTTGTGAGTGGTCGATAACTCGGTTTTTCCGCGTAGCCTTCATTTAGATCAGGCGCGATATTTTTTAGCTGAGGCTCAGCCCTTAGTACTTCTAACACCCACTGGGCATATTCTTGCCAATCTGTAGCCACATGAATGTAAGCGCCCACTTTCAATTTTTGGCAAAGCAATTTTACAAATTCCGCTTGAATTAAACGACGTTTGTGGTGGCGCTTTTTATGCCACGGGTCGGGAAAGAAAATATGCACGCCGTCTAAGTGATTGTCTGGCAACATATTTTGTAGCACTTCTACAACATCATGCTGAATTACTCGAATGTTAGTTAGCGCTTGTTCTTCAATCAGTTTTAGTAATGCACCCACACCTGGCGTATGGACTTCTGCAGCTAAAAAATCATAATCAGGCAAGGTTTGGGCAATTTTCGCGGTGGTTTCACCCATGCCAAAGCCAATTTCTAATACTTTTTTTGAGGATTTACGACCGAAAATAGCTGATAAATCAATGAATTGTGGCGCATATTCGATACCAAATTTCGGTAAGCCAATTTCCAAAGCGCGTTCTTGCGCTTTTGTGAGCCGGCCTTGGCGTAACACAAAGCTGCGAATTTTGCGTTTTTTTAACTCATCAATCGGTTCGGATTGAGGTAAGTCGGTATTTTCTTGCATAATATTTAAATAATTTTAGTTAAAAGAAATGTATTATTTTTATAAAGTGTGAGATTTATCACCGCTAGAAAAGCCCATCAAATGTTCATCAAACGCTTTGCTAAACGCAATCACTTTGAATAATTCGCCCATTTCTGCGGGTGAAAGTAATTTTTGTACGGCAGCGGTCATTGGTACATATTCTTTTAGGTTTTCAGGCGAAATTGTTTGCATGGCTTCCAATAACCCGCAGTTCATCAAAAATTGTGCCTGCGTAGTATAACCAGCAAAAGCAAGTCCTGCATCCACGCCAGCTTGGGCAATATGCGTAAAATCTACATGCGCGGTGATGTCTTGCAGCCCAACTTGGATCAATGGGTCAGAATGCGCGTAATGCTGATAATGGCACATCAGTGTGCCTTGCGTGCGTTGCGGATGATAATATTCACGGCTAGAAAAACCGTAGTCAATCATTAAAATCACGCCTTTCTTCAAAGCGGCCGCTAAACTTTTGATTAAACCGGCGGCGGCAGGGCAAAATTCTGTGAGCATGCCAACGGGCAAATTTTGTTGCTTTACTAAGGATGATAGTTGGCGCTCACTAACACTTATATTTTTAGTTTGTGTGTACTCACTATTTTCTTTAACTTCTGATAATAATTTTTCTTGCCAAATAAATTTTTCAGCATTGACTGATACGCCTAATTCGTAAATACCATCCTCTGTTTGGCGCACTAAATGCACTGGAATTGCATCCAACACTTCATTCGCAATCGCCACGCCTTCAATATTGGCGGGCATTTCAGAGAGCCAAACAATTTTATCAAATAATTCATTTGATAAATTTTTCTGGCAATTTTCTTGCTGAATAGTACGTAAGTGATTACTTACTTCCAAAATATAATAATGCTGTGGCAAGGTTTGTAATGATTCTAATTTGTGCAAAATATCAATAGCTAATTTGCCAGTGCCTGCACCCAATTCTAGAATATTTGCATTTGGTAAATGCTGTAAAATTTCTGCCAGTTGGTTTGCGATAGTTTGCCCAAATAATGCGGACATTTCTGGGGCAGTAATAAAATCGCCGCCTTGCCCAATTTTTTGGCGACCCCCAGCGTAATAACCTAGCGCAGGCGTATAAAGCGCCATTTCCATATATTGCGCAAAATTAATCCAGCCCGATTGTTGCGCAATGTAGGTTTTAATGTGTTCAAATAGTTGAGCGCTGTGGGCATTTTCCTCTAACGAAGGTGTGGCGAACGAAGGCTTAGATAGTGGTGTCATAGACTTGGATTATAATAGTGAACCTTTCTGATTGGATGCATTGTGGCAATAAAAAAATTAAATGAAACCATAACAGTCAACTCTTTCAATAAAGTTGTACTCATTACTGGGGGTGCAAAACGGGTCGGCGCAGCCATCTGCAAAAAATTACATGCAGAAGGCTTTAACCTGATGATTCATTACAGAAATTCCGCCAATGAAGCGCGCAGTTTGCAGGCGGAGCTGAATTTGCAACGGGCAAATTCTGTGGCCATTATTCAAGGTGATTTGCTCAATATTGTGAGTTTGCCAAATTTAGTTACACAAACCGTGCAGCAGTTTGGGCGATTAGATGTGCTGATTAATAACGCGTCCACGTACTATCCAACAGAAATTGGCGATATTGATGAAACAAAATGGCAAGATTTAGTCGGCAGTAATTTAAAAGCGCCGATGTTTTTGTCACAAGCCGCCGCGACAGAACTGCGAAAAAATCAAGGCTGTATTATTAATATTACGGACATGCACATTGAGCGCCCAAAAAAAGGCTATGTGATTTACAGCGTTGCAAAAGCTGGTTTGGTGACGCTGACAAAGTCACTAGCGCATGAATTAAGCCCAGAAGTAAGGGTGAACGCTGTAGCGCCTGGGCCTGTGCAATGGCCAGAAAATAATCCGCAATTTGATGAGGTCTATCGGCAACGCGTCATTAACCAAACTTTATTAAAGCGTGTAGGCGAGGCAGAAGATGTGGCAAAGGCGGTAAAATTTTTAGTAATGGATGCGCCATTTATTACAGGCCACGTGCTTGCTGTGGATGGTGGGCGCTCACTTAACTTGTAGCAATCAAATAATTTTTTGAAAAATACCTATCAAACCATTCAAATTCATGCAAAAGCGCCAGGAAAACCTGCGCTGGGAAAACCCTGTAATGGCTGTGGCGTGTGCTGCGCCGCAGAACCTTGCCCTGTCAGCCTCGTTTTACTTTGGCCACATGCGCGACCTTGTCGCGCTTTAGAGTGGCGCGAAGGCGAAGGTCGCTATTTTTGTGGCATGGTAGTTAAGCCTTCAAATTATCTTCGCTGGTTGCCAATGTTTGCCAATCCGTTTTTAATCAAAGTCTTCAAACGCTGGATCGCCGCAGACCAAAGCTGTGATTCTGATATCACTTTTTTGGGCGATTCAATGTAATGTAAGTGCTTACTTTTATTTATTTATCAAAAAAGTAAGCACTTACATTGAAAAATTACTCTTTAAATAATCAATCACTTAGCTGTATTTTATTGAGTTTGCTATATAATAGCCCGCCATGATGAAACACTATCCCGACAATGTCAGCCAAAATTTTTTGAAGCTACGTAATAGTTTAATTTCCGCCACAGGCAAAGCCATTGGCGATTACAACATGATTGAAGATGGCGACACTGTGCTTGTTTGCATGAGTGGCGGCAAAGATTCTCACGCTATGTTGATGATTTTGCTGGCTTTGCAAGAGCGTGCGCCGATTGATTTTAAACTGATCGCCATGAATTTAGATCAAAAGCAGCCGGGTTTCCCCGCAGATATATTGCCAGCGTATTTTGAAAAATTAGGCGTAGATTACCGGATTGTTGAAGCGGACACGTATTCTGTGGTGAAAGAAAAAATTCCAGAAGGAAAAACCACCTGTTCGTTGTGTTCACGTTTGCGCCGCGGCATTATTTATACAACCGCCAAATCATTGGGCGCAAATAAAATTGCGCTGGGACATCATCGCGATGATATTGTGGAAACATTGTTTTTAAACTTATTTTTTGGCGCAAAAATGAAAGCCATGCCGCCAAAATTAGCCACCAATGACAAACAAAATATTGTGATTCGCCCGCTGGCCTATTGCAGTGAAAAAGACATTGCAAGCTATGCGCGTGGCATGCAGTTTCCAATTATTCCATGCGATTTATGCGGAAGCCAAGAAAATTTGCAGCGCCAAAAAGTGAAAGACATGCTGCAAGCGTGGGAGCGCGAGCAACCTGGGCGCGTGAATAATATTTTCCGCGCGATTGGTAATATAGAGCTTTCTCATTTAGCAGATACAAATTTGTACGACTTTAAAAATTTAACGCAAGCTAAAGTGGACGATGAAGATGTGATGTTTGACCACATTCACTACGGAGAAAAAAATGGCGAAAATGCAGCAGGTTCTGCATTGTCGATTCATCAACTGGATGGCAATAAAATTGAATTTATCCGCAATGCATCCGCAAAATTTTAATTAAAGGCCCTCTTGCCGCATTATTCAATTGTATGAACTTCAAAACACTTGTTATTATCTAACAATCCTATTGAAGCAACCCATTACGCATTTAAACACTTTAAGTATTTAAACACTTTACGCACTTAAACCCTAGGCATCCATGTCAAAACTACTCATCGTAGAATCACCTTCAAAAGCAAAAACGCTCAAAAAATACTTGGGCAATGATTTTGAAGTATTGGCTTCGTATGGCCATGTACGTGATTTAATTCCAAAAAATGGCGCGGTTGATACTAATAATCAATTTGCCATGAAGTACGATTTAATTGAGCGCAACAGCAAGCATGTAGATGCAATTGCCAAAGCGGTAAAAAATGCTGACAGCATTTACCTCGCAACCGACCCGGACCGTGAAGGTGAAGCGATTTCTTGGCATATTGCTGAAATTTTAAAATCCAAAAACTTATTAAAAAACAAAATCATGAAGCGCGTGGTGTTTCATGAAATTACCAAAAATGCGGTGGAGCATGCCATTGCCGACCCGCGCGATATTTCAATGCCCATGGTCAATGCGCAACAAGCGCGCCGTGCATTGGATTATTTGGTAGGCTTTAATTTATCGCCCCTTTTATGGAAAAAAATCCGCCGCGGTCTTTCCGCAGGTCGCGTGCAAAGCCCTGCGCTACGGTTAATTGTAGAACGCGAGCTTGAAATTGAAGCGTTTAAATCACAAGAATATTGGTCGATTCATTTAGATGCGTTAAAACATAGCCATGGGTTTACCGCAAAATTGATTCAACTGAATGGTGAAAAAGTTGAACAATTTTCTGTCATCAACCATGACCAGCAAACCGATGTCGTCGGCAAGCTTTTACTTGCTAGCGCTGGCAAAACCACGGTTTCACGCGTTGAGAAAAAGCAACGTAGCCGTAGCCCAGCAGCGCCTTTTACTACATCAACATTGCAACAAGAGGCTGTACGCAAGTTAGGGTTTACCACTTCACGCGCCATGCGCATTGCCCAACAACTATATGAAGGTGTAGATGTAGGTGGCGGTACGGTTGGTTTAATCACTTATATGCGTACCGATTCTTTTAGCATTGCGGCAGAAGCGGTTGCACAAATTCGTGACTATATTAAGAAAAATTTTGACGCTGAGTATCTGCCAAAAATGGCGATTGCTTATAAAACAAAATCAAAAAGCGCCCAAGAAGCGCATGAGGCGATTCGCCCAACTGACATTGCCCGTTCGCCTGCAAGTGTGCGCCAGTATTTGAACGATGAGCAATTTAAGCTCTATGAAATGATCTGGAAGCGCGCGCTAGCTTGCCAAATGTCACCTGCAAAATTTGACGCGGTGAGTGTGGATTTAAGTGTGGGTAACGATGCCAATTTATTCCGCGCTTCTGGTCAAACCTTGGTTTTTCCGGGCTTTATTGCAGTGTACATGGAAGGCACGGATGACGAAGAGGAAGAAAGCGAAAGCAAATTACCGCATTTAGAAACAGGTGAAGTGTTAACGGTAGAAAAAATCTACGGTGATCAACATTTTACTGAGCCACCGCCACGTTACGGCGAAGCCAGTTTAGTGAAAATTTTAGAGGAATATGGCATTGGTCGCCCGTCAACTTACGCATCCATCATTAGTACCTTGCAAGACCGCGAATATGTGGTGCTCGACAAAAAACGCTTTACGCCAACTGATGTAGGGCGGATCGTCAATAAATTTTTGACAGAACATTTTACCCAGTATGTAGATTATGACTTTACAGCCAATTTAGAAAATGCGCTCGATAGCGTGGCTGAAGGCGAACGCGAGTGGATTCCACTGATGGCAGAGTTTTGGGATGGCTTTAATCAACAATTAATCAATAAAGCGGATGTTGATCGCCCTGGAAATGAATTAATAGATGAAGCATGCCCTAAATGTGGCAAGCAACTGCAAAAACAACTGAGCCGTTATGGCACTTTTATTGGCTGCACTGGCTACAATGACACACCAAAATGTGACTATAAACGCAGTCTAAATGGTGCGGCAGCCTTGGGTAGCGACCCAATTGTGATCGGCACTGATGCAGAAACAAATAAAGAAATTTTATTGATGAATGGTCCTTATGGCCCTTATTTGCAAGTGGGCTTGGCGGTTGAAGGTGAAAAGAAAAAACCAAAACGTGTCAGTGTGCCAAAAGAAATTTCAATCGCTGATATGAGCCTAGATACTGCAAATATGTTGTTATCGCTCCCGCGTGATTTAGGCTTGCATCCAGTCACTAATAAAAAAATCATCGCTAACATTGGCCGTTTTGGTCCCTATGTGAATCATGACGCAAAATTTAAATCCATTCCCAAAACGCTGAGTGTTTTTAGTATTAACAATGAAGAAGCTGTTGCCTTGCTTTCTGCCGCCTATTCAGGGCCAGCGCCACTTTGCGTGTTAGGTAGCCACCCAACGGAAGATGGACAAATTGAAGTATTTGCAGGCCGATATGGTCCTTATGTTCAGCATGCAAAATTGCGGGCTACACTGCCAAAAAGTATTGAGCCAGAATCTCTCACCATGGAAGAAGCTTTAGCTTTACTTAGTGAAAAAGCGGCAAAAGGAGTGCCAGCTAAAAAAACCAGCGCAAAAAGCACTGGTATAAAGAAAGCCGCTCCTAAAAAAGCAACGGTAGTCAAAGCAACAGAAAAAACAGAAAAAGTTGTTAAAAAAGCAGCAACAAAAACGAGCAAAAAGCCAAGCACTAAAACTGCCAGTACCAAAACTGCCACTAGCAAAACTAAGAAATCAGCATTAGATAGTTAAAAAAAGAGGCACTTATCAAAAGTGCCTCGTTAGCTTTAAACAATCAAATTAAAATTATTCAAATTTTAATCAATCAATTATATTTTATAGGTTGGAGACGATTATTTTTGATCCCAAGAATCTTCCCACATGCAGTGTTTGATTTTGTGACGGTTTGCAATCAACTCATCAATACTTGGTTCATTACTTAAAGCGCGTTTCAAAGCCAGTTTAATCGCATCGTAATTGTTTTTATACATATCCGCTTTGTCTAAAGTACCCGCTTTTTCTAGCTCAATACAACCTGGATCAATCCACATCAACGCCACGATGCATAACTCATCCACTTGATCTTTTGGAATAATACCTTCAATCACGGCATCTAAAATACCATCCGCCAGCGCTGCTTGTACCACGCCGCCAAATAATGCAACATCCGTACTGCCTTTTAAGGTTACTTTCGGCACCATCATGGTGGCTGGGCGCACCATTTGGTTGATGTCACGCACCGCAAACATCGCGCTGTGGCCTTTACTTTGCGCCATCATGTTAGCAAACGCTTGACCAACGGGGCCATCCACTGTGCCAATTAAGATTTCTGGCATGGCGGCTGTTACATCTTTACCTTCGCTGTAAACAGTCGCTTCACCTGCTTTAAATACAATTTTTGACATACATTTTCCTTAAAAATAAAATTAAAAAATTAACAGACTAAATTTGAAGTACATAAAATTAAATCATATAAATTTGGGTCATATAAAATTAATTAGGGATTATACAAGTTAACCAGCGCAACATAAAAGAAGCATTATTTATAAAACCAGTTGCATATCTTTATGCCAGATATTGACATCAATATAAGCTTCACTCGTTACAATAAAGCCTGCATTTTCATAAAATTTAATGGCATGTGTTTGCGATGAAATGGTTATTTTTTGCATATTAAGTTGCCGACAAACCGCAATTGCCTTGTTTAAAAGCGCACTCCCTAAACCAGATCCACGATGAGTTTGCAAGACTGCCATGCGGCCAATTTTTCCTTTTTTTAAAATACGCGCACAACCAATCGGCGAATTTTGTGCATCAAATGCCAATAAATGAATCGCATCTGCATCATCTGCGTCCCACTCGACTTCTGCTGGAACGTGCTGTTCTTCAATAAACACCTGTGTTCTGATGGCAATCAAGGGTTGATTTAAAGTGGCCCAATCGCCTTGTATGATTTGAATGTTGGCTAACATTGGTTAAAATCTTTATAATCATCATGTAGATAATTAATAATTATATTAGAAAGCTAAAAAATGAAAAATTATATGGAAGTTTTAGCAAGAATTTTATTGGCGCAAATTTTTGTGGTGGCGGTTGTCATAACCATTTCGCAAATTACCAGCCATCCGCAAGGCTATGACGCATACACCGCTCTTTTTGGCAATTACGGCTTGCCTGGTATTTTTGCGCCGTTAACCATTTTTATTCAGTTGGTGTTTGGACTGGGTTTAATGGTTGGCTACAAAACAAGATTGTGCGCTTATGTGTTAGCTGTTTATGCTGTTTTTATTGCGTTATTTATGAAATTGCAAGAAGTAAACGGTTTTATTTTTGTGTTGCAATACTTAGCAATTGCAGGGGGTTTGTTGATGGTTGCAGTGCATCACAAAATGCCTTTTAGTGTAGATAATCTTAAAAAAGATACGATTTTTTAATGGTAACTCTAAGTTTTATTCCCACTCTAAAGTGGGGTAAAGCGTATTCACATTGCGCCGATTGGCAATATCAAACAAAAGCCAGTTGGCTTTTTCACTGCTTGCGGCAAAATCCATTGCCTCAGTCATCGTGCCGCCTTTTTTAATGATGCTGCGAATATCTGCCAGCAATAAAGTCAAATAGCGTTGTTCGTCATTCAACGCTTTTAACCAATCTTTTGTCATAGGCCCGTGACCTGGCACAATTTGCTCGATTGAATAAGTTTTAAGATTTTCAAGCGTTGCAATTAAACCTTTAATATCACCTTCAACAACAGGCGTACGCTCAATAAACAATAAATCACCCGTAAATAACGTTTGCGTTTGGCTGTCTAAAACAGAAATATCGGTATTAGTATGTGCATTTTCATAGGGCGTAATGGTGAGTGTTCTATTACCCAAATTAACGCTGGTTGGACCTTCAATCATCAACGTTGGTTTTACAATGCTTGAGCCATTGGCATCAGTGCCTAAAAGTTTAATATTTAATTTTTCATAGGCCTCAGCACGAAGCTGCATGGCATCTCCCAATTTTTTATGACCAACAAAAGTAGGCTTATCTTCAATAAATGCGGCATTGCCAAAAATATGGTCAGGATGCACATGCGTGTTAATGACATACAAAATAGGTAGATTGCTGATTTTTTTGATGGCATCGCGTAATTTTTTACCCACGTTAAGGCTGCCGCCAGAGTCAATCACAGCGATACCCGTTGTGCCAATCACAACACTCAAATTGCATATATCACCTTGATAGCCCGTGTCAATATCCAAATGCTGACCATAATGAACATAAATATTACCGCCAATTGGATTTAAGGTGAAAGTTGCTTCATCTTTTTGTGCATGCGCACATGAAAGACAAAAAATACTGCAAAGCAAAATAAAAAATCGCAACATTTGTAATCCTTTTAAAAATTATTCACCATCAGGCATAACAAGAATACGTTAATATACAAAAGTTAGAAATTATTTAATGTAATTTCAGTCACATAAAAAATAACTAATACGGAGATTAAACAAATGAATCAAACGCAACGTTATAGCAAAGTTGCAATTTTGCTGCACTGGCTGATTGCTTTTGCCATTTTCGGCATGTTTGCTTTAGGTTGGTACATGAGCGAACTGCCGAAAGAAGCGCCCAAACAAATGTTTTTTGATTTGTTTGATTGGGGCGTTTACACCTGGCAACTTGCCGAGGAAGCCAGCCCGCGAACTTTTTACTTTAATTTGCATAAATCGATTGGTGTGACAGTGTTTGCGCTGATCGTGTTGCGATTATTTTGGCGAATTACCCATAAGCCACCTGCCATGCTTGCCTCTTACAAAGTTTGGGAAAGAAAACTTGCCACGGGGACGCATCACTTTCTTTACTTGCTGATGGTTGCAATTCCATTAAGTGGCATCATTATGGCAACGTACAGTAAATATGGTGTGAAATGGTTTGGCTTAGATTTAATTGCTGGCTTAGATGATAAAAATATGCGCGATATTTTTAAAGAAGTGCATGAAATTGTCGGTTTTATCATGCTGATTTTATTGGTTTTACACATTGTTGGCGCAATAAAACATAAGCTGATGGATAAAGACGACACCATGAAGCGCATGTCCTTATAGCGTGATTGTTTAAAAAAACATACAAAAAACAAGCTGTTCAGTAAGAAGATTGAATGAATATTTGTGGTTTGTCTGCGTTTATTCGGAATGCCACGCGCTAAAACGCTCGCAATGACTAAGAATTGGTCATTGCGAGAAAAACTAACACTAAAAAATCAAAGTGATGCAACCACAAGGGTTATCACCCTGGAATACACCCGCTGAAGTTGCTAATTCACACGTGACGGCAATCTAGTTTTTTTGCTTTTTAACATCTTATACTGAACAACTTGTATAAAAATTTACGGGGTATAAAAAATGTACGGTTTTATTATTTTAAATGAAGACTAAACCCCTTCAATGCTTAAATCTTCAATCTCGTAAACTTGCGTTTCGTCCCATGAAAATAAATCTTGCGCACCGTGCATGGCTTGCTCAATATTCATATATTCACAAAACAATTCATTTTCTTCATTTGGCGGCTGAATAATCATGATGAAAGGTGTCCTTTAAAAATATCTGTTAAGTTGTTAACGGCGGCTTTTTAGAAAACATGAATAATCGTTGATAAGTTTTGGTGCTCACTTGAAATAAATTGCTTTTTTAAAAGGCTGCTTGCAACAAATGAGCGGTGGTTGAGTCCTACTAAAATTAAACGCAATTGTCTTGGTTTTAGCATCTTGATGACATAATTTTTATGATGTTTTAATTTTATTGAAGGTGTTTCATTTGAACAAAATTTACTGGTATGCTCCGATAACAATTGCAATCGGACTGATGTTTGCATGGCTTATTAATATGGATTTTATTTCGCTAGAAAAAGCGCCCATCGCAAAAAATACTGCATTGATGCGTGATGGTAATGACTGCGTTGCTATTACAGAAAAATCTGCTGCGCATTTGACGGCTGTCGTCGAGTTTCAAAAACTCGAAATTATTGGCAGAAAGGCGCGCGTGATGCGCAGTTGCATGGAAGATCATGGTTACTTGCAAAACCCAGCATGGACTTCTTATGCAACGCCGCTTGCAGAAGAAAAGGCAAGATTACAGAAAATTTCTTTCAATGAAGCCTTTGAAAATTTACGGCGGCAAGACATGGTGCTTTTTCAAACGGAATCTAAAAAACCACTTTATTGGATGCGCGTTGTCAAATAAAAAAAATTAATTCGTCATTTTAATGAATCATCATTTTCTACGATTCGTGTTAATATTTATTCATGTTGCAGCGCATTTTTATTCAATTTAGTTTGATTTTCTTATTTGCTTTTACGCAAATGGGTGTGGTGACGCATGAAATTAGCCACTTTAATGAACCAATAAAACAAAGTTCTTCTGACAAAAAAACCACCGCTGAACAATGCGGAAAATGTATTGCTTATGCACAATCAGCCAATGCAGTGCCAACGCAAGATTTTTTTCTTCATCAAAATGACGCGCATTTTCAATTAGCAACCATTCACGTTGCTAGGTTAACTGCACGTTTAATTTCACCTTACTGTGCCCGCGCACCGCCCTTTTCCTCACTTAGCTAATTGACCGTTGCCAGTGAATTTTCACCGGCTATTTGCTATTTTTTTTAGGAAACCTCCATGCTTTTATCGATTAATTCACACGATACACAATCACGCCCATCTTATGCGCGCGCAACTTTACCAGCTTCACGTACTCCCTTAAAAGTTAAACTCATTTTTATCGTGGTGAGTTGCCTGCTCACCTCTGCCGCTTGGGCAGAAGAAAATACGAAAATAGAATTAAATTCTGTCGCTGTCACAGGCAATCCATTGGGGGTGGGGTCAGATGAACTCGTCGTACCCGTTTCAGTGCTGAATGGTCGAGAATTAAGTTTGCAACGCGCAGGCACACTTGGCGAAACTTTAAATGGTATTCCCGGCGTTACCGCCACGCAGTTTGGCCCCAATGCATCACGTCCAGTGATTCGCGGTTTAGATGCTGAACGCGTAAAAATCATGCAAAACGGCGTTGGTATTTTAGATGCTTCTTCTTTAAGTTTTGATCATGCCGTGGGTATTGACCCGCTGATTATTGAACAAATTGATGTGGTGCGCGGTCCAGCCGCGCTCTTGTACGGTGGCAGCGCGATGGGCGGTGTAGTGAATGCCATTGACCATCGTATTCCCACAGAAAAATTAGAGGGCATTATTGGGCGCACTGAGGCGCGCTTTGGTGGGCCAGACAGCACACGCAATGGTGCTGCAGTGGTGGATGTTGGCAATGGCAAACTAGCGATTCACGCCGATGCTTATACGCGCAAAACCGGTGATTTAGACATTCCTGGCTTTGCTGTTTCTCGCCGGAAAAACGCGGCAGATGGCACATCCAGAGAAAATAAAGGCACGTTGGTGAACAGTAGTGCCGATGGCGATGGTGGCGCTTTAGGTGCGGCACTCACCTTTGATAACGGTTATGTTGGCGCATCTTTTTCAACCTTAAATAATAATTACGGCGTGGTAGCAGAAGAAGCCGTGCGCATTGACATGAAAAGTGACCGCTGGGATGTTGCAAGTGAATTCAATGACTTAGGTAGTATTGTCAATCGCGTGAAATTCCGCATGGCGCATACTGATTATGAACACAGAGAATTGGAAGACGGTGAAGTGGGCACAACCTTTAAAAACCGCGGCATAGAGGGCAGCGTTGAAGTCGGTCACGCGCCCATTGCAAGTTTTAACGGTATTTTAGGCTACCAATTTAGCAATACAAATTTTGAGGCTTTGGGTGATGAAGCCTTTGTCCCCAGCGTGAACACTCAAAATCAAGCGATTTATTTTTACGAAGAATTACCCATTGCTGGCCAACATGATTTGCAGCACAAAATTACCTTTGGCGCGCGTTTTGGCAATACTCATGTAGATTCAAAAGACAGCGCAGTATTTGGTACAGGGCAAAATAACAGTTTCAACCCTAACAGTTTTGCTTTGGGTGGTTTATATCGTTTAAGTGACGCTTGGTCAATCACCAGCAATTTATCGCACAACGAACGCGCGCCGAGTTATTTTGAGCTTTATGCCAACGGCGCGCATCTGGCCACGGGGCAGTTTGAAGTAGGTAATACTAACTTTGAGAAAGAGCGCTCCAACGGCATAGATGCGCAATTACGCTGGAAAGATGCAAAAAATGCGTTCAGCGTTGGCGCTTATTACACAAAATTTAGTAATTTTATTGGCTTGTTTGATACTGGGGTAATCGATGAGGAATCTGAATTGCCGATCGCGCAATTTAGCGCTGTGCCTGCCACCTTTAAAGGCTTGGAGATTGAAGGAAAATTTAGTTTATCAGACCACTTGAATTTAACGACGCGTGGCGACTATGTGCATGCTAAAGACAATCGAAATCATGAATACTTGCCACGTATTTCACCCTTGCGTTTAGGGGCAGGGTTGCAATATAGCTTCAATGCGTTTAGCGCAAAAATAGACGTCTTACATGCATTTAAACAAGACCGCACGGCAGAAAATGAGTTGGCAACCGATGGTTACACCAATATTAGTGCACTTGTAGCCTACAAATTGCCAACAAAGCTGAATGTGGAGTTATTTGCCAAAGCCAATAATTTGCTGAATGATGACATACGTGAACACGCGTCATTTTTAAAAGACATTTCACCTGCAGGACAACGGGCTTTATTAGTTGGTCTACGAAGCGATTTTTAAGCGGTTTACAAAATTGATCGCCTCGAAAATCAAAGGTATAAACATTCGGTTTTGAACATTAAGTTATAAGAAAGCCAGCTACAATTTTGCAGCTGGCTTTTTTGTATTATTCAAACTTTGTATTATTCAAACTTAGCCAATTAAAATTAAACCCCAGACAAAAAATACAATCGCAAGCGCTAAAAAAACCGCAGCACTGCCAATATCTTTTGCGCGCTTTGCTAACGCATGACGCTCTGTTGAAGTATGGTCTACAGCCGCCTCAATCGCAGAGTTTAATAATTCTACAATCAACACCAAGAGCACGCTAAAAATCATCAACGCTTTTTCAACGGATGTTTGACCTAAATAAAAGCTAAGCGGCACCAAAATAATTGCCAAAAATACCTCTTGCCGAAAAGCATCTTCATGTTTAAACGCTGCTTTAAAACCTTCTAGTGAGTAACCAAACGCATTGATTAAACGTGGTAAGCCTGTTTTGCCTTTAAAAGGACTTTCTGTTGCATGCGCGTTTTCTTTATTTTTCATGGATTAAATTTTCTTATACAAGATTTTAATGGATTAAATGATTGAAATTAAAAAATGTTTAAATTTTAATCAAACATTCTAACATGCTTCAAATCATTTTCTTGAACACGCAAATTGCTCCTTTTAAAAAATGCGCAGTAATATTACTTGGAAAAAGATATAAATACAGGTATGATGCGCACCTCGTTGGTTAGGCGGGGTGCTTAGCTCAGTTGGTAGAGCGTCGCCCTTACAAGGCGAATGTCAGCGGTTCGACCCCGTTAGCACCCACCATAAATCAACAAAAAAGTGATGTTAAAAATCTGTATTAATTTGCATTTTTAAAGCAGTTTTAAGGAGTGGTAGTTCAGTTGGTTAGAATACCGGCCTGTCACGCCGGGGGTCGCGGGTTCGAGTCCCGTCCACTCCGCCAAATGTAAAAAAGCCTTGTTATCTTTTGCTAACAAGGCTTTTTGTTTTTTAAACATCATTTTCTTAATCAAACAGCCATTTACCAATCACTGCTTCGGCTTCTTCCACGCCTTGTTTTTTTAAACTGGAAAATAATTGCAGGGTAATGTTTTCTCCCCAGCCTTCAATCACTTCTTTGCGTATTTTATTTAAAGTAAGTGCGCACTCACTTCTAGATAATTTGTCTGACTTTGTTAACAATATATGCACGGGCTTGCCACTTGGGCAAAACCAATTCAGCATTTGACGGTCAAGAGGGGTGAGTGGGTGACGGCTATCCATCACAAGGACAAGGCCGCTGAGGCTTGTTCGTTCGCTTAAGTAGCGTGAAAGCACATTTTGCCAGTGCGCGCGCATGGCTTCTGGTACTTTTGCGTAGCCGTAGCCTGGTAAATCGACCAAATGTCTGTCATTACCAAGGGTGAAAAAGTTAATCAGTTGTGTGCGACCAGGTTGCTTACTCACAAAAGCAAGGCGGTTATGGTTGGCAAGCGTATTAAGCGCACTTGATTTTCCTGCGTTTGAGCGTCCAGCAAAGGCAACTTCAATGCCACTTGCTGGCGGTAAATCGCGTAAGTGATGTGCGGAGATATGAAATGTAGCATTCTGAAAAAGTGGCATAGGATTCCATTTTAAAAATTTAGATATAAACGTTGAATTTGCGATATTGCAGGTTTTTTCTAGGTTTGATTTGGGTTTAGCGCACTTGCTTATTCTGATATATTGCAGTCTAAGGGTTTTGCAGTCGTAAAAATGCTATCACGAATAGCTCTTTTTAGCTAAAATGGCTGCGAAATCAAGTCAATATTGACTAAACAAATATACATCATCTGAAGTTTATTGATAGGTTAGGAGCGGTAATGCAAGTTTGTCATTCTACAAAGTTGGGCGCAATAAAATCGGGCCTTTTAAGCTTAGCGTTCACGGCGGTTTTCGCACAAAATGCGATGGCTGAGGACGCTGTTGTTGCTGAAAAAAAATCAGCTGAACAGATTGTGA
Organism: Methylophilaceae bacterium; assembly: GCA_965247415.1. Taxonomy (GTDB): domain Bacteria; phylum Pseudomonadota; class Gammaproteobacteria; order Burkholderiales; family Methylophilaceae; genus Methylotenera. Next base: position 1,454,082 of record OZ252007.1, read on the forward strand.
ATACTGTGTGCGCCGCCTGTCATGGGGTGGATGGAAATAGCGCAATTACGCTGAATCCAAAACTAGCAGGTCAGCACCCAGAATATATACAGAAGCAATTGACTGAATTTAAGTCTGGAAAACGCGCAAACGCTGTGATGTCTGGCATGGCTGCGGCGTTAAGTGAAGAAGATATGAAAAATTTAGCGGATTATTTTTACAGTCAAAAAGCAACATTAGGCGCAGCAAAAGAAAATGGTAAAGGTTCGTTGGGTGAAAAAATTTATCGTGGCGGGATTGCTAAAACCAATGTGCCTGCGTGTGCTGCATGCCATGGTGCAACAGGTGCAGGCTTGCCAAAACAATTTCCACGCGTTGCGGGTCAACATGCAGATTACACACTTGCTCAATTAAAAACATTCCGTACAGGCGAGCGTGCCAATGCGCCCATGATGATGGTAATTGCAACAAAAATGACCGATGCTGAAATGGCGGCAGTGGCTGATTACATTCAAGGTTTACGTTAAGCGAAACTTAAATTCTGTGGAAGGGTGGCTTTGGCTACCCTTCTTTAGTTTTAAATGCCACAAATTACAAATGTCGCTTAAAGATGCGAAATTTTTATTGAAAGCATCTGTCGAATTATCTATGTTTTTTTATCTATGTTTTTTGTATTTACATTTTTTAGATTAATCTTATTTTGAACTCAAAAACAAGCATTTCAAAAAACCTATTTAATTTATTAAGCTCAATGCGTTTTGCGGTGAGTTTATTAACTTTATTGGGTATCGCATCCATTATTGGCACAGTGCTTAAGCAAAATGAGCCTTACGAAAATTACATCATAAAATTTGGACAGTTTTGGTTTGGTTTTTTTGAACAACTCGGGCTTTACGATGTTTATCACAGTGCATGGTTTTTGCTCATATTATTATTTTTAGTCATTTCAACAAGCTTATGCGTTTATCGCAACAGCCCATTGATGATTAAAGAATGGCGCAGTTTTAAAGCGCAAGCCACAGAAAAATCACTGCTGGCCTTTAGCCATCAAGCGGTTTATGACACTAAAGCCAATTTACCAAATCAAGTAAAAGATAATTTAATGGCCTATTTGCAAGCAAAAGGCTTTAAGTACGAACTCAAACAACAGTCAGACGGCAGTGAATTAATTGCCGCTAAAGCTGGAACCCATCAACGTTTGGGCTATATTTTTACACATTTAGCGATTGTCATTATTTGCTTAGGCGGGCTTCTGGATGGAAATTTACCGTTTAAAATTCAAGAAATGCTCGGTCAAAAGCAGATTGAAACGCGCAATATTCCAGAGTCACAAATCCCTCTCATCAGTCGCATGAGCAGTGAAAATTTATCTTTCCGTGGCAACATGACGCTGCCAGAAGGTGCAAGTGGTAATGTGGCTTTTTTAAGCGTACGCGATGGCTATTTAGTGCAAGAATTGCCATTTCATGTAGCGCTTAAAGATTTTAGAATTGAACATTATGCGACAGGACAGCCCAAATCATTTGAGAGCGATTTGGAGATTATTGATCCTATGCTCAAAACGCCCATTAAAAAAACCATCACCGTGAACCACCCTTTAACTTATAAAGGGGTAACGATTTATCAATCTGATTTTCAAGATGGCGGGACAGAACTGAAATTGTCTGTTTGGAATTTATTTAGTCAGTCATTTAACCCGCAACCCCTGACTGGAAAAATATTTGAAAAAGGCCTGTTGGGTGAAGGCGTTGATGCGTTGAGCGTTGAGTTTAACGATTTTCGAAAATTTAACATTCTTAATTTATCGCCAGATGGTAAAGGCAAACCGAGGAATGTTGGCGCAAATTTCACCTATAAATTGAGAGATGCGCAAGGTCAAGCGAGGGAATACGTCACTTACATGCAGCCGATTCAAATTGACGGCAGCCATTATTTCATTTCAGGGGTGCGAGAAACCGTCCAACAGGATTTTAAATATTTACACATTCCTGTTGATGAGGATTTTAGTATCAATGGTTTTATGACGTTTAGAGCCATCATGATGGATGATGCCTATTTTGATGAAATTGCGCAAAGAATGGCAAAGCCAGCGATGGGTAACGCAAAAAATGATCAAAATCGCCAAGAATTTATTCAAAGTGTGAAAAAATTATTGCTGAACTTTTCTCAGGGCGGTTATGACCAAGTTGCAAGGGTGATCGAAAAAAATGTGCCACAAAATCAGCGAGAAATTGCAGCAAAGACCTACATTAAAATGATCACACTCGCTGCCTTTGAAGCCTACAACATTGGGCTTGAAAAAAATAAAAAACCATTGCTTGCCAACGACCAAGCAAGTGAAACGTTGATTAGAGAAAGTTTAAATTCATTTAGTGATTTATTTTTTTACGGCACGCCTTATTTTTTACAACTGAGTGGTTTTAACCACAAAGAAGCCAGCGGCTTACAACTTACAAAATCCCCAGGTCAAAAATGGGTGTATTTGGGCTCTAGTTTGTTGGTGTTAGGCATTTTTTCAATGATGTATATTAGAGAAAGAAGAATTTGGTTATTGCTAAAACCAGCGCAAAACCAAGTGTTATTTGCAATGTCATCAAATAGAAAAAATTTAGATTTTGATCAAGAATTTAATATAGTGCGCGATGAAATAAAAACGTTGTTCATTCATTAAAGTTTGAACGCAGAGGAAAACCATGAATACTGAAGCTATCCATTTAAAACAAAAAAGCCTGTGGCAACAATTAGGCCTACAAGATTATTTGTACTCCCTAATTTTATTGGCTGGGGGTATTTTTGCATTTAATCAATACAGTCACTTTATGGATGTGTACGAAATAGGTTTTTTATTTTCAGCCGTCGCCTTGTTTAGCTATTTAGGATGGCAATGGAAATCCCTCGGTAAGTTAGTGCTAGCTATCGGGGCAGTTAGTCTATTCTCAATTAGCATGTATCATGGCGACCAAGCGCGCGCCACGCAGAATTTTTTCCTGAAATTTATGCTTTCCAGCCAATCTGCCATTATGTGGATGAATGTGTTATTTGTTCTAGCGATGGCAACCTATTGGTTTGCCTTATTGAAACGTTCAGAGTTTATCGGAAAAGTGGCTTCCAGCCTCACTTGGACTGCCGTCCTATTTGGGTTTATTGGCTTAATGGTGCGCTGGTATGAATCTTATTTAATTGCGCCAGATGTTGGTCATATCCCAATCAGCAATTTATATGAAGTATTTGTTTTATTTTGCTTAATTACTGCATTACTTTATTTGCATTATGAAAAAACCTTTAATACCAAACAGTTAGGTGGCTTTGTTTTATTAGTAATTAATGCTGCGGTAGGTTTTATTCTTTGGTACACCTTTGATAAACAAGCCAACAATATTCAACCCTTGGTTCCAGCCTTGCAAAGTTATTGGATGAAAATTCATGTGCCTGCAAATTTTGTGGGATATGGTGCATTTTCATTGGCGGCGATGGTTGCAAGTGCTTACTTACTTGCAAATAAAGGAATATTAGCAACGCGCTTGCCAGCCTTAGCGGTGCTGGAAGATTTAATGTACAAATCTATTGCGATTGGCTTTGCATTTTTTACCATTGCAACCATTTTAGGTGCAATGTGGGCAGCAGAGGCTTGGGGAGGCTACTGGAGCTGGGATCCAAAAGAAACTTGGGCGCTTATTGTGTGGCTTAATTATGCGGCTTGGTTGCATCTGCGCATGGTCAAAGGCTTACGAGGGCCAATCTTGGCTTGGTGGGCGCTCATTGGTTTATTAGTCACAACCTTTGCATTTTTAGGTGTGAACATGTTTTTAAGTGGCTTACATTCTTACGGTACGCTTTAAATACGTTTGGAAAATAAATTTAAATAGCCCTTGGTTCAAATCTGAACTATCAAATCAGAATAATATATTCAGAACCAAGGGATATATTTTAATCACTCGCTTCAACGTCACTAATTTCTATTCTGAAACATACCAAGCCATTTTGATTTTGCATCAAACTTAACGTATAGCCAGCTTGAGCGGCTTGTTGTGCAGCATGAAACAACCCAACACCCAAGCCATTATCAGAATTAATATGAGATTTAAACAAGCGCTCTGCGGTTTGAGTTGGCATGGGCGAGCCATTGTCAGATACTTCCAAACAAAAATGCTGCGTAGGAAAAAGTGTCACTTTAATTTGTAATTGACGTTCTTGTTTTGCCTTTTCTAAAGCATTTTGGATTAAATTGTCCACCACGCTGTCAATGACTTCAGGGTCAATATCAGCATTTGGAAAGCGGGTTGGTGATTCAAATAAAATATTGTGATGTAAATTGAGTTGCTTATAACTTTTCCACCAAGTAGCAATTTTTGCTTGCCGTTTTTTTTCAACACTTGGGCGCTCAAGCTTACTTAATGTTACAGCAAGCCTTTGGTTGAGGCGTGGTAGTTGTAGCTTTACTAAATTTAATAATCTTGCGTCATCTTCCTTAGTTTTTACTTGTTGGCTGGCAGAAGTGAGTGTGCCGAGCGATTGCAAAATATTTTTAATATCATGCGTAAGCCTTGAGCCAGTTTCGTAAAAAGTTTGCATATAAGTGGTTTGCGAAATGGTTTCTTCACGGCGTTTTGCTTCATAAAATTCGCCCAAAATTTGCGTGAGTAACTGCACATGTAAATACATAGAAGGGCTAAATTGCCAGCGTGAATATAAGGTTAAATGTAGTTGGCCAAACGTAAAGGTAGAAATGTGGATAGATTGCTCACCAACAAAATTATTTTTGTTATCAACTTGCAACAACAAGCCTTTAACCCAATTTAGGGCTGCAAGTTCTTGCATGGAAGCTTGTAAAAACTGCTCTGCATTTGTAGTGTTTTCTGCATGAAAAGCAATTTTTCTAATCCATTCTTCAAACGGTAGACCCAAACTTAACAAATAACGTGACATTAAAAGCTCAAGGCCAGAAAATGTCGCGCTTGGATTCCATAGCCAGCTCAGCACCACTAACGTTGCGGCCATGCCCATCACAGCAAAAATGAGGAGTTCAATGTAATGGACTTTCCAAATGACGCCAATCGCGTAGCTGCCTAAAACAACAATCAGCGTAATTAAAAAAATTAATAAAGTATAAAAAAAGTCAATGTTGGCGCTGGCGGGGTCGCGATGCGTTTTTGCAGATAAAAACAAAATAATCAGTGGCAAAATGGGTAAAAAGTAAATTAACAAAAATTCAGCAGCGGCTAAATCGTCATTGGCTCGGAGTAGTTTAGGAACAACCCAAAGCAGTAAAATGGCTAACAAATAACTTGCGGCGAGGATGTTTGGTAATCGATCTCGCGCAGATTCGCTAGAAAAAATACGCCCGCCGATCAGTGAAAAAAGACTGGCAATCCAAAAAGCCACAATCCACCAGCTCATAAAAAACCAGATAAAGATTAGCCCAGAAAAAGCGCCAATAAAAATGAGTGTGATGGTTTGCCAAGATAATTCTAATCGTTGAGAGGATTTTTGCATGACAGGTTGCCATAGCAAAAAAAGCGAGTAGTGGATTAAAAAAAGTGCAACATTTAGACCAGTCACATCGCCCCAAATCAGCAGTGCGTGAAGCGATAAAATCATCAGTGCCATGAGTCGGTCTGACACATTCATTAATTGCTGGTAAATTTTGGCAATCATAAGCATGGTGATGGCTGTGTAGTGGGTAATATTAAACATCGCAAACGCTTAATTTGGTGTCTATTGACTATGACGGCAACACTGATTAATGTATTATTCACTTATGTTTAGCGCAAAATGTTTATGTTTTACATGCATTTGAACACATTTAATACTACATAAACAACCCTATTCATGCGTCACAGAGTGCTTTAGAAAAATATTTAGTAAAATAATAAATGAATGCGACTTTAATAGATGATCAAAATCTAAAGATGATTAACATCTAAGCCGCAAATAAAAAATCTTTGGGGATTTTAAATGAAAAAACAACAGACTGGTTTTACCTTGATTGAACTTGCCATTGTGCTGGTCATCATTGGTTTGTTGTTAGGCGGTGTGTTGAAAGGGCAAGATTTAATTAATAGCGCAAAAGCTAAAAATATGATTGCAGATTTTAAAAATGTGCAAATATTTATATATGGATATCAAGACCGTTATCGGGCTTTGCCTGGTGATGATGCAGCTGCTGATACGCATGTTAATGGAACTGTTGCGGGAACTACTAAAGGAAGCGGAACAATTGATGGTGCTTGGAATTCTTCTTCGGCTACTGATGAGTCGAGTTTGTTTTGGCAACATGTTCGTTTAGCTGGGTTAGCTACAGGCAGTACAGTCGTCGGTAGTGCGGATTATTACCCAAGAAATTCAGAAGGAGGACGTTTGGGCGTTCAGTCAGTAGCAGGCGCTGCCCCAATCACTGGGATGACGGGTACTTATGTTGTTTGTTCACAGAGTATTCCTGGGAAGTTGGCAAAACAAATTGATATTAATCTTGATGATGGAGATACTGCCAATGGTTCGGTTCGTGCAATTGTAGATGGGACGCCTGCTGCGGTTGCAATCACTGCAGTCGTTGATGGTTCTCCTTACACAGTTTGTATGTCGTTTTAAAATATTTGTTTGAAAATTCAGTGCGCTTAAATTACAGTTTAAACTCAACAAACTGTCGCAAAAAAACCACAATTCAAGATAAGCGCTTGCTTACGCGTCAAATTGTTTTAGAATACGCAGTCTGTGTATAAATGAACGTTTAACTCGCAAATACCACTAACCTCCATGCAAGAAAATATTGTAGAAATCGATAATCTTTCCTTTGGTTACAGAGGACGTCAGTTGCATAAAGGCATCAATATGGTTTTTCCGCGCGGAAAAGTTGTTGCCATTATGGGTGGCAGTGGCAGTGGTAAAACAACGTTGTTACGCCTTATTGGCGGGCAAATGAAGCCTTCCGTTGGTAAAGTGTTGGTGGATGGTCAAGTAGTACACAAGCAAGACCGTGACGGGATTTATAAATTGCGTCGAAAAATGGGGATGTTATTTCAACATGGCGCATTATTTACCGATTTAAGCGTGTTTGATAATGTGGCTTTCCCGATGCGCGAGCTGACCGATTTGTCAGAATCCATGATTCGTGATTTGGTGCTGATGAAATTAAATGCAGTGGGTTTGCGCGGGGCTTATCGTTTAATGCCGGCAGAACTTTCTGGCGGTATGGCTAGGCGTGTGGCGTTGGCGCGTGCAGTAGCGCTTGATCCCAATATTATTATGTATGACGAGCCTTTTGCAGGGTTGGATCCAATTTCCATGGGCGTGATTTGCGATTTAATTCGCAGCCTCAACGATGCGCTGGGTGCGACATCGATTCTGGTTTCGCACGATGTGAAAGAAACTTTTTTAATTGCAGATTATGTATATTTTGTAGCTGATGGCGTGGTTGTGGCAGAGGGTACTCCCGATGATTTGATGCGATCAATCCTGCCCTTTGTGCATCAGTTCGTACATGGCGAAAAAGATGGACCAGTGCCTTTCCATTATGCAGCTGCTGATTATCATCACCAGTTATTATCGCCACTAAAATAATAATCCTAAATAAAAAATGACAACACTGATCACAAAAACAAAGCGTAGTTTACAAGGCATCGGTCATCGCATGATAGACCGTGTTTGGCGTTTAGGCGCAGGCGCGCGTTTGTTTGGATTAACTTTGGCTTATTCAGGTGAAAGTTTTAAGCGCTTTCATTTGACCATTAGAGAGGTTTATTTTACGGGTGTGATGTCATTGATGCTGATTGTTGTTTCAGCGTTTTTTGTCGGCATGGTGCTCGCGTTGCAAGGGTATAATACTTTGCAAAAATATGGCTCTTCAGAAGCGATTGGCGTATTGGTTGCGCTATCTTTGGTCAGAGAGTTGGGGCCAGTAGTGACCGCACTATTATTTGCAGGACGTGCAGGCACAGCGATTACTGCGGAAATTGGCTTAATGAAGACCACAGAGCAGCTTTCAGCCATGGAAATGATGGCGGTGAATCCGATTGCCCGAGTGGTTGCGCCGCGCTTTTGGGCGGGCGTGATTGCGATGCCAATTTTAGCAAGCATTTTCTCAATGGTCGGGATTTTGGGCGGCTATTTGGTAGCAGTGCCGATTATCGGTGTCGATCAAGGTGCCTTTTGGTCGCAAATGCAAGCCAATGTGGACGTGCAAGCTGATGTCATGAATGGACTGATTAAAAGTGTGGTTTTTGGCATTGCCTGTACCATCATTGCATTATTTGAAGGCTACGATGCGCCACCCACGGCAGAAGGTGTAAGCCGTGCAACAACGCGCACGGTTGTCATTTCATCATTTGCAGTCCTAGGGCTAGATTTTGTGCTGACTTCGTTCATGATTGTGGTTTAAGTTAGAAGCTTGTATTTCACAAAAAGCATCAAGAAATCAATTAACAAAAAGTAAATTAGAAGGAAGATTAACGTGGAAAAAACAACAATCGATTTATGGGTTGGAATTTTTGTTGTATGTGGCATGGCCGCTTTATTTGGATTAGCCATGAAGGTTGGCAATTTAACTTCAAGCAAAATTGGCGAAACCTATACAGTGAGCGCAGCTTTTGAAAATATTGGTAGTTTAAAACCTCAGGCACCTGTTAAAAGCGCTGGCGTGGTGGTTGGCCGTGTTGAAAGTATTCAGTTTGATTCCAAGCGTTATGAAGCGTTGGTTAAAATTAATATTGATAAAAATTATGCGTTTCCAAAAGACACTTTTGCTAATATTTACACAGCGGGTTTGTTGGGTGAGCAATATGTAGGTTTAGAGGCGGGCGGCGATGAGAGCCCGCTCAAAGAAGGCGATAGAATCACAAAAACGCAAGATGCCGTTGTGTTAGAAAAAATGATCAGTCAATTTTTGTTTAATAAAGCCTCTGAAACAGAAGACGCAAAACTAGCGCCAGAAGCTGCAAAGTCAACTGAATTGGGTGATGCACCGTTTTAATCAGACCAAATTGTGAGTAATAAAAGGGTAAAAATGAACGCACTATTCAAGTTTTTAGTTAACACCAGTTTTGTAACGCTGACACTTTTTTCGGCGCAACTCGCGAGTGCTGAAGTTTCTCCTGATACATTAGTTAAGCAAACCGCAGACGATGTGTTAGAGATCATTAAAAATGATAAAGACATTCAAGCGGGAAATAAGCAAAAAATTTATATACTCGCAGAAGAGAAAATCTTACCCAACTTTGATTTTGATAAAGTGTGTCGTATGGTGCTTGGTAAAAACTGGCGCGATGCCAGCCCAGAACAGCAAGCCACGTTCCAAAAGGAATTCCGTAGTTTGCTTTTACGCACTTATTCAAGCGCCCTTGGGAAGTATAAAAACCAAGTCATTAAATACAAACCATTTACTTTAGATGCTGACGCCGCCATTGCAACGGTTAAAACCGAAATTATCCAGCCATCAGGCCCATCCATTGCGGTTGATTACAGCTTGACTAAAACGGATGCTTCTTGGAAAGTATTTGATATTGTGATTGAAAATGTTAGTTTGGTGACCAATTACAGAAGCCAATTTAGCAATGAAATTCGTCAAAACGGCATCGATAGCTTAAATAAAAAATTGGCTGAAAAAAATAAAGCCGCTGGACTGTAAGGTTAAGAATGGCTTACATTACACAACAGCAAGAAGTTTGGCAGTTGTCAGGTGAATTATTAATGGACAACGCAAACGCAGTATTAAGCGAAAGCGCTTCGCTAGCGATGGACGATCAGTTAACCATTGATTTTTCAAATATTAAAAATATTGATACCTCAGCATTGGCTTTGATGATTGAATGGATGCGTCGCGCCAAGCTTGAATTTTGTCAACTAAGTTTTATCAACTTGCCGGAAAATTTAAAAAGCTTATCGGTGTTATACGGCGTAAACGAAATTTTGAATGTGAAATAATAAATAATTTCATTCACTATGAGTGAACGCTAGCAATCAATCCAAGTTTTCCATCAGTTTTACCTTTAAGTAGAACAATCTAAATCAAAAGCACCATGCGCCCAGCCATTCAAATTGATCAAATTCATAAGTATTTTGGGCAGCTTCATGCCTTAAAAGGGGTTGAGTTAACGATTGAGCAAGGCGAGTTTTTTGCATTGTTAGGTCCAAATGGTGCAGGCAAATCTACCTTGATTAATATTCTGGCGGGTTTGATTCGCCCAAGTTCAGGCAGCATTCAAGTCATAGGTAAGGATGTTATTTCGCAATACCAAGAGGCGCGGCAATTGTTAGGCATTGTCCCGCAAGAGTTGGTGTTCGATCCCTTTTTTAATGTGCGAGAAATGTTGCGCTTTCAGGCTGGCTATTTTGGTCGTGGGCGTGAAAATGATGCGTGGATTGATGAAATTTTAGAAGGCTTAGGTCTCGCTGACAAAGCGCATGTCAACATGCGAAAACTTTCTGGCGGTATGAAGCGCCGCGCACTCATAGCGCAGGCTTTGGCGCATAAGCCCCCAGTGATTGTGCTGGATGAGCCAACTGCGGGTGTAGATGTTGAGTTGCGCCAATTGATGTGGCGTTTTATCAAAAAACTGAATCAAGATGGCCATACCATCATTTTAACGACGCATTATTTAGAAGAAGCTGAAACCTTGTGCCAGCGCGTCGCGATGATGAAACAAGGCGAAATTGTTGCGCTTGATAGCACAGCAAATTTGCTTAATAAATTTGCTGGAAAAAATTTAAAGCTCACGCTTGGTAATGTACAACTTCCAGACAACATAAATAACTTATTAAAAAACCAAGAACAAGGTGTTTTTACTTTTCATTTAAAAGACATGATGCAAATTGAATATGTTTTGTCTGATCTTAGCGCAGCAAAGATTAAAGTTCTAGATATGCAGCTCAATGAAGCCGATTTAGAGGACGTATTTTTATCCTTAGTGGGTGAAAAATCAGTGGGTCAAAATAACCAAGTGGTGGGTGGAAAATCATCAATATGAACACCCTGCACAACTTTATCAGTCGCTTAATAAGCCCTTCATTAAGAGGCCCTTGGACGCTTTTAAAAAAAGAATTATTGCGCTTTTGGCGCGTGGTTTTTCAAACAGTTGCAGCTCCCGTGATTACAGCATTATTATATTTGTTGATTTTTTCGCACGTGCTTGAAGGGCGTGTAAACGTTTATGCTGATGTGCCGTACACTGCATTTTTAATTCCAGGCCTCATTATGATGTCTGTTTTACAAAATGCGTTTGCCAATAGTTCATCTAGTTTAATTCAATCAAAAGTCATGGGCAATATTGTGTTTGTGTTGCTCACACCGCTCACCCATTTACAATTTTTTTCCGCATTTCTGATTGCGGCGATTGTGCGTGGTTTATTTGTGGGTGCTTGTATTTACCTTGTTGCCATGTGGTTTGTGAATATTCCGATGACGCATCCTTGGATGATTTTAGCTTTTGCGCTTTTAGGCAGCGCACTCCTCGGCACCTTTGGCATTATTGCAGGGATTTGGGCAGATCGATTTGACCAAATGGCGGCCTTTCAAAATTTTATTATCATGCCCTTGTCATTTTTGTCAGGCGTGTTTTATTCAATCCATTCATTGCCACCATTTTGGCAAAAAATTTCGCATCTCAACCCATTTTTTTACATGATTGATGGATTTCGCTATGGCTTTTTTGGAAAAGGGGATATTTCTCCTACCATTAGTTTGTCTATCGTCAGCGCATCATTTTTAGTGTTAGCGTGGGTAACCTTAAAAATGTTAAAATCAGGCTATAAATTAAGAGCCTAAATTAATAGCATAGAAAATTTGGAAAGGATCGTGGTGTTAAGCGCAAAGCAGTTAGAAAGTTATATCACGCAACATTTAGCTTGTGAGTACATCAAAGTGTTGGGTGATGATGGAACGCATTTTGAGGCGCTCATTGTGAGCGATGCCTTTATTGGTAAAAGTATGGTGCAGCAGCATCAGCTTGTTTATGCCGCATTAGGAGACAGAATGCGTGCGGAAATTCACGCACTGTCGATGAAAACCTTGACGCCAGAGCAATGGCGTCAAAGTGGTGGAAAAATTTAAATTATTTAAGTAAAAAATTAGAGATGGAGCCTAAGATGGATACGCAAGAAAAAATTAAAGAAATGGTCACGAACAACAAAGTAGTTTTGTTTATGAAAGGCAGCCCAAAATTTCCACAATGTGGTTTTAGTAACTTAGCCACACAAATTCTAGATGCTTGCCAAGCACAATACACGGCAGTGGATGTGCTGGCAGATCAGTCCATACGTGAAGGCATCAAAGTGTATGCCAATTGGCCAACCATTCCACAGCTTTATATTAATGGTGAGTTTGTTGGTGGTTCTGACATCATGCGTGCCATGTATGAAAATGGCGAATTGCAAAAAATGCTTGCAGCTTAATTAAAAAAATATTTAACGTTAGGATTTTTGTTGGACAAACTAATTATTCAAGGCGGCAATCCGTTAAATGGCGAAGTGACGGTTTCAGGCGCAAAAAACGCAGCTTTGCCGATTTTATGCGCAGCCTTATTGGCAGAAACGCCCTTACATTTGGGCAGTGTTGCAGCATTAAAAGACATTGATACTACCCTTAAATTGCTCGATATGATGGGTGTGAAAGTCAATCGTAATGCTGACCAAGTGATTTTAGATGCGAGCGATGTCACTTCTTTTGAAGCGACTTACGAAATGGTGAAAACCATGCGTGCTTCAATTTTAGTATTAGGGCCCTTGCTGGCAAGGTTTGGAAGTGCGCGTGTTTCATTGCCAGGAGGTTGCGCGATTGGCTCACGCCCTGTGAATTTGCATATTAAAGGCTTGCAGGCAATGGGTGCGGCCATTCACATTACGCACGGTTATATTCAAGCTAGTACATTACATTTGCCAAATCGTCGTTTGCAAGGTGCGCGCTATTATATGGATTTAGTGACGGTGACTGGCACAGAGAATTTAATGATGGCGGCGGCGCTGGCTGAAGGTACAACCGTTCTGGAAAATGCAGCGAAAGAGCCTGAAGTCGTTGATCTGGCAGAATGCCTCATCAAAATGGGTGCAAAAATCACAGGCGCAGGCACCGATGTGATTACAATTCTTGGCGTAGAAAAACTATCAGGTACGCAGCATAACATTGTGTGTGACCGAATTGAGGCTGGCACTTATATGGTAGCCGCAGCAATGACTGGTGGAAAAGTAAAACTCAATAATGCGCGCGCAGATTTATTAGATGCAGTGATTGAAAAATTGCGTGATGCAGGCGCGGTTGTCACGAGTGACGCGAATAGCATTACGGTAGAAGGTAACGGGAAACTAAAAGCGGTGAATATTCGCACAGCACCGCATCCTGCGTTTCCCACCGATATGCAAGCGCAATTTATGGCTTTGAATAGCGTGGCAGAGGGTGTGGCAAAAGTCACAGAAACTATTTTTGAAAACCGCTTTATGCATGTGCAAGAAATGCAGCGTTTGGGCGCGGATATCAGCATTGATGGCAATACGGCGTTAGTTAAAGGTGTTGAATACTTAGATGGCGCAACCGTCATGGCCACAGATTTACGCGCATCAGCCAGTTTGGTGTTGGCAGGTTTGGTCGCCCGTGGTGAAACGGTGATAGAGCGCATTTATCATCTAGACCGTGGCTATGAGCATTTAGAGGCGAAGTTGAACGCTTTGGGCGCTAACGTCAAACGCGCACATTAATATTAGCAACATCAATCCATAAAAAAGAATTTTTAATATGATTACGATTGCCTTGTCAAAAGGTCGGATTTTTACAGAAACAACACCATTGTTGGCAGCGGCTGGTATCCATGCGCTCGAAGATCCGGAATCATCGCGCAAACTTATCTTAGCGACTAATCGTGACGATGTGCGTCTCATTATTGTACGCGCCAGCGATGTGCCAACCTATGTGCAATATGGCGCAGCAGATTTAGGCATTGCGGGGAAAGATGTCTTAGATGAACATGGCGGCGAAGGTCTTTATCAGCCGATTGATTTAAACATTGCAAAGTGCAAAATGATGGTGGCTGTGCGCGAAGATTTTGATTATGAAGCCAGCATCCGCCAAGGTGCGCGTTTAAAAGTGGTCACTAAATATGTAAAAACAGCGCGTGAACATTTTGCCGCAAAAGGCATGCATGTGGATTTAATCAAACTTTATGGTTCGATGGAATTAGGGCCGTTGGTCGGTTTGGCAGATGTGATTGTCGATTTAGTCAGCACGGGTGGAACTTTACGCGCAAACCATCTCAAAGCAGTAGAAGAGGTCGGGGATGTCAGCTCTAGATTAGTTGTCAATCAAGCTTCACTGAAATTGAACCGTGCAAAGTTACAGCCGATTTTGGATGCATTCGCCAATGCAGTTGCTAAGAATTAAACCAAAATATTTTAAAAATTGAGTCCAAAGTATGACCGTCAATATTAAAAAATTATCAACGCAAGAAGCTGACTTTAAAAGTCAATTAGCCGCGTTACTAGCCTTTGAAACCGCGCAAGACGACAGTGTGGATGAGGTAGTTGCAAAAATTCTCAAAGATGTAAAAGCGCGTGGTGATATTGCAGTGCTGGAATATACCAACCGTTTTGATAAAACCAACGCCCAAACAATGGCGTCACTTGAAATTTCAAACAAGATTTATTGAATGCGCTGACTCATTTGCCAGAAAACCAACGACAAGCATTACAAGCGGCGGCTGACCGCGTGCGGATTTATCATGAAAAACAGCTGATGTCTTCATGGCAATATACAGAAGCGGACGGTACATTGTTAGGTCAGCAAGTCACTTCACTTGACCGTGTTGGGCTTTATGTACCAGGTGGGAAAGCGGCTTACCCATCTTCTGTATTAATGAATGCCATTCCTGCCAAAGTGGCGGGCGTTCAAGAGTTGATTATGGTTGTCCCAACCCCAAATGGCGAAAAAAATGCATTAGTATTGGCTGCGGCGGCAATTGCGGGCGTTGACCGTGTTTTTTGTATTGGCGGTGCGCAAGCTGTGGGTGCGCTTGCTTACGGCACAGAAACAATTCCGCAAGTAGATAAAATTGTCGGGCCTGGAAACGCTTATGTTGCAGCGGCAAAACGCCGCGTCTTTGGTGTTGTTGGCATTGACATGGTGGCAGGGCCTTCAGAAATTTTAGTGATTTGTGATGGTAAAACTAACCCAGACTGGGTGGCGATGGATTTGTTCAGCCAAGCTGAACATGATGAATTGGCGCAAGCAATTTTATTGAGCCCCGACGCAAAATTTTTAGAAGCGGTTGATCAAAGCATTCAAAAATTAATTACGCAAATGCCAAGAAAAGACATTATCTCAACTTCGTTAACAAATCGCGGTGCGATGATTCTGGTAAAAGATTTGGATGAAGCTGCGGAAATTAGTAATTTTATTGCCCCAGAACATTTGGAGCTTTCGATTGAAAATCCGTTGGAATTTAGTAAAAAAATTAAACACGCTGGTGCAATTTTTATGGGGCGCGATACCTGCGAAGCGCTTGGAGATTATTGTGCTGGGCCAAATCATGTTTTGCCAACCTCACGCACGGCACGTTTTTCTTCACCTTTAGGTGTGTATGATTTTCAGAAGCGCTCCAGTTTGATTATGGTGTCGCAAAAAGGTGCGCAGACTTTAGGGAGAATTGCTTCAACGCTCGCGCATGGTGAAGGTTTGCAGGCGCATGCAAAATCAGCAGAATTCAGATTAATTGATTAATTTATACGATAGAACAGTTAGAGAGTAAGCGATTGTGAGTAAATATTGGAGTGCTGTTGTTAATCGTTTAACCCCTTATGTGCCGGGTGAACAGCCTAAATTAACAAATTTAATCAAGTTAAACACGAATGAAAATCCTTATGGCCCTAGCCAAAAAGTGATTGATGCACTTAAATTAGAGGCCTGTGAAAGTTTACGTCTTTACCCTGACCCAAATTCTGATGCGTTAAAACAGGCCATCGCGGACTATCATGAATTAACCTCTGCACAAGTATTTGTCGGAAACGGTTCAGATGAAGTGCTTGCGCATGTGTTTCAGGCATTACTAAAACATGACTTGCCCTTGCTTTTTCCCGATATTACCTACAGTTTTTACCCCGTTTATTGTGGTTTGTACGGTATAGAATTTCAAACCATTCCATTGGCGGAAAATTTCAGCCTGAATGTTGAAGATTATCTTAGGCCGAACGGTGGGATTATTTTTCCAAATCCTAACGCGCCTACTGGCATTCCATTGGCACTTGCTGAAATTAAAAAATTATTGGATAAAAATACCGAATCCGTTGTGGTGATTGATGAAGCTTATGTGGACTTTGGAACAGAATCAGCGGTTAATTTAATCAATCAATATCCAAATTTATTAGTCACCCATACTTTATCCAAAGCGCGATCATTGGCAGGCTTGAGAGTAGGTTATGCATTAGGAGGTACGGAACTCATTGAAGCGCTTATCCGTGTGAAAGATAGTTTTAATTCTTACCCAATTGATCGCTTTGCATCCGCTGGCGCAATCGCTGCCATGCAAGATGTAGATTATTTTGAAAAAACACGCCAGCAAGTCATCAAAACACGTGAGAACCTTGAGCAAAATTTAAAAGAATTAAATTTTGAAATTTTGCCTTCAGGTGCAAATTTTATTTTTGCTAAACATTGTTTTATGGATGGCGCAACGCTCACCCAAAAGTTACGCGAACACCAAATTATTGTGCGCCATTTTAAATCTCCTAGCCGAATTTCTCCTTATTTGCGTATTACGATCGGTACAGACGAACAATCAACCCTATTGGTGAACGCACTTCGAGCGATATTGAAAAATACGTAAATTTTTTTAAAAGCATTGAATGGTATTTAAAATGCCACATTTAAATCAAAAAACCTCAAAAAACCATATTTTTCGACGAAATGATTGAACTTTTTTGGTAACTACGGTTATTATGTCGTTTATGTGCAAACTGCACAAAAATGTTAAAAAATTGTTATAAATTACCCAAATTTTTATTAAGCTGGAGGATGTATCGTGGCACAAACCCAAATGGCATTAGATTCACTCGATTTTGACGGTACCGTCGCATTGGCAACTAAAGTTGCTCCACACGTTGATATTTTGGAAATTGGTACGCCATGTATCAAACACAATGGTATTAAATTGCTACAAGTTTTACGCGAAAAATTTCCAAACAATAAAATTTTGGTAGATTTGAAAACAATGGATGCAGGCTTTTATGAAGCTGAGCCATTCTACAAAGCGGGTGCTGATATTTGTACAGTGTTGGGTACAGCTGATATTGGTACAATCAAAGGCGTGATTGATGTTGCAAACAAATACGGCAAACAAGCGCAAGTTGACTTAATTAACGTGACTGATAAAAAAGCACGTACATTAGAAGTGACAAAATTGGGCGCACATATTATTGGTGTTCACACTGGTTTAGACCAACAAGCAGCAGGCCAAACACCATTCACAGATTTAGCTTTAGTAACAGGTTTAAATACTGGCGCTAAAGTTTCTGTTGCTGGTGGTATTAAAGCAGCAACAGTGCGTCAAGTGGTTGATGCGGGTGCCGATATTGTTGTTGCTGGTGCTGCAATTTATGGCGCAGCAGATCCAGCAGCAGCTGCGACTGAAATCACTGGTTTAGCCCATGCGAGCAGCAGTGCTGCTGGCGGAAATAAATGGTTGCCTTGGATTTTGGCAATTGTTGCAGCAGTGATTGTTATTACGCTTTTAAATGGTAATAAACCAGCAGAGCCAGCAGCGGAAGTTGCACCAGCTGCAGAAGCAGTTGTTGAAACTGCACCAGCAGAAGCAGCGCCTGTTGAAGCTGCCCCAGCAGAAGCAGCACCAGCTGAAGAGGTTGCACCAGCAGCGCAGTAATTTTAAATATTTAGGAATATGTTTTAAATTTAAACAATTTCCCAACTAATATTTGATAAATAAAAAAGCCGACCTTACAAAGTCGGCTTTTTTATTGCTATTTTGCGCATCTCTTTAACTTTGAGTTAAAATGCATTCATTCTTAATTAACTTAATAGTTCAAAAATGCGTCTTGCAGAAATCAACCGAAATACATTAGAAACCCAAATCTCAGTAAAATTGAATTTAGATGGAACGGGCATTTCCGTTTTAAATACAGGTTTGGGATTTTTAGACCACATGCTAGACCAAGTGGCGCGGCATGGCATGATGGATATTGATGTCCAAGCCAAGGGAGACTTACACATTGATGGACATCACACGGTTGAAGATATCGGCATTACGCTAGGTCAAGCATTTGCAAAAGCGTTGGGTGATAAAAAGGGGATTTGCCGTTATGGTCACGCATATGTACCTTTAGATGAGGCTTTGTCGCGAGTGGTGCTTGATATTTCAGGACGCCCTGGTTTAGCGTTTAACTGCGACTTTACGCGTGCGATGATTGGTGAATTTGATGTCGATTTGTTCTATGAATTCTTTCAAGGCTTTGTTAACCATGCGAACATTACTTTGCATATTGATAATTTAAAAGGTCACAATTCACATCACCAAGCAGAAACAATTTTTAAAGCGTTTGGTCGTGCGCTACGCATGGCACTCACGCATGATGCACGCATGGCAGGCATCATGCCTTCAACAAAAGGAAGTTTGTAAGCGCTTTTTCCACTGATTTAACATAAAAACTCAATAAAAAGTAGTGATGAAAAAAATTGATATCGCCGTTGTGGATTATGGAATGGGCAACTTACGCTCGGTATCCAAGGCGCTTGAGCATGTTGCTCCGGACAAAAAAGTGGTTATTACCAGTGATCCTAACGTAGTAGAAGAGGCGGCACGCATCGTTTTTCCAGGTCAAGGCGCAATGCCAGATTGTATTCGTGAGTTAGATGCAAAAGGTTTGCGGGAATCTATTTTAGCGTCTGCAAAATCAAAACCATTTTTAGGTATTTGCATTGGCTTACAAATGCTGTTTGAATCTTCAGAAGAAGGTCATGTGGCAGGCTTAGGAATTTTTAAAGGACAAGTAAAAAGATTTGCTTCCGCACAAATGCATGATGAAGCAGGTGCAAAGTTAAAAGTCCCACACATGGGTTGGAACCAAGTTTATCAAACGCAAGGAAAGCCGCATCCTATATGGCATGGCATCGAAAATGGTGCAAGATTTTATTATGTCCATAGTTATTACGTTCAGCCGACGGATCTTGCGATTGAATCAGGCTATAGCCTTTACCCAAAACATTTTACTAGCGCTATTGCCAATAAGAATCTTTTTGCAGTACAGTTTCACCCAGAAAAAAGTGCGGCGGCTGGATTGCAGCTATTAAGTAACTTTGTACAATGGCATCCTAACATTGAATAAAACTTAATATTTTTTAATCAAACTTTTGAATTTAGACATACTTAAACCCATTCAAACTTTTTCATTTTTATATACGTGACTATGTTAATCATCCCCGCAATTGATCTCAAAGACGGCCACTGCGTCAGACTTAAACAAGGTTTAATGGAAGAATCTACCGTATTTTCAGAGGATCCAGGTGCGATGGCGCGCCATTGGGTGCATGCAGGCGGTAAGCGATTACATTTGGTCGATTTAAATGGTGCTTTTGCTGGAAAGCCAGTGAATGAGGCGGCGATTAAGGCAATTGTCAGTACCGTAGGCGGTGATATTCCAATTCAGCTGGGTGGCGGAATTCGCGATTTAGAAACAATCGAGCGTTATTTAGATAGCGGCATTAGCTATGTGATTATTGGCACTGCGGCTGTGAAAAGCCCAGGTTTTTTACATGAAGCTTGTTACGCCTTTCCTGGGCAAATTATGGTGGGTTTAGATGCCAAAGATGGAAAAGTGGCTGTAGATGGCTGGTCAAAATTAACAGGCCATGATGTGATTGATTTGGCAAAAAAATTTGAAGACTATGGTGTTAGCTCAATTGTTTATACAGATATTGGCCGCGACGGCATGCTAAGTGGCGTGAATATTGAAGCAACGGTTGCATTGGCGCAAGCGCTCACTATTCCAGTTATCGCCTCTGGCGGTGTGACAAATCTGGATGATGTCAGAAAATTGTGTGCCGTTGCCAGCGAAGGCATCATTGGTACGATTACGGGTCGCGCGATTTACGAAGGTACGTTAGATTTTACTGCGGCACAAGCACTTGCCGATGAGTTGTCTGAATGAGTTTGGCAAAAAGAATCATCCCTTGCTTAGATGTGACCAATGGTCGTGTCGTAAAAGGCGTCAATTTTTTAGAATTACGCGATGCGGGAGATCCAGTTGAAATTGCTAAACGTTATGATGAACAGGGTGCTGACGAACTTACGTTTTTAGACATCACAGCAAGCTCAGATAATCGCGGTTTAATTTTACATATTATTGAAGAAGTGGCTTCTCAAGTATTTATTCCGCTCACTGTCGGTGGCGGAGTGCGTGAAGTTGAAGACGTGCGCCGATTGCTCAATGCTGGCGCAGATAAAGTGAGCATTAACACAACGGCTGTGCTCAACCCACAAATGGTGGCGGATGCTGCAAGCCGCTTTGGCTCACAATGCATTGTTGTTGCAATTGATGCAAAAAAAGTCGATAACCAACCCTTTGGATGGGAAGTGTTTACGCATGGTGGACGCAAACCCACGGGTTTAGATGCGGTTGAATGGGCAAAAAAAATGGTCAGTCTTGGCGCTGGGGAGCTATTAGTCACCAGCATGGATCGGGATGGCACCAAAATTGGTTTTAATAATCCGCTCAATCGTGCAATATCTGATGCTGTTGAAGTGCCTATAATAGCTTCAGGTGGCGTTGGCAATTTACAGCACTTGGTAGATGGCGTTAAAGAAGGCGGCGCAGACGCGGTACTTGCAGCCAGTATTTTTCACTATGGAGAATATACCGTCAAACAAGCGAAAGATTACATGGCGCAACGTGGTATTGAAGTTCGAAGGGATTGAAGTACGTTTATGAGTTGGCTCGATGAAATTAAATGGGATGCCAATGGTTTAGTGCCTGTCATCGCACAAGCCTTTGATAGCGAAACTATTCTGATGTTTGCATGGATGAATCGCGAAGCCATGCAACTTACTGCCGAGACTAAAAATGCGGTATATTGGTCACGTTCTCGCAATAAATTATGGCGTAAAGGAGAGGAATCTGGCCACACGCAACTCGTACATGAAATTAGAATTGATTGTGATGAAGATGTTGTACTCATAAAAGTTGAGCAAGTGGGTGGCATTGCTTGTCATACAGGGCGTCAAAGTTGTTTTTTTAGAAAATTGACGTCAAACGGTTGGCAAATTGACAAAGATATCATTAAGCACCCAAATGAAATTTATCATAAAGAATAATGACTTATGCAGGAAATATTAAACCGACTCAGCGAATTGTTGGAAGCGCGTAAAGCTGCAGATCCTTCCACCTCCTATGTAGCAAAGCTTTATAGCAAGGGCATGGACAGCATTCTCAAAAAAGTGGGTGAAGAAGCCACAGAAACCGTGATTGCCGCTAAAAATGGCGATAAAGCGCAAATTATTTATGAAACGGCAGATTTATGGTTTCATACATTAATTATGCTCGCCAAAGCAGATTTAGGACCAGACGATATTCTTAAAGAATTGGCAAGACGCGAAGGCTTATCTGGCATTGCAGAGAAAGAAAGTCGCACAAAGTAATGCAAACTGAATGAAGGACGAACGAAAATTGGCTTCTGACTGTATTTTTTGCAAAATTGTTGAAGGTAAAATTCCATCAACAAAAATTTATGAAGATGATGACGTCATCGTGTTTCATGACATCCACCCAATTGCGCCTGTGCATTTTTTAATTGTGCCAAAAATCCATGTGGAAAGTTTGGCAAGCTGCAATTTGGCACACCAAACTTTGCTTGGAAAAATGCTGCTCCTTGCCCCCAAGCTGGCTACTGAACAAGGGTTGAAGGGCTTTCGTACCATGATCAATACTGGTAAAGAGGGTGGGCAAGAAGTATTTCATTTGCATATTCATGTTTTTGGTGGTGGCGCAAGTTTGCCTAAAACATAAGTTAGATTTTTGAATTAAATTTTGTAGTGATATAAGCGTAAGCTTGGAGAGAAAAATGGGTTCATTTAGCATTTGGCATTGGTTGATTGTATTGATTATCGTGGTTTTAGTATTCGGTACTAAAAAGCTTAAAAACATGGGGTCAGACGTTGGCGGCGCTGTGAAAAATTTTAAAGATGCCATGGGGGACGCGGCTTCAGGAAAAGACGACGATGAAGGCAATGTCATTGATCAAATTGAAACTGATGGCACAAGCAGAAAAACTGCTCAAAAAAGAAAAGAAAGTAATCAGTAAAGTTGATTGCTTTCAATCAACTTAATTTGTTTTGTTTGAAGACTTATGTTTGATGTTTCATTTTCAGAATTATTTGTCATCGCTGTTGTTGCATTAATTGTCATCGGTCCAGAAAAATTACCAAAAGTCGCGCGAACATTAGGTGCAATCGCTGGGCGTATGCAACGATATGTGGCTCAAGTGAAAGAAGAAGTCAATCGCGAAGTACGTTTTGAAGAATTGCAAGCCCTGCAATCTGAAATTAAGATGGGCGTGGACAAAAGCCAGAAAAAGATGCAGTTAGAGATGGAAAAAGTTGTCTCGGATGTGACGCTTAACCAACAAGCTGCGGATGAAGAAACTGCACGATTAACGCCAAATTTGACACCAGTAGAAAATCATCCAGCATCAATAAGTAAAGAACTGCCAGAAAAAGCTGTAAAAATACGTGTTAGAAAGCCAGCTGTAAAATCGTCCTGAATTGTGAATTCACCTGCACTCTTTATCAATAAAACCAAATATCAAATCCGATTATTGCGAAACCCAAAACAGTGACGCCCTCTGAAAATTTTATTTCCCATCTTATTGAGCTACGCAATCGACTTTTGCGAATTGTTGTTGGATTTATTATTGTCTTTATCGCTTTTTTCCCATTTGCAAATCAAATTTACGCACTTTTGGCTGCGCCCATGTTAAGCCAATTGCCAGTTGGCGGGCAAATGATTGCAACCGCTGTGACCACGCCATTTTTTGTGCCGATGAAAGTGGCGATGATGGCAGCATTTTTGGTTTCACTGCCGCATACTTTGTATCAAATTTGGGCGTTTATTGCGCCAGGTTTGTATGCACATGAAAAAAAATTCATGGTTCCGATGATTCTCTGTAGCAGTTTATTGTTTTTAGCAGGCATGAGTTTTGCGTTTTTTCTGGTATTTCCTGTAATTTTTGGATTTATTGTTGGTGCTGCCCCTGAAGGCGTCGCCGTGATGACCGATATTGGCGAGTATCTTGATTTTGTACTCACATTATTTTTTGCATTTGGGATAGCATTTGAAGTGCCGATTGCTGTTGTGATGGCTGTGCGTTTTGGCTGGGTTTCAATTGCTGCGCTTAAAGAGGCGCGCGGTTATGTGATTGTTGGCGCGTTTGTGATTGGTGCAATTTTCACCCCACCAGATATTATTTCTCAGTTTATGTTGGCTGTACCTATTTGGTTATTGTATGAACTGGGAATCATGATTGCCGCCGCAATTCATAAAGATAGAGCAATTTTGCCACCTTAAATGCTCATATATCTATGAATGACTAGTGCATTTCTGTAGGTTTGGGTCTAGTCCCCACATTAATTGCAATCATGAGTGGTTTTTCAGCACGCACAATTTTTATATTGGTTTTCTGATTCGGTTTTAATACTGCAATTAAATTAAGCATGCTTGCACTATCAAACACAGGCTTGTTGTCAATTTCTAACAAAATATCTCCAGCTTTTAACCCTGCTTTATCTGCGGGGCTGTTTCGCAACACACCAGCAATCAAAGCACCTTGTCCAGAGGTTAGTTTGAAAGATTCAGCCAATTCTGGCGATAAATCTTGCGCTTCAATACCAATCCATCCCCGTGTTACATTGCCATTGGTGGCGATTTGTTCTAGGACTTGTTTGGCAATGCTGATCGGAATCGCAAAACCAATTCCCATTGAGCCGCCGTTTCGAGAATATATTGCGCTATTAATACCTACTAAATCGCCATTGATATCCACAAGTGCGCCACCTGAGTTTCCAGGGTTAATCGAAGCGTCCGTTTGAATAAAATTTTCAAAGGTGTTGATTCCTAGATGGTTTCTTCCAAGCGCGCTCACAATACCTTGTGTGACCGTTTGCCCCACCCCAAATGGATTGCCAATGGCGAGCACAATATCGCCAATATGGAGCATATCTGCGCTTGCAAAAGTGATTGCAGGGAGTGACTTTTCTTCAACTTTGATGAGCGCTAAATCGGTTTCAGGATCTGTGCCAACAACTTTAGCGGATAATTTTCTGCCGTCAGATAACGCAATCTCAATTTCATCTGCCGCGGCAATCACATGGTGATTCGTTAGAATTAAACCATCTTCACTTACAATAACGCCAGAACCAAGGCTGTTTTCAGGCTGCGCTTGCGTTTCTAAATCATCTAATTGATCACCAAAAAATTGACGAAATACAGGATCATCCAAATATTTTTGGTGTGGATTCACTGAGATTTTTTTTGAGGTATAAATATTCACCACAGACGGCATTGCTTTGTTAACTGCGGTGCTATAAGTACCAACTGTTGAAGTTGCAGGGTCGTTATTTGTCTTTTGAACTTCTTTAATAAGAATGGGTGTTTTATTTTCTGCAAAATGATTCGGAAAATCAGGGATATAAATGCGAACGACAAATAAAGCCGCAAGACATAACGTGACGGCTTGGGCAAAAGTAAGCCATAATTTATTGAAGAATTTTTTCATATTAACGAAGGCTATGTGGGTTGATATTTCATTGAAGTTAAAAAAATTTTAAGCAACAAATTTTGATCAAAATTATGTTGAAATAGATATGAGTCCATTATACTCAAATTCAATAGGCGACGCGCCTAAAGAAGCCTATGGATTAATTATGGAAAAATAAAATATGATAAAACGTGAAGCGTTGCTGAGTTATTTACAGGATTTTTTGAACACGGAGTCTTTTAAAGACTACGCGCCAAATGGCTTGCAGGTGGAAGGGAAGTTGCAGATTGAGAGAATTATTACGGGGGTTACTGCAAGCAGCGCTTTGATTGAAGCGGCCATTAAGGTGCGCGCTGATGCCATCATCGTTCATCATGGCTATTTTTGGCAGAATGAAGATCCAAGGATTTTAGGAATGAAAAAGAAACGTATTCAGCTGCTATTAAAGCACGATATTAATTTGATAAGCTATCATTTACCATTAGATGCACATCCAATTGTTGGCAACAATACCCAACTAGGAAAAATGCTGGAGTTTTCAATTGAAGGATATTCTGGCAAGAATAATTTAATGACTTACGGCTATGTAAACCTTCCAACATTGCCAGCCATGTTAGCCAAATTGATCGAAAATAAATTGAATCGGGCGCCAATGGTTGTCGGACCAAGCGATAAAATAATCAAAAAAGTTGCATGGTGCACAGGCGCCGCGCAAAGTTATCTGCATGAGGCGATTGATTTAGGCGTGGATGCTTTTATTAGTGGTGAAATCTCAGAACAAACAACCCATATTGCAAATGAAAATAATATCGTCTATTTTGCAGCTGGGCATCATGCAACTGAACGTTACGGCGTGCAAGCGCTGGGTGTACATTTAGCAGAAAAATTTTTAATAGAACATACGTTTTTAGAAATTGAAAATCCAGTATAGTTGTTTTATATCAAACACTTATAAAATAAAGCTTTGAATAGGGTGCAATAAATTGTACAATTCAGCAAATTAAAATGGCGATGAATGATTTAGGATGCAAAATTGGTGTTGGTTTGTATGACAGCAAAACAATAAAACTGGTTTTACACCGTCAGCAGAAATGTAATGTGCGCCAACAGCAACTAACCCAGTTAAAAATAGTCAACAGAAAGTTTGATATATTAAATTTAATTTAAACCGCGAGGGAAGCATGGCAGAAAATCAAAATGAGCAGGGTCAAGGCTTGGAGAGTCAGGAGGCAATTGACTTAGAAAAGCGTAATTTTTTAATTGCCACCTCTGCGGTGGGTGCAATTGGGGTGGCGGCTGTTGCAGTGCCGTTTGTGACTAGTATGACACCAAGCGAGCGCGCAAAAGCAGCAGGTGCGCCAGTAGAAGTTGATATTAGCAAAATTAAACCAGGTGAAATGTTGACGGCAGAATGGCGTGGAAAGCCAGTATGGATTATTAATCGCACCGAAGAAATGACGGCTGAATTGCCAAAGCATAATGACCAATTAACCGACCCTGCTTGCGAAGTTACTTCTCAGCAGCCAACCTATTGTAAAAATGCAGACCGCGCAATTAAATCAAATATTGGCGTGTTGGTTGGTATTTGTACGCATTTGGGTTGTTCACCAAGTGCTAAAATGCAATCAGGTGGCGACATGGGTGAAGGTTGGACGGGTGGGTTTTTCTGCCCTTGTCACGGTTCAAAATTTGATTTGGCGGGACGTGTGTTCAAAGGTTCGCCGGCACCGTTAAATTTAGTTGTTCCGCCCCATCAATATTTAAGTGATACCACGTTGTTGATTGGTGTTGATTCAGAAGATAAGGCTTAAATCATGGCAAACAAAAAACAATCAAGTTTAACAAAAGTAATGGATGATGGCCTCAATTGGGTTGACGCACGTTTCCCGCTTACGAGTAATATCAAAGCACATTTAACTGAATATTACGCACCGAAAAATTTCAATTTTTGGTATTTCTTCGGTTCATTGGCGCTACTTGTGCTGGTGCTACAAATTTTAACGGGCATATTCTTAACGATGCACTATAAGCCAGATGCAGATTTGGCATTTGGTTCAGTTGAATACATCATGCGCGACGTGCCATGGGGCAAGCTAATCCGTTATATGCACTCTACGGGCGCATCCATGTTTTTTGTTGTGGTTTACATGCACATGTTCCGCGGCATTATTTATGGTTCATACAGAAATCCGCGTGAGCTAATTTGGTTATTTGGCGTAGGAATATTCTTATGCCTGATGGGTGAAGCGTTTTTTGGTTACTTGCTCCCTTGGGGTCAAATGTCTTATTGGGGCGCACAAGTGATTATTAACTTATTTTCTGCCATTCCTTTTATCGGTCCAGATGTGTCTGAATGGTTGCGTGGAGATTATGTTGTTTCAGACGCCACTTTAAATCGATTCTTTGCCTTCCATGTGATTGCACTACCGTTTGTATTGGCAGGCTTAGTAGTTGCACATTTAATTGCATTGCATGAAGTAGGTTCGAATAATCCTGACGGCGTAGAAATTAAAAAATTAAAAAATAAAGAAACAGGCGTGCCGTTAGATGGTATTCCTTTTCACCCTTATTACACAGTCAAAGACTTAGTGGGTGTTTCCGTATTTTTAATTGTGTTTACTAGCATAATTTTCTTTGCGCCTGAAATGGGTGGTTATTTCTTGGAAGCAAATAATTTTGTGCCAGCTAACCCAATGGTAACGCCAGCGCACATTGCACCAGTGTGGTATTTCACGCCGTATTATTCTATTTTGCGTGCAATTCCACCGATCTTAAACTCGCAATTCCCAGGCGTAGCAGCCATGGGTTTATCTGTGATTGTCTTTGCATTGTTGCCTTGGTTAGATAAAAGTCCTGTGAAGTCCATACGTTACCGCGGTGCTTTGTATAAAAAATGGCTCGCAGCTTTTGTTGTGAGTTTTGTGATCTTGGGATATTTAGGTACAGAACCATCAAATGTATGGGGTCAATTCTCATCTTCACTACCATTGATTGGTGGGGCTGACCGTGCGACGGTGGTAGCGCGCGTATTTACTGCAGTATATTTTGCGTTTTTCGCGCTGATGCCTTGGTACACCAAAAAAGATAAAACTCTCCCCGTCCCTGAACGCGTGACTGCTTAAAACAGGAAAAATCAAATGAAAATTAATAATACTTTTAAAAAAAATATACTGACTTCAATATTGGTTTTGACGGGTTTTTTGTTAATAAATCCAGCATTTGCAAATACGTCAGTTCACCTTGATAAAGCGCCCATTGATGCATCAAACCATGAATCATTACAACGTGGTGCGCGCACCTTTGTTAATTATTGCCTAAATTGCCACAGTGCAAATTACATGCGCTATAACCGTTTGCTTGAAATTGGCTTAACTGAAAAGCAAATAAAAGATAATTTGCTATTTGCAGGTGAAAAAATCGGCGACACCATGAAGGTATCGATTGATAAGACGGAAGCAAAAAAATGGTTCGGCGTGGCGCCACCAGATTTATCTGTTGAAATTCGCGCGCGTGGCGCGGATTGGGTTTATAGCTATATGCGCGGATTTTATCGCGATGCAGGGAGTTCAACAGGTTGGAGTAACTGCGTTTTTGATCCTGTTACTTGCAAGGTTGCCATGCCGCACGTGCTATACGAATTGCAAGGCGAGCAAGTGATGAATCATGAAACCCATAAACTCGAACTTAGCAAGCCGGGCAAAATGTCAGTGGCTGAATATGACACTTTAGTGGGTGATTTAACAAATTTTATGGCTTACATGGCCGACCCAACAAAACATCAATATAACCGCTTAGGTTGGTTTGTGTTGATATTTTTGGGTTTGCTAACCGTACTAACTTACAAACTTAAAAAAGCTTATTGGAGGGATATACACTAAATGATGACTTTATACTCGGGGACAACAGATCCCTACAGCCACCGTTGCCGCATTGTTCTATTTGAAAAAGGCATGGACTTTCAAGTCATTGATGTTGATTTAGCTAATAAGCCAGAAGATTTAGCGGTTATCAATCCGTATAACCAAGTGCCAGTGTTGGTTGAACGTGATCTAGTGTTATCGGAAGCAAACATTATTAATGAGTATATCGATGAACGCTTTCCGCATCCACAATTGATGCCGCCTGATCCAGTGATGCGTGCTCGCGCGAGATTGTTCTTATATAGCTTTGAAAAAGATCTTTTTGATCATATTAAGGATATTGAATCTGGTGATGATGAGAAGGCTGACAAAGCGCGTGCGTTGATTCGTGATAATTTATCGCAACTAGTGCCGATTTTCTCTAAGCAAAATTATCTGCTCGGCGATGACTACTCTATGTTAGACGTTGCGGTGACGCCGTTACTTTGGCGCTTAGGTCATTACGGCATTGAATTGCCAAATCAAGCATCAGCCATTTTGAAATATGCGGAAAGACTTTTTTCAAGACCGCTTTATGCAGATGCGATGACGCCTTCAGAAAAAGCGATGCGTAAATAACGCGAAAATTTAATTTTTGTTAAATGTCTGAACTCACTCCAACAAAACCCTATTTTCTACGTGCTATTCATGAATGGTGCGTAGATAATAATTTAACCCCGCATTTGTTGGTGGCGGTCGACAATCAAACCCGTGTGCCAATGGCTTTTGTTAAGGACGGTGAGATTTTACTGAATCTCAACTACACAGCCACAAAAGACTTGTCTATAGAAAATACCCAAATAACATTTTCAGCACGGTTTTCGGGAGTATCGCAGAATTTATATATTCCAATGGGCGCAGTAAAAGGCATATTTGCACGTGAAAATGGTCAAGGGATGTTTTTTGAAGTCGAAGAAACGTCACAGAAAATAAATGAAACTTCAGAAAATAATATTCCAAATCAGGTAGATGGTATAACTAACGCTAGTCATCATAAAAAACCTTCACTAAAAATCGTAAAATAGCTTACCTTTTTTTTAAATATCAGTATAATACGCAACTCAAATTAAACGCCGGATTAGCTCAGTTGGTAGAGCAGCGCACTTGTAATGCGAAGGTCGTCAGTTCGATTCCGACATCCGGCACCAAATTTCTAAATTCAATACCCATTTTAAAAAGTTTGACAGTAAGTCAAATTGTCAGCATAATCGCGGGTTCGGTTTGGAGGGGTGGCCGAGTGGTTAAAGGCGACGGACTGTAAATCCGTTCTCTCAGAGTACGAAGGTTCGAATCCTTCCCCCTCCACCAAATTATTTAGATGGATGTTATTTGCGTTATAGCAAAAGTGTACATGGTGGGCTTAGGTTAAAAGCGTGCGGGTGTAGCTCAGTTGGTAGAGCTTCAGTTTTCCAAACTGAATGTCGCGAGTTCGAGCCTCGTCGCCCGCTCCAATAGCTGAGTTTGCAAAATAGTATGTTAATTTTGCCCATGTGGCTCAGTGGTAGAGCACTCCCTTGGTAAGGGAGAGGTCGCGGGTCCGATTCCCGCCATGGGCACCATGCGTTAGATTGTATTGAAGTGGTTAGAACAAGTTTTATTAATTTTAATAAAACTTAATAATTAGTAAAATTTTGTATAAGGACAAGTGAAATGGCAAAAGGTAAATTTGAGCGGACCAAACCGCACGTAAACGTAGGCACGATTGGGCACGTTGACCATGGTAAAACAACATTAACGGCAGCGATCACAACTGTATTGACAAAAAAATACGGTGGCGAAGCGAAAGCTTACGATCAAATTGATGCGGCACCAGAAGAAAAAGCACGTGGTATTACTATTAATACAGCGCACGTAGAATACGAAACAGCTGGTCGTCACTACGCACACGTAGACTGCCCAGGCCATGCTGACTATGTAAAAAACATGATTACAGGCGCAGCCCAAATGGACGGCGCGATTCTTGTATGTTCAGCAGCTGATGGTCCAATGCCACAAACACGTGAACACATTCTACTAGCCCGTCAAGTAGGCGTGCCATACATCGTTGTGTATCTTAACAAAGCAGACTTAGTTGACGACGCTGAGTTATTAGAGCTCGTTGAAATGGAAGTGCGTGACCTATTAAGCAAATACGACTTCCCAGGTGACGATACCCCAATCATTCACGGTTCTGCACGTTTAGCTTTAGAAGGCGACCAATCGGAAATTGGCGAACCATCAATCTTCCGTTTAGCAGAAGCACTAGACAGCTACATTCCAATGCCAGAACGTGCCATTGACGGCACATTCTTGATGCCAGTAGAAGACGTGTTCTCAATCTCAGGTCGCGGTACTGTGGTAACAGGTCGTATTGAGCGTGGTATTGTAAAAGTCGGTGACGAGATTGAAATCGTTGGTATCAAAGACACATTAAAAACCACTTGTACAGGCGTTGAAATGTTCCGTAAATTGCTTGACCAAGGTCAAGCAGGCGACAACGTCGGAGTATTGTTACGTGGTACAAAACGTGAAGAAGTAGAGCGCGGTCAAGTGTTGGCGAAATCAGGTTCTATCAAACCGCACACCAAATTCACAGCAGAAATCTACGTGTTGGGTAAAGATGAAGGTGGTCGTCATACACCATTCTTCCAAGGTTACCGTCCACAGTTCTACTTCCGTACAACGGACGTAACAGGTGCTGTAGAATTACCGGCAGGAACAGAAATGGTGATGCCAGGCGATAACGTATCAATCACAGTAACATTGATTGCACCGATTGCGATGGAAGAAGGCCTACGCTTCGCGATTCGTGAAGGTGGTCGTACCGTGGGTGCTGGTGTTGTTGCTAAAGTGATTGAATAGTAAGTTTGTAGTTGTAGGCCAATAGCTCAATTGGTAGAGTATCGGTCTCCAAAACCGAGGGTTGGGGGTTCGAGACCCTCTTGGCCTGCCAAGTTTTAAAATATGTGTTGGATAAGTTCTTGATTTCCAGCACGCTTAATGATGTCTTACAAGTGGTGTTAATTTAAAGTAAGTTATGATCAACAAAATTAAGTTGTTGGTAGCGTTTTTGCTGCTTGTGTTAGGAATTGCCGGATATTATCTATTAGCAGATAAGGCGATGGTGTTACGTATCATTGCTGTATTGGCTGGCCTTGGTGCTGCAGTTGCTGTTCTTTGGAGTACTCCAGTAGGTCGTCAGTCTCTTGGTTTTGTCAACGAGTCAGTTGCTGAGGCGCGAAAAGTAGTTTGGCCAACAAGAAAAGAAACCATTCAAACAACATTGGTCGTATTTGTGTTGGTCGTCATTATGGCGGCTTTTTTGGCGTTGGTTGATATCGGTTTTGCTTTTATGGTGCAGTGGTTAATGGGGCGGAGCGTGTAATGAGCATGAGATGGTATGCAGTACAGGCTTTTTCAGGATTCGAAAAGTCGGTTCAAAAAGGAATTGAAGAGCGTGTTGTGCGTTCAGGTTTGCAAGATCAGTTTGGGCAAATTTTAGTTCCTATTGAAGAGGTTATCGAAATGAAGGCTGGCCAGAAAACTATTTCTGAGCGTAAGCTTTATCCTGGGTATGTACTAGTGCAGATGGATATGACGGATGAAAGTTGGCATCTTGTGAAAAGTACGCCACGCGTAACGGCTTTCATTGGTGGTAGTGCACAAAAGCCCACTCCAATTAAAGATAAAGAAGTTGACATTATCTTGCAGCGCATTGATGAAAGCAAAAGTAATCCTATACAAAAACTCACCTTTGAAAAAGGTGAGTCCGTGCGTATTACGGATGGCCCATTTAAAGACTTTTCAGGCAATGTTGAAGATATTAATTACGAAAAAAGTAAATTGCGAGTTTCGGTGGTTATCTTTGGACGTTCCACGCCAGTTGAGTTGGAGTTTAGTCAGGTAGAGAAAGAAGTTTAGTGTAGTTTTTATGATTTTATCAACAGGGGGAGCTTGCCCGAATTTTTCTCGAAAGAGATTTTTAGGATAAGCGCTATTACCCATATTAGGAGTTAGTCATGGCAAAAAAAGTCATAGGTTATATCAAGCTGCAGGTTCCTGCAGGTAAAGCAAATCCAAGCCCACCTATTGGTCCTGCATTGGGTCAGCGCGGTTTGAATATTATGGAATTCTGTAAAGCATTCAACGCGGCTACGCAAGGCGTAGAGCCTGGCTTGCCCATTCCAGTAGTCATTACAGCGTTCGCAGATAAAAGTTTTACGTTTGTAATGAAGTCTCCACCAGCAACAATTTTAATTAAAAAAGCTGCTGGCATTACAAAAGGTTCACCACGTCCGCATACGGATAAGGTTGGCAAAATTACACGGGCACAAGCTGAAGAAATTGTTAAAACTAAGCAAGCTGATTTGTCAGCGGCGGACATGGACGCTGCAGTGAGAACAATTGCTGGTAGTGCAAGAAGTATGGGTATTGAAGTGGAGGGTGTATAACATGGCTATGTCTAAACGTATTACAGCGCTCCGCGCAAAAGTTGATCGTAATAAACTTTACCCTGTGGCTGAAGGTTTGGCTTTGGTAAAAGAAAATGCAACTGCAAAATTTAACGAATCAGTAGATGCGGTAATCAATCTAGGGATTGATGCACGTAAATCTGATCAATTAGTCCGTGGTGCTTTGGTGCTACCAAATGGTACTGGAAAAACAACACGTGTTGCTGTTTTTGCGCAAGGTGCACAAGCAGAAGCTGCAAAAGCGGCTGGTGCAGACGTTGTAGGTTTTGAAGATTTGGCTGAGCAAGTTAAAGCAGGCGTAATGGATTTTGACATTGTGATTGCAACGCCAGATGCAATGCGTATTGTGGGTGCTTTAGGTCAAATTTTAGGTCCACGTGGTTTAATGCCGAATCCAAAAGTGGGTACAGTTACACCAGATGCAGCAACAGCTGTTAAAAATGCAAAAGCAGGTCAAGTGCAGTATCGTACAGATAAAGGCGGTATTATTCATTGCACAATTGGCCGCGCGTCATTTACTGTTGAGCAGTTGCAAGGTAACTTGGCTGCGTTGGTTGAAGCTTTAAATAAAGCCAAACCTGCTTCAAGTAAAGGTGTTTATTTGAAAAAATTATCTGTCTCAAGCACGATGGGCGCTGGTGTTCGTGTTGACCAAGCTAGCCTGGTTGCTTAATTATTAACAAATATGAGGCGATGGCTCAAGTGGCATTGCCTTTAAAAAACTTTGGGCGCATCTTAAGGATTGATTTTTATCTTGTGATGCGGTTATCAAAGACCGTAGGTATCCGCAAGGATTTAATGGCTGTATTTTTAAAATGGGTGAATTGAGTGGTTGAATTCCTCTGTTTTAAAAAGACAAAACCCTACGCAGATGGCGACACCCTAAACAGGATTGCATGACCTGATTATATGATCGCCGTAAAAAGTGGCAGTAAATGAGCGTAAGTTTATTTACTGCTGATTCTGTTTCAGCGATGAAATAGAGATTTTAACGGAAGGAGAAAGACTTTGAGTCTAAATCTTACAGAAAAAAAAGCAGTAGTTGCTGAAGTAAGTGCGCAAGTTGCAGAAGCGCAAGCAATCGTACTTGCTGAATACCGTGGCATGGGCGTAGCAGATATGACTGTTTTACGCGCGCAAGCACGTCAATCTGGTGTTTACTTACGTGTGTTGAAAAATACACTCGTACGTCGTGCAGTTGAAAACACACCATTTTCTGGCTTAGCAGATGCAATGGTAGGTCCTTTGGTGTTTGGTATTTCATCAGATCCAGTGACCGCAGCAAAAGTACTCAATAATTTTGCTAAAACCAATGATAAATTTGTCATTAAAGCTGGTGCAATGCCAAATCAAGTAATGGATGTTGCAGGAGTTCAAGCCTTAGCATCAACACTTGGTCGTGAAGAATTGCTTGCTAAATTTGCACGTACGCTTAATGAAGTGCCAACCAAGTTCGCTCGCGCACTTGCAGCAGTTTCAGAAACTAAAGCAGCTTAATTCAAATACTACATATTAATTTATAGGAAATATTCAAATGGCAATTTCAAATGCAGACATCTTAGATGCAGTTAGCAATATGACTGTTTTAGAATTAACAGCGTTAATTAAAGAAGTTGAAGAAAAGTTTGGTGTATCGGCTGCAGCAGTTGCAGTAGCTGCATCTGCTGGTGGTGCTGCTCCTGCAGCAGCAGCTGAACAAACAGAATTCAACGTAATTCTGTTGAGTGCTGGTGAGCAAAAAGTAAGTGTAATTAAAGCCGTGCGTGAGTTAACAGCTTTAGGCTTGAAAGAGGCTAAAGACTTAGTGGACGGCGCACCAAAAGCAATTAAAGAAGGTGTTTCAAAAGCTGATGCTGATGCAGCATTGAAAAAATTGATCGAAGCTGGCGCAACTGGCGAAATCAAGTAATTCATTGTTTTAGTCTGATTTAGGCTGATGCGAAAGCGTCAGCCTAAAACGTTTATGGCAATGCAGCATTTCAAGCCAAAATAGTGTCAAAAAATTATCAACAAATATTTTAAAAAAATATATTTTGAAGTTAAAAATTAAAGTACTTTGATTACTAAAAAACTCAACAAAAGTATTTTAATTTCTGCCCTCAAACATTAGGAGATGCAATGAGCTATTCCTTTACCGAAAAAAAACGCCTTCGTAAAAGTTTTGCTAAACGCGAAAGTGTTCAAGAAATTCCTTATTTATTGGCAATGCAGTTAGAATCTTATGCTGCATTTTTACAGGCTGATAAGTCGCCTGATCAAAGAACAAACGATGGTTTAGAGTCAACCTTCAGTTCTGTTTTTCCTATTGTGAGCCATTCTGGAAATGCCCGTTTAGATTATGTAAGCTACCAAT
The DNA here is from genome assembly GCA_965247415.1 of Methylophilaceae bacterium. GTDB lineage: Bacteria > Pseudomonadota > Gammaproteobacteria > Burkholderiales > Methylophilaceae > Methylotenera. The sequence goes on from OZ252007.1 coordinate 1,489,491, forward strand.
TAGGCGCTGAGCCATTCGATGTAAAAGAATGTCAACAACGTGGTTTAACTTATGCTGCACCTTTGCGCGTAAAAGTACGTTTAACTATCATGGATAAAGAGGCTTCAAAGCCAACCGTGAAAGAAGTAAAAGAGCAAGAAGTGTACATGGGTGAATTGCCGCTCATGACTGAAAATGGCTCTTTTGTGATTAACGGCACTGAGCGAGTGATTGTATCTCAGTTACATCGTAGCCCAGGCGTGTTCTTTGAGCATGACCGTGGAAAAACACACTCTTCAGGTAAATTGTTGTTTTCAGCGCGCATTATTCCTTACCGTGGTTCATGGTTAGATTTTGAGTTTGATCCTAAAGATTATTTATATTTCCGCATTGACCGTCGTCGTAAAATGCCCGTGACGATATTACTAAAAGCTTTAGGTTATACGCCTGAGCAGATTATCGGTACCTTCTTCGATTTTGATACTTTCCACATCAGCAAAACTGGCGTGCAATTTACTATTGTGCCCGAGCGTTTACGTGGCGAAGTCGCTAAGTTTGATATTGTTGGAAAAGATGGTGAAGTGTTGGTCGCAAAAGACAAACGCATTACTGTTAAACACATCCGTGATATGGAAAAAGCTGGCGTCAGCAAAATTGCTGTGCCTCAAGACTTTATTCTAGGGCGTGCGATTGCCAATAATATTGTCGATCAAGAAACTGGTGAAGTGGTTGCTAATGCCAATGATGAAATTACAGAATCATTATTGGAAAAATTAGTCGATGCGAATATCGAGACGATTAGCACGCTCTATTCTAATGATTTAGATCATGGTGATTACATCTCTCAGACATTACGAATTGATGAAATTCCTGATCAATACAGTGCGCGCGTTGCGATTTATCGCATGATGCGTCCCGGTGAACCGCCAACTGAAGATTCAGTAGAAGCTTTATTCAACGGTTTATTCTTTAATGAAGATCGTTACGATTTGTCCCGCGTGGGTCGGATGAAGTTTAACCGTCGTGCTTTCCCGGAAAAAGCAGAAGAGCGTCAATCTGGTTGGATAAAGCGTTTCTACGAAGAAGTAGGCGCACGCGGTGCTGAAGGTAGTTATATTCTTGATAATAGCGATATTTTAGCTGTTATTGCTGTGTTACTTGAGTTGCGTAATGGCCGTGGTGAGATTGATGATATTGACCACTTAGGTAATCGTCGTATTCGTGCAGTGGGTGAATTGGCAGAAAACCAATTCCGTACCGGTTTGGTTCGCGTAGAGCGTGCTGTAAAAGAGCGTTTGTCTCAAGCAGAATCTGACAATTTAATGCCACATGATTTAATCAATGCAAAACCAGTATCAAGCGCAATACGTGAGTTTTTTGGCTCAAGCCAATTGTCACAATTTATGGATCAAACCAACCCATTGTCTGAAATTACGCATAAACGTCGTATTTCAGCTTTAGGTCCTGGCGGTTTGACGCGTGAGCGCGCAGGTTTTGAGGTGCGTGACGTTCACTCAACCCATTACGGTCGTATGTGTCCAATTGAAACGCCAGAAGGTCCAAACATTGGTTTGATTAACTCGCTTGCTTTGTATGCACGCACGAATGAATATGGCTTTTTAGAAACACCGTATCGTCGTGTTGAAGGCAATAAAGTTTCTGACACGATTGATTACTTGTCAGCGATTGAAGAAAGTCAGTACATGATTGCGCAAGCAAACACTGAGCTTGACGTAAAAAATATGTTTACAGATGATTTAATTTCATCGCGTCATCACAATGAATTTACCATGACGCAACCTGACCGCGTTCAGTACATGGACGTTGCACCTGGTCAAATTGTATCAGTTGCAGCATCACTCATTCCGTTCTTGGAACACGATGACGCGAACCGCGCATTGATGGGTGCAAACATGCAGCGTCAAGCGGTGCCTTGTTTGCGTGCAGAAAAAGCTGTTGTGGGAACAGGTATTGAACGTACGGTAGCGGTTGACTCCGGTACAACAGTACAAGCACGTCGTGGCGGAATCGTTGATTACGTGGATTCTGGTCGTATCGTGGTACGTGTCAATGACGAAGAAGCAAAAGCCGGTGAAGTGGGTGTTGATATTTACAACTTAACCAAATATACACGGTCAAATCAAAATACAAACATTAACCAACGTCCTTTAGTTCGTGTCGGTGATAAGTTGGCACGCGGTGATGTAATTGCAGATGGCGCTTCAACTGATATGGGTGAATTGGCGCTGGGTCAAAATATGTTGGTTGGCTTTATGCCATGGAATGGTTATAACTACGAGGACTCGATTTTAATTTCTGAGCGCGTTGTAGCTGATGATCGTTACACATCTATTCATATTGAAGAATTGTCCGTGGTTGCGCGTGATACAAAATTAGGTGCGGAAGAAATCACCAAAGATATTTCCAACTTAAGCGAGCGTATGTTAGGTCGTTTAGATGATGTGGGTATTATTTACATTGGTGCTGAAGTAGAAGCAGGTGATGTGTTGGTTGGTAAAGTGACACCAAAAGGTGAAACACAACTTACGCCAGAAGAAAAATTACTGCGTGCTATTTTTGGTGAAAAAGCATCTGATGTAAAAGATACTTCATTGCGAGTACCATCAGGCATGAGCGGCACGGTCATTGATGTGCAAGTCTTCACACGTGAAGGGATTGACCGTGATGAGCGTGCACAACAAATTATTGATGACCAATTAGCCCATTACAAGCAAGACTTGGCTGACCAAATGCGGATTGTTGAAGATGATGCGTTTGGGCGTATCCGTCGTTTGATTGAAGGTAAAACTGCGACTGGCGGTCCGAATAAACTGAAAAAAGGTGACACATTAACTGCAGAATATTTGGCATCAGTTGGTCGCTATGATTGGTTTGATATTCGCTTAACTGATGAAGCGACGGCATTGCAATTAGAACAGTTGAAAGATAGCTTAGGCCAAGCCCGCGTAGATTTCGATAGCAAGTTTGATGAGAAAAAACGTAAATTGACGCAAGGTGATGAATTACCACCAGGTGTACAAAAAATGGTTAAAGTGTACTTAGCTGTGAAACGTCGTATTCAGCCTGGCGATAAAATGGCAGGCCGTCACGGTAACAAAGGTGTAATTTCAAAAATTTGCCCGATTGAAGATATGCCGCACATGGCCGACGGTACGCCGATGGACATTGTGTTGAATCCACTGGGCGTACCATCACGGATGAACATTGGTCAGATTTTAGAGACTCACTTAGGTTGGGCAGCCAAAGGCCTTGGTCATCGTATTGGTGAAATGTTAAAAGCGGAAGCAAAAGTTGCTGAGATTCGCCAATTCTTAGATCAAATTTACAACGGCAGCACAGGTAAAAAAGAAGACATTAATGCCTTCTCAGATATCGAAGTGGTTGAGCTTGCGAAAAACTTGGTAGATGGAGTACCGTTCGCAACGCCAGTATTTGATGGTGCAGCTGAAACTGATATTAAGGCAATGCTAGATTTAGCCTTCCCTGATGAAGATCCACGTACCAAACAGTTACAGTTCTTTGCTGGAAAAACACAAGTTCGTCTTTATGATGGACGTACTGGCGATGCCTTTGAGCGTCCAGTAACCGTCGGTTACATGCACGTATTGAAATTGCATCACTTGGTAGATGACAAAATGCACGCACGTTCTACTGGTCCATATTCATTGGTAACGCAGCAACCATTGGGCGGTAAAGCACAGTTTGGTGGTCAACGTTTTGGTGAGATGGAGGTGTGGGCATTAGAAGCTTACGGTGCATCTTATACATTGCAAGAAATGCTAACAGTGAAGTCTGATGACGTAACTGGTCGTACGAAGGTTTATGAAAACATTGTTAAGGGCGAACACAAAATTGATGCGGGCATGCCTGAGTCATTCAACGTATTAGTGAAAGAAATTCGTTCACTTGCGATTGATATTGACCTTGACCGTAACTAAGTTGATGTTAGACGTGTTATTTAATAAACCAGCACACATTTTTAAGATTGCGCGCATAGCGCGCTAGAGGAGAATTCTCATGAAAGCTCTATTAGATTTATTTAAACAGGTTACGCAAGAAGAAGAGTTTGATGCAATTAAAATTGCACTCGCTTCACCTGAAAAAATCCGTTCATGGTCATACGGCGAAGTTAAAAAGCCAGAAACCATTAATTACCGTACATTTAAACCAGAACGTGATGGTTTATTTTGCGCAAAAATCTTTGGCCCGATCAAAGATTATGAATGCTTATGCGGCAAATACAAACGTTTAAAACACCGTGGTGTGATTTGCGAAAAATGTGGCGTTGAAGTTACGTTATCAAAAGTGCGTCGTGAGCGTATGGGGCATATTGATCTTGCTTCACCAGTTGCGCATATTTGGTTCTTAAAATCACTTCCAAGCCGTTTAGGCATGGTACTCGATATCGCTTTGCGTGATATCGAACGTGTATTGTACTTTGAGGCATTCATCGTGGTTGACCCTGGTATGACGCCACTCACACGTGGTCAGCTGTTGACTGAAGATGATTATTTGGCAAAAGTTGAAGAGTATGGCGACGAATTCAATGCGGTGATGGGCGCGGAGGCTGTTCGTGAACTATTACGCACCATGGACATTGAGCGTGAAGTGACACAATTACGCCAAGATTTAGGAGCAACAGGCTCTGAAGCTAAAATCAAGAAAATCGCAAAGCGCTTAAAAGTATTGGAAGCATTCCAAAAATCTGGCATTAAACCAGAATGGATGATTTTAGAAATCTTGCCAGTATTACCACCAGAATTACGCCCATTGGTTCCTTTGGATGGTGGTCGTTTTGCAACATCAGATTTGAACGATTTGTATCGTCGTGTGATTAACCGTAATAATCGTTTGAAGCGTTTGTTAGAGTTAAAAGCACCAGAAATCATCGTGCGTAACGAAAAACGTATGTTGCAAGAGGCTGTTGACTCATTATTAGACAATGGCCGTCGTGGTAAAGTGATGACGGGTGCGAACAAGCGTCCATTGAAATCATTGGCTGACATGATTAAAGGTAAAGGTGGTCGTTTCCGTCAGAACTTGCTGGGTAAACGTGTGGATTATTCAGGTCGTTCAGTGATTGTGGTGGGTCCGCAACTGAAATTGCATCAATGCGGTTTGCCGAAAAAAATGGCCCTCGAGCTCTTTAAACCATTCATATTCCATAAGTTAGAAGTATTGGGTTTGGTGACTACAATTAAAGCGGCTAAGAAAAAAGTTGAAGAAGAAGGCCCAGAAGTTTGGGATATTCTGGAAGACGTGATTCGCGAGCATCCAGTATTGCTGAACCGTGCTCCAACCTTGCACCGTTTAGGTATCCAAGCGTTTGAACCGATTCTCATTGAGGGCAAAGCCATTCAATTGCATCCACTCGTTTGTGCTGCATTTAACGCCGACTTTGACGGTGACCAAATGGCTGTTCACGTTCCATTGAGCTTAGAAGCGCAAATGGAAGCACGTACTCTAATGTTGGCTTCAAACAACGTATTGTCGCCAGCCAACGGTGAGCCAATTATTGTGCCATCACAAGATATCGTGCTGGGTCTGTACTATATGACGCGTGACAAAGTTGCTGCGCGTGGCGAAGGTATGCGCTTTGCGGATGTGAAAGAAGTGCAACGCGTGTTTGATCAAAATCTGATTGATATTCATGCAAAGATCACCGTGCGTATTAAAGAAGTTGAAGTGGATGTTACGGGTGAAAAAATTGAAAAATTAACGCGCTATGAAACCACGGTTGGTCGCGCATTGCTTTCTGATATTCTTCCAGCTGGTTTACCGTTTAGCTATATTGATAAAGCGCTGAAAAAGAAAGAAATATCGCGTCTAATCAATGCAAGCTTCCGTAAAGTGGGTATTCGCGAAACGGTCATATTTGCAGATAAACTCATGTACACGGGCTACAGCTACGCTACAAAAGCAGGGATTTCAATTTCAATTAACGACATGTTAGTGCCAAAAGAAAAAGGCACACTGATTGCTGCAGCCGAGTCAGAAGTAAAAGAAATTGAAGATCAATATGTTTCAGGTTTGGTAACGCAAGGCGAACGCTATAACAAAGTGGTCGATATTTGGGGTCGTGCTGGCGATAAAGTGGCCGACGCGATGATGAAACAACTTCGTGAAGAAGATGTTTTGGATTCTGATGGACAACAAGTGAAAGATGCTTCTGGAAAAGTGTTGCGCCAAGAATCATTTAATGCGATATATATGATGGCTGACTCAGGTGCGCGTGGTTCAGCAGCTCAGGTGCGTCAGTTAGCTGGAATGCGTGGTTTGATGGCGAAACCAGATGGTTCTATTATTGAAACGCCAATTAAAGCGAATTTCCGTGATGGCTTGAATGTATTGCAATACTTTATTTCAACCCACGGTGCGCGTAAAGGCTTGGCTGATACGGCGTTAAAAACTGCAAACTCAGGTTATTTGACTCGTCGATTAGTTGACGTTACTCAAGATTTGGTTGTGACTGAACATGATTGCGGCACAAGTGATGGTTTAGTAACGAAAGCTTTGGTAAAAGGCGGTGAAGTCATTGAGCCGATGCATGATCGAATTTTAGGTCGAACCGCTGCGCTTGATGTAATTCACCCAGAAACACAAGAAGTGGTCTACCCAGCAGGCACCTTGTTAACTGAAGACGAAGTTGAGCATATTGATGCACTTGGCATCGATGAAGTAAAAGTGCGTACAGCGCTCACTTGTGAAACACGTTACGGTATTTGTGCAAAATGTTACGGACGTGACTTAGGTCGTGGTAAATTAATCAGTATGGGTGAAGCAGTCGGTGTGATTGCTGCGCAGTCAATTGGTGAGCCAGGTACACAGTTAACGATGCGTACATTCCACATTGGCGGCGCGGTATCACGAGCAGCATCTGTATCATCTGTTGAAAGTAAATCAAACGGCATTCTAAACTTTACTTCTACCATGCGTTATGTCACCAACGCGCGTAATGAGCAAGTGGTTATTTCACGTAACGGCGAAGTGATTATTGCAGATGAAAATGGCCGTGAACGTGAGCGTCATAAAGTGCCTTACGGCGCAACCTTGCAGATTACTGATGGTAAACCAGTCAAAGCCGGTCAAGCATTGGCAACATGGGATCCGCATACCCGTCCAATTATTACTGAATATTCTGGGCAGGTGAAATTTGAAAACGTTGAAGAAGGTATTACTGTTGCTAAGCAGATTGATGATGTAACGGGACTTTCTTCATTAGTGGTGATTGATCCAAAACAACGTGCAGGTCAAACAAAGGGCTTGCGTCCACAAATTAAATTGTTGGATTCAAATGGCGTTGAAGTGAAAATTGCTGGTGGCGATCAGTCTGTCAATGTGACATTCCAGTTGGGATGTATTATTACAGTTAAAGATGGTCAAGAAGTCAGTGTGGGGGAAGTTATTGCTCGTATTCCACAAGAATCTTCTAAAACCCGTGATATTACTGGGGGTCTACCACGCGTTGCTGAGTTATTCGAAGCGCGCTCACCAAAAGATGCAGGGATGTTGGCTGAAGTCACTGGCACGGTTTCTTTTGGTAAAGATACTAAAGGTAAACAGCGTTTAGTCATTACAGATTTAGATGGTTTGACGCATGAATATTTAATTCCAAAAGATAAGCACGTGACAACGCATGATGGTCAGGTAGTTACTAAAGGTGAAAGTATTGTCGATGGTCCAGCTGATCCTCAAGATATTTTACGTTTGCAAGGTCGCGAAGCATTAGCACGTTACATCATTGACGAAGTGCAAGATGTGTATCGTTTACAAGGCGTGAAAATTAACGACAAACACATTGAAGTAATTGTTCGTCAAATGTTGCGCCGTGTACGTATAACTGATGCTGGCGAAACAAGCTTTATTATGGGTGAGCAGGTTGAGCGTGCAGACGTGTTAGCCGAAAATGAAAAAGTGATTGCTGCTGATAAACGTCCAGCTAGTTATGAGTATGTATTGTTAGGAATTACAAAAGCATCATTATCAACTGATTCATTTATCTCAGCAGCTTCCTTCCAAGAAACAACTAGGGTGTTAACTGAGGCTGCCATTTTAGGTAAGCGTGATGATTTACGTGGATTAAAAGAGAATGTAATTGTTGGTCGTTTAATTCCAGCAGGTACAGGCTTAGCTTATCACGATGCTCGTAAGTTAGCTGCATCTGGCGCGTCAACTCAGCAAACACTTGTTGTGGCAGAAAATGTTGATTTGGAATTAAGTGTTATTGAAGGCGCTGTTGAAGTTAATAATGAAGTTGCAGCAGATTCAGAAAATAATTAGTTCTTGACAATAAAACCAAGCGTAAATAAAATGCTTGGTTTTTCGAGAATACCTACTATAGATTTGAGTAGGTATTTGATACATCTAAGCAATTAGGCAATAAGTCGCCTTGTAATTTCGCGGCTTAAAAATTTTAAAGATTATTAATAGAGGTTACAGGCAATGCCAACCATCAATCAGTTAGTACGTAAGCCACGCGTTAAAGTGGTTACAAAAAGCAAAGTGCCAGCACTTGAGGCTTGCCCACAAAAGCGCGGTGTATGTACACGTGTTTATACAACAACACCAAAAAAACCAAACTCAGCTTTACGTAAAGTTGCAAAAGTACGTTTGACCAATGGCTATGAAGTAATTAGTTATATCGGCGGTGAAGGCCATAATTTACAGGAGCATAGTGTGGTCTTATTGCGCGGTGGTCGTGTAAAGGACTTGCCAGGCGTACGTTACCATATGGTGCGTGGTAGTTTAGATACTGCTGGTGTTAAAGATCGTAAACAATCACGTTCTAAATACGGTGCTAAACGTCCTAAAGAAGCAAAAGCTAAGTAGTTGATAAATAAATAGTTAGTTCGCGGCTTACCAATAGCCTTGCCAACGTTATTGCTGGCAAAACATAACCTAATAATAGAGATTAAGAGAGTAAATTATGCCAAGACGTAGAGAAGTCCCCAAACGCAATATCCTTCCAGATCCAAAATTTGGAAGTCAAGAAGTGTCTAAATTTGTCAATGTGTTGATGACGGGTGGTAAAAAATCTGTTGCTGAGCGTATATTGTACGGTGCGTTTGACCAGGTGACTGCTAAGACAAGCAAGGATGCTTTGGAGGTGTTTACCTTGGCGTTAACTAACTTGCGTCCGTTAGTAGAAGTGAAAAGTCGTCGTGTTGGTGGTGCAAACTATCAGGTACCTGTTGAGGTGCGCCCAAGCCGTCGTAGTGCGTTGGCCATGCGTTGGTTGCGTGATGCTGCACGTAAGCGTGGTGAAAAATCTATGGGTTTACGTTTGGCTGCTGAATTGGTTGAAGCTTCTGAAGGTCGTGGCTCTGCGATGAAAAAGCGTGAAGAAGTTCATCGTATGGCTGAAGCAAATAAAGCTTTCTCACATTTTAGATTTTAGTTTAACGGTTAATGGATTTAATAATCCTTTAACAATAGTTCTTTAAAATTAGCAAATTAATATTTAAGCAAAGGTAATAGCTGTGGCTCGTATAACCCCTATTGAACGCTATCGTAACATTGGTATTTCTGCCCATATTGACGCTGGTAAAACCACGACAACAGAGCGTATTTTATTCTACACAGGTGTAAATCATAAAATTGGCGAAGTGCATGATGGTGCAGCGACGATGGATTGGATGGAGCAAGAGCAAGAGCGCGGCATTACCATTACTTCTGCAGCAACAACTTGCTTCTGGAAGGGTATGGCGGGTCAATTTGACCAGCATCGTATCAATATTATTGACACTCCAGGTCACGTTGATTTTACGATTGAAGTTGAGCGTTCAATGCGTGTGCTTGATGGTGCTTGTATGGTCTACTGTGCTGTGGGTGGCGTGCAGCCGCAGTCTGAAACAGTATGGCGTCAAGCTAATAAATACAAAGTGCCACGTTTAGCTTTCGTTAATAAAATGGACCGTGCTGGCGCTAACTTCTTTAAAGTGTACGATCAAATGCGTGCGCGTCTTAAAGCTAATCCAGTGCCACTTCAAGTGCCAATCGGTGCGGAAGATAAGTTCGAAGGTGTTGTTGACCTTATTAAAATGAAAGCTGTGTTCTGGGATGAAGCTTCTCAAGGGATGAAGTTTGACTACCGCGACATTCCTGCAGATTTGAAAGCTGAATGTGATAAATGGCGTTCAAATATGGTAGAGGCAGCCGCTGAAGCTAACGAAGATTTGATGAACAAATATCTTGAAGAAGGAGATCTGTCAGAAGAAGAAATTCTTGCTGGCTTGCGTCAACGTACTATCGCATTTGAGATTGTTCCAATGATGTGTGGTTCAGCCTTCAAAAACAAAGGCGTGCAAGCGATGTTGGATAAAGTAATTGAGCTGATGCCCGCTCCGACAGATATTCCGCCGACTAAGGCTGAAAATGGCAAAGGTGAAGAAATTCGTCTTAAAGCTTCTGATGATGAGAAGTTTGCAGCTTTAGCATTTAAAATCATGACCGACCCATTTGTTGGACAGCTGATTTTCTTCCGCGTTTATTCAGGTGTGATTAATGCTGGGGATACTGTATATAATCCAATTAAGGGTAAAAAGGAGCGTATTGGTCGTATTGTGCAAATGCATGCGAACACACGCGAGCCGCTAACTGAAGTTCGTGCTGGTGATATTGCTGCAGCTATTGGTTTAAAAGAGGCGACAACAGGTGATACATTGTGTGCGTTGAATGATGAAATCATTTTAGAGCGCATGATATTCCCGGAGCCGGTGATTCATGTTGCGGTTGAACCAAAAACAAAAGCTGACCAAGAAAAAATGGGTATTGCTTTAAATCGTTTGGCACAAGAGGATCCTTCTTTCAGAGTTAAAACGGATGAGGAAACGAATCAAACTATTATTTCTGGTATGGGCGAGCTTCATTTGGAAATTTTGGTTGATCGTATGAAGCGTGAATTTAACGTTGAGGCTAATGTTGGTGCGCCGCAAGTTGCTTATCGTGAAGCAATCAAAAAATCTGTTGAAGTTGAAGGTAAATTTGTTAAGCAATCAGGTGGTAAAGGTCAGTATGGCCATGTCTGGTTGAAGATGGAGCCAAATGAAGCTGGAAAAGGCTTTGAATTTGTGGATGCAATTAAAGGCGGTACAGTTCCACGCGAATTTATTCCAGCTGTAGAGAAAGGATTAAGAGAAACAATTCCTTCAGGTGTACTTGCAGGCTTTCCTGTGGTTGATGTAAAAGTGACATTGTTCGATGGGTCATACCATGATGTTGACTCGAATGAAAATGCCTTTAAAATGGCTGCTTCTATTGGCTTTAAAGATGGGATGCGCAAAGCAGATCCAGTATTGTTGGAACCTATGATGGCAGTTGAGGTTGAAACACCTGAAGATTATATGGGTGATGTTATGGGTGATTTGTCATCTCGTCGCGGTATGATTCAAGGGATGGATGATAATGCAACTGGTAAGGTTATTCGTGCAGAAGTGCCATTGGCAGAAATGTTCGGCTACTCAACTGTGGTTCGTTCTTTGTCTCAAGGTCGAGCAAGTTACAGTATGGAATTTAAGCATTACAGTGAAGCACCAAGAAATGTGGCAGAAGCCATTATGAATAAAAAATAAATGTAATTTTAAATATTTAAAAATTTAGATTAAAAGGAAGTGAAATGGCAAAAGGTAAATTTGAGCGGACCAAACCGCACGTAAACGTAGGCACGATTGGGCACGTTGACCATGGTAAAACAACATTAACGGCAGCGATCACAACTGTATTGACAAAAAAATACGGTGGCGAAGCGAAAGCTTACGATCAAATTGATGCGGCACCAGAAGAAAAAGCACGTGGTATTACTATTAATACAGCGCACGTAGAATACGAAACAGCTGGTCGTCACTACGCACACGTAGACTGCCCAGGCCATGCTGACTATGTAAAAAACATGATTACAGGCGCAGCCCAAATGGACGGCGCGATTCTTGTATGTTCAGCAGCTGATGGTCCAATGCCACAAACACGTGAACACATTCTACTAGCCCGTCAAGTAGGCGTGCCATACATCGTTGTGTATCTTAACAAAGCAGACTTAGTTGACGACGCTGAGTTATTAGAGCTCGTTGAAATGGAAGTGCGTGACCTATTAAGCAAATACGACTTCCCAGGTGACGATACCCCAATCATTCACGGTTCTGCACGTTTAGCTTTAGAAGGCGACCAATCGGAAATTGGCGAACCATCAATCTTCCGTTTAGCAGAAGCACTAGACAGCTACATTCCAATGCCAGAACGTGCCATTGACGGCACATTCTTGATGCCAGTAGAAGACGTGTTCTCAATCTCAGGTCGCGGTACTGTGGTAACAGGTCGTATTGAGCGTGGTATTGTAAAAGTCGGTGACGAGATTGAAATCGTTGGTATCAAAGACACATTAAAAACCACTTGTACAGGCGTTGAAATGTTCCGTAAATTGCTTGACCAAGGTCAAGCAGGCGACAACGTCGGAGTATTGTTACGTGGTACAAAACGTGAAGAAGTAGAGCGCGGTCAAGTGTTGGCGAAATCAGGTTCTATCAAACCGCACACCAAATTCACAGCAGAAATCTACGTGTTGGGTAAAGATGAAGGTGGTCGTCATACACCATTCTTCCAAGGTTACCGTCCACAGTTCTACTTCCGTACAACGGACGTAACAGGTGCTGTAGAATTACCGGCAGGAACAGAAATGGTGATGCCAGGCGATAACGTATCAATCACAGTAACATTGATTGCACCGATTGCGATGGAAGAAGGCCTACGCTTCGCGATTCGTGAAGGTGGTCGTACCGTGGGTGCTGGTGTTGTTGCTAAAGTGATTGAATAGTTTTTTCATTAATTGGTAATTTGTTCTTAATTGAACGGCAGGGTTAACTCTGCCGTTTCGCTCTTTAAAGTGGTCTATTTGAAAGGCAGTAAATAATGTCAACACAAAAAATTCGTATTCGTCTTAAAGCTTTTGATTATCGTTTGATTGATCAATCAGCACAGGAGATTGTAGAAACTGCTAAGCGTACTGGTGCGGTTGTTAAAGGGCCAGTACCTTTGCCTACGCGTATAGAGCGCTTTGATATTTTACGTTCACCACACGTAAACAAAACATCACGTGATCAATTTGAAATTCGTACACATTTGCGTTTGATGGATATTGTTGATCCAACAGATAAAACTGTAGATGCATTAATGAAGTTGGATTTACCAGCTGGTGTCGATGTGGAAATCAAACTTTAAATGTAAATTACACTAAAATTACTTAGATAAGTAGTTGTAAAAAAATGAGGGTTAGGTATAATGCGCCCTCTTCTACAGAAGTTGGTCAATTGTAATCAACTTTTTAACTAAATAATAAGGAATCGATCATGAGCTTAGGGCTTATTGGTCGCAAGGTGGGGATGACCCGCGTGTTTACTGAAGAAGGCGCAAGCGTTCCGGTAACCGTGTTAGAGGTTGTTCCTAATCGTGTGACACAGATCAAGACAGTGCAAAATGACGGCTATACTGGCCTTCAGCTTGCCTTTGGCGCTCGCCGCGCTAGTCGAATTACCAAGGCGTTAACAGGTCATTATGCTAAAACTGGCTCTGCAGCTGGGGCTGGCGTTCAAGAATTTCCAGTGGCTGAAGATGTTGCTGCTAATTACGCGCCTGGTTCAAATGTGACAGTGGACATTTTCCAGGCTGGACAATTAGTGGATGTTACAGGTACTTCTTTAGGTAAGGGCTTTTCTGGTGCTATCAAGCGCCATCACTTTAAGTCTAACCGCGCATCTCACGGTAACTCAAAATCACACAACGTGCCTGGCTCTATCGGTATGGCGCAAGATCCTGGTCGCGTATTTCCAGGTAAGCGTATGCCTGGACATTTAGGTGCGGTTAAGGTGACTACGCAGAATTTAGAAGTTGTCCGTGTGGATTTAGAGCGTAATTTATTATTAATTAAAGGTGCAATCCCTGGTTCTAAAGGTGGTGACGTTGTTGTGCGTCCTGCTATTAAAGCTAAGCTTAAGAAGGGGATGAAATAATGGAACTTAAGTTAATAGACAAGAGTGGCAAACCTGCAAAAAAAGGTGTCACAGTTTCTGATGAAACCTTTGGTCGTGAATTTAATGAGGCTTTGGTGCATCAAGTAGTTGTTGCTTATATGGCAAATGCACGTACTGCAACACGCGCACAAAAAGGTCGTGATACTGTTGCGCATACAACGCATAAGCCTTATGCGCAAAAGGGAACTGGTAATGCGCGTTCAGGTATGTCTTCTAGCCCAATCTGGCGTGGAGGTGGACGTGCGTTCCCCAATTCACCTAATGAAAATTTTAGTCACAAAGTAAACCGTAAGGCTTACCGTGCTGGTATGCAAACAATTCTTTCAGAGTTGGTGCGTCAAGAGCGATTAAATGTCATGGAAGAGTTTGCGGTTGCTACACCAAAAACTAAAGCGTTGGCTGAGAAAATTAAAGGTTTAGGTTTTGAGGATGGTTTGTTAGTGTTAACAGACGGTTTTGATGAAAACTTGTACCTATCTTCACGCAACCTTACGAATGTAATGGTCGTTGAAGCGCAGTTTGCTGATCCAGTGAGTTTGGTTCGTTTTCAAAATGTTGTAGCGACTACAGCTGCAGTTAAAAAGCTTGAGGAGATGCTAGCATGATGAACGCAATCACTAAAACTCAAGATCGCTTGTTGCAAGTGATACTTGCACCACAAATTACTGAAAAGGCGACTTATATTGCTGATAAACATCAGCAAATAGCTTTTATTGTTCGTACTGATGCAACTAAACCAGAAATTAAAGCGGCTGTTGAGCTGGTTTTTAAGGTTGAAGTTGATAAAGTTGCGGTAATAAATGTAGGTGGTAAATCAAAACGCGCTGGTAAGTTTATGGGTAAGCGTAAGGATTGGAAAAAAGCTTATGTAAGCTTGAAGCCAGGTCAAGAAATTAACTTCGCGGCAACTGAATAAGGAGAGATGAGATGGCATTAGTTAAAGTCAAACCAACATCCCCAGGTCGTCGTGGGGTTGTAAAAGTAGTGACACCAGATTTATATAAAGGCAAGCCACATGCCCCTTTGTTGGAAAGTCAAAGTAGAAATGCGGGCCGTAATAACAATGGTCGTATTACTACGCGTCACCAAGGTGGTGGTCATAAGCAGCATTATCGTCTAATCGACTTCCGTCGTAATAAAGCTGGTATTCCAGCAACGGTTGAGCATATTGAATATGATCCAAACCGTACAGCACATATTGCTTTGCTTTGTTATGCTGATGGTGAGCGCCGTTACATTATTGCGCCACGTGGCGTAGTCGCGGGAACTCAGTTAATTAGTGGTTCAGATGCACCTATTAAAGTGGGTAATGCAATGCCGTTACGCAATATTCCAGTCGGTAGCACGATTCATTGTATCGAGTTGCAGCCAGGTAAAGGCGCACAGATTGCTCGATCAGCTGGTACGTCAGTTCAGTTGTTAGCGCGTGAAGGGGCTTATGCGCAATTGCGTTTACGTTCAGGTGAAGTTCGCCGTGTTCACGTGGATTGCATGGCAACATTGGGTGAAGTGGGTAATGAAGAGCATTCATTACGTTCTATTGGTAAAGCTGGTGCGATGCGCTGGCGTGGTGTTCGTCCTACCGTTCGCGGTGTGGTCATGAATCCGGTTGATCACCCGCACGGTGGTGGTGAAGGCCGTACTGCTGCAGGTATGAACCCAGTCAGTCCATGGGGTGTTAAAACTAAAGGTTATCGTACGCGTAGTAGTAAACGTACAGATAACATGCGTATTAGTCGTCGTCCGAGAGGCGTAAGGTAATTTATGGCACGTTCAATTAAAAAAGGTCCATTTATTGATGGTCATTTGGCAAAAAAAGTAGAGGTTGCTGCTGCAACGCGCGACCGTAAACCAATTAAAACTTGGTCACGTCGCTCAACTATTTTGCCAGATTTTATTGGTCTTACTATTGCAATTCATAATGGTAAGCAACACGTTCCTGTGTTGATTTCTGAAAATATGGTCGGTCATAAGCTTGGTGAGTTTGCGTTAACACGTACATTCAAAGGTCACGCCGCTGATAAAAAAGCTAAGAAGTAGGAGCTGAATTATGCAAGTATCTGCAATATTAAAAGGTGTGCATCTCTCTCCACAAAAGGCTAGATTGGTCGCAGACCTCGTTCGTGGCAAAAAAGTAGATCATGCACTTAATATTTTGAATTTCACACCAAAAAAGGGTGCTGAAATCATTAAAAAAGTGGTTGAGTCTGCAATTGCAAACGCTGAACATAACAATGGCGCTGATATCGATGAATTGAAAGTAACTTCAATTTATGTTGATAAAGGTATTGTGTTAAAACGTATTCGTCCACGTGCCAAGGGTCGTGCAGGGCGTATTACTAAACCAACCTGTCATATTCATGTGACAGTCGGCGACTCTAAGGAATAATATGGGACAGAAAATACATCCAATTGGTTTTCGTTTGAGTGTCCAAAAAAATTGGTCCTCACGTTGGTATGCCAATAGCAAAAACTTTCCAGCGATGTTGCAAGGCGACATTAAAGTTCGTGAGTTTTTAAATAAAAAGTTAGCAAGTGCTGCTGTAAGTCGTATCTTAATTGAGCGTCCAGCTAAAAATGCAAAAATTACTATTTACAGTGCCCGTCCAGGTGTTGTTATTGGTAAAAAAGGTGAAGATATTGAATCTTTACGTGCGTCATTGCAGGGTTTGATGGGCGTACCTGTTCATCTAAATATTGAAGAAGTTCGTAAGCCTGAAATTGATGCTACTTTGATTGCACAATCAATTGCACAACAGCTTGAGAAGCGTGTGATGTTCCGTCGTGCTATGAAGCGTGCGATGCAAAACGCAATGCGTTTAGGTGCTCAAGGGATCAAAATTATGAGCTCGGGTCGTTTAAATGGGATCGAAATTGCGCGCACAGAGTGGTATCGTGAAGGTCGTGTGCCATTACATACATTGCGTGCAGATATTGATTATGGTGTAGCGGAAGCTTCAACAACCTACGGGATTATTGGTATTAAAGTGTGGGTGTTTAAAGGTGAGATTTTTGCTGGTAATGCGCAAGCACCAGTTGGAGCTAACACAGCACCTGTTGCAGAACCTGAAAAAAGAGTAAGAAAGCCGAGGGCTAAAGATGCTACAACCGTCTAGACAAAAATATCGTAAGATGCAAAAAGGCCGTAATAAAGGCATTGCAACGACTGGTAATAAAGTAAGTTTTGGTGATTTTGGATTAAAAGCAATTGGTCGCGGTCGTTTGACTGCACGCCAAATTGAAGCGGCACGTCGCGTCATGACACGTCATATTAAACGTGGTGGACGCGTATGGATTCGCATATTCCCAGATCAGCCAATTTCTAAAAAACCTGCTGAAGTGCGTATGGGTAACGGTAAAGGTAGTACCGAATACTATGTAGCTCAAATTCAGCCTGGTAAAATGTTGTACGAGATGGACGGTGTAAGTGAAACGCTTGCGCGTGAAGCGTTCAAATTGGCAGCCGCAAAACTGCCAATTGAAACGACGTTCATGACACGTCAAATTGGTAGTTAAGGGAATAGGTTAATTATGAAAGCAGCCGATTTAAGAGTAAAGAGTGTCGATGATCTAAATGCGGAGTTGATTGAATTGCGCCGTGCGCAATTTTCTCTACGCATGCAATTGGCGACGCAGCAATTAACTAAAGTAGATCAACTAGGAAAGGTTCGCAAAGATGTTGCTCGCGTTAAACTTGTCTTAGCCGAGAAAGCGAAACAGGCGTAATTATGACTGAAACAACAAAAGTAGTTCGTAGTCTTACAGGTCGCGTTGTTAGTGACAAAATGGACAAAACAGTTACAGTTTTGGTTGAGCGTAAAGTAAAGCATCCTTTGATTGGTAAAGTTGTTCGTCAATCAAAGAAATTTCACGCACATGATGAAACGAATAGCTGCAAAGAAGGTGATTTGGTAACTATTGTAGAAAGTAGACCATTATCAAAAACTAAAACTTGGGTTGTTAAGTCGACCTAAGGATTGGTTTGTTAGTAAAATTGTACAATAAATTAACATTAAGTAATTGTACAATGATCAAAAGCAATATATAATGTTTGGTTTTTAGGCGAGCGACCGATTTGGTCTTAAGCTCTCGCGCCAATACTGACCGGGTCTATCGGCCATATTAAGAATATTATTCTTATAAATGGCCGGTGTTGGTTTAACGGATTAAGTTGGAGATTATTCTCATGATTCAAATGCAATCTAAGCTAGAAGTGGCTGACAATACTGGTGCGCGCTCAGTGCAGTGCATTAAGGTTCTTGGTGGCTCAAAGCGTCGTTACGCAGGTATTGGTGACATCATTAAAGTCAGCATCAAAGATGCTGCGCCTCGTGGTCGCGTTAAAAAAGGCGAGGTTTATAGTGCAGTCGTTGTTCGTACAGCTAAAGGTGTGCGTCGCCCAGACGGTTCTTTAGTAAAGTTCGATGGTAATGCAGCTGTTTTGTTAAATAACAAACTCGAGCCAATTGGTACGCGTATTTTTGGCCCAGTCACGCGTGAGTTGCGTACTGAGAAGTTTATGAAGATTGTTTCATTAGCACCAGAAGTATTGTAGAGGTAGATATGAATAAAATTCGTAAAGGCGATCAGGTCATTCTGAATGCTGGTAAAGATAAAGGTAAAACAGGTGCAGTTTTGAATGTTCTTGATTCTGGACACGTAGTTGTTGAAGGTCTTAATTTAGTAAAAAAACATGCAAAAGCAAATCCTATGAAAGGGAATGCTGGCGGTATTATCGCTAAAGAGATGCCTTTAGATATTTCAAATGTAGCATTGTTTAATAGCGCGACACAAAAAGGTGATCGCGTAGGCTTCAAAGTATTAGATGACGGTCGCAAAATTCGCGTATTCAAGTCTAATGGCGAAGCAGTTGACGCATAGGAACTAAAATGGCGCGCTTAAAAGATTATTATAAAGAAACAGTAGTAAAGGCGATGACTGAACAGTTTGGTTACACTTCAGTGATGCAGGTTCCACGTATTGAAAAAATTACCCTTAATATGGGTGTTGGTGAAGCTGTTGCTGATAAGAAAGTGATGGAGCATGCTGTTGGTGATATGGAGAAAATTGCTGGTCAAAAAGCAATTGTAACGAAAGCTAAGAAATCGGTTGCTGCATTTAAGATTCGTGACGATTATCCTGTTGGCTGTAAGGTGACTTTGCGTCGTGAACGTATGTATGAGTTTTTGGATCGTTTGGTAACGGTTGCGATTCCACGTATCCGTGACTTCCGTGGCATTTCTGCAAAATCATTTGATGGTCGTGGTAATTACAATATGGGCGTTAAAGAGCAGATTATTTTCCCTGAAATCGAATACGATAAAATTGATGTGATCCGTGGGATGAATATCACTATTACAACTACTGCGAAAACTGATGAAGAGGCAAAAGCTTTGCTAGCCGCGTTCAGTTTTCCTTTTAGGGGCTAAGGTTATGGCTAAAACATGTATGACAGAGCGTGAAGTTAAGCGTCGTGCTACCGTGGTGAAATTTGCGGCTAAGCGTGCTGAATTAGAAGCGATTATTAAAGATGTAAATGCATCAATAGAGGCTCGTTGGGAAGCGCGTGCTAAATTGCAGGCGTTGCCACGTAATTCTAGCCCAGTGCGTTTACGTAATCGTTGCGCATTAACTGGTCGCCCAAGAGGTGTGTTTAGTAAATTTGGTATTGGGCGTAGTAAATTACGCGATTTGATGATGAGTGGCCAAGTGCCAGGCGTCACCAAAGCTAGCTGGTAATAGGAGAATAGATCGATGAGTATGAGTGATCCAATTGCCGACATGTTGACGCGTATTCGTAATGCGCAAATGGTCAATAAAGCGGTTGTTACTATGCCTTCTTCACATGTTAAGACCGCTATTGCGAGTGTGCTTAAAGATGAAGGTTATATTGAAGATTTTGCTGTTCAAGCAGAAGGTAATAAAGCGACTTTAACAATTAGCTTAAAATATTATGCAGGTCGTCCTGTAATTGAGCGTATACAGCGCGTTAGTAAACCTGGTTTACGGGTTTATAAAGGAAGTCAAGAGATTCCTAAGGTAATGAATGGCCTTGGTGTGACAATTATGTCTACATCTAAGGGTGTAATGACAGATCGTAAAGCGCAAGCTGCCGGTATCGGCGGCGAAGTGCTCTGCGTAGTGGCTTAAGGAGAAGCAAATGTCACGTGTTGCTAAAAATCCTGTTGCTATTCCAGCTAAAGTAGAAGTGGTGCTAGGTGCTAACTCTATTGATGTGAGTGGTCCTTTAGGTAAATTGTCTCATCCTTTAAGTGGTGAAGTGTTGTTGAAGCGTGAAGGCGAAACAATTACTTTTGAAGCTAAAAGCGATGCGCAGCATTCAAGAGCGATGTCAGGTACTTTAAGAGCGTTAGTTGCTAATATGGTGCAAGGTGTTTCTCAAGGTTTTACACGTAAATTGACCCTTGTAGGTGTTGGTTATAAAGCCGCTGCTCAGGGCGTTGTATTAAATCTTGAGCTGGGCTATTCGCATCCAATCAATCACAAAATGCCTGCAGGTGTAACGGTTACAACTGCAACACCAACAGAGATTTTACTGACGGGTGTTGATAAGCAAGTGATTGGTCAGGTGGCTGCGCAGATTCGTGCGTACCGTGCGCCAGAGCCTTACAAAGGCAAGGGTGTTCGTTATTCTGATGAAGTGGTCACAATTAAAGAAACCAAAAAGAAATAAGGCTTAAATCATGAACATTGTAAATAACCGCTTGCGTCGTGCACGTAAAACCCGTGCCAAAATTGCAGAGCTGAAAGTTACTCGCTTAAGTGTGCACAAGACTAATACGCATATATATGCGCAAATTATCGCCGAAACGGGTGATAGAGTAATTGCAAGTGCTTCAACAGTTGAAGCTTCTGTACGTAAATCCCTTAAAAGTGGTGGCAATATTGAAGCTGCTGCTGTTATCGGTAAATTAATTGCTGAAAAAGCGGTTAAAGCAGGAGTTACTACTGTTGCTTTTGATCGTTCAGGTTATAAATATCATGGTCGTATTAAGGCGCTTGCAGATGCAGCGCGTGAAAACGGCTTAACATTCTAATTGGTCTTTGCTGAAGAGGTTAATAATGGCTAGAGAAATGGAACAGCAACAGCAGCAGACTGATGGTTTGCGCGAAAAAATGATTGCAGTTAATCGTGTAAGTAAAACGGTTAAAGGTGGACGTATTATGAGTTTTGCAGCACTCACTGTTGTTGGTGACGGAGATGGTGCTGTAGGTATGGGTAAAGGTAAAGCACGTGAAGTTCCAGTTGCTGTACAAAAAGCAATGGATGAAGCACGTCGTGGCATGTTAAAGATTAATTTAACTAACGGTACTTTGCATCATGCTGTTACTGGTGTACACGGCGCGGCTAAAGTATTTATTCAGCCAGCATCAGAAGGTACAGGCATTATTGCAGGTGGTGCAATGCGTGCCATTTTTGAAGTGATGGGTGTAACAAACGTTGTTGCAAAATGTATTGGTTCAACAAATCCATACAACTTAGTACGTGCAACACTTAATGGCTTAGAGTCTATGAGTACACCCTCAGAGATTGCTGCAAAACGCGGCAAAACAGTTGAAGAAATCAGAGGCTAACGATGGCTAAAGTTAAAAAAGAAGCGTCAACAATTAAAGTGACGTTAGTAAGAAGTACTATCGGACGTATTGAAGCTCATAAAGCGACTGTTAAAGGTTTGGGCTTACGTCGCATGCATCATACAGTTGAGTTGCAGGATACACCTGCGATTCGCGGAATGATCAATGCAGTGAGCTATCTAGTAAAGGTGGAAGCATAATGCAATTAAATACGATTAAACCTGCAGAAGGTGCAAAAAAAGAACGTCGTCGTGTTGGACGCGGTATCGGTTCTGGTTTAGGTAAAACTGCTGGTCGTGGACACAAAGGCCAAAAATCACGAACAGGTGGCTTTCATAAAGTAGGTTTTGAAGGCGGTCAGATGCCAATTCAACGTCGATTACCAAAACGTGGTTTTAAATCGATGACAAAGGCAAAAACTGCTCATGTTCGTACTAGTGAACTTGCATTGATTCCAAATGAAGTGATTGATTTACTAGCTTTAAAAGCAGCAAACATTGTATCAGGCACTGTAACCAACGCAAAAATCTATTTGTCTGGTGATGTTGCTAAACAATACAGTATTCAAGGTCTGTTGTTGACCAAGGGTGCTCGCGCAGCTGTTGAAGCAGCTGGCGGAAAAGTTTTAGAAAACTAAGTTTAGAGTATATTTTGGCGAAAGATAACTTACTTAAAACAGCATCAAAATTGGGTGAACTTAAAAGTCGCCTTCTGTTTGTGTTGGGTGCATTAATTGTTTATCGCCTTGGTGCACATATTCCTGTTCCAGGCATTGATCCAGATGTATTAGCAAAATTATTTGAATCACAAAGTGGCGGCATTCTTGGCATGTTCAACATGTTCTCAGGTGGCGCACTTTCAAGATTTACTGTTTTTGCGTTAGGTATTATGCCTTACATTTCTGCTTCAATTATTATGCAGTTAATGTCAGCGGTTTCACCTAAACTAGAACAGCTAAAAAAAGAAGGTGAAGCGGGCCGTAGAACCATTACTAAGTGGACGCGCTATGCGACAGTGTTTCTTGCGACTTTTCAGGCGCTAGGGATTGCTGTTGCTCTTGAAGGTCAACCAGGTTTGGTTTTAGATCCAGGTGTAGTGTTTAGGTTAACAGCAGTCATTACATTGGTTAGCGGCACTATGTTTATTATGTGGCTTGGTGAGCAAATAACGGAAAGAGGTATCGGTAATGGTATTTCGATCATTATTTTTGCGGGTATTGTTGCAGGTTTACCACACGCACTGGGTTCTACCGCAGAAATGGTTAATACAGGAGCATTTAGTATTCCATTAGCTTTTTTCTTATTAGTTGCAACTGTACTAGTGACTGCTTTAGTCGTTTTTGTCGAACGAGGTCAACGCAAGATTACGGTTAATTATGCTAAAAGACAGGTTGGTAACAAAATATACGGTGGACAATCAACTCATTTACCTTTAAAGCTTAATATGGCTGGAGTGATACCGCCTATTTTTGCTTCTAGTATTATTTTGTTTCCTGCTACGTTAGCCGGTTGGTTTGGTAGTAGTGAAAGTATGTATTGGTTAAAAGATATATCTGGGGCATTGTCACCAGGTCAGCCGATTTATATCTTGTTATTTGCTTCGGCGATTGTTTTCTTTTGCTTTTTTTATACTGCATTACAATTTAATCCAAAAGATACGGCTGATAATCTGAAGAAAAGTGGTGCATTTGTGCCAGGAATAAGGCCTGGTGATCAAACTGCCAAGTATATTGATCGAATTATGGGCAGATTAACGTTAGTTGGTGCAGCATACATAACATTAGTGTGTTTGCTCCCTGAGTTTTTAATTTTGAAATTTAATACTCCATTTTATTTTGGTGGTACATCACTTTTAATTATTGTTGTTGTAACAATGGATTTTATGACACAAGTGCAATCTCATTTAATGTCAAATCAATATGAGGGATTGCTAAAAAAAGCAAATTTTAAAGGTAACAGTTCAGCGGTAAAGTGAACTATTTAAATGGCAAAAGAAGACAGAATTGAGCTTCAAGGCGAGATTTTAGAAAATCTGCCAAATGCAACGTTCAGAGTTAAGCTGGAAAATAATCATATCGTCTTAGGTTATATTTCTGGAAAAATGAGAATGCACTACATTCGTATTTTGCCAGGTGATAAAGTAACCGTAGAAATGACACCTTATGATTTAACACGTGCAAGAATTACTTTTAGAGTTAAGTAGTTTGCTGTCAAAGCAAAATATATATTTATTAAATAGTTGTTAGTAGTCATGGAGTGAAATAATGAGAGTAAGAGCATCTGTAAAACCTTTGTGTCGTCATTGTAAAGTTGTGCGTCGTCGTGGTGTTGTGCGCGTTATTTGTACTGACCCTAGACACAAGCAAAGACAAGGTTAATTCATTATTGATAAATTCATAATTATTTGTTAAAATATTCGACTTTTTAAAAGTTGCATAAGTACAAATAATAGTGAAGTTAGCAAAACAAAAATTTTTGGAGTAAATGTATGGCGCGTATTGCAGGGGTAAACATCCCAAATAATAAACACACTGAAATAGCACTCACTTCTATTTATGGAATTGGTCGAAATACAGCTCAGAAAATTTGTGTTGCAGCGGGCGTTTTGGCAAGTGTAAAAATAAAAGATCTTAATGACGCTGATATTGAAAAACTGCGTGATGAAGTTGCTAAATTCAAAGTTGAAGGTGATTTACGTCGTGAAGTTTCAATGAACATCAAGCGTTTGATGGATTTAAATTGCTATCGTGGTGTGCGTCATCGTCGTGGTTTGCCTGTGCGCGGTCAACGTACTAAAACAAATGCAAGAACGCGTAAAGGTCCAGTAAAAGCAATTAAGCAAGCTAAATAATTGTTAATTATCTGTTTATAAAAAAAATCCGATTTAATGGTAAGGAAAGTACAACATGGCAAAAGCTAATGTACGTGTAAGGAAAAAAGTTAAAAAGAATATTGCAGAAGGTATTGCACATGTTCATGCTTCTTTTAATAATACAATTATTACAATTACTGATCGTCAAGGTAATGCTTTATCTTGGGCGACATCTGGTGGTCAGGGTTTTAAAGGATCACGTAAAAGTACGCCTTTTGCAGCGCAGGTTGCAGCTGAAGTTGCAGGTAAATCTGCACAAGAAAGCGGCGTTAAAAATCTCGAGGTGCGTATTAAAGGCCCGGGTCCAGGTCGTGAATCTGCTGTTCGCGCTCTTAATGCAGCTGGTTTTAAAATTACAAGCATCACCGACGTGACGCCAGTACCACATAACGGTTGCCGTCCACCTAAAAAACGTCGTATTTAATAATTAAGTTAAATCTTAATTAATTAAAAAATTCAGGAGAATACCTTGGCAAGAAATTTAGACCCTAAATGTCGTCAATGCCGCCGTGAAGGCGAAAAGCTTTTTTTGAAGGCAGAAAAATGTTTTACCGATAAATGTGCAATTGAAAAACGTAACTTCCCACCTGGTCAGCATGGTCAACGTCGTAATCAACGTCTATCTGATTATGGTGTTCAATTGCGTGAAAAACAAAAAGTTCGTCGTATCTATGGCGTACTTGAAGGTCAGTTCCGTGGATATTATGCAGAGGCTGATCGCAGAAAAGGGATTACTGGTGAGAATTTATTACAATTACTAGAGTGCCGTCTTGATAATGTTACTTACAGAATGGGTTTAGGTGGCTCTCGTACAGAGGCACGTCAAATTGTTCGTCATAACAGTATTTTGGTGAATGGTAAACGTGTCAATATTCCATCCTATCAAGTTAAACCAGGCGATGTTTTGAGTGTTGCTGAGTCTTCAAAATCCCAATTGAGAATTAAAGGTTCTTTAGAGGCTGCTGAGCAACGCGGTTTTCCTGCTTGGATTGAAATGGATGTTAAAGCACTAAAAGGCACATTTAAGGCCAAACCTCAACGTGACGAATTGCCACCGACAATTAATGAGTCTTTAGTTGTTGAGCTTTATTCTAAATAACTTTAATTTTTGAGAATCATTAAAGTATTTGCTAAATTGAATTTAAAGGTATCACTATGCAAAACAGTCCTACCGAATATTTAAAACCACGCGTTGTTGATGTGGAAGTTCTATCCCCCTTACGTGCGAGAGTTACTTTAGAGCCTATGGAGCGAGGGTTTGGTTACACATTAGGTAACGCATTACGTCGTGTATTGTTATCATCAATCCCAGGTTATGCAATTACCGAAGTAAAGATAGATGGTGTTGTTCATGAATATTCTACACTCGATGGCGTTCAGGAAGATGTTGTTGATATTTTACTAAACCTTAAAGGTGTTGCGCTGAAGTTAAATACAAAATCAGAAGCAATTTTGACGTTAAACAAATCATCAGAAGGTTTGGTAACAGCAAAAGATTTTGATACTGGTCATGATGCTGAAATTGTAAATCCTGATCATGTGATTGCTCATCTTACTAAAGGTGGTAAATTAAATTTGGAGGTAAAGGTGCAAATGGGACGTGGTTATCAACCTGTCCCTACGCGCCAGAAATCTAATGATGAAGACCGTGTTTTGGGTTTTATTATGGTTGATGCATCCTTTAGCCCAATCAATAAAGTAAGTTATCAGGTTGAAAGTGCACGGGTTGAGCAGCGTACTGACTTAGATAAATTAGTGATGGACGTAGAAACAAATGGTGTAATTGAGCCAGAGCAGGCTATTCGCGATGCTGCTAGAATTCTAATGGGTCAGTTGTCAGTTTTTGCTGATCTTGAAGGAGCACCAAGCGAAGTGGAAGTAAAATCTGTACCACAAGTTGATCCAATTTTATTGCGCCCTGTTGACGATTTGGAATTGACAGTAAGATCTGCAAACTGTTTAAAAGCAGAAAATATTTTTTACATTGGTGATTTAATTCAACGTTCTGAAAATGAATTATTAAAAGCGCCAAATTTAGGCCGCAAATCACTTAACGAAATTAAGGATGTTCTAGCAACGCGCGGACTTACCTTAGGTATGAAGTTGGAAAATTGGCCACCAGTTGGCTTGGAAAAAGCTTAATCAAAAATTGATTTGATTAATAAAATGAATGAAATTTTAAGGAATTACTATGCGTCACGGTAATAGCAATCGTAAATTAAATCGTACAAGCAGCCATCGTGCGGCAATGTTTCGTAACATGACAGCATCATTGTTAAAGCATGAAGTTATTAAAACCACATTACCTAAAGCAAAAGAGTTGCGTAAATATGCTGAACCTTTAATTACGCTTGGTAAAAATGCGACTTTAGCAAATCGTCGTCTAGCATTTAGTCGTCTACGTGACCGTGATATGGTTGGTAAGTTATTCTCTGAACTAGGACCACGTTACCTCTCACGAAACGGTGGATATCTACGTGTTTTAAAATGTGGTTTCCGTAATGGGGACAATGCGCCTATGGCGTTGGTTGAATTGGTTGATAGACCATACGTGACAACAGATGTTGTAGTGACAGAATAAAAAATATTTAATACGAAAAAAGCCAGCATACGCTGGCTTTTTTCGTATTAAAATCAAATTTATAATATTTCTAAAATTTTACAGATAAGTGCCTCATTGTTAAATGGCCAATAAACTACTTTTTTGTTCATTCCATTTTCAATTAAAAGAACTGGTATTTTTTGCGAATACAGTGCATAAAGTTCATCATTCGTTGTAATGTCAATTTTATTGAGAGAAATCATTTGATTGATTTCTTCAATTGAAAGCATCGCTTGTTTAACCATTAATTCTGCCTCCTCACATAAATGACAGAAGGTTGTACCGATTAAAGTTATCTTAATATTTAGCATATGTTTTCTAATTTTTAGTTTTCGTATGTGACAAAACATACCATAATAGCAATGTAAGATAAACAAGACATTAGTACTGCGAATCATTTTACTTTAGGAGTTTAGGCAAATTGTCTAACGCTTGAAATGCTAGAACAAGACATTAAAGAAAAAAAACAAGAAAGTGTGCAAGAAAGTTTGCAACAAGTGATTGCTTTGCTTAATAAGCATAAGTTAATTGAGGAGCTTGTCCATAAGCAAGATATGCCAAAACATGCTTTAGTAGAATCGCTTGTACATAAACAAAATCTTGTTGAATTACAAAAAAAATTAGATGTTTTACATCCAGCAGATGTTGCATATATTCTTGAGGCGCTTCCACTTGATGAGCGCTTAGATGTTTGGGAACTTGTTAAATCTGATCGTGATGGAGAGATTTTACTTGAGGTGTCGGATGCCGTTAGGCAAACGCTGATCGCTGATATGGACTCTGAAGAGTTGCTGGCAGCAGCTGAGCAACTTGATACAGATGAACTTGCAGATTTGGCGCCAGACTTACCTAAAGATGTTCTTTATGACTTACTTGACAGTTTAGATGCGCAAAATCGTGCACGTTTACAATCTGCATTGTCGTACTCTGATGAGTCAGTTGGTGCAATTATGGATTTTGATATTGTTACGATTCGTGAAGATATTTCACTAGAAGTTGCTTTGCGCTATATGCGTAGATTGGGCAATCTGCCAGACCACACCGATAAAATTTTTGTCGTTGACCGTGATGATATTTTACAGGGCGTGCTTCCATTAAAACGTCTAGTTGTGAGTGATTTAGATGCAACTGTATCTGATGTGATGGCATCTGATGCTGTAGTTTTTCATCCTGATGATGTTGCAGACGAAGCCGCTAAAGCATTTGAGCGTTATGATCTTGTGACTGCGCCTGTGGTTGATGATAAAAATAAACTTGTAGGGCGTGTGACTGTAGATGCTGTGATGGATTATATTCGTGATGAGGCGGAGAGTGACATGCTTTCTATGGCAGGCTTGCGCGAAGAAGAAGATTTCTTCGCCTCTGTATGGAAGTCTGTTCAAAATCGCTGGGCATGGCTAGCCATTAATCTAGTAACTGCGCTGATTGCTTCACGCGTCATCGGACTATTTGAAGGATCAATTGAAAAAATAGTTGCATTAGCAACATTAATGCCAATTGTTGCAGGTATTGGCGGTAACTCAGGCAACCAAACCACTACGATGATTGTACGAGGGTTGGCTTTAGGTCAAGTAGCCTCACACAATATGAAGTCTTTAATTGGAAAAGAGTTAGGCGTTGCATTATTAAACGGTTTAATTTGGGGCAGTGTGCTTGCTTTGATTGCCTATGCACTGTATGGAAATTATCAATTAGGTGTGGTGATGATGATCTCTATGACGCTCAATTTAATGCTTGCAGCGCTCATGGGCGTAATGATTCCGTTAGTGATGAACAAATTTGGGCGTGATCCTGCAGTTGGATCAAGTGTACTCATTACCGCAGTAACAGACAGCGGTGGATTCTTTATCTTTTTAGGCATAGCAACCATATTCTTAATGTAATTTTTTAGCATTAAATTAAGCAATATATTGCGCTAGTTCATTGTAAAGAGCAGGATGGAAAAGGCAGAAATTTTACTTATTTGGCGTGAGCTGTTACAAGATGTCAGCACTCCAATCATGGTGTGGCAGATAGCAGTCATTGTAATTTCCTGCAGCTTAGCATGGCTTATTAATGGATTGCTACGTAAATATGTGATTAAAAATGCTCCAGAAAATTGGAAGCTTGCGATAGGTGGCATTAATCGCATCTTGTTTCCAATAGCCACGCTCTTATTAATACTACTTGGAAAGTTAATATTAGCGCATTGGCAACATACAAGTTTGCTACATCTAACTAGCACCTTGTTCTTTGCAATGGCAGTAGTCAGATTATTAGTTTATGCAATCAGATATACTCTTGTGCCAGGTGGAATCTTAAGAACGCTGGAAAATACGTTTTCGAGTGTTATTTGGTTGATATTTGCACTTCATCTCACTGGATTATTGCCTGAAATATCACAAGGGCTACAAGATGTAGAATTCAAAATTGGACACAATAAAGTAAACTTACTCATCATACTGCAAGGACTATTCACCGTATTTTTAACAATTTTTGTTGCACTTTGGTTAAGCCGCGTAATAGAAAACAAAGTAATGAGAAATACGCATATTCATATCAATATGCGCGTGGTCATTAGTAAAGTTTTAAGAATAACTTTAATTTTACTTGCAATTTTATTAGGGCTTTCTGCAGTTGGTTTAGATATCAGATTGTTATCAGTATTTGGTGGTGCATTAGGGGTTGGTTTAGGTTTTGGCTTGCAGCGGATTGCCAGCAATTATGTTAGCGGTTTTATATTGTTACTTGATAAATCCATGAAAATTGGCGATATCATTACCGTAGATGATAAGCACTATGGAGAAATTGCAGACTTAAGAACGCGTTACTTGGTTTTAAAAAAATCAGATGGTACAGAAGTCATTGTGCCTAATGAAACGCTGATCATTAATCCCGTGATTAATCACTCATATGTTAATCGAGATACACAAGTAGTCATGAATGTTCAAGTGGCTTATGAAACTGATTTAGACTTAGCGCTTAATTTACTATCGGAAATTGCCCTTGCGCATACTAGAGTATTAAAAATGCCCACGCCTTGCGCAAATATCATTTCATTGGCTGAAAGCGGCATAGATATTAATCTATCAGTATGGATTGGCGATCCAGAAAATGGCCAACAAGCTTTAAAGTCAGCATTATATTTGTCAATATTGAAGGCGTTTAAAGCTAACAATATTAGTACTCCATATCCACAACGCGAATTAAAAATTCGCGAGTGAAAAATTAAGGGTCAATAAAAAAGCCCGCATCGCGGGCTTTTTTACAATAAACTTAAGGTTATTTAAGTTTAGTTTCTTTGTACATTACATGCTTGCGAACAACAGGATCAAATTTTTTGATTTCCATTTTGCCAGGCATCGTACGTTTGTTTTTTGTGGTGGTATAAAAATGACCTGTACCAGCACTAGACTCTAATTTAATTTTTTCACGCATGATTGGTTATCCTTTAAATTTGACGCTTAGATTTTTTCGCCAGCAGCACGCAAATCAGCGAGGACAGCATCAATGCCGTTTTTGTCGATCGTGCGTAAAGCAGCATTAGTAATGCGCATACTTACCCAGCGGTTTTCGCTTTCTACCCAAAATTTACGGTTTTGTAAATTTGGTAAAAAACGGCGTTTTGTTTTGTTGTTAGCGTGAGAAACATTGTTACCCACCATTGGCTTTTTGCCTGTTACCTGACATACACGTGCCATGGTTAATCTCCAAACGATTCACTTTTTTAGAAAGACAGCAATTATAGTACGAAAGAAGCGTAAACCTCAAGTAAAATATGCAAAATTTTATTTAATCATTAACTTGGTAAGTAGGGTTATTGATTAAATTAAGGCGCTTAGTGCTTGCCTGTACTGCCAAAGCCACCTTCACCGCGATTGCTGGTATCAAAGTCATCTACCAAGTGAAATTCAGCTTGCATCACAGGTACGATGACTAATTGTGCGATTCTGTCTAAAGGATTGAGTTCAAACGGCTGATTGCTACGATTCCAGCAAGAAACCATCAGTTGCCCTTGATAATCAGAATCAATCAGCCCAACTAGATTCCCCAACACAATTCCATGCTTATGACCCATGCCAGAACGAGGCAAAATCAGCGCGGCGTAATAAGTATTATCTAAGTGTATTGCCATCCCCGTAGGAATTAATACGGTCGTATTGGCTTCTATGGTCATTTTTTCATCGATACAGGCACGTAAATCTAACCCAGCAGAGCCTGATGTTGCATAACTTGGCATGTGTTCATGCAATCTTTGGTCGATAATTTTGAGGTCAACAATTAAGCTCATATTTTTCTTTCTAAATTAAAATGCAAAAAATTATCTTTTTAAACGCTGATGGATAAACAATAGAATCTCTTCAGCAAGAAATGTTTTGTTAGCAGGCGCTAAGCAATGTGCGTCGTTTTCATCAATTAACGTCAGTTGTGCTTCGTCTTTTCCCATGCTTTCGCTCACTAAGTTGGCAACGATCAATGGAATTTTTTTAGCGTTTCTTTTTAAGCTTGCATGATCTATTAAGTTTTCTGTCTCAGCAGAAAATCCAACGCAATAAGGTGCGTTCGGCAAGCTTGCGACTTCTGCCAAAATGTCTTTGTTTTTTTGTAGCTCAATGGTAAATGAAGATGCCGATTTCTTGATTTTCTGTGCACTTGTTTGAATTGGCTTATAGTCAGCAACGGCTGCAACAGAGATAAAAATTTCTTGGTGTAATATTTCTTTCATCACGCTTTGGTACATCGCATCAGCACTGGTTGCTTGAATAAACTTAACATTTTCAGGCGGATTTAGCGCAGAATGCCCGCTAATTAATGTGACTTTTGCACCCATATTTGCTGCAACTTGCGCCAGCGCATAGCCCATTTTTCCAGAACTTAAATTGGTGATGCCACGCACAGGGTCAATCATTTCCATAGTGGCGCCAGCAGTAATAAGTACAGGAATATCCTGCAAAATTTTTGGCGTAAAGTGCGCAATCACTGAAAACAATAATTGCTCAGGTTCTAACATTCTGCCGAGGCCAATTTCACCACAAGCTTGTTCGCCGCTATTTGGGCCAAGCACTTGAATGCCATCTTGCTGCGCTTGTTTAATATTGCGCTGTGTGGCTGGATTTTCCCACATTTGTTTATTCATGGCTGGCGCAATGAGTAATGGGCAGTTGCGCGCTAAACACAGTGTTGAAAGCAAATCATCGGCATTACCGTGTACTAATTTAGCAATAAAGTTCGCGCTTGCAGGCGCAATTAAAATTGCATCAACGTTACGGCTTAAGTCTATATGCGCCATGCCGTTATCACTAGCATGATTCCAGAGATTAATAAAAACGGGTTTGCCAGATAATGCTTGCATTGTGACAGGCGTAATAAATTTGCATGCTGCTTCAGTCATCACCACTTGCACATCAAAGTGCTGTTTGGTGAGCAAGCGCACCAACTCAGCAGCTTTGTAAGCGGCAATGCCGCCCGTGATACCAAGCAGAATTTTGCGTGATGGAACTGAATGTGGTTGCGATGTCATTCCATGATTTTATATGAAACAACCTGACAATGCGATGGAATGTCAATCAGCCTAAGCGTGCTTCAATAAAATAGTGCAGAACAAGCTGAAAATCAGATGAAAAAATTAAAAGGGAAAGCGCATGTGGAAGGTTGTTCGCGTTGTTATTTTGCTGCTGATTTTGATTAAAGTCATACAAATGCGCGTGGTTGAAGATGCTAAATTAGATTGGAAAAAAAGATTTTATGTCACATTGTATCCAATAAATGCAGATAAAAGCCAAGCAGTGAGTACTTACATTAAAACATTAAATCCAGCTAATTTTGTAGAAGTGACAGAGTATTTTGCAGAGCAAAGTGCACACTATCATTTGCCCATTCAACGCCCGATTGAAATTCAAATGGGTAAAGAAATTAGCGTGAAGCCGCCTGCGCCGCCATTGCATGGAAATTGGCTTGAGATTATATTCTGGAGTTTAAAGTTTCGTGCATTTGCTTGGTTACACAATCAAGAGGCCCGCATTCAGCCCGACATTCAATTATATTTACTGTATTACGACCCCAATAATCATGCTTCTTTGAGCCATTCTACGGCACTCCAAAAGGGTCGAATTGGGCGTATTAATTTATTTGGCGATAAAATGTATGATCAGCAAAACTTGGTCATTCTTGCGCATGAACTTCTACATACGGTTAAAGCAACGGATAAATATGCAATTGAAAATAATTTACCCATTTACCCAGATGGCTACGCAGAACCTGAAAAAAAACCAGTGCTTCCGCAGCAGTTTGCAGAAATTATGGGCGGACGTGTCCCGATGACGCAACATTTAGCATTAATTCCATATGGATTAAAACAAACAAAAATTGGTGAAAAAACTGCCAAAGAAATTGGTTGGATAAAATAAAATTAATTTTTAAGATTGAACGGAGCGATGAATGGCAATTACTGATTGGCCTGAAGGCGAACGTCCACGAGAAAAGTTGTTAAAAAATGGGGCGGTTTCTTTATCAGATGCAGAGCTGATTGCAATTTTTTTGCGTGTAGGCGTTACAGGCAAAAGTGCGGTTGATTTAGCGCGAGATTTATTAACGCAGTTTGGCAGTTTAAATGGTATTTTTTCTGCAAATCTAGCGGATATCAGTGCCGTACATGGGATGGGTGAAAGCAAATTTTGCCAATTACAAGCTATTTTTGAAATGAGCCGCCGCGCGCTTTCAGAAGAAATAATACAAGCAGATATTTTAAATTCTCCAGCGAAAGTGAGTGATTACTTAAAACTTAAATTAGCCAGGCTCAAGCAAGAAGTTTTTGTCGTTTTGTTTGTGGATGCGCAACACAGAATGATTGCTGACGAAGTTTTATTTACAGGGACGCTGATGCAAACCAGTGTTTATCCGCGAGAAGTCATTAAACGTAGTTTGCAACATAATGCGGCATCTGTCATTTTTGCGCACAATCACCCATCGGGGGTTGCGCAGCCAAGCGAGGCCGATAAAGAAATAACGAATCGGCTAATAAAAGCGCTGCATTTAGTGGATATTAACGTGCTTGATCATTTTGTGATTGCCGGAAATGAATCATATTCTTTTATGGAGAATGGTTTAATTAAGCAAACACAGAATTTGTAGGATGGATGCTAGGCAATGTAACCCCTTGACTTGGCAAGAATTGCTCAATCACCAACATAAAAATAGCAATAAAAATCGCCGCAAAAAAAGCAGTCCAAAAGCCAGATAATTTAAAGCCATCCACAATTTTTGCCACCAACATCATCATTAACGCGTTGAGCGCGAGCGCAAAAAAACCGAGCGTGACTAAGGTGAGTGGCAAGGTGAGCCAAAATAAAATGGGTCTTAATGATGCGTTGACTAAACCAAGTGCGAGCGCAGAAATTAACAGCGCTGAGTGACTTTTAAATTTAAGCCCGCTGAAAATAAAACTAGCCACCCATAATGAAACGCTCATCATGCCCCAATGGATTAAAAAGTCAGATAATTGTGCAGTCATGTTTTATAAACCTAGGGTTGAATGTCAATTTAATTTTAAGGTGCTATGCAATTTCACCATGCGTTTGAGTTCTGGCAAGCAAGAGCCGCAATTTGTGCCACATTTGAGTTTAGCTTGCAGCGTTTGTAAATCCGCACCCATTTCGCAGGTTTCGATGATTTCGTTTGTCGATACGTCATAACAGTTGCACACAATTTTCCCGCGACTTTTTTGCCCTTTGGGCGGTGTGCTTAAAGGCGCGAGTGCCCATTTTCTTAGTTCATCGGTAAATTGGCCTTGCTGCATCATTTGTTTGAGCCAATCAGCGGCTAAGGTTTCACCGATTAAACGCACCCCTGTCACTTGGCCGTCTTCTACCAAAATTCGTTTGCTGATACCACGCTTGGCGTCATCAAACTTCAGCATGGGTGCGCCTTCTACCATGCCCAAGCGTTGGTCTAATTGCGCAATGACTTCTAAAGTGGGTGTTTCGCTATGTGATGCGCGTAGAACAACCATGCCATCGCCACGTCCATAAAGACCGCAAGTGGCGTAATCAAAATTTTTCAGCAGATTGCGAATATTGGTAATTAAATCTAAGTCTTTGCAACTGCGCATGACCGTCATTTGCCATGGCAAATCCAGTTTTTCAATTTTAATTGCCGTGTGTTTGAGCTCAGGTTGTTTTGAAATTTTATCAAACGCGGCGGGCATCAGCGCATTCACGCCCAAGCCGTTCATAAACTGGCTACCCCAATGCATGGGGATAAAAGTCTCGGCAGGTTTAACTTCTTCTGATTGCTGCACGCGGATATTCAAGCTGCCGCGCTTGTTGCTGAGTTTGACAATATCGCCATTTTTAAGCAAACGGCGCGTCATATCGTCTTGGTTCATGGAGATGGCAGGCTCATCAACATGGTTGTAAAGTTGCGCAATGGTGCCTGTGCGGCTCATGCCATGCCATTGGTCACGCAAGCGGCCTGTGAGTAGGTGAAGCGGGTGACGCGCATCGGTTTTGTCTGCTGTAGGCTTATAGACAGCATTGTGAAATTGGGCTTTGCCATTGGGTTTTTGGAAAATGCCGTCGGTATAAAGTCTTGCCTCGCCTGTGCTTGCGCCTGTTTTAAACGGCCATTGTTGCGCACCTTGCTGCTCTAAAATTTGATAACTTAAGCCTGTAATGTCTAAATCGCGCCCGCGCGTAGTTTCGCGATGTTCGTTAAAAATACTTTCTGGACAATCGTAATTAAACAAAGAGTTGTAATTAAACAATGCTTTATTTTTTTCTAATTTTTTCTCAAGACGCTGAGCAAAGTCCACCACAATTTCCCAATCATGACGCGCTTCACCGGGGATTTCAGCGGCATTTTGCACGCGCGTAATACGGCGTTCTGAGTTTGTAACCGTGCCTTCTTTTTCACCCCACGTGGTTGCGGGAAAAATCACATCTGCATATTGGTTGCTATCGGTATTATTAAAAGCATCTTGCAACACAACCAATTCAGCAGTTTTAAGCGCGTCTAATACATTATTTAAATCTGGCATCGAGTGCGCGGGGTTGGTACACGCAATCCAAATGGCTTTAATTTCACCGCTTTTTACCGCGTCGAACATTTCAACCGCCGTTTTTCCTGCGTTGGCAGGCACATCTTCAACCCCCCAAAATTTGGCGATTTCAGCGCGGTGTTCTGGATTCGATAAATCACGATGACCGGATAATAAATTCGTCATACCGCCTACTTCGCGCCCGCCCATCGCATTGGGTTGACCTGTCAGTGAAAAAGGCCCAGCGCCGATTTTGCCAATTTGACCTGTTGCAAGGTGTAAATTAATTAAAGCCGCATTTTTATCGCTGCCATGAATGGATTGATTTAAGCCCATGCAATACATGGAAAGTGTAGGCCCTGCGCCAAACCATTTGGCGGCCTGAATAATGTCTTTTTCGCGTAGGCCACAAATATCTGCCACCATTTTTGGCGTGTATTCGCGCACGGTTTCTTTGAGCGCGTCAAAGCCTTCGGTGTGCTTGCGAATATACTCCATATCAAGCAAGCCTTCCCACAACATGACATGCAATAATCCGTTAAAAAGTGCGACGTCTGTACCGGGTAAAATCGCTAAATGCAAATCAGCAAATTGCGCGGTATCCGTGCGGCGTGGATCAACCACAATGACTTTCATATTAGGATTTTTTGCTTTTGCATCTTCAATGCGGCGAAAAATAATCGGGTGAGCAAACGCGGTATTTGAACCTGCAATAAACAAGCATTGCGTATGGTCAATGTCTTCATAACAAGCGGGTGGAGCATCTGCGCCCAAAGTTAGTTTATACCCACTTACCGCTGAACTCATGCATAACCGAGAATTAGTATCAACGTTATTGGTGCCAATTAAGCCTTTGGCAAGTTTATTAAAGACATAATAATCTTCAGTAAGTAGCTGACCAGAAATATAAAACGCGACTGAATCAGGCCCATATTTTTGAATCGTATCCGCAAATTTATCCACTACAAAATCAAGCGATGCATCCCATGTGACGCGCTCACGCGGCAGGTTTCGATTTGTCCTTAGCTCAGGGTAAAGCGCACGCGCATCTAATTTTGCGGTGAGATACAAGGTTGAGCCTTTGGTGCAAAGGCGACCAAAATTTGCGGGGTGGGTTGGGTCACCTTGCACATCAACGATTTTTTCGTTTTCAGTTTTAATGATGACGCCGCAGCCAACGCCGCAATAACAACAGGTAGATTTTGTTTCTTTTATCATGCGCTTTGGCTTTTAAACTTGTAAGAACACCATACCATCTTCTACTTTCACTTGGTAGCACGCGGTTTCACCCACATCAGGCTCTTCTGCTTTACCATCGACCAAACTAATTTTCCAGCTATGTAATGGGCAGGCAACTTTATCGCCATACACAATCCCTTGCGAAAGCGGGCCGCCTTTGTGTGGGCAACTGTTGTTCACCGCGAATACACGGTCATCTTCTGTGCGAAAAACGCCAATATCGTATTTTTCTGTCCGAACGACGCGCGCGCCCAGCTTTGGGATTTCGTTTAAAGGGCAAACTTTTGTCCAACTCATAAAAACTCCGAATAATTAAACGTAACGCTAAAAAAATAATTAAGAAACAAATAATAAATAAATCAATAAAAAATTAAACATCAGCGAAAAAATGGCCAGCCACTGCCATTTAACAAGTCGCGCTCTGGCGATGAGCGGTGTGCGCTGCAAGGCAATGGGTCTTAGTTCGCCATGTTCTAACGCTAATAACATTTCATCTGCGGTTTCAAAACGGTTTTTAATGTCTCTGGCAACTGCTTTTAAAATTATATTTTCTAGCCAACTCGGTATTTCTGGCCGATAACGCGTTGGGCGAATCGGCTCACCAAAACGGGGTGCTTGAAAAGGCTCAATTTCTCCATACGGATATTTACGTGTTAGTAAATAATAAAGGGTTACACCCGCTGCAAAGACATCCGTTGCTAAATCTGCCGTTTTTCCTTCAAATAATTCAGGCGCCATAAAACTCGGCGTGCCTGGATTTTCCATCGAATCTGGCATGAGTACGGTGGTGTTGAGCGCGACACCTAAATCTAAAATGCGTAATCGTAAATCTGTGCCAATATGAATATTGGCCGGCTTGATGTCTCTATGTACAATATTTAAGCGGTGTAACATGCTTAAGCCACGCATTAAATCTGCGCCAATTTTTGTAACACCATTCACGGTAAAGTGATGTCCGTGGTCAAGGCGTTCTTGCAATGTGGCGCCCTGATGCCAAGTCATCACATAGTAAAGATATTTACGTTCCTCTAAACTTAAAGGCAACACTTGCGGAACACATTGCGCAACAACACGTTTTGCCAACCATTCTTCATTCATTAAAGCTTGGCAACTGTCTCTATCGTTGGCCAAAGCAAATTGCAAAGTCTTCAACACAAAGATTTGACCGTTTTGGTGACGCACTTTATACAGTAGTGTGGCGCGAGATTGATGCAAAATCTCCAGTATTTCAAAATGATCAATGTGATCACCCACTGCTCGTAAAGACGGAACACTTAAATAGTGCGCGTCATACGTTAAATCATCTAATTTATCCTGCCCAACTTCATCAATACGAACAACCAATGCTGTGGCATTATCTGCGCCGCCTTTTTCTAAAGCCGTGTGCGTTAAATGGTCACTCATGAGCTGTGGATTGTCGTACAGCATCATTGTATGGTGAATCATTTGCTGGCCTAGCGGCTCCCAAACACCGTCACTCATGATGGCATATACATCACCTACTTTTAGTATGCCTTCAGAAAAGTCGATGGCTAAATATTTGTCTAAGCCAATCGCTCTTTTAAGGATGTGGCGCATATCGGGTTTGTCCCAAACATGATCACAGGTGAGCTGCTCTAACACTTTATTTCTTAAGCGATAAATACGCGTATCACCAACATGCGCAATGGCAAAACGCTGACCTTTTAAAGCGAGTAAGGAAAGTGTCGTTGCCATCCCAGCTAAGTCGGAGTGAGCATTTGCTTGCGCCAATACCCAACGGTTTGCAGCATTTAGTACTTTATCTAATGCTTTATGTGTATGCCAAGTATCGGGCGTTGCATAATAATCTGCCAAAACAGAACGCACCGTCATTTCTGAGGCTTCTCGTCCGCCTGCATTGCCACCAACGCCATCGGCCACTGCAAATAATGCTCCTTTAATGGCAATTTGTGCATTAGTTGGTGTTGCGATCCCTGCATAATCTTCATTTCGTTCACGCAAACCCGTTAAGCTACTTTCGCCAGTTGTAAATTCTAGTGTCATGCGTTAAATATCAATTAAAGATGGTTTAGGTTAATACATTTTCATGCCATCTTAGCTGAAATGCATAACTCCTTGTGACATTCAGTATGCTGCTATAAATTTAGCGTCGACTTTTTAGAGCATAATCGTCTCAAATTCTTTATGATCATCCCGTTTTTGGACGCGTTCAGCCCAAGGGTCAACCGCGCCTTGTAGTGCGTAAAGCAAACGTTCATACGCAGCTTTTCGGCCTTCGGCATCTTCTAGGATACGTTTTTTCACGTAATCTAAGCCAACGCGCTCTATCCAATGGACGGTACGGTCTAAATAGCGTGCTTCTTCGCGATAAATTTGGATGAATGCGCCTGAGTACTCCAGTACCTCATCCGAAGTTTTTACCTTACATAAAAACTGCGCTACTTCGGTTTTAATGCCGCCGTTACCGCCCACGTATATTTCCCAACCAGAATCCACACCTATAATGCCGACGTCTTTAATGCCAGATTCTGCACAGTTTCGTGGGCATCCTGAAACAGCAAATTTCACTTTATGTGGTGCCCACATGTGGTCGAAGGCTTTTTCAATATCAATGCCCATTTGCGTCGAGTTTTGCGTACCAAAACGGCAGAACTCAGAGCCCACACAAGTTTTTACCGTACGAATCGATTTGCCGTAAGCGTAGCCTGAAGGCATGTCTAAATCCGCCCACATATTGGTGAGGTCTTCTTTTTTCACGCCAAGCAAGTCAATACGCTGACCACCAGTGACTTTTACCATCGGCACGGCGTATTTATCTGCCACATCGGCAATTTTGCGCAATTGGTCAGGTGAAGTCACGCCGCCGTACATACGTGGAATGACAGAGTAAGTGCCATCTTTCTGAATATTGGCGTGTACGCGCTCATTAATAAAGCGTGATTGCGGGTCGTCTTTAGCCTCATGCGGCCAAGTAGATAGTAAGTAGTAATTCAGTGCAGGCCTACAGGTCGCGCAGCCGTTGGGCGTTTTCCAGTTCATGCCTGTCATAGCATCTGGAGTATTTAAATATTTATTTTTACGAATTTCTTCCCGCACTTGCTCGTGATTTAAGTCAGAGCAACCACATATGGATTTGCTTGTTGAAGGTGGCGCATAGCCGCCGCCCAAGGTTGAAGCCAAAATTTGTTCAACCAAGCCCGTGCAAGAGCCGCAACTTGAAGCCGCTTTCGTTTGTTTTTTTACATCGTCAATCGTGAACAATCCTTTTTCTTGAATCGCTTTCACAATGGTGCCTTTGCAAACCCCGTTACAGCCGCACACTTCCATTTCATCGGTCATGCTGGCCGCCATGTTTTGGCCTTGGTGGCCTGCGTTGCCTAGGCTATTTTCTTGCCCAAACATAATGTGGTCGCGAATTTCATGAATGGGTTTGCCGTCACGGAGCATCTGGAAATACCAAGCGCCGTCTGCAGTATCGCCATAGAGCACGGCGCCGATGATTTTGTCATTTTGTATAACGAGTTTTTTGTAGACCCCGCCCACTGCATCGTGCAACACAATTTCTTCAGTATCTTCGCCGCCAGCAAAATTGCCTGCAGAAAATAAATCAATGCCTGTGACTTTTAATTTTGTTGAGGTCACAGAACCTTTGTATAAACCAATCCCAAAGTTGGCTAAGTGTGTGGCGCACACCTTAGCCATTTCAAATAAGGGCGCGACTAATCCATAAGAAATGCCGCGATGAGAAACGCACTCGCCTACCGCATAAATACGCGGATCATAAGTTTGCATAGTGTCGTTCACCACAATGCCTTTATCACAATGTATGCCTGCGGATTCTGCTAAAGCATAATTTGGCCGAATGCCAACTGCCATTACCACTAAATCTGCGGGCAATGAAGTACCATCTTCAAAGTGAATGGCAGAAACGCGGCCATTGATGCCTGTTAACGCTTTTGTATTTTGATTGAGTTGAAATTTTAAGCCTTTGGCTTCAAGCGATTTTTGCAGCATTTTGCCAGCGGCTTTATCCAGTTGGCGCTCTAACAACCACTCGTTACGGTGGATGACTGTGACATCCATGCCTTGAATTTTTAGGCCATTGGCGGCTTCTAAACCCAATAAGCCACCACCAATCACCACGGCATGTTTGTGATTTTTTGCCGTTTCTATCATTTCATTGGTGTCTTTAATATCGCGGTAGCCAATCACACCTGTTAAATCTGCGCCAGCAATTGGCAACATAAAAGGCTTGGAGCCCGTTGCGATCAATAAGCGATCATATTCAGCAGTTGTGCCGTCTTCCGCGGTGACGCTGCGGTTTTTACGGTCAATTTTATTCACGCGCGCGTTAGTGTGGAGCGTAATATTATTTTCTGCATACCATTCACGAGAATTTAAAATAATATCTTCAATGGTTTGCTCATTGGCCAACACCGGCGAGAGCATAATGCGGTTGTAATTGGGATAAGGTTCATCGCCAAAGACGGTGATGTTGTATAAATCTGGGGAAATTTTGAGTAGCTCCTCAACCACTCGCATGCCCGCCATGCCATTGCCGATAACGACAAGGTTTAATTTTGATTGTATATTTTGCATAAGATTAACCTGATGTTTGTTTTAGTTTGCTACTTTCTTCAGCGATACTTTTAAAAAATATCTATAAAAATGAATCTTTATTAAATTTTTATAGATAGCTCTTAGTAAGCAAAATGCACCAAATTGACGTTGTCAACATGGTGCATTTTTAATTTACATTTAGAAGGTGTACATTGCTGTAATCCAAAGTTTTTCTGTGTCACGGACACGGTTGCGGTTTGCTGCGGTTACTTGAGCGACAGTCGAGGCTGAAGTAAGCGTGCTTGGTGTAGGCGCATAGTGGTCATCTTCACTAAATTTGCCGTATTCCAATTTGGTCATCCAGTTTT
Organism: Methylophilaceae bacterium; assembly: GCA_965247415.1. Lineage (GTDB taxonomy): Bacteria > Pseudomonadota > Gammaproteobacteria > Burkholderiales > Methylophilaceae > Methylotenera. The sequence continues at coordinate 1,531,740 of OZ252007.1, forward strand.
TATCAATATTCCAAGTGACAGCGGCGTTCCACTCTTTACCATAGCGGCTACCGTTGGTAGCGGCGCCATTGCCAACCGTATTAAAGTCTTCGTCAGCATCGATTAAGTGGTAATCCGCAAAAAATAGAAAATCACCCAATTTATACGTTGCAGTGACAAAAGTATCTTTAATGCCCTGACGAGGCGTTGCTAAAAATTTATCCACCCAACCTTGGAATAAATGGTTTGTGCCGTATGGCGTTTGGAATGCATATAAACTATCGTTACTCGAAAGTAACTCTTGGTCGAGTCGCATATTGAAATTATCGTAGCCACCGCCTAGCCCAACTTTGTAATAATGTGCGTCAATACGTTTGTCGCCGCCGCTGTAGTCATTTTGTTTTGCATATTCTGCGGTGTAATGCATTCTGACATTTGGGTTAAATGGATGCGTGCCATCTAAACGCAAACCTAAGGTTTTGTTTGATTGGTCTGCGTTTAGGTTAGGCAATCCATTATTGTTGAGTGTGCCTGCACCAAACCATGCGTTACCAAAGCCTAAATCGCTCATATTGGATAAATACCCATAACCGACTAAAAATTCAGTGGGTGAAATACGGTAGCGAATATTGGCAATATCTAAATCGCCACCGCGTTGCACGCTGGTAATTTGGGTGACTTCTTCAAAATGTGCGGCAAAAATTTCAGTGTCTGGTAATGATTTATTCAATACAGAAACGCCATCAAACACTTGCATCACTTGACGGAAAGCAATGTCACCAATAAAGCGTACGTTGTCTAAATTAACTTGTTGGCGGCCCAAACGCAGACGGGTATTTTTTAAGCCTGTCCAATCAATATAAAGTTGGTTGATATCGGTAAAGCTTGGGTCAACTATTTTTGCATATTCAATTTTGCCATTTTGGTTGGTGCCACCATTGACTAAAAAACTATTGGTGCCATCGTTAAAGTTGTCATTAATTTTTGCAACATCAATAATTTGTGCAGCAAAACTAAAATTTTTGTAGGGTGCAGTTTGCCAACCAACCAAGCTACGTAAGGTTAACCCATGCGCGTCTTTTATTGGATCGTTTCTGGTAGGGTTTGAGTTTGCTGCACCACCCGTAAATGCGGTTGGTTGTAAGCCATCTTGTTCAACCATTTCATAACGCAATCTAAAATTGGTCATATTTTTGCCAGTTTTGACTGCATCCATAAAAGTATACTCAGGCAAAACCTCTTCTTCTGCAATCGCCACTTGGCTATTTAAAGTCAACGCCAGTAAAACGGCTAAAGACACTTGACTGATGTTGAACTTAAGATTACTTTTCATATGTTGCTCCTTTTTTTGATGAGATTGGGTAACCGTACTTTTGTACGTGGGCATGTGGCTGAAGTCGGATTTGGCCGACATGCCCTTTTTGTTTTATGCTGCTTGACTTTTTAAGCTGCTTGACTCTTTATGCTGCCTTCTTAGCGTGACGCTCGTATAAAAATTTCAGCACTTCACTTCTGATATGGTTGTATTCATGATCTTCCGCGAGTTCTAAGCGTTTTCTGGGGCGGGTGAGGGTCACAGGTAAAATTTCACCAATGGTGGCTGCAGGGCCGTTGGTCATCATGACAATTTTGTCTGAAAGTAACACGGCTTCATCTACGTCATGCGTCACCATCACTGCGGTACAGCCAGATTTTTTCATGATGTTCATGAGCTCATCTTGCAAGCTTGCGCGGGTGAGTGCGTCCAGTGCGCCAAACGGTTCATCTAACAATAACACTTTGGGTTCCATGGCTAACGCGCGTGCAATGCCTACACGTTGCTTCATGCCGCCAGAAATTTCATTGGGGCGTTTATCAATGGCGTGGCTTAACCCCACCAACTCTAAAGCCGCTTTGGTGCGCGTTGCTAATTGCGCCTTAGTTTCAGTTTCACCAAACACACGGTCAACCGCTAAATGCACATTTTCAAAGCAAGTCAGCCAAGGTAGCAAAGAGTGGTTTTGAAAAACAACCGCGCGCTCAGGGCCTGGTTTAGCAATTTCACGGCCAGCACAGAATAAATTGCCAGAAGTGGCTTCTAATAAACCCGCAATTAAATTCAATACGGTGGATTTTCCGCAGCCTGAGTGACCAATAATTGAAACGAATTCACCTTCTTTAATATTGAGATTGATGTCTTTGAGCGCTTCAAAACGGCCTTTTTTGGTGATAAAGGTCATTTTGACGTTTTCAAGTAAAACATAACGTTCGTCTAAAACTTTTTCCATGATGATTTCCTAAAATTTTATTGAATTGAGTTATTCGTAGCTAAAGCGTTTCGCAATTAAAATCAGGAGTTGTTCTAGCAATAAGCCAACAATGCCTACAATCACAATCGCAATAATAATGTGTTCAACATTCAGGTTATTCCATTCATCCCACACCCAGAAGCCAATTCCCACGCCGCCTGTCAACATTTCTGCGGCAACAATCACCAGCCATGCCACGCCAATCGAGAGGCGTACCCCAGTCATCATGTAAGGCAAAACATAGGGAAACAAAATTTTTGTGACCACTTTCCACTCAGACAAATTAAGCACTTTGGCGACGTTCATGTAGTCTTGCGGTACTTTGCTGACGCCAACAGCAGTGTTAATAATCATCGGCCAGATCGCGGAAATGAAAATCACCCAAATGGCGGCGGGGTCAGCGGCTTTAAACACCAACAAACCAATCGGCAACCAAGCCAGCGGTGAAACGGGTCTAAGTAAACTAATGATAGGCGCTGTCATGCGAGACATAAATTCATAACGACCAATAATAAAGCCCATTGGAATGCCCACTAAAGCCGCCATGCCAAACCCAGTTGCTACGCGTTGGAGGGAATTAATAATATTCCAGCCAATGCCAACATCATTTGGATTGTTAATGTAGAACGGATCACTAAATAAAATGACCGCGGCTTTGAAGGTGGAAACAGGGCCTGGAATACCTTCTGCTTGATGTGAAATCAACGTCCAAATCCCAACCAATAAAGCTAAGCCAATGATGGGCGGAATGATCCATTCCAAAAATGGGCGAACGAATTTTGCCAATTTGCTAGAATTTTCTGGCTTGGCCGTTTGCAACACTGTCGGTGATACAGGGCTTGCGGTGCTTGATGTATTTTCAGTCATAGTTAACCTTACATTTTCCTGATTACTTTTTTGCTTACTTTCTTTAAGCGCAATTTTCATCGCGCCTTTGGATAAGATGATTGATTTCATGAAAGGCTTAAATGTCGTAGCGCTCATTTTTAAAATCTCCAAATTTCTATTAAACGTGTGCGATGAATTTAAAGCGTTTTAAACTTTTACTTTAAAACCATTGGCATACGCTTTAGGATTAGAACCATCCCACACCACGCCATCAATCATTTTGCTGCTGCGCATTGGGTCGGTTGGCACAGAAATGCCTAAGCTTTTCGCGGCTTCTGTGTAAATATCAATACGGTTTACTTTTTTTGCAATCGCGAGATAATCAGGGTCTGTTTTTAACAAGCCCCAACGTTTGTGCTGTGTTAAGAACCACATGCCGTCTGATAAATAGGGATAAGAAACTTTTCCGTCATTGAAGAATTTCATAAAGTTCGGGTCTTTATATTTTTTACCGATGCCGTTGTCATAATCGCCCACAAAACGGCCTGCGATGACTTCTTCTGGCGCGTTTACATACGCTTTGCCCGAAATGAGTTTGGCTACTTCCGCACGGTTTGCGGTTGCGTCAATATAGCGAGAAGCTTCTAAAATCGCTTTCGTCATGGCTAACGCAGTGTTTGGATTTTTTTCAACAAATTCAGCAGTGCAACCGAGTACTTTTTCTGGATGATCTACCCAAATGTCTTGCGTGGTTGCAACGCTAAAACCGATTTTGTCGTAAATGGCGCGCGCATTCCAAGGCTCACCTACACAAAAGCCATCCATGTTGCCAATGCGCATATTGGCGACCATTTGCGGTGGCGGAACAACTATCGTTTTCACGTCCGTCATTGGGTTGATGCCATAAGTACCTAACCAATAATAAAGCCACATTGCGTGGGTGCCAGTAGGGAAAGTCTGAGCAAAGGTAAAGTCACGGTTTTCATTTTCAATTAAACGTTTTAAGGTTGCACCACTCGTCACGCCTTTTTCTTTAAGTTGATTGGATAATGTAATGCCTTGACCATTGTTGTTGAGTGTCATTAAAACATTCATGTCTTTTTGTTTGCCACCAATGCCCATTTGCGAGCCGTACATCATGCCGTAAAGCACGTGCGAGGCATGTAACTCACCGTTAATTAACTTATCGCGTACACCAGCCCATGAAGCCTCTTTTGAAGGGGTAATTTTGATGCCGTATTTTTTATCAAAACCCATTTGTGCCGCCACAATAATGGGTGCGCAATCTGTTAGCGGAATAAAACCGATTTTCACTTCGGTAATTTCGGGTGCATCAGAACCTGCTGCATAGGCTTGGCTGCGAACGCCTTGTGGCACGAGCCCCATCATGGCTGCTGCACCAAATGCGCCTGCGGCTGTGGTACGGAAAAAGTCGCGGCGGCTATTGTTAACAGCGGGTTTAACTTCTGTGCTAACGCTAGGTGTTTTTGATTCATCATGCATTTTTATCTCCTAAAAATTTCCTAAAAACTAAAAATAAAAAAGGCGCTTAACAGTCATCCGCTCGTATGTGTTAGCGCGGGTAATTGTTAAGACGCCTTTGTCTTATGCTGCTAGCTTTAATCCATCTTTGGAATAAAGCGTTATATTTTTTACTGATGAGTTAAAACCGCCATTGGTCTTTACTCAAAAAAATCTTCACTGAAAAAATTTAAATATATTCAATCTTCAACTATTTTTACCTTTATTTTGAATCATGTTAAAAATGTTATTTAAAAAAATTAAAGCAACTACTGTGCCATATATTTATTCACTAGAGTAATAACTGAGCTGCCTCTACAATTTGTTCGCTTAATGCGCCCAAACGCATGTTTTTTTGCATGGCAAGTTTGCGTAGCATGACATACGCTTCTTCTTCGTTGATGTTGCGTTGCTTCATTAATAAACCTTTTGCGCGCTCAATAATTTTGCGGTCACTCAACTTCGCGTTTGCTTCTTGCAAGGCTTCGCGCAAATAATTAAATTCTTCAAATCGAACCACAGCTGCATCAATCACAGGGCGTAAACGTTCGCTTGGAATGCTGCCCACCACATAAGCGCACACGCCTGCTTTGGTTGCAAGTTTCATCTGTTCTTTGTCGTCATCATGGGTGAACATAACAATCGGGCGTGCTTGATTCATGGTCATCACGCAAATATTTTCTAAGGTATCGCGGCTGGGTGAATCAGTATCAATAATCACAATATCAGGCTGAAGTTCGCAGCAAGCATCGTCCAGATTAACGGTATCTTTTAAATGCGCAATCACATCATAACCAGAATCAATCAACGATTGCTTCAGTGGCTTTGTGCGCTCTAAGTCATAATCAACAATCATTACTTTTAACATGAGGATACCCGTTTCTGTACTTGGCAGTTTATGCAAGCACCGTGCCAAAAATTGGTGGGTGCTGAATTTTTTGTTTTTGTGGGGCGATTATAACGAGAAAAAAATACTTATTAACTGTTAATTAGGCACAAAATATATGCGCCAAAACGGTGCTTATGCACCATTATTTAATCTATTGTTGGATGATAATCTTTAAGAATAAATTTGAATGAGGGAATAAAACCTAAAAAATTACCTCAGATTATCACGTTCAGCACAGACTGGGTGTCTAGATTTCTGTGAGTTGCAACTGTGCGAGCCTTGCATACAAGCCGCCTTGTTCACGCAATTGGCTAGCATTACCAATTTCAATGATTTTTCCATGTTCCATCACCACAATGCGGTCGGCCTTTTGCACGGTGCTTAAGCGATGCGCAATCATGAGTGTGGTACGGCCTTGCATGGCCGCTTGCAAGCCTTGTTGCACTAAAATTTCTGATTCTGCATCCAGCGCGCTGGTGGCTTCATCTAACAATAAAATAGGCGCATTTTTTAAAATGGCGCGTGCAATGGCAATCCGTTGGCGTTGTCCACCTGAAAGCCGTGTGCCACGTTCACCCAAAAATGTTTGATATTTTTCAGGCAGTTGTTGTACAAATTCATCCACTTGCGCGGCTTTTGCTGCGGCTATCACTTCTTCATCCGTAGCACTTGGTTTGCCATACCGAATATTATCTAAAGCATTGGCAGAAAAAATCACGGCATCTTGCGGAACAACCGCTATATTTTTTCTTAGATTTTCTAAACTTAAGGTTTGAATGGGCTGCTGATTAATGAAAATTTCACCAGAACTGATTTCATAAAAACGCAGTAAACATTGAAAAAGCGTGGTTTTGCCAGCGCCAGATGGGCCAACCAGCGCGATGGTTTCGCCCGCTTGAATTTCAAGCGAAATATGATCTAAGGCTAGCCTTTGCGGCCTTGCGGGGTAATGAAAATTGACTTGATTAAAGCGGATGCAAGCTCGCGCAGGGTTGCTAATAACTTGTGCGTTAATCGGTTCTTTAATGGCAGATTCTTTATTTAGCAGTATCATTAAGCGTTCGGTGGCACCTGCAGCGCGCATAATATCGCCCCAAACTTCTGCCATTGTACCCACCGCGCCCGCCACCATCATGGCGTACAAAACAAAAGAGGCGAGTTCGCCACCTGTCATGGTGCCTGCGCTCACTTGCTTTGCGCCAATCCAAAGTACAAAAATAATCGTCCCCAACACGGCTGAAACCATCATCAGTGTCATCAACGCGCGTACCTTGATGCGTTTTTTTGCAGTGTTAAAGCTAATGTTTGTGCTTTGCGTAAAGCGTGAGATTTCATTTCTTTCTTGCGTATAAGATTGCACCGTGGGCATGGCGTTTAAAATTTCGCCCGCCATTGCAGAGCTGTCTGCAATGCGGTCTTGCGATTCACGCGAAAGTTTTTTGACTGAGCGGCCAATTAAAATAATGGGAAAAACCAATAAGCACATCAGCCCGATATTGAGTGAAAATAAATATAGATTGGTGACAGCCAGCATGACCATGCCGCCGATAAATTGAAATAAACTTCTTAATCCCATCGAGATCGAACTGCCAACCACGGTTTGGATTAAAGTGGTGTCGCCCGTTAAGCGCGAAAGTACTTCGCCCGTTTGCGTGGTTTCAAAAAACTCTGGCGATTGCGTCATGACTTTTGCATACACGGCACTGCGTAAATCAGCCGTTGCGCGTTCGCCAATCCACGAAACAGTGTAATAACGCGATGCAATCATAAACGCCCAAAACACGGCCAACACAAACATCAGCAAAAAATGCCCGTTTAAGCTCAACGCACCAATTAAGCCTGTATGTTTCGCAGCACTATTGCCTTGGTTCATAAACCCAAAATCAATCAAATCCCGAAAAGCCAGCGGCACGATAAGCAAGGTGGCAGAGCCAAGACACAGCAACACAAATGCCAACCAAACGCGCGCACGATAAGGACGTAAAAATGGCCAAATATTGGCAAGCGGCTTCATGGATTTTTTGGGTTGCGTTTGCATGCGGGGCGTTCACTTTAAGAATTAAAAACGATTATTTATTTAAATCATGAGACTGATTTATACTCATCATAATTCAATTTAATCAAAACCTTATTTTATGATGATGAAACAACACACTTATTTTAAATGGATTTTTTGGGCGCTCATTTTAGTTTTAGGGCTAACAAGTGTTTATGCGATTGCGGTAAATCGTGGCGAAAGTATCAGCGCGATGTGGTTAATCACCGCTGCATTTTGTATTTATGCGATAGGCTACCGCTTTTATGCGGCTTGGATTGCCGCCACCGTTTTAACAGTTGACGAAACGCGCGCGACCCCTGCTGAGCGTTTAGAAAATGGTCGCGATTTTGTACCAACCAATCGTTGGGTTGTTTTTGGGCACCATTTTGCTGCCATTGCTGGCCCTGGCCCGTTGGTTGGCCCAACCTTAGCCGCGCAGTTTGGCTATTTGCCCGGCACCTTGTGGATTTTAATTGGCGCGGTATTGGGCGGTGCGGTGCAAGATATGGTGACGCTTTTTTTCTCCACTAGAAGAAATGCGCGTAGTTTAGGGCAAATGGCGCGCGATGAAATTGGGCCAATTGGTGGCGCGGCGGCACTTATCGGTACATTTTTTATTATGATAATTTTAATCGCTGTGCTCGGCTTGGTGGTGGTTAACGCCATGAAGCATAGCCCATGGGCCACTTCTACCGTCGCTGCCACCATTCCAATAGCCATGATTGTGGGTTTTTATATGCGCAATATTCGCCCAGGGCGCGTGTTGGAAGCATCAAGCATTGGCGTGATTTTATTGCTCCTTGCAGTTGCGGGTGGCGGCTGGATTGACCATCAAGCAAATTTACGCGGCCTATTTGACCACGAAGGATTGCCGCTTGCTTGGGCAATTATTGCCTATGGATTTGCCGCTGCAGTGATGCCTGTTTGGTTGCTGCTAGCACCGCGCGATTATTTATCGACCTTTATGAAATTAGGCACGGTGACATTGTTGGCAGTTGCGATTATTTTATTGCAACCTGATATAAAAATGCCAGCGATGACGCAATTTATTGACGGAACTGGGCCCATTTTTGGCGGTAAATTATTTCCTTTTGTCTTTATCACCATTGCATGTGGCGCAATTTCTGGCTTTCATGCCTTGATTGCTTCAGGCACCACGCCAAAATTGCTCACCAATGAACGCGATATTCGCATGATTGGTTATGGCGCTATGTTGCTTGAAAGTTTTGTTGCCATCATGGCAATGATTGCCGCAACGGTTTTGGAGCCCGGTGTATTTTTTGCCATTAACAGTCCGGCGGGTGTGGTGGGAAAAGAGGCGATGGATGCCGTTGCAAAAATCAACAGTTGGGGGTTTGCTGTTAGCGTTGAACAAATGAACCAACTGGCAAGCGACATGGGCGAAAGCACTTTATTTGCCCGCACAGGTGGCGCGCCAAGTTTAGCAGTCGGTATGGCGAGTATTTTTGGTAACGCATTTGGCAAAGGCATGCTGGCGCTTTGGTATCACTTTGCCATCATGTTTGAAGCGATTTTTATTCTTACCACCTTAGATGCAGGAACGCGGGTGGGGCGATTTATGCTGCAAGATATGCTAGGCAATATTTGGCCAAAAATGGGTGAAACTTCTTATATGCCTTCTGTGATTTTTACCAGCGCCGTTGTGGTAGCAGGTTGGGGTTACTTTTTATACATCGGCGTGATTGACCCCAATGGTGGTGTAAATATTTTATGGCCACTCTTTGGCATTGCGAACCAAATGCTCGCTGCCATTGCCTTATGTGTGGCTACGGGGATTTTGGTGAAATCGGGCAAAATAAAATTTGCGTGGATTACCGCCTTACCTTTAACTTGGCTGGTGACGATTACAACGTCTGCCTCGTATGAAAAATTAATGAGCGATGACATCCGCGTTGGTTTTTTTGCAGCCGCAAATGATTTATCTACAAAGTTAGCGAGCGGCCTGTTACCGCCAGAAAAAGCCGAAGTTGCGACGCAGCTTATTTTTAATCAACATTTAGACGCGTATTTAATTTTATTTTTTGTTGCAGTGCTCTGGGTGGTGGTGTTTGATATGTTGCGCGTGGTTTATCGTGTGCTTACAAAAAAATCAATCTTATCGATTTCAGAAGTGCCTTATGTGAAAACACAATTAAATTAAACGATGAATCCATTGAATATGAAAGAAAAATTGATAAAAATTTGGCAATTTATTCGCCAGCTTTCTGGCGATGATGCTTATGAAAAATATCTCAAACATTTTAGTGAGCATCACGCCAATGATGAAGTGTTGCCTTTGACGCGAACGGAATTTTTTAAGCAATGGCAAGATAAAAAATGGAAAGGTGTGAAAAGGTGTTGTTAGCAAACAATGTTGAGTATGGAACTAGAATTGAATAATTTAGAAGCTTTAAACGAAGAAGCGATTTCACGCGTGATAGAAATGGCTTGGGAAGATAGAACGCCGTTTGAGGCGATTGAACGTCAATTTGGTTTAAATCAAGATGGTGTCATAAAATTGATGCGCCGCACGCTGCAATTAAGTTCTTTTAAACTGTGGCGCAAAAGAACGCATGGACAAAAAACCAAACATTTAAGCTTGCGTGAACCGCAGGTTAGTCGACATCAATCTAAGCAGCACAATAAAATGTACCGCTAGTTTTCTTTAAATAGTTTACTTTAAAAAAATTACAAAGCAAAAAATTATAAAGATTGATAAATACGATCAATCTGCATGTCATCTTTTAAATGATTATTCATGTCGTCATCATTGCTCGCGCTGTAGTTGCTGTAATTAATTACCCCTTGCAATTCAGCTGGTTGATATTCCGCAAAAACGTATTTAAGCTCATTTTTTTTGCTGAAGATTTTTTCTAATATACTCACCATCACACTTTCCCTTTCATCCAAACAATCCATACTTAATGTTGTAAGGTGCAAGCTGCGTGCCAGAGAGAAATTAAAAAATTAAAAAATAAATATATTTAAAATCAACAATTTATATAATTTAAATTAATGTTAAATAAGAAGAGTGTTGATATTTCAGATCAAATGTCGGAAATTTGACGGCATGAATATTGTAAAAATGACGCGCGATTGATGAATTTTACTTTCAATTTTCATGTGTTTTTGAAAAAATTAACGCAAAAATTTTCCTTGGTGTGCTGCGCGCCACATCCAAACGCCGATTAAAATCATCGGTACGCTGAGCCATTGACCCATGCTTAATCCTAAGGAAAGTAGGCCCAAATAATTGTCTGGTTCTCGGGTAAATTCAACACTAAATCTAAAGCAGCCATAGCCGATTAAAAATAGCGCAGAAATCGCGCCCGTGGCTCTGGGCTTAGCGGCATAAATCCACAGTATTAAAAATAAAAGTATCCCTTCTAGCGTAAATTCATAGAGTTGAGAAGGGTGTCTGGGAAGTGCGTCGACTTTTGGGAAAATCATGCCGATGGGTGAATCGGCCACGCGTCCCCAAAGTTCGCCATTAATAAAGTTTCCCATGCGGCCAGCGCCTAAGCCAATTGGCACAAGCGGTGCGACAAAGTCCATGATGCGTAACCATTCTTTAGGTGATTTAAAATCATATTGCCGAGCAAAAATCCACATGGCAACCAGTACGCCTAAAAATCCACCGTGAAAACTCATGCCGCCTTGCCAAACTGCAAAAACCTCAACGGGATGCGAAAAAAAATAACTAGGTTGGTAAAACAGTACATAACCGATTCTGCCACCTAAAACCACACCTAATGCACCATAAAATAGCGCGTCATCCAGCATTTTCTCCGTCCAGCCATGCCATGTTCTGTACTTAATTTGCCAGCGCCCTAGACCTAAAAATGCTAAAAAACCTGTCACATACATCAACCCATACCAATGGATGGCAAATGGGCCGATGGCAAGCGCTACGGGATTGATTTCAGGATGAACTAACATGGGCTATTTCTCAGATAAGTTTTAAATTAAAGTAGGGATTTTACCTGCAAATTTTTATTTAATTTAATTTTCAGATAAGTTGAGTTTTATGCAGCTTTAGGATTGTTAAATTTGGGCTTTATGGTGTGCTGATGGCTCGCTTTAACCTTTAAATCAGGCTGATAAAAAAAATAAATAATGTTTTTATAAATTTCTTTAGCTAGTTAAGGCTAACTCAACTAAAATTGTAAGGTTAACTTTACGTTTAAATTCAACTATGCCTATTTATCGTTCACGAACAACTACACAAGGTCGCAACATGGCAGGGGCGCGTGCATTATGGCGCGCGACCGGCATGAAAGACGGTGATTTTGAAAAGCCGATTATTGCCATCTCAAACTCATTTACTCAGTTTGTGCCTGGTCACGTACATCTTAAAGATTTAGGCCAGTTGGTTGCGCGGGAAATTGAACGCGCAGGAGGCGTCGCCAAAGAATTTAATACCATTGCGGTGGATGATGGTATTGCCATGGGGCATGGCGGTATGCTGTATAGCTTGCCGAGCCGTGATTTGATTGCAGATAGCGTTGAATATATGGTGAATGCACACTGTGCTGACGCCCTGGTGTGTATTTCAAACTGTGACAAAATTACGCCTGGCATGCTGATGGCAGCCTTGCGGTTAAATATTCCCGTGGTATTTGTTTCTGGTGGCCCGATGGAAGCGGGTAAGGTGAATTGGAACGGCAATACACACAAGTTAGACTTGGTTGATGCCATGGTGGCGGCCGCTGATAGCAAAGTATCTGATGCAGAGTCTGAAGAAATTGAACGGTCAGCTTGCCCAACCTGCGGTTCTTGTTCAGGTATGTTTACCGCAAATTCAATGAATTGCTTAACGGAAGCGTTAGGATTGAGTTTGCCTGGCAACGGCTCTACCTTAGCGACCCACGGCGCACGTAAAGAATTATTCTTAAAAGCAGGGCGTTTGATTGTTGAGCTTGCTAAGCGTCATTATGAGCAAGATGATTATTCTGTTTTACCACGCAGTATTGCCAATATGCAGGCTTTTGAAAATGCGATGGCTTTAGATGTTTCAATGGGAGGTTCTACCAATACGGTGTTGCATTTACTTGCCGCAGCGCATGAAGCGGAACTTGATTTTACCATGGCGGATATTGACCGCATTTCACGCAAAGTGCCTTGTTTGAGTAAAGTTGCGCCCGCAACAGCAAAATATCATATGGAAGATGTACATCGCGCGGGTGGCGTAATGGGTATTTTGGGCGAATTAGACCGCGCAGGTGTTATCCACCGTGCGACACCAACAGTGCATAGTGCGAGTTTGGGTGACGCCTTAGACAAATGGGATATAAAAGTTACGCAAGATGAAGATGTAAAAAAATTCTATCGTGCAGCGCCTGGCGGCATTTCAACTACCATTGCATTTAGTCAAAGCATGCTTTATCCAACGCTGGATGACGATCGTAGCGAGGGCTGTATTCGTGACAAAGCGCACGCTTATTCTCTAGATGGTGGCTTAGCGGTGTTATACGGCAATATTGCTTTAGATGGCTGTATTGTTAAAACGGCTGGTGTTGACGACAGTATCTTAAAATTTAAAGGCCGCGCGCGTATTTTTGAATCTCAAGATGCAGCTGTTGAAGCCATTCTTGCGGATAAAATTGTCGCAGGCGATGTGGTTGTGATTCGCTATGAAGGACCGCGTGGCGGGCCCGGGATGCAAGAAATGCTTTATCCAACTTCATACTTGAAATCCAAGGGGCTTGGCAAGGAATGTGCTTTGCTTACAGATGGTAGATTCTCTGGTGGTACTTCAGGGCTAAGTATTGGTCATGCTTCGCCAGAGGCTGCGGAAGGTGGTGCAATTGGGCTCGTTGAAGAAAACGATCTGATTGAAATTGATATTCCTAACCGTACGATTCATTTGGCAATTTCTGACGCGCTAATGTCTGAGCGTCGCGCGCATATGGAAGCCAAAGGCAAAGCCGCATGGAAACCAGTCAACCGTGATCGTGCTGTTTCACCAGCATTACGCGCCTACGCAGCAATGACAACCAGCGCCGCATTTGGCGCAGTGCGAGATGTGTCACAAATTGAGAAATAATTAACTAAGCTATTGATTGTCAAAAAATTACAAAAATTAATAGAGTTAAGTTAAAAGGATTTTATATTTTAAGCTTAGTTAAAAATGGTGGAAAAAAATGAAATCAGAAGTAATGAGTAAACATCCCTCGTCGCATGTTGATGAGGATGACGTACGTTTTATTAAAGACGAAAATGGTCTTGATTATATTGAGATTGAGAATCGCTTTGCCACGGCCAAAGTAGCATTGCAGGGGGGGCATGTGATGAGCTGGCAACCCAAACACACCAATGAGCCAGTGCTTTGGATGTCAGATCAGTCTCGGTTTGAGGTAGGTCGCTCCATCCGTGGTGGCATCCCTATCTGCTGGCCTTGGTTTGGTGCGCACCCTACTGACAGTAGTTTGTGTATGCACGGTTTTGCACGCGTTACGCCCTTTAAGGTGATTGATGTTGGGCAAATGGCCAATGGTTATACGCATGTCATTTTAGAGATGGCGCACACTGAAAATGCAGAGCGCCAACTTTCTTATCGCTACACCTTGGTGCTTACCATAGAAATTGGCGAAACCTTATCTCTCAAACTTTCAACGACCAATCGTGCCAGACATCCATTTTTTATGGGTGAAGCTTTCCACACTTATTTTTATATAGGTGATATTGAAAAAGTGTCGTTAAGTGGTTTAGAAAATACCGAATATGCGGATAAATTGTTTGATTACTGGCGCGATAAGCAAGAAGGTCAAGTGCGATTTAATCAAGAGTTTGACCGTGTTTACGTGAGTACCAATGCCCCTGTCACCATTCATGACGAGGCACTAAAACGCAATATTGTGATCAATAAAAAAGGCAGTTTATCAACTGTTGTATGGACGCCATGGCAGAAAAAAGCGCATCAAATTGCAGATATGTCTAAAGATGAAGGTTGGCGAAAAATGATTTGTGTTGAAACAGCCAATGCGATGGAAAATTTAGTCATGATTAACCCTGGTTATACGCATGTGCTCTCTGTTGAATATTCGGTAACTGCAGGTTAACGGATTAAAAAATATTAATTTAGTTGTCAACCATAAACTTTTTTTGTCGTTAATTGCTCACTGAGCATTTATTTAACGGTCATCTTAATATTTAACATAGATAACATTGATTTAAGTCATTTCTTAAAACAAGAAATATCGGTAAGATAACTGTGCAAATACTGCAACGATTAAAAAAATTTAAAATTTTATAACCCAAGGAGATCGCATGAAAGCATTATTATTAGCAGTAATGGCGAGCGCTTCTATGTTGGTTGCAGCGCAAGCGACTGCAGCCGATGCGAAAGCAGCAGAAGCCTTAGCGCAAAAAAGTGGTTGTTTAGCTTGCCACAGTATTGATAAAAAAGTATTAGGCCCAGCGTATAAAGACGTTGCAGCAAAATACAAAGGTGATAAAACTGCTGAAGCTAAATTAGTAGAAAAAGTTAAAAAAGGCGGTAGCGGTGTTTGGGGTCCAATGCCAATGCCAGCAAATAGTCCACAAGTAAAAGATGAAGACATCAAAACAATCGTTCAATGGATTTTAGCGCTCTAATTTTACCGATTTAGGGTCAACAAAAAGCCAGCTCAAAAAGCTGGCTTTTTAATTTTTAAATAATCAGAAAGTTAGTAAGAGTATAGGCTGCAGAATAATATTTAGATTGAAAATCTTTTCTTATTTGTTGCGCAGTTTGCTATGGTGCATGGAATAAGCAAAATAGAAAACAATCCCTACCAATATCCATAAGCCAAAACGCTGCCATGTTGCGACTGGTAAAAAGCTCATCAGCGCGCCACATGAAAATACACCTAATACTGGAATCAAAGGATTAAATGGGTTTTTGAATGGGCGTGGTAAATCTGGGTGGGTTTTGCGTAAGCGCATCACACCAATGCACACCATGACAAAGCTGGCAAGTGTGCCAATATTGACGGTTTCTGCCAATTCACCTAATGGAATAAAACCTGCGACAATTGAAACTACGAAACCACACATTAGAATAATTTTGGTTGGCGTTTGGCGGTCTGGGTTAACTGTGGAAAAGATGGGTGAAATTAATCCATCACGGCTCATGGCAAATAAAATACGCGTTAGGCCATAAAGCAATACGAGTAATTAAAACGGTAATTAAGCCTGCTAATACGCCTGTTGCTACTAAGGTGGATGACCATGTGTAGCCAATTTTTGCAAGTGCGTAGGCAACGGGAGAGGCAGTATTAAGTTCTGTATAAGGGACTACGCCTGTGAGGGTTGCTGAAACAATGATATAAATAACGGTACAGAAAGCGAGGGATGCAATGAGTCCAATGGGTAAGTCACGTTGTGGATTTTTACATTCTTCTGCAGCCGTTGAAACGGCATCAAAGCCAAAATAAGCAAAAAAAACTAACGATGCACCCGCTAATACGCCTATATTTTTGCCGTTATCTAACGTCTCAAACCATCCAAACGGCATGAAGGGTTGCCAGTTTTCAGTGGAAATATGTCCAATCGCCAGCGCTAAAAAAATCACAATGGTAGAAAGTTTAATCGCTACGATCATATTATTGACACGCGCACTTTCTTTAACACCTATCATGAGCAAAATCGTCAACACCCAAATAATTGAAAAAGCAGGTAAGTTAATTGTGCCGCCTAACATGGGGGCTTTGGTCAGGTGTTCAGGAAGATACAAACCAAAATTTGCGAGCGTATTGACAAAGTAACCTGCCCAACCATTAGCAACCGCTGCAGCGCCTACACCATACTCCAATAATAAAACCCAACCCATGAGCCAAGCAATTAATTCCCCAAAAGCCACATAGCTATAACCGTAAGCGCTGCCAGAGCCACCAATAGATGAGGCTAATTCAGCATAAGCCAGTGCGGCAAACGCAGATGCAATGCCTGCAAAAATAAATGAAAGAACGACTGCAGGGCCTGATTGAGTGGCAGCTGCAATGCCTGTGAGCACGAAAATGCCCGTGCCAATGGCACAACCAATTCCCAATAAAGCTAAATCAAAAGCTGTCAGGCATTGTCTGAGCCCTGTATCTGAGTGAGGTGTGATGGCTTTGGTGCGAAATAATTGCTTTAACATATTTTTTATCCCCTTGATGACACAAGGTTAAAGCAATTCTGCGGTTAACGTCAATGCTTAATCTTGCGTACTAACTAGCTTGAATAGTGCTGTGAGAGTACCTTAATCATATAACCATGATCCAGCACGCCCGCACTTTCACGAATACTGTGCATTGCCCACATCGGATTGCCAACATCTACACTTGCAACACCAAGTTGTGAGGCTAAAATTGGCCCAATGGTGCTGCCACAGCCTAAATCTGTACGATGCGCATATTGTTGGTATGGCACTTGAGCTTGCTCGCATAATTGAATAAATCGTGCAGCCGTGTCTGCATTGGTGCTGTAACGCTGATTGGCATTGGTTTTAATCACTGGACCGTGGTTCACCAGCACGTGGTGGCAAGGTTCATAGCTGCCAGCATGGTTGGGGTGAAACGCGTGTGCCATGTCTGCGCTGATAAAAAAACTATTGGCAAAACCACGTAATCGGTCTTCTTCGTTCGCTGCAGTGGATGCACAAATACGTGAAATTACATCCATCATAAAACTGCCACTTGCGCCTGTTGCACTTTCACTTCCCACTTCTTCATGATCAAACAGGGCGCAGATGGCCGTAGAGTTAGGTTTGTCCGTTGCCAATAAAGCGGTAATGGCAGCATGGCAAGAAGCTAAATTATCCAACTGAGAGTTAGCAATAAATTCTTGCTCGATGCCCCATAAACGGCCTTGTTGCGTATCGTAAACGTTTAAATCCCAAGTAAGAATGGCATCTGGCGTTACATCAATGTTGCTCACCAACGTTTTTGTCAGATGCGAATGCGCTTCGTTACTGTCTGAGGCAAAGCCAAAAATAAGTGGCAAACCAGTTTGTTTGTTGAGCACTAAACCTTTTTCATTCACTTCGCGGTTCATATGAATAGCCAAGTTTGGCAAACGCACTAATGGTTCATTAATGCGTACAAAATGCGCTTCAAGGGCATTGTTATTTTTAACAATTACGCGTCCGGCCAAGCTTAAATCACGGTCGGCAAATGTAGCCAAAATGGGCCCGCCATAAACCTCTACGCCCAGTTGCGCCACGCCTTGCGTGGCAAACGCGGCTTTTGGTTTTAAGCGTAACCCTGGTGAGTCCGTATGCGCACCAACAATTTTAAAGCCGCTTTCTGCAATGGGTTTGTCACCCACAATAAAAGCAATGATGGATGCGCCATCGCGCACCACAAAATATTTGCCATTTTTTTTAAATTGCCACGGTTGATTTTCAATCAGCGGTTTGAAACCTTTGGCTTTAAGCCGTGTTGCAACGCTTGCAACTGCATGCCAAGGGCTGGGACTGGCATCAATAAAGTCCAATAATTCTTGTGCTTGTTGTTTGGCTTCTAAAGATATTTCCATTGATTTTTCCATTTAATTTTTTGGGTGGCTAGACCCAGTTTTTATCAATTAAAAAATCAGTATAAAGTTTTGCCTCAGCACTGTCTTTTTCTGGTTTCCAATCATAGCGCCATTTCACAATGGGTGGCATGGAAAGCAAAATAGATTCTGTGCGACCATTAGATTGCAATCCAAACAGCGTACCACGGTCAAACACTAAATTAAATTCAACATAGCGCCCACGACGATAGGCTTGAAAGTCACGTTCTTTTTCGCCAAAAGGCAATGCCTTACGGCGTTGCACGATGGGCAAATAAGCTTGCGTAAACGCGTCGCCCACTGCGCGCAATAATGCAAAACTTTGCTCAAAGCCTAATTGATTAAAGTCGTCAAAGAAAATGCCGCCAATGCCGCGCGGCTCTTTGCGATGTTTGAGATGAAAATATTCGTCACAGTCTTTTTTAAACGCTGGATACAAATCTTCGCCAAAAGCGGCCAGTGCTTCTTTATTAGCACGATGAAAATGCACGCAATCTTCTTCAAAACCATAATAGGGCGTTAAATCCATGCCGCCACCAAACCACCAAATATCCTCGTCATGCTTTGGGGCTGCGCCAGCGTTGGTTTCGTTAGATTTTTCTTGCCGCACTTGCTGTGCTGTCTGCAAAAAACCCGCCTCACCGCCTTGGCTCGCTCCCAAATCCTGTGAGGATATTTCATTCTTTTTTTGCGCTTTGGCAATAAAAAACCGCACATTCATATGCACGGTTGGAATATAAGGGTTACGCGGGTGAAACACTAAAGACACGCCCATCGCTTCCCAAGGACGGCCTGCCGCTTCTGGGTGCGCAACGCTTGCTGCGGGCGGGAGTTTGTTGCCAAGCACATGAGAAAAACCAATGCCCGCACGTTCAAATACATTGCCTTCTTCCAGCATGCACGAATTTCCACCGCCGCCTTCAGGGCGTTGCCAGCCGTCGTGTAAAAATGTTTTACCGTCCACCATTTCTACCGCTTCAATAATGCGTGATTGCAAACTTTGAAGGTAATCAAAAACAATTTGCGTATTAATCGTCGTCATTATTGTTAACCTTTGACTGCGCGGTAGCCAATGTCTGTGCGATATTGTGCGCCTTCAAATTTTATTTCTTCAATCATTTTGTAGGCTTGCTGCTGTGCAAATTTTACCGTTTCGCCCAACGCGGTTACGCACAAAATACGGCCGCCACTTGTCACAACTCTTTCATCTTTAAGTGTTGTGCCAGCGTGAAAAACATAACCATCTTTAACGTCTTTCGGTAGGCCTGTGATTTCGTCGCCTAATTTGGGTGTTTCTGGGTAATTGGCGCTTGCCATCACCACGCCCAGCGCAAAACGTCTATCCCATTCGGCTTCGGCTAAATTCAGCGTGCCATTCACGGCGTGTTCAGCCAAAGCCACCAAATCTGATTTTAAGCGCATCATAATGGGTTGCGTTTCTGGGTCGCCCATGCGGCAATTAAATTCCAGAGTTTTAACGTCACCATTGGGTGAAATCATTAAACCCGCATACAAAAAGCCAGTATAAGGAATGCCATCTTTTGCCATGCCTTCAACGGTGGGTTTAATAATTTCGCGCATCACTTTTGCGTGAATTTCAGGCGTCACAACTGGCGCTGGCGAATAGGCGCCCATGCCACCAGTATTGGGGCCAAGGTCAGCATCTAATAAACGCTTGTGATCTTGGCTGGTAGCAAGGGCTAAAATATTTTTGCCATCCACCATCACCATAAAACTGGCTTCTTCGCCAGCTAGAAACTCTTCAATCACCACGCGCGCGCCAGCATCGCCCAGCTTATTATCTGAAAGCATGGCATCAATTGCAGCATGGGCTTCGGCTAAATCCATCGCGACTACAACGCCTTTGCCCGCTGCTAATCCATCTGCTTTAATCACAATTGGCGCGCCGTTGGCATCAACATAGGCATGGGCTTTTTGCGCATCACTGAAAGTTTCATATTTTGCGGTTGGAATGCCATGCCGAAACATAAACGCTTTGGCAAAATCTTTAGAACTTTCAAGTTGTGCTGCGGCTTGGGTCGGACCAAATATTTTTAAACCCGCTGCACGAAATGCATCAACCACGCCTTGTGAAAGCGGCGCTTCTGGGCCCACAATGGTTAAGTGAATTTGCTCATCTTGCGCAAATTTAACTAATTCATCTACCTTTGTGATGGGGATATTTTTCATATCAGGATTTGTTGCCGTACCAGCATTCCCTGGCGCAACGTACACGCGGCTTACTTCTTTATTTTGGGTGACTTTCCATGCAAGTGCGTGCTCACGTCCGCCACTACCAATTACTAAAATTTTCATTAAAACCTCTTATTATTTAATAATTTTAGTGACGGAAATGGCGAATACCCGTCACAACCATGGCTAATCCACGCTCATCGGCAGCCGCAATTACTTCAGCATCGCGCATGCTGCCACCTGGATGAATCACACAGCTTGCGCCTGCGTCTGCTAACACATCCACACCATCGCGGAATGGGAAAAATGCATCAGAAGCAACCGCCGAGCCTTGCAGGCTTAATCCAGCATTTTGCGCTTTGATTGCGGCAATTTTGGTGCTGTCCACGCGGCTCATTTGGCCTGCGCCAACGCCCAGCGTCATGCCATCCGCGCAAAACACAATGGCGTTCGATTTCACATATTTCGCCACATTCCACGCGAACAGTAAATCAGTCATTTGTTGTGGCGTTGGTTGAATTTTTGTCACAATTTTTAAATCAGAAAGTTGGATGTCGTGATTGTCTGCACTTTGCACCAATAGGCCAGAACCGACACGCTTGCTGTCTTGCGCGTTACGGCCTTGTTGCCAAGGTGTGTCGCCGCCAGTTGGCAACGCAATTTTTAACACGCGCACATTGGCTTTTGCTTTTAATAATGCAAGTGCATCATTAGTAAAGTCAGGTGCAATTAAGACTTCCATAAATTGTTTAGAAACTGCTTCGGCAGTGCTTAAGTCAACAATGGTGTTAAATGCAATAATCCCACCAAATGCTGAAGTTGGATCTGTTTTAAAAGCTTTTGAATACGCTTCTAAAGCAGTTACGCCCAACGCCACGCCGCATGGATTGGCATGTTTCACAATCACACATGCATTTGTTGAAAACGATTTAACAGTCTCCCAAGCGGCATCTGCATCAGCAATATTGTTATAACTTAATTCCTTACCTTGTAATTGTTCTGCGGTCACTAAGCTACCAGGCGCTGGATATAAATCACGGTAAAAAGCGGCGGTTTGGTGCGGATTTTCACCATAGCGTAAATCTTGCACTTTAATAAAACGGCTATTGATTTGTGCGGGATATGCGTTGCGAGAACCGTCTTCGTTAAAACTGGATAAATAGTCGCTAATTGCACCATCATAATTGCTAATGCGGTTAAACGCGGCAATTGAAAGGGCAAATTGTGTGGCTTGGCTTAACGCGCCGCCAGTGCTTTCCATCTCTTTCATGACATTTGCATATTGCGCAGCATCGGTTAATACAGCAACATCTTTCCAATTTTTCGCGGCAGAGCGCACCATGGCAGGGCCGCCAATATCAATATTTTCAATAGCATCTTCCAGCGTGCAATTCGGGTTTGCCACTGTGGCTTCAAATGGGTATAAATTCACCACCACCATATCAATATTTGGAATATGTTGCCCTTGCATCGCAGCCACATGTTCTGGCAAATCGCGGCGGCCTAAAATGCCACCATGCACTTTTGGATGCAGCGTTTTCACGCGACCATCCAACATTTCAGGAAAATTTGTGTAGTCGCTCACTTCAATCACGGGGATATTGTTGTCGCGGAACAATTTTGCTGTGCCGCCCGTTGAAAGAATTTCAATATTTAAACGCGCTAACAGTTGCGCTAGTTCAATAATGCCAGTTTTGTCTGATACGCTAATAAGCGCACGTTTGATGGTTGCCATGAAAAAACTCTAGAGATATTAAGGTTAAATGAAAATTAATCGAGATTGTATTGCTGAATTTTTTTACGCAGCGTATTGCGATTCACGCCTAAAATTTCCGCAGCTTTGCTTTGATTGCCTGCGGAATACTGCATGATATATTCCAGCAATGGTTTTTCTATGCAACTTAATACCATGTCATACACAGCATGCGGCGGCTGACCCTCTAAATCTTTAAAGTATTGATCAAGCGATGTTTTTACGCTATTAGCCAGTTCACATTGATGCATTATGCAACCTCCAGCGATAATGAGTTTGATGAAAAATCATCATGGGTTTCGTATTGCAAACGATGATCGCGGCTTTGTAAATGGTCAAAAAATGCGTCAATGGCGGCGAGCTGCAAAGGAATGGTTTGCAGGGTATTCATGTTGTGGCGAAAATTGGCAGAATCTTTTAAGCCTTTGGTGTACCAAGAAATATGCTTACGTGCCATGCGCATACCTGTGAGTTCGCCATAAAAATCATATAAATCATGTAGATGCTCAAGCATTACCGCGCGAATTTCTGTCACTTCTGGCGGCGGTAAATGTTCACCAGTGGTTATAAAATGTTCAATTTCACGAAAAATCCAAGGGCGACCTTGCGCAGCCCGGCCGACCATCACCGCATCTGCACCTGTGTAATCCAGCACAAATTTAGCTTTTTCTGGCGTTGTAATGTCGCCGTTGGCAATCAATGGAACTTTGATGGCTTGTTTAACCATCGCAATCGTATCGTATTCTGCATCGCCCGTATAAAGGCAAGCGCGGGTGCGACCATGCATGGCCAGCGCTTGCACGCCAATGTCTTCTGCCATTTTGGCAATTTGTACAGCGTTGCGATTATTTTTATCCCATCCCGTGCGGATTTTTAAGGTGACTGGCACGTCAACGGCGTTCACCACGGCGCGTAGAATTTGTGCCACCAACGGCTCATCTTTAAGTAGCGCAGATCCTGCCATCACATTACAGATTTTTTTTGCAGGGCAACCCATATTAATGTCAATAATCTGCGCGCCATTGTCCACATTATGTTTGGCGGCTTCTGCCATCATTTTCGGGTCAGAGCCTGCAATTTGCACAGAAATTGGGTCAACTTCTCCAGCATGATTGGCGCGTCGTTTGGTTTTTTCACTGCCGTAAAGCAGCGAATTTGACGTGACCATTTCAGAAACGGCTAAACCTGCGCCCATTTTTTTGCAAAGTTGGCGGAAAGGTCGATCAGTCACGCCAGCCATCGGCGCAACAACCAGATTATTTTTTAAAATATGTGAACCAATTTGCATGCGTTTTTAGCTAAAAGTTTAGCTTTTCAATTTTTTTTAGGGTGAGTTGCTTATTTTATACGCAATTGCCTTTTGAGAAAACCAATAATTCGTCTTTTTCAGCTTACAATCTGGCATCAAAAATGATAAAAATTTCAGATTATGAATAAAATTTCTACCATGCAGATTGCCTTTGCCAGCTTTATTGGCACCGCGATTGAATTTTACGATTTTTACATTTATGCTTTTGCAGCGGCTTTAGTCATCGGGCAAGTGTTTTTCCCAATGAGTGATCCTTCGGCACAATCTCTAAATGCATTTTTAACGTTTGGTATTGCGTTTATTGCACGCCCGTTTGGCGCAGTTATCTTTGGACATTTTGGCGATAAAGTGGGACGCAAAGCGACCCTGGCAGCATCACTATTGGTGATGGGGTTTTCAACATTATGCATCGGTCTGTTGCCAAGTTACGCTGCGATTGGTATTTGGGCGCCCATATTTTTATGTATTTTACGATTTGGGCAAGGCATCGGTTTGGGTGGTGAGTGGGGTGGGGCGGCATTGCTCGCCACCGAACATGCACCAGCAGCCAAACGCGGCTGGTTTGGCATGTTTCCCCAGCTTGGGCCTTCGGTCGGATTTTTATTGGCTACGCTGACTTTTTTAGGTTTATCGCTTTGGTTGACTGAGAATGAATTTAAAGCATGGGGTTGGCGTTTACCTTTTATTTTAAGTAGTTTTTTGGTGGTTCTTGGTTTGTATGTGCGATTTAAACTTGCTGAAACGCCTGCATTTTCTCAAGCATTAGCGCAAGAAGCCACTCACAATGTGCCACTAAAACCGCTCTTAAAAAATCACCTGAAAGCGATTGTGTTAGGCGCATTGGCGATGGGTGTGTGCTACAACCTATTTTATACCGCCACGGTATTTTGTTTAAGTTTTGGCACACAACAGCTCGGTATTGCCCGACCCACATTTTTAAAAATGCTTTGCTTTGCCGTGTTATTTATGGCGCTGTCAACGCCCATTTCTGCATGGTTGTCAGACCGTTTTGGTCGTCGGCGCATTTTATTAATCAGCAGTGGGTTGGCGGTATTGGCAGGTTTTACGCTTGCGCCTTTATTTTCGCAAGGTGATATTTTTTATGTCACTTTATTTTTAAGTTTGGCGCTGTTGTTAATGGGCGCAACGTTTGCACCAATGGGTGCGTTTTTGCCTGAGCAATTTCCTGTTGCAGTGCGTTACACGGGTGCGGGCTTGGCATATCAATTAGGCGGCATTTTAGGCGCGTCATTTGCGCCCAGTATTTCGCAAACGCTGGTGACGCACGGCGGCTTAACTTGGGTTGGGTTTTATGTTTCTGGGATGGCGGCGATAAGCTTTATTGCAATATTTTTAATGCGTACGCCTAAAAGTGATTTAGTAAAAAATAGTTAATTATGTAGGTTGTGTGAGTTTTTCCAACCGTGTAAGCCAAACCATCGCGTATTCCCGTGGATTTGCAAACGTATCACTGCCACACATTTCTACGCTTGGCTGTAACCCGCCGCAAAATGCTGGGCGTTCTGGTTTGCCAAATAATTTGCATCTTAATTTTTCATCCAGCTGAATGCATGGCACACCCGCAGGTTTGCCGTTTGGCATATTGGGGATGGGGCTGTTGATGCTGGGTGCGATGCAACAAGCACCGCAAAGTTCTCTACATTCCATCAGTGTTCATCCAATGCGGGTAGACGTGCTGTTTTAAACCAGTCAAATTCAATGGTTTGCAAATGAAAGCCAAATGCGCTTTGTAAGCCATGAACATTTACTGCAACGCGCGGTGGTAATTTTTCAAAAATCTCAGGGGTTGCGCAAAAATATTTAGGTAAACCATTTTTAAGTGATTCGCCATTTAAACGGGTTTTACAGCCTTTTCTGGTTTCAACATATTTTTTTTCAAACACATCTTGCATCATGGCGGGTTGATTTTTAAAGTGGGTCATTAAATCTCCCGCGCCATAAATCAACGAAAAATAGCCTAAAAAATAAATCAGCACTGGCGCAAATAAAAGTCCAAACCATTTTTTTAATGTGGAATGTGTGCCGTCCAGCGCGTGTGGGTTGAGCCAAGCTGAATAAATAAAAAAAATATTACTCAAAAAACACAAGACAATATTTATTTTGAAACCAAGGCTCAGCCACGCGGCATTCGGAATAAAGTGATTGCCCAATGCCCACAACAGCAACAAGGCCTGCACTGCAAACAAGCTCAAAAAAGTTTTGCGAAAGCGTGGCGGCGAAAAGCTTTGTGCGTTTGACGGAAATGTTGAAGATAAGTCTAATTTGGCAGAGTGTTTGAGGGCAGACTTTTTTCGCTTTTTTACCATTCTTAAATTAATTTTTTAAAGTTTATTGCCAAGGGTAACCCAGCGCGTTAACACCTGCTTTTAAATCTTGCATGGCAAGTTTTACTTGCGCACTAACACCCTTCATGCCGACTTCTGTCGTTCTACGTTGGTTGCTTCTAGGTAAGCTAAATAATTTTAATTCAGGATATTTGGCGAGCATGGCACGCATTAAATCAATTAAATCGCTTTCGCCTGCTTCGGTGACTAAAATAGATTCTTCCAAATAATCTTGCGTGTGAAATAAATGGTTGTAATACCTTTCTAACACCCACTCCACCATTGGGTGCGCCATTTCGGGAAAGCCTGGCACAAAATAATGCTCATTAATGCTAAAGCCCGCCACGCGATTCACTGGGTTCGGAATCAAATCGCACCCTTTTGGAAAATCCGCCATCAACACGCGTTTTGGGTAAGCACTTTCGCCATATTGTTCAACGATATTAGCAACTGCGCCTGCGTGGCGTTCAATCGGCACACCTGCTGCATCTGCTGCGCATTGGCGGGTGAAGTCATCTGGCGTTGCGCCAATGCCGCCAAAGCTAAATACCACATCGCCCCGCGCCATGCTGGTTTTTAATAAACGGGTGATTTGGTCTGGAATATCGCCCAGATAATTTGCCCAGCTGAGCTGCAAGCCGCGGGCAGAAAACAATTCAATCACTTTGCTTAAATGCGCGTCTTGGCGTTTGCCAGAAAGAATTTCATCGCCGATGATGTAGATGCCGAAGGTTTTCATACTGAATTAAAAAAATAAAGTTACTTAATTTTTTGTAAATGATTTAAAAGCGCAGGCACATCTGTTTGGATAATGCTCCAAAGCGTATCGTTATCTATACCCAAATAACCGTGGATGAGTTTATTGCGCGTAGCGATGATTAATCGCCATTGAATTTGATTATATTTCTCACGAACCTCTAGCGGAATATGCGTTGCTGACTCACCTATTAACTCTAAATTACGCAAAGTGGCATCGTAAGTAATGCCACTTGTAACAAAACGGTCTAAATCAAAACCATCGGTATAACTGATGACATTCTCGGCAAAGCCAATCATATCGGTTATATAAAATCGCCATTCACGCTTAGGCGAATCAGACATCAATCGCCTCGCGCTCAATAAACGGTCTTAATTCTGGACGTAACGCTTTTTCAGTCACTAAATCGACTGAGCAACCTAGCAAGTCTTCCAGGTAGAACTGCACACCAAAATAGCGTTTAGAATCAGCAACACCATCAAACCCCACCAAAACATCCACATCACTGCTTGCAGTTGCAACGTCACGCGCAGTAGAGCCAAACAGCGCCAAACGGCTCACGCCGTAACGCTGGGCTAGCTCGGCCTTGCTATTGGTAAGTGTTTGAATGGCTTGTTGTTTGTTCATGGTATTAGTTTAGCAAATAATTAGCTTTGGTGCTGAATTGCTCATTGATTCTGTAAGCGCGTTGCACGTGGGTAACCAAGTTACCCACCCTACAGGGCTACGTGATAAATAGTCTATTTTAACAAAATATACGCACCGCCAACAGGGGCAATGTTGTGTTAAATCAACCAAAAAGCGGTTGCTTACAAAAAGTCCAAAAGGCTTGATTAAGATTGAAGCTGACTTTTTTGATTTTCAGCCACTTAAACCCTATCCTTGCCTATGCTATGATTTACCAATGATGACGTGCTGTTTTTTTCGGAAACCCATATAAATTGTCTAGCTTTAAAGTAAAACTCTTCACAGCTGTTCTGATTTTGCTACTTAGCATCCCCTTTTATTGGCATAGCGAAAAAGTTGGCTATGCCAAAGGCCAATCGGGCAAACTAACAACTGAAGAACAATGTGCAGAAGCAACAAATGCGAACCTTATTGATTGGTTTGCATGCCTAACCGTGCATGGTGTCTCTGATTGCGTAATGACTTATAAAACCGATGATTATTTTGAAGACAAAGGGTGTTTACGCTACCTTAATGAAAACAAGGCGACCCTCCCAGAGAGTATCAGTACGACATCCTCCGCTATTTGTGCAAGCGACGAATGTTAAAGGCTTAGAGGACATGTTCGTGAACAAGAACGAAAAAAGTGATTATCGATTTTTTGATGCTACAGAAATGGTTTATCTTATTCTGTTTGTCTTTGCCATTTTTGTATATGAAGCCTACGAAGGCTTTAGTTGGGCCACAGAAAACCAAGTGACGGATACAACTGCTTGCGAGAAACAATTCAGCACCCAGCAGCCATTAAGGTGGTTTAGATATTTTACAAAAATGGGATGTAAATTTTATATTGAGCGCGCCGAAAACGTGAATGCTGATGATTCATACCAAGTGGATGAGTAAGTCACTTACTTTTTCTATAAAACCCTCGAAAAAATAAATATCTGTCCACACTCAAAATAACTCACCTTTATTCTGCCATGAACCTATGATGGACTAACTACTATCTCTGGAGAGTTACCATGGCAAAAGGTAAGCAACGCGGCAACAAAGAAACTAAAAAACCCAAGAAGAGCAAAGAGGTTGTGGTGCCTGTGGCTTTTATTACTCCAGCAAAACCAAGCCTGCCACAAAAGCCTAAGCATTAAACTTAAGCGCAAACTATTAAAGCAATGATATGCGTATGTTTAATGCGCACTTTCCCAATTACTGCCCACACCCACTTCCGCTAATAGCGGGACTGACAACTGTGCGACGTTTTGCATCAATTTAGGCAAGGTTTGTTTGACCAATTCCAGTTCAGCATCTACCACTTCTAGCACCAGCTCATCGTGCACCTGCATAATCAATTTCGATTGTAAGCGTTCACTCACCAACCAGTTTTGCACGGCTATCATGGCGAGTTTAATCAAATCTGCCGCTGTGCCTTGCATTGGGGCGTTGATGGCGGCGCGTTCGGCGCCATTGCGTCTTTGTACATTGGGGCTATTGATTTCAGGCACCCATAAGCGTCTGCCAAAATAGGTTTCGACGTAGCCTTGTTGTTTGGCGATGGCGCGGGTGTTGACCATGTAGTCGCGCACGCCAGGATAGCGGGCGAAGTAGCGCTCGATGTAATTTGCCGCGGCGCTACGTTCTATATTGAGGTTTTGCGCTAAACCAAAGGCGCTCATGCCGTAAATTAAACCAAAGTTAATCACTTTGGCGTAACGGCGTTGTTCGTTATCTACTGCGCTGCGTTCAACACCAAAAATCTCGGCGGCAGTTGCGCGGTGAATATCTTCATTATTGGCAAAGGCTTGCAACATGCCAGCGTCTTGCGACAAATGCGCCATGATGCGTAGCTCGATTTGTGAGTAGTCGGCGGAGACAATATGACTGCCTTGTGGCGCAATAAACGCTTCTCGAATGCGGCGGCCTTCTTGCGTGCGGACGGGGATGTTTTGCAAATTAGGGTCGCTACTCGCCAAGCGGCCTGTAATCGCCACGGCTTGGTTGTAGCTGGTGTGGACGCGCCCTGTTTGCGGGTTAATCATTTTGGGCAGTTTGTCGGTGTAAGTAGATTTTAATTTTGCTAGGCCACGATATTCCAATAAAATTTTTGGGAGCGGGTGGTCGAGCGCAAGCTCTTGCAGCACGTCTTCATCGGTACTTGGCGCGCCAGATGGCGTTTTTTTTGTAGGTTTAATGCCAAGTTTATCAAACAAAATTTCTTGTAATTGTTTGGGTGAGCCTAAGTTAAAGGGTTGCCCCGCGAGTTCGTAAGCTTGGTTTTCCAGCGAGACTAATTTAGTGCCAATTTCGTTACTTTGCGCTCTGAGCATATCTGCATCAATCAGCACGCCATTGCGTTCAATGGTGAATAAACACGCTGAGCTTGGCATTTCAATTTGATTGTAAATAAAGCTTAATTTTTCATCTTGGGCAATTTGCGGGTACATCGCTTCGTGCAGTTGCAAGGTAATGTCGGCATCTTCTGCTGCATATTCTGCGGCGGTTTCCACCGTCACTTGGTTAAAGCTCACTTGCTTGGCGCCTTTGCCTGCTACATCTTCAAAATGGATGGTTTGCAAGCCCAAATGCCGCTCAGCGAGCGCATCCATGCCGTGCGTTTTGTGCGATTCAAATACATAAGATTGCAACATGGTGTCATGTGTAATGCCGTTTAATGCAATGCCGTGGTTGGCGAGTACGTGGCAATCGTACTTAATGTTTTGCCCGACTTTTTTGATAGATACATTTTCTAAAACGGGTTTAATTTTTGCGAGGGTTTCAGCAAAGTCAAGTTGTTCTGGCGCATCAAAATAATCATGTTTTAGTGGCAAATAAGCAGCGCAACCTGCTTCAACAGAAAACGACATACCGACTATTTTTGCTGACATGGGGTCTAGCGAAGTTGTTTCAGTATCAAAGCAAATAAGCTTGGCGCTTAACAATTTTTCAAGCCAAGTGTCTAATTGTGCGCTGGTTAGAATTGTTTCAAAATTACGGCTGGTGTTAGGTTGGTAAGTGCTTACAAATAAATCTTGCGGAGGGTTTAATTGATTAGTAGTGTCTGTTACAGTTGAGCTTGGCGTTGACGATGGAGAAGATGATTTAGAAAAATTACCAATATTGTTGGCTTCCAGTTCGCGTTTCCAGCTTCTAAATTCAAATCGGTCAAACAGTGCTGCGAGTTTTTCTTTGTCGGGTGCTTGTTGAATGAGTTCATCAAAATGTTCCCGAATGCCCACATCGCAACGAATTGTAATGAGTTCGCGCGCAGTTGGTAACCAATCCAGCGCCGCGCGCAGATTTTCGCCAACTTTGCCTGTGATGTTGTCGGCATTGGTAACAATATTTTCTAAAGAGCCATATTGCGTTAGCCATTTTACGGCGGTTTTTGGCCCAACTTTATCTACACCTGGCACGTTGTCAGACGTGTCGCCCACTAGCACTAAATAATCAATCATGCGTTCTGGCGGCACGCCAAATTTTGCGGTAACGCCAGCAATGTCTAGCACATCATCCGTTTTGCGAAAAGCATCACGCATGGTGTTCACCACGGTGATTTTTTCGTTCACTAATTGAGAAATATCTTTATCGCCTGTGGAAATAATGGTTTTGATGCCTTGGCTTTCCGCCTGTTTAGCTAGCGCGCCAATCACATCGTCCGCTTCTACGCCATCTTCAATAATCAGCGGCCAGCCCATGGCGCGGATGGTTTCGAATAAGGGTTCAATTTGCGCACGCAAATCATCAGGCATACTAGCGCGGTTGGCTTTGTATTCTGGGTAAATGTCATCGCGAAACGTTTTACCTTTGGCATCAAACACGCACGCGCTATAATCTGCTGGGTAATCTTTATGCAAACGGCGCAACATGTTGAGTACGCCTTGAATCGCGCCCGTTGGCTCATTTGCTGAATTGCGCAAATCTGGCATGGCATGAAATGCGCGATATAAATAAGATGAACCATCTACTAATAAAAGTGTTTTTGCCATAATTTAAGAGTTTCTAATAGGGATTAAATGTGACGATTTTTAAGGTTAATTGCAATGAAAAATAAAAAATTACCAGACTCTAATCAACCCGCTTTATTAAACGGCCATGTTGAAAGCCACGAAGCATGGCATGCATTTGAGATTATGGCAGAATTTGTAGGAGCGACGGAACGCTTAAAAAAAATTACCCCCGCGGTTTCAATTTTTGGCAGTGCGCGCACCCAGCCAGACCATCCGTATTACAAACTTACTGAAGAAGTCGCACGGCTGTTAAGCGATTCTGGCTTTAGCGTGATTTCTGGTGGCGGTCCAGGGATTATGGAAGCCGCCAATAAAGGCGCGTTTGCAGGCATAGCGCCCAGTGTTGGGCTCAATATTGAACTCCCGCATGAACAAACGGGCAATGGTTTTCAAGACATTAGCTTAACGTTTCAACATTTTTTTATGCGCAAAGTGATGTTTGTGAAATATGCCAACGCGTATGTGGTGATGCCAGGCGGTTTTGGCACATTAGATGAACTCATGGAGGCGATTACTTTGGTGCAAACTGGAAAATCGTTGAATATTCCGATAATTTTAGTGTGTGAGCCATTTTGGCGCGGCTTGGTGGATTGGATTAAAACAACGTTGGTGAATGAAAAAATGATTGCGCCAGAAGATGTTAATTTAATCCAACTCATTGATGAGCCGTCTAAAATTGTTGAAGCGATTTTTAAACATTATGAAGGGCGTGGGTTTAAGCTTTCTCCAGCCGAAGAGCAATTGCAGATTTATTTATAGTGAGCGCGACATGCTTGGCGTTAATTTGTTAGAATTGAATCAATATTCAATTGCTATGCCATACACTCAAACAGGGCAAAAGAAGTTCATTTTAAAGAGGCGTCTACCATGAAAAAAACGATCAAAACCTTAACGCTGCTGATGCTTGCAAACTTATTGTTGCAAAACCCATTGGCTGCGCTTGCAAAAGAGCCACCTGCCAATTTAGAGCCATTAGAAGAATTTACGCCGCCTGCCATTACCAATGAAGATCAACAAAAACCTGAAATTACAGTGATTAAAAAAGAAGGCGAAACGGTGGAAGAGTATCGGATTAACGGCCAACTTTACATGATGAAAGTCACCCCAGCGCATGGCGTGCCTTATTACATGCATAAAGAAGACCAAAATGGTGGTTGGCTGATGGATGGCCCAAACCAACCAATCAGTATTCCAAAATGGACAATTTTTAGATTCTAATTTATAAAAGCTGCAATGGTTGGCGATGAAGATTATTTTCATCGCCAAATTTTTTTGATGTAATTACTTTGATGTTTCTGCGATTCAACCCCTATGTCCGTATTTACTTCTGTTAGTTTAGATGAGCTAAAAAAATGGCTTCAAACCTATGAAATTGGTGAAGCCGTTGAAATTAAAGGCATTTCTGCGGGCATTACCAACACAAATTATTTTGTGACCACCCATAATAACGTAGCCAATGCGCAGGCAGGTGCTGGCTTAAATCGTTATGTGCTCACTTTATTTGAGCATCATGAATTAGATGAACTGCCATATTTTATTGCGTTAATGAGCCATTTGTCTGCCAATGGTATTCCATGCCCAGCGCCTATTCAAGATCAATATGGTAAAAGTTTGCACCTATTAAATGGTAAACCTGCAACTTTGGTGAGCTGCCTCGCTGGACGCGATATTGAATTTCCAACTTCCACGCAATGTGCAGAAGTCGGTCACGTGTTGGCAAATATGCATGTGGCAGGGCAGTCATTTGATGCGCAGCATCACAGCGCAAAAAATCAACCTAAGAATCAAAGAGGCGCAGATTGGCGGGCAGAGACAGCCAAAAAAGTGTTGCCGCATTTAAGTATTGATGACCAAATTTTGCTTAATGAAACGTTGGAATT
Organism: Methylophilaceae bacterium; assembly: GCA_965247415.1. Lineage (GTDB taxonomy): Bacteria > Pseudomonadota > Gammaproteobacteria > Burkholderiales > Methylophilaceae > Methylotenera. The sequence goes on from OZ252007.1 coordinate 1,564,708, forward strand.
TCAAGTAAACTTAAAATTGGAAAATTTACCACATGGTGTGATTCATGCTGATTTATTCCGCGACAATGTATTATTTGATGGCGAAAAAGTCGGTGGTTTTATTGATTTTTATTACGCTTGCCATGACGTGTTGGCCTACGATTTAGCCATTGCAGTCAATGATTGGTGCGTAGAAGAAGATGGAAACTTTAACCAGCCTCGCTTAAACGCCTTGCTGCAAGCTTATCAAAAAGTACGCCCTTTAACGGCCGAAGAGCAACAAGCGTGGCCGAGTTTATTGAAAATTGCCGCTTTACGATTTTGGTTATCTCGCTTAAATGACAAAATTTTTCCGCAAGATGGTGAGTTAACACATGCCAAAGATCCTGAACATTTTAAAAAAATCTTATTATTAAGATCGCAAAGTTAATTTAAAATAAAAATAATAAAATCGGAGAATTAAAATGCTCGAGCCATTAAAAACATCATCCAATGAAGCAGAAAATATCACAATTAAAAACGTGCCGATGATTAACGGTTGGCATTGGGTTGTCGCAGGGTTTCGCTTGTTTAAAGAAAACCCAGTGATGTGGGTGATTTTATTTGTGATTTATTTCTTAATTATGTTGCCAGTCTCAATCATTCCGGTGGTTGGTTCAATTGTGAGTACTCTATTAGCGCCAGTGTTTGCGGCAGGAATGATGTTAGGTTGTCGCGCCATGCAGCAAGACCAAGATTTAGAAATTAATCACTTATTTGCAGGCTTTAAAAAAGATACAGGCCAGCTGATTGCGGTGGGCGGCATTTATATGCTGAGTTTATTGATAGTGGCGGTTTTACTCGTACTGGCGATGGATAAGCACACCATTGAATTGTTGGTGCAAGGTAAAAATTTAAGCCCAGAGCAGGCGAGCGGTATGTTGCTACCCATTTTAATTGCCATGTTATTTTTAATGCCCATTATGATGGCCTATTGGTTTGCACCCGTTTTGGTTGCCATTAACCACTTAACTGCAGTTGACGCTATGAAGTTGAGCCTGAAAGCTTGTTATAAAAATATGCTACCGTTTTTATTGTATGGTGCAATTTATATGCTGGCGTTTATATTCAGCATCATGCTGATTGGCTTGGGGCTGTGGATTGCAATTCCCATGATTCTTGGCATGGTAATTGTAGTGCCTGTGATGATGACCAGCTTGTACTCAAGTTATGCGGATATTTTTGATCATTATCATCTTGCGCAATTGCCTGTCGAAAATAATTAATTTTCAGGTTGCGCTCAAATTGGCGCGAATATTCAAATCGGCGTGAATATTAGGTGTCGTTAAATCGGTGTAAGTTTCGCAAACTCCAGCGCCAGCCATTTTAAGCCTTCACGCCCAAAATTCACTTGCACGCGCATGTCATTTGAATTGCCTTCATAGCTCACCACCACGCCGTTGCCAAATTTAGTGTGATTCACTTGTTGGCCAATTTTCCACGGCATGGCATTTTTTTGCTCACTGCTTTTTTTGCCCATGATCGCGGGTAATTCAGAATAATCGCGTGAAAAACTCGGTTTATTCGCAGGTTTTGAATTTAAACGCTTGAGTAATTTTTCAGGAATTTCTTCCAAAAAACGCGAAGGAATGCCATAACGCACTTTGCCATGCAACATGCGGCTTTGCGCGTGGCTTAAATATAAACGTTGGCGCGCGCGGGTGACGGCCACATACATTAAGCGTCGCTCTTCTTCTAGCCCACTGTTTTCAGATAAACTTTGTTCGTGCGGGCATAAGCCTTCTTCTAAGCCGCTGATAAACACCACTTTAAATTCCAAGCCTTTGGCAGCGTGAACGGTCATGAGTTGCAACGCTTCTTTGCCTTCGGTGGCTTGATGTTCGCCTGCTTCTAAGCTTGCATGGCTCAAAAATTGTGTGAGTAAATCCTGTTCAGTTTCGCCATCCACATTGTTGTGATTGCCAAAATCTTGCTTAGTAAACGCAACCGCCGCCGTGACCAATTCTTTTAAGTTTTCAATGCGGTCTTCGCCTTCTTTTTCATTTTGATAATGCTCGGTGAGGCCAGACATTGTAATCGCGAGTTCAGTGAGTTCTGCCAAATTGATGCCGTAGGCATGGTCAACCATTTGGCGAATCAGCGCGACAAAACCGTCAATGCCTTTTGCACCAAGCTTACCGTTGCCAACTTTATTAATCGCCGCTTGCCAAATGCTGCAATTTTGTGCCCGCGCAGACTCTTGCAATTGCTCCAAACTGCGCGCGCCGATGCCGCGCGTGGGAAAATTAATCACGCGTAACAGCGCGGTGTCATCATTGGCATTGGCAATTAAACGCATATAAGCGAGCGCATGTTTAATTTCCGCACGTTCAAAAAAGCGCAAACCGCCATACACGCGATACGGTAAATTAGCGGCAAAAAGCGCTTGTTCTAAAATACGCGATTGCGCGTTGCTGCGGTACAAAAGCGCTATTTCGCCGAGTGAAGTGCCTTCAGCAAACAGCATTTTTATTTCATCTAAAATAAACTGCGCTTCATCGGTATCGTTGTACGCGTCGTACACGCGCACAGGCTCGCCCGCGCCGCTAGACGTCCATAAATTTTTGCCGAGCCGATTGGTATTGTTTGAAATAATGGCATTCGCGGCATCTAAAATATTGCTATGACTGCGATAATTTTCTTCCAGCTTAACAATATTTTGCACGTTAAAATCACGCTGAAAATCTGCCATATTACCTACGCGCGCACCGCGAAATGCATAAATACTTTGGTCATCATCGCCCACAGCAAATAAGCTGTTTTGTGGGTTGGTTAATAGTTTTAACCAAGCATATTGCAGTTTATTGGTGTCTTGAAATTCATCTACCAAAATATATTGAAAGCGGCTTTGGTAATGGCTACGAATGTTGGCATCGCGCGCTAGCAGTTCGTAACAACGCAATAATAATTCGGCAAAATCAGCCACGCCATCGCGCTGACATTGTTGATCGTAAGCTTCAAAAATTTCTCGCATTTTTTGCGTATGCGGGTCATACGCTTCTACTTTATTGGCACGCAAGCCTTCATCTTTGCAACCATTAATAAAATTTTGTACTTGCTTGGGCGGATATTTTTCATCATCAATTTGCAGTTGTTTCATTAACCGCTTGATGAGTGATAGTTGATCGGCAATATCCAAAATTTGAAAACTTTGCGGTAAACCCGCTTCGCGATAATGCGCGCGTAACAAACGATTACAGAGCCCATGAAATGTGCCAACCCACATGCCGCGCGTGTTAATTGGCAGCGATGCAGTAATCCGTGTCAACATTTCTTTGGCGGCCTTGTTGGTGAAAGTGACCGCTAACAAACCTGTGGGCGAAACTTGCCCAGTTTGAATCAGCCATGCGATACGCGCCGTGAGTACGCGTGTTTTACCGCTGCCAGCACCGGCTAAAATAAGTGCAGATTGTTGAGGCAAAGTAACAGCTTCAAGCTGTTTATTGTTAAGCCCTGAAAGGAGATTGTTGGATTGAAGAGTGTCGATATGCATAGCAATATTCTAACATGACACTCTAATTATAAGTTTGAGTAGCTTTTACAAAGCTAGGGTGAGTTTGTTTGGAACTAATTACATCAAGAGCCACTCTATAAAAACAGATAGCGAAAGTTGTCGTTCCGTTACTTTCCTCCCTAAAACGGAAGCCTTTTACTAAGGCATTTTTAACCCCGATATAATCCCCTTTATCGGGGTTTTTTTTATGGTAAAAACAAAAAAGCCAAGAGGAGAATTCTTGGCTTTTTTGTTCAGTTAAATGCTAAAAACTAATCAATCAGCAAATTTTTGCTGTTGAGTAAACCAGTCAAAAATTCGGTTTCAGATTGACTGCCAAGCAGGTTGCTGTTCAGTGTAATGTGTTGATCTTCAGCGCCTGAACTATAAGCGCCACCTGTAAAGCCCCCTGTTGTGCTGATGCGAATTTCGGTATGTGTGCCATCGGTTGTGATATCTAAGTAATTCAGCAAATTATCTTTAGATTCATTCACCAATAAATCTCGTAAATCTAATTTATCTTTTTGCCCCAAAGTGAAGTCGGTAATCGTATCAGTATTTGGCGTGCCTGCTGTACCAGCATCTGCTAAATTCCATCTAAAAGTATCTGCACCCAAGCCACCTGTTAGTGTGTCGTCGCCATCGCCACCAATTAAGATATTTTTACCACGATTCCCTAGCATCACGTTGTCAAGTTCATTCCCAATCCCATTGATGCTGGATTTTCCAGTAAGCGTTAAATTTTCTACATTGGCTGATAACGTAAAACTAGCGCTACTTAATACGGTATCAGTCCCTTCGTTCAATGCCTCCGTCACAATGTCGCCAGCACTATCAACCACATACGTATCATTGCCTGCACCGCCCACTAAAGTATCTTTTCCTTTGCCGCCATCTAAACGGTCACTGCCTGAATCGCCAACTAGATAATTGCGTTGGCTGTTGCCAGTAATCGTGTCGTCACCAGTGCCGCCAATCACATTTTCAATATTGCTTAATTTATCATCGTTAATTTCAGTGCCACTTGCGCGGCCTTTGGCTAAATTAACGGTGATACTTTGTGTGGCACTTGAATATTTAACAGTATCACTGCCTGAGCCGCCGTTGTAAGTATCGTTGCCTGCGCCATCACCACCCACGATTAGATCGTCGCCAGAACCACCATCAATTCTGTCGTCGCCAGAGCCGCCATATAAATAATCGTTGCCGTTGCCGCCAGATAAATTGTCATTGCCTGAATAAGACTCTAAATAATCATTACCGTTGCCGCCTCTAATGCGGTTTGCGCTATCGTCACCGTATAAAATATCGTCAGAAATTGAACTGCGGTCTATGCTGGTAGAAGTGCCTGAGCCAACTTGATAGGTTTCAGAAATGCGCACAAAATAACCAGCATCATTACGGGCATAAGTCGTTACTTCAACAAAACCATGCTCATTTTCAGTTTTTGTGACCGTTTGATTGGTTGCGTCATAGGTCCAAGTTTTACGTGATGAATCTAAACTTTTGGTTTCCCATGTGCCATCTTTTTTCTCTCTAACAGCCGTGACTGTAGTGCCAGAAATTGTAAAGTCAAATAACTTTGGGGAGGTAGAATTGCTGTCATCAGAACTACCAGAAGAATTTGAAGAGCTGGACGAGCCTGAGCTTTTAAAATAAATTTGATCACCATCAACATCGGTATAAGTATGCGTTTTAGTAATGCCACGCTCTTTTTCAACTTCAGTCACGGTATTGGTTGCTGGGTTGTAACTCCACACCTCATTAGAGTCTTGCGATTTTACTTCCCATACGCCGTCGTCAAACTCTTCAATACGGGTAATGGTGCTGCCTGAAAACTGAAATCTGTAATAACTTGAACTCATTTTACTCTCCTCGTTTAAGCCTTAATTGGCTGTGATGTAAAGCATCAAAGTAACTTTTCATCTTTATTTTAAAAACAGAATACGCTTTGTCAAAATTTTCAATTCGCTAAACTGCGCGATTTAAATACTTTAATTTAAGATATTCTCTTTTTATAATATGTGAAAAATTCACACGAAAATGAACAATACGCTTTTAAAATAATTTGTCAATACTTTGTGTAAAATTTTCACACATTTATGCTATGATGGGTTTTATGGATACGATTAATTCAGATTTCACACAACATCGGCAAGCATTATTGCTGGTGACTTTGCGTAAAGTGCTTAAACCGTTTGTGCGCTTATTGCTTGCGCACGGCATTACTTATACACAATTATTAGAAGAACTTAAGCGCAGTTTTGTGCAGGTGGCGGATGAAGAGTTTGTGATTGATGGTAAGCGACAAACCGATAGTCGCATTACGCTCTTAACAGGCGTGCATCGTAAAGATGTGCATCGGATTCGAGAAGAAAATACGCTGGACATCACCCCTAAAGCCAGTTTTAACGCACAAATTATTGGGCAGTGGATTGGTAATAGCCGTTTTTTAGATGACGAAGGTCAGCCAAAAGCGCTGCCAAGATTAAATACTTCAGAAGAGGAATCTTTTGAAACTTTGGTTTCAAGTGTGAGTAAAGATTTTCGTGCAAGACCAGTGTACGATGAATGGTTAAAGCAAGGCATGATTCGTCTGTTGGAAGATGGAAAAGTGACGTTAAATACAGAAGCCTTTATTCCTAAGCAAGATTTAGAGCAACAACTTTTTTATTTGGGGATGAATATTCACGATCATTTGGCAGCCACAGTCCACAATGTGACAGTTGATCAACCAAAAATGCTAGAAAGATGCGTCTATTATGAGGATTACACTGCCGAACAAATTGACAAAATTCATCAATTAGTCAAACAAAACGGCATGAAATTTTTAAAATCAATCAATCAGACTTCACTCAATATGAAAAATGATCCCGTTGAATCACCAATAGATGCGCCAAAATATAGAATGAATACAGGGATTTACTTTTATTATGAACCGCTAAATCTATATGACGGAAAAATAATGCAAAGTGAAAAAACTCTAACGCATTCAAAATAAATCATGCGTGCCATGTTCATCCCAATAATCTGCTAAACAATATGTTGAGAAAACTCTACATCTTAGTTTTTTACACAGGCCTTATGTTGGCTTCAACACAGGCAATAGCAGGTAATATTTGTGATAATACCTCTGGAAATGGCGGTATTGGTGGCACTGGACATCAATCAGACGGCGGCATTGGTGGAACAGGTCATGGTGGAGAGGGCGTTGGTGGAACAGGCATCATCCCAGAAAATGGCATTGGTGGCACAGGGTGGCAGGCCATTAATCATCAAAACGAATCACTGATTACTGGTGTAATTACAGGGTTTGCCAGCGTGTGTGTCAATGGTGTAGAAGTTCATTATGATAGTAATACGCCAGTTTCTGAAAACGGCGTTCCGAGTCAATCTAACGCCTTGTATGTCGGTCAAACGGTTACGATTCGTGCGCAAGGCTCTGGTCAGGAAGTAAAAGCCACGAATATTGCTGTGATGAACCCAATTGGCGGCATAGTGACACGCGTTGATGCAAGAAAAAATAGTGTCGAAATTATGGGCAAAATGGTAGACATTTCTGGCGCGGTAAATCGTGATGTGACAATTAAAGTGGGTGATCATTTACGGATTAGCGGATTTAACAAACCAAACGGCGCACTTTACGCAAGCCGTATAGACCATGCCCCCGCGCAATCTCCTGCATTTGTGCAAGGCGTTCTCGATGCAAAAGGATCGATTGCAGGCATCCCAGTGAAAGGATTAAGGGCTACCGCCAACAAACCAATGATAGTTGAAGGGCAGTGGAATGGACAATCGCTCAATGCTGTGCGAGTAAATCCAATTCAAGCCGACCGTGCACCAATAGGCAGTGCGTTGCATGTTCAAGGGTATGTAAAACACATTGACCATCAGACAATTGCTGTCAACGATACGCAAATGGCTGTTTCTGAAAAAATTGCGCAACGCGTTAAAGAAAACAGCGGAAAATTGGTCATTGTGCGTGGACGTTACGAATCAAACGACCAAGCCAAAGCCCAATATATTGAGTTTGTGCAAGAACGTCATTTATTGGAGCGTGGTGGACGTGCCACACCACAAACTAATGCTGAACGTTCAGGCTCGTCTTCAAACAAAAAAGTTGAAAGTGAAGATAAAAAATCTGAAAGAAAATCGGATAGCCAAGAGGAGCGCGAAGCAGTAGAATCAAACGAAAAATCGGCTAAAGAACTTTCGAAATTGCAAGAAAAGCAGTTGAAAGAAATAGAAAAAATAGAAAAAAAATCATCCGAACAGCAAGAAAAGATTGAAAAAAAAGCAGTCATTGAGAAAGTTGAAAGGAATGAAAAGCCAGAAAAAACTGAAAAAGTTGAAAAAACTGAAAAAGTTGAAAAAGTTGAAAAAGTTGAAAAAGTTGAAAAAGTTGAAAAAATAGAGAAGGCCGAAAAAGTTGAGAAGGTAGAGAAGCCCGAAAAAGTTGAGAAAGTCGAAAAACCTGAGAAAGTCGAAAAACCTGAGAAAGTCGAAAAACCTGAGAAAATTGACAGAAGCGGAAAAGATTAAGCAGCAAATTGCCATTGATAGAGGATAAAAATGATGATAAAAAAACCTAACCTATTAATCCTATTGATAGGTGTTTTCTCTAGCCTGACTAGCCATGCAGAAGAGGGCAGTTTTAACATCAGCAGTGGTGTGGACTATAGTTCTGGTGATTATGGGCAGTCGATCAAAACAAAAATTGTCTATATCCCGTTCACCGCACGTTATGATATTGGGCGCTGGTCGCTCAAAGCCACATTGCCATGGCTGCAAATTGACGGACCTGGGGGCGTTTCAGGCGATGGTCGTGTGGTTACTAGCAATAATATAACCACGCGCCGAACCACTGAATCTGGTCAGGGAGATTTAGTGGCAGGTGCAACTTATAGCGCAATCATTCTAAATGAACAAAAATTTTATTTAGATTTGACGGCAAAAGTAAAATTGCCAACTGCGTCAGAAAGCCGTGGTCTGGGTACAGGAAAAACCGATTATGCGGTTGCAGCAGATGTCTATAAAGGTTTGGGAGCTGTGACGGCTTTAGCCACTTTGGGCTACCGTGTGTTGGGAGATCCATCGGGTGTTAATTTAAGGAATGTTTGGTTTGGCACTGTTGGTGGCGTTTACAAAATAAATGGACAAAACAGTGTTGGCTTAACAGCAGATTACCGTGAAGCCACGACAAACACAGGAAGTGCTTTAAGAGAATACACCTTGTTTTACTCTCATAAATTTAACGATACCTACAAACTTCAAACATATCTTGTGCATGGAGATACGCAGTCCAGTGTAGATTTGGGCGCTGGGGCGATGTTGTCAGTACAATTTGATTAAGCCTGTAAAGCGCGTTTTAATAAATCAGCATGCAACGGTAATCATTTCCCAAAGACCCCCAAAGACCTTAGTGGACATATTTTGTCGGGTAAATTTTATAAAAATAATGAATATTGCTTTACCGTATTATTTAAAAAGGCTTTTTCCCACAACGTTTTCATTTCAGCATCTTGATTTACCAAGGTTTGTCGATACGCATCAAAAGCTTCTATGGTCAGTGGGCGGCTAAATAGGTAGCCTTGATAGTCATTACAGCCATTTTCTGAGAGAAAATCGCGTTGCCCTTCCATTTCTACGCCTTCAGCAATGACGGTGAGCCCTAAACTTTTGGCTAAAGCGACAATGGTGCGTGCAATCACCGCATCATTAGAATCAGTTAGTACATCGCGCACAAAAGATTTATCAATTTTTAGTTGGTTGAGCGGCAATAGTTTTAATAAACTTAACGACGAAAATCCAGTGCCAAAATCGTCTAACGAAAAACTCACGCCTTTGAGTTGCAACAGTGACATTTTAGTAATGACATCATCCACATCATCCACCAACATGCTTTCTGTCAGTTCTAATTTTAAATTTTTTGGGTTTGCGCCGGTTTTTTCTAAAATAGACAGCACTTGATTGACAAAGTCTGGTTGTTGAAACTGTCTTGCACTTACATTAATGGACAAATTGTAATGTGAAGCAACGGGGTCTTCCATCCAAGCAACTAATTGCTTGCAGCCTGTTTCAATCACCCAACTGCCTAATTGGGTAATCAATCCTGTTTCTTCAGCCAGCGGAATAAACTCAAGTGGTGAGACCAAGCCTCTTTCAGGATGATGCCAGCGAATCAGGGCTTCAGCCCCAGTGATGCGTCCGTTAACATTAATTTGCGGTTGATAATGTAGAATAAATTGTTTTTTATCAATGGCTTGGCGTAAATCTTCAGCTAATTTTGTTTTATTTAATAAGTTTGATTGAATATGCTGGTCAAAAAATCTTAAGCAATTTTTGCCTGCATTTTTTGCTTGATACATCGCAATATCTGCGCGTTTGAGTGAGTTATCAACATTGTCGGTTTGTCCGTTAAATAAAGTAGCGCCTAATGTTGGCGAACTAAAATAGTGTTGCCCGCCAATGTCATATGGCTGATTGAGTGATGCAATAATTTTTCCACCTACGCTTTCAACTTGATGAATGGCATTGGATTCTTGTGTATCTAGCCCGTCGAGCATGACCACAAATTCATCGCCGCCAAAACGCGCAACAGTATCGCCATCGCGCAAGCAGCTTAATAAGCGCGTGGCAACGCGTTTTAATAAAGCATCGCCTTTGTCATGGCCTGAGGTATCGTTGAGCGTTTTAAAATTATCTAAATCAATAAAAATAAGTGCGCCAAATTGTTTACTCCGCGCACTGGTCACTAAAGCGTGTTCAAGTCTGTCAATCAGCAATCTGCGGTTGGGCAGATTGGTTAATACGTCATAAAAAGCCAGCAGTCTAATTTCATCTTCAGCACGCTTGCGTTCTGTAATGTCTAAATGCGTGCCAACCATGCGGGTAGGCATTCCAAACGCATCGCGTTCAACCACACGTCCGCGGTCTTGCACCCAAATTGCGTGGCCTGCTTTATGTTGCATTCTGAATTCAATATTGAGCTCAGCGGTTTCACCAGCAAGATACGCGCTGACTTTTTGTAATGCGGCTTCTGCATCTTCTGGGTGTAATAAACGCACCCAAGTATTTAACTCATGCGGCAATTCATCCAACTCATAGCCAAGCATTTGCGCCCATCGATCGTTAAACACGGCTTTTTGTGTTTTTAAATCTAAATCCCACAAGGCTAAATCTGCACCATTGAGCGCCAAATTGACACGGTCATTCACCAAGTTGATTTTTTCTAATAACTGATTGCGCCGAATGATGTTCATGACCCAGCGACTCAGCAGTTTAACAAATTCAATTTCTACAGATTCAAAAGGGGCCACTTTAGGTTGATAGTTATAAAAAATTAACGTGCCGTACAACGTGCCATCAATCATTAGCGGTTGACCAATAAACGATTGATAACCTAACAATTCATAGCATTTTGATTGCGCATAGCTTGATTTTTCAATATTTTGCGCAAAAACAACCTCAGTGCTAGCCATCGCCAGCGCACAATAAGTGTTGGAAATTGGATAGCTCAGGCCTTCAAATAAAGTATTTTCTGGAGAATACTGCGCTTTTATTTCAGAAACATCGGCTTGCACTTGGCTTAGCACACCAAACATCATGCCTAAATAATCACATGCTACTTTTAACCCTAAACTGATTTGCTCTTGATAATTTTTTGCTTTGCTGTCAGAGGCAATTTCATTGAGGGCTTGCATTGCCTCACGGTGCGAGCGGACTTTAAATTCAGCCTGCTTTTGTTGCGTAATGTCTTGCGCAATCGCCACAAAACCGATGGTTTGCGCTTCATGAAAAATTGCAGAAACAGTTAAGGTTACGGGAATCTGCGAGTGATTTTTGTGTTGATATGTCCACGTTTGGTTTTGATTTTCACAGTGTTGAGTTTCAACGTTTTGCAAATTTTGGCTTTGCGTTTTATTTATTTTTTCACACGCCATCACAACATCAATGGCATTTTTTGCAGATTCTAATGTAATTTGCACCGATTCTGCGCGTTGTTGCAGTTCAGTTGGATTTAAAAAAGTAGCTAAAGTGGCGACGCCTTCAACTTCTGCAGGCGTGTAACCTAATAACCGTTCGCCTGCGGTATTAATTTTTTGCAAAAATCCATCGTTTGAAAATGAAAAAATGCAGGCTTCAGTACAGTGTAGTAATGCCGCATTAAACGCAGATTTTTTTTCAACTTGCTCTGTCAACAAAGCCATTTTTTTGAAATCTCTACGGCTTTCAAGTAATTTAACGATTTGTCTTGCAAGTGCAGCCAAAGCATTTTTTTGTTGTTGGCTAAGCACTTTTGGCTGTTGATCAATCACGCATAATGTTCCCAGCGCGAAACCATCTTTAGTCATCAGTGGCATGCCCGCATAAAAACGGATGTTGGGTGCGTTTTCAACCAAAGGGTTATTAAAAAATCGACTATCTTCAAGCGCATTGTTGATTTCAAAAAGTGTATTTTGATGAATGGCATGCCCGCAAAATGAAATATCTCTTGATGTTTCACAAGCTTCAATGCCAAGTTTGCTTTTAAACCATTGACGATCTGCATCGATCAATGAAATTAAAGCAATAGGCACTTCACAAATTTGCGAAGCTAATAAAGTAATATCATCAAATTCAGGCTCACTTAACGTGTCCAGCACCGCATAGTCAGCAAGTGCTTTAAGTCGCTCTAATTCTTGAAGGGGTTTTCTTGGGGCTATCAACGCTTATCCTGACCATGATCAATTTCTAGTCGGCGTTTAACCGTACTATTCTACGAATTATATCGGCCTGTAAGACGGATTACTTTAGCGAGAAGATTAAATAAAAAGGGTTTATTTAAGGGATCAATAAAAGCAGTTATCGCTGTTAGTCGATGGGCAGATAGACGCTTTATTGAATGCGGGATGTAAAAAATTAACATGGCCTACTTTTAAAAAGCGCCAGAAAGATTTTGTTCGCAAAAAAGAAAAAAAGCACTAAGTTGAAGTCAAGTGCTTTGATTTTAATGCCAATATTTTACTGGCAGGGTGGCAAATTTATTTAGTGTGATGATGTTCGTGTTTAATCATTTTGCCATTTGCATCGTGATGATGTTCATGTTCATCTGCGTGACCGTCTTTACCGTGATGATGCTCATGATCATCAACATGACCATCTTTTCCATGATGGTGCTCATGCTCGTCTGCGTGCCCGTCTTTGCCATGGTGATGCTCATGATCATCAACATGCCCATCTTTTCCATGATGATGCTCATGCTCATCAACGTGCCCATCACTCCATTTATCTTCAGCCAAAACAAATGGTGCGTAAGATGCAATATAGAGCATTCCTAGCACAATGCTCAAGCGCATCAATTTTGTATTTTTCATTATTTTTTCCTTTATTTAAAGCAGAATAAGTGCTTTGTTTGGGGGTTAAACGTCTTCCAGAGTCAGTTGCATAGCGACTAAGTTTGAGTTATGCACAAAGTTACTCACTTTTCAGGCTGATGTCAACGGACACAATAAAACCTTACTAGACAGTAAGTGTAAGACTTTAAAGGTTTTTTTTCTGACTTGTTAAAAGACTTAAGATGAATTTTTGCAACTGGATGGTGCCCGGGGCCGGAATCGAACCGGCACGCCTCGCGGCGCGGGATTTTGAGTCCCGTGCGTCTACCAATTCCGCCACCCGGGCAATGAGTATAGGTATAATTGGAAAGTCCGCAATTATAACAAGATTTTAATAAATGAGAACCTCTGATTTCGATTTTTCTTTACCTGAAACCCTTATCGCGCAATATCCAACGCCCAACAGAGCTGCAAGTCGCATGCTTTACTTAAATGGCAACACTAAAAAAATAAGTGATCAATCGTTTACAGATTTGCCAGAGTTTTTAAATCCAAGTGATTTATTGGTGTTAAATAACACCAAAGTGATTAAGGCGCGTTTATTTGGACATAAAAATACGGGCGGTAATATTGAGGTGCTGATTGAGCGCGTGCTAGATTCGCACCGCGCGCTAGCGCAAGTGCGTGCCTCACGCGCGCCTAAAGTAGGCGCTGTATTTCGCCTGAGCGATGCGTTTGATGTTGAAGTGATTGCTCGTTTTGATGATTTATTTGAACTTAAATTTTTAAGTGAATCCTCTGTTTTAAATTTATTAGAGGAATATGGCGCTTTGCCGTTGCCGCCTTACATCGCACACGCGGCAACCTTGGAAGATGAAAAGCGTTATCAAACTGTTTTTAGCCAACAATTAGGTGCAGTAGCCGCGCCTACGGCTGGCTTGCATTTCACGGAAGAAATATTAGAAAAAATCCAACAAAAAGGCGTTGAAATTGCTTTTGTAACGTTACACGTTGGCGCGGGAACATTTCAACCTGTACGAGTAGAAAATATTGCAGAGCATAAAATGCATGGTGAGCTTTATGAAATCCCAGCCAAAACTGCGCAGTTAATCACAAATACCAAAAAAAATCGCGGCAAAGTCACCGCCGTTGGCACAACAGTATTACGCGCGCTTGAAAGTGCTGCACAATTGAGTTTGCCTAATCAACTGATTGAAGCGTGCCAAGCGGAAACCAATATTTTTATTACACCAGGTTTTCAATTTAATATTGTTGATCGTCTTTTTACCAATTTCCATTTGCCAAAAAGTACCTTGCTGATGCTGGTTTCAGCTTTTGGTGGCTTTGATGCCATTAAACAAGCGTATGCGCATGCCATTGCAGAAAAGTACCGATTTTTTAGTTATGGTGATGCAATGTTGATTGAAAAAAACGAGCAAACTTGATGAATCAACTAAAATGAACGATGGTTTCTAATCACAATCAAAAAAACTTGTAGTTAACCCTTAAAAATAGAAAGTATTTATTTATGAAAATTTCAACATTATTGATGATTTTACTGACATGTTCACTGCAAAATGCTTTTGCAGAAATTTTGCCAGAAGCGCAAATTGGCATTAAATTCCCGCTAGCAAAAAAATCGACCACGCGCCCGATGACAGTCGCTTACGTGCCAACGTTTAAAAATTATTATGTAGCAGATGGCGGCTTAGCGCCGATGGGTTCAGAATTTGAAGCGCCGACTTCAAAGTCTGAAATTCATGCGTACGATGCGAATGGAAAATACATTAATTCTGCAAAACCTGGCTACGACAACCGCTCGATTTACTTCAATGCAAACACTAAGCAGCTTGAAACCATTACTTACAATATTTCCAGTGATGTTGGGTTTTCGCCTAACTCTGGCATTTACAGCATAGGTTTGTCTGATAAAGGCGAGGTGCAAAACAGTTCTACCGAAATTATGCAATTTAATCCAGCCTTTGGTCACGCACAAACCATGCCGAGCTTCGATGCTGCGAGTGGTCATTATTTTGCCAAACAAGGCCGCACCAATAAAATTTGGCTGGTCGATCCAAAATCACGCGAAAAATTAGGAGAAATTACTTTAGATTTTGCCAAAGCGGGCGTTGCTCACGACGATGTGAGCGACCATTTTGTAGCTTATACAGGTAAAACAGGTGAAGAATTTTTATTGCTGGATGTTGATCACAAAGTAGTGTTAGTGTTTGATATGAAAGGACAATTTGTTGGAAAAAGTGCTTTGCCAGCTGAGCTAAAATTACGTTCGCAAAACCATTTTAATGGCGTCGGTTATGCAAACGAGCTGATGTTTGTGTTTCATGAAAATGAAGGTGAGTTCGGTACTTATTATGGCTTTAAAGTATTGAAAGATTAATCACAATCTGAGCAGTGAATACTGCTTAAGACTTAAGAGATTAATATCTATAAACAAGTACTTATATTATAATCGCAAAACTTTTAATCCAAAGTCTGAAAATTCAGACCATAGATTCGTCCATTCAATATGCAAAGAATTTTACTTAAATCCAAATTACATCGCGTACATGTCACGCACAGTGAACTGCATTATGAAGGCAGTTGTGCAATTGATTTGACCCTGCTTGAAGCCGCCAATATAAGCGAATATGAGCAAATTCATATTTACAATGTGACCAATGGTGAGCGTTTTAGCACGTATGCGATGGCGGCTGAACGCGGTTCTGGCATTATTTCTGTCAATGGCGCGGCAGCGCACAAAGCAGCACCGCATGACATCATTATTATTGCAAGTTATGCGCATTATCATGAAGATGAACTTAAAACCTTTGCACCACAACTCGTGTATGTGGATGAAAAAAATCACATCAAATCTCAACGTAACGCAATTCCAACACAGGCCGCATAAATGACCCTTAATTTAGACCCAGCAACGTATTTAGAAAACATGAAATTGGCGGTGGTGGATGCCATTGAAGACATTAAAGGCTTCGATATTTCTGTGATGGATGTGCGAAAACTTACCAGCATGACCAATTATATGATTGTCGCTTCAGCCAATTCAAGCCGTCAGGCAAAAGCGGTGGCCGACAATGTGCGCGAAAAACTTAAAGAAAAGGGTTATCACATTCGCGGTACAGAAGGCGAGAAAGAAGGCGAATGGGTGTTAGTTGATTTGGATGACATCGTCGTGCATATTATGGTGCCAACGACCCGCGCTTATTACAACTTAGAGCAATTATGGGGTGAAGCTGAAAGCCGCAGAAGCCATATCAAACCAGAATAAATATCAGCGTTTTTAAAGCCCAATAAGGCAAATAAAAGTGAAGCTGCGTATTATTTCTGTTGGCCATAAAATGCCAAGCTGGGTTGAAGAAGCTTGTGCAGAATACATCAAACGCATGCCGCGCGATGCAAGCATCGAAATGATAGAAATAAAACCAGAAAAACGCGCAGCTGGTAATAACACTGAAAACATCCAACTCATTGAAGCAAAACGTATTTTAGATTCAGTTGGTAAAGATTATTGTATCGCGCTTGACGAGCGCGGCCAACAATACACCACCTTAGAAATTGCTGAACAATTTAAAATTTGGCAAACCCTTGGGCGAGACATTGCCTTTATTATTGGCGGTGCTGATGGGTTGCACGCTAATGTGAAACAAAAATCTGAAAAAATGTGGGCGCTTTCAAAACTCACTATGCCGCACGGCATGGTACGCGTGATGCTCTGCGAGCAACTTTATCGCGCATTCTCAGTCGTAACGCATCATCCTTATCATCGTGAATAAGGTCGAAAATAACGCAAACAATGCTACATAGCTTGCGAAAATAACGATTGCAAAAAAATTATGGCTGAAAGTAAATCTGCAAAAAAATATGAAACCTCTTTGGTTTGGTTTCGCCGCGATTTGCGCGACTACGACCATGCCGCACTTTATCACGGCTTAAAATCTTCTCATGCCGTGTATTGCGTGTTTATTTTTGATACCGATATTCTTGAAAAATTAAACAATAAAGCGGATCGACGCGTTGAGTTTATTTGGCATAGCTTGCTAGAACTCAAAGCGGCTTTACAAAAAAAAGGTGGTGATTTAATCGTGCGCGTTGGGCGTGCAGTGTTAGAAATTCCATACATTGCAGATCAGCTCAACGTGCAAGCCGTGTTTACCAATCACGATGTTGAGCCAAGCGCAATCGCGCGCGATACCGAAGTTGCGCAGGCACTTAGCGCAAAAAATATCAACTTTCACCCCTTTAAAGACCATGTGATTTTTGAAAAAGAGGAAGTTTTATCGCAAGCGGGCAAGCCTTATGGCGTGTTTACGCCTTATAAAAACATGTGGTTAAAAACCGTGAATGACTTTTATTTAAAGGCTTATCCTGTTGATTTATATGTTGGTTCTTTAAAAAAACCTGAAGATAAAAACGCACTATTTTTTCAAATGCCCAGCTTAGCTGACATTGGCTTTGAAGAAACTAATTTGACGCAGATGCGCTTGCCCACGGGCATGTCGGGCGGATTGAGTTTGTTTGAAGACTTTGTAACGCGCATGGCAAATTATCAAGAAGCGCGTAATTTTCCAGCCGTAAAAGGTGTATCTTATTTATCGGTGCATTTGCGGTTTGGCACCATTTCTGTCCGTCATTTAGCCAGAGTCGCAATTCAAGCAGAAAATTCAGGCGCACAAAGTTGGCTGAGTGAGCTAATTTGGCGCGATTTTTATAGCCAGATATTGTTTCATCATCCGCGCGTGGCAGAAGGCCGTGCATTTAAAGCAGAGTTTGAATATTTACCGTTTCCTAATAACACGCGTTTATTCAACGCTTGGTGCGAAGGCAAAACAGGCTACCCGCTGGTTGATGCTGCCATGCGCCAATTGAATCAAACAGGGTTTATGCATAACCGTTTGCGTATGGTTACTGCCAGTTTTTTAGTAAAAGACTTGCTCATTGATTGGCGTTGGGGCGAGCAATATTTTGCAGAAAAACTCATTGATTTTGATTTGAGCGCCAATAATGGCGGCTGGCAATGGGCCGCCAGCACGGGGTGCGATGCGCAGCCGTGGTTTAGAATTTTCAACCCGATTACCCAAAGTGAAAAATTTGATCCGCAAGGCAAATTTATCCGCAAATATTTGCCAGAGCTTAAGCAATGTAATGATAAAGAAATTCACGCACCTTGGTTGATTTCACCGTTGCGTTTGCAGTCTTTGGCGCTGCGCATGGGTGAGAATTATCCTGCACCCATTGTGGATCATGCAGAACAAAGAAAATTAGCGCTTGCCTTATACCAACAAACACCAACTTAAATAAAATAGATTCCAATTCTTTGAATAAAAGGATTTTTATCAGACTTTAAATGCGATTGTGCAGTTGAATTGCGCGTATGATTTAGATTGAAAATAAAATAAATTTGCCGCTATTTTTATATTATTTAGCGTGCTATTTTAAATCTGGAGGCCATCATGGCGCTTGTATCATTACGACAACTTTTAGACCACGCCGCAGAACATGACTACGGCTTAGCCGCATTTAATGTCAATAATTTAGAGCAAGTACATGCAGTGATGCGTGCTGCAGATGAAGTGGGTAGCCCTGTGATTTTGCAGGGTTCAGCAGGTGCGCGCAAATATGCGGGTGAAGCTTTTTTACGCCATCTTGTGCTTGCCGCCATTGAAACGTATCCGCATATTCCTGTGGTGATGCATCAAGACCATGGTCAATCGCCAGCGGTTTGTATTCAAGCCATTCGTTCAGGATTTTCTAGCGTCATGATGGACGGCTCTTTGAGAGAAGACGCAAAAACGCCTTCAACCTATCAATATAATGTTGAAGTCACACGCAAAGTGGTTGAAATTTCTCACGCGATTGGGGTTTCTGTTGAAGGTGAGCTTGGCGTGTTAGGCTCATTAGAAACAGGGCTTGCGGGCGAAGAAGACGGCTCAGGTGCTGAAGGTGTGCTAAGCCATGACCAAATGCTGACAGACCCAGAAGAAGCCGCAGATTTTGTGAGCAAAACAGGTGTGGATGCACTGGCCATTGCCATTGGCACATCGCACGGCGCGTATAAATTTACCAGTCCGCCGACAGGAAAAACCCTTGCCATTCATCGCATTAAAGAAATTCATCAGCGCATTCCAAACACGCATTTAGTCATGCATGGCGCTTCTTCTGTGCCGCAAGAATGGCTGCATATTATCAATGAATTTGGTGGCGATATGGGCGAAACGTATGGCGTACCGGTGGAAGAAATTGTTGAAGGCATTAAACACGGCGTGCGAAAAGTCAATATTGATACAGACCTACGCATGGCTTACACAGGCTCGATTCGTAAATATTTTACGGAAAAAAGAAAAGAATTTGACCCAAGAAAATTTTTAACCGCTTCAACCATCGCCATGCGAGAAATCTGCAAACAGCGCTATGAAGCGTTTGGTTCTGCAGGAAGGGCGCATCAAATTAAGCCGATTCCTTGTGACCAAATGGCGCTGCGCTATTTAAAAGGCGAACTTGACGCAGTTTTTAAATAGTCATTTTTTTGAATGATGGTTTGCGTATTTTGTTTGACCGCAAGGCATAAAAAATTAGCCAACATCCATTTTTTATAAATTTTTCATTCAAAAAAATTTATTACTTGGGGTTTGATGCAAGCAAAAAAATCCCTCGCATCAAACCTTTAAATTAAGGCAGCAGTTACTCAATGCCTAATAATTCAACGTCAAAAATCAGTGTTGCATCTGCGCCAATGACAGGCCCGCTGCCGTTTGCGCCATAAGCTAAATTTGAAGGAATTGCCAACTCAAATTTGCTGCCCACGTTCATGAGTTGCAACCCTTCCACCCAACCTGCAATTACCCCTGTGACTGGAAAAACAATCGGCTCGCCACGGTTGTAAGAGCTGTCAAACACCGTGCCATCAATTAGCGTGCCTTTGTAATGTACTTTTACACGGTCACTTTTGCTTGGTTTTGCGCCGTTGCCAGCAATAAGTTCTTTATATTGCAAACCACTATCAGTGGTTATCACGCCTTCTTTTTTAGCATTTTCTGCCAAATAAGCTGCGCCCTCAGCCTTGTTTTTTGCTGATTGTTGAGCTTGCACCGCCATTTGTTTTTCTTGGCTTTCTTTTTGTACAAGTTCCACCGTGCTTCTTTTTTCTTCATCCGACATGCGCGATGGATTGCCTGCCATCACATCGTTAATCGCTAATGCAACCGCGTCCGTGTCTAATGCCAGCCCATCATTTTTAAGTTGATGTGCCATGTTTTCACCCACAATATAACTTAAGCGTTTGGTTAAAGTGTTTAATATAGTGGTCATTATTTCTTTCTTTCGTTATGTAAAAATATAAATTAAAAATCTAATGGCTGCTAATAAATGCGCGTTAAGTAAACAGCATCACCCGCCATTATGAAGGATAACGACGGATAAACAAAAACCTCGCCGAAGCGAGGTTTTTGTTTTATAGCTACAGAGTAGCAAGGTTGCACTTCGTGATTGCATCAACCTGCTGATAGGCAGATAAGTTGATGCAACATTAGACAGCCTACATCATTCCGCCCATGCCACCCATACCGCCCATGTCGCCACCCATTGCTGGCGCGTCATCTTTTGGTAATTCAGCAACCATACAATCCGTTGTTAGCATTAAGCCAGCCACTGAGCCTGCATTTTGCAATGCTGAACGCGTTACTTTTGTTGGGTCTAAAATACCCATTTCAATCATGTCGCCGTAAGTTTCATTGGCTGCGTTGTAGCCATAGTTACCTTTGCCTGCGGCAACGTTGCTCACCACAACAGATGGCTCAACACCAGCGTTTTGGGTGATTTGGCGTAATGGCTCTTCAACCGCGCGCAATACAATTTTAATGCCTGCTTCTTGGTCAAGGTTGTCGCCTTTTACTTTTGAAATTGCATCACGTGCGCGGATTAATGCTACGCCACCACCAGCCACAATACCTTCTTCAACCGCTGCACGTGTTGCGTGCAACGCATCTTCAACGCGGGCTTTTTTCTCTTTCATTTCAATTTCAGTCGTTGCTCCCACTTTAATTACTGCTACACCACCAGCTAATTTAGCTACGCGTTCTTGCAATTTTTCACGGTCGTAATCGCTTGAAGCTTCGTCAATTTGTGTTTTGATTTGTGTGATACGTGCTTTGATGTTGGCTTCAACACCAGCTCCATCAATAATGATGGTGTTTTCTTTACCCACTTCAATGCGTTTCGCTTGGCCTAACATTTCCAAAGTGACTGTTTCTAGTTTCAAGCCAACTTCTTCAGCAATCACAGTACCGCCAGTTAAAATCGCGATGTCTTCCAACATGGCTTTACGACGGTCACCAAAACCAGGCGCTTTTACAGCTGTAGTTTTTAAGATGCCACGTATATTATTGACAACTAAAGTTGCCAAGGCTTCGCCATCAACATCTTCAGCAATGATCAACAATGGGCGACCTGATTTAGCCACTTGTTCTAATGTTGGTAATAAATCACGGATGTTTGAGATTTTTTTATCGTGCAATAACACGAATGGATTATCTAACAACGCAATTTGACGCTCTTGGTTGTTGATGAAGTATGGAGATAAATAACCACGGTCAAATTGCATCCCTTCAACCACGTCTAACTCGTTGCTCAAACCTGAACCGTCTTCAACGGTAATCACACCTTCTTTACCAACTTTGTCCATCGCGTCAGCAATAATTTTGCCAACAGATTCATCTGAGTTTGCAGAAATTGCGCCAACTTGAGCAATTTCTTTGCTGGTTGTACATGGTTTTGATTGTGCTTTTAAATCAGCAACAGCTGCTTCAACAGCTTTGTCGATACCACGTTTTAAATCCATTGGATTCATGCCCGCAGCGACTGATTTCATGCCTTCGCGAATAATCGCTTGAGCTAAAACGGTTGCTGTGGTTGTGCCGTCACCAGCGATGTCATTGGTTTTAGAAGCAACTTCTTTTACCATTTGTGCGCCCATGTTTTCGAATTTGTCTTTTAATTCGATTTCTTTAGCCACTGATACGCCATCTTTTGTGATGGTTGGCGCGCCGAATGAGCGCTCTAACACTACGTTACGGCCTTTTGGACCTAAAGTGACGCGCACTGCGTTTGCAAGAATATTTACACCATTTACCATTTTTTGGCGAACGTCATCGCCGAATCTTACGTCTTTTGCTGCCATGTTAAATTCTCCTGATTACTATATTGAAACAATAGATTTGTTAAATTTTCGTTGAAATTATTCAACAATCGCCATGATGTCTTCTTCGCGCATCACGAGTAATTCTTCACCATCCACTTTTACCGTTTGGCCAGCGTATTTGCCGAACAATACTTTGTCGCCAACTTTAACGTCTAAAGCGATGGATTTGCCTTGGTCATCTTTTTTACCATTACCCACAGCTTGTACAATGCCTTGATCAGGTTTTTCAGTTGCGCTGTCTGGAATCACAATACCAGATGCGGTTGTGCGCACTTCTTCTGAACGTTTTACAATCACGCGGTCGTGTAAAGGACGAATTTTCATACAATTTCTCCAAATATAAATGACAAAAAACTTGTTGGTTAAGCGCAGGGGTGTTGAAAAAAAGTAGCCAGCCTGTGCAAAGCGGAACGATTTTAGCACTCAACCCCTCTGACTGCTAGTTATTGGGATGTTTTGCTAAATTTCAAGAGCAAAAAAAACAAAAAATATAAAAAATTACCCGTAAAATATGGAATGTGAACATGGCTTAAGCTTTTTTTAAAATTACTTTTCACCTACATGATTTTTTCAACACAGAATTTCTGATGCTAGTAAGATAAACACTAGTCTTATTTAATTTTATTGTCATTTTAAAACACACTTAAAACTTAGCACATGCCGCAAAATACAGCTTCCATTCAGCAAATAAATCTTGGTTACAATCAACAAGAAGATCGGCTTTTACTCAAAGTTGGCATGGCGGATCAATCAGAATTGTCGCTGTGGATTACGCGCAGAATTTGCAAAGATTTATGGCATTTGTTGCAGAATTCGCACGGGCAGTTTTTGAATCGCCCGCAAGTGATGATGAAAAACGCAGCAACTACAGAAACCACAGAATTTATGGACGAAGCACTGCCTGCCCCCATCATGTTGCCAAAAAATAGTCAAAAAAAGCCAGTGATTGCTGCCTTTACACAAGAGCCGGAAGTGCAAAAATCTTTAGAAGTGATGGATTTTAGTACTGAATATGAGACTAATCGCAAAGCCCTGTTTGAAGCACCAGTGTTGGTGGTGCAATGTAATGTGATGCAGACTGAGACGCAAACCAGCCAATTGATTTTTCAAGCGCATCAGGGAGAGTCCATCAAAATGGGACTGACATTAGAGTTATTGGTTGCCTTAACCAATATGATGCAGCTTGCCACGCGTGAAGCGGGCTGGGATTTACTGCTTTTGCAAAATAACACCGCTCTTCATTTAACACAAACAGCGCAAGTGTTGCATTAAACACGGCCAATTGTTGGTTGTTCAAAGCGCGAAATCACTTCAATATTTCAATTTTTTTTAATTTAGGCTTAAGATGCAAACCCGCCAACTTGGAAATTCAGGTTTATACGTTTCTCCCATTTGTTTAGGTACCATGACGTTTGGCGACCAAAATAGTCAAGCGGATGCCAACAACCAATTAGATTATGCAATAGATTCTGGCATTAATTTTATTGATACGGCTGAAATGTATCCTGTGCCGCCCAAAGCAGAGACGTTTACACGCACGGAAACGATTTTAGGAAATTGGTTAAAAACCCAAAAACGTGACCAAATTATTTTGGCAAGCAAAGTTTCTGGACGAAATCGTGGTTTAAATTGGATTCGCAACGGCGATGACGCGCTCACGCGTACTAATATTCGCGCGGCGATTCACGATTCTTTAAAACGCTTGCAAACAGATTATCTAGACTTGTATCAAATTCATTGGCCTGAACGCAATGTCCCTTTGTTTGGACAATATCAGTTTGACCCAAATGGAGAAAATGACTTACAAGGCAATCCCAAAACTTGGGTCAGTATTCAAACGCAATTAGAAACCATGGCGGAGTTAATTTCTGAGGGTAAAGTGCGCGCCATCGGTTTAAGCAACGAGCAACCATGGGGCATCATGGAATTTTTGCGCATCTCAAAAGAATACAATTTGCCGCGCGTGGCCACCTTGCAAAATAGTTATCACTTAATGAATCGCACCATTGATTTTGGCATCAGCGAAATTTTGTATCGTGAAAATATTGGCTTGCTAGCTTATTCGCCGCTTGCGTTTGGTCATTTAACAGGAAAATATGCAGACGATGCCAATTCAAAAGGTCGCGTAACCTTATTCCAAGGCTATGCAAAACGCTACAACAAACCGAGCGTGCCTACCGCCAGCGCCGCTTATGCAGCACTCGCCCGAGACCACGGTTTAACGCCTACGCAACTTGCATTAAGTTTTGTGATGCACCGCTGGAGCGTCGCCAGCACCATTATTGGCGCAACCAGCATGGCACAACTAGAAGAAAATATTGGCGCATATCAGGTGCAATTAAGTGAGGAAGTGTTGCTGGAAATTGAAAATATTCATTTAACCATGATGAACCCTGCGCCTTAATAATATGGAAAAAATCGTTGCAAACCCAGATTGGAAAATAGCTTATCTCGGATATGGAATTGTAAGGTGTGGCCCTATCGAAGCAGCGCTGAAGGTTACTGATGATTTAGAGACTAGTTATTTTAAAATCTATGAGCGTAATCCATATGCTGACGGTGTTATATTCTTTACAGATTCTCACATTAAAACTGAGCGAAGAAAAATTCTAAAAAACAAAATTATCGCCTATGCAAAGCAGTACCGACATGATTTTATTGCGAATCAATTATTGCTTGATGGGCAGGATGTATTTTCATTTAAATACATTCCAGGGGAACTGATTTCATTTAAAGAAAATTTTCATTTGATTTATTGTGAAGGCGCGGATGCTTTTGAATTTATTGGGCGAAAACAAAATAACGCGCTAAAAATCCCAAGCCATGATGCGTGGAATGCAAACACGCCCGCATGGCTACACAACAGACAAGACGAAATAATTGCTAAAATTGCCCAATTCAAAAATGATGTCACTTTTGAGTTTGTACCATTAAAAGTGCCACCAAAGCCTTTAATTCAAGATGCTCATAAGTTTGCTCCTTTAAAAGCTCTACAAAAGCCTTTGTCAAATAAGGCTGAAGGGCATGTTTTGAAGATCGCAAATTCCATGGAAAGTGCTGTTAATGCCAACCCCCATAGCATTAAAAACCAAAGTAAAAAGCATGCTCAAAAAAAGTCTGTTCGCACTTACATTCTTATTTTTATTATTTATTTTTTCTTTTTAGCAGTTTTAAGAAATTTCACTTAACTTTGTTTTTAAAAAGGCGTTTATGTCACTCCCACCTTGCCCGCAATGCCAATCTGAATTTACCTATGAAGATGGCGACCAATACATTTGCCCAGAATGTGCGCATGAATGGCGTAAAAACGCAGAAATTGAAAACCAAGAAACCACAAAAATAATCCGCGATGCAAATGGCAACGTTTTGCAAGATGGCGATACGATTACGGTGATTAAAGATTTAAAAGTGAAAGGGTCTTCATCTGTGGTTAAAGTGGGTACTAAAGTGAAAAATATTCGTTTGGTGGAAGGCGACCATGATATTGATTGCAAAATTGATGGCTTTGGTGCGATGAAATTAAAGTCTGAATTTGTCAAAAAAGTTTAACAGCGTAATGTTGTTGCTTAACAACATTGGTCTATTTATTGCTAATCAAAAATAAAGATGTTACTTGATGCATGTTATATAAAATCAGCTAAGAAATTTTTTCCATCACAAATGGTTCATCAAGGTGTTGCACCATTCATCAATCAATTTTTTTAATTTAAACAAATCGTTTTAATTTAATTTTCTCCAAAGCGTTCTTAGCCGCAAAGCTAAATGCGCATTTTTTGCATAGGAATATCATGTCACTTGTAAAAAAATCTCTCTTAGATAGCATTTGCATTGTTGCAATATTTTTATTGTTGCCAGCCCTCGCTTTCGCAAAAGAAGTGCTGACGGTTGAGCAAGCATTAATCAAGTGTAAAACCACGTATCCTTCGCAGTTTGAATCTAAAAAGCGTTTGGCGTGTTTTGATAGTATTAGCACGCCTGCGGAGGCGCTTGAAACGGCTGCGCCTGCTGAAGCTGAACCTGAAAATCCTGAGAAAAATTCGCCAGAAAAACCCGCTGCTACAATTGCCATCGCAAAACCTAGCGCAGCGCTAAGCTATTTGGAAAGAAAATGGCGTTTAACCTCGCAAGGGGATTGGGATGTAAGCGATTTTGAGACCTATAAATCCAATTATTTGTTGGTGACTGGGACAAATAAAACCAACGATACGCCGACGACACCCACTCAAAATAATACGTTAGATAGAAATTTGGATGACCAAGATTTAAAATTTCAGCTGAGTTTAAAAACGGAGATGATGAATAATATTCCCATCATTCGCAGTTTGCCTTATGTGACAAGCTCCAGAATTTGGGGCGCTTATACGCAGCAGTCTTACTGGCAAGTGTTTGATGCAGCAGCGTCAAGACCTTTACGAGAAAATAATTATGAGCCAGAAATTATTTTATCTTTAGGCATTGATAACCAAGTGGATGGTGTGAAAAAAAACTATATTCCGAGAATGTTAAATCTTGGTTTGGTGCATCAATCCAATGGACGCTCAAATCCAATTTCCAGAAGCTGGAATCGTTTATATCTTGAAGGTGGTTGGGAACTTAACGAGCAATTGTCCTTGATGGTGCGGCCTTGGTGGCGCATTCCAGAAAGCCAAGATGACAATCCTGACATCGAAAAATACATGGGCTATGGCGATGTGACGGTGCGCTGGGAAGACAGTAAGCGTAAAAATGCGGCAACTTTATTATTAAGAAACAATTTGCGTAGCGATAACAAAGGCTTTGCGCAAATTGATTTGCAACGGCAAGTGTTTAATAACCCGTATTTAAAATTACATTTAATGTTTTCAACAGGTTACGGAGCAAGTATGCTGGATTACAACCATGCGCAGAATATATTTGGTATTGGGATTTCACTGGGTGAATGATGGCAGAGTGCCAAGCAGAAACATCAAAAATTTCAGTAAGTGTCATATAAATGACATTATTCTTAAGCAATATTGTCATATTTCAACCATTCTTAAAAATTGTAATTTTCAAAGCTAAGTAAAAATGGAAGCCACGACAAAAACCAGCGCAATAAAAATCAGCGCATTTGAGCGCAACCTCACATGGTGGGTACTGGGCTGTATTATAGTTGGCATCGCTTTGGGGCAATTATTTCCCCATTTTTTTCAAGTAATTTCGCGCATCCAATTTGCAGAAGTGAATCTCGTGGTGGCAGGGTTAATCTGGCTCATGATTATCCCCATGTTGCTCAAAATTGATTTTTCCGCAATGCGTGACGTGTTGCAACATGGCAAAGGCATTGGTGTCACTTTATTTATTAATTGGGTGGTTAAACCTTTGTCGATGGCGTTGTTAGCTTGGGTATTTATTCGCCATTTATTTGCAGATTTTTTACTTATAGAACAATTAGATAGCTACGTTGCAGGGTTAATCTTACTCGCAGCAGCGCCTTGCACGGCAATGGTGTTTGTGTGGAGCAATTTATGTGATGGCGAGCCAAAGTTTACCCTTTCACAAGTGGCCATTAACGATGTCATCATGCTCTTTGCTTTTGCGCCGTTGGTGGCTTTGCTACTTGGCATGTCCAGTATTGTGGTGCCGTGGAATACCTTATTCATTTCCGTGATGCTATTTATTGTTGTGCCTGTCGTCATCAGCCAAGTGTTGCGCCGTTATTTGCTGGCAAAAAGTGAACAACTCTTTGCAAGTACGCTAAAAAAAATTCAACCATTTTCACTTTCCGCATTGCTTGCAACTTTAGTGTTGCTGTTTGGTTTTCAGGGACAACAAATTATTGCGCAACCTTTGGTGATTTTTTTATTGGCGATTCCGATTACGATTCAAGTGTATTTCAATGCGTTGCTCGCTTACTGGATGAATAAAAAATTTAAAGTCGCGCATTGCGTGGCTGGGCCTTCAGCGCTGATTGGCGCGTCGAATTTTTTTGAATTAGCCGTTGCCACCGCCATTGCCCTATTTGGCTTTAATTCTGGCGCGGCGTTGGCAACTGTGGTTGGTGTGTTGATTGAAGTGCCAGTCATGTTGTCAATCGTGGCCATCGTCAACCAAAGCCGTACTTGGTACGAAAAAAATTAACTTTCTGATTTAACTGACTTAAAAGATGAATATTTTATTTTTATGCACAGGAAATTCCTGTCGGTCTATTCTTGCTGAGGCAACTTTCAATGCTTTAGCGCCCGCAAAGATGCGCGCCATGAGTGCAGGCAGTCAACCCACAGGTGAAGTGCATCCGCGTTCAATTGCTTTATTAAAGCAAAAAGGTATTGCAGTGGGTGGCTATTTTAGTAAATCTTGGGAAAATCTGCCCACAACGCCCGATATTGTGATTACCGTGTGTGGCAATGCGGCGGGTGAAACTTGTCCTGCTTATTTAGGTTCAGTATTGCGCGCCCATTGGGGCGTGGCAGACCCAGCAAAAGCAACAGGTTCAGAAGCTGAAATCAATGCTGCTTTTGAAAACGCATACACAATCTTGCGTATAAGAATTGAGACGTTTTTAAAGCTAGATGTTGAAAATTTGCCAAAAGAAACTCTGGAAAAAGCGTTGCAAGACATTGGCAATTTAGGTTAAAAATTTTCAAGAAACTCGTTTTAAATTTGTCATGCTGAACTTGTTTCAGCATCTTTCAGTGTAGGCATGCAAGACCCTGAAACTAGTTCAGGGTGACCGTTTATTTCGCTGACCTAATTTCTAACAAATTTTTCAAAAAATTGAATGGGTTGTGGCGCTGCCATTTGTAAAATATTTTTGCGCACTTTGCCCATCACGTGCATTTCACATGGCTTGCAATCAAATTTCAGCGTGTAGCGGTCGTTGCCACTGATGAGCGTCATCGGCTCCGCGGTCACGGTGCCTTGCACGCCAATCACGCCTTTGGCTTCTTTTGGGCAAAGGCCGTGGCTATAACGCAGGCAATGTTTCGTAATCATCACAGGCACTTCGCCGAGTTCTTCATTGGCTTCATAGGCTTTGGCAATCAGTTTCACGCCATGCTTTTTATAAAAATCGCGTGCGCTTTGGTTATAAACATTCGCTAAGTAACTCAAGCTGTCTTCAGGGTAAATGGCAGGCGGTTCAACCGTAGGTCGTAATGCAGGGCGCTCATAGCCTAATTCACGTACTTGAATCAATTGTTCAATGGCTTCGCGCCTTAGATTGTTGATGATAGACGCGGGCACAAACCAAGCTTGTGTCATTTCCAAATGCACTTCTTTGGCAAAAAAATCAGTATTGCCCAGTTTGCTTAAATTTTCTTTCAAGCTTTGTTCAGCTTTGTTCGCATCATTGGCGGTTTGTTTTTCAGCCATAATCTGTGCGGTGGCGCTAAAATCTTGCGCGTCCGTCACGGTTAAGGCAAAGCCATCGCGTGTTTCGTAAAAAGTCATGGTGATAGAAATCTTGCGTGTGGCAGAATCTTTTTCCAGCAAGCGCATAAAGGCGTGGTCACGGTTTCTGTAAATGAGCGTGTTGTTGCGAATGTCAGCTGGCATTTCATTGGGATACAGTTTTTTGCCTTGCACGGTATTGATGCGCAAACCTACCAATTCTTTATGCACATCAAAAAAGCACACGCCATCGCCGTTGTGCAGTTCAATATCGGTTGCAACTTCAATAAAATCTTTGCCAACTTTGGTGACTTTTCCAAGCGCTTCGCCCGAAAATTTTGGCGTATCAAATGCGCCAATATCTGCTTGTCGACCATTGGCAAAATAATCAGTCGCACTGCGGTTAAAGGTTTTTTCGGGCTGTGGGGTGAAGGTATAAGTGGCTTGACCCGTAGACGATTTCTCTAAATCTGGGTGTTCCTCCAAAATTTCATCCAGTAATAAGCGGTAATGCGCAGTGGCATTTTTCACATACGGCAAATCTTTGTAGCGGCCTTCGATTTTAAAACTGCTCACTCCTGCATCAATCAGTGCGCGTAAATTCGCGCTTTGGTCGTTGTCTTTCATCGAGAGATAATGTTTGTCTTTGCCAATTATGCGGCCTTTTTGGTCTTCTAGCGTATAAGGCAAACGGCATTCTTGTGAGCATTCGCCACGGTTAGCGCTGCGCCCCGTGTGCGCATGGCTGATAAAACATTGACCGCTAAAGGCCACACACAAGGCGCCATGAATAAAGTATTCCAAATTTGCTGTAGTTGCATCGGCAATTTTTTTAACCGTGCGAATATCAAGCTCGCGCGCTAATACCAGTTGACTAAATCCCACTTGGTCTAAAAACTGCGCTTTTTCCACGGTGCGAATATCGGTTTGCGTACTGGCGTGCAACTGGATGGGTGGTAAATCCATTTCTAGCAAACCCATGTCTTGCACAATCAGTGCATCCACGCCCGCATCGTAAAGCTGATGGACCAATTGGCGCACACCGCCTAACTCGTTGTCATGAAAAATCGTATTCAGCGCCACAAACACCTCAGCATGGTAACGATGTGCATGATTCACCAAGCGTGCAATATCTTGAACCGTATTCGGCGCTTTAGCCCGCGCACCAAAGGCAGGGCCGCCAATATAGACAGCATCTGCGCCGTGATTAATGGCCTCGATGCCGAAATCAGCATTTTTGGCGGGAGCGAGTAACTCGATATGTTTACGGGTTTTTTGCATGGATTTATACCAACTACTGCATAGAAATCAATAAGATGCGCACTATAGCACAAACACGGTTTGACAGCTTGCCCGCACGGTGTTACTTTAGTGCTACTTTCTTGCTATTTAGGAGAACAACGATGGCAACGACTAGCTTAAAATTACCTGATACACTAAAAGAACGTGTAAGCAACTTAGTGTCAAACACAGACAAAACTGCCCATGCCTTTATGCTTGAAGCCATTGCAGAAAAGGCTGCACGCGAAGAACAGGAACGCGCATTTATGGCGCGTGCTGAGGCATCTTTACAGCATTATCGCGAAACGGGTATTTCTTATGCTGCGGAAGATGTTCACGCATACTTGCGTGCAAAACTAAATGGGCAGCCATTGCCTGAACTCATTGCCGTAAAAGATAAAAAATGAGTCAGCTCTGCCGTGTGGAATATACGTTTGATGCGCGCGAAGATTTAATTAGGCTCAGCATGTTTCATCAAAATAATATCGAGTTAGCAAATCACGTTCTTTTTGTGATAACTGATGGTGTTGATTTGTTAAAAAAACATCCTTTAGTTGGTAGGCAGCTACCAAACGGTTTAAGAGAACTCGTGATTTCGCATGGTAACACAGGCTATTTGGCGCGCTATCAATATGACGAACTCGCAAGTTTAGTGCTAGTACTAGCGATTAAGCACCAAAGAGAAGTGGATTTCCATTGAATAAAGTGAATATTATTCAGGCATTTGAATTTTTCATTGCAAATATCAAGAATACTTTCCCTTTAAAGGCTAACTTTATTTTTGAAACAAACTATCGTGAGATAACGAAGGCTCAAATCTTAAGCAATGATTTTGTGGTTCAAATCACCAGTAACCATTGCCATATATGGTGCCACATTCAGCATCCTGAGCCTTCTAACGCCAGCAAAACAATAGAGCACTGGCGTTATGAAACAGTTGAAGATTTATTTTATGGATTGCTTTTTGAGCATGTTTATAAAGTGATGAATGAAAATACATTTTATGAATTTTGGGAATCAGATCAATTTCAAAAACTACAACAACTAGTTGCAAAGCGAGTAGCCAAAACAGAGGATGCAATAACAAACTTGCGTCA
Organism: Methylophilaceae bacterium; assembly: GCA_965247415.1. Taxonomy (GTDB): domain Bacteria; phylum Pseudomonadota; class Gammaproteobacteria; order Burkholderiales; family Methylophilaceae; genus Methylotenera. The sequence continues at coordinate 1,596,475 of OZ252007.1, forward strand.
AAAATGGATTAAAAGTGAATGGCATACAAATGATTATTTAATTTTTTCTGAAAACGAAATTAAGGCGTCTAATATTGATTTGTTTGAACCTTTATTTAAGTATCATAAAGATAGCTTCTTATTGGTCTACAGTTATTCCATAGTCAAACAAGATAAACAAAGGATAATGTTGCAAATTTACTCATCTGAGAACATGGCAAAAGTGGTTAATATGTACGCGTATTTTCATGCTAACTTTCGGTATATGTGGCTGGAGAATTTCCCTTCTCATACTGGAAGATCTAGTGTAGTTACTTTATTCAAGAGAGACTTTGTAGGTTCCAAAAGTTTTAGCCTATGAGTAATAGCTTGAATAACAATCTCTTATCACGCTCCCTCCAATCCGTCTGGCACCCTTGCACGCAGATGAAGCATCATGAGCGCTATCCGCTTTTGCCGATTACGCGAGGCGAAGGTGTGTGGCTATATGATGCAAACGGCAAGGGCTATTTGGATGCCGTGAGTAGTTGGTGGGTGAATTTGTTTGGGCATAATAACCCACGCATTAAAGACGCGATTAAAGCGCAACTCGACCAGTTAGAGCATGTGATGCTGGCGGGTTTTACGCATGAACCTGTGGTGGCGTTGTCAGAAAAGCTAGGCGCGTTGACGGGTTTAGGGCATGCCTTTTACGGCAGTGATGGTGCGAGTGCGACTGAGATTGCGCTGAAGATGAGTTTTCATTATTGGCGCAATACTGGTAGACCGCAAAAAACACAATTTATTAGCTTGCAAAATAGTTATCATGGTGAAACGCTGGGCGCGTTGAGTGTGACCGATGTGGCCATTTTTAAAGACACGTATGCGCCACTGCTCACGCAATCTTCGCAAATGCCTAGCCCAGATTTTAGATTGGCTGAGGCAGGCGAAAGTGCCGAGGCGTTTGCTTTAAGTTGTGCAGATACGCTCGAAAATTATATAGCAGCGCATCACGAAAGTTTGGCAGCGTTTATCATTGAGCCTTTGGTGCAATGTGCCGCAGGCATGGGCATGTATCATCCTGTGTATTTACAACGGGCACGCGAGATTTGTACGCAGTATCAAGTGCATTTAATTGCGGATGAAATTGCGGTGGGGTTTGGTCGCACAGGGACGATGTTTGCTTGCGAGCAAGCGGGTGACAAGGTAAGCGATATTGCTGATTTTGTGTGTTTATCCAAGGGCATTACGGGTGGGTATTTGCCTTTGTCTTGTGTGCTGACAACAGATGTCATCTACCAAGCGTTTTATCACGACCAAACTGCCAAAGGCTTTTTGCATAGTCATAGCTATACAGGTAATCCGTTGGCGTGTAGCGCTGCATTGGCGACCTTGCGTATTTTTGAAACGGACGATGTGATTGCCCGCAACCAACAAACATCTGCGTTGATAGAAACAAAAATGCAAGCGCTCACTGACTTGCCGATCCAGCATCTACGACACCAAGGCATGCTGCATGCGTTTGACGTGCAAACAGCTAACCCTAGTTTTGCGCGCGAGTGTTATGCGGCAGCTTTGACAGAGGGTTTGCTGATTCGTCCGATAGGTAACTCCGTATATTTTATGCCGCCTTACAAGATTAATCCGCAAGAAATCGAGCACATGATTCAATCGACAATCAAAGCGGTAGAGCAAAGTTTATGAAAAAAATCACCCTGTATTTAGTGTTAAGTTTGGCTTCATGTTGGGCATTGGCAGAATTACCTGCGCCAGTGGCTGAGGCATTAAAACGTGCAGGTATTCCGCAAAGTAATGTGGCCGTGTATGTGCAAGCGGTAGAAGCGAGTGTGCCAATACTAAGCCATCATTCCGATAAAAGTATGAATCCAGCATCGGTGATGAAGGTCGTCACCACTTATGCGGCGCTCGATTTATTGACCCCAGCCTACCGCTGGAAAACAGAACTCTATCGCGATGGCAGTGTGAGAAATGGCGTGTTGGATGGCAATCTCTACTTAAAAGCCTACGGCGACCCAAGCTTTAAAGCGCAAGAGTTTTGGCGTTTACTTATGAGTTTGCAACAGTTTGGCATTAAAGAAATTAAAGGCGATTTGATCGTTGATAAAAGTTATTTTGCAAAAAATGTAGGTAATCGAAAAACTTTTGATAACGAAACATGGCGCGCCTATAACGCAGAACCTAGTGCATTTTTAGTGGGGGGTAGAAATACCAGCTTTAAATTTGTGGCAACGGATACGGGTGTTAATGTCAGCCAAGAATTTGAGCTGGATGAGATTCAAATTGTGAATAATATGAAGTTAGCATCGGGTGCATGCGGCGAATGGCGTAGCCGTTTTGGCTACACTGTAAAACAAAATTCCAATGGTGCGGTGGTGACATTGAATGGCGTTTTTTCTCCAGATTGTGGCGAGCGATATTTGGAGCTTAGTGTATTAGATGATGAAAAATATGCATTTTTCACCTTTAAAAAACTATGGGCACAGTTGGGCGGAAACTTTAAAGGCGCATTTAAAGTAAAAGAAACGCCTGTAGAGGCTATTAAGGTGTTAGAACAAGTTTCTGAGCCGTTAGGTTATGTGGTGCGCGATATCAATAAATGGAGTAATAATTTAATGGCACGGCAGTTGTTATTAACCATTGCTGCCGAAAAAGTAGGTGTACCCGCAACTGAGCAAAAAGGCGAGCAAGCCATCAATACTTGGCTTGCAAGTAAAGGGTTAAAATTTAATGAATTAGTGATTGAAAATGGCTCTGGCTTGTCGCGGATTGAGCGCATTAGTGCGGCACATTTGGGGCAGTTATTAATGAATGCTTACGCGAACCCCGCAATGCCAGAGTTGATGGCGTCATTGCCAATATTAGCGCTAGATGGCACCATTAAAAAACGCCTGAACGATAGCCCAAGTGCGGCTAGAGCACACCTAAAAACAGGCTCAATTGAGGGAGTGAGTGCGATTGCCGGCTATGTGTTAGATGCCAATCATCATCGGCATGTGTTGGTGATGTTGGTGAATGATTCAATGGCAGCAGCAAGTAAACAAGCGCAGGATGCGTTGATTGAGTGGGTACACCAACAGCCCTAAAATCTAACCGCATGAACTTGTTCAAGATTGCGTTATCATATCGTTTCGTTAAAACTGTTAATTATTAAATCGGTTTCAACAGCACATTAAAATAAAGTTAGGGTAAATTATGAAGTTTATTTCTATTATATTGGCATCCGCATGCGCAATCACGCTCATTGCATGCAATGCTGAATCAACGACTCAACAGGAAAAACCAGCAATGACATCAACCATCACAGAATTACAAAAAATTGATACGCAAGTAGGCACAGGCCGTGAAGCTGAACCTGGTTTTAATGTGACCGTGCATTACACAGGCTGGCTCTATGATGCCAATGCAGAAGGATTTAAAGGCAAAAAATTTGATAGCAGTGTAGACCGCGGTCAGCCATTTAACTTTTTTTTAGGTGGCGGACAAGTGATTCAAGGTTGGGATGAAGGCTTTGCGGGCATGAAAATTGGCGGCAAACGCACACTAATCATTCCATCAGAAATGGGTTACGGCGCACGTGGTGCGGGCGGTGTCATTCCACCAGATGCTGCTTTAGTGTTTGATGTTGAATTGTTAGAGGTAAAGTAGGCATTTGTAATAAGCTGTATATTTTTTGATATAGCGCAACATTTGGTCGCCATTAAACGCATATATTGCTCCTGTGCTGTTTAATGGCGATTGTTATTTTAGGATGATTAATCAATAGGAAATGCTCTAAATGAAAGTCAATGTGAAATGGGTCGATGGCGTTAGTTTTGTTGGAGAATCTGAAACAGGTCACGCGGTGGTCATGGATGGCGCGCCTGAAAATGGCGGACGAAATATTGGCATGCGCCCAATGGAAATGCTATTGATTGGCATGGGCGGTTGCACCTCGTTTGATGTCGTCACGATTTTAAAAAAATCACGCCAGCAAATTGCTGACTGTGTGGCTGAAATCAGTGCAGAGCGTGCCAATGAAATTCCGAAAGTATTTACCAAAATTCATGTGCATTTTGTGGTCACAGGAAAAGACTTAAATGCAAGCCAAGTGGAGCGTGCGGTGAAATTATCTGCTGAAAAATATTGTTCCGCTTCCATCATGCTTGGTAAAGTGTGTGAAATTACCCATGATTTTGAAATCAAAGAGGTGAGTTATGACTAATATTCCAGTAGGTATGATAGGCATTCGCCATGTGGCACTTTTTGTAAAAGAGTTGGAAAAATGTACCGATTTTTATGTCAATACCATGGGCATGAAAATTGAATGGCAACCTGATGCAGATAATGTTTATTTAACCAACGATGGTGATGTGTTTGCATTGCACCGCACAGATTATGAACCAATTGCGCAGCAACGTTTGGACCATATTGGGTTTGTATTAAAAAGCGTGGAAGATGTGGATGTTTGGTTTGAATATTTTGTCGCGCAATGCGTCAAAATTACAGAAGCGCCAAAATTGCATCGGGATGGGTCAAAAGGTTTTTATTGCTTAGACCCCGTTGGACATTTGTTAGAAATTATTTACCACCCACCGATTGCTAGACATCTGGCAAATAATTAAATTCCGATAAAAACTCAATTAAATATGGTCTAATTAGTTGGCGCAGTTTCAGTGACTTTAACCGTAAGAGGTTGCTCATCTTCCAAAATATTAAATAAGCGATCTACATTAGGATGTTTACCCGGGCAGTTTTCAGCATCTGGCGTGTGTTCTGCGTATAAACTCAAGCCTTCTACCGCAGCATCCAGCGAAATTTCACCATACATGCGATACAAATGGTAATAAACTTTAATCGAGCCTTGGCTACCAGGTTTATTTTCAATTGCACCTGCAGCACTGCCGTCTGGATTAAACAGCTCAATGCGTTTAACGTGCGAAGCATCATCAAGGGTTAATAAAACGTCACTAAATTTTTGCATTGAATATTGCCTTATAAAATAAATTTTTCATTAACATAATATATTGCCTAAAGATGGTATGCGGTCTCGGTCATCAGTTTAGAAACTTTTTTCATCAACCATTGGAATGGTGCGGGTAATGTTGCACCGCCTTGTTCCAATGCTTGTTCTCGATGATGCGCCTCATCTTCTTGCATTTGTTCAATAATTTTTCGCGTCTTTAAATCATGTTCTGGTAAGGCTTCTAAATGGCTCGCCAAATGTTCGCCCACCTGTTTTTCAGTTTCCGCCAAAAAGCCTAAATTCCATTTGTCACCTAATGCGCCAGCTAACATACCCATGCTTAATGCGCCTGCATAAAACACTGGATTCAATAAACTTGTTCTGCCACCCAGCGCATTAATGCGCGCTTCACACCACGCCAAATGTTCTGTTTCTTCTTTTGCCGCTTGTTGCAACGCTAAACTCACTTGTTCATTGCGTGAAGTTAGCACCTGTCCGCTATATAGCGCTTGCGCACAAATCTCACCGGTGTGATTCACACGCATTAAACTTGCAACATGTTTCTTTTCAGATTCTGCCAAAGACGCTTCTGCTGTTGATGCATCAGGGTGCGCCCGCACACTGTGGGGTTTGGCAAACAGCGTTCTTAAGCCACGATCAAATTCCGTAATGTATGTATCAAATGTTGTCATATTTTGTGTTCAATATTAAGTTTAAATAGAACCCTAAAAACCATTCTATTTGGCAATATTATGGCTAAGTTATTCATTTTAAATAAAAAATTATAAAATTTAGGTAAATCATTGATTTAGCTTAACACTAATTCAAAGCAATTTTCTTACCATAGTATTAAACCCAGATTTTAGGTAAATATTTTTCAATAGATACTTAGACAATAAAAAATCCGCTTTAATCCAAAGCGGATTTTTTTAAATATTATTTGGAACTAAATTTATAACTTTAAAAATTATTTTTTTATTTCAACCTCAGCTTTAACTTCAGCTTTTGGTGCTTCAGATTTTACAACGGGTTTGCCTTTTAAAAAATTCATAGCTTGCGCAAACTGAAAATCTTCCGCACTGGCTGGTTCAATCGGGCCTTTGGTTTCAGCGTATTTTTTTTCATTCATTTTTTGTTTAATGGCTTCTTTACTTAATTGACTGCCTTCAACTTTTGTTGCGTCCGTTGCTTCTTTAGGGTTGCTTAAATGACGGCTTAAATCGGCTTCATGAATATTGTTAGATTGGTCGCTACCATCTTCCACAATATAATCAGGCACAATCCCTTTGGCTTGAATCGAGCGGCCATTTGGCGTGAAATAACGTGCAGTAGTAAGCTTAATGGCCGCGCCATTGTTCATTGGCATAATGGTTTGCACTGATCCTTTGCCGAAGCTTTGGATACCAATAATGGTGGCACGTTTATGATCTTGCAGCGCTCCTGCCACAATTTCTGAGGCAGAAGCTGAGCCTGCATTAATTAGCACGACCATTGGCACGGTTTTTAAATTTTCTGGAATATCACGCATATAGTCGTTTTCAATCCCACCACGCGCGTAATTTTCTGGGCTAACAGTTAAGCGCATTTTAGAATCTGGTGCGCGCCCTTCCGTGTAAACAACTAATGTATCTTTTGGTAAGAACGCTGCTGAAACGCCAACCGCACCATTCAGCAATCCACCTGGATCGTTTCTTAAATCTAAAACAAAGCCTTTAAAATCACCTTTATTCTCTGCGTACATGGATTTAATGGCCTTGGCTAAATCCGCCCCTGTATGTTCTTGAAATTGTGTCACGCGTGCATAGGCGTAGCCAGGCTCGTTAAGTTTATATTTCACGCTTTTATTTTTGATAATGGCGCGGGTGAGGGTAAATAAAAGGGGTTTCGCTTCATTTTTTCTAAGCACTGTTAACACAATATTTGTATCAGGTTTGCCGCGCATTTTTTTTACGGCATCGTTAAGCGTCATGCCTTTTACAGGTGTTTCGTCTAGCTTCATAATTAAATCGCCAGATTTAATACCAGCTTTAAATGCGGGGGAGTCTTCAATGGGTGAAACTACTTTTACCAAGCCTTCTTCCATGGCAACTTCAATGCCCAGACCACCAAATTCTCCTTGCGTAGAAGCTTGCATGTCTTTAAACGCATCGGCATCCATGTAAGTAGAATGCGGATCTAAGCCAGTCAGCATGCCACTGATGGCTTCAGAAATCAGTTTTTTGTCTTCTACAGTTTCAACGTAATCACTTTTAATTTTGCCAAACACTTCTGCAAATGCGCGTAAATCATCAATAGGCAATTGTGGTTTGACCATTTTTTCTGCCACGGCAGAATAAGTGAGGCTTAATAAAATGCCTAGCAATAAGCCTGAGCAAACGAGCCCAATTCTGGCAAACCCTTGATATTTGTATTTAACTTGCATGAGGATGATTGTCCTAACGAATTGTAAAGTGAGCGATTTTTAAAATAACTTTTGCAAAGTTACTTTAAGTTGAATTATGACAAAATTGGTTTAAATAGTTTCAATTTAAATGGATTATAGTATGGTTGGACTGTTTTAAACGCACAATAAAGCAAAGAAAACACGGAATAATCATTTTTATATATTCAAATTTAAGTGTAATGAATCATTTGAAAATTAACCTAATATTAATCAAGCGCGATGCGTTTTGCGCCATTAAAATGTTGTGACCAATAAGCGCTTTCTAGGGAGTCTAATCTGACCACACTTCCAGCGCTTGGGGCGTGAATAAATGCTTGATTGCCTAAATAAATGGCCACATGGGTAAAGGGCAGTTTTAACGTGTTAAAAAAGATTAAATCGCCTGGTGCTAAGGCCTCTTTTTTAATGTCAAAACCAACATTTGCAATGTTGCGTGCGCTGGCGGGTAGGCGAATATTGGCAGCCTCGTCAAAAACATATCTCACAAAACCACTACAATCAAAGCCAGTTTCAGGAGAATTTCCGCCTGCCCGATAGGGCGTTCCCGTTAGTGCTTCAGCAGTGTGGATTATTTTTTTTAAGGTTGCGATTCTTTGTGGATTTGAACTTAAAAAGGCGCTGCCATCATTAAAAAATTGCAAACGGATGCCGCGAATATTTTCAGTAATGATGCTGGATTGGGTATTTGGATTAGCGTAAATATTGAGTGAAGCAAAAAAACATAAAATTAAAAGAAAGCGTTTCATTAAGCTTAAGAAGCCTGCTCTTATTATAAAAAGCAGGCTTTTATAACATTAGCGTTTTGCTAATACACCTTTAACAAGGCCAATAATGGCAAGTAAAATTGCTCCGCCAATACCGCCACCAGCAATTTGGCTAACAATAGAACCAATATCCATTGCGCCCGTTGCAGCACCCATGCCCAACATGCCTAACACTTGACCGCCAATGCCACCACCAAGAATGCCAACAACAGAATTAAGCACTGGGCCTAAGCTGGATTCTTTCATCACGCTGCCCGCAACATTGCCGCCTACTGCACCACTAATTAACTGAATAATTAAAGTTAGATCCATACATCCCCCTAAAATAATATTTATACAAGGTAAAACGGAAAATAAAAATATTTGTACAGCAAAGTTAGGTTAACAGGGTATTTCTTTACTGACAAGACCGTTTTGTCATAAAAACTATGTAAATAGTAAAAAACTGTTTTTATGGGAATAGCTGGCATATTCATGGGATAATTTTGGGATGTCATCACATTCAACATTAAGCCAAATTTTTACAAAAGGCGGCGCATTATCACAAGAAATTCAAGGTTTTTCAGAGCGCATTCAGCAATTAGAAATGGCTTTAGCCATTGAGTCCGCCATCCAAAATAATCAGCAATTGATAGCAGAAGCAGGCACAGGCACGGGAAAAACCTTTGCTTATTTAGTGCCAGCGCTTATTTGCGGTGGAAAAGTCATTATATCTACCGGCACAAAAAACCTGCAAGATCAACTTTTTAACCGAGATTTACCCAATATTCGTAACGCATTAAAAGTGCCGGTAACGGTTGCCATGCTCAAAGGCCGCGCTAACTATATATGCCATTATCATTTAGAACGCGCCAGCATTGATGGGCGATTTGCCTCGCGCGAAGACGCAAAATATTTGCAGATGATTAAAACCTTTGCCCAAAACAGCAAAACGGGCGACAAAAGTGAGCTGAATACTGTGCCTGAAAATGCCACGGTTTGGCCTAGCGTAACTTCTACTCGCGATAATTGTTTAGGCGGAGATTGTGCGTATTATAAAGAATGCTTTGTGATGGACGCCCGTAAACAAGCGTTGGCGGCGGATGTGGTGGTGGTGAATCACCATTTATTTTTTGCCGATGTGATGCTGCGTGATGAAGGCGTGGCAGAGCTTTTGCCAAGCGCGAATACCGTGATTTTTGACGAGGCGCACCAGTTACCGGAAGTTGCAGGATTATTTTTTGGTGAAGATGTTTCCACCAGTCAAATTGTAGAACTCACACGTGATTGTAATGTGGCGCATTTAACGTTGGCAAAAGATTGCGTCGATTTGGGTGAAGCAATCCCGAGGTTAGAAAAAGCCGCCAAAGATTTTCGCTTAATTTTTAGTTATGAAGGTTCGCGCTTAGCCGTGCAAAAAGCACTTGCGCTCAAAGGCTTTGATGAAGTTTTTGAAAGTTTAGTGACCGAAATCAGTAAGCTCAGCGCCGTGTTAGAAACGCAAGCCGCGCGAGACCCTTTGCTAGAAAAATGTTGGCAGCGCAGCCTTGCTTTAAAAGATTTATTTAAACGCTGGCAAAACGCTGAAAATAATAATTTAGTCCGCTGGGTAGAAGTATTCACGCAGTCGGTGCAACTGCACGCCACGCCGTTGAGTGTGGCAGAAGGTTTTGGCAAACAATTGAATGCTCAACCGCGCGCATGGATTTTTACTTCAGCAACACTTGCCGTGAAAAGTGATTTTAGTCATTACCAAGCGCAAATGGGTTTGCAAAATGCCACAACAGGGTTTTGGGAAAGCCCGTTTGATTACCAAACACAAGCTTTATTTTATGTGCCGCCCGACATGCCAGACCCGAACAGTGCTCACTATACCGCCAGTGTGGTCGCCGCGGCATTGCCAGTGCTGCAAGCCAGTGGCGGCCGCGCGTTTGTGCTTTCCACCAGCTTACGCGCCATGCGCGAAATGCACGCACTACTTAAAGATGCATTTATCGAAAACGGCATTGAAAGCCCGTTATTGTTGCAAGGCGAAAGCTCGCGTACCGAACTTTTAGATCGTTTTCGCATGCTTGGCAATGCGGTTTTAGTGGGATCGCAAAGCTTTTGGGAAGGTGTGGATGTGCGCGGCGAAGCTTTAAGTGTGGTGATTATTGATAAATTACCCTTCGCACCGCCTGACGATCCAGTCCTATCAGCACGGGTTGATAAAATGAATGCCGAAGGCAAAAATGCATTTATGGAATACCAATTACCGTATTCAGTCATCACGCTAAAACAAGGCGCAGGCAGACTCATTCGCGATGAACAAGACCGTGGCGTGTTGATGATTTGCGATCCGCGCTTAATTACAAAATCTTATGGAAAAAAAATCTGGCAAAGTTTACCGCCATTCAAACGCACCCGTCTCTTAAAAGAAGTGCAAGAATTCTTTGAGCGTTAAGCGCATTTAATATTTTTTGCAGAAAATAACTGATTTTTAATGAAAATACCGATGCCCAACATCCCCAGTATCCACTACAATGCGCCGAAATTTTTTAAAACACTTTTTTAATTATGGTTATTTTTATTAGGGCATTGTGATGACAACATTTAATTTCAATCAAAAGATTGTTTCTCTAGCGGTAATAAGTACGCTAGGTTTTTCTCAATTCATTTTTTCTCCAGAAATTTTGGCAGAAGAAACAACTACAATTAACGCCGCACCAGTGGTTGTGACTGCAACCCGCGTAGAGCAAAATAGCTTTGATTTACCCGTTGCCATTGATGTGGTGGACATGGAAGATATTCAAGCTGGTCAGTTACAAATGACATTATCAGAAAGCTTGATTCGCATTCCTGGCATTACCGCACAAAACCGTACGCAACAAGCACAAGATCCACAAATTTCTAGCCGTGGTTTTGGTTCACGTTCCAGCTTCGGTGTGCGTGGCGTGCGTGTGTATGTAGACGGCATTCCACTCACCATGCCAGATGGTCAAGGCCAACCGGGCGTGGTGGATTTATCAGCTATCCGCAGTGTTGAAGTGATGCGCGGGCCATTTTCAGCACTATACGGAAACTCTTCTGGGGGCGTGATTCAACTTCTGACAGAAAATGCACCGCAAACGCCAGAAGTGGGTGCAACTGTGATGTTTGGCAGTTATGACACCAAACGCCAAATCATGAACGCTACTGGCACCGCTGAAAAAATTGAATATTTGTTAAATGTTTCAAATTTTGAAAGCGATGGCTACCGCGACCATAGTGCCTCAGACAAACAACAAGCAACTGCAAAATTTAAATTGAATATTTCTGATGACACAAAACTCACCACATTAGTCAATTGGTTTGAGCAAGATGCGCAAGATCCAACAGGCTTGCCTCGTGATGCTGTGACCGGAATTGCGGCTGCGCCTTCGGCTTTTGACAATCCTGAAGGCGTGCCAAATGCAGCAAATAATGCCAATACTCGCGTTCAACGCAGTCATGCGCAAGTAGGTTTTAATTTAACGCATGCACTAAACGAAAATAATGCGCTTAATTTGATGACTTATGTTGGTACAAGGGAGAATCTTCAAGTACTCGCAACGAATGCGCAAGGTACAAATGCCCGTACTAGTGAAATATCAAGAGAGTTTTATGGCTCTGATTTGCGCTGGGATAGCAAAGGGTTGTTAGCCAGCATGCCATATAATCTAAGCCTTGGGCTAAACTATGGTAAGTCAAGTGATGCAAGATTAGATAGAAATACGCTCACCGCTGGCAACCCAAGTAATGGGCTCAATCGTGATGAAGATAATATTGTTGATAACTTTGATCAGTATATACAAGGAAAACTAGCAATCCTCGACAATGTTGACATTCATCTGGGCGCTCGCCACACCAAGGTAGAGCTTGAAGTGAAAGATCATTTTCTAACGGGGACTGGCAATCTTGGCAATAATAGTGGCTCGGTAGAATATCAAAAAACCACCCCTGTCATTGGCGCTGTTTGGAAAATTACGCCAGCATTTAATTTATATGCTAATTACGGCAAGGGCTTTGAAACGCCTACATTTATTGAAGCAGCTTACAATGCAACAAGTTCCGGCGCTACGCCAAATTTAAATTTAAAACCGAGTGAAAGCCGCAATGTTGAAATTGGCGCAAAAGCTTTTATTGCCGACAATACACAAGTGAATTTCAATCTTTTTCAAATTAACACTAAAGATGAAATTGTTATAAGAGAAACAAACCAGTTTAACCGAAGCGTTTATGGCAATGCGGGTAAAACTAAACGTACGGGCGCTGAGCTTTCAATTGATTCAGAATTTGGAAATAATATTTCCACTTATTTCTCATATTCATTGTTAAATGCTAAATTTGATTCTGATTTTACTTTCACGCCAAGTTCAGGTGTTCCACAAACGGTACTTGCAGATAATAAAATCCCTGGCACCTACAAAACGCAAATTTATGGTGAGGTGGCATGGAAATATGCGCCTTTAGGTTTCATGACCGCCTTTGAAGGCCGCCATAACAGCAAAGTCTATGTGAACGATACCAACACGGATACCGCACCTTCCTACACCATTTTTAACGTGCGTGCAGGCTTTGAGCAAACCATCAACAACTGGAAACTGAAAGAATACGTGCGCGTAGAAAATATGTTCGATAAAGAATACATTGGGTCAGTGCGCGTCAATGACGGGAATAGCCGCTTTTTTGAACCAGCCGCAGATCGCAATTATTTGTTGGGATTGAGCGCGAGTTACCAGTTTAATTAAGGTTTAATCGTTTTTTTTATCAAGCCTGCTGATGAAAATTAGCAGGCTTTTTCTTTTGCTATAAAATGCGCTTATGTTGCCACTGATGATTTCTGAAACCGAATGCCAACTTACCGCCATCCGCGCGCAAGGCGCAGGCGGGCAGAATGTGAATAAGGTGTCATCGGCAATTCATTTGCGCTTTGATATTGAAGCCTCTTCTTTAAGTGATTTTTTAAAGGCGCGGTTGTTAAATTCAAAAGATCATGGCATTACCCAAGAAGGTGTTTTAATTTTAAAAGCGCAGCAATTTCGTACACAAGAAGCCAATAAACGTGATGCAATAAAGCGTTTGCATGACATTATTAATGCGGCAAATGTTGTCAATCCAACGCGTTATGCCACAAAACCAAGTTATGGCGCACGGCAAAAGCGATTGGAAAGTAAACAATTGCGTGGTCAGAAAAAACAATTACGTGGCAAAATAGCGGTTGATTAATTTTTTGCAATTTTACAAACCCCCGCCAACTTTTTGACGCCTAAAGCTGCTAACTCTCTTTTTATGAATTTACTTGCGCTTGATACTTCGACTGAACATTTATCGCTTGCCTTGCGGGTGGGTGAAGAGCTGCATGCGTTTGATGAAGCTGTTGGCAATGCAACGTCTGCCCACATTTTGCCGCAAATACAAATTTTATTAAATCAGGCTGATGTAACGTTGAATCAATTAAACGGCATTGCGTTTGGTGCAGGGCCTGGCTCTTTTACAGGGGTGCGCATTGCCGCTGGCGTGACGCAAGGCTTGGCGTTTGGTGCAAATTTGCCTGTGGTGGGCGTTTGCACTTTGCTAGCTTTGGCTGAAAGCGCTGGTGCAGACCGTGTGATTGCCTGTTTAGATGCGCGCATGGGCGAGGTGTATCATGCGGCGTATGAGAAAAAAGCTGGCACATGGTTGGAAGTTTTAGCGCCGAGTGTGTGCAAGCCGGAATCTGTGCCAACATTGGATGGGGGTTGCTGGGTGGGTGTTGGCAGTGGTTTTAAAACTTATTTGGAAAAATTAACCGCAGTGTATGGTTCGCAACTCACACAAATTCGGCCCAATTTAACGCCAAGCGCCACCGCCATTCTAAAATTAGCCAGCCCGATTTTTGCGAGTGGCAATGCAAAAAATGCGCATGAAGCCATGCCGATTTATATTCGAAACCGCGTGGCGCTGACCACCCAAGAACGTGAACAGGCGGCGTTTAAATGAGTGCGCAATTTGACCAAATTAGCGCACAAAATTCCTTGCAAGCATCATTGCAATTTCGGCCCATGCAACTTACAGATTTAGATGCGATTATGCAGATTGAGCCGACCATCTATTCTCACCCTTGGACGCGCGGCAATTTTAGCGATTCGCTCAATTCTGGTTACAGCGCTTGGTTGTTGATACAAGAAAAAAATATCGTAGGCTATGCGCTGATGATGTTGGTATTGGATGAAGCGCATTTACTTAACTTAAGCATTGCAAAAAATTATCAAAAACAAGGCTTTGGAAGAATTTTACTCAATAAAATGTGTGACATTGCCAAACAACACAACGCTGCAAATATGTTTTTAGAAGTACGTGCAAGTAACATTGTCGCCATCAAACTTTACGAAAATGTGGGGTTTAATGAAATGTCCATTCGGCGAAATTACTATCCTGCACACGGCGGAAGAGAAGATGCAGTGTTGATGGGGCTGGCATTATGATGCATGAAGACATTTTAAAAGAACTAGAATTATGGCCTGAGTGGCGGCTGAAGGTTGCGTTGCCTGAGGTTGTAGCACCTGACGTTACAATACCAAGTGTTGAAGTAATCGATGTCATGCCAGAAGTTGTCGATCATTCGCCAATATTGAACGCCTATGAAAGTGAAGACGGGCGCTGCGTTATGCTGCATGCGGCGCGTGACTTTACGCAAGAACAAGAACAACTTTGGGTGAATATGTGCAAAGCCATGGGCGTCAAGGCAACTTTGATTCAACCTCATGCGCGAGTGAAAGATTTATTGAATGGGCGTTCGCCAGCGGTGCTGATTTTATTTGGCGAGGAGGTTGCGCAAACCGTGTTACAGTCTGAAAGTAATTTTGACGACTTGCGTGGAACGCAACATTTTTATAAAACTTCACTCACAATCAATGTCCCGGTAATTGTCACCTACGATTTAAACCATTTATTGCAACAATTACCCGATAAAGCTAAAGCGTGGGATGATTTACGTAGTGCATTAAAACTAATGAATAGTTAAAAAAATTTAATGTTTTTTTACACCATCAAAATTTACAACATCAAACCTTGAAATCTGCTTGAAATTTGTAAAATAAAGCACCATATTATCAATAGTGTGGTTTCAAGTGAAGTTGAGTAATTGATTGAATTTTAGAGGAAAATATTATGCAAAAAATCTACATTAAGTTCATCGCCGTTTTATTGCTGCTTAATTTAACAGGGTGCGGTTACAACCAATTTCAATCGCTAGATGAAGAAGCAAAAGCGAGCTGGTCTGAAGTGTTGAATCAGTATCAACGCCGTGCAGATTTAGTGCCAAATTTGGTGAATGTGGTCAAAGGCTATGCCGAGCATGAAAAAGAAGTGCTGACAGAAGTGGCCGATGCGCGCAGCAAAGTAGGTTCAATGCAAGTGACGGCGGAAGTGTTAAATGACCCAGAATTATTTGCAAAATTTCAGGCCGCGCAAGGGCAAATGTCTTCTGCTTTGTCACGCTTGATGGCAGTGGCAGAAAATTACCCAAATTTAAAAGCCGACCAAGGGTTCAGAGATTTACAATCACAGTTGGAAGGTACGGAGAATCGAATCACAGTTGCGCGCAACCGTTATATTGAAACCATTAAAAATTACAATGTTGCGGTGCGCAGTTTCCCTAATAATTTAACCGCCATGATGTTTGGTTACGCGCCAAAACCATCCTTTACAGTAGAAAATGAAAAAGCAATTTCTACTGCGCCAACGGTTGATTTTGGCGATAAAAAATAATTTTTTTTAAAGAATTTGCCTAAATTGGATAATGCCAGTTTAGGCAAAATCACTGCAAAAAACTTAAATCTCACCATGATGAAACTGAGTTTTCTCAATCAATGGAAACGGTCTTGGTTCGCAATCATTTCTTTGTTGCTGATACCTTATCAAGCCGCCAATGCACTGGTTGAAATTCCTGCATTACAAAACCGCGTTACTGATTTAACGCAAACACTTTCTCCCGAACAAACTCAGCAGTTAGAAGCAAAACTGAGCCAATTTGAGGACGAAAAGGGTAGCCAAATTGCAGTACTGATCGTTCCCAGCACTCAGCCAGAAGACATTGCGCAATATAGTATTCGCGTCACTGATGCATGGAAAATTGGGCGCGCCAAGCAAGATGATGGCGTGTTATTGCTGGTGGCTAAAAATGATCGAAAAGTCCGCATCGAAGTTGGCTACGGTTTAGAAGGGGCGATTCCAGATTTAATTGCAAAGCGCATCATCACAGAGATTATTGCGCCATATTTTCGGCAAGGCGATATGTATGGCGGCATTGATCAAGCCACCACAAAAATCATGGGTTTAATTGATGGCGAGCAATTGCCGCCGCCAGAAGCGCGTTCAAATCATAGTGCGAGCATAGAAAGTTTATTGCCTCTGCTGCTCATTGGTGGATTTATTTTAGGCGGCATTTTTAGAGCTATTTTTGGTAGCTTTTTAGGCGGCACTTTGAATGGCGGCGCAATTGGTTTTCTGGCGTGGATATTAGGCGGCGGCATTTTTGCAGCAGTATTGTTTGGCATTGTTGCGTTTTTTATCACGCTGATGGGTGTCTCAAGTTTGGGTGGGTTTGGTGGTGGCGGTTTTGGCGGCAGAAGTTCGGGTGGATTTGACCCATTTTCAGGCGGCGGTGGCGGTTTTGGCGGCGGTGGTGCTTCTGGTGATTGGTAACGGAGTTGCATAGAAAATGAAACTGATGAAACGATTATTTCGTCACGGGTTTATGATGCCTTGGGCGGTAAAACAACATTTTCCTGAGCAAAGTCTTCAACGTATTGAAACGGAAATTGCCAAAAGTGAAGCACAACATTTAGGAGAAATCCGTTTTGTGGTGGAGTCTCACCTACCATTCACGGATATTTTGCGCAAAAAAACAGGTAAAAAACGGGCAATTGAAGTGTTCTCACAACTTAATGTTTGGGATACCGAACACAATAATGGCGTGTTGATTTATTTGCTGTTGGCCGACCACGATTTTGAAATTTTGGGTGACCGCGGCATTCATCAAAAGTTTGGTCAAGCGGGTTGGGAAGACATTTGCCAGCAAATGGAAGGTCTATTTAGAAAAGGCCAATTTGAAATGGGCGTGATTTTTGGCATTCATCAAATTACCGAGTGCTTAATTAAGCATTTTCCCACAACTGACAAAAGCAAAAATGAACTGAGCAACAAAGCCGTTATTTTATAAAATTAAGCAATTAACCACCAGTTAATCTGCGCCTAGTTTTCAAGTAACACTGACTAAAATGTTGAATCGCTGTAAAATTCACGTTTTATTTTATTTGATTATTCACCATGCGCGCCTCACAATTTTTTATTGCCACCCAAAAAGAAGCTCCTTCAGATGCAGAGTTGATTTCGCACAAACTCATGGTGCGTGCAGGGCTCATCAAAAAACTTGGCAACGGATTATATAGTTGGATGCCACTTGGGCTTCGCGTGTTGCGTAAAGTAGAAAATATTGTGCGCGATGAAATGGACAACGCAGGCGCGTTAGAACTCTTGATGCCCGCCGTGCAGCCCAAAGAGTTATGGGAAGAAACAGGCCGCTGGGCTGTGTTTGGCCCACAAATGTTGAAAATTCAAGACCGCCATGAACGCGATTTTTGTTTTGGCCCGACGCACGAAGAAGTGATTACCGACATTGCGCGTAAAGAAATCAGTAGTTACAAGCAGTTGCCGCTTAATTTTTACCAAATTCAAACCAAATTCCGCGATGAAATCCGCCCGCGTTTTGGCGTGATGCGCGCACGTGAGTTTTTAATGAAAGATGCCTATTCTTTCCACACCAGTTTTGAAAGTTTAGAGAAAACTTACAACACCATGCATAAAGCCTATAGCCAAATTTTCACGCGCCTAGGCCTAAAATTTCGCGCAGTAAAAGCCGATTCAGGCGCGATTGGCGGCGATGGTTCGCAAGAATTTCATGTGCTGGCTGATAGTGGTGAAGATGGCTTGGCATATTGTGAACAGTCTGACTATGCAGCGAATGTGGAGTTAGCGGAAGCTGTAGCGCAAGGTGTAAGACAAACGCCAGCTGAACAAATGCGAGAAGTGGAAACACCAAAACAAACACAGTGCGAAGACGTTGCAAAATTATTAGGTGTTTCTGTTGAAAAAACAGTGAAATCTGTTGCGTTGATGGTGGATGATACCTTTACGCTGGCTTTATTGCGCGGCGATCATGGTTTAAATGAAGTAAAGTTTGGCAAAATTGAGGGTGTTAAAGACTTCCGCTTAGCGACTGAAGAAGAAATTCGCGCCAATTTAAATTGCCCGCCTGGCTTTATTGGTCCGGTTGCTGTGGCTAATAATGTGCGTGTCATTGCAGACAACACCGTGGTGTTGATGAGCGATTTTATTTGTGGTGCGAATAAACCAAAATTTCATTTAAGCGGCGTGAATTTTGGTCGCGATTTACCTGAACCAAGCATCATTGCTGATATTCGCAATGTGGTGGAAGGCGATGCCAGCCCAGATGGCAAAGGTACGTTGAAATTGTGTCGCGGCATTGAAGTAGGCCATATTTTCCAACTGCGTACCAAATATGCTAAAGCCATGAACGCGACCTACTTAGATGAAAACGGGCAGAGCCAAGTCATGGAAATGGGCTGTTATGGCATTGGCGTTTCGCGCATTGTAGGTGCGGCAATTGAGCAAGGTAATGATGAAAAAGGCATTATTTTCCCGCTGAGCATGGCGCCGTTTGAAGTCGTCATTTGCCCTATTGGGTTGGATAAAAATGAAGCAGTCAAGGAAGCTGCCAACAATTTATACCAGCAACTCAAGCAAGCAGGCTTGGAGGTATTGCTGGATGACCGCGGTGAGCGCCCTGGCGTGATGTTTGCGGAAAGTGATTTAATGGGCATTCCGTTTAGAATTGTGGTGGGCGATAAGGGGTTAGCCAATGGCAATCAAGTGGAAATTAAAGCCAGAACAGGGGAACCGTTCAGTAAACCTGTGAGTGAAGTGCTTGAATTTTTAAGCAGTCGCATCAAGCAAATTAAAATGGAAGCAGCGTCAATTGTTCATTAAATTAATCTTAGCCTTTGCGCTTTATTTTTCTGCCACAGCCTACGCGGGTTCGCAGAAAGAAGAGCCGCTATCAATCAGCGTAAAGTCGCTGATGCAGCGTAGCATCAGCGATAAAGCCTCGCCAAGATTAGTTTTTTCTTCAGAAAATGAAGCGCAAGATTGGCTGATAAGCATGTCTGAACGATTAAAAAAGAAAATGCCTAATGTGCAATATCGCGAAGATTTTTTACGCACCGTGCATTATGAAGCCACGCGCGCAGGGCTTGATCCGCAAATGGTGTTAGGCTTGATTCAGGTAGAAAGTGGTTTTAAAAAATACGCTGTGTCTTCAGTGGGCGCACGCGGATTTATGCAAGTAATGCCATTTTGGGTGCGCAGTATTGGGGCGGAAGACCACAATTTATTTCATTTACGCCTAAATTTGCGTTATGGATGCACAATTTTAAGGCATTATTTGGATATTGAACGTGGCGATTTATTTCGTGCTTTAGGTCGCTATAACGGCAGTTTGGGTAAGCCCGCCTATCCAAATCTTGTTTTAGGTGCATGGCGCAAAAATTGGCACTATAAATCAGAGCATTTAGAACCGCAAAACGCTTTACGTTATGCCAATAAATCTTAATCAAAAAAAGATTTTCAGTTAATTTTCTTATTCTCCTGATTAAATGCACAAAAAATAAGCATTGAAAATTAAATGCTAATAAATGGTGCGTTTTAAGTTTACATTTCGCAAAAAATCCTTCAGTATTCATTTAGCGTTGTATGTTTGGGTTGTCCTATAACATCTTTAAAACGCCCAAATTGCACTGCTGTTTTGGCTTTAACTTATAAATTAATATAAAAAATATTAGGAGAAAAGTATGTCGAAATTAACTGCATTAGCATTGAGTATTGCTGTTTTAGGTGGGGTTTGGGCGTTTTTGTCGTTGAATCCACTGGCGGGCGTTGCCATTGTTTGGGTCGGTTTTATTGCATGGGCTTGCTATTTTCATACAGGCGCCGATAACGCAGCATTGCAGAAAACCATTGCCGGCATGATTTATGGTGCGGTAATGGCAGGTGTTGCTTTAACGTTGGTGAGTGGCGGTGCATTAGGTGGTTTAGGCGCTTTGGCCGCCCCAGTCATTATTGCGGCAACTGTTTTTCCATTGGTCATTGTAGCAGGAGTTAATTTACTGTCGGTTGTGCCAGCCAATGTGTATGGTTATGCGGCAACCGCAGGTTTAGCACTTTCAACCAACACGGCTGGCAATGCCACCATGATGAATATGGCTAACCCAGTATTGTTGGTGGCCGTTTCTGTTGTATTGGGCGCAGTTTTTGGGATGTTTTCTGGAAAATTATCTGGAATGCTTGGAAAATAATTGATCTGAAATCAAATCATTATTTTTAATTTAAATCTAAATTTAATGCTTTAAAAACTAAATCTCTTTCAGAACCGTTTGGCTGAAAGAGATTTTTTTATCCTTTATTTTGTTAACAATTGCGCAATATTTGCATCAAGTGATGCCATAAATACTTCAGCGGCTTGCGTGTAATCAGATTCAACGCCCAGAGCGTCGTTGACCTCACCATGGTTAAGTTTTTGCGGTGAAATTTCTATTTTAATGTTGAATATCTCGGCTTTTTCTTTAAACAACTGCGCTTGCTCGCAACTGCTGTCTGGACGAAACGTGGAGCAAGCAATAAACATTGGGATGGAATTTTTGCTTAATAAATCATACGCCGAAGCGCTTGACCATTTTTTTGCATCATTGCCATACGCATAAGTAAACATATCAGGTTTCCAAAGGCGCATGGTTCTTTGGATGTCGAGCGAAGAGCTGTCTAATAAAAAAGTAGCTAGCCAACGTTTCCCACCCGTTTCAGTCACCAAGCTTGGATTTGCCGACAAAACGCTCGCAATCGTGCCGCCAGAAGAATGCCCCATTAAAATTAAAGCATCCGCGTTTCCACCCCAAAGATGCGCATTTTTTTGAATGGCTACAACGGCTTGCGTAAAGTCTTTAACTTGCGCGTACACATCAGCTTCTGGCATCAGCCGTGTTTCTACAGAAATCACAATAAAGCCTTTTGGCACCCAGCGATTCACTTTATTGATATAAATGAGTGCAGCCTCTTTTTCGCCAGTGGTCCAGCCACCGCCATGCAACATGACTATAATGGGTGCATGGCTCGCATATTCTGGCGCATAAATATCTAAGCGATGTTGTGCGTGTGTACCGTAAGCAAAATTTTTAATCGTTTTAACACCCTTGACCATGGGAATAATGGGCGCTGTTACAGGGGGAGTGTTAAAAAAAATCCGTTTAAATTTTTGTTTGAAGGATTGTACTTGTTCACAAGCTGTTAAATTGACCGCTAATAAAATAAAGGCAGTCAATTTAAGCATCCAATTCATTCTCTTGAAAAAGCGCATATTAAGGCACAAGCATAAATTCAACGTTATCTATCAGCCGCGTATTGCTTAGTCTGGCAGCGCCCAAAACGATGAAATGATTGTCTGCTGATGAGGTAATCCAAGTGCTGGGCGCTAGCAGCGTTTTTGCTGAACGAATGCTAATATAATCCACCACCCAACCAAGTTGCGTAAGATATTGGCTGGTTTGCTGCTCAAATGCAGCCATTTTTTCAGATGTAATCGCAAGCCCTTCTTTTTGTACGGCTTGAACCACCAGTTTTAACACTTTATTGAGACGAGGCGCTTCCAGTTTATCGGCGGGGCTTAAATAACCGTTGCGTGAGCTCAACGCAAGTCCGCTGGTTTCTCGCATCGTTTCGCCACCAATTAATTTAATCGGCAAGTTAAATTGGCGCACTAATTCACGCATAATAAAAAGTTGTTGAAAATCTTTTTTACCAAACACGGCTATATTTGGCTGTGCAGTGTTATAAAAAACAATATTAAATAATTTCATCACTACCGTCGCCACGCCAGAAAAATGGCCTGCACGCACTGCGCCGCAAAGCTGATTGGCAATCGGCGGCGGTGTGATCATCATGGTTTGCTGTAAATCTTCACCATCAAAATCAGGATATATTTCTGTGATGCTTGGGGTAAAAACAAAATCTGCGCCCACTTCTTGTAGCTTTTCACAGTCTGCTTCGAGTGTGCGTGGATAATTGGCTAAATCTTCATTTTTGCCAAATTGCAGTGGGTTTACAAAAATACTTACTACTACGCAGGTTGCATGCTGTTTGGCAATTTCAACCAAATGCAAATGGCCTGCGTGCAAATTACCCATGGTAGGCACAAAAGCAATCGAAGGTTGATTTTTTAGTGCGTTACGTAATGCATGAATGGTTTGAATAATTTGCATATTGAAATTTAATAGCTATGTTCTTGTGCAGGAAATGTTTTATCTTTGACCGCTTGCACGTACGCTTTAATTGCAAGTTGAATGCTGTTGGTGTCTTTTAAAAAGTTACGCACAAAGCGCGGCAACTTAAAGTCTTCAGGTTTTTTGCTCGCAGGCCCTGTATAAATGCCCAATAAGTCTTGTAAAACAAGCACTTGCCCACTGCAATCTACGCCTGCACCAATGCCTATCGTTGGGGCATTAATCATTTCTGTGATTTTTTTTGCCAATTGTGCAGGCACCATTTCCAGCAAAACAAAACTCACGCCTGCATCGCTCATAGCAATCGCATCATGCAAAATTTTCTCTGCGCTTTCAACGGTTTTGCCTTGAATTTTATAGCCACCGAGTTGATTGACAGATTGCGGCGTAAAGCCTAAGTGGGCGCATACAGGAATGCCTTGGGCAACCAAATATTGTGCGGTTTTAACTTTATCGCCGCCGCCTTCAAATTTCACCATATTCGCACCAGACTTAATCAGCCACTTAGCATTTTTTAGTGCGGCTTCTTGGTCAAGTTCATAACTGCCAATGGGCATATCCGCCACAATAAAAGTATTTAATGCACCCGCCGCGACATTTTTTGTGTGGTAAGTCATATGATGCATGCTGACGTTGAGCGTGTTGTCTGCGCCTTGTAAAACCATGCCGAGCGAGTCGCCGACCAAAATCATATCCACGCCAGCTTCTTCTAATAATTTTGCAAAGGTTGCGTCGTAGCAAGTTAGCATGCTGAGTTTTTCGCCAGCTTTTGCGCGTGATAAGAGTTCATTGAGTTGCATGTTTAAAAAATTCTAATCAAAATTTGGGTTAAAAAATTCACGCTGGCTTTTAATTTGGCCGATTCGGCTGATGAGCAAATCAAACGCTTCGTCGCTTTTAAGAATATTCAGCTTTTCGTTATTCACAATCAGCACTGGCGTATCTTGATAATTATGAAAAAACACATTGTAAGTATCCGCCAAGCGTTGAATATATTCACGCGGAATGTCTTGCTCGTAAGACACATTACGTTCTTCAATGCGCTGCATCAGCGCGTCGGTGGAAGATTGTAAATAAATCACTAAATCAGGTTTGGTGACTTTAAGTTGTAAATGCTGAAAAATTTGATGGTAAAGCGCATATTCTTCATCATCTAAATTAAGGCGCGCAAAAAGCGGGTCTTTTTCCAAGAAAAAATCTGCCACAATCGGTTTGGCAAACATATCGCGCTGGTTTAAATCTTTAATTTGGTTAGCGCGTTGGAACAGAAAGAAAAGCTGCGTTGGCAAGGCATAACGGGGTGCATCTTGATAAAAGCGTGGCAAAAATGGATTGGCCTCAGCTTTTTCTGATAAATAATCAATGGGAAAACGCTCAGCCAATTTTTTTGCCAACGTGGTTTTGCCGCAGCCAATTGGGCCTTCAATCACAATGTAAGGGTATTGATTAAAAATTTGCATTCATACAACCAAGTTTAGACATTAAATGGATAATTTTTTCACACCGCTGGCAATTTCAGGGGTGACTAAGGCTGCTATTTTGCCATGTTTTGGCAAAATTAGTTGCGGGGCAATTTCAAATAATGGCAATAAAACAAAGCCGCGCTCATGCATGCGTGGGTGCGGCAAGGTTAACGGTTCAGTTTCAATGATTTCATCGCCGTACAATAATAAATCACAATCAAGGACACGCGGCGCGTTGCGGTAAGGTCGTTCTCGGCCAGCTTTATTTTCTATGTCAAGGATGGCTGTAAGAAGTGCAGTCGGCGACAATGAGGTGTTCACTTCTGCTACGGCATTGATAAAATCTGGAATAGATTGGACAGAATGTGCATCGTAACCAATCGGTGCGGTTTGGTACAAAGAAGATTGATTCACAAGCGTTGTTTGCGGGATTGCATCGAGCGCTAAAAATGCGTTTTTAATTTGTTGAATGGGCGTTGCTAAATTGCTGCCCAATGCGATAAATGCTTGTGCCATATTAAGATCAATGAAAGTTTAATAGATGATATTTAAATTGGCGGTGTGGGTTTTTTGCGTGGTTTTCTACGGCGCTTTTTCGGTGCTGTATCTGCCATCAACATCGCGGTTCTGGCTTCGCCTTCGGCGTTCATAAAATTAGTCCACCAATCGGCAACTTCTGTGGCTAATTCGCCTGATTCACAACGCAACAGTAAAAAATCATAGCCAGCGCGAAAGCGTGGATGCGTTAACAAAGCAAAAGGTCGTTTGCCCGCGCGCTGTTCAAAACGTGGTTGCATCGCCCAAATTTCTTTCATGGTGGCGGTGTAGCGGTTATGAATCGCCAATTTTTCTGCTTGCGTTGCAATCACTTCGCTCATTGCCATGTGTAACGCTGGAATAAAATGATGGCCATCATTTTTATAGGTTTCCCAACTGGTCAGCACTTCATGCCAAAGCAAGGTGGCAAATAAAAAGCTTGGGTTGGCAGATTTACCCGATAAAATCCGCGCATCGGTATTTTTTAACGCCAGCATAACAAAGCGTTCGCCCATCGGTTGCTCTAACACAACATCCAGCATCGGCAATAAGCCATGATGCAAATGCTGTTCGCGTAGCGCATTCACGCTTTCAATGGCGTGGCCTGATAAAAATAATTTGAGCATTTCATCAAACAAGCGGCTTGGTGGCACATCTTGCAATAAATCAGCCATGTTTGCGATGGGCGCTTGGGTGGCAGCATCCATTTTTAAGCCTAATTTTGCTGATAATCTTACAGCCCGTAGCATGCGGACTGGATCTTCGGCATAACGCGTTTTTGGCTTGCCAATCATGCGCAAAACACCTGCTTGAATGTCTGCAAAGCCTTGATGAAAATCTAACACAATTTGGTTTGCTGGGTCGTAATAAAGCGCATTGGCCGTAAAATCTCGCCGTGTTGCATCGTCTTCCATGCTGCCAAACACATTGTCGCGAATAATACGCCCAGAGTCTGCGGTTTTAGCATCCTCATTTTGTGCCGAGTGGGTTTGAGCTAGGTGGCTGCCTCTAAATGTAGAAACTTCAATGGTTTCATCGCCAAACATGACGTGAACCAGACGAAAACGTCGGCCAATGATGCGAGAGCGCCGGAAAATTCGGTTTACTTCTTCAGGCGTGGCATTGGTTGCAATATCAAAATCTTTTGGAATTCTATTTAAGAGCAAATCGCGCACCGCACCACCCACAATATAGGCTTCAAAGCCTGCTTTTTGTAAGCCTTCGGTGGTTTTTAACGCTGCATTACTAATGAGATTAAGGTTAATGCCGTGCTGCTTGACGTGGATTTCGACCGCGCTACTTTTTTCTACAAATCCTTTATTGGCAGATCGCTTATTTTGAGCATTCGGCTTAAAAATTTTATTCAATAATTTTTTAATCATTTTTTAAATCATGGATTATTTTGGCATTTTGCATGGATTCGTCATCAGTGATTACTTGCGTTGTGCATTTTTCCATAATACATCTGCCACACCAGCTTCTTTGTTAATGGTGCGGCACATGACAAACAGTAAATCTGATAAGCGATTTAAATAATGTAATGAAATTTCTGTCACTTTTTCTTCGCGGTTTAACGTAATCAGTTGACGTTCTGCGCGGCGGCAGACGGTTCTGGCTAAATGACAAAACGCCGCTGCTTTGGTGCCACCTGGCAAAATAAATTCTTTTAAAGGCTGTAAATCATCATTGAGTGTATCAATGGCTTCTTCTAAATTGTCAATCGAGGTTTGCGTTAAAATGACATAATCAGGAATGCAAATTTCGCCGCCCAAATTAAATAAATCATGCTGAACTTGCGTCAGCGTATCGACTAAAATCTCAGGGATAGTCTCAGTTAAAAGAAGCCCAATGGTTGCATTAAGCTCGTCCACATCGCCCATCGCGGCCACGCGTAAACTATCTTTTTGCACGCGCGAACCGTCACCCAAACCCGTTGTACCGTCGTCGCCCGTGCGCGTATAAATTTTACTCAGTCGATTCGCCATAAAACCCTTATTCAATCGAGGTATGTCTCGCTTATAATTCAATATTGTAACTGATAACCCCGTTTGATTGATTTTGGCTTAACTGTTAAATGCTGCAAAACTATCCTTTACATGAAAACGCACTCTTAAATCAGCCCATCGGCGTGATGGATTCTGGTGTGGGCGGAATTTCTGTGTTGAAACACATTGAAGCCTTATTGCCGAATGAGTCTTTATATTATGCTGCGGATAGTTTTTACGCGCCTTATGGCAATAAGACGGCGGAAGAAATTCAAGCGCGTTGTGTCAACGTTGCCACATTTCTCATTGAAAAAAATGTTAAAGCATTGGTCGTGGCTTGCAATACCGCCACGGCCGCGGCGATTGATCATTTGCGCGCAAGTTTCTCTTTGCCGATTATTGGCATGGAGCCCGCGGTAAAGCCAGCCGCAGCCGCCACCAAAACTGGGGTGATTGGTATTTTAGCCACCACGGGCACGTTGAAAAGTGCGCAATTTGCGGCACTGCTTGAAAGTTATGGGCGCGATGTGAAAGTAGTCACGCAAGCCTGTGTTGGTTTGGTGGAATGCATTGAGCGTGGTGAGTTGACCGCAGGCAAGACTTACGCACTGGTAAAAAGTTACTGCCAACCTTTGCTGGACGCTGGCGCAGATACTATTGTTTTAGGGTGCACACATTACCCATTTATTAAGCCGTTGATTGAAAAATTTTTGGCTGAAATATATAGCGCAGAAAAAATAATTTTAATTGATACAGGCTCGGCAGTTGCCAAGCAATTGCAACGTCGGCTGGATTCGCAACAGTTACTGGCTCATGCGCATGATGGGCGAAAAATTCTGATTTACACCAATTCAGATCAACCAAATGCCCAAAAGGTGATTCAACTTTTATGGGGAAAAACCAATTTAGATAAAATTAGCGTTGCTAATTTTTAGAAAAAACAGCAATTTTTTTATAAAATTTCTTTGTGACTTATCAGTAATAACCAATCTGCATCGCCCGCCGCATTGTTATGAATGGGTTTGACTGAATAAACTCTGTTGGGCGCAATTGACATTAATGAGCATTGCGTTTTAACGCCGTTTGTAGGGTCAACCCAATACGCGAACACTTTTGACGGAAAACCTTTTAATTGAATAAAAAAAGATTTTTTTTCAATGCTATAAAAAAGTGCAGTTTTGCGGTCGCGGGAAAAACAGGTTGCAATCGGGTTTGGCGCTTGGCCGTGAATATTCAGGCGCTTTAATATTTTTTTTAATAAAATAGACTTTTCTGTAAGCCGTTGAATTAAATTGGGTTTGATTGGAAAACTCTCAAATTCATGCCACGGTAGCTGCATTAATAAAGCTTTTACTTTGCCAAGTTGCGTTGCGCCAGGTAAATCCATAGCGTCATTCCAAGGTAAAGTGCCCCAATTTGCCCCTGTTGGTGAATTGCCAAAAGGTTTATTTGTTAAATTGACTTGCCAAATACCGTTTGCGCCATAAGTATGCCCCGCACAACCACTGTTAAGCGTGTGCGACCAAAAAGCTTCGCGAACATTTTTGGCAGTGGTGGTTGGGTTAATTTCTAAGGCTTCGTAACGTGATTCTGCACTTATTACAGGCATGATGGGCGCTGTTAACCAGCCTTGTGCGGCGCGCCTAGCATGGTGCAGGGTAGGTTCTGCATGGCCAGTTTGCTGCATCTCAAAATCAATTAAAGCAGGATTGTTAATCGATTCGCGCGCGCTGGTGAAAGGATGCGTGGTAATTAAACGGTTGAATCCATTGCATTGACGCATGGTTTGCAGCACTTGAGACCAAGCCTCTTTTAGCGTTTCGCGTGAAATAGATTTTTCTTCTAGGCTTTCTAAATACCAAGGCATGGTTTGCTCGCCCGCTGCTACCCAAACCACAGGGTATGCACCCCAACGCGCCATCAAATAACGCCAGTGCAATTGCATGTTTTCGATGCCAATTTTAGGTAAATAATATCCCCAAGCACCAACAATACAAGGCGTTAAACCTTCGTCTACCAAATAAGCAATTTTTTTGTCGGCTTCATCAAAAAAAGCAGGGTTGATGTGACTTAAATCAGTTTGCCAACTAAAACCGCTTTCGCTTTTGCCGCGCGCATCAAAAAGATCCATATCTGGATATAAACCTGCAACCAGTTGAATGATGTTAAAGCCTTTGGATTTTCTATTTTTTATCAAGTTTTGGAAATCTTGCGGCCATTTCAAGCGCTCACATAATGCCATCCACCAAGTGTCGCCCAGCCAAAAAAATGGCGTGCCATCTTGGTGCGCAAAATGCCGTTGATCTTCAGCAATTTTAATCGCGCCATGCTGATAAAGCGGATTGTTTCCAAGATAAGCTTCAATTGAAATTTGCCCATTTTGACCATGTAACCCAGTATTTTTTGTATCATTACAATCGGTTAAAAAATTATGGATTCCAATAATGTTTGAACTGTAGCGAGCGCACCAAACTTGCTTGCCTGCCCAAAAAGCGGGAATGGTGATGCGGTTGCCATCGGGTCTGGTGAATGTTACATTTAAATTAATTTCACGGAATGGGTTTTGATAATCAATGGTTGATTCAAAGCTGATTTCAATCACTTGTGAAGCCGTAGATTGTAATATTTGAACGTTCAAGCGAATCAATTAGGTTTTGAATGGGTGAAACGATAAATGATTAAAAATACCAGCCAGCCTAAAAAGATGCCAACCGTATCAGCCACAATGTCGTAAACATCGCCATTGCGTGTTTTTGTAAAATACTCTTGCATGATTTCAATGCTTGCGCCATATAAAACCAAGGCTAAAAAAATGCGTTTACTGTGTTTTGAGTAAGCCATGCTGCCAGTGAGCATCAACATAAAAAATGCTAGAAAATGCTGTAATTTATCCCAAAAAATAACAGATTTTGGAATGGAATGGTGTGGCATAAGCGTAACAACCAAGGTAACAAAAAATCCGACCCAGAAAATCCAAAATATAACTTTTTTAATTGCAAGATAATTGGGGTTCATTGAGAGTCAACGTTTAAGTGATGCTGAGAATAAAGCAAAGACAAACCCTATTTTTAAGGTACTTTAGGATAAACATGAAATTTTAAATTTTTACTTCAAATTCCAGATGATTTAATGATGATGCACCACTTCACCTGCTTTTAATTTAAATTTTGTGCCGCAATACGGGCAAGCAACGCTACCCGTTTTTGCAACATCTAAAAAAACACGCGGATGAGAAGCCCACAAAGCGACTTCTTTTGTGGGGCAGTGCAGGGGTAAATCTTTTGCGGATACCTCAAACTCTTTTACATCAGACATTTTTTAAGTCTCCCTAAATCTTAGGCGAAGCTAAATTTAAACTAAGGTTAACCAATGGGCATGTTTTGCAGATTTGCCTTTAACCACATCAAAATACATGCTTTGTAATTTTTCTGTAATCGGCCCGCGTGAACCTTCACCAATAGCGCGGTTATCTAATTCACGAATCGGTGTGACTTCCGCCGCTGTGCCTGTAAAAAACGCTTCGTCTGCTGAATAAACTTCATCGCGCGTAATGCGCTTTTCAATAATTTCTAAACCAATTTCTTTAGCAAGTTGCACAATGGTGTCGCGGGTAATGCCTTCCAGCGCGCTGGTTAAATCTGGCGTAATTAATTTTCCGTTACGAATAATAAAAATATTTTCTCCAGAACCTTCAGCGACAAATCCGTCAACATCTAATAACAACGCTTCTTGATAACCATCTTGCGCGGCTTCTTGGTGCGCCAAAATGCTGTTCATATAATTGCCGTTGGCTTTGGCTTTACACATGGTGATATTTACGTGGTGACGTGAAAATGAAGACGTTTTCACCCGAATGCCACGCGTCAATGCTTCTTCACCCATGTATGCGCCCCAGCTCCAAGCGGCAACAATCACGTGTGTAGAGAGAGTTTTAGCGGAAATCCCCATGGCTTCTGCGCCATAAAACGCCATTGGACGCATGTATGCAGATTCTAAATGATTCTCACGCACGGCCGCTTTTTGCGCTTCCATCAGTGTGGCTTTATCAAACGGCATTTTCATGCCCAAAATGTGCGCACTGCGGAATAAACGGTCTGTGTGTTCTTTTAAACGAAAAATTGCAGTGCCTTGGTCTGTTTTGTAAGCACGCACGCCTTCAAAAACGCCCATGCCGTAATGCAAAGTGTGAGTCAGCACATGCGTGGTTGCATCGCGCCAGTTAACCATTTTTCCATCGTACCAAATTACGCCATCACGATCCGCCATTGAGCCATTGGTTGCAGTGCTAGGTATTGCCATGAGTTTGCCTTAATTAAATATTAATTTAAAAACGTTATTGTAAACGAGTGTCGCGCTGGTTTGCATGAATTTTATCGCTGTAGCTCGCACTATTTAACTTAACAAAGCAAGATTGTCGGGAGTAAACTACAGCATCAAATTTTTTTCTAAAGGAATATTATGTTTAAATTATTTTTAAAATCCGTTTTATTCAGTAGTTTTTTAATGGCATTGCTCGCATGTCAGCCACAAAATAATCAACCAACCCAATTAGTCGCCACCGATATTACTGGCGCAGATTTTCCACACACCCTGCGTTTGACCGATCACGCAGGAAAAGTGCGCACTATGGATGATTTTAAAGGCAAAGTGATTGCGCTATTTTTTGGTTATACCCATTGCCCAGATGTTTGCCCAACCACCATGAATGATTTAAAACAAACCATGAAATTATTAGGCAAGCAAGCGGACGAAGTACAAGTTTTATTTGTGACGCTTGACCCCGCGCGCGATACGCAAGAAGTTCTTGCACAATTTGTCCCTTCGTTTGATACGCGTTTTATTGGTTTGCGCGGCACAGAAGAAGAAATTGCAGCTACTGCAGCCACTTTTAAAATTTTTTCTAGCAAAGTGCAGTCCGAAGGCGCAAGTGGCTACACCATTGATCACAGTGCAGGCATGTATGTATTTGATAAAAAAGGAAAAATTAGGCTTTATGTTGAATATGGCGAAAAGCCAGCAGAACTTGCCAGTGATATAAAAACACTTTTATAAAATAAACTAAATAAGATTAATTTACATTAAGATTTTTATTATAAATTATAATAAAATCAAATACTTATTGAATATATTTATTGTTATTTTAAGCGTTTAATGTAAGATGCTTTATCGAAAAAAATTGATGTCATTTTGAAATGGAGACAAAGCATGAAAGGCGATAAAAAAATCATTGAAATTCTCAATGAACTGCTTGCGGGTGAATTATCCGCCACCGACCAATATTTAATTCACGGTGAAATTTATGCAGACATGGGTTTAGCAAGTTTGGCAGAACACAGTTTGCATGAATCTTTGCATGAGCGTGAGCACGGGCGTGCGCTCATACAACGCATTTTATTTTTAGAAGGCAAGCCCAATTTAGCCAAACGCGATGCGTTGAACATTGGTAAAGATGTGAAATCCATGTTGGAATCCGATTTGGCGTTGGAATATCAAGTGGTGAAATCACTCAAAAAATCCATTGAAGCCTGCGAAAAAGCGCAAGATTTTGTCACGCGTGAAATGCTTTTAACGCAATTGGATGACACCGAAATGGACCATGCGTATTGGCTAGAAAAACAATTAAACTTAATTAAATTGATTGGCATTGAAAACTATTGCCAAAGCCAAATGAAATCAGCAGGCGTTTAAAAAAGGAAGCAATATGCAAGGCGATAAACAAATCATCAGCACGCTCAACAAAGTGCTTAAAAATCAACTTACGGCGATTAATCAATATTTTTTGCATGCGCGCATGTTTAAAAAATGGGGCTTAGAAAAACTAAACGGATACCAATACAAACAATCTATCCGCGTTATGAAAGAAGCGGACGAGGTGATTGAGCGTATTTTATTTTTAGATGGCTTACCCAATTTACAAAATTTAGGAAAATTATTGATTGGCGAAGAAGTGGTGGAATGCCTGCAGGGCGATTTATCGCTAGAACGCGAAGTGCGGCGCCCGCAACTGATTGAAGCCATTGCAGAAGCTGAAAAACTGCAAGATTTTGTGACACGCGATTTACTTACAGAATTGTTAGAAGCGTGCGAAGAAGCGATTGATTGGCTAGAAACGCAACAAAGTTTGATTAAAGAGGTGACTTTGCCAAATTATTTACAATCGCAAATAGAATAACACTCAACTTTTTTTGTGTTCAGACGTTAAATTAAGCCACGAAAGTGGCTTTTTTTGTAGGTTGAGAGAACCAAAATCCACTTGACAAACTCTGTGTGAATGATAATAATTATCATTATTAAATTAATTGATGAAAAACTATGTACGTTTGTGTGTGTAATGCAGTGACAGAGCGCCAAGTTTACCAAGCGGTAAAAAATGGTGCAAAAACTGTGAAACATTTAAAAGAGCAATTGAATGTTGGGTCAGATTGTGGCCGCTGCGTAAGCTGTGCAAAGGCTTGCATTAAAGAAGCGCATGCTGAACAACGTCAACAATTTGCAAAAAAACTCATTCAAATTGCGCCCATTCAGCTTGGGGCTGCATAAGAAAAATTAATTATTTTTGTTAAAAAAACATAAAGGGCGTAATGCCCTTTTTTTTATTTAAATTCTTGGACAATTGTGAGTGGCTTGATGCATAAAAATATAAAATCTAGTTTTGGTTAATGCATTATTTTTGAAATTAGGATTTAAAATGTATTCAGCAACGTTTATTTTTGACAAAAAACAATTCGATGAAGCGTTTTACCTGCTTGACCAAGCGATTGCAGATGCCGCCAAACAAACCTCAGGTTATATTGGTGAGGAATCTTGGGAAAATCCTGAAACGGGGCGCGTTTCAAATGTTTATTACTGGGAAACGATGGATGGGCTTCATGAGTTAATGAAGCATCCTAAGCATCTTGAAGCAAAAGCCGCGCAATCAAATTGGCTTAATGGTTATCAGGTTGTGATTTCACAAGTGTTGCGCGCTTATGGCGATGGAACAATTTCGCATCCAACAGCCTCTTTTTTGAACAGCTAGAATACACTATCTAGAATTTCTACTTCATCCGGTGCAATTGCGACGATAACAATTTTAAATCTTTCTCTGCTTCTTTATATTCAGGAAAAATACTTTCAACCACTTGCCAAAACTTTGCAGAATGGTTCATTTCTTTTAAATGCGCCAACTCATGGCACACCACATAATTAATAATTTGCGGCGGCGCTTGAATTAAACGCCAATTTAAGCGCACTTCACGGCGGCTATTGCAACTTCCCCAACGGCTTTTGGCGTTTGATAAAAAAAGCGAGGGCGTTTTAACACCAAGCTTGGTGGAAAAAATTTCTAAGCGACGTGCAAAATCAACGAATGCGGTTTGTTGATACCAAGTGAACATTTTTCGTGCAATCCATTTTTCATCAGTAATGCGGGGTGTATTTAAGCACACATTATTTTCAGATAAAAAAATTGTATTGCGTTTATCTTCTGTCAACTTGAAATGCAACGTTTGACCAAGCAACATCAGCGATTCGCCATTTTCCCAAGCAAAAGTGAGCGGTTTGTGTTCTTTTAATACAGATAATTTTTTTAAAATCCAGTTGGATTTTTCAAGAATAATGGTATCAATTTGCGCTTGGGTAATGCGCTTTGGGGCGTGAATCATTAATCCATCAGGCGTGATTTTCAGGCCAACAGTTCTGCGTTGGCGGCGTTCCAGCGCGTACTGAATCAGTTCACCAGAGGGTAATTTTATGGCGTGATTCATGCGCCTAATTGCGTGGTTTCTTGCTTAATCCAAGTTTCAACGCGCTTATTAACGGCATCAGCTTTAAGCCCAACGGTTGAAAAAGCCTCGCCAACACTCACGGTAATTGTGCCTGGTTTTTTAATAAAACTATTTTTTGCCCAAAATAAGCCAGCATTGTGTGCAACGGGTAAAACGGTTGCTTTTGCGCCTGCCGCCATCCAAGCGCCACCAATTTGAAATTTACCGTGGTTGTGCGGCGCAATGCGTGTCCCTTCAGGAAAAACCACCACCCACAAACCGCTGGCTAAACGCGCTTTTCCAAGTGCTAATAATTGTTTAAGTGCTTCTAACCCTGCATTACGGTTAATGGCGATGGGTGAAGTCATCGCTAAGCCCCAGCCAAAAAATGGAATCCATAATAATTCACGCTTCATTACATACACTTGTGCAGGAAAAATTAGTTGAAACGCCAAGGTTTCCCAAGCGGATTGATGTTTTGCCAAAATCACGCAAGGCGTTTGTGGGATATGTTCTGCACCTTTAATTTGGTAAGTAATGTTGCAGGTGACGCGCAACCACCACAACATGCTTCTGGCCCATAAGCTAATGATTTTATTGCGATTAATGCGTGAAAATGGAAAGGTGAAAAGGGCAAGCAAGCTGAAAATTGGCGTAAAAATCCATTGGCCAAGGGTAAAAATAAAGGAGCGAAAAAAAAGCATTTTTAACTTAACTACACTCTGCAATAATCCGTTGCACGGCTTCGTTCAAATCTGCGCAAATCCAAGTGTTTTCTGGCAGATTTTTTTCGGGTAAATTTGCCGCAGCCAGTGTTTCTTCACCTTTGCCTGTGCGCACCAAAATTGGCTGACAGCCAGCGTTTGCAAAGGCTTGTAAATCGCGCAGGGCATCGCCCACCGCTGCCACTTCGCCCAGCTCAACTGAGAAACGTTTGGCAATTTCTTCAATCATCCCCGTTTTGGGTTTGCGGCATTGGCAGTGTTCATCTGCCGCGTGTGGGCAATAAAAAACCGCGTCAATCCGGCCGCCCATTTGCGCAACTTCGCGGTGCATTTTATCGTGAATATTATTGAGGGTTGCCATATCAAACAAACCACGGCTCACGCCAGATTGATTGGTAGCAACCACCACGTGAAAATCATGCTGGTTGAGGAGCGCAATAGCTTCTAAACTGCCAGCCAGCGGAATCCACTCATTCGGACTTTTAATGAAATTGGCAGAATCTTGATTGATGACGCCGTCTCTATCTAAAATAACCAATTTCATAATGCCGTTTTACCTTTTAACTTCCAGCCAACTTAGATAAATCTGCTACGCGGTTCATGGTTTCGTGCAACACTGCCAATAAACTTAAACGATTCGCTTTTAACGCGGCATCATCTGCATTCACCATCACGTTATCAAAAAAAGCATCCACGGGTGTTTTGAGAACCGCTAAAGCTTGGAGTGAAGCAGTGTAATCACCTGATTCAAATAGTTTATCGGCAATGGGTTGTGTTTGTACCAGCGCGTCAAATAAAGCTTTTTCTGAAGACTCAATAAGTAAATTTTGTTGAATATTAAGTGAAATGTTACCTTCTACTTTTTTCAAAATATTGCCGACACGTTTATTTGCGGCAGCCAAAGCGGGTGCTTCTGGTAAATCGGCAAACGCGCGCACTGCGGCGAGCCGTGCTGGAATATCACTTAATTTAGTAGGGTTAAGCGATAAGACTGCTTCAACTTCTTGTGTTGAAGCGCCTTGGTCGCGCAGGCTGACGCTTAAGCGGTCGTAACAAAAAGCTGTAATGGCTGCGGTCGTTTCCTTAACATCGCTGGCATTAAATTGCTGAAGCACTTCAGAAATGAGTGTTTCAAAATTAAAAGGTAATTTTTTTTCAATCAACATTCTAATAATGCCAAGCGCTTGCCTGCGCAAGCCAAATGGATCTTTATCGCCCGTTGGTTTTTCGCCAATGCTAAATAAACCAACTAAAGTTTCCAGTTTATCTGCCAGCGCCACAATCACGCCGACTTGATTTCTTGGCAGCTCATCGCCTGCAAAGCGTGGTTTGTAGTGGTCTTCAATCGCGTAGGCAACGTCTTCATCAATGCCTTCATGCTGCGCGTAATAGCGCCCCATAATGCCTTGTAATTCTGGAAATTCGCCCACCATATCAGTTAGTAAATCTACTTTTGAAAGTGATGTGGCGAGCATCACTTTGTGGCTTAACGCATAACTTGGATCAATTTTATTCGCAATTAAATCGGCAATTTTTTGTACGCGTTGGTTGCGATCAAACTGTGAACCTAACTTATTGTGATACACCACTTTGCTTAAACCACCATATAGCGAGTCCAGCTTTTTCTTACGGTCTTGGTCAAAGAAAAATTTTGCATCGGCCAATCGTGGGCGGACTACACGCTCGTTGCCGCCAATCACTTTGCTTGGATTTCTTGGCGAAATATTGGAAACAATTAAAAATTTATTGGTCAGTTTTCCGCTTGCGTCTAAGAGCGGGAAATATTTTTGATTCGCCTTCATGGTCAAAATCAAACATTCTTGCGGCACTTCTAAAAATTCTGTCTCAAATTGCCCGAGTAGTACGTTGGGACGTTCTACTAAAGCTGTGACTTCATCTAGCAATCCGTCATCTTCAATCGGCGTTAAGCCTTCTTTGGCGGCGGCTGTAGTTAATTGGCGAACAATGTCCGCTTTGCGTTCTTCAAAGCTCGCAATCACCGCGCCATCTGTTTTTAATTGCTCCACGTAAGAGTCTGCATTTTTAAGGGTGATTGTTTGGTTTTTAGATTCAAACCGATGCCCAGTTGTTGTATTGCCCGCAGTTAATCCTAAAATGCTGATTGGTACAATTTCACTGCCATGTAAAGCAACTAAGCCGTGAGCAGGACGCACAAAATTGACGGTTTCCCAACCATCATTAATTTGATAGGTCATGACTTTTGGGATTGGCAATTTAGCAAGCGCTTCTTCTAAAGCTTTTTGTAAGCCTTCTTTTAAACTTGCCCCTGTTTGCATCACATCAAAAAAGAGCACATCGGATTTACCATCATGTTCTTTTCTTAATTTTTCTACAGCAGATGCATCTGCGCCCAAGGCTTGCAATCTTTTGAGTAAAGCGGGCGTTGCGTTGCCGTCTGCATCTAACCCAACACTGGCAGGCATGAGTTTTTGTGCGACTTGTTTATCTGCAGCTTTGCCCAACACTGCATTGATATGCGCAGCCAAACGGCGCGGTGAAGCAAAATTAGTTACAGTAGAATCTTGGGCAACTAATCCTTGCGCTTTGAGCGTTTCAAATAAAACGTTCGCAAAGGTTTCACCTAGTTTTTTCAGCGCTTTTGGCGGTAGTTCTTCTACAAATAGTTCAACTAATAGATTATTGGTGCTCATGCGGCTACTTTCTTATTTTGTTCAGTTTGCTTATTTTGTTCAATGTGAGCGAGCACTTCATCTGCCCAATTTTTTGGCGCCATTGGAAAACCTAATCTCGCACGGCTATCCAAATAACTCGCGGCAACACTGCGCGCTAAATTACGAATACGGCCGATATAAGCGGCGCGTTCTGTGACAGAAATCGCACCACGTGCATCCAGTAAATTAAACGTATGCGCCGCTTTTAACACTTGCTCATAAGCAGGCAACGCCAGTTGATTTTCCATCAAATGTTTGGCTTGTTTTTCATGTGCGCCAAACGCAGTGAGCAAGAAATCCACATCCGAATGTTCAAAATTGTAAGCAGATTGCTCTTTTTCATTTTGCAAAAATACATCGCCGTATTTCACGCCAGGTGAATATTCCAAATCGTACACATTTTCCTCGCCTTGCAGATACATGGCCAAACGTTCTAAACCGTAGGTAATTTCGCCCGTAATCGGTTTGCAGTTAATGCCGCCCACTTGTTGAAAGTAGGTAAATTGCGTGACTTCCATGCCGTTAAGCCAGACTTCCCAGCCCAAGCCCCACGCGCCTAAGGTGGGGTTTTCCCAGTCGTCTTCTACAAAACGAATATCATTTTCTTTTAAATCAAAACCAAGTGCTTCAAGTGAACCTAAATAAAGCTCTAAAATATTGGCAGGCGCTGGTTTGAGCACAACTTGAAACTGATAATAATGCTGTAAACGGTTTGGGTTTTCACCATAACGTCCATCTTTTGGGCGGCGGCTCGGTTGCACATACGCGGCTTTCCACGGTTCAGGGCCAAGTGCGCGTAAAAATGTGGCGGTGTGCGAAGTGCCAGCGCCTACTTCCATGTCGTAAGGTTGTAATAAGGTGCAACCTTGTTTGTCCCAATAGGATTGTAAATTTAAAATAATTTGTTGGAAGGTGAGCATGTTGCGCTTTTATTTCTGCAATTTTAAGTTTTAAAGCTTGCTATTTTAACCTAAATTTCAGGCAATAGCATTGCGGCATGCAATTGAATGCGATTGCTTATCATTTTCTATATGGTTGATTTTAAAACTAAATTTGTTAAATTGTTGTAGGTTTGTTATTATTAATTGGTGAGTATTCAATTTAAAAAATATTTATTGTGGGTGTTGGTGATCACGTTTGCTTTTTTGCAAGGTTTATCGCCCCTTTTGCACGCCCATATCAAAGGTGACAATATTCACGCGACAGATTCAATTAATATTCATTTGTTGCCAGCGTTAGAAGATGGTGGCGTGATGATTAAAAACGCAGACACTTCTGTCATCGGGGTTGACCAATCCATCATTCGTAACCTTAGTGTTGAATTGCTTTCTGCACTGCTATTTTTAGTTGCCTTTCTAATTCGCATTGAAGTTAAATTATCTTTTGTTGATTTATTCAAAAATCCCCCAGTTTCAATAAACGTTAGGCATCGCCGCTTAATTCCCCGCGCACCCCCTAGCTTCTAATCCTTTGAATCAGGTTCGATGTAATGAGCCGTCATCAATCGTTTAAGGAGTTTGAAATGAAGAATTTTCTAATCAGCACATTCTTTTTGTGCTTGATTTTCATTCCTGTTTTTTCGCTACAAGCTGAGACTGACACACATTTAGATGTATTGGTCGACAATGCCGCATTAACGCTGACACAAGTGTTGGAAAAAACAGTCACTAGAAGTCCGCAGCAAAATAATTTAAATGCAGAAGCTTTTAACGTGGGCGCCCGCCAAGCCATGGCGGAATCACTCTTGCCAAATGCGCCTGCGCTGATGGTTTTTCATCAAAACGACGCGCTTGGCAGTGGCCGCAACGAGCGAGATTGGCAAGCGAGTTTAGAAGTGCCAGTTTGGTTGCCAAAACAGCGCTTAAATAGAAGCCATGTGGCGAAACTGAGCTTGCTAGATTTAGACTCAAATCGTGAGAGCGTAAAACTCAAGGTGGCAGGCCTACTTCGCGATGCGTTGTGGGATATAAAAATGAATGCCAAACAAGTTGATTTAGCCAAAGCGCGCATTGAGTTGGCTAAGCAACTAGAGTTAGATGTTCAAAAAAAGCATCAAGCGGGTGAACTTGCTA
The DNA here is from genome assembly GCA_965247415.1 of Methylophilaceae bacterium. Lineage (GTDB taxonomy): Bacteria > Pseudomonadota > Gammaproteobacteria > Burkholderiales > Methylophilaceae > Methylotenera. Next base: position 1,636,192 of record OZ252007.1, read on the forward strand.
AAACAGACTATATGCTCATTCAGCAAGAACGTTTGCACTCTGAGCGGCAAGTGATACTGGCTGAAGCTGAACTGATGCATGCGCGCCACCGCTATATTCTGCTGACTGGATTAAGTGAAATGCCTGCTCAATTTGAAGAAGTGGTCTCAACAAAAGAGGACTTTGAGCAATCGCCCATTTGGCTTTCTGCGCTTTCTAAGGTTAACCTTGCCCAAGGGCAGCGGGAGTTGGTAGAAACCGAAAAGCGCGAAAATCCCCAAGTCATCATTAATGCCAGAAGCTCTCAGGGAGCATTTGATACGCAATATAACCAAAGTGTTGGGCTTATGGTGCGGATTCCTTTCGACAACCCCGGGCGTTCTGCGCCCCTGCAATCGCAGGCAGAAATGCAAATTGGCAGCGCAATGACAGAGCGCGAAACTTTGCGTTTGGCAATGCTGGCGGATTTGCATGAAGCAGAACATAACCTCACCACCACCAAATTAGAGCTTGATATTGCTTTGCGCCAATTAGAAATTGCACGCGAGCAAGCGCGCTTAGCAAAAAAAGCATTCACCTTGGGCGAGTCAGATTTAACCAGCGTGCTACGCATTCAATCGCAAGCGTTTGAAGTTGAAAACGGCGTCGCCCTTCGTCAAATTCAATATCAATGGAATATCGCAAGATATAACCAAGCTGTAGGAGTTTTACCATGAGAAAAATTACGATTCATTTTTTATTAGCCGCATTTGCTGGCTTTATTGCAATCAACACCCATGCTGAAATCATTGTACTTAATGCAAGCCAACAAAAAAATATGGGCGTTGCCGTGGCTAAAGTGTTGCGCGGAGATGCAGGGCAATCAAAACGCTTTAGTGCAGAAGTGCTGATTCCGCCAGCGCAAGAGCGTTTAGTGAGTGTGCCGCAGCAAGGCTTAATTGAGGCAATGCTTGTCGCAACAGGCGAAACCGTTAAAAAAGGGCAGGTGCTAGCGCGCATCAGCAGTCCAGATTTAGTGATTTTGCAGCGCGATTATTTACAAGCCAATATTCAAGAACAGTTAGCGCAAAAAGCCATCGCGCGTGATGAAGCCTTATTTAAAGAGGGCATTATTCCAGAACGCAGATATTTTGAAACCAAAAGCCAATATGCTTCAGCCCATGCGCAATTGGCGCAAACAAAACAATCGCTTCGTTTAGCGGGTGTAAGCGATGCGTCTATTGCAAAAATGAACAGTGCAACTGGCATGCAAACCAGCGTTACCATGGTTGCGCCAATTGCCGGGCAAGTGGTTGAGCAACTTGCAAGTGTAGGGCAACGTGTAGATTCTGCTATGCCGATTTATCGCATTGCGCAACTCAATAAACTTTGGCTTGAATTAAGTGTACCCATTGAAGATGTGGCTAACATTCAAGTCGGTTCAGCCTTTCTGGTGCCTGCAAAACAATTGCAAGGAAAACCAGTATCAGGAAAAGTTGTGGCAATTTTACGCAGCGTGAATAAGCAAAACCAAACCACCAAAGTACGTGTAGAAATTTCACAAGGCTCAGGTGCGCTATCTCCAGGCGAGTTGGTTGAAGCTGAAGTGCAAAATACGCTTGAAACACAAACTGGAAAGATTGTTTTTAAAATACCAAAAACAGCCCTAGCCAGAAACGGACAGCAAGTGACGGTATTCAAGCAAGTGGCGACAGGTTTTAGTCCGATTGCGGTGACATTAATTTCAGAACAAGGTGAATTTGCATTGGTGCAAGGTGCGTTGAGTACAAAAGACGCGGTTGTAGTCAAAGGCATTATTGCGCTAAAAGGGGCCGCAATCGGCATGGGTGGCGAATAATGTTAAAGCTTATTGTTGAATTTGCGCTTAGACAGCGCATTATGGTGTCCGTGGCGGCTGTAATTTTGTCTATTTTAGGTTTTTTTGCCTACCAAACGCTGCCGATTGATGCTTTCCCAGATGTTTCATCCACACAAGTAAAAATTATTATTAAATCTCCTGGCATGACGCCAGAAGAAGTGGAATCACGCATTACTGCACCGATTGAGGTGGAAATGTTGGGTATTCCCAAGCAAGTAGGCTTGCGCGCGGTGGCGAAATACGCGCTGACGGATATTACAGTGGATTTTGAAGATGGCACGGATATTTATTGGGCGCGTCAGCAAGTTGCTGAACGTTTAAGTAATGTTTGGGGTAGTTTGCCTTCTGATATTTCAGGCGGTATTGCACCAATGACCACACCTTTGGGTGAAATGTTTATGTTCACGGTGGAATCAGAAACTCTTACTTTGCAAGAAAAGCGCAGTTTGCTTGATTGGGTGATTCGCCCACAACTGCGAAGCGTTGCAGATGTGGCGGATGTCAACGCACTCGGCGGACTGGTGCGTACCTTCGAAATTGTGCCAGACAATGCAAAAATGCTTGCGCGTGGTGTTTCGCTCAATGCTTTGCAAAATGCCATCACAGAAAATAATCGCAATGATGGCGCTGGCCGTTTAAGTGATGGTGAAGAATCTTTACTCGTGCGATCTGAAGGTGCGTTTAAAACGCTTGAAGATGTGAAAGAAACCGTCATCAGAAGCGATAACGGCGTGCCAGTGCGCATTGCGGATATTGCCGAAGTGCGAATCGGCGCACTGACCCGTTATGGCGCAGTGACCGCCAATGGCAAAGGTGAGGCGGTTGAAGGCTTGGTGCTTGGGTTGCGCGGCGCAAATGCTAGGCAAGTGGTGGAAGGCGTGCGCGCTAAATTAGCGGAAATTGCGCCCACTTTGCCAAAAGGCGTCACCACGCAAGTGTTTTATGATCGTGGCAGCTTGGTGGATCGCGCAGTGAATACCGTTAATAAAGCACTCGCCGAAGCGGTTATTTTAGTTGTTATTTTGCTTGTGCTATTTTTAGGAAATCTTCGCGCCGCGCTGACTATTGCGTGTATTTTGCCGCTTTCAGTGTTAGCCACTTTTTTGTTGATGAAATATTTTGGCCTTTCAGCAAACTTAATGAGCTTGGGCGGTTTGGCAATTGCCATCGGCATGTTGGTGGATTCTGCCGTTGTGGTGGTAGAAAATATTGTCACGCATTTGGCGCATGCGCCGCAAAAACACGTGCAATCTAAAATGAATATTATTTTAGCTGCCATGCGTGAAGTGAGCTTGCCGATGGCTTCAGGGATTGTGATAATCATCACCGTGTTTTTACCGCTACTCACCTTAGAAGGCTTGGAAGGTAAATTATTTTCACCCGTTGCGCTCACCATCATTTTTGCATTGGTCGCATCTTTGGTGTTATCGCTTACCGCGATTCCCGTCATCGCCTCCTACATTATTAAAGAGCATCATGAAGAAGACCCTTGGTTGATGCGTAAACTTAATGGTTGGTATGCCCCTGCCCTAACACGAGCCATGCGTAATGAAAAGAAAATGGTCATCAGCGCGCTTGTACTTTTAGTGTTAACTGTATTTGCTTATCTGCAAATTGGCAAAACCTTTATGCCAGTATTAGATGAAGGCGACATTATTATTGGGGTAGAAAAGCTCCCTTCCATTACCTTAAAACAAAGCACAGAAACTGATTTAGCTGTTCAGCGCGCAGTGCTGAAAGCGGTGCCTGAAGTCAAAGGAATTTTTTCTCGTGTGGGTTCGGACGAACTAGGCTTAGACCCGATGGGGTTGAATCAAACCGACAATTTTTTAGTCCTGAAGCCTAAAGAAGAATGGACGGTAAAATCCAAAGAAGCCTTAATTGAAAAGCTGCGTGGGGTCATGAGCAATATTCTGGGCTTGGATTACAGTTTTACCCAACCAATTGACATGCGCGTGAACGAGATGATTTTGGGCGTGCGAGGTGATTTAGCCATAAAGCTTTATGGCACTGATTTAAAAGTATTAGACGAAAAAGCCCAGCAAATGATTCAAGTGCTGGAAACGATTCAAGGTAGCCAAGATGTTTATACGCCGCAAAATAGCGGCATTCAATATTTACAAATTAAAGTAGACAGATTGGCTGCAGGCAGGCTTGGTTTTAGCGTCAGCGACATTAACCAAATTTTACAAGTGCAACTTGAAGGCCGCGTGCTCGGTGTGGTGCAAGAAGGCGCACGCAGAACGCCTGTGCTACTTAGAGGTAGTCAAGACTTGCGTTTATCCCCAGTAGAATTTTCCAATTTACAGCTCACGCTGCCCAATGGCACTAATGTGGCGCTGTCTACCGTGGCAAAATTAGAGCGTTTAGAGGGGCCTGTAAAAATTGACCGAGAACGCGGCGTGCGAATGGTGGTTGTAACCGCTAACGTGGATGGTCGAGACTTGGTGAGTTTTGTGGAAGAAGCCAAACAAAAAATTGCTGAAAAAGTCACTCTGCCAGAAGGCTATTGGTTAAAGTTTGGCGGACAGTTTGAAAACCAGCAGCGCGCGGCCAAACGGCTTAGCATAGTTGTACCTATTTCTGTGGGTTTAGTATTTTTGTTGCTTTATTTAACATTTGGCTCAATGAAACAAGCGCTATTAATTCTTTCAAATATTCCGTTTGCCATGATAGGCGGCGTATTTGCCTTGTGGTTGTCGGGCGAATATTTATCTGTTCCAGCGTCCGTTGGTTTTATCGCTTTGTTAGGGATTGCGGTGTTGAATGGCGTTGTGATGGTGAGCACTTTCAAGCAGCTGGATTACGAAGGCATGGACAAATTAATGATTCCCTATGAAGGCGCAAAACGTCGCTTACGCCCCGTGTTAATGACTGCAACGATTGCTGCTTTTGGTTTAATTCCGTTGTTATTTGCGACAGGACCTGGCTCAGAAATTCAGCGTCCGCTAGCGATTGTGGTGATTGGTGGCCTTGTTACTTCAACGTTATTAACGCTGTTTATTTTGCCGATTTTGTACCGTCACTTTTTTGGCAACCAAAAAAATCAAGAGGCTAAACAACAAAATTAACACAGGCCAATTGCCAAATTTTACGTAAGGCGTTGTACCTGTGTAACCTTGTGCTTTTACGGCTAAAACGGTTTCAACATCACGCGGGGCATGGGTAATTACCATGCCGTGATGGTCAATCATTGCGGTAGCGCCTGTGTTGGTGGCGCGCAATACCATACGGCCTGTTTCTAGTGCGCGGGTTTGGCTAAATTGCAAATGTTGTTCAGCCGCAAATGATTTTCCATACCAAGCATCATTGCTGATATTTGCCAGCAGCGTAGCTTCTGGCAGTTGGCGGATAATTTCTTCGCCAAACACATCTTCATAACAAATATTTACTGCAACTTTTTGCTTGCCTAACTGCATGGGTGTTTGAAATTTTTCGCCGCGCGATAAATCACTTAAGGGCATATTGAGCCAATCGCGGTAAATCCAGCCGAAAATTTGTTTGAGTGGAATAAATTCACCAAAAGGCACTAAGTGACTTTTTTGATAAATTTGCGTAGGGTTTGTGCCAAAACTTAATGCGCTATTAAAGTATTCCTGCGTGTCAGCTTTGTATTCCACCATGCCAATCATCACATTGCCGTTGCTAGATTTAGCGTGATCGATGATTTGTTGGCGAATATTATCTTCTAGTTGATGTGAAAGAATAGGCAGGGCGGTTTCTGGAAGAATGGTTAACTGCGCGCGAGATTTTTTCATTAAATCAAGATATAAATGAATAGTTTTTTGCGCTTGCTCTGGCGACCATTTAACATCTTGTGGAATATTACCTTGAATGAGTGCAACGCTGATAGCCGCGCCATAGGGCTGCGTCCATTCAATCCACTTGCACAAACTGCCTGCCACCCAAACCATGACAAGAAAAATAATAGTATTACGTTTTAACAAGGCACTGCTTGTTCTAACAAAAAGTAAAAGGCTGACGAGCCCTGCAACTAATACGGTGAAAAATGAAACACCGTAAACGCCAATCATTGGCACAAAGCCAGCCAGCGGGCTGTAAGGCACTTGGCTGTAGCCGATGGTGAGCCAAGGAAAGCCTGTAAAAATCCAGCTTCTTGTCCAATCTGCCATTGCCCAAAAGGTGGCAATAGCAAGAATAAAATATAACGGACCGCTTCGTTTACTCAAAAAAAACGCGATGGCCGCCACACCTGCGGTAAAGCTTGCCATGAAGGCACAGAGCAAAAAAGTGGCAATAAACGCCATGATGGGCGGCATGCCGCCAAAATCATGTAGGCTGATATAAATCCAGTAAATCCCGAAGCCAAATAAACCTAACGCGTAAATAAAACCATACCAAGCAGTTTCTTTAACAGCGTGCGCGGTGAGTAAAAAATACATGAGCCCAATTAAAGAAAAAATTGTGATGGGATAAAAACAGTAGGGCGCAAACCCTAACACTGCCGAAGCGCCTAACAGCAGTAAGAAAAAATTTGGATATTTTTTAAGTGTTTTTTGCCAATTCATGCGCGGTATTGTAGCCTTTTTGAAATGTAATATTATAAATATTAATGTTTAAAATGCGTTTAACTTGACAGTGCGTTGCTATCAGCCCTAACATTGATTCGTGAATGTTGATTTGCGTACAAAGTGTAAATATGACATGCACAGTGTGTTATAAAAATTTTAATTCAATTTTATTGAGGGATGAAAATCATGGGCATGATGACGGAATTTAAAGGATTTGTTCTCAAGGGAAATGTAATGGATTTGGCAGTCGGCGTCATTATTGGCGCGGCATTTGGCAAGATTGTTGATTCTTTAGTAAATGATATTATTATGCCAATTGTCGGTAAAATTTTTGGCGGATTAGATTTTAGTAATTTGTACATTCCGTTAAATGGTCAAGAAGCTGGTATGGCGTTGGTTGAAGCTAAAAAAGCAGGGGCTGTTTTAGCTTACGGTAACTTTATAACTATTTTGCTAAATTTTATTATTTTGGCTTTTGTGATTTTCCAAATGGTGCGTTTTATTAACAAGCTCAAAAAAGCAGAACCTAGTGCGCCTTTAGCACCCACACCAGAAGACGTTATCTTATTGCGTGAAATCAGGGACTCTTTGAAAAAATAGCTTGTTTAAAGCTACAAAAATAAATTAAAGGGCGATTTAGCCCTTTAATTTTTTGAAATAAATAAATTATAAAAGTTAAGAATACATTTACGGTGTCACTTCGTTAGATGGAATGTCGTATTTTAGGCCTTCTTCAGCACTGGTATTTTCTGCGCCATTGTTGTTCAAAAACACGACTTGCACTACTTTGTCATCAATAAAATCAAGTTCGGTTGTTTCAAAAAAAACGCCTTCTTCAGATTTATTAATATTGTGATATTGCCAAATGGATGCAACTACTTTGTTACTGCCTTTAATTTTTACATCATCTGCTTTTGCGGGTTCGCCAAATTGCGCAATAATTTTGGCTTTATCAAAACCGTTAATCGCCTCAACAAACGCTTTTTCTACAATGGGAATTTCAGCTGGTTTTATTGGGGCTTCGTCAGCAAAGGCAGTGTTTAGCGTGAAGCATTGTAAGAGTGTGATGCTCGATAGTAATAGCGTTTTTAACGTCGATTTAAACATCGTTCAGCTCCATAAATTAAGTTAATTGAAACTATGAATCCAGATATTAAAGGTATCTGAAAATTTGCAATAAAGCGTTAAGAGCGTGTTTGTTGTGCTTAAGTTCAACTCAAAGGCCAACTCAAATTTCAACCCAAATTTTTTGCATGTTGCGGTTATGCAAGTGGATCACTTTCATCTTCTGGCGTTTGCACGCTAATTAACATGCTGTGTAACCGTCTGCTGTCTGCACGTAATACTTTAATATGCAAATTGTTTAACGTGACTTCTTCACCGCGTTTAGGTAAGTGACCAAACTGGTTCACCACTAAACCGCCAATGGTAGAAAACTCTTCATCACTAAATGTTGTGCCGATAATCTCATTAAAATCTGCAATTTCTGTCAGCGCTTTAACGCGGTACTCACCTTCGGCTTGCTGAATAATATTGTCTTCGTCTTCGTCGTAATCGTACTCATCTTCAATGTCACCAACAATTTGTTCCAGCACGTCTTCAATGGTGACCATGCCGGCTACGCCGCCGTATTCATCGACTATTATCGCAATATGGTTACGGTTACTTCTAAATTCTTTTAGTAAAATATTGAGGCGTTTTGATTCAGGGATAAATACAACGGGTCGCAACATATCACGCACTTCAAAATTTTCGCCTGCGTAATATCTCAATAAATCTTTGGCAAGAAGAATGCCAATCACATCATTTTTATTGTCTTCAATGACGGGAAAGCGCGAGTGCGCGGTTTCAATCACAAAGGGAATAAAAGATTCAGGCGGGTCAGTGATGTCAATGACATCCATTTGTGAGCGCGGGATCATAATGTCGCGCACTTGCATTTCAGACACTTGCAGCACGCCTTCAATCATGGCGAGCGAGTCTGCATCCATTAAGCTATTTTCATAAGCGCCGTGCAACAGCGTTAAAAGTTGCTCACGGTCTTCGGGCTCGTGCAGCAAAAAGTGGCTTAAGCGTTCAAGTAAACTGGGTTTGTGTTGCGATTTTTCCGACTCACTGGCCATATATTATGCGTGGGTTGCATCCTGTGTAATGAGATAAGGATTAGCATACCCTAATTTTTGTAGGGTTGTCACTTCAATAAGCTCCATTAATTGGCCTTGTTTTTCGATTTCATGATCATAGCCATGCAAATGCAAAATGCCATGTACGGTTAAATGGGCAAAATGCGCTTCGGCTGATTTTTGTTGTGCAATTGCTTCACTGATTACAACTGGCACGCAGATAATAATATCGCCCATTAAGTGCGGCGTTTCAGTCAAAGGAAAGGTTAGCACATTGGTTGCGTAATCTTTACCGCGATACGTTTTATTAAGTGCACGGCCTTCTTCTTCATCTACCAAGCGAATAGTGACTTCAGTTTCAACACGCAAGGCACATTTTGCCCATTTTTTAAACTGATTTTTGGTGGGCACTTCAGTTGAACTGCACGCATACTGAACATTTAATTGAAGGGCGGGTGTCATGGTTGAGAGGTGTTGATTGATATTAAAATTGGTTAAAAGCATTATATCGTTAATTAAAGCCAAGGCTATATGTAAAGCCTTTTGTGAAATTTTTGTATATAAAACCTTGCCGTTGATACAAAAATCATTGAAATATTAATCTGATGTATCAGAATAAATGTGACAAAATGTAAATACGTTTTTACCCTTAAAACGGCAATGATAAAAATACTGATTCAACTCAAAAGGAGATTGCAATGAACCCAATAACGCTTGTTAAGTTATATCTTTATCCAGTTGCTGGCTGGCAAGATTTAATGCGCACAAAACCTTCCATCCACCGCTTGTTTTTGTTGCACGTTGTGCCATTTTCTTTGATTGCGCCATTGATGATTTATTGGGTTGGAAAAAGCCAAAAATTATTATTTTTAGATTTATTGCCCGCAGAAAAATTACTCATCGTTTCTATTGCATTCTTTATTATTCAAATGATTGCTGTTCCCATCATGGCAATTGTTATTAAACAATTATGTGAAATTGTAGATGCGCATCCAAGCTATTTAAATGCGTTTACCCTTGCTGCGGTTGCCCCAACCCCGCTTTGGATGATGCCAGTATTTTTGCTCATTCCAGACATGACGGTCTTATTGGTGGTGGGTTCTTTTGCTATGATGGCTTCTGCAGGATTTATTTATTACGGCATTCCAGAAGTATTAAAGGTGAACGAAGATGGTCATAAATATTTGTTATTTGGCGCTTTACTCACAGCTGGCATGATTGCTTGGGGATTTTTAATGGTGACCACTTTAGTGGTTTGGGGCAGCGTACAAAACCTCAAATTTGCCTGACCATTTGATTGCCAATAAAACACTGAACTTTCAAATTTTTTTGATAAAACGCTGTTTTGGAGATTCGGCTTGCAAGTTTACCTCGCCGAATCTTTATATTCATACGATTCATACGCATTAATAATTTTTTGTACCAGCGGGTGGCGCACGACATCTGCCGATAAAAAGTGGGTAAAAGCGATGCCTTTGACCTCTTTTAAGATTTTTTGCGCTTCGACCAAGCCGCTTTTTTGATGTCGTTGTAAATCAATTTGCGTCACATCTCCTGTAATGACCGCTTTTGTACCAAAACCAATACGCGTTAAAAACATTTTCATCTGCTCAGGCGTGGTATTTTGCGCTTCATCTAAAATAATAAAGCTTTGGTTTAGCGTTCGGCCGCGCATATAAGCCAGTGGCGCAACTTCAATTGCGCCGCGCTCAAACATTTTATTCACAGTATCGTAGCCCGCTAAATCATACAAAGCATCATACAAAGGGCGCAAATAGGGGTCGACTTTTTGGTTTAAATCGCCCGGTAAAAATCCTAATTTTTCACCCGCTTCTACCGCAGGGCGGACTAAAACAATTCTTTTGACACGGTCACGGCTCATTGCATCAACCGCACTTGCAACCGCTAAATAGGTTTTACCCGTGCCCGCAGGGCCAATGCCAAAGGTAATGTCGTGGTCTTGAATTTGTTGCAAATATGAAACTTGACGTGGTGTGCGGCCATGTAAATCGCCCCGACGCGTCATCAAAACAGGCATATTGGTGCTCCTGACATCTTCAGGTTTAAGCTTGTCAATTTCAACTAAACCTAATTGAATTTCTTCTAGCTCAATCGGTTTTTTTGCGCGAATATAAAAATTTTCAATCAATTGCGCAGCTAACCTTGCGTGGTCTTGTGGCCCAGAAATATTAAAATGATTGCCACGGCGGTTAATATTCACTTCCAGCGCGATTTCAATTTGTTTGATATTTTCATCCAGTGCGCCACATAAATTTGCAAGGCGGGTATTGTCTTCAGGCGTGAGGGTAATTTCCATAAATGTTAAATCGCTGCCCTAAATAATGTCGCCTTTTAAGCGTTTTGGGTTAGTCACATCGGTAATTTTTACATTCACAAAGGTGTTGATTACACTGGCATCAGCCGCAACATCAACAACGCGATTGTTATCCGTTTTTCCTGCGAATAGATTTGCGTCTTTCCAAGAAACGCCATCAATCAACACACGTTGCACAGTGCCTAACATGCTGCGGCTAATTGCATCGCCTTGTGCTTCATTGATGGCTTGTAATCTGCTTAATCTGGCTAGCTTAGTTTCTTGAGGTGTATCATCTTTGATAAAAGCTGCCGGTGTGCCCGGGCGCGGGCTGTATAAAAAACTAAAACTATAATCAAAGCCAACCTCTGTCATGAGTTTCATGGTCGCTTCAAAATCACTTTCCGTTTCACCAGGAAAACCAATAATAAAATCAGACGTAAAGGTTAAATTGGGGCTGGCCGTTTTAAGTTTGCGAATGATGGATTTATATTGCAAAGCGGTGTAATTGCGCTTCATCGCCATCAATACACGGTCCGAGCCCGCTTGAACTGGCAAATGCAGTTGCACTGCAAGTTTTGGCACATTGGCAAAACAGGCAATTAAACGCTCGCTCATTTCATTGGGGTGACTTGTGGTAAAACGAATGCGACCTATTTGCGGAATTTCTGCAATGGTTTCAATCAGCATCGCTAAATCTGCTTCTACGCCTTCATACTCAGTGCGGTAAGCATTCACATTTTGCCCAAGCAAGGTGATTTCCTTCACGCCTTGTTCTGCCAGTTGCACGGCTTCCGTCAAAATATCAGCAAATGGCCGCGAGACTTCTTCGCCACGCGTATAGGGCACCACGCAAAAACTGCAATATTTGCTACAGCCTTCCATAATGCTTAAAAATGCGGTTGCGCCTTCAACGCGTGGCGGTGGTAATTGGTCAAATTTTTCAATTTCTGGGAAGGTGATATCTACCTGTGATTGACCACTAGATTGGCTGTTTTTAATCATTTCAGGCAGACGATGCAAGGTTTGCGGGCCAAAAACCACATCCACATACGGGGCGCGTTTAATAATATTGTCGCCTTCTTGACTTGCCACGCAGCCACCCACGCCAATAATTAAATTGGGATTTTTTTCTTTTAGTGGAATAAATCGGCCTAAATGGCTGAATACTTTGTCTTCGGCTTTTTCTCGCACCGAGCAAGTGTTAAGCAAAATCACGTCAGCGTCTTCTACGGTTTGTGTTTCGACCATGCCGTCAGACGCGCCCAACATATCTGCCATGCGCGACGAATCATATTCGTTCATTTGGCAACCGAAGGTTTTGATAAAGACTTTTTTTGGGGTGTTCAAAAGATAAAAGCTTAAATTTTTTAAATCATAATTTTAACGCATTTAGACAGTGCAAGGTAAAATAGCCAAATTAAGCCAACGCTAAAATTATTTTTTAAGGTAATTTACATGCAGTCACTCCCGATTTTTATGAATATCAAACAGCGCCGTTGTGTGGTGATTGGCGGTGGTGAGGTGGCGCTTAGAAAAGTGACGATGCTGTTAAAAGCGCAGGCGTATGTGGAATGCTATGCCTTAGACTTTTGCCATGAGCTGAACACTTTGGCTGCAGAAAATAAAATCACTGTTTTTGTGGAATATTTTCAAGAAATCCAATTAGATGGCGCGTGTTTGGTGATTGCAGCAACTGATGATGAAGCGGTCAACGCGCACGTATCACATTCAGCAAAATTTAAAAATATTCCTGTCAATGTGGTGGATGCGCCTAAGTTATGTACGTTTACCATGGCATCGATTGTGGATCGCTCGCCGATTGTGATTGCAATTTCATCTGATGGCAATGCGCCAGTATTAGCGCGCTATATTCGTGCAAAAATTGAGGCGATGTTGCCAGCCACGTATGGGCGGATTGCCAATATTGCGGGCGAATTTCGTGAAAAAGTGAAAGAAAAATTTACCACCACACAAGCGCGCCGTATTTTTTGGGAAGGCATGCTGCAAGGCTCTTTTGTCGAGCGGGTATTGTCTGGACAAGAGCAAGCTGCGCGTGATTTATTACAAAATTCACTAGACAATGCCGATGCAAAAGCAAACAAAGGCGAAGTTTTTTTAGTTGGCGGCGGCCCGGGCGACCCAGATTTATTGACTTTTCGTGCGTTAAGATTGATGCAGCAGTGCGATGTTTGCGTATACGACAAACTCGTCAGCCCAGAAGTGATGGAGCTTGTGCGCCGTGATGCGGAGTTAATTTATGTAGGAAAGTCACGCAATCAACATACGCTACCACAAGAAGAAATTAACGCGCTTTTGGCAAGATTAGCTTTGCAAGGTAAGCGTGTTTTGCGTCTAAAAGGCGGTGATCCATTTATTTTTGGGCGCGGCGGCGAGGAAATTGAGACGCTCATGCAACATGGCGTGCCGTTTCAAGTGGTGCCTGGCATCACCGCAGCCAATGGTGTTTCAAGTTATGCTGGCATTCCATTGACACATCGAGATTACGCGCAAGCCTGCTTATTTATTACAGGCCATTTAAAAGCCAAACCAAACTCTACTGAAATGGAGTTAGATTTAGATTGGCAAGCCATGGCGCGCCCACGCCAAACCTTGGTGATTTATATGGGTTTGGTTGGCTTGGAACAAATTTGTGCGCAGTTAATATTGCACGGTGTTTCACCAGATATGCCTGCGGCAGTTGTGCAACAAGGCACTACGCAACGTCAACGCGTGGTCACAGCAACTGTGAAAGATTTAGCACAAAAAGTAAAACTTGCGCAAATTAAAGCGCCTTGTTTGACAATAGTGGGTGAAGTGGTGAAATTGCGCGAAACATTGAACTGGTTTAAGCCTTCAGAATTTAAAGCTTCTGAATTTACACCCTCTGAATAAAGGTTAGCTTAGTCAATTTTAAGCGGTAATTGGTAAAGTTAATCTTGCTTCCAAGCCACCTTCTGGGCGATTAATGAGTTTTAAACTGCCATGGTGAAGCCTTGCAATACGGTCTGCAATGGCCAACCCAAGCCCGCTGCCTCCCGCGTTAGTTCTGGCAGTATCGAGTCGCTCAAACGGACGGAGTAGTTTTTCAACATGGCTTTCTGGAATGCCCGGCCCGTTATCAAACACGCTGATAATGACATTTTTAGCCATCACCCTACTTGTAATGCGAACTTGCCCTCGGCCATACACATAGGCATTGCCAACTAAATTGTCGATTAAACGCTGCATGGCCAATGGGCGCACGGCAATAAAATAAGTGGGACCTTCTTGAACAATCAAATCGCGACCTGCTCGGGATTGTCGATCATGCACATTTTTTAATAAAGAATTCACGTCCACCATTTGCGTGGGTTCGCCTTCCACGCCTTTTACAAAATCTAAAAATTGGTGAATGATATTGTCCATGTCGGCAATGTCTTCAATCATGCCTGCTTTTAAGCTGCCTGTTTGTTCGTCAGGCAACATTTCCACCGCCAAGCGCAATCTTGCCAGCGGTGTGCGAATATCATGCGATACGCCAGCTAAAATTAAGGTACGTTCAGCATCTAATTCAGCAAGCGATTCCGCCATTTTATTAAAGGTGCTGCTCACTTCACTCAATTCCGTCATGCTGTCTGCAGGCAACTTTTCTGGCGTCTCACCTTTGCGCAATTGGTCAGCAGCTTTCACCAATAAATTCAATGGGCGATTAATTTTTGCCGCCAATAAATAGCCACCTGCCAAAGATAGCATCAGCACCAAAGCGCCCCAGCCCAGCCATTGCCAAGGAAAAGGCCGCTCAACATGCACGCGTGGAATCACCACCCAAAAATCATCTTGGCCAATATTAAAGCTCACCCAAAGTCCTTCAATGCCGTAATGATTAACGGTGATAATGGTTTCGACGCCCAGCCGTTCACGGATTTTATCAGCCACCATATTGATAAACGGGTCGGGCGGCAGCGGTTCAATTTCTTCCATAAAATCTGCGTAATAAATGCGCACGCCTTCTTTGCCCGTAATTTCTGATAATAATGCTAACCGTAAATTTTCTTGTGAGGCAATAAGCGATGCGCGTGTGTAATTCACCACGGTGACGGCTTGTAGGGCGGTGGCTTCTGCGCGCGGTTCGCGCTCAAAATATTCAAAAATTTGTAACGAAGCCACTTGCCCAATCGCCAATAAAATGGCGATGAGCAACATTACGCGCGCAAGCAGTGTTTTAGGGAGTAGACGAACTTTCAACGATAGCCTAGCAAATGTTGATGATTAACTTAGAAGGTTAGTTTTTAAGCGAAGTTAATGTAATTTGGTATTAATGTATTTGGGGCATTTATTCTATTAGGCTATTTAATCGACCTCGCCATCAGGAATAAACACATAACCAAAGCCCCACATGGTTTGTAAATAACGTGGATGTGCTGGGTCTGGTTCAACCAATTTGCGCAAGCGTGACACTTGTACGTCAATACTGCGATCAAAAACATCTAATTCACGTCCACGTGCAAGTTGCATCAGACGGTCACGAGACAGGGGCTGGCGCGGATGATCGATAAATACTTTTAACAGCGCAAATTCTCCGCTGGTAATGGTGACAGGCACACCGTCTTTGCTTAAAGAGCGGGTTGCCGCATTAAAAACAAACTCGCCAATCGTCACCACATCTGTACTGATGGCTGGCGCGCTTGGTTGCAAACGCTCATGACGACGCATCACTGCATTAATTCTGGCGAGTAATTCACGCGGATTAAATGGTTTGGGTAAGTAGTCATCTGCGCCCATTTCTAAACCAATAATTCGGTCAACTTCATCGCCACGCGCTGTGAGCATAATAATCGGGATGACCATATTTGAACCGCGGATGCGACGACAAATAGATAAACCATCTTCACCAGGGAGCATTAAATCTAGCACTAATAAATCAATTTCATGGCTTGCTAACACGCTGTCCATTTCTTTGGCGTCTGCCACCACTTTTACGTTAAATCCTTGCTCAGTTAAATAACGTTGCAAAAGCTCGCGTAAACGCACGTCATCATCTACCACTAAGATTTTTTTTGGTTGAACTATTGTCATCTTTTAGCCTGAAATTTAAAATTTTGGTGATTTTTAAAACTTATTTTTTTAAAACTTAACTTTTTAAAACTTAACTATCGATAAGCAAGTTAAGTTTTTGCAATGACCAAAGTTTATGCTTACTTCAATAGAATATCAAACTTAAAAAATTAAACTTAATTTAATTTTTGCCGTCACATTCAAAGTTAATATAAACCGCTAAAAATTGAAAAAAAATTTATAGATAGAAAATTATAAAACTATCAGGAATGTATTTTTACAAATTATTACAATTTTGCCATGTTGTGAAACAATCAATTTACAATCCTGTCGCAATATTATCCGTCTGAATTTTTTGATATTTTTTTAAATGTAATTTTAATAAAGAGTTAATCACTTGCGCTTTTTAATAGATTCAAATTATTCATTTAAAACATATACGCAATATATATTGTGTGTCACGCTTTTTGCTGGTTCTAACTTTGTAGGTTCAAACATAACTGCTGGTGAAAAATCAACATTTACTGAACAAAAGTTTAATCATTTAGTGGCAGACGCAGACGAGCACGAAGAGGGCATGCAACAAACCTTAGAGCTAAATTTCAGCCCTGAAAATAGAGAAAAACTACGCAAAGCTCTAGATGAGTATGCCCGTTCAGTTGATCAAGATCATCAGCATATTGAAGCGCGTCGACGTGCCATGCAAGAAAGTATTAAGGCGCGTTTTTTTGATGCAGATACCGATTTTGACAATACCATTGATCGCCAAGAGGCGACTGAAAAACTCCCGCAAATTGCCAGACACTTTAGTGCGGTAGATGAAAATCAAGATGGTTTGATTTCTTTAGAAGAGTTAGAAGCAGCACAAATTCGGATACTTGAAAGACGCCGTGCCGTTGAAGAAAGTCTAGCGCTGCAAAAATCGCTTGAAACAGAAAGTACTTTAGTGAATAAGCGTAAAAGCAAACAAGCGGCCAATGGTGCGCGTAAATCTTCACTCTAAATTCTTCATTTTATTTTTTCTTTTTTTAAAGATTTCATCATAAATTTGAGCGTGCTATTTCAAATTTTTTCCAGTTTTAAAGTCTCCATATTGACCTTGTTATTTTGATTGGACATTGATCCAAAAATGGCTGCTATTAAGCGTAGATTATCTGCGTTAGTTTGGATAATATGGTGTTTTAGCGTCTAAAAAGTTGAATTTTATGCAGCAATCGGTTGAGTTGGTCGATGGGTTTAATGCGATTGATGCCCAAAGTTGGGATGCTTTGGTGGGAGAAATGCCGTTGCTAAAACACGCTTTTTTTCTTGCGCTTGAAACTTCCGGCTCTGTGGGTAGCGATACCGGTTGGCAGTCTTGTCCTTTGTTGTTAAAAGAGGGTGAAACCCTCATTGGTGCGATGCCGCTCTATTTAAAGCATCATTCTTACGGCGAATATGTATTTGATTGGGCATGGGCAAATGCGTATGAGCGATCAGGCCTTTCATATTATCCAAAACTTTTATCCGCCATTCCATTTACGCCCATCACAAGTGAGCGCTTACTTTCAAGTAAGCCTGAAACACAATTACTCATGGTGAATGCGCTTGCCCAAGTGATGCAACATCAGGGTTTTTCGTCAGTGCATGTTAATTTTCCTGCTGAAAATTCAGCGCAGGTTTTTAAGCGCGCAGGTTGGATGCAGCGTCACGGTGTGCAGTTTCGTTGGGAAAACACTGGATTTACTACATTTGACGATTTTTTAACAATACTCAGCCATGATAAGCGCAAAAAAATCCGCCAAGAACGTAAAAAAATTGTCGATGCTCAAGTGCAGTGTCGGCAAATTAAAGGGGCTCAAATCACAGAAGTTGAATGGGATTTTTTTTACCAATGTTACACAAATACTTATTTTGAGCATCGTTCTACACCCTATTTAACGCGTCAATTTTTTGCAGAAATTGCGCAAACCATGCCAGAAAATATTTTGCTTGTTTTGGCTTATCTGGATGGCGTACCAGTGGCTAGTGCGTTGAATTTTTATGATGCAAGTTCGCTTTATGGAAGGTATTGGGGTGCGTTGCAGTATGTGCCAAATTTACATTTTGAGTTGTGTTATTACCAAGCGCAAGAATTTTGTATTGCAGAAAAAATTCAATTTTTTGAAGGTGGTGCGCAAGGTGAACATAAGTTAGCGCGTGGTTTTAAAGCAAGGCCAACGTGTTCTTTTCACAAAATTGCGCATCCTGATTTTGAGCAGGCCATTGGTGATTTTTTGCAGCGTGAATCTTTAGGGGTTGCCGCTTATACCAATGAACTTGATGAGCGCGCGCCTTTTAAGCGGCGTTCAGATGATTTGAGGTGATTCTAACGTTATATTTTTTCTAAATTTTTCCCCTTAATTGCCGTTAGAGCCAAGAGAGACGAGTCATCTATTGTTGATGGTGACGATTTAATCTTTAAAAATTAATACAAGGGATTGATGATGAAATTTTCTTTAGTTGGTAAGTTGGGTAGCAAACACCACAAATCTAGTTTGCAATCAAAAGTGGTTAAGTCTGAAGCGGTAGATGACCATTTGGCGTTTAATCAGAATGAACCCATTTTGATTGATGCCAATACTTTGTTGCAAAATGATGTGAAGGGTTATAGTGCAACAACCACTTCAGATGATAAATCTGGTTGCTGGGCTTGGAGTGGTTCAAATTGCTTTTGGCAGCCTTATAAAGGTTGTTATGGCAGTTCTTACAATACCAATACAGCCAACTTGAGCATTGTAAGCGTGCAAGATGCTGTGAATGGTCAGGTTTCGTTAGTTAATGGAAAAATTAGTTTCGTCCCCAATCCTGGTTATTCTGGCCCTGCACAATTTACTTATACCTTGAGCGATGGCATGGGCGGAACGGATAAAGCGTATGTGAAATTAGGCATTAGTGCGGTGAACCAAGCGCCAAATGCGGTGGATGATGCTTTTGCTGGAACCTCTGGGTTGCCGATTGTAATTACGCCCAATAGTTTGCTTGCGAATGATTATGATGCTGAGGGTAAGCCGATTACGATTGTGAGCGTGCAAGGTGCTGAAAACGGCACAGTTGCTGTGGTAAATGGAAATATTGTTTTTACACCTAATGCAGGTTATACGGGTGAAGCTAAATTTACTTATACGCTCAGCGATGCAGCAGCAAACAATGTTCAAACAAATTTGGTGTTTAATCAATTGCCAGTTGGTTATTCAGCCACTTTACCCAATGGTTGGATGAGCGATAACCCAAACGGTCAAGTGGAGATTAATGTCTCAACTGTTTATGGGATTCCAGGTGAGCCGCGTAACGTGATTGAGCTTGAACGCGGAAAAGGCGAGGCCAGCAATTTATACACCACTGTGAACAGTGTTAAAGATCAGCCAGTCAGTATTTCTTTTGACTATTCAGCGCGTGCGGGTTTTGAAGCTGGCGATAATTCTGCCATTCATCTGTTAATTGATGGAAAAATTGTGGGTACTGCCAATACGCACACCGTCGGTTTTACACCGTTAAGTGTGACTGTAGCGGGCACGGGTGCGCCAATGCGTGTTGAATTTAAAGCGGTTGATAGTAATAGCTTAGGCGGTTTACTTGATAATATTAAAATTATTTCTTCTGACGGCGGCCTAACAGATACGGCAACCGTGAATATCAACGTTGGCTTGGCCGCGCCATTAACGCCTGCTGATATGACGGCAGAAACAGATACTGGAATCAGCAATCTTGATAATTTAACGCGTGATGATTCCCCAGATTTTGCTGTCAGTAATGCGGGTAATCATAAGGTTAATTTATATGTGGATGGCGTTAAAACGCCCGCGACTTATAACCCGGCAACGGGCTTGGTGACGCCAGATGCTCCGTTGGCAGAAGGCGAACATGTCATTCATTACACCCTCACTGGCTATGGTGCGAACGCAATTGAATCTGCGCCTAGCCCATCATTATCAATAGTGATTGATACAACGGCGCCAACAATTTCATCAACGTCGTCAACACCAGATATGACGGCTGCAACAGATACGGGTTTAAGTGATGAAGACAACCGAACCAATGACAACACGCCTTCTTTTGAAATTGCAGCGCCAGAAAATAATATCCCAGCGTTATATATTGATGGCGTGCTGGTGCCAGCAACGTTTGATGCGAGCAACAACACGTTAACGCCCAATGCGCCCATTGCTGAAGGTATCCATCAGGTGACTTATACGCTAACGGATGGCGCGGGGAATGAATCTGCGCAAAGTACGGCATTGCCTATAGAAATTGATACCAGTGCGTTAATGACCTTTGCGCCGCCTGATATGACGGCTGATACAGATTCTGGTTTGAGTAATTCGGATGATATAACCAATAACAATACGCCAGACTTTGAAATTCAAGTGCCAGAGGGGTATGCGCCTAATTTATACATTGATGGTGTAAAAGTTACTGCAACTTATAATTTAATTGCTAGCACGTTGACCCCTGTGAACGCGATTGCCGATGGTGTTCATACCATTAGCTATTCACTCATCGATACGGCGGGTAATGAATCTCCACAAAGTGCGCCTCTGCCAATTTTAATCGATACAACTGCGCCAATCATTTATTCTTCATTAGATATGACCGCAGAAACAGATACTGGCTTAAGTCAAACAGATGATGTAACAGGCGACAGCACGCCAGATTTTGCCATTGAAGACCCTGCAGGAAACCTCCCAACGTTGTATGTTGATGGTATAAAAGTTGAGGCAACTTTTAACGCACAGAACAATACGTTAACGCCGAATGTTCCCTTAAAAGAGGGCGCGCATAATATTAGTTATACCTTAACTGATTTAGCAGGCAATGAATCTGCGCAAAGTACCCCATTGGCGATTGAAATTGCAATTGCACCTATCAATACTGCGCCTGATGCTGTCGATGACAGTATTACAATTGTTGCGGATGGCCCATTTGCATTAACGCCAGAAATGGGCATTCAAGTATTAAGCAATGATACCGATGCGGATGGCGACCCTTTAACCATTATCAGCAAACAAAATGTCGTGGGCGGTTCTATTGAATATGTGGATGGCGTGCCAATTTTTACGCCAACACCGGGTTACACAGGGCCTGCATCGTTTGAATATACCATTAGCGATGGCAAAGGCGGCACAGATACAGCTGTCATTACATTGAATATTATGGCGCCAGTGAATGCTGCACCAGTGGCAAATGATGATGCCGTTGTCGCCACAAAAGCAGGTCAAATTTTGATTAACCCAGCAGATTTAATTGCTAATGATATGGATGCAGAAGGTGATACTTTAACAGGCATCAGTTTGCAAGATCCTGTAAATGGTGCAGTTGAGTATATCAATGGGCAAGTAGTGTTTACCCCAACGG
This sequence comes from Methylophilaceae bacterium, assembly GCA_965247415.1. Classification (GTDB taxonomy): domain Bacteria; phylum Pseudomonadota; class Gammaproteobacteria; order Burkholderiales; family Methylophilaceae; genus Methylotenera. The sequence continues at coordinate 1,657,408 of OZ252007.1, forward strand.
CTGGCTACAGTGGCCCTGCTTCTTTCACCTACACCATTACCGATGGCAAAGGCGGAACAGATACGGCAACGGTTAATTTAACGGTGGTTGCTGAAGTGGTTGTAGAAAAAAATATTTTACATTTTAATAATATTGCACCAAGTGTAAATGCAGCGCCACCTGCGGGCTGGTTTAGCGATAATCCAGGCGGTGTGATTGAAGTGCTTCCCAGTGATGTGTATGGCATCCCAGGCACTGTAAGTAATGTACTAGAGCTAGAACGTTTTCCAGGGGACGCAAGTAACTTCTACACTTTTGTAAACAGTGTTTATGGAGAAAACATTACCCTTTCTTTTGATTACTCAGCGCGCGCAGGGGCGGATGGGTGTAAAGATTCAGCCATTAAAATATTAGTCAATGGCGAAGAATTTCAAATGGTCAATACCAATAGCGTAGGCTTTACACCTTTTAGTTTTGAAATTGCAGGCACAGGCGAGCCGATGCGCATTGAGTTTCAATCGTTCAATCAAAATGAAGTAGGCGGATTACTTGACAATATTTTTATCAGCGCAGATTTAGTTTACAAAGAAGGTCAACCATTCAATGAAATTAAAGGAGATAATTCTGACGAAACATTAAACGGTACTGCCGCACAAGATTTAATGACAGGTCAAGCGGGGAGCGACACTTTAAATGGTGATGCGGGTAACGATAATATCGCGGGTGGCGCGGGTGATGATCAAATTTCTGGAGGCGCTGGAAATGATTTATTGTCAGGCGGCGTGGGCGCAGATACGTTTACATGGACATTGGCCGATACCGCCGCAACAGGTATTGAGGTTGATACCATCTCCGATTTTGCCAACCCAAATGGCAGTGATGTCATTAATGTAAAAGATTTACTCAATGGCGAAAGCCACGATGCTGCTTCACTGGTCAATTATTTACATTTTAGTGTGGGCGAAGGTAAAACCACGATGTATGTGAGCGCTGATGGTAACTTTACAGAGCATCAAGTGGGTGCCGGCAATCAAGCGGAAGTTTTAGCAAACACTACGCAACAAATTGAATTTATTGGCGTTGATTTAACGGCTGGTTCAATGTCTGATGCGCAAGTAATTCAAAATTTACTCTCGCAAAATAAATTAATTACCGATTAACGTGTTTAGTTTTTAAGTAAAAAGGCTGCCTTATCTAGGCTAGCCGTTCCGCAAAGGTGTTTAATATTTAATACAAACAAACCTGTATTCCCCTTTAGTTAAAGCTAAAGGGGGATTTTCATTTCCAGCATAAATTCTTCTCCAGCAATAAAATACAGGATATCGCCAAAACTAAACGGTATTCAGGTGAACTATTGCAAAAAACCTGCATGTAGGGCAAACAGATTTATTTCAAAGAGGAATGCACTAAGCTTTAACTGAGATTGTGGAATTGTTAGTACGGATTGCGCGCATAAATTCTAGTCTAGATTGTTTACCAAAAGTCTTGTACAAGCGCGAGTGGATTTGATACTGGAAATAGGTATTATTAAATAAAAACCGAGAATATTCGTATCCTCGGTTTTTTACACACCTTTGCGGAACGGCTAGTTATCTAGGCGGCCTTTTTTATTTGAAAGCGGACGCGACATTAAAATAAGTTCGCTCAAGATTAAACTGCAAAATTTTTTGAATTAAATTGTAAAATAGATTTTTATCAATTTAAATTGGTCTGGTTTTAGTGTTGCAAAATACCCCACAAAAAAATTCAATGGTTGACGCAACGCCGTTTGCCAACCACACGCCTATGATGCGCCAGTACCTTGGCTTAAAAGCACAACATCCAGATATGCTGGTGTTTTATCGCATGGGCGATTTTTACGAACTTTTTTTTGAAGATGCAGAAAAAGTTTCTCGCTTGCTCGGCATTACCTTAACGCATCGCGGTAGCAGTAATGGGCAACCGATAAAAATGGCGGGTGTGCCTTACCATGCGGCGGAGCAGTATTTAGCCAAACTCGCAAAACTGGGTGAGGCGGTGGTGATTTGTGAACAAGTGGGCGACCCTGCCACCAGTAAAGGCCCTGTCGATCGACAGGTTGCGCGCATTTTAACGCCCGGTACATTGACCGATACAGCGCTGTTAGAAGAGTCGCGCGATTATCAATTGCTGAGTATTTTTAGCTCAGATGGTTTGTTAGGCTTAGCGCGCTTAAATTTAGCCTCTGGCAGTTTTGTGTTAAGCGAAATAGCAGTTGGATTATTGGCACAAGAAATTGAGCGCATTAATCCGACAGAAATTCTGCTGGCAGATGATTTTACCCACCCAGCATTACAGCAATTTAAAGTCGCAAAAAAGTACTTAAGCCCTTGGCAGTTTGATGTAGACAGTGCTTATAAAACCCTTACGCAACAACTAAATACCTATGATTTAAATGGTTTTGGTTGTGCAAATTTAAAACCTGCGATTGGCGCTGCTGGGGCGTTGCTTGATTATGTAAAGCATACCCAACGCACAGCCTTGCCGCACATTAACGCCATTTCAGTTGAAAGCACCAGCGCTTTTATTCAGCTCGATGCGGTGACACGCCGCAATTTAGAAATTGACATGACGTTACGCGGCGAAGCCAGCCCGACTTTATATTCACTTTTGAATACCACCAAAACCGCCATGGGCGCAAGGCTGTTGCGCCGCTGGTTGCACGAGCCGTTGCAAGATCGCCATTTGGTGATGAAACGCCATGAAGCCGTTGCGGCGTTAATAAATGATGAGCAATATGAAAATATTCAACATTTATTAAAATCGATTGGCGATATTGAACGGATTACGGCGCGAGTTGCCCTCAAAACGGTGCGCCCACGCGATTTATCCAGCTTAGGCTTAAGCTTGCAACAATTGCCAGCAGTGCAAAATTCACTGATTCCATTGCCAGCCAATTTATTGCAAACCTTGGGTGAATCGCTAGAGCCACCAAGTGCCGTTGTGCATTTACTGAATTCTGCTATTCAGCCAGAGCCCAGCGTGGTGCTGCGCGATGGCGGCGTGATTGCCGATGGCTTTGACGCCGAATTAGACGAACTGCGCGCGCTACAAAATAACCACGGTACATTTTTACTGCAGTATGAAGCGGCTGAAAAAGCCCGCACAGGCTTGACCAATTTAAAAGTGGAATACAACAGCGTACATGGCTTTTATATTGAAATGAGCCGCACGCAAGCTGAAAGTGCACCACCTGAATATCGTCGTCGGCAAACCTTAAAAAATGTTGAGCGTTTTATCACGCCAGAACTTAAAGCCTTTGAAGATAAAGTCTTAAGCGCGAACGATAGAGCTTTGGCACGTGAAAAATTATTATATGCTCAAGTGTTGGAGCAATTATTGCCGCACATTGCAACCTTGCAAATGAACGCAGGCGCAGTGGCAAGTTTAGATGTTTTATGCTGCTTTGCAGAACGTGCCAGTGCGCTCAATTATGTTGCGCCAACTTTTACCACGGAAGCGGGCATTCAAATTGTGGCAGGGCGCCATCCTGTCGTTGAGCAGATTTCAAACCTATCCGCTAACCAAACTTCGCCGCAAGTGTTTATTGCCAATGATGTTGTGTTAAATCCTTACCGACAATTATTGTTAATCACAGGCCCCAATATGGGTGGTAAATCCACCTTTATGCGCCAAACGGCATTAATAGTTTTGCTTGCGCATTGCGGCTGCTATGTGCCGGCAACCTCTGCAAAAATCGGTGAAATTGATCGCATTATGACGCGAATAGGCGCATCGGATGATTTGGCGGGTGGGCGTTCTACCTTTATGGTGGAGATGACCGAAACTGCGAATATTTTGCATCATGCCACCGATAAAAGTTTGGTGTTACTTGATGAAATTGGTCGCGGAACCAGTACCTTTGATGGCTTGAGTTTGGCTTGGGCAGTTGCCAAACAACTCTTAGAAAAAAATCGTAGTTACACGCTATTTGCCACGCATTATTTTGAACTTACGCGGATTGTGGATGAATTTAAACACGCTGCTAATGTGCATTTAGATGCGGTGGAGCATGGAACTGGCGATCATAAAACCATTATATTTATGCACAAAGTAGAAGAAGGTGCAGCGAACCAAAGTTATGGTTTGCAAGTGGCGCAATTGGCGGGGATTCCAAAATCAGTGGTTTCCGCTGCTAAGCGAAAACTCGTGCAATTGGAGCAACAACAGATTGCCAATAATTCACCGCAACCCGATATGTTTATCGGTCAAATGCAAGAAATTGAAATTGCAGAAAATCCAATTTTAAGTCAAGTTGAAAACTTGCAGGTGGATGATTTAACACCCAAGCAAGCATTGGATTTTCTGTACGAATTAAAAAAATTGTTGAATAAATAAATTTACTTAATAGTAATCACAACTGGCGCACTGGTTGTCACGCCCCCTTTGTCATCGTAAGCTCGCGCCGTGATGGGGTAAGATCCAAGTGCAACTCCCGCCGTTGAACCACTAATTGCATAAGGCGCAGCGGTGAGTGTTGAAAGCAAACCATTCCCATTGTAATAAATTTCAACCTTTGTAATTTTCCCATCCGCATCATTTGCCGTTGCGGCAATGTTATATTCTTGGCCTTGGTTCAAGGTTACATCGGTTGTAGGCGTTGTAATGGCAACCGTAGGCAGAATATTGTTTGCATCTGGCGGGCTGATGGTAATCACCACAGGTGCGCTGGTGGTCACGCCCCCTTTGTCATCATAAGCACGCGCGGTAATTGCGTAAACGCCAATGGGCACGCCTGAAGTAGAGCCGCCAATGGCGTATGGTGCAGTTGTTTGCGTGGAGAGTAAATTGTTACCATTATAATAAATTTCAACTTTTGTAATGGTTCCGTCCGCGTCATTTGCGGTTGCGACAATGTTATAAGCATCTCCTTGATACAAGCTAACATCGCGTGCAGGGGTTTGGATTGTTACAGTCGGTAATTCGTTGATTGGAATGATGACCGTTTCTTCACCGCCAATTTGTTTGATATAGGCAACCACATTTTCCAAATCTTGCGAATTTAACGTAAGATTATTATGAGCATTTACTGCATTTTCAAGTGTTGCAGCGCTGCCATCATGGAGATAAGGCGCGGTGTTCCAAACATCTCTTAATGTGGGTACATCAATGCCAGAAAGCAACGCATTTAAACGGGTGCCACTGGCGGGTTTAATGGTGCCAATGTTGGTTAATGTTGTTGCATCGCTACTATTGGTAAAATGATTGCCGCTGTGGCAGCTTGCGCATTGTTGATTAAATATGCGTTTGCCTAGTGCGCCACCGTCAGTTAACGCGCCCGTAGCACTTCTGTTTGGGCTGTTTGCAAAGGTGTTGAGTGAATTTACATAAGCGGCTAATTCATCTAAATCGTTACTCACGCCTGCTTTTTTATCGCCCAAGGGTTCGTTGCGGGTGCCCGTGTTAAATTGTTCATCTGACATCAACCCTAAGCCGCCTGCTAAATCGCGAATTTGTTTTTCAAAATCTTGTACTTCGTCAAAGTTTGCGCTCCAATGCAAGTTGCCATGCGTAATGCCAGCGCGCCCTTTGAGCGAAATGGTGTTACGCAGACCTTCGCCAAAACCCGTTAAGTCCCATACGCGACCATCATGACCACCATCACTATGGCAGCTTGCGCAACTCATATAACCGTTACTTGCTAAACGGGTATCTTTTGCATCATAAAAAAGTTGTTTGCCTAAAACTACTTGCGGGGGTAACTTTTCAGCATTCACTGTATAAGTAATATGCGTTTCATCAAGATTGAGCAAACCTTTCGTTGTTAATGGTTTTAGGTCAATAAAGCCAACACTTCTGTCCATAAATTCATGAACATAAAGCGTATTGCCATCAGCAGAAATCGCTAAGCCTTGTGGCGCACGGCCAACATCTACTCTAAAAAGTTCATTGCCGCGCACCGCATCTACCACGGCAACTTGTCTACTGGTTTCTAATGCAACAAACAGATAAACGCCACTTGGGTGAAAAACAGCGGCTGAGCCAACGCTAGAATCGTCAAAGTCAATCCGCTTATCAATATTTTCACTAAGCGTAAACATATTGATATTTGAGGCAATGGCTCTCACCGTGTTTTGAAAGTCTAAATTAAATTGGTTGCGTAACATGCCGCGCTTAATATTGTCTTGTTTTGATGGCACCCACGCCGTTTTACCATCGGGTGAAATAACCGGCGCGGCTAAATAGTTAGGAATGCCACCGCCCTGCGTTGGACCGTCTTCCTTATTGCTATGATACAAAATAATTGTTTTAGAAACGGCCATGGTGCTTGTATTAACAGCCAATACATCCGCGCCTGATGACGTTGTATTAACAGTTGCCGTAGATTCTCCAACGAGTGGTTTGGTGATAAACCTTGAAACAAGTACTTGCAAACCATTTGCACTGATGGCCAGATGCCTTGGGTGACTTCCCAGTGCAACTTTTGCAATTTCTACACCAGTTGTTTGATTTAGCTTGATCAAACTTTCAGCCGCTTCTAACACCACAAATGCCTCGCCACTGGATGGAGAAAATACGATGCCATGGGGTTGCGAAGCGCGCGGCAACGCAATGGTTTGCACAATCGCCAAGCTGGTTGGGCTGATGATTGAAATGGTTGCAGAATCTTTATTGGTGACCCAAATTCTGCCATCGGGTGCAATGGCAACGGATATTGGTGATTGCCCAACGTTGATGGTGCTAATGACTCTTTTTGTAGCGCTATCAATCACGCTGACTGAATCATTGTCAGGGTTGACTGACCATATACGCGCCGTTAAGTTGGTTCTTGCTTCAAACGCAATTGGGCTTGAGTTACGCGGATTTCCACCCGTATTTGCCGTGCCAACTGCTTGCAAAAATGTACGCGTAGTAAATGCGCCTGTTGCAGAAAGCGCGGTTAAGGTAATGACATAAACCCCCGATTTTGTAAATGTGTGGCTAATGGTGGCGTTGGTGCTAAATTCAGTGCTGGCTGCGCCATCGCCAAAATTCCAGCTGTAAGTTGTTCCAGCTTCAGCCGTTGCTGAATAATTAGCTGTGCCACCAGAATTAATTAAAGTGGCGTTAATGTCTTCTGCCAAATTGGGTGGTGTATAGGCTTCAACAGGGTCATTTGGCGCAGATACGCCTTGACCGATGGCTATAATTGCACCTAATGAAGGCACACCTTTTGCGTTAAGTGCAATCAGTTGATAATAGCCTGGGGGTGTTAGGTTCGCGTTGGGTATTGTGCTGGTGAGCCGATTGCTTGATTGCGTGAAGCTTAAAGGAATTCTACGCTGCGTGGTATTAAACGCATGGGTTGTCATGCCTAAACCAACCAATACCAATTGATTCACCGTTTGGTTTGTGGCCATGTCCAATTTTAAAGAAGCTTCGTGCGCAAATGAGCGCTGGTTAATGGCTTTAATAACAGGGCGATTGGCTAAAACGGAGTTTCCATTGACAGTTTCAAAAAGATTAGGAGGGTAATAAATCTCTGCACTCAGGGTCTCTGCACCTGCAGCTAAAATTGTGCCATTAGTCAACAAAAGCGCGGTTAAATGATAGCCACGAAACACCGAAGCTTCAGCACCTACAGTCCATAACCCGTTTGATGGATTCCAAATTTCAGCTGCATAAACCGCGGCAGGGCCGTTTGCGTTACCAAATTGAGATCCGCCCACAACCACTACTTTGCCATCGGCAAGCACAATGCCATTGGCAAATCTTCGCGGGTAAGTCATTGGGGCTTGTTCTGTGAGGGTTGGCGTTTCACCATTAATATCAATCACCGTTGCCAAATTACTGGCTGGAAGGCCATCATTTACCCATGCGCCATTGCCGCCCGCAATTAAAATCTTTCCAGGCGCATACATAACAGCAACGCTGGTTGAGCCAGCATTCACTGGTTTTTCAGCGCTGTAGGGTGTTTTATAATCAGCCGTGTAAGTAATTTCACCGTTTCTACCGTTCCCTTCCACATCCAAATACCACATTTTGTCAGAGGAAACGCCAAAAATTAGCCCATTGGGCGCAACCCAAGCATGCGGAAATGAAGTGCGTAAATAGTCTGCACCAAACGCATCGCGATTATAAGCACCTAATAAACTACGCCAGCCTGTTGATGTCTCATAGACTTCTGGCGTCATGGATGGAAGTCCCTGCGCAATCGCTTGATCTGGGTTCTCAAACATTGTTTCAGCATAAGGATACATGCCACCAAGCATCAAAGGTCGGCCGTCTGGCAAAGTAATCATGGAGGAATACCAACGATTTGCAGCAAGCTCATGCGGAGAAGTTTCTGCTGCGGCTGATATTGGGTTAAAAATCGTGCTGGTTTTACTGTCATTTCCGCCAGAAATTAACAGCGTGCCATTCGGCAAAAACGCAGCAGCAGAGCAAAAGCTATTTTGTACTTGCGGACGTTCTGTGGTTTTATGGCTATTCTCACCAAAGCCTAATGTTGGGTCCCAAATGTCAAAGGTTCGAGCAATCTGGTTTCCTGGTTGAGCTGTTGGAGAACCGTATGTCATCACTTTGCCGTCTGGCAATACATTCGCATGTAAGCCGTTTAATGGCCAATCTTTAAGGGTTGACCACATGCCTTTTGTTGCAGCATTTCTTGGAATGGTGAGATTCTGAAGAATGGGGTCAGCTTGAACAGGAATGGTTACCCAAGTTTCTGGCGTGGGCTCTGCCATGGCGGGTGAAAAACTTGCAGGCAAACTCATGGTGAACAGGGTTACCATCAGCAATTTTGCAATAAACTGATTGGCCAAACCCAGCTTATTGTTTGTGCGTGGGAAAGTTTGCTGATTTGAATATGCGCTTTTAACCATGTAAGTCTTTAACTAACCTGCAATATTTTTAGATATTGCAAATTTATCATAATATTTTTTTAGAGCATATAGCCCATTTGGTTAACGAAATATTCACAAAAAAAATAAGCGCAACTAAAAAATAAAATTTTATTTTTTAGTTGCGCTTATATTGCGTTGCAGCCCAGTTTGCTTAAGGTAAGCTCACTGAATTTTAAATATTGGTAAACTTAAAAATTATAAAAATAATTTACAGCGCACCCTCAAGTTATATTTAATGATGATGACCACCCGCGCCATGCACATGTTGGTGGCTCACTTCTTCTTGATTGGCTTTGCGTACATCTTTCACCGTTGCTGTAAACACCACGCGCTCGCCCGCCCAAGGATGGTTGCCATCCACCACTACTTTGCCGTCAGCAATTTCAGTCACAGTATATAAAATCACTTCGCCAGTTTCATCTTCACCTTCAAACTGCATGCCGACTTTTAATTCTGCGGCTGGAAAGGCGCTGGCAGGTTCAATTTGCACGAGTTCTTCGTCATATTCACCAAATGCATCCGCAGGTTGTAAATCCACTGTCACCACATCGCCCACGTCTTTGCCGTGCATGGCTTCTTCCACTTTTGGGAAAATATTATCGTAGCCTCCATGCAAATACGCCACTGGCTCTGCGCTTGATTCCAACACATTGCCATCGGCATCTTTTAGTTCGTAAGTCATGGATACTACGGTGTTCATTGCAATTTGCATGGTGCGTTCCTAATGAAAGAGTAAAAGAATTTAAGTTTTTGAATTTTAATCTATTTTTTTGATTGGATAAATGTCGTTAAGATTTTATTTTGATGAAGGTTTTTGTAGTTAGCGACTATTTGTTTGCCTTTTTATGGTGTTTGGCAATAAAGCCATCGAGAGCAGAGGCGAACGCTTGTTTATCTGCATTGTTAAAGCTGCATTGATTGCTTGTTTCTACGCCATTACTACGCAAAGTTTCCATTAAATCGCGCATGGCAAGGCGCTCCTTTATATTCGCGAGCGTATAAAGTTCGCCTCTCGGGTTAAGCGCAATGCCGCCTTTTTCTACCACTTGCGCGGCGAGGGGAATATCTGCAGTAATCACTAAATCGCCTGTGGTAAGTTCTTGCACAATACGATTGTCCGCCACATCAAAACCACTCATCACGTGCAAGGTTTTGATATAAACCGATGGCGGTGTGCGCAGAAATTGGTTGGCAACCAAAGTTGTTGTAATTTCTGCACGCATGGCTGCACGAAATAAAATCTCTTTAATTGCGACTGGGCAAGCGTCTGCATCAACCCAAATTTGCATGAAATTTGTTCCTGAAAATTAACGTCCGCGCCCACCCGTGCGGTGTTGCGTGCCTCTATTTGCTCCATTACTTGTACTTTGTTTAGGACGGTTTTGCGCATTAAACGGTCTTGGCGCACGTGGTGGGGCTGGCGGCGCAAATAAGCCTGTTTGTGGCATGGCTTGATGGCGCGCCGCTTCAGACATATTTTTGGTATTTTGAGCTGGACGATCATTTCTGTTTGCCGCTGCCGGATTTCTCACTTGTGTAGCATGCTGACTCTGCCCATTATTCCTGTTTTGATTTCGGCCTGTATTCTGGATTTCTGAATCTGCACCATTGTTTTGTGTTTGACGTAGATGCCCACGCGGCGGTCTGCCATGTGGCTGCGTTGAGCGCGGGGGTTCTACCTCTGGTTTGTCGGAAGGCGTAAATCCTTCAATTTGTACTTTTGGAATATCACGCTTAATCAGCTTTTCAATATCCTTCAATAGTTTTAACTCTTCACGATCCACCAATGAAACTGCCGCGCCGCTACTGCCTGCACGGCCTGTTCGGCCAATGCGGTGAACATAATCTTCTGGCACGTTAGGTAGTTCAAAATTGACCACTTGCGGCAATTGGTCAATATCTAAACCACGTGCCGCAATGTCGGTGGCAACCAACACGCGCACGGTGCCTTCTTTAAAGTTGGCCAATGCTTTGGTGCGGGCAGATTGGCTTTTATTGCCATGAATTGCGGCAGATTCAATACCATCTTTCATCAGCTTTTCAGCTAAGCGGTTTGCGCCGTGTTTGGTGCGGGTAAAAATTAGCACTTGTTGCCAGTTATTTTTTTGAATTAAATGGCTCATTAACTCGCGTTTATGGCTTTGGGCGACCATGTGGACGGTTTGTTCTACCAATTCGGAAGAGGTATTTCTGCGTGCAACTTCGACAAAATTAGGGTTTTTTAATAAGCCATCTGCTAGCGTTTTAATTTCGTCAGAAAACGTGGCGGAAAATAATAGGTTTTGCCGTTGTTTTGGTAACAGCGCGAGAATTTTTTTAATGTCGCGAATAAATCCCATATCTAGCATGCGGTCGGCTTCATCCAGCACTAAAATTTCAACGCCAGATAAATCAATGGTTTGCTGGCTCACGTGATCGAGCAAGCGACCAGGCGTTGCCACTAAAATATCCAGTGGTTTTTTTAAACGTGAAATTTGCGGGTTGATGTTGACGCCGCCAAAAATCACTGTGGATGTGAGTGGCAAATATTTGCCATAGGTTTTGACAGATTCTTCAATTTGCGCGGCTAATTCACGCGTGGGTGTAAGCATTAAACAACGTGGACGACCTTTAGCTACATGGCTCAAAGGTTTCTGACTCAGTAAATGCAAAATTGGCAAAGTGAAACCTGCCGTTTTGCCCGTGCCAGTTTGTGCGCCCGCGAGTAAATCGCCGCCAGCCAATACAAAAGGAATCGCTTTAGCTTGAATCGGCGTCGGGCTGGTGTAGCCAGCGTCAGAAATGGCGCGCAGAATCGATTCAGCTAAGCCTAATGTTTTAAAATCAGGCAAGATTGTTGGATTTATTTCAGCTGTTTCTGCTAAAACAGGCGTGGTTTGTTGTGTCAAAAGAGTATGCTCCGTACGTACAAAATGAATAGGAAAATTAAGTTGACCTATTACTTTTGCAGCAACACCAATCGAGGTCAATTTTGGTCAAATCGGGTCATCATTCAAGAATTATAGAAAATTAATGAAGATAAAAATTTAAGCCGCTACGCAGATTGGTTGACGTAGGGAATTGAATTAACGCGATGATTATACTGACAAATGATACAAAAGCCAGTGATTTATCTCCTAGTATGCGCTTGTCCAAATGGCGGGTGGCCATGTTGTTGCCGCCAAACCCAAGGCGGAATGGGGTTTGGTTCTTGCCAAAGTCCAATTTTATTAAGTTGCGCTTGTTGCTGGGCTTGGTAAATACTGACATCGCTTGAGTATTTACTATTATGCCAAGCCAGTCCGCGTTCAGTTAAATAAAGACTCACGTCAATTTGATTGCATTGCAGGCGTCCCAAATAGCGTTGGTATTTATCCATACCAGTCAGTTGTGCCGTGACTAATATATCGCGGCCTTTGCATAATTGTGTGAGCGCTCGGCGAGATTTTTTGCCATACGCTTGGCTGCGTTCAGGTGCGTCAATATCCGTGATGCGTAGCTTAAATTCTCCATCTTTGTCACGTAATTTTACGGTGTCACCATCAAAAACGGTCATCAGCTCATAGTTTGCTGCAAAACTTTGTTTAGCCCATAGCAGGCTCAAAATTGCGAAAAAAATAGCCCACCGCTGCATTTTTAATGAGGTTTTTGACCGTGCTCGTGGTCCAGAATACTGTAATAATTTGAAGGCTCTAAAACAGTTGGAATGGCATCGCTTTCTAAATTTGGATGGTCGCGACTGTAATGTAAACCACGGCTTTCTTTACGGTCAATCGCACTTTTTACAATCAATTCAGCCACTTGCAATAAATTTCTAAGCTCGATTAAATCGTTGCTTACTTTAAAATTACTATAAAACTCATGCACTTCATCGCGCAGCATGTGAATACGGTGCAATGCGCGGCTTAAGCGTTTATCGGTGCGCACAATGCCTACATAATTCCACATAAAGCGGCGTAATTCATCCCACGTGTGGGTGATGAGCACTTCTTCATCGGCATCGGTTACGCGGCTTTCATCCCAGTAAGGTAGCAACGGAATTTTTTTGTCCGTCTGCGACAAAATATCTTCTGCAGCGGCTTGTCCAAACACCAGACATTCAAGCAGGGAGTTGCTGGCTAAACGATTGGCACCATGTAAACCAGTGCAAGCAGTTTCTCCAATCGCATATAAATGGCGAATGTCCGTTCTGCCTTGTGAATCAGTCATGACGCCACCACAAGTGTAATGGGCTGCAGGCACCACTGGTATTGGCATTTTACTGATATCAATGCCAAGCTCTAAACAACGTTTATAAATATTTGGGAAATGTGACTGGATAAACGCTAGGGGCTTGTCAGAAATATCTAAGTAAACGCAATCCAACCCGCGCTTTTTCATTTCAAAGTCAATTGCGCGTGCAACTACATCGCGCGGCGCCAGTTCTTCCCGCGCATCGTGTTCGGGCATAAATCTTGTGCCATCAGGAAGCTTGAGTAAACCGCCTTCACCACGCACCGCTTCAGAAATTAAAAAAGATTTTGCATGCGGGTGAAATAAACAGGTGGGGTGAAATTGTACAAACTCCATATTCGCAACCCGACATCCTGCGCGCCACGCCATCGCAATCCCATCGCCTGTGCTGACATCTGGGTTGGTGGTATAAAGATAAACTTTACCCGCGCCGCCTGTGGCAAGCACAGTATTTTGCGCTGCAATGGTGATGACTTTACCTGTTTTGTTGTCCAGAACATAAGCGCCCAAGCAACTATTTTCATCTGAATCAGATTGGGAAATAGTCGAATCCTTATTGCCTGAAGCGTCTTGTGCAGATAAATTAAGTTTGCTGGTGGTGATTAAATCCACGGCAATATGATTTTCTAACAAGGTAATATTTGGATGCAGTTTGACTTTGTCAGACAAGGTGATTTGTACCGCATGACCTGTGGCATCTGCCGCGTGAATAATGCGCCGTTGGCTGTGACCGCCTTCACGGGTTAAATGGTAGCCGCCGCTGCCATCCGATTCTCGCGTGAAGCCAACGCCTTGCGCAATTAGCCATTCCACGGCATTTTTGCCTTCCTCCGCCACCATTTTTGTCACGGCTTCATCGCATAAGCCTGCGCCAGCAATCAGCGTATCTTGAATGTGCGCTTCAATCGAATCTTCACTATTTAACACGGCGGCAATCCCACCTTGCGCCCAGTCACTCGCGGTATCATTGATTTTTCGCTTGCTAACCAAACAGACTTTTTTATGTTGAGCCGTACGCAGCGCCAGCGATAACCCGGCCAATCCGCTACCGATAATTAGCACATCAAACTGTTGCATGGTGCGCGTGCAATCGAAACATATTAGGCAACAATAATTGTGTGGAACTTCTAGGAATCATGCATTGTCCGATAGCTGTATGGTTTTAAAAGCTGAGAGAATTAAAATAGTAATGTAGAAGCTTGGTTTTTAAAACAAAAATTTCGAATGATCGTTAAGGGAAACGTCATGATAATCAGCCAAAAGTTAGATGAAATTCCAGTAAAATTAACATTAGTACCAAATGATGCAGCCGTTTATACTCACGGATTGGTAGAAAATATCCAAGAATCAGGAAAACTAACACAAGTGACAGCAAGCCAAGCCACAGGAACCCGTGAAATTGATTACGAGCTCGTGCAACTCGCACAGCGAGGCGACAAACGCGCTTTTGGCATGTTAGTGGAAAAATATCAACGCAAACTTTCTCGTTTGCTCTCACGCATGATTCGTGATCAGGCAGAAATTGAAGATGTCGTGCAGGAATCATTTATTAAAGCCTATCGAGCCTTGCCAAATTTTAGAGGCGATAGTGCTTTTTACACTTGGCTTTACAGAATTGGCATTAATACAGCCAAAAATTATTTAGTTTCAGCAGGTCGCAGACCAAGCGTTAGCACCGATATTGAAATTGAAGATGCAGAAAATTTTGAAGATGGCAATGAACTACGCACCATGGACACACCAGAAACTGCGCTCATGACCAAACAAATCGCACAAACGGTAAACGATGCAGTAATGAGTTTGCCCGATGAATTAAGAACGGCCATTACGCTGCGCGAAATTGAGGGTTTAAGCTATGAGGAAATTGCCACCATTATGCAATGCCCAATTGGCACGGTGCGTTCAAGAATTTTCAGAGCACGCGAAACCATTGCATTAAAATTACGTCCATTATTAGATACACCGGAACACAAACGCTGGTAATTTTATAAATTCCACTATTTAATTGTTGTAGTAAATTTTTGTAATAAATTTTAGTTTTTTTAATATTAAATCATTAATATAAGTTGAGTAAGGTAAGGGTGTTAATCATGAATGAACATTTTTCCGCTTTAGTGGATGGGGAGGCTGAGGCTTCTGATGAAAGGATTGAGATTTCTTCAATTATTTTAGATAAGTCAGCGTTACAAACTTGGCATGATTACCAAACAATTGGTGACGCGATGCGTGGCTACCCAAAATTAGATTCTGATTTAACCCTGCGTATTATGCAATCTATTGAGCTTGAACCAACAGTATTGGCTCCCAATGCAATGCCAAAATTAACGCACCCAACCTTGCAAGAAACGGCTGAAAATGCGTCAAATATTAGTCAGATAGTTAAAAAATTTGAAAAATTCCCAGTTATTTGGTCAGTTGCCGCTTCTTGCGCCGCTGTTTTGGCGGTAAGTTGGGTGTTGTTTAATCAACAATTAAACCAAGACCAAAGTGCCTTTAACATACAAGCATCAAATACTTCAACGCAAAAAAATAATGCGCAGGGCGTTGTTGCTACAACTGAAAAAGACATCAAAGACTCAACAAAAAATTCACTTGAAGTGGCTGCAGCGCCTTTAGAATATTTGCAAGCACACCATGTTTCTGCGCCATCCGTCGGTTCTTATTACATTCAATCAGCCAGTTTTTCTGAATGAAACTCATCCATTATTTTGGTTACGCTTGCAAGCTTGCAGGCGCGGCTTCAATGATCAATTTTTTGTTGATTGCGGCCGTTTACGCACAAGCAAGTGTTGATGCGCCAGACGCATGGAATAGCCTTCAAAAATCAGCCGCCGCGGCAAGGTTATTAAGTTATCAAGGCATTTTTGTTTATGAGGCTTGTAATAAAACCAAAGCGGTTCAAATTACCCATTTATACAATGGCCATGGCGAGTATTCTCGCAACGTAACGCTGGATAATTCTTCTCGCGAAGTGTTTAGTCAAGGCAATGATTTAGTTATTTTTAACCCAAAAAAAGAAAAAATTATCATTGAAAAGCGTCACGGTCAAAATTTGTTTCCCGCAATTTTGCCTGTTCAGCTTGCCCCATTAAAAACCAGTTACACATTGTATACGGGTGAAGTTGAGCAAGTGGCAGGCCGTTCAGCCAAAGTTTTATTATTGACCCCGAAAGATAATTTACGTTATCAATACAAATTTTGGATAGACCAAGAGTACGGTTTATTGCTTAAATATAGTATGTTAAATACCAAACAAGAGCCGCTTGAAACTGTTGCTTTTAATCAGATTAATATGATGGATTCGCTAAACTTAGAATGGTTTCAACCGCAAATTAATGCGAATAAACTGTATGAGATGGAAGATGAAATGCCAGTGGAAAGTGACCACAGCGTTTCTAACGATTGGTCAATCAAACAATTGCCAATGGGGTTTAATAAAGTTGAACAAATGCGGTTAATGGTGCATGGAAAAACCACGCCCGTGACGCAATTTATAATTTCTGATGGCATGGCAACAGTTTCTCTTTTTATAGAGCCGCTTAATAAAAATGCTAAGCCGAGAGTTGGCTATCATGTTGTTGGAAACAACAGTTTTTACGCAAACGTAGAAAAAGGCTATCAAATTATTGTTGTGGGCGAAGTGCCACAAGAAACAGTCACAAAAATTGCAAATGCAGTGGTATTTAAAAAATGATTGAAGAAATAGCGGTTGTCACAAAAAAAATAGATTCACAAGTCCATTTAGAAATTGAAAGGCGCACCGCCTGCGGTATTTGCGGACAAACGCGCGGATGTGGAAACGCAACGTTTGGAAAAATGTTAGGCCATCAGCAAGGCGAAATAAAAGCGCAAAATGCAATTAATGCAAACGTGGGAGACCGTGTGGTCGTTGGTATTGAAGAAAGTTTGTTTTTAAACGCCACCATTCTGCTTTATGTCGTGCCGTTAGTGGCGCTGTTTGTGGGGGCAGGGTTGGCAGAAATTTTGTTTGATCAAGAATTTTTGGTTATTTTGGGCGCAATCCTCGGGCTTTTTCTTGGTTTTTTTGCAGTCAAAAAATATACCAATCGTGCAAACCCTAAAAAATATTTAAATCAATCTTACGCGGTGATTTTGCGTCAATCAAACGAGTCTTGAACGTTTTGCAAAAAAGTGCTTGCTGAAAATATTTTCGCAAAAATCTTGAAATCAGTTCAAATCAAACCAATTAATATTATGTAGTTTTAACACTCACCATTTGACAACTCCAAGAGGTAAAAAAACATGTTTAAACGTTTATTAGCGCCAATTATTTTCAGCGTTTTAGCGGTCACTCAAGCCCCAGTGATGGCGAGAGAATTGCCAGATTTTACAGAGCTTGCGGAAAAACATGGTTCTGAGGTGGTGAATATCAGCGTCACGCAAAATGTTCATGGCGATGCTAGTTCACCTTTTCAGGGCATGCCGCAAGATGAAATGATGCAAGAATTTTTGCGTCGATTCGGCATTCCCAATATGCCTGGCATGCCGGGTCAAGGCGGTGAGCAGCAGCCAGATTACAAATCTAAATCATTGGGTTCAGGCTTTATCATTAGTAATGATGGCTATATTTTAACCAATGCGCATGTTGTGAATGAGGCCGATGAAGTGATTGTAAAATTGGCAGATAAACGCGAATTTAAAGCAAAAATTATTGGGTTTGATAAAAGAACTGATGTGGCTTTATTGAAAATTGAAGCCAATGGTTTACCAAAAGCAACGTTTGGCGACCCAAATAAATTAAAAGTGGGCGAGTGGGTGGCAGCAATTGGCTCACCGTTTGGCTTAGAAAATACCATGACCCAAGGCATTGTGAGCGCAAAAGGCCGCGCCTTGCCGCAAGAAAATTTTGTGCCATTTATTCAAACCGATGTTGCCATTAACCCAGGTAATTCTGGTGGCCCTTTATACAATTTAGACGGTGAAGTGGTGGGGATTAATTCGCAAATTTATAGCCGCACGGGCGGTTCCGTTGGTTTATCCTTTGCTATTCCAATTGATGTGGCGATTGATATTTCAAACCAACTTAAAACATCAGGAAAAATCACGCGTGGCTGGTTAGGCATTGCAATACAAGAATTAACCAAAGAGTTGGCTGAATCGTTTGGCATGAAAAATAGCAACGGCGCTTTAGTGGCAGGCGTTGAAAAAAATGGTCCTGCCGACAAAGGAGGGCTTGAAGCAGGCGATGTGATTGTCAAGTTTGATGGTAAACCGATTTTAACGTCATCTGATTTACCCCGCGTGGTTGGTGCAACAAAGCCCGGTAAAGTGGCTGCCGTTGAAATTATCCGAAAAGGTAACGCAAAAATGCTCAATATTGGCGTGGGTGAAATGCCAACAGAATCCGCCGATGAAGCGCAAACGAGCAAGCCTTCAGCAAAACCAGAAGCTAACAAACTTGGTTTAACGCTCAAAGAATTAACGCCAGCGCAAAAGAAAAAGCTCAATGGTAAAAATGGTTTGTTGGTGATTGAAAGCACTGGCTTGGCGGCGCAAGCGGGTATTCGTCGTGGCGATGTTGTTTTAGGATTAAATAACAGCGAATCGCAAAGTGTTGAAATTTTCAACAAACAAATTAACGCGGTACAAGCGGGTAAAACCATTGCAGTTTTAGTATTGCGCGGAGAAAGTACGTTGTATGTGCCAATAAAAATGACAAAATAAACTATAAAAAATAGTACGTTTTAAAAAACCTGCAAATTTTTTTGCAGGTTTTTTATTGATGTTTTAAGCCAATCAACCCTAAAAACAAGCGTACTAAGCCAAATACAAGCCACGAAACGCAAAGTTTAAAAAAATTTCCTTGCGTCCAAGTATCAAATTCTACTTTTTTTGTACCCATTTTGATGCTTTGCAAAATATCACTTCTTAAGGTATTTGCCAGCATTTTGTCTTTAAATACAATGTTGGCCTCGCGCGCGAGCATTAAGCTGAAAGGGTCAATATTAGATGAGCCAACCGTTGCCCATTCTTGGTCAATCACCGCCACTTTGCTATGCATAAAACTTTGATGATATTCATAAATTTCAATACCGTTTTTTAAAAATAAACGATAAAAAGCATGCGTTGCAAGCATTAAAAAATATTCCATGCGGCCTTGCAGCATTAATTTCACTTTAACACCGCGCTTTGCCGCTTTTAGTAGCGCTTGTCTAAATTTTCTGCCTGGGACAAAGTAAGCATTTGCAATAATAATTTCAGTTTTTGCGTTATTAATGGCGGATAAATAAGCGTTTTCAATATCGCGCCGATGCAATACATTGTCTCGCAAAACAAATGCAGCCAACATGCCCGTTGTTTCTATTGGATGCGGTGGTTTTTTTTTGTTAAATGATGGCTTGCCACGCACCCAAGCCATGCGTTGCCACAAACTTTGTACGCTCCATAACATTTCTGGTAGCAGTGCGCCCTCTATTTTTAACGCGTAATCAAGGCGTGGCGCGGGGTTGGTGTGCGCAAGCTCAGGAATATTATGGTCATCAATCATATTAATACCACCGACAAAGCCAACTTTTCCGTCAATCACAGTCACTTTTCTGTGTAAGCGCCGCAGCCGACTTTTTTTAAATGTCCAAGGTGAAATTTTGGGACGGTAAAACATCACTTGTACGCCTGTTTTTTCGAGCGATTTTACAAATTTTTTTGATAAATCTTTGCTGCCAAAGCCATCAATCAACAATCGCACCACAACGCCACGTTGGGCAGCCACTTTTAGGGCATTGCTAATTTTTATCCCTGTTGAATCTTCCGCAAAAATATAAGTTTGTAGATAAATTTCATGGTTAGCCTGCAAGATTGCGGCTTCTAACGCGGGAAAAAACTCTGCACCGCACCGCAATAATTGAAGGTTGTTTCCAGAAATAAACTGCGTCATAAGATTAAATATCTGACTTGATTAAAGTAGTACTCAGCGCCGCGTGGTCTGACAAAAAACCATGTTGTTTTTGGCTGTGAATATTTGCATGTTGAACTTTAAATCCGCGCGTGTAAATTCTATCTAGCTTTAAAAAAGGCAACCAAGCCGGAAAACTTTTTGCGTGTGCGCCCATTTTGCTTTCAAACACTTCTATTAAATCGCAGCGCTTTGCAAAGTTACGCCCCGCGCGCGTGGTCCAATCATTAAAATCGCCAGCAATGATCAAAGGCGCACTTTTTGGAATGCGCGTTTCAATATAATGGGCAACTGCTTTTAATTGCGCATGACGCCAGTGCGCAAATAAACCTAAATGCAGGCAAATAATATGTAAATCTTCAGCCCAATTTGGCGGCGATGCAACGCAATGCAGCATGCCACGTTGTTCAATGGTATGGGCAGAAATATCATGATTTTTAATCATTTTAATCGGAAATGTTGATAACACTGCATTGCCATGATGACCGTTAGAATATTCTGCATTTTTGCCATAAACCGCATGAGGCCAAAGGCGCTGACTAAAAAAGTTAACCTGCCCCAATGCTGGCCAAGTGGAAAATTGAGTGGCATGTTTGTGGTGTTTATCTTGTACTTCTTGCAAAAATACAATGTCAGCTTGTGTGCTTTTTAATAAATCGCGCTGAGAATGCAACGTTAAATGTCGATTCAAAGGGCTAAAGCCTTTGTGAATGTTAAAAGTTGAAATATTGATTGTTTGCAAAAAATGCGTCCTTTGTTAGGCCCAGATTTAAATCAGGCCTGATTTAAATTAAGCCCATATCTTAATTAAGCTAAAAATCATCGTTTGTTCTTAAGTTGAAAATAATCTTCAACATACTAAACTCAATATCATCAATTGAAAATTTAAAATTGAAAATTTAAAAAATATTGTAAATTGCCGCCCTAAATCTTGGTTGCTACTCAAGCGTTTTTGCCCCTTACTCGCAAATCATTTTATGATTGAATCTCAATTTTTACTTCATTGAAGTTTTCTCACATTGAGAAACCAGCATAAAAATTTTTAACAAGTGAGCATTGACGGATTTTAAGAAATCCTTAATCAATCTTTTGGATAGTTATGGCAAATTATAAAGGCTTTGAAATAGACGATGAAGTCTATACCGTCATCCGGCACATGGGCAACGTGCGACGTTATCATGAGGCGTTAGAAAAACAGCAAATTTCTTGGGATTACTTAACGGTGATGGCCAAATTGGCAAGCCTTGACAATGAGTTAGCGCATGCAAAAAAAGATTTTTCAAACTTAACTGGTCAATTGTTGAATCGATTAGGGACAGAAACCCTCAATAAGTCTATCAATGAATTTGCATTTAAAGCCCAAGTTGCCATCAATGTTTTAAATCGGAATTTATTTGAACGCACGGCAGATATTGGTTTTTTAGCGCTTGATGATGAAATTAAACATTTTTTAACAAAAGTGTTAACCTCCGTTAATGCGCAAACTTTGGTTGAAATGTCTACACATTTAAAAGCGCATTTTCAAGCGTATTTGAATAAATACAGCGTTTACCAAGATGTTGTTTTGTTTGATAAAAATGGTCAAGTATTGGTGCGTTTAGATGAAGATGCGCCCATTATTTGCAGCCAATCACCCATCATCAAAGAAGCGCTTGAAACTGAACATGCGTATGTTGAAGCGTATGGCGCAATGGATTTTATTGTCAGCCAGCAACGAAATCTTGTTTACGCTTACCGCGTTGCCGATGACGCTGGTGAAGCGTTAGGCGTGATTGCGCTGTGCTTTAAATTTGAAAACGAATGCGAAGGTATTTTTAAGCGTTTATTGGCAGAAGACGATGTTGCAATGTTGTTACTGCTTAATCATGAAAGTCAGGTGATTGCTAGCAGTCACGCGCATGAAATGCCGTTGAAAACGCAGTTAACCTTAACTCAAGAAAAAACATTTCATTTAATTAATTATAAAAACCTCGAATACTTTGCCTGCGTAAAAGCCGCAGATGCGTATCAAGGCTATTCAGGCGCTGGCTGGCGGGGTTGTTTTATGATTCCAGTTGAAGCAATTTTTAAAGAAAAAAAAGCGGTTGAAACATTAGCGTTACCCGCTGAAATTGTTATTGCCGCAGAACAAGGCGCGTTATTTAATCAAGAAACTAAAAATATCTCGCGCATGGCAACGCAAATTCAGCATACGTTAGACCGTTCTGTTTGGAATGGAAATGTGTATCAAGCCGCTGAAAAAAATGGCCCTGAAGCAGCTGTTTCAAAAGTAATTTTGGGTGAAATTAAAAATACAGGCATCAGCACAAAAGCAATTTTTGAGCATTCTATTTCTGAAATTCAATCAACCATTATTTCAACCACACTCAAAGAATGTGAATCACAGGCTGCACTTGCCATTGAAATGATGGACAGAAATTTGTATGAGCGCGCAAACGATTGCCGTTGGTGGGCGCTGAATACCACATTAAAAAGTTTGTTGAGCCAACAATCTTTACAACCTGCAGAATTAAAAATAATCGAAAAAACCTTAAAAAATATTCATGATTTATATACCGTTTATTCAAATTTAATGGTGTTCAACCGAGAAGGCAGCGTGCTTGCTGTTTCAAATATAAATTTTCAACATTTAGTTGGCACAACGTTGCATGAACCTTGGGTGCATGCAACGTGTCAACTGCAAAATTCTGAGCAATATGTGGTTTCTGATTTTGTAAATACGCCTTTATATCACGGTCAACCAAGTTATATTTTTGCGTCAGGTATTAGAGATGTGAAAGACATCAAAGTTGTGGGAGGTGTCGCCATTGTGTTTGATACAGCGCCACAATTGTTGGCTATTTTGCAAGATGTAATGCACCAAAAATCTGCCGCGAATCATCAACAAAATGCGTTTGCAGTGTTTGTGGATGATGCTAGAAAAGTGATTTCGTCGAGCAGTGCGCAGTTTAAGGTGGGCGATTTATTTGAGATTGCCCCTAATTTTTTAACATTAGAAAAAGGGCAATTTTTTAGCAAAATTGCCGCTTTTGGTGAACATTATTACGCAATGGGTTGTGCAAAATCGTCTGGCTACCGCGAGTTTAAAGGTCATGAAGATCGATATCAGCAAGACGTTTACGCCTTTGTGATGATTGAAATTGGCGCGTTGAAATCGCATGCGCTACTTGACCAAACGGTGCAACATGCGCCGCTTAAAGTGATGTCTGGTTACAAAGGTAAAACGCAATTAGCCACATTTTATGTAAATGAACATTGGCTAAGTTTTTATTCTGAATGCGTTTCTAGTGCGGTTTCTGTGGGTCAATTGGTACCAATTCATGGTGAAGAAAGCTCTTTTGTTGCAGGCTACATGATGTACAAGGGTGATTCCATCATGGTTTTACATACATCAATGCTCATGGGCGCAGCCGCGCCAATAACGCCAACCATAAAAGAAGTGGTTGTCATAAAAGTGGTTGGAAAATATGTTGGATTATCCATTGATAAATTAGGCGATATTATTGATTTAGACAGTGAAATGATTCAACCGATTAGTGAGCAGTTAGCGCAGGCCAACAAAGTGGTGCGTGAAATTGTGCTTTCAAACCAAGAAAATGCAGATCAAACCATGTTAAAAATTATGGATATTGCATTGATTGCAAGTTTTATATTGCAAGCTTCATAAAGTTTGCATCACTTTTAAAAAACCCCATCAAACATGTGTTTACTCAGTGTTAATCAAAAACTAGCTTTAGAAAATAATCAATAAAAATATAAACTTATAATAAATTACAACCATCTTAAGCATTTGTTGTAAAATCACGGCTAAGTTAAAAAAGGCGCTTTAGGCGCCTTCATTTTATTGATTATTTGCATTTAAAATCAAGTATTTAGGTTAATCACGTTTAAACATTCATGAAAAATATTCGTAACTTTTCCATTATTGCCCATATTGACCACGGTAAATCCACGCTTGCAGACCGCATTATTCAATTGTGTGGCGGCTTGGCAGACCGTGAAATGGAAGCGCAAGTCTTGGATTCCATGGACATTGAGCGCGAACGTGGCATCACCATTAAAGCGCAAACAGCTGCGTTGGAATATAAAGCCGATGATGGGGAAATTTATCAGCTGAATTTAATTGATACACCAGGCCATGTGGATTTTAGTTATGAGGTTTCTCGTTCACTTTCAGCGTGTGAAGGCGCGTTGTTAGTGGTGGATGCCAGCCAAGGCGTAGAAGCGCAAAGTGTCGCAAATTGCTACACGGCGCTGGATTTAGGCGTTGAAGTGTATCCAGTGTTAAATAAAATTGATTTGCCCTCCGCTGACCCTGAACGCGTAAAACAAGAAATTGAAGACGTGATTGGTGTGGATGCATCAGACGCTGTATTGTGTTCCGCCAAAACAGGCTTGGGCGTACGTGATGTATTAGAAGCTGTGATTGCCAAAGTGCCACCGCCTGTGGGTGATGTGACAAAGCCGCTGAAAGCTTTGGTGATTGATGCGTGGTTTGATAATTATGTGGGCGTGGTCATGTTGGTGCGCGTGATTGATGGCGTATTAAAACCAAAAGACAAAATCCGTTTAATGGCCACCCATGCTGAATATTTATGTGAACAAGTGGGTGTGTTTACGCCAAAATCCTTGCAACGCTCGCAGCTTAGCGCGGGTGAGGTGGGCTTTATTATTTCTGGCATCAAAGAGCTTGCCAGTGCAAAAGTGGGCGATACTGTCACGCTGGCAGGCAAACCTGCGGCTGAACCATTGGCAGGTTTTAAAGAAGTAAAACCGCAGGTGTTTGCAGGTTTGTACCCTGTAGAATCTAATCAGTTTGAGAATTTACGCACTGCACTTGAAAAACTGAGTTTGAACGACGCTTCCTTATTATTTGAACCAGAAAATTCTACCGCGTTGGGGTTTGGTTTCAGATGCGGCTTTTTAGGGTTATTGCACATGGAAATTGTGCAAGAACGCTTAGAGCGCGAATACGACATGGATTTGATTACCACTGCGCCTACGGTGGTGTATGAATTATTGCTAAAAAATGGTGAAGTAGTACAGATTGAAAATCCATCACGCCTGCCTGAACTTTCTCGCATCGAAGAAACGCGCGAACCAGTCATTACCGTTAATTTACTGATGCCACAAGATTATGTCGGCCCAGTGATGACATTGTGTAATCAAAAACGTGGCATTCAAAAAAATATGCAATACATGGGCCGCCAAGTCATGTTGAGTTATGAAATGCCGCTCAACGAAGTGGTGTTGGATTTTTTTGATAAATTAAAATCTGTTTCACGTGGTTATGCGTCCATGGATTATGAATTTTTAGAGTTTCGCGCCGCAGATTTAGTTAAACTCGATATTATGGTCAATGGTGAACGTGTTGATGCTTTAAGCATGATTGTGCATCGCGCCAATAGCCGCTTCCGTGGTGGTCAAGTGGCAGAAAAAATGCGAGAACTCATTCCACGCCAAATGTTCGATGTCGCGATTCAAGCGAGTATTGGCGCAACAATTATTGCGCGTGAAACCGTGAAAGCCATGCGCAAAAATGTGATCGCAAAATGTTATGGCGGCGATGTTTCACGTAAACGTAAATTGCTGGATAAACAAAAAGAAGGCAAAAAACGCATGAAACAAGTGGGTAATGTAGAAATTCCTCAAGAGGCGTTTTTAGCAATCTTACGCGTTGAAGATAAGTAAAAATAATCTAAATAAATTTAATATAAACAATAAGTTAATCGACTGAACGGATGAACAAAATATGATGTTTGCATTATTTATGATTGTGATTTTAGTCATCACAGGTTTGATCTGGCTGTTTGATATTCTAGTCTTGCAAAAAAAACGCGCTGTAGGGGCTACTGAGCCTGTTGTCGTCGAATATGCAAAAAGTTTTTTCCCTGTGATTTTAATTGTATTTATGGTGCGCTCATTTATCGTTGAGCCATTTAAAATTCCCTCAGGCTCCATGATGCCAACATTGTTGGTAGGGGATTATATTTTGGTTAACAAATTCACTTATGGTTTGCGCGTACCCATTTTAAATAATACCTTTATCGAAATTAACAAGCCAAACCGCGGTGATGTGTTTGTGTTTCATTATCCGCCAGATCCGTCGATTGACTACATCAAGCGTGTGGTTGGATTGCCAGGCGATAAAATTCGTTATGAAAACAAAGAATTAACCATTAATGGCCAACATTTATCGCGCGAAGATTTGGGCGCTTATGAATATGTGATGGAAGGGTTGAATATTGTGACTGCCCAACAATATCGCGAAGATTTGGTTGGCACTCAACACTCAATTTTGGTCCATGAGTTTTCTGGGCAATATGATTCAGACTCAATAGGCGACCAACTTGCCAACGGAAAAGAAATTACCGTCCCCGATGGACATTATTTTGCGATGGGGGATAATCGAGATAACAGCTCAGATAGCCGTGTATGGGGCTTTGTGCCAGAACATAATTTGGTAGGAAAGGCCTTTTTTATTTGGATGAATTTTGACTATTTAAAAAATATTTTCAGCGAGCAAGGCCGTATTGGCACTAAAATTCAATAATGTTAATCCACAAGAATGAAGAGGTTTTGACCGATGAATACGTTTAGTTCAAATAGCAAACAATTTGAAACAGGCTCAACCTTTTTGGGAAATTTAATCGTGGTTGCGGCAATCATGCTGGTTGGCTTGGTTGGCATGAAAATTTTTCCAGCCTATTCAGAATTTTATTCTGTTAAAAATTTACTTCGCAGTATTAATCAAGAGCCATTATCAACCATGAGTAAACGCGACATTCAAGCCGCGTTTGACCGTCGCGCAACCAGTTCATACGTTACGGTCATTACAGGCAAAGATTTAATCATTGAAAAGCAGGCAAACGAAACGCGTGTTTCCGTCAATTATCAAGTCGCCAAACCCATCGTTGCAAACATCAGCGTGTTGGTAGATTTTAAAGCCAGCAATTTAGATCAATAAATTAGACGTTCATATTGGGCGCAACACATTGTTAGCAATCATCAAACAGCTGCAGTATTCATTCAAAAATAAGCATCTTCTCAATCAAGCGCTCACTCACCGAAGTTACGGCAATCAAAATAACGAGCGCTTAGAATTTTTAGGCGATGGTGTTCTTAATTGCATTATCGCCCATCAGGTTTTCATGCGTTTTGCGCATCTTTCCGAAGGCGATTTAAGTCGATTGCGAGCGCTGTTGGTTAAAGAGTCAACCTTGTGCGAAATCGCCATTGCGTTTAATCTAGGAGAAGCCTTAAAGTTAGGCGAAGGTGAAATGAAAAGTGAAGGCTGGCGTAGACCTTCAATTTTAGCCGATGCTTTAGAAGCCATCATTGGTGCGGCTTATTTGGACGGCGGTATTCCCGCTGCAGAACAATTGGTCTTGCAGTTTTTTGCTGAAAAATTAGCCGTGATTAACCCAAATAGTATTGATAAAGATGCAAAATCATTACTACAAGAATTATTGCAAAGTAAAAAATCAGCCTTGCCGCAATACGCCGTAACAACCATCGCGGGCGAAGCGCATGCGCAACACTTTGAAGTCAGTTGTTTTATTGAAAAATATCAACTGACAACCAAAGGTGCAGGCGCAAGCAGGCGCATTGCAGAACAGCAAGCCGCGCAACTTGCGCTTCAACAACTTGAAAAAATGGAACGCAGTTCATCAAAAAATGACAGAAAACACACAAACAAATCAGCCATTTAAATGCGGCACAGTCGCCATTGTTGGTCGCCCAAATGTAGGAAAATCAACGCTGCTCAATCATATTTTGGGAATGAAGTTAGCCATCACTTCGCGTAAAGCGCAAACAACGCGCCATCGTTTGCTGGGTATTCATACCACAGAAAATACCCAGTTTTTATTTGTTGATACACCAGGCTTTCAGCAAAAACATTTAAATGCGCTGAACAAAGGCCTTAATAAAACCGTCACGCAAGTGTTGACAGAAGTAGATGTGGTCTTGTTTGTGGTTGAACCCATGAAACTTGGCGAGCCAGACCGAAAAGTTTTGCAATTATTGTCAGAAAAAACACCAACGATTTTGGTGGTCAATAAAGCAGATTTAATGGGCGATAAAGGCAATCTGTTACCCCTCATTCAAGATTTTGATTTGGAGTTTCCGTTTTCAGACATCGTGCCTGTTTCTGCGAAAAAAAGTTTATATTTAGATGAATTACTCAATACCATTCGTAAATATTTACCCAATCAAGCGGCTATTTATTCTGAAGATGAACTGACCGATAAAAATGAACGCTTTTTAGCATCAGAGCTGGTGCGTGAAAAAATATTTAGATTATTAGGGGATGAAATTCCGTATTCAGTGGCCGTTGAAATTGAAAAATTTGAAGTGGTTGGCAATTTACGCCGTATTTTTTGCGCAATTATTGTGGATAAAGACAGCCAAAAACCGATGTTGATTGGCAAAAACGGCGAAAAAATGAAACAAATTTCTACCGAAGCACGCCAAGACATGGAAAAATTATTTGGTGGAAAAGTTTACTTAGAAACTTGGGTAAAAGTTAAGGGCGGTTGGGCGGATGATGAAAGAGCGTTGAAGAGTTTAGGTTACTAGTCAATAAACTTTTAAGAAGAATGTTGCAAGTAGTTGAAATTTTAAGGTGTTAATAATGAAAAAGGGCTTGCGCCCAATTCATTATTAACAACTATTTTTATCATTAAAAACGATTAAAACCAATAAAATTAAAAGCAACAAAATTTAAAACAATAAAATTAAAACCAGTAAAAATCGTTTGAAAAAATTATGCCATCGCCTTAATTGCTGCATTTAAGCGGCTTTTATGGCGTGAAGCTTTATTCTTATGAATAATATTTTTATCTGCAATGCGGTCAATCACGCTGACATTTTCGCTGTATGCGGCAGTGGCTGCAGCTTTGTCGCCAGCTTCAACTGCTTTAATGATTTTTTTGATCGCCGTGCGCAAAGTTGAACGCAAGCTTGCATTGTGAGCGCGTTGTTTTACAGCTTGACGAGCACGTTTTCTTGCTTGTGCGGTATTTGCCATGTTAATCTTTTCCTAATATAAGCCAATAAGCTATTCAAAATACGAAGCCCGCAATAATAACTATTTTATTTCATCAATGCAAGTTTTAATGTGATAAATCTTAGCCTTATACTGCGCGTTAAAGGCTTGCATGTTAAAATGCTTGATTATTCAACTTTTAATTTCAGACATCAACTTTTTCCATTTCTAAAACTGTCGCCATGAATCTCCTGAATGCATTAGCCAAAGTTGGAAGTATGACGTTTATTTCACGCATTTTGGGTTTTGTGCGTGATACGTTGATTGCACGGGTTTTTGGCGCGGGCATGTTGAGCGATGCGTTTATTGTTGCATTTAAAATTCCCAATTTATTGCGCAGAATTTCTGCTGAAGGCGCGTTTAGCCAAGCTTTTGTGCCAATTTTGGCAGAATATAAAAGCCAGCGCACGTTTGATGAAACCAAAACGTTGGTGAACCGCGTGGCCACTTGGTTGGCAATTATTTTAGTGGTCGTCACGCTGTTAGGCATGCTCGCCGCGCCGTTTTTAGTTTCAATCATTGCGCCAGGTTTTCGAGTCAATCCTGAAAAAATGCAG
Organism: Methylophilaceae bacterium; assembly: GCA_965247415.1. Taxonomy (GTDB): domain Bacteria; phylum Pseudomonadota; class Gammaproteobacteria; order Burkholderiales; family Methylophilaceae; genus Methylotenera. The sequence goes on from OZ252007.1 coordinate 1,686,961, forward strand.
CTAACAATTGATTTGCTACGCATCACATTCCCGTACATTTTCTTTATTTCGCTCGTTTCCATGGCGGGCGGTGTTTTAAATACATATAACAAATTTGGCATCCCAGCCTTTACGCCTGTTTGGCTGAATGTAGCGATGATTTCTGCGGTGCTTTTTTTTGCTGATTCTTTTGCAGAACCCATTAAAGTATTAGCTTGGGCAGTGTTTGTCGGCGGTTTTTTACAGTTAATTTTTCAGATTCCATTTTTAAAGCAAATTGGCTTATTACCAAAATTTGATTTTCATTGGAATGATGATGGTGTTTGGCGCATTTTGAGGTTGATGGGTCCGGCTGTTTTGGGAGTTTCAGTTGCGCAAATTTCACTCATTATTAATACGGTGTTCGCCTCATTTTTAAAAACAGGCAGCGTCAGTTGGCTTTATTATGCGGATCGACTCATGGAGTTTCCAACGGGTGTATTAGGTGTGGCGTTAGGCACGATTTTGTTGCCAAGTTTATCTAAGGCGTATTCTGCCAAAAATGAACGCGAGTATTCAGAATTATTAGATTGGGGCTTGCGTTTAACTTTTCTGCTTGCCGCCCCTGCTGCTGTGGCTTTAGCGGTGCTTGCCACGCCTTTGGTGATTACTTTATTTTTTTACGGCAAGTTTACCGCGTTGGATGTCGCCATGACACAGCAAGCGCTGATTGCTTACAGTTTAGGGTTAATCGGTTTAATTTTAGTGAAAATTTTAGCGCCGGGTTTTTATGCGCGGCAAAACATTAAAACGCCTGTCAAAATCGCGATTTTTGTTTTAATTGTCACGCAAATGATGAATTTTTTATTTGTTTTTGCGCTGGATTTTAAACACGCAGGTTTGGCACTCGCCATTGGTTTGGGTGCCTGTTTAAATGCGTCGATGTTGTATTATCAATTAAGAAAAGCGCAGCTTTTTCAGCCCAAAGCTGGCTGGGCATTATTTTTTATAAAACTACTCATCGCCTTGATTGTGTTAGGTTTTGTGCTCTTTTTTGCGATGGGCGATGTGAGCGCATGGTTAAATTACTCAATCATCAAACGCTTGTTTTGGACAGCAGGTTTAGTGACTATTGGCGGCGCAAGTTATTTTGCAACATTATTTATTTTAGGCTTCAGGCCGCGTGATTACATGCGTAGGGTGAATCGCTAATGCGTGTTTTTAGGCATTTACCATTAACGCTGCAAGCGCCATGTGCGATAGCCATAGGTAATTTTGACGGCATTCATTTGGGCCATCAAGCGCTTTTAAATACGCTCATTCAAACCGCAGAAGCAGCAAACAATTTACCCGCCGTAATGACTTTTGAGCCGCATCCGCGAGAATTTTTTTCACCTGAAACTGCCCCCGCAAGGCTGTCATCGTTGCGAGAAAAGCTAGAGTTTTTTGCAGAATATGGCGTAGAAGCCGTTTATATCTGCAGGTTTAATCAAGCGTTTGCAAATTTAACCGCACAAGCCTTTATGCAAACCATCTTGTTGGCACGCTTAAATGTAAAATCAATTCTAGTGGGCGAAGATTTTAGATTTGGCGCAAAGCGCACAGGCTCAATTCACACATTCACAGAAGCTGGATTTCTGGTAAAGCCACTGCCACAAGTCAATGTAATGCAAGAAAATTTAAGCGAACGTCGCGTGTCCAGCACGCGTATTCGTGAAGCGCTTGCTGCTGGAGATTTAAATCATGCCGCGTTATTGCTTGGCAGACCATACAGCATTAGCGGTAAAGTCGTGCATGGCGCAAAGCGCGGTCGCCAACTTGGGTTTCCCACGGCAAATGTGCATATGCGCCATGAACGGCCAGCTTTAACGGGCGTATATGCAGTAAAATTAGATGGATTGAATGCCGTGGCAAATTTAGGCGTGAGACCCACCATAAAACAAGGCATTGCAGGCGTGCCAAAATTATTGCTAGAAGTGCATGTGCTTGATTTTAATGGTGATTTATATGGCAAGCATGTGCATGTTGAATTTTTGCATAAAATTCGCGATGAAATGAAATTTGATGGCTTAGACGCATTAAAAGCGCAAATTGGACAAGATGTAGTTGTTGCAAAAAATTATTTTAAAAGCATAAGTTAGAACGAAAAATGACCGACGAAAATACAAAAAATTACAAAATCAACCAGCCTGAAACACCTTTCCCCATGCGCGGAGATTTGGCGAAGCGCGAACCCGCATGGCTTGGCGCGTGGAATGATAAAAAATTGTACCAACGCATTCGCGCCGCTCGCAAAGGCGCAAAAAAATTCATTCTGCACGACGGCCCGCCCTATGCCAACGGCGATATTCATATTGGTCATGCGGTCAATAAAATTTTAAAAGACATCATTATTAAGGCCAAAACCTTGGATGGTTTTGATGCACCATATGTGCCAGGCTGGGACTGCCACGGTTTGCCGATTGAACTCGTGGTAGAAAAAAATCACGGCAAAAATATTGACCCTGCAACATTCCGCGAATTATGCCGCGCTTATGCCAAAGAACAAGTAGAAAAGCAGAAGAAAGATTTTATTCGACTAGGCGTGTTGGGTGATTGGGAAAATCCATATTTAACAATGGATTACAAAACTGAAGCCGACATTATGCGCGCTTTGGGTGATATTTATCAAAATGGCTATTTATACCAAGGTAGCAAGCCAGTGCATTGGTGTGTGGATTGCGGTTCTGCGTTGGCTGAGGCTGAGGTGGAGTATGAAGATGTGAACTCGCCAGCGATTGATGTGGGATTCAAAGTCGTTGATAGCGCAGCATTAAGCAAAGCGTTTGGTGTGGAAGTGAAGGGTGATACTTTTGCTGTGATTTGGACAACGACGCCATGGACATTGCCCGCGAACCAAGCGGTGAGCGTAAATGCCGAGCTTGATTACGACTTGATTGAAACAAGCAAAGGTTTGTTGATTTTGGTACGTGATTTGGCGGAAAAAACATTAGTGCGCTATGAAGAAAGAGATACCAAGATTTTAGCTTCATGCAAAGGTGAAGCGCTTCAAGGGTTGATGTTGCAACATCCATTTGATCACCGCCAAGTGCCGGTCATTTGTGGTGATCATGTAACGACTGATGCTGGTACTGGCTTAGTGCATACCGCCGCTGCCCATGGTAACGATGACTGGTTAGTCATGCGGGCTAACTTCCCCAATGAAAAGCCTCGTGTGTTGATGGGTGGTGATGGTAAGTTTTTTAATAGCGAGTTAGTAGAATTTGCCGAAATCCGCGGTTTAACGCGTCAAGATGCTAACAAAGTGATTTTAGCGAAACTGCAAGAAAATGGCGTTTTATTTGCCTCTGCGAGATTAAACCACAGCTTTCCGCATTGCTGGCGTCATAAAACTCCGCTGATGCAATTGGCAACGCATCAATGGTTTATAGGAATGAATCTTCAAGGTAAGGATGGCAAAGCGTTACGTGAGCATGCCAATAGTGGTGTCGATACCACGCAGTTTTTCCCAAGCTGGGGTCGCGCACGTTTAGAAGCCATGATTAAAAACCGTCCTGATTGGTGCGTATCACGCCAACGTAACTGGGGCGTGCCAATGCCTTTGTTTGTGCATAAAGAAACTGGCGAGCCGCATCCAAAAACTTCTGAATTATTAGAGCAAGCAGCGTTGCTTACAGAAAAAACAGGCGTTGAAGCTTGGTTTAGTTTGGACAGAGCGGGCTTCTTGGCAAAACATGCGCCAGAAAACGCTGAGCAATACAAGAAAGTGACTGATACTTTAGACGTTTGGTTTGATTCTGGCACCACGCACGCGGCAGTGTTAAAACGCCGCCCAGAATTACAATTTCCAGCAGATTTATATTTAGAAGGTTCAGACCAGCACCGCGGCTGGTTTCAATCTAGTTTACTGACAGGCTGTGCGATAGATGGCCGCGCACCTTACAACGCTTTGCTCACACACGGTTTTGTGGTGGATGGTAGCGGCCACAAAATGAGTAAATCCAAAGGCAATGTCGTTGCGCCGCAAAAGGTGATGGATACTTACGGCGCAGATATTTTGCGCTTGTGGGTGGCTTCAACCGATTATTCAGGTGAACTCACAATCTCAGATGAAATTTTAAAACGGGTGGCGGATAGCTATCGAAAAATTCGTAATACCGCTAAATTTTTATTGGCAAACTTGGCTGATTTTGATGCAAGCAAAGATTTATTACCTGTTGAAAATTGGTTAGAAATTGACCGTTATGCCTTGCATTTAACACACACGTTGCAAAGCGAAATTTTGGCAGATTATGAAAAGTATGAATTCCATTTAGCGGTGCAAAAATTTGTCAGTTTTTGCAGTGATGATTTAGGCAGTTTTTATTTAGATATTTTAAAAGATCGGCTTTATACCTCAGGTGAAAACTCTCCTGCCCGCCGCGCCGCGCAAAGTGCTTTGCATCATATTACCCATGCGATGATGCGCTTAATCGCGCCGATTTTAAGTTTTACTGCCGATGAGATATGGCAAACCCTGAAATTGGGCGAAGATGTCAGCGTTTTTGAAGAATTTTGGTATACGTTGCCAGCGCATGAGCTTGACCAATTTTCTTTAGATACTTGGGAAAAGTTAAGGAAAGCAAGAACCCCCGTTGCTTTAAGTCAAAATATTAATAAAGCGATTGAAGAGAAGCGTGCAGAAGGCGTGATTGGCTCTTCCTTGCAAGCAGAGCTGGAAATTTACTTGCATGATGACGAACTGTTAAAAATGTTTAAAAGAATTGGCGAAGATTTAAAGTTTGTCTATATCGTATCTGACGTCAAATTGTTTAAAGCTCCTAATGGAAGGGATGAAAGAGTGGTTGTAAAACCAAGCGCACACAATAAATGTGAACGTTGCTGGCATTACCGCGCAGATGTTGGCGCACATGCAGAACATCCAAGTATTTGTGGGCGTTGCGTGAGCAATTTATTTGGCGCGGGTGAAAAACGCAATTATGCGTAATTACGCTCACTGTCATTCTGACGTAGGTCAGAATCTTATGGTTTTTATTTAGATGCTGAAACAAGTTCAGCATGACAATGGCTTAGAGGCTGAAACTAGTTCAGCATGACAGCGTGTGAGTTGTTGAAAAAACGCAACATAACAGTGGTGACTAAAATTGAAGTTGGAATGATGAGGTTTTGATATTGAACAATATTTACAAATGGTTTGGCATCAGCGCAATCATTGTCGCACTCGATTTATACACGAAACATTTGATTCAAAAAAGTTTTGTATACGGCGAACATTTTAAAATCACAGATTTTTTTGATTTAGTGCGTTACCACAATGAAGGCGCAGCCTTTAGTTTTTTAGCGGATGCGGGCGGCTGGCAAAAATTATTTTTTAGCGGTATTTCTACTATCGCCATTATTGTGATGACCTATCTTATTGTTAAACATAAAGATCAGAAACTTTTTTGCTTAGGGCTAGCCTTAGTATTGGGTGGCGCAATGGGTAATTTATATGATCGCTTAACCTTGGGCTATGTGGTAGATTTTTTGTTTTTTCATTACAACACTTTGTATTGGCCTGCGTTTAATGTGGCAGACAGCGCTATTTGTGTTGGAGTAGCGTTGTTAATTTTAGATAGTTTTAAGCAAGATAAGTCTAGTTAATCCGTTGATTTTAAAAATTAATTATTAATAAATATTGAAAATAAAATGCCAGATTGGTCAAAACTGATTGCAGGAAAAATTGCCTTGGCAAAGCGTGGTACTCAGCTAAGTAAGCCAATGAACAGCAAACCGATTAAACTCAACGCGGTTGATCAAGCCATGCGCATTCCCGCAGGGCAAACCCAAGTTAAAAATTTCCCCGTTTTAGATTTAGGCATTAAACCTGATGTGCCGCTCGACATTTGGTCGTTGCGTGTGTACGGCTTGGTTGAACATCCTTTTGAAATTGATTGGCAAGCGTTTTTAAACTTTCCGCAAATTGCGGATACGTCTGATTTTCATTGCGTCACGCGCTGGAGCCAGCTGGATATGGACTGGCAAGGCGTGCGCGTAAAAGAACTTCTTGCAAAGGCTAATCCGCGTGAAAATGCGCGGTTTGCCACCTTGCATGGTTTTGATGGCTACAGCACCAATTTGCCGATTGAAGCCTTGTTGGATGACGATGTGCTGGTTGCACATTCAGTGTTTGGTGCGCCGTTAACGCGTGAACATGGCGGCCCAGCGCGCATGATTGTGCCAAAACGCTACGCTTGGAAAGGTGCAAAATGGTTAAAAAGTATTGAACTCCATGAATTTGACCGCCCCGGTTTTTGGGAAGTGCGCGGTTATCACAACGAAGCCTTTCCATTTTTAGAGCAACGTTTTTCAGACGACGAATAAGTTTTTTTCTAAGCGTTTTGTGGCATTTTTACAGCATTTTTATTAACAAATTTTTACATACTTCCTTATTTTAGCCCGCTTTTCACTCAGTTCTATCTCATTTCTTATTCAAGAATTTTCAATTAAAGCCGTTAATCAACCTATATTCAACGGAATGAAAAAAAAACATTCTTTTAGAATATTGAATATCTTTTAAATTACCCATCAAGCTTGGTAGTTTATTTGAGGCCCCGATCATTGCCTCGATGAATGTTAGCAATACATTTTTTGCACACAGCATTCAAAGGGATACTTTCTTAACGTTTTATAAATTAAGTTTTATAAATTAAAAAGTTAATTAACTTTTTTAAAAGAAAGTATTTGAAATAACTTTAAGAAAATATTTTTTTTGAAGAATTTTAAAAATTTTACGGGATTAAAAATAAATGAGCGCAGACAATAAAACCATAGAAACTGGAAGATTCATGCAAAAATTACTCAATTTAAAATTAAAAACACAGCTTATTATTATTCTCACTGTCATGGTTGTGGGGTTTAGTATTGCTGGCTTTCTTGGCGATAGAGCTTTTAGTAAAGTTGTAGTTAGCGGTGAAGTTTATAACAACATTGTTGGCAAAAAAGACATTGCGGCAGATATTCTACCGCCACCTCTATATTTATTAGAATCTTGGCAAGTGGCTTTAGAAATGGTGGCTTTTAAGCAAGCCTCTATAGAAACATTGATCAATAAAACTACGCAGTTAGAAGCTGATTTTAATGCGCGTATTACTTACTGGGAAAAAAATGACCCAGAAATGTACCAAGCCATGAGTAAAGAAGTGGTGCCAACGGCGCAATCATTTTTGCAAATTAAAAATAATCAATTTATTCCAGCCATTAAATCTCGCGATGCAGCACGCATTGAATCTACATTAAATGAGTTGAATCAAGCTTACCTAAAACACCGCGCTGCCATTGATGGGCTGGTGGTTGTTAACGATAATAAATACAAAGCACTTGAAGCTTTAGTACCTGCGCAACTTAAAGAAGCGCGGATGACCAGTTTAGTCCTTGCACTGGTTGCGCTGGGTTTAACTTTGTTTGGCACGTTAACAGTAGTGGCGTATGTGATTAAGCAATTAGGCGGAGAAGCCAAAGACGCACTCAAAGCTGCAAAAAATATTGCAGATGGTCAATTTCAAGCGGCTGCACCAGACAAAGAACTCAATAATTTAAGTGTGATTGGCGCTTTAGAGCTTGCCTCAGATACCTTAATTCAAATTGACCACGAAATGGCACGCATGGAAGCAGAACACGTTGCAGGCAATATTGATGCAAATATTGATGTGACTAAATTTAAAGGCGCATACCGCGATATGGCCATTGGCATCAACCGCATGGTAGCAAACCATATTAACGTGATTCAAAAATCAACAGCGTGTATTGATGGTTTAGCCCAAGGTGACTTTGAAGTTCAATTAGAAAAATTTCCGGGTAAATTAGGGCTGGTGAATAATGGCGTAGAAGGCTTGCGCTACAACATTAAAACGCTCATTGCAGATTTGCGAAAAATGTCAGATGAGCACACCAAAGGCAACACCACGTTTAGTATGCAACCAGAAAAATTTGCAGGCGATTACCGCTTAGTAGCCCTTGGCGTAAACGAGATGGTGAGTGAGTACATGGACGAAAATAAAACCATTATGGATTGCATCACACAATTTGGTAACGGTGATTTTAGTGCCACTATTCGAGAGTTTCCGGGCGAAAAAGCTTACATCAATAAAGGCATTAAAAAAATTGGTGGCAACCTAAAAGGCTTGATTGATTCTGTTAACTGGGTCAGTGGTGAGCATGAAAAAGGTGAAATTGACATGACCTTGGCTGAAAACATGTTTAAAGGTGACTTTAGCGTGCTGGCCAAATCTGTGAATAAAATGATGGCAGGTTTGCTAGATATGAACCAAAAATCCATGGCCGTCGTCACTGCTTTTGGCGAAGGCAACTTTAACGCCCCGTTAGAGAAATTTCCTGGTAAAAAAGCCTTTATCAATGAAACCATAGAACAAGTACGCGGCAACCTAAAAGCGCTCAATGACGATGCGCAAACCCTCGCCCGCGCCGCGCGCGAAGGCAAGGTATCAGTGCGCGCAGATGCAGACCGTCACAAAGGCGACTACCGCAAAATTGTCGAAGGCATGAACGAAACGCTCGACATGATTGTAGAACCGATCACCACAGTAAAAACGGCTGCGGATGCCATTAACACCGCTGCCAAAGAAATTGCCCAAGGCAACCAAGACTTAAGCCGCCGCACAGAAGACCAAGCCGCCAGCCTAGAGCGCACGGCTTCAAGCATGGACACACTCTCTTCAACCGTCAAACAAAACGCAGACAACGCCAAACAAGCCAACCAACTTGCCTTAGCCGCCTCAGGCGTCGCGGTCAAAGGCGGCAAAGTGGTGGGCGAAGTCGTCAACACCATGAGCGCCATTAATGAATCAGCCCGTAAGATTGAAGACATTATCTCCGTGATTGACGGCATTGCCTTCCAAACCAACATCCTAGCCTTAAATGCTGCGGTAGAAGCCGCCCGTGCCGGCGAACAAGGCCGAGGCTTTGCCGTGGTGGCTGCAGAAGTGCGCAATCTTGCGCAACGCTCATCCAGTGCAGCCAAAGAAATTAAAGAACTCATTACAGACTCCGTGAGCAAAACCACAGAAGGCACGCAACAAGTAGAAACAGCGGGCGCCACCATGACAGAGATTGTGAGTTCAGTAAAACGCGTATCAGACATTATTGGCGAAATTGCCGCCGCCTCCCTCGAGCAAAGCACAGGCATTGCCCAAGTGAACGAAGCGATTATGAAGATGGACGATGTGACCCAACAAAACACTGCTTTGGTAGAAGAAGCAGCGGCAGCCGCAGAAAGCCTGATGGAACAAGCCGATGAGTTGATGAATACGATGAGCGTGTTTAGTATTGATGGCACTCCCTCTTATAGCCGCCGTGTAAACAGCACACCCATGCGCCAAGCCGATGTTCAAGTGAAGCCAAAATCTGCACAAAAAACAGCACTTAAAACCGGCACCGATGATAACGAGTGGGAAGCTTTTTAACGCAATAAACGCTTTTAAAATAATTTAATTTTTTTGATTATTTTAATTTTAAAGCCATAAAAAAACGGATGCGCTCTCTGAGGCATCCGTTTTTTTATGCAAGGCGTTTTGATTTAACGCAGATGAAGTATGTAGATTCTGACCTTCGTCAGAATGACAGCTAAGTAGCTCTGCGCAGCGCGAATCGGGTAATGGCTTTTCAACTTCGTATGTCATGCTGAACTGGTTTCAGCATCAAAATCACAGAACAGCTTGTTTATATTAATTATTTTTTAATCTTTATCTAGCTTTTTTACTAAAACCAACAGGCTTTAAATTTAAGCTTTCACACGCATTTACAATGGTTGCGGCAACATCAATTAATTTTAAATGTTGACCACGTGCTTTTTTTCTGATGACTTCAAAGGCTTCATCGTGGTTTATTTTGTGTCTATCCATCACAATGCCAACGGCTACGCTCACTGCGCGGTCGCCATCTAGTGCTGTTTGCAGCATTTTTTGGTTGTAGCGTAGCTTTTTAAGTTCTTCCGCACGCGCAATGGCGGTTTGAACGGCTGGAATAATTTGCGCAATGCTCACTGGTTTTACCAAATAGCTCATTGCGCCAGCGTCTTTGGCTAAATCAATCACTTCTTGTTCGCTGTAGGCGGTGAGTAAAATAAATGGAATCTCATTCATTTCGTTGAGTGTTTTGCTTAGCTCAATGCCTAATCTGTCTGGCATGCGCATATCAAGCAAAACAAGGTCTGGGCGTTCATTTTTGGATAACCAATCTTCTGCTTCTGTGACAGATTCTGCGGTATGCACGGCGTAACCTGCATGCGTGAGCCCATTTTTTAATGTACTTAAAATGAGTCTGTCATCATCAACCAATAAAATGGTGTTTTTTACAGATAAATTATTCATTTGAGTTGAGTTGAGTTGAGTTGAGTTGAGTTGAGTTGAGTTTCAACAGTAGGCGCTGTTTTTATCATATTTCCCCCTAAATTATACTTTTTCTAACACTGGGAATTTTACCTCAAAGCAGTAAGTAAAATTCCCATTTTCTTCTGAAAAATATAAGTATGCGCCGTTTTTTGGCATCAGTGCATGAATTAATTGTAAACCTGTGTTGCTGATATTGTCATCTTTTTGAAGGCGTTGGCTAAGATGGGTTGTTGGGTTGGAAGCTGGATTAGCTATTGGGCTTTGATTGCTGATGTTAATTTTAATATTGAATGGGTTGCTGCTTTGCGCAAGGTTAACTTGTACTTGGGTGTTGGTTATTTTATGTTTTTCTGCATTGGTTAACAGCTCGTTCATAATTAGAGCGATGGGCACAGCTTCATTTTTTGATACATAGCACGGCAACCAAGCGGCTGATTTTTCAAACAATATGGTGGATTGCCAAATGGCTTGAATGTTTTCTACAATGGCTAACAGTAATTCTTGAAATTCAATTTTGGTATCAACATTTTTGCCTTGCAATCCATGAATGACTGCCACGCTTTGTAATTGCAAAATGGCGGCGTTAATGGGTTCTTGTAATTGCGGGAGTTGCGTTGCGGCATTAAACAGTACGCCAGAAACGCCTTGTAGATTATTTTTAATGCGGTGGTGAACTTCGCGCACTAAGGTGTTGCGCAAACTCACCTCATTGGCTAGCCTTTGCTGTTCTTGTTTTTTTCGCTCCGTAATATCTTGGCAGGTGCCAGCTAATTTAATATCGACCCCATTAATTTTAACCATTTCACCGATGGTTCTTACCCAAATATTTCTTCCTTTAGCTGTTGTAAAGGGGAGTTCTAAATCCCATGGCGTACCATTTTTAATGCAATTTTCAACAGCATTTTTAACAACATCTCTTGCCTCAGGTTTGTAAAACAAAATGGCTGAATGAAGATCGGGTATTTGAAAATTATCAATTTCGTGAATTGTATACATTTGATCAGACCAAAGAATCGTCTCATTTTTAAAATCATATTCCCATCCGCCAATATTTGAAATTTCGCCAGTGCGCTGCAACATGGCGTTAGTGGTGGCTAAAGCGGTTTTGATTTTTTCTTTTTCGGTGATGTCAATCATGCTAATAACATAGTTTGTTATCACGTTTTTTTCATCTTTAATGGCGTCAATCGTCATGAGCACAATGAGTTCGTTGCCGAATTTATTTTGAATGGTCACGTCGCCATGCCAAGCGCCTAATGTTTGTATTTTGCTGCGAATAGACATTAAAAAATCTTGTGCTTGATTGGGGCATCTAAATAATTGTGGCTGAAGATGAATGGCTTCTTCTTTTGTGTAACCAATCATCAGGGAGTAAGCGTCGTTTAAAAAAACCACTTGATAGTTTAAATCGGTGATTAAAAGCGCTTCTGATGCACTATTGAGCGCTTTTTGCGCAAGGCTAAGGTTTTCTTGCGCGTTTTTTAAGGCCGTAACATTCATCCCCAACGCAAACACGCCCAGTACGTTTTTTTGGGTATCAAAATGGGGCGAGTAATGAACCAAGGCATGTTGCGTGGTGCCATTTTTATCAATACGGGTCATTTCTGTGGTTTGCGGTTCTCCCGAATAGGTTTTGACAAAATGAGTGTGCAGTTGCTCAGTCATAAAGCTGGGTAAAGCTTCTAAATAATGCTTGCCAAGCATGGCTTGCGGCGCAAGATTGAGGGTGCTTTGGTATTTTTGATTGGCATAAACGCAATGTTGGTTTTGATCCCAATAACCAAAAGTTGCTGGAATATTATCAATGAGTGTTTGCGTAAAAGTTGCCTTTTCATACAGCGTTTGATTCAAATTAATAATGGTTTTTAACGCTGTGCGGTGCTCAATTTGCAACATCACTTGTTTGCTAAGTTGCATGAGCGCTGTTTTTTGGGCTTCTGTCAGCGTTCTTGGCACAGTATCAATCACGCAAAGCGTGCCAAGATGATGCGCATCTTGCGTTTTAATGGGCATGCCTGCGTAAAACCGAATATTTGGCATGCCTGTGACTAAGGGGTTGTCCAAAAAACGGGCGTCTAATAAGGCGTTTTCAACTTCAAAAACATTGTCTTGTAAAATGGCGTGCCCACAAAATGAAATTTCACGCGGGGTTTGGGTGGCTTCAATGCCAATTTTACTTTTAAACCATTGGCGGTTTTCATCTAATAAGGTAATCAGCGCTATCGGTGTGCCGCAAATGGTTGCAGCAAGTGCGGTTAAATCATCAAAAATATCTGAGGGTGGGGTGTCTAATATTTCTAAATTTTTTAAGGCGTTTAATCGTTCAAGTTCTTTTTCAGGCGTGCTGGGCGTTTGCATAAATTTAGGCTTTCTTGATGAAAAAATATCGCTAAAACCAAAGCTTTATTTAATTTTTTTGGCGAATTTTTTGTACGATTGTCCAAACCGCTACGCACAATCCGCCGACTAATAAACCCACAATCGCATCAATTACCAGCTGAGTTATGTAAGCCAGTGCAGAAAAAACCGGTAAATGGTTAAGTTGTTCAATCAGCGTTTCATTTAAATGATGAACAAAAGGCATGCCATGCCCAATAATACTGCCGCCCACCAAAAACATGGCGGCCGTGCCAAGCACAGATAAAGCGCGCATTAAATAGGGGGCAAAGTTGAGTAAGCCTTTGCCAATTTTTCGCAACAATGCGCTTAAAAATGTTTGCCCTTTTTTCTGCATCAAATAAAGCCCAGCATCATCTAATTTAACAATGCCCGCCACCAAACCATAAACGCCAACCGTCATAATGAGCGCAATGCTAGAAACTACGGCAATTTGTTTACTAAAACTTGCGGCAGCCACTGTGCCAAGCGCAATGACAATAATTTCTGCAGATAAAATAAAATCGGTACGAATGGCGCCTTTGATTTTGTCTTTTTCCAAGTTAAGTAAATCTTGGCTTAATAAATCAGTTTCTGGGTTTTTTACAGCGTTGTGAATCGCTTGTTCGTGTGCGGCGTCATCGGCATTATGCAAAAATTTATGCGCAATTTTTTCAAAGCCTTCAAAACATAAAAAAGCGCCGCCCAACATGAGCAAAGGGGTGATTGCCCAAGGTACAAAATAGCTAATGGCAAGGGCGGCAGGCACTAATATGAGTTTATTCATCATTGAGCCTTTTGCCACCGCCCACACAACAGGCAATTCACGCGCCGCAGAAACGCCAGCAACTTGCTGTGCGTTGAGCGCTAAATCATCCCCCAACACCCCTGCGGTTTTTTTTGCCGCCACTTTGGTCATCACGGAAACATCGTCCAAAATGGTTGCAATGTCATCTAAAAGTGCTAATAAACTTCCTACAGCCATGCCTAAGTTTCCTTTTAATTTACTTTTTTTACACGATCAAAATCATCATAACGGTCGTTCATTTAATTGATGTTTACTGAAAAATTTATTAAATAAACTAAAAACTTGATTGCCACGGGCTTTCGCCCTCGCAATGTCGGGTTAACCCAATATGTTTCCCATTTTTTCGTCATTGCGAGCGCAGCGTGGCAATCCAAGCAATGCTTCAATATCAGCACAAATAAGTTCAACTGCAATATTAAGTTTTAATGGGGTTTTTGCCTAATTTCCTTTGCAGCGTGCGTCTGTGCATATTTAAACTGCGCGCTGTGGCTGAAATATTGCCATCATGTTCAGCCAGCACACGTTGAATATGTTCCCATTCTAAGCGGTCAACAGAGAGCGGATTGCTGGCAACGGCCATGTCTGCATCGCCCGTTTGCTTTAAAAATGCCGCTACAATTTCATCGGCATCCACTGGTTTGGCTAAATAATGCGTTGCGCCAAGCTTTATGGCTTCTACCGCGGTGGCAATGCTAGCAAAACCAGTCAACACCACAATTTGAATGTTCGCTTGCAATTGCGTCAGTTGGCGCACCAACACTAGGCCTGAATTTCCAGACATTTTTAAATCAACCACGGCAAATTCTGGCGGATCAATGTTAGCCATTTCAATGGCAATTTCTGCACTGGGCGCGGTGCTGACAGCAAAGCCGCGTTTTTGCATGGCTTTGGTGAGCGCGGTTAAAAAAATTGCGTCATCGTCCACCAATAAAAGCGTAGGTTTTTCATCAATTGCTTGGTTGTTCATGCGCTTATTTTACCCATAAATGTTTAAGTGGTAATTTGATAGAAGTCACCACGCCGCCCTGGGCATGATTTTTATGGCTGAGTTCGCCTTCGTATTTTGCCAGCGTGAGTTGCGTTAAATAGACGCCTAAACCCAAACCTAAGCCATTGCCTTGACCTAATCCCGCCTCTTTTTTTGAGCTAAAAAATGGCGTGCCTAATTGCGCTTGGGTTTCTGCACTTAATCCTTTGCCAAAATCTCGTACGGTGATGATTAAATTTTTTTCATCCCAATGCGCGTTAAACATAATTTTTTCGTTAGATTCATCAGCTGCGTTATCCAATACATTTAATAATGCCTGCGTAAGCGTTCTATCTAAAATAATGCGCGGGTTAAATTGATTTTCAGAAAAGTGTTGAATGAGCGCTGTGGCTGGGCGCGTGTCTTGCCAACGCGTTAAGGCTTGCGTTAAAAAATCTTTCAATAAAATGGGCGCCGTGCTTTGCGCCCGCGCAACGCCGGCTTCTTTGGTCAGTGAAGAAAGAATTTCTTTACAACGCTGCGTTTGTGTTCGCAAAATTTGTAATTGGGATAATAGTTCTGGCTGATTTGCATAATCTTCCATTAAATTTTGGCTCACAATCGATAGCGTTGCCAAAGGCGTGCCTAACTCATGCGCAGCGCTGGCGGCTTGTGTTCCCAGCGCAAGTACGCGCTCACTTTCTAGCGCTTTTTCCCGCACTTTTGCAATTTGTTGATCTACATCACGCAGATTTTTGCCAATGCGCGCAATAAAAATTACCACAATAATGGCGCTCACCACAAAGCCAAACCACATGCCAAGCAAGTGAATATCAAGCTGAATGTGTTGATTAAAATCTCCGCCCGCATGCAGGTGTAAGTGCGAAAGCGGACGGTTAAAAAACATGAGCAAGGTGTAACAAACAATACTGAGGGTGGCAATCATCCACGCATAAGCCACTTGTAAAGCAACCGCTGCCACGGTGATGGGTAATAGATACATCCAAATAAACGGGTTGCTGTAGCCGCCACTAAAATAAAATAAAAAACTTAAGGCGGTTAAATCACCCAAAAGATGAAAAAATAACGTTTTTTGATGCGTATGCTGTGATTTTTTAAAGTGCACCCAGGCAAAAATATTTAAAATGCCCAGCGCGCCAAGGCTTAAAAAAAGCGGAAAAATAGCTAATGGAATGTGATTAAAGCGCAACAATAAAATCACCAGTGTGAGCGAAATCATGATGACAAAACGCAACATCATGAGACGTTGCAGGTTCAGTCTTGTGGCGCTGTATATTGTTTTTACTGTCGTTTTTATAGGTGTTTTCATGCGAGTGAATACTTACTTTAAAAGCTTAAATGTTTTATTAACATCGTTAAATATTAATAAAGCATACAGGGCTTCTAAAACTCACTCAAGGCTTTGGGTTCGCCAGGTGGTATTTAACCCAGATTTTCCATTAGGCGATTTTCAATCTACTTGAACGCCAACTTGTCCATTTTGCGTGTTTTTTGCGGAAATTTTTGGCCAATAGAATGACTATTGCCCTCAAATTTCCACAAAAAAACCATCAAACTGCCCTTCGTTGTCATTTCAAGTCCTAATGGAAAATCTGGGATTAAAATGCTTGGCTTTATTTACGCCAATTGCGAATGAAATTTTTGCGCAGCGTCTACGGCTTCTGTGGCTTCCGTGGTTGCAAGGTTCATATCTGCATCTAAATAATAGCTGACACGTTTTCTTGGACTGAGGTACTCAAACACATCTTCAGGCAATTGATTTGGGCGAAGGCAAATGCTGACATGCGTGCTGGGCTCTTCGCGCAAATCTAAAATAATGGGCGCTTTTCTATTGGCGCTTGGGTCATGCAACATCACAAATGGGCGCAGCGGTTGGTTAATGTTGCCTGAAATCACAATGGCATACACGCCAGAAGACAGTTGCACAATGCTGCCAGGCGGGTAAATGCCTAATGTTTTAATCATGCGTTTAAGCACAATCTCATCATATTGATTTTTTTTGCTTGAGAACAAAAAGCTTAAGGCCTCATAAGGCGTTTTTGCGTGATCAACATTGTTTGGGTTACACAAGTTATCGTAAGCGTTGACCACAGAAATCAGGCGAGATAATGGATCAATTTTATCGCCCGTTAAGCCCTTTGGGTAGCCAGAACCATCAACCAGTTCATGATGCTGAAAAAGAATTTTTGCCACATGTTTTGGTAAGCCAGCATCCAGCGCAAGTTGTGCGCCAATCGCGCAATGTTCTTCAAAATGGGCTTGTTCTATTTTGCTTAAGGGTTCTTTTTTGAGCAAAACATTGTTGCTAATTTTAGCTTTGCCAATATCATGAAAAATTGCAGACAAACCTAAAATATGCGCATGGTCTTTTGTAATATTGAGCGTTTTTGACATCATCAGTGCCAACACCAACACATTCATGGAATGTTGATAATGTTGATCGCCAGAGCGGTTTCCGTTCACAGCGTGAATGGCAATGTCACCTTCGGTCAGCGCGATATCGGCAATTTCTTCTACAATTTTGGTGGCTTCTTCCACTGATTTTTTGGGGTCTGTTAAAAAATTGCGGGTGGCAGATTTTGCGGTTTCACAGCTGGCAATAAATTTTTTTTCATTTTCATCAATCGCGCGGTGTAATTGCACTAAGCGTTCTTGTTTGAAGTTAATGTGATGTTCGCTGGGCGCTTCAATAATAATTTCTTCAACGTCAACATTGGCAGAAATGGGCAAAGGATTGCAGTCGCTCCGCACGGGGTCGTAGCGCAATGTTTTTAAGTTAAGCGCTTTAATTTTTGCTATTTGTTCTTCATTTTGAATTTTAAAATTACTGAGTGGAAATGGATGGTCCATCCAACCTAAATCAAGATGAACGTATAAGCCCACGCACAATTGATGCTGTTCAATGGTGTGTGTGGCGTTAAAATTAATGGGTTTGTCTTTTATCATTGTTGGAATCATCTCTTGAATCATCTTAGGTATTTTGCGCTATATTTTATTTTTATTGGTTTGAAGTAAAACTGTAAAAGCATCTTTGCTGATGGGTTTGCCGTATAAATAGCCTTGCGCTTCTTGGCAGCCAATATTTTTCAAAAATTCTGCTTGCGCTTGGGTTTCAACGCCTTCCGCAATCACAGAAAAACCTAGACTGTGCGCCATGGCGTTAATGGTATTTGCAATCACGGCATCGTCTAAATCTTCGGGTAAATCTCGGACAAAAGATTGGTCAATTTTAATTTTATCAAGCGGCAAACGCTTTAAATTTGAGAGTGATGAATAGCCAGTGCCAAAATCATCTATGGCTAAACGCACGCCTAATTTTTTAATATGGCTGAAAGTATCCACCACATAATCGGTATTTTGCATGACGGTACTTTCGGTAATTTCAAGCTCTAAAAGCGAAGGGTCGCAATCGGTTTCAATCAACACGCCATAAACGGTATCGGCAAAATTGCCACGCATAATTTGTACGCCAGAAACGTTGACTGAAATCCATTGTAAATTGAGCCCGAGCGCTTTCCAATCAAGCGCTTGTAATGCCGCTTGCTTGAGTACCCATTCGCCAATTTGAACAATGAGGCCAGTTTCTTCTGCTACGGGAATAAATTTATCGGGAAATACTAAGCCTAATTCTGGATGATTCCAACGAATAAGCGCTTCCGCACCAATAATTTCGCCCGTATCAATATACACTTGTGGTTGATAAAAAAGCTCAAACTGATCTCGCTCTAAGGCGCGGCGCAGTTGATTTTCCATAGTAAAGCGTTCAACCGCGTTGTTGCTTAAGTCTTTTGAGTAAAAGCAATAATTATTTTTTCCGCGATTTTTAACCTGATACATGGCAATATCAGCCGCTTTAATCAGGCTATCCACATCGTTGCCATCTTTGAATGAAATGGCAATGCCAATACTGGCACCAATAAAAATTTCTTTGCCAGCAATAATAAATTCGCGTTGTAAGGCATGGTTAATTTTTTGTGCAACCAAAGCCGCATCTTCTGGCTTGCTAATCATGTTCATGACCACTAAAAACTCATCGCCGCCCAACCGTGCTACCACATCACTTTCTCGGATGGATTGGCTAATGCGCATGGAAGCCTCAAACAGTAATTTGTCGCCCACTTGATGACCAAGACTATCGTTAATGGCTTTAAAACGGTCTAAATCAATAAATAATACGGCAACGGCTTGTTGCAAGCGCTCACCTTGTTTAATCGCTTGGTCGAGTAATTCATTGAGTAAGCGGCGATTAGGTAACCCTGTTAGCGCATCATGGTTGACGAGTTTATTCAGTTTTAATTGCGAGGCTTTAATTTCAGTAATATCTGCAAAAACACCCACATAATTAATCAAAACGCCTTGGTTATTTTTTACTGCCGTCAGCGTTAACCATTCTTGATACGCTTCACCGTTTTTGCGTAAATTATGAACTTCACCTTTCCATTTGCCTTCTTTTGTAATGGTTTTCCAAAGTTCGTGGTCGCCCACACTGAATATTTTGGGCGTTGTGCCCAACACTTCTTCTTCTGAATAGCCTGTAATGTCAGAAAAACCTTTGTTGATGGCAATAATATTGGCATCGGCATCAATAATCATGATGCCTTCAGAAGCGCTGTCAAACGCAATTTTGGCTTGTTGTAAACGTTTGCCATTATTTTCTTTTTGAATGGCTGCGCCCATTGAACGGCCAATCGCCATTAGCGCACCCAATTCTTGTGGGCTGAATTTCATCAACCCAACATTGCGCTCAACCACAATATTGCCCCACCATAATTTATCCGTAAAAACAGGAATCACCATGACAGATTCAATGCCAAATTGCTTGAGCGCTTTAATTTCTATGGCAGGTAATTCTTGCGCACTGCCAAACACGGGGTTGCCATGTTTTAAAATATCTAACCAGCGATGAAATTGGTGAGAATTAAAATCAATATGATTAAATTCTTTTTCTAGCGCGGCTAAGCCTGGGTTGCCCCACGTTAACAGGCGTGCGGATTGAATCAGTGTCTCGCTGTCTTTATGCTCAGTACTTTTAAACTCTGTATTTTCAAAAATAGACACGCGATTAAAGCGCGCAGCCGAGCATAATTGTTCTAACACTTTGGGCGCAACCGTTTCCCATGAAGCAGAAGAATGCAGCATCCAATCACAAGAAATTAACGCATCTAACATGGCGCTTCTATCGCGCAAATGGCTTTCTGCCAATTTTCGTTCAGTGATATCGCGCCCAATGGTTACCAAGCCTTGCCGCGAACCATCTTCATTGAACATGGCGATTTTAATCACATCAAACACTTTAGTGCCACCGTGCGGAAGCGTAATTGCTTCTTCGTTTCTCACCGCATATTCAGAACGCCAAGCAAGCTCGTCAGACGCTTTTAATTGCCGAAACACCTCTTTAAAAATCGGCTCCGCAAGGGTGGAGATTTCATGATCTGTTTTAAATTGATAGGCTAATTGCGGAATTTGAAATAAATTTAGACAACTTTTATTGGTGAGCAACCAGCGATTTTTTTCATCTTTTACACAAATAAAATCTGGGCTAGCGTCAATCACGCTACGCAATAAATTTTCAGCTTGGCGCAGTTTTAATTCTGTACCAACGCGGTCTGTAATATCGTGCATGTGAAACACATAACCATTTTTTTTAGTGTCAAAATGCGTGCTATTTGAGCAATACACTTGTAATGATCGCAAAGAATCACCCACTGCATATTGCAATAAAAAAGCGGTTTCAACTTTTTGCGTTTGTATTTTCTGAGTTTGTAATTTTTGAGCTTGAGATTTTTTAAGCGCAGCTGACAAATGTTTTTTAATGGTTTTTGGCAAAACGCCTTCACCCAACTGCACTTGGGCTTGGTTTAAATCAAAAATATCTTGCGCGTATTGGTTGGCAAAATGCACATTACATTTTGCATCTGTCG
The DNA here is from genome assembly GCA_965247415.1 of Methylophilaceae bacterium. Lineage (GTDB taxonomy): Bacteria > Pseudomonadota > Gammaproteobacteria > Burkholderiales > Methylophilaceae > Methylotenera. Next base: position 1,707,400 of record OZ252007.1, read on the forward strand.
CAAAAATAGCCACGCCTTGCATAGAGCTTAAAAGCTTTCTTGCAAGCAGTAATTCGTTGGAAATTAAACCAAAACCATAATCATCTACTTGATGATCATTTTGGTATAAATCTAAATTTTTAGAATTTTTCAATGACTAAAATCTTATAAAAATCATAATGTTAGTTTTTTTATTATGATATTAAGTTAAAAATAATTTATTGAATCAAACAACAAAACGTCATGTTGTACGCGCATGTTTGAGCAAAAACTTGCAACGGTTTTAAAGTGCGTTAAAGCTTACGATAAGCCACAGAAAATTAAGCCTATAAATAACGGTGCTTCTAACTGCTTATTTGGTTTATCGGCGTTTTTGGGTGATTCTTTAAGTCAAACAGCATAAAAATTTACAATGAACCCGCGACAATTTGTCACATTCTCAGCCAAATTTATTTCACTTAGAATAGGGCCAATTAAACGGGGAGCGGTCTATGAATCAAATTCATCAAAAGAAAATTGCAGTGATTATTGCAAGCTTGTTTGCGAGTTCTTTAAGTTTTGCGGAGTCAGAAGTTGAGCCAACAGAACTTAATTTAAAAGAAATTTCAGTGGTTGAAAAACGAGAAGTTGATGCCTACAACGTTAAAGAATCGTCTTCTGCAACACGGACTCAAACGCCAATTAAAGAAATTCCGCAATCGGTCATTGCAATTCCTCGCACAGTGATGGATGACCAGCAAAATATCACCGTGAACGAGGCGCTTAAAAATGCCAGCGGCATAGTGACTAACGATGAGTTTTCATCTCCCGCATTTGAAACAACCCGCGTGCGAGGCTTTGCTGCGGAACAGCTGATAGATGGTTTTACGCAATATTACAATCCAGGTGACCGTGAAAGTTTGGTGAATGTACAAAGTCTTGAAGTGCTAAAAGGTTCAAATGCAGTGTTGTTTAGTGGCGGCTCTGGCTCGCCTATCGGTGGCGTCATTAATATTCAATCTAAGTTGCCCAAACATAAAGCCTTTGGTGAAGTTGGTATCAAAGTTGGTACGGATAATTTTGTGCAACCATTTTTTGATATTAATCAACCTATGACAGAAAATGCGCTTTTTCGTATTACTGGCGAGTACACCAAAGCTGAAAGTAATGTTGATGTGATTGATCAAAAACGTTACAACATTAATCCATCTTTAATATTAACGAATAACGATGACACAACTTTCACCCTGCAAGGCAAAGTTTCACGTTGGAAGCAACAAGAATATCAAGGGTTACCAGCCACGGGCACGATTGCGGGCAACATTAATATTAAAGATGATTTATTTATTGGTAATCAAAATATTCCAGACAGCACGTCAGAATTTAAAGGATTTTGGGCAACCTTAGACCATAAAGTAAACGATCAATGGTCTGTCAACGTGAAAGCACGTTACGCTGAGTCAAAATTTGAAGAAATCGTACAAAGTATTGTGGGCGCGGGTGGCAGTTTTGCGGGCAATGCCCCATTTTTTGCACCTTCTACTTGGGGGCTTTCAAATGTTAATTTATACCAACAACAAAGAGAGCAATCCATCTTAGCCAACACCACCTATCAATTTGACGCAGGCAATACAAAAAACACCTTACTTTTAGGCGCTGATTACACGGTGTTAAAAGACGAAGGCGTCATGACTTCAGATGCGTTTTTGACGACTGCGACTGTCGATTTACGTAATCCTGATTTTACTACGCCCTATGTTGACCCTGGTAAATCGGCTTTTACGACATTTAATGATTCAAAATTAAAAAATACAACCTACGGTGTTTACGCGCAATTGCAAAGCGATATTGCTGAAAGATTGCATCTACTTTTAGGGCTAAGACAAGCGCATGTTGCGTTAAATTATAAAGAATTTGCATTAAGCACATCCCAAAAAGTGGATGACGATAAATTGCTACCACGCGTTGGAGCGGTGTTTGATTTAAACAATGATTTTTCAATATTTGCAAATTACAGTGAAGGTTTACGTAGCCAGCCTTTTGTTATTTTTGCGGCAAATGCAAGACCGGAACCCGTTGAATCTAAAAGTCGTGAAGCAGGCATTAAGTTTGATGTGGATGAGGCCGTGAGTGGACAAGTAGCTTTTTATCATATTGACAGAACGAACGTTGCCGTAGGATTCCCAGCCACGCCCAATGGCGAGCAACGCTCACGCGGGTTTGATGCTGACGTGACATGGCAAACCACAAACCATTGGAAATTTTTGGCAAATTATGCATACACCAATGCGGAATATACAAAAGATTCAAGCGCAACAGTGGTGAGTGGAAATCAGTTAGCAGGCATTCCAAAAAATAGTGCAAGGCTTTGGGCAAATTACACATTTACCCAAGCAATGTTGCAAGGCTTAAACGCAGGTGTTGGTGTTTATTGGCAATCAAAAGCCTACGTTGATAATGCCAATGAATTCAAAGCTGACAGTTATCACACGATTGATGCAGCCATCAATTACACAGCAGAGCGTTTTAATTTAGGCTTGACAATCAAAAACTTAACCAACGAAGATTACTACCAATTTTATAATTATTTCGATGGACGCATCAGACCCGATAACGGCACTCAAGCTTATTTAACGGCTTCTTTCAAATATTAAGGTGGCGCCATGAACCGCAGAAAATTCGTAGTGCTGATGGGCGGTTTGATGGCGGCTTTAGGCGTTGCAAAGAGCCAAGCAGTGGAAACTAAAGAAGATATAAAGCCAGTTGCTGGAAAAGACACTACAACCAATGAAACCGCAACAAAAGAAAGTGCAGATCAGCAACATCAAGAAGCCATCAAACGTTATGCAGATTTAACGGGTGGGCCCAAGCTCAACATCGGCATGTTGGTTTATCCGGGGATGTTTTTACAAGATTTAGTTGGACCGTTGACGGTGTTTGAAGCGTTGATGAATAAAGAAATTCATTTGGTTTGGAAAAATCTTGAACCCGTAACAAATGAAAAACCAGAATATCCGACTCTCATTCCCGTGAAGCCAACCACAACGTTTAAAAGTTGCCCCAAAAATTTAGATGTGCTGTTTGTGCCAGGCGGCGTGCCGGGAACGCTTACGATGATGGAAGACCCCGAAGTATTGGAATTTTTGCAAGAGCAAGGTAAAACAGCAAAATTTATCACCAGCGTTTGTACAGGGTCACTTATTTTAGGTGCGGCAGGTTTGTTAAAAGGCTACAAAGCCACCACTTATTGGGCAACGTTGGATGTGCTTTCTGAGCTTGGCGCGATTCCCACAAAAGCGCGCGTGGTGGTGGATAGAAATCGAATTACAGGCGGCGGTGTCACAGCAGGCATTGATTTTGGTTTAAAAATTGTTGCATTACTTCGCAGCGAAGATTACGCAAAAGCGGTACAACTCTATTTGGAATATGATCCAGAGCCGCCGTTTGATGCAGGTTCGCCAGAAAAAGCACCAAAAATTGTCAATCAATTTTTAAATGAAATGTATGCAGGCTTGGTAGCAACAGCAAAAGCCACAGCCAAACGGGCAAAGCAACGCCTTATATAAATTTGCTATGATTCAGTAGGGTGCGACATCATGTCGCATTCCTAAAAAAAGTAATTCCGCATAAAATCGCTCCACAAAAAAAATTACACATAAAAAGGGAGCATTTTTATGCAGTTTCAACAAAAAACTATTTATTTATTGGTACTCAGTGTTTTTTCATTTAGTTTTGCAACAAACAAAGCCTTTGCTGAACACTTAGATTTACCCAGCGTAGAAGTCACAGAAAAACGTGCCGAAACGTCAACAACACAAGCGGACATTGAAACAGCGCGCGAAGCCATCAATAAAACCGCAGGTGGCGTGACGATTGTGGACATTGAAAAAGTCAAAGAAGGGCGCAATTCAAATTTTGCGGATACGCTAGGGCTGGCTACTGGCGTGCTGGCGCAATCGCGTTTTGGCGCAGAAGAAACACGGTTATCTATTCGCGGTTCTGGCATTCAACGCACGTTTCATGGCCGTGGCATTAAATTGATGCAAGATGGTATTGCAGTCAATTTAGCCGATGGCGGTTTTGATTTTCCAGCCATTGACCCCATGGCAACCAGTTATGTTGAAGTGTATCGCGGTGCCAATGCTTTGCAATACGGTGCGTCTAATTTAGGCGGGGCGATTAACTTTTTAACACATACGGGCTATACCGCGCCCGCGTTAGAAGTGCGCGCAGAAGGCGGTTCTTATGGCTATCATCGTTTAGGCGTTTCAACTGGGCGCGTGGTGGGCGATGCTGACTATTTTATTTCTGCCAGCACCTACCATTCAGACAGTTTTCGAGATAACGCCCAGCAAAGTGCAGACCGCTTAACGGGCAATATTGGCTATAAAATTAATGACGATGTGGAAACGCGTTTTTATTTTGGTTATGTGAATAATGATTCACAACTTTCCAGTAATTTAACCAAAGCGCAATTAAAAGATGACCCAAAACAAGCGACAATCACAGCAGGACCGTTGGCAGGGCAAGGCATCAGTGAGCGCGACATTAATGTCACACGCATTGCCAATAAAACAACTTTTATGTTTGATCATACAAAATTAGAGCTTGGTGCGTTTTATTCTAAAAAGAGTTTATTTCATCCGATTATCGATTTATTTGTATTCGGCAACGATACACTTGGCGTGATTGACCAAGAATCTGACGACTACGGTTTAAGCGCCAGATTATTCCATCAAGGACATTTATTTGGTTTAAGTAATGAATTTGTTGCAGGCATGACGCCCACTTATGGTAAAACAGATGCAAAAAATTTCCGAAATGTGAATGCGCGCCGTGGGGCTTTAGTGAATGATTTTGATCAAAAAGCCACTAATTTTGAAGCGTTTTTAGAAAATAGATTGAGCTTAACAAATGCGTTGACTGCGATTGCAGGTTTGCAATATGCACATGCAAAACGTGATTCACGCGATCAACTCATCCGTAATAATAACGACCAAAGTGTGGACGAAAGTTTTTCACAAACCAGCCCAAAAATTGGCGTGCTTTACCAATTACAACCGCAAATTCAATTATTTGCCAACGTATCCCGCAGTTTTGAGCCGCCCAGTTTTGGCGAGTTAAACACTGCCGTTGCGCCGACTTTAAAAGCGCAAACAGGCACAACGTTTGAAATTGGCACGCGTGGCAACAGTGAATTCATAGATTGGGATGTGGCGGTTTACCATGCGAAGTTAAAAGATGAATTATTGCAAGTTGCGCCCAATGCTTCGCCATTAGCTTCTCAAACTGTCAATGCCGATAAAACCACCCACACAGGCTTGGAATTTGGCATGACAGCGCGCTTGCCCATGCATTTAGAATGGCGTCATAGTTTGCTGATTAATAATTTTAAATTAGATAACGATGCAACGTTTGGCAATAACCGATTACCTGGCGTTCAGCGCTCACTATTACGCGGCGAGCTGATGTATCGTGGCAATGATTTAGTGGAAGGTTTGTACTTTGGCCCAACGCTAGAATGGTCACCACAACGCTACAATGTAGATTTTGCCCAAACGTTGTATGCGGATAAATACTTTTTGTGGGGCTTAAAAATGGGACAAAAAGTAAATCAACATTGGGCGTGGTTTTTGGAAGGGCGTAACTTAGCCAACCAAAAATATGCCGCAACCACAGGCGTTGCGCGTAACCAAAACGGTGCAGATGGCGCTTTATTTTTACCTGGCGATGGCAGAACGGCGTATATGGGCGTGACATTTAATTATTAATTTTTAATTAACATAACCTCAAAATAACTTAGGCTACTCAAAATAGCCTAAGTTTTTTGCTTTAGGGAGCAAGAAAATGAGAATCAAAAATTTTGTATGGATGATGATGTTTTTAACGATTAACATTGCCATTTCGGGTGAAATTGAAAGTAAGGCATCGGCAAAAGAAAATATTATTCGAGCCATTAAAATGCAGTTTGATCAACCGCAACATCCAGTTTCTGTGCCTGTTGTGGCGATCAGTGCGCCGTATGCAGTGGCAGATTGGATGCAAGGCACACGCGGCGGCAGAGCGCTGTTAAAATTAAATGATGGACATTGGCAAGCGTTGGCATGTGGAGATGCGCAAATTAAAAGTGTATTTAAACTAGAAAAAATGGGTGTGCCAAAAGCGCATGCGGAAGAAATTGTGCAACAATTAACGCTTGAGGAAACCCAGTTGAGCCAAGCAGAAATATCAACCATTAATAGTTTTTCGGGTCTAGTCGATTTACTCACGCATCCTGAACATCATCAACATACGCATTAATTAAAGGTTTTTTGCATGAAGTTTTGTCGCCCATTTTTAATTATTTTCTGCTTATTTTTTTCTTTTTTAGCACCGTGTCTGGCGCATGAGGCGCACACTCAATCCACTGATTTAGCGAGTAGTTTTGCCTTCGATGCGCAAGGAAAATTGTGGCGAGCCTTTGTGCAAGATGGTTTTTTGCAAGTGACAAGCAGCCAAGATTTAAACCATTTTTCATCCCCAACAAAAGTAAATGCAGAGGTGCAAGACATTAAACCGCTGGGTGAGGTGCGTCCAAAAATTGCCATCGGCACAAAAGGTGAAATTTATGTGGCTTGGATGCAACATTTAAAGCCACGTTTTGCGGGCTATATTTGGTTTGCGCGTTCAATAGATGGCGGAAAAAGTTTTGAAACGCCTTACATCGTGCATCAAGACCGCTCAGAAATTGGCCATGCCTTTGAAGCGTTGCAAGTGGCACCCAATGGCGAAATCACGATTGTTTGGTTGGATTCACGCGATTTAGTCGCTGCAAAAAAAATGGGGAAAGACCATAAGGGTAGTTCAATTTATTACGCAGTTTCAAGAGATCAAGGTAAAACCTTTGCGCCAGAGCAAAAATTAGCGGGTGGCACGTGTGAATGTTGCCGCATTGCTACTGCGGTAAATCCGCAAAATAAAGTGGTGGCGTTATGGCGCCATGTGTTTGAAGGCGGTGAGCGCGACCATTTAATTGCGCAAATCCCCAAAAAAATGGGCGATGAAATTGTGTTAAAACGCGCCAGTTATGGCCATTGGAAAGTGGATGGTTGCCCGCATCACGGCGCGGCGATTGCATCTGCGGGCGAGGGCGCAAGTTGGTGGGGCTATCATTTAGCGTATTTTGATGGCAATGATGCAGCGCCTGGCCTTTATTCAAAACGTGTGGATGGTGAGGCTTGGGCATTTACGCCGCCTAAAAAATTTGGTAATCATAACAACCAGGCGGGGCATCCTGCAATATTAAGTATGGGTGAAAAAGTGTGGTTGGTTTGGCGTGAGATTGACGGGGAAAAAACGAAAATTTTAGGAAAGTTTTCTGAAAATGACGCTAGAGATTGGTCTGCAGAAAAAAAGCTGTTGACCACGGAAGAAAAAGCAGATTATCCGCAATTATTAAGCGATGGAAAAACACCGTATTTATTGTGGAATACGCAAAAAAACGGCTTAAAAATTGTTAACTTATCGGATGAAAAATTTTAACGCTGGTTTGATTAGAATGTCTAATAAAGCAACTGTCCAGAAAAATACCAACTCGATTGGTCGTCTTTATCTGCAATATTATTTAAGTCCACATACGCCGCAGTGAGCGATAAGTTCCTATGTGGAAACCATGTCATAAAAAAATCATGCGCGTTTTCTTCTTTAAAGCTACTTAAATTGTCTGGCTTAAAGCGATACTCTGTGCCGACCAAAAAATTATCCGTCAGCATAATGGCAGCAGAAAATGCTGGCTGAATTTTATAGCGGTTATTTTTATCGCCGCCAAAGCCTAAAATGCCAAATTGGTTAGCTTTAGTGGCTTGAACAGTGGCGTTAAGAAGTAAATTTCTGCCAGCCACTGCGCCTAAATATAGTTTTGTCGCTGCCAAGTATATGTCCACGCCGCTAGATTTTTTCGCGCCCAATAATTTTGGCACAAAAGCAAAATCTTCATTGTGTTTGTATTGCAACCCCAATGAAATTTGCGGTAACCATTTGTCTTGGTCGTAAACGGCATCACCCATAATGCGCATTTTTACGCCCATTGTATTCACTGTCACCGTTTCATTTGGCACGGTATCGCTTAAGCCAAATTTAAGTTGGCTGATGGAAAGTTCCACCCGATTTTTAATGCCAATATTCACACCGCCCGTATCTAACTCAAAGCCATCTTTGGTTCTAGCTTTTGTGTAAAACGCAGATCCGCCCACTTGGTCATCCGTGCCGTAGCCTGAAATCAACGCCCAAGGCACTAAACCGCCCCCGCCAGCGCCTTCAATTTGCGTAACGCCGCCTGTGGCTAGTAATCGGTCGCCCGCCATTGCCTGCGTCAATGCGCTAAAAAAAAGTGTTGAAACAATAAAAATTTTAAAAAGAATATTTTTCATAGGATGTTCGCACCGCTTTAAAAGTTAGGATTTCATTTTCTTATCGGCGGATTGAAAGAAAAATTAACCAAATATTTCACAAGCCATAAATTTTTCTTGCATAAATACAATGGATTAAATTTAAACAAACACAAAACAATGCTCAGCTAAATAGCGTTGTTTTTAACGGACTGTTCAACCATTTAAACCATGCGCGCTTCACTTAAGATATTTTATATGTGTGAAATATATTTATATGTGTGAAAATTTTTTGAGATTTTATAAATGAAAAATAAATTGCGCTTCATCACGCTCATCACTTTTTTATTTGGTTTTGCTGGTTTATTTGGTTTTGTTGGGTGTAGTCAACTTCCAAATGTTCATTTAAACAGCCTTGATTTAAAAGCGGATAACAGAACGTTGTTTGAGCGCATTGGCGGCTTGCCAGTGTTGAATGCGATTGTGAAAGATTCTTTACAAATCCTTTCCACAGAACCAAAAACCAAGCGTTCGTTTGACGGCATTAAACTCAATAAACTACAGGAAAGCATCGTGAGCCAATTGTGTTCATTAACGGGTGGCGGCTGTGTTTATGAAGGCGAAACCATGAAAAACTCGCATGCAGACGCCAAAATTACTGCGGCAGAATTTGAGTTATTTGTAGAAATTCATCGAAAAGTCTTTGATAAATATATCGGCACGCGGGAAAAAAATGAGTTACTCAAAATTTTAGCGCCCATGCGCCGCGATATTGTGACTGAAAAAGCGCAGTTAATTTCTTCTCCAAAAGCATCTGAAGCGTCAACTGCGGCTACCTCTGAAAAACCTGCTACAAAATGAAGATGAATCAATTAATTTTAAAGAAATTTTGCTTTATTTTAAGCAGTTTTGCAGCCTTCAATGTCAACGCAGCAGAGTTGCAAGTGCAAGTCAATAACGCAGCTGGGACACCAGTTGAAAATGCGGTGGTTTATGTTGAAATGCAAAGCGCCCAAAAAAACCAGCCAATGGCTAAAGCAACCGCCCCTGAAATTGCGCAAAAAAATAAAACGTTTATTCCATATGTTTCTGTGATTCAAGCGGGCAGCAGCGTTACTTTCCCCAATAAAGATTCTGTGCGCCATCATGTTTATTCCTTTTCGGCCGCAAAAACATTTGAGCTCAAACTTTATTCTGGCGTGCCAGCTGCGCCCGTGGTGTTTGATCAGCCAGGCACCGTGGTTTTAGGCTGCAATATTCATGATCAAATGTTGGCGTATGTGCACGTGGTCGATACCCCGTTTTTTGCAAAAACTGAGGCAAATGGTCAGGTGAAATTAAAAAATTTGCCGCTAGGGGCAGCTACATTAAAAGTGTGGCATCCAGCCCTTAAAAAAGAAAATGTGCCTTATGACGCACCTTTTTCTGTTAAAGAGTCAGGTTCTGAAACAGTGAAGCTGGAACTTAAATCTTAATAGAATGGGTTGCTTCAAATGCGACTTTCTATCGATTAGATAAACTTAAATTGTGAATAAAAATTGAATTGAAATTTCATGAAATTCAAAAGTCTTAAAAGCAGAATTGCTGTCATTTTTTTAACACTCATTCTTGGCATTCAAGTAATGGGTTTTTTTGCAATTCGCAGCAGTATTGAAAAAAATGCTAGAAACTCTGTCAATGAGCAGTTGGAAATTGGCGAAAAAGTTTTTTTGAGTTTGCTCAAACAAAATGGCGAAAGTTTAAGCCAAGGCGCACGCATTTTAGCCATTGATTATGGCTTTAGAGAAGCCATTGGCAGCCATGATACGCAAACCATTTTATCGGCGCTCAATAATCATCAAGCCCGTTTGGGGGCAGATATTTCAGTGTTCTTTACTTCAGAAAATGAAGATTTAGTCATTTCGGGCGATGTGAAAAGCGAGGCGATTAAATCATCCATCATTAGCTTGGTAGAATCTGCACAAAATGCCAAAGATGGGCGTAGTTTTGCCATTTTTAATCAGCAGCCCTATCAACTGGTTGCGGTGCCAATTAAAGCGCCAATTACCATTGGTTGGGTCATTATGGGCTTTAAAATCAATGATTTATTAGTGCAAAAGCTGAATAAATTAAGCAATCTTCAAGTGACTTTTATCAGCAAAACAGGCGAGAGCGTTTGGTTGCCAACCGCTTCAACCTTGAGCATGCCAGCGTTTGCGCAATTGGTTGCAAAATTGCCCGCTGTGATTCAACCCAAAAATACGCATGATGAATTAACCATTGAAGACATTGCTTATGGCACGCGCTATGTGCCCATTTTTGTTGCAAAAAATCAATCGTTATACGCAGTGTTGCAGCGCTCTATTGATGAAGCCACTGCTGCTTATCAAGAGCTCAATATTAATCTTTTATTGTTAACAATCATTGGCTTAACCGTGATTGCAATTACCATTTTATATGTTTCAAGCGTGATTACAAAGCCCATTGCCGCCTTGGTTGATTCTGCAAAAAGTTTAGAAGAAGGTAATTTTGATATTGCAATCAATACCAATCGAGAAGATGAATTAGGGCATTTAAGCCGCAGTTTTAACAGCATGACGGCAGCCATTGTGGCGCGCGAGAAAAATATTATTCAACTGGCTTTTTTTGATGAACTCACCAAATTACCTAACCGCGCATCCTTTATGAATGAAATGAGTAATGCGATTAATATGGCAGAAAAACATCATCAATCGCTTTCTATTTTGATGCTGAATTTAGACCGCTTTAAGCAAATTAATAATATTTTAGGCCACGATGCCGGCGATGCAATTTTGCGAATTTTAGCCGATAGAATTAAAACCATTATTAAAAATGGCAATGATTTTGTTGCGCGCGTTGGCGGCGACCAATTTGCAATTTTATTGCCAAAAACCAACCCTGAAATTGCCTTGCAAGTGGCAAAAAGTGTGTTAAAAACTTTAGAAACGCCCATTCAAATGTTGGAACAAACCGTTGATTTAAGCGCCAGTGTGGGCATGGCAAATTTTCCAGATCATGCACAAAACGCCGCTGAACTAATTTCAAAGGCTGAAATTGCGCTGCATGTTGCAAAAACAAAAAATATTGAACTGGTGAGTTTTGACAAAAAATATGACTTACACAGCGCTGCAAATTTATCGTTAGAGTCTGATCTTAAATTGGCTATTTCTGGTAATCAGCTTGAATTATACGTTCAGCCAAAAATTGATACGCAAACCGCTAAAGTGGCTTCCCTAGAAGCGCTGATTCGCTGGAAGCATCCAGAAAAGGGGTATATTTTTCCAGACCAATTTATTCCCTTTGCGGAACAAACGGGTTTTATTCACCACATTAGTATGTGGATGTTGAACGAGGCAGCAAGGTTGGTGGCGCTTTGGAAAACGCAAAATATTCAAATTCCCATTGCCATTAATATTTCCACGCGCGATTTAATTGACCAAAATTTAACCACTAAAATTTTAGAAATTTTTGAGCGTCACAACATTGGCTTAGATGCGCTAGCCATTTCATTAGAAATTACCGAAAGCAGCATTATGGATGACCCCGTGCGTGCGCTTGCAACGTTAGACAAACTGGCGGCCATGCAGATTAAGCTTTCAATTGATGATTTTGGGACGGGATATTCTTCATTAGCGTATTTAAAAAAATTGCCCGTGAGTGAATTAAAAATTGATAAATCGTTTGTGCTGAAATTAGAACAAGATGAAGATGATCGAAAAATTGTGCAATCCACCATTGATTTAGGCCATAATTTGGGGCTAAAAGTAGTGGCAGAAGGCGTTGAAAATAAAGCCGTTTGGGATTTACTTGCACAAATGGGTTGTGATTACGGCCAAGGGTATTACATGGGGCGACCCATGCATAATGCACAATTTATGCAATGGCTGGCAGCTTGGGAAACCTCGCCCGTGCATCAAGAAATTAATCAAGATTTAAGAACAAAACTTAAAAATATCGCAAATCAACAAAAAAGTGTTTTTTCAATTTAATGCCATGATTGATAAACATTATTTTTCTGTAAATAATTGTTTATAAATAATTATTCCAGTAATCATGGCCAGTAAAAAAATAATCACTGAATCAAATTGCGTGGTTAGAGACACCAGCGCAGGCCCTGGGCAAAAGCCAGATAATCCCCAACCGATGCCAAAAATTGCCGCACCAGAAATTAACTTTAAATCAATCACTTGATGATTGGGAAGTTGAATAGGCGTATTCAAAACAGTTTTTTGAAGTTTTTTTGCCCATTGAAAAGCAAAAAAACTAACGCTGATTGCGCCCGCCATCACAAACATCAGCGAAGCATCCCACGCACCAAAAATATCTAAAAACCCAATCACTTTTGCCGGGTTGGTCATGCCCGATAAAATTAAGCCGAAGCCAAAAATGACGCCTGAAACGAATGAAGCCAATAAGAATTTAAATTGCATATTGCTAATTCCCCAATTTTTTTGATTTTTTAAGAAAAAACACGCATGCAATAGACCGTCATCACGCCAAATAAAATAAACGTGAGCGTGGCAACAACTGATCGAATCGACAGCCTTGCCATGCCACACACCCCATGGCCGCTAGTGCAGCCGTTGCCAAGTTGCGTGCCAAAGCCTACTAACAAGCCAGAAATAATCAGCGTGAATGTATTTGCTTTGATTTCCACCACGGGCAAGGGCTGGAAAAATTGATAAAACCAAAGTTGATAAAACATCGGCGAAGCAATTAAGCCAACAATAAATAAAATTCGCAACGCATTATTTTCTTTTTTTGCAGAAAATAGTCCACCTAATATCCCGCTAATCCCAGCAATTTTGCCGTTCAATAAAATTAACATTGCTGCTGCTATGCCAATGAATAACCCGCCCAAAAGGGCTTGCTGGAAAGAGAGGATAAACCATTGAAACATAATGTATTTCCTTCATTAGTTTTAAAAAAATGATCAATATTTTTACTAATTTTTGAAAAAATCTAAGCCAGTATTTAGCCGTTTAGTAAAAATGTTGAGAAGCTACATTGCCACGGAGTCTCTTTCCTCGCAATGCCACAGTTACCATCACTGCGGGCGCAACGCGTGCATGGGGTTTATTTGGGGTTTTAAAAATCAATGTGCTGTTTTCCTGTTGCTCAATAGAGCGCTTCTGCCATTTTTTTGAGTGAAACATAATCCGTTTTGCCTGTGCCAAGCAGTGGAATTTCATCAATATGAATAATTTTTCTAGCCATTGCAATTTCAGGCAAATGCAAATCTTTTGCGGCTAATTGTAAACTTTCACGTTTTAACGTGGGGTCTGTGGTAAATAAAATAATGTTTTCACCGCGTTGCGCATCGGCTTGTGTGCTTGCGGCATGTTGAAAATTGGGTGCAGCAAAATTTGCAATATTTTCTACCATTTCAAGCGAAACCATTTCTCCAGCAATTTTTGCAAAGCGTTTTATACGGCCTTTAATGTGAACAAAGCCTTGTTGGTCTATTTCAACAATGTCCCCCGTATTGTACCAGCCATTTTCTGGTGGCATTAATTGCGCGGGTGCATCAAATAAATAATAACCTTTCATCACATTATCGCCTTTCACATGGAGCAAACCGCCATTCATCAACCCTGGCACAGGTTCTAATGTATGTTGCAAGCCAGGCACAAGTTTGCCGACTGAGCCGTGTAAATTTTGTGTTGGCGTATTGGCAGAAAGCACAGGCGCACATTCCGTGGCGCCGTAGCCTTCTAAAATATGAATTGCAAATTTTTCTTGATAGGTTTTGCGTACAATTTCATTGAGTTTTTCAGCGCCCGCAATGACATAGCGCAGTTGTTGAAATTCATGTGGTTGCGCGTATTTTGCGTAATTTCCTAAAAACGTGCTGGTGGCAAATAATACGGTGCAGCCTTTTTTATCAATCACTTCAGGAATGATTTTATACTGCAACGGCGAGGGAAAAATAAGTGTTCTAATGCCTGAAAAAATGGGCATCAACACCCCAGTAAAACCGAAGGCATGAAACATTGGCAAGACCATCATAAATTTATCAGCCTTGTTGAAGGTTAACATTGCATTGATTTGTGCAATATTCGTCAAAATGCTTTTATGAGAATGCACAACGCCTTTGGGTTTTCCTTCTGAGCCTGAGGTAAATAAAATGACTGCAATATCATCAGCTTTACTTTTTTGAATGGCCATTCGCGGAAAATGTAAGGCAAAAGCCATCAGCCATAATTTGTCTATTAAGTTAAAGTTTTTGCGTAAATCCTCTAAATAAATAATGTTCAAATTTTTTAAATGGGCAATCACGCCTTCTAATTTGGCGGTATCAATAAATTTTTTAGAAGTAATCACTGTTTTAATATTCGCAGTAATGCAGGCATTTTGCATGCCTGCGCTGCCAGAAGTGTAGTTCAGCAAAGCTGGGATGCGTTTAAAAGCGGTCATGCCTAAAATTAAAGCAAGCGTATTGGTCACATTGGGCATCAGCACGGCAACCGCTTCATTAGGCTGGCTGATTTTTGTGAGAAGCCGTCCCAGCACAAGGCTCTTTTTCAAAAGCGCTTGGTAAGACTCCTCTACCGCGTACATGTCTTCAATAATGGGTTTTTTTGCGCCAAAATTATCTGCCGCCTGCAAAAATGCCTCAAAAAAAGTATGGTTGTTTTGTGTTTTAAAAAGCATGAATATTGCTCGATTCAGAATTCTTTTTGGTGACGTTTATCATGCGCTGAAATGTTTTTAAAGAATACTGCTTTGCTTACATTTTTGCTATTAGGCGCATTACATTAAATATCTTTTGGCTAAAAAAAAGGCCGAAGATTCGGCCTTTTCTAATTAATCAAATGAAAATATTATTCAAAAAAATCTTTCACTTTATTCACCCAAGATTTATTTTTTGGGCTATGTTTGCCAGCGTCAGCTTGCGTGCTGGCATCAAATTCACGTAACAATTCTTTCTGTTTTTCAGTCAATTTAACAGGCGTTTCAACCACCACATGCACCATTAAATCGCCATGGTCAGATTGACGTAGCGGTTTGATGCCCTTGCCACGTAGTCTGAATGTCGCGCCAGTTTGTGTTTCTGCAGGAATTTTCATTTTTGCAGAACCATCTAAGGTTGGCACTTCAATTTCTCCGCCTAAAGCTGCAATACTAAAACTTATTGGCATTTCACAATGTAAGTTACCACCTTCACGCTGGAAAATTTCATGTTCTTTTAGGTGAATGACGACATATAAATCACCCGTTGGGCCGCCGTTTACACCCGCTTCGCCTTCACCACTTAAGCGAATACGGTCGCCTTCGTCTACGCCAGCAGGCACTTTAATGGATAAGGTTTTGTTTTGTTTTACACGACCAGCGCCATTACACGTGCCGCATTTGTCATCTTCTTTAATAATTTTTCCAGAACCATGACATTTTGGACAGGTTTGCTGCACAGAGAAAAAGCCTTGTTGCATGCGCACTTGGCCGTGTCCGCCGCAAGTAGTACAAGTCACAGGTGCTTTGCCTTTTTTGGCGCCTGTGCCGTTACAGGTTTCGCATGAACCTTGCACAGGAATACGAATTTTTGTTTCTGTGCCTTTAGCCGCTTCTTCTAACGTCACTTCCATGTTGTAGCGCAAATCTGCACCGCGATACACATTGTTGCGTTGACCGCCACTGCGTGTCCCTGCTGCGCCACCAAAAATATCGCCAAAAATATCGCCAAAGGCATCGCCAAAGCCTGCGCTGCTAAAACCGCCGCCACCGCCACCCATGCTTGGATCAATGCCAGCATGGCCATATTGGTCATAAGCCGCACGCTTTTGATCGTCAGTTAAAATTTCATAGGCTTCTTTAGCCTCTTTAAACTGCTCTTCCGCTTTTGGGTTGTCTGGGTTGCGGTCTGGGTGATATTTCATGGCAAGCTTGCGGTAAGATTTTTTAATTTCTTCCGCCGATGCATCTTTGTTCACCCCTAAAACTTCGTAAAAATCTTTTTTGGTAGCCATAGGTTTTTTATTACGTCTTTTATTAATTCGATAAAGTTAACAATCATTTTATAGCAAAAATCGTTAGCACCTTGGTGATGCTAACGATTGATGAGGCTTATCACGCGATATTAAAGCTTGAAGTTTGAATTCTTAAAGTTAAATACCGCTATTTATAGGCCTTAGTCTATTTTTACTAGTCTTTTTTCACTTCTTCAAATTCAGCATCAACCACTTCTGCATCCACCGTTTTTTCGCCTTGTGGCGCAGTGTCAGCGTTTGCACTTTGGGTATTTTGTGCAGCTTGTTGTTCTGCATACACTTTTTCACCCAATTTTTGTGAAGCTTCCATCAAGGCATTGGTTTTTGCTTCAATCGCTTGTTTGTCATCAGACTTCATGACATCTTCTACATCTTTCAACGCAGTTTCAATCGCTTCTTTTTCAGAAGCATCTAATTTGTCGCCATGTTCAGTCAATGATTTTTTCACTGAATGCACCATGCCATCTGCAGCATTGCGAGCATCTACAAGTTCGCGCAATTTGCGGTCTTCATCAGCGTATTTAACAGCATCTTCTTCCATCTGCTGAATTTCAGCTTCAGACAAACCAGAGTTGGCTTTAATGGTAATTTTATTTTCTTTACCAGTGGCTTTGTCTTTTGCTGAAACATGCAAAATACCGTTAGCGTCAATATCAAATGTCACTTCAATTTGCGGCATGCCACGTGGTGCAGGTGGAATATCGCTCAAGTTAAATTGACCGAGAGATTTATTGGCAGAAGCCATTTCACGCTCGCCTTGCAACACTTGAATCGTTACTGCATTTTGGTTGTCATCTGCCGTTGAAAACACTTGTGATGCCTTGGTAGGAATCGTCGTATTTTTCTTAATGACTTTGGTCATTACGCCGCCAAGCGTTTCAATACCCAAGCTTAATGGCGTTACGTCAAGTAACAATACGTCTTTCACATCACCTTTTAACACGCCACCTTGAATCGCTGCGCCTACTGCAACAGCTTCATCAGGATTTACGTCTTTACGTGGTTCTTTGCCAAAAATTTCTTTCACTTTTTCTTGTACTTTTGGCATACGGCTTTGACCGCCCACCAAAATTACGTCAGTAATGTCATCAATTGATACGCCTGCATCTTTAATCGCAGTGCGGCATGGTGCCATGGTGCGTTCAATTAAGTCTTCTACCAAACTTTCCAATTTAGCGCGGGTGATTTTTACCACCAAATGTTTTGGACCAGTTGCGTCAGCAGTAATGTAAGGCAAATTCACTTCAGTTTGAGTTGCGCCAGAAAGTTCAATTTTTGCTTTTTCTGCGGCTTCTTTTAAACGTTGTTTTGCCAACAAATCATTACGCAAATCTAGCCCATTTTCTTTTTTGAATTCGTCAGCCAAAAAGTCGATTAAACGATTATCAAAGTCTTCACCACCTAAGAAAGTGTCACCGTTTGTACTCAAGACTTCAAATTGGTGTTCACCATCAATGCTAGAAATTTCAATAATTGAAACGTCAAACGTACCGCCGCCTAAGTCGTACACAGCAATTTTACGGTCGCCTTCTTGTTTGTCTAAACCAAAGGCCAATGCTGCTGCTGTTGGCTCGTTGATAATCCGTTTAACATCTAAACCAGCGATGCGACCTGCATCTTTTGTTGCTTGACGTTGGCTGTCGTTAAAGTAAGCAGGTACAGTAATGACTGCTTCAGTCACTTCTTCGCCCAAATAATCTTCAGCGGTTTTTTTCATTTTGCGCAATACTTCAGCTGAAATTTGAGGTGGTGCCATTTTCACGCCACGCACTTCTACCCATGCGTCACCGTTGTCTGCTTTAGCAATCGTGTAAGGCATCAGTTGAATGTCTTTTTGCACTTCTTTTTCTTCAAAACGGCGGCCGATCAAACGCTTAACCGCAAATAATGTATTTTTTGGATTCGTTACCGCTTGGCGTTTCGCTGGTGCGCCTGTCAAAATTTCGCCATCTTCTTGATATGCGATAATTGAAGGTGTTGTGCGTGTGCCTTCTGCGTTTTCAATCACGCGAGGTTTGCCACCTTCCATCACGGCTACGCATGAGTTTGTTGTACCTAAATCAATCCCAATAATTTTTCCCATGTTTCAATTCCTTTTAAACTTAATTTAACTTAAATGTGTTGTCGCAAGCACTTTTTAAGGTTTTATGACTTGCGAACTATTTTTTAACCATAAACTTACAATGGTGATTATTTTTTGTATTTCAAGTGCTTAATTTTGCAAGACTACTTTGCAACCATGACCAAAGCAGGACGCAATACGCGATCATTCAACGTATAGCCTTTTTGCAATACGCTAATTACGGTGTTCGGTTCGCCACTGTTTTCTAACATGCTGATGGCTTGATGTTTATTTGGGTCAAACTTCTCACCCACGGGGTTGATTTCAACAATATTAAACTTATCAAACACACCACTCAATTGTTTGGATGTCAGTTCAACGCCATCTTTATAGCTTTGTACTTCAGTTGCTTCAATTTTCAGCGCAGCATCCAAACTATCTTTGACGGCAAGTAATTCATTTGAAAATTTTTCTAAAGCAAATTTACGTGCTTTATCGATGTCATCCATCGCACGGCGGCGAATATTTTCACCTTCTGCTTTGGTGTAAAGCACTTGCGCTTTGGCTTCTTCTAGCGCGGCTTCAAGTTCAGCAATTTTTGTTTCAGCAGTAGGTAAATTTTCTGCAGCTGCTTCGGTTGCAGGTTCAACTAATTCTTCAGGTGTTGTATTTTCTTCTTGCATGTGTTTCCCCATTCATTAATAACACTTTTCCCAATATGGAGTTAAGGCGGTCAATTTCAAGTAATCCACACTAGATTTTTTAATTTTTTTTATTAAATTTAAAGCAATTTGCGTTAGGTCAATGAAAGCGCTGCCAATGCGCGGATACTTAACCGTTAAGAAAGACTTTTTTGTTGTGTGCGAAGGAGTTAGAAATGAAAATTTGGACAGATTTGTTATCAACTGATTATGGTTTGATGAGCTTATTGGTGATTGCGTTTGTGCTAGTTGCAATGCTTGTTTTTGCGTATTTTGTGTATTCAAAAACACGCTAGTTTTTTAAATTTAACATTTAGTCAAAAATAATATTTTGTAGCGCTTTTATCGCATCTTGCGCTGTTGGCATTTGTTGGTAGCCACCTAAGTTGATTGCAGCAGCCATGCCTGCCATCACGCCAGTGCGCTCTGGGTTGCTGTCTGTATAAATAGCAATGGTCGGAATATTCAGTGCAGCGCTCAAATGTGATAAGCCTGTATCTACGCCAACAGATGCTTTTGCTTGCGCAATGATGCTGGCGAGCTGACTTAAGTTAAGTTTGGGGAGCACAATCGCATTCGAAAGTTGGCTTGCAATGCTAAGTGCGCGTTTGTGTTCACTTTCATCAGACCAAGGCAAAACAAATTGCATAGCTTGTGATTCGAGCAATCTTCCCAATGCTATCCACTGGGGTTCAGGCCAAAGTTTGCTGGCCTTGCTTGTGCCGTGCAAAGCAAGAACAAACGGCAATTTTAAATTTGGCAAAAGTTGATTTAAATCTGCTTGTTTAGGTGCAATGCCATAGTTTGGTTCGCTAGTTGGTACTGGATAACCTAAACTCATCGCGGCTAATGTACGGTTTCTAACAACGGCATGATGTTGATATGAAATCGCAACCTTGTGCTGATAAAAATAACTGGCATAAGGCTCACGAATTGAATCTTTATCATAGCAGTAACGCTCGCCATTTGCCCAAGTTGCTATAATCGCGCTTTTAATTAACCCTTGTGTATCAATAATAAAATCATAGGGTTCTTGTGAAAGTAAACGCTTACATTGTTGAATTTCTGCCCAAGTGTTTTTACTGAAAATATGCTTGCGCCACCGTCGCATTGCCACCGTAAACACTTGGTTGATTTTTGGATGCAAGCGTGGAATTTCAGCAAAACTTTCCTCCACAACCCAATCAATCTGCGCTTGGGGATGATGTTGCAAAATATCATTCACCACAGGCAAATTGTGAATCACATCGCCCATTGAGGAGGTTTTAACCAGCAAAATTCGTTTCATCATGATATTTTCGCATACAATCAACGTTTTTCCTTGTGCAAAAAACGCCACAAATTAAGTAGCGTCACCATTTAAACCATGAAGTTTGCCTTTATTATTTTTAAGTATTTCCCATTTGGCGGCATGCAGCGCGATATGCTGCGCACCGCCAATGAATTAGTCAAACGCGGACATAGGGTTGAAATTTTTACCTTAAGCTGGCAAGGCCAAGTACCTGATGAAAATCCGCCTGAAAATATTAAAGTGCATGTGTTGCCGCAAACTGGCTGGTTTAACTTTACGCGCTACCAAAAATTTATTGAAGCCACGTTTACACATATTCAAGCAGAAAAATTTGATTTTATGTTTGGCTATAACCGCATGGCAAATTTAGATGCACATTTTGCCGCTGACCCTTGTTTTATTGAGCGCGCCCATCAGCAGCGCCATTGGTTGTATAGATTAACGCCACGCTATAAATGGTTTGCGGCGTGTGAAAAAGCCATTTTTTCTAAAGAAAGGTCAACGGAAATTTTAGCGGTTTCCCTTACCGAAAAGCCGCACTTTCAAAAATGGTACGGCACGCAAGATGCGCGTTTTCATTTTATTCCACCATTTTTATCGCCTGAAAGATTTCAGTTACCCGCTAAACAAAAAAAACAGCATAAGCAAGCGATGCGCAAGCATTTGCGAGAAGCATTTGGTTTTGCTGAAGATGATTTTGTATTTTTGCTCACAGGCTCAGGCTTTGCCATGAAAGGCTTGGATCGTGCCATTTTAGCGCTTTTTGCCATGCCAAAACATTTGTTGGCGAACACAAAGTTGGTGGCAGTCGGGCAGGATAATCCGAAAAATTTTGAAAAAATGGCCAAAAAATTGGGCTTGAGCCAGCATGTTGTGATTTCAAAAGGCCGTCCAGATATTCCGCAGCTCATGCAAGGTGCTGATGTGTGCGTGCATCCCGCTTATCGTGAAAACACTGGCTTGGTGATTTTAGAAGGCATGGCGTGCGGCGCACCCATGTTGGTGACACAAAGTTGCGGTTACGCGCACCATGTTGAAACCTCGCAGGCAGGCTTAGTGAATGAGTTGCCGTTTAATCAAATGAGCTTTAATGCGCAATTTACCTTAATGCGCCAGGCAGACGAAACGCAATTGCAAGCATGGTCAAAAAACGGTTTGGCGCATGCAAAGAAAATTATGCAAGCCAATGACGGCAGTGCAGAAGCGGAGATTTTGATTCAACTTACCTCAAATAAAATTAAAAAAACGTCAGAAGTATGAAAAATTATTTAAACGTTCCCGCTGAGATTACTGAACAATTAGCTTCGCAAGATGTATTTGATGCAATGATGCAATTGAATGGCAAAGCCTTTCGTGATGTGCGCGGACGTAAAACCATGCAAGTGACACTTAATCTTGCCAACAAAGGTGTTGGCTGTGTTGAAAAAAGCTATTTTATTAAGCAGCATTTTGGCGTCGGTTGGGGCGAGATTATTAAAAATTTAATCTCGTTCAAAAAGCCAATTTTAGGTGCAATGACGGAAGTGAGTGCCATTCAAACCCTCACCAATATTGGCATTGCAACTACACCGCTAGTAGCGTTTGGTCAGCGCGGCTGCAACCCTGCCACGTTACAAAGCTTTGTTTTAACAGAAGATTTAGGCGATATTGTTTCATTAGAAGACCTGTGTGCTGATTGGCAAACAAATCCCCCAGCGCCAGCATTTAAGCAACAACTCATGATTGCGATGGCGGAACTGGCAAAAAAAATGCATGGCGCAGGCTTATGCCATCGGGATTTTTATTTATGCCATTTTGTCATTCAAAAACAAACATTTTCTGCAGGAAAATTAGCGCTGGTGCTGATTGATTTGCACCGCATGTTGACTGAGCAAAACCCGCACGGAAATACGGTGATGAAAGACATGGCAGGTTTAATTTTTTCTGCGAAAGATTGCGGTTTTAATGCAGAAGATTGGGCTTTATTTAAGCAATATTATTTGCCGCAATCAGACAAATTTTGGAAAAAAGTAGAAAGCAGAGCAGAAAAACTTTACCAAAAATTTCATAGCAAAAAATTTCAAGCGCGTTTGGGTGAAGAAAAAACAAAAGTGAAATAATGCCAAAGTGAAATAATGCCAAAGTGAATGAATGGTACTTGACGCGTACGCTTGTCACCCTGAACTTGTTTCAGGGTCTATTAAAATGAAAGATGCTGAAACAAGTTCAGCATGACAATTTGAGACATTTAAACAAGTTTAGTATGACGGAAAAGCGTTTTTTTACTCAGATGTTTCTAGCTTTTTTAGCGCATGTTTTCTAGCTTTCCACCGATTGTACTGCCATAAATATTGCTCAGGTTTTTGCGCAATTTGTTTTTCAATCGCCGCGTTGAGTAACGTTGGCGTGGCGATGGAATCCACCTTGTTTAAATGAATATGGTAGCCAGCGCCGTTTTCCAGCCGTTCACCAAACGCCATGATGACGGTTGCGCCTGTTTTTTCTGCCAGCTTAGACGCTAGTGACATGGTGTAAGCAGGTTTTCCAAAAAAATCTGCCCATTCGCCTTCGCCCGCCTTTGGAATTTGGTCTGGCAAAATACCAATCGCTTCGCCGCGTTTTAGCGCTTGCATGAGTTTTCGCACACCGCTTGCATTGGCCTCTGCCAAACTTACGCCTGTGCGCGTTCTGCCTTTGGTAATCAAAGGCAATAAAAAGGTTAATTTTGGCGCCCGAAAAAGGACGGTAATAGGATGTTTTGCGCCGTAAAAAATTGAAGTAATTTCAAAGCAGCCCAAATGTGGCGTTAAAAAAATAATCCCTTTTTTTTTGCGCAATGGCTGCTTCTATCAACTGCCAGTTATCTACTTTTTTGACATAGTTGAGTAATTCTTGCTCACTTTTTTGCCAGATGCCAAGCGTTTCGGTAATGCTTTTGCCATGCTCTGCAATATTTTGGCGGACAATTTTTTTAAATTCAGCGCTGTTTTTTGCTAATCCACTTTGGCGTAAATTGGCTTTAAGCCTTGCTGAGGCAGTCGGTGCAAGTAAATAAATCAACCATCCCAATGCAACACCTAAGCGATGTAAAGCGCTTAGTGATAAAATGCTGAAAATTTTTAAACAAGCGTTGCGCATGAATTTAACAATAAAATCTAACGTATTTGTGAGTTAAGGCGACAGTTTAAAGGATATTGTTTGCAGCGCCACTCTTCATCACATTTTCTTTGTGCTAATCATGCTGGATTATTGCAGAATCATCATTTCGGCACGTTTGATGCTTTATGGCATTACCAAGGTGATTGGTTTGAAGCGCCTAACCATGAACGCGGTGGCTGGAGCGGGGTAAATTATATTGAGTTGACAGATCAAACAGGTGACTTGCACGGCTTTTATTTAAAACGCCAAGAGGGACATTTGCGCAAAAGTTGGCGGCAGCCATTGGCGGGCGAGCCAACTTTTGTGAGAGAGTTTGAGATTTTACAATTTTTAAAAATTTATAATAAAAAAAATATTGAAAAACAAGTGCTTACGCCCGAGTTGATATTTTTTGAGCGCAGAAATCATCAATCCATTTTGCTGACAAAGGCGCTGTCTGGATTTTTTTCTGTAGATGTTTGGTTGAAAAATAACCCTAACGCATCCATTAAAAAACAAAGAACTTTGATGCAAGCCTTAGCAAGCAGTGTTAAAAATTTGCATAGCGCGGGCGTACAGCATCGCTCTTTATATTTAAAACACTTGTTTGTAAAAGAGCTTGAAGACAATTTTGAAGTTGCGTTGATTGATTTTGAAAAGTCCCGTATCACTATGTTGATTGTTTTTTTTAAATGGATGGATTTGATTAAATTGCATCAGCGTGCTTCAACCATATCTGTTAAAAATAAACTGTATTTTTTTAAAAAATACTGCAATATCATTCGGTTATCAGTTATTCAACAATGGTTTTGGTATTGTTTTACGCATAAAAAATAAAAGCAGATTGCCCAAAGAAATTCTTAATAAAGTTTAATATATATGCAACTTAACAATACCGACAAAATTTTAGTCCTGACTTCTTCCAGCACGGGCAACAATGTTTTTTGCACGCCAGCGATTGCGTTGTTGCGGAAGCATTTGCCGAACACGTTGATTGATGTTGTGGCGTTAAGCAAACTCAGCGCAGAAGTATTTATTGAAAATCCAAGTATTCACGAAGTTTTTGTCATCAATAAAGCGCATAAACTAGACGCTTTAGCCAAAAATTACACCAAAATCATTGCGTTGAATAAAAACGCGCTCAAGAAACTCTCTGGCATTAAAGCAGCGTTTATTCAGCCGCCAGCTATACATGGCAAAGCACACCACGCGGATCAATTATTAAACTTTGTTGCAGACTTAATTGGCGCCCAAGTCGAAGACGCAGATCGACAATATGTAATTGCAACGCAGGCAAGTTCAACCGCGTTTTTAGATAAAGGTTTAGTCGGTTTGAATCAGACTGTGATTCAAATTCACTTGGGTTGCGGCACAACGTTATTGCATGGCTGGAAGTTTTTTTACAGCAAGCGTGCCGATGATGACAAATTGTGGCCGATAGATGCTTATATCCAACTTGGGTTAGCTTTGCACCAAGCGATTCCAAATTTAAGTATTGTGGTGACTGGCACAAAAAATGAATCATTTCTAGCAAAAAAATTTAAAAGAGCTGTGCCGAACACCATTGATTTAGTCGGTAAAACCACTGTTTCTGATTTAAAAGCCTTGATGGCTCGCATCAATTTATTTATTGCACATGACTGCGGCGTGATTCATATTGCAGCTGCGTCAGATGCGCCGATTATCGGTTTATTTGGGCCGACCAACCATGTGCTGACTGGCCCATACCCAGAAAGACCGCAGCATACCGTGATTAAAAAAGCCGCAATGTCTGAAATTTCAGTCGCTGAAGTGGTCGAGTCCGCCGTTCAATCCATCCAAAAGTTTCCACGCATTGCAAATCGCTAATTTATTTTCCGTTCAACAGCCTTGTGAAATTGCGCAGGAATGCGACTTAAGGGATGGTACACGCCTTAAGCTAACAAAAATTGTTCGCGTTGTGCCTAATAAACGCTTGGTTTGCTTGGGCTTTTGGCAAAACCAAACTGTTTACGCCAAATTATTTTTAGGTGCAAAAGCCGCGCACTATGCTAAACGCGATGCGATGGGCGTGAAAGCGTTGATGCGCGCAGGCATTGCCACGCCAACATTATTGGCAGAAACACAGTCGCAAGATGCAAGGGTCAGCGTGCTGATTTTTAGCGCCTTAACACAAGCAGAAAATGTGGAAGTGTTATGGGGAAAAAGCA
Organism: Methylophilaceae bacterium; assembly: GCA_965247415.1. GTDB lineage: Bacteria > Pseudomonadota > Gammaproteobacteria > Burkholderiales > Methylophilaceae > Methylotenera. The sequence goes on from OZ252007.1 coordinate 1,733,072, forward strand.
ATACTGCAGAGCGTTTGTACTTGGCAAAAAAACTCTGCCAAACGCTGGGTGCACATCATTTAGCCAATTTGATGCAGACGGATTTGTATCTTAAAAATTTTTTACTGCTTGATGATGAAATTGTCACCTTGGATGGCGATGGCATCAAACAATTTGAATGGTTAACCGCAGACCAAGCCATGGATAATTTGAGTATTTTGCTCTCAAAATTTGATGTATTGGACGTAAAAACTTGGCGGGTTCAGTTATTGGAAGCTTATCAAACCGCTAATCCACAAGTGCGTTTAGTACCAGAAATTTTAAAAAAATTATCCTACCAATATCGCCTTGAAGCCGCACGCCGTTATGCGGATAAAAAAGTATTTCGGCAATGTACCGATGTGCTTCGGCCAAAGATAAAAGGCTTTTTTATTGCGCTTGCAAGCGCTTTTGCAAGTTTGCAGACTGCTGTTGATTTTAGCCAAATGGATCAAGTTGTTGAGTCTGGAACGTTGTTAAAAAAAGGCAATACTTGCACAGTGGCGCTGGCCAATATTGATGATAAAAGTATTGTGGTAAAGCGTTATAACATTAAAAATATTGGCCATCAGTTCAGCCGATTGTTGCGTCAATCACGCGCGGCGATTTCTTGGGCAAACGCACATCGCTTGTTATTGCTTGGCATTGCAACGCCAAAACCAGTGGCGTTGATTGAGGCGCGTCAGTTTGGACTACTAAGCTTAAAGTTGGGCGGCAAAGCGTATTTTTTGAGTGAATTTGTGGATGCGCCAGATGTTGCGACTTTTTTTGCAACCACGCAGGATAAAGCGCTTCGCGCGGATGCTATGAAACATATTTGCCAATTATTTTATCGCCTGCATTTATTAGGCATCTCGCATGGCGACATGAAAGCGAGCAACATTAAAATGGTGGATGGCAAACCGATGCTGATTGATTTAGATAGCATGCAACAACATCGCAAGCGCTATTTTGCGCAAAAAGCGCATGCAAAAGATTTGCGAAGATTTATGCAAAATTGGAAAGAAGACACATCGCTGTATAATGGCTTTTTGAAAGTGTTTAGAGTGATTTACGCTGACCACACACCATTTTATCGAGCGAATATTTTAAAGTGATGGATTTTTAAATGATTGTATTAGGACTTTCAGGCGCGCTAGGCCATGACGCATCAGCGGCAATTTTAGTTGACGGGAAAATTATTGCCGCCGCTGAAGAAGAGCGTTTTATCCGCGATAAGCATGCTAAAAATCAGTTTCCTTACGAGGCGGCAAAGTTTTGTCTGAAACAAGCGGGTGTGAAACCTGAAGACGTGGATATTGTGGCGTTTCCTTATGCGGAAATTCCGTTAAGCACCAACGCGCGTTGGCACTATGCAAAACGCCATTGGTATGCGCCAGACCGCGCACTTGATGCCATTTTTAATGGCAATCGTCGATTCCGCCGTAACCGCGATAAGTCATTGAAGCTGATGGCGGATTTAGGCTTAACAAATGCTAAATTTGTGCCTGTTGAACATCATTTAGCGCATGCTTCCAGCGCGTATCATTTAAGTGGATTTAAAGAAAAAACTGCCATTGTTGGCATAGATGGCAAAGGAGAATATGCCACGACTTTTTTCGGCTATGGTGAAAACGGAAAAATTCATAAAATTAAAGAATTTTACGACCCAGATTCTTTGGGCGGCGTGTATGGTGCCATTACCGAATATTTAGGCTTTGATATGCTCGATGGCGAATTTAAAGTCATGGGCATGGCGCCGTATGGCGATGCAAATAAATATGATTTATCTGATTTGATGAAGTTTGAAGATGGCGAATTAGTTGTTAACACCAAGCTTGTGAATGTGGTTGGGTTGCGCCGTTATAAGGAAACTGGTTCTGATGGAAAGTCAAAAGGCTATTATTTCACGCCAGAACTCATTAAACGTTTAGGCCCAAAACGCCAAGGCGATGAAATTGATGACCCTTATATTCATTACGCCGCTTCCATTCAAGCCTCGTTAGAAAAAATTGCGCTAGAGATGATCGACTATTATCTAGGCGATATTATTCGTGAAACAGGCAAAATTGTGATGGCGGGCGGTGTTGCGCTCAATGTAAAGCTAAATCAACGCATTATTTCTCTGCCGCATGTTAAAGAGTTGTTCGTACAACCTGCTTCAGGTGACAATGGCACAAGTTTAGGTGCAGCCACATATGCGGCACATTTGGCGGGTGAAAATATCCAAAAAATGGAGCATGCTTATTTAGGCCCTGCGTTTACCAGCGCTGAATGTGTTGCTGCCTGTGAAGTGCATCCAAACAAACCAAAATTTACCATTGTGGAAAATTTCCCACAAAAAGCGGCAGAATTATTGGCCGCTGGCAATCCGCTGGCCTGGTTTCAAGGGCGCATGGAATTTGGTCCAAGGTCACTTGGATGCCGCAGTATTTTGGGTGATCCAAGTTTTCCGGGTGTGGCTGACCGCATTAACGCACAAATAAAATACCGCGAGCGTTGGCGTCCTTTTTGCCCGAGTATGCTGGATAGAGTAGCAGAGGATATTTTGCAGACAGTACACCCAGCGCCCTACATGACTTTTACGTTTGATGTAAATCCGGCGTGGAATAACCGTATCCCAGAAGTGGTGCATGAAGATGGTACGGCGCGTGCGCAAGTTGTGACACGAGATACGAATCCACGCTATTATGAACTCATTGAACATTTAGAAAAATTACGAGGCAATGCTGTTGTGTTGAATACGTCATTAAACCGCCGTGGTGAGCCAATGATTTGCAGTCCAAAAGACGCGTTGGATATGTTTTATGGTTGTGATTTAGAATATTTAATGATGGAAAATGTGTTGGTTACGAAAAAGTAACAAAGTTAATTGATCAATTTAATTGCAAATTTAATCATATAAATCATTTATTTTTGCAATAGCCCAATTGCGGTTTGACGATATTGCAGAGTTTAGCGATAATCAGACTAATAAATTTTTATAAATTGCCTATTGGCAGCATCATTTAAGTGAGCCTAGTCTAGTTATGAAACAATCCCATATTGAAGTCACAGAACGTATTATTGAAGTAAGCCGCCCAACGCGGACGGCTTATTTGCAACGTGTAGATGAGATGGCAAATCGTAGAAGAGGCGCAGACCGCATGGGTTGTGCTAATTTCGCCCACGCCATTGCCGCTATGCCACAAAACGATAAGTTGCGTATTGTGGCTGAAAAAGCGCCTAACATTGGTATTGTGACAGCGTATAACGACATGCTTTCTGCACATCAGCCTTATGCCAATTATCCAGATATTATCAAGCATGAAGCCAATAAATTAGGCGCAACAGCACAAGTGGCAGGCGGCGTGCCTGCGATGTGTGACGGCATTACTCAAGGTGAGCCTGGCATGGAAATGTCACTTTTTAGCCGCGATACCATTGCGATGAGCACCGCCATTTCATTGTCACACGATGTCTTTGACGCAGCTTTACTGTTGGGTATTTGCGATAAAATTGTGCCAGGTCTTTTGATTGGCGCTTTGCACTTTGGTCATTTACCCTGTGTTTTTGTGCCAGCTGGGCCGATGAGTACGGGGATTGATAACACCACAAAATCTAAAGTGCGTGAAAAATACGCACAAGGCTTGGTCGATCGTGAAGAATTATTAGCCTCAGAATCAGCCGCTTACCATGGCGCGGGAACGTGTACTTTTTATGGCACAGCCAACAGCAATCAAATGTTGATGGAAGCCATGGGCTTACATGTGCCAGGGTCAGCGTTTATTCATCCGCATGATGGCATGCGTGAATTACTCACGCGTGAAGCCGTTAAAATGGTGCTCAATAATACGCAAAAAGAACACTTTACGCCGATTGGCCGATTGGTGGACGAGCATGTGATTGTCAACGCAATGGTCGCTTTGTTAGCGACTGGTGGATCAACCAACCACTTAATCCATTGGGTGGCGATTGCCCGTGCGGCTGGCATTATTATTGATTGGACTGATTTCTACCATTTAGCGAAAACCACGCCGCTATTGGCAAGTGTGTATCCAAATGGTAAAGCGGATGTGAACGAGTTCCAAAATGCGGGCGGCCCAGCGTTTGTAATTCGTGAGTTGATTGATGCTGGTTATATGTACCCAGATGTTTTCACAGTGGCTTATGGCGGTTTGCGCGATTACGGTAAAGTACCCACCAAAGAAGACAACAAAATTGTTTGGAAAGATTTGCCTAAAGAAAGTGGTGATGAAACCATTGTGCGTACAGCAGAACATCCATTTGATGAGTCTGGCGGTTTACGCTTACTAAAAGGTAATTTAGGACGTAGCGTCATTAAAATTTCAGCGGTGCCAGAAGATCGCCAAATTATTGAAGCGCCTGCGATTGTGTTTGATGCACAAGAAGAATTGCTTGAAGCATTTGACCGTGGCGAACTTGAAAGAGATTTTATCGCGGTCGTGCGTTTTCAAGGGCCAAAAGCCAATGGTATGCCAGAGCTGCATAAATTAACGCCCCCTTTAGCTGTGCTACAAAACAAAGGATTTATGGTTGCGATTGTGACGGATGGGCGCATGAGTGGCGCATCAGGGAAAATTCCAGCAGCCATTCACTTAACACCAGAAGCTTCCGCAGGCGGCGCAATTGCTAAAATTCGTACGGGCGATATTATTCGCTTAAATGCAAAAGTGGGCATGGTAAACGTGCTGGTGGACGAAGACGTTTGGGCAGAACGTGAAGCAGAAGCGTTGTCAGACGAAAAACGTCACCACAACGCGCATGGCATGGGACGCGAATTATTTGGCGGTATGCGTAGAAACGTATTGTCGGCCGAGGAGGGCGCGGTCACTTGGTTGTAAAATTAAAATTTCGTCGCAATACGTCGTTGCCGTTCGCTTGCCGTACTTTTCGTACTGTCTGCGATCCTGCGCCTAGTCTTGCTTAGAACTTTTAATTTTATAGCGCTTTGTTATCGCCCTATTTTACTTGCGACTTTTACATAAATAAAAAAATAAAAATTTTTCTAGAATTCGTTTTAAAACTTCATCATTTTAATTAACTAGGTAAAAAGAAACATGAACACACTCGATTTAGCCAAAGAAGGCCCAGTCATTCCTGTCATCGTCATCAACAACGTAGAAGACGCAGTGCCGATGGCAGAAGCGTTGCTTGAAGGCGGTATTAAAGTTTTAGAAGTCACTTTGCGTTCCTCTTGCGCATTGCAAGCGATGGAGCAAATTGCTAAACACGTGCCAGATGCGATTATGGGTAGCGGCACAGTGCGTAATTTAAAAGACGCACAAGCCTCATTAGATGTGGGTTGTAAGTTTGCGGTAAGCCCTGGCTACACAAGCGAGTTAGGTCAGTTTGCACGCAAAATTGGTTTGTCACTCTTGCCAGGCGTTTCAACGGGTTCCGAAATCATGATGGCAAACGCGGATGATTACTACTTTTTAAAATTATTTCCAGCCGTTGCCGTAGGCGGGATTAATTTACTTAAAGGCTTTGCAGGGCCGTTTGGCGATGTCAAATTTTGTCCAACAGGTGGTGTGACAGTGGAATCTGCCCCACAATTTTTAAGCTTGCCAAACGTGGTCGTTTGTGGCGGTACTTGGCTGACACCAGCTGATGCAGTAGCACGTAAAGATTGGGCGCATATTACCAAACTTGCTAAAGAAGCCAGCGCAATTAAAGCGGCATAATGCTAGTAAAGTAATGTTTAAGGCTTTATGCAACTTGGCATAAAGCCTTTTTTTATGAAGTTTTGAATATCTGGGTAAATTTAAGTGCAAAATATTCAATATTATAAAACCATTGTGTTTGATTGCGATGGCGTTGTTCTTAACAGTAACAAAACCAAAGTAAACGCATACTATACTGTGGCAAAAAAAATGGGCGGAACAGACGAACAAGCGCAAGCGCTGGTGGAGCATCACGTAACAAAGGGGAGTTTTCCGCGGAATGGTAAAATTGAATATTACTTAAACAATATTGTGAATCAGCCAGTTACGCCCGAAATTATGCAAGCTTACATGCAGGCTTTTGACGAAATTTTAGATGAAACCTTGATGGAATGCGAAGTGGCGGATGGGTTATTGACCTTAAAAGAAAATACGCCACAAGCACGCTGGATGTTGCTATCTGGTGGTGACCAAGCGGAGTTGCGCAGAATTTTTCCACGCAGAAATTTAAGCCACTTATTTGAAGCGGGTATTTTTGGTGGCCCTGACCAAAAAGATGATGTTCTTGCGAGAGAAAAAAACAATGGCAATATTGTTTTCCCAGCGCTATTTGTGGGGGATAGCAAATATGACCACCAAGCAGCCACGGGTGCAGGCCTAGATTTTGTTTTTTTAAGCGATTGGACAGAAGTCAAAGATTGGCAAAGTTATTGCCAACAGCATCATGTAAAAGTGTTAAATAATATTTCTCAATTAACATTTATTAATTAACGTTTTTCAATTAACTTTTTTTCAAAAAACTTAGTTAACTTTTCCTAAAGTAACCCTGATGAAAATTACCGAATTATCCGTGGTTGTTCCTGTAAAAAATGAGCAAGACAACGTTGCAAATTTAATTGCAGAAATCAATGCGGCTTTAAGTGCCGTTACGCATGAAATTATTTATGTGGATGATGGCAGCACCGATGAAACTTTTACTCGGTTACAAACCCTTCAAAAGCAATATGCACAACTCAAAATTGTTCAACATGCTAAAAGTTGCGGGCAAAGTACAGCGGTGCGCACTGGTGTAAAAGCGGCCAAATATGCTTGGATTGCAACGTTAGACGGCGATGGACAGAATGATCCTGCCGATATTCCTAAATTGATTGCAGCCATGACGCAAGGCGTAGAACTCGCTGGGGGAAATCGTCGTGCCAGCCGCCGTGATACATGGGTAAAACGCATGTCGTCTGTCATTGCAAACACCGTTCGCTCAAAAATGTTGAACGACGATACGCCAGACACGGGGTGTGGCTTAAAACTTTTTAGCCGTGAAGCATTTTTAGATTTACCTTATTTTGACCATATGCATCGCTTTTTGCCTGCATTGATTAAACGACGTGGCGGAAAAATTGTATCTGTGCCTGTGGCGCATCGCAATCGTGAGCATGGAAAATCCAACTACGGCACGATCGATCGTCTATTAGTTGGGATTGTTGATTTATTTGGCGTTGCTTGGTTGCAACGCCGCGCAAAAATTCCTCAAATTATTCAACGTAAAGCAGATTAATCATGCAAATTGTGAATGACGGCATAGGGTTATACTTTTCACATATTATTAATGCACTAAATGCCTATATTACAGGCATGCCATCGACCGATTTAATGTGGATTGGTGTAGGTTTACTGGGCCAATGTTTATTTATGGCACGCTTTATTGTGCAATGGATTCACAGCGAAAAACATGGTAAGAGCTTAATTCCAATAAGTTTTTGGTACTTAAGTTTGCTGGGTGGCTTGGTGGTGCTGGCCTACGGACTTCATAAACTTGACCCTGTCATTATTATCGGTCAATTGCCAGGTACGATTGTATATACGCGAAATTTAATGCTCATTAAACGCAATCAAAGCCAGTTTTAATGCGCTCAAACGCAACAAAAGCCAACCAATTTTTTCTCATGGCCACAATCCTGTGTGGTCTTTTGGTATTGTTTTTTGGGTTAGGCAGTTTGCAATTAATGTCTTTAAATGAAGGCCGTCGCGCGCTCGCCATTAAAGAAATGTTTGCAACTGGAAACTGGTTGTTGCCAACCCAAAATGGTGAACTTTATCTTACCAAACCTCCCTTTTTATATTGGGTTTCTTTGGTTTTTTCATGCATTGTCGGCCAAGTTAATGAATGGACATTACGCTTGCCTTCTGCTTTTGCTGGCTTAAGTGTTGGTGTGATGGTGTATTTCTATACCAAAAAATATTTTGGAACTCTGTCGGCATTATTTGCATTGCAATTATTGATAGCAAACGCTGGGCTTGCCATGCTGGCACGCAGGGTAGAAATTGAAATGTTGCTCACCGCGTTGTGTGTTGGCGCGCTGTTTTCAGCGATTCAGTTTATTGAATCAAAAAAAAATGGCATTCAAAAAGTGATATGGCAAAACAATGTTTTGTGGATTTATATAAGCTATGTCTTATTAGGCTTGGCGGTGCTCACAAAAGGCCCGGTTGCCATGTTGTTTGTGACCTTACCGCTTTTGGTGACTGCGATTTGGACAAAAAATACCCGCACCATTCAAGTGTTAACCAATAAAACAGGCTGGTTACTATTTTTTGTAGTCGCGTTATCTTGGTATTTAGCCGTCACGCTAAAATTAGGGCCGGATATTTGGTCTACCATTGCTAAGCGCGATATGCTAGAAAAGATGCAAAATGACGATCATGCAAAACCTCTATTAAGTTATTTAGGTTGGATTGCAACAGATTTTTTATTGTTCATTAGCTTATTTTTATACAAACCCAAAGCACTATGGCGTAAATATCAATCGCAATTATCTTTTTTAATTTTGCTAGTCGCTGCAGTATTGGTTGTCGTAATTTTTTCACTTTTCAGTAATAAACATGCAAAATATTTACTCCCGCTTTACCCTATCATCATTATTTTACTCAGCGTTCAACTTACTAGAATTTTTGAAAACGCGGGTGCATTATTAAAAAATTGCATCTTGGCGTTAGGTGTTTTTTTACCTATTATTTTTGCCTTGTTTTATATATTCGCTGAACCGAAGTTATTTAGCTACCGGGTGGCTATTTTTCCACAATTTGAACGCTGGACTGTGGATTTGCCAACAAAGCAACTTTATGCGTTAGAAAATATCGATATGCGACTTGTATATTATTCGCATAAGCCGATTAAAATAATTTCTGTAGAACAGTTAGCAAAGATAAATAAATCAGCAGAATCAGCAATGATTTTGCTGGAGGAAAAGCAAATGGCTTCCATTGCCGAAATCAAAACTTGTAAAATCAAAACCTTTGAACCTTACTTAAAAAAACATAAAAAACTAGTTGTGCTCGGCTTGGGATCAGTTTGCACAACTGAAAAAAAATAGGCGAAATATTGAAAATTCTAGTTACAGGTGTTGCGGGATTTATCGGCTTTCATGTAGCAAAAGCGCTGCTAGCACGTGGAGACACAGTCATCGGCATCGATAATCTCAATGATTATTACGATATTGCTCTGAAAAATGCACGTCTTTTTCAATTAGTTGCGCACCCGCAATCGAGCAACTTTACTTTTATTAAACAAGATATTGCCGAGTCGCAAAGCTTGTTAAGTTTATTTGCTGAACACAAACCTGCGCGCGTGATTCACTTGGCGGCGCAAGCAGGCGTGCGCTATTCATTGCAAAATCCACACGCTTACAGCCAGAGCAATTTGGTCGGCTTTGTGAATATTTTAGAAGCTTGCAGGCATCACAACGTTGAGCATTTAGTGTATGCCAGCTCATCCAGCGTGTATGGTGGCAACACCAAAATGCCGTTTTCTGAGGAAGATGCCGTTGATCATCCTGTGAGTTTGTACGCGGCCACCAAAAAAGCCAATGAGCTCATGGCGCACACTTACAGCCATTTATATGATATTCCCACCACAGGGTTACGTTTTTTTACCGTGTATGGCCCGTGGGGCAGGCCAGACATGTCACCATTTTTATTTGCCGATGCCATTTTGAACAATCGGCCAATTAAAGTGTTTAATCACGGCGATATGCTGCGAGATTTCACCTATATAGATGACATTGTTGAAGGCGTGGTTCGCGTACTGGATAAAGTTGCCACGCCAGAAAATGCGCAGACAAAAGTGCCGTATCGCATTTTTAATATTGGCAATAGCCAGCCAGAAAAATTACTAGACTTTATCAGCACCATTGAAGAAGCCATTGGAAAACCTGCGCAAAAAGAATTTTTACCTATGCAAGCGGGTGATGTAAAAGCCACTTATGCAGATATCGCAGCACTGGAAGCTTGGGTAGGTTTTAAACCATCCACTTCATTATCCTTAGGCGTAAAAAGTTTTATAAATTGGTATCGTGGTTTATATAAGGATTAGAAAATATCAAGATGCGAGTACTTCAAATATGTCATTGTTATTATCCACCGTTTTTAGACTGTGCAAGACAATATGCAGCCATATTTAAAGGCACAGAGTACAAAGTCACTACTGTTTATTTGCAGGGTGCATATGATCAATCTGTGATTGATGGTAGTGATTGTGATGAAGTGATTTTTTTAGGCTATACCAGCCAAGAAATTGGTGGTTTAAAATTAGGCGCAATTCAAAAAGTAAAAAGTATTATAAAAAAGCAAAACTTTAAATTTTGTATCGCTCATAGGGTAAAACCAACTTACATTGCATTACTCGCAACTTCGTTGCCAGTAATCAGTGTCCATCACAATTACAATGACTACAGTCGTTGGTCACGTAGATTGCTAGTTAATTTCTACCAAGCAAGATTGTTAATGATAGGCGTTTCTGATTCGGTACGTGATGATTTAAAAAGAGACCTTAAAGACTGGAATGCAGATAAAATCTTAACTCTTTACAATCATATTGACATTGATGCTACGCAGTCATTAATGTTAGATAAATTAGAAGCAAGAAAGGCGCTAAACTTACCTGAAAGCGCGTGGATTATTGGTAATGTAGGGCGTTTACATCATGACAAAGATCAAGCTACACTAATCAAAGCTTTTGCAAAAACACAGTTACCAGAAAGGTGTGTGCTTTTAATAGTAGGAGTAGGGCCACTTGAGCAAGCGTTAAAAAGTCTTACAGTAAGCCTAAATTTAAGTCATCGAGTTAAATTTACGGGTAATATTCCGAATGCAAAAAAATACTTTAAAGGTTTTGATTTGTTTGTTTTATCTTCGGATAAAGAGCCTTTTGGTATGGTTTTGTTAGAGGCGATGGCGGCAAACTTGCCAATTATTTGTAGCGATTGTGGTGGCGGTGCAGAAGTTGTGAGCGGAGTGGGCCAATTATTTGAATTTGGTAACGTTCAGGCGCTTGCAGAGAAAATAGAACATTCGTACGATAACAGAAGTGCAAAAAATTTAAAAAACGATACAAACCTGAAAAATAAATTCTCTGATGAATCGGTTAAAGAAATATTTTGGCAAATCCCACAAATAAAAAACATGTGCTAGAAATTATTATTAGTCCAAAAGTTCTGATAGCTATTTGATTTTATTAATGATTTATTCTTTAGCTCTTCAATTCTGTTTGTTGGAATATTTTGATTGCCAGATTGATTAAAACCAGAAATTCCCAAAGCAAGCTTACCTCCTTCAACATTAAAGCCAATACTTTCCAAAATGCTGGGAAAATGATCAAAATGCACGATATCTTCACGATATTTTTTTAGCTCAGATACATTGCTAATATAGTTATTGAATACATACCGATGCGGTTCTTTTTCAATTTTTTTAATTAATGGATTAGTCATTGCTAGGTGATCACCCATCACAACAATGGTTGTATTTTTAAGATAACCTTTTTCTTTTAAGTGCAAAACTAGCTCACTTACCATATCTGCCGAACACTTAACAATTCCTTTAAAGTGTACTACGCCACGTAATCTACAGCCCCTTGATAAATGACCTTCAGGTTGATGTGTATCTAAGGTTAAGAGTGTTAAATTGTATCGCTGGCCAGTCGCCTCTAATGCGTCAATTTTATTTTTAGCAATATCCAGCAACTCATCATCAAAAATGCCCCAGTTGTTGGTAGATAATTGATTATTATATAATTTTTCAAACTCCTCTTTGCCATAAACCTCATCGTAGCCATGTGATCTGAAAAAATTGCCTTTTCCAGCAAAATTTAGTGAAGCGCCGCCCATAAAAATGTTCTTATAATCATGCGCCTTTAAAATATCGCCTAGGCAAATAATGTTGGGTAAAAAAGATTTAGCATACTCAAAAGCATCGTTATTTCGGCGTTCGCCACCTCCTAACATTGCTTTGAGTGGCACACCACATTGTGTTGCTGTAATACCCGCGATAGTCCAATTTGCCCCCAATAATTGGTGTTGTCTCAAAAATGAAATGCCACCAAGTGTTTCAGGCTCAACGGACTTAATGAGATTTTGATTAAAAATTTCTTCATTAGCGTAAGTGGCTTCGAGTGACTCAACATAAACCAGAATTAAATTTTTGGGGTTTGAAGGTGTAATCGATATATTTTTTGGATTAATATAATTTTCTGCATAAAAATCCTCACCAAAATATAAAACATAATCTTTGATGTAAGAAACAAGAGAAAATTTATACGCTGCAAACAACAATGCAACACAAATTAGTTTAATTGGAAATGGGACGCTTGAAAGATATCGTGAAGCTTTATATTGATTAATAAAAATTTTTACTTTGCCTATTATCACTAGAATTGTTTCAACAATTTTTTTTCTAAAGTCCAACATAACCATCAAGATTACTGCTAGAAGCAGGGGCAGATAAATACATTTTATTAAAAAATCTCTCACGAGTTTTTTGTCAGTTTCAATTAAATTATCAGCGCCAAATTGAACATGGTAAAGAATCTGGTCAACGGTGACATCTCCAAAGTTTTTTGAAATCCAATTAACACAACAAATGATAAAAAATGCACTCAAATAACAAGTGAACGTCAAAAATTTTGATTTAATAGAATAAGTTAACTGTTTGGTAGGAATCATTTTTAAAGAATCGTTTTTAATAAAACGTTAGTTAGTTTGTATTAATTATTTTGAGATATTTTGCCGCGCTGCAAAAAAATGTAAGCAAAAATTAATGTCAGTGGGAAAATAAAGCTTGTACTAAATAATGGAAAATTAAGTCCATTTAAAATAATGATGGTTGTTACTGTCATTAAAGCAATGGTTGATTCTAGACTCTCATTTTTTAAATTATTTCTCAGCATAATGAGTTGGCTATAAATAAAATAAAAAATATAAATAATTAAGCCCAGACCAACTAGGCCGCTACTATATAAAAGTTCTAAAAATACATTGTGTGGCGATTTAAAATCTTTAATTTCGTGATAGCGAGAAACTGATTGGAAGTCTTTGTAAAAGCTTTTTGTTCCATGTCCAATTAACCATTCTTTCATAGAAGCTTTTTTCTGAAGTTCTAAAGTGTCTTGCCAAATGGTGACGCGCTCCTCAGTAGTAATGTTTTGTGCAAGTTCGACAAATCTTGTACTGTAATTAAATGCGTTTGTGTAAATAAGTAAATATTGAATTAGAAAAAACGGTACTAATAGTTTTAACGCTTTTTTTGTATCAAATTGATGAAAGTAAAAGAACAAACTTATGATGATTGCAATCCAAACTGGTCTTGAGGATGTATTTAAGACAAGAACAAGTAATGTGAGCGAGAGAAGGATGTAGCCAAATCTCCATTTTGATGTTGATTTGTTATAGAAATACAATGATAAGTAGAAGCAAAGTGCACTATATAAGGCCAAGAAATGTGGGTTTTTAGTCGTCCCATAAACGCCCAATAATGGACCAAACTCAAATTTTAAATATACAAGCTGAACTAGTGTGTAGACAAAAATAAAAACCTTCAAAAGTTTAAAAATAGAGGTTTGTATTTTTTCTCTGTCGAGCGAACCAATCAACAAAATGGATGATAAAAAGAAGAACGCATAAGTAAGATTTATTAAATAAGAGTTTAAATGAAATGTCCCTTTTGATAAGTAAGACAACAAGAAAAATATGATGGGGACAATCAATAAAAATGCGATTTTCTTTAAATAAACTAAATCTTTCATGTAAATTTTTATTGCTATATAGATAAGGCTAAAATAAACATTCAATCTCAAAAGGAGCAATAATCCATTATCAAACTTTAAAAACAGAAAGAATGTCGTCAATGTTAAAAAAGATAACAGTAAATATTGATGTAATTTTTTGTTAAAGAAAAGTGAAGTTAGCGCGTTGAATTTCATATTTTTTAAGCTTCTTTTGATGATTCTAATTTGCCAATAATTTGGTTTGCTTTTATATTTATCAAACAAGATAAATGCATGCTTGTGCTCGCATTAAATCTACATTTTCGCTCAAAGCATGGGCTACACGCTAACCCTGAATATTCAATAACGGCATTTGCGTGCATTGGCGGTGTGTGCGCAGGATCGCTGGAGCCAAAAATGGCGATGAGTTTTTCTAATTTTGTTTTTGGGTGAATCAGCGCGGCGGCAACGTGCATTAACCCAGAATCGTTACTGACCACTGTACGACACATTGCCATTAAATCAATCGCCTCATTTAAATTGGTTTTCCCACCAAAATCTTTGCATTGATTGTTTGTAAGTGTGTTGATTCTGTTGGTTATTTCTATATCTTTATCTGAGCCAAACAACCATACTTGCCAGCCTTTTTGCATGGCAAAATTTGCGACTTCAGCATAATATTCTTGTGGCCAGCGCTTTGCTTCGCCGTATTCTGCGCCTGGGCACAGGCCTAAAATATTCGCGGTAGGTTTTTTGATGCCTAGTTTTTTCAGGCAATTTAAACCATTTTCTACATTTGCAGTGAGTGATGGGCATGGCACTTCAGATGGAAAAGGTTGATTTTTTTCTAGCCCAAGCGTGACAAAGCGCTCTACGGTTTTTTTAAGTTTGGTTTTATCCAATGCGCGAATGTCGTTGATAAGTCCGTAACGCATTTCACCTAAAAAACTGGTGCGTTTGGGTATGCCTGCAGCCCATGGTAACAGCGCAGATTTTAATGAGTTTGTGAGAATAATGCTTTGCGTATAGCCTTGTTTATTTAGGTTTTTACCAAATTGAATCCGCTGCCAAAATGCCAGTTCACCATGTTTGAAAGGTAAGGCGATTTTTGTTGAAACTTCTGGCATGCGTTCTAGTAAAGGAAGTGTCCAAGCGGGTGCGGCAACATCAATGATGCAATTTGGGTCATTGATTTTAAGCGTTTTAAATAAACTCTGTGCAAGCACCATGTCACCAACCCAAGATGGGCCAATCACGAGTATTTTTTTGTTTGTACTCGTCATTTCGGGCGCTGGTTTAGATTAACAAGCCAGTTCAGCATGACAGATGAATTTTGATGAGGCATGTTTAAAAGAAATTAAGCATTCATTTTTTTAATGATATTGCTGGTGCTGCGGCCTTGCACTAGGGGAATTAGTTGTACGCTTCCGCCCCACGATTCGACTTCCTTGCCGCCAACCACTTGGTCTTTGGTGTAATCATCGCCTTTCACAATTACGTTGGGTTGAATGGCGTTAATTAAGGCCAACGGGGTATCTTCGTCAAATAAAATCACTGCATCTACACTTTCTAGTGCAGCTAGCACGCGGGCGCGGTCATGTTCAACCACAACTGGGCGCGATGCGCCTTTGAGCGCTCGCACAGAGCGGTCTGTGTTTAACCCTAGCACCAACTTGTCACCCGTTTTTTTAGCCGCTTCCAAATAAGTCACATGGCCAGCGTGCAGCAAATCAAAACAGCCATTGGTAAAGACAATTTTTTGATTGGCAGCTTTCCAATCTTTTACTTTTGCACTTAATTGCTCAAGTGTACAAATTTTATCTGCTTGTGATTGCCCTTCTTCAGACATCAATACTTTTAACAGCTCTGCTTGGTTCACAGGCATGGTCCCCACTTTGCCAACCACAATGCCCGCCGCAATATTTGCAAGTTGCAAGGCGTCATGCGGATTTAAGCCATGAATTAAACCTGCGGCGAGTGTGGAAATAACGGTGTCGCCTGCGCCAGAAACATCAAATACTTGCTTTGCGGTGGCGGGAATATGTTGATGCTGATTGCCATCCAGCAAAGAAATGCCTTCTTCACCGCGCGTGACGGCTAAAAATGTTAAACCTAAGCATTCTTTGAGTTTTTCAGCGGCTTTTAACAATTTTTCAGTTTCTTGAATCGCAACACCGCAAGCTTCCGCAGTTTCTTTTTTATTCGGTGTGAGCGCCGTTGCGCCATGGTATTTGCTGTAATCTTGCCCTTTTGGATCAGCAATCACTGGTATATTCAGCGTTTTGCATCGTGCGATGACGGTTTTACACACTTCGTCACTTAAAACACCTTTGGCATAATCGGACAAAATGACGATGCTGGGATTTTGCGTTAAGGCCGCATCAATATTTGTTAATAATTGGGAAGTTTCAATTTGGGTGAAACTGGCGCTACTTTCATCGTCGATGCGAACAATTTGCTGATTACCACTCATCACACGTGTTTTAGCAACGGTGGGCCTTTGCGCAGATTGTAATAAATAATCTGTTTTAATATGCGCTTGCGCAATCATTTTTGTCAGTGTTTGGCCAGTTTCATCTTGCCCAATACAACCAATGATCATGGTTTTTAAGCCTAAACCGCTTAAGTTTGCTGCTACGTTGGCTGCGCCGCCAGCGCGGTCTTCCGTTTGTTTAAGCAGGACTACTGGCACAGGTGCTTCTGGTGAAATGCGGCTTACAGAGCCCATTAAATAGCGGTCTAGCATCACATCGCCGATGACTAAAACTGATTTATTTGAATTAGAAAAGCAGCGAACGGTGTCGATTAGATGGGCGTGCGTCATGAGTATTTAAATTTTAAGATTAATCAGCTTCTAGCATGTCACACAGGCTGTGACCAATAAAAATATGCGCTTCTTGAATACGTGGTGTGTCATTGCTTGGTGCGACCAAATTATATTTGCAAAGTGATAATAATTTTCCACCTGTTCCACCTGTTAAGCCGATGGTGGTCGCGCCAATTTGATTGGCTTCGATGATGGCTTTTACAACATTATTGCTGTTGCCTGAGGTGGTAATGCCAATCACCGTATCTTCAGGGCGGCACAAGGCTTCAATTTGGCGCGCAAAAATATCTTCATAACCAAAATCATTGCCAACAGACGTTAAGATAGAAGAATCCGTTGTAAGCGCAATGGCGGGTAATCCGCGGCGTTCTTTTTTGTAACGGCCAACAATTTCCGCAGCAATGTGTTGGCTATCTGCAGCGCTGCCACCGTTACCCATCAGTAAAATTTTGCCGCCTTTTTGGTGCGTAGCACGTAATACATTGGCGACTTCTACCATTTTAGGGAATAGCAAATCTAGCTGTGCAAACATCACTGTATGCGCTTGCAACTCGCTTTGTAAAAATGCCAATTGGTTGGGTTCAGACATTGGATTGATCTCGAAGTGAATTAAATTTTTACCAAGGTGCATTAAAGGTGATTTAGCAGTAAGGGTCATCTTGCATCAAGTAATTTTGCACATAATCTTTCACGCCATCTTCTAAGCTATGAAAAGGTTGTGAGTAGCCAGCATCACGCAGTTTTTGCATACTTGCCTGCGTAAAGTATTGGTAGCGTCCTTGTAAATCTTCAGGCATTTCAATATAAGTAATGTGGGGTGTTGCACCTAAACTTGTCATCACGTTTAATGCCAAATCTTTAAATGCGCGCGCTTGACCTGTGCCGATGTTGTAAATGCCATTAGCGCAAGCGTTGCCTTCTAAAGCTGCATTTAGAAAATGTACAACAACATTTGCAGCATCTTTTACATAGACAAAATCTCTTAGCTGCATACCGTCTTCAAAGTCAGGGCGGTGACTTTTAAATAATTTTACCGTGCCTGATGCCTTAAATTGGTTAAAGCTGTGGAAAGCCACACTGGCCATGCGTTCTTTATGATATTCATTTGGGCCATAGACGTTAAAAAACTTAAAGCCAGCCCAAGCTGAAGGTGTAGGTAAGTGATTGCTCACTTGTTGCATCGCCCATTGGTCAAAAAAGTGCTTGGAATAACCATAACCGTTGAGCGGACGTAAATTCTCAATGCTCACATCATCGTATCCTTGCTCACCGTCGCCGTAGGTTGCAGCGGAACTTGCGTAAAAAAATGGGATGTTTTGATTTGCACAGTACGCCCATAACGCTTGAGAATAATGAATATTGTCTGCAACCAGTTTATTAAAATCACGTTCAGTGGTTGCGCTAATCGCACCCATGTGAATAATCGCCGTCACGTCATTGTGCGTTTCAAGCCAAGGCAATAATTGGTCTTTATCTAAATATTGCGTGTATTGACGTTTGACCAGATTTTGCCACTGGTCTTCATGCGTTAACCGGTCAGCGATGACTAAATTATGCGCAGCTTTGTTTGTGTTGAGATGCCATGCGATGATTGAGCCAATCATCCCCGCACCGCCTGTAATAACAATCATAGATTTCAGTAGGTGACAAAAAAACGATTATAACGCGTAGTGAAAGAAGGTGTAGTGAAAAAATACATCAAAGATTGCCGAATTTCTTATGGGACTATTTAAAAACGTAGTCCAAACGGGCTATTGATGTGCTCTTGAGTGCAACCTAAAATCTACTCACCCAAATACAATATTCTTACAGAGGTTATTATGATTAAAAATCTGATTTTTTTAGCATTTATGTTAAATTCGTTAAACGCTATCGCGCTTACAGATTTGAAGGATATTTCAATTGTGAAAAATAGTGATTGCGCAGAAGAGTGTTTGCAATTAAAACAATTTAACAGTGGTGAGGCTTTTTATATTTGGACGACAGGCAGTGTGAAAATTGCTTAAATTTTTACACTTTAAATATTGTGAATATGAACAGAAAAATTATTTGCCAAAGCTTAACTTAAGCGCTCAAAATTTTTAGTGAAAAGTTAATCAAATCAAAATAATTCTTTAAAGCTAGATTCAAAAAAATCCTCAAGAAATTCATTTACTAAGTAAACAAAAAAACGAACTTTTACAGAATTTGTTACTAAATGTAACAAATTTCTTGAGTCCATTATCAAATTATGTTATTTTTTTGCATGCGTCAAAATGTCGCACGCAGTAACAACGGTTTCAACAGTAATTTCAGCCTTAGTATTTAGTGTTTTGTAATCAGCTAAAGGTGATTGAATGGCGCTTGAGGATTTGGGAAATCAAATTATTGTAAAGCGGAACAACTCTCTTTCTGCAGAGGGTAAATTAAAAATAATTACAATTTTATTTCTAATTATTTTAATTCTAACAATCAGTTTTTTGCATATTGGCGCTTGGTTAGTTTTGCCTTTTGCTGGTTTAGAGCTTGTAGCGTTTATGTATGCTTTTTACATCATACATTTGCATGCCGAAGATTATGAAACGATTGTAATTAATGATGAAATTGTAAGTGTTGAAAGAAAAATTAATCAATCTTTCAGTTCTGTAAGCTTTAAAAGATACTGGGCTAATGTCACCTTGCGAGATGCGGACAGTGCTCGTGGCTATCAGTCAAAAAAAGCAATATTTGTTGGTTCGCATGGTAAAGAGGTTGAGTTTGGCAAAGATTTAATGAGTGATACTCAACGTGCGCAAGTGGCGCATTTAATTAAGCAAAAAATAAAAAATATTAATCAATAATTTGGGGGCGGTTTAATGCTAGGTTTAAAAAAAATCAGTTACTTAATGGCTGGGTTATTAGTGTCATTTTCTGCGTTTGCTGATTACTCATGGAATTTTCCAGAGCCGGTAACACCAATGGCGCTTGATACTTTGCATGTGCATAACAAATTTATGCTGATTTCTATTGCAATATTTTTAGTGGTGCTTGCAATCATGATTTATTCAATCATCGCACACCGTAAAGATAAAGGTTTTAAAGCGGTCGCAGATAAAACGCCGTCAACAGCTATTGAGATTTTTTGGACGTTGATACCATTTGCAATTTTATTGCTAATTGACTTTGTTATTATGGGGATTCCAGCATATCACAGCGTGGTAATGATGGAAAATACGCGTGAAAAAGCGGACATGGTGATTAAGATTACAGGTTCACAATGGCGTTGGCAGTATGAATATTTAGACGGTCCTGCACAGGGTGTTAAATTTGTGAGTAATCTTTCTACACCTTCAGATCAAATGAGTGTTGGTTTTTCTGGGGATAAATCAGAAAACTATTTGCTTGAGGTGGATAACCATCTGGTACTTCCAGTCGGTAAAAAAGTCAGAATTATTATGACATCAACGGATGTATTGCATAACTGGTGGGTGCCACAATTTGGTTCATCACGCGTGGCTGTGCCAGGATTCTTGCGTGAAACTTGGGTGCAGGTAGAGAAAGAAGGCGTTTACCGCGGACAATGTAAAGAGTTATGTGGCAAGGGCCATGGTTACATGCCTGTTGTAGTTGATGCAGTGCCTGATGAAAAATACGAGACTTGGGCTGCAGCCAAAAAAGAAGAAATGGCAAAAGAAAGTGCTGGGTCAGATAAAGAGTGGACTAAAGACGAATTAATCGCTTCAGGTAAAACAGTTTACGAGAAGAACTGTGCAGTATGTCATCAGGTGACAGGCGCAGGCTTGCCACCAGCTTTCCCAGCGTTAACGGCAAGCAAAGTTGCGCTTGCGCCAATATTTGGTGCAGATGGTAAGTATTTGCCTGACAGCCATTTGGATCGTGTTTTGAACGGCAAAGGGGTAATGCCAGCTTGGAAAGCATTATTAAATGATTCTGAAATTGCAGCAGTCATCACTTATGAAAGAAATGCACTTGGAAATACTGTGGGTGATTTGGTTCAGCCGGCTCAGGTTAAAGCAGCGCGTCAATAAAACGTAATAAATTATTCATTTAGTTGGTCATTTAAGTTTGGAGAGAGAGATGAGTACAACAACCATAGCACATGATGATGCGCATGAAGATCATCCAACCGGCATTATGCGCTGGTTGACCACAACCAATCACAAAGACATCGGTACGATGTACCTGACATTTTCGCTGATTATGTTTTTTGTTGGTGGAATGATGATTTTGGGGATTCGGGCGGAGTTGTTTAAGCCTGGGTTACAACTGGTTAATCCTGATTTTTTCAATCAATTAATTGGGGTTCATGCCCTAATTATGATTTTTGCAGCATTGATGCCTGCAGCAACAGGGTTTGCTAACTGGATGATTCCATTACAAATTGGTGCACCTGATATGGCATTGCCTCGTTTGAATAACTGGGGTTTTTGGTTATTGCCACCTTCAGCCATTTTGTTAACGCTTCCATTTACCTTAGCATTGTTTGGCATTGGTGACGGCGCATTAGCCACAGGCTGGACCTTCTATCCTCCACTGTCTGTACAAGGTGGGATTGGTGTTGATTTTGCAATTTTTGCAGTGCATTTACTGGGTATTTCTTCAGTAATGGGTTCAATTAACATCATCGTCACCCTTTTTAATATGCGTGCACCAGGCATGACCTTAATGAAAATGCCAATGTTTTGCTGGGGTTGGTTAATTACTGCATTTTTGTTAGTTGCAACAATTCCAGTGCTTGCAGGTGCGGTAACCATGTTACTCACAGACCGCCATTTTGGCACGCACTTCTTTGATGCTGCTGGCGGTGGTGATCCAGTCATGTTTCAGCATTTATTTTGGTTCTTTGGTCATCCAGAAGTCTATATTTTGTTACTTCCTATTTGGGGTTTTATCCCACAAATTTTAGAAGCGTTCTCACGTAAGCCTATGTATGGTTACAAGGCGCAAGTATATTCATTATGGGGAATTGGTGCTTTGGCCGTTGTTGTTTGGGCGCATCACTTCTTTACCGCAGGCATGCCTGTACCAGCGTTGCTTTACTTTATGTATAGCACGATGGCAATTTCTTTACCATTAGCAGTGTTGTTCTTCTGCTGGATTAAAACCATGTGGAAAGGGTCAATGAGCTTTGAAACACCGATGTTATTTGCTGTAGGCTGGATTATTTTATTCGGTATTGGTGGGTTAACAGGGTTAGTGCTTGCTGATGTAGCGGCGGATGCACAATATCACAACAGTTATTTCGTGGTTGCGCACTTCCACTACACATTATTTGCGGGTGGCATTATGGGTATTATGGCTGGCACTTATTACTGGTTACCAAAAATGACAGGTCATATGTACAGCGAAAAATTAGGTAAATTGCACTTTTGGTTGACTGCAATTTCATTTAATTTAACCTTTATACCGCAGTTCTTTGTTGGTTTAGCGGGTATGCCACGTCGTATTCCTGACTACGCATTACAGTTTGCAGAATTTAATATGATTTCTTCAATTGGCGCATTCATATTAGGTTTCTCACAGTTGTTGTTTGTTTATAATATTGTGACTTGTGCAAAGGGCGGCAAAAAAGCGACAGATCAAGTTTGGGAAGGCGCAAAAGGGCTGGAGTGGACACTTCCATCGCCACCGCCTTACCATAGCTTTACAGAGCAGCCAACAGTTAAATAGTTTTATTATTAGTCTCGGTATGTAATTTTGCGAGCCTAATAATCATTGGATAAAAATGGAAAACGCAGAAAAATATAAAAATAGTAAAAGTAAAAAAATTGCTTATGTTCTTGGTGGTGTGGCAGTCATTTGGTACGTTGTTTCAATGTTTACTATATGGCATCACTAGAAAACAAGGGGTATGAAATTTCAGTTGAGGATCAAGCTAAACTTCAACTGAATATCAAGAACAAGCGCCTGATTAAGAAATTACTTTGGATTTTATTTGGCTCACTAATTTTTGCTTTTGCATTAGTTCCGCTTTACGACGTTTTATGTAGTTTAACTGGGCTGAATGGTAAAACAAATAATTCAGCCGCAGTGTTAGAAAAAGCAAAAGTAGATAATAGCCGTTGGGTAACAGTTCAATTTACAACTAACGTGATGACTGGATTAGGATGGAATTTCTACCCTAAACAGACAAGTATTAAATTGCATCCTGGTCAGATTGAAACAGTTATTTTTATCGCAAAAAATATTACAAATCAGGTTGTTGTTGGAAGGGCGGTCCCAAGTGTTACTCCTGGTATTGGGGCTGCTAATTTAAAAAAGATTGAGTGTTTTTGTTTCATTAATCAATCTCTAAAGCCAGGTGAAGAAAAAGAGATGCCGCTTAGGTTTTTTGTAAGCCCAGAAATTCCAAGCGATGTGAGTGAAATGACCTTATCTTATGCCTTTTTTCCAGCTGTGAAGAATGGTAGTTAATAATATAGTTGTTAAAAAAAGACTTTAATAGTCATCAAGAAAGTTAATTAAAAATAATTTGGGAGCGAATTAATGGCAACTCATTCTAATCATCACTATTACGTACCACATGGAAGTATTTATCCATCAATCCTTTCAGCAGGTTTACTTTCTTTAGCATCTGGCTTTATTTTTAGTGTTGCGACTGATAAAAGTAAAGAGTTATCTTATTTGAGCACGCCAGGTCAATGGATGATGTACTTAGGAACAGCCATTATTTTATTTATGGTGTTTAAATGGATGGGAACCGTTATTTCTGAAAGCATGAGTGGTAAATACAAAAGTTGGGAAGATAAGTCTTTTCGCGTTGGAATGATTGTATTTATTTGCTCAGAAGTAGCTTTTTTTGCAGCTTTTTTTGGCGCATTATTTTATATGCGAATTCTTTCAGTCCCAGAACTTTCTGGCTACGATGCAGATATTACGCCCTACAAAGATTTCTTAAATGCTTGGCCATCACAAGGTCCCGGCGGTGTTGTATTGGGTCAAGAGTTTGTTCCTAATCCAAAATTTCAACCAATGGGTGCTTGGGGTTTGCCTGCGATTAACACCGCATTGTTGTTAACTTCTGGCGCAACCATTACTTGGGCGCATTGGGCCTTGCTTAAAAATAATCGTAAACAACTTGTTTTAGGTATGGTCGCAACAGTAGCACTTGGCATTGCCTTTTTAATCTGTCAAGCCATGGAATATCACCATGCCTATACAGAAATGGGATTAACTTTAGGATCAGGTGCTTACGGCGCGACATTTTTCATGTTGACAGGTTTTCACGGATTTCATGTCACATTAGGCACGTTAATGCTCATTGTGATTTTACTGCGCTGTATGAAAGGCCATTTTACACCTGAGCATCATTTTGGGTTTGAAGGCGTTGCTTGGTATTGGCACTTTGTAGATGTGGTTTGGTTAGGTTTGTTTATATTTGTTTATTGGCTGTAAACCAAGATTAAATAAAAAGGCGATGCAGTTGCATCGCCTTTTTATTTAGATGTTTCCATTTAATTAAAAACTAATGACCAATTAGACCAAAATAGTACCCAATCATCAGCAATAAAAATAAGGTGATTGATAAGCCAATACGAATTGTGAGGGCTTTTACCGTGCGCTCACCACCAGTTTTATCTTTAGATAGAAAATACAGCGCTGAAAACAGGCTGCCAACGATAAATAGTAAAGAAATTACAATCAATATTTTAAGCATTTATATTTCCTCAAAAAGGTTAACTGTTAACAAAACCGTATCCAATGTTACAAATAAAATTCAAACTTAAAATATACCAATTTAGACCAACATGGTTTGGGGTTTTGTTGACACTTGTTTGCATCCCTATTTTTATCAATTTAGGGATTTGGCAATACAATAAAGCGCAGACTAAAAGTAATCTTCAATCATCTTATCAGCTAGCGGAAAAAAAAACAGCGTTACCTTTTCCAATGGGTTATTTGAATACTGAAAATAAAGCGAATCATGATTGGAAGTATAAAAAGGTCATTCTGAGTGGTATTTATGAAACAAAGTATCAATTTTGTTGGACAACCAAGTTGAAAACAGTCGTGCTGGTTACCATGTGATTACGCCATTAAAAATGAAAGGCACTGATGAGTATGTTTTGATTAATCGCGGATGGGTTGAAGCACATTCTTTGCATGCGAATGTTCCCAAAATTGAAACGCCTATGCATGAAGTTACATTGACGGGTCAAGTTTGGATTCCTTCAAAAAAATTCTTTACGCTTGAGAATAAGGGTTCAAAATTTGAAACTGTTTGGCAAAATATGGATTTAATTAAATATAAAAAAATCGTACCGATGAAGCTTTCTGCATTGATGATAAAATTAGATAAAGAGAGTGTGGCGGGTGGATTTGTTAGAAATTGGAATATTCCACAAGCACGCATAACAACGCATATCGGTTATGCTTATCAATGGTTTGGGTTTGCAATCTCTGCTTTTTTAATATTTCTCGTAATGAGTTTTAAAGAAGTAACACGTTGTTGAAAATTCAATCAAAATTATCATACAAAAAAAATTATGACAGAAAATAATCAAACGCCATTTAATACAGAACAACAGCGCAAGGGGCGTATGGTGTTTTTATTAATGATCATATTCTTTATAGTACCAATCATTGTTGTTGTGATGATGTTTCGATATAACTGGAAGCCGTCAGGTGAAAGTTTAGGCGAACTCATTAAGCCTCCGCGTGCATTGCAAGCTTCTGATAATACTTTTGATGCGTTAGGCAAACCTATTCCACCATTATTGTGGAAAGAAAAGTGGAGCATCATTTATATTGCTGATGATTGTGCTGAAGATTGTATGACAAAGTTAAGTGAAATGCGTCGATTGCATGTTTCACTTTACAAAGATATTCCACGCGTTCAACGTGTGTTGATTACGCAAACACAAAATACCACTGAAATTATAAAAAAATATCCTGATCTAATTATTGTGAACAAGCCAATAGAAAAAATTAATCACTTGACTGAACAGTTTAAAATTAATTCTGAGCCGCCAGGCTTATCAAATCGTCTCTATTTGGCAGATCCACTTGGTTTTTTAATGATGAGTTACTCATCACAAACACCCTTGGCACATGTGCGAAAAGATGTTGCAAGATTACTTAAATATTCTTGGGCTGGATAATGGTTTCATTGCGCTATCGATTCTATAAAAATCTTGTTCTGACCAGTGTTGTTTTAGCGTTATGCGTTGTAAGCTTAGGTGCATACGTTAGATTGACAGACGCAGGTCTGGGTTGTCCAGATTGGCCAGGATGCTATGGAACAATGACTGTTCCTGAAAGCGAAACCGCAATTGCGCATGCGCAAAATAATTTTCCAGATAAAAGAGTTGAAGTTGGAAAAGCATGGCGTGAAATGGCGCATCGCTATTTGGCCGGCACTTTGGGGTTGTTTGTGTTGATACTAACACTTATCAGTTGGGCAATTAAAACTGAAATAAAAAATCCAATTTGGCTGAATCTGTTGCTACTCATCACAATTTTATTTCAGGCAATGTTAGGCATGTGGACAGTCACGATGTTGCTTAGACCTGCCATTGTGACTGCGCATTTGTTAGGCGGCATGACCACGCTCGCATTGCTGGTTTGGATTGCTCATCGGCATTGGGGTTATTCATCAAACTCAATTATTCATAAAAGTAGCCTGAAAATTTTAATAAGATTGAGCCTTATCATTGTTGGCTTACAGATTTTTTTAGGCGGTTGGACAAGTACAAATTATGCAGCGCTTGCATGTACAGATTTTCCAACATGTCATGGCGAGTATTTACCTAAAATGAATTTCAAAGATGCATTTACATTTATTCGCGAATTAGGCGAAAGCGCAACAGGTCAACCCGTCAGCTTAGAAACCTTAACGGCGATTCAATGGACTCATCGTGTGGGCGCTCTTGTCACCTTTGTTTATCTTTTATTTTTAAGTGTAAATTTAATAAAGTATTGGCAAGTAAAGCGTTTAGGCGTCATTTTGATCTTTTTGCTGATCAGCCAAGTGCTTATTGGCATTGGTAACTTAATATTGCATTTACCATTAGTATTAGCGGTAGCACATAACTTTACAGCTGCGCTATTGCTAATTTTACTTGTCGTATTAAATTCTAAAATATCGCAAAGATTAAGATAAAATACGCGTCATTCATCACTTCACTCACACAGGCAAATTAAAGAATGCGTATGACAGCCACCGCAATAAAACCTAACGCTATGATGAGCATCAAAAGTTTTTTCTCATTATGTAAACCAAGAGTCACCTCGCTAATTGTGTTTACCGCAATCATTGGCATGATGATGGCAACACCTGGCATGGTGGCATTGCCACTCCTCATCGCAACAACACTCGGCGTTGCTTTTTCTTCTGGTGCCGCAGCGGCCTTTAATTGCCTGATTGAACATAAAATTGATGCTGTCATGGCGCGCACGCGCGGACGCGCGTTACCGACAGGCCAAGTGTCTTCATCGCAAACAGTGTTATTTGCAAGTTTGCTAGGTGGCGCGGGTTTGGCAATTTTGTATTATTTTGTAAATCCGCTCACCATGTGGCTCACATTTGCGACCTTTGTTGGCTATGCTGTGATTTATACAGTTTTCTTAAAACCAGCCACGCCGATGAACATTGTGATTGGTGGCGCTTCAGGCGCCATGCCGCCGATTTTGGGCTGGGCGGCGGTGACTAATACCGTGTCGCCAGAATCGCTCATCATGTTTTTAATTATTTTCGCGTGGACGCCACCGCACTTTTGGGCGTTGGCGCTGTATCGTCGTGAAGAATATGCAAAAGTTGGCATGCCGATGTTACCAGTGACGCACGGCGAAGCATTTACCTTATTGCATATTTTGCTTTACACCATTATTTTGGTAGCGGTGAGTTTAATGCCTTATGGACTAGGCATGAGCGACCTGATTTATTTAGTTTCTGTGCTCATTTTAAACGGCATATTTTTAGCGTATGTGATTGGTTTATATCGAAAATATTCTGATGATTTAGCAAAAAGAACATTTAAATATTCCATTATTTATCTGACTTTACTGTTTGCAGCGCTGTTGCTAGATCACTATTTACTTTAGCTTGAGCACAAAATTCAGAATATGGTTAATGAATATTGACCATATTCTGAATAAAGAATTTTGCTAAAAAACCTACCAATCCTAACCCTAAGCCAACGAACAAAATAAACGTACCAAACTTTCCTGCTTTGCAGTCCCAAGCCAGTTTCCCGACTATAAAAACCATCAATAACATCAACAAACCAATGCCGTAAGTCATGCCTATTTCGGTAATTTGCGCTTCTGTAAAACCAAAAATTGTATTGTTCATGCTAATTGAAACCTAGTCGCCAGAAAATTAATGGATGAAAAATTGTGTTTCTAGCAGAAATAAAACAAGCTGCATGCTTAAAAATAAGCAAAAAATAACAGTCATCCATTTTAGCCAAAGCGCTTGTTTTTGTTGTGTTTTTATCAACAGTTGTAAATTTAATCTGAGCGGTTCTTCTTGCTCTGCGCGTGTCTGTTGCAATAAAAATTGATGGACTAGGCGAGGTAATTGCGGTGCATTTTTCATCAAACTGGGCCATTCTCTTCGTAAAGATTTCAGCGCACTTCTAAAACCGATTTGCTCGCTCATCCAACGTTTTAAAAAGGGTTTTGCGCTTTGCCATAAATCAATGTTTGGGTCTAAATCACGCCCCAAACCTTCAATATTAAGCAAAGTTTTTTGTAACATGACCAACTGCGGTTGAATCACAACGCCAAAGCGGCGTGACATTTGAAATAAACTTAGTAACGTGCGACCAAACGAAATGTCTTTTAGCGGCTTATTAAAAATCGGTTCGCAAATTGCACGCACGGCAGTTTCCAGCGCATCCACGTTGGTTTCCTTGGGAACCCAGCCAGATTCAATGTGCGCAACAGCAACATCACGATAATCACGGTTAAAAAAAGCGAGAAAATTGCGGGCAAGATAATATTTATCTGTTTCGTTCAGCGTGCCCATAATGCCAAAATCCAGCGCAATGTAGCGCCCATCGTCCGCCACTTGAATATTGCCTGGGTGCATATCTGCATGAAAAAAACCATCACGGAACACTTGTGTAAAAAAGATTTCAACACCGTCATGCGCCAATTTTGGAATATCAATGTCTTTGCTACGCAACAAAGCAATTTGGCTCACAGGCGTACCATTCATGCGTTGCATGACCATCACATCTTTGCGACACCAATCCCAATAAACTTCCGGTACTAGTAACTGTTTATCAGGAAAATTTCGCGATAGTTGAGAGCAATTTGCCGCTTCTAACGTTAAATCTAATTCGCTTTCCGTATGGCTGGCAAATTCAGCCACAATTTCCCGTGGTTTTAAACGCTTGCCTTCCGCAGAAAGCAATTGGACCAACCAAGCAGCCGTGTCTAATAATTGCAAATCTTTATGAATAACCTTGGCGATATTTGGGCGCAACACTTTTACCGCCACTTCTTTGCCATCTAACAAGGTTGCAAAATGCACTTGCGCCACTGAAGCGCTAGCCACAGCAATCGAATCAAACTCAGCAAAAACTGCATCAATCGGTAACTCATACGTTTTTTGCAAAGTATGTTCAATTTCAGCAAACGCAACGGGTGGCACTTGGTCTTGCAGTTTTGCGAGTTCATCTGCAATATCCAGCGGAATTAAATCACGTCTTGTAGAAAGCATCTGACCGAACTTTACAAAAAGTGGCCCTAAGGCTTCTAATGCTAAACGCAAGCGCACACCGCGTGATGCTTCAAGTTTGCGCCAAAATAATAGGCAAGAAAATATTTTTTTAAATGGTTTTAAAACGCTGACATTAAGAAAAAATTCATCTAAGCCAAATCGAAACGCAATAAAAATAATGTAGATGAGTCGAAAAATTCGCATGAAGAAAAGGCTTAAGTAAGAAATTTAGGTGAGTGAGGCTGTTGCGCACGCTTAATGAGTTTGTCGAGCTTTTTTTCAAAGCGGGCAACATCTGCGCGTAAGGTGTCAACTTCTGCATTAAAATTTTCTACCGAAATTTTCTTTGCAATCAATGGTTTTTCTTCTTGCAAAAATTCTGTGACCATTTCAACTGCATTGATTGAGGTTTTTTTAAAAGAATCGACCATTTTTTGTGTGCTATCAACCACTTGATTTGCAGGCATATCGCCAATCAAACGACTTAAATCATCTTCAACATCCCAATGTGCATTTGCAAAGACTTTTGCAAACGCGCTGGCGAGTTGCGTATCACCCGTGATGCTAACCTGCCTATTTGCTGCTTCATCTTTGGTTAGCAAACGCAGTAATGTGGTGGGGGACATCGTCATTACGGCATCTGGAAGATTGGTTTCTCCAGACATTGCCAATTGCCCATTTTCTAACACGACAAGGGTTTGCTGAAAGACGCTGACGTTAAATTGCAGAGATTTGCCTGCAAAAGGCAAAAGTAAATCTTGTGCCCAACTATTTTGTGCAATCAAATGTTGAAGCAAGCGCGTGAGTGCAACTTTTACCATTAAATTTTATAGCCTTTATGCAAAGCGACAACGCCCGCCGATAAATTGTAATAATCAACTTTAGACAGGCCAGCATCCACCATCATTTGTTTGAGCGTTTCTTGGTCAGGATGCATGCGAATGGATTCGGCCAAATATTGATAACTGTCAGCATCGTTAGCCAAAACTTTCCCCATAAAGGGTAAAAGCTTAAACGAGTAAGCATCATAAAGTTTTGAGAGCGGTTGCCAAACCTTAGAAAATTCTAAAATAAGTAAACGCCCTCCCACTTTTAAAACGCGTTGCATTTCTGCAATGGCAAGGTCTTTGTGCGTCATATTGCGCAAGCCAAAGGCAACAATCACGCAATCAAACTGATTATCTGCAAATGGCAGTTTTTCAGCATCACATTGAATGGCAGGTACACTTAAGCCTGCATCGAGCAATCTGTCTCGACCTACGCCAAGCATAGAGGCGTTAATGTCAGTCAGGTAAACTTGACCCGTCTCACCCACTTTTTTGGCAAATAATTTAGATAAATCACCGCTACCACCTGCAATGTCTAACACGCTATCGCCAGCTTTGACGCCACTAATTTCTATCGCAAAGCGCTTCCAGCTGCGATGTAAGCCAGCGGACATGACATCGTTCATCAAATCATATTTGCTGGCAACAGAATGAAACACTTCGCCCACTTTTTTGGCTTTTTCGTTTTCAGCCACGGTTTTAAAGCCAAAATGCGTTGAATTTTCTTTTTCCATCTCGGAAGTTGCCTTTAAGTTGAGTGTGAATTTCTTTGAATACCAGCCATGCTGAGTTTTCCTAAATATTCTAGCCAAAGTGCTTCGTAACGGTTGGCTAAATCATACAAATAATCCCAAGAATAAAGGCCCGTATCGTGGCCGTCAGAAAACATTAGTTTCACCGCATAATGGCCAATCGGTTCAATGGCAGTAATATTGACGTTTTCTTTGCCCGTTTGCAGCACTTCTTGGCCGTGCCCATGCCCGCGCACTTCAGCGGAGGGAGAGTAAACGCGCAAAAACTCACAAGAGAGCATACATTCCGTATTATTATCAAATTTAATTTCTAATAAGCGGGATGATTGATGCAAACGAATGTCAATTGGACGCGGAGAATTTTGACTAATATTGCTCATTACGTTAAAAAACCTAATAAAAATAAGATGATAACAGATGCGAAAAGTTTCTTCATAATCAACTTAGGCGAACATATTATTCATAGAAGACACATTGATGATTTTAGATTAAATATGCAGCATAATCATCTAATTTAGTTGATTATTTGCCTACACCTGCTAAAGTGTTTGTCAAACTAAAATGAAATTAATTGAGGGTTTCAGAACATGGAAATTAACAAATTTGCCCACCACTTCACTGCCTATTCAGACTGGCGCAAGCGTTTAGTCCAAAGCATAGAAGGCTATCGCGGTTGGCTCAACAGTGAAGAGCTGGGCGATGCGCAAATCGAACAACGTTTACAGCATTTACTAGAACGTTTAAGCGAAGACAAACTCAACGTTGCTTTTGTTGCCGAATTCTCCCGTGGCAAATCAGAACTCATCAACGCCATCTTTTTTGCTACTTATGGCAAACGTCTATTACCTTCCAGCGCAGGGCGCACCACCATGTGTCCGACCGAGCTTTTATACGACAAAGCCAAGCCCAGCGCCATTATGCTATTGCCGATTGAAACACGCTTAACGGATGTCACCACCAGCGAGTACAAACGCTACGTTGATGAATGGAAAGTCATTGATTTCGACATCAACAACAACCAAAGCATGGTGGATGCATTTACCGAAGTCAGCAACACCAAAATTGTCAGCTTAGAAGAAGCAGAAAAACTCGGCTTGTTTGACCCACAAAGCACTGACGACGCCATGAGCATCAACAAAGCAGGGCAGATAGAAGTCCCTTGCTGGCGCTATGCCATGATCAACTTCCCGCATCCTTTGCTAGAGCAAGGCTTAGTCATCTTAGACACCCCAGGGTTAAACGCCATTGGTACAGAACCAGAGCTCACCCTCAATATGCTGCCTAATGCCCATGCCGTGCTCTTTATTCTTGCGGCAGACACCGGCGTGACTAAATCAGAAATCGACATCTGGCGTCAATACATCAGCGGCACCCGCTTTAAACAAAAAGGCCGCTTAGCGGTACTGAATAAAATTGACGGCCTGTGGGACGAACTCAAAGACGAAGCGGCCATTGAACAAGAAATCAACAAACAACGTCGCACCAGCGCAGAACTCCTAGGCCTAGAAGAAGCGCAAATCTTCCCGATTTCTGCACAAAAAGGCCTGCTCGCCAAAGTCAACAATGACGAAACACTGTTAGACCGCAGCCGCATTCTCGCCTTAGAAAAAGCCCTGTCTGACGAACTCATCCCGTCTAAACAAGACATTGTGCGTGACAACACGCAAAACGAAATAGAAGACCTCATGACCAACACCCAACTGATCTTAGAAGCCAGAATGACCGGCATTCACGATCAACTCGGCGAACTCAGAGGCCTACGCGGCAAGAACGACGATGTGGTTGAACACATGATGCATAAAGTGAAAATTGACAAAGAAAACTTTGAAAAAGGCCTACAACGCTTTCAAGCATTACGCAGTGTTTACTCGCAACACACCAATAAGCTGTTTACTTTGCTGGGCATGATTGCTGTTAAAAAACATGTCTATGCCACCCGTAAAACCATGATGGATGCCACCTTCACCAAAACCCTGCGTGACGCCATGGACAACTTCTTTAACGAGCTTAAAGACCGCTTAACGTCTTCAGATACACAAATCGACGAAATCAAAAAAATGATGGACGTCATGTATGACAAATTTGCCAAAGAACACGGCTTACGTAAAACCGTCCCCACTGCATTCTCTACCTTGCGCTACCAAAAAGAAATGGCCAAGCTAGAACGTGCTTACCGTGAACAATTCAACACCGCGATTAACTACATCGCCAATGAAAAAGTCACGCTCACCACAAAGTTTTTTGAAACGTTAGCCAGCCGCGTCGTGCATGTGTTTGAAATTGCCAACCGTGATATTGAAAACTGGCTAAAGTCAGTGATTGCGCCGATGGAATCGCAAGTGCGAGAACATCAATTGCAATTAAGACGTCGCTTAGAAAGCATCAAACGCATTTACAAAGCGACCGATACATTAGAAGACCGCATTCTTGAACTGGAGCTGATTGAAAAAGGCCTGCAAGAACAACTTTCTGTCTTGCAAGGGTTGAGAATGACGGTGAAGCAGGCGTTGATTTCAGAAAATTATGATAAAGAAATTGCTGCTTAAGAACTGAAAAATACAAAAAAAGCTACCTCGGTAGCCTTTTTAATTTTTTTTATTCATGTGTTTCGAACTGTCAGCATCAAGGACTTAATTTTTTGCATGGCTTTTTGTTCAATTTGACGAATACGCTCAGCCGAAACGCCAAACTCGTCAGCCAGTTCATGCAAAGTTTTGCTGCCTGCCTCTTGCAACCAGCGCGCTTCTACCACGCGACGGCTTCTGTCATCTAAACTTTCCAACGCATGCGCTAAGCCAGTAGATTCAGCATGTTCAGATTGTTTGGCTTCAATCGCTTCTAATGGCGACAAACTTTCGTCTTGTAAGTATGCAATTGGGCTAAAATTATCTTCGCTATCATCATCAATATTCGCTTCTAGCGAAATTTCATGACCATTTAAACGCGCTTCCATTTCCAGCACTTCTTCGGGTTTAACGTTGAGCTCTCGTGCGATTCTCACAGCTTCGTCTGGTTGAATGCTGTTAATGCCAGATTTCATGCTACGTAAATTAAAAAATAATTTACGTTGCGCTTTTGTCGTGGCAATTTTTACCAATCTCCAATTACGTACGATATATTCGTGAATTTCTGCCTTAATCCAATGCATGGCAAATGAAACAAGCCTTACGCCATGGTCTGGATCAAAACGCTTCACAGCCTTCATCAAACCAATATTACCTTCTTGAATTAAATCTGATTGCGGTAAGCCATAACCAATATAGCCACGCGCAATGCTTGCAACTAAGCGCAGGTGAGAAACAATCAGCTGACGTGCAGCTTCTAGATCATTGTCTTTTCTAAATCGCACAGCCAAGTCGTATTCTTCTTCCGCAGAAAGAATCGGATAAGCCTTAATGGCTCTTGTAAAATGCTCAAGGCTGTCAACTGAACTTAAAACTGGTAATGTCAATGCGTTACTCATGTGTTATTTATTCCTCCGAAGGTCTTTACAACATATTAGCACTCTTATATAGAGAGTGCTAGCGTTAGAAAGTTTCAACAATACAACATTTTTTTATTAAAAGTTGTTTATAAAATAATCAACTCGTATTCAGAAAATTTAAATTAATCAAAAATCATAAATTAATCTTGAGTTATTGATTTCTTAAATTAGGGTACTTTTATCCGTCATTTCATAAATTCATTTCTTTAAAATGATTGATTAAGTCGTTAATCATTTAAATCATAATTTTTCAAATAACAAAATTATTTAAAATCAATAATTTATTTAAATTATTTAGCGTGTTATGAAGTGTATGGCTATGTTGCAGGATGAACTTTTGATTGGTGAATTATTCTGTATTAATGTCGTTTGGACATTAAAAATGAATAAAACTGACGAAATTGAACTTTTTTAACCCACAACCGCTTTAAGCGCATCTTCTAAAATATTCAAACCTTCATCTAGCACCGCGTCACTGATAGTCAGCGGCACCATCACACGCAATACATTGCCGTAAATGCCACAATTGAGTAACAATAATCCACGTTTTGCAGCTTCAGTTTTAAGCGCATTGGCGATGTCTACGGCGGGTTTGTGCGGGTCGTTATTGTGACAAAACTCAACGCCTGTCATTGCGCCTAAGCCGCGCACTTCGGTTATAAAATTAAATTTGGCTTTCATAATGTTAAAACGGTTGCGTAAATGCTCACCAATTTCTATGGAACGTGCGCAAAGTTTTTCTTCTTCCATCACTTCTAGCACAGCGTGTGCGGCGGCGATGGTAATGGGGTTGCCCGCATAGGTGCTGCCTAAGCCACCAGGAGCAGCGGCGTCCATAATGTCAGTTTTGCCAATAATGGCCGCCAACGTAAAACCGCCGCCTAAGCCTTTTGCCATAGTGATAATGTCGGCTTCTATATTTGCGTGTTCATGGGCGAACATTTTTCCGCAACGGCCAACGCCTGTTTGCACTTCATCAACCACCAATAAAATGCCATGCGCATCACACACCGCGCGTAATCGCTGTAAAAATGCTGGCGATGCTGGAATATAGCCACCTTCACCTTGTACAGGTTCTACAAAAATGGCGGCAACGCGGCTCGCTTCAATATCATTTTTGAACAGCGTATGGAGCGCATGAATAGAATCGTCTTCTGATGTTCCATGCAGCGGATGTGGGAAAGGCACATGAAAAATTTCTGCAGGGAATGGCCCAAAGCCTTTTTTGTAAGGGTCAATTTTGCCTGTGAGCGCAACTGAAAACATGGTGCGCCCATGAAATGCGCCCGTAAACGCCACAATGCCAGAGCGGCCCGTTGCTACGCGGGCAATTTTTACTGCATTTTCAATGGCTTCTGCACCTGTATTCATAAAAAAAGTTTTTTTAGGCGTGTTGCCGGGTGCGAGTTTGTTTAGGCGTTCTGCCAACGCAACATAAGGTTCATAGGCGACGACTTGAAAGCACGTGTGGTTGAAAAGCGCTAGTTGCGCTTGCACTGCCGCGATTACTTTTGGATGACAATGCCCCGTATTCACCACCGCAATGCCTGCACAAAAATCAATATAACGGTTGCCTTCCACATCCCAAATTTCACTATTCAATGCGCGTTCTGCAAAAATTGCGTGTGCATTGCCAATGCCACGCGGAATGGCAGCGGCGCGGCGCGCCATTAATGCTGTGTTGTTTTTAGTCTTCATGTCCATATTATTTCCTTTCGACTTTTAGCTTGAACATTTAAGCCGCGCTAATGCCCATGCATAAATATTTAATTTCTAAATAATCTTCAATGCCGTATTTTGAGCCTTCGCGTCCCAAGCCTGAAGATTTAATGCCGCCAAACGGTGACATTTCATTGGAAATTGCACCCGTATTAATGCCGAGCATGCCATATTCAAGCGCTTCAGAAACGCGCCAAACGCGGCTGATGTCTTTACTGTAAAAATAAGCCGCTAAGCCAAATTCTGTGTCGTTCGCCATTTGAATGGCTTCGGTTTCCGTATTAAATTTAAAAAGCGGCGCAACTGGGCCAAAAATTTCTTCTTTAGCAACCAGCATATTTTTATTCACATTCGTTAAAATTGTGGGTGCAAAAAAGTTGCCGCCAAGCGCATGGCGCGTACCGCCAATGGCAATGGTTGCGCCTTTGTCGGTTGCGTCGATAATAAATTCTTCCACTTTTTTTACTGCTTTTTCATCAATCATTGGGCCTTGTGTGGTGTCTTTTTCTAAGCCATTGCCCACTTTGAGTTTTTCTACGGCTTGGGCTAATTTTTCTGCAAAAATGTCGTAAATGCCAGTTTGCACCAAAATACGGTTGGCGCATACGCAGGTTTGGCCTGCATTTCTGAATTTTGAAAACATGGCGCCTGCTACGGCGGCATCCACATCGGCATCGTCAAACACAATAAATGGCGCATTGCCGCCTAATTCCATCGAGGTTTTTTTAACGGTAGGCGCACATTCTTTTAAGAGTTGAATGCCAATATTTGTTGAGCCCGTAAAGCTAAGTTTTCGCACCAGTGGGTTGCTGGTCATCTCGCCACCAATGTCTTTTGGGTTTCCTGTCACAATCGATAAAACGCCCGAAGGCACGCCTGCGCGGCTGGCTAATTCAACCAACGCTAATGCTGACAGTGGCGTTTGCGTTGCGGGCTTGATGACCATGGTGCAACCAGCTGCCAAAGCCGCGCCTGCTTTTCGCGTAATCATTGCGGCTGGGAAATTCCACGGGGTAATGGCAACGCAAACGCCAATAGGCTCTTTCACAACCACAATCCGCGCATCGGCGCGTGGCGATGGAATGGTATCGCCATAAACGCGTTTAGCTTCTTCTGCAAACCATTCAATAAAGGAAGCTGCATATGTGATTTCACCACGCGCTTCAGCCAGTGGTTTGCCTTGCTCGTTTGTCATCAGCATCGCTAAATCTTCTTGATTTTCAACGATAAGCTCATACCATTTTCGTAAAATACGTGAGCGCTCACTTGCGGTTTTAGCCCGCCAAAGTGGCTGCGCTGCGTTTGCAGCTTCAATTGCACGGCGCGTTTCAGCCGCGCCCATGTCAGGCACGGTGGTAATGAGTTCGCCCGTGGCTGGATTGTTTACATCAATGGTTTTTTTTGTGTCTGCATTGCACCAAGTGCCGTTAATAAAACATTGGTTGCGTAGTAAATTCTGGTCTTTGAGGGTAAGTTTCATGGTGAGCCTTTAAAGCATATCGAGTAAGCGGTGGTAGAGCATGCCAGCCGCCGTGATTGGGCCGCGCAAAAATGGCCCGCCAGGGAATGGGGTGTGTCGAATTTTTTGAAATAATGTTAAATCTTGCGTGTTGCCAAGAACTGCATTACTCAGCACTTTTGATGCGGCATGTGTGGCAACAATGCCAGAGCCAGAAAACCCTTGCGCATACAGCACGCGGCGACTATCGTCTGCAAAATTAGACTTTTTACTTGAGATTTCGGCATAGCCGAAATCTGGCATGCGGTTCATGGAAATATCAATCAAACCGCCCCAGCCAAATTCAATTTTTTTATCTGCCAATTGCGGAAAAACTTTGAGCATTTTGGTGCGCATAATGGGTTTAAGATTTTCTGGCGTTTCTTTGCCGGTGTAACTACAGCCGCCACCAAACACCATGCGGTTATCATGGGACAAACGGTAATAATCCAAAATAAATCGCGTATCCACAACCGCCGCGCGGCTAGGTAATAAGGTATTTGCAAGAAGCGCGTCTAAGGGTTCGGTGGCAATCACCCAAGTGGCTACAGGCAAAATGCGTTTTGCAAGTTTTTCAGCGGCGCTGGTTTTTAAGCTTGCCATGCCAACATTACAGCCTAGGACTAAATGCTTGCAACGCACAATGCCATTTTCTGCAAATACACGCACTTGATTATTTTCAATTTGCCATGAAGTTACGGGGCTGTTTTCATAAATTTTTGCGCCATTATTTTCGAGGGTATTGGCTAAACCGAGCGCTAATTTTAGTGGATGTAAGTGACCGCCATTTTTATCATACAAACCCGCTAAATATCTTTTAGAGCCGATATGTTGGTGAAGCTCAGATGTTTCAATGAATTGGCTTTTATAGCCGTAATGCTTGAGAATATGCGCTTGCCAGTCTTTTAAATGCGCAACATGTTTGGGCGTGATGGCGGCTTCAATATGTCCTGCTTGATAATCGCAAGCAATTTCATAGCGTGCAATTCTTTCGCGCAAACTGTCTGCTGCCCCATGAGAAAGTTGCCAAATGCGCTTTGCGTCAGTCATGCCTAATTGCGCTTCAAAATTGCGTTGGCTTCCACCAAATTCTGGAATCACATGACCGCCATTTCTACCAGAAGCGGCATGTCCAATCCGATTAGCTTCTAGTAAAACAACTTGAAAGCCTTGTTCTTGCAAATTAAGCGCGGTGTGTAAGCCTGTAAAGCCGCCACCGATTATGCAGACATCGCAATCTTCTTCTTGAATTAACGATGGATAATTTTTACGCGGTTTAGCGAGCGATGCCTCGTAAAGGCTAGGCGCTAATAATGTTTGCGGAGTTGTCATGATGAAAATTGAAACTTAAATTGAATGGTTGGGATTCGTATGAAGCGAATCCTTAACTTAATTTTATCCATGTAGTTTTAAGCTCAGTATATTTTTCTAGCGCATGTAACGATTTATCGCGACCATTGCCAGATTGTTTAAAGCCGCCAAACGGCACGGTAATGTCGTCTTCATCATAGCAATTCACATGCACGGTGCCTGCGCGCAAGGCCTGCGCTGTTTGATGCGCGCGGCTAATATCGCGTGACCAAACTGAGGCCGCCAAACCATACGGCGTGTCGTTGGCAATGCGAATGGCCTCAGATGAATCAGTAAAGTCGATGACAGAAAGCACTGGGCCGAAAATTTCTTCGCGTGCGATGGTCATCGTGTTTTTTACTTCTGTGAAAATAGTCGGCGCAACATAATATCCGCCACTTTGCTCCATTACACGGTTGCCGCCAGTAATGCAATTTGCGCCTTCAGATTTACCCGCATTAATGTAGCGCATTACGGTGTTGAGCTGCGTTTCATCCACCAATGCGCCCATCACGGTACTGCTCAAAAGTGGGTCAGCAGGTTGATATTGCGGAATGAGCGATAAAGCTTTATCCAAAAATTGTTGTTTAATGCTTGCGTCAATCATTAAGCGCGAAGGCGCATTGCAGCTTTCACCTTGGTTGAAAAAAATCGAACCAATACATGCTTCAGCAGCAGCTTCAACATCTGCATCAGCCATCACAATAAAGGGAGACTTTCCACCAAGTTCTGTCCAAGCGCGCTTAAGGTTAGATTGTCCTGCATATTGCATAATGGATTTACCAACATTGGTTGAACCCGTAAAGGCAATGCAATCTACATCCATGTGGAGCGCCAAGGCGCGCCCAGCCTCATGACCAAAACCTGGCACCACATTTAGGACGCCTTCAGGAATGCCAGCTTCAATGGCAAGTTCGGCAATTTTTAAAGCGGTGAGGGACGATTTTTCAGAAGGCTTAAGGACAACGCTATTGCCTGCCGCTAATGCAGGGGCAATTTTCCAGCATGCCATCAGCATGGGGTAATTCCACGGCACAATCGCGCCGACCACGCCAACAGGTTCGCGGGTAATGAGGGCAAGCGATGATTTTGGTGTGGGCGCTATTTCATCATAAATTTTGTCGATAGTTTCGCCAAACCAGCGCAAGCTGTTGGCCGCAGAATTTACATCCACATTTAAGCTGTAGTTAACAGGTTTCCCCATGTCCAGTGTTTCTATCAGCGCGAGTGTTTCTGCATTTTTTAGCAACAATTCACTAAAACGCACCATGATCATTTTGCGCTCACGCGGTGTTTTGTTTGCCCAACGCCCATCTTCAAAAGCGTTTCTCGCCGCGGTAACGGCTAAATCTATATCCGCTTCACTGCCACGTGCAATTTCAGCAATTTTTTTCCCATCAATGGGCGATATGCAATCAAACAATGCGCCGCTGACTAAACTCACGCGTCTGCCGTTGATGTATGCACGACCATCTAGCGTCAGGTCAGCACTTAGCGCTTTCCAGTTTGGTACGTTATTAAAGTCCATGCTTTGTCCTCAGTGCTTGAAAAGCTAAAGCAGCAATATTTTTTTGGTCTTTGTTTTAAAAAAACTTAATTATTTTTATCGCTATAAGCCAGCGCTACATCACGCTTGCGTTTGCGTTCTAATTTTGATTGATAAAGGCTAGAAGCAATCACTGCAAATGTAACAACCACAATGGTGACGGTTGCAACTGCGTTAATGGTTGGGTTTAAGCCTAATCTTGCCCGCGAAAAAATGACCATTGGCATGGTGGAGTAGCCTGGGCCTGAGAGGAATGAAGACAATACAACATCATCAAACGATAAAGTAAAAGTGAGTAAAAAGGCTGAAATCAAGGCTGGAATCAATAGTGGAAGCGTGACTAATCTAAACACCTGAAATGGTTTACAGCCTAAATCCATCGCCGCTTCTTCTAACTTACTATCCATTTCTTTCAAGCGTGAACTCACTACCACATTGGCATAAGCCGTGCCTAAGAGCGCATGCCCTAATAAAATCGTGAATAAACCGCGCTCAGGAAAGCCTAGCCAATGTTGGATAGAGACTAACATTAAAAGTAGCGATAAACCCACAATGACATCTGGCATGACTAATGGTGTGCTTGCCATGGAATTTAGCAAAGTACGACCACGAAAACGTGAATAGCGATGCAAGGCAAACGCGGTAAAAGTACCAAAAAATACAGACATCAATGCGGATAGAAATGCTATTTTTAATGAAAGCAATACCGCCGCAATTAAATCACTGTCTGTCATCAAGGCGCTATACCAGCGCAAACTGGCATGTGACCAAACCGAGACTAATTTAGAATCATTAAACGAGAAAACCACCAGCGTAATAATCGGCAAATACAAAAACACATAAACAGCAAACATCCATGTTTTTGCAAACACTTTATTGGAAGCTTGACTCATGCTTTACCCCCAGCTTGCTCAGCTTGTGATTTATTGAAAATTGCCATCGGCACTAAAATCAGCAGAATCATTACCACCGCCACTGCGGCAGCCATCGGCCAATCGTTATTGCTAAAAAACTCATCCCAAAGGACGCGGCCAATCATCAAGGTGCTGGGGCCGCCAAGTAACTCTGGAATCACAAATTCTCCGACCGCTGGAATGAATACCAACATAGAACCCGCAATAATGCCCGCTTTTGAAAGTGGCACAGTAATCAGCCAAAACGCTTTAAA
This sequence comes from Methylophilaceae bacterium, assembly GCA_965247415.1. Taxonomy (GTDB): domain Bacteria; phylum Pseudomonadota; class Gammaproteobacteria; order Burkholderiales; family Methylophilaceae; genus Methylotenera. The sequence goes on from OZ252007.1 coordinate 1,774,587, forward strand.
AGGGCTGGTGCCTAAATCTGCGGCTGCCTCTAAATAACGTAAATCCATTTTGGATAAGTTGGCATACAAAGGCAAAATCATAAACGGTAGGTATGAGTAAACCATGCCAATGAGCAGAGAAAAAGCGTTGTTCATCATGGCAATGGGCGTGCTAATAATGCCAAGACTCATTAAAATATTATTGATCACGCCGTTGCTGACTAACAATGTTTTCCAAGCATAAATGCGGAGTAAAAATGAAGTCCAAAACGGCAGCATGATGAGCATGAGCAACATTGGCTGTAAATGTTTGGGAGAACGCGCCATAAAATAAGCAAACGGATAACCGATGATTAAACAAAGAATTGTTGTAATTGCTGCGTATTTAATCGAAGATAAATACGTTTTAATGTATAAAGAATCGCTGCCAATAAATAAATAACTAGAAAAATTGAGCTTAACGGTTGGCCAGCCTTCACTCCAATTAATCATGCTAGAAACTGATGTCATCTCCATTTGCGAAAGGCTAATTTTCAGCACGATTGTCAACGGAATAGCAACGAGCAAAATAAACCAGCCCAATGGCACGCCAATCACAAGCTTATTGCCTTGCAATAAATTACTTAAATAGTCCGTTATCTTTTTCATCATGTGTCCTTAAATTTCTGCCTGTTCAAGATGGAAATTATTGTGTTAACACAACCATGGCTTGATCACTCCAGTGCATAAACGCTTTATCGCCCCATGTCAGGCCGCAACTTAAATCACGCGTGTTGTTGATTTCTTGGGCTTTAATCACTTTGCCTGTAGCAGTTTTAAGGTGATAAGTAGTGTGGTCGCCAAAATACACCATTTCAACAACTTCACCTTCACACCAGTTGTAAGTGCCTTCCGGTTTTTCTTTTGATAGCAGAATTTTTTCTGGACGGAGCGCAACGCCCACTTCCATGCCAGAATGCCCGCTAATCCCGTGGCCCACATAATGCACGCATTCAGGGCATTTGACCGTAACGTGATCGGCTTCATCTTCGTCTACCACGCCTTCAAACATATTCACATTGCCAATAAAATCAGCCACTTGGCGACTGTTTGGCATTTCATACACTGTGTCGGGTTCTGCCACTTGCAAGAATTTTCCTTCTGACATGACCGCAATACGGCTTGCCATGGTCATGGCTTCTTCTTGGTCGTGCGTCACTAGCACACAAGTCACGCCGACTTCTTCAATAATATTGACGAGTTCTAGCTGTGTAGTTTCACGCAATTTTTTATCTAAGGCGCCTAGCGGTTCATCTAGCAATAATAATTGCGGGCGTTTGGCCAAACTGCGAACCAAGGCAACGCGTTGTTGTTGACCGCCAGAAAGCTGGTGCGGTTTGCGCTCTGCATATTTGCCTAATTGCGCAAGTTTTAGCATCGCTTCAACGCGGCTGGCTATTTCGTCTTTTGGCATGCCATCGCGTTTTAAACCAAACGCAATGTTTTCCCAAACGCTTAAATGCGGAAACAGCGCATACGATTGAAACATCATATTAATCGGACGTTCGTGAGGCGCTAATTTTGTAATATCTTGATAGCCAAGAAAAATTTTGCCTTTTGTGGGCGTTTCAAATCCTGCTAGCATTCTTAATAATGTCGATTTTCCGCAACCTGAGCCACCAAGCAAGCCAAAAATTTCGCCTTTCATCACTTTGAGTGACACATCATCGACCGCTTTCACCGATCCATCATAAACTTTGGTCAGTCCATCGATGGTGAGCAAAACTTCTTTTTTGGAAACAGAATCAACGGGATTTTTTGGAGCGGTTGCCATAGAGACCTCTTCAAGAGTTTTAAGAAAAAATGCGGCTTAAAAAATACTACTTAAAATTGCACGCGCTTAAATAACAATGACTTAAGCGCGTGCATGGATGACAACTACATTTACGCGCCTGTTTTAAATGTTGTGAACATGCGTGTTTCTACACGTCGGATTTCATTGCTCACATTGCCAGGTGGAATCAATTTTTTCACATCTTCTTCAGGCAAGAAAATAGTTTTGTTGTTTTTGATTTCTTCATCCACAAATTGTGTGGCTTCTTTGTTTGGGTTGGCATAAGTCACTGCATTGGTCAAACCTGCGTGGACTTCAGGTCTTAAAATGTAATCAATGAATTTATGCGCATTGTTAGGATGTGGCGCATCTGCTGGAATTGCCATGGTATCCATAAACATATAGCCGCCCATTTTAGTGACTAAAGCTTCAATGTTTTGCTCAGATTTATTTTCAATAGAACGTTTGCGTGCTAGGTTAAAGTCGCCCGCCCAGCCAAGTGCCACACAAATATTGCCGCTGGCTAAATCATCAATTTGACCGCCAGAATTAAAGCGTTTTATGTCAGGACGCACTTTCATGAGCATGTCTGTCGCCACTTTGTAGTCGTCAGCATTTTCGCTGTATTCAGGTTTGCCCACGTAGCGTAATGCAATTGGGTAAACTTCTGAAGGCGCATCTAAAATTGAAATACCACAAGATTTTAATTTATTGGTGTAAGTTGGATTAAACACTAAATCCCAACCATTTTCTGGCATCGGTAAATCTCCTAAAGCAGCTTTCACTTTGTCTACATTAATACCAACCGTAGTGTAACTCCATAACCAGTCCACTAAATATTGATTGCCTGGATCAAGCTGCGCCATTTGAGCAAGAATCGCAGGGTCTAAATTTTTAAAATTTGGCAGTTTCGTTTTATCTAATTTTTGTAAAAGACCGCCATCCATTTGCATTTTCCCCCAGTTGGACGATGGTACAACGATGTCGTATCCAGTATTTTTAGCAATCATTTTTGCATGCAAAATTTCATTGCTGTCAAAAATATCGTAACGGACTTTGATACCTGTTTCTTTTTCAAAGTTAGGAATGGTGTCTTCTGCTAAATAATCTGACCAGTTATAAATATTAAGGACTTTTTCTTCTTCAACCACGGGCGCTGCAGCTGTTTCAGACGTACTTGGTTCACTCGTTTTTTCTCCGCAAGAAGTGAGTGTGAGCCCAACTAGGCTAAAAAGTGAAGCCAGTAAAATATTCTTATAATTTGAAGGCATTGCGTTGCTCCTTAAAAGTGTATCGTTGATAAAAATGATGCGCTTATGATGTTTTATTAGATTAAGCAAAAGTTAATTAAGCAAAATATGTTCCACTACATTCTTTTACTATTGGCCGCCTAGTATTAACCGTTGATTCAATCTTATCTTATATTTTTAGGGATATCTATACGCGTTTTAATCGTTAATTGATCAGCCCTAATTTTTTAACATCTTCTAAAGTGTCGTCCAACGATTTGCGAATCAGCCTGAGCATTTTGTCAATTTCTTCCAGTGTAATTACAAGCGGTGGTGCGATAATCATGCGGTCTCCCACGGCGCGCATAATCACACCATTGGCAAAGCAGTGCGCACGGCAAATCATGCCAACAGCATGGTTTGGGTCAAATAAAGTTTGCGTGGTTTTATCTTGCATCAGCACCAAGCCCGCCATCAATCCGCAGGTTTCTGCAATGCCCACTATCGGATGGTCTGCTAATGTTAAAAAGCGTTTATTTAAATAAGGTGCAGTTTCGCTGGCAACGCGTTCAACTATTTTTTCCCGTTGCAAAATATGAATATTTTCAATGGCAACTGCACAAGCAACGGGATGACCTGAGTAAGTGTAGCCGTGGTTAAAATCCCCACCTTGCTCAATCATGACTTTAGCCACGCGGTCGCCCACTGCCACGCCGCCCAAGGGGATGTAGCCAGAAGTCACGCCTTTGGCAAAAGTCATTAAATCTGGTTTGATGCCAAAGTATTCGCAGCCAAACCATGTGCCAAGCCGCCCAAAACCGCAAATGACTTCATCTGACACCAACAACACATCATATTTTCTGCAAATGCGTTCAATTTCTTGCCAATAACCGGGTGGTGGAATAATGACGCCGCCTGCACCTTGGACAGGTTCTCCGATAAACGCCGCCACTTTATCTGCGCCAATTTCCAGAATTTTCTCTTCCAGCCAGCCTGCCGCCTTTAAGCCAAACGCTTCTGGAGAAAGTCCATTGCCATGTTCCAAATAATAAGGCTGTTCAATATGTGCAATGCCCGGAATCGGCAAGTCGCCTTGCTCATGCATATAGTCCATGCCGCCGAGCGATGCGCCTGCCACGGTGCTGCCGTGATACGCATTTTTGCGCGCAATAAACGTTTTTTTCTGCGGTTGGCCTTGAATATCCCAAAAGCGTCTTACCATGCGCAAAATAGTATCGTTGCCTTCAGAGCCAGAATTGCTTAAAAAGAAATGATTAAATTGCTGCGGCGTGATTTCAGTTAAAAGTTCTGCAAGTTCAATCGCTGGAATTACCGAAGTGTTGAAAAAACTGTTGTAATAGGGCAGTTCCGTCATTTGTTTGGCTGCCGCCGCGACAATTTCTTTTCTGCCATAACCCACATTCACACACCACAAACCAGACATGCCATCTAAAATTTTATTACCTTCAGAATCCCAAATATATACGCCATCTGCATGCGTAATAATGCGCGCGCCTTTTTCAATCAGATATTGCGTATCGGTAAACGGATGTATGTAATGTGCGCTGTCGCGGCGTTGCAACGATGCGGTGTCGTATGGATTTTTTGCAGCAGATAATTGTTCAGACATGATATTAATTTTCCTTAAGTTAAAAAATATTTAACTTAACTAAATGATTTATATAAACTATTTTTTTAAAAATAATTGCAATTAAAATATTAAACGTGCAGTAAAAGATGGCGGCGCTCCCACGGGCTAATAACTTTCATAAACTCCGTGTACTCTAATTCTTTGACCGATAAATATAATTTAATAAACGTTTCACCTAAAATTTCATGCAAATCTGGCGTTGCCCGCAATAAATCAATGGCTTCATTTAAGCTGCGCGGCAACTCATATTCGTGCGAATAACCATTGCCTTTGAGTTCTGCCGTGGGTTCAATTTTATTCACCATGCCCAAATAACAACAGGCGAGCGTAGTTGCCATGGCAATATAAGGGTTGGTATCAACACCAGCCACGCGGTTTTCAAGGCGTCTCGCAGCTTTGGTGGATTGAGGCACGCGAATGCCAACAGTACGGTTGTCGCGTCCCCATTGAACGTTAATGGGCGCTGCGGTATCGCGCACCAAGCGGCGGTATGAATTTACAAATGGCGCAAGTAAAGCCATAGAGGCGGGTAAATATTTTTGTAACCCTCCAATGGCGTGCATAAAAATTTCAGAGTCACTAGAGTCTTCTTTAGAAAATATATTTTTACCCGTTTTGGCGTCTTGCACACTTAAGTGAATATGCATGGCTGAACCAGGCTGATCTGCCATGGGTTTTGCCATAAAGGTCGCGTACATTTCATGCCGAAACGCTGCTTCGCGCACGGTGCGTTTAAATAAAAATACGCTGTCTGCCAGCTCTAATGGGTCGCCATGCAAAAAGTTAATTTCCATTTGCCCTGTGCCCACTTCATGAATCAGCGTGTCAATTTCCAGCTCTTGTTGATCACAATACTCGTAAATATCTTCAAACAAAGGGTCAAATTCATTCACCGCGTCAATGCTATATGCCTGACGGCCCGATTCTGGACGACCACTGCGGCCAATCGGTGCTTGTAGTGGTAAATCTGGGTCAGTATTTCTTGCAACAATATAAAATTCAAGTTCTGGCGCCACCACTGGTTTCCAGCCTTTGGCTTCATAAAGTGCTAAAACGCGCCTTAAGACAGAACGTGGCGCATGCGGCACCAATTGGTCGTCAAAAGTAAAACAATCATGAATTACCTGCGCGGTAGGATCTATTGCCCAAGGGACAAGGCAAACAGTGTCTGGGTCTGGGCGCAATATCATGTCACCGTCACTTTCAGAAATCACGCTGTTAAAAGCATCGTCCGTTGGGTAATCGCCCGTTACCGTCATGCCCAAAACGCCTTCAGGCAAGCGCATGCCACGGTCTTCATGAAATTTAGTCCGTGGTAAAATTTTGCCACGTGGAATACCTGTCATATCTGGCACTAAACATTCAACTTCTGTCACGCCATGCTCGTTGAGCCATGCGTCCATTTTATTAAACCCTGCGTTGTCATGTTCGACCAATTTTTTGCTGTACTCATCGTATAAATCCATACATTACCCCTATGTTTTTACTTACTTTATTGCCGATATTTTTTTGATGTCCTATTTTAAGATGCTCGGCATGCGTCGCCAAACGCTTTAAAAATGGCCATTGATTGTGCATTTTCCAGCACTTTCCATTCAGGATGCCACTGAATCGCGAGCGCAAAATTACGCGCATTGGTCACCCGAATCGCCTCAATCAAGCCGTCAGGTGCAATTGCTTCAGCAGTTAAATTTTGCCCTAATTGGTCAATGCCTTGTCCGTGGATCGAATTTACGGTGATTTCTTCCGCGCCACCTAGCAATGTTTGCAAATAACCATCAGCAGCGAGTTTGACTAAATGCGAAGGGCCGTATTGCACTTCAATCGGGCCAGATTTTTCACGATGATCCATTAAATGTTCTTGCGCATGCACTTCTTGATGTAACGTGCCACCAAAGGCGACATTCAATTCTTGAAAACCACGACAAATGCCGAGTAACGGTTTGCCTGCGGCAATGGCCGCGCTAATCAGCGGAAAAGTGGTTGCATCGCGTGATTCATCTAAATACATGTCAGGATGGCTCAATGGTTTTCCGTAACGCACTGGATTCACGTTTGAAATTGAACCAGTCAGCAAAATGCCATCGACCAAATTCAAAATGGTTGCAATGTCTTGCTGATTGCCAATGGCAGGCAAAATTAAAGGGATACACTCCGCCGCATTAACCACGGCATCAATATATTTAGCTCCCGCCGCATGAAAAGGATGTTCACCAAGCATCTTGATGCAAGCAGGAATACCAACAATAGGGCGTTTATGAGAGGTCATGAATTTTAAGTTAACTCTTAATTTTTTATGCTTTTAATTGATGATGTGAACAGACTATAAGCTTACTTTGGTACTAGTGAAAGAGCCACTTTTTGGGTAGTATTAGAACCACTTTTTAGCATTCAACTTAAATTTTTATGAAAATTCCACTGGCAGAACTGGTTTTAGCATCATTAGGCACGACGATGAATGCAGATTTGCCTGTGCATCGCCGTATTTTTGAGCTGATTCGCCAAGCGATTTTAAATCATCAATTGCAAGGCGGCAGCAAATTGCCCTCTTCAAGAACATTATCCGCAGAAATTGGTTGTTCAAGAAACACGGTGATTGCCGCTTACGAGCAATTGTTAGCTGAAGGTTATGTGGAAGCACGGATTGGTAGCGGCACGGTGGTGGCAGATACTTTGCCAAATTTTATGCCTGAAAAAAATCTGCAACTATTGAGTGAGGAATTAGTAAGCGCAATGCCGCGTCAAGTTTCTGCTAGAGGCAAAAAAATTACTGATGCACCTTCCGATCAGCATTATGAAATTCAAGAATTTATTGCGGGCGCGAATGATTTTTCTGATTTTCCTTACAAAATTTGGCAAAAATTTCAAACCAAAGCGTGGCGAAATCCGCAAGCTGTGTTCATGGACTACGCGAGAAATGGAGGCTATTCACCATTACGCGAAGTGTTGGCAGAATATTTGCGCGTTACACGTTCGGTGCGTTTATCGCCCGAGCAAATTTTAATCACGGCGGGCACGCATCAATCATTAGATTTATGTGCGCGTATGCTGGCCGATACGGGCGACATGGTCTGGATAGAAAATCCAGGGTATTGGGGGGCGCGCCGAATTTTTGAAATGAATGATTTAGCGTTACGGCCAATTCAGGTTGACCGTGATGGCATCTCCCCAAACCATGCGGATTTGCAAACTGTGCCTAAGCTGATTTATGTCACGCCTTCGCACCAATATCCGCTGGATGTGGTGATGAGTTTAACTCGCCGCCGCTTGCTGTTGGAATATGCAGCCTCTGTTGGCGCGTGGATTTTAGAAGATGATTACGACAGCGAATTTAGATACAAAGGCCGCCCGATTGCATCCTTGCAGGGCTTAGACCATCACAACCGCGTGATTTATATGGGGACTTTTTCTAAGGTGCTGTATCCTGGCATTCGCGTGGGTTATGTGGTGGTGCCGCAAGATTTAATTCAATCTTTTCGCACAGGTTTGGCGGATATTCACAGGCCGGGTCAAATGGCGGTGCAATCTGCGCTGGCAGATTTTATTCAGCAAGGGCATTTTACAACGCACATTCGTAATGTGCGTTTGCGTTACGGGCAAAGCCGCGCGTTGTTGCAACACACGTTGCAGCAACACTTATTGAGTGTTGCGCAGTTATCAAGCGCCGATGCTGGGTTACACTTGGTGATTCATTTGCCAGACAATTGCGATGATACAAAAATTGCCAATGAGGCGAGATTGCAACAAATTGACATTCGCCCATTATCTGCGTATTACATTGCGCCACCCGTTACGCGTGGTGTTGTTATTGGTTATGGTTATTTGCCATTATCAGACATTGTTTCTGCCGCAAAAAGGCTAGCCACGTTAGTCAATCAGCATATTTCAGCCAGTCAAATTATTTAATGTATGAAAGTTAAAGAGTTCGCAATGAGAGAAAAAGAAAAAAAATTGAATGAAAAATTACCGTTAATTTCACTTTTGCTGGGCTGTGTTTTTTGGGGTTTGAGCTGGTTGCCATTAAAATATTTTGCCGATGCCGGACTCACAGGAAACTGGGTCGGCATGACAGCTTACGGTTTGGTCGGTTTAGTGGCGATTCCCATTGTCATCAAACAGCGGAAATTATGGCAGGGCGAAGGCGCTTTGTTATGGTTGATTGGTCTTTTTTTTGGGTTTGCTAACATCGCATTTTCAACGGCGTTGATGCAAGGTGAAGTTGTCCGCGTGATGTTGCTTTTTTATTTATTGCCTGCGTGGGGCGCAATGGGCGGCGTGTTTTTTCTTAAAGAGCAATTAGGCGTGCGGCGCAAAATTGCAATATTTTTATCGCTCTCGGGGGTTTTTGTGATTATGGGCGGCACAGCGGTGTTTGAGCATCCGCTTTCTATGGTTGATTTTTTGGCATTAGCCGCAGGCTTTTGCCTTTCAGCCGCAGGGGTTGTGAACAAAAAAGCCCAAAAAATTCCCATGGCAAGCCGCGCTTTTGTGCCTTTTATTTTCTGCCCCATGCTGGCCGCCGTTGCGCACAGTGTTGTTCCAGCCACAATGCCTGACATGGCGCCAACCATTTGGGTGTTGCTCGCCCTATTTGCATTTGTGTGGTTGTTTGGCGCCACCTTGCTCACCACTTACGGTGTAGCGCACATTGAAGCTAGCCAAGCTTCCATCTTGCAAGTTACGGAACTTTTTGTGGCTATTTTATCGGCCATTTATATTGGCGGTGAAATCTTAACGTTAAAAGAAATTCTTGGCGGCGCGATGATTGTGATTGCGGCAGTCATGGAATCGTTACCAAGTTCAGATTGATACATTTTTACTTGTCGCAAAAAGGTGCATTTTTTAAAATAATGCGCTAATTTTGTGCAAATTATTTATTTTAAATGTAAATCAAAGCATTTTGCTGAATCAATCTAAGTGCATGATTCGCAGTGATTAAATTAAATAATTTTAAAGTGGCATGCTGGTTGCTTAATGTTTAATTAAGAGAATACGGTAAGTTGTTTACTTGCAGTAGTTTCACCGCAATAGTTTCATCAAAGACATCTAGGGTTCCGACTTTGATTTTTTAAAGTGACTGGACCAAGAGTTGTCGGCCATCAATAACATGGCTACACGGAGGGATAAAAGCCCGGGAGAGTGCGTTAATAAGCCGCCTTCTCGACTTTTATCAACGTGGGAGCTGTATGTTTTCATTAGATTTTTTTCAAAAGCAATTCCTCAGTTTTATTGCAATTGCGTTTGTATTGCTTGGGTATCCGCTAGGTATTTGGTTGCTATTTTCTAGCCATTGGTTGGTCAATATTGCAGGGGTGTTGCTAAGTGCAGAATCGCTCATCATCAGCGCATATTTACTGCATGAATTTAGCCATTGGAGTATTTTTAAGTCGCCTGAAACCAATCAGCGATGGGGAAATTTAATGGCATGGATCAATGGCAGTTGCTACAGCACCTTTAAAGAAATTCGCGATAAACACATGCATCACCATGTGGATCGTGCGGACGTTTTAACCTTTAACGTGCAGCATTTAATGCGTGACCTGCCAAGTTGGGCAAGAAATTTAATTAAAGCGCTGGAATGGTTTTATATTCCAGCGCTGGAAATTTTAATGCACTTTTTGGTGATTATTTTGCCGTTTGTTAAACCGCAGTGGCATCACAAGCGCGCACGTTTGTTGTTGACATTATTCTTGAGAGCGCCATTTTTAATTTGGATGGCTTATTTTTCACCCAAAGCTTTTCTACTTTATTTGCTCGCGTATTGCATCATGCTCACCGCGCTACGGTTTGCCGATGCGTTCCAACATACTTACGATGTTTTTTTAGAAGCAGACATCGCAAAAACGGGCGGAAAAGTACGCGATGGAAAACTGCGTGACCGCGCTTACGAGCAAGCCAATACTTTTTCAAATTTGGTATCAATCGGCCATCCTTGGCTGAATCTTTTATTGTTAAATTTTCCTTATCACAATGCCCATCACGAAAAACCGATTGTGCCTTGGCATGCCTTGCCAGCGTTGCATCAGCAATTGTTTGGCAACACCACTTTATTGCCTGTGATTCCCATGTCGAAATTGTTAACCGCTTACCATCGCCACAGAATGACGCGCCTGCAAAGTGAAAATTATGGCGTGCTCACCAATGAAAGTGCCAATGGCTTTATTGGCGCTGCTGGCGTTTCATTTTTAACTGCATTGTGAACAACAGATGAACGCGATTCCTTATAAGTATCAAAATAAGCCGCTCCAAACCACATTTGAAGAAAAGCAATCGTCAACGCTCAATGTGCCAAAAAACTATCTTGGCGTATGGAAGCGCACTTTGCTTGAACAACAAGGCCAAAAAGACACCAGCAGTTTAGTGCTTTGGCTGCAAACAGCTCATCTTCATGCGGATATTAGAATTCCAGCAAATCGCCCAGATTTTTCAAATTGCAAAACATTAGAAGATTGTTCAACAGACCAATTATTTTGGCTCGCCACACAACAAGGATTTTTTGGCGAGACCATCGTCAATCAAAATATTTGTCAGTGGCATCGTCAATTTGATTTTCAGCCAACAACTGGCGCACGCGATATTGGTGAAATGGTGTTTGACGGCGAAAATATCTTGTTGGAAACAGGGATTGATGCGCCGTATTTTGAAGTGTGGCAAAAGTTGGAAGGCAGTCACCGCAACTTAAACGATTTTGCTGTGCAGGGTGAAGACCGTCATGGCTTGCCAACAAAAGCAAGCTTGCTGATGGCAGGTAATTATTTTATGTATGTTCGTCCGCGAAACGTCAAATTGCCCAACGCTGATTCTTTAACAAATTTGATTGAACAGCAGAAACTAAGCCAGCAGCAGTTACTAGATTATTTAGATTTTGAAATTTCGTTTGGTGAACTGAATTCAGAAACCACTGAAATCAATTTCCCCATTCAACATTCCACCTTGCCATTTCGGGAAGGTGTGCGCATGCAGTTTGAGATTACGTTGTAAGTTTTAGTAGTGAAATGTCGTTTTTTTTGTTGGTTATCAATTTAGGAGCATAAACATGTTATTTCATAGCAAAGTTTCAGGATTTAAAAAAATATTGGTTGCCGCCGCCGTACCATTAGCATTTGCAATGAGTGGTTTAGCGCAAGCCGCAGAGCCGCTTAAAATTGCTTACAGCGATTGGCCAGGCTTTGTGGCATGGCAAGTGGCGATTGATAAAGGCTGGTTTAAAGAAGCAGGCATTGATGTGAAATTTGACTGGTTTGATTATGGCGCTTCCATGGAAGCCTTTGCTTCAGGCAAAGTGGATGGCGTGTTTGTTACCAATGGCGATGCGTTAGTGGTGGGTTCAGGTGGCGCAAAAAACACCATGATTTTGATTACCGATTACTCAAACGGTAACGACATGATTATTGGCAAACCAGGCGTAAAAAGTTTAAAAGAATTAAAAGGCAAAAAAGTGGGTACGGAGTTAGGTATTGTTGACCATTTGCTATTGCTAGATGGTTTAGAAAAATCGGGCATGAAAGAATCTGACATTACATTGGTGAACGTAAAAATTAATGATACGCCACAAGCGCTTGCATCAGGCGATTTGGCAGCCGTAGGCACGTTTGAACCAAGTGCCAGCCAAGCATTAAAACTTGTACCAGGTTCAAAACCTATTTACACCTCAGCGCAATCGCCTGGCTTAATTTACGATGTGTTGACTGTAAGCCCTGCAAGTTTATCTAGCAGAAAAGCTGAATGGACTAAATTAATTGGCGTTTGGGGCAAAGTCGTGACCTATATCAATGACCCAAAAACACAAGCCGATGCCATCAAAATTATGTCTGCGCGAGATGGTTTAACGCCAGATGAGTACAAAAAATTTATGAAAGGCACACGTTTGCTATCAGTGGCTGAAGGTAAAGCTGCTTATGAGAAGGGTGATAGTTTGAAGTCTCTTTGGGGTTCAACCAAAAATGCGGATAAATTTAATGTGAAAAACGCCATTTATAAAGAGCCGCAAGATATCAGCAAATATATCGACCCATTGCTTTACAAATAATTAACAGAAACGCGAAATAAAAAAATTTGGGAGTAAAAATGCAATCCTCTACTTTTTTGTCAGGCTGGTTTGGTGTACGTCAAGAATTGTCTAAAGAACGACGCACCTTCATCGGTTGGGCTTCATTTTTACTTCCTATTTTAATTTGGTGTGCTGTGAGTTATGTGCCGTTTATTTGGCACCCGGCAGTATTAGTAGAAAACATCGGCGATGTTGATTATTTTCAAGAAGGAATGCGCATCGACAAAGCTATCTTTCAAGAAGAGTTTGACAATATGCAGCGGGAAGGCAAAGTTGTGCCGCAAGGCGTGCCTGCCAACCCCATTTATTTACCTGCGCCGCATGAGGTTGCAAAAGCGTTTTACACTGCATTTACCACACCGCCAGCGCAAAAAGACGGCTTATGGATGCACGAAAGTTTATGGCAAAGCATCCAAGTGATTTTTTGGGGATTTGTGATTTCATCCTTAATTGGTGTGCCGCTTGGCATTTTATGCGGCACGTACAGTGTTGTTTCAAGATTATTTGAACCCTTTATCGAATTTTTCCGCTACTTACCAGCGCCAGCATTTGGTGCGCTGATGGTGGCGATTTTAGGGATTTACGAAGGGCCAAAAATTGCCATTATTGTGATTGGCACATTTTTTCAGCAAGTGTTGGTGATTAGTAATACCACGCGAAAATTGGATTATTCACTGATAGAAGCGGCGATGACGCTTGGTACAAGTAAATGGAAGTTACTCACAAATGTTGTCATCCCAGGCATTTTGTCTAATCTTTATGTGGACATGCGCATTTTATTGGGCTGGGCTTGGACGTATTTAATCGTCGCAGAATTGATTGGTACATCTTCTGGCATCACCTTATTTATCACTCAGCAAGCGCGTTATCAACATTTTGAAAATGTGTATGCGGCTATTTTTATCATTGGCTTTATCGGCTTAGGCACGGATTTGTTGCTCGCTTGGTTAGGCAAACGCATGTTCCGCTGGGACAGACCCGCGAATAAAGAATAATTTGGAGTCATGACCATGAGTGAATCAAGCGATCAAATGAGTAAAAAAAATCTTCCAAGTTATCTTGATCAAAACGAAGCCGTCAAAGCGCGTTTTGATAAGCTAAAAAGTAGGGATGTGATTTTAGAAGTTAAAAATTTAGTCAAAACTTATCAAACCAATAAAGGCGAAACGGTTGCGCTCAATAACGTCAGTTTTAAAACGTACAAGCGTGAATTTGTCTGCGTGATTGGGCCTTCTGGCTGCGGAAAATCAACCCTTGCCCGCGTGTTAGCTGGTCTAGAAAGTTATTCTGGCGGTGAAGTCTTGCTCGATGGCAAGCCAATTCAAGGCGCTGGCCGTGACCGCGGGATGGTATTTCAAGGCTATACATTATTTCCATGGCGCACGGTGAAGCAAAACGTGATGTTTGGCTTAGAAGTGAATGGCATGGGCGCGATTGAAGCGGGCCGAGAAGCAGAATTATGGCTTGAATTGGTGGGGCTTGAAAAATTTGCCAATGCCTTTCCACATGAACTTTCAGGCGGCATGAAGCAACGGGTTGCCATTGCACGCGCCTTGGTGAATCAACCGCGCATTTTGTTGATGGATGAGCCATTTGGCGCGTTGGATGCGCAAACGCGCTGCAAAATGCAAACGCATTTGCTGGAAATTTGGCGCAACATTGACATCACGATTGTGTTTATTACACACGATTTAGACGAAGCGATTTTTCTAGCTGACCGTATTTTGGTGCTCAAAGCGCATCCCGGAGAAGTGATGGAGCTAATTGAAGTGCCCGTACCACGTCCAAGGAATGTTGAGCAATTATTTAGCCCAGAATTTTTGGCAACCAAAGCGCGTTTAGAAGCGCTGATTCATCCGCAAGAAAAAACTGAAATCAATGAAATTCCCATTCAACAACGTATGATTCGCTTTGTGAACGTGGCAGATAACGTGGAGTAATACGCATGACAATGGAATGGTCAAAAACCACTTGGGATGAAATTCCTGCAAAATTAAAAGCGGCAAATTTTTCTGCCATTTTGCCAATTGGCGCTACGGAACAACACGGCCCGCACATGGGCTGCGGCATGGATTATGTGTTGGCGGATGTACTGTGCAAAGCAGTGGCAGAAAAAACCAACGTACCCATGTTGCCTACCATGCCATATGGCTGCTCCATTGGCCATAGCCAGCGCTGGCCTGGCACCATTGCGCTGCAACCAATCACTTTGATTAACACCATCAAAGACATGGGTGATTGGGCGTATCACAGCGGCGTTCGGCGCTTGTTTATTGTGAATGCGCATGTGACGAATGCTGCACCTTTGCGCTGTGCTTTAGAAATGCTCAGGGCCGGGCATGACGACATGATGATTGCCGTTATCAACACTGCACATTTGAGTAAACGCGCAAAAGCATTTCAACATGCTGATGGCGATGACTGGCACGCCAATGATGGTGAAACTTCGCTGATGCTAGCCACTGCGCCTGATATGGTGCGGCCAGAAAAATTAACGATGGCAGATGACCCAGACCGCACAGAAGGGTTGGTGTTTTCTCACCCAGTCAATAGAACAAGTTTAAATGGTGTGACAGGCACGCCGAGTATTTCAAGCAAGGAAAAAGGCGAAGAATGGTTCGCTTGGATGGTAGAAGATTTAAGCAATTTGGTGATGAAAGGCATGCAGGAAACCCCGCCATTGGCGTATTCCTATTTCGATAAATTTAGTGATTAACTCATTTAGAAGGTTATCAACAATGAAAACAGAAGCAGAAGTAAAACATATTGAACTAAAACTGAAAGAAAAAGGCGTGAAATATTGCATTGGCGCTTATGTCGATATTCACGGTATTCCAAAAGGAAAAGTTGTGCCAATTGACCATTTTCCACAAATGTCAGGCGGCTCGGAGCGTTACACAGGTTACGCGCTTGATGGTTTAGGCCAAGGGCCAAGCGATGATGAAATTACTTCAGTGCCAGATTTAGACCATATTATTCAGTTGCCTTGGGAGCCAAAAGTGGCTTGGATGCCTGCAGATAATTATTTTCAGGGTAATCCATACCCGCTCAATACCCGCGTAGCGCTTAAAAACGTGCTGGCAGAAGCTGCAAAATTGGGCTTTGGCATGAATTTAGGGATTGAATGTGAAATTTATTTATTTAAGCAAAATGCAGATGGCAGTTTAAGTGTGCCAAACCCAGATGATAAATTGGGTAAAGCCGCGTATGACGTCAGCACGTTTATGGATAACTTTACATGGCTAGACAAAATTGGCACTGCAATGAATGATTTGGGTTGGGACTTGTATTCTTTCGATCATGAAGACGGCAATAGCCAATTTGAGTTTGACTTTAACTACAGCGATGCGCTGACCATGTGCGACCGCTTTACGTTTTTCCGTTACATGGCAAAACATTACGCCAAAGAAGAAGGCTTGCTTGCCACCACCATGCCTAAACCGTTTGCTGATAAAACAGGTACAGGCGCACATTTTAATATGTCCTTATATGATTTAAAAACTGGCAAAAATCTTTTTGCTTGCGACCCAAAAGATGACCCGCGTGGTTTAGGTTTAACCACATTAGGTTATCAATTTATTGCCGGAATTCTTAAACATGGCCCAGCCTTATGTGCCACTTTCGCGCCAACGGTGAACAGTTACAAACGCTTGGTGCGCCGCGGTGCGATGAACTACTTTAGCTGGGCGCCGGTATTTAATTCATTTGGCTCAAACAACCGCACCAACTCAGTCCGTGTGCCGATGGGCGGTGGCCGTTGTGAATCACGCAATGCGGATGGTTCAGTCAACCCCTACTTAGCCGCCACCATGGCTTTAGCTGCAGGCTTAGAGGGCATTAAAGAAGGCTTAGACCCAGGTAAGCCAAACGAAGATAACCTCTATGAAATGACCGAAGAAGAACGCGCAAAACGTGGCATAGGCTTTTTACCACAAACCTTGCAAGAAGCAGTAAAAGCCTTTGCAGCAGACCCATTGGTGGAAAAAACCTTGGGTAAAGAATTGAGTGATGAGTTTATTAAATATAAAACTGAAGAGTGGGAAGCCTATCACCAGTCAGTCAGTCAATGGGAAATTTCACGTTACAGTCACATGTTTTAAAGAGAAAATATGCATCCGTACAATACAAATAATATTCTTTGGGAAGAAACCATTCCCGGTGGCACGCATTGGTCTGGCCTGATTCGCCGAGGCACAGCGCTGCGCATCACGGACTTGGAGGGTGGAGCTAATTTATCCGCCTTATTTTATAACCCTGAAGATAAGCTGGAACGCTTCAACATGCCTGATACCTTAAAAGCGCAACACACGGCTTTTTTGACCACAGGTAACGTGTGTTATTCAGATATGGGGCGCGTAATGTGTTCCATCATCAACGATACAGTTGGCTGGCACGACACGCTGTGTGGTGTTGCCGATGCAGGTATGATTGAAGCCAAATATGGCAAAGCGAGCTATCAAACGCACCGCAATGAAATGTATCGCAATGGCAAAGATGGATTTTTGGTTGAGCTTACTAAATATGGTTTAGGCAAACGGGATTTAGTCGCCAACGTGAATTTTTTTAGCAAAGTTATTCCAGATGCGGCAGGAAATTTAAGTTTTGTTGCGGGCAACAGTCAAACTGGTAGTTTCGTGGATGTGCGATTTGATATGAATGTGTTACTTGTTTTATCAACTGCGCCACATCCGTTTGATGTCAAAAAGAAGTATCAACCCGCTGCTGTTAAGTTATCCGCTTGGCATGCTGGGCTTGCAGAAACGGAAGATGTTTGCCGAAATGCTTGTCCACAAAATAGCCGTGGCTTTGTGAATACTGAGAGATATTATTTATGAGCACCTTAACAGAGAGCCAATTAACGGAAAGTAATTTAAACCCTAAAGACGCTGTCTTAAGCGAAATCTGTAACGCAGGTGACCCGTGGATGGCAGAAGTCAAAAAAGGGCAAATTTTCCGAATTTTAGATTTAGAAGGCAACCAAGCCGTGGATACTTTGTTTTACAGTGCGGCAAATTCAGAGGAACGTTACAGCGCGGTGGACACGATCACGCGCCAAGGTAGGCTCTATCTCACAACAAATTCTGTGCTGTACTCAAATGATGGTAACCCAATGCTGACCATTGTTGCTGATACATGTGGTCGCCATGACACCTTGGGTGGCGCTTGTTCATGTGAAAGTAATACAGTGCGTTATTCGCTAGATAAATATGCCATGCACAGTTGCCGCGATAGTTTTATGCATGCGCTCAATCATTGTGGTTGTGCCATCCATCGCAATATGACTAAACGCGACATCACCGCCAATATCAATTTTTTTATGAATGTGCCCGTGACAGCAGAAGGTAACTTAAGCTTTGCAGATGGTATTTCTGGCGCAGGAAAATATGTGGAAATGCGCGCGGAAATGGATGTTGTCGTATTAATTTCAAATTGCCCACAATTGAATAATCCGTGCAATGCGTATAACCCAACCCCAGTACAGTTGCTGGTTTGGAATGTTTAATTAAGTGCATCAGGACGGCCTGAAGAGCAAAAATAAGATGCAGGACGACCTGCTCAAAGGTAAAAAATGTTTAAAAAAGTTTTAATTGCCAATCGCGGGGAGATTGCTTGCCGCGTCATCAAAACACTCAAAAAAATGGGCATCCAATCAGTCGCTATTTATTCTGAAGCTGACGCAGGTGCCCGCCACGTATTAGAGGCGGATGAAGCTGTGTGTGTTGGTGCTGCCCCAGCGGCAGAAAGTTATTTAAATGTTGCACGCATTCTAGAAGTTGCTAAAACAACAGGCGCGCAAGCAATTCATCCTGGTTACGGTTTTCTGTCAGAAAATGCCGCATTTGCCGAAAGCTGTGAAGCTGCAGGGATTGCATTTATTGGCCCCACGCCACAGCAAATGCGTGAATTTGGTTTAAAGCACACCGCGCGCGCGTTAGCCTTACAAAATAATGTCCCTTTGTTACCTGGCTCTGGTTTATTGAGTAATTTAACCGAGGCACAGGCAGAAGCCAAACGCATTACTTACCCCGTGATGCTCAAAAGCACGGCGGGTGGCGGTGGTATCGGCATGCAGCTGGTTTGGGCTGAGTCAGAATTATCCGCCGCGTTTGAATCGGTGCAGCGCTTATCAAAAAATAATTTTAAAGAAAGCGGATTGTATCTAGAAAAATACGTACAAGCCGCGCGCCATATTGAAGTTCAAATTTTTGGGGATGGTTTAGGTCATGTGATCGCGTTAGGTGAGCGTGATTGCTCGGTACAACGGCGCAATCAAAAAGTGATTGAAGAAACACCTGCGCCAAACATCTTGGAAGCAACGCGGAACGCGCTGTGTGAAACTGCCGTTAAGCTCGCCAGCGCGCTGCATTATCGATCTGCCGGCACGGTGGAGTTTGTTTATGACAATGAATCTGAACAATTTTATTTTTTAGAAGTGAACACGCGCTTGCAAGTGGAACATGGTGTCACAGAGTTAGTGACGGGTGTAGATTTAGTGGAATGGATGGTGCGCGTTGCCGCGAATGACACAGACTTTTTAAAAAAATATCGCCATGACCCGCAAGGCCATGCAATTCAAGTACGGCTTTACGCAGAAGATGCCAATAAAAACTTTCAACCATCCAGTGGCGTCCTCACCGAAGTAAAATTTTCATCAGAAGCCAGAGTTGATACGTGGGTACAACGCGGCACAGAAGTTTCCCCGTTTTATGATCCATTGTTAGCTAAAGTGTTGGTGCATGCTCCAGATAGACCAGAAGCCGTGCAAAAATTGGCGCACGTCTTGGCAGAATCTAGCATTGATGGCATCGAGACTAATTTAGATTATTTGCGCCAAGTGCTTGCGGATACGATATTTCCAGCGGGTAAGCAAACCACGCGATATTTAGATGGTTTTCAGTATTTTCCAACAAGTATCGATGTCCTCGATGGCGGCGTGATGACGACGATTCAAGATTACCCTGGACGTGTTGGATATTGGAATATTGGCGTGCCACCTTCAGGGCCAATGGATCATTTAGCGTTTCGCTTAGCAAATAAATTAGTTGGTAACGCAGAAGGTGTTGCTGCTTTAGAAATTACGCTGATTGGACCAACCTTAAAATTTAATACCAACGCTGTGATTGCCGTGACGGGCCCCAATATGGCGCTTGATTTAGACGGTGCGCCGCTTCAAATGTGGCAGTCACATTTTATAAAAGCTGGCAGTGTGCTGAAATTGGGCAAAGTGCAGGATGAAGGTTGCCGAACTTATTTGGCGGTGAAAGGTGGGTTTGATGTCCCTGATTATTTAGGCAGTAAGTCTACCTTTACGTTGGGGCAATTTGGCGGCCACGGTGGGCGGGCGATTCGCGTGGGCGATGTGCTGCATCTTTTTCACTTGCAAGAGGCGTTTGATGCAAAAAATTTAGCGGAATCTGCACGCCCAAATTATACGCACCAATGGCAAATTGGTGTCTTGTATGGTCCTCATGGCGCGCCAGATTTTTTTACAGAAAATGACATAGAAACTTTTTTTGCCGCCGATTGGGAAGTGCATTACAACTCCAACACCACAGGCATTCGCCTGATTGGCCCCAAGCCACAATGGGCGCGGCAAGATGGCGGCGAGGCTGGATTGCATCCATCTAATATTCATGACAATGCTTATGCCATTGGCGCTGTGGATTTTACAGGCGACATGCCTGTGATTTTAGGGCCAGATGGCCCAAGTTTGGGTGGCTTTGTTTGCCCAGTGACCATTGTGCAAGCTGAACTTTGGAAAATGGGACAATTAAAAGTTGGCGATAAAATCCGCTTTTTTCCGATGACGCAAGCAGAAGCAGCAAACTTGGAAATCACTCAAAATCAATTGATTGCGACGCTTGAAGCACCACAAGTTGAAATTAAACATGCAAGCCTATTAAATCAAAGCCAGTCAAAACTCAGCCCAATTTTGGCAGAAACTGCTAGCAAAACCGATGCGCCACAAGTGGTTTACCGCCAAGCGGGCGATAAATATTTATTGGTGGAATATGGTGAATTGGTGCTGGATTTAAATTTACGTTTTCGCGTCCATGCTTTAATGCAATGGCTTGAAAATCAATCTATCAAAGGCATTTTAGATCTCACCCCCGGTATTCGCTCATTACAAGTCCATTTTGAAAGTTTGGTTTTGCCAGTACATCAATTAGTCAACATCCTGCAACAAGCAGAAGCGCAATTGCCAGCGGTGGAAGACATGGTGGTGCCAACGCGCATTGTGCATTTGCCGCTTTCTTGGGACGACGTTGCCACGCAATTAGCGATTGAAAAATATATGCAATCAGTGCGTAAAGATGCACCTTGGTGTGAAATGGTGGATGGTCACGCGAGTAATATTGAGTTTATTCGCCGCATGAATGGCTTAGAAAGTATCAACCAAGTCAAAGACATTGTCTTTAATGCCAGCTATCTTACGCTGGGCTTGGGCGATGTTTATTTGGGCGCGCCTGTGGCAACGCCTGTGGATCCGCGCCATCGTTTAGTCACCACCAAATATAACCCAGCACGTACTTGGACGCCTGAAAATGCAGTTGGCATCGGTGGCGCATATATGTGCGTATATGGTATGGAAGGCCCGGGCGGCTATCAATTTGTTGGGCGCACCATTCAAATGTGGAATCGCTGGAATAGTACAGCAGACTTTAAAGCAGGCACGCCTTGGCTGTTACGCTTTTTTGACCAAATTCGCTTTTATCCAGTCAGCGGTGAAGAGTTATTGCAAATGCGCGCTGACTTTCCATCTGGAAAATTCAAATTAAAAATTGAAGAAGAAACCTTTAGTTTGAAGGAATACAACGCATTTTTGGCAAAAGAATCTTCGTCTATTAATGCCTTTAAAACCAATCAGCAAAAAGCTTTTGAGGCAGAGCGTGCGCGTTGGATTGCCTCGGGACAAGCCCATTACAACCAAGAGGTTGAAGCGAGCGGCACTGAACAAAACGTCGTTGAAATTCAGCATGGCCATTGTGCAGTGTCAGCCCATGTCGCGGGCAATCTATGGCAAATTAAAGCGCAAGAAGGCGACATAGTTAAGGAAGGCGACGTGTTGGTGATGATTGAATCCATGAAAATGGAAATTGCGGTCACCGCCAATTGCAGCGGAAAAATAACGCAAGTGCTATGCAGTGCGGGCAATCCTGTTGCAGCTGGTCAACATCTCGTCATTATCAAGGAGTTGTGATGAATTTAGATATTGCTTACTTGCGCGCACAATATTTGTCAAAAAAATTAACGCCAACAGCGTTGATTAAAGCGCTTGATAAAGAAATAGCCACTGAAAGTAGCAATGCCAACGCCCACAATATATGGATACAACGGCTCGCGTTAGATGAAATGCTGGCGTATGCGAAAAATATTGAAGCAAAATCGCCAGAAAAATTGCCACTTTATGGCATCCCATTTGCTATTAAAGACAATATTGATTTAGCAGATATACCAACCACCGCGGCGTGTCCCGAGTTTGCTTACACGCCAACAAAAAGCGCCACGGTGGTACAAAAACTGATTGACGCTGGCGCGATTCCAATTGGAAAAACGAATTTAGACCAATTTGCCACAGGCTTGGTCGGCACGCGCTCACCTTATGGTGCTTGCAAAAATAGCATCAATCCTGACTATATTTCTGGCGGTTCCAGTGCAGGCTCTGCTGTTTCTGTTGCGCTTGGGTTGGCAAGTTTTAGCTTAGGGACAGATACTGCGGGTTCAGGGCGCGTACCAGCCGCTTTTAACAATCTTGTTGGCGTTAAACCAAGTTGCGGATTACTCAGTACGCAAGGCGTTTTACCAGCCTGCCGCACTTTGGATTGCGTTTCAATTTTTGCAAAAAATCTTGAGGATGCCCAAGCGGTGCTGAATGTGGCGCAAGGGTTTGATGCGCAAGATGCGTATTCACGAAAAAAAGCCTGCCATGCGCCGCTAAAATTTGAGGAAAATTTTAAATTTGGCGTGCCAAAAGCAGCGCAGTTACAATTTTTTGGTAATGCAGAATCGCCAATATTATTTGCCGCAGCGGTAAAACAAATGGAAAAAATTGGCGGTGTGGCGGTAGAAGTTGATTTTTCGCCTTTTGTAGAAACTGCGCGCTTACTTTATGAAGGCCCTTGGGTGGCAGAACGCTATGCGGCGATTCAAGATTTCATTGCCGCACAGCCTGAAGCGCTGCATCCAGTTACCAAAAAAATTATTGAAGGCGCAAAAAAATTTAATGCGGTGGATACGTTTCAAGCATTTTACACACTTAAAACCTTGCAACGTGAGGCCGAAAAAGTGTGGGATTTGGTGGATGTGATGCTCACCCCAACCGCTGGCACCATTTACACCATTGCGGAAGTGAACGCTGACCCCGTTCAAACCAATACCAATTTAGGCTATTACACTAACTATATGAATTTGCTGGATTTATCAGCCTTGGCGATTCCCGCAGGGTTTCAGGAAAATGGTTTGCCATTCGGCGTGACTTTATTTGCGCCAGCATTCGCCGACGATGCTTTGTTAGAATTAGCAAAAAAATATTAATTAAAAAATTAAGGAAAAATATGACACAGGAGATGTTTAAAGTAGCTGTCTGCGGCGCACACATGCAAGGCTTGCCCCTTAATTCACAATTAACAAATTTGGGCGCAGAATTTGTTGAAGCCACGACAACTTCACCCAATTATAAACTGTATAAACTTAATGGCTTCACACCACCGCGACCAGGCTTAATTCGGGTATCCAAAGGCGGTAGCGCGATTGCCCTTGAAGTGTGGCAATTGCCAATTGAGCATTATGGAAAATTTGTATCTGGGGTGCCAGCGCCATTAGGGTTTGGTACCTTAACGCTGGCAGATGGCAGTCTTGTAAATGGTTTTTTATGTGAAGCCTATGCGACAGAAGATGCAGTTGATATTACGCATTTGGGTGGTTGGCGCGCTTTTTTGGCAACGCTTTAAGTGAATCAAAATTTAAGCTTAACTGCTTTTATAAACAATTATTCCAATTTTTTTACTGCTTTTTTTCACTGCGTCTTTGTCTAAAAAAATCAGACAACAGGGTCGCACATGCTTCACTGCAAACGCCTTGTTTAATGTGTGTGTGATGATTTAACTTTTTTTCATTGGCTAAATTAATCACACTGCCGCAAGCGCCTGTTTTTGGGTCAGACGCGCCAAAAATAACGTTGGCAATTCTGCTGTGCAAAATTGCGCCCATGCACATTGCGCAGGGTTCCAGAGTCACATACAAAGTGCAATCAACTAGTCGATAATTATTAAGGTACTTTGCGGCATTGCGGATTGCAATAATTTCGGCATGGGCGGTTGGGTCGTGCATACCAATGGGCTGGTTATAACCTTCACCAATCACAATCTTATCTTTAACCACAATCGCACCTACAGGCACTTCACCATTTTCCGCAGCTTTTTTGGCTAGGGCGATTGCCAGTTGCATAAAGTCTTCTTCAGTCATTAAATTCTTTATTGTTTATTTAAAGTTGCTTTATCTGCCCAGCGCACTAATACATAAACAATGCTTAAAACAAAGGCACCCCCTAACCAAATGCCAATCTCTACATATGTTGGTGATGCGTCTTGTACTGGAATGACAATGAGTTTGCGTAAAAACATCACAAGCACGACTTCAATAAAGGTTTCAACCAACAATTTATGGCCTTTTAAATAGCGAATTTCCGCAGAAATTAAGGCAGAAACCGACCAAAGCAGCATAAGTGTACCAAGTGCATGTAAAAAACCATGCACTAGATTATGCGCAGTCGCGGCTTCTTTCACATCTAAAAAAAATAGCCAAGTAAACATTAATACAGAAATTGCCAGCGCCAAACCAATAATCACATGGGCAAAGCCATTGAGCCAAAGCATGGCTTTAATGGCGACTTTGTTGATGGGTTCGAGTTCATCTGGCAGTTGATCTTGTCTAAATTGGTTATCTCTGGGCTGATCTGGTGGCATAGGTTTTTCCTAAAAATATTATTTTTTACTTTAAAAAATCATCTAGCGTAAATGCTTCTAAATGTTTGAGTAACCAAAGTTGCGCTTTGCCAAGGGTAGATTTCCTTTGATTTTTCCATGCTAAATAAACTGGCGCAAGCATTTTTGGCTCGGCAACTTCTTTGATAATCAGTAAATTTTTTAATTGATAATCTTCCGCCATTTTTTTGGGAATAAACCCAACGCCTAAGCCTTTAATTTGCGCTTCCAGTTTACTTTGCATGTCAGACACGGTCAGCACATCTTGCCCAGATAAAATCCCCGCGGTGCGCGGTGGCAAATTGCGAGAACTATCCGCCGCGGCAACAGAGCGATACTGCACAATGTCGTCATTATTGAGCGGATCTGCCAAAAGCGCCAGCGGGTGATGCGGCGCAACGGCAAATACAAAGTCAAAGTTGCCGATGAGTTTGGTGGAAATGCCGCCGCCTGAGGGCGCTTCGCCAGGCGCGCCAATTGAAATATCGGCGCGCCCAGAAATAAGCGCATCCCAACTGCCACCAAACACTTCACGCGTGACTTTTACGCGCGTACCAAAATTTTGCGCATAAAATTTTTCTAATAATTGATAAAGTGCGGTGTTGCCAAATAAATCACTGATGGCAATTGCAATGTCTGTTTCCACGCCCGTGGCCACGCGTTTGACGCGTGATTCTAATGCTAGTGCCGCGTCTAACAAATAGCGACCTTCTTTGAGCAATTCCATGCCAGCATTTGTCAGCGTTGCTTTGTGGCCAGTCCTATCAAATAAATTGACGCCTAAATCTTCTTCTAACTTTCGGACTGTGTAAGTAAGCGCAGATGGCACGCGAAATAATGCTTCTGCCGCCGCCGCAAAGCTGCCTTTGCGCGCAATGGTGTCAATCACTTCTAGCGCTTCAATGGAGAGTTTTAGGCCCATGTGTGTTTATTTAAATGTTCATCAAAAAATTTGAACTAAAAGTGCAAAATAATTTTCTATGTTTAATATTCATTAAAGCATACCATTTAATTGTTAAAAAATATAAGTTGAATAAATTTGCATGAAAGGTGAAAAAAATGATCACAATCAGAAAGTCTCATGAACGCGGTCATGCTAACCATGGTTGGCTAGACAGTTACCATTCTTTTTCTTTTGCCCAATATAATGATCCCGCGCACGAGCAGTATTCAGTATTGCGGGTAATTAATGAAGATATTGCGGCAGCTGGCACGGGTTTTGGCATGCATCCGCACCGAGACATGGAAATTATTACCTATATTCTGTCAGGCGAGCTACGCCATCAAGACAGCATGGGCAATGGTTCGGTCATTGGTGTGGGCGATGTGCAGCGCATGACGGCGGGGTCGGGCATTCGGCACAGCGAAGTGAATGCTTCGCTTGAGGTGCCAGTGCATTTGTTGCAAATATGGGTTCACCCAGCGCAAAAAAATTTAGCGCCAGAATATGAAGAAAAACATTTTTCAGCCGCGCAAAAAGAAAACCGCTGGTGTTTAATTGTGTCACCAAACGGTGAAGATGGCTCTGTGACAATGCATCAAGATGCGTCAATTTTTGCCACATTATTAACAGAGGCAAAAACTTTAAATTACACATTGAGTCACAATCGCTGTGCTTACTTACAGCTTGCCAAAGGGAACATACAACTCAATCGCGAAACACTCATGGCGGGAGATGCCGCGATGATTGAGGATATGACAGAATTGCGTGTAATTGCAGAAGAAAATGCAGAAATTTTATTATTCGATTTACCAAAAATTTAAGCCAAAACTTAGCCTAAATTTTAATCCCCAAAAACTTTAAAGGAGCAATGAATGAAAAAAATAACCATGAATAAATTACTATTGGTACTGGGTTTTGTGTTTATCAGCCAATCGGCCTTTGCCGCAACTGAAACTTACACTATTGATGCAGCACACAGTTTTGCAAATTTCAGCATTCGCCATGTGGTGGCAAAAACATCTGGCAGTTTTAATGACATTAAAGGCGTGGTGAAAATTGACAAAGAAAATTTGGCAAATTCCAGCGTAGAAGCAAAAATCAGCGTCGCAAGTATTAGCACAGGGTTAGCAAAGCGCGATGACCACATTAAAAAGCCAGAATATTTAGATGCGGTTAATTTTGGTGAAATTAGCTTTGTCAGCAGTAAAGTAGAAGCAAAAAGTGCAACTGAAGGCGTGATGACAGGTAAATTTACCCTGCATGGCGTCACCAAAGAGTTGAGTATTCCGTTCACAGTATTAGGGTTTGGCGCAGACCCTTGGGGCGGTGAACGTTCAGGCTTTGAAGCTAAAACGACCATTAAAGCGTCTGATTACGGTTTTACTTGGATGAAAAAAACAGGCGCGCCTGTGGGCGATGATATTGAAGTGGTTTTACTGATTGAAGGCGTGAAAGCGAAATAAATTTTTAAAATTCATGACTTACGTAAAAATTGATAACGAATTATTTTGGATAAAATTATGACAACAGATTTATTTTCACCCCTCACTTTGGGCAGTATTGCGCTAAATAACCGCATTGTCATGGCGCCTTTAACGCGCAACCGCGCGGGAGAGGGCGGTGTGCCACACGCTTTGAACGTTGAATATTATGCCCAGCGTGCAAGCGCGGGCTTAATTGTCACAGAAGCCACACCCATTTCACCCATGGCGCATGGTTACCCCGCGTTACCCGGCATTTATACAGAGGCACAAATTGCGGGCTGGAAAAAAGTGACCGATGCCGTGCATGCAAAAGGTGGAAAAATTGTCATTCAACTTTGGCATGTGGGCAGAATTTCGCACCCAAGCTTATTGAATGGTGCGCTGCCTGTTGCACCATCAGCCATTAAACCTGCCGGTAAAGCTTTTACTTACAAGGGTTTAGTGGATTATGTTGAGCCACGCGCGCTAGAAGCCGATGAGTTGCCAGCCATTGTGCAAGATTATGTGCATGCAACTAAATGTGCGATGGCAGCAGGGTTCGATGGCGTGGAAATTCATGCGGCCAATGGCTATTTATTAGACCAATTTTTGCGCGATGGCAGTAACAAACGCACGGATCATTACGGAGGCAGTTTTGAAAACCGCGCGCGATTATTGTTAGAAGTGACCGATGCCGTTGTAAAAACCATTGGGTCTGATAAAGTGGGCGTGCGGCTTTCACCTGTGAATCCGTTTAACGATATGAAAGACAGCAACCCGCAAGCGCTGTTTAATTTTGTGGCTGAATCGCTCAACCCATTTAACTTAGCTTACTTACACGCTGTAGAAGGTGGTATTCACGGTGGCGGCATTGCTGATCCGTTTGATTTTGTAAGTTTCCGTAAAATTGTTAAATCTTCCTACATGGCAAATTTAAGTTACGATAAAACGCGTGGCAATGCCGCGATTGCCAGCGGTCATGCAGATTGTGTGGCTTACGGCGTACCGTTTATTGCCAACCCAGATTTAGTAGAACGCTTCAAAAAAGACGCCCAACTCAACGAAGCCGACAGTAAATCCTTCTATGGTGGAAATGAAAAAGGTTACACTGATTATCCATTTTTAAATGCTTAATTGTCATTGCGGGCTTGACCCGCAATCTATTTTGGATTGATTCAGATTCTGACCTTCGTCAGAATGACATTCGTTAAAATTAAAGGAAAAATCGATGCAAAAAACCATGCAAAAACCCGCCATTACCCAAGTTGATATTCATGAAGTGATTGCAAACCGCTGGAGCCCACGCGCGTTTGATGCAAAAAAAACCGTGACGCACGAACAAATCATTGCCTTGCTTGAAGCCGCCCGTTGGGCGCCAAGCTGTTTTGGCGATCAACCTTGGCGCTTTATTGTTTGGAATAAATTTGCAGATGAAAACGCTTGGCAACAAGCGTTTGACTGCATTGTACCAGCCAACCAAACGTGGGTAAAAGATGTGCCAGTGCTCATTTTAGCGTGTGCCGATACTTTATTTAGCCATAACCAAAGCCCAAATAGATGGGCGCAATATGACACCGGCGCAGCGGTAGAAAATTTATGTTTGCAAGCCGCCAGCATGGGCTTAGTCACGCATCAAATGGGCGGATTTAACGCGGATAAAACGCGTGAAATGTTTGCCATTCCCACGCAATATACGCCAATGGCAATGTTGGCAGTGGGCTATGAAGGCGATGCAAACAATTTGCCAGAAGAACTTAAAACGCGTGAATTGGCGGAGCGTAACCGTAAACCGTTGGGCGAATTATTTTTTACTAAAAAATGGGCAACGCCTGCTATTTAAAACACTCTTGAATATTCTGAGGCTTCGCGCTGAATCATTCTCAACTGAATCAGCGCGAAATTGTTAAATTTTTTCCGTGCTTTTGCGCAAGCAATCCTCCAACCATCCTGATGTTTTTGGTTTTTAACCAAAAAACCTTTTCATTTTCAGTGTCAGTAAAAATCTTTTTAATGCTTTTTTTAGATTTTTTCACTCCCGTTCGAAATCACAAAATATTCCGCTGCGTCATCCTTGGCTAAAACCTTGCTAAGCAAACAGACTCTTCTCAAATTTTTCCTTACATCCTCACTCAAGTATTTCCATCTAAATCCGTTACTTTCTGTATCGCGCTAGTGCGTGTTTTTTGCTCAGTGCGTAAACAGCGTTGCAGAGTTAGCCAATCGGGCTATTTCTCAACAGAATTTAACACTCTAAGATGCGAACCATCATAAAAAATTAAATTTAAGTAAAAGGAAAATAATATGAAATTATTAAAAAATACTTTGATTGCAAGCGCATTAGCTTTAAGCGTTAGCGCACCAGCATCCGCCGTAGTTTTGAATATTCAAGATAATATTTTAATGGGCGCAACAGGGGTGGATGTGGGGGGTACGTTGTACGATGTGTCATTTGTTGATGGGATTTTTGGGCAAAACATCACTGCATTCACCACCCAACAAACTGCGTATCAAGCCTCGCAAGCGTTATTATCCCAAGTCTTTACCGGCAACTTTGACTCATTAAAAAGTTTTACAAACGGCTGTACCAGTATTAGTGTTTGTAACACATATACACCCTATGCTCTTAGCACATCGGTTGTATCGTTAGCATATACTGTAAATAGTTATCGTGATCTATCGGATACAGCGTATAAATTTACATCTTTTTCGACAAAGGCATCCGCGTCTGATTCAGGCATCAACATCGCCCGCTGGTCATTAAGCACACCAGCTGTTTCAGCAGTGACCACCGCCGTGCCAGAACCAGAAACCTATGCCATGTTTTTAGCGGGTTTAGGGTTAATGGGGTTTGCATCTCGCCGTAAGCTAGCAAGTTAATTCTTCATTTTGCTATGCTAGCCGTCGGTTATGAAGGTGATGCAAACAATTTGCCAGAAGAGCTTAAAACGCGTGAATTGGCGGAGCGTAACCGTAAACCGTTGGGCGAATTATTTTTTACTAAAAAATGGGCAACGCCTGTTATTTAATACACTCTTGAATATTCTGAGGCATCGCGCTGATTCGTTTTTAATTGAATCGGCGCGAAATTGATAAATTTTTTTTTGTGTTTTTGCGCAAGCAATCATCCAACCATCCTGATATTTTTGGCTTTTCAGCCAAAAATCCTTTTCATTTTGAGTGTCAGTAAAAATCCTTTTAATGCTTTTTTTAGATTTTTTCACTCCCGTTCGAAATCACAAAATGTTACGTTGCGTCATCCTTGGCTAAAGCCTTGCTAAGAAAGCAGACTCTTCTCAAATTTTTCCTTACATCCTCACTCAAGTTTTTCCATCTAAATCCGTTACTTTCGGTATCGCGCTAGTTCGTGTTTTTTTGCTCAGTACGTAAACAGCGTTGCAGAGTTAGCCAATCGGGCTATTTCTCAACAGAATTTAACACTCTAAGATGCGAACCATCATAAAAAATTAAATTTAAGTAAAAGGAAAAAATCATGAAGTTACTAAAAAATACTTTGATTGCAAGCGCACTGGCATTAAGCGTTAGTGCACCAGCATCCGCCGTAGTTTTAAATATTCAAGATAATATTTTAATGGGCGCAACAGGGGTGGATGTGGGAGGCACGTTGTACGATGTGTCATTTATTGATGGGATTCTTGGGCAAAACATCACTGCATTCACCTCACGACCAGATGCGTTAAGAGCCTCGGATGCGTTACGAACCCAAGTTTTTACGGGCAATTTTGACGCATTGCAAAGTTTTACAAACGGCTGTACCGATCTTCTTAATTGTTACACATATACACCTTATTTCACATCAAATGTAAGTAAAAATACATTTGTAGCATATACTATCAACAGTTATAGTGATCTATATGATTCAGAGAATTCCTCTACACTTTCTTCTACTGTGACAACAGTGTCTAATGCAGGCACCAACATCGCCCGCTGGTCATTAAGCACGCCAGCTGTTTCAGCAGTGACTAGCGCCGTGCCAGAACCAGAAACCTACGCATTGATGTTAGCGGGTTTAGGTTTGCTTGGTTTTTCATCTCGCCGTAAGCTAGCAAAATAATTCTAATTTTTTACAATTGAAAGAGGGTTCGTATGTAACAAACCCTCTTTTTTTTGTGTCGATTGGGCGCGTAATGATTGGGCTGTGGAATCAGCCTTTCCTCTGATAAAATGACGTTTTACCCAAACATTGACAGGAAAAAATATGGCGGTGCTCACCTTAACAAAAGCAAATTTTAAAGAAACGATTGAGAAAAATAATTTCGTGATTGTTGATTTTTGGGCGCCATGGTGTGAGCCTTGTGTTAATTTTACGCCAACCTTTGAAGCTGCAGCTGCAAAAAATCCTGATATTGTGTTTGGTATGGTGAATACTGAAACCGACCCTGAAATCAGCGATTATTTTGAAGTAAAACAAATTCCAGGCTTAATGGTGGTGCGTGAACAAGCGGGAATTCACACGCAAGTGGGCGAGATTAGCGCTGTGGCGCTTGATGAAATTATCAAATGGTCACGTGAAAAAGACATGAGTGCGGTGCGCGAACATTACGCAGCTGAAGCCGCAAAAAAATCTTAATCAGTATTCATTAAGAAAGATGCTGAAACAAGTTCAGCATGACAAATTTAGCGTTCATTTATTTGCAACATGGCAATGAAGCTGCAGAATGTCAAAAACAACGGTCACCCTGAATTTATTTCAGGGTCTAATTGTGCATTAATTTGCTGGCAAGTAAAGTTTCGGGTCAACCGATTTACCTTGTCGGCGAATTTCAAAATGTAGTTTGGTGGTATTACTTTCTGAATTTCCCATTTCCGCAATTTTTTGCCCGCGGTTCACCAGCTGACCTTCTTTAACCACAATTAAACTGTTATGTGCATACACAGATAAGTACAGCGGATTGTGCTTAATAATCACCAATTTTCCATAGCCGCGTAAATCTGAACCACTGTAAATCACTTTACCAGCCGCTGCAGCAAGCACGGGCTGCCCCAAGCTTCCTGCAATATCTAAGCCTTTGTTGGACGCTTCGTTAAATCCATTCACAACTTTTCCAGCATGTGGCCAAGACCAATCTACACTTTCAGCGGTTTCATATTTTGTAAGTATTTCTGTTTTAGGCTCTGCTTTAGGTTCTACTTTAGGATCTAATGCTGGTTTCGCCTCTGGCGGCGTAACCACTGCTGGCGCTTTTGCGGTCGGCATTTTTGGCGGAATGATTGCTGGCGCTGGTTTTTCAAACGCAGCATCACTGTATGGAATTCGGCTTGCTTTTGGGCTGTTTAAAACCGTTGTTCCAATGGTTGGTGTATTTGAAGTTGTGCTGTTGGGGGCAGTATTTTTTGCAGTTATGGAGGCACTGTCATCACCCAATGGCACAGTGGTGACACCATCAGCATTCTCTGCATTTTCAGGTGTTGCTAATGGTTTAAATTTTAACACTTGACCAATTTGAATTGGATACGGCGGGCTAATTTGGTTGAAGTCGGCAATTTCTTTGTAATCGTAGCCAAACTCTAGGCCAATACTGTACAAAGTATCGCCTTTTTTTACGGTGTAAGTGCTGGGTCGCCAATCGCCAGCTTTAGAAGCGGGTTTTTGGTCGCTTGATTTTGTGTTTACAGGGGGCGCGTTTTTATTAGAAGGCAAGCGGTCAATCACTGGTGCTGGCGGTGAACTGCTACAAGCTGCAATCGTTATTAACGCAAAAAATAAAAAATATTTTAGTAAAAATTGAATAAAAATCATGCGTCTTTTTTTGAACCAATACCTTAAAAAAATCTAACTGATGCCACCCAATAAAGGTACAAATTTAACAGGTTCTAAAGCGGTTTGTTGGTATTCATTTTCTGAAATTCTCACAACAACAGTAAGTACTTGCTCTTGCGTACCAACAGGAATCACCAAGCGACCACCAATGGCTAACTGGTCTAGTAATTCTTGCGGAATATGACTGGCGGCGGCAGTGACGATGATGCCATCAAACGGTGCTAAATCAGCCAAACCAATATTACCATCGGCATGGGCAAGTTTTACGTTGATGCATTTAAGTTCACGTAAGTGTCCACGTGCTTTCATTACCAGCGGGCGAATGCGCTCAACAGAATAAACTTCTTTGGCAATTTTTGATAAAACGGCTGTTTGATAACCACAGCCTGTACCAATTTCTAACACTTTATTGAGCGGCTGGCCATGACGCAAAATTTCTGACATTTTTGCCACAATATAAGGCTGTGAAATTGTTTGACTAAACCCAATCGGTAAAGAAACATCTTCATAAGCGCGAATGGACAAAGCTTCATCAACAAAAATATGCCGCGGAATAGATTGCATTGCAGAAAGCACCACTTCATCTTGCAAGCCTTGTTCGCGTAATCTAGCTACCATGCGCTCACGGGTACGCTGAGAAGTCATGCCAATGCCAGATTTTACAGATGGTTTTACACTCGACATTTAACGCTTTATTCCCGCATTTATATTGCTAGCATTTAGCCAATCGTGAATTTCAGAAATTTGTGTATGTTTGGTTAAATCCACATGAATCGGTGAAATGGAAACTTGATTATTGGCAATGGCATAAAAATCAGTGCCTTCACCACCATCATTGGGTTGTCCCGCTGCTCCCACCCAATACATGGTTTCATTGCGCGGCGTTTTAAATTGAATCACAGGTTCAGCTTTGTGACGTTTACCCAAACGCGTTACCACTTTGCCTTGCAATTTTTCATAAGGAACATCTGGCACATTCACATTAATCAGCGTGGCCGTTTTAAAAGCATTTTTTTGATGATGTTGAATGAGTTCCACCGCTACTTTTGCTGCCGTTTCAAAGTAAGTTGCGTTGTGTTGTGACATGGAAATGGCAATTGAAGGAATGCCCAACAAATGACCTTCCATAGCGGCGGCAACCGTGCCTGAATAAATGGTATCGTCGCCCATATTTGCGCCATCGTTAATGCCGCTGATCACCATATCAGGCATCGTATCCATGAGGCCTGTCAGCGCAATATGCACGCAATCTGTGGGCGTACCGTTCACATAAAAAAAGCCATTTGATGCTTTTTTTACACTTAAAGGGCGGTCTAATGTCAGAGAGTTACTCGCGCCACTCCGGTTTCTTTCAGGCGCGACCACAGTAATTTCTGCTAATTTTGCAATGTGCTGCGCAAGGATATTTAAACCAGGCGCAAAGTAGCCATCGTCGTTAGAGAGTAAAATTTTCATATTTTTTATTATAGTAGAAGACGCGCGATTTAGTGAGTAAAGCCTAGGAAATTCTTATGTGTAGCGTTATTTTGTAAGTGAATGCATTAAGTTTTTCTCGTTAAACGTGCATAAAAAATAGCACTGTTAAAAAAAACCAAGGTTAAAAATACTTCCACTAAAGCAAGCGTTGCAGATAACCCTGCATCAGACCAAGCACGTACAGCGCCTTCGGTAAAATAAATTAAAATAAACATGCACGCCCACTGGTAGGTATAACGCTTGCCGCGCAAAATGCCAAAAAGTGGTAATAAAAGAGGCAGCGTTTTTAGCACTAACATTGAGCCGTTTGGTTTGGCGGGCGCTAAAAACAATTCCCAAGCAAGGCATAAAAAAATGAGCAAAATCAAGCTGATGCTCGCGGCTAGTTTTAGATACTCAGGTTTTAAATGGTTCGAAGTTATTTTCATGCGGCGCGGCAAGCCTTTGCCATGGCAACCAACGCGGTGCGCGCCTCTTGCGCGTTTCGAATAGGCGTTTCAAATTGAAAACGCAATAATTTTTCACTTTCATTGATGCGCACATCAAACCCTAAGCCATCAATGCCGATCATTTCTACTTTGTTTGCATTGATTTGATGAAAATGTTGACAATACGCCGTTAAATTTTCACCATGGTCTTGATTCATGTGCGCCAAAATATCAGGTTCTTCAAAAAAAAGTGGGTTGGTTGGCATTTGCATGGCATCACCTTCAATCCAACCCATTTTTCCAAAGCCTGCAATATAGCGCGCATGCTTGATGTAAAGCGTATAAAAACTAAAATCATGCATATCAAAATATTGCGCAGCTTGCGGAATATAGCGCAAATATCTGGCACGCATTAAATCATTATGTTTATCCGTTTGTTCCGCGGTGGCTAATAAAGTAAGCCGCGCATTGGCTTGCAAATCTTCTTCATTATCAAATACCACTAAAGAAACCTGCGCGTTTTGCTGAATATTCTTGGTGTGTTCTGCAATGCTGCTGATTAAAACAGTTGGAAAACCTTGATGATTCAGCACAAATGGCGCAACTGAGCCAAACGGAAAGCCTGCAAATTTTGCAGAATGGGTGCTTAAAATCCCTTTATGGGTACTGAATAAAAATTGCTGTGCTTCTAGGGTTAAATTCATAGGCTTAATTCATGATGCAAGTTTTAATGCGGTTTCAGCTAAACGTTTACCCAGCGCAAGACACAATTTTTTTTCATCTTCAGAAATTTTTTGGTCATCCATCGCGCCACCAATATGACTTGCGCCGTAAGGTGTGCCTCCAGTTTGCGTGCTGCTTAAAGTGGATTCAGAATAAGGAATGCCTAAAATCATCATGCCATGATGGATGAGTGGCAACATCATGGTAATGAGCGTGGTTTCATTGCCGCCGTGCATAGAGCCGCTGGAAGTAAACACGCAAGCTGGTTTGCCAACCAGCGCACCTTTTAACCAAAGTCCCGCAGTGCCATCTAAAAAATATTTCAAAGGCGCCGCCATATTGCCAAAGCGTGTGGGACTGCCAAGTGCTAATCCTGCGCATTCTTCTAAATCTTGTAGTTCTACATAAGGGTCACCAGATTCAGGAATATCTGCTTCGATGGCTTCACAATTGGCGGAAACTTTAGGCACGGTTCTAACACGCGCATTTACACCCTTAACGCTTTCAACACCACGCGCAATGAGTTGCGCCATCTCGCGAACTGCACCGCCTTGGGAATAATAGAGAATGAGAATTTCCATTTTTTATGGATTAATGTTCTTAATCAACTTAGTGGCAATGCCGGTATAACTTGAAGGCGTCATTTCCAGTAACAATTGTTTTGCTTCAGTTGGAATATTGAGCGTGCCAATAAACGCGTGGAGCGATGCTTTATTAATGCCACCTTTTCCGCGGGTTAAATCTTTTAGCTGTTCGTAAGGGTTTTCAATGCCATAACGGCGCATCACGGTTTGGATGGGTTCAGCTAATACTTCCCAGCTATTGTCTAAATCTTCCGCTAATTTTGCGGCGTTAATTTCTAATTTATTCAGGCCGCGTAAACAAGAATCGTAACCCAATAAACTATAGCCAAAACCCACACCCATGTTTCTTAATACGGTTGAATCTGTTAAGTCGCGTTGCCAGCGTGAAATGGGTAATTTTTCAGCCATATGTCGCAAAATAGCATTTGCCATGCCTAAATTACCTTCGCTATTTTCGAAGTCAATTGGGTTGACTTTATGCGGCATAGTGGAAGAGCCAATTTCGCCCGCTTTCACTTTTTGCTTGAAATAGCCCACAGAAATATAGCCCCAAATATCGCGGTTTAAATCAATTAAAATGGTGTTGATGCGTGCGAGGGTGTCGTACAACTCTGCCATATAATCATGCGGTTCAATTTGGATCGTCATTGGGTTGTAGGTTAACCCTAAAGATTCCACAAATTTTTGTGCAAAATTTTCCCAATCAAATGTTGGGTAAGCAGATAAATGTGCATTAAAGTTACCCACCGCGCCGTTAATTTTTCCCAATATTTCATTGTTTTTTAATTGTTTTTCTTGGCGTTTTAAGCGGTAAACCACATTGGCAAGTTCTTTACCCATGGTGGTGGGCGAAGCCGTTTGTCCGTGGGTTCGCGAGAGCATCGGTTGGTTTGCTAATTCAGTTGAAAGCTCAGTTAAACGCATCATTAAATTATTTAAAAAAGGCAACATCACCGTTTGTGTCGCGCTTTTGAGCATTAAGCCATGCGATAAATTATTAATATCTTCACTTGTACAAGCAAAGTGGATAAATTCACTGGCTTTTTTAATTTCAGGATTATGGTCAAATTTTTCTTTCAGCCAATATTCCAAGGCTTTCACATCGTGATTTGTACGGGCTTCAATCGCTTTTACTTGGCTCGCATCATCTTCATTAAAATTTGTAATCACGCGGTTTAACTCATCAATCGTTTCAGCGCTAAATGATGCAATTTCTTTTAAATCTGGCGCAGCAGAAAGTGCTTTTAACCATTCAACTTCTACCCAAGCGCGGTGTTTAATCAACGCGTATTCACTAAAAAAGGGTCGTAAAGCATCAAGCTTGGATTGATAGCGACCGTCTAAAGGGGAAAGGGCATTGAGCGTGGTGAGTGACATAGAAACGAATTTTAAAATGATAAATGCGCTATTTTACCTTAAAAGCTTTAGGGCACTTCTATAAATTCAATTTCCGTTGCCATACTACGTTATTCATAAAAAATTTCTCCTTGCATATAAATTATATGCGGCGTCAAAAATTTTTTAATCGCGCCTTGTCTGGCTTAGTAACTTGATTTTACATAAGCACCCTTTATTTTAAGCTTTTGTTAATTTGCTTAAATCTTGCTCGGTTAGCCAGCGCCATTCACCAATTTTTAAATCATCTGGCAATACAAGTTGCCCAATTTGAATGCGTTTCAAAGCTTCAACGCGGTTACTCATAGCAGCAACCATACGTTTTACTTGATGATATTTGCCTTCAGCCAGCGTCATATGCAAAATATTTTCGCTGATTTTTTTGCAATCAAGCGCCGCAATCGGCGCATCTTCATCCACCAATTGCACGCCGTTTAAAAGCTGTGCAATTTGTGCGTCACTCACTGGGTGTTTGCAAGTCACTTCATAAATTTTGGGTACTTTATGTTTTGGCGAACTCATTTGATGGATAAATTGCCCATCATCAGAAATTAAAATTAAGCCTGTGGTATCTTCGTCTAAACGCCCAATACACTGCACCCCACGGGCGACTAACGGGTAGGGAAGCAGGCTGTAAATGGTTGGGTGATGTTGTGTTTTATGCGAGCACTCATAATTGCTAGGCTTGTGCATCATTAAATACGATTTTTGTTTGTAATCCCACGCTTCACCTTTCACCGTGAAGGCTAAATCTTCCAAAGAAAATAATGTGTCTGGGTCATCGCACATCTCACCATTCACGGTGATTTCTTCATTCAAAATCATGATGCGGCACAGTTTGCGCGCGCCAAACCCTTGCGTGTGTAGGATTTTTTCAAGACTTAATTTTTTGTGATTTTTTTGTGACATACCTCACATTATAACGCTGCATGCTAAGAACCCAACGAGCGCTTTAAGGCTAGGGAAATAATTTATTCAAAATAATGACGAAAAAATAAAGGCGGTGATTTCACTCGCCGCCTTTATTAATCTTTGCCTGAAAATGTGCTCGACAAAGGTAACACCCAAACTGGTTTTATTTTGATGCCTTACGGCGTGCTGCAAAACCCATCAACCCTAAGCCAGCCAACATCATGGCATAAGCTTCTGGCTCAGGCACTGCGCTGGTTAAAGGTGCAGAAATGCTTTGTCCACTACCTAACGACCAAACACTTGTGCCAGATGTGAAGTTGCCGTTTGATAGAAAAACTGTGCCACCACTATTTGTCAGCGGTGTTGAGAATGTGAGCAAACCTGAAGGGAATTGCGCATCTGAAAATGTAAGGCCATTGGCATTACTTGTATTGTCGAGTGAAATTGGAAAGCCAGCTAAACTAGGGTCTGTATTTGTTGCTTTGCGAACAAGCGTGGAGTTGCTGAAGGTATTGGTGTCAGCATCGTATCCGAGCGTTCCACTTATAATGTTCGGAGCAAATCCACTTCTTTCAAAGGAAATCTTATCAAATGTCCAAGTGACAATTGCCGCGTTTGCGTTGCTCATAATGCTGAGTAAACCGATGGCGATGAGGAGATGTTTAAATTTTTTGTTCATTTTGAAAGCTCACTTAGTTTGAAAGATGAAATTAAATTAATAAGCACGACTTTGCGTAAATCTTTGATAAAAGTAAATAGCCCAAATGGACTATATAAGCTGTAAATTGTGCAAACTTCACCAGCATAAGTGCTAAATTTTGCAAAAAAAAGCTGGCATTAGCCAGCTTTTTGACTTGAAGATAAATTAAAAATTAATTTTTGCTGACAAATTTATATGCAAAAGCACCAATCGCAGCGCCTATGATTGGCGCGACCCAAAATAACCAAAGTTGGTCTAGGGCAATGCCGCCTTCAATCAACGCTGGGCCAGTGCTTCGCGCAGGGTTGACGGAGGTATTCGTCACAGGGATGCTGATTAAATGAATGAGTGTGAGCATGAAGCCAATCGCTAAAGGCGCTAAACCTGCAGGCGCGCGTTTATCGGTAGCGCCCATGATGACAAACAAAAATGCCGCAGTCATCGTCACTTCGCACACAAAGGCCGCATGTAAAACATAGCCATGTGGAGAATGCTCGCCGTAACCATTGGAAGCGACACCGCCCGCATAACTTTCAGCGCCGCCCGCAATGCATTGAATTAAAAGTGCCGCCAAAATGGCGCCGATGACTTGCGCAATAATATAGTGGGGTAATTCTTTTGCTTCAAAGCGCCCGCCCACCACCAAGCCAATGGAAACGGCAGGGTTTAAATGGCAGCCAGAAATATGACCGATAGCGTAAGCCATTGTTACCACAGTTAAACCAAACGCAAAAGAAACGCCTAAATATCCCAAGCCTAATTCCGGAATGCCTGCTGCGAGTACGGCACTGCCACATCCGCCTAATACTAACCAAAATGTGCCGATGAGTTCGGCGATAGCGCGATTTGTTAATGACATCATAATCTCCCCCAAATGAGTTAATGGATTGAAATGCAAATGTTGTTTTTTATGATTTGCACCATCCAATGAATGTACTGCAAGGCGTC
Organism: Methylophilaceae bacterium; assembly: GCA_965247415.1. Lineage (GTDB taxonomy): Bacteria > Pseudomonadota > Gammaproteobacteria > Burkholderiales > Methylophilaceae > Methylotenera. The sequence continues at coordinate 1,814,644 of OZ252007.1, forward strand.
AAGGCATGCAAGGGCTTGGGTTAAAATGCACGTTTTAAATGGTTAAATTTCTTTTATGGCTTTTAAGCACATCACTTCGCGCGATAACGCAATTTTTAAAGCCATCAGGAATTTAGATCTCTTGATTATTCATGAAGGTAAAAGTAGCAAAGCGAAAAATTTCTAAGGGAAATCGGGTCTTTGGGATATCACAAACGTTGCCAATCACGGTAACTTCTTTATTAAAAATTACACTATGGCACAGTTTGCGCGCGAATAAATACTTGGGTGCGCAGTACTTTTAGCTAGCTGATTGTTGGATTTTTTTGCAGTGATGTAAGTCCGCGAGCAGGCATAACAAATTTTTACCTATCCCACGCTACAAATTTTAAGTATTGCAAGGTTGGTTTTTACAAACACCATAAATTGTTAGAGAATGTTCTTGCATGGTAAAGCCTAGTTTGTCTGCAGCATCTTCTTGGCGTTTTTCAATTTCAGCATCGTAAAACTCTTCAACACGACCGCATTTTACGCACACAATATGGTCATGATGGCTACCATTATTTAATTCAAAAACTGCTTTGCCGCCTTCAAAATGATGGCGAATCAGCAAGCCTGCTTGTTCAAATTGTGTTAACACACGGTAAACGGTTGCAAGCCCAACATCTTCTCCCGCATTCAGCATCACTTTATAAATATCTTCTGCAGATAAATGACGTTCTTTGCTGTTTTCAAAAAGGCTTAACACTTTAAGTCTAGGAAGTGTAGCTTTTAGACCAGCGTTTTTTAATTCTTTTTGATCATTCATTTTAGGGGTCTCATCAGGTAACTTAATATTTAAGCCGCATATTTAAACTGCGGTATTTTTGCGATGCAATCAACGTGGTATATTAACGGTATTTCACTTTAAAGTCATACTTATGCGCAATATTTTAGTTATTTTATTTCTTCTTTTAGTATCAGCCTGCGGCACTGCCGTGCCAACCATTAAGCCATATCAATTAGATATTCAGCAAGGCAATGTGGTGACCTCTAAAATGTTATTGCAGTTGCGACCAGGTATGACAAAATCGCAAGTGCGCTATATTATGGGGACTCCTTTAATTCAAGACAGTTTTCATGGAAATCGCTGGGATTACTTTTACCAAATGCGTGAAGCGGGCAAGGTGATTGAGCAACGCCGTGTGATTTTAGATTTTGACAATGAATTACTAAAAACTGTGCGCGGTGACGTTGTGCCTTCTGAAGGCGAAAAGTCAAATCAAACGGATTTGGTAACGGGTACGCGCGTGGTTGAGCCTGAAGTAAAGGCTGAAGAAAAAGGATTTTTTGATAAATTAAAATTTTGGAAAAAAGATGAAGCAGAATTAGCTAAAGAAGCCGAAGCGGAAAAAGCAGATTTGGAAAAAAAATTATTAGAAAAAAGTAAATTGGAAAAAGAAGCGCTAGAAAATGAAGCGTTAGCAAAAGAAAATGCGCAAAAAATGGCCGATGAAGAAGAAAAAAAAGCTGCTGAAACTGCGCAGTCAAAGCCGTCAGAACCGGCTATTGAAAATATGTTGCCAGTAGAAAAGGTTAAATCAGCAGTGCCTGAAGTGGTTGAAAAAACTTCAGCAGAAAAAAGCATGCCCGCACAATTGCCTGATCAGAAAGCATCAGAAGAAAAGGCGCCGGAAGAAAATTCAGGTAAAAGTTGGTGGCAAAAATTAAAATTCTGGAAAAGTAATCCGCCAAAAGTTGAGCAGCAAAATTTGCCAGCCGAAGATGTAAAGTCACTTTCGGGCGTTCCAATTATTGAAGTGCCAGAAGCAGGCGCAACTTCACAAAATAAATAATTTTAAAAAAATTAAATAATAAGGTTTTATTGTATGGCTTTGCCGTTAAAAGTAGTCATTGCAGGATGCAGTGGTCGTATGGGTCAAGCGTTATTGGCAGGCGTTTTTGCAGATGATGAATTAATTTTGCATGGTGCATTAGATCGTCCAAGTAACCCATCTTTAGGGCGAGACGCTGGCGAAATGCTTGGAAAAAATACAGGTGTAAAAATCACTGCAAACGTTGAAGAGGTGATTCAAGGGGCAGATGTGCTCATTGATTTTACAAGGCCAGAAGCTTGCATGATTTATTTGGCAGCTTGTAAGCAAGCGGGTGTTAAGTATGTGATTGGTACAACAGGGTTTACGGAAGAGCAAAAGTTAAAAATGCAGGAAGCTGCAAAAGATGTTGCTATCGTTTATGCGCCCAATATGAGTGTGGGGGTAACGCTCCTCATTAATTTGGTTGAGCAAGCTGCAAAAATTCTCAAAGATGATTTTGACGTTGAAGTGGTTGAGATGCACCATAAACATAAAATTGACGCGCCTTCTGGCACGGCACTTCGGTTGGGTGAAGCGGCTGCGCAAGGCATGGGGCAATCATTAAAAGAGTGTGCCGTTTATAGCCGAGAAGGCAATACAGGCGCGCGTGAAGCAGGCAAAATTGGCTTTGCAACCTTGCGTGGTGGCGATGTTGTAGGCGACCATACGGTGATGTTTGCAGGCACAGGTGAGCGCGTGGAGTTAACACACAAAGCCAGCAGTCGCGCAACGTTTGCGCTAGGAGCGTTACGTGCAGCTAAATTTTTAAAAAATAAAAAACAAGGTTTATTTGATATGCGTGATGTTTTGGGGTTACGCTAAAATTAGGGTTTATATAGAATAAAATCAAAATTTTCATGGTATGAGATGCAATTTTGAGCGTTGATGATTACGTGCTTTTGCGCTATAATCTCAAAAATTAATAAGGCGGGAAGAGTGGTTGCTCCTCCCGCTTTGCACATCCGCTATTCGGCGAAAAAGACGCATTAAAAAGGGGTTATCAGTTGTCACAGCACAAGCCAGCCATACTCGTACTTGCAGATGGAACTGTGTTTCGTGGAACATCCATTGGGGTTTCTGGGCATACAGTCGCTGAAGTTGTCTTTAACACTTCAATGACGGGTTATCAAGAAATTCTCACCGACCCTTCTTACACTCAGCAAATTGTCACACTCACGTATCCGCACATTGGTAATTATGGTGTGAATGCTGAAGATATTGAGTCGGCTCAAGTGTATGCAAGTGGTTTAATTATTCGTAGTTTGCCTTTAATTCAAAGTAACTTTAGAAGTGCAAGCGGTTTGTCAGATTATTTAATTACCAATGATATTGTTGCGATTTCTGAAATTGACACGCGTAAACTGACCAGAATTTTACGTGAAAAAGGTGCGCAAGCAGGTGCGATTATTGCGGGTTATGCTGATGAATCTCAAGCAATTCTAGAAGCAAAGCAACTTACTGCAGATTTTCCTGGGTTATCAGGCATGGATTTAGCCAAAGTTGTCAGTGTAAAAAATGCTTATCCATTTACAGAAAGCGAATGGGTTTTAGGCGAAGGTTATGCAGAAGCGCCAGCATCACAATTTCATGTGGTGGCTTATGACTATGGCGTTAAGCGGAATATTTTGCGCATGCTCGTTTCGCGCGGTTGCAAGGTAACCGTTGTGCCTGCGCAAACCAGCGCTGACGATGTGCTAGCACTCAAGCCTGATGGCGTATTCTTATCTAACGGTCCTGGTGATCCTGCGCCTTGTGATTATGCGATTGGTGCGATTAAAACGATTGTTGAAACTGGTTTGCCTACATTTGGCATATGTCTTGGGCATCAATTATTGGCACTTGCAAGTGGTGCTAAAACCATCAAAATGAAATTTGGTCATCACGGCGCCAATCACCCAGTGCAAGATGTCGCGTCAGGGCGCGTTTATATCACTAGTCAAAATCATGGTTTTGCAGTGGATGCAAGCACGCTGCCAAATAACATGAAAACCACACACATTTCTTTGTTTGATGGCAGTTTACAAGGCATTGCCCGTACTGATCAGCCAGCATTTAGTTTTCAAGGTCATCCTGAAGCAAGCCCTGGCCCTACAGAAATGGCCTATTTATTTGATCAATTTATTGCATTGATGAAAGCAAGAGAAATTAATTGAAATGCAAGTATTTAAAAAGTTATTAGAGCTTTTAGTTAAATTATCCTTGTCCTTTGTAGTTATTTATATTGTATTTGTGTTGAGTTATGTTTGGTGGCATTGCTATAAAAGCCCGTTAGAAGGTGGCGCAAATGGACAATTAGATGCTTATCGGCATACCTTTGCAAGTGCGGTTGTGACTTATACAACATCACCTAAAGTGGTTAGGCTGGTCACCGTTTTGATGGAGCGCAAAAATCGCACAGCCAACTTAATGGATCAGCATAATAATGCGATTGGCATCCATATTGGAATGCAAGCAAAATCGCTAGATGAGATTGATGCAAGTGTTGTTGCGCAAGTAGAAAATGGCACGGTAGACGCGACGGATAAAATGCAAACCACTTGGTTGCCAAAAAAATACTGGAGTCATGGTTTTCTCTGGTAATTGAATTTAATAAACAGTTTAATTTAATAGAAACACAATTTTTATAAAGCATGGTCTAAATGGCAAAACGTACAGACATTAAAAGTATTTTAATTATCGGCGCAGGGCCTATTGTGATTGGTCAGGCTTGCGAGTTCGACTATTCAGGCGCACAAGCGTGTAAAGCGCTGCGTGAAGAAGGCTACCGCGTCATTTTGGTGAACTCAAATCCAGCAACAATTATGACCGATCCTGAAATGGCAGATGCGACTTACATTGAGCCTGTGACTTGGCAGATTGTTGAAAAGATTATTGCGAAAGAACGTCCAGATGCTTTGTTGCCAACCATGGGCGGCCAAACTGCGCTCAATTGCGCATTGGATTTAGACAAACACGGTGTCCTAAAAAAATATAATGTAGAGCTTATTGGTGCTACAAAAGAAGCCATTGATAAAGCCGAAGATCGCCAAAAATTTAAAGAGGCAATGACCAAAATTGGGCTTGGTTCAGCGCGTTCCGCCATGGCGCACAGCATGGAAGAAGCCTTGCAAGTGCAAGCAAGCATTGGCTACCCAACTATTATTCGTCCTTCCTTTACCATGGGTGGCAGCGGTGGCGGTATTGCTTATAACCGTGAAGAATTTATCAGTATTTGTGAGCGCGGTTTAGATGCTTCACCAACCAATGAATTATTGATTGAAGAGTCATTGCTCGGTTGGAAAGAGTATGAGATGGAAGTTGTACGTGATTCGGCCGACAACTGCATCATTATTTGTTCCATTGAAAACTTGGATCCAATGGGTGTGCACACTGGCGACTCCATCACGGTAGCGCCTGCACAAACATTGACTGATAAAGAGTACCAAATTATGCGTAATGCCTCGTTGGCAGTATTGCGTGAAATTGGTGTGGATACTGGCGGTTCAAATGTGCAGTTTGCCATCAATCCCGATGATGGTCGCATGATTGTCATTGAAATGAACCCGCGCGTGTCGCGTTCGTCTGCATTAGCATCAAAAGCCACAGGTTTTCCTATTGCAAAAGTAGCAGCAAAATTAGCGGTTGGTTTTACGTTAGATGAGTTACGCAATGAAATTACTGGCGGTGCAACACCAGCATCATTTGAGCCTTCAATTGATTATGTTGTGACAAAAATTCCAAGGTTTGCGTTTGAAAAATTCCCGCAAGCGGATTCACGCTTAACGACGCAAATGAAATCTGTAGGCGAAGTGATGGCCATCGGTCGCACTTTTCAAGAATCTTTCCAAAAAGCCTTGCGCGGTTTAGAAGTGGGCGTGGATGGCTTGGATGAAAAAACGACTGATTTAGATACCATTACCCAAGAAATGGGCGTGCCAGGCCCAGAGCGTATTTGGTATGTAGGCGATGCTTTCAGAGCAGGGTTAAGCATCGAACAAGTGTTTAATATTTCAAAAATTGACCCTTGGTTTTTAGTGCAAATTAAAGATTTAATCGAACGCGAAGAAGCGCTCAAAGGCAAACATATTGCTGATTTGGATAAAAATGCATTATTCCAATTAAAACGTGTTGGTTTTTCTGACCGTCGTTTAGCTACTTTATTGAGTACAGATCAACATGCAGTGCGTGCTTATCGCCAAGCCTTGAATGTACGTCCTGTATATAAACGTGTAGACACTTGCGCGGCAGAATTTGCCACCAATACCGCTTATATGTATTCCACCTATGAAGAAGAGTGCGAAGCAGCCCCAACGGATAAAAAGAAAGTCATGATTCTAGGCGGTGGACCAAACCGCATTGGGCAAGGCATTGAATTTGATTATTGTTGTGTGCATGCTGCGTTTGCCATGCGTGAAGATGGTTATGAAACCATTATGGTCAATTGTAACCCTGAAACGGTTTCTACCGATTATGACACTTCAGACCGTTTATATTTTGACCCGGTCACATTAGAAGATGTGTTAGAAATTGTTGCCATTGAAAAACCAGTCGGTGTGATTGTGCAATATGGCGGGCAAACGCCACTCAAACTTGCGCGTGCTTTAGAGAAAGCAGGTGTGCCGATTATCGGTACTACGCCAGATGCAATTGACCAAGCAGAAGACCGCGAACGCTTCCAAAAAATGTTGCATACGCTTGGGCTAAAACAGCCGCCAAACCGCACAGCAAGAACGCCAGAAGAAGCGATTAGATTAGCCTTAGAAATTGGCTACCCATTAGTTGTGCGTCCAAGTTATGTATTGGGCGGACGCGCCATGGAAATTGTGCAAGAACAAAGCCAGCTTGAACGCTATATGCGCGAAGCAGTTAAAGTTTCCAATGAGTCACCCGTATTGCTTGATCGGTTTTTGAATGATGCGCTAGAAGTCGATGTGGATGCACTTTGTGACCACACTGGCGATGTGATTATCGGTGGCATTATGGAGCATGTGGAGCAGGCAGGTGTTCATTCTGGTGACTCAGCCTGTTCTTTACCGCCTTATAGTTTATCTGCTAAATTGCAAGATGAGTTACGCGATCAAACTAAGCAAATGGCGCGTGCGCTTGGCGTGGTGGGTTTAATGAATGTGCAATTTGCGATTCAAGGTGATACAGTATTTGTGTTAGAAGTGAATCCGCGTGCATCGCGCACTGTGCCCTTTGTTTCAAAAGCCTGTGGCTTACAATTGGCAAAAATTGCAGCGCGTTGCATGATTGGAGTATCACTCAAAGATCAAGGCGTTACACATGAAATTATTCCACCGTTCTATTCTGTCAAAGAAGCGGTGTTTCCGTTTATTAAATTCCCGGGTGTTGATACGATTTTAGGCCCAGAAATGAAATCAACAGGCGAAGTGATGGGCGTTGGGACAACCTTTGCAGAAGCGTTTGTGAAGTCTCAATTAGGTGCTTCTACCAAATTACCGAAAGGTGGAAAAGCGTTTATCAGTGTGCGTAAGGAAGACTATTTAAAAGTGGTGGAAATTGCCCAAGCGCTCGATAAATTAGGCTTTCAGTTGGTCGCAACCAAAGGCACAGCAGCCGCTTTAATTGCGCATGGATTAACCGTAAAATCAGTCAATAAAGTGGCAGAAGGGCGACCACATATTGTGGATATGATTAAGAATAGTGAAATTAATTTTATTGTGAACGTGACAGAAGATAAACGTGCTGTGGCAGATTCTTATGAAATTCGCCGCAGTGCTTTACAAAATAAAGTCACCTATTACACCACGTTAGCGGGCGCAAAAGCTGCATGCATTGGCATGGCACACATGCAAGAGTTGGAAGTGGAATCCATTCAAAACTTGCATAAACTATTGCCTTTGTAAGCTTCTCGTCAAAAAATATAAAAAGTAAGGTAAGATAACAACATTAACCACGCCTGCTAAAGGTGTGGTTTTGTTTTTTAGTAATAAGAAAAATTGTTGAAGGAAATAAAGTATGGCTGTAAATCAAATTCCAGTGACCGTTATCGGGCTAGAGCTCATGAAAGATGAGTTGCAACGTTTACGCAGTGTAGATAGGCCTAACATCATTCAAGCCATTGCGGAAGCGCGTGCGCAAGGCGATTTGTCGGAAAATGCGGAATATGAAGCCGCAAAAGAACGCCAAAGTTTTATTGAGGGACGTATTTCAGAGCTTGAAGCCAAACTTTCTAACGCAATGGTGATCGACCCAAAAACCTTGCATGCGGATGGTCGTTGCGTGTTTGGTTCAACCGTGCGCATTGAAGATTTAGACAGTGGCAGCATCATTACTTACCAAATTGTGGGTGATGATGAAGCGGATATTAAAAATGGCAAGATTTCGATTAGTTCTCCCATTGCGCGCAGCTTAATTGGTCGTTCAGAAGGTGAGGTAGCTGAAGTTTCTGCACCAGGCGGCATTAAAGAATACGAAATTATTGAAGTACTTTATATTTAATCATCAAGTTATCTCACAGGAACTAGCAAAATGCGCACATGGACTGAAAAGCTAATTGCCATTGTCACAACATTTTGGGTGGGTGGCTTGTGGGTAACCAGCTTGTGGGCTTCTGTGTTATTCAAAACACTCAATGACCGCCAATTAGCTGGCCAAATTGCAGGTCAATTTTTCACCATTATTGCTTATATTGGCATTGCATCCGCCACTTTTTTACTGCTTGCAAGGTTGTTTAAATTTGGCGCACAATCCTTCAAACAAGCTTATTTTTGGGCGTTAGTGTTGATGTTGTTGCTCGTGCTAGCTGGGCAATATGGCATTCAACCTGTGCTTGCGCAATTAAAAAATGCAGCGTTGCCAGCAGATGTGATGCAAAGCGTATTTGCAGACCGTTTTAGAAACTGGCACGGCATTGCCAGCATTGCTTATGTGGTGGAATGTTTATTAGGATTAGTGATTGTTACTAAAAGATAATTACATTTCATTAATTTATTTTGGAATCACAATTTTAGCGCTTTCTTTCACAGTTTCACTCGCGCGATAAATTACCAATTGTTTCCCTATATGATGCACAGGAATCGCGCTCATTTGGCTACAAATTTCTGTGTACATTAATTTTCTAGCATCTCTGTCGTCGCCCGCTACTTGAATTTTAATCAACTCATGTGCGTTTAAATTTAACTCAATTTCTTTTAAAACGTTTTCAGTTAAACCGTTATTGCCAATCATCACAACAGGGTTTAGGTTATGCGCAAGCCCGCGTAAATGGGCGATTTGTTTGGTTGAAAGTTTCATGGATTTGCCTTAATAATTTTTCAGCATATTAACATGAAACCGCAACATACTTTTTGTGAATTACCTTGAAACACCCATGCCGCTTAAGATTCATATAAAATGGTTATTCAAATTCCAACTAAAATTTTTTTAGTAACGCCATGAAGCCCACCAAAACCAGTAAAGCGTGGATGCAAGAGCATCTGAATGATCCGTATGTGAAAATGGCGCAAAAAGATGGCTATCGTGCGCGTGCGGCGTACAAATTGATTGAAATTGATGACAAAGATAAATTGATCAAACCCGGCATGACGATTGTTGATTTAGGCTCAACGCCTGGCAGTTGGTCGCAAATTGCAGTGCAGCGGTTAAAAGCGAAGGGAAATCAAGAAATTAGTGGGCGCGTGATTGCGCTGGATATTTTAGAAATGCAGCCAATTGGCGGCGTGGAATTTATTTGTGGTGACTTTCGCGAAGAGACCGTTTTAAAAATATTAGAAAAATCTTTAAATAACCAGCCTGTTGACCTTGTAATTGCGGACATGGCACCCAATATTTCAGGTATCGCTGATGTTGACCAAGCGGGCGCAACTTATTTAACTGAGCTGGCATTGGCGTTCAGCCGAGATTGGCTGAAACCTAATGGCAATTTTTTGGTCAAGGTATTTATTGGCGCAGGCTTTGAAGAGGTTTTAAAAGAAATGCGTTTGATGTTTGACAAAGTGGTGACGCGCAAGCCAAAAGCATCTAGGGATCGAAGTAGTGAAGTTTATTTGCTGGGACTAGGAAAAAAATAAATAAAAAATATTGGCTGCAAGCGCTTCAATTGAAACATTATTTTTGCTTTGTTCTTAACTATCAAATTTTAAAAGAGTAATATATTAGGTATTAAAGACGGTTTATTTTACAGTCGTTATCACAGCAGTTTCCCTGACAGACAAGGAATTTAATTTTGAACAATACATTTAAAAATATCGCAATTTGGATTGCCATTGCCATGGTCTTGATGGCGGTATTTAATTTGGCAGGCGTAAAAAATAGCGCAGAAAACCAAATTGTTTACTCGCAATTCATACAAGAAGTTAAAGATGGCCGCATTGCAAAAGTGCAGATTGACGGTCATGTTTTGCATGGCATCACGCAAGATGGCAAAAAATTCAATTCTTATGCGCCTAGCGATCCATGGCTAGTGTCTGATTTACTCAAAAATAACGTGATGGTAGAAGCCAAACCTGAAGAAGAACAATCACTATTAATGAGTATTTTTGTGTCTTGGTTCCCGATGATTTTATTGATCGGCATTTGGATTTTCTTTATGCGCCAAATGCAAAGCGGCGGCAAAGGCGGCGGCCCATTTTCATTTGGCAAAAGTAAAGCACGTCAATTAGACGAAGGCAATAATTCAACCACGTTTGCAGATGTGGCAGGTTGCGATGAAGCCAAAGAAGAAGTCACTGAAATTGTAGATTTTTTACGTGACCCAACTAAATTTCAAAAATTGGGTGGTCGTATTCCACGCGGTGTATTAATGGTAGGCCCGCCGGGAACAGGTAAAACCTTGCTTGCACGTGCTATTGCGGGTGAAGCAAAAGTACCGTTCTTTACAATTTCTGGTTCAGACTTTGTGGAAATGTTTGTTGGTGTGGGTGCGTCACGCGTGCGTGACATGTTTGAGCAAGCCAAGAAAAATTCCCCTTGCATTATTTTTATTGATGAAATTGATGCTGTGGGACGCAGCCGCGGTTCAGGGACGGGTGGCGGAAACGATGAACGTGAGCAAACATTAAACCAATTATTGGTTGAAATGGATGGCTTTGACGGTAATTCTGGCGTGATTGTGATTGCCGCCACCAATAGGGCTGACGTGTTAGACAAAGCCTTATTAAGACCAGGCCGTTTTGACCGCCAAGTGATGGTTGGTTTGCCTGATATTAAAGGCCGTGAGCAAATTTTAATGGTGCATATGCGTAAAATTCCTGCCGATGTTGATGTTAAAGCAGATATTTTAGCGCGTGGTACTCCCGGTTTTTCTGGCGCAGATTTAGCTAACTTGGTAAACGAAGCGGCTCTATTTGCTGCGCGTCGCAATAAACGTACTGTGGACATGCAAGACTTTGAGGATGCAAAAGACAAAATCTTTATGGGTCCTGAGCGTAAATCGATGGTGATGCGTGAAGAAGAGCGCCGCAATACGGCTTATCACGAATCTGGTCATGCTGTGGTTGCAAAATTATTACCAAAAGCAGACCCTGTACATAAAGTGACCATTATGCCGCGTGGTTGGGCACTAGGGTTAACATGGCAATTGCCTGAATTTGACCGCATTAGCAATTACAAAGACAAAATGCTGGAAGAAATTTCAATTTTATTTGGTGGGCGGATTGCAGAAGAAATTTTCATGCATCAAATGTCCACAGGCGCATCGAATGACTTTGAGCGTGCGACTAAACTTGCGCGTGCGATGGTGACTAAATACGGCATGAGCGATGCGCTTGGCACTATGGTGTATGCGGGTGATGAGCAAGATTCGTTTTTTGGTAGCATGAGCAGCAAGACAGTTTCAGAAGCCACACAGCAAAAAGTGGATGCGGAAATTCGCCGTATTTTGGATGAGCAATATAATATTGCGCGTAAGTTGTTGGAAGATAATCGCGATAAAGTGGAAGCGATGACAGCTGCTTTAATGGAATATGAAACCATTGATGCTGATCAAATTAATGACATTATGGCGGGTATTGCAGTGCGTCCACCCAAACCATCACAAAGTAAACCAAATCCACCGCGTGATTCTGGTTCTGCAGGAGTGGGTGCTTCAACAGCACCACAGCCATCAGCTAAATCTTAAGGGTTAGCAACTATAAAAAGGACTAGGAAACTAGTCCTTTTTTTATGTGGGTCATATTTTAGTATAATGCTTTATGGAAAATAATTTGCACAACAACCACGCAACTGCGGCGCAATTTCAATGCGGCAGATTTCAATTAATGCTTAATCGCCCGCATGTCATGGGTATTGTGAATGTCACCCCCGATTCTTTTTCTGATGGCGGAAGATTTGCATCAACCGATTTAGCTGTTAAACATGCTTTGCAGTTGGTGGAAGAAGGCGCCGACATTCTCGACATTGGCGGTGAATCAACGCGCCCGGGTGCAACTCCTGTGGGTTTGGATGAAGAGTTAAGCCGTGTGATTCCAGTGATTTCAACCTTGCGAAATCTTGTCAACGTACCGCTTTCGATTGATACGTATAAGCCTGCGGTCATGCGTGAAGCGATGACTGCGGGTGCAGATTTAGTGAACGATGTAAAAGCCTTGCAAGAAGAAGGTGCGATTGAAGCAGTTGCTGACAGCCAAGTGGGAATTTGTTTAATGCATATGCAGGGTAATCCGCTAACCATGCAAATGGACCCAATTTATAACAACGTGGTTGAAGAAGTAAAGGTTTTTTTAGCTGAACGTTTAAATTTATGCAAAAAAAAAGGCATTCATAAAAACCGTATTTTATTAGATCCGGGCTTTGGTTTTGGAAAATTGACCACACATAATATAGCTTTAATTCAACAATTAGAGTTTTTGCTGAGTTTAGGGCAGCCGTTGTTGGTGGGGCTTTCACGCAAGGCTGTGTTAGGAAAATTGGTGGGCGGCGATGAATCACAACGCCTTTATGCGGGCATTGCTGCTTCAGTGATTTCAGCCATGAAAGGCGCGAGCATTGTGCGCGTGCATGATGTGAAAGCCACGGTGGACGCGCTTAAAGTGGTGCATGCTGTGCAAGCAAACGATTGAAAAACAGAAGAGAAAATTTCGCTAAAAAAATGCTGAGGCAATTAGCGCGTAGTAATCTTAAAAATAACAATTGAGGAAGATAATGTCCAAAAAATATTTCGGCACAGATGGTATTCGTGGCAAAGTCGGTACTTACCCGATTACACCAGAATTTATGATGCGCTTAGGTTATGCGGCTGGTCGCGTGTTTGTGGGTTTGCAAAGTAATCTAGCCAAAGGCGCACGCCCTGCAGTTTTGATTGGTAAAGATACGCGTATTTCAGGCTATATGTTTGAAGCCGCGTTAGAAGCTGGACTTGCAGCGGCAGGCGTCGATATTCTGCTTACTGGACCAATTCCCACGCCAGCGGTGGCTTATTTAACCCGCGCTTTGCGGGCACAAGCGGGCATTGTCATTTCCGCGTCGCATAATCCATATTTTGATAATGGCATTAAGTTTTTTTCTAGCCAAGGTTCAAAGCTGCCCGATGCCATTGAACACGCGATTGAAGCGGAATTAGAAAAACCCATGCAAGTGATGGAATCTGCCAAGCTTGGAAAAGCACGCAGAATTGATGATGCTGCGGGGCGTTATGTGGAATTTTGTAAAAGTACGTTTCCAAATAATATGGATTTGCGTGGGTTAAAAATTGTGCTCGATTGCGCACATGGCGCAACTTATCATGTTGCACCGAATGTTTTTCACGAGCTAGGCGCAGAAGTGATTTGTATTGGAAATAAACCCAATGGTTTAAACATTAATCAAGATGTCGGTTCAACGCATCCTCAAGCGTTGCAAAAGGCTGTGGTGGAATATAGCGCAGATTTAGGCATTGCTTTTGATGGCGATGGTGACCGTGTGATGATGGTGGATAACCAAGGCAGATTGTTTGATGGCGACGAGTTGCTTTATATCATTGCGCTGGCCAGAAAAAAAACAGGCAATTTACAAGGCGGCGTAGTGGGCACGTTGATGACAAACTTAGCGCTTGAACATCAATTTAAAGCGCTAGACATTCCGTTTAAACGCGCAAATGTGGGCGATCGACATGTGTTAGCGTTATTAAATGAACAAGGTTGGCAATTAGGCGGTGAAAATTCTGGGCATGTATTAACCTTAGATAAACACAGCAGTGGTGATGCAATTATCGCAGCGCTCCAAGTATTGCAAGCACTGCTGCAGCATTCAGATGAGATTTCACATAATCCCTTAGCCGATTTTTCTAAAAATCTAACTTTATATCCGCAAGTGCTTATCAATGTGGCGACGGCAAAAAAAATTGATTTAAACAATAACAATGCAATACAGAACGCAGTTAAATTGGCTGAAGAAACCTTAAAAGGTGCTGGGCGAGTTTTGTTGCGTGCCTCAGGCACTGAACCAAAAATTCGTGTGATGGTGGAAGGTGAAAACCAAGAAATGGTGAACGCACTTGCACACAATATTGCGGACGTTGTTAAGTTGGCTGCAACATAATTGAGCGCCTTCATCAAAAGTTAATCTGCCTGTCATGAATCGTTAATATTGTAATGACATGCTATGCCTTCATGAGAGAATCTTTTGGAGGTTAATATGACTTTTAATATGCGTTTATATTTAAATAGAATGCATCAGTTCGATACCAAAATGTGTATTGCAGTCAATCACACCAGCCAATATCGGATTATTCGCAATACGTTCAGAGCCATTAGCCGTTTAGGCGATGGCGTTTTTTGGTATAGCTTAATGATTTTGCTGCTAATTTTTAACGGCACAGAAGCATTGCTGCCAGTGCTTCACATGGCGCTTGCAGGATTATCTGGAACCTTGCTGTATAAATGGTTAAAAGGCAAAACCTTAAGACCGCGTCCTTATGAAGTGCGTCAAGATATTCGCCTAACAGGCACAGCGTTAGATAAATTCAGTTTTCCGTCAGGGCATACTTTGCACGCGGTAGTTTTTACTTGCGTCGCACTTTCTTACTACCCACAATTAGCTATTTTATTGATTCCATTCACATTGTTAGTTGGTTTTTCACGCGTAGTGTTGGGCTTGCATTATCCAAGCGATGTATTGGCAGGTGCTTGTATTGGTGCAATGCTTGCAAATATTTCATTTTTGTTGATTTAGAATTAGCTGAAAGAATATTTAAAAAAAGTCGCAGCGATTGCGATTTTTTTATACCAATCAATTTGTTTCAATGAATGAAATATTCATTTCAGAAAAATACGTAATCGGCTGAGGATGGCGTACCTGTAAGTGCGCCACACATGCTTGTTGCCAATCTTTAAGCTGTTGCAGATTTAAGTTTTTCTGTTCAGGTGCATACGCTGGTTTTTTACCATTCAATGCGACGCTAATGTCTTCAATTGCAACGTGTGTTTTTGCAATGTAATACACAAAATGTTGCGCAATATTGGCATCAAATATTTTTGCAATTTTGCAAATTACCTGCGGTAATTTCACGCCGCGTAAAATGCCATCCCAAAACGCCAAACGTTTGAGTGCCTTTTGCGTCATCATTTTTGGGCATTTAAAATGTGGTGAAATAAATTCTACAATCAAATCTTGATGTTGATTCAATAAGCTTTTTGGCGTTTCTTTGAGGAGCGGCGCAAGGTGCGCATCCATCGCCCACTCACAAGTGATATGCGTGATAAAGCTGTGCGCTTTGTGCTTATCTTTAAACCACGCATTGTTAAACCACATGGCCTCGTGCGCGGGTACAAAATGATGGTGAGCAATCACATCCACATATAAATGGCTGGCAAAGCCGATAGCAAGCGCTAACTCTTCATCATTATTGGCGGCATTTAATAAATCATGCGCGTATTCCCATAAATGGGTTTGCCCAAACCGTTCGCTAACAACGGCAAGGTCAGGCAAGCAAGCGCCCGCCATCACCAAACTGGGAAAGCGCTTAATGGCATTTTGCAAGCGCGGATCAAGAAGCGGCATTGCCCAAAGTAGCGACTGTGCAAAATATAAATGCGTGATGAGTCCCCAAGCATTTGCGTCCACTGAATACAAACAGCAGGGTAACCACCAATAATATTTTTTCAAAATTTTTCGCATTAACATGAATGCAATTTTCTATTGCCCACATGAATGAAAAATGACAGAAAAATGATTTTTTTGTGACGGATAAAAGAATAAAAGTCATTAAACTGTCATATTCAACACTTAGTATCATCAAGGTATGTATTTGATTTTTAAATACACTTTCTCAAAAAAGGTGATGCATGACAACTCAAACCGTGGCAACGCCACCCTTAAAAATATTATTTATCTCAGACGTTTATTTCCCACGTGTGAACGGTGTTTCTACGTCCATCAAAACATTTATTGAGCAAATGCAGGCGCTTGGTCACACTGTGCATTTAATTGCGCCCGATTATGGCGATGCGCAAGAAAATAGTGATTGGATTTTCCGCATGCCTTCGCGAAAAATTTACTTTGATCCTGAAGATCGGCTAATGAAATTTGGCGAAGTGATGAAGCGCATGCCAGAATTATTGGCAGAAAAATATGACATTGTGCATATTAATACGCCTTTTATTGCCCATTATTTAGGGATTAAGCTTGCTGAGAAATTAGGTATTCCTTGTGTTGAAACCTATCACACGTTTTTTGAGGATTATTTGCACCACTATTTGCCATGGATTCCGCAAGCCATTGCGCGCAGTTTGGCGCGAATGATTTCTAAAAAACAATGTAATGCAGTGGATGCGATTGTTGCGCCTTCACAACCTATGTTGGATGTGCTTAGAAACTACGGCGTAAAAGCTGATGCAGAAGTCATTCCTACGGGATTGCAAGCCAGTAGTTTTAATAAAGACCACGAAATTGATTTTAGAAAAAAATATGGCATTGCCAATGACCGCCCTATGTTGCTCTACGTTGGGCGTGTGGCGTTTGAAAAAAATATTGATTTTTTATTGAGCGTTGCACAAATTGTTAAAGATGAAGTTCCAGATTTATTGTTGGTTGTGACTGGCGAAGGCCCTGCTGAAGCCAGTTTACATCAGCTAGCCAAAACGTTGGGCATTGAAAATAATATTCAATTTATTGGCTATTTAGACCGCAATACGGAGTTAAACGCATGTTACGCAGCGGCTGATTTATTTGTCTTTGCTTCTACCAGCGAAACGCAAGGTTTGGTGATTTTAGAAGCGATGGCGCAAGGCACGCCCGTGGTGGCGATTGCAGAATTAGGCACAGCATCGATTTTAATTGAAGGCCGTGGCGCGTTAATTGCCAAAGAGGACCCGCTCGATTTTGCGGAAAAAGTGCAAAATTTACTCAATGACCCTGAACAAAGAAAGCTATTGGGTCAATTGGCCGAAAGTTATGTTTATGAAGTGTGGACAGCGGCACGCCAAGCGGAACGCATGATTCACTTTTACAACAAAATTATTCAAAAACATCAATACAAACGTGTGAATTTACAAGTGGTTAAAAGTCAGTTGAGTATGCGTTAAGCTATTTATAAAATTGACCGTTAAGTAAAAAGCCAGCAAACGCTGGCTTTTTAATTGTTGCAATTACAAAAAAAATTAACCAAATTTACCCGTAATATAGTCTTCTGTTTCGCGGCGTGATGGATTAGTAAAGATCTTATTGGTGTCATCGTACTCCATCAACTCGCCTAAATACATATAAGCGGTGTAGTCAGAAACCCGCGCGGCTTGCTGCATATTGTGCGTGACCACTAAAATCGTCAATTTATTTTTAAGTTCATGCATTAACTCTTCAATACTGGCAGTCGCCATCGGATCAAGCGCTGAAGTCGGCTCATCAAACAACATAATTTCAGGGTCTGTGGCTAGTGCGCGGGCAATGCACAAACGTTGTTGTTGACCGCCCGATAAATTAAATGCCAAATCGTCTAAACGGTCTTTTACTTCATTCCAAATTGCACCGCCTTTGAGCGCTTCTTCTACTTTATCGCTGATGACATTTTTATTGGTTTCACCACGTACACGTAAGCCGTAGGCAACGTTTTCAAAAATAGATTTAGGGAACGGATTAGGCTTTTGAAACACCATGCTAATGCGCATGCGCACTTCAATTGGGTCAACTTCTTTATCTAAAATATTAGTATTGTCAGGGTACATAACGATATCGCCTTGGTAGCGATTGCCTGGATACAAATCATGCATACGATTAAAACAACGTAAAAAAGTGGATTTTCCGCAACCAGATGGGCCAATCAGCGCAGTCACTTTTTTCTCATATAAAGGCATGGTAATGCCTTTGAGTGCACGCGCACCATTGCTGTAGAAAAACTCTAAGTTTCGCGCTTCTGCTTTAATTGGGGTGGTAGAGGTGACCATTATTTTTCCTGCTTTAATTTTAAGGTTAATTTAATATTTTTAGTTTATGAGTGAATTATTACCATTTAATGTTTTTACGAATTTTGTAGCGTAAATAAATGGCTGTGCCGTTCATGAGTAATGTGACCACAATAATAATTGCACCCGTGGCTGCGGCATTAATATGAAATGCATGGTCTGGGCGTGATAGCCAGTTAAACATTTGAATTGGCAACACGGTAAAGCCGGAGCTTAGCCATTCAAAATTAATAAATGGCGCAACTTCTGTGACAGGGGTTGGTGGAAGAAAGGCGATAAATGTAAGTGCGCCAATCGTAATAATCGGTGCAGTTTCACCCAGCGCACGCGCCATGCCAATAATCACGCCAGTTAAAATGCCGCCATAAGAATATTGCAACACGTGGTCATGCACTACTTGCCATTTGGTTGCGCCTACGCCGTATGCCGCTTCACGAATGGCAACAGGAATGCCGCGGATGGCTTCACGGGTGGAAACAATCACAATCGGTAAAATCAGTAAACCGAGTGTTAATCCTGCGGTTAAAATGCTTTGTCCAAGATCTAAAATGTAAACGAATAAACCCAGTGCTAATAAGCCATAAACAATGGATGGCACGCCTGCTAAGTTAGAAACATTAATTTCAATAAGGTCAGAAAACCAATTTTTTGGGGCATATTCTTCCAAATACAAACCTGCAGCCACACCCATGGGAACGGCGGTAATAAAGGTAACGAACATGACCAATGCAGAACCCACCCAAGCAGAAAGCAAACCAGCACTGCCCGCACGGCGAGAGGGAAATTCCATAAAAAAATCTGTATTAAAGCGTGGGTAACCATCCATAATCAGATCTAAAAAAAGAATCACCAAGGTAATTAACGCAAACATGAGTGCCAACAGGCCAATGATTGAAAATATGTAATCATTGAGTTTATGGCGTTTAATCATCGCGCGAATCGCGTCTAAGTTTTTGAGCGATGAGGCTGGCGCTTCAGCAGAATTTGTGGATAAGTTCATACTCATAAGGTAACCATTAATTTTTAAGAGATTGATGAGCGATTAATAATGTTCGCGATATTTTTTGCGAATGATATGACCCAAAATATTAAAAAACAGCGTCATAATCATTAGCACTAAGCCTGCGGCAAAAATACTTTGGTAACCAATGCTGCCGTGTGGCAAATCACCCAGTGCGACTTGCACAATGTAGGCAGTAATGGTCGCAGCGCCTTCCATTGGGTTGAATGAAACAATTGGTTGTTGACCAGCCGCTACAGCTACTACCATTGTTTCACCCACTGCACGAGATATGCCCAAAATGTAAGCTGCAACAATCCCTGAAATTGCAGCGGGCGTGACCACGCGAATGGCTGTTTGAAAGCGTGTTGCGCCCATGGCGTAAGAGCCTTCGCGCATGCTCATGGGTACAGCGCGCATGGCATCTTCTGCCACCGATGAAATATAAGGCACAATCATAATGCCCATCACAATGCCCGCGCTTAACATATTAAAGCCCGGTAAATCAGGAAAAATAGTTTGCAAAATGGGCGTTAAAAATAACAGCGCAAAATAACCAAATACAATGGTTGGTACGCCCACAAGGAGTTCAAGAATTGGCTTTACAGTTTCACGGACTCTGTGGGAAGCAAATTCAGAGAGATAAATTGCCCCAATGGTGCCAATTGGAATCGCTACTGCTAGTGCCACTGCTGATGTTGTCAGTGTGCCAGAAATTAGAGGCAAAATGCCGTAATGAGCATCTTCAAATAGGGGTGTCCACTGTTGGTCTGTTAAAAAATCTACAATTGAAACGGTTTTAAAAAAACTTAAAGATTCATACAGCAAAATTGCCACAATAGAGAGTGTTGTTGCAACAGCAGAAAGTGCTGCCAACATTAATATAAACTCGATGATACGTTCTTTAACGTTTCGACTAATGTTTTTAGCTAAGCGTGGACTAATTGTCAAATTGAGTTGAGAGTTGCTCATTGTGGTTGCCGTGTTCATGGTTGCTGAATCTCTTAATTGTAGCGGAAAAACAAAAAAGCGGATGGGATAGTAATACAAAAATACTCAAGGTTTAATACTCATTAGGGGATGGCCAGCATCCCCTAAATTTAGATAAATTACTTAATACGGCCTAACAAATCTTTAATTTTTACACCTACTTCAGGTGTCCCGTTAAAGCCTGAACCTGGTTTCAACGCTTTGTAATGTGCTTTAACAGCTGCATAATCATCTGCTGGCAATGGCACATACTTCACTTCTTTGACTAATTCTGGTGCGTTCTCTAAGTAGAAATTTACAAAAGCTTTCACTTCTGGCTTGAATGCGGCCGCAGTTGCATTCACGTAAATAAAGAGTGGGCGAGATAAAGGTTGATAAGTACCGTTCATCACAGCTTCTGGTGATGGCAAAACAGCAGGTGAGCCCGCTTTTGCAGAAATTGGAATTGCTCTTAATTTGTCTTTATTTTCTTCGTAATAAGCATAACCAAAATAAGCTAACCCACCAGGGTTGCTTGAAACGCCTTGCACTAATACATTGTCATCTTCTGATGGGGTGTAATCAGTACGGTGCGCTTTGGCTTTGCCGTTAATCGCTTCAGAAAAATAATCAAATGTGCCTGATGCTGTGCCTGGGCCATACAAACCCATGGCTTTATCTGGGTAGGCAGCATTTAATTGTTTCCAGTTTTTAACGCTAGAACCAGGTGCCCAGATTTTTTTCAAATCATCAGCTGACAGACTTTTTACCCAGTCATTTTTAGTGTTCACAACAACAGTCAATGCATCGTATGCAACTGGCAACTCAATGTATTGCACACCAGCTTCTTTACATGCATCCATTTCTTTTTGCAAAATTGGGCGAGAAGCATTTGAAATGTCTGTTTCACCACGGCAGAATTTTTTAAAACCACCACCTGTACCAGATTCACCCACAGTTACTTTTACACCTTGCGCTTTTTGGAAGTCTTCAGCCACCGCTTCTGTAATTGGATACACAGTGCTTGAGCCGTCAATTTTAATAATTTTTTCAGCAGCAACAACGTTCTGTACATTGAATGTAGCAGCCACTAAAGCTACTAACCCTAAACTTTTAACAAACTTACTTTGCATTAAATTCTCCTAAAATTAAATGACGCTACTTTGTCATTGATTAGCTATTTACCACACTTTAAAAGTGGCTTAAAGCTGTGTCATGATATTAAAAATTAATTATGACAATAATGTGACAAAAGCCATATTTTACATTTATATTTTTATAGAGCGGTATTTAAAATCAATCCGATTTTGGATAAAGTTGGGCTTGTCTTGCATCGTAACGGATTACGGTATAATCGCTTTTTTGACTTTTTAGCTAGCACTCAATGATGGAAGCAGAGCAACTCAACCTAATTACCAACCGTTTAACGGATTTAAACGCACGACACCTTGCGCTTCGGGGGTATCTTTGACTACGAAAATAAAGCGCAACGCCTAGAAGAAGTGAACGGATTGCTTGAAGATCCGAATGTTTGGGGCAACGCCGAAAAAGCGCAAAAACTTGGCAAAGAAAAACGTAGTTTAGAGCTGGTTGTTGTCAATCTAAAAAATTTAGAATCGCAAATTCAAGATAGCCAAGTGCTGTTAGACATGGCGCGTGAAGAAAATGACGAAGAAACGCTACTCAGCATTGAGGCGGATTCTTTACAAATTGAACAAAAAATTGCCGACATGGAATTTAAACGCATGTTTTCTGGCGAATTAGATGGCAGCAATTGTTTTGTTGAGTTTCAGTCCGGTTCTGGCGGTACAGAAGCGCAAGATTGGGCGAATATGTTGCTGCGTATGTATTTGCGTTATTGCGAGCGCAAAGGCTTCAAGGTTGAAGTCTTAGAGCTTTCCGATGGCGATGTCGCTGGTATTAAAGGCGCGTCAATTAAGGTCTCTGGAGATTATGCTTATGGCACTTTGAGAACCGAAAATGGCGTGCATCGTTTAGTGCGAAAATCTCCTTTTGACTCTAACGCCAAGCGCCACACTAGTTTTGCCAGTGTGCAAGTTTTTCCTGAAGTGGATGATTCGATTGAAATTGATATCAATCCAGCAGATTTGCGGATAGATACTTATCGTGCCAGCGGAGCAGGTGGGCAACACATTAATAAAACGGATTCCGCGGTGCGTATTACGCATTTGCCTACTGGGGTGGTTGTCCAATGCCAAAATGATCGCTCACAACATCGCAATAAAGACGAAGCCTTTAACATGCTCAAAGGCGCGCTTTATAATTTGGAGTTAAATAAACGCAATGCCGACAAACAAGCACTGGAAGATGCAAAAACCGACATTGGCTGGGGTCACCAGATTAGAAGTTATGTGCTGGATCAATCGCGCATTAAAGATTTGCGCACCAATGTTGAGATAGGCAATACGCAAGGCGTGCTAGATGGCGATTTGGATCCATTTATTCAAGAAAGTTTAAAGCAGGGTGTTTAGCTGCAACGTTTAAAATAGTTAGCCAAATTTTATTTGAGGATATTGATGATGACGCAGCCAGCTGAAGTCCGTCCGCCTGTTCCGCCGTTTACGCGTGAAACCGCCATTCAAAAAATTCGCATGGCGGAAGATGGTTGGAATAGCCGAGACCCACAACGCGTTTCACTGGTTTACACGCCAGATTCACAATGGCGTAACCGCGCAGAGTTTCCCAAAGGCCGCGCGCAAATTGTTGAATTTTTAACCAGAAAATGGACAAAAGAATTGGAATATCGCCTAATTAAAGAACTTTGGGCGTTTGAGGGCAACCGCATTGCTGTGCGTTTTGCTTATGAATGGCACGATGAAAATGGCGATTGGTTTAGAAGTTACGGCAATGAAAATTGGCAGTTTGATGCCAATGGTTTGATGGAGTTGCGCTACGCCAGCATCAATGATTTGCCCATAAAAGAAACCGATCGGAAATTTTTTTGGCCTTTAGGGCGTCGTCCAGACGACCATCCAAGTTTAACGGAATTGGGTTTATAATTTTTTAGGCAATCTTTTGCCCAAAAAGCAAATGCCAAAATTGTTTACAAAAGTTGAATATGCTATAGTTTGGCGTTTATTTTAAGTCGATTAACCTCTAGATAAAGATGTTTTTTTCGCCTGATGTCCGCAATGATGTTGGGTAAAATTTTTAAAAAAGTGTTAATTATTCAATTATTTTTTATAAGCGCGCGCTGCAAAGCACTGTTTTTTCAAAAAACAAGCGATGAATGCGTAAGCTAAAATACCTTAGGAAAGCAAAGTATGGCATTAAATGTTGAAACAGTGAGTGAATTAGAACGCCGTGTAACCATTACGGTGCCACTCAAACCTTTAGAAACGCAAATTGAACAGCGTTTAAAACAAATTGCGCGTACGGCTAAATTTGCAGGTTTTCGTCCCGGCAAAGCACCGATGGGATTAGTCAATCAACAATACGGTAACCAAGTGCGTGATGAGATTTATTCTGGTGCAGTTGAAAAATCTTTTGGCGATGCTGTTGATGAGCAAAAATTGCGCGTGGCTGGCTTTCCAAACATTGAGCATAAACCTTTTGATGCGGCGTCTGAAGTTTTGGAGTACACCGCAACGTTTGAAATTTTCCCAGAAGTTAAAGTGGGTGATTTGTCAAAATTAAAAATTGAACGCCCAGTGTTAGAAGTGGGCGAAGCTGACGTGAAAAAAACCTTAGATGTTTTGGTGAAACAGCGCGTGAGTTATGAGCCTGTTAAACGCGCTTCTAAAAAAGGGGATCGCTTAAATATTACGTTAAAAGCTTCGATTGAGGGTCAAGAAGTTGAATCAACTGCCGATAAAGGTATAGATATTGTGCTTGGCGAACCAGGCCGCGTACCAACGTTTGATGATGCGTTAATTGGTAAAAAATCTGGTACTGCCACGCAGTTTGATGTGGTGTATCCTGATGACCATCAGCCTGCACAAATTGCTGGTAAAACAGTGACTTATGACGTAAATGTTGTCAGTGTTTCGCAGCCAAAATATCCTGAAATTGATGCAGAATTTGCAAAAAGTTTAGGCGTTGAAGATGGCGATGTGGAAAAAATGAAAGGTGAAATTGCTGAAAGCTTAAAGCAAGAAGTGGCAAAACGCGTAAGTGCAAAAGTGAAAGAGCAAGTGTTTCAAGCATTGGTGGAAAGTGCAACATTTGAAATTCCACGCGTATTGTTAGGCACAGAAATTAATCGCATGATGGAAACCACCATGCAGAATTTAAAGCAGCGTGGTGCTGACATGAACAATGTACGTTTAGAGCCTTCGATGTTTGAAGATCAAGCAAAGCGCAGTACTAAGTTGCGTTTAGTGTTGGGTGATTTAATTAACAAAAATAATCTGCATGCAAATGCAGATCAAATTCGTGCGATGGTTGAAGTATTTGCGCAAAGTTTTGAAAAGCCATCTGATGTGGTGACTTGGTACTACGCAGATCCAAAACGCTTGGACGAACCTTCAGCGTTAGCCACAGAAGAGAACGCAGTGAGTTGGGTGTTGTCACAAGCTAAAGTAAGCGATAAAAAAGTGAAGTTTGATGATTTAATGAACAATGGTTAAATGAAGGGTTAAAGGAAAAATATGCAACGTTTGCAAGGAACACAAGAAATGATGCTTCAAGGAAATATGTCGGCAGATTTATCACCACAAGGGTTGGGCTACATCCCGATGGTGGTGGAGCAAAGTGGTCGTGGCGAACGTTCGTATGATATTTATTCACGCTTATTAAAAGAACGTGTGATTTTTTTGGTGGGACCAGTGAATGATATGTCTGCCAACTTGGTGGTAGCCCAGTTGCTATTTTTAGAAGCGGAAAATCCAGATAAAGATATTTCACTTTATATTAACTCTCCTGGTGGGTCCGTTACCGCTGGTATGTCGATTTACGACACCATGCAATTTATTAAGCCAGATGTCAGCACACTTTGTATTGGTCAAGCTGCAAGCATGGGCGCATTTTTATTGGCGGCAGGCGCAAAAGAAAAACGCTTTAGCTTACCAAATTCTCGCATCATGATTCACCAACCTTCTGGCGGCTTTCAAGGGCAATCAACTGACATTCAAATTCATGCAAAAGAAATTATGTATTTGCGCGAAAAATTAAATGGTATTTTGGCGCAGCATACTGGCAGAACTTCAGAAGAAATTGACCGCGATACCGAACGTGACAACTTTATGAGCGCAGATCAGTCCAAAGATTATGGTTTGATTGATAAAGTTATTAATACACGCGGTTAAAAAAGCTTTACTAAAGTTTAATCGCTAAAGTTTGGTATTTAATCGTCGTAAATATTGTTAGAAACGTTAATGATGAATAAAAAATACTTAACGGTAATGTTTAACGCAGCGCTATTGCATCTTTAGAAAATAGGAAATCATCAATGGCAACAAAAGCCGACGGAGATAAATTACTTTACTGTTCCTTTTGTGGAAAAAGTCAGCATGAAGTAAAAAAATTAATTGCGGGACCTTCTGTATTTATTTGCAATGAATGCGTTGATTTATGCAATGACATCATTGTTGAAGAAGTACAAAGTTCTGAAGGACTTAAATCAACGCAGGTGAGCCTGCCAACCCCACAAGAAATTTGCAAAATTTTAGATCAATATGTCATTGGTCAAACGCAAGCTAAAAAGAATTTGGCGGTGGCTGTTTACAACCACTACAAACGCTTAGACCATAATAATTTATCCAATGGCGGCCAAAAAGACGAAGTTGAAATTTCAAAAAGTAATATTTTACTGATTGGCCCAACAGGGTCTGGTAAAACATTACTCGCGCAAACATTAGCCCGCGTGTTAGATGTCCCTTTTGTGATGGCGGATGCAACCACCTTGACCGAAGCGGGTTATGTAGGTGAAGACGTTGAAAACATCATGCAAAAACTATTGCAAAAATGTGATTACGACGTTGAAAAAGCCAAACGTGGCATTGTTTATATTGATGAAGTGGATAAAATTTCACGTAAATCTGAAAATGCTTCCATTACACGTGATGTGTCTGGTGAAGGCGTGCAGCAGGCATTGCTAAAACTCATTGAAGGCACCGTGGCTTCTGTGCCGCCACAAGGCGGACGTAAGCATCCAAACCAAGAATTTGTACAATTAGACACCACCAATATTTTATTTATCTGCGGTGGCGCGTTTGACGGCTTAGAAAAAGTCATTCGTTTACGCTCAGAAAAAGGCGGTATTGGTTTTGGTGCAGAAGTTAAAAGCAAAGAAGATACACGCAATGTGGGTGAAATTTTGAGTGACGTTGAGCCTGAAGATTTAATTAAATTCGGCTTGATCCCAGAGTTTATTGGTCGTTTGCCTGTGGTTGCAACGCTTGAGTCTTTAGACGAAGCAGCGCTGATGACGATTCTGACTGAGCCAAAAAATGCGCTTACAAAACAATATATTAAACTCTTTAAAATAGAAAATGTAGAGCTGGAGTTCAGAGAATCTGCGCTTTTACAGGTTGCCAAAAAAGCGTTAGAGCGTAAAACAGGCGCACGTGGTTTACGTTCAATTTTAGAGCATTCTTTGCTAGAAATTATGTATGAATTACCTTCGATTGCCAATTTAAGCAAAGTGGTGATTGACGAGGGTGTGGTTTTAAACAACACTGCCCCAATTTTAATTTATCAAGACAAACCCTCAGAAGAGGCGGTAGGTTAAATTTCTAACATTCATTCAGTTGTGATCAATCTTCATCGCAACTGAATGAAATGCATTTAAATAAGAAAATTGTCGTCATTTTAATCAAACAGGTTTTTGATGCTCAATTGCGACTATGAATTGCATCAAATAAACTTTAAAATAAAGTTTGAATCTAAACGTTTTAACCCCATATCAATTTGGTAAGCATAGGGTTGCTCCACATTTTTTAGTTTAAGAGGTCGCTTAATGACACAGTCCTTACCAATTTTTTCTGCAGATACTGGATTATTGCCAGTATTGCCTTTAAGAGATGTTGTAGTTTATCCGCATCTCGTCATTCCACTTTTTGTAGGAAGAGCAAAGTCTGTAAAAGCACTCGAAATTGCTTCAGACGGCGATAAAAAAATTCTGTTGGTTGCACAGAAGTCTGCCAATAAAGATGATCCTGAAGCCAGCGATTTGTATGAAGTGGGTACGGTTGCAACAGTGCTTCAAATGTTAAAATTGCCTGACGGCACCGTTAAAGTGTTGGTTGAAGGTATCCAGCGCGCTAAAGTAACTGATTTTACTGAAACTGAAGAATGTTTCGCCGCACGCGCTGATTTAATTCCAGATTCAAAAAGCGATGTGGAAGTCATGGCTTTAATGCGCACAGTGTTTGCGCAATTTGACCAATACGTCAAATTAAATAAAAAAATCCCACCAGAAATCTTAACTTCATTGGCAACCATTGATGAAGCCAGCCGCTTAGCGGACACGATTGCTGCGCATTTGACATTAAAGTTGGATGAGAAGCAAAAAATTCTAGAAATGGTGAATGTTTCTGAGCGTTTAGAGCATTTATTGCGCTTGATGGAAGGCGAAATTGACATTCTTCAAGTGGAAAAACGCATTCGTGGCCGGGTAAAACGGCAAATGGAAAAAACCCAGCGTGAATATTATTTGAATGAGCAAGTGAAAGCCATTCAAAAAGAGTTAGGTGAGCACGATGAAAATGCGGAGATGGAAGAGTTAGAGCGTCGCATTGATGAGGCTAATATGCCAAAAGAAGCATTGGCAAAAGTGGCAAGCGAACTTAAAAAATTAAAACTCATGTCGCCAATGTCAGCGGAAGCGTCGGTTGTGCGTAACTATATTGATACGTTAATTAACTTACCTTGGAAGAAGAAAACCAAAATCAGCAAAAATTTAATGGCTGCGGAATCTATTTTGGATGACGACCATTACGGCCTTGAAAAAGTGAAGGAACGGATTGTTGAGTATCTTGCCGTGCAGCAACGTGTAGACAAAATTAAAGCGCCAATTTTGTGTTTAGTTGGACCACCAGGTGTAGGTAAAACTTCCCTAGGGCAAAGTATTGCAAAAGCAGTAAATCGTAAATTTGTACGGATGGCACTTGGCGGCATGCGTGACGAGTCAGAAATTCGCGGTCACAGACGTACTTATATTGGCTCTATGCCAGGTAAAATCTTGCAAAGTATGACCAAAGTAGGCGTTAAAAACCCTCTTTTCTTATTGGACGAGGTGGATAAATTAGGCCAAGATTTTAGAGGTGACCCGTCTTCTGCACTGTTGGAGGTGTTAGATCCTGAGCAAAATCATACGTTTGCAGATCATTACGTAGAAGTTGAATACGATTTATCTGATGTCATGTTTGTTGCGACAGCAAACTCGATGAATATTCCAGCACCGCTCTTAGATCGTATGGAAATTATTCATTTATCTGGCTACACGGAAGATGAAAAAGTGAATATTGCCATGCGCTATTTGTTGCCAAAACAAATTAAACAGCATGGATTAAAAGACAATGAAATAGAAGTTTCTGAAGCCACTATTCGCGATATTGTGCGCTATTACACGCGTGAAGCAGGTGTGCGTAAATTAGAGCAAGAAGTGGCAAAAGTGTGCCGAAAAGTCGTTAAAACACTGATGACTGCAAAAGCTAAAGATGGGGTAAAAGCTGAAAAGAAAATTTCAGTCATTCCTGAAACGTTAGAAAAATATTTAGGGGTACATAAGTATGATTTTGGCGTTGCTGCAAAAGAAAATCAAATTGGACAAGTCACAGGCTTAGCGTGGACTTCTGTGGGCGGAGAGTTGCTGACAATCGAAGCCGTTTTGTTGCCTGGTAAAGGTAAAACTACTACCACAGGTAAGCTTGGCGACGTGATGCAGGAATCAACGCAAGCGGCAATGAGCGTGGTGCGTAGTCGTGCAAGCCGTCTTGGGGTTGCCAATGATTTCTATGAAAAAAATGATATTCATATTCACTTTCCAGAAGGCGCAACACCAAAAGATGGACCTAGTGCGGGGATTGCTATTACCACTGCACTCGTGTCAATTCTGACGGGCATTCCGGCACGTTCTGATGTTGCAATGACAGGTGAAATTACACTTAGAGGTGAAGTCTTACCAATTGGAGGGCTCAAGGAAAAGCTACTTGCAGCCCATCGTGGCGGTATCAAAACCGTATTAATCCCAAAGCAAAACGTTAAAGATTTAACTGAGATTCCTGAAAATATCAAAAATCATTTAGATATTCACCCAGTTCAGTGGATTGACGAAGTGCTTAATTTAGCTTTAGTATCACAACCTCAAGCAATAGATACAGAATTGGAAAAGCAAGAAATCTCAAAAGATGTGAAAGTGGCTGATCAAGTGGTAGAAAATATTACTGCAACCACAATTAGTACGACGCATTAGTCAAAAGGCGTAAATATTTGTAGACTAAAGGGATATTTTCTTGACACTCCCTTTGTTTGCTTGATATAAAGCTATTTGGTCTAAAATTATCGTAAACCTAATATAAAACCTAAAAGGGGATAGAAGTGAACAAATCAGAACTCATCGACGACATTGCAAATGCCGCAGGTATTTCAAAAGCTGCAGCTGGACGTGCGCTTGATGCTGCAACAGCTTCAATTACAGCAGCACTAAAAAAAGACGATTCAGTGACTTTAATTGGCTTTGGAACATTTTATGTTGGTAAGCGCGAAGCACGTAGTGGTCGCAATCCACGTACAGGCGCTACGATTGATATTAAAGCAGCTAACTCACCTAAATTTAGAGCTGGTAAAGTACTTAAAGATGCTGTAAACTAACGTCCTTGTTGGTTGGGCAGGGTGCTTAGCTCAGTTGGTAGAGCGTCGCCCTTACAAGGCGAATGTCAGCGGTTCGACCCCGTTAGCACCCACCAAAAACTAGAAAAAAATGTTTTACACAATATATTTATACCGTATTTTGAAATAAAGAGTGCTTGTAGTTAAAGCACTCTTTATTTTGTAAATGTTTTAAGTGTTTTAATATTTTGTTTGATGTTTTTTTAAGATGATCAAATAAAAATATTTGGAGTGGTAGTTCAGTTGGTTAGAATACCGGCCTGTCACGCCGGGGGTCGCGGGTTCGAGTCCCGTCCACTCCGCCAATTAAATAGCGAGTCTTTTGACTCGCTATTTTTATTTGTAGTTAGAGTTTGTCGTTAAAAATAATTATTAAAATTTTTCGTCTTTTGAACCTGATTCTATAGGGTTTGTCAGATGGCAATGACTCAAGAAAATCCTTATTATGTTATATTAATAAAGTTTTGGGTTTAAAGATTTTCAAAAGTAAAAGCTCATTCATGTTTGATGTTCAAGTAAATAAAAAACGATTAAAAAGAGAAATTTATGTTAGATAGAATTCGCGCTGTTGCTCAAGGCTGGGTTGGTAAGCTTTTATTGGCTTTAATTACAATTCCATTTGCTTTATTTGGAATAGACTCTTATTTAAAAACAGCAGGTAGTAATGCGTCTGTTGCTGAAGTGAATGGTGAAGATATTTCGATTCAGACCTATGATAACGCATTGCAAACGATGCGCAACCGTTTACAAGCTCAAGGAAAAGTTGACGCCGCGCAACTAGACAGTCCAGAAGTAAAAGCGGCTGTTTTAAATCAGTTAATTAACCAAAGATTGGTATCAAAAGAAATTAAAGACTCAAAATACGCAATTAGTGATGCGCAATTAGCTACTTACATTACTGGCATGCCAGAGTTTCAAAAAGACGGTAAGTTTTCACAAGCGCTTTACGATGAACTTCTTACCCAAAATCAATTAACGCCAACAAAATTTGAAGCAAGTATGCGTGAGGACCTGCTTACTCAGCAGGCGCAAGATGGCGTTGCAAAATTGGGCTTTATTTCAGCCAGCCGTGTTGAAAATGCCCTGATGTTGGCGAATCAAAAAAGGGTTGTTTCAGTCTCTGAAATTAAAACCAAAGACTTTATTCCGCAAGTTAAATTAGAAAGTAATGCGGTTAAAACTTATTACGATAAACATAAAGACAAATTAATTGTGCCAGAAAAGGTAAAGATTGAGTTTTTGCTTTTATCAGCAGCAAGTTTAATACCAACCATGCGTGTTGATGACGCAGAAGTTAAAAAATATTACGACGAAAACGGCGCAAAATATCAAGGCGATGAACAGCGCCGTGCGAGCCATATTCTGATTGGTTTTGGCGTGAGTGCAACGCCTGAGCAAAAAAATGAGGCAAAAGCACAAGCTGAGAATATTTTGGCGCAGATCAAAAAAAATCCAAAATCATTTGAACAATTGGCGATTAAGCATTCTCAAGATCCAGGCTCCGCAGCAAAGGGTGGGGATTTAGGTGCATTTGGGCGTGGCGCAATGGTAAAACCATTTGAAGAGGCCGCTTTTAGTATGAAAGCAGATGAAATTAGCGATTTGGTTGAATCTGAATTTGGGTATCACATTATTAAAGTCACTGAAGTGATTGGGCAATCGAATGATTTTGAAACGTTAAAAGCGCAAATAAAAGGCGACCTAATGTTTCAAAAAGCCCAATCTGCATATCTTGAGCAAGTCGAAAATTTTAGCAATATGGTTTATGAGCAATCTGACAGTTTGCAACCAGCCGCAAAAGCTTTTAATGCGCAGGTGCAAGTTTCAGATTGGATGAGTCGTGAAGATGGTGCAAAGTTTTTTAAAAATGACAAAATTATGCAGGCTATTTTTTCTGACGATGTGCTTAAAAATCATCGTAATACAGAAGCAATAGAAGTTTCACCTAATAATCTAGTTTCCGCGCGCGTTATAGAGTATAAACCTGCGGCACCAAGAAGTTTTGATGAAGTAAAAGCGGGTATTGAAGATTTATTAAAATTAGAAGCGGCATCTAAATTAGCCATAAGTAAAGGTGAGTCTGCACTAAAAGATTTGCGCGCAAGTAAAGAAGTTTCGAGCCTTGAATGGATTCCTGAAGTCACTGTGGATCGTAAAAATGCACAAGGGTTAACTGAGCTTGCGATGCGTCAAGTGTTTAAAACCCCTGTGGATAAATTGCCTGCGTACTCTGGTTTAAGTGATAATAAGCAAGGCTATTTAATTGTGAAAATTAGTAAAGTTGAAATGCCAGCATTGGCACAAGATGAATCATTAAGCGTTGCAAAGTCTGATTTTGAAGCTGCATTACAAGCAGAATACTTGGCTGCTTATAGAAAATCACTTAAAGATAAAAGCAAAGTGAAAGTGAATGAAAAGTTGTTATTAGATACAAGCGTAAATTCGCAATAGTTAAAAAAACAGAATAAAAAAGGCACTTAAAGTGCCTTTTTTATTGCGTGATTTTTTTTAAAAACTATCAGACATTACTCAATAGAGCCTGCAGCGGTAATGTTCATGCCGCCATCTACATAAGTAATTTCCCCAGTAATTCCTGAAGCCAAGTCACTGCATAAAAAGGCAGCGGCATTTCCCACTTCATCAATGGTGACATTGCGACGTAGCGCTGCGTGTTTTTCGTTAAAGCCAATCATTTTATCAAAGTCTGCAATGCCTGCGGCCGCAAGCGTTTTGATAGGGCCTGCAGATACCGCATTCACACGAATGCCTCTTGGCCCTAAGCTTTGCGCTAGGTAACGAACATTGGCTTCTAGGCTGGCTTTAGCAACGCCCATTACGTTGTAATTTGGCATGGTGCGCTCTGCCCCTAAGTAGCTTAACGTAAGTAAGCTGCCATTGCGTCCTTGCATCATTGGGTAAGCTGCTTTTGCAAGGGCTGAAAAACTATATGAACTGATGTCATGTGCAATTCTAAAATACTCACGGTTGACTGAGTCCAAATAATCCCCTTCAAGTGCAACTTTTGGAACAAAGGCAATGGAATGTACAACGCCATCAAGACCATCCCAATGTTTTCCAAGCGCTTGAAAAAGCGCATCAATTTGATCGTCTTCAGCAACATCGCATGGCAAGACAATTTTTGAATCAAAGTCAGCTGCTAAATCAGCCACGCGTTTTTCATGCTTTTCAATTTGGTAGGTAAACGCAAGTTCAGCCCCTTCACGTTTCATTGCGCGTGCAATGCCGTATGCAATGCTTCTGCTGCTCAATAAGCCTGTGATTAATATTTTTTTTCCTGTGAGAAATCCCATATTTTTTTCCTATACTGGTTATTTATTAACTTGCGTTTCTTTTGGGAGCTTTATTTATTTGTTATACACACTTCGAGAAACCGTTTTCTACTTGTTAGACCCACTTCTTGGAGCTTTATTTATTAGGCCCACTTCGTGGGTCTAAGGCATCGCGCAAGCCTTCACCAAGCAGATTATACCCTAAGACTGTGACTAAAATCGCCATGCCGGGGTAGAGCGATAACCACCAAGCAAACTGAATGTATTCTTTTCCATCCGTTAAAATATTGCCCCAAGAGGCTTGTGGTGCTTGTACACCTAAGCCTAAAAAGCTTAACCCTGATTCCATCAGAACAGCGCTTGCAACGCCAAGGACTGAACTGACAATAATGGGCGTTAAACTATTGGGCAATAAATGCTTAAAAATTAAACGCATGTCCTTTGCGCCCAAGGTGCGTGAAGCTTGCACAAATTCGCGCTCTGATAAACTTAAAAATTCCGCGCGTACCAAGCGTGTTACGCCCATCCAAGAGGTTAAGCCAATCACAATCATAATGTTGATCATGGAAGGTTCTAAAAATGCAATCACTGCTAATATTAAAAAGAAACTTGGGATGGAAAGCATTACATCAACTAAGCGCATAATCAGCGTATCCACCCAACCTCTGTAATAGCCTGAGAGTGCGCCCAACACAATGCCAATGGCGGTTGAGATGCCAACGGCAACTAACCCAACCAGTAATGATATTTGCCCGCCAAACAGCATACGACTTAGCACATCGCGGCCCAGTCCATCTGTCCCCATCCAATGTTGCATGGAAGGTTCTAGCAAAATCGCTTTCACATTAATGTCATCAGGGTCATAAGGGGCAATAATAGGCGCGAGCATCGCTAGTAAAAACACGCTCAAAATAATGATAAAACCTGCCATGGCTAACGGGTTTGCCAAAATTTTTTTTAACAGTGCTTTTTTGAATAAGCGGCGCTGCATGATCAATTCCTCACGACGCCACGGCGCACGCGTGGATCTGCCCAAGCGTAAGCAACGTCCGCAATTAAATTACCGACTAGTGTGAGTGCTGAACCAATCGTTAAAATGCCCATGATGACTGGAAAGTCTCGACTGGTGACAGAATCAAAAAATAATTTTCCCATGCCATCAATCGCAAAAATAGTTTCTGCAATAACAGAGCCGCCAATGAGGCCTGGAATGGACAAGCCAATAATCGTGATGAGAGGCAGCAATGCATTGCGTAATGCGTGCGTATAAATTACTTTGCGTTCATTCAAACCTTTGGCGCGCGCAGTGGTGATAAAGTCTTGATTCAGCACATCTAACATACCGTTTTTAACAAATAAAGTAATGCCAGCTAAGCCTGTCACGGATGGAATCAGCACGGGCATAATGAGATGACTTAAACTATCGGTAAATTTCCCCCAAGTGGATAAATTTTCATAATTAAGACTATGCAAGCCAGAAATTGGAAGACAATTATTCACAACACCCAACCAGTACATTAGCAATAAAGACAACCAAAATCCTGGAATGGAAAATCCAATAAAATTAAAAAGTGTGATAGAACGGTCTTTCCAGCCTTGATAATTTCTCGCGGCAATCACGCCAAATGGAATGGCAAGGATAAGTGTAATCATCAGCCCCAAAATATTAATCATTAACGTAATTGGTAACGCTTCTTGAATCATGCCTTTTGTCACATTGCCATCTTTATCTGTCGTTTGCCAAAATACAGGTTTTTGATGCGGTTTAAACGAGTTGCCAAAATCGAGTTTCACCATACGTTGTAACCACAGACCATATTGCACAATCACGGGTTTATCTAAGTTGTACAGTTTACGTAATTGCTCACGGGATTCTTCAGACGCTTTGGGGTTAAACGCTGCTTCGTTATTGGTAATGTCACCTGGCGCTAAATGCATAATAAAAAATGAAATAAGGCTAATACCAATCAACATTGGAATCATCCACAACACACGTTTTATTAAATATTTCAGCATCTTTATTCTGCGCTAATGGTTGGCTGGGTAAATTCAGGGCGTCGATAAGCTTCTGGAATGTACCATTTTTGTGAATCATAGCCAACGCCAGCAGGTGGAATGGGGTTGACAATCCCCTGAATGCGTTTATGCATCGCGGTTAAGCCGTAACCAGCAGATAAATAAATAATCGGACTGTCTTTTAATAATTCTTTGGCAAATGCATGGTAAATTTTTTGACGTTTGTCTGGGTCAAGCTCTGTGCGGCCTTGCTCTAGAAGTTTATCTACCCTTGGATTGTTATAGCCGATAAAATTAAATTGCCCAGGCGCTTGTTGGCTGGAATGCCAAATATTAAATTGGTCAGGGTCTAGCCCTAATCCCCAGCCCAACACAACCACATCAAAATCACCTGTTTTAATAAAGCGGCTAATAAAACTTGCCCATTCAATCGCACGAATTTTTACATCAATCCCCACTTCTTTTAAGCGCCGTTGAATCAAAACCGCAGACTTTTCACGTTCTTTATTTTGGTTGGTGACTATTTCAAAGGCAAACGGTTTACCATCGCGCTCTAAAATGCCATCGCCACTATTGTCTGCAAATCCTGCTTCTTTTAATAAAGCTTTAGCCTTGGTTGGGTCATAAGGGTAAGGCTGTAAATCAGGGTTGCTCCAACGCGTGCCAGGTTTGTAGGGCGAGGCAATGTTAATGCCCAAACCTAAGTAAACGCCATCAATCATTTCTTGCTTATCAATCGCGTAATTAATGGCTTGGCGCACGCGCACATCATCAAACGGTTTGTGCTTTAGGTTAAAGCCCATATAGGTGTAATTATTACCAAGTTCTTTATATAAATTTAAATTTTTCTGTAAATCTGGGCGCGCAGGAATAATACGGGAATATTTAATGGGGTCGAGCCCCATGCTGTCAATATTGTCCGCCATCAACTCTAAAAATTGGGCAGAATTATCAGGAATAATCCGCGTGACAAGTTTGTCAATATTGGCTGGACCTAGCACTGAACTTGGATTACGACTAAGACGAATATTTTCGCCATGTGTCCATTTATCTAGCTTGTAATAATTGCTGCCGACAGGATTTCTGGCAAAAGCTGTTGTATGAATATCTTGGCCTTCTAACAAATGTTTTGGCAAAATTTGCAAGCCAGCCCAGCTATCTAAGGCTGGCGCGTAAGCTTGCTCATAAGTAATTTTGAAGGTGAATGCGTCAGGCGCTTCGGCTTTTTTGACGAGTTGAAAATCTGAAGCATACGGACTGCGGGTTTTTTCGTCCGTCACCAATTGCCAAGTAAATAAAATATCCGCACTTGTTAGCGGTTTACCATCCGCCCAAGTGAGGTTAGGTTTTAGCTTAAACGTAATGGTTTTATTGTCTTCCGATACTTGCCAACTTTGGGCAAGCTCGCCTGTTAAATCTAGCTTTGCATCATATTTAAGAAGGCTATTAAAAATATTTGAAGCAATCGCAGCAGAAGCAGATTCGCCCGCCACCATATAAATCAAGCCGCTCGGTTCAGCCGTCATTGCGCTAATAAACGTACCGCCACGACTCGCGGGCAGATTTTTACCAAAGTCAGTGTTAGATTTTTGACTACTATCGCAGCCAGAAAATATTAAACAAATCAATAAAATGTTTAAACGAAAAGATAAATTTTTAGGTTCAATACGCAACATTATTTTTTCTTAAGTTTGTTTTTTCTTAATTTTATTTTTGTTTGCATTATTTTTTTCAGTCATTTTCTTCTTGATTATAGGCGGTTTTTTAACTTGTGTTGATTTGTTGTTAATGCTTGTTTTACGCGATGGATTTACGCTTTTCGTTGCTGATTTTGTTTTAGTTTGCTTACCATTTTTTTTATTAATATTTTTCGCATTATTTATTTCCGCCTTACTAAATTTCTTAGCGGAATTTTTATTTGTGCTGGTTGATTTCGTATTATTTTTTACAACTGTAGCGGCTTTAATGATTAATTTTTGCCCAGTTTTTACCTGATTCTTTTTTAAATGATTCAAATTCACCAATTTTTTGGGTAAAACTTTATATTTTCTTGCTATTTTATCCAATGTTTCACCATTTTTAACTGTATGTATGAGCGCTGGTTTTTGCTTTGGTTCAACTTGCTTATTTCCTACTTTAACTGTCTTGGTTTCTGCTTCATTTTGTTGAATATTTTGCATGCTTTCCAAGTGTTTAACGTCGATATTACCAGCGTTTTGCAGTTCAGAAATATCAACTTCAGTTTCAACCAATTGGCTTTCAGCATTAACCTCAGTAGGCT
This sequence comes from Methylophilaceae bacterium, assembly GCA_965247415.1. GTDB lineage: Bacteria > Pseudomonadota > Gammaproteobacteria > Burkholderiales > Methylophilaceae > Methylotenera. The sequence continues at coordinate 1,852,143 of OZ252007.1, forward strand.
CAATTTCGCTTGACTGTGCTTGAATATTCCCTATTGTGCTGTTTTGCGGTGTTTCCGTTGCAACGCTATCTGCCAATTTTTTATTTGGAACCAAAATGATGGTTGCTTTGGAAAACTTATTTTGTATAGATAAATGATTGATTTTTTTAAGTTTATCAACAGAAATATCATTTTTTGAGGCAATTGAGCTGAGTAGTTCGCCTGCTTTTACTGAATAAGGTTTCCAGTTTACTAACGGTTTATCGTAAGTAGATAAATTGCGATAAAAAGGTTCAACTGCATCAACGGGCAATAATAACTCTTGCGTATCGCTGTTGGCGGCAATCACGGGGCGATTAGAACTAGGGTTGAGCGCAATAAATTCTTCATAAGAAATTTCGGCAAACTCGGCCACAAGTTTTGCATCAATTTGGCTGGGCGCGGTGACAGTTGTAAAGTACGCTTTGTTTTCAATGGTTTTTAATTTAATGCCAAAATTGGCAGGGTTGGTCATGATGTTTTTAATGGCCTGCAGTTTTGGCACATAATTTTGAGTTTCTTTGGGCAAATCTAAACTGGCATAATTGGTAGGCTTGCCTAATTTTTTATTTTTTTCAATCGCGCGGCGCACCGTGCCTTCACCAGCGTTATAGGCGGCTAAGGCTAAATCCCATGCGCCAAACATCACGTGTAATTTTTGCAAATAAGACAGCGCGGCATCGGTAGCAAACGTAATATTTCGGCGGTTATCCACCCACCAATTTTGTTTTAAGCCATAATTTTTGCCTGTGGATGGAATAAATTGCCAAATGCCAGCCGCCTTTGCGCTGGAATATGCGCTCGGGTTGTAAGCGCTTTCAATCATTGGTAACAGTGCAATTTCTGTTGGCATGCCACGGCTTTGCACTTCTTCTACAATATGAAATAAATATTTTTGGCTGCGATCCACAATATTGTTAATCAACGTTGGCTGTTTAGTGAAAGCTTTTTCGTGCTGTTTGACCAAGTTTGTATTTGCGTTAGGCATGGCATAACCCTCTTTAATGCGTTGCCAAATATCAGCATTTTCTTCGGGCGATAGGTTGTTATCAAACTCAGGTGGATTTTCTGTTTTTGGTAAATAATTTGGGGCGGTGATTTCCTTGGGTAATGCTTGCGCGGGTTGAGGTGCGTAAGTTGGATAACTTTCCTTGCTTAAAGATTCAGTGGGTACTTCAGCGTGCAAAAAGCCGCCTATAGATAGAAAAAATAACGCTAATGCGATGCGTTTAAAAATACCAAATTGCTGCATGACTTGCCGATGTGATTCAAGACAAATGACTATACATAACAATCAAAACGGTGGTCAAGTTAAAACTTAATCAAAGCTTATAAGTGATTGATTAATATGTATTTCTTAAATGACGCATTTTAGTAAAAACCGCTAATTCTGTTGCGTTTGGCAGCTTGAGTGCGTATTTAATTTCTTCTGAAGCGCAACGCAAAAATGGATTGGTTGCAAGTTCTAATGCAAGCGTTGAAGGCAAGCTGGGTTGTTTGCTTGTCAATAAACGATCTGTTTCAATTTTTCTGCTTAAAAGTTGTGCGTTATTGGGCTCAAGCGTTAAAGCAAACGCTATATTTTTTAGCGTGTATTCATGCGTGCAAAATATTTTTGTGTCTGCTGAACACTGGCAAATTTTTTTGAGAGATGACAACATTTGCGCTGGCGTTCCTTCAAAAAGTCGTCCGCAACCCGCGCCAAAAAGGGTATCGCCACAAAATAATATGGGGGCTTCTACGTTTTGTACAAAGTAGGCAACATGCCCCAATGTGTGTCCCGGAACTTCCAGCACTTTAAAAACAACCTTAAGCGCGTGAATTAAATCGCCTTCGCTCACGGCAGTGTGATTAAACACATAATGTTCAAGCTTGGGCGCAAAAACACGCGCTTTTGGGTAATGCGCCAATAAATGTTGTACGCCGTCAATGTGATCACTATGGTGATGCGTGATTAAAATGGTTGATAACGTCAGCTGATGTTGATTTAACATTGTCAGCACTGGCGATGCATCGCCCGGATCAACCACCAGCGCGGTGCTGCCTTGCTGCATCAGCCAAATATAATTATCGTCAAATGCGGGAATCGGTATAATTTGTAAAGCGTGTGTCATGCGACTATGATTTGATGAATGCGTTATAAAGTCAATATACTTAAATGAAACATTAAACCATTTAACGGATTTTTTTGTTAACGGATTTTTTTTGAAAAAATTGGAAAATACAACGCAAGCGCAAATTTGGCTAAAGAGCGTTGCAGGACAATACTTGCAAGCCCAAGAGCAAGCCGCTTTTGACGCGGCAGTATTTGATTTGTTTGGCTTTAATGCTGTGCAAATGGGCATGACGCAGATGAATTTATTGCAAAACTCGCGCATTCCTCATTGCTTAATGGCCTCTGAAACAATTTTTAATGCGGCGGATTTGTATTGCGAAGATGATTTTTTGCCATTTGCAGAAATGAGTTTAGATCTTTTGTTGCTGCCACATCGTTTAGAATTTAGCGAGCGCCCGCATCAAACCTTGCGGGAAGCCGCGCGCGTGTTGATGCCTGAAGGTCATTTGCTAATTACAGGCTTTAACCCTTGGAGCGCATGGGGGTTAAAATCAAGCTTTAAAAAAATGATTCAGTTTTTTAAACTCCAAAAAAAAACATCATCACAAAGTGCAGATTCAAACAATCTATGGCGAGATTATCCTTGGCATGCACACATGATTCGGATGGCGCGCTTAAAAGACTGGTTAGCGCTGCTTAATTTTGAAGTAGTTTCTGTTGAAAAAATTTGCCACGCGCCGCCGTTCACCCATGACCGCTGGTTAAAAAAATGCGGCTGGCTGGATGCGCTAGGTTTTCGTTATTTAAAGCGTTTTGGGCTAGACCGTTTTGGCGGTGTATATTTTATCGTGGCAAAAAAACGTGTGCCTGGCATGACGCCACTCAAACCAAAATGGAAAAAATCCTCGCTTACGGCTGCGTTAGTGCCAAGCCCTAAACCCAGCCAACAGCAAAAAAATAAAAACAAAAACCACCATCAATCAAACAGTCAAAAATAATCAAGCAAGAAATTTTTTAATCAGAATTTTTAATCAAGGTAAAATCTCTTTTTTTTTAATTAAACAAAAAGCGTAATGGATTTAAATAATACGATTGAAATTTATGCTGATGGTGCGTGTAAAGGCAACCCTGGCATTGGTGGATGGGGCGCGTGGTTGCATTGGAGCGGCCATGAAAAAGAGCTTTTTGGTGGTGAATTAATGACCACCAATAACCGCATGGAACTCACCGCTGTCATCCGCGCGTTAGAAGCGTTGAAAAAACCCAGCATTGTGAAAGTGTTTACCGACTCTGTTTATGTGCAAAAAGGCATGACAGAGTGGATGACTGGCTGGAAAAGCCGCAACTGGAAAACTGCTGATAAAAAACCAGTTAAAAATGATGATTTGTGGAAAAGTTTGGATGTGCTTGCGCAAAGTCATCAAATAGAGTGGATTTGGGTGAAAGGGCACGCAGGTAATGTGGGTAATGAGCGCGCCGATTCCTTGGCGAATTTAGGCGTAGAACATGTGTTAAAACAAGGAAAATAATCATGCGGCAGATTTTTTTAGACACAGAAACAACAGGTTTATACCCTGCGCAAGGACATCGCATTATTGAAGTGGCAGCGGTTGAGGTGGTGAACCGTCGGGTGACGAAACGTTATTTTCATCAATATGTTAATCCGGAGCGAGAAATTGATGCAGGCGCACAAGAAATTCACGGTTTATCGTTAGAATTTCTTCAAGATAAACCAAAGTTTGCCGATATTTCAAAAGAGCTGATTGATTTTATTGCTGATGCAGAATTGATTATGCATAACGCACCGTTTGACGTTGGTTTTTTGAATCATGAGTTTGGCATGATGGACATTCCAAAATTGGAAACCATGGTTTCAAAAGTGACGGATACGCTTAGAATGGCCAAAGACTTGCGCCCAGGGCAACGCAACAATTTAGATGCTTTGTGCAAACATTATGGGATTGATAACTCAAAACGCACCTTGCATGGTGCGTTGCTGGATGCTGAGTTATTGGCTGAAGTCTACATGGCGATGACGCGAGGGCAAGAGTCACTGGTGATGGATTTAGAAGTTTCCAGTACTGCAAATGGCTTGGCTTTTGGAGAAGTGTTGCCGCCTTTGTTTGTGCAGAAAGCTGAGGCAAATGAGGCGACTGAACATGACGCTTATTTAGCCAACATGGCGAAATCTGGGCGTTGTATTTGGCAATAATGATTAACAATTTTTAACCTAAAATCTTTTAAAAGAGAGAGTAAACACATGAATAAAACCATAATTGTGACTGGCGGTGCAGGCTTTATCGGCTCAAACTTTGTCCTCACTTGGGTAAAACAAGGCTTGGGTAAAGTGGTTAATTTAGATAAATTAACTTATGCGGGCAATGTTGCAAATCTTGACGACATTAAAGACAGTCCAGACCATCTTTTTGTGCAAGGCGATATTGGCGATGCGGCGCTGATTAATAAATTATTAGCTGAACATCAGCCTTGCGCCGTGGTGAATTTTGCCGCAGAAAGCCATGTGGATCGCTCGATTCATGGCCCTGAAGATTTTATTCAAACCAATGTGGTTGGCACATTTCATTTATTAGAATCCGTGCGCGCATATTGGGGAAAACTCGCGGCAGAAGATAAACAAGCATTTAGATTTTTGCATGTTTCAACCGATGAAGTGTATGGCTCGCTTGAAAAAGACGATCCAGCGTTTACTGAAACCAATAAATACGAGCCAAATAGCCCGTATTCAGCCTCAAAAGCGGCTTCAGATCATTTAGTGCGTGCATATCATCACACTTACGGGTTACCAGTATTGACCACCAATTGTTCTAATAATTATGGCCCGCATCACTTTCCAGAAAAATTAATTCCGCTTGTGATTCACAATGCTCTGGCAGGAAAATCCTTACCAATTTATGGCAACGGCTTGCAAATTCGAGATTGGCTATATGTGGAAGATCACTGCTCTGCGATTCGCCGTGTGCTAGAGGCAGGTAAGGTAGGTGAGGTTTACAATGTTGGTGGTTGGAACGAAAAACCAAACATTGAAATTGTCAAAAATTTATGCAAAATGCTAGATGAAAAAACGCCACGTGCCGATGGAAAGTCTTACGCAGAGCAAATTACCTATGTGGAAGACCGCTTGGGTCACGACAAACGTTACGCGATTGATGCGACAAAACTCTACAAAGAACTCGGCTGGAAACCTGCTGAAACCTTTGAAACAGGCATTGAAAAAACTGTGAATTGGTATTTAGAAAACCAAGAATGGGTAAAAAATGTTACCAGTGGTGAATACCGTAACTGGGTAGAAAAACAGTACGTGAAAGTGGCTTAAACCATTTTCTCAATAATAGGATTTTTGAACTGTTATAAAAGTAATTGTTAACTATTATTTGGATAGTCATATAGATTCATAATCTTATTAAGAAATACACTATTTTTACTTTTTAGAATAAATTTTTTTTAAACCAAAAGCAGGCAAATAAGAATATTTGCCTGCTTTTTTATTGATGATTATCTATTCAGATAACAAAAATGTATGACATTTATATTTTAAGTCACAGCTGAGTATTCCAGTGAAAAGAACTACTTATTATAATTTGAAAGTACCCAGCAATAATAATTAGACCTTACCCATTAATATAACTCGTAATTTTGGCGCAAAGCTGAGAGTCAACATTAGACTTTATTATTCGCGCTTGCTTGCCAGTTTTGCATCACTATATCAATCATATCCATGAGCGCATCCTTGCTTACGCCGCTCGATGCTTGTACTGAAATTCCCTGATGCACGGTGGCGATAAACTTTGCCAGTGCGGCTGTATTAACAGCTTCTAGCAAATCTCCATCGTCTCTAGCTAAATCAAAGCGTTTTTTAAAATGCTCTTCTAAATTGGCGCGGTAGCTAATGAGTTTCTTTTGTATCGTTTCTGCTTCTGGGCTGCAAGACAATGCGCCTTGAACAATCATGCAGCCTCGTGGATGTTGATGTTGTGTTAATAACTCAACAGCTTTAGTTAGAAACGTTTTTGCCACTAAATACGCAGTGGGTTCTGCCAACGCTTCTTTTACAAATCGGCTTGGCCCAGACACGTATTTATCTAAGGCTTGATTAAACAAATCTTCTTTATTGCCAAAAGCTGCATAGATACTAGGTTTGTTCATATCCATGGCTTCTATAAGTGCAGACATAGACGTACCTTCATAACCATACATCCAAAATGTTTGCATGGCTTTTTCTAACGCAACTTCGTAGTCAAAAGCGGGGGGTCTTCCTCGTCGCTTTAAAACATCTGTTTGTTGATCTTCTGTGCTACTCATTTGTGAACTCACAAGTTATTTTTGAATATTATACCATTTGTTAATAAATTTGTTGACAAGCAAAATGATGTCCATTATTATTTATTTACCGATTGGTAAATAATAAAGATATGATGAAGTTTATGGAGAATAAAATGAGCAATGATAATAAGGTAGCTTTTATCAGTGGGGCGAATCGTGGCATCGGCTTTGAAACTGCCAAAAAATTAGGAGAGCTAGGTATCACTGTCGTTATCGGCGCACGTGACGTCTCAAAAAGTAATGCCGCCGTAAATGACTTAGTATCAAAAGGGATAAAAGCCGATGCAATTTACTACGACGCGAATGACTCAGCTTCCGCAAATGATGTATATGACTATCTTGATAAGCATTATGGGAAGTTAGATATTCTTGTAAACAATGCAGGTGTCAACCACGAACAGTTAATGGGCAAAAATAACAGCAGTTCAGTGAGCAAAGATACTTTACAGCAAACATTTCAAACCAATTTATTTTCTGTGATTGAGCTTACACAGAAGTTGTTGCCATTAATTAGCAAAGCACCAGAAGGGCGAATTGTAAATCTATCTAGCATACTAGCATCGCTTACGCTACACAGCATGCCTAACTCTCCAATAGAGCCTGCCAAAGCATTTGCCTATAACGCCTCTAAAACAGCACTAAATGCCTATACCGTTCATTTAGCTAACGAGTTGCGAGATACCAACATCAAAGTCAACGCCGCACATCCTGGCTGGGTAAAAACTGAGCTTGGCGGTGAGCATGCACCGATGGAAGTCGCAGATAGTTACAAAACCAGCGTGTACCTTGCCACCTTAGATAAAAATGGTCCAAACGGTGGATTTTTCCACGAAACCGATACCTTACCTTGGTAAGTTAGGAAATAGACATGGCTAGAAAAATTCCATTTCGTTACCGCATATATTGTTTCGCACTAGTCATGTTTTTTTTTACATCCATGATTGTCTCGGCCACAGTCATTGGTTTTAGGACGACTACTGTAGCGGGATTCTTGCAAATTTGGCCAACGTCATTTGCAATCGCATGGCCAATTGTATTTATCACTATTCTAATTATTGCACCACTGGTTAATAAGCTTTTGAATATCTTCGTTGAGCCTATAAAAACGCAGTGAAAATGAAATACTCAAATAACCCATAAGGAATATAACAATGAATCAAATCTCTACCTTAGGACAGGTACAAGAAATTAATATAGATTCCAACTGCACACTTCGCTACCTAAAAGCAGGTGCTGGTAAGCCGCTTATTTTGATGCATACCATACGCACGCAGTTAGAATACTTTCAAGAAGTCATACCTGAACTGGCAAAGCATTACACGGTTTATGCCGTTGATTTACCTGGTCATGGCAGATCGTCAATCGATACCAAGGTCAATTATGATGAACCATATATGCGACAGGCAATAGTCACTTTAATCGAAAAATTAGATTTAAGTGAAGTTACACTGGTAGGCGAATCAATAGGCGCAGTGTTGGCGCTGACCGTAGCGAGCGTGATTCCACAGCGCATCATCAAAGTTGTAGCTTCTAATACATACGACTATGAAACACGCTATGGAGATGGTTTGCGCAGAGGCAATTTATTTTCCAACATCGTGATTGCTAATTATGCCGTTCCTATTCATGGTGCCATTTTTGCTTTTTTTGAAAATTGGCTGTTTTTAGGTCTGTGTATGAAAGGTGGCCTAAGAAATAAAGGTTGGATGCCAAATAAACTTTTAAGTGAATTTAATCGCTCTGGCTACCGCAAAGGTTTTAGATATGTAGAGCGTAACGTTTTTGCTAACTGGCGATCTTGGGATAAGGCAAGAGCGCTATACACTGGTGTCAAAGCACCTGTTACATTAGTTTATGACGACCACGACTGGTCAAAGATTACAGAGCGAGAACGAACTGCAAAAGCTTTGGGTAACATCAACATGTTAACGCTAGAAAATACAGGTCATTTTGGATTTGTGGACAACCCCCAAAAACTAATAGAAGTTATTTTAAAACGATAGTCATAAGCTATTTTAGATTAACATTTTGGATGTTTTTGGTGCGCAATGCGAGATTCATTCACCAAGCGCATCTGCCCAATTATTTGGTGTTTCATACAGCCGTACTTTTTTCAGCGTTAAGTGGTTGCCGTAAGTATCATGATATTTACTTTTTAAAATTTTAAAGGCTTCTTGCGCCATATTTTCTGCCGTTGGCACAGTCGGAAAAATCACGGTTTTGTGATTTTCTAAAGTATTTAAAAAGTTTAAAACTTCTAAATCATGTTGATACACTAAAAACGCATGATCCCATACATTCACAATCGCTTCTTTGGCGATGGTTTTCACGTCTGAAAAATCCATTACCATGCCATCTTCAGAAGCGCTTTCATCATGAATAATATCGCCAGAAAGGGTGATTTCAATGGCGTAACGATGCCCATGTAAATTTTTACATTGGCTTTTGTGGTGTGGAATACGATGGCCTGCATCAAATTCTAATCGGGTGGTAATGTGCATCATCAATTCTTAAAAAACGATTTAAACGGCATTATACGCTGATGCAACGCACTATGAAGGCGTTGAATTGGTTAAGTGATAGTGATCAAAGGCATTTAACCATTGCACAAATACTTCAAAACTAAGCGGTTTTGAATAGAAATAGCCTTGTATTTTTTCGCAATTTAACTCTTTTAATAAGTTTACGGTCGCAATGTCTTCTACGCCTTCACAGACAACTTGCTTGCCAAGGCTGTGTGCAAGGTTAATTACAGAAAGCACGATTTCTAAATCCGCAGGTGAGTTTGTGATATTTCTGACAAAAGATTGGTCAATTTTGACAAAATCTACGGGTATATTTTTTAATCGAGACATTGAAGAGTAGCCTGTTCCAAAGTCATCCAGTGCAATTTTGCAGCCTAATTGTTTAATTTCAAGAATGACTTGGCTGACTTTTGATTCATCATTTAGCAAATCACTTTCGGTGATTTCAAAGACCAAATTTTGCGCAGGAATCTCCCATAGACCAATGGCTTCTGCAATTAAATACGGTAAATCTGGGTCAAGTAAATCAATCATGCTGACATTAACAGTGAGTAAAATGTCTCTATGATGCTGAAATAGTAGGTCTGCGCAACGTTGACAGGCATTCATAATCAGCCAACGAATAAACACTTTGCCAAAGCCTTTTTTGTAAATCGTATCGATTAATCTGGCTGGGTTCACATAAGGCCATTCTTTTGTTGACCAGCGTAAAAGGACTTCTGCAGTGGTGCATTTTTCATGCGCAATGCTAACAATTGGCTGCAAAAACGTGGCAAGTTCGTTTTTTTGCAAGGCATCAATAATGGCTTCTTCAAGCAGATGATTATCTACAAAGTTCATGGCAAGTGTTTGCTCATAAATTTGCATTTGCGTGTTTTTAACCATCGCGTGATGCAACGCTAATTTGGCATGCTCTAGCAGCAAAATTTCGTTTGTTTCAGGGTTAAATGTGCTGGCGCCGCCAAAGCATGGTTTTAAGATGATGGTTGTGTTTTCAATGGGTAAAGGTGGTTCAAACGCTGAAATGAGTTTGCTGATAATGAGGTTAAGTTGCGTGGTAAAGGTTAAATTTTTAACCAACACGGCAAATTCATGGGTGCCAATGTGAAACAAAATGGCATCTTGGTTAAGTTGTGATTGTAGCGTTTTGACTGCTGCATCCACCAACGTTGAGGACGCTGTATTGAGTTTAAAAACTTCATCAAAATCAATGTTTAGATGAATAATCACAACCCCTAATTGTTTGATTTGTGCGTTGCTTAAAATGGTGGCGCTATCACTGTTGTCTTCAATGCGCGCTTCGATATCTGTCAGAATTTTCCCTAACATTGCCAATAAAAGCTGTTGATTTGGCAGGCTGGTTTCCATATTAAAATGTTGCCAGTATTCAAATTTGTATTGGTCAAATTGATTGGTCACGCGCGCCAGCAAATGGCTGATAAGTTGTTGAAATTTAAGCGTTGTTTTTAAACTTTCAATTGCATCACTTTTTTGTAGCGTTAAGCTTTTTGCAATAAAAATTGCGGCATCAAGCTGCGCGCCCTGCAGATAATTGTTAACCCAAGTGTTGAGCAGTGTACTTATTTGATTAAAAAGTTGCGCCCAATTCAGGGTTTCTGGCCAATTTTCTAGCACATCAATCAAAGATTCTAAATTACTTTGCACAGCAACTCGTGCAGCGATGAGCACTTGATGATCAACTAAAAAATTGCCTGATATTTCAGAAACTTTCAGCCCGTATTGTTGAATAAATTGCATCAATAAACTGGGCGACATTTCTATTGAAAAATCGTTATAAAGTTTCTCAGTTTGCTGTTGCACTTGAAGCAAATGGATGGCTTCTGGTGTTTGGGCCGTAAGGATTTGTTTGGTTTTAGGCATAAAAGTTGTTTGGATTCAACCCATAGCTATCAGGCGGCAAGCCTTTAACAATTGAATAAGCTTCGCCATTTGGGGTGAGCGGTGCTTGCATTAAATTAATGGTGGTTGGGAACGTATTTTTAGTTTTATCTGGATTAAGTAAAATAAGGACGCGCGGTAATAAGCGGCGCACACTGTTTTGTTCAATCACCACGCCGACTTCGCCCGTGTTAAGTTCAACCAGTGAGGTGACAGGATACATGCCTAAAAACTGCACCAGTTGATCAATTAAAATGCCATTAAATTTTGAGCCGCGTAATTTATGGATGACTTCTAACGCCTGCTGGTTGTAAATCCCTTTAGCATAAACACGGTCTGTTGTCAGCGCACAATAAGTGTCAATTAAGCCAGCCACTTGCCCTGTGAGTGAGATTTGTTTTCCAATTAAATTAAATGGATAGCCACTACCATCCATGCGCTCATGATGTTGCGAGACCGTTGTCAGTACATTTTTTGGAATATTTTCAGTGACTTTGAGTAAATCAATCGCGTAATCCACATGTTTTTTTAATGATTCATAATCTTCTACCGTTATTTTTCCTGTTTTATGTAAAAGTGCATCATTTATTTTTGCTTTGCCAATATCTTGCAGTAAACCCGCCATGCCAATGTCTTTGACTTGCTTTTTAGGGAGCGACATAAAATTTGCCATCGCCATCATGGTAATCGACACATTCATGGCATGGTTATAAGCATCGTTATCACTTTGCTTAAGTTTAGCTAACCACATCAAAGCATCTGGGTTGCGTTCAATACTTTCAACCATGCCATCAACGGCTTCATGTACATTGGTTAAATCAATATGTTTATCATGCGCCAGCGCTTCAAACACTTCACGCGTGGCTATGTGTGTTTTTTCAAACGTGGGGTAAACCTGCACAATTTCTTTTTCAACGGGGTTAATTTCTTTACTTTGATTGCTTTGCTTTTTTGCCAGATGCTCAGCCAAGACATTGGCCTTATCTTTGGATAAATTTTCTGTCCCTTTCCAATTTTTAAGGCTTGCAAAAATGCCCGTAACATCTTGTTTAATATGGTCTGATAATGATTTTTCATCATCGATAGAAGAATCAATGCTATTTTGGTAGGCGCTGTTAATTGCGGGCCCAAGGGCTTTAATATTTTTTAAATTGGCTTGGCTATTGCTTTTTTGACTTTGTTTAATTTCTTTGAGTACATCAAAAAATGAAAATTTTTCTTGCGCTGCATGATGTTCAATCACCTTGACCTGCGCATGGCTTGAAATAGAAACGCCATTGTTTCCAACGTTGCTGATTGTTTGCAAAGGCACGTTGACCGAAATTTCTTTTTGGTGTTCACCAATGGATAAACTGCGGTCAATATAGACAAATGTACACAGGCTGGTAAGCGTATTAATTTGCGCCTGCTCTTCAATTAAAACGCCTTCAAGCAAAAATGGCGTGCCTAACCAAGGGCGGTCAAGCTCAGCCACAAACATGCCAATTTCTAAAGCATTTGCTTGTATTTTTTCTTGTCGATTAATGCTCACACGCGTTGCTCATACTAATTAAATTCAACACCAAATTTTCAAAACCAAGTTTTAAACATCAAAATTTTTGCCCATATTGCAATCAATATAGCAAAATTGTTGAAACCGTTATTTGAGAAGAAGAAGGGGTTTAGATTGCTTATTAAGACTAACGGCAAACTATTGTTAAATTTAAGACTTTAACCCAGATTTTCCATTAGGCGATTTTCAATCTACTTGAACGCCAACTTGTCCATTTTGCGTCTTTGTTTGCAGAAATTTTCGGCCAATAGAATGACTATTGCCCTCAAATTTCCGCAAAAAATCCATCAAACTGTCCTTCGTTGTCATTTCAAGTCCTAATGGAAAATCTGGGTTAAAATAAATTTTTACAAAATAGTTTGGCTGTTTTCTTGATGTAGTAATTGATAAATGGCCATGCGCGTGTTTGAAATTTCTCCTGAAAAAACGGCATTTTTTAATGCACAATCAGGTTCTTTTTGATGTTTACAATTATTAAAACGACATTTTCCTAAAAAAGGTCTAAATTCAATAAAGGCTTGTTCTAGAGCGTCTGTTGATAAATGATGCAAGCCAAATTCTTGTAAACCTGGTGAGTCGATCAGCTGGCTTTCATCATCAATTTTATATAAATGGGTTGCAGTTGTGGTGTGCTTGCCACTATCAAGCACTTGGCTGACTTCTTGTGTGCGCACTGTTTGTAGCGGAAGCAACGCGTTAATGATGGTGGATTTCCCCATGCCAGATTGCCCAACTAAAATGCTGGATTCACCCAATAAAAAAGGTTTTAGCGGTGAAATATCATCAATTGCAGAAAGGGTTAAAACGGAGTAACCCAATTTGACGTAAAGACTTAATTTTTCTTTTGCTTCTTGCGCATGGGTTAAATCGCATTTATTCAGCACAATCAGCGGTTTTACTTGAGCAGCTTCAGCGGCAATTAAACAGCGGTTAAGCAGTGCTTCGTAAAAACTGGGTTGCGTTGCAAGCACAATCACAATTTGCGTGACATTGGCTGCAAGCAGTTTACTTTTATAAGCATTGCTGCGGTAAAGCAAGGTTTTACGCGGATGTAATGTTTCAATAATGCCTTCTGCGGTGTCTGTCAAAACCACGCTGACAGCATCTCCACAGGCAAGATTGGTTTTTTTTCCACGGGTGACACAGCTTATTTTTTGTTGATTATGTTTTAATTCAACAAGATAGCGTTTACCGAAGGCTGAAACAATGGTGCCGAAAAAAGGGGAGTTATTTTGCAAATAGAAACTTATTCAGAAAAATGATAATACTGTTTGTTTAGGTAAGCCGCTGCATTGAGTTCTTCGTCCTCAAACCATTTAAGCCCAAGCATGGTGTTGCAATTACGCACTTGCGCAACTAATCCTTTAGCACTGATCACTTTATGAAATTCACGCGTGTAAATGCCTGAACCATCGCCACCAAAACTTGCGGCGTGGCAACTAATACAGTTTTTTTCAACTAATTCTTTGCCAGCGTTCAGGTCTGCATTTTTAAAAGGTTCAGCGTTTACGTTTTTAAAAAAGCAAATTAAAAAAATAAAAATAATTTTTATCATGTGAATGATATTAACACTTTGTTTATCTTAAATATTAACCAATTTGCTAATTCTGATGCTTGCAGGCGGGTGCGAATCATAAAAAGCAGAGTGCAGTGGATCAGGCGTTAAGGTGGATGCGTTATCTCGATAAAGTTTGACCAAAGCATCTACCAAGCTTTGCGCATTGGCGTGCGTTGCTGCGTAGCTATCAGCCTCAAATTCATTTTTACGCGAATAATTTGCCATAATGGGTTTGAGCAAAAACATAAATATCGGCGAAACTAATAAAAATAAAATCAGTGCCATGTAATTACTTTCTGTGGTAACGCCCAATCCAAAATAAAACCATTCTTGTTTCATTAACCAGCCCAACAGTGCTAACCCTAAAAAGCTTAAGGCAAATAACATAACAATGCGCTTAATGACATGGTGATGTTTAAAATGACCAAGTTCATGCGCGAGTACTGCTTCAATTTCATCGGCGTTTAATCTGGCTAATAAAGTGTCAAAAAATACCACACGTTTTGATGCGCCAAACCCTGTGAAATAAGCATTTCCGTGACTGCTGCGCGCGGAGCCATCCATCACAAATAAGCCTTGAGATTTAAAGCCACATTTGGTCATTAAATTTTCAATGCGTTGTTTTAAGCTAATATCTTCAAGCGGAGAAAATTTATTAAAAAGCGGTGCAATAAAAGTAGGGTAAACCGCTAACATTAAAATATTAAAGGCGCTCCAAACCACCCATAAATAAAACCACCAGTAATCACCCGCTTCTTGCATCAACCACAGTGCGGCAAATAAAATCGGTGCGCCCAACGCAATGCCAACCAAACTATGTTTGATTAAATCAGTAAAAAACATTTTAGGCGTCATTTTATTAAAGCCAAATTTTTCATCGACCACAAACGTTTTGTAGAAATCAAAAGGTAAATCAATCAAGCTACTGATGAATAACGCACTACAAATGACCAACGCGCCACGCGCCATATGATGTGCTGGCAACAGTTGACGCCAAGCGTCATCAAGCCATTGTAAGCCGCCGCCCATCGTTAATATTGCCAATAAAATTGCGCCCGTGATGGTTTCTAAAATAATCAATTTGCTTTTTGCCACAGAATAATCTGCCGCTTTTTGATGGGCAGCTAATTCGATTGTGTTAGCGAAAGCTACAGGCACGGTATTACGATGCGCATTGACATGATTGATATGCCGACCACTTAACCAAAAGCGCACGAGTGTTGTACTAATTAAAAGACCAATAAAAGTAATGGTAAATGCAAAAGACATAATAGACCCGCTTAAGTTAATATGTGACATTGTGAAGCATTTTGCCGAGTTTGGTTCATGCAAAATGTTTTACAGCCTTAATTTTAATGGAAATCATGATGGAAAAGACCGTGCAAAATACAAATGAAAAAACAGCGAGCAATCAAAATAATTTAATTTGGCTGGATATGGAAATGAGCGGTTTATTGCCTGATTCTGACCGAATTTTAGAGTTGGCAGCGGTGGTGACCGATGCTGAGTTAAACGTGCTGGGTGAATCTCCAGTCTTGGTGATTCATCAAAGTGATGCTGTTTTAGATGGCATGGACGCGTGGAATAAAGGCGCGCATGGTCGCTCAGGTTTGATCGATAAAGTGAAAGCTTCTACAATCGATGAAATTGCAGCCACTACCATCATGATTGATTTTTTAAAACAATATGTGCCCGCTGGAAAATCCCCCATGTGTGGCAATTCTATCTGCCAAGACCGACGCTTTATGGCGCGTTATATGCCTGATTTGGAAAGTTTTTTTCATTATCGCAATTTAGATGTGAGTGTATTTAAAGAGTTGGCGCGCCGCTGGAAACCAGACATTTATGCAGGTTTTAAAAAAGCGAGTAAACATGAAGCGCTGGCAGATATTTATGAATCGATTGATGAATTAAAATATTACCGCGAACATTTTATTGTGAAATAACGCTTGGGTGCGCTTGACGTAGAGTATTGTCTAAAAAAGAGGGCGTCTAAGAAGACGCCCAGAGGGAGGAGAAACTAGCTTTGGAGAAGCTTAATTTAAATAAAGCATTAAGCATGCCAATTTAAAATTTTAGTTTCAAAGCCAGTTTCGCATCCCTTTATTTAAACTTTTTAACGCATTTTTAAGGTGTTTTCATACAATTTTAAATATTCTTGGGCGCTGTGATCCCAACTTAAATTGAGTGACATGCCATTTTTTTGCACTTTTTGCCAAATTTTCGGCGTATTTTTATATAAATTGATTGCGCGTTGAACGGCGTTTAACAAGCCTTCGCTGGTGGCTTCAGTCATTACAAAGCCATTTGCAGTTTGATTTTTAATTGAAGCCTCGTGCGTATCAGTCACAGAATCTGCCAGCCCGCCCGTTGCGTTAACAATCGGCGGTGTGCCATATGCCAAGCCATAAAGCTGGTTCAGACCGCAAGGTTCAAAGCGCGACGGCATAATAAATAGATCACTGCCCGCCATAATTTGATGCGAAAGGGGTTCGTTATAACCAATGGTGACGGCAGCTTGTTTGGGATGTTGCAAGGCAATATCAAAAAATGCTTTTTCTAAAGGACGCTCACCACTGCCTAATAATGCTAATTGGCAGCCTTCTTCGAGGAGTTGTTCAATTATTGGCAAGAGCATGTCTAGGCCTTTTTGATGGGTAAGCCGACTTACGACGCCCAATAATGGTGCATTTGCATCAACAGTAAGCCCAAGTGTTTCTTGTAAGGCTTGTTTTACCGCAGCTTTATTTTTAATGGTGCGTGCAGTGTAGTTTTTGCATAAATAAGCATCATGTTTCGGATTCCACTCTTGCGTTTCAATGCCATTCAAAATTCCCGTAATTTCATGATGTCGCCTTGTCAGCAATCCTTCTAATCCAAACCCAAACATTGAAGTTTGAATTTCTTGCGCATATTGTGGGCTAACGGTTGAAATAGCATCCGCATAATAAAGCCCAGCTTTTAAAAACGACAGTTGCCCATGATATTCCAACCCTTCCATCACAAAATGTTCACGCGGTAAACCCAAAACAGCCACATTTTGTTCGCCAAAACAACCCTGAAAAGCCATATTATGAATACTCATGATGGATTTTGTTTTGGTTTGCTCAACCAGTTTCATATACGCTGGCGTTAGCCCCGATTGCCAATCATTGCAATGCACAATATCTGGCTGCCAATGAATAAGATGCTTTTTCTTACTGGTTAATATCGCCGCCACTTTTGACAGAATACCAAAACGGATGGCATTGTCGTTCCATTCTGCGCCAAATTGATCAATATAGGGGCCGCCTTCACGCTCATAAATTGACGCAGATTTAACCACCATGACAACGTTGCCTGTTTCTGCAATCAATCCCATCATTAATTCTGCATGACCAACGACTGGCAAATGATCAATGTCAGCAATTTTTTCTAGATTAATTAATTTTTCAAGGACGCTTCGGTAGCCAGGTACAAGCAACCGGATATCAACTCCAAGTTTTTGCAAGGCATTGGGTAAAGAGCCGCTGACATCCGCTAAACCGCCAGTTTTAATCAGTGGAAATACTTCAGATGTGACAAATAAAACTTTCAAAAGTGTAACTTTCTAACTAAGGTTGAGTGTTTATCATAGTGCAAAGCAAGATTTTTTAAAACGAAAATTAACAGCTATTTTATGTGAATTAAATTTGTTTGTTATGATGATTGTTATTTAATATTGTCAGATTTTGCTCATAAAAGGCGTTTCAAATGAATATAACTCTAATCAACGCAGTATCAATTGGTCTTGGTGCCACCATGGGAGCATGGTGCCGCTGGTTATTGGGTGCAGCATTAAATTATTTAATTCCAAACTTACCCGTAGGCACATTATTGGTTAATTTAATGGGCGGGTTTTTGATGGGCATGGTTTTAGCTCTGGTGAATTTTGGCGGTTTAGAATCCCAGTCTTATCGTTTATTTTTGACCACTGGATTTTTGGGTGGTTTGACCACTTTTTCTGCATTTACTGGCGAAAGCCTAATATTATTGCAAAAAAATGAATATGGCTGGGCGCTGCTGCATGCCTCTAGCCATGTATTTGGCGCACTGATATTGGCTGCATTTGGTTTTATGTGTGTGACGCATTTGCGTGCTTAAATCAACATTGCGGCTATTTTTTAAGGACTTCTGCTAGTCTGATCAGATGTGTACATCAAGGTTTTTCTATAAAAAACGCTCACGTTTTATTAACAATGTGAGCGTTTTTTTAACTTAAGATTAAAGTCCTCAAGATGGTTGAGGGCTTTATTAAAAAGTTATGATTTTTTTTGCGTTTCAACCATCACCAAAGGCTCAGATTGATTGTCTTGCGCAGTTCTTTTTTGCCAAGGCGCGATCTTTTTTGGACCTTTAGCCGCTGCAGGTTGCCCCACATTAACCGTGCTCACTTTTTCCGCTTTTGTTTCAATCAGTTTTAACCCAACAGAGGCTAAATCTACTGGTTTTGGAGCAGCTTTTGGTTTGCGTGGTTTTGCAGGTGCTTTTTCAACACTTTCAACAACCGCAACATTAGCCGATTCAGCAATACCGCGGGTTGCGGGCTCTGTTGTCGATTGAACTTCAGGCATTTGAATTTCTGCAGTTTGAGTTTGGCTAACTGGTTGATTTATTTCAGCCTCTTTCTGATTATTTTTTTGTGCGTTTTTGTGGAAAGGTTTCTTTTTCTTTGGAACGTTTTCAGCTTGTGCTGCTGTTGATGCGTTCTGATTGTCAGTTAACGCAACGTCATTAATGCTAGTAACCATGGCATCAGTTTCTACCGTTGACGCATTATTTTGAGCATCATTTTCTGAAATAGCAGGCGCATTCACAATGGTGTCAGCTGGCTGAATTTCAACAAAAGATTGCGCATTATCAGCTTGGATGGCACTGATTTCATCGTTTGGAATAAATGGGCGATTTTGATCGCCATTCGAATTTTCAGAACGATCGCGTCTGCCACGACGATTGTTGCGGTTACGGCGATTAGAACGCTGCTCGCTAACAACTTCTTGCGCAATCACTTCGGGCGCAACCGTGTTTAAATTGTTGCTGGTATTTTCCAAATTTAAGTTGGTAACATTTTGGTTGCTGGCTAAAACGTTTTCATTTGAATTATTATTTGCATGCTGATTTGAAGGTCTATGCTGCTTTTGTTGTCGCGCTTGTTGATTTCTATTCTCTTGATTTCTATTGTCTTGAATTTTATTTTCTAATTTTTTTGCGTCTTGTGGTTTATTTTCTAGCGTTTTGTTATCGCCAGCTTTTAGCTCAGGATTTCGGTTTTGCGGGTTATCTTGCTGATTGCGTTCACCGCGATCGTTACGATTGCGCTCATTGCGGTTACGGTTACGATTTTTATTGTTGCGATGTTGCTCATGGCGCGCTTGGTTTTGTTGTTTTGTTTTTTCTTGCTCAGAAGCCGTATTGTTTTCTTCAGAAGCGCCAAAACCAAATAAAGTTTTAATGCGCGCAAAAAATGATGGCTTAGCTTTACTCACAACTTCAACTTTTTCTTCCACAATCGGTGCGGGTGCGGTTGGTGTAATTCCTTTAACTGCCGCAACAGGTCTCACAGCTTTTGCAATTTCAGCCGCATCTGGAATATAAGTTGTTTCTGCTGGCATTTCGACCATTTTGTAACTGGCGCGACTGGTTTCTTCATTCACGTCATCATGTTTGACCCGCACAATATTGTAGTTAGGCGTTTCAAGATGAATGTTCGGAATCAGCACCACTTCAACGCCCATGCGTTGTTCAATTTTATGAATGTCTGCACGTTTTTCATTGAGTAAGAACGTGGCCACTTCAACAGGCAATTGCACTTGAATAATGGCGCTATTGTCTTTCATCGCATCTTCTTGCGTGATGCGTAAAATGTGTAAGGCTGTTGATTCTATACCACGAATATGACCAGTACCATGACAACGTGGGCAAGGAATGTGGTTGGTTTCGCCTAAACTTGGGCGCAAGCGTTGGCGGGAAAGTTCTAACAAACCAAAGCGTGAAATCTTGCCTGTTTGTACGCGGGCACGGTCAGCACGTAGCGCATCGCGCAAGGCATTTTCCACTTCACGTTGGTTGCGTTGATTTTCCATGTCAATAAAGTCAATTACAACTAGGCCACCTAAATCGCGCAAGCGTAATTGGCGTGCGACTTCTTCTGCGGCTTCAATGTTGGTATTAAATGCAGTATGTTCAATATCGCTGCCACGGGTTGCGCGGCCTGAGTTCACATCGACAGAAACCAATGCTTCCGTGTGGTCGATAACAATTGCGCCGCCTGAAGGCAAGCGCACTTCACGCGAGAAAGCTGATTCAATTTGATGTTCAATTTGAAAGCGGGTAAAAAGTGGAATTTCATCTTGATACAATTTAACGCGAGAAACATTGTTGGGCATGACGTGGTTCATAAACTGCACGGCTTGCTCATAAATTTCTGGCGTATCAATCAAAATTTCGCCGATGTCTGAGCTAAAGTAATCGCGAATCGCGCGAATCACCAAGCTGCCTTCTTGATAAATTAAATAAGCGCCAGGTTGTAAGGTGGATGCATCATCAATAGCAGTCCAAAGTTGGGTAAGATAATTTAAATCCCATTGTAATTCTTCCGCATTACGGCCAATGCCTGCGGTACGCGCAATAATACTCATGCCTTTTGGGATTTGTAATTGCGCAAGAGTATCGCGCAACTCATCGCGATCTTCGCCTTCAATCCGACGTGAAACACCGCCACCTTTTGGATTGTTTGGCATCAATACTAAATAGCGACCTGCCAGTGAAATAAAGGTGGTAAGTGCCGCGCCTTTATTACCACGCTCATCTTTATCAACTTGAACAATCAGTTCTTGGCCTTCTTTTAATGCGTCTTGAATGCGCGATTTTGCGTCAGCACCTTCTTTGTAATAACTTCTGGCAACTTCTTTAAATGGTAAAAATCCGTGACGATCCATGCCGTAATCGACAAAAGCGGCCTCTAGAGAAGGTTCAATTCGGGTGATGACGCCTTTGTAAATATTGCTCTTGCGCTGTTCTTTGCCAGCGTGCTCAATGTCTAAATCAATGAGTTTTTGACCATCGACGATGGCAACGCGTAATTCTTCCGATTGCGTTGCGTTAAATAACATACGTTTCATGTTGTGCTCCTGCATATGGCTAGCCAAAAAAATCACTGAGGCTAGCAAAATTTAAGCATTTTTAAGGGAGGCAGATGGATTTGAAACGGAACGTTTTAAATCAAAAGAAGTGAATAAATTAAAGTAAAGTCTTGCAGAAAGCTGCAAGAAAATTTAAAAAATCAACTAAAAATTAATTGTTCGTTAAGATTAACGCCAACCCGCTGAATCAGCAAATTGTATTGTTTGAATGTAAACAAAATTGATTTAACGTCATAAAAACCACGAACATTCGCTTGAAGCGTCCGCTAAAATAAAATTGGCCTGCGCCAAATTATTCAACATGCAAATTTTTAATAATAAGTATTGTTATGTTTGCCATGCGTTTTTATTAAGGTTTTTTGCAATTTAGGCATTTAATAAAGCGCCCATTCAAATTGCAACTGTTTATATTCATTGAATAAAATTTCAGCAATTGCTGTTTTTTTACTCGTTAATCTTCAAAGTTAATTACTTTGAGTTTTCTAAATTTTTTATCACTGCGTTGACACAAATTTTTGTTCAGCGCAGATTTCATCACTTTAAGTCGCGGTTTCTTTTTTCTCTGCTGCGGCTTGAATGCTAAAATTTCTGACCGCTACTTTATAATAGGCGAGCGGCATTAACCATTTAATCTGTATTTTTAAGTAATCTGTATTTTTAATCACTGCGCAGTTTGCAATTTTTGATGATGACACAGGATTTTTTATCTTGAGTAATCTATAAAACACTTGATAATGCGTACATAACTTGCGCTTATCAAACAATTTTTTTAATTGCAACCCGTATTCGAAGTATAAGCTACATCATTCATTTAAGCAAAGCATGAACAAAAACACTATTGTTAATCAATTAGAAGTTAACCAGTTAAGCCAATCAGAAAAAGTCAGCGAAATGGCGGCCGCATTTTTAACCATAGACGAAGGCAGCGAAGGCCAGCGTATTGATAATTTTTTGCTGAAAACGCTCAAAGGCGTGCCAAAAAGTCATGTATATCGTATTTTGCGCAGTGGCGAAGTGCGGGTGAATAAAAAACGCATCGATGCAGATTTTCGATTAACGTTGGGCGATATTGTTAGAATTCCACCAACCCGCGCCAGCCAATCAGAGCCGATAAAATCGGATGTTGCTGTCGTTGAAAAATTTCAAAATGCAATTATTTTTGAAGATGAAGCATTGTTAGTGATTGATAAACCAGCTGGGTTTGCTGTGCATGGTGGCAGTGGAATCAGTTTGGGTGTGATTGAGCAATTGCGTTTAGAGCGTCCCAAGGCTAAATTTTTAGAGCTTGTGCATCGCCTAGACCGCGAAACTTCTGGCGTGTTGATGGTGGCAAAAAAACGCGCTGCGTTAGTGGCGTTGCATGAAGCGATTCGGCAAAATCAAACCGATAAACGCTATTTATTGCTGGTGCATGGAAAGTGGCTTGAAGCGAAAAAACGTGTGGTGCTGGACTTACAAAAATATACGTTGCCCAATGGTGAGCGCCGCGTGAATGTGGTGACGGATATTAAAAAAGATCAATTCAATGAGCGGCAATCTTCTGAAACAATTTTTCGGTTGTTAAAACAGTTTTCGCATGCAACGTTAGGTGACTTTAGTTTGCTAGAAGCGCAACTTATTACAGGCAGAACGCATCAATTAAGAGTCCAAACCGCTCATTTGGGTTTTCCAATTGCGGGCGACGATAAGTATGGAGATTTTTCGCAAAATAAAATTCTTATGAAGCAAGGCTTAAAGCGGATGTTTTTGCATTCTGCCATCACAAAAATTCGTCATCCTGTTTCTAATGAGTTTTTAGAGTTAAAAGCCCAAACACCAACAGAATTAGCAAGGTTTTTAAGCATTTTAGAGGTGTAAAAATATTTTAGAATGAGTGATATTGATTTTTTCTAAGACATATTTAATGTTAAAAGTGAGACAAAGTGACACAAAAGCAGTTTGATTTAATTGTATGGGATTGGGATGGTACTTTGGCTGATTCAACGGCCATGATTACCGTTGCGCTCCTCAAGGCAGCCGAGCAAGTTGGCTTGCCAGCCTTAAGCCGCAAACAGGCCAGCAGTATTATTGGCTTAGGTTTGCGCGAATCCATTGAAGCGTTGTATGGGCAAATCCCAAAAGAGCAGGCGCAAGCATTGGCCGCGCAATACACCGCCAATTATTACGCGGGTGAAAGTGAGATTCCTTTGTTTGATGGCGTGCAAGATACGATTAAAGCACTCAGCAAGCGCGGCTTTAAATTGGCTGTTGCCACTGGAAAAGGGCGTCGAGGCTTAAATTTAGCGTTGGAGCATTGTGGATTGGGGCAATACTTTTTAGCAACGCGCACGGTAGATGAATGTTTTTCAAAACCACATCCACAAATGCTCGATGAGTTGATGGACCATTTTGTCGTTTTGCCTGAACGCACACTCATGATTGGCGATACCAGTTACGATTTACAAATGGCCCACAATGCAGGCGTTAAAAGCATTGGTTTAACGTATGGTGCGCAATCTGCGGATCAATGGCAACACTTAAATCCAATTGCACAATTTGATGAATTTTCTAGCTTAAGTGCATGGTTGCTTGAACATGCTTAATCAAAAAACCTGCTTAATGATTTGCTATGCAAAATAATGTAAATATTCTGACGTTCAATAGTCAAGATTTAGCGAATGAAGGCTTAGGCTTACGGTTTAAAATGCCTATGTTTGGTGAATTTGTTTCAGGTTTTGTGGTTCGCTATCAAGGCAAAGCTTATGCGTACGTGAATCAATGTGCGCACATTCCAGTAGAGCTTGATTGGAAAGAGGGCGAATTTTTTACCGCGCAAAAAGATTATTTAATTTGTGCTACACACGGCGCACATTATCAGCCCAATACAGGCTTTTGCGTGATGGGGCCATGTAAAGGAAAAATCTTAAAACCAATTGATTTAGAAGAAAAAAACAATCAAATTTTTGTCGATTTAAACTCAGCTAAAAAGTATTTTTTTATAAGTTAGCGTTTTCACCCGTTTCTCGCGTATCCTGTTTTTCTAAAATTTAATTATGTTTTTTTAAAAGAAAGTTAACCCATGTCAGAAGAAAATTTAAACCCGCAAGTGCATCATAAATCCACAGAAAATAAAGCTTGGCAGCAATCTGTGCTGGAAAAATTAGCCAGTTCCGCACTGCGTGAGCAAACGATTGCGCGTCGATGGAATATTTTTTTTAAGGCCCTCTTTTTTATTTATTTATTCGTATTGTTGTTTTACGGCTTTGGGTTGATTGGTCACAACAAAACCGCTACGGGCAACCATACTGCCCTCATTGATATCAACGGCGTGATTGAGGCGGGTGGCGAAGTGAATGCAGATTCTGTTATCAGTAGTTTGCAAGAAGCATATGACAACGTTGGTACCAAAGGCATTATTTTTAGAATTAATAGTCCAGGTGGTAGTCCAGTGCAGGCTGGCATTATTAACGATGAAATTCGTCGCCAGAAAAAATTACATCCAAGCATCCCAGTTTATGCTGTGGTAGAAGATATTTGCGCGTCAGGTGGCTATTATATTGCCGTAGCAACTGACAAAATTTATGTGGATAAAGGGAGTATTATCGGTTCAATTGGCGTGTTAATGGATGGTTATGGCTTTACAGAAGTGATGAAAAAAGTAGGCGTGGAGCGCCGCTTAATGACAGCTGGCGAAAATAAAGCGATGCTTGATCCTTTTTCACCAGTGAATCCTAAGCATCAAGAATTTGCGCAAACCATGCTCAACGAAATTCATGAGCAATTTAAAGCTGTGGTGAGACAAGGCCGTGGCGCGCGATTAAAAGAAACGCCAGAAGTGTTCAGTGGTTTATTTTGGAGTGGCGAGCAAGGCATCAAGTTAGGCTTGGCAGATGCGCTTGGCAGTGCCGATTATGTTGCGCGTGAAATCATTAAAGAAGAAAATATGGTGGATTTTACTTATCAGGATGATTTTGCCAGCCGCATTGCAAAACGCATTGGCGCAAGTATCAGCCAAAGTGTGGGCGAGGTAATTGCTAAACAATTAGTGAATGCGGAATCTGTAAAATTGCGCTAGCTTAATGTGTGAACTTGAACATAAATAAAAAGCCGACTCAATTTCAGTCGGCTTTTTGTTGTACTTAAGTTTTTAATGCTACAGAACTTTAATCTTCAATCACAATCGACTTAAACGCTTCTAGCGCTGGTGGATATTGCGGTTTCATGCTTTTGAGCGTTTCTAGCAAAATTGTTGAAATCAATAAATTACGGTTGGTTTTAGAATCTGCAGGAATCACATACCAAGGCGCGTGTTCCGTTGAAGTGGCTTTAAGCGCGTTTTCGTAGGCAGTCATATATTTTGGCCAAAGTGCGCGTTCATTTAAATCGTTCGGATTAAATTTCCAGCTTTTTGTTGGGTCATTTAAACGTTCCTCAAAGCGCGCTTTTTGCTCTTCTTTTGAAATATGTAAAAAGCATTTAATTATGGTGGTGCCAGACTCTGTGAGTAAACGTTCAAAATCATTAATTTGTTGAAAACGGCGTTGGC
The DNA here is from genome assembly GCA_965247415.1 of Methylophilaceae bacterium. GTDB lineage: Bacteria > Pseudomonadota > Gammaproteobacteria > Burkholderiales > Methylophilaceae > Methylotenera. Next base: position 1,877,777 of record OZ252007.1, read on the forward strand.
ACTCTGCATCATCAATCCAATCATGCACTTTCACAATCAGCACATCTTCATAATGACTGCGGTTGAAAATGACCAGTTCGCCATTTTTTGGCGCTTGTTGATGCACGCGCCATAAATAATCGTGGGCAAGTTCTTCAGAACTAGGCGCTTTAAAGCTGGCAAGGCGAATGCCAAGTGGGTCGCATTCGCTGAACACATGGCGCACCGTGCCGTCTTTGCCGCTGGCATCCATGCCTTGCAGAATTAGTAATAATTTACGTTTGCCTTCGGCATGCAGAATATCTTGTAACGCATTAATTTCTGTTGCGAGTTCGGCAAGAAGAAGCGAATCTTTGGCTTTGTCGCCAGTGCGCGCAGATTTATCCGATGGGCTAAAACTTTTTAAAGAGAATTTTTTCGGATTAACGCGGTACGGGCTGAGTTTTGCCATATTGATTTAATCGACTGCTTTGAGATAGTTGATCAAGCCATTGGTTGAGCTGTCAAAGCAGTCCACAATAGTTTCATCTTTTAATAATGGTAAAATTTGTTGGGCAATTTGTTTGCCGTATTCCACGCCCCATTGGTCAAAACTATTGATATCCCACAAAATGCCTTGCACAAAAATTTTGTGTTCGTAAAGTGCAATCAGTTTACCTAAGGTGTTTGGCGTTAATCGGTCGAACATAATGGAAGTTGTCGGGCGATTGCCTTCAAAGGTTTTGTGTGGCAATAAATCCTCTAATGTTTGCCCGCTCATGCCTTGTTTTACAAGTTCTGCGCGTGCTTCATCCAAGGTTTTACCTAGCATAAGTGATTGCGTTTGCGCTAAGAAATTAGCCAGCAAAATTTTATGGTGATCATTGCCATGTTCGCCCATTTTTGTATTGCTATGCACCGGCATTAAAAAATCTGCTGGCACAATTTGCGTGCCTTGATGAATTAATTGATAAAACGCATGTTGACCATTGGTACCTGCTTCGCCCCAAATGACTTGCCCTGTTTTGTAAGGGACACGTGTGCCATCGCGGCAAATAAATTTACCGTTACTTTCCATATCTGCTTGTTGCAAATACGCTGGAAATCGGGCCATTCCTTGGTCGTACGGTAAAATGGCATGCGTATCCACATGGAAAAAGTTGTTATACCACACGCCCAATAAGGCCATAATGACGGGCATATTTTGCTCAAGCGGCGTTGTAATGAAATGTTGATCCATTTCAAATCCACCCGTGAGCAAGTCTTCATAGTTGTCCATGCCGATATAAAGTGCAATGGATAATCCAATGGCTGACCATAAAGAATAACGGCCGCCCACCCAATCCCAAAAAGCAAACATATTGGCGGTATCAATACCGAAGGCTTCTACCGCTTTGGCATTGGTTGAAAGGGCAACAAAATGTTTTGCTACATGGGCGTTGTCTTTAGCCGCATTTAAAAACCAACTGCGCGCAGACGTTGCATTGGTCATGGTTTCTTGCGTGGTAAACGTTTTTGAAGCCACAATAAAGAGCGTGGTTGCAGGATCACACACATTCAAAGCACGGCTTAAATGCGCGCCATCAATATTAGATACAAAATATACGTTTAAATCTGGGCTGGCATAAGGTTTTAATGCATCGCACACCATGACAGGGCCTAAATCTGAGCCGCCAATACCAATATTCACAATGTTGGTGATACGTTTTCCAGTAAAACCTTTCCATTCACCGCTGCGTACTTTGTCTGAAAAAGTGCGCATTTGTGATAATACGCGGTTGACTTCTGGCATCACATCGACACCATCGACCAGCACAGGTTTATTGCTGCGATTTCTAAGTGCGGTGTGCAACACTGCACGATTTTCCGTGATATTGATTTTTTCACCTGAAAACATGCGGTCACGCCAAGTTTCAATCTTAGCTTCGCGAGCAAGTTGCATTAAAAGTGGCAGTGTTTCATCAGTAATGCGGTGCTTTGAATAATCAAACAACAAACCTAATGATTGCAAACTAAAATGCTTAAACCTATTTTTATCTTTTGCGAATAAATCGCGCATGTGCAACGGGGCGACCTTTTTTTGATGTTCACACAGCGTTTGCCAAATGGGGAGTTCTGTAAATGTTGCCATATTTTTTGAGAGTTACTTTTGTTAGTTAAAATAAATGATTTGTTGATTATAAAATTATTAGTTAATTCAATTGTAAAACGATACCTGCTAAAGGTGGCAATGTGATGACGATAGATTGCGCATGTTCCATCCATGCAACATTTTCAGTGGTAAGGCCAGCGCCATTACCTTGATTGCTACCGTTATAGCAAGCTGCATCACTATTAAATATTTCACGATATTGCCCACTTTGTGGCACGCCAAGCCTGTAACCGTGGCGCACAACAGGCGTAAAGTTCAACGCTATTATAACAAAACTACCATTTGCTCCGCGCCTAATATAGCTAATAATCGATTGCTCACTGTCATGGCAATCTAACCAAGCAAAACCATTTGAGTCAAAATCTAAAGTATGTAACGCGTTTTGATGTTGATATAAATGGTTTAAATCAATATTGAGTTGTTTAATGCCTCTATGCCAATCATGCCCTGCATACTCATCGTTTAATAAATGCCAGTCTAAGCTCGCATTCACGTTCCATTCACGACCTTGCCCAAACTCATTGCCCATAAAGTTTAATTTTTTACCAGGCGCTGTCATTTGGTAGGTGGATAGTAAACGCAAATTTGCAAATTTTTGCCAAACATCGCCAGGCATTTTATCCAGCAAAGAATGTTTACCATGCACTACTTCATCATGTGAAAACGGTAACACAAAATTTTCGGTATATGCGTACAGTTGTCCAAACGTCAATTTGTCATGGTGATAACGTCTGTGCACGGGATTTTCTTTAATGTAAGCCAGCGTATCGTTCATCCAGCCCATATTCCATTTCATACTAAAGCCCAGCCCACCTAAATAAACGGGGCGTGAGACCATGGGCCATGAGGTTGATTCTTCAGCAATCGTTAACACACCTTTAAAATCTTCGCCCACCATGATGTTAAGTTGTTTTAAAAACTCAATGACATCTAAATTTTCACGCCCGCCAAATTTATTCGGCAACCATTCGCCCGCTTTGCGAGAATAATCAAGGTACAGCATGGAAGCCACTGCATCTACCCGTAAGCCATCAATATGAAATTCATTCAGCCAAAAATAAGCATTGGCAATTAAAAAGTTACGCACCTCATTTCGGCCGTAGTTAAAAATATACGTGCCCCAATCTTGGTGTTCGCCTAAGCGTGGGTCTTCATGTTCATAGAGTGCTGTGCCATCAAAACGTGCCAATGCCCAATCATCTTTAGGAAAGTGGCCAGGTACCCAATCTAAAATTACGCCGATATTGGCTTGATGAAAAGCATCAATTAAAAAGCGTAAATCATCGGGCGAACCAAAGCGATTTGTCACCCCGAAATAGCCCGTGGTTTGGTAACCCCAAGATTCATTCAGTGGATGTTCAGAAATAGGTAAAAGTTCAACATGCGTGTAACCCATGTCCACCACGTGCGGCACGAGTGTTTTTGCAAGTTCACGATAGCTTAAAAAATGGCCTTGCGCATTGCGTTGCCATGAGCCTAAGTGGACTTCGTAGCAATTAAACGGCGCATGCAGCCAATCATTTTGTGTGCGATTTTTTAGCCAAGCATCGTCTTGCCATTGATGTTTACTTTCACTCACTTTAGCGGCCGTGCCTGGCCGTTTTTCATATTCAAAGCCGTAAGGGTCAGTTTTGGTGAGGATATTGCCTGTTTGGCGATTTCTAATTTCAAATTTATACGTATCGTGCGTGGTCAAATGTGGAATAAAAATATCCCAAACGCCGCTAGAACCATGCGCACGCATGGCATGCACACGACCATCCCAGCGGTTAAAGTTGCCTACCACACTCACGCGTTCTGCATTGGGTGCCCAAACCGCAAAGCGCACACCAGAAATGCCATGCATTTGCATAAAATGCGCGCCAAACGTTTTGTAAGCTTGCTTTAAACGGCCTTCGCCAAATAAATAGAGTTCATCTTGCGTGAGGGTAGTGCCAAACGTGTAAGGGTCATAACTTTCAAAGCTGGTGACATCGTACTCAATTTTTAATAAAACAGGTGTGCTAGGCTTTGCCTTTTTATCATCACTTTGCCAAACAAATAATCCAGTTTCATCACTTTTTGCTAACAACTGCCATGCATCGTCCACTCTTAGCCAAACCGCTTTTGCGTGCGGTAAAAATGTACGATAAATCGTTGTTTCGCCTTCAGAATGGAGTCCTAAAAAGCTAAAAGGATCATGGTGTTTAGCATGCAAAACACGTTCAATGGCATGATTTTCAGACGCTTTTATCACGGCATTTTTTCCATTTGCGTTAGATTTTGATTTGACCAAGGTAAATTTCTCAAATAATGTATAGATTAATTAAATTGTTTAGTAAAAATTTTATAAATTGTAAATCATTCAGCTGATTATAATGTAAGCTAGATTTACAATTAAAACTAGATAAAGCCTATTTTAAAGCCATAATTCAATTAAAAAACTGTTAATTAAAAACTAAAAAGTTGTTGAGGAGACTAGAGATGACTAAGCCATCCGCAGAACGTCGTATAAAAAACCGTCGTCAAGAACGTCAACAAGATCGTTCAGACCGTTTTATCAGTAATTTAACAAAAAAAACGGTGGCGATTATTTTGGCAGGCGGGCGCGGCAGCCGATTAAAAAATCTGACAGATTGGCGAGCAAAACCTGCGGTGCAATTTGGTGGAAAATTTAGAATTATTGATTTTCCATTGTCAAATTGTATGAATTCTGGCATTCGTCGCATTAACGTTGCCACGCAATACAAAGCGCAAAGTTTAATTCAGCATATTCAACGTGGTTGGGGCTTTTTGCGCGGTGAATTTCATGAATATGTGAATATTATTCCAGCGCAACAACGCGTTTCTGAAGAATGGTACAAAGGTACGGCAGATGCCGTTTACCAAAATGTAGATTTACTGCGCGAGAACGGCGGTGAATATGTACTCGTGTTAGCGGGTGACCATATTTATAAAATGGATTATGGTCAAATGCTGGCAACCCATGCTAGAAGCAAAGCAGACATGACGATTGCTTGCATTAATGTGCCGCTAGAAGACGCGAAAGGGTTTGGCGTGATTGCGGTGGATGACACTGACCGCGTGATTGAATTTGCAGAAAAACCTAAAAATCCAAAATCTATGCCAGACGACCCAACCAAAGCCTTTGCTAGCATGGGGATTTATATTTTTAATGCAAAATTTTTGTATGAACAGCTGATTCGCGATGCAGGCGATAAAAAATCCAGCCATGATTTTGGCGCAGATATTATTCCCTACATTATCAATAAATACCGTGTACAGGCGCATCGTTTTACAGAAAGTTGCGTGGGCGCAAAAAATGGAAATTTTTATTGGCGAGATGTTGGTACGATTGATGCTTATTGGGAAGCAAACATGGAATTGACGAAAGTCGTTCCAGAGCTTAATTTGTATGATCGAGAGTGGCCCATTTGGACTTATCAAGAGCAATTACCACCAGCAAAATTTGTCTTTAATAGTGATGGCAGGCGTGGCAATGCAACGGATTCACTGGTTTCTGGAGGGTGCTTGATTAGTGGATCTACGGTCAATAACTCGGTCTTATTTTCAGATGTGCGCGTGCATAGTTTTTGTACTATTGAAGGTGCTGTTATTTTACCAAAAGTGACCGTTAATCGTAATGTAGTGCTCAAAAATGTTGTCATTGACCGCGGATGCAGCATTCCAGAAGGCATGGAAATTGGCGTAGATTTAGAACTTGATGCAAAACGCTTTTATGTTTCAGAAAAAGGCATCATTTTGGTCACGCCAGACATGCTTGGGCAAGATTTATATAGGGTAATTTAATTTGGTTTTTGACTCAAATTGACCCTATCAATAAGTTATTTTTTAATAAGGTCAACATGTTATGGAAGCCAAACCACCTAAACTTTTTTTGAATTTGTACTGGCACATGCACCAGCCAGATTATCGTGATGTTGTCACCAATCAGTATGTGCTGCCTTGGACTTACCTGCACGCCATTAAAGACTATTCAGATATGGCGTTTCATTTGGAAGAAAACCCAAAAGCGCGTGTGACGTTTAATTTTGTGCCGATTTTGTTAGAGCAATTAGACGATTACGCACAACAATTTCAAAAAAAAGAGATTCGTGATCCGTTACTTGCTTTGCTCATTGAGCCAAATTTAGGCGATATCAGCAAAGAAAAATCGCGTTTAATCGTGCAAAGCTGCTTTAAAAGCCATCACGAAAAAATGCTGAGTCCATTTCCGCATTACCAACGCTTGTTACATCTTTATCAGTTGGTTGAGCCGATGGCTGAAGATGTGCAAATGCATTACTTATCCGCGCAATACAAAGCAGATTTACTGGTTTGGTACCACTTGGCTTGGTGTGGCGAAAGTTTGCGCCGTCGCAATGGCGTGGTGCAAAGTTTAATGGCAAAAGGCGTATTTTTCACCTTAGAAGAACGCAAAGCGCTGTTCGATGTGATTGCGCAAACCATGATTAATCTCATCCCGCGTTATCAAAAACTGATGAAGCGCAAGCAAATTGAAATCTCAACAACGCCTTATTACCACCCAATTTTACCGCTGCTGTTAGATTTTAAATCGACCTTAGATGCCATGCCAGATGCGCCTTTGCCGCAAAATAGCCATTATGCTGGTGGTGCAGCGCGCGCAGCCGACCATATTGTTTCTGCACAGCAATCTTATGAAACTTTATTTGGCAAAGCGCCACGTGGTATGTGGCCTGCAGAAGGTGCGGTTTCACACGCTGGATTATCGCTCATGGCAGAACATGGCGTGGAATGGGCGGCCACAGGGCAAGGCGTGCTGGCAAATAGTTTAATTAAATCACAATTAAGTGCTGAAAATAAGCATGAATATTTATACCAACCTTACCGTGTTACCAACGGGCACCATGATATTTTTTGTTTTTTTAGAGACGATGTTTTATCCGATAAAATTGGTTTTGAATATGCAAAAGTGCATACCCATTTTGCAGTACAAGATTTTATTCATGCATTAGAACGTATTTATGCTGAAAACTCAGAAACACGTTCTAAAGTGGTGAGTATTATTTTAGACGGTGAAAATGCTTGGGAATATTTCCCTTACAACGGCTATTACTTTCTGAAAGAATTATATGAAGCCTTGGTGAACCATCCAAATATTGAAATGACCACTTTCAGCGATATTGTTGACCAATTAAAAGCTGAAGAAGCAACCTTTAGCGCACCAATATTGCCACAAGTGGCGGCAGGAAGCTGGGTTTATGGCACGTTTAGTACATGGATTGGCAGTACAGATAAAAATCTTGCTTGGGATTTACTCTGTGAAGCAAAAAAAGCCTATGATAATGTCATGAGTAAGCACAGCTTTGATGCGGCTACTTTAGCCGCATGCAAAAGACAATTGGCCATTTGCGAAGGCTCAGATTGGTTTTGGTGGTTTGGGGACTATAACTCATCAGACAGTGTTGAGAGTTTTGATAAGCTTTATCGGTTAAATTTAATCAATTTATATACTTTATTGAAACTCCCTGTGCCAAAAGCGCTCAATCAAAAGATAAGCGCAGGTGGCGGGAATGCTGACAATGCTGGCACAATGCGGCGAGGTCAAGCTTAACGCTACGGTTTAATCAATTTTTTAGAAAAAAGAGTATGTAAAAATAATTAACCCAAAAAGGTCTTATTTAAAAAAATGACAATCATTCAAGACGCCCTGAAAAATCAACAACAAGCAGGGGTGTTGCTGCATATCAGCGCGCTTCCAACACAAGGTTATATAGGCAGTTTAGGTGAAGATGCCTTAAAAATGGTCGATGTGTTGGCGCAAATGCAGGTGCGTGTTTGGCAAACTTTGCCCATCAACATGCCACACGCAGATCGTTCTCCATATCAATGTATCTCTGCGTTTGCGGGCGATATAGAACTAATTTGTTTAGAAACTTTAGTAACAGAAAAACTATTAAAACCGTTTCAAATCAGTGCTTTTTACGCGGCTGGGCAGCACAATAAATTAGCCTTAATTTCTCAAGCTTATACCCAGTTTTTAGTAAAAAATAATCAAAATGATTTTTTAAAATTTTGCAAAAATGAAGCTGACTGGTTAAATGATTTTGCCCTGTTTTTAGCTTTACGAAAAAAGTTTAACCAACAAAGCTGGAACACTTGGCCAGAGCGTTATAAAAATCGAGATGAATCCACCCTAGCCTCAGCGAGGATAGCGTTAGCGCAAGAAATTGCCATTCATCAATTTGCCCAATTTATTTTTTTCAATCAATGGCATGCTTTAAAAATTTACGCCAATAGTAAAAATGTGCAGTTATTTGGCGATATTCCAATTTTTGTTGCTTTTGATAGTGCAGAAGTTTGGGCAAATCCGCAGTTATTTAAATTAGACGAACATAAAAATATGACGGTGGTGGCAGGTGTGCCGCCTGATTATTTCTCTGAAACAGGGCAACGCTGGGGTAACCCGCATTATGCGTGGGATAAAATGGCAGAAGACAATTTTGCTTGGTGGGTTGCGCGTTTAGCCAAGCAGAACGAATTATTTGATTTAATTCGCATCGACCATTTTAGAGGCTTAGAAGCCGCTTGGGAAATTGCCGCAACGGAAGAAACGGCGATGAATGGGCAGTGGGTGCTTGCGCCAGGCGATGCTTTGCTCGAAGCGATTTTTGCAGCATTACCTGATATTCATTTGGTGGCAGAAGATTTAGGCATTATTACGCCAGAGGTGGATGCGTTGCGCTTGAAATACGCACTTGCTGGGATGAAAATTTTGCAATTTGCCTTTGGTGGCGATGATACCAACCCCTATTTGCCGCACAATATTGATGAAAACAGTGTTGCTTACACTGGCACGCATGACAATGATACAACGCTTGGCTGGTATGAATCAGCTGAAGAGCATGTTAAAAATCATTTGCATCAATATTTAAACGATGAAAACCCCGCCATGCCGCAAGCGTTAATCAAAATGGTGTTGGCTACAAAAGCGTATTTAGCGATGATTCCCATGCAAGATATTTTAGGTTTAGGGTCTGACGCGCGCACGAATATTCCTGGCACCACAGAAAAAAATTGGGTGTGGCGTTTTGAATGGCAGGCACTTTCGCAAGAAAAAATAGATTTTTTTAAAGCAGCGGTGATTGCTTCTGGGCGCGGTTAATCTATAGTCAAAAAATATGCAAACTCAGAAACTCATCGGGATTGATATTGGCGGCACCAATTTACGCGTGGGTGTATTTGAGCATTTAAAATTAATTCAAGAAGTACGCTTTGAAGCCAACTTTTCTAACGTATGTAAAAGTAATTCCGCCACTGATGCATGGCAAAAAATCTTAAATATCACCGCAGAATCCATCCAAACAGTTTTAAAAATTTATCCTGAAATTTCAACCATTGGTATTGGATTTCCTGGGTTTATTGATCCAAACACTTCAAATATTGCGCAATCTCCCAATTTGCCAGGGTTAGAAAATGTGAATTTAGCGCATGATTTAAGCAAAATATTAGGTAAAAAAGTCATTGTAGAAAATGATGCTAATGCCGCCGCGTATGGCGAATATTGTTTATTGAATCAACCTGTGGGGGGCTTGATTTATTTAGGGTTAGGCACAGGCGTGGGCGGTGGCTTAGTGCTCAATGGTAAACCGTATGTGGGGCAACATGGCTGCGCAATGGAAATTGGCCATATCATTGTGGAAGCGGGTGGCAGAAGCTGTGGTTGTGGAAATTTAGGCTGCTTAGAGCAATACGCATCTGCCAGTGGCATATCAAAAAGTTATTTTTTAGCCACGCAAAAAACGCACACCGCCGCAGAAATTGCAAACTTTGCACAATCAGGAGATGGCCATGCAGTTGAAGCATACAAGACGGCTGCCAATGCGTTAGCGCAAGCACTTGCCAGCATGATAAAAGTTGTGGATGTAAAAAATGTTGTCATTGGCGGCGGGGTGGTGGGTGCTTGGCATTTAATGCAAGCAACTTTTAATGCACGTTTGAACGAAGATTTAATGCCTGTGTTGCGTGGAAAAATTTTAGTCAATATTTCTACTGTGCAAGACATTGCTGGCATGTTAGGTGCGGCAATGTTGGCAGGGGATCTGTAGCGTTTGTTATTTGAAGATTTACCGAATATTCAATTGGATTTGACAGTGTTTTAACAAAAACATGTCATGACAACTTGTTACACACAATCATTCACAGCAATTAAGCGCTCTGCCAAGCTTTGCAGTCTTGGTGAAACAAATTTTTTGTCTTGTATACCCGTTTCCGCAATCGTCATCAACTCACCCACTGCAGCCCTATAGCCGCGTTCAAACAACCAATATTCTGACGCATCGATCACTTTACTAGATTTTAGCTCAAGCATCAGTTGATCAAAGGCTTCTGCACATGCATTTCTGTTCTTTTCATCCATTTGTTTACTCATGGTTATACCCTAATTGTTTACTCATGGTTATACCCTAACTTTAAGCTTAAAAATTAATAAAACTTTCAATACTACGTTGAAATAACACGTTGATTTTAATTCAAATAACTGAATTGAATTGTGAGATAAATAAGGCAAATTGACGCTAGATTAGCGAACTGAAAGTTTGTGTAAATTTAAAGTTAGCCATTATTCTTTTGCAAAATCATCAAATTCTGCGTTTGCTAACAGTGTTATTAAGTCGCTTCCTTTTAGCGTAAGCGCATAACCCAACACGCCGCTACCAATCACCACGGTTTCATAATTTTTAACACTGTTATCAACCAAAATGCGCACTTGCGCTGGTAGCGCAATGGGCGGTACTGCACCAACCACATACCCTGTGGCTGCTGGTACTTCGTCAAATTCTGCCATGCGGCATTTTTTCTCATTCAGATGTTTGCGCAAAATTGCCCAATCCGCGCGTCCACCACCAGCCACCGCTAGCATGACAAATTGACCTGATTCGCCTTTAAAAACCACACTCCGAACCACAGATTTTGGGTCTAAATTGTTAGCGGATAGTAACTCTTCTAAACTACGGACGGGTTTTTTGTCTTCAGTGAGTGGAATTTCAAGAATGCCAAAGGGAATTTCTTGTTGATTTAATTGTGCTGTGACAGGTGAACTAATGGTGTTGTTAGTCATAAAAAACCTTCTTTAAAAAATGTAATGTTTAAGTTTTATCTTGCTCAGTCAAATATTTAACCAATTGTCCCACATCCCATTCACACCCCGCGCAGCCAGAAAGCGCGCCTGTTCTTCTTGAAATTGCGTCTAAATCTAAGCCTTCAACCACCAAAGTGATGATTTGCCCACGCGTGGTGCCACTGCACGTACACATGATTTCATTCAGAAAATCTTCATCATTTTCCAAATTTTTTTCATCATTCATATTGGATTTATGCTTTCAGTAACACGATCACTGCGCCACTGCCACCATCTTGCTTTTTTGCTTCAGCGTAGGCAATCACTTCATCTTTTTGCATGAGCCAACCACGTAACTTATTTTTTAAAATCGGCTCGCGGTTGTGAGAGCCTAAGCCTTTGCCATGCACAATACGTACGCAGCGAATCCCGCGCTTTTTGCAATCGCTGATAAAGCTGGAAACATAAGCCCGTGCTTCGTCTGAAATCATGCCGTGCAAATCAATTTTTGCTTGAATCACCCAATGTCCGCGCCGCAATTTTCTTAAAATATCAGGCGAATGACCATCACGCAAATAAAGCAGTTCTTCGCCCGTTTCTAACTCATGGGCTGGAATATAGTGATCAGAAAGTGAGTCCGCCAGCGCTTGTTGCTCATCTCTGATAAATTGCACAGGAATCGGTTTTGGTTTTAATTTAAATAAGCGAACGGGTGGTGTGCTGAGTGGGCGCGCATCTTTTACAGCTTCACGAAACAAGAGCGGGTCGTTGTCAGGCTCTGGCTGATTGGTTTGCGCTGACGCGGCTGGAATGTGCTTTTTCGCGGACATTGCATGTGTAAATGTTGTTAATGCATATTTATATTGAATTTGTCATTCCTGCTTTCACAGGAATGACAAATATTTTTTATTTATCTAAAAAGCGCTCTGCGTCTAACGCTGCCATACAGCCAGATCCCGCACTGGTAATGGCTTGGCGATAAATATGGTCTTGCACATCGCCCGCAGCAAACACGCCTGGAATGCTGGTTGCGGTCGCATTTCCTGCTCGCCCCATTTGCGTGACAATATAACCGCCTTCCATTTCAAGTTGGTCTGCAAAAATATCAGTATTGGGTTTGTGACCAATCGCAATAAATACGCCCATCACATTAATGTCTTGCGTTGTGCCATCGTTTACATTTTTTAAGCGCATGCCGGTCACGCCGCTGTCGTCGCCCAATACTTCATCGAGGGTTTTGAAAGTTTGTAATTCAATTTTCCCCTCAGCAACGCGTGCATTGAGTTTGTCCACCAAAATCGCTTCAGCTTTAAATTTATCACGGCGATGTACCAGCGTGACTTTGCTGGCAATGTTGGCTAAATAAAGCGCCTCTTCCACTGCAGTATTGCCGCCGCCAATCACAGCAACTGGTTGATTGCGATAGAAAAATCCATCGCAGGTTGCACAGGCAGAAACCCCTTTACCAGCAAATTTTTCTTCACTAGGCAAACCTAAATATTTGGCAGAAGCGCCAGTGGCAATAATAAGTGCGTCACAGGTGTATTCGCCACTGTCGCCAACTAAGCGAATTGGTTTTTCTTTCAAATGCGCTGTGTGGATATGATCAAAAATCATTTCCGTATTAAAGCGTTCTGCGTGTTTTTGAAAACGCGCCATGAGTTCAGGGCCTTGCACGCCATCAGCGTCAGCAGGCCAGTTATCTACTTCTGTCGTGGTCATGAGTTGCCCGCCTTGTGCAATCCCAGTAATTAAGACAGGGTTAAGATTTGCGCGTGCCGCATACACTGCCGCAGAATAACCCGCTGGACCTGAACCTAAAATCAATAATTTTGAATGTTTTGTTGCCATGGTAAAAACCTTAGTTAATATAAATCTTTAATTAATAAAACACTGTGCGCTACAATTTTTGTAATTAATACAATTTAATTTTAAATTTATTTGTTGAATGTAATTTAAACAAATTTCATTTGGCTAATATGCCTCTCAATATGAAACTTATTTTTGTAGCAAACTCCTGAGCATCCATGCTGTTTTCTCATGTAGCTGCAAGCGTTGTGTAAGTAAGTCAGCCGTTGCTTCGTCTGAAGCTGCGTCAGAGGCTGGAAACACACTGCGTGCTGTGCGGCAAACGGCTTCGTGGCCTTCAACTAATTCTTTAATCATGTCCTCGGCTTTTGGCACAGATTCTGACTCTTTAATTGATGATAATTTTGCAAAATCACGATAAGTGCCAGGTGCGTAAACGTCTAATGAACGAATGCGCTCTGCAACCAAATCTACCGCTAAAGCTAATTCTGTATATTGGGCTTCAAACATTAAATGCAAGGTGTTAAACATTGGCCCAGTCACATTCCAATGAAAATAATGTGTTTTTAAATACAATGTGTAGGTGTCTGCAAGCAGGCGAGAGAGGCCTTCCGCAATGCGTTTTCTATCTTCTTCTTTAATGCCAATGTCCATTTTGTGCTCCATAAGAAAACCTTAACGATAGAATAGTATTGTATTAGCTACAGACTTACTTTGATACTGCTATAATTTATTTTGTTTTTAATGAATGATTTTCTATTAAAAAAGCTAAGGTTTTACTATTTTGTTTTTTAAAAATTTCTTAAAAAAATCTGCCCCCATCAACGCGCGCCTTCAGCCCGAAGTTGAAAAAAAACCTGCGTTTGGCACTACCCTTATTAAAGAGGCATGGTGGTTAGGTTTAGTTCTGCTTGGGCTTTATATTACGGTGATTTTATACACTTATCATCGTGAAGATCCTTCTTGGTCACATTTAGCTGACGATACAACCATAGTCCAAAATAGTGGCGGTCCGCTTGGCGCTTGGGTGTCTGACGTGTTGCTTTCCCTATTTGGCTTTTCTGCATGGTGGTGGGCGGTGTTTGCTTTTTATGCCATGTGGTTAGTCTATTTAAAATTAGAAGTTGTTAATGCGAGCGAAAAACCATTTCTACTGTTTAATTTTATTGGTTTTGCTTTACTTTTAATAGCCTCATGCAGTTTAGAAGCAGGGCATATTGTTTCACTTCCAGCCCAATTGCCGCTGGATGCTGGCGGCATGGTGGGCACTGCGTTAGATGATTTTTTGCGCAGTATTTTGGGCTATATTGGCTCCACCATGTTATTGCTGATTACTTTTATGGTGGGCTTTAGCTTATTTACAGGTTGGTCTTGGATTGTGATGACCGAAAAATTAGGCGTTATTTTAATTCATGCCTATGAGTGGTCGCAGCTTAAATGGCAAGATTGGCAGGATAGAAAAGTTGGCAAAGTTGCGGAACAAGAGCGCACAGAATTTGTTAATTTGCAACGTCAACGCACGCAAGATCGTCCGCCTGTGCATATTGAAGCACCCGTCTTAGAAATCCCGCAAAGCACGCGGGTACTGAAAGAAAAGCAAAGCAATTTGTTTGAAGGCCTTACAGAAACAACGCTCCCTGCACTCAATTTACTTGACCCACCATCGGGCAATGTTGCGTTACCAACGCCACAAACCTTGGATTACACATCGCGCCTCATTGAACGAAAACTGATGGATTTTGGCATTGAAGTCAAAGTGTTGACGGCCTTGCCAGGCCCTGTGATTACACGCTTTGAATTTGAACCATCAGCAGGCGTGAAAGGTAGCCAGATTACCAATTTAGTCAAAGATTTAGCGCGTGCTTTATCTGTTGTTAGCGTGCGTGTGGTTGAAACGATTCCTGGTAAAACCTGCATGGGTTTGGAAATTCCAAACCCTAAACGGCAAATTGTGTATTTGTCAGAAATTATGAGCAGTAAAGCGTACGCGGAAGTGAATTCGCCCCTTGCAATTTGTTTGGGAAAAGATATTTCAGGTAAACCTGCGGTGGCAGATTTAGCCAAAATGCCGCATGTGCTAGTTGCGGGTACCACAGGCTCGGGTAAATCTGTTGCGATTAATGCATTGATTTTAAGTGTGCTTTATAAATCAGATGCAACAGAAGTGCGCATGATTTTGATTGACCCAAAAATGCTCGAACTTTCTGTGTATGAAGGCATTCCGCATTTACTCGCGCCTGTGGTGACAGACATGCGCCACGCTGCAAACGCGCTGAATTGGTGTGTGGCAGAAATGGAACGCCGTTATAAATTAATGTCTGCGCTAGGCGTGCGTAATTTGGCAGGGTATAACCAAAAAATTAAAGAGGCTGCAAAAGCAGGGGTAAAAATTCCGCACCCATATAGCATTACGCCCGATGACCCAGAGCCATTGGCTGAATTACCGCTGATTATGGTGGTTATTGATGAGCTGGCAGACTTAATGATGCAAGATGGTAAAAAAGTTGAGGTGTTAATTGCACGGTTGGCGCAAAAAGCGCGTGCTTCTGGCATCCATTTAGTGCTTGCCACACAACGTCCATCGGTGGATGTGATTACGGGTTTGATTAAAGCCAATGTGCCCACGCGTATTTCATTTCAGGTTTCAAGCAAAATTGATTCGCGCACAATTTTAGACCAAATGGGCGCCGAAGCGTTGTTAGGTCAAGGCGACATGCTCTACTTACCACCTGGCACAGGTTATCCAAACCGCGTACACGGTGCGTTTGTGTCGGATGTTGAAGTGCATAAAGTGGTGGATTATTTAAAATCGCAAGGTGAGCCCAATTATATTGACGGTATTTTGAGTAACGAAGCTGAAGAAGGCGGTGCAGAATTTTCAGGTGGTGGTTCGTCAAGTGGTGCAGAAGCAGACCCCTTGTACGATGAAGCGGTTGCCATTGTGTTAAGAACGCGCAAAGCTAGCATTTCTGGCGTACAACGACAATTACGGATTGGTTACAACCGTGCGGCAAGGCTCATCGAAGATATGGAACGCGCAGGATTGGTTTCTGCAATGCAAAGTAATGGTAATCGTGAAATTCTTGCACCAAAAACGAATGATGATTAATTGTAAAAATTAATGATCTGAATAAAAAGGAACACAATGTTTAAATTTTTAATGTTAAGTATCTCATTACTATTTTCATCGACTTGCTTTGCAGATGGCTCTGCCAATTTGCGCAAATTTTACGATGAAACACACGCCATGACTGCACATTTTCATCAAACAGTGACCGACAAAAAAGGCAGAAAAATTCAAGAAGTACAAGGCGAAATGCAATTAAAGCGCCCCAACCAATTTAGATGGGATTACAAAAAACCCTTTGAGCAGCAAATTATTAGTGATGGTAAACAAGTGTGGCTGTACGACACCGAACTTGCACAAGTCACCGTACGTCCGTTAAGTAAGGCTTTAGGTTCAAGCCCCGCCGCGCTATTATCTGGCGATGATAATATTGATGACAGCTTTGTGATGCGCGACTTTAATAAGCAAGATAAGCTGGAATGGGTGGCTGTCGTTCCCAAAGTCAATGAAACAGGCTTTGACCAAATTTCACTAGGATTCAATAAAGACCATTTGTTGCAAGAAATGGAATTGATCGATAGTTTTGGTCAACAAACCAAAATTGTCTTTAGCAAGCAAGTGCAAAACCCAGTGTTGCCAAATAAAACATTTTTGTTTACTACGCCAAAAAATGTGGATGTAGTTGGCGAATAGTTAAAAAATCCCTTGAACTCTCTTTTTGAAAAAGAACTTCCCGCAGCACCTTTAGCCGAAAGGTTACGCCCAAAAACGCTGGATGAAGTGGTTGGGCAATCGCATTTGCTAGGTGAAAATAAGCCACTAAGATTAGCATTTAATTCAGGAAAACTGCCTTCCATGATTTTATGGGGGCCGCCTGGCGTTGGCAAAACCACGCTGGCAAGGTTGATTGCTAATACCGCAGACGCAGAATTTATTCCCATTTCGGCCGTGCTATCAGGCATTAAAGATATTCGTGAAGCGGTGGAACGTGCCGAACTCACCTTGCAGCAGCATCATCGCAAAACTATTTTATTTGTCGATGAAGTCCATAGATTTAACAAAGGTCAGCAAGATGCTTTTTTGCCATTTGTAGAAAGTGGCTTGATTACGTTTATTGGCGCAACGACAGAAAATCCAAGTTTTGAAGTCAATAGTGCTTTATTAAGTCGCGCGCAAGTTTTTGTTTTAAATGCACTTTCTGAGAATGAATTGGCTTTATTGCTAGAACGTGCGCGTTTATTGGTAGCAGAGAATTTAAATTTATCAGATGCCGTTAAAGAACAAGTGTTGGCTTATGCAGATGGCGACGCAAGGCGGCTACTCAATTTTGTTGAAGGTTTATTTAACGCGGCTTTGGGGTTAAATAAACAAGGCGCAAATATTTTAGAAATTGACGAAGCGTTTTTGCAATCCACCATGGCAAGCAAACTCCGCCGTTTTGATAAAGGTGGCGAAGCGTTTTATGATCAAATTTCAGCTTTGCATAAATCGGTGCGTGGTTCTAATCCTGATGCCGCACTTTATTGGTTTTTACGCATGATTGATGGCGGCGCTGATCCGCTATATTTAGGGCGGCGCATTGTGCGAATGGCGATTGAAGACATTGGCTTGGCAGACCCGCGCGCGCAAACTATGGCGCTCGAAGCCTGCCAAATTTTTGAGCGTTTAGGTTCGCCAGAAGGCGAGTTGGCGTTGAGTAATGCTGTCATTTATTTGGCCGTTGCCGCAAAAAGTAATGCGGCGTACATGGCATATAATCAAGCCAAAAGTTTTGTTGGGCAAGATAAATCGCGCCCCGTGCCACTCCATTTAAGAAACGCGCCAACCAAACTCATGAAAGCGCTTGATTATGGAAAAGAATATCGTTATGCGCACAATGAGCCTGATGCTTATGCGGCGGGAGAATCGTATTTCCCAGATGAAATTGCCAGTGAAAAATTGCGCCCCGTTTTTTATTCACCCACAAACCGCGGCTTAGAAGGTAAAATTAGCGAAAAATTGCAACACCTTCATGAATTAGATAAAAAAGCGAAAAAGTAAATGTTAGATATTCAAGCCTTAAGAAATGATTTAGACAGCGTTGTCAGCCAATTAGCCAAGCGTAATTTTGCGTTCGAAGCAGCAAAATTTACGGCGCTAGAAGCTGAGCGTAAAGCAGTGCAAACACGTACACAAGAGTTGCAAGCCAAGCGCAACAATACCTCTAAACAAATTGGCATGGCGAAATCTAAAGGCGAAGATGTCACTGCGATTATGGCGGAAGTCGCTGGCTTAGGTGATCAGTTAAAAGCAGATGAAGCGCGTTTGGCCGAGCTACAAACAGAATTGCAAAATCTATTATTGAATGTTCCAAATTTGCCGCATGCTAGCGTTCCCGTTGGGAAATCAGAAGCGGATAACGTTGAAGTGCGCAAAGTTGGTACACCACGCACTTTCGATTTTGAGATTAAAGACCACACCGATGTTGGCACGCCGCTTGGTTTGGATTTTGATACGGGTGCAAAACTTTCTGGCGCGCGGTTTACTTTTATGCGTGGTCAAATTGCAAAAATGCACCGTGCGTTAGCGCAATTTATGTTGGATACGCAAACGGAACAACATGGTTATACAGAGTGCTACACGCCTTATTTGGTAAATAAAGAAACACTAATTGGTACAGGTCAATTACCTAAATTTGAGGCTGACCTTTTCAAAGTCCCATTTGGGCTTGAAGATCCAAGTAAAGCAGAACAGGATAGGATTCAACAAGTAGGTGTAGACTCGCTTAGAGAAGATTTAAATGCTAGATATTTTTACTTAATACCTACATCAGAAGTAACTCTAACCAATACCGTACGTGATGAAATTGTGCCGTTAGAATCTTTACCGATTAAACTTACCGCACACACACCGTGCTTCCGTTCAGAAGCAGGTTCTTACGGTAAAGATACCAAAGGCATGATTCGCCAGCATCAGTTTGATAAAGTGGAAATGGTGCAAATTGTGCATCCAGAAAAAAGCTACGAAGTGCTTGAAGAAATGGTTGGCCATGCAGAAAATATTTTAAAAGCGTTAGAATTGCCGTACCGTGTGGTTTCACTTTGCACGGGCGACATGGGCTTTGGTGCTGCCAAAACCTATGATTTAGAAGTGTGGCTGCCAGCACAAAATACCTACCGTGAAATTTCTTCTGTCAGTAATTGTGAGGCTTTTCAAGCACGCCGTTTGCAAGCGCGCTTTAGAAATGCACAAGGAAAACCTGAATTAGTGCATACACTGAATGGTTCAGGCTTAGCGGTAGGGCGTACCTTAGTTGCGGTGTTAGAAAACAATCAGCAAGCAGATGGTCGTGTATTCGTGCCTAATGTGCTGCGTTCTTATATGGGTGGTTTGGAATACATTGGTTAATACTGCTTCTTTTGGCGTTGTCTAAACTTCAGGCTAAGTGTAGCGGCCTAATCCGAAACGCCCAAAATTTCAAAATGTGCAATTAACAAAATAAATTGTTTTGAAATCGAAACACCGCAATAAAAGCAATAGGTATCAATATTAAAACTTGCCAATTATCCGCTCCATTTGTTTCAATGATTCAAATAATATAATCTTTAAAAGTACTAAATGATTAGGCTACAGTACAGCATCAATGTGACAGGCGATTACTCACGCGGCGCGGCAGGTTTTTGGGTAGAAAATGGCGTCATTGTGCATGCGGTAGAAGAAATTACCATCGCCAGCAATATGGCGGAAATGCTCAAAATGATTGTCGCAATTGGTAACGATGTGCTGGTGCAAGGCTCAAAACAAGTGGGTTCTATGTTGATTGAGCGGATGACGGTGGCGGCTGAGAGTTAGTCTAGGCATAATCTATGCACTAAATTTTTAATTAAAATTTACCGATACAGATTTTAAAGAGGGATAATTTTACAACCTTTATTATTAATATAATTGTTATAAATTAATAATAAGATTTCTTTGGGTATTGTGTTTATTTCTTTTTTCTATAAACTAAATCAGTAGGTTTGAGTCTGCACTAAGTAATCAAACAATTAACAGGACTAAATAAAGCAATTTATTTAGTATTATATATGACAAAGATTATCAAAATGGCAGCAAATGGATTTGCTATCATTGCTGATTCGTATGTCAATCCAAGAGAGTATGTAAAGCCATCTGATGTAGGTTTTGTAAGTGACTTAAATCAGATTCGTAGTGATGTAGTAGTAGTTGGCAATGACATGAAAAAAGCGATAAATAAATATGGCGGATCATACCGAGTTTCACGCGGCAAGTAAGGACGGAGAGCAGCTTTCTGTAAGAAAAACCTCTACAGACAGTCCGATTCTTCCATCTGAAAACATAAGAGAGCTTCAGAGTATTGATCCTAGGTTTGTTGACTTTGTGCTACAGCAGACAGAAATGGAGGCTGAATTTAGGCGTAAAGAAACAAAAAGAACGAATACTTTTGTATTCACCGAGAGAATGTCGGGTGTGGTAGCTGGTGTTATAGTAGCACTGACTTTTTGTTCATTAGGTTTTGTAGCCATTATGAATGGGCATGATTGGGCTGGAACTGCATTGTGTGGTTTTACCTTGGTTTCAATTATTAGTATATTCGTTACTAAAAAAATTACCGATAAAAGCGAGCCAAACGCCAAGATAGAACAATCAAGTCAAAGAAGCCGCAATAAAAAGCGCTAATTTCTCTAGCTAGTTTATTTAAGTTGCATTACCCCCCCCCAGTATTGCAAACCCAATAATCAGCCAAATCACATTTACCTTAAACCGAAACAACGCAATAAAAGCGATAAATATCATCACTAACGCTTGCCAATTAAAAGCTGCATTTATTCCATCCGCCCACAGCACATGCTCTGCAAAAAAGCAGGCTAAGTTCAAAATTACGCCGACCACAGCCGCAGTAATGGCAGAAAGCGGTGCGGTAAATTTGAGCTGATTGTGGGTGGTTTCAATGATGGGCGCGCCGAGGAAAATGAAAATAAAGCTGGGTAAAAAGGTGAAAAAAGTCACAATGCTGGCAGCAACAAAGGCAGATAAAAATGGCGCAGCTGCAAACACTTGTTGCGTCCAGCCTGCAACAAATCCCACATAAGTCACCACCATAATCAGCGGGCCGGGGGTGGTTTCACCTAAGGCTAAACCATTCATCATTTGGCTGACGTTGAGCCATTGATAATGTTCCACCGCGCCTTGATACACATAAGGTAACACCGCATAAGCGCCGCCAAAAGTGAGCAGGGCGGCTTTGGTGAAAAACCATGCCATTTGGGTAAATGCACCTTGCCAGCCAAATTGTGCATATAAAAAGCTAAAAGCGATGAGCCAAATTCCCAACCCAATCAGCAATATTTTGATTGTTTTTTGCCAATTAAAAATAGCGTGCGGCGGTGTGGGTGTGTGGTCATCAATCACGGCATTACATAAATCTTTTTCTTGGGATTTTTTTTGCGAGGCTTTGTGTGCAGCGCTTAACGCAAAAAAGTCAGGTTTAATTTTGCTACCAAAAAAACCAATTAAAGCGGCGATTAAAATAATGAGTGGGAAGGGCAGTTTAAAAAAAATTGCAATAAAGGCGATTGCGGCAATGCTCCACATCACAGGGTTTTTGAGTGTGCGCGAACCGATGCGATAAACCGCCATTAAAATAATCGCCACTACCGCAGGTTTAATGCCTGCCAATGCGCCAGCCACCGCAGGCACATCGCCATACACCAGCGTCACCCACGCCAAGCCGATTAAAATAAAAAACGAAGGCAATATAAACAGTATGCCAGCCACAACACCGCCCCATGTTTTGTGCATGAGCCAGCCAATATAAATGGCGAGTTGTTGCGCTTCTGGGCCGGGGAGTAACATGCAAAAATTGAGCGCATGCAAAAAACGCTTTTCAGAAATCCAGCGTTTTTTCTCCACTAAATCTTGATGCATGATGGCGATTTGACCCGCAGGGCCGCCAAAGCTGATAAAGCCGAGTTTTAACCAATATAAAAATGCGGTTTTGAAAGGGATAGGATTCTGCATGTTTGGTGTAAATTATTGATTTAAAAGATTGTATTTTAGACAATCCTTTAATTTAAAAGCTAAAAACTAGATTGCCACGGCACTGCGTTCCTCGCAATGACAGTGCATCGTCACTGCGAGCGTAGCGTGGCAGTCCAGTAAAATATCAATTGCCAAATTACTTACTGATTTTTTTGCGAGGCAATCACCGAGGCAATCGCGCGATTCACTGCAAAAAATGCGCCCAGCCAGCCAATGGCAACTGCGCCCAGCAGAATAATCGCTAAGAGTTTTGCGTCATACAAAGCAAGTCCAAAATTGCTATTGTAAAGGCTTGAAAGCGCAATAATATATTCATTTAAGCGATTGATACTAAAGGTAATAATGCCAATGCCGAGCAGACCGCCAAACAAGCCATAAAACATCCCCGCATACAAAAATGGCGTTCTGATAAAGCTGTTGGTAGCACCAATTAAGTAAGAAACTTCAATTTCATCTTGCTGCGTTAAAATTTGCATACGGATGGTGTTGCCAATAATCACTACCAAGGCAATGGCCAATAAAAACGCCACAAAAAGGATGATTTTTTTTGCAATTGCAATCATGGCGGCTAACCGTTTTGTCCAGTCAGTGTTCACTAATACGTGGTCAACATTGGGGATTTGCTGCAAATCATTTTTTAAAGTTTCTAACGCGTCTGGGTCGCTGGCGTTGGCTTGCACGTAAAACGCATCTGGCAGTGGATTTTCAGTCAATAAATCGCTATTTTCTGTATTGTTAGTTGTCTGCAATTTTGCCTTAAGTTGCGCCCAAGCTTCACTTTTTGTCACTAAGCGGGCGTTTTTGATTTGCGGGTGATTGGATAAAATTTCGTTAATTTCAGCAATTTTATCCTGAGAAATTTGCGTATCTAAAAATACGCTGATTTCATTTTCATTTTGGATATTTGAAGAAAATTTGGCGATATGATCGACCGACAAATAAAAAAGCCCCGGCAAACTCACCGCCACGCCAACCACCAGCGCAATCAAAAATGTTGAAACCACATGCTGTTGCATGCGTTGCAACACCATTTTAATGGCTTGTAAATGGGTGTTTATCCAACTTTTCATGAGGCGCTTTCTATTTTAAAACCACGTTTCAATTCGCCATGATTGAGCTCTAAAATTTGGCTCTCTCCAGCATGCATGCTGCGCGCATCGTGCGTGGCCACAATCACCGTCACGCCCACTTGGTTAAACGCTTGAAAAATCCCCATAATGTCAGAGGCATAATTCGCGTCTAAATTTCCTGTGGGTTCATCGGCAATTAAAATTGAAGGGCGGCTAACGACTGCGCGCGCAATGGCAAGGCGTTGTTGCTCGCCCCCTGAAAGCGTAATCGGCATCACTTTTTCTTTATGCAGCAGACCCACTTTATCAAGTGCAGCGCGTACGCGTTTGGCCGCTTCTAGCCCAAAAAAACCGTTGATTTGTAACGGTAAAATCACGTTTTCAAAGCAATTGCGGTCGTACAATAATTTATGGTCTTGAAACACCAAGCCAAAACGGCGGCGCAAAATGGGCAAGGCGGCTGGTTTAAGTTTGCTTACATTTTGATTGGCAATGAGCACCGTGCCACTGGTTGGTTTTTCAATGGCGGCGATCAATTTTAGTAAGGTACTTTTACCCGCGCCAGAATGGCCTGTAACAAACACTAATTGCCCTGGTTGAATGCGTAAACTGACATTTTTAAGCACTTCGTTACTGCCAGGGTAGCGCTTGGTGACTTTATCTAGTTGAATCATAATGAATATTTACTCTAAATATTATGCGTCAAACATCGTGACTTTAAAAAATCATGCTTCAAATATCGCATTGATAAAAAATTATGCATCAAACATTGCATCAATAAAATCGCTGGCGTTAAACGGTTTTAAATCGTCAATCGCTTCGCCAATGCCTATGTAGCGAATCGGAATCGGGCGAGCTTCAGCAATGGCCGCTATCACACCACCTTTTGCAGTGCCGTCTAATTTGCTTAATACCAAGCCTGTTACTTTTAGTGCATCGTCAAACGCTTTGACTTGTGTCACTGCATTTTGCCCTGTGTTAGCGTCTAACACCAAGAGGACTTCATGCGGCGCGCCATCTAGTGCTTTTGCCATTACGCGTTTTACTTTTGCAATTTCTTCCATTAAATGCAATTGCGTTGGCAAGCGGCCTGCGGTATCAGCCAACACAATATCAATATTTTTTGCTTTTGCGGATTGTATTGCATCAAACATTACTGCGGCGGCATCGCCACTGGTTTGCGAAACAACATGCACGTTATTGCGTTCTCCCCACACTTGCAGTTGCTCGCGCGCGGCGGCTCTAAACGTATCGCCCGCGGCAATTAAGACAGATTTTCCCTCAAGCTGAAACGCATGCGCAAGCTTGCCAATACTGGTGGTTTTGCCAGCGCCATTCACACCCGCCAGCATGATGACAAAAGGTTTGTGTGTGCTTGTTTCTAACGGTTTTTGAAGTGGCGTTAATAGCTCTAAAAGCTCTTCTTTAAGCGCAATTTTGAGTTGTTTTGTATCGTCTAAACTTTGGCGACTGACGCGTTTTTTTAAATTTTCTAGCAGTTTTTGTGTGGCATTCACGCCCACATCGGATGTTAAAAGAATCGTTTCAAGTTCTTCATACACTTCCGCGTCAATTTTTCCGCCACCAAATAGCCCCGCAATTTGATTGCCAAATTGTTGACGTGTTTTACTTAACCCTTGTTTGAGTCTTTCAGTAAAACTCAAGGTGGATTTTTCATTGACAGTGGCTTGCGCTGTTTTAGTTTCTGGCTCGGAATTTTTTTTAAAAATATTGAACATAATGGCTTGTGAATATGAGTGCGACTATTTTAGCGTAAACTACGCAATTTGCGCGGTAGTGTGAATACAAACCAGCGCGACAAGTTTATTCTAAGGAATATATCACTTTACTTAAATTGTGATGAGAACTAAATTAACACAAATTTGGTCATTAAATAATAGTAAATAATTTTTAGTAAAATTTCACAATCAATCAAAGCGTTTCAAATTTAAATAAGGTTTAACGATTACGATGTTAAAAAAAATAAAGACGATAGAACTGATTGCAATCAGTATGTTAGTGGCTTTTGCTTCTTTTTCTGCCAAGGCAGATATTCAAGAATTTAAACTGAAAAATGGCCTTAAATTGATTGTACAAGAAGACCACCGTTCACCTGTTGTTGTTTCTCAAGTGTGGTATCGCGCGGGTAGCATTGATGAAGTGAATGGCAAAACAGGCGTGGCGCACGTGCTAGAACACATGATGTTTAAAGGCACCAATAAAATTCCAGCAGGGCAGTTTTCGCGCATTGTGGCAGCAGCAGGCGGCAAAGAAAATGCGTTTACGGGCGCAGATTACACCTGTTATTTTCAACAATTGGAAAAATCCCATTTGCCACTTTCGTTTAAATTAGAATCTGACCGCATGGCGAATTTAAATTTAACCAAGGTGGAATTTGATAAAGAAATTAAAGTGGTGATGGAAGAGCGTCGCTGGCGTACCGATGACAAACCGCAATCTAAAGTGAATGAGGCATTTCAAGCAACGGCCTACCATGCGCATCCTTACGCGCGGCCGATTGTTGGCTTTATGAACGACCTTGAAAACATGACCTATAAAGATGCGCGTGAATGGTATAAAAATTGGTACGCGCCCAATAACGCCACCATTGTGGTGGTGGGCGATGTAAAAGCGACAGAAGTTTATAAGCTTGCGCAACAATACTTTGGTCATTTAAAACCAAAAGTGTTACCAGACCGCAAACCACAAACAGAACCCGCGCAACTTGGAGAGCGTCGTGTGGTGGTGAAAGCGCCAGCAAAATTGCCCTACTTAATGATGGGTTTTCATGTGCCAGCCGTGGTTGATCCTTCTAATGATTGGGAGCCTTATGCACTTGAAGTGTTAGCTGGTGTGTTAAGTGGTAATCCATCAGCGCGTTTGAATCAAAATTTAGTGCGTACTTCGCAATTAGCCATTGAAGCGAGCGCGGGTTACAGCATTTTATCGCGCGGCAGACTCTCTCTGTTTGAGTTGGATGGCACGCCAAGCGAAGGCAAAACGGT
The DNA here is from genome assembly GCA_965247415.1 of Methylophilaceae bacterium. GTDB lineage: Bacteria > Pseudomonadota > Gammaproteobacteria > Burkholderiales > Methylophilaceae > Methylotenera. Next base: position 1,903,956 of record OZ252007.1, read on the forward strand.
TTCAGAGTTAGAAAATAAATTATTTGATGAAATTGAAATCATTAAAACAGGTGGCGTCACGCAAGCCGAACTTGATCGCGTTAAAGCGGGTGTGATTGCGGCAGATGTGTATCAGCGCGATTCAATGTTTTATCAAGCCATGCAAATTGGCACGGTGGAAACCTTGGGATTTTCATGGAAAATGTTGCAAGAATATCCGACCAAAATTCGCGCCGTGACTTCTGAGCAAGTGCAAATGGTGGCAAAAAAATATTTGGTGAAAGACAATATGACGATTGCAACGTTGGATCCGCAACCGGTTGATCCGAATGCTAAACCCCAAGGCAAGCCCCACACTCATTAAAATGCAACCCTTGTCGTCATACGTTGTTAAGAAAAACTTTGTGTACTTTTCGTACACGGCAGTTTCCCGCGCCTAGTCTGACTTAAAGCTTTGCATTTTATGTGGACTGAAATTTAATTATTAAGATAATTGATAAACAAAATATAACGGCATTAATGCTACAAACCCGCCCTGACGGGAGAGCTAGCGAGCCACGGAATCTAAAAAAATGACCAAAGCACTAAAAATTTTTATTTTAATCGCAACAATGACAGTTTCAACTGTGACCCAAGCCGCTGTAAAAATTCAGCACTGGCAAACCTCAACAGGCGCTGAAGTTTATTTTGTCGAAGATCACAGTTTGCCGATTTTAGATTTAAGCGTGAATTTTGCGGCAGGCAGCGCGTTTGATGCGCCGCAAAAATCAGGGTTAGCGGGAATTACTAAATATTTAATGACGCTGGGCGCAGGCGGTTTGACGGAAGAAGCCATTTCAAACCAACTGGCTGATGTGGGCGCGGAGTTGGGCGGCGAGTTTGATGTGGACCGTTCTGCCTTTAAATTACGCACGTTAAGCAGCGCCAAAGAAAAAGCGCAATCGCTTGAAACGCTTAAACTCATTTTGCAAAAACCAGATTTTTCTGCAAATATTTTAACGCGCGAAAAAGCACGCATCGTTTCAAGCCTGCAAGAATCCGCCACGCAACCAGAAAGTATTGCAAATAAAGCCTTTATGGCAGCGCTTTATGGCCAACATCCTTACGCATTAGATGGCGACGGCGAGGTAGAAACCGTCAGCCAAATTAATAGAGAAGATTTAGTCCAATTTTATCAACAATTTTATGGCGCAAAAGGCGCAGTCATTGCCATGATTGGTGACGTGACACGCGACGAAGCCAATAAAATTGCAGAAGAACTCACCGCCGGCTTGCCTGTTTCTGCAACAATTTTTACCACTCCAGTAGTTCAGTTGCCAAGCCAAGCGGTAGAAAAACGCATTGCGCACCCAGCATCACAATCCCATATTTTATTGGGTTATCCAGGCATTAAACGTGGCGACGCAGATTTATTTCCGCTGTATGTGGGCAATTATATTTTAGGCGGCGGCGGATTTGTCTCGCGCTTAACCGAACAAGTGCGTGAAAAACGCGGCTTGGTGTACAGCGTTTACAGTTATTTTATGCCCATGAAAGAATTTGGTCCGTTCCAACTTGGCTTGCAAACAAAAAAAGAACAAGCTGAAGATGCGCTAAAAGTAGTGCATGAAACATTCAACACTTTCTTAAAAAATGGCGTGACTGAAAAAGAACTCAAAGCGGCAAAAGACAATATTATTGGCGGTTTCCCCATGCGTATTGATAGCAATAAAAAGATTTTAGATTACTTGGCAGTCATTGGTTTTTACAAATTGCCACTGAATTATTTAGACGAATACAATAAAAAAGTGGCCAGTGTCACCACCGCGCAAATTAAAGATGCGTTTAACCGCCGCTTAAAACCAGAACATTTTGTGACGGTGATTGTGGGAGACCCAAAAGCAAAATAGTTGCAAAGATTTGCCTTGCCAGAAATATAATACGGCCAGCGTTCTCATTTTATTTACGCTTGGGTGCAAATTTTATGGCAGAAAAAAAACAAAATAGTGTACGCATTAATGCGGGTGTTTGGCGCAGTCGGCAATTAAAATTTCCAGAAATTGCTGGTTTGCGCCCAACGCCAGAGCGCGTGCGGCAAACCGTGTTTAATTGGCTGGGGCAAGATTTAACAGGCAAAATTTGTTTAGATTTATTTGCAGGCACAGGCGTGATGGCCTTTGAGGCGCTTTCACGTGGCGCAAAAAGTGCGCTGCTGGTTGAATTTGCAAAGCCTGCCTTCAATGCCTTGCTTGAAAATAAAAAATTATTAAAAGCAGACAGCGCAGAAATTATATTTCAAGATGCCACAAACTTTTTAGCGCAGCCGCAAAGCAAAAAATTTGATGTGGTTTTTTGTGATCCGCCTTACAACCAAGCTTGGCTTCCTAAAATTTTACCTTTATTAAAAACGCATTTGCACACACAAAGCATGGTGTATGTTGAAGCGGAATTTGCGCTAGATTCTGACGCAAATGCCACGCTAAATTTTGCAGAAGATTGGCAAATCCTCAAACAAAAAAAAGCGGGCAATGTGTTTTATCATTTAATTCAATGTTTTTAGTTTTTTTGATATTGATGACTGAATCTTTCAGTCAACTTTTGATTGTCGGTTTCTAGGTTACAAAACAGGCATTTGTAATGGCTTTGATTTTATTGGCTTTATATAGAAATAAGCGACCGAAGTCGCTTATTCTTGTGAATAAAATTAATTACATATGCAAGAGTGGCACAATCAACAAGGCCACGATGTTAATAATTTTAATCAGTGGATTCACCGCAGGCCCTGCAGTATCTTTGTAAGGGTCACCCACGGTATCGCCTGTCACAGCCGCTTTGTGAGCTTCTGAACCTTTGCCCCCATGGTTGCCATCTTCAATATATTTTTTTGCGTTATCCCAAGCGCCACCGCCTGTACACATGGAAATCGCCACAAATAAACCAGTGATGATTGTCCCCATTAGTAAGCCGCCAAGTGCCACAGGGCCAAGTAGTAGGCCAACGGCAACTGGAACAGCGACGGGTAACAATGACGGCAACATCATTTCCTTAATTGCCGCTGTGGTGAGCATATCAACCGCTTTGCCGTATTCAGGTTTGGCAGTGCCTTCCATAATGCCTTTAATTTCTCGGAATTGGCGGCGAACTTCTTCTACAACACTCCCAGCTGCGCGACCGACTGCTTCCATCGCCATTGCAGCAAATAAGAACGGAATAAGACCGCCAATAAATAAACCAATAATCACCATCGGGTCACTTAAATCAAATTTTGCCACAATCCCTGCGCCTTCCAGTTTGTGGGTGTAATCGGCAAACAGTACTAATGCAGCTAAACCTGCAGATCCAATGGCGTAGCCTTTGGTGACCGCTTTGGTAGTGTTGCCAACGGCGTCCAGAGGGTCGGTCACATCGCGTACTTCAGGTGGCAAGCCCGCCATTTCCGCAATGCCGCCCGCATTATCAGTAATTGGGCCATAAGCATCTAAAGCCACAACAATCCCTGCCATACTGAGCATAGAAGTTGCGGCAATGGCAACGCCGTATAAACCGCCTAAATAATGTGATATAAAAATGGCAACACACACAGATAACACTGGCCAAGCAGTCGATTTCATTGAAATGCCAATGCCAGCAATAATGTTGGTGGCGTGGCCAGTGGTAGAGGCTTGCGCAATATGTTTAACAGGTGCGTAGTCTGTGCCTGTGTAATATTCCGTAATCCACACCAGTGCTGCAGTGAGTACTAATCCAACCGCACATGCGCCAAAAAGTTGATTGGCAGAAACAGTTAGCTCACCAGCCGTGAGGCCTTGCGGAAACATTTTCATTGTCACAAAATAAAATGCAATGAGTGATAAAACACCCGCCACGCCTAAGCCTTTATAAAGCGCGGGCATTACGTTTTTCATGCCAGCAGAAGCTTTCACAAAAAAGCAGCCAATGATGGAAGCCACAATTGAAACCGCTCCCAGCATTAGTGGATATAAAATACCGTTTGCGCCAGAAGTGGTCACGAGTAAGCTGCCTAACACCATCGTCGCAATTAAAGTTACCGCATAAGTTTCAAATAAATCTGCTGCCATGCCTGCACAATCACCCACATTATCGCCTACATTATCAGCAATCACAGCAGGGTTGCGTGGGTCATCTTCTGGAATACCCGCTTCAACTTTGCCAACTAAATCTGCGCCAACGTCTGCGCCTTTGGTAAAAATACCGCCGCCCAAACGTGCAAAAATTGAAATCAGCGATGAGCCAAACGCTAAGCCAATCAGCGGATTTAAATCAGTTGCCGCTTCTCCCCCAAGGTAAGCATAAAAACCTGCAACGCCAAGCAGGCCTAAGCCGACGACAAGCATACCAGTAATCGCACCACCTTTAAATGCAACATCGAGTGCAGCGCCAATGCCGTTGGTAGCTGCTTGTGCCGTGCGCACATTGGCTTTGACGGAAACATTCATGCCGATAAATCCGCAAGCGCCAGAAAGCACAGCGCCAATCACAAAGCCAATGGCGGTGGTAACGTTTAAAAAGAGTGCAATTAAAATGGCGAGAATCACGCCAACGATTGTAATGGTTTTATATTGACGGGCTAAATAAGCGGCAGCCCCTTGTTGAATAGCGCCAGCAATTTCTTGCATGCGCGCGTTACCTGCGGGTAACCCTGAAATCCACTTGCTCATGATTGCACCGTATAAAACAGCCAAAAGCGCTGCCCCAACGGCGATGGTTAGTTCGACTGACATGACTTCTCCCTATCTAATATTTTTATAAATGCGTTATTTGACTTATGAGTAATACAACTTAAAAGCAATAAAACGTAAAACATAAAACTTAACGATAAATGAAACCAAAACAAAAACTAAAAAACATAAAACTAATGACGTGGTTTTAAAAAATGGCTTATGGCTATTTAAAAAAACGAATGGTGTGATTCTCCTTATGATTGAATTGCGAATTTATTTTTATTTCTAAAGTACGAAAGGCAAAAATCTAATCTAACCCTTGATATATGCAAAAGTTAATATATACAAAAGTGACGTTTGCAAAAGTCAGATAAAAAAATAATTAACAAAATTACTTCTAAGACTTTGATGGATTATTGCACTAAAAGGGTCGTCTCACAACAAGCATTTGATGCGTCAAAATGGCTTAAAATTTTGTAAGTATTGATTTACAACGTTGCGGAAAAGAAATGAATTATTTTAATGATGAAGATTTTTTTGCAAGTTTAGAAAGCGCTTCGCCCAAAGGCGTGCCGTGAAGTTTTGTTGCTAAATTTTGTAGATTAGAACCCGCATTCTGGCTAATAATTTTGGGTTTTTTTGCGCGTGAAGGTTGGTCAGATTTCACTTGCACTTTGACCTGAATTGCAGTAACTTCATAACCCTGATTTTTAAGTGAATTGAGCAGGTTAGGCGTGATTAATTTAATTTTCGCGGCCACTGCATTCGATGGCGTTGCAATATTAAGTATTTGATTTTTAATATTAATTGCTTTGCTTAAAAGTGCTAAATTTTCTGGCGCAATGTTTTTCCAAAGCAGCTCGGCTTCTTCAGTATTTTTTAAATGTGCCTTTAATTCATTTAAAAAAGGCCATTTGTTCAGCGTGTTAAAAGATTGCATCAATATTTTTTGGCAATAAAAAGTGCGACATTAATTGAGATTAAAGCAAAAAAATGAACATTATTTTTGTATCAAATAAAATGGCTAAAGCAAAATCCCTTGCTGTTTGGCAGGTGCTTTTAATCATGCTAGGGCTCATTTTTTTGCCAGTTTTTCTTACTTTGTTAATTATTCTGCCACATTCTACAAATGAACAACAAGAAGATAATTTATCGTTTGCGGCTAAATTGCGTAAATCTTTTAATAACCCACAAAAACATTTAGATGCTTACGCTGTGGCTATGGGTGAAATGCAGGCCAGAATGATGCGCTTAGATGCGCAAACTGAACGTCTTTTAAAACTTTCGGGCGAACAAAAAGAAGTGATTGAGAATTTGGTAGATACAAAAAAGCCTGAAATGGGTGGTCCACTTGTTTTAATCGCCCCAAAAAGTGAGGGGGATTTGCAAAAAAATATTGATGCACTTACGACAATCATCGATTATCAAACAGATTATTTGGATACCTTAGAGGCAAAATTATTGCAAAAAAGCGTTTATAAAGACATGTTGCCCAATAGTAGCCCAGTGGATGCGGCTTATAATTCATCCAGTTACGGTTGGCGTGTTGACCCGTTTAATGGTCATCGTGCTTTTCATGAAGGCTTAGATTTTACTGCAAGCACTGGCACACCGATTTATGCCGCAGCAGATGGCGTGGTGAGTGTTGCTGAACAAGTCAGCGGATATGGTAAAATAGTGAAAGTTGATCACGGTTCTGGGCTTGAAACACGCTATGCGCATGCTTCAAAATTATTAGTAACGCCTGGTCAGCGTGTTACAAAAGGACAAATCATTGCAGAAGTTGGGAGTACAGGCCGTTCAACAGGGCCGCATTTACATTACGAAATAAGAATAAACGGGAATGCTTTAGATCCAAGAAAATATCTTTCCAAAAAGTAATTGAATATTTCACTAATCATCCCCATCTTTTAAAGCAATTGTCTGCGTTCACCAATGACAAAATTAATGATTTCTCCTTATTTAATTAAATTAACCAATACCTAAAATTAACAAACTCTGAAAGTTTAAATTTCATGATCACCACGCTGTTCAAAAAAATATTCGGTAGTCGTAATGAACGGCTTGTAAAACAATATGCGCAAAAAGTTGAAAAAATCAACGCCCTAGAACCAGCCATGCAAGCGCTTTCAGACGAAGCTTTGCGTGCAAAAACAGCAGAATTTAAACAGCGCTTTACTGCGGGGGAAACCCTAGAGCAACTTTTGCCAGAAGCGTTTGCCGTGGTGCGAGAAGGTGGCAAGCGCGCACTCGGCATGCGCCATTTTGATGTGCAACTCATCGGCGGTATGGTACTCAACGCTGGAAAAATTGCAGAAATGCGTACAGGTGAGGGTAAAACACTGGTGGCAACCTTGCCAACTTATTTAAATGCAATCACAGGCAAAGGCGTGCATGTCATTACGGTAAACGACTACTTAGCAAAACGTGATGCTGAGTGGATGGGTCGTTTGTATCAATTTTTAGGCTTAACGATTGGTATTAATTTATCGCAAATGCCAAATGATGCAAAACGTGCAGCCTACGCCGCAGATATTACTTATGGCACCAATAATGAATTTGGCTTTGATTATTTGCGCGATAACATGGTTTACACCAAAGAAGAACGTGTTCAACGCGGCCTCAACTATGCTTTGGTCGATGAAGTCGATTCCATTTTAATTGATGAAGCACGTACGCCGCTCATTATTTCAGGGCAAGCGGACGACAGCGTTGCTTTATACGCACAAATTAACCAAGTGGCGGCAAAATTAGTCGCGCAAAAAGAAGAAGAAGGCGAAGGCGATTTTTGGGTAGATGAAAAAGGCTCTAATGTGGTCATGTCTGAACAAGGCCATGAAAATGCTGAACAATTACTTGCTGAAGCTGGCTTGTTACCAGAAGGTTCAAGCTTGTACGATGCGGCAAACATTACACTGGTGCACCATTTGTATGCCTCATTACGTGCTAGAAATTTATACCATCGCGACCAACATTATGTGGTACGTGATGGCGACATTATTATTGTGGATGAATTCACAGGTCGGATGATGTCTGGCCGTCGTTGGTCTGACGGCTTGCATCAAGCGGTGGAAGCCAAAGAAGGCGTAGAAATTCATAAAGAAAATCAAACACTTGCATCCATTACCTTCCAAAATTATTTCCGCATGTACACAAAACTATCAGGCATGACGGGTACTGCGGACACGGAAGCTTACGAATTTAATCAAATTTATGCTTTAGAAACGGTGGTGATTCCAACCCACCGCCCAATGCAGCGTAAAGATGCGATGGATAAAGTGTATCGCACTGCGCGTGAAAAATATGAAGCGGTGATTCTGGATATTAAAGAATGCCAAAAACGTGGGCAGCCTGTGTTGGTTGGTACAACGTCGATTGAAAATTCTGAGCTGATTTCTAAATTATTGACGGAAGCGAAGCTTGAACACCAAGTTCTCAACGCAAAACAACATGAACGCGAAGCGCATATTATTGTGCAAGCGGGGCGTCCTGGTGTGATTACCATCGCGACCAATATGGCGGGACGTGGAACGGATATTGTGTTGGGTGGGAATCCTGAGCCTGAAATTGCACTGGTTGAAGCGGATGAAACATTAAGTGAAACTGAAAAATCAGCAAAAATTGCCGCGTTAAAATCTGAATGGCAAGTGCGTCATGATGGCGTTTTGGCTGCGGGTGGTTTGCATATTATTGGTACGGAACGCCATGAATCGCGCCGTGTGGACAATCAATTGCGCGGTCGCTCAGGCCGTCAGGGCGATGCAGGGTCAAGCCGTTTTTATCTCTCGCTTCAAGATCAACTCCTAAGAATTTTTGCATCAGACCGCGTTTCAGCCATTATGCAAAAATTGAACATGCCTGATGGTGAAGCCATTGAGCATCCTTGGGTAACGCGCGCCATTGAAAACGCACAACGTAAAGTTGAAGGCCGTAACTTTGATATTCGTAAACAATTATTAGAATACGATGACGTTTCAAACGATCAACGCAAAGTGATTTATGAGCAGCGCAACGAATTATTAGACGTGGCTGACATTGGCGAAACCATTCACGCCATGCGCCACGACGTGCTCGAGCAAATGGTTGCAACGCATATTCCACCTAACAGTGTGGAAGAGCTTTGGGACGTGCCAAGTTTAGAAAAAGAATTAAAGTCTGAAGTAGGTTTAGAGATTCCACTGCAAAAAATGCTTGAAGAAAACCCAGATTTACATGAAGAAACCTTGCGTGAACGCATTATTGAAGCCGCAGATAATGCTTACACTGCAAAAGAAGCGCAAGCTTCCAGCGATATTTTGCGTCAATTTGAACGCTCTGTGATGTTGCAAAGTATTGATTCTCATTGGCGTGAACATTTGGCAGCGTTAGATCATTTGCGCCAAGGCATTCATTTACGTTCTTATGCACAAAAAAATCCTAAGCAAGAATATAAACGTGAGGCGTTTGAGTTGTTTGAAGGGTTGCTCAACACAGTAAAAAGTGAAGTAACTAAAGTGACGATGTTGGTTCAAGTGAAAACTGAAGCCGATGTTGAAGCGGTTGAAAAACCTATCGAAGTTGAAAATGTGCAATATCAACATGCAGATTATGACGAAGCACTGGCTGGAAATTCCTCAGATGAGCAAGCATCGGAAGAACCAACTTCAACTAAACCAGTGATTCGGGATGGCGTAAAAGTGGGTCGTAATGATCCTTGCCCTTGTGGATCAGGCAAAAAATACAAACAGTGTCACGGCACTTTAAGTTAAGCACTTAATAAATGATGCGTTATTAAAATAAGCGCATTAAGTTTAAATATTTTGAAAAATAAAGAACGTTTATGTCAAACTCACAAGAAATAAAATCGCCTTGTATTAGCGTTTGCGCCATGGACGATTTATCAGGCCTCTGTTTGGGTTGTTATCGTACGTTGGATGAAATTAAAGATTGGTGGGACATGACACCTGCTCAGCAGAAAAATCTGTTGGTTGAATTGGAAGAGCGTCAACTAAATCAAGCTAATTTTGATTAATGCGTTGTTGGTTTTTATTAAAGCCAATAATGATGCCTTGTTGATAAAAATCATTTAAAAAATTCACGCCAAAATTTATAATTTCATCTGGATTTGGATGTTGTAATTGTTGAGCAATTTCAAGTAAAGCGGCTTGCCCTGTTAAGGTTTCATTTTTCAGTAAACTGAGCAATGTAAATGTTGTTTGGTTAAGCACCACAAATTTCACATTAAACTCAGTATTTCTATATACCAATAAATAAGTTGGTTGTTTCGCTTTTGGCTTATTTCTTTCTGAAATTTGATGAACGGCATAATCGTAATTCAACAAAAACATTTCGCTGATAAAAATTGGGGTAAAGTCTAAAAAATCTGCAGGATTGGTTTTTTTAGAAACATTCAATAAATCATCATTTTCTTGCGCAGTAAGCGCTAACTCCACCCATTCGTAGTGGCATAAACTCAAGAAATATTCAGGCAAATTAAGACCATTTTCTGGCTCATTTTTTGTTAAAAAAGCTAAAAATTCAGCGGGAATATCCTTAAAAAAGGGGCTATTGGCAGCATGATTTTTAAAAAATTCTTTGATTAATGTTTGCCATTTTCGCTTACCAACAACCTTTTGCGCTACGGGATAACAAGCAGAAACTGCTTGAAATAGATTATTAAAAACAATTTCTTGATACACAGCCATGCGTTTTTTAATAATGCCTGATGGCGTGGGCAGAGTTGCATCGCGTAAATGTTGCGTAAAAGCGCGTTGATAAACCTGAAAACTAGGAAGCGGTAAGTTTTTTGTCATGCTTTTAACATTATGCTAAAACTGCTTTTTGATGAAGCAATGATTGCATTATTGAATGCTTATTTTGATAGTCAGCAATTTGGTTAATTTCTTTCACCAAAATTTCTAACGGTGGAATGGCATTATCACGCTCTAATAACGTTGGAAAAACCCCCAATTTTTCATACGCGTATTCAAGTAATTTCCAAACAGGATCAATCACATCTGCGCCGTGCGTATCGACCAATAAATTTTTTGATTCTTGAAAATGTCCCGCAATATGGCTGTAAACAATGCGGTTTTTTGGAATTTTATTGATGTATGATTCAGCGTCAAATTTAAAATTAACGCTATTCACATAAATATTATTAATGTCTAAGTGCAACAAACAATCGGCTTCAGACAACACCGCATTTAAAAATGTCATTTCATCCATGGTAGAAATGGGTGCGTGGACATAAAAAGAAGTATTTTCAATGCCTATCTTCATTTCTAAAATATCTTGTGTTTGCCGAATGCGCGTTGCTACGTAATGCACGGCTTCTTCGGTAAATGGAATGGGCAATAAGTCATACAAATAGCCTTGCTGACCTTGAAAACCATCGGTAGCATAACTTAAATGTTCGGTATAAATAGTCATTTCATATTGTTTTAAAAAGCCTTTCACTTGCTTTAAAAAATCAATATTGAGCGGTGCTAAACCACCTAAAGATAAACATAAACCATGACAAACTAAGGGATAACGTGCGCGAAACCAATCTAATTGATTGGCCATTTTGCTACCCATGTTAATCCAATTTTCTGGTGCAATTTCTAAAAATTGAATATTTTGAATGAACGGTTGTTCAAAAACTTTTTGAATTTGTGGAATAAGTTCACGCTTTAACCCCAAACCAGCACCTTGCACGCTAGAAATTTTTTGTGTGGTCTCTGACAACTTTAAATCTCTAGTAAATCTCTAGCGGCAAGGTTGTAAAAATTATAGGCGATTATTTTTTCTCAGCACTGCATTTACCTTCTGCTGCTTTTTCAGCACTGCACTTGCCTTCAGCGGCTTTTTCTGCACTGCATTTACCTTCATTACCTTTTTTCATGTCAGCGCTGCACTTGCCTTCTGCACCTTTTTCAGCACTGCATTTGGCTTCTGCTGATTTTTCTTTTTTATTTGCGCCACATTTGCCCGCGCCACATTTGCCATCTTTAGATTTCATGTCCGCATCTGCCACTTGGTAACCCGCAGATAATGTGGTTGCTGAAAATGGATTTGCAGAAGCCGCTTGAACAGAAGTTGCTGCGATTGAAAGTGCAAAAGCACCACCGATGGCTAAAGCGATTGTTTTTTGAGCGTTGTTCATTTGTCATTTCCTTAAAAAAATAAAAGTAAAAAATTGCGATGTTATTAAAAATGCGTTTAAAAACTTGGTTAAAACTGTTTAACAAAAACAAGCATTAATGACGATCAATAGCCTTTTTAATGTTTTCTTTTGCTTCTTCTGAGAGTTTTATTGAATCATTGTCTTCAATGAAACGCGTCATACTTTTTACACTTTTGCAGATCAAAATTAAGTTTTGGTTAAATAGAGTGCAAGCACGACAAATAAAAAGATGAAACCTTAATTGCAAACGTTCATTAAAATTCAATTTACGGTCTAAAGATTGAGAAATCAGCTTGCTTGCGTTTTTACAATTTAGCATGATGCTTCTTTCTTTACCCGATCACCCAGTTGATTTCTAAACATTTTCTTAATTGCATTCGGGCGCGATATAACATCACCCAAGCATTCGTCGTGGTGATTTCTAATTCCTTACAAATAATTTCATTTTCTGTTTCATGCACATCGCGGAGCATAAAAATGGCCGCTAATTTTTTTGGGAGTTTTTCCATGCAAACCGCCAGTACGTTTAAAAACTGCGCTTGTTGTAGCGCGTTTTCGGGCGCATTCATCGCTTGCGGTTTTTCCAGCCAATGCCCAGCATTGTCAAAAAAATCATCCATGCTGGTATCGCTTGCATCTAAATCTATCATGTCAGAAACTGGTTGCTCACGCAGTTGCTTGCGCTGCAAGTCTATGATTTTATGTTTTAAAATACCCGTAAGCCAAGTGCGTGCTGATGATTGACCTTCAAAGCTCGGGTTTTTAATGGCCGCTAGCATGGTTTCTTGTACTGCATCTTCTGCTTGATGCGGATCGCGCAATCTTGCCAAGGCAAAGCGATAAAGATAATCGCCATGTTCATTAAGCCAATCGTTTGCGTTTTGCGTCATGAGATTTCCTGAGTTTTTTGATGAATCAAGTTCAGATAATGCGAACTGTTTAAAGGTTCATTATTGCGCTGTGAATGCCAAATGGTTTCTGCCAAGCAATCAAGTAAAGCGTGCTGCGCACGGTGCGCATCTTGAAGTTGAGCACTTAATTTTTCATAACTTTGTTTGATGCCAATTGGCTGATTAATATTAATTTGCTCAATTACCGATAAATGCAAACTCAAATGCAAAAAAGGGTTGGTTTCACCTTGTTCTGGAAAATACGCTTGGTGCATAAATTTTGCAGGAGTTTCTAAAATAGCGTGGTATTCAGGGTGCATGCTGATGACTTCAACCGCAATTTTTTCTAAAGCCGTAAGCGTTGCGTGCTGTTGAAATTTTCCCCAAGCGTCAAATAAAAATTGCCGCGCTTGGTCTCGGCTAGGGTTGTATAAACTCATTGATTAATTTTTCATAGATGGTTGCAAGCATATTTTATGCTACTTTTCTGCATAAAGGTTAAGCACAACTGAGTATGGAAGAAGTTGGTTATTGTTGCCAATATGCTTGAGTGTTCCGTTGCCATAAAAGCCTAACAATGGAATATTGTTGAGCATGTGTGTGACAATATTGAGGTCGTGGTCTATGCCGTCATCAAACGGGCCGCGCCCAATCGATGAAAACATCAGCGCAAAAGTTGGCGCATGGTTGGCTTCTTTCATTAGCTTGTTGCAGATGCGCACTAATTCAGTTTGTGCATTTTTTGGGTCACGCAGCGCCCAAGCCATCACGTGATTTTTTGTTAAAGCCTCGGCTAACGTTACGCTGTTGTGTGCTTCGTTCAAGCTAATTAAACTGGTTTGCGCATAATTTCCTGACAATAAAGCTTCTAAATTTTCAGCGTAAACCGCCATGATGCGATGTTGTGGTAGGTGAGTTGTATTATTTTTGTGTGAGTAATTTTCCCAAGCAAGTTTTAGATGTGTCAATGCACTCATCTCTTCCAAACTGATGACATCAAACTGTTGCGAAGTGCTGACTTTGGCTGGGGAAGAAAGCATGGTGAGTCCATGCGAAGCGGCACTTTGGAGCGATACGCCAGAAAAATAAGTTTCTACATGGCCTGATAGTACGCCTTTTGCATTTTGCCAAACGGTGCATTTTTCTTGTCCATTTGCATCCCCAGAAATACCGCCGTATCGAATCGATCCACTATTTAGCCATTCATAATGCGCAGCATTGGGCGCTGCAAGTGTTAAAATTTCTTGATTGAGTGGTGCATTTTCTGCAAGTTGAATTTGCACATCACCGCCAAACACCATCACCGCTACGGCAGGACAATCAAGCACCCAATCTTCTTCCGTAAAAAAACCCGTTGCGCTACAACCAAATACTTGCGTGCATTGTGCATGATTCGCAACTGCTAAAATTGTGTTTTGTAAAATGCTAGAAAAATGGGTTGATAAAATTAAAAAAACGCCATTTGCGCGTTGCAACTGCGCTTTTTTCATGGCAGTTTGAATGGCCTTGTCAGCTAAAGCGACGCTCGCTTTTTGTCCTTGAATGAGGCTGGTGGCTACTTTAATGGGCATTTTTTATTTTTTATTGATATTCTTTGGCGTTAAATTCACATAAATCTTCAATACAGCATTGCGCACAATTGGGTTTTCTAGCAGTACACGTATAGCGCCCATGCAAAATTAATAAATGATGCGCATCTTTTAAAAACAGTTTTGGAATGGTTTTTAAGTATTTCATTTCCACATCTAATACAGTGTTGCCCGTTGCCAATTTAGTGCGATTTCCCAATCGAAATAAATGCGTGTCAACCGCAATGGTGGGCTCGCCAAACGCGGTATTTAAAATCACATTGGCTGTTTTTCGTCCAACACCTGGTAAGGCTTCTAAAGCTGCGCGCGTATTTGGTACAGTTGAGGCATGCTGTTCAATCAACATTTTACAAGTAGCGATCACATTTTTAGCTTTTGTTTTGTATAAACCAATCGACTGAATAAAAGGCTCTAAACCAACAACGCCAAGTGCGAAAATTTTTTCTGGTGTATTCGCGATTTTAAACAGCGGCGTTGTGGCGAGGTTGACACTTTTATCTGTCGCCTGCGCAGATAATATCACTGCAATTAACAGTTCAAACGTGCTGTTATGGTTTAATTCTGTTGTTGGGTTGGGGATTGCAACACTTAAGCGCTGAAAAATTTTGAGACGTTTTTCGGCATTCATTGCTTTAAAGTTAACCGTGATGCAATAAACAAATTAATGCGATAAAGCAGGCTGAATGCTTTGTTTTGGCGCTTTGGCTGCATTGCGAATATCAATCCAATTTTTCAGTGCAATCAACCCACCCAATCCTAAAAACGCCCCTGGCGGCAAAACGGCAAGCAATAGCCCGCTGTAATGTTCGCTTTGCAGCATGAATGTTTTTGCTGCAGGTCCAAACACCAAATCAAGCCCAGATAGCACTGTACCTTTGCCAATGAGTTCACGTATTGCACCCAATAGTCCTAATACCAGCGCCAGACCTGTCCCCATCATAAAACCATCCAATATGGATGGCACAGGCGTATTTTTTGCCGCAAAAGATTCCACGCGCGCAAGCACGATACAGTTGACTACAATGAGCGGAATAAAAATGCCTAATACTTTGTGTAACTCATGTGCAAATGCATTGATGGATAAATCAATCACCGTCACCAACGCGGCAATGACCAAAATAAAAACAGGCACGCGAATTTCGCTTGGGATAAAACGGCGCACGGGTGAAACCGCACCATTGGAAGCGGCCATTACTAGCGCGGTTGCTAAGCCTAAACTTAGGCCATTTACCGCTGAGGTGGTCACCGCTAAGGTTGGGCACAAGCCTAATAATTGCACAACGCCAGGGTTTTGTTTCCATAAACCATTATGGGTGATTTCTTTATACAAGGGATTCATGATTAATCCTCACAAAATTTCTATTTAGATATTTGATTAAACAGTATTAATTTATTTTTTTCAAAATATATCAGGGCTTTATGCACTGCGCCAACCACCGCGCGTGGCGTAATGGTCGCGCCAGCTTTGTAGTCAAATTGACCGTTATCTTTTTTAACACGCCATAATTTTTCTACAGTCTTTGTTAAAGATTCATCATCAAATTGTGTAATCCAGCGGTCTTTTTTGATGTCTATATAATCGCCCAAGCCTGGGGTTTCTTTGTGCGCAAGGACACGCACACCACTAATACTGCCATCTGCACGAAATGCAATCAATAATTTTATATCTCCGCTGTAGCCATCATGGGCAACGGATTCTAAAATAATGCCAACGGGTTGTTGATTTAGACTGGCAATATTTGCTTTGGTTGGCAGTTTGTTACCCAATAACTCGTCTGCTGGAATTTCCACCACACTTTCTAAAATTTTATTATCGTAAGTATTTTCAGGCAGCACTTGCTTAAAAAGGTCTAAACGCGCTTCTGCTTCACTTTGTGCAATTGGTTCACGGGTTAATTGGAAAACATAGCTCAGTAAAGCTGTGCCAAGTAAGGCAAAGCAGATCATGGTGATAGATGTTTTTAAAGCATGTTTTAAAATGGATTCACTCATGCGTTTTTTTCCTATGATGAGTGACCAAAAACGCGCGGTTGCGTCAGTGCGTCTATTAATGGCACGCACATATTCATCAGCAACACTGCAAAAGCAACCCCGTCGGGGTAGCCCCCATACACACGAATCAAATAAGTAAGAATCGCAACACCAGCGGCGAAGTAGAGTTTTCCACGCGGTGTGGTGGGGCCGCTGACAGGGTCTGTGATGATAAAGAAAGCAGCCATCATAGATGCGCCTGTCATCAAATGAAATAGTGGATTAGCAAAATGAGCGGGATTGATTAAATAAAACAAACCTGAAATCACGGCCAATGACCCTAAAAAAGCAGTGGGTAAATGCCAGCTAATAATGCGCTGTTGCCATAAATAAAGGCCACCAAGTAAATACGCGGTGGTGATGATCTCATTGCCAGTTGCGCCAACTTTGCCAAAAATGGGTGAATTTGTAATGCTTGATACTTCATGCCCCAGCATTAGTTGCGTTTTTAAATAATCAAGCGGCGTGGCTGAGGTGACAGCATCCACTAAAATATTTTCTGGTAGTAAACCATTAAATACTAACCCTAACTGATCAGTAAAGCCTAAATGCGCTTGCGCTAAACTCATTGGTGCAGGCCATTTGGTCATGAGTAATGGAAACGAGATTAAAAGGACTGCATAACCCACCATGGCTGGATTAAATGGGTTGTAGCCTAGCCCGCCATACAATTGCTTGGCGACAACAATGGCAAAAAAAGTACCCACCACGACCAACCACCAAGGCGCAAGGGCTGGCAAAGCTAGTGCGAGTAGCCAAGCTGTGACCACGGCGCTTAAATCAAATAAAAATGGTTGAATGGGTTTTGCACGCAATTTAAGCAGTGCGGCTTCGCTCAATAACGCAGTGATTGTGGCAAGTGTCAAGCTCACTAAAATTGCACTGCCATACACCCAAACGTAAGAAATAATCGCGGGTATTAACGCAATTAATACTTTGAGCATAATAACGCTAACACTAGGTGCGTTGGTTAAATAGGGCGAACGGTTCATTTATTTTTTCTCAATGTCATTTTGTTGCTTGCTGGCATCTTCTTTATTTTGATGCTTATTGGCATCGTTGGCAGCTTTTTGTGCTTTTGCACGGGCAATGGCAGCAGCAATTTTAGCTTGTTTTTCTGCATCAGCGTTTGTCGAGTCGCTGGCTTTATTTTCTATATTCTCATTAGAAATATTTTCTTTAGCTGATTCAGCCAGCGCTTTTGCAGCTTTGGCTTTTGCAATGGCTGCCGCAATTTTTGCTTGTTTTTCATCCTCAACTTCAGTTGCAGGCTTGTTTTTTTCAGTTTCTACCAAGCCCACACTGGCGCGCCTTGCGTCAATTTCTGCAATTTCTTTTTGAATCGCAGGGTTCTCTGGAACAGCATTTTTAGGCGTTTCGCCAGAAGTTGCAGCCGTGGCCTTTTGTGCTTTAGCACGTTCTATGGCGGCGGCAATGGCTGCTTTTTTTGCATCGTCTCCTGTGACTTTAACATCGTCATTTTTTGATGACGGCGCATCTGCATGCTCTTTACCCGCCAGTGCGCGTTCCGCATGTTTTTGCGCACGTTCTAATTTTTCGCGTTCAATACGTGCCAACCTAAAATCATTGCGTTCACGCGCCATATCTGCTGCTTCTTTGGCTTTATCAATCGCAATAATTTCACTTTTTGCATAGCGATAATATTGCACCAACGGAATATTGCTTGGGCAAACATAAGAACAGCAGCCGCATTCAATGCAATCAAATAATTGATAATCACGTGCTTTTTCAAAATTATCTGATTTTGCAAACCAATACAATTCTTGTGGCTGCAAATTCACAGGGCAAGCGTCGGCGCAACGTGCGCAGCGAATGCAAGGCATTGCGGGCGGTGGCGGCGCAAATAATTGCGGCGTGGAGGCAATAATGCAATTGGCCGCTTTTGAAATCGGTACATCAGCAAGCGGCAAATCAAAGCCCATCATTGGGCCACCCATCATAAAATGCGTGGTGTCTTTATGTGCGCCACCAGCCGCCTTTACAAGGTGTGAGAGTGGTGTTCCAAATAAAACTTCAAAATTTTGCGGTTGTTGCACAGCGCCTGTCATCGTCACAATGCGGCTAATAGACGGTTCACCAAACGTAAAATAGCGATAAATTGCCAGCACGGTTGCCACATTAAAGACTTGAATGCCAACATCTGTTGAGCGTTGATCACTTGGAATTTCCGTGCCTAATAACAAATGAATGAGGCGACGTGCATCGCCACTGGGATAAAGTGTTGGCACGGTTTTTACATTAAATCCGTAACTTTCGCCTACGGTATGCATGGCTTGTGTGGCTTCAGGCTTATTGTCTTCAATGCCAACAACGCATTTTTCTGCGCCCAAAATATGTTGCACAATTTTAATGCCTTGTGCAATTTCTTCAGCACGTTCTCGCATCAACATATCATCGCAAGTAATGTAAGGCTCGCATTCTGCGGCATTAATAATGAGCGTATGGACGTTGGATTTTCCATCCGTCCGTAATTTAATATGCGTTGGAAAAGTTGCGCCACCCAAGCCCACAATGCCTGATTCACGTAATTTTGCGACGAGTTCAGGTTTGGGTGTGTGCTGCCAATCAATGGCCGTAAGAGGCTGCCACTTGTCTATGCCATCAGGAATCAGCGTAATCGATAAATCTTTTAAGCCTGAGGGATGCGGAATCACTTCATCGTCAATCGCTTGAATGGTGCCAGACGTTGGTGCATGGATTGCTGCAGAAACATTTCCTTCAGCTTCCGCCAACATTTGCCCTTTTAGAACAGTATCGCCGACTTTGACGCGAAGCTTTGGCAAATTTCCAACGTGTTGTCGCAAAGGCAAAATTAGTTTTTCTGGCAATGGCAAGCGTGCGATGGGTAATTTTGTGGATTCTGATTTGTGTTCTGGTGGGTGAACGCCGCCGTTAAACGCATAGACGTCATCATTTCCAAGATTCAAGGAATTTTTTTCCGTGATGGATGACAACCCATGTTTTAAAAGTTTATTGGTAAATTGAATAATTGCGTTCATGTTAATGAGCTGTTATTGATTGTTTCTATTGGGATAGATTTAATCGGGAAAACAGGGTATTTCCACTTCCAGTTATCAGGCGTTTCTGCAATCGGCAGCATCGTAATGCAATCCACAGGACAGGGCGCTAAGCAAAGTTCGCAACCTGTACATTCTGAGGCAATAATGGTGTGCATGTGTTTGGCAGCACCAAGGATGGCATCTACTGGGCAGGCTTGAATGCATAAAGTGCAACCAATACAGGTTTCTTCATCAATAAAAGCCACTGCTTTTGGTTTTTCTACGCCATTGGCTGCATTGAGTGGCTTATATTCAACACCGACCAATTCAGCCAAAGCGCGTGCCCCTGCATCGCCACCTGGCGGGCATTGGTTAATGTCAGCTCGCCCTTCAGCAATGGCAGTTGCGTAAGGTTTGCAGCCAGGAAAGCCACATTGTCCGCATTGCGTTTGCGGCAAAATTGCATCAATCCGCGCGATGAGTGGGTCGCCTTCGACTTTAAAAACAAGCGCAGAAATGCCAAGCGCAATGCCAATGACAAGCGCAAGGCCAAGCATAATAAAAAGTGCAGTGAGCATGTTAAATTGAATGAAAGCTGAAAAAAATCAAAATTTTATATTAAAACTAGTATTTATCTAGCCCAGCAAATCCCATAAAAGCAAGACTCATCAGGGCTGCGGTGACCATGGCAATGGCAGAGCCGCGTAACGCCACAGGAATTTCCGCGGCTTCCATTCGTTCTCGCATAGAAGCAAATAAAATAAGTACTAATGAAAATCCCAACGCACCGCCCAAGCCAAAAAATAAAGATTCCATAAAGCTATGACTTGCTTGCGCGTTTAAAAGTGGAATGCCAAGCACCGCACAGTTTGTGGTGATTAAAGGCAAAAATATCCCTAAAGATTGGTACAAAGGTGGAAAGTTTTTCTCCATGACCATTTCAGTAAACTGCACCACAGCCGCAATAATGACAATAAAAGAAAGGGTGCGTAAATAAATTAAGCCATTAGGTTCTAGCAAATAATGATTAATCGACCAACTGGTGGCTGAACCTATGGTGAGTACAAACGCAGTTGCGCCGGCCATGCCAATCGAGGCTTCAAGTTTTTTGGAAACGCCCATAAACGGGCAAAGCCCTAAAATTTTAACAAGCACGATATTGTTGACAAACACCGTGCCAACTAAAATCATAATGTAATGATGAAAATCAAGATTCATAGCGATTTTTACGTTTTTTGTAATTGTTTATTATAGCTTTAATGAGTAACTTTGACTTGTCTATATTGGCTTGTGACTTCATAGGCTGATATAAATTCAACATACAATTAAACTGGAAAACTACGCTCTTGGCAAAGAATCGTTGGTTATACCAGTATAACCAACGATTCTAAGTTTATTCACTTCTCATGGATTAGCACCACCGCCGCTTTTCGGTTAAAATATTGCATTATTTAAAAGTTAGGTTGGCTATGTTTCAAGGTAGTTTAGTCGCGATTGTCACGCCCATGTTTGAAAATGGTCAGTTAGACATTGACGCGTTAAAAGCATTGATTGAGTATCATATTGCACAGCAAACAGATGGCATTGTGATTGTTGGTACGACTGGAGAATCGCCAACGGTGGATGTTGAAGAGCATTGTCTGTTGATTAAAACGGCGGTTGATAGTGTTGCTGGACGTATTCCAGTCATTGCAGGCACTGGCGCAAATTCAACGCAAGAAGCCATTAATCTAACAAAAAAAGCCAAAGAATTAGGCGCAGATGCTTGTTTATTGGTTGCGCCCTACTACAACAAACCTACGCAAGAAGGGTTATTTCAACATTTTTCTGCCATTGCTAATGCTGTAGATATCCCACAAATTTTATATAACGTGCCAGGTAGAACGGGCTGTGATATTGCCAATGACACTGTCATTAAGCTGTCAAGTCATCCAAATATTATTGGCATTAAAGATGCTACTGGCGGTATTGAACGCGGTACAGATTTGATTTTACGTTGCCCCAAAGATTTTTTAATTTACAGTGGGGATGATGCCAGTGCTGCCGCTTTAATGTTATTAGGTGGTAAAGGTGCAATCACGGTCACAGGGAATGTTGCGCCAAAACTGATGCATGAAATGTGTGCAGCAGCCATTGCCGGTAATGTGACCCAAGCGCGTGAAATTAACACCAAGCTATTTCAGTTGCACCAAAAATTATTTGTAGAAGCCAATCCAATTCCTGTGAAATGGTTATTGGCAGAAATGGGTTTAATTAAAACAGGCATTCGATTGCCGATGGTGACTTTATCAACGCAGTTTCACGAAGTGTTGCGCAGTGCAGCAAATGCTGCGGCAATTTTATAAGTAATTTTTACCGTATTAATCTAGCCAATTAAATGCATCGTACGCATTTTATTTAGAGGACGTAATGAAACCAATGATTGCTAACCAAAAATCTTCAAAAACTCAAAGTTTAAACGTAAGGCCTTTGCAGCAAGCTGTAATTTATGCCTTACTTACTTTAACTTTAGCCAGTTGTGATTCCATTCCATTTATTAACAATGAATCTGATTACAAAGGGGCAGGACGTTCTAAACCTTTAGAAGTGCCTCCAGATTTAACTGCGAGCCCAGTGAGTGATGCATATTCAATTCCTGGAAGCACGACCTATTCGACATTTAGCCAAGGACAAGATCCGCAAGAAGCAAACGTTGAAAAAGTATTGGCAACACCAGATGGCGTGCGCATGGAAAAAGCAGGTGGTCAACGCTGGTTGGTGGTGAATGCCAATGCGGAAAAAGTTTGGCCGATTATTCGTGAATTTTGGAACGATCAAGGCTTTGCCGTCCGCTCAGAAAATCCGCAAATTGGCACGATGGAAACCGAGTGGATTGATGCTGAGGCCGTTAAAAAAGACGAATCTGGAGGCTATGGCGATAAATTCGATAAATGGTTAGACCGTTTATCAGGCATGACGGATAAGAAAAAATTTAAAACACGCATTGAACGTGGCACACAAGCGAACACCACTGAAATATATATGTCACATCGCTCAGTCAGTGGCGCACCAGACGATGGTAAAAATCGTGTACAAACCCAGTTAGGTGAAATTGAAACTGGCTATCGTGCAGATGCTAACAAAGCGCCAACGCAAGATGCGCGTGATGAAGAGTTAGATGCAGAACTATTACGCCGCTTAATGGTAAAACTAGGCATAGAAGAGCAAAAATCTAAAGCAATTGTGGCCGATGCTGCAACCCAAAAACGTGCAGAAGTGGTTAAAGAATCTGACGGTAGCGCAACCTTAATGCTTAATGATACGTTTGACCGCTCATGGCGCCGTGTCGGCTTGGCGCTTGATCGTATTGGCTTTGTGATTGAAGACAAAGATCGTTCAAATGGCGTATATTTTGTCCGTTACGCAGATGTTGATATTGATGATGCGCCTAAGAAAAAGAAAGGCTTGTTAGATACTTTAAAATTTTGGGGTGATGACGAAAAAGAAGAAAAATATGAACCTAAAAAAGAAGAAAAAAGCATGGTTGAAAAGCTGAAGTTCTGGGGTAAAGATGAGGAAAAAGCCAAGGCTGAAAGTCAGTATCGCATCAAAGTCGCAGAAGGCGCTTCTGAAAACTCCATCGTGACTGTGATTGATAAATCTGGCGGAATTGTAAAAACCAGAACGGCCAATCGCATTGTTGCGTTGATTTATGAACAACTAAAATAATATTTGTTACGATGCGTTTCGCCTCATTAGGCAGTGGCAGTGCTGGTAATGCCTTGTTGGTTGAGGTTGGTCAAACCAAAGTCATGCTCGATTGCGGTTTTAGTATTAAAGAAACCGAAGCGCGTCTTGCAAAATTAAATGTTCAACCAGATTCGCTGACTGGCGTGGTGGTCACGCATGAGCATGACGACCATGCGGGCGGCGTATTTAAATTTGCAGCAAAACATCAATTGCCTATTTGGCTTACACACGGCACTTTAAAAATGGCGGAGCGTTATATTCCCGCACAGCATTCGTTGAAGATGCATGTGATTGATAGCCATCAAACATTTCAGATTCACGATATTGAAGTACACCCTTTTCCAGTGCCGCATGATGCGCGCGAACCCATGCAATGTGTCTTTTCTGACGGAAATCATCGTTTGGGGGTTTTGACTGACGTTGGAAAAATCACCATTCATATTGAACAAATGCTCACAAAATGTGATGCACTGGTGTTGGAATGTAACCATGATGCACACATGTTAGAAAAAGGCCCGTATTCAAGTGCCTTGAAAAAACGCGTCGGGGGTGATTTGGGGCATTTAGATAATCAAAGCGCAGCTGCACTTTTATCAAGGCTAGATTGTTCAACATTACAACATCTCATTGCTGCGCACCTCAGCGCAAAAAATAACACACCTGAATTGGCGCAAACTGCGCTTGCGCAGGTAATCGGCTGTGAAACTGATTGGATTGGTATAGCGAGCCAAGAGGCTGGTTTTTCTTGGAAAACAATTAAAGCCTAGTTTTTAAATCTATATTGATTTTTAAATCTTTATTGTTGTTTTAAATCTATAATAATTTTTAATCTTTAATGCATTTATGATTAAAAAGTTTTTCAATCAGCTGTTGGTTTCAATATTGAAACGCAAAAGAAAAAGCCGACTTTAACGTCGGCTTTTGCGGTAACTACCTAAAGTGCTTAGTGAGCAGCTTCAGCAGGTGCTGCTTCTGCTGCAGGTGCTGCTTCAGCAGCTGGCGCAGCTTCAGCTGGTGTTGCTTCTGCTGCAGGTGCAGCTTCAGCAGGTGCTGCTTCAGCAGCAGGTGCAGCCTCAGCGGCTGGCGCAGCTTCAGCGGCAGGTGCTTCTTCAGCAGCTTTTTCGCCACAAGCAGTTAAAGCAAGTGCTAATAATGCAGCAAGTAAAAGTGAACGTGTCATGTTAATTCCTTAAGAGTTGACTAAATAAAAAACTTTTTCGATCATTGCTAGCTCAAGTTTTTGCTTGATTAAAGCGATAACGAATTTGTAAATTTTATCAGTAATTCAAAAAAAATACAGTAATTTCATATCATATCTTTAGATTGAGCAATAAAAATGTCAGTTTTAGTCAGTTATTTAATTGATTTTGTGAAATTTGGGACTTTAAAATTTATTTTTTGAATACGAGATAAGCATTTAAGGTGAATTTTTAAAGAAATTCAATTTGAGTGTCCAATGTGGCAGTATCCCGCCAAATACCAAAGGTGAAAGAGTTTTATTGTTTCAAAATAAAGATGTTGATGAAATTTTTTTGGGTCTAATTCATTTTTATGTAATTGCCGATGATGAGCAAATAATTGAATGAGTGCAAATTCTTTTTCAGCTTTAACTGACTGCTCACCATTCATAAAAATGATTTCTTCGGTAAAAAGTAGTTGGCTTTTGTGATCTAAGCAAAATCCTAAACTTAATATTTTTTCTAAAAATTGATTAAAACTTATTTTTTTGTTTGGCGTGTAAAACACTGTCGGTTTCGGTTCTGTTAAATAACAGCCAATAAATTCGGCGATTGTTTGTTTTGACCATGTAATTTTTTGTAAGCAATCGCTTGCTTTCTCAATCATCTGCGCGCTAATTTCGGCAGGGTTTTCTTGTAAGCATAAATCAGCATCTTGATAGATGCCAGAAATCTGGGTTGTATCTTGCATCATGCGGTCTTGCAAAAAACCTAAAAACTCGCTGGCAAGTTCTTGATGTTTGGGGGCTCTAAACCCAATTGAGTAAGTCATGCAATCTTCACCATCCATTGATTGTGCAATGCCCCAATGCGCAATTTGTGGAGGTAAATAAAGCATGTCACCTGCATCTAAAACCCATTCTTCTTCAGTGTTAAAGTTTTTTAAAATTCTCAGTGGCGCATTTTCAACCAAGGTTAACTCTGTTTGTGCGCTAATTCGCCATAATCGCTTGCCTTGCCCTTGCAACAAAAACACATCATAGCTATCAAAATGTGGGCCTACGCCACCACCATCAGGCGCGTAACTGACCATTAAATCATCTAGCCTTGCATAGGGGATAAAATTAAATTGTTGCAAAAGTTCGGTTGCTTCTGGCAAAAAATGATTAACGCTTTGCACAAGCAACGTCCATTTTTTTTTAGAGGATTTTTTTGAAAGTTTTGCAAAATCTGCATCCGTAAATGGACCATGTTTTAGTTGCCACATTTCACCTTCTTGCACCACAATCCGTGATTCCACCTCGTCTTCACACGCTAAGCCTGCTAAGGTGTTGGGGTCTAATAACCCAGAAAAATTTGGAATTGCTTGGCGAATGAGTAAGGGCTTTTTTTGCCAATAGTTTGCTAAAAACTCACTTGCTGTTAAGCCGCCCAGCAAGGTAAGTGCTTGGTTAGTTTGCATTAAAGCTCTCGAAAAAATATGATCAAAAATTGTGAGGTTGATAAAAAAATTAACAGCGCTATTATGCCATTGCCAATCTATACAGATGGGTATATATTCTTAAAAACAAACAGCCTTTTTCATGTTGTAAATTAAAATTAATTATCAATTATTTTTGGGGAGCGCGGTATGGATGGAGATCAAGCAAACGCAGTAAAAATATTTCATGGTGGTTGCCCGCATGATTGCCCAGATACATGCAGCATGCAGTTTCATGTGCAAGAAGGTAAGTTACTGAAAGTCACTGGCAATCCACTGCATCCGATGACGCGTGGCGGCTTGTGCGTCAAGCTCAATGATTACGAAAAACGTCACTATCATCCAGATCGTTTGCTTTACCCCATGAAGCGCACTGGCCCTAAAGGCAGCAAACAATTTACCCGCATTAGCTGGGATGAAGCCTTGGATACCATCACAAGTAAATGGCAAAACATCATGACCGAATCTGGTTCGCAAGCCATTATGCCCGTCAGCTACTTGGGCAACCAAGGTTTGGTGCATGGCTTAAACGGTGGCGATGCATTTTTTGCACGTTTGGGTGCAACGGTCACAGAACGTACTTTTTGTGGTGAAGGTTCATGCACGGCATGGTTACTCACCGTAGGCCCAACTGCTGGTGTAGACCCCGAAAGTTTTATTCATTCAAAATACATTGTCGTGTGGGCCTCAAATTCTGTTTCTACTAATTTACACCATTGGCACATTATTCACGAAGCGCAGAAAAAAGGCACCAAAGTGGTAGTGGTCGATTCATACGCCTCAAAAACCGCAAAAGAGGCCGATTGGCATATTGCCCCCAAACCCGGTACAGATGGCGCATTGGCGATGGCGATGATGAACGTGATTATTAGCGAAGGCTTGCAAGACCAAGACTATATTGATAATTACACGGTAGGTTTTAAAGAGCTGGCTGAGCGCGCCAAAACTCGCACGCCTGAATGGGCAGAGAAAATCACGGGGATTCCAGCAGAAGATATCCGCAAATTTGCGCGTGAATATGCCACCACAGCCCCAGCGGCGATTCGTATTGGTGTCGCGTTAGAGCGCAATTATGGCGGCAGCCAAGCCATTCGTGCGGTGACTTGCTTGCCCGCGCTCATTGGGGCTTGGCGCCATGTCGGTGGTGGTATTTTGCAGTTCCCCGTATGGGAACACCCCTATAAGTTTGATGTCATTTGCCGCCCAGATTTAATTCCTGAAGGTACTCAAGTGGCGAATATCTTACAACTTGGCCGCGTATTAACAGACGAAATTAAACTCAAAACACCGATTAAATCGTTGATGGTATGGAATACCAACCCCGTCACGCAATCGCCCGAGACCGATAAAATTGTTAAGGGCCTCATGCGTGAAGATTTATTTACCATTGTGGCAGATCACTTCATTTCTGACACCGCCAGCTATGCAGATATTGTGTTGCCAGCCGCCATGGGCGCAGAGATGGAAGACATGATTTTAAGTTGGGGGCATTTATACCTTACTTACAACGCCAAATGTATTGATCCACCAGGTGAAGCGATTTCCAATAACGAAATTTTCCGCCGTTTGGCAAAACGCTTGGGCTTTGAAGAAGAAAACTTTAAATGGAGCGATGCTGAATGCCTCGAGCACTACGTCGCTTGGGATGCGCCAGCGTGTGATGGTTACGATTTAGCCTATATGCGCGAGCATGGCTTTGCTAAACTCAAAGTAGGCACCAAAGATGACCGTGCCCCGCACAAAAACGGCAACTTCCCCACCCCAACAGGCAAATGCATGTTCTATGTAGAAGGTGCCAAAAACTTTGTGGCAGGCCCGTTCCGCCAAATGTACGATGCATTTCAACCGGGTGAAGATTTAGACGCATTACCCGATTACCTGCCTAACCGTGAAAGCGCAGATAGTAATCCGGATTTGGCGAAAAAATATCCGCTTAGTATTATCTCGCCAAAAAGCCATGGCTTTTTAAATTCTTGCTACGCCAATATCGATAATAAAATTAAAGGTCAAGGCGAACAATTTGTACTCATTAACCCACTAGATGCCGCCACCCGTGGCATTGCAGAAGGTGCAAAAGTCAAAGTGTTTAATGACCGTGGCGCGTTTGAAGGCGATGCGCGGATTACCAAAGACGTGAATCCTGGCATTGTGGTGGCTACGTTAGGCTATTGGCGGCAGCTCAATAAAGGCACGGTGAATTGCATTAGTTCGGCGGAATTTGGGGATATGGGTCATTCGACAACGTTTAGTGATAATTTGGTGGAGGTGGAAAAAGCATAAGTTAGCTTTCAAAGCTAGCCTGATTTTTGCCAGCTTTTTTTGCTTTATACATGGCAGCATCTGCCGCTGCCATCATTTTTTCTGGGGTAAAACCGTGAACTCTATAAATGGCAACCCCAATACTCACACCAATTTTTAGCATTTTGTTATCAGCCTCAATCGGGTCTTTAAGTGCTTGAATCAAACGATTTGCAAGTGCGTTGAGTTCATCTTGATCTTTAAAGTTTTGAATAATCAAAGTGAATTCATCGCCCCCCAACCTTGCTAAACAATCATTTTCTCTTAAAAAACTTTGAAAAATTCGGCTGACTGCAATTAAAAGCGCGTCGCCAGTTTCATGGCTGAATTGATCATTAATGGATTTAAAACCATCTAAATCCATATAAAATATTGCAAATTTTTGCTTATTTTGCGAAGCATTTTCATAAGTATGTTGAAGTCTATCTTCAAATCCACGGCGATTATAAAGATTGGTTAAAGGGTCATGCGTTGCCTTAAAATTTAAATCAGAAACCTTGCTTGAGCTAGAAAGTATCTCATTAAAAAGTTTAAGCGTTCTTAAATAAGAGAAGATTAAAATACCAAAAATACACAGCACCAACGCAATGCTTGCAAAAACAATCCCTTTGATGGTTGTTTGCATTTTTTTTGAAAGCTGTTGATGTTGATTGAGCAAACGATTGTCTGCATGAATGAGTTGCGCGCGTATTTCGTCCATCACCGCCTTGCCGCGATCTTTTGAAAGCGTTAGATGCGAAGCATAAGACCCCGCATTAAACTGCACATTAATGCTGGATTCAATAATGTTAAACTTATCTTCGCAAAGTGCGTAAATTTTATTCAAATCAATCTTAATGTTTGGAAGCGCTTTTACAGCTTGCGCCATATTTCCAATAATTTTAATGGTATTTAATTTACTTTCGTTGTAATGCTCAAGAAACGTCACATTGTTGGTAAGCAAATAGCCACGTTGACTGGTTTCAGCTTCCAAAATTGTACTGCGTAATGTAATGATATTAAATCGTTGTGACTCAATCATTGCCTTAGTTTCCGCAATTTTATTCAGCTGAAATATTGTATAAAATAAACCTATAATCACTACACTAATGAGTAGTGACGCAATTAAAAGCGGGTAAAAAATTTCTTTTTTGTAGCTGAGCATGAATTTTTAATGATAAGTAATTGCCTATTGTTTATTATAATTGTTGCTGTGGTAGTCCTGTTTTCATTACTTAACCTACTTTTACCCATCAATTTAAAAAATAACCAAACTATTTAAAAAAATATCCACACTATGCGTTTTTATTCACTCGTCAAACCTATTTTATTTTCGTTAAATGCTGAAAAAGCACATGACATCACCTTAAAAAGCTTAAAAATTGCCAATCAATTTGGCTTGACGCATTGTTTTAATAAAGCGCCCATTTGCCAACCAAGAAAAGTCATGGGCATTACTTTTCCAAATGCAGTTGGGTTGGCAGCTGGCTTAGATAAAAATGGTGCGGTCATTGATGGGTTGGCAGCGCTAGGCTTTGGCTTTATTGAAGTTGGCACGGTCACGCCGCGACCGCAACCCGGCAACCCAAAACCGCGCTTATTTCGGGTGGTGGAAGCGCAAGGCATCATTAACCGTTTTGGGTTTAATAATTTAGGCGTCGATCATTTAATTGAAAACGTAAAATCTGCCCAATTTAAAGGCGTGCTGGGCATCAATATTGGCAAAAATTTTGATACGCCGATGGAACAAGCGGTAGATGATTATTTAATCTGTATGCAAAAAGTGTATGCGCACGCAAGCTATATTACTGTGAATATTTCTTCACCTAACACAAAAAATTTGCGCGCTTTGCAAGAGAAAGAAGCCTTGTCAAACTTGTTGGCAACGCTCAAATTATCACAAGAAAAATTGAGTCAACAACATGGAAAATATGTGCCAATTGCCCTGAAAATAGCACCAGATTTAGTACAAACACAAATTCATGAAATTGCAGATTTATTATTAGCGCATCAATTTGATGGTGTGATTGCCACCAATACTACGCTCGCTCGCGATGCGGTAAACGGCATGAAAAATGGTGAAGAGGCGGGCGGTTTATCTGGCGAACCTGTGAAGCAAAAATCGACGCAAGTGATTGCGCAACTCTCGCAGCGCTTACAAGGTGCTTTGCCGATTATTGGCGTGGGCGGTATTTTTAGTGGCGCTGATGCAGTTGAAAAAATTGCGGCGGGTGCAGACTTAGTACAAATTTACAGCGGATTAATTTATCAAGGGCCACGTTTAGTGCATGATGTTTGCAAAAGTTTAGGTTAATTGATGGCGCTACCAATTTTATATTCTTATCGCCGTTGCCCATATGCCATGCGCGCTAGAATGGCTTTAAAATATGCAGGCATTTCTGTTGATATTCGTGAAATTTCTTTGCGCGAGAAACCACTATCCATGTTAAAAGTTTCACCAAAAGGAACTGTGCCTGTGTTGGTTTTAAATGATGGATTAGTGCTCGAGCAAAGTTTAGATATTATGCTTTGGGCGTTACAACAGCACGATAGTGAAGGCTGGTTGAGCGAAAGCCTTAGTGAGTCAAGGGCATTCATCGCAGAAAATGATGGTGATTTTAAGTATGCGTTAGACCGTTACAAATACCCAGAGCGTTTTCCTGAGCATTCAATGGAATTTCATCGGGCACAAGGTGAAATTTTTCTAAAAAAGCTGGAAGTGCGATTAAATGAAACCACTTATCTATTTAAAAGCAGCATCACATTGGCAGATATTGCGATTTTTCCGTTTGTTCGCCAGTTTGCTGCGGTGGATAATGCATGGTTTGAATCAGCGCCTTACCCAAAATTACAAGCTTGGTTAAAAGGCCTCATTGGCAGCACATTGTTTGAGAGCATAATGCAAAAACAGCCAACTTTCGTTGACTGTTTTTAAGTTTTTAAAACAATTTTTAGATTATTCGGCCGTCGCTAAAGTTGGTGTTGATGGTGAAATATCTTCAGAAAACACTAGTTTCACTTCGTCTTTATCGTCAATATCCACATGCACGTTGCCGCCGTTTGCAAGTTTGCCAAATAACAACTCATCAGCCAAAGCTTTGCGAATTGTGTCTTGAATCAACCTTGCCATTGGACGCGCACCCATGAGTGGATCAAACCCTTTTTTGCCAAGATAAGCTTTGAGGGCATCGCTGAACGTTGCTTCCACTTTTTTCTCATGCAATTGGTCTTCCAATTGAATCAAGAATTTATCAACCACACGAATAATAACTTCTTGATCAAGCGCTTTAAACGACACGGTTGCATCTAAACGATTACGGAATTCAGGTGAGAATAAGCGTTTAATATCGGCCGCTTCATCGCTAGAATCTTTTGCATTTGTGAAACCAATGGTGGATTTCGACAAGTTTTCTGCGCCCGCATTGGTCGTCATAATAATAGTGACATTTCTAAAGTCAGATTTGCGGCCATTGTTATCGGTCAGTGTTCCGTGGTCCATCACTTGCAATAAAATATTGAATATATCCGGATGCGCTTTTTCAATTTCATCCAGCAACAATACGCAGTATGGATGTTTGTTGATGGCTTCCGTCATCAAGCCACCTTGTTCAAAGCCTACATAACCTGGAGGCGCGCCAATCAAGCGTGAAACGGCATGACGTTCCATGTATTCACTCATGTCAAAGCGAATCAACTCAATGCCCATAATGTAGGCTAATTGTTTTGCAACTTCAGTTTTACCCACGCCAGTCGGTCCACTAAACAAAAAGCTACCAATCGGTTTATTGCTTTGACCCAAACCACTGCGCGCCATTTTTACGGCAGAAGATAAAGATTCAATTGCTTTGTCCTGACCAAACACTACTGCTTTTAAATCACGTTCTAAGGTTTTGAGCGTATTTCGATCGTCACTGGACACATTTTTGGGTGGAATGCGCGCAATTTTTGCAATAATGTCTTCAATTTCTTTATTGCCAATCACTTTTTTCTGTTTAGATTTTGGCAAAATACGTTGTGCTGCGCCTGCTTCATCAATCACATCAATCGCTTTGTCTGGCAAATGACGGTCATTAATATATTTTGCAGAAAGTTCAGCCGCGGTTGTCAGCGCACTGGCAGTGTATTTGACGCTGTGATGTTGCTCAAAGCGTGATTTTAAGCCTTTCAAAATTTCAATTGTTTCAGCAACGCTAGGCTCCGCAACATCTATTTTTTGGAAGCGGCGTGAAAGCGCGTGGTCTTTTTCAAAGATGCCGCGGAATTCTTGATAAGTCGTCGCACCGATACATTTTAATGTGCCGTTTGAAAGCGCAGGTTTTAATAAATTGCTGGCATCTAATGTGCCCCCACTGGCAGAACCTGCGCCAATCAACGTATGAATTTCATCAATAAATAAAATGGCATTTGGGTTGTCAGCTAACTGTTTCATCACGGCTTTTAAGCGTTGTTCAAAATCGCCACGGTATTTTGTGCCAGCCAGCAATGCACCCATATCAAGCGAATAAACTGTCGCATCTGCCAACACGTCTGGAATGTCTTTTTCAACAATGCGCCGCGCCAAGCCTTCTGCAATCGCCGTTTTACCTACGCCTGCTTCACCGACCAAAAGTGGATTGTTTTTACGACGGCGGCACAAAGTTTGAATGACGCGTTCAAGCTCTAAGCCGCGGCCAATTAAAGGATCAATTTTGCCTAGCGCAACTTGTGCGTTTAAGTTAAGCGTGAAATTTTCAAGCGCGCCGTTGGGTGGCGGCTCAATTTCTGTGTCATTGTCGTTATTTTCAGGTTTGGCGGACTCTGCCAATTTTGAAACGCCATGCGAAATGAAATTCACTACGTCTAAACGGGTAATGCCTTGTTGATGCAAGAAAAACACTGCGTGAGAATCTTTTTCACCAAAAATTGCCACCAGCACATTCGCGCCAGTCACTTCTTTTTTTCCAGAAGATTGCACATGCAACATGGCACGTTGAATCACACGTTGAAAGCCAAGTGTAGGCTGTGTATCCACTTCTTCTTCACCCGTCACAGTGGGAGTGTGCTCTTCTATGTATTGGCTAAGTTCGCCACGTAATACATCTAATTTTGCACCACAAGCCTTGAGCACTTCAGCCGCGGTGGGGTTGTCTATCATGGCTAGGAGTAAATGTTCCACCGTGATAAGCTCATGGCGCTTTTGTCTAGCATCCATAAAGGCCATATGCAAACTAACTTCTAATTCTTGAGCGATCATTTAATACCCTTAAGTTTCAATTTAAATTTCTTTAAGCAGGTTCGACAACACATTGCAGTGGATGCCCAGCCTCTTGCGCAAATTGCAGGACTAAATTCATTTTGGTTTCAGCAATATCTTGTGGGTAAACACCACATACTGCCATGCCCTCTGTATGAACTTTGAGCATAATTTGCGTTGCTTGTTCACGGGTTTTATTAAAATACCGTGTGATACACTCAACAACAAACTCCATAGGTGTGTAATCGTCATTTAAAAGCAAAACTTTAAACATTGGCGGTAATTTTGGTTTTACAACTTCAGGTTTTAACGCCGTATTATTTTGATGCGCTAATTCGAAAAATTTATTTGCCATATGAATCTATTTTGAGCCAAACTAAAAAAAATTCAAGCCTAATTTATGCGTAAATTGATTTTAATTAAAATAAGCATTAAAGAATCTTCTGAACAGACCATTTAAACCAGATTTAATTTCAATGATCGGTTTATATGCCAAAAAAAGACGGGCGTTTAAGGTTAAGGGAAAATTTTGACGCTTTTTACGATGCGGTCTTGCGTTTGCAAAATTTCTAAGGTGTGTGTGCCAACACGAAAACTGGTATTTGATTCTGGAATATCTTCAAAATGTTCAATAATTAAGCCATTGAGCGTTTTTGGTCCATCAAGCGGAAGGTTTAAATGCAGTTTTTTATTTAAATCACGCAGGGTACTGCTGCCATCCACCAGCCAACTGCCATCTTCTTCTTTGTGATAGCTGCCAATTTTAGTTGGAGATTGCGTGGTAAAGTCACCAATCACTTCTTCTAAAATATCTTCTAAGGTGACGATGCCTTTGAGCTCACCATATTCGTCCACCACCAACGCTAAACGTTGCTGTTTTTCTTGAAACTGCTGAATTTGCGTATAAAGCGGCGTGCCTGAAGGTATAAAATAAGGCGCAGACATAATGGCGTTCAACGCATCCTTCGTAAAATCACCATTTTCTTGATGGTTACGCAATTGCGAAATAATTTTACGCACATGTAAAATGCCAATAATTTCTTCATTTTCACCATGTTTTACGGGCAACCGAGTGTGATGGCTATTTGAAATTTGTTGCATAATCACTTCAAGCGGCGCGTCAAAATCAATGCTTTCCACCATCGTGTGCGCTGTCATCACGTCATCAACTGTAATTTTCTCTAAATCAAATAAATTTAGCAAAATGGTACGGTGTTTTTTTGGCATAAAGTGGCCGGCATCAGTCACTATGCTGCGCAACTCGTCCATGGTGAGTGCTTGAGCTGATTCTTCAAAATTAACTTTTACACCCGCTAATTTTAGCAAGGCGCTAACAAATAAATTTACAAACCAAACTGCGGGGTAGAGTAATTTAAGGAGCGGATATAAAACGTAGCTGCAAAAAATGCCTAATTTTTCTGGATAGGCAGCGGCGATGACTTTTGGCGAAATTTCACTAAACACTAAAATGGCAAATGTCACGGCAAGTGTGCCAAGCATTAGCACCCATTCGCCCTCACCAAAGAGTTCTACGGTAATGACAGTGACTAAAGTCGCGGATGCTGCATTGGCAAAATTATTACAAAGCAAAATAACGCCTAATAATTTATCCGTTTTTGCCAGCAAAGTCGTGGCTAAGCGCGCGCCTCGATTGCCTTCTTTGACTAGATGACGCAACCGATAACGGTTGAGCGACATGAGGCTGGTTTCAGCCACAGAGAAAAAACCAGAAATAAGTAGCAAGAGTGCTAACGCAGCCAATTGCCAAGAGATAGGAATATTATCCAAGGTGGTTATACACTAAAAAATACACGCTATGAGTTTAGCTGTTTGCTTGATGATTAATCAAGCAAATTAAGTGCTTAACTAACTAAATTAATACGCTTGCTGTGATTATTCAGCCACAGCCTCGCCATTTTCTTTTTTCTCGACGCTGCCAATTAAATTGGCGCGATTGACACCCAACCACATGGCGATTGGACAAGCCACTAAAACAGAAGAATAAATACCGAATAAAATGCCAATCGTCAGTGCAAGCGCAAAGTTATGTAGCACTTCACCGCCAAATAACAACATGGAGCCGACCATTGTTTGTGTCATCAAGTGTGTGATGACTGTACGGCTCATGGTGCGCGTAATCGCGTTATCAATGACTTGCACAACAGAGGCTTTACGCATTTTTCGGAAGTTTTCACGCACTCGGTCAAACACCACAACAGATTCGTTCACTGAATAACCCAATACTGCCAAAATAGCAGCGAGTACAGTTAAATTAAATTCCCATTGGAAAAAAGCAAAAAAACCTAAAATAATGACTACATCATGCATATTTGCAATAATTGCGGCAACTGCAAATCGCCATTCAAAGCGTAACCATAAATATAAAACAATGCCAACGCACACGAAAAATAGCGCTAATCCACCATTTTCATACAACTCATCTCCCACTTGCGCGCCTACTGCTTCTACACGGCGCACTTGGGCAGAAGCATCTTCTTTCAATAAAGCGGCTTTTACTTGCTCAGAAAGTTGTGCAACGGATAATCCTGTTTTAACAGGCAGGCGAATCAGCACATCGTGGCTAGAGCCAAAATTTTGTACCGTGGCTTCTTTTAAACCAATGCTATCCACAGCATTACGCACGCTTTCTAAATTAGCCGCTTGTGGGTAGTTCACTTCCATGACGGTGCCGCCAGTAAAGTCCACACCAAAATTTAAGCCTTTGGTTGCTAAAAAAACAATCGCCAGAATAAAGGTGATGAGTGAAATGGCGGTCGTTAAACGGCCATAACTCATAAACGGGATGTCATTTTTAATTCTAAATAATTCCATAATTTTTTACTCTAAAATAGTTAAGCGATTAGCTGGTTGAATGTCGCTTAAGGAAGCATTAACCTTTGAAAATTTGACCAATGGACAACTTGGTAATTTTGCGACGATGCCCATAAATTAAATTCACAATCGCTCTTGAGACTAAAACTGCACTGAACATAGAAGTTAGAATGCCAAGCACATGCACGACTGCAAAGCCTTTAATTGGGCCTGTGCCAAACATAAAGAGTGCTAAACCCGCAATTAATGTAGTGACGTTGGAGTCTAAAATTGTATCAAATGCACGTTCGTAACCTGCATGAATGCTTGCTTGAGGCGTGTTGCCATTGCGTAATTCTTCACGCACGCGTTCGTTAATCAACACGTTTGCATCAATCGCCATGCCAAGAGCGAGTGCAATCGCAGCCAAACCAGGCAACGTGAGTGTGGCTTGTAACATCGACAAAATTGCGACTAATAGTAATAAATTAATAGCGAGCGCGCCCACAGAAACTGCACCAAAAATCATGTAATAAAACATCATCATGACAGCAATGGCCGCAAAACCCCAAAGGGTAGAATGCACGCCACGGTTGATATTGTCTTGTCCCATGCTTGGGCCAACGGTGCGTTCTTCGATAATATCCATCGGCGCGGCAAGCGCACCTGCACGGAGTAATAAGGAAATATCGGTGGCTTCTTGCGTGTTGGCCATGCCAGAAATCTGCACGCGGCCACCGCCAATTTCTTCATTAATCACAGGCGCGGTGATGACTTCCGTATTGCCTTTTTCTATTAACAAAATGGCCATGCGTTTGCCAACATTTTCACGTGTGACTTGTTGGAAAATACGCGCGCCACGTGCATCTAACGTAACATTCACAGTTGATCTGCCAGACTGTCCATCTACCCCAGGACCTGCGCCTGTAATGTAATCACCTGTTAACACCACGTTTTTCTTCACAATCACAGGCCGACCGTCGCGGTCATTAAAGACTTCATCGCCCATTGGCGCTTGGCCTTTGGTGGCATTTTCTAAAGCAATCGCATCTGATTTAGATTCATCGACTAAGCGAATTTCAAGTGTTGCGGTACGCCCCAAAATTTCTTTTGCTTTTGCGGTGTCTTGCACGCCCGGTAATTGCACCACAACACGGTCAGCTCCTTGTTGTTGAATAATCGGTTCTGCAACGCCTAATTCATTGATTCTATTATGTAACGTTTGAATATTTTGTTTGATGGCAAAATCTTGAATTTCTTTTTCTTCAACCGCATTGAGTGAAGCTTTAAGCGTTTTTTCTTCGCCATTGTTTGATTCAGTCAGGACTAAATTGACATATTCTTTGCTGATGATTTTTTTTGCTTTTAATAATTGTTCATCGTTATTAAAACGAATTAAAATGGTATTGCCATCGCGCGTAATGCCAAGATAAGAAACACGTTCTTTACGCAACGCGGTTCTA
This sequence comes from Methylophilaceae bacterium, assembly GCA_965247415.1. GTDB lineage: Bacteria > Pseudomonadota > Gammaproteobacteria > Burkholderiales > Methylophilaceae > Methylotenera. The sequence goes on from OZ252007.1 coordinate 1,941,444, forward strand.
AAATCTCCTACAAAGCGTTCAGCCGCTTTATTGAGAGCGGCTTTCATATCAACCTGCATTAAAAAGTGCACACCGCCGCGTAAATCTAGCCCTAGATACATTGGTTTTGCACCGACACTGCGAAGCCAATCTGGCGAGCGAGAAAGCAAATTAAGCGCAACGGTATAATCTTTTCCAAGTTTTGCCTGCAAAACATCTTTTGCACGAATTTGCGTATCAGTATTTTCAAAACGCGCTTTCACACCACGGGCATCTAAATAAACGCCGTCATAAGCAATTTTTTCATCTTTAAAAATGGTTTCAACTTGGCCAAGCAAGCCAGATTCTAACGCTGAAGTGCTTTTTGCAGGCGTGATTTGCACCGCAGGGGATTCGCCAAAAAAGTTGGGAATGGTATAAATAAGCCCAATTAAAATCACAATGGCAATAAGGACGTTTTTCCACAATGGGTAGCGGTTCATAATCGTTTGACTTTATATTTTAAACGTTGAAAATTTTGCGTGATATTTTAAGTTGTTGTTTTAGATTAAATATTTTTAATCGTACCTTTTGGCAATGCAGATTGAACGGCTTGTTTTTGTACGGTGATTTCTGTGTTGGGTGCAATTTCAATCGAAACAAATGCATCCGCAACTTTTGTAATTTTTCCAACAATGCCGCCACTGGTAACAACTTCATCGCCTTTTTGTAAGGATTCAATCATGGCGCGTTGCTCTTTTGCCGCTTTCATTTGTGGGCGAATAATCATGAAGAAAAATAAAATAAAAATAACCACCAATGGCAAAAAGCTCATGATTTCTGATTGTGCAGCTGAAGCTGCGTAAGCGTTTGAAATAAACATAATGAAGATTTCTTTCTAAAATTTAGGATTAAAAATTAAGCGGTGAATTCTAGCACAATCGGTTTAAGATTGTTGAATCAATGATTTGGCGCTAAAGCGTGGCTTAAAGTTGCATTTATTACGTTTAAGCCGCATTTAAAGTAGCGCGTTTTTCTGCAAAATTTTTGCAAAAATCTTCAAAGGTATGCGCTTCAATGGCATCGCGCATGCCTTGCATCAGCACTTGGTAATAATGCAAATTGTGAATAGTGTTTAATCGCGCACTTAAAATTTCGCCCACTTTATGCAGGTGGTGTAAATAAGCGCGTGTGAAATTCTGGCATGTGTAGCAATTGCAATCATCATCAAGTGGATTTAAGTCAGCTTTATATTGCGCATTTTTGATTTTAATATCGCCATATTGCGTAAACAACCAACCATTACGTGCATTGCGGGTTGGCATCACGCAGTCAAACATGTCCACCCCTTGGCTAACCGCTGCTACTAAATCTTCTGGGGTGCCAACGCCCATGAGATAACGTGGTTTATCTTGTGGCATTTTTGGTGCCGTGTGCGCCAAAATTCGTAGCATGTCTTCTTTGGGTTCGCCTACTGAAAGCCCACCAATGGCATAGCCATCAAAATCAATGTCGGTTAAACCGTTTAGAGAAATATCTCTTAAATCCTCGTACATGCCACCTTGAATAATGCCAAACAGCGCGTTTTCATTGCCTTCATGCGCAGATTTACTTCGTTTTGCCCAGCGTAATGATAATTGCATCGAATCGTTCGCTTCTTTTAAAGTGGCGGGGTAGGGAGTACATTCATCAAAAATCATCACAATGTCACTGTTCAACACTTTTTGAATGCGCATGGACTCTTCAGGCGTTAAAAAACAGCTGTCACCATTAATAGGCGAGCGAAATTTCACACCTTCTTCAGAAATTTTGCGTAATGCACCTAAACTCCACACCTGAAAACCGCCAGAATCGGTGAGAATCGGGCCGTCCCAGCCCATGAATTTGTGCAGCCCGCCATGCGCAGCAATCACATCTAACCCTGGGCGTAACCACAGATGAAACGTATTGCCTAAAATAATGTGCGCATTAATCTCTTTTAATTCTAAAGGAGACATGGCTTTGACAGTGCCATAAGTGCCAACAGGCATAAAAGCAGGCGTTTGGACGTCGCCGTGTTTTAGGTGGACGGTGCCGCGTCGCGCCAAACCATCTTTGGTGTGTAAAGAAAATTGCATGAATCGCCCGCAATAAAAAAACGAGATTTTATCACACGCTTTAAGCGCTATTTAAATAACGCTTGATGCAACCGAAAGATTAATACGCCTTAAACTTTATGCGGCAATTTCAAATTTCGGGTTAAATTTAGCCCAAATGCTTTCAGCAGAAACTATGGTCAGCATCATTTTTTTGTGCTCGCTAGACATCATACTGGTAACGCCCGTTGCCATTGTTTGGCTGTTGGTTGCAAAAATATTATTAGCAGCTTCAATATTATTTGGGTTGATGGATGGAATTTCGCCCAAAGCAGAAACAAGAATGCCAAATCTTGGATTTTCTTTTGTAGCCCCTAACACAATAATTTGTTGGTTTTTTTGGCTAGATTCATTTTGGCAACCAAGTGCTTTGCATAAATTAAAAATAGGAATGACTTCTTCTTTATATTGAATCACGCCTTCAAAAGCGCCTTGACTTTGTGGGAGTGAACGAATATTTTTTGGCTCAACCGCTTCTTCAATGGCGCTTGAAGGTAAGCCTAACCAATCTTGCCCAACATAAAAAGTTGCAAATTCAATGGTATCTGCATTATTTTTATTTTGAACATTTGTTTTAAATTCATTGTGTTGAGAAGTGCTGTCTTCAGCAATCAGCGCGTCAATTTCTAACGCATCACCTAATGGAATAAAAATCATCGCGGTCATTTTGTTCTTATACGCATCTTGCGCGCTTTTAAATTCACGATAGCCAGCAGATACATATCCGCCAACGGCATAATACCGATCTTGATACAAAGCGATATCAAAAGCATCACACCCATTGGCGAGTTTATCTAAACTGGGCAAAAGGGAAAATTTACTTCCAATCACAGCGTTGGGTCTTGTTGAAGCAATAATTTTCAAATCGCCATCCACAAAAGCGGTAAAGCTATTTTCAATTAAATCACCATTATTATCACGCGGCGCAACATCATTAAGAATGGAGTTAAATTGCGGTTCGCTATCAAACACAATGCCAATGCCGCCAACAATATTGCTGTTATCTAACGAGCGAATGGCAGTAGCATAAATATAAGTGGGTTTATTATTATAAAGCGGCGTGGGTTCAAATTTTGAAACGGTATATTCTTGGCTATTGACTTGACCGCGCACTTTTGAAATCCAATCTTGTTCAATTATTGTGCCAACGCTGTCTTGGTAACTTGCGTTTGACACGCTGATGATTTTTCCAAAACGATCAAAAAGTACAATATTTTCATAAACGGTGTACAAGCTATTAATGTATTGCAGAATTTTTTCTAGCGCATTAAGGTCATTTGAAGATCTTTCTGGTTTTGCTAATAGTTCTCTAAACGTTTTTGTCAGCGCCCACCAGCGGCAATCATTTGCGCGTTCGTACAAATTTCTATCCATAATATCCGCCGCCAAATACGCTTGAAACTTAGAGTTTTCTAGAATATTAGAAACCACAGTTTGATAAAGCTCATCCACTGTTTTTCTAATAATTTTTTGTGTTTTTAAACCTGTGTTGCTGATTTCCCATAATAATGTTTTTGAAAATTTATTTTGATCATTTTTATTATCATTATTTTGCCAAATATTGCCGTTCCAGACAGATTGATTTAGCTTGCTTTGAATCACCGCCGCATTTTTTGGAATATCTAACAAATTATGCGAAAAAATAAGCGGGCTGCGCATCACCTTTTTAAGCATGGTGGCATCGACAGAAGCCAACGCTTCTTGATGCGTGATTTCAAACGCATATTCTAAAGGAATCAACGCATGTCCAATCCATCCTGGCCCTTTGTAGCCTTGATAGCCTCTGGTTTTTCTTGAAACCGCAATATATTCACGGCCAGCAAAACGCGTCAGAATCCAATTAACGCCTTTTTTGGTGGTTTCTAACACTGCGCCCAGCGGAATTTGATATTCATCACTGCTGGCAATCACATGGTTATTTTCATCCAGCATGGTGCCCACCACCCATTCCTCTTTTTTAATGAGCTGGCTAAAAAGTGAACGCATTTCATCTGCAAATTTAAAACACAGACAAAGCACGCCTAAAGATTGATGTGTTTTAGGATCGGTCACGCGATAAGCGTAAATCAATGATTTATCTTCGTTTGGCAGTAAATCTGTTTTACGAAAAATTTCCACATAAGCTTCGTCTGTAGAAAGCGCTTGTGCAATCAGCGGATCCTTTGAATGCTCAATCGGGTTATTTTGGTCAAACTGCACCAGTAAATTGCCCTGCGCATCCAGCAAAATAACATTGTGATACACCGAGTATTTTTTGACATATTCTGAAAATCTTAACTGTAATAATTTAACTTCAGCATCGGTTGCATTCCCTTGCGCAACTTTTACTAAAAATTGTCTAATTTCATCGTCAGTTGATAAAAAACCAATGTCTGCCGTTCTTTCATAAAGGTTTCTGACAATTAAATTAATAATGACATAAGCTTTTGATTCTAATGAAGAAACAGTTTTATTGTGCATTTCAACAGATAAATTATCCATCACACTTTGGGTGACTTGACCAAAATCTTCACGTGTTTGAGAAATATCGATCCCTGTGCCAGAAAGTTGCGCCAAAAGAGATAAATTATCCCAAACAGATTGCAGCTGAAAAATTTCACTCTGATGCACATTTAAAGAAGTCATGTGCGCACGAATACGGTTTTGCGTCATTTCTGGACTATTTGGCATTCTTATTCTCTTTTTTAAATTGAAGTTTTCTGGTCAAATTTAAGCATTCAATTGCGCTAAAAATTTAATCTAAAAAAATTATCTAGTTTTTTAAACTTTTTTAGCCAATCACCTAAATAATAATATGAAAAATGAACGCTTAAATGCTCAAAATAATGTATAAATTTGCGTCAATTTTTAATAAGAACCAAAAAGGTGCATGTGTTTTAAGTTTTAAATAGAGAAACTTCATAAATACCAAGATTTTTAACCAAGATTTTTAAAACCCGCAAAAAATATTTAGTTGTGCTTAAGCTTTGTTATACTTTAAAAAATTTTTATTGAATCAATAAATAAGGTTAAAAAATATGGTTGAAAAAGCACCGCGCACGCGCACTAGAAAGCCGATTGTGGAAGGTGGTCTCACCAAACGCGGCATTTATTTACTGCCTAATTTATTTACTTCAGCCGCGCTATTTGCAGGTTTTTTTGCCATTGTGCAAGCCATGAACGGCATGTTTGAACTTTCAGCGATTGCCATTTTTATTGCGATGGTGATGGATGGTTTGGATGGCCGCGTGGCGCGCATGACCAACACACAAAGTGCCTTTGGTGCAGAATATGATAGCTTGTCAGACATGGTTTCATTCGGCGTGGCGCCTGCACTTATTTTATATGTTTGGGCGTTGAAACCTTTGGGTAAATTGGGTTGGCTGGCGGCATTTTTTTATTGCGCTTGCGCTGCGTTGCGCTTAGCAAGGTTCAATACAAAATTAGAAGACGAAAGTCAAGATAAACGCTACTTTCAAGGCTTGCCTAGCCCAGGCGCGGCAGCTTTATTAGCTGGATTTGTTTGGGTTTCTTACGAATACGGCGTAAGTGGGCGCGATATTTTCTTTGGCGTGTTGCAATGGAAATGGATGGCGTGGACGATTACCGTGTTTGCTGGTGCCTCTATGGTGACCGATTTGCGTTATTACAGCGGCAAAGACATTAACCTAAAACACAGTGTGCCATTTTTTGTGATTTTAGGGATTATGCTAGCGATTGTGTTGGTTTCTTACAGTCCACCAGAAGTGTTATTTTTTGTGATGACGCTTTACGCATTTTCTGGCTACGCGCTTTGGTTGCGTGATTGGTTAAATGCCAAAAATATTGGCAATATTGATTAATATTCTAATTTTTTTGTAACGGTTGATACAAAAAACTAATGAGTTTGATATAAAAATCAAACTGTTAGCTGCTTGCTTAACTTTCAAAAAAATACTATATTCTACCCATGAACATTTTTCAGCCATTCAAATTAACGTCAGCCTGCGTATTTTTATTACGCGTGATGTTGCGTCCGCCATTTAGCCTTCCACTGCGCTAGCGCGCATATATTTTTCTCCAATTTATTAAGTTTCAATCCTTTGCGCTTTTCTGTAAGCGCTAAAAATAAACATCTTGCCATTAGGATAACTTTTGGACGTGATGCTGAATAACCATGTAAAATTATTAAGAATATTAGGCCATTTAAAATGAACAATTTAATGAGTAAAAGTGCTATGAATGAAAGTCCCATAAATAAAAGTGCAGTGAATAAAAACCAAATTATTATTTTTGACACCACCTTGCGCGATGGCGAACAAAGCCCGGGTGCGGCGATGACCAAAGAAGAAAAAATCCGCATTGCGCGTCAACTTGAAAAATTAGGCGTGAATGTGATTGAAGCCGGTTTTGCGGCGGCCAGCCCAGGTGATTTTGATGCCATTTCAGAAATTGCAAAAATTATTAAACACTCAACCGTTTGCTCCTTAGCGCGCGCCAGTGAGAATGATGTGCGCCGTGCGGGTGAAGCCATTAAACATGCAGCTTCTGGGCGCATTCATACCTTTATTGCCACCAGCAAAATCCATATGGAAAATAAATTGCGCATGACGGAAGACCAAGTGGTTGAGCGTGCAGTGCAAGCGGTGAAATGGGCGTTGGAATATACCAATGATGTAGAATTTTCTGCCGAAGACGCGGTGCGCTCAGACATGGAATTTTTAGTGCGCGTGTTTGATGCAGTGATTGAAGCGGGTGCAAAAACCATTAACGTGCCAGACACCGTGGGTTACAGCATTCCAGCGCCGTGGGGCGAGCGCATGGCAACGTTAATTCAACGCGTTAAAAATAGCGATCAAGTCATTTGGAGTACGCATTGCCATAATGATTTAGGCATGGCGGTGGCGAACTCTTTGGCGGCAGTGATGGGCGGTGCGCGCCAAGTGGAATGTACGATTAACGGCTTGGGTGAACGCGCAGGTAATGCCAGTTTAGAAGAAATTGTGATGGCGTTGCGCACGCGCAAAGATATTTTCAATTTAGAAACCACCATTGATACTACGCAAATTGTGCCAACCTCAAAATTGGTTTCTACCATTACGGGTTACCCCGTACAGCCGAATAAGGCGATTGTGGGTGCCAATGCGTTTGCGCATGAGAGCGGTATTCATCAAGATGGCGTGTTAAAACACCGCGAAACCTATGAAATTATGCGGGCCGAAGACGTGGGCTGGGGTGCCAATAAATTAACCTTAGGCAAATTATCTGGTCGCAATGCGTTTAGATCACGTTTGCGTGAATTAGGTATTGAGTTAGGTTCTGAAGATGCGTTAAACGCCGCTTTTACACGCTTTAAAGATTTAGCAGACAAAAAATCTGAAATTTTTGATGAAGATTTGCATGCGTTGGTAAGCGATGAATTTGTGCAAGAAGCCAGTGAGCATTATAAATTGGTCTATTTGCAAGTGGCTTCACAAACAGGCGAAACACCACATGCAATTATTACCTTATCTGCTGATAATACAGAACAGCGCGCAGAATCCAACGGAGGCGGTCCAGTCGATGCTGCCTTTAAAGCCATCGAAAGTATGGTGGAAAGTGGCGCAGAGTTGCTTTTATATTCCGTGAATAACATCACTAGCGGTACAGATGCGCAAGGGGAAGTGACAGTGCGTTTGGCAAAAAATGGCCGTATTGTGAATGGGCAGGGGGCAGATACTGATATTGTAGTGGCTTCAGTGAAAGCCTATTTGAGCGGCTTGAATAAGTTGCATGATAAGGCTCAAAAGCTCAATCCTCAGGTTTAATTCTTTGTAAAATCGGCCAAATACGGCGTTGCTTTTCGCTTGCCGTACTAAAGTACTGTCTGCGCTCAAGCGCCTTGTCTTTGGCCGATTTAACAAAAAACTGACTTTTTTGATTACAAATTATTGATGTAATAAAACAGCACTTCAATGTAGTCTTTAATTTTTTCTAAAAATTTATAAATCCTATTCGCATGATAGAGTTGCCAGATGATAGTTACAAACCAACTGATAATTTTTTCTTTAAATGACATGGGTTTTTTCATTTGAAAGCCTTTGTTTTCTAACAATCAAAATTGATTACTTCGCATAGTCTCAAACCCCACTTGTGATATTGAAAAACGCATGCCTAACAAAAACCAATTTTTATTGATTGTTCTTAGCCTGTTTTGCACCTATTTTTTCTGGGGTTCCACTTACCTCGCCATTAAATTTGCCATTGAAAGCTTCCCAACTTTTTTAATGGTAGGTTTACGATTTACCATTGCAGGCGCATTGCTTTATGGCGTATTGCGTTTTTTGGGCGCACCAAATCCCAATAAAATTGAGTGGCGTAATGCTGCGATAATTGGATTTTTATTACCCGTGCTTGGCAATGGCACGGTGACGCATGTGCAGCAAACCGTTTCGTCCAGCGTTGCTGCGTTGGCCATCGCCACAGCGCCGATTTGGATGGCGATATTTTCCAGTTTCGTGGGTGAAAAAAATGGGCGACACAAAATTAGCAAGCAGGAGTGGCTCGGCGTCGCCATCGGCTTTGTTGGCATTATGTTGCTTAACATGCGCGGCAGCTTACAAGGCGATTGGTTAAGCGCATGTTTGCTAATGTTTGCCGCGGCGTGTTGGTCGTTTGGCTCTGTGTGGAGTAAGCACTTATCCTTGCCCAAGGGCTTAATGAGCGCGGCGAGTCAAATGCTCTGCGGTGGAGTCATCGCCTTGTTTATAAGTTTTTTTGCGGGTGAAACGTGGCCAACAAAAATCAGTGCTAAAGCTTGGGGCGCAATGGTTTTTATGATATTTTTAGGTTCAATCGTTACGTATTCAGCTTTTCAGTGGTTGTTAAAAAATGTTCGGCCATTGGTCGCCAGTAGTAATACGTTTGTGAACCCAGTGGTTGCGTTTGTGATGGGCGTAACGTTTGCGGCTGAGACCATTCACACAACAGAATATGTTGCTTTGGCAGTGATTTTAGTGGGTGTTTTTTTAGTATTAAGTGCAATTAATAAAGAAAATATATGAAACAAAATTTAGCATTATTTGATTTAGACAACACGCTGTTAGCGGGCGATTCTGATTACAACTGGAGTTTATTTTTAATTAATGAAGGGCTGCTGGATGCAAAAACGCACCATGAGCGCAACGAACAGTTTTACCAAGATTATAAAAATGGCAATTTAGATATTTATAAATTTTTATCATTTCAGCTAAAACCTTTGTCAGAACACCCAAAAAGTTTTTTAGATGCTTTGCATGTGAAATACATGAAAAATGTCATTCAGCCAATGATGACAAAAAAAGCGCAAGATTTAGTCAACCAGCACAAAGCAAATGATGATTTATGTATTGTGATTACCGCCACCAATAGCTTTGTCACCAAGCCGATTGCCACGGCTTATGGCATTGAGCATTTAATCGGCACTGACCCTGAAATGGTGAATGGCGAATACACAGGCGGCGTGTCAGGCGTGCCAAGTTTTCAGCATGGTAAAGTCACGCGTTTGCATCAATGGCTGGCGGAGCGGGGTTTGAGTTTATCGGATTTTGAAAAAAGTTATTTTTATAGCGATTCGCACAATGATCTGCCATTGATGAAATTAGTGACTAACCCCGTGGCTGTAGATGCAGATGAAACCTTAACGCAGCTTTCAAAAACACAGCGCTGGCCGCATATCAGCTTAAGATAGATTTTGAAAAATTTAGCGGTGCAACAACACTTGTAGAATAAATTTACTGCCAATATACGCTAGCATGAGCAACACAAATCCAACCAGCGTCCAGCGGATGGCTTTTAAACCACGCCATCCATACTGAAATCTGCCGAATAATAACCCAGCGTAAATCACCCAACTAGCAAAAGAAAACACCGTTTTGTGATTAAACTGCAAGGGTTTTCCAAAAATTTGTTCAGAAAATAACATGCCACTGACCAGCGTGATGGTGAGTAAAATAAAACCCAAGGTAATGATTTTAAATAATAAATTTTCCATGACCATCAGCGGCGGAAAATTTGGTAATTTAATCAGCGTAGTTTTGTGATGCAGGCTGCGCTCAACAATCGCCATCAGCAACACATGCAGCGCGGCAAACGTAAATAAGCTGTAAGCTAATAACGCTATACCAATGTGCCACATAAATAACGGAGATTCTGCACTGGGTAAAAAGTGATTGCTTTCCATAAACGCTGGGAGTACAGCACAAACGGCGGCAGGCGGTAAAACAAAAGCCTGAAGACTCGTGAGCTTATGCGTTAAATCTGCAAACCAATAAATCAGCACAGTCAGCCATAAAATCACAGAAAGCGCATAATAAAATCCTAAATTAAAACCATTGGCAAAAATGCCTTGATACAACAGCCAGCCATGAAGCATGAGGCCAAGTACAATCATCATTCTATGCAACTTTAGAGACTGATCAGGATTGGCTGATTTCGCATCGCGCCAAAAGTCTGCTGCAACCGCTAAATAAATAAATGCAACGACTAAAAATGGAATTAAATAATGCAATGAATGAGTCATACCGTAATTATGGCGCAAATGTGCGGCAAATATAATAGCTTGATGTAAAATTGAGCAAATCTAAACGTTAATGAGGGTGTTATGTTAGAAAATTTGACCGATCGTTTGCAAGGTGTTATTAAAAATTTACGCGGGCAAGCACGCCTGTCTGAAGAAAATATTAGCGATGCCATGCGTGAAGTACGCATGGCATTGTTAGAAGCTGACGTTGCTTTACCTGTGGTCAAAGAATTTATCGCGCAAGTCAAACAAAAAGCGCAAGGCCAAGAAGTCTTAAAAAGTTTAACGCCAGGCCAAGCAGTCATTCAAGTGGTGCATGATGAACTGACAGCGTTGATGGGACAAGCGAATGTGGGGTTGAATCTTGCCGTTGTGCCGCCCGCCATCATTTTAATGGCAGGGTTGCAGGGTTCTGGTAAAACCACAACTTCTAGCAAGTTGGCGAAATTATTAAAAGCACAAAAAAAGAAAGTGTTGCTTGCCAGCGCTGACGTTTATCGTCCTGCCGCGATTGCGCAATTACAAACCTTAGCAAAACAATTGGAAGTGGATTGCTTTGAGAGTAACGCCACACAAAAGCCAGAAGACATTGCAAAAGCGGCATTAGATTTTGCCAAGCGTGGCTATTACGATGTGGTGATTTTTGACACCGCAGGTCGGCTTGGCATTGATGAGGCGATGATGGCGGAAATAAAAGCCTTACATGCATTATTGAATCCGATTGAGACTTTGTTTGTGGTCGATGCCATGCAAGGCCAAGATGCTGTAAACACAGCAAAAGCGTTTGGCGAAACCTTGCCCCTCACAGGCGTGATTCTTACCAAGTTAGATGGTGATTCTCGCGGCGGTGCCGCTTTGTCTGTGCGGCACATTACGGGTAAGCCCATTAAATTTATTGGCGTGAGTGAAAAAGTGGATGGCTTAGAGCCATTCCACCCTGAACGCATGGCGTCCCGCGTGCTAGGTATGGGTGATGTATTAAGTCTCATTGAGCAAGCACATAAAAATGTAGACATGGCCGAAGCGCAAAAGCTCGCCGACAAAGTGAAATCAGGCAAAAATTTTGATTTGGATGATTTTAAAGCGCAAATGGTACAAATGCGCAACATGGGCGGCATGGGTGCGCTCATGGATAAAATGCCAAGCCAAATGGCAGGCATAGCCGCTAAAATGAATCCTGATGATGCTGACAAAGCGGTTCGGCGTATTGAAGGCATCATTAACAGTATGACGCCATTAGAACGCCGTAAACCAGAACTTATCAAAGCCACGCGCAAAAAACGTATCGCCGATGGCTCAGGCGTACAAGTGCAAGAAGTGAACCGAATTTTGAAACAATTTGAAGAGACACAAAAAATGATGAAAATGTTCAGCAAAGGTGGCATGGCCAAAATGATGCGCAGCATGGGCGGGTTAATGGGCGGAAAAATGCCTGGCATGCGTTAAATCAATCACTTATGTAGGCTTTAGCCAAATTAAAATAGTGATTTTAGTAATGTACGAAATAGTTCCAACTTAAGTAAAAAATTTAATCGCAAAAAAATATAAATATTTACCAGTTTTCCGTTGACCAACTTACGAGTTTCTAGCATAATTGCGCCCTTTCGTAAGCAATCAAACATCAAGTTTGAATATACGAAAAAAATTAATAAAATAATTTATTAATATCATTGGGGTGTTAGCTCAGCTGGTAGAGCAGCGGACTTTTAATCCGTTTGTCGTGGGTTCGATCCCCGCACACCCTACCAATTACATAAAAGGCTCACAGTGATGTGAGCCTTTTTTATTTTGTTCAAAAGATTTACGCATATTTGTTGCATAAAAGTAATCGTTGAATTAAGAAAAGAAAGATTAAGCAAAGGTGTTAAATAATCAGGAAAGTGAATGATGAAAAATCAGGATAAACGTGCAGTGAAGGTGTTGAATAAACGTGCGAGCGACCCTCATGCAGAGCGTGAAGCAAGCCGTTATGAAACACCTTTGCCAAGCCGCGAGCTTATTTTATCGACCATGGCTGAACAAGGCGTGCCTTTGCTTGAAGCGGATTTGTATCGTTTGCTTGAAATCCAACCGCCAGAACGTGAGATATTTAACAAACGTTTAGGCGCAATGGAGCGTGAAGGGCAGCTTATTCGAAACCGCAAAGGCGCGCTGTGTATTGCTGATAAATTAGATTTAATCGCGGGCGTGGTGCAAGGCCATCCTGATGGCTTTGGTTTCTTAATTCCAGATGATAAAACCAAATTAGGTGGCGAGGATATATTCTTAGGCCCTAAAGAAATGTCGCAATTGATGCATGGTGACCGCGCCATGGTGCGCATGGCGGGCTTGGACAGAAGAGGTCGCCCAGAAGGTAAGTTGGTAGAAGTCCTAGAGCGCCGCACGCAAAAATTAGTCGGTCGCGTCATCCGCACCAGTGGCGTCACGATAGTGGCGGCAGAAGATAAGCGCATTAACCAAGATATTTTGATTCCTTACCATTTGGATATGAACGCCAAATCAGGCCAAGTGGTGATGATTGAGCTCACTGAACAGCCCTCATCTCACGCGCAGCCGATGGGGAAAGTAGTAGAAATTTTAGGCAATTATGCGGATAGCGGCATGGAAATTGAAATTGCTTTGCGTAAACATAATTTGCCACATCAATTTCCTGATGCGGCGATTAAACTCGCTGAAGCTTACCCAAAATTAGTGCAGGAGACGGATTTTAAAGGCCGCATTGATTTGCGTGAATTGCCATTGATTACCATTGATGGCGAAACCGCACGCGATTTTGATGATGCCGTCTATGCCGAGCAGCAAGGCAAAGGGTGGCGGCTGGTGGTGGCGATTGCCGATGTAAGTTTTTATGTAAAACCGCAAGATGCGCTGGATAAAGAAGCGTTTGACCGCGGAAATTCTGTGTATTTCCCACGCCGTGTGATTCCCATGTTGCCGGAAGCTTTGTCCAACGGGCTTTGCTCGCTGAACCCAGATGTGGAACGCTTATGCATGATTTGCGATATGCAAGTGGATGGTTTGGGGATTGTAAAACAGTATAAATTTTATCATTCTGTGATGCGTTCTAAAGCACGCATGACTTACACACAGGTGTATGAAATTTTGCAAAATCCTCAAGGTGAGTTAGCGCAAGAATATGCTTGGCTCAAACCGCATTTAGACCATTTATACAGCGTGTATCAACTGATGTTGGTGCAACGACAAAAACGCGGCGCGATTGAATTTGAGTCGTCTGAAACGGTGATGGAATTTAATGAGCAAGGAAAAATTGAGAGTATTGTGCCAAGCACGCGCAACGAAGCGCATAAATTGATTGAAGAATGTATGCTCGCCGCCAATGTGTGTGCGGCAGATTTTTTACAAGTGAACGAGCATCCAGCCTTGTATCGTATTCATGAAGGGCCGACGCCAGAAAAATTAGAATTGCTCCGCGCCTTTATGGGTGAATTTGGTTTTGGCGTGGGTGGTGGCGATAAACCGCATGCCAAAGATTATGGAAAATTATTAGAGCGCATTAGAACGCGGCCAGACGCACAATTACTGCAAACCGTTTTATTGCGCTCCATGCAGCAAGCGGTTTACAGCCCAGATAACGTTGGGCATTTTGGTTTAGCTTATGAAGCTTATGCTCATTTTACGTCGCCCATTCGGCGTTATCCTGATTTGCTAATTCATCGTGCAATTAAGGCCGTTTTAAATGGCGAACGCTACAAAGCAGGTGATTGGAGTCAGCTTGGCATGCATTGCTCCATGACAGAACGCCGCGCCGATGACGCCACACGGGATGTGACCAATTGGCTGAAATGCTTTTACATGCAAGATAAAATAGGCGAAGTGTTTGAAGGCACAGTGGCGGGCGTCACCAGTTTTGGTTTGTTTGTAGCGTTGGATGGCGTGTATGTAGAAGGCTTGTTGCATGTGACAGAGCTTGGCAATGATTACTTCCATTTTGATAAAGCGCGCCATGAAATGATGGGTGAGCGCACAGCGGCGCGTTATCGTTTGGGTGATAGATTGACGATTAAAGTCGCGCGTGTGGATTTAGAAACCACAAAAATTGATTTCACTTTAGTGAATAAAATGAAAGTGATTGACGAGTCTGAAGCTGGCTTACCGATTAAGTCAAATATGCTAGAACGTTCTATTGAAAACTCTGCAACAAAAAATCAGCGTATAAAACCTGCTGGAGAAAATACATTAAGGTTAAAAGCAGGTGCAAAATCAAGCGCTGAGTCTGGCGCATCGCGGACCAAAAAACCTGCAAGAGCAGGCAGTCGGTCAACACCAGCAAGTCATTCTAAAGCGAGTAAATTAGGTAAAAACGCGTCGGGTAAAAAGCAAAGTGGCTCAAAAACGTCTGGTTCAAAAGCTGCTGGCTCGAATAATGGTTCAGCAAAAAGAACAAAAGTTAAAAAATAATATTCATATTAATAATAAAGAAAAAGTAAGGTTAAAAAATGAGTGATGCACGTATTTTATTTGGTTTTCATGCGATATTAAGCCGTTTGCGTCAACACGCGGCGAGTGTGCAGGAAATATTAATTGACCGCGACCGCGTGGACGCGCGCATGAAAGACTTGCTCAAAATGGCAGAGGTTTCAGGTGTGCGGACGATGGAAGTGGAACGAAGCCGCTTGGACGGTATGGCTGGCAATGGTCGCCACCAAGGCGTAATTGCGCGTGTGGTGGATACGCCAATTCCGTACAAAGATATCCACGATATTTTAGAATCAGATTTAAAAGAGCCGCCGTTCTTCTTAATTTTAGACGGCGTAGAAGACCCACATAATTTAGGTGCATGCCTGCGGGTAGCCGATGCAATGGGCGTGCATGCTGTCATCGCGCCAAAAGACCGCGCTGTTGGTTTAAACGCAACAGTCAGAAAAGTGGCGAGTGGCGCAGCAGAAACCGTGCCTTTTATCGTAGTAACCAATTTGGCCAGAACCATTCGCGAGCTGAAAGAAGCGGGCGTTTATGTGATTGGCACCACCATGGATGCAACAAACACCTTGCTCAACACCAAGTTAGAAGGTGCAATTGCGATTGTACTGGGCGCAGAAGGCGATGGCATTCGCAGGCTGACCGCAGAAACCTGCGATGCATTAATGACCATCCCGATGTTTGGCTCAGTAGAAAGTTTGAATGTGAGTGTTGCAAGTGGGATTTGTTTGTACGAAGTGAGACGTCAACGTGGTGCAGTACTCAAATAATTTTAATTAAGCATTAACGCTGCAAGTGTGCGCTGCCTTATTTTCTTAAGTAATGCAGCGTCCTCAGTTAAAAGTTTTCCATAACTTGGTACCATTTGCTGAAGTTTAGATTCCCAATCTTGCGCTTTTTGTTGCTCACCAAAACAACGCTCAATCACCTCAATCATGGCTTGCGTAGCGACTGATGCGCCAGGTGATGCGCCAAGTAAAGCCGCAATCGTGCCATCTTTTGCCGTCACAATTTCTGTGCCAAATTCTAATTTTCCGCCTTTTTCATCACATTTTTTGATGATTTGTACGCGTTTTCCAGCATGCGCTAACTGCCAATCGCGCGCTTTGGCTTCAGGATAAAATTTTCTTAACGCTTCTAAGCGGTCAGTATGTTTTTGTACGGATTCACCAATTAAATAGCGTGTGAGGTCTGAATTGTGGCGACCCACGCCCAACATGGCTTTTAAATTATTCGGTTTGATAGATTTGATTAAATCCAAAAAAGAACCGTTTTTTAAAAATTTTGTTGTAAACCCTGCGTAAGGGCCAAACAGTAGCGCAGATTTTCCATTAATCACACGCGTATCTAAGTGCGGAACAGACATCGGCGGCGCGCCAATGGGCGCTTTTCCATACACTTTTGCATTGTGCTGCGCAATAATCTCTGGCTTATTGCACACCAGCCATTGCCCACTCACAGGAAAACCACCGTAGCCTTTGCTTTCAGGAATGCCAGATTTTTGCAGTAACTTTAACGCGCCACCGCCAGCGCCTAAAAACACAAACTTAGTTTCAATGCTTTGCGTTTTTTTGCTGACTTTGTCGCGCAGTTTCACCAGCCAAGCGCCATTTTTTTGTTGTTTGAGCGATTTAATTTCAGTATTGAGTGCAAGATTAAACTGTTTTTTACTTTCTAATGCCTCAATCATTTTATGGGTAAGCGCGCCAAAATTTACGTCTGAGCCATACAAAATGCGGGTTGCCGCGACTTTTTCATTGAGGTCACGTTCATCCATTACCAGTGGCATCCAAGTTTTTAGCGTTTCAAAGTCATCGCTAAATTCCATGTCTTTAAACAAATGGTGTGTTTTAAGTTTTAAAAAACGCTGGCGCAAAAATTCCACATTGTCATGCCCCCAAACAAAGCTGATATGCGGCGTAGGGTTGATAAAGGTTTTTGGGTTGGGAATGATATTTTGATCAACCAAATATGACCAGAATTGCAACGAAACTTCAAACGCGGCGTTAATGCTTAACGCGCGGTCTATGTTCACATCGCCACTTACAGTTTCTGGCGTGTAATTGAGTTCGCAATAACCCGCATGGCCTGTGCCTGCGTTATTCCAAGCATCAGAACTTTCTTGCGCAATATTGGGCAAACGTTCCACCATTTTAATGCTTAAATCTTCCGATAAATGATGCAGCAAAGTGGCAAGCGTGGCGCTCATAATGCCGCCACCGATGAGTAAAACATCCACTTTTTCTTGCATAGGTTTCATTTATTTGATTGATTTAATTTTAGTGATTTTTTATAAAAAGTTGGGTTTTAAACGGCATTCAAACCCTGTGATTGTAGCGGAAATGGCTGTTTTTTGCTTAAAAATTAACGGGTTCGTCAGGTTAAAATATCTAACTAAAGCACGTGGATACTTGCTTTTGTAAAATCAAGCTGACATGCAAGAAACGCTATTAAATGACTAGATGATGTATCAAATTTCACTTAATTTCTTGGGTATTTTTTTATTGAAGCGCTGCATTCGAGAGTGTTTTGTGGGTATCGCTGCGCTCCACCCACACTACGCTTGATGATTGAAGAAATTATAAAAGCGATAATTTTTTATTCTTGCGATGAAATAATCGACCCAGATTGATCAGGGTTTTGCGCTTCGTACAACACCATAATAGATACACGGCGATTTTTTGTGCGGCCTTCAATGGTTTCGTTATCGCTAATGGGTTGTGATGCGCCGTAACCAATGGCGCTCAGGCGCTTTTCTGCAATGCCAGCTTCGTTTAACAAGCGCACAATGGTGGTGGCGCGCACGGCGGAAAGTTCCCAGTTTGAATAAAATTCACTGGTGTGAATGGGCGTGATGTCTGTATGACCTTCTACTTGAATAAAATTTTCATTTTGATTAATTTGGTTGGCAATTTCTTTAATAATGTCCGCACTTTTGCCTTCAAGCGCGGCTGAGCCTGTTGAAAAAAGTAAGCTTTCATTAATATCAATGCGAATACCACGGTTATTTTGCATGACATTCACTTTGCCACTGGCGGTTAAGTCGCCTAATTTTTGGGCAATGTCCAAGCCCATTTTGGTCATATTTTCGCGTTCGCGGCGCATTTTTTCTTGCACTAAATGACTAAGTGGTAAGGGTTTAATGAGCGATGCTTTTTTTGTTTCAATGCCAGCTCTGCTTTGGGTGCTTTCTGCGCTGCCAGATTTTGCGCCAATAAATGCGGTGCCCATTGAGGTTGTCAGGCTGGTATATTTGCCTTGATTCACCGATGAAACCGCGTACATCACCACAAAAAATGCAAACAGCAGGGTGATAAAATCTGCATAAGAAACCAGCCAGCGTTCTGGGTTTTCTTCTTCGTCATCAAACGGTTTTCTTCTTATCATCATGATTTACTTATAATGGTTTCTTACATTGGTTACTTAAAAAAGGTTTCTTAAAAATAGTTTCTTGTAATATTTTTTTGATAAATTTTTAGTTTTATCTTAAATAGGCAGTCACACGTTCATCAACAATTTTTGGGTGGTCGCCGTTGGCAATCGACACCCATGCGTTTAACAACATTTCGCGGCGCATCATTTCTATTTGTAGGTTAACTTTTAATTTATTGGCAATGGGTAAAAATACTAAATTGGCTAATCCTACGCCGTAAATGGTGGCTACAAAGGCAACTGCAATCCCGCTGCCTAATTTTGCTGGGTCAGATAAATTTTCCATCACATGAATTAAGCCTAATACCGCACCCAAAATGCCAATGGTGGGCGCGTAGCCGCCTGCGGCGCTCCACACTTTTGCGCGGTTGCGTTGCTGTAATTCGTAAAAATGCATGTCGATAGCGCACACTTCTCTAATTTTTTCAGGCGATGTGCCATCCACCATCAGCAATAAGCCTTTTTTAATAAACGGTTCTTTTTCTTTTTGCATGTAAGGCTCAAGCATCATGATGCCTTCTTTGCGGGCAAAGTTGCTCCAAACGCTAATTTTTTTTGCCAGGGCTTTGCGGTCGTCTGCGGGCGAAATAAAGACTTGTTTCAGCATTAAAAGGCTGGCAATGACTTCTTTTAAATTATTTTGTAAAAGGACTGCGCCAAACGTACCGCTTAAAACAATAATTAGTGCTGCGGGTTGTACCAGTGAGCTAAAATGCCCACCTTCGATAGACTGCCCAAGCAGAATACCGATGAGTCCAAGCGCAACGCCAGCTAAACTACTCCAGTCCATGACTTCTCTTTAAGTTTTGCGCGCAGCCTTGCTACGGCTTGGCTGTGCAACTGACAAACGCGCGATTCTGAAACCGCCATCACCGCGCCAATTTCTTTTAGATTCATTTCTTGCTCGTAATAAAGCCCCATCAGAATTTTTTCGCGCTCTGGAAGCGCGTTAATTGCGCTGATTAATGTTTGTTTAAAATCAGTTGAAAGCAAGCCTTTGAGCGGGTCTGTTTCATCGTCTGATTGAAAACGGTCTAAAAAATGTTCGCCATTTTCAGACTCATGAAAATCTTCGTAATACACCAATTGATGTCCGCTGCAATCACCGAGCATTTCGCTGTAATTATCCAGCGTTAAGTTGAGTTTTTTTGCCACTTGGCTTTCTGTTGGAGAACGGCCTAACTCTTGTTCAAGCTGGCTGATGGCGGCTTCCACATCGCGCATATTTTTACGTACACTGCGCGGTAGCCAATCTGCACTGCGTAATTCGTCAAGCATCGAGCCACGAATACGTTGCGCGGCGTAGGTTTCAAATTGTGCGCCGTGGGTATCTTCATAGCGATTAATCGCATCGAGCAACCCCATCATGCCCGCTTGGACTAAATCGTCTAATTCAACACTGGGCGGTAATTTTGCTTTGAGTTGAAATGCGAGTTTTTTGACTAAAACGGCATGCTTATTGAGCATTTCATCTTTTTGATCTTTTTTTCCATGAACTGTGTACATAGTGACCCTAACACTTAAATAACGGTAGAAGGTTGCTGAACGCGCGGTTTTTGACGACCTTTATGCAGACGTTGCGCAATTTTTTGAAAAGCAGTAGAAGCGTTTGCAAACGGAAAAGCATCTACCACGGAACGGCCTAAATAAGCTGCGCGGGTTAAATGTTCATCATTTGGAATCGCACCAAAAAAGTTAAGTTGAATTTTCATAAAGCGCCACGCAACTTCTGCAATATTGTTGTAGATGGGGGCAGCTTGCTCTTCGGTCGCGTCGTCCACCACAATTGAAAAACTCCGCGTGCCAATTTGGCTGCAAATATGTTTAATTAAGCCATAAGCATGTTTGATGGATTCTGGCTGACGTGAAAGTTGAATTAAAATTTCACTTTCGTTCAAAATTGGCAATGGCAATAAACCTTGTTCATCAATAAATGTGTCCACTAACACAATGTCAAATTGATGGGTGAGTTCTTCAAATAAAAACCCCAACAATTGATTTTCATACGGGTCTAAGATAGTTTCAGATTGATCTTCATGACGAAATTTTGCGTATGCAAACCCTTGTTGTGAATGTTTAATGGCATTCATTAACAATGTTTTTCCGTTGGCTACATCTTGCAAAGCAGGCAGTTTTCTAACGGCTTGGTTTAATTCTTCAGAATGACCCGCCGCGGCAATGAGCAAAACTTCATTGCCTGTTGCGCTGATTGAAGAAGCTAAATTGGTCATTAAGCGTGACGGTTGTTGATTCGCTGAGGCTGAAATCACTGACATGACTCTCGGTTTTGGTGCAGCCATTAAACGGCGTAAACCTTCTGCTTGATCTTCATGAAAATTAGACATGATCTAATTCTCCAGATTTCATTGCTTTTTGAGGTTGAACTAAACTGTTGCCCATAATAAATGGCAGTTCTTCATCTAAAAATTGGTACGGCCATTGTGTTGAAGCATTGCGTTTAAAGGCTTGTTCAATTAACATTTTTTTATTGGCAATTAAAATGTCTTCTGGCACACGTTGACCATTGGTGGCGTAATAAAGCTTGAGTTTGTTACGAATGATCACATCCAGTGCGTTGCCAATGGTGGCGGCTTCATCAATTTTTGTCACAATACAGCCCGCTAAAGCTTGTTCTTGCGTTTTGCCTTGATAGGCGCGCACAACGTCTGTGAGGGTTTCACCCGTGCTGGTGGCGTTAATGCAAAGCAGTTTTTTAATGGGTTGTTGCGTGCTAGAAAGCATGGCAATTTGTTCAGCCACCATGTTGTCGCGTTGGCTTACGCCTACGGTATCAATCAAAATGGTGTGTTTGTTTTTAAGTTCATTTAAGGCAATTTTTAAATCAGCTTCATCTTTTACGGCATGCACCATCACGCCTAAAATTTTTCCGTAAATGCGTAATTGTTCATGGCCGCCAATACGATACGCATCGGTGGTAATAATGCCTAAATTTTGCGTGCCGTGTTTCATCACATAACGCGCGGCAAGTTTGGCGGTGGTGGTGGTTTTGCCAACGCCTGTTGGGCCAATCAGTGCAAAAATACCGCCTTGGTCAAAAATTTCTGCTTCATTTTGAATGGCATTTAAATTAAGCGCTAAAATATTTTTAATCCATGTTTTAGCTAACTCGCCATCCATTTTTTGGTTGTTAATCGTTTCTGGTAATTTTTCTGCCAATTGACGCGATAAAGACGCACTAAAGCCAGCGCCTAGCAATAGGCTAAGTAAGTTTGATTTAAGCGGGTTTTGCCGCTGAATATTGTTCCAAGTAAGGCTGGTGAGTTTAGATTCAAACACACTGCGCATATCGCGCATTTCTTTTAACATGGCCATCATTTGTGGGCTTTGTTGCACAGGTTTTTGGGCTGTAGGTTTATTCGCTGCAGGCTTATTCGCTTGTGCGGCATTTACATCCATTGGCGCGGGTTTTTGCACGGGTTGGCGCGCAGCATTTTTTGCAGCTTGCAACGCTGCTTGATGTTCAGCTTGCTTGGCTGCAAGTATTTCTGCTTTTTTAATTTCATTTAATTGCGTTTCAATTTCGTTGCGCATTTCACGCATTTCTTTCAGCATTGCCGAAATTTCATTGGAATTTTGTTGTGGTTCATCTTGCGTATTTTCATTAGATTCAATGGCTGGGCTTGCCTGCGCAACGCGCCCGTTTTGGGTGATTTCGCGTTGTGCAAATAATGTATTTTTTTGGCTGACATTTGCCTTAATCATTTCTTCTTGCGCAATGCGTTTGGTAAATCTTGCCATATCTGCGTGCATTTTAAATTCAGCGTCATGCGCTTCAAGAGGTTCATCTGGATGCACGTTTAGCGCATCAAAACGCGCATGAGAATTCATGTCTGGTTTTTGAAAAAAAGCGGCATTTTGTAAAAAGTGAGATTCTTCTTCATCAGCAATATAGGCCGCATATTTTTGCGGCGCTTCGTCTGCATCATCTTGCATATTTTCATTGATAAGCGCGTCAATTTCTTCTTCTCTAAACGCCATAATTTCGTTGCCGCCGTTGATGGTGCGGTTCGATAAAATGACAGCATCGTCGCCCAGTGCTTTGCGCACCATACTTAAAGCTTCTTTTGAGCTTTTACCAAAAAATCGTTTAATGTTCATCATTAACCTCCAATCAAGCTAGTCACGCGTATTGTTTTTGAATCAGGCAGTTCATCGTGCGATAACACCCGTAAATGCGGTATGGCACGGCGTAAAAATTTTGAAAGCGCGGCTCTTAATGGCGCAGTCACTAATAAAACAGGCGTTAAGCCCATTTGTTCTTGTTGTTTTGCCGCAGTTTCAGTTTGTTTGGCTAAGGTTTCAGCCAACCCTGGCTCAATACCGCCGCCTTGATTATTATTGTTGTTCATTGCCTGCATCAGTAAACGTTCCAAATTATTGTCTAAAGTCATCACAGAAACTTCGTTTGAGCTTGGGAAAAGCTGTTGCACGATAGCGCGTCCCAGTTTTACCCGTACTAATGTTGTTAATTCATTCGTATCTTGTGTTTGCGGAGCATGTTCGGCCAAGGTTTCAATAATGGTTCGCATGTCTCTAATATGCACACCCTCAGATAATAAGTTTTGTAGCACTTTTTGAATCACTGAAAGAGGCACGAGTTTTGGCACTAAATCTTCAATAAGCTTTGGCGATTCTTTGGCTAAGTGGTCAATCAGTTGCTGAACTTCTAATCGCCCCAGTAATTCTGCGGCGTGCATGCCAATCATGTGGTTTAAATGCGTGGCAACCACCGTGCCAGCATCTACCACGGTGTAGCCTAACGTTTGGGCATATTCTTTTGATTCAGGCTCAATCCATACTGCGGGTAAGCCAAAAGCGGGGTCGGTGGTTTTGGGGCCTGGGAGTTCACCTGTCACCATGCCTGGATCAATGGCTAAAAACTGTCCGTAAAGCGATTCACCCGTTGCAACTTCGACGCCTTTGAGCGTAATACGATAGCCCGCAGGTTTGAGTTCTAAATTGTCCCGAATATGGACTGTAGGCGCTAAAAAGCCAACTTCTTGGGCAAATTTTTTGCGTAAACCTTTAATGCGTTTAAGTAAATCTCCGCCTTGCGCTTTGTCAACCAATGGAATTAATCGGTAGCCAACTTCAAGCCCCACTAAATCGACTGGAATCACATCACTCCAAGTGGCTTCTTCAGATTCAGTCACCACTTCTTGAGGAATTTCAATGGGCGCTTCAACCACGGCATTTTTCTTTTGCGTATCAATCATATAAGCCAAGCCACCCAGTGCTGCGGCCAATAAAATAAACGCAACATTTGGCATGCCCGGAATCAAGCCCATGCCGCCAATAATGCCAGCAGTAATATAAATCACCCGTGCATTTGAAAAAAGTTGCGTCACCAATTGCCCACCAATGTCATCACTGTTTGCCACACGAGAAACCACCACACCCGCAGCAATTGAAATAATGAGGGAAGGAATTTGTGCAACCAAGCCATCGCCAATGGCTAATAATGTGTAGTTAGCCACGGCATCACCAAATGCCATTTCGTGTTGCAACATGCCCACAATCAGGCCACCAACAATATTAATGATGGTCACCATAATGCCTGCAACCGCATCGCCACGCACATATTTACTTGCACCGTCCATAGCGCCGTAAAATTCTGATTCTTGACCCACTTCTAAACGACGACGACGTGCTTCATCTTCGCCGATTAAGCCTGCATTTAAATCAGCATCAATCGCCATTTGTTTGCCAGGCATTGCATCCAAGGTAAACCGTGCGCCCACTTCAGCAATCCGGCCAGCACCTTTGGTAACGACGGTAAAATTAATGATGGTTAAAATCACAAACACCACCACACCCACCGTGTAATTGCCGCCAATTAAAAAGTGACCAAAGGCTTCAATCACTTTTCCTGCCGCATCTGGCCCTGTGTGGCCCTCAGTCAACACCACGCGTGTAGAGGCCACGTTGAGTGATAAACGCAACATGGTCGTCATCAGTAGAACGGTTGGAAACGCAATAAAGTCGAGCGCTTTTTTGGTTTGCAATCCAATGAGCAATACCATAATGGAGAGCGCAATATTAAAGCTGAATAAAACGTCTAGCATGATGGCAGGAAGCGGCAAAATCATCATTGCCAATAGCAGCACAATAATGATGGGCGCAGCGACTGAGCGATCGCCTATTTTATTCATCCAAGCTGGGAGCGTAATGCCGTTCATCTAAATCGTTCCGTTCATTTAAGCAAATACCTCAGGCTCAACTGTTTTTGCGGGTAATAAACTGTGCGGATCTAGCGCTTCTGGCACGGGCAACGCACTTGGTATTTCAGGACGGAAGCCACCTTCTTTATTAAACACACGCATTTGGAACACGTAAGCCAATACTTCAGCCACGGCGGCGTACAAGGCTTCAGGAATTTCATCATTGAGTTCAGTATGCGCATAAAGCGCACGCGCAAGTTTTGGCGCTTCAAGGGTTGTAATATTATTTTCAGCGGCAATTTCACGAATTTTCAGCGCTACCGTATCTGCACCTTTAGCAACCACCACAGGCGCTTTCATATTCTCGCCTTTATATTTCACTGCAACCGCATAGTGGGTTGGGTTGGTAATCACCACGTCAGCATTTGGAATTTCTGCCATCATGCGCCGACGCGCCATTTCACGTTGTTGCTGACGAATTTTGGCTTTAATTTCAGGATTACCTTCAGATTCCTTATGTTCTTGTTTCACTTCTTCTTTGGTCATTTTCAGTTTTTCAGCATATTGATAAAGCTGATAAGGCACATCAATGGCCGCAATTACCACCAGCACGCTCACTATCGTTAAAAATCCCATCATCATTAAATTGTTCACCAGTGCTAACCCATCATCCAGCGGCATGAGTGAAAGAGAAAGAATCGGCTCTAAATCTTTTTTAACCACCATGTAAGCCACCACGCCGACTAAAACTGTTTTTGCAATCGATTTAATCAGTTCGGCCAACGCATTTTTAGAAAACATATTGCTGATGCCACTGATAGGATTCAACTTGCTAAATTTAGGCATAAACGCTTTTGTACTAAATACCCAGCCGCCAATTAAAATGGGCGCGCCCAGCGCAACCGCTAAAATAAATAGCGCCAATGGTGCAAAAGCAAGCAGCAAATTAAAAACAGTGTCCGTTGTTTTCATTAATAACACGATAGGATCAAACGCTGCCGCGCGATCAAAATGTAAACCGCCAGACATTGCTTTTACCAGTGCGTCTTTTAAGCCATCGCCCATCATCATTAAAAATAGGCCAGAAGAAAAAAGCACAGCACACGTTGCAAGTTCACGTGAACGTGGAATATCGCCATCTTCGCGCGCTTTGTCTAAGCGCTTCTGCGAGGCCTCTTCGGTTTTTTCTAAATCACTGTCTTCAGCCATGGTTTATTTAATGGTTTATCTAAATGTAGGTTTTCTAAAATTAGGTTTTTGATTTTTTTAAAAAAATAATTAAAAAAAAATATTCAAGTTTAAAAATCTGCTGCCGTTAGTCATGGTTGAGCACTGCTGGACAAATAGAATTTTTATAAAACTTCATGCTGCTTATTATTCGCTCAATGATGGTGAAATCATTTAAGGAACAAAAGGGTGAAAGCTTGCCTTATCTATCAGGTTGTTAAGACAAAAGCGTAGGGAATAAAAATAATAATAAGAAATTTAATGTTAATAAAGTTATTTAAAAACAGCGTGTTATAAATTATTTACTTTATTTTTTAATTAAATCCTAAAGTTGGCAAATTGCATGCCGATATGGTTTCAAAGCTTGAAATGATTTGTGTTTTTGGCTTAAATTGAGTCAAAAATGGCATTGATAGAAATGTAACAAAATATTAATAAGTGGGTAAAAGCCCCGATTATTTAAAGATGAACTAAGGATTATTTTGTAAAAAAAGATTAACTGCAGATTTAACGAACCTCATCACTAATCACAAAAAAAGTGGCTAAGTTGTTGATCAAAATCACATTCAATACTGCCTTGTAGGTGTTTGTAAGACAAACACCTACAAGGCTATTCGCGTCGTTCTTACCAAAAATACCGCCAAAACATCATTGTTTTCACCCTACTTAAAGTTCAAAGTACGTCTAACGCAGCAAGACATATTCAACACAATATTTAGGGGAAATAAAAATGAACGAAAACGAAATCTTGGCAGAAATTAAAGACGCTAACTTAAACTATTTAATGTTAGCGCAACAGTTAATCCGTTCAGATAAAGCCACTGCAATTTTCCGCTTAGGCATCACCAAAGACATTGCAGATTTATTAGAAGGCTTAAGTAATTTGCAACTTTTAAAACTCAGCAGCACCAACATGATGTTAGCGCGTTTCAGATTTGATGATAGCGCAATTTTAGGCATGTTGACAAATTACACAAAAAATAGCGCCCAAGCCCATTTGCATACGGCGGTACTCATGGCAGGTCAATCTGCTGAAGCCATGGCTTAATTTTATTAAAAATAATTTAAAAAATAATTAAATACTCACGGGAAAAAATCATGGAAAAGAAAAGTGTTATTAATGAGTCAGCGCAAATTCAACTTGCCATTCAAATGATTAATCTAGGGGCAAGATTGCAGTTATTAGAATCACAAACAACGTTGTCTCGTGAGCGTTTAATTAAACTTTACAAAGAATTAAAAGGCGTTTCGCCACCTAAAGGCATGTTGCCATTTTCGACCGATTGGTTTTTAACTTGGCAGCCCAATATTCATTCTTCCATTTTTTTCAATATTTATAAATTTATGGTGGATTACACCGATGTTTCAGGCATTCACGCCATTATTAAAGCCTACAGTTTGTATCAACAACAAATTATGCAAGGCGAAGATTTTGAGCCAGTGTTATCACTGACCCGCGCTTGGACACTCGTGCGTTTTGTGGAAAGCAAAATGCTTTCACTCAAAAAATGTGATTGTTGTGGTGGCGATTTTGTCGTCAACGCCTACGATTTAAATCAAAACTATGTCTGCAATTTATGCCATGTGCCTTCTCGCGCGGGTAAAACTAAAAAAGCAAAAGAATTAAGTTACAAATTAGTTTCCATGACGGCTTAAGCGGCTTTTATTTTAGTAAAGCTAACTTAAACCATGCCAAATTTGGCAAGCAAGCAACCTTTTTCTCCTAGCGCTGACCGTGGGTTTTTAAAAAGTTTCCCACGGTTAGCGCCTTCTTTTTTCATATTTCTAATGCAGTATGTTCAAAAGTTTCCAGCGTTATTAGCGTTTTTAGTGCAACTGATTGCAAGTGGTTTGGTGTTGCTTTTTTGCTGGAGTTTTGTCAATTTTTTTGCATTTTGGACTGAAATCAATCACATAAAAATCATCAGCCTTGTGTTGATGCAAGCCATGTTTGCCAGCACGTTAGCTTATTCTATTCGCATGCCCATTTGGTGGTGCTGGATTCATCTTATTTTTCCGATTTTGGTGTGGGTGATGTTGATGTTTGATGTTCCCGATGAAATTTATTTATTAGGATTTTTAATCACACTCAGCATTTTTTGGACAAGTTTTCGCACGCAAGTGCCGTATTATCCATCTCGGCGAGATGTTTGGCAGCAAATGGCACGCATTGCCGTGCAGTTTCAAATAGAAAAAAACGGACAAAATAACGCGCCATTACGCATCATTGACATTGGCAGTGGGCTTGGCGGATTATCGGTTTATTTAGCACAAAATTTCCCCAGCGCGCAGATTGAAGGCATTGAAATTGCACCACTGCCTTGGTTTGTCAGTCGGCTTAGAACCTTGGTTTTTGATTCAAAAGCATGTTTTAAATTAGGCAATTACCACACGCTTAATTTTGCAGATTACGACATTGTCTTTGCTTATTTGTCGCCCGCTGCAATGGCAGATTTATGGAAAAAATCGCAAAAAGAAATGCGCAGTGGCACGCTTTTGGTGAGTTTGGAGTTTGAAATTCCAAACCTAATGGCAACAGAGAGAATCACCCAAAAAGGGCAAAATAGAGAATTGTTTGTTTATAAAATTGCTTAAAAAAATTCATTAAAATACACCTTCATCAATAAGCCGTTTTAACGTTTCAATCTTTTTAACGGTTCTGTTTTAAAAATACAAACCTAAATTAATCCCTTTATTCCACTAATTGATTTTGATTGCCAATTGTTATTCTGACTCTAATTTATCAAATTGGAAGTGAAGCTTCCTTAAGTTAGGAGTCAAAAAAGCATGTTAGTGATTATTGGTTACGTTGTCATTTTGGCGGCAGTGTTTGGCGGTTACGCGGCGGCGGGCGGTCATTTGGGTGGCTTATGGCAACCGCTTGAAGTGGTGATGATTTTTGGTGGCGCGCTTGGCGCGTTTGTGGTGGGGAACGATATGAAATCCATCAAAGCCACCATGAAAGCTTTACCAACCGTGTTTAAAGGTTCGCATGTCAATAAAGCGCTTTACATGGATTTGCTGGCATTGTTGTTTGAAATTCTCTCCAAAATTCGTAAAGAAGGCATGATGTCCATTGAAAATGACATCGAAAACCCAGAAGCCAGCACGCTATTTAGCAAATATCCAAGCATTTTGCATGATCACCATGTGCTTGAATTTATTACCGATTATTTGCGTTTAATGGTGTCTGGCAACATGGATGCCTTTCAAGTGGAAAGCTTGATGGACAGCGAAATTGATACCCACCATGCAGAAGGCCATGTGCCGATGCACTGTATTGCCAAGCTGGGCGACGGTTTGCCCGCGTTTGGGATTGTGGCTGCGGTGATGGGCGTGGTCCATACCATGGAAAGTTTGCACTTGCCGCCCACAGAATTGGGCGTGTTGATTGGTCACGCGCTGGTGGGGACATTCTTGGGGATTTTGCTTGCCTACGGATTTGTTGGGCCACTTGCAGGTGTAGTAGAAGCAAAATTAGAAGAAAACACCAAAGTTTTTCAAACCATTAAAGCTACTTTATTGGCAAGCTTAAACGGCTATGCGCCCGCCATTGCGGTGGAATTTGGTCGCAAAGTGATGT
Organism: Methylophilaceae bacterium; assembly: GCA_965247415.1. Taxonomy (GTDB): domain Bacteria; phylum Pseudomonadota; class Gammaproteobacteria; order Burkholderiales; family Methylophilaceae; genus Methylotenera. Next base: position 1,970,898 of record OZ252007.1, read on the forward strand.
ATTCAACCGAGCGCCCAGGCTTTGCAGAACTTGAAGAACACGTCAAACAGGCCAAAGGTAAATAAAGCAATCAATCAAAAATATTATTTAAAATCATTAAGTTAAGTTGAGATTGAAATGGCTGAAGAACTCCCAAGACCCATTATTGTAAAAAAAATTAAGAAAGGCGGCGGCGGACACCACGGCGGCGCTTGGAAAATTGCCTACGCAGACTTTGTGACGGCGATGATGGCGTTTTTTCTATTAATGTGGCTGTTAGGCTCTACCTCAAAAGCGCAAAAAGAAGGCATTTCAGAATATTTTAAAACGCCGCTTAAAGTTGCATTGATGGGTCCATCAGTTGGGCAGGCAGATTCGCCCTTAAAAGGCGGCGGAAAAGATGTCACCAAAAAACAAGGGCAAGTCAAACCTTTGGATGGTCCTAAAGGAAAAGAGAAAGAGGTCGATATAAACACAGCCAAGGATGCTTTGAAAAAAGCAGAAGCCGTTAAGTTAGAAGAGCTTAAGCAAAAAATTGAAAAAGCCATTGAATCAAGCGAAACACTCAGTAAGTTTAAAAACCAATTGTTGATGGACATTACAACGGAAGGTTTGCGGGTGCAAATTGTGGATGAGAAAAATCGCCCCATGTTTAACGCCGCAAAAGCTGAGTTACAGCCGTATGCAAAAGAAATATTGAGCGAAATTGGACAAATGCTTAACGGCGTACCCAATCGCATCAGTATTTCTGGGCATACCGATGCAACGCCTTATTCAGATGGTGAAAAATCTTACAGTAATTGGGAACTTTCTTCAGACCGTGCTAATGCTTCAAGACGCGCGTTGGTGGCAGGCGGCATGAACGAAGAAAAACTCATGCGGGTGGTTGGGCTTTCATCAGCTTCATTGTTTGATAAAGAAAATCCATTTAACCCAATTAATCGTCGTATCAGCTTAATTATTATGAATAAACAAGCGGAAGAAAATGCCTTGCGTGATGAAGGCGGTGTGAAACTTGAATCTGATGCGAATCAACAAGAAATTGGTGATGCTGTAGGGTCAGATTCAGGTGCTAATCAAGGCGTTGCCAAACCAGAGTAGTTAACATTAAATCCCCAGCCATTGGATTAAATGAAAGAAAAGGCCTGAAGCAATGCGTATTGAATTACAGGGCTTTTCTGATTGTATTTTTAAAATTGAAAAAAATAAGATGGGATACATTATATGAATATGAACAAGCTACCAATCGCTGAATTAAGAAGCCTGCTTGCTGCAGTGTCTGACCACGGTCAACAACATTTAATTGAAGTTGAAGCAGACTTACAACAAACAACCTTTTTACTCAGTGAAGCGATTGAAAAACTTGGCGTGAGTTTTATGGCGGTTTACGAGGCGGTTTCTCAGCAACAAGCGGTCATTGATGGGCTGATGGCAGAACACAAGTTTAGCGAAGCGCAAACGCAAAGCTTAGAAATGTATAAGCAAAAAATTGGTGAAGAAGTCAATGCGGCGGTAACAGGCTTGCAGTTTCAAGATTTAACCAGCCAACTGATTGCCAGAACCATTAGACGTGTGAACGGCTTAAAAGAGTTGTTAGAAGAGCTTTCAAATCATGGCGAAGAAATGGAGCCTAACCAAGAACATGAAGACATTGCAAAATATTTAGACCGTATGAATAACACTTTAAATCAAGGCAGTAATGCACTCGCAGGCGGATTAATGCGAAGAGCAGTTGGGCAAAAAGACATGGCAACAGGGGATATTGATCTTTTCTGAGCGTCACCAGTTTGAATGTAACTACGTGTTTATAAAAAAATATAAGTATTTATAAAAAATATAAATGTTAAGTAATTTTTAGATAACTAATCAAAAAAAGTGAGTATGAAATGGCAAAAACAATTCTAGCGGTTGATGACTCTGGATCCCTTCGTCAAATGGTGGCATTTAGTTTAAAAGCTGCAGGATACGATGTTGTACAAGCGGTTGATGGTCAAGATGGCTTAAACAAGGCTAAGGAAAAAACCGTAGATTTAGTGTTAACAGACCAAAACATGCCCATTATGGATGGCTTAACACTCATCAAAAATTTACGTGAATTAGGCTCATACCAAAAAGTGCCAATTTTAATGCTGACCACAGAATCTTCAGATGAAATGAAAGCGAAAGGCAAAGCGGCGGGTGCCAATGGCTGGTTGGTTAAACCGTTTGACCCAAAACGCTTAATTGAAGTGGTACAAAAAGTGATCGGTCAATAATTTACAATAAATTTTTAAAAAATTAAAAAAAACATAAGTCATTGAAATGAATAATTATTTGCAATCAACGTTGATGTTGAAAAACGGAGCACCACTATGACAATTGATATGAGTCAGTTTTATGAAGTCTTTTTTGACGAGGCTGAAGAGCTGCTAGCAGAAGCAGAGCGCTTATTGCTAGGAATTCAAATTGACGACCCAGATGTTGAAGAACTGAACGCTATTTTCCGCGCAGCCCACTCTATTAAAGGCGGCGCTGCAACGTTTGGCTTTATGGACATGACTGAAATCACGCATGTGCTAGAAAATTTGCTGGATAAAATCCGTAAAAATGAAATGGCTTTAACAGCAGAACATGTGGACGCATTTTTAGCCGCAAAAGATGTGCTAAAAATGGAGTTAGATGGCCACAGACTTGGCGCAACGGTTGATCAAGACCAAGTGGCTGATGTGAAAATGATGTTGAAATCTTTATCAGAAGCAGGCGGTTTAAAAATTGCTGCAGTAGCAGATTCCGTTGCGGTTTCTGAACCAGAGCCACCTGCAGTGGTTAAAGCAACACCAGCAGCACCATCTGCAAGCACTGATGATTCAGATCATGATGTTTCTGTGCCAGATGGACACACCCGTTTTTATATTACTTTGCCAACCTTAAGCGATAAAGACGTGAGCAATTTAACTGAAGAATTGGGTCTGCTTGGGGATGTAAACACAACAAAACAAGCCGATGGAAAACAGTTGATGACCTTAGTCACAGAATCAACGCAGGCAGACATTATTTCAATTTGTTCTTTTATTTTAGACCCTGATGATTTAATCATTAGCACTAAAAATGAATCTGCAGCGCCAGCGGTTGCTGAAGCAAAAGTTGAAGAAGCGCAAGTTGCACAAACCAAAGTAGCAGAAACCAAAGCAACTGAAACCAAGCCAGAAACACCAAAAGCTGAAGAAGCAAAAGCCACCACTCAAGCAAGCCCTGAAGCTGAAACCAAGAAAAATTCAATTGTTGCAGAAGAAGTGGGCTATGGTTTGTTTGCTGAAGATGGTAAGGAAACTGAAGAAGAGGGCTATGGTTTTTTTGCACCTTTTGCGCCGCATAAAGATGCTGCAGTGGTTCAATTAATTGGTGACGAAACCGTTGCAACTGAAGAAAATTCAGGAAAACCAGAAGCGGTTGTTGCAACGGTTACAGAAACTGCAAAAGTAGCCGTAGCCGCAAAACCAGCCGAAGCAGATAAGAAAAATGCAGGTCGTCGTGAGGGCGATAAAGCGCCAGCCGCCAGTGCAGAAACCAGCTCAATTCGTGTGGGCATTGAAAAAGTGGATCAACTGATTAACTTGGTGGGTGAATTGGTGATTACCCAAGCCATGATTGAACAGCGTATTAGCATGCTTGATCCTGTTCACCATGAGCCGCTCATAAATAGCGTTGGTCAACTCACCCGTAACACGCGTGATTTACAAGAATCTGTCATGTCAATCCGCATGATGCCGATGGATTTTGTATTCTCACGTTTCCCACGCATGGTGCGAGATTTAGCTGGCAAACTCAATAAAAAAGTTGACTTTGTCACCGTGGGTGCAACCACAGAGTTAGACAAAGGCTTAATTGAACGCATTGTTGATCCGCTCACTCACTTGGTGCGTAACAGTGTTGACCACGGCGTTGAATTGCCCGCTGCGCGTAAAGCCGCAGGAAAATCTGAAACAGGCACGCTCACACTTTCAGCCGCGCACAAAGGTGGCAGTATTGTGATTGAAGTAACGGACGATGGCGCAGGGCTAAACCGCGATAAATTGCTCGCAAAAGCAGCCTCTAACGGTTTGCCTGTGAATGAAAACATGACAGACAGTGAAGTCTTTAACCTTATTTTTGCGCCAGGATTTTCAACCGCAGAACAAGTCACCGATATTTCAGGCCGCGGTGTGGGCATGGATGTGGTGAAAAGAAATATTTCTGCCATGGGCGGCGTGGTAGAAATTCGCTCCGCGCTTGGTTTTGGTACAACAATTTCTATTGCCTTACCACTCACATTGGCCATTTTAGACGGCATGTCAGTTTCGCTGGGTAACAGTATTTATGTGATTCCATTAAATTTAATTGTAGAAACCCTACAACCGCGTGAAGAAGACATTAAAACTGTGACAGGCGAAGGCCGCATGGTGCATGTGCGTGGCGAATATTTACCTATTATTGCCTTGCATAGCTTGTTTAATCAGCACACAAATATTACAGACCCAACCAAAGGCGTGCTGGTGTTGCTTGAATCAGATGGCAAAAAATCTGCCTTATTTGTGGATAGATTAGTCGGCCAACAACAAGTAGTGATTAAGAGTTTAGAAACCAATTACCGCAAAGTGCAAGGCGTTTCTGGCGCCACCATTATGGGCGATGGTTGCGTTGCGCTTATTTTAGATGTGCCAGCCCTGATTCAAATGGGTCAAGCCAATAATTACCTCACAGGCGCCATGCCATTTTCAAATTATTCAGACAAAGCAATCAATAAGGAGTTTACACAATGATTACCTCAGAAACCGTTAGCAGTAATGCAGGTGGCATGACAAAAAGCGCAGCCGGTGAATATTTAACGTTTGTATTAGGCAGTGAAGAATACGGCCTTGAAATTTTAAAAGTCCAGGAAATTCGTGGTTACGATTCAGTTACCCAAATTGCCAACACGCCAGACTTTATTAAAGGCGTGGTGAATTTACGCGGAAAAATTGTCCCCATTGTAGATTTGCGCATTAAATTTCACTTAGGAAAAGTGGAATACGATGAATTTACCGTGGTGATTATTTTAAATTTAAGCGGCCGTGTGGTGGGTATTGTGGTGGATGGCGTATCAGATGTGATGGCACTTAACGAAGAACAAATTCGTGATGTGCCGTCATTAGTCACCAGCATTGATACAAAATACATTGTTGGCTTAGCCACAGTAGAACAACAAATGTTGATTTTGGTTGATATTGAACAACTCATGAGCAGCCCAGAAATGGCGTTATTAGATGCCGTTGTGCATTAATTTTTTATTCATCAAATAAAAAATTAAGCATTTAAAATAAAAAAATATTGGAGATTTTTTATGATTTCAAATTTAATCAATCGCGTTGCCAGCATTACCGATGAAAACAAAGCATTGTTAGAAGAAGTAGAAGAGTTTAGAGCCTTAAAAACTGAAATTAACAAAGCGCGCAGTGTGATTGAATTTGATGCAAAAGGCACCATCACCGCCATTAATGAAAATGCGTTGAAATCACTCCAATATTCAGATAAAGAACTCATTGGCAAGCACCACCGCGAAATGTTAAGCCGCGCAGAATCTTCTAGCGTTGAATACATTGATTTTTGGGAAAACTTAGCCAAAGGCATTACCCAAACAGGCATTTTTAAACTACAAAATAAAAGTGGCAACATTATTTACATGCAAGGCTACTACGCACCTGTTGTAGCTAAAACAGGCAAATTGCGTAAAGTGGTTTGTTACTTAACGGACATTACTGCGACAAAAAACAACACCATTATTTTAGAAAGTGAAGAAGAAGCCCTGCACGCCAGTTTTGGTGTGGTGGAATGCACCACCGATGGCAAAATTTTAGAATGCAATGAATTGTTTTTAACGCCATTGGGTTACAACAAAGAAGAACTTGTTGGGCAAAGCATTAAAAAAATCTTAACTGCAGAAGACGCAAGCAGCACAGGTTACAGCAATATTTGGGCAGATTTAGCCAATGGCGAGCGCCATATTAGACAAATTAAACGCATTACAAAAACGGGCGAAGAACTTTGGTATCAAGCCACCTATTCCCCTGTAAAAGATGAAAGTGGCAAACCAGTCAAAGTGATTATTTTTTCAGTAGATATTACTGAAGACAAAAAACGCAATACAAATTATGAAGGGCAAATTAAAGCCATTCGTAATGCGCAATCAGTGATTGAAATGGATATCCAAGGCATCATTAGCAATGTCAATGCAATTTTTTGCAAAAAAACTGGCTACACAAAAGAAGAAATTATTGGCAAACACCACAGTGTTTTACTCACTGAAAAAGACAAATCAAGCCAAGATTACAAAAATTTTTGGAGCCAATTATCCCGCGGAGAAACCGTTGCGGGCGAATTTAAACGCATTGGCAAAAACGGCAATGAAATTTGGCTTAGCGCAAATTACAACCCAATTTTAGATTTAAACGGCAAACCATTTAAAGTGGTGAAATACGGCAATGAAATTACCCAAGCCAAAAAAATCAGTGCAGATAACGATGGTCAATTACTCTCTATTAATCGCGCGTTTGGCAGCATTGAATTTACTTTAGAAGGCATTATTACTAAAGTAAACCACAACTTTGCCAGCTTAACTGGCTACACAGAAAGTGAACTGATTGGCAAACACCACAGCACGTTTATTTCAAGCGCATATAAACAAAGTGCTGAATATGCGCAATTTTGGCAAAAATTAAAATCGGGTGAATTTGATTCACATATTTACCAACGCTTTGGCAAAAATGGGCAAGAAATTTGGTTAAACGCTTCATACAACCCAATTATGGATGAAAACGGCAAACCTTATAAAGTGGTTAAATTTGCGGTAGATGTGACTGCGCAAAAATTGGCAGAAACCACATTGCAACACGCAGTTGAAGAAACTAAAAATGTGATTGAAGCCGCAAAATCAGGCGACATTAGCAACCGCATTTCATTAGAGGATAAAACAGGCGCCATTGCCAGCCTATGTGAAGGCGTGAATGCCTTGCTAGAAAACATGACCGAAGTCATCTCCCAAGTCAAAGAAGCAGGCGAAACCATCAACACCGCCGCATCTGAAATTGCCACGGGTAATAATGATTTATCTTCTAGAACAGAACAACAAGCCAGCAGCCTAGAAGAAACCGCCAGCAGCATGGAAGAACTCGCCTCAACCGTAAAACAAAACGCAGAAAACGCCAAACAAGCCAACCAACTCGCCGCAGCTGCCTCTGGCGTTGCTGTTAAAGGCGGCGAAGTCGTCGGCAACGTGGTCACCACCATGAGCGCCATTAACGAATCAGCCCGTAAAATTGAAGACATTATTTCCGTCATTGACGGCATCGCCTTCCAAACCAACATCCTAGCGTTGAACGCTGCGGTAGAAGCCGCCAGAGCCGGCGAACAAGGCCGTGGCTTTGCCGTAGTTGCGGGAGAAGTGCGTAACTTAGCGCAACGTTCAGCCAGTGCCGCCAAAGAAATTAAAGACTTAATAAGTGACTCAGTCAGCAAAACCGCAGAAGGCACAAAACTAGTAGAAAGCGCTGGCGCCACCATGCAAGAAATTGTCAGCTCAGTACAACGCGTCACAGACATTATGGGCGAGATTACTGCCGCCTCCCAAGAACAAAGCAGTGGCATTGACCAAGTCAACGGCGCCATTACCAGCATGGACGAAGTCACCCAACAAAATGCCGCCTTAGTTGAACAAGCCGCTGCGGCTGCAGAAAGCTTGGTAGAACAAGCCTCAAGCTTAATGGAAACCGTGGGCGCGTTTAAATTATTAGGGCAAAGCAACAACCGCAGTGTTAAAAGCACAGCGTTTAAAGCGAGCGTAACAAAATCAAGCGCAGTTAAAAGTAACCCACTAAAAACCCAAGAACGTCGTTCACCCACTAGCCCGCTTAGAAATAACAGCGCAAGCACCACAGCGCCAAAAGCAACGGCTAAAACAGGCACAGATGACGCAGGAGATTGGGAAGAGTTTTAAGAAACGTGCCATTAAAAAATTGCCGTCATTGCGAGGCGCAAAGCGACGCGGCAATCAAGTTTTTAGTTTTAGCATTTTGTAATTAAGCACTTTGTAATTAAGCAATTTTTTAGTCGTTTTTTAGTAATCGTTTGTAGTAAAAATTTTTGAATATTGATACCTAGATTAATAAACAAGATTAATAATCAATTTAATAAGATAAATAATTTTAAAGCTTTCCAAAAAATATCGAAAGTTGAAAGGAATAAATCAATGTTTTCCAGTTTAATTAATCGTTTAGCCAGCAAAACGCAAAAACACCAAGCCATTATGAATACGGTTGTGGAGTTTGAAGCGCTAAAGGTTGAAATTAATAAAGCGCGTAGTGTGGTTGAATTTGATGGCAAAGGCAACATTACCAGCGTGAATGAAAATTTTTTAAAAGCGATGGGCTACCAAGCTAATGAGTTAATTGGGCAACACCACCGTATTTTGTTAACCCGTGCAGAGAGTACCAGCGCAAGTTATCAATCTTTTTGGAGTAACTTACAGCAAGGTATTTCAGAAACTGGCACGTTTAAGTTACAAAATAACAAAGGGCAAACGACTTGGTTAATGGGTTATTACGCGCCAGTAAAATTGGCAGGTCAGCCGCTTTTAAAAGTGGTGGCTTATTTAACTGATGTAACAAAAAATCAATCAAAACTTATCAACGCAGAGGCGGAAAGCCAAGGCATTAACAGCGTGATGGGCGTGATACAGCTTTCTACAGATACTTATATTTTAGATATCAATGAAATTATGGCGGGTGCGTTGGGTTACACCACAAAAGAAATGATAGGCAGAAAAATTACAGAATTTATGGCGGATGAAGACAAAGTAAGCTCTGAATTTTCGCAAAAATGGGAAGATTTGAAAAACGGAAAAACATTAACCGTACAAGTAAGACGTTTGGCAAAAAATGGAAATTTTGTTTATTTTCATGCCAATTATTTCCCCGTAAAAGATGAATCTGGCAAGGTGGCCAAGGTGGAGTCTTACATGATTCCAATTAACGATGCGATTAAAAGCAGTTTAGATAATCAATCACAATTAAAAGCCATTCATAAAAGTTTGGCGGTGATTGAATTTGATTTACAAGGCAATGTTTTAAAATTGAATGAAAATTTTACCAAAGCCATGGGCTTTGAAGCCGCTGAACTGCTTGGCAAACACCACAGCCAATTAGTGCCAACAGATATTAAAAATTCATCGCAATACAGCACATTTTGGCAAAATTTAGCCGCAGGCAATTATTTAGAAGGCACGTTTAAACGCGTAACAAAAAATGGCAAAGAAGTCTGGCTGCAAGCCACTTACAACCCAATTTTTGATGTGAATGGCAAGCCCTATAAAGTGGTTAAATTTGCCACAGATGTGACCAAACAACGCGCAGAAAGCTTAGACCATCAAGGTCAAATGAATGCCATTGATAAATCTTTAGGCACCATTGAATTTAATTTAGATGGCACAATTTCAAAAGTAAATACAAACTTTGCCGCGGTCACTGGTTTTTCACCATCAGAACTGATTGGCAAACACCACAGCATGCTGGTGCCAAGTAGCCTAAAAAATAGCCCTGATTACACCAAGTTTTGGCAAGATTTAAACCGTGGTGAATTTGTTTCAGGTGAATTTTTGCGTGAAGGCAAAAATGGCAAAGTGATTTGGTTGCAAGCAAGCTATAACCCAATTTTTGATGAAAACGGTAAACCTTATAAAGTGGTGAAATTTGCCTCTGAAATTACCAAACAAAAAGCGGCAGAATTCTCCCTCAGCAGCGCGGTGCAAGATATTAAGCAATTAATTGATGGTACTAAACAAGGCGATTTATCTGCCCGCTTATCATTAGCAGATAAAACAGGAGAAATTTCTAATTTATGTGAAGGCGTAAATACGCTGGTGGATAAAATTTCAGAAGTGATAAGCCAAGTGAAAGAGGCCACAGAAACCATTAATACCGCCGCAGGTGAAATTGCCAATGGCAACCATGATTTATCCAGCCGCACAGAGCAACAAGCCAGCTCATTGCAACAAACCGCTTCTAGCATGGGCAATTTGGCAGACACTGTGAAGCAAAATGCAGAAAACGCCAAACAAGCCAACCAACTTGCCGCAGCGGCTTCTGGCGTGGCGGTTAAAGGGGGCGATGTGGTTGGCAATGTAGTTTCAACCATGAGTGCGATTAATGAATCTGCCCGCAAAATTGAAGACATTATTTCCGTGATTGACGGCATTGCTTTCCAAACCAATATTTTGGCGTTAAACGCCGCGGTTGAAGCAGCAAGAGCAGGCGAGCAAGGTCGTGGTTTTGCTGTGGTTGCGGGTGAAGTGCGTAATTTAGCGCAACGTTCCTCTTCAGCGGCAAAAGAAATTAAAGATTTAATTACAGATTCTGTGAGCAAAACCGCAGAAGGCACAAAACTCGTGCAAAGCGCGGGTGAAACCATGAGTGAAATTGTGGCTTCTGTGCAACGTGTAACAGACATTATGGGTGAAATTACCGCCGCTTCTCAAGAGCAAAGTTCTGGGATTGACCAAGTCAACCACGCCATTAGCAGTATGGATGAAGTGACCCAACAAAACTCAGCCTTGGTAGAAGAAGCCGCCGCTGTGGCAGAAAGCTTGGTAGAACAAGCCTCAAGCTTAATGCAAACGGTGGGCGCTTTTACATTGGCAGGGCAATCAAGAAGCAATGTAAAATCAAGCACTTATAACAAAAGTGCAACCCAAGTAAAAACCAGCCCAACCCAAAACCGCCGCGCATCAAGCAGCCCAATGCGCAATGGTTCAGCATCCGCGCCAGCTAAAACGATGTTAAAAACTGGCACAGATGATGATGGTTGGGAAGCGTTTTAAACACTTGCAAATGCTAATCTAGCGTTAAATTTAAAAAAGCGATCCGTAAAAGGGTCGCTTTTTTTTATGACTGTTTCGTAAATTTTTTTTAAAGCTTTGTCATTCTGACGCAAGCTGCACTGTCATTCTGACGAAGGTCAGAATCTATAGATACTGAAACAAGTTCAGCATGACAGCCGTTATTGAGATTTTATTAGCGTTTCTTGCAATGACGGAGCGTTGTCATTCTGACGCAAGCTGCAGTGTCATTCTTGCACTGTCATTCTGACGAAGGTCAGAATCTTTAAGATGCAGAAACAAGTTCAGCATGACAGACCATGGTTAAGTTCACCATAACAGAAAATGGTTAATTTAGGCATCACATACTTTCGTTTTACCTGAAAGTTGCCATCAGTGACTTCACGCGCAAAGTGTGAAATAGCCGAAAGCCGTATGAATACAAACGATTATTTTTCAACAGATTGACTGAACAGCTTATTTTTTGGGTCTATCTTTGTAAATTATGTTGATGAAAAAATGGATGATTAAAAGTAAAACAGCAATTGACGGCAAAAAGTGAATTTATTCAAACCTTTATAAAATTTAAAAAAAGGTATATTTAAGTAGGTAATTAAAATTTTATAAATATCAATAACGATCATTCAATCAAAATTTTAAACAATGAAAATTTTAAAAAATATTAAGCAATCTATCAGAAACGCAATTAAAACTTGGGCGGCAGCGCTCACTGGTTATCCGTTGTAGTGAATAACGTGTGACCAAACCCTTTAAATTTAGGAATCAATAAAATGATTAAAAAAATCCTCTCACTGGTAAACCCAAAAATTAATGATGACAGTAATATTAAAAGTGCGCTGAATGAGGTTTCAGCGGCAGTGATGATGGTCAACCGAGATTTTATGGTGACTTATGTAAACAATGCTTCAAAAAAATTGTTTACAGATTTTGCGGATGAATTTCACACCGCTTTTCCTAGCTTTGATGCAAACAATATTGTGGGCACTTGCATTGATGTTTTTCATAAAAAACCAGAACATCAACGCCAATTATTGGCTGATCCATCACGTTTACCCTTTGTGACAGACATTAAATTAGGCAAATTAACCATTAATTTATATGTAACAGCCACTTATGATGAAAAAGGCCAATATTCTGGCAATGTGCTTGAGTGGCGCGATGTGACAGAAGAACGCGCCCGCGCGCAAAAAGATTTAGACAACGCAGGGCAATTAAATGCCATTGAACATGCGCAAGGCGTGGTAGAACTAACCATGAACGGTGAAGTGCTACGCATCAATGAAAATTTTTCAAAAATCATTGGTTATGGCGTGGCAGAAGCGGTAGGCCAATTGCATAAAAATTTAGTCAGTGCTGAAGAACGTGATTCAAAACCTTATGCAGAATTTTGGGATAAATTACGCCGTGGTGAATTTGTGGGTGGGCGTTTTAAACGCATTACCAAAAGTGGAAATGAAGTTTGGCTTGAAGCGACTTACAACCCAATTTTTGATGCAAAAGGTAAGCCTTATAAAGTGGTGAAATATGCAACTGATATTACCGCGCAAGTAAAGCTTGAAGAAGAAGCTAAAACATTGGCGCTGGTTGCCAATGAAACCGATGGCTCTGTGGTGATTACCGATGCCCAGGGCAGAATTGAATATGTCAATAGAGGGTTTACAACGCTCACAGGTTACACATTAGCCGAAGTGAAAGGCAAAAAACCAGGGGACTTCTTGCAAGGAAAATTAACGGACGCTGAGACAAAAAAACGGATTAGAGAAAACATTAATAGCCATAAACCGTTTTACGATGAGATTTTAAATTACAACAAAAAAGGAGAATCTTATTGGATTTCACTCATGGTGAACCCTGTGTTTAACAGCAAAGGCCAATTAGATAAATTTGTTTCGATTCAAACCAATATTCACGATATTAAGCTCAAACAACTTGATTTTAATATGCGTTTAGAGGCTATTTCTCGCAGTATGGGCATTATTGAATTTACCCCAACGGGCGAAATTAATTATTTAAATGAAAATTTTGCCAATGTGGTGGGTTACACCCCGCAAGAAGTTGTTGGCAAACATCACAGTATGTTTGCAGATGCAGGCGTTGCAAATTCAGCAGAATACCGTGAATTTTGGCGTAAATTAGGCGCAGGTGATTTTGATGCTGGCCAATACCACCGTGTGGGTAAAAATGGCAAAGAAATTTGGCTGCAAGCAAGCTATAACCCAATTTTTGACCAAGAAGGTAAAGTGGTTAAAGTGGTGAAATTTGCGACAGAAATTACGGAGCAATACAAAGCAAACCAAGCATTAAACCAAGCCGTTGAAGAAACAAAAGAAATAATTGAAGCCGCAAAATCAGGCGACATTAGCAACCGCATATCATTAGAGGATAAAACAGGCGCCATTGCCAGCCTATGTGAAGGCGTCAATGCCTTGCTAGAAAACATGACCGAAGTCATCTCCCAAGTCAAAGAAGCAGGCGAAACCATCAACACCGCCGCATCAGAAATTGCCACGGGTAATAATGATTTATCTTCTAGAACCGAACAGCAAGCAAGTTCGTTAGAAGAAACCGCCAGCAGCATGGAAGAACTCGCCTCAACCGTCAAACAAAACGCAGAAAACGCCAAACAAGCCAACCAACTCGCCGCCGCCGCCTCTGGCGTAGCGGTTAAAGGTGGCGAAGTCGTCGGCAACGTGGTCACCACCATGAGCGCCATCAACGAATCAGCCCGTAAAATTGAAGACATTATTTCCGTCATTGACGGCATCGCCTTCCAAACCAACATTCTAGCCTTAAATGCCGCGGTAGAAGCCGCCAGAGCCGGCGAACAAGGCCGTGGTTTTGCTGTGGTTGCGGGAGAAGTGCGTAACTTAGCGCAACGTTCAGCCAGTGCCGCCAAAGAAATTAAAGACTTAATAAGTGACTCAGTCAGCAAAACCGCAGAAGGCACAAAACTAGTAGAAAGCGCTGGCGCCACCATGCAAGAAATTGTCAGCTCAGTACAACGCGTCACAGACATTATGGGCGAGATTACTGCCGCATCACAAGAACAAAGCAGTGGCATTGACCAAGTCAACGGCGCCATTACCAGCATGGACGAAGTCACCCAACAAAACGCCGCCTTAGTTGAACAAGCCGCCGCGGCTGCAGAAAGCTTGGTAGAACAAGCCTCAAGCTTAATGGAAACCGTGGGCGCGTTTACATTGGCAGGGCAATCAAGAAGCCGTAACTATGCAAACAAATCTCACCAAACTGTGAAAGTAAATACAAATAAACCGCAAGAGCGTCGTTCGCCTAACAGCCCGTTACGCAATGGTGGCTCAAGCAAACCTGCGGCATCATCAGCCAAGGTGCAAGCTAAAACAGGCACTGATGAAGCAGGTGAGTGGGAAGAGTTTTAAGCCTCGTCATTAAACCTCGAAAAACAGTGAGTATGAACAAGCGACTCTTAAAAAAGGTCGCTTTTTTTATTGCCAAATGACCATCAAGTTATCAGCCAAAAAACCGTTAATAAATTGTAACTAATTGTTTGCATCATTCAAGTTTTTTAACGTAATTTATCAGTTCAATCCTTTAATTTAAGGCATTAAATTGCCTATTTTTTAAGAATGAAAAGCATCAGCAGTTAGGTATTTTACTAAAGTGAAATAGTAAGTTTTTTACCCATGTTTTTTTAATGAAATAAGGTTGCCTAGAAATATATTTCATTCATTATTTTTTTAATAAAAAAAATTAAAAACGCAATCAAATCAATATCATAGTAAATAAGGAAACAAAATGTTCCAATTAAAAAACTTATCAAATTTAATTGATTATATGAGCCAATTAAAATTAAAAACCCAGCTTTTGTTTTTAATTTCTACGCTTGCAGTGGGGATTGTTGGCTCTGTCTATTTGCAAGATAAACAGGCTGAAAAGTTGATTGTTAACGGCCCTGTTTACGACAACATTGTGTTGCAAAAAGATTTAGTGGCAGATATTTTGCCACCGCCAGAATACTTGATTGAAGCGTGGCAATTAGCGTTAGAGCTTTACAGCGTAAAACCAGCTAATGCTGAACCTTATTTAGAAAAAAGTGCGCAATTACGCAAAGATTTTGAAACGCGTCATGAATATTGGAAAACACATTTGTCCGATTCTGAATTGAAAAATTTAATGATGGGCGACCTTTATAAATATGGTATTGATTTTTTAAATATGCGTGACTCTGAATTTATTCCCGCGTTTAAAGCTGGTAATGGTGAAGCCATGCAAAATGCAATTGCACGTATGAAATCAGCCTATTTACAGCACCGCACAGCGGTTGATCAAGTGGTCACGCTTTCAAACGCAGCTTCAGCAAAGCTTGAAGCGCAAACCATTGTTGATAAAAGCAGTGCGCGTACCTCCACTTATTTGATCACCGCTTGCGTTATTTTTTATGCCGTTATTTTGAGTTGGTTAGTGGTGACCGCTATTAGAAGAAAATTAGGCGGAGAGGCTTATGAAGTGCTAGAAGCTGCCCAAAAAATTGCCGCAGGTGTGTTGCGATTTGATCAATCCTCAAGCAAAGAAATTCAAAAAAATACCGTGTTAGAGGCGCTTAAACAAGCCTCAGATACCTTGCTTGAAATTGATGCAGAAATGGCCCGTATGGAACATGAACACAAAGCAGGCAATATGGATGCGTTGATTGATGCGGGTAAATTTAAAGGCGAATATCGCAATATGGCGCAAGATATTAATCAGCTTGTCACATTTCATGTGGATATTATTAAATCAACCAGCAATACCTTAGAGCAATTATCTAAAGGTGATTTAGGGGTTGAATTGCAAGCGCTGCCCGGCGAACTTGCGTTGTTAAACCAAAGTTTTGATGACTTAAAACACAACATTAATACCTTAATTAAAGACATGGATAACATGGCGCATGCGCATGAACATGGTGAAACCGATGTAATGTTAGATGAAACTAAATTTGCGGGTGATTTCAGCCAAGTGGCAAAAGAAGTGAACGGTATGACGCACGCGCATATTCTTGAAAAAGAAGAAATGATGGGCTTAATGCGTGCTCTAGGTGATGGTAATTTTGAAGTTAAAATCCGTCAATATCCAGGTAAAAAAGCAGAAATTAACAAGCAATTAGAACGCGTGACAGGCAAATTAAAAGGTTTGGTTGATTCTGTGAAATGGGTCACTGCCGAACATGAAAAAGGTGAAATGGATACAACTTTAATGGCAGAAGCTTTTAAAGGTGGCTTTAATGAGTTGGCAGCTTCTGTCAACAAAATTGTGGGTGAGCAGGTCGATCTTACAAGAAAAGCCATGGCCGTCGTCACTGCCTTTGGCGAAGGCAACTTTAACGCCCCGTTAGAGAAATTTCCTGGTAAAAAAGCCTTTATCAATGAAACCATAGAACAAGTACGTGGCAACCTAAAAGCGCTCAATGACGATGCGCAAACCCTCGCCCGCGCCGCACGCGAAGGCAAGGTATCAGTGCGCGCAGATGCAGACCGTCACAAAGGCGACTACCGCAAAATTGTCGAAGGCATGAACGAAACGCTCGACATGATTGTAGAACCGATCACCACAGTAAAAACGGCTGCGGATGCCATTAACACCGCTGCCAAAGAAATTGCCCAAGGCAACCAAGACTTAAGCCGCCGCACAGAAGACCAAGCCGCCAGCCTAGAGCGCACGGCTTCAAGCATGGACACACTCTCTTCAACCGTCAAACAAAACGCAGACAACGCCAAACAAGCCAACCAACTTGCCTTAGCCGCCTCAGGCGTCGCGGTCAAAGGCGGCAAAGTGGTGGGCGAAGTCGTCAACACCATGAGCGCCATTAATGAATCAGCCCGTAAGATTGAAGACATTATCTCCGTGATTGACGGCATTGCCTTCCAAACCAACATCCTAGCCTTAAATGCTGCGGTAGAAGCCGCCCGTGCCGGCGAACAAGGCCGAGGCTTTGCCGTGGTGGCTGCAGAAGTGCGCAATCTTGCGCAACGCTCATCCAGTGCAGCCAAAGAAATTAAAGAACTCATTACAGACTCCGTGAGCAAAACCACAGAAGGCACGCAACAAGTAGAAACAGCGGGCGCCACCATGACAGAGATTGTGAGTTCAGTTAAACGTGTATCAGACATTATTGGCGAAATTGCCGCCGCCTCCCTCGAGCAAAGCACAGGCATTGCCCAAGTGAACGAAGCGATTATGAAGATGGACGATGTGACCCAACAAAACACTGCTTTGGTAGAAGAAGCAGCGGCAGCCGCAGAAAGCCTGATGGAACAAGCCGATGAGTTGATGAGTACGATGAGTACCTTTGATTTAGAAAGTGGAACAGGTCGTAAAAACACACCTTATTTGAAGGTTAGTAATGGTTAGCAATAGTGTCTAATGAGGTTGTAGCAATACGCTTCATTAATTAGGTTCTTTAATTAGTTTTTAAGTAAAAGTAATACTAAAAATTGATTAAATTTAGTCAGCAGTAAAAGTAGTTTTTAAACATTGGGAGAATGATATGGCAGTGATTGATCGTGTAATGATTGGCGAAGCTTTGGTAATTGAAGATCGTCCAGATGGCAGTGGTTTAGATTTGTTAAACGTAGCGCATATTGATTTAATTATGGGCCCACGCGGCAGTGCAGCTGAAGATGCTTTTTGCCGTACGTTAACTGACCAAAAACAAGGTGTGAATGGTTTGTTAGCAGTGGTTGCCCCAAACATGATGGCTAAACCAGCCACAGTGATGTTCAACAAAGTGACCATTAAAAATGGTAAACAAGCAGTGCAAATGTTTGGCCCAGCACAACGTGGCGTTGCCATGGCGGTGATGGATTGCGTGGCTGACGGTACGATTCCTGTTGAAGAAGCGGATGATATTTTTATTTGCGTGGGCGTATTTATTGACCACCGTGCAGATATGGATGAGCGTATTCAAGATTGGAACTATTCAGCAACAAAACAAGCGATTAAAGCAGCGGTATTAGGCGCACCAAAAGCGGCTGATGTATTAAAAGCTTACAAAGAATCAGCGCATCCTTTCCAAGCAAAAAACAAAGAAGAACGTAATCGTCGTGTAGATGATGAAAAAGTTGCTTTGGCAATTGCACAAATGAAAGCACGTAACCCATTAACGCAAGAAGTGAGTCAAGATGATTTAGCAGCAAACTTGGCTTTAAACGAAATGCGTAACCGTAAAGCAACAACCTAATTTTAGGCTTGTTGGCATTCTCAAATGTGAGATTGCTTCATCATTGATTTGATCCATAAAACGGTTGATAAAACAGCCGTTTTATTCAAATGAGGAGGAAGCAATCCCTTTGAAAATTGCATTCAATTCAAAAAATAAAATAAATAAATGGACATTGCAAAAGATTTTCTGATTGCGCCATTGGACAATTAAATGCTAAAAGAAAAGTTTCAAGAGGAACGCGAATTTGATTTTACCGCTCAGGATTTTTCCCGAGTGCGTAAATTAATTTATCAACATGCGGGTATTTCATTATCTGAAGCCAAAACAGATATGGTTTACAGCCGTATTGGCCGCCGCCTAAGAACCGTAGGGTTTGATAGCTTTAAAGAATATTTAGACGATTTAGAAAAAAATAATAATACAGAAGAGTGGGAAGCCTTTACCAACGCGCTTACCACCAATTTAACCTCATTTTTTCGTGAGGAACACCATTTTCCAGTCTTGATTGAACACCTCAAGCATTTACAAAAACCGATTCGTATTTGGTGTTCAGCCGCTTCCACAGGCGAAGAGCCTTACACCATCGCCATGACGGCATGTGAAGCTTTTGGTACGCTAAAACCGCCTGTAGAAATTATAGCCACAGACATTGATACCAACGTTTTAGCCACCGCAG
Organism: Methylophilaceae bacterium; assembly: GCA_965247415.1. Classification (GTDB taxonomy): domain Bacteria; phylum Pseudomonadota; class Gammaproteobacteria; order Burkholderiales; family Methylophilaceae; genus Methylotenera. The sequence goes on from OZ252007.1 coordinate 1,989,612, forward strand.
CACGCGGGGTTTATCCAATTGATCGCGTCAGTAAATTATCAGATAAACGAAAAAAAGACTTTTTTCAAAAAGGCTCTGGCGCGCAAGAAGGCTCCGTGCGGGTGCGTAGCGAATTACGCAATTTAATTACCTTTAAACAACTTAATTTGCTAGAAGCAAAATGGCCTCTTAATGACACATTTGATGTGATTTTTTGCAGAAATGTGATGATTTATTTTGATAAACCCACACAAACAAAAATTTTAAGCCGTTTTGTACCACTCATGAAACCACATGCTTTGTTGTTTGCAGGGCATTCAGAAAACTTTTTATATGTTTCCAATGATTTTCAATTGCTCGGTAAAACCGTATATGAGCTCAATCATGGGCAAGGTAAAAAACGCAACATTACTCAAACAAGCGAGGCTCACCTATGAGCATGCTTGAAGAACAAATTTCAACCACACTCTATTTTGACCGCACGTTTGATTGCGAAGCGGCAAAAATCTCACCCGGCGAATTTTATTACACCGATAAGAATATGCTGATTGTGACGGTGCTTGGCTCATGTATTTCTGCCTGCATTCGTGACAACGTTTCTGGCATTGGCGGAATGAACCACTTTATGTTGCCAGATTCAGCAAGTGCAGATAGAGACAGCCCTGTTTCAGAATCCATGCGCTACGGCACCTATGCAATGGAAGTGTTAATCAACCAATTACTCAGAAATGGCGCGCGCCGAGAGAATTTAGAAGCCAAAATTTTTGGCGGTGGCAATGTACTAAAAAGTTTTACAACCACCAATGTTGGTGAGCGCAACGCTGCGTTTGTAAAAAGATTTTTAAAAGAAGAGCGCATCAGAATTACGGGTGAAGATTTATTAGATGTCTTTCCTAGAAAAGTTTATTACTTTCCAAAAACAGGCAAAGTATTAGTGAAAAAACTTAAAGAGCTGAATAACTTTACCCTCGTAAAACGCGAAGAAGCTTACGCAAGTAAACTTAAAACCAATGATGTTGGCGGTGAAATTGATCTTTTTTAGTAGCAGTATTTGAGTTGGTATCGTTTAAAAATATAAAAATAAACCAAGGTATTACGAGGCAAATCCATGAAAATTAAAGTGTTAGTGATTGACGATTCTGCATTAATCCGCAGCTTGCTGACGGAGATTATCAATAGTCAAAAAGACATGGAAGTGGTGGGTGCAGCGCCAGACCCGATTGTTGCCAGAGATTTAATTAAACAGTTGAATCCTGATGTGCTGACCTTAGATGTTGAAATGCCAAAAATGGACGGCTTAGATTTTTTAGAAAAACTCATGCGTTTGCGCCCTATGCCTGTGTTGATGGTTTCAACCTTAACCGAGCGTGGGTCTGAAATTACCATGCGCGCGTTAGAGTTAGGCGCGGTCGATTTTGTGACAAAACCAAAAATGTCCATTTCTGAAGGCATGCGAGAATACACAGGCGTGATTACCGATAAAATTCGTACCGCCGCAAAAGCCAAAGTGGCACAAATGGCGCGGCCTAGCGCTGGTGCAGGTGTCGCTGCACCTTCCATGCTCAGAAACCCGCTCATCAGCAGCGAAAAATTATTGATTATTGGCGCATCTACCGGCGGAACAGAAGCCATTAAAGCCTTTTTAACGCAAATGCCGTCAGATTGCCCTGGTATTTTAATTACCCAGCACATGCCTGCGGGTTTTACAAAATCGTTTGCAAATAGGCTTGATTCTTTATGCAAAATTTCCGTAAAAGAAGCGCAAGGCGGCGAGCGTATTTTGCCAGGCCACGCCTATATTGCACCAGGAGATCAACATTTATTGCTTGCCAGAAGCGGCGCAAACTATGTCACGCAACTCAGTAACGCAGACCCCGTGAGCCGCCATAAACCTTCTGTTGATGTGCTATTTGACTCCGCCGCAACGTATGCAGGCAAAAATGCCATTGGCATTATTTTAACGGGCATGGGCAAAGATGGCGCTGAAGGCATGGCAAAAATGAAAAAAGCTGGCGCTTATAATTTTGCACAAAACGAAGAAAGTTGCGTGGTTTACGGCATGCCTAAAGAGGCCGTTGCCTATGGTGGCGTGAACGAAATTGCCCATTTAAATGATTTGCCGAAATTAGTGCTCAATTATTTAATGGCAAATAGCGACCGCGCGCTGCGTGTTTAAAATCAAATTTTGCTAAAGCTTAAGTATTGCGTGTCGATAATAGGCTAAATGTGCGAATAAAAAATGAAAAAAATTAGGGTTAAGTGTCACATTTTGAATGAGATATTTTAAAAAATAGCGTAATGAATACGATTGAATCATTGATTTAAAGTTAACGGAGTAAAGCATGGCAAATCCAAATATGAAATTTTTAGTAGTGGATGACTTTTCTACAATGCGTAGAATTGTTCGTAACTTACTTAAAGAGCTAGGCTACAGCAATGTGGACGAAGCAGAAGATGGCGCAATTGGTTTGAGCAAATTAAAAGGCGGCGGTTTTGAGTTTGTTGTCTCAGATTGGAATATGCCCAATATGGACGGGCTCACCATGCTGCAACATATTCGCGCTGACCCAGATCTTAAGCATTTGCCTGTACTCATGGTGACCGCAGAAGCAAAAAAAGAAAATATTATTGCAGCCGCGCAAGCAGGTGCAAATGGTTATGTGGTGAAGCCTTTTACAGCGGCAACCTTGGATGAAAAATTAGCGAAAATTTTTGAGAAATTAGAAAAAGCTGGAGCTTAAAACATGAAAAGCGAAATGATACTGACTCAAGCTGCTAACTCAGAAACCATGCCAATGGTGACAGAGCAAGACGAAATGCTCAACCGTATTGGTCATGTAACGCGTGAGCTTCATAATAATTTAATGGGTTTAGGCTTAGATAAAATTTTAGACCAAGTTGCGCATGATATTCCTGATGCGCGTGATCGGCTAAACTATGTGGCTAAAATGACCGAGCAAGCGGCAGAAAAAGTGCTCAACGCAACCGATGTTGCCTTGCCTTTGCAAGAAGAAATTGCAAAAAGCGCAGCCAAGCTTGAAAAAGATTGGCAAGAAATTTTAGCGAATCCATCATTAAAATCTGAATATAACGAGAAAGTTGAAGAAACTTTGGCGTTTTTAAAGCTCACTGCAAAAAACACCACAGAAACAAAAGCGTTGCTGATGGATATTATGATGGCGCAAGATTTCCAAGATTTAACGGGTCAAGTGATTAAAAAAATTACTGGCCTCGCACAAGATTTAGAAAGACAATTGGTGCAAGTATTGGTTGATTTTTCACCCACCACTAAAAAAGAAAAAACGCCTAACGACGCTTTGTTAAACGGCCCACAAATCAATCCTGAAGCGCACAACGTGGTAGCAAGCCAAGAGCAAGTGGATGATTTACTTGATAGCCTTGGTTTTTAAAATTTGGTTATCAAATTAAAATTTTGAACATTCAACCATCGCGCTTAATTTAAAAAATTGGTGATTTATAATTTAAGCGCTATGATTTATCCGTTGCCAAACAAAAGTGTTGGGCAAAATGACAAGAAATATTCGATTAAAGGAAATATTTATCATGCGTAACAAAATTATTTTATCTCTTCTAGCTTGGACACTTTTTAATGGCTTTTCTGCACAAGCTGCAGAAACAACAGAAGCCTATAAACTTCATCAAGGTGATATTTTGCAAGTGTCAGTTTGGGGTGAAGATAAATTGCAAAATGAAAGTTTAGTCTTGCCAGACGGCAGCATAACTTACCCTTTGGCAGGCCGTGTTGAAGTGGTTGGCTTATCTTCAGTCGATGTTGAAAAGCGCATTGCCGCAAAATTAAAACCTTATTTACCAGACCCGCAAGTTTCTGTAGTGATTACAAAAATTGCAGGCAACAGCGTGCATGTGTTGGGTAAAGTGTTAAAACCAGGCCAAGTGCTGATGACTGGCCCAATGCGCTTTTTAGAGGCGTTAAGTATTTCTGGCGGGTTTGATAAATTTGCAGAAAAATCTTCAATTAAAGTGATTAGAAACACAGCCACAGGACAAAAAGCAATTCCTGTGAGCAATTATGATCAACTCATTAAAGGCGAAAATTTGGATAACAATATTTTACTCATGCCAGGGGACACCATTGTTGTTCCTTAATTGAGTAGTTCCGTAAGTCATTTATTCAAGCAAGATTAATGGGTGATGCTTTAAGAAAAAGCGTTAGGTAAATAGAGCTTATTACGTGTGATTTAATATAATTGACACGAAATAAGCTTTTTATCTTATTGAAAATAAATTATTATTTGTTGATAGAGTAATAACAAGTATAATTTTTTTTAAGTTACCAAATTAAGGGTTTTAAAATGTATAAATCTCAACGCAAAACTTTTAACTCAGCGTTCAACTTCAACAAAAATTCAATAAAAATAGCGATTGCTAGTTTATTTATACCCAGTTTATTGATTTCAACTCAATTGCAAGCGGCTGATATTGAAAAAGAATTTTATTTAACCAGTGAAATTACCCGGTTATCAAACCCAAGTTTAGTAGAGACAAATAAAAGCCCAGTCACAGTGCTTAGAATTGCGCCAGAATTTAATATGACGGTTGCTTCTGAGTTAAATAAATATTATTTAAAATCTTTGTTGTCTGTCTTTAGAAACTCTAACGAAGACGTTTTACCAGATCGTGAAAATCCATCCATCAATGTGGGTTGGGAAAGAACGCTCCAATCAGGCTTGTTTGGTATTCAAGCTTCTTACGTTGAAGATGTTGCATTAACGCAATTGCTCACAACAGCAGGCACGGCTGTTGGTAATAACGCAGAAAATCAAATTAAAACTAAAACCATTGGTGCTAACTTAGAGCATGAGTTTAATTCAAGATTTTCTATCAAAAATAATCTAAATTATTCTGATATTTCATTTTCTGAAAATTCAGATACTTTGGTTGGTTTCACAACCTTTGAAGCTGTTTCCAGACTCATTTATCGCAATAGCGAAACATTTGCGACTTATGGACAATTAGGCCGATTACAGTTTGACCCTGACAGTGATGTTTCAAAAACCAAAATTTCAAGAGCGCGGATTGGTGTACTGTTAAATCCATCAGACAGTATAAAGATTGATGCGAATGCCGGGGTTTATAAGGCAACAGGCGCGAGTTCTTTTAATGGCAGTGAAGCGGAAATTTTAGCCACTTATGAACGCGATAGAATTAATTATAATTTCAGTGCCAGTAAACTTGTTGCGGCAACAGGCTTAAACCAAGTGCAAAAAAATATAACCTTTGTTTTAGGGGCAAGATATTTATTGTCTGACATTAATTCAATTGGTGCCGAGTTTAATCATACTTTGAATAAAACAGATCAAAATTTCAACACAAATATCAGCAATGCAGATGTTCGTACCAGAACTTTAGCCGCTTTTTATGAGCATGCTTTAAAAGACTGGAAGTTTAGGGCGAGTGCAAAATATTTGCAGTTAGATAACGGCATAACACGTAACGGAAATGAAATAGGAATTACCGCAATTTACGGACCGCTTACTTTCTAGATTCGTCAATTAGGCGTTGATTCTATTTGAATAAAAAAGGTTATAAACAATAATGTCTTTAAAAAACGAAATGAATTTGAATGATTACTTAAACGTAATCAAACGTAAACTGACCATCGTCATCATCTTTTTTGTGATCGCTTTTGTGATTACTGTTTCTTATGCGCTTTATTTGCCGCCTGTTTATGAGTCAACCGCTACAATTATTATTAAATCTAAGCAAGTTCAAGCGGGTGAAGTGAATCAGAAGTTTGCTGTAGAACGTTTTGAGGCGCTCAAGCAAGTGGTTTTAAGTAATGAAGCATTGATTGGTTTAGTAAAAAAATACCAATTATTTGAATTAGAAGGAAAAAAATTAAGCCCGGAAACGGAAGCGGTATTTTCAAAGATCATGCGCTTAAAAATTAAGGCTGAGTTGGTGCAGGTTGATTCTGGAAACTGGGGTCCAAAAGATACCATTGCTTTTAAAATTACCGCAAATTTGAATAAGCCAGACCAAACTTTTCATATTGCTCAAGATGTTGTCAATATGTTTATGGGTGAAAACGAGCGCGCAAGTAATACTAAAGTGCTTGAAAATGCAGAGTTTTTTGCTAAAGAAGCAGAAGCAAAGAAAAAAGCACTGGAAGCCATTGAAGGGCAAATTTCAGAATTTAAAAGAACCCATGCAAATTCGCTACCGCAAACTGTGGCTGTTCAAGCAACCAGTTTAGATCGCTTGGATTCAGATTTAAGAGATTCTCAACGTGAGCAAAGTGCGGCTGAATCAGAACTTAGAACGTTAGAAATTAATTTGGAATCTGCTAAAACGGGCGCAGACGCTGATTTAGATGTAAACGGCTCAGTGGTTGCTGAAACAGAGTTGGACAGACTCAACAACGAGTTAGCAAAGCAAAGCGCTATTTACAATGAAAATCATCCATCGATTATTGCCTTAAATAGAAAAATTAAAGCGTTAGAAGATAAAGGAAATAGTAATGCTGTGCCAAGTAAACCAAAAGTTTCTAGGACTCAGGCGGTTGCAATTGCTAAGTTAGAAGCACAAATTTCTGCAGCAAAGGCTAGAATCAAAGCGTTAGACAGAGAGCAAGATTCAATCAGAAATAAAATAGATCGAACACAAGGGCTTGTGATGCAGGGAGCACAGTCTGAAGGTGTATTGGGCGCTTTAGAGCGTAAATATGAAGCTGCAATTGAAGAATATACCATCGCTAAAACAAAGTTTGAAAACGCTAAAACTGATAAAGACATTCAATTGGATAACAAAGGTGAGCGTTTTGAATTATTAGAAGCACCTATTTTGCCTGAAACGCCAGTTAAGCCAAATCGGATTTTGTTAATTGTGCTTGGATTTATTGCTTCACTATTTGGCGCGGCAGGGATTGCAATTTTAATTGAAGCGTTAGATAGTAAAGTGCGTGGTGTTGATGGCATTGCTGAAATTATTAAGTTACAACCCATGGCAACAATCCCATACATAAAAAATGAAATAGATGAGGTTCAAGTAAAATACGAGTTCTATAACATTGCTTACTTTGTTTTTTCTGTCGTCGTATTAATTTTAATCATTGTGCACTTCTTTGTGATGCCATTAGATGAACTGGCAAGCAAAATGTATGGTAGCGTTTAGTAAAGGTTTGTAATGGAAAAAATTAAAGATGCTTTAAAAAAAGCTAAATCAGATTTAACAGTTAAAGGTGCTAGAACCACCAGCGTTGTGCGGCATAAAGTACAACTTTCTAACGATGAAGAACTGCTAGCTAAGCTTGTCTACAATCAAGAAAATGTGGTTGAGCTTGATCAAAAATGTTTAGAAAACAATCGTATTGTTGCGCATGTTAAATCTAATCCTGCAAGCTGGGTGTTTGACTCATTGCGTACACAAGTGCTGCAAAAAATGGAAGAAAATAATTGGCACACAATGGCGATTATTTCACCAACCTCTGGTTCTGGTAAAACAGTTGTATCAATTAACTTAGCAATCAGCATTGCGCAATCACCGCAAAAAACAGCCATGCTGGTTGATTTTGATATGCGCAAGCCAAGAGTTGCTCAGTATTTGGGTTTAAAACATAAAAAATCCATGAACGATTTTTTAAAAGGTGAGGCGGATTTGTCTGAAATTATTGTTAATCCAAGTATTCCGAGATTAACCATTATTGCTACTAATAAGCCAGTGAATAAATCTTCTGAAACTTTATCTCTGTCTAAAGTTAAAAATTTAATTGTAGAACTTAAAGAACGTTATGAATCACGAATTGTGATTTTTGATTTACCACCCATTCTACATGCCGATGATGCAATGGTTTTGCTCCCGCATGTTGATTGTGTTTTGCTTGTTGTTGGAGATGGCGCTGACACTGAAAATGATTTAAAACAAACCATGCGTTTGTTGGATAAATCTAATATTTTAGGTGTCGTTGTTAATCGTTCAGAAGTTGAACCTAAATCATATTATTAATGTTGATTTAATTTTCTTGTCTTTTTGTAATTAATTTACGAATATAAAAGTGCCCGCTAAATTTTTATTTAGCCTATAAAAAATGCTGTAAATGATTAATTTAACGGGCTTTTTTAAATATTCACACCATGTTCCCCACACTTGTCTTTGACATTGAAACCATACCTGATGCTGATGGCATAAGACTTCTACATGATTTGCCCGCAGAGGCAAGTGCTGAAGAAATAGTCAACTTAGCCTTGCATCAACGCCGCCAGCAAAATGGTACGGAGTTCTTGCCGCTACACCTTCATAAAATTTGTGCAATCTCATGTGCGTTACGTGAAGGAAATCATTTTAAAGTGTGGACTTTAGGGGATTCTGAATCCTCAGAAGCAGAAATTATTCAGCGTTTTTATGATGGCATTGAAAAATATACGCCACAAATTGTTTCTTGGAATGGCAGTGGCTTCGATTTACCAGTGCTTCATTATCGCGGTTTAATTCACGGCGTTAATGCCAGTCGTTATTGGGATTTAGGTGAGGATGATAAAGACTTTAAATGGAATAATTATATCAGTCGTTATCACATGCGCCATTGTGATTTAATGGATGTCATGGCGATGTACAACGCGCGCGCAAATGCGCCTTTGGATGATTTGGCAAAACTAAGTGGTTTCCCTGGGAAACTTGGCATGGATGGTAGTAAGGTTTGGGAAGCTTACAAAGCAGGTAAAATTGAAGAAATCCGCAATTATTGTGAAACTGACGTTGCCAATACTTATTTAGTCTTTTTGCGTTTTCAATTAATGCGCGGACATTTAACCAACGCTTCATATCAAGAAGAAATTGAATTGGTTAAATCAGTGTTGAATCAATATTCAGGTATTCATTGGCAAGCATTTTTAAATGCTTGGCGTTCTTAGCTTATTTAATTTCTAATAGATTAAACTATATTTAGTATAAATAAAAGTTATAATAGATAATGAATTCAATAATCATTCTCATTAATAATTATTTTTCACCTTCTTTACGGTATGAACTTAACCAAAAAAGGTATTTGGCTTTGTATTTTCTCAAAGGATTATTCTTTTGGAAGTGGCGAAGCATTCGCTTTCAGATGGGTGAAGCAAGCGCTACAGTAATTCATTATTTTGGTGATCCAGCGCACAAACCAATTTTAATGGCGCTTTTTGGTGTTAAGCCAGATTCACAAAACACGCATCAAGAAAGTAATAAATCTGGTATTGATACAAATAGAGAAATATTTGTTAGCCAGTTTCCAATGCGCGACATGATTTGTGTGCCATTTAGTCTAACAACAATTGTAAAATTAAATCGCCCTGTCGATGCGATATTAGCGACTTACGCAAGTAGCTTGCGCAGACAACTTAATAAGTTGCGCCCGCAGTTTTATTATGAAAAAGTTGAAAGTTTAGAAAAAGTAGAAATGTTGCAAGCGCAAATGCTAAAGCCTTATGCAACAGCAAGACACGATTTGTCTGCTTTTCAACTAACTGATGCGGAAGTAAAAAAAATTTATAAACCTGAAAACGGTCGTTTAGATATTTTGTATCAAAATGATGAAGCGGTTGGCTGTCATTTAGGTAATCATTATCAACGTAATGGTCAGCGCTATTGGCATGTGAATCGGTTGGGTTATCCTGAATCCGTGTTTTCTGATTACAAACGTTGGGGCGAAGTGAATGCACTCAACCTTCAACTTGCTTTAGAAACTGCAATTGATGAAGGTTACGACTTTATTGATTACGGCATGAGTTTAGCCAAGCCTGGCGCTGGATTGATTGAATGGAAAAGACGCCGTAAAGGTTTTTTATCGGCAAGTACAAATTACGATTATTTTTACTTGAAGTTTCCAAAATTTGGCGCCGCCCAATTTTTTTGGGATACACCTCTTTTTGGCGTTGAGAATGGTCAGGTGACATTGCATTTGGGTGTGCCTCAAGGTAAAACGGATGAAGAAGTGCAGGCGCATTATCATCAAATGGGCTATGGAGGTTTATACAAAGTTTACTTACATTTTGTTCCCACACAAACCATGCCAGCGCTTAGCGATGCCCTTTTAGAAAGCATGCGCGAACTTTATGCAGATCAAGAAACGCAACCGTTGATCATTAGCTATCAAGTTAAATAGCTTTTTCTGAAGCTATTTTTATAAATTTTCATTCCATTAGATGCGTTTGGTTTTTTCTTAAAAGAAGGCAGTTGCGGTAAAATGCGATCATGAGAAAAAAACGAAACCCATCCAAAGCTGAACAAGCACTCGCCCCAATTATTTTTGCAGAAGTAGAGTCGTTAGACCAAGAAGGTCGAGGCGTTAGCCATGTAAATGGCAAAACCATTTTTATTGATGGCGCGCTACCCACGGAAAAAGTCACATTTCAATCAGTGCGAATTAAGCCGAGTTACGAAGTTGCCAATGTTGTTTCAATACTCAAAGCCTCTAATCAACGCGTCATCCCACAATGCCCCCACTTTGGCGTGTGCGGTGGCTGTAAAATTCAACATTTGGATTTTGCAGCACAAGTGGCAAATAAACAGAGCTTGCTTGAAAATGACTTGTGGCATATTGGGCAAGTGAAACCAAACAATATATTGCCGCCATTGTATGGGCCAACTTGGGGTTATCGGCATAAAGCGCGATTAAGCGTGAAATTTGTTGAAAAAAAAGAACGCGTATTGGTTGGGTTTAATGAAAAATCAACCCGTTATGTGGCAGATATGAACAGTTGCGAAGTGCTTGTGCCGCAAGTTTCAGATTTAATTCAACCTTTGCAACAAATGATTGTTCAGCTCAGTATTCGCCAGCAAATACCACAAATTGAGTTGGCTGTTGGCGAATCTGCAAGCCAAACGCAAACACATCCTGTGATTGTGCTTATTTTTAGAGTTATGGGCGCATTAAACGCACAAGACGAAACCATTTTAAAAAGTTTTGCCAAATTTCATCAAATATATATTTGGACGCAAACCAAAGGACCTGACACGATTGCACCTTTTTGGCCATTAGACGGCGCGCAGCTTAAATATACGTTGCCAGAATTTAATTTAACTTACCCTTTCAAGCCCAATGAATTTACGCAAGTTAACCCAAAAATTAATCAAGTAATGATTCGCCGCGCCATGCAATTATTGCAGCCCCAGCCAAATGAAAAAATTGCGGATTTTTTCTGTGGGATTGGTAATTTCACGCTACCAATTGCTAGAAGCGGCGCGCAAGTTCTAGGGTTAGAAGGCCTACCCAATTTAGTTGCACGTGCCAATGAAGGTGCCGCACTCAATAACATGATCAACGTGTCATTTGGCGTTGCAGATTTATTTAAAATGACATCAGAAAGTTTAAAAAATTTAGGCCATTTTGATAAATGGTTAATTGACCCGCCACGCGACGGCGCTTTTGAGCTGGTCAAAGCTATTTCAGAAGAAGCGCGTCCACAATTAATTGTTTATGTGTCTTGCAACCCAGCCACATTAGCGCGCGATGCAAATATTTTAGTCAAAGAAAAAGGCTATCAATTGCGTTCTGCTGGCGTGATTAATATGTTTCCCCACACCGCCCATGTGGAATCGATAGCATTATTTGAAAGGCCAAATTAAATATTTTTTTAAACACAAATATTTACAGATTTAATTTTTTTGGTCGATAAATGCTTAATAAGCTTTTGTAGGAAAATAGTACGGTGATAAAAAAAATTTTAAAAGCAGGCAGCTACACTTATCCTTTAACCTCTTTAAATTTTATTATTCTAAGAATAAGATTTTTTAAGCATATTCTTTTTAACTTAACGTTAATTAAGAATTTTATTCATAGTATTGAGCAATTGGGCTATGCCACGTTGTTTGAGCATAAAATTCCAGTGTTGGGTGCTGTTGAATGGCCTTACATTCATAAAGATTGGGATATCAACCGCAGATTTGAAATAATCTTAAACCATTATCAGATGATTAAAACATTGCCACAAATCCTTGATGTGGCAGATGGTTTACCAAAACTTTTGATAAACACAGCGCAATATTCAGCAGACACCAAAATTGTTTTAGATAAAGCCCAATGGTTTGTGCGTGAAGGTGAAATTGTATTAAACCTATTTCAGGGCGACTCTCGGATGATGTCAGTGGCTTTTACTTTTAGTGATCTTAACGGCGAACGCGTTTTATATATTGGCGCTATTCAAGGCATTCATGCCGATGAAAGTTCTTTAGAAAAAATGAAAACGCTGACTAAAGATTTTGAGGGCTTGCGACCGAGAGATTTATTGTTAGAAATATTAAGAATGCTGGCAATTAGTGTTGGCGTAAAAAAAATATTAGGTATTTCAGATGAATATCGACATCAGCTTCATCGCTATTTTTCAAGAAAACCATCCGATTTTAAATGCATTTATAACAATTTTTGGTTAGAGCAACAAGCAGAGCCATTTGGCTTTGATTTTTACGCACTTCCTCTGCAAAAAGAACGCAAACCGCTAGAAGAAGTGAGTTCAAATAAACGCGCCATGTACAGAAGGCGTTATGAAATGCTAGACACGATCAATGCAAAAATTAATGAATTCTTTGTGTCTGAGCTAGCTTAAAAAAATATTAAAAAAACTCAACATTCAAGTTTGCACCCTAATAATTCACTGTATTGGTTAGCTAAATCTTTATCAATATTGGTGATTACAACCAGCATATCATGCACCGTTTTTTTATCACCACGCGTTTGCGCAATTGCGCCCACTCTAAATAAAGATTCAATATTGTTGCCATCAAGTTTGATGGATTGCGCATAAGATTTTTGCGCTTCTTCAAGTTTATTTAAGTTTTCTTGCGCCACGCCCAATTCATACCAAGCATCTGAATTGTTACCATCTTTGTTAATCCATTGCTGTGCCACTAGCTCAAGTTTTGGCCAATCTTGATTGATTTCTGGCAAGGCGATTTGCATAAAAAATGGTTTTTTGGCGTCCTCTTCTTCCCAAAAGGTTTTGCCATCAATGGGAAATTTTGTTTCAACAGGCTGATTTTCTAAATTTGCTAACCACTCAACTGGAAGCGAATAAAAGTAAGCAGGTTTGCCAGGCGTTTTAAACGTATTGATGCCAATTAAATTGCCTTCTAAATCAAACAAGCCACTGCCGCTTGCGCCCATGCGAAATTGTGCGGTGCTGCGAATAATTTTTCCGCCTTCAAATTCATAGCTAGATTTAATTGCACCAGCAGATGTGAGCGGTGCAGGCACGCCATTTGAATGACCAATAGATAATACTTCTTGACCACGTTTAATCGCATTACCGTTGCCAATGGGCGCTGGCTTAAAAGGCAAGGTGGCAGTCACTAAACATAAATCATGGTAGCGATCAGCCTGCACAGAATCAATCGGGTAAATATCTTCTCCACGCGCAATCCAAGGCTCTTTGGTGCTGCGAAAAATATGACAATTGGTCATGACTTTATTTTTTGCAACCACCACGCCAGAGCCGTAAGCCAAGCCGCCATTCGCGTTATAACCGCGCACCATCACCACGGCATGGGTTGCATTCAGTATTTTTTCTTTATCAAGCGCGAAAGCGGGTGGCATAACGGTAAGTAGTGTCGTGATTAGAACAGCTAAGCGCATAAAATTTCTCCAATTATTTTTTTAGTTTTAAAGTGCATTTTTAGTGATTCTTAAATCACACTTTTTTTAAGAGTTTAAATGTTACTTTTAGTTCTTCATCAACCCAATTTTCATTATTTGCAATAGTTGATACGATTTAAAACGCATCTTGTTTGCATGCTGTTAAAATAAATGCGTTTAATTTCAATAAAGATGCGCCGTGTTCGTTACTTTTCCAAATAGTTTATATCAATTACACCAGCCATTTCCGCCTGCGGGTGATCAACCACAAGCGATTGAAAAACTCACGCAAGGTGTTGAAGAGGGCTTGAAATTTCAAACTTTATTGGGTGTCACTGGCTCTGGTAAAACGTTTACCATGGCCAATGTCATTGCCAGAACAGGGCGACCAGCCATTGTACTTGCGCCCAATAAAACATTGGCCGCCCAACTTTATTCAGAATTCCGTGAGTTTTTTCCCAATAATGCGGTGGAATATTTCGTGTCTTATTACGATTATTATCAGCCAGAAGCGTACGTGCCTTCCCGCGATTTATTTATTGAAAAAGATTCCAGCATTAACGAGCACATTGAGCAAATGCGGCTTTCAGCAACAAAAGCCATTTTAGAACGGCCTGATTGTGTGATTGTGGCCACGGTTTCAGCCATTTATGGGATTGGTGCGCCTGAGGAATATCACGGCATGGTGTTGCATATTCATACAGGCATGAAAATAGGGCAGCGAGATATTGTTGAGCATTTAATCAAAATGCAGTATGACCGTAATGATTTTGATTTTTCGCGCGGTACATTCAGAGTGCGTGGCGATGTGATTGATGTATTTCCCTCAGAAAATAGCGAAACCGCGGTGCGTGTGAGTTTATTTGACGATGAAATCGAATCGATTACTATGTTTGATCCACTCACTGGGCAAATTTTTAACAAAATTCATAATTTCAGAGTTTTCCCCTCCAGCCATTACGTCACAGCCCGTGAATCAACCATCCGCGCCATGGAAACCATTAAGCAAGAACTGCGTGACCGTGTGAATTTTTTTATCAGCGAAAATAAATTGGTAGAAGCGCAACGCATTGAACAACGCACGCGTTTTGATTTAGAAATGCTGAACGAAATTGGTTTTTGCAAAGGCATTGAAAATTACAGCCGTCATTTAACCGGTGCAAAAGCGGGCGACCCGCCACCCACACTGATTGATTACTTGCCTGAAAATGCGCTGATGATTATTGATGAAAGCCATGTCACCGTCCCGCAAGTGGGTGCCATGTACAAAGGCGACCGTTCTCGCAAAGAAAATTTAGTCGATTACGGCTGGCGTTTGCCTTCCGCCCTAGATAATCGCCCACTTAAATTTGAAGAATTTGAACGTGTAATGCGCCAATGCGTGTTTGTCTCGGCCACACCGTCAGAATATGAAGCGAATCATCAGCAACAAGTGGTGGAGATGATTGCGCGCCCAACGGGCTTGATAGACCCGCAAATTACCGTGAAGCCAGCCGATACGCAAGTGGATGATTTATTAGGTGAAATTAAAAAACGTGTAGAAGTTGGCGAGCGCGTTTTAGCGACCACGCTCACCAAGCGTATGTCAGAAGATTTAACCGATTATTTAAGTGAGCATGGCGTTAAAGTGCGTTATTTGCACAGCGATATTGATACCGTTGAGCGGGTTGAAATTATTCGCGATTTGCGTTTGGGCGAGTTTGATGTGTTGGTTGGGATTAACTTATTGCGCGAAGGCTTGGATATTCCAGAAGTCTCGCTGGTGGCGGTTTTAGATGCAGACAAAGAAGGTTTTTTGCGTTCTGAACGTAGCTTGATTCAAACCGCAGGCCGCGCGGCGCGTAATTTAAACGGACAGGTGATTTTCTATGCCAATAAAATCACGCGCAGTATGAAGTTAGCGATGGATGAAACCGAGCGTAGACGCGGCGTGCAAATTGCGTTTAATACAGCCAACGGCATTGTGCCAAAAGGCGTGAGCAAGCGCATTAAAGATATTATTGATGGCGTTTACAACAAAGATGAAGCCGAGCGCGAACGCAAAGGCTTGCAAGATCAAGCAAATTTTGAATCATTGAGCGAAAAACAACTCACCAAAGAACTCAAGCGCCTAGAAAAAGCCATGCATGATGCAGCAAAAAATCTGGAATTTGAAAAGGCGGCGGATTTTAGAGACCAACTAAAACAATTAAAAACCAAAATGTTTGGCGCGCAAATGCCTGATTTAGTTTAGCTTGATATTTTTTACGTGAATAGCCAGAAAATAAAATAATGAAATACAAAAAAATAAGAGAAGAAGAACTCAAAAACAAAGTGGGCGCAGATTGGTTTAAGCAATTTGACACCACCGAAATCATTGGCAACATTGATTTTACCGTGCTGCCAAAGCAAGACAGCCTGTTTGGTAGAGCGCCACTGATTTGGGCAGAAGCCAAAACGGGCGATTTCGACATCATCACTATGTTTGTGCAGTTAATCCTCACCATTGGTAAAGCGCGTACCTTTGACAAAACCTTGCCGCCCGCTTTTTTGGGTGCGTTTGATTTTAAAAAAATTGCTTTTGTGCCTTACATTAACGTGCAAGATATTTTTTATTTAAACGATTTTAACTGGAACGTCACGCCCAGCAACCATGAAACCAAAGAGTTTCAGCTGATTAAACAACGCATTGAAGCCACGCTTAAAACACACAGCTATATTTACGATTACCAAACTGATGAAAAAGACCTCACCACCTTTATTAAAGAAAACGTAGCAAAAGCCACCACCGCCAGCAAGCTTAAAATCGATAAAAACAACTTTATCCCCATTTATTTGCGCTGGCTAGAAATTGTAAAACCCAATATTGATGTGAATTGGGACGACCTTAAAAAAGCCAATATTTTAGATAGCGATTTTTACCTTGCCGATTTGTTTGTGGATGACAAAGACACCCAAAATGTTGAAGATGATTTATCCATACGCGATAACCTATTTGTGGTATTTCAAAACACAGGTTACAAAATTGCCAAAGAAAATATCAAACAAATGTTTGATGCCACCATTGGCATTAAAAACAAAGAAGCCTACCAACAATTTTGGAAGCGCTATAAACGCCCGCCACTCAAAGAGTTTCAAGACTACATTATCGAGCGGCGCGATTTACTGGTGCCGCAAGATATTCGCGAGCGCAAAGGCGCATTTTTTACCCCACGCCAATGGGTAGAGCTCTCACAAAAATACTTAAGCAATTATTTAGGTGAAAACTGGCAAGACGATTATGTGATTTGGGATTGCGCCGCCGGCACGGGTAACTTACTGGCTGGGCTAACCAACAAATACAATATTTACGCCAGCACGCTAGACCAAGCCGATGTCAACGTGATGCACGAGCGCATCGACCACGGCGCAAACCTACTTAAAAACCACGTATTTCAATTTGATTTTTTAAATGACGATTTCACCAAGCTGCCACAAAGCTTGCAAGATATTATTAACGATGCAGAAAAACGTAAAAAGTTGGTGGTTTATATTAATCCGCCTTATGCGGAAACAAGTGGTTCGCTTAAAACTACTGCCAAAAAAGGGGTAAATTTAAATAACATCCATAAAAAATATGAAGCTTTTCTAAAGAGAGCAAATCATGAAATATATGCTCAATTTTTCGCTAGGATTTATAACGAAATTGAAGGGTGTTTTTTGGCTGAGTTTTCAAAACTAAAAGCTTTGCAAGGTTCTCATTTTGCAGATTTTAGAAACAATTTTTTGGCAAAATTAGCAACAATGTTTATTGTACCAGCCGATACATTTGATAATGTCACGGGTAAATTTCCGATAGCTTTCAAAATATGGTCAACTAAGGAAAAGATTAAGTTTGATTATTTTGAAAGTGACGTTTTTAATCAGCATGGTGATTTTATTGGTAAAAAAAATATACATTCTTACGATAATGAAAAAGGACTAATTAACAAATGGATTAAAAGCATCAATCACAATAATGCATCAATTAAAATTGGAGAAATAGGCATAGCAAGAAATGATATGCAAAACAAAGCGCTATGTTGGATTGGTATTGAAGCAGAACGAGGTTTGGATATTACAGTTGAAACAATAATTTATGACTGTATATTTTTTACCGTTCAAAGTGCCACAGAGGCAACTTGGCTAAATGACCGTGACCAGTTTTTATTTCCTAATAATAGTTGGATGACAGATTTAGAATTTCAAAATGATTGCTTAACATTTGCACTGTTAGATGGACACAACAGAGTGTCTAGTAACGATGGCATCAACCACTGGATTCCCTTCACCGAACAAGAAGTCAACGCCAAAGAAAAGTTTGCCAGCAGCTTTATGACCGACTTTATCAACGGCAAATTAAAAGCTGAGCAACAAACACAAAATACACTGTTTGGAAACGAAGCTACAAATAACGCACAAGACAATCAACCAAGACAGTTTTCAGCAGAAGCCACCGCCGTGTTTGATGCAGGGCGCGCGCTTTGGCGGTATTACCACGCGCAACCAAATGTGAACGTAAACGCCAGTTTGTACGATATTAGAGAATATTTTCAGGGCAGAAACGCCGCTGGCAGAATGAACCCTAGAAGTGACGATGCCACTTACACCGCGCTGATCAGTGAGTTAAGAAATACCTTAAATCAATTGGCAGACAAAATTAAACCCAAAATATACGAATATGGGTTTTTAAAAGAATAATATTTAAATTTTTAGTCACTGCATTAAGTAGTTTTAACATCAAAAACTACTTAATGGCTGTGAAAAAATGTGAAAAAAATCAAGCCCTTCAGTTAAGGTGTTGAAAAGAAAAAAACTAGATTGCCGCGTCACTTTGTTCCTCGCAATGACCAACACTCCGTCACTGCGAGCGCTTCTAGCGCGTGGCAGTCCAGATAAACGCTTAAAACTCCACCTATACTCGTTCAACACCCTAACTGACCGGCTTGAAAAAAGAAGTGCTACTTATTTAAGCCCGTTAAAAATCTGGTCACGAATCACGCTCATATCACCCAATCCATTCACAAATAAATGTTTAGGCGCGCCTTGCGTGCCGCTGTTTGCCCAATCAACATAATATTTCACGAGTGGTTTTGTTTGGCTGTGATAAACATTTAAGCGATTTTTAACAACATCTTCTTTATCATCATCACGTTGCACTAATGCTTCACCCGTCACATCATCTTTGCCTTCCACTTTTGGTGGATTAAATTTTACGTGGTAAGTACGGCCACTGGCAGGGTGCGAGCGACGGCCGCTCATGCGCTCAACAATGGCTTCGTCTGGCACATCAATTTCAACCACGTAATCAATGCCAACCCCCGCATTTTTCATGGCTTCAGCTTGTGGAATGGTGCGCGGAAAACCATCAAATAAAAAGCCATTGGCGCAATCTGCTTCTTTAATCCGCTCACTCACCAAGCCGATGATCACATCATCTGGCACTAGCCCGCCACTATCCATAAAACTTTTTGCTTTTAAGCCCAAAGGCGTACCAGCTTTCACCGCCGCGCGGAGCATGTCGCCCGTAGAAATTTGTGGAATATTAAATTTTTCACGCAAATGGGTGGCTTGTGTGCCTTTGCCTGCGCCTGGTGCGCCTAAAAGAATAATTCTCAAGATAATGTCCTCAGAAGTTTAGTGTTGTTTTAAAAATGATTATTTTAATGATTTTGTGATGAATGATGTTGGATATTCTGCATTTTAAACGGTTTGTTTTGCAGCTAAATAATTAGCAATGCTCACATAATCTGCAACCTTAAGATTTTCTGCACGTAGTTGTGGGTTAAGGACAAGTTTTTCAAAATCTTCATCACTCAACATGTTTTTAAGCGTGTTGCGCAACGTTTTTCTGCGTTGGCCAAAGGCGGCTAGTACGATGCTGGCGAATAAATTTTCGTCAATCGCGATATCAGGTTTTGTTGCATGTGGAATGCAGCGCACAAAGGCGGATTCCACTTTTGGCGCTGGGTCAAACGCGTCAGGCGGCACGGTAAATAAATAATCCATTTGCAGTTGATACTGCAACATGACACTTAAACGACCGTAAGCGGCAGTTGAAGGTTGCGCGACCATGCGTTCTACCACTTCTTTTTGCAGCATAAAATGCATGTCTGTAATGAATGGTAGGTTTTCTAGCAAATGAAACAAGATGGGCGTAGAAATATTGTAGGGTAAATTACCAACCACCCGAATATTGTTGCCTAAAGTATTAAAGTTAAATTTAAGCGCGTCGCAATTGTGAATGGTAATGGATTGATTGATATACGTTTTTTCCATCCATGTGATAATGTCACGGTCCACTTCAACCACATGTAATAAATCTAATTTTTTGAGTAAAGGCTGGGTGAGTGCGCCAAGGCCAGGGCCAATTTCTACCATTAAATCTTTTTTTTCTGGCGAAATTGCCTCAACCAAGCTGTTAATCACGCTTTGATCATGTAAAAAATTCTGCCCAAATCTTTTTTTTGCGATGTGTTTCATTGTGCTTTATTTTTTTGATGAATCATGACTATTTAATTGCTTGCTTGCGCGCGTTGGCAAGTGTGATGGCAAGTTCAATGGCTGCAATCATGCTGCCAACATGAATATTGCCACTACCCGCTAAATCTAAAGCCGTGCCGTGGTCAACAGAGGTGCGGATAATCGGCAAGCCTAATGTTACATTCACGCCTTCACCAAAGCTTGCGTGTTTAAGCACCGGTAAACCTTGATCATGGTACATCGCCAGCACTGCATCCGCTTTTTCAAGATGATGTTTTGCAAATAAAGTATCGGCAGGGAGTGCGCCAATCAGACACATGCCTTCTTCTCTTAAACGATTTAAAACAGGGTTAATGGTGTCAATTTCTTCTCGACCCAAATAACCATCTTCACCTGCATGTGGGTTGAGGCCTGCCACTAAAATGCGTGGATTTTTCAAGCCAAATTTTGTGATTAAATCTGTATTAAGTATGCGAAGGGTAGCTTCTAAATTTTCTTGTGTGATGGCGGCTGGCACATCTTTAAGTGCCAAATGCGTGGTGACGAGCGCAACGCGCATGCCACCGCCCACCAACATCATTACCACTTTTTTGGTGTTTGTTTGTTCTGCTAAAAACTCAGTGTGGCCTGTAAATGCAATACCAGCATCATTCATCACGCCTTTATGCACAGGCGCGGTAACCATTGCATCAAAAGAATGATTTAGACAACCGCGCACTGCGGTGCTTAATGTTTGCAAAACGTAAGGACTATTTTCAGCATCTAACACGCCTGCAATTACCTTGTTTTTTGCAGGCTGATGCAAAATATTGAGTTGTCCATCGCCAAAATGATGGGTTTGCAGCTGCGTATTGGCATCAATAATATTTAGCTTTAAACCACGTTGCTCTGCACGGCTTTCGATGACGTTGCGGTCTGCAATCACAGTGATGTGCGCGTTAAATTTAACTTGGGAGAGCATTGCGCATAAATCTGCGCCAATGCCCGCGGGCTCACCTGCGGTAATGGCAATATGTGGAAGCATGCGATTCACAGGAATTAATATTGCCTGTTATGTAAGCGTTGAAATTTTAAAATTTATCTTCAAGTTTGTATTCAACATAAGCGCGGTCACGCAATTCTCGAATCCAGTCTTGGTAAGCTTCGTCCGCTTTTCTTGCGCGAATTTCTTGACGCGCTTTTAAGCGTTTGGCTTCTTTACTCATATCTTGCGAGCGACGCTCAATCACTTGAATAATGTGCCAGCCGAATTGGCTGCGTACAGGTGCGCTAATTTGATTAATTTTGAGCTCATTCATGGCTTTTTCAAAGGGTGGGACGGTGTCGCCTGGGTTTAACCAACCTAAATCGCCACCACTAGAAGCAGAGCCATCTTCTGAAAATTGACGGGCAAGCGCTTCAAAATTTTCGTTATTATCTAAGCGTTCTTTAATGCCATCAATTTTATTTTTAGCTTCTTTTTCAGACATAATTTCTGTCAATTTAATTAAAATATGTCTGGCATGGGTTTGGTCAATCACGGTGGGTGTATTGTTACCGCGTTTATTGGTGAGTTTTAAAATATGAAACCCGTTCGGGCTGCGTAAAACTGACGTAACCTCACCAACCGACAACGGTTTAAGAGCCTCTAAAAATAAAGCAGGAATTTGTGTGCTGTTTTTCCAGCCTAATGTCCCACCTTCTAAAGCATTGGGCGCATCTGAAAAATTAGCAGAAACTTTTGAAAATTGCGTGCCTGATTTGAGCGCTTCCATTGCAGAATCAGCTTTTGCTTTTGCCTTTTTAATTTCTTTCGGGGCGCCTTCTTCAGGCGTGCGAATTAAAATATGTGCAATTTCAAACTCATCTAAATTATCATTGCTTGATGCTTGTGTGGTGAGCAAATTATCAATTTCAGTTTCTGTGACATTCACGCGATTATCCACTTCACGCTCACGCAAGCGGGCAATCGTCATTTCATTTTTAATATCCGCTTTAAATTTATTGATGCTGACGCCATCTTTACTCAATGCTTCTGAAAATTCAGTTAGCGTGAGTTGGTTTTGTTCGGCGATGCGTTCAATGGTGCGATTCACCTGATTATCATCAATTTTTAGCCCGGTTTGGGCAGCAAATTGAATTTGTAAACTGTCTGCAATTAACCTTTCTAAAATCTGACGGCGCAAAATATTTTCTGCGGGTAATTCTGTGCCTTGCTTTTTCAGTTGTTCAGAAACCGTTTTAATTCTGCTTTCAAGTTCATTTTCTGTGACTACACCTTGGTTCACAATCGCTACAATTCGGTCAAGCTTGACCACTTCATCCGCGTTCACCGTTGAAAAAAAAGTAGTGCTGAATATTAAAAAAATAAAACCACGCAAAAATAAATTTAAATTACGCAAAATAGTTACTCGTAGTAAGGTTGTTGATAAGAATCTGGAATGCGACTAGCACTCACATACCCTGGAATATTTCGTTTAATCACGTTCATTGGGTTTGCGCCAATAGAAGCTAAACCGCCTAATTCAAGTTGGAAAAATAAAGCATAGTTCGCATCTGCGGTTGCGGTACTCACGCGTTGCAAAACAGTTCTTGTTTGCCAACAGCCAGCATCGTATTCCAAGCCAGCAAGTGATTCAATAGAACGGCTTTCTTTAAAGGAGTAGTTGACGCGACCAATCCCGTACCAACCACGTCCAAGCGGCCATTGACCAGAAACGTCAAATTGATCAAGCAGATTAGCACGGTAGCTATAGCTTAAATTTAAAGCTTTGCCAGGCTCTGGCGTGTAACGGCTGGTGATGGTGCTACGCACTGATTTTGAGTCATCTGTGTTGTATTGCCAAAATGCGTTGACGTTTAAGTCTGATTTCAAATTAGCGGTAAAACCAGCAATAATGTCTGAACTATTGTTTTGTCGCGCCGTGATGCCTGGTAATGTCACTTCTTGGTCTGCATAATAGTAACGTTGACCGACTGATGCCGAAAGTCTTTGCGCGCCAGTTTCTGCATCAATAAATCTGGTTGTCACGCCAAAACTTAACTGATTGGCGTTGTTAATTCGGTCGTTTCCAGTAAATTGGTTTTCACTGAAAAGTGTGGTGAAGTTTAAGTCAGCTTCGCTGGTATCAAACACTGGAATATCTGATTGTTTTTGTGTGGGAACATACACATAGTACATGCGCGGTTCAATGGTTTGCGTGAAGGTTTCACCGCCAAACGACATGTCTCGGTCAAAATACAAACCACTGTCTAAGCTGAAAATGGGTAATGTTCTACTTTGAGAGTCTAAATTATTGGCAATATTATTCAGTTGATATTGGGTGTGATGCACGCCAATTTTTGGCGTAATGTAGCCAAAAGATTTAGTAAACGGATAACTAATGCTTGGGTAAATGGTTGCGCGCGTGCCATCAACAGATTTTACATTTGGGTTTGAACCATTAAACGCAACCACTTGCGAATATACATTTGCATTTAAATCACCAAAGTATTTGTTACCAATCAGCGTTAAATCGGGCAATCGTTCATACGGGTAAGATACGCCATCCAACGTTTGAAATTTTTGTGTCAGCGCACTAAAACTCCAAACATCATCTCCATAATTTAAGTTTAGTTGTTGCGGTAATAAAACGCGGCTGGTGGTAATAATACGCGTTGATAAATCAGAAAAATATTGGTCATCAGAGACTTTTTCTAAATTAACGCCAGCAGACCAACCTCTGCCCAAAATTTGTTGATGTTTGATATTGGCAAAGTAACGATTTTCACTGGTTTGGTTATCAGTGGGTAAATATTCTAAGTTGGTAATGCCAGAAAAATTTTCATTTAAATATCTAAATTCACCTTGATATTGCAGGCCGCGCTTACTCAAAAATCTTGTAGCCAGCGTTGCATCCATGTTGGGTGAGATATTCCAATAATAGGGAACCAGTAACTCTAAACCGCTACTACTTGTTGTGCCGTAAGTTGGCGCAAGCAGACCACTTTTTCTTTGATTATTGTATGAAAAGCTAATCCAAGGCGTATAAAGAAGCGGCACGCCTTTAAATTCAATGTAAGCATTTTTTGCTTCACCAGATTCAGAGTAGTCATTGAGTTCTAACTCTTTTGCCTTAATATACCAATCATTCACACCTGCTGCACAAGTGGTGTAACGTGCATTTTTAAGGCGTTTTTTATCTTGACCTTCAAACAAAATAACATCTGCATCGCCACGCGCGCTGGTTGATTCTAATGTGCTGGCTGAATGATCACCATGATTGACTAATTCGTTTTGAATATTAGAGATTGGGTCATTTGGCGTTGCCAATGAAAAACTGCTATTGCCACCAATTTGTTGGCTTTGTAAGCCGCCTAAACTTTTTGCAAACTGTTCTGAAGAATTGGGCGTTTTTAAAGAACGTTGAATAGGTTTAGTTTTGGTCATTATGACAGAGGCGTTTTTAATTTCCCCCACATTGTCAGACAGCCGCATTTTAATTTCAGGGCCCGTTAATGTGCCATTACCAAGGTGAATTTTTGCATTGCCTACAACATGCAATTCATCATCTTGCATATCGTAATTAATTTCATCCCCAACAATACTTTGCTTGCCTTTGGTCAACACCGCATTACCAGTTGCCCGCATTTTGCGGTCCAAGTGTAAATCTAGCTGATCACCATCAATAATAATGACATCATCGCCCGCAATATTTTGTACAACAACACCTTTAGCGTTGGTGGCATCTTCCGCAAGAATTAATTTTTTTTCAGCAGTTTTTAATACAACGCCGCGCGCATTGCTCACTTCCTCAGCTTGCGTGCATGCGCTGTAAGCAAACATCAACATGATTAATTGTTGAATAATGGATGGTTTATTCATGCAATAGGTAATTAAAGGAAATTTTGGAAATGAAGAGAGTTTAAATGCATGGTTTAATTATCATGGGTTTAATTATCAAGGTTTAGTTGTCAAGGCTTAATCGTTAACGCTTAATTGTTTAGTGTGTTTAATTTTATCAATGATAAAATCTCATAAATCATGCTTTTTGGCAATCAATAATTATTATTTTAGCGTTTTAATTTGCTTCATGCGCGCGCGATGGTTTGTCAAAATAGCTTGCCAAAATAAATAAAAATTGTAAGCACATAAAAACCAATTAACACAATGAATAACGGAAATCGTCACGTGGACAACAGACAACAACAAATCAATTTATGGCTTGAAAAATTTTTTCAGAATAACCAATTTAAATTAACACCCGCCTCAAGCGATGCGAGTTTTCGGCGTTATTTTAGAGTCACTTTACCCAGTGAATATTTAGGCAATAAAACCTTCATTGTGATGGATGCGCCGCCACCGCAGGAAGATTGTAGGCCGTTTGTAAAAGTGGCAAAATTGTTGTTGAATGCGGGCTTAAACGTGCCTGCGGTGCTAGCGCAAGACTTAGAACATGGTTTTTTACTCTTAAGCGATTTAGGCAACGATACTTATTTGCAGCACTTAAATAATGACACCGCGCAAATGCTTTATTTAGATGCGACCAACGCGCTGATTAAAATGCAACTTGCCAGTAAATCACACGATTTACCGCCTTACGACGAAGCATTGCTGACGCGAGAATTGCAGCTTTTTCCAGATTGGTATGTGAACAAACATTTAGGTTTTACCATGAATTCAGAGCAGCAAGGTTGGTTGAAGCAAACGTTTGACGCGCTCAATAAAAATATTCTCGCCCAAGGCCAAGTGACCGTTCATCGAGATTATCACTCGCGCAATTTAATGGTGACACATGAAAATACGCCAGGTATTTTAGATTTTCAAGATGCCGTTCACGGTGCGGTAACTTACGATTTGGTTTCACTCTTAAAAGATGCCTACATTCAATGGGATGAAGAGCAAGTCATTGATTTTGCAGTCCGTTATTGGGAGCCTGCTAAAAAAGCAGGCCTGCCCGTGCCGCAAGATTTTAGTACGTTTTATCGTGATTTTGAATGGATGGGCGCGCAGCGCCACATCAAAGTATTGGGCATTTTTGCAAGGCTTTACCATCGCGATGGCAAAGATGGCTATTTAAAAGATATGCCATTGGTGATGCATTATTTGCGCAAAGTGTGCGAGCGTTATGTTGAGTTACGCCCCATGTTGCGTTTGCTAGATGCACTTGAAGGCAAAGTGCCGCGCCCAAAATATGTGGTTTAACCACATGGATTCACAACAATGAAAGCCATGATTTTAGCGGCAGGGCGCGGAGAGCGCATGCGCCCACTCACCGACAATACCCCAAAACCGCTGTTAAAAGTGGGCGGCAAGCCCTTAATTGTTTGGCATTTAGAAAATCTAGCCCGCGCAGGATTTAAAGAAATTATTATCAACCACGCGTATTTAGGTGAACAAATTGAAAATTTTTTAGGCAATGGCAAATCTTGGCATTTAAACATTCAATACAGCCCAGAAAAAATTGCTTTAGAAACAGCAGGCGGCATTGCCAATGCCATGCCTTTGTTAACGGAAAATGGCAAAAAAATCGAGCCGTTTTTAGTGGTAAATGGTGATGTATTTACCGAAATTAATTTTGTGAATTTGCATTTAGCGAAAACCAATTTAGCGCATTTAGTATTGGTAGAAAATCCGCCGCAACATCCCAATGGGGACTTTGCAATTGAACAGGGCTACTTAAAAAATGACGGAGAAAAAAAATACACTTTTTCTGGTGTCGGCGTGTATCACCCTGATTTATTTTCAGAAATACCAAAAGGCCAGTCTGCAAAACTCGCGCCTTTGTTGCGCCAAGCGATTGAAAAAAATGCCGCCAGCGCAGAATTTTTTAATGGTGTTTGGCATGATATTGGTACGCCAGAGCGATTGGATGTATTAGATAAATTATTAAAAAATGATTTAAATCAAAGAAAATAGTGAAGATTTAACCCAAAATTACGCCCACAACTTAATAATAAGATATTAAAAATATGTCCGAACAATTCTTTTCAAATACCGACCAATTTGCAAAAAAATGCCTGATGCTGGTGGAGCGCATTGGTTTAGCGCTTGTCACCATCGCCACATTTTTTTCGCTTTCGCATGAACTTGTCCGCATGTGGCATAACGGCGTGGTGGGCTTGGGCGATTTGCTGCAACTATTTTTATACCTTGAAGTATTTAGCATGATTAAAAGTTATTCCGCTTCTGGCAAACTGCCGATGCGCTACCCAATTTATATTGCCATGGTGGCCTTAGCGCGCTATTTATTGCTGGATATGAAAGAAATGTCAGAGTGGCATATGATTTCAATTGCTGCGGCCATTCTTATTTTGGCGCTTTCAGTCTTGGTCATGCGCTTTGGGCATGCAAAATTTCCGTATGATGATGCGCCTTAAGTAATATGACGCATTAAAAAAGCGCACCTTGGTGCGCTTTTATAATTTTTTAATTCTGTAAAAATTAGGCTTGTTTGCGACGTGTAGCAAAGCCCAATAACCCTAAACCTGCCAAAAACATCGCATAAGTTTCAGGTTCTGGCACAGCCGCTGTATTTAATGGAGATTGGGAAAGTAGCGTACCGCCAGTGCCAAAAACAGCAACGTTTGATGCTATTGGACCAGTAAATTTAAAGCCTGATAAAGTGACACCTGTGACTAGTGAGTCGGTACCTAAAAGAACATTCCAATAAAAATTAACAGATTGCGCCTGTTTGCCAAAGAGTGATTCAAAAGAACCTAATACTGGATAGCCTTTAGTGCTTTTAGCACCTGTTAACCAATAAATAGTCTTTTGGTTAATAGTATCCCTGAAGGAAATCGACGATCCGCTTGGTTTTTTATCCCAATCTGACTTTGAAAATTTTATTGAATTCCATCCATCAAGTGTGTCACTCACGCTCGTTGTGTTGTCATTTGTCACGCCAAAAGCAAAAATTTGATTATCGCTACCGTTGAAAATTGAGTATTCCCCAAGATTATTAGTGCTAGTTTCGCTAATACAAATGACAGTATTTCCATCTAGGCACGGCGGCGCTTTAGCATAAGCATTACTTGAAATTAAACCGATTGACGATAATAAAAGTGCAAGTGGCACGCTTAATTTTTTAAAAAAATACATAACATCTCCTAAAGAAAAAATAATCAAAATTTACAATTCATATTCAACTATATATTTATCATCTTGTATATAGTCCATTTGGGCTATTTGCTTATGTTTACGCTATTTTAGCCTGGCCGATTTAGTACAAAAATTAGCGCGGTATCCATCAGGTTTTTCTTCGATTTAATGTTTGCTGCACACTGAACCTAATTCCACCAATGACACCTAAATAAGCTAAAATGCCATTTCTAATGGCGATAAGATGCTTTTAAAAATAGGTGAATGATTGAACACTTTAATTTCTGAATGTAACGCAAGGCGTAGTGAGCTTTTAAAGGCCATGGGCGAAGGCGTTGCCATCATTCCAACCGCGCCTGAAGTCATCCGCAATCGCGATTCTCATTATCCTTACCGATTTGATAGTTATTTTTATTTTTTAACGGGTTTTAAAGAGCCAGAATCTGTGCTTTTTTTAGTCGCAGGTGACTCACCTAAGTCTATTTTATTTTGCCGTGATAAAGATTTAGAACGCGAGATTTGGGATGGTTTTCGTTATGGGCCTGAAGCGGCGGTTTCTGAATTTGGTGTAGATGAAGCCTACAGCATGAAAGAATTAGATGCGCTCGCGCCAAAACTATTAGGCAATCAAGCTAAATTATTTTATAGCTTGGGTGCGGATGCCGCTTGGGATGCGCGCGTGACTGCGTGGCTCAATCAATTACGCGAAGGCGCACGCGGCGGCATAGCGCCGCCAACTGCGCTGCATGATGTGCGTCAATTGATTGATGTGCAACGCTTAGTAAAATCGCCTTACGAAATAGATGTGATGCGAAAATCTGCCAAGATTGCGGCAACTGCGCATAACAGAGCAATGCAAAAAGTTCGCGTAGGTAAAATGGAATATGAAATTGAGGCCGAATTTTTGCATGAATTTTATCGCAAAGGTGCGCAATCTCCCGCTTACACCAGCATTGTTGCAGGCGGTGCAAATGCATGTACGTTGCATTACAATGCGAATAATTGCTTGCTAAAAGAAGGTGATTTATTGTTGATTGACGCGGGTTGTGAGTTAGATGGCTATGCGTCAGATATTACGCGCACATTTCCTGTTAATGGAAAATTTAGCGCCGTTCAAAAAGATGTTTACGAGCTTGTGTTAGCTGCACAAAATGCCGCGATTGAAAAGGCGGATATTAAAAATCATTGGAATGCACCGCATGAGGCCGCATTAGATGTATTAATTCAAGGATTTATTGATTTTGGCTTATGCAAAGGCAGCAAAGACGAAGTGCTAGAAACTGCAAGTTATCGCCAATTTTATATGCATCGCACGGGGCATTGGTTGGGTTTAGATGTACATGATGCAGGTGAGTACAAAGATAAAAAAGGCGATTGGCAAGTGCTGCAATCGGGCAATGTGTTGACTGTTGAGCCTGGTTGCTATATTCGCCCCGCAGAGAATGTGCCAGAACATTTGTGGAATATTGGCATTCGGATTGAAGACGATGTGTTGATTACAGAAACAGGCTGTGAAATTCTCACCAAAGATGCAGTGAAAACTGTGTCTGATATTGAAGCATTAATGAAAAATTAAATGAAAAGTACTCAAATTTCAGATGCTATTGTCATTGTCGGTGGCGGGCCAGTTGGTGCAACGCTTGCACTTTTGCTGGGTCAACAAAACTACCCTGTTACCATGCTAGAAGCGCGCGCAGAAGGTGCGGCGTATCAAGAATCTCGTGCGTTAGCGCTGTCATACGGCAGCCGAAAAATTTTAGAAAAATTGGGGGTTTGGCAACAACTCACCACGCATGCCACCGCTATTCAACATATTCATGTGTCACAACAAGGTAGTTTAGGTCGTTCAATTTTAAAAGCGGAAGATTATAATCAAGAGGCGTTGGGTTATGTGGTTTCTTACGGCGCCTTGAGCCAAGCATTAGATGTTTGCTTAAAAGAATTGCCGTTAGTAGCTGTGGAATATCAAGCAAGCGCACAAAGTATTGCCCATAATCCTACGTTTGCCAGCGTCACTTTCACACAAAATAATATTGATAAAAAATTAGAAAGTCGACTGGTTGTATTGGCTGATGGCGGACGCAGTTTAGAGGACATTGCAGGCTTAACCCGCGAAACAAAAGAGTATGGTCACGATGCGCTCATTTCAAAAGTGAGCGCAACCTTGCCGCACAACAATATTGCCTATGAGCGTTTCACACCTAATGGACCGATTGCATTATTACCCAATGGCGAAGGCAAAGATTCTAATGAGTTTTCTTTGGTATGGACGGGTAAAAAAGACTTTGTTGCGCCTTTACTTAGCTTAAGCGACGCTGAATTTTTAGCAAAATTTCATGAACAATTTGGTGACCGCGTTGGCAAGTTTTTAAAGGTGGAAAAACGCATGACGTTTCCGCTTAAACTTTCAAAATTAGTGACAACTGAGTTGCAACATTTGGTTGTCATCGGCAACGCCGCACAAACCATGCACCCTGTTGCAGGGCAAGGCTTTAATGTAGGCTTGCGTGATGCAGAATCCCTTGCGAAACATATTTTATCTACAAACATCATCGACTTGGGTTCTGCAACGATGTTAGCAGAATATCGCAAAAGTCGCGAAACAGACACAAAAAATGGCCTGTTATTTACAGATTTTTTAGTAAATATTTTTACCAATGATTTAATTGGTATGTCCCAATTAAGAAGCGTCGGCTTAGGTTTGTTTGATTTAATCAAACCCATCAAAAAACATTTGGTACGAAAAATGAGTTATGGAAAATAAGCGCCATACCATTAACACTGAAGTCACCATTGTTGGTGCTGGTTTGGTGGGCTTAGCGGCTGCGATTGCAATGCAAGAAGCAGGGTTTTCCGTGCTGTTGGTGGACAATAAAAATCCAAATCTTACTAAAAGAAATACAGAAGATTGGGATACGCGAATATATGCAATCAGCCCAAAAAATGCGCAATGGCTTAAAAATTTAGGAGTTTGGCAGCACTTAAACCCTGCAAGAATTGGCGAGATGCAAGGCATGGAGCTTTGGGCTGATGCCACACAACAACCGTTGTGTTTAGAGGCTGAAGACATTCACGCGCAAGATTTAGGGTTTATTTTAGAATCGGGTGCATTACAAGAAGCATTGCTCTTAAAAGTGAATGCATTGGGCATCCAAACTTTATTTGATGCGCAATGTGATGAATTAAAAACTTCAAAAATGGAAACCTTGGCACTACAAGCAACATTGACCTTAAACACAAGCACCTTTGGCGAAACAGAAATTAATTCACAATTATTATTGGCAGCTGATAGCAGCCAATCTTGGGTGCGCAAGCAATTGAATGCGCCTGTCAAGCACAAAGCCTATGAACATACCGCTGTGGTGGCAAATTTTAAGGCGGAAAAATCTCACAAAAATATTGCACGCCAATGGTTTAAAAATGATGAAAATGGTTTACAAGTGTTGGCTTGGTTGCCTTTGCCAGACAATACAATTTCAATTGTTTGGTCTGTTGTGCCAATGTTTGCAGAACATTTATTAACGTTAAGCGCTGAAGAATTTACCCAAAAAGTTGCAGAGGCAGGTAGCCATTTACTTGGCAAATTGTCCTTATTAAACAACGCTGTTGCTTATCCTTTGGTTCTGCAAACGGCGCAGTCATCTGTGCAAGAGAATGTCGTATTAATGGGTGATGCCGCGCACGTTGTTCACCCAATGGCGGGGCAAGGGGTAAATTTGGGTTTTAGAGATGTGGAAAATTTGCTTGAAATTTTAAACACGAAAAATCCTTATCAAAAAATAAATGATCCCCAATTATTAAAACACTTTGCGCGTGCCAGAAAAGTGGATGTGGCTAAAATGGTGTTGTTGACTGATGGGTTGTTTGATTTATTTAATAGTCAAAATAAAGTCATCAAGCAAGTAAGGAATTGGGGATTTGAAGCGACTAAACAAGGCTATTTAAAAGAATTACTGCTAAATCAAGCGGTTAAACTATAAGTTGATCATGCGTTAACTTAATTAAAAAATTTTAGGAAGATTAAATGTTAAAAAAAATCATCAGTTTGGCGGTATTAGGCGCATTTGCACTCACGGCTGTGGCCGATGAAGCAAGCTTGAAAAAGGCAATGGAAGCAGCTTATCCAAAATTTAAAGTGGAAAGTGTGACTAAAACACCTTTTGCTGGTTTGTATGAAGTTTTTATGGGCGGACAAATTATTTACACTGATGAAAAATTGACATTTTTAATTGCGGAAGGCCATTTAGTTGACCCAAAAACCAAAAAAGATATTACGGGCGAGCGCATGGAAGAACTCACGAAAATTGATTTTTCTTCGCTCCCGTTAGAGCAAGCCATAAAAGTTGTCAAAGGTAATGGCAGCCGAAAACTCGTGGTATTTTCTGATGTAGATTGTCCCTACTGCAAACGATTAGAACAAAATGAATTATCCAATCTTACTGATGTTACGGTGTATACCTTTTTGTACCCAATTGAACAACTCCATCCAGATGCAGCAAATAAATCTAAAAGTATTTGGTGCGCCACAAACCGCGTAAAAGCTTGGGATGATTGGATTATGCGTGATGAATTGCCAAAAAAAGTGGGCAATTGCGAAGTGCCTTTAGAGAAAGTGGGTCAATTAGCCAAAAAAATTGGCGTCACAAGTACGCCAACTTTATTTTTTGCCGATGGCAAACGCATGTTAGGCGCGCAACCTTATAAAGAAATTGAACGTGGCTTAACTGAGGCTTTAGCTGCAAACAAAAAATAACGCGTAACACATTTAATTTTTACACTTTATTAGTAAAAATATTGCATACAACCCAAACCCAATATAAGCAATCAGCGCGAGTTGGGGCAGGGTTAAGCCTAAAAATTTCCAATCAATGGCGGCGCAATCACCTGTGCCTTTAAACACCAGCGTGATGGCTTTTTGTAGCGGAAAATTATCAAACATATAGTCAAAGCCAACACCGCAGTCAGCAATGATGCTTTCTTTATTGGCTTGCAAATACCAATGGCGAATCGCCCAACCTGCGCCACCGAGCGCGGTGAGCACTTGAAAAAATGTGAATATTTTTTTGAATACATTGGTTGGTGGAATAAATGCAGCAATTAAAAATAAAATGCCTAATCCCATAAAAAACATGCGCTGTGTAATACACAAAGGGCAAGGTTCTAAGTTGTATTTTGTTTGAATGACAAGTGCTAAAGCCACCGTTGCAAAACAAGCGGCAAAGCCAAATAGATAACCAAACTTAACAGTTAAAATTTTCATCAATAATTTCTTAATAAATTGTGTAGACCATTATTTTCACAGATTGTTAGAAATTTTTATATAGTTCTGGCTATTTACTCACTAGACTCAAAAAAACTATGGGACATGCCAGCATTGTTTTGCTTTTTTAGTGCTTAAATTGCCAAAAGACAACGTATTGCAATTAACAGGGCCTGTCACTGGCATGGTGAGCCATGATTTATCGTAACCAAACCAGACATTCCCAGTTGAAACTGTGCAAGTTTTACCAGATTTTGCACACAATACAGCACTGGTTGGCAATACAGTCAGTTTTGGCTGTTTGGTAACCTGATGGACATAAATATTAATGCCATCACTTGTAATCATGTTGCCTTTTTTGTAATAAGCTTTTGCGGTTAAATGATGCGTGCCGATAGCCATTTTTCTCCAAGAAAAGCTATAGGGTTTAGTTTTATCAGTTTTAATCAATGTTGTGCCATCATAAAATTCAACTTTAATCAGCTTATTCGTTTTATCAACTTTAAGGCTGTCAACCACGGTGATTGGAATAGCGCTCGCACTTGAATAATTGATATTATTGATGGGTGAAGTGATTTTGATTGTTGAGGGCGTGATTACGGGTGGGTTTTCAACAGTTTTAATCTCAGTCACTGGATTTTCAGTTGTGTTCACCAAAATGTTATGGCCGATACTGGTTGTTTGTGCGCCTAAGTTATCAAATGCTTTAGCCGAAATAGTATGCGTGCCTGTTGCTGCGTTTGTTAATGTGACTGAGTAAGGCTCACTGTTTGCACTGCCCACTAAAGTTGCGCCATCATAAAACTCTACCCTTGTAATTGTGCCATCTTCATCGCTGGCGTTTGCGCTGAGTGTTATATTTGCTCCTTTTGTAAAGGTACTGTTAACAACGGGGGAGGTTAACGCCACAATCGGCGGCATATTTGTTGGTGGGCTAACATCATCTGCATTAATTTCTTGAATATATCTGACTAAGTTCTGCATTTCAGATGGGTTAATGCTGACTTCACTATGCGCTAACACCGCTTCAGCTAAATTAGCCGCACGCCCATCATGTAAATAAGGCGCAGTTTTCCAAGCATCCATTAACGTTGGCACATCAATGCCAGAAAGTGTTGCGTTTAATCGTTTGCCACTTGCTGCATTCATGCTTCCAATATTTTTTAAAGTGCTTGCATTTTCACTATTGGTCAGTTTAGGTGCGGTATGGCAATTGACGCATCTTTTTTGATTAAATGTTTGTTTACCTGCAAGGGCTGCGGTAGTTAACGCGCCATTATTTTCTGTAAATGGTGATTTTTCAAACGTATTTAAAGAAGCCACATAAGCTGCCAGCAAATCTAAATCATTACTAATGCCAGTTTTTTTATCGCCCATGGCTTGGTTTCTAGTGCCAGCATTGTATTGCGCGTCTGTCATTAAACCTAAACCGCCTGCAAGATCTCTAATTTGCTTTTCAAAGTCTTGCACTTCATCAAAGTTTGCGCTCCAATGTAAAAATCCGTGAGACATTCCAGCACGACCCTTAAGGGCAATGGTATTACGCAAGCCTTCACCAAAGCCGCTGAGATCCCATGTTCTACCGTCATGGTTGCCATCATTGTGGCAACTGGCACAACTCATATAACTATCGCGTGAAAGTCTAACGTCTTTTGCATCGTAAAATAATTGCTTTCCAAGCAATACCGCAGGGCTTAATTTTTCTTGTTCAAGTCTGACTGAATAAACAACATTGGTAAGTGTTACATTTAATTCGCCATTGACAACCAATTTTCTTAAATCAATGACACTGACACTTCTGTCCATAAAGTCTTGAACATAAAGTGTGTTGCCATCTTCAGAAATGGTTAAGCCTTGCGGCGCCCGCCCAACATCAAATTTAAAGAGTTCAAATCCGCCAATAGCATCAACCACAGCCACTTGTCGGCTTGTTTCAAGCGCAACAAATAGGTAAACGCCACTGGGGTGATAAACTGCCGCTGAGCCCAAGCTAGAGTTGTCGTGATCAACCCGTTTTGCGTAATCTTCATTTAAGGTTGTAAGATTAATTTTTGAGCTAATTGCTCTGACGGTATTTTGAAAATTTAACGCTAAACCGTTTCTTAAAACCCCACGTTTAATATTATCTTGCTTTGAAGGCACCCAAGCGGTTTTGCCATCTGGTGAAATGACGGCGGCCGATAAATAATTAGGCACACCGCTGCCTTGCGTTTGGGTGTCAGGTTTATCGCTATGTTGCAGGGTAATTGTTTTTAAAATGCTCATGTTGGCAGGATTAATGGCAAGCACTTCACCGCCTTTTGTAGCGCTATCAATGGTTGCTGTTGATTCACCAGGTAAGGGTGGCGTAATAAATTTTGAAACTAAAACAAGCGTCGTATCTGCATTCACAGAAACATGGCGTGCGTTGATGCCTACAGCAACGCTGGCTTCTTGTAAGCCGCTTTCTGTGTTAAGTTTTAAAAGTTCACCAGTTGCTTCAAGCACCACAAACGCATTATTTTGATTAGGTGAGAACGCAATTCCATGCGGTTGAGAAGCATAAGGAAGCTGAATGGTTTGTACAATTTCATAACTGATTGCATCAATGATAGAAATCGTGGCAGAAGCTTTATTTGTAACCCAAATGCGGCCATCAGGCGCAATAGCAATACTTCTTGGCGAGTTACCTACATTAATCGTTGCTAAAATTGAATTTGATGTTGCATCTATTACAGACACTGAATCATTATCAGGATTAACAACCCAAATTTTTGCTGGATTTTTTGATTGTTTTTGATAAGTAATTGCACTAGAAAATGTGGGTGCGTTGCTTGTTTTGGTCGTGGCAACCGCTTGTAAAAATGTGCGTCTTGTGATTAATCCGTTAGTGTCTTTAGCACTTAAGGTAATCACATATACACCCGCTTTATCATATGATTTACTAACAGTCGGGTTTGCAGAAAAAACAGTATCAGGGCTGCCATCACCAAAACTCCAACTGTAAGTAAGCCCTGAAGTTGGCGTAACAGTGTAACTTGTAGTGCCATTCACATTAATGATGGGAGCCGTTAAATTTTGACTCAAATTAGGCGGATTATATGGTGTTGTTGTAACACTCGGAGGTGTAATTTCTTGGCCAATTCCAATAATTGTACCTAAAGATGAAACACCATTTTCATCAATCGCAACAATTTGATAATACCCGGGTGGCGTCAGGTTATAGTTTGGGATGGCAGCGGATAAGCGAATACTCTCTTGCGTAAAGCTTAACGGAATTCTGCGTTGACCATTATTAAACGCATGCGTGCCATTACTCACCCCCACCAAAACAAGTTGAGATATTTTATTAGCATTAGACATATCTAGCTGAATATTCTCGGTAGCTTTATAGGTTAGTCCGCTGATTGCATGAATCACTGGCCGCGTTGCCAACGTTGAAGTGTTATTACTATTTTTAAATAAATTTGGTGGATAATACACTTGCGCGAGTAAGCCTGGCGCCACATCTGGCCAACCGCCACCATAAGATAAAATGGTGCCATTGGTCAGCAAAGTTGCTTGCCCGTGATACCCACGAAACACAGAAGCCTCTGCACCTAACGTCCAATTTCCTGTTACAGGGTTCCATATTTCTGCAGCATACACACCATCAACGCCATTATTATTTTGTTTTTGGGAGCCGCCTAAAACCACCACATCGCCTGTTGGCAACACAATAGAATTTGCCATTCTGCGCGGAAAAGTCATTGGCGTTTGCTCAGTTAAAACAGGCATACCGTCATTGGCATTGATGTCAACCGCTGTCACCATATTACTACCAACAAAACCATCACTCCATGTCCAACCATTACCACCAATCATCAAAATTTTACCAATGTCATACATAACCGCGGTGTTGGTTGCGCCAACGTTCACTGGACTCGTGTTACTAGGCGCTCTTTTAAAGTTACCGACTTCAACCACCGCACCATTACCTTGTTGCGCATCTGCATCCAAATACCACATTTTTTCTGCTGAAATGCCAAAAACTAAACCATTGGGCGCAACCCAAGCACGTGGATAAGAAGTACGATTAAAATCAGGGCCAAACGCAATCCGACTATACGCGCCAATGAGCGAACGCCAAGCATTATTCTCATAAATTTCAGGCGTCATTGATACAACCCCTTGCGCAATCGATTGGTTGGTATTAGAAGCCATACCTTCTTTGAACGATTGCATTCCCCCAAGAATAATTGGATTACCATTAGGCAACGTTAGCATGGTGGCATACCAGCGATCTAAAGCGAGGTTTGAGCTTGCTTTTGTGATGGCTTTGGTGACTGGATTAAAAATATTACTCGTAGTATTAGCCCCTAATGTGCCAAAGCCACCAGGAATACTATTACCACCAGAAATCAGAAGATTGCCATTATTTAAAAATGTGGCAGATGAACAAAAACTATCTTGTGCGCTATTAATTACACTGGTGTTGTGGCTATTAGTGCCAAGCCCCAATTTGGGATTCCAAATATCGAATGTTCGACCATCAAACGCGCCCGCTGCGTTTGTGCCATATGAAAACACTTTTCCATCGGGCAACACCGTTGCATGCACTGCAACCATTGGCCAAGTATACGTTGTAGACCACATGCCTTTTAAATAAGCATTAGCGGGAATGGTTAAATTTTCTAAGATAGGGTCAGGTGTTGATAAAACATTCACCCATTTGCTTGGGTCAACAACGGCCGCTTGAACATTTTTTGTACCCAGTAAAACTGGAAAATCCAAAAAAACTAAAGTTGCGATTAAGAGTTGTGAAATGGGTTTTTTAAAATTCTCAAAAAACGTAAAACGACTGTTATTCATATATTTTCTTTCATGTGCTATTTTTTTTAATTAACGGCACATGATTTATTTACTTAAAGATTAAATAATTTAGAAAGAAAACCAAATATTTTTATCTATCAAGTTGTATAAATAATTTCTTAATAAATTGTGTAGACCATTATTTTCACAGATTGTTAGAAATTTTTATATAGTTCTGGCTATTTACTCACTAGACTCAAAAAAACTATGGGACATGCCAGCATTGTTTTGCTTTTTTAGTGCTTAAATTGCCAAAAGACAACGTATTGCAATTAACAGGGCCTGTCACTGGCATGGTGAGCCATGATTTATCGTAACCAAACCAGACATTCCCAGTTGAAACTGTGCAAGTTTTACCAGATTTTGCACACAATACAGCACTGGTTGGCAATACAGTCAGTTTTGGCTGTTTGGTAACCTGATGGACATAAATATTAATGCCATCACTTGTAATCATGTTGCCTTTTTTGTAATAAGCTTTTGCGGTTAAATGATGCGTGCCGATAGCCATTTTTCTCCAAGAAAAGCTATAGGGTTTAGTTTTATCAGTTTTAATCAATGTTGTGCCATCATAAAATTCAACTTTAATCAGCTTATTCGTTTTATCAACTTTAAGGCTGTCAACCACGGTGATTGGAATAGCGCTCGCACTTGAATAATTGATATTATTGATGGGTGAAGTGATTTTGATTGTTGAGGGCGTGATTACGGGTGGAGTTGAATTGGGCGGTGTTGATGGTTGCGTTTCGGATAAACTCAAATTAGGCGGATTATATGGTGTTGTTGTAACACTCGGAGGTGTAATTTCTTGGCCAATTCCAATAATTGTACCTAAAGATGAAACACCATTTTCATCAATCGCAACAATTTGATAATACCCGGGTGGCGTCAGGTTATAGTTTGGGATGGCAGCGGATAAGCGAATACTCTCTTGCGTAAAGCTTAACGGAATTCTGCGTTGACCATTATTAAACGCATGCGTGCCATTACTCACCCCCACCAAAACAAGTTGAGATATTTTATTAGCATTAGACATATCTAGCTGAATATTCTCGGTAGCTTTATAGGTTAGTCCGCTGATTGCATGAATCACTGGCCGCGTTGCCAACGTTGAAGTGTTATTACTATTTTTAAATAAATTTGGTGGATAATACACTTGCGCGAGTAAGCCTGGCGCCACATCTGGCCAACCGCCACCATAAGATAAAATGGTGCCATTGGTCAGCAAAGTTGCTTGCCCGTGATACCCACGAAACACAGAAGCCTCTGCACCTAACGTCCAATTTCCTGTTACAGGGTTCCATATTTCTGCAGCATACACACCATCAACGCCATTATTATTTTGTTTTTGGGAGCCGCCTAAAACCACCACATCGCCTGTTGGCAACACAATAGAATTTGCCATTCTGCGCGGAAAAGTCATTGGCGTTTGCTCAGTTAAAACAGGCATACCGTCATTGGCATTGATGTCAACCGCTGTCACCATATTACTACCAACAAAACCATCACTCCATGTCCAACCATTACCACCAATCATCAAAATTTTACCAATGTCATACATAACCGCGGTGTTGGTTGCGCCAACGTTCACTGGACTCGTGTTACTAGGCGCTCTTTTAAAGTTACCGACTTCAACCACCGCACCATTACCTTGTTGCGCATCTGCATCCAAATACCACATTTTTTCTGCTGAAATGCCAAAAACTAAACCATTGGGCGCAACCCAAGCACGTGGATAAGAAGTACGATTAAAATCAGGGCCAAACGCAATCCGACTATACGCGCCAATGAGCGAACGCCAAGCATTATTCTCATAAATTTCAGGCGTCATTGATACAACCCCTTGCGCAATCGATAGACTATTGTTGTAAGCCATATCTTCTTTGAAGGCTTGCATTCCCCCAAGAATAATTGGATTACCATTAGGCAACGTTAGCATGGTGGCATACCAGCGATCTAAAGCGAGGTTTGAGCTTGCTTTTGTGATAGCTTTTGTGACTGGATTAAAAATATTACTCGTAGTATTAGCCCCTAATGGACCCACGCCCAAAGGAATACTGTTACCACCAGAAATCAGAAGATTGCCATTATTTAAAAATGTGGCAGATGAACAAAAACTATCTTGTGCGCTATTAATTACACTGGTGTTGTGGCTATTAGTGCCAAAGCCTAATTGCGGATTCCAAATATCGAATGTTCGACCATCAAACGCACCAACAGAATCTGTGCCAAATGAAAAAACTTTTCCATCGGGCAACACCGTTGCATGCACTGCAACCATTGGCCACGCATACGTTGTAGACCACATGCCTTTTAAATAAGCATTAGCGGGAATGGTTAAATTTTCTAAGATAGGGTCAGGTGTTGATAAAACATTCACCCATTTGCTTGGGTCAACAACGGCCGCTTGAACATTTTTTGTACCCAGTAAAACTGGAAAATCCAAAAAAACTAAAGTTGCGATTAAGAGTTGTGAAATGGGTTTTTTAAAATTCTCAAAAAACGTAAAACGCATATCATGCATACAAAATTCTCTTTCATAAACAACCTTTTAATAATTATAAACCAGAATTTATAACAATGGACATCTGAAAGAAATAACATGCTCTATAAATATTCATGCTTCAGTGTGCATTTAGACCTTAAAAGGAGTTTAGAAAAAGGAATTTAGAAAATTTGAGGCTTATTAGAAATACTCGCAGCTTCGTAAATTTTAAACAGTGATAGATAATACAGTTTATGAACAAAACTGACTTTTTGACTGAAAAGAAAATGCTCACCGTGAGCGAGTTAAATCGCATCGCCAACCAAGTGCTTACGCAAAATTTTCCGCTATTTTGGGTTTCGGGTGAAATTTCAAACTTCACCCGAGCTGCTAGTGGTCATTGGTATTTTTCGCTCAAAGATGCTGGCGCACAGGTGCGTTGCGTGATGTTTAAGGGGCGCAATACTTATGTTGATTTTATGCCGCGTGAGGGCGATAAAATTGAAGCGCGGGCCACCGTTACGCTCTATGAAGCGCGCGGTGATTTTCAACTCACCGTTGAATTTATCCAAAAAGCGGGCTTAGGAGCGCTGTTTGAAGCCTATGAAAAATTAAAAAATAAGCTGCAAAGTGAAGGTTTATTTGATGCAAATCGAAAAAAAACTTTACCTGCGTTTCCAAAAAAAATCGGCGTGATTACCTCACCAGACGCGGCTGCATTACGCGATATTTTAATTACGCTTAACCGCCGCATGCCGAGCATTCCAATCATTATTTACCCAACGCCTGTGCAAGGTAAAGGTGCGGCAGCGCTCATCGCCAACGCCATCATTACCGCCAATCAGCGGGCTGAATGTGATGTGTTAATGATTTGCCGTGGCGGCGGAAGTTTAGAAGATTTATTTTCATTTAATGAAGAAGTGGTAGCGTGGGCAATTTCTGAAAGCGCCATTCCAACCATCAGCGGCGTGGGGCATGAAACTGATTTTACCATTGCTGATTTTGTGGCAGATGTGCGCGCAGCAACGCCAACGGCCGCCGCAGAACTTGTAACGCCTTCGCAAGAAATATTATTAAAACAACTTGAATCTTGCAAAAATCAATTGAGTAAAAATATGCAAATGCAATTGCAACAACGCGGGCAAGCTTGTGATTATTTAGCAAGGCGCTTAATCTCGCCTTTGCAACAAATTAAGTTGCAACAAGCGCAGTTGCATGATTTGTCGCGGCGTTTGCAAGCCAATATGCATCATGTGTTGATGTTTAGGCAGCAATCTTTAAGCACTGTGCAACAAAACTTAAGCCATTTA
This sequence comes from Methylophilaceae bacterium, assembly GCA_965247415.1. Classification (GTDB taxonomy): domain Bacteria; phylum Pseudomonadota; class Gammaproteobacteria; order Burkholderiales; family Methylophilaceae; genus Methylotenera. The sequence continues at coordinate 2,031,600 of OZ252007.1, forward strand.
AACCCGTTAAACGTGCTGAATAGAGGTTATGCAATGGTTGAAAATGCTGAAGGAAATGTGGTGCAATCGATTAAAGGAATTACAAAGAATGATGCGATGAAGATTCGATTTGCAGATGGTTTTGTTCATGCGATGGTCAAAAATACTGAAAAAATATTCAAACGTTAAATAGTCGTTCCACACCCGTAAGCAATAACACAAGCGGAATCTGTATTAAATTCTTATGCGCTTGAATATATCAAATATGCTTTAAGGCAAATATGTTTTGTGAGTCACAATTTAATAAGGCTTTCCCAACAATTCGGATGAGAATCAAGCTGCACCAGATTCTCAGTAAAATTAAGATTCTTAACAAAATTTAAGTTGAACGTAGCTAGAAACAGTTGAAGATTGACTGCCTGAAGCGCATTAAAAACATTGGTCTGGGGTCGGTTTTCATTGTAATTGCGTCTTTAATTTGTAGAAACGCGATTCTGCTAAAGCCTTGCTCATTAAGACAGGACGTAGAAAATGGTACTTTTTTTCAAATTTTTTTGAAAATATGAACAATCATCCATTTAATTTATTTATCGAAACAACGCACAGCATCTATGGCTTGCAAGCCTTCACCGATAAACTTAATTTGATGTGTTCCGTCTTGAATGTCTTGCAGTAAATTCCACTCAGAAACATCAATATTATTAAGTTGGTCGTTTCCTCTAAATTCAGAGCGCCAGCTAATTTCAAAATTTTCTGGTAGTTTTTTCTTATAAACGCTGTAAGCAAACGCTAGGTTCCAGTCTTGTGCCAAAATTTTAATTCTTTTAGAGTTTGAAACAAAGTCTGATAAGGCATTGCCGCGCCCATCAAAACCAGTTATTGAACCATACACTTCAAAATCAAAATTTTTGAGTGCATCATCTTTAGGAAAAATTTTTGCTTTCCATTGCTCTACAATCAGTGGCGTTTCGCCCTTAGTTACGCGCAGAAGGGCGGGCCAGTTAGAATTTGGATAGCTAGAAACCCGAGTGAAACCATAAGCACTTTGGTAACTTGAAGGCTGTTTTCCATCTACAAAAATGTCAATTTTTAGTAATTTGTCGTTCTTTTTCAATAAGTGCCTGTTGATGGTTGCTTGCATACGTTGGCCGCTACATTGGGTAATTAATGTATTGTTTTGTAACTTAAGGTCTTTATTTGCTAATAAAAACGTTTCATTTTTTGGTGCAATGCGTTTTACAGTTTGATTCTTTTTAAAAAAATCTTCATAAATACTTGCCATGACACGATTTCCATCGGCATTTAAATGGATGTCATCAATCAGTAAATCACGTTGTTTTAGATGATTTTTGATTAAATATTCTTTCCATGCACTGCGCACGTCAATCAATGCTACATCATATTTTTTAGATAAATAGGGTAGAAAAACATAATTTTTCCATGCAATCCAATTTGCTTTTGGCGCGTTTTGAAGCAGTTTATTATGCAACTGTTTGAACACGTTTCGACGAAATAAATATTTAGGATTGGTTTCTTCGTTCACATCATCAAAAGCGCCAATATGGTCAGTTGCAATCAGTATTTCAGAATCTGTACCAAATTTTATTTTTTTGATAATTTCTTCATAAGGTTCTTGTTCGCCATACACTTGAAAAATCACTAAATCTGGATGAAGCGCAATCACATCATCATCCACGAGCCTGACCAGCCTTTCTGCGGTATGCGCACCGATAGCCTTGTTGGTGATTTCAAATTTCACATTTGGATACTGTGCTTGAATTGCATTTGCGGTACTTTTCCACCAGCTTTTCTCTATGATTGATTGACCATAAAACACTATTTTGAAAGGTCGTTTTGAATCTTCAGCAGCGCTTATTTTGCTAAAAAGCGTATTAATTTTTTGCTGATGATTTTTTTTAGCCGCAAAGCTAAGTTGATCATCAATAGAATAAGCGGTGATGGCGAGCAACAAAATAATGCCAAATGCAAATAGCCATTTGTAAATGCGAAATTTATTCATTATTTAAATTTTAGAGTCTTTATTTTCTATTGATTGATTAGTATGGCTTTTTGTCAAAATAATAATCATAAATTTTCATTACCATCTTTAAAATAAACATTGGTTTAATGTGTAATTTACCCGATAATAATGCCATTCATTTAACCGAAATTCCTGAATGTCATCTGGTAATTCAACTTTCACTGGTGGTAAAACAAAAACATCTGCACTCACCCTTGCTGCGCTGGGGGTTGTTTTTGGTGATATTGGTACCAGCCCACTTTACACCATGAAAGAAGTTTTTTCCGCTGGTTTACATCCTGTTCCGCTCAATGAAGTTAATATGTACGGCATTTTGTCGCTGATTGTTTGGGCGCTGATTATGGTCGTGTCGGTTAAGTACGTTGCTTTTATTATGCGCGCTGACAACCGTGGTGAAGGCGGGATTATGGCTTTGCTTGCGCTTGCAAGCCGAAGCGCAGAAGGCAATCATCAAAAACAAAAATTAATTATGATGCTGGGTATTTTAGGCGCTTGTATGTTTTATGCTGATGGCATGATTACCCCAGCCATTTCAGTTTTATCAGCAGTAGAAGGTTTAGAAGTTGCTGCCCCGATATTACATCCACTTATTTTACCGATTACTTTAATTGTATTATTTGTTTTATTTTGGGCGCAAAGTAAAGGCACGGCACTTGTGGGCGCTTTTTTTGGGCCGATTATGTTGCTTTGGTTTGGGACGCTAGGCACGTTGGGCTTTATTGGCATTATAGAAAATCCAAGCATACTCAATGCGTTAAACCCAATCTATGCTTTAAATTTTTTTACAACTAGCCCTTGGATTGCTTTTGTGGCGTTGGGCGCTGTGGTGCTTTCTGTCACGGGGGCAGAGGCACTTTATGCCGATATGGGACATTTTGGGCGTTTTCCGATTCGGCTTGCATGGTTTGGCTTTGTTTTTCCCGCATTGATTCTTAATTATTTTGGGCAGGGCGCGTTGATACTTGCGCATCCAGAAACCGTAAAAAATCCATTTTATTTACTTGCACCAGATTGGATGCTTTATCCAATGATTATTTTGGCGACATTAGCGGCGGTGATTGCTTCGCAAGCCGTTATTACGGGCGCATTCTCAGTTTCTCGCCAAGCACTACAACTTGGCTATTTGCCACGCATGCACATTGAACATACTTCTGAAAGTCAAGAGGGTCAAGTTTATTTGCCGCGCGTAAATTGGGGCTTAATGTTGGCGGTCATGACGCTTGTGATTGGCTTTGGAACTTCAGGAGATTTAGCAGCGGCTTATGGCATTGCGGTGACGGGCGACATGGTGATTACCACCTTGCTAGCTGCATTTGTGCTTCATCATCTTTGGGGATGGAGCAAATTTAGAACAGGGCTATTGGTTGGGTTATTTTTAATCATTGATGTGGCATTTTTTAGCGCCAATGTTCTAAAAATACCTGATGGCGGTTGGGCGCCGCTTGTGATAGGGATTATTATTTTTACATTAATGCTCACTTGGAAAACGGGTCGCAACCTCTTGTATCTGCATTTAAAAAATGAGGCAATGGCACTTGGGCCTTTTATTGATGCAGTCGGTGCGCATCCGCCAGCGCGCGTGCCCGGCACAGCACTTTTTTTAACGCCCAACCCAGAAGGCGTGCCGCATGCCATGTTGCACAATTTAAAACATAATAAAGTGCTACATGAAAAAGTGATTCTTTTAACAGTAAAATTTTTAGATTTTCCGCATTTAGCGGTTGAGGATCGTGTGCAAATTCATCCGCTACCACATGAATTTTACCGTGTGACCATTCGCTATGGATTTAAAGATGAGACGAATATTCCTAATGATTTACTCAACTGCGCTAAATCAGGGTTGGTGATTGATGCAATGGATTCATCATTTTTTATTGGTAAAGAAATTTTAATTGCTAACCATAAACCTGGCATGGCGTTTTGGCGTAAAAAAATATTCATCAATTTATTTAGAAGTGCTGAAACCATTACCCATCAATTTAAATTGCCACCTAATCGCGTGGTTGAGTTAGGGTCTCAAGTTTCTTTTTAAAGGCTGCATGTTGAAATTAAGTTTTGCGGTAAAAACGCAAAACTTAATTTTTAGCTTTATGATTCTTTCAGGCTTATAATTTTTTGCAGCCTTAGCAAACTTGCGGATTGAAAATTTTCTTTAACACTTCAGGCTGCAAAATACGCACGTAGCGTTGCTTTACTTCAATAATGCCTTCTTCGCTAAATTTTGAAAAAGTGCGGCTAACAGTCTCAAGCTTTAATCCTAAATAACTGCCAATTTCTTCCCGCGTCATTCTTAAGGTGAGCTCAGACTGTGAAAATCCGCGTGCGTGTAGGCGTTGTACTAGATTCAACAAAAATGCCGCTAAGCGCTCTTCTGCACGCATATTACCAAGCAACATCATGACGCTATTCTCACGGACAATTTCACGGCTCATCATTTTATGCACATGGCGCTGCATGACAGGAAATTCGCGTGAAAGTGATTCAACGTTAGCAAACGGCATCACACACACTTCTGCGTCTTCCAGCGCTACAGCGTTGCAAGTGTGGTGATCATTCACAATGCCGTCTAAGCCAATAATTTCTCCCGCCATTTGAAAGCCTGTCACTTGCTCGCGGCCATCTTCTGTGGAAACACAGGTTTTAAAAAAACCTGTTCGAATTGCAAAGAGTGAATGAAACGCATCACCATCATTAAATAATTTTTCGCCCTGCTTTACACGGCGGCGCGTTGCCACCACTTGGTCAAGCTTTTGCATTTCTTCAACACTAAATCCCATCGGCATGCAAAGTTCGCGCAGATTGCAGTTTGAACAAGCCACTTTAATAGTGTTTGCAATGCTTTGTGCTACGTGTGTTGAAAGTTGATTTTCCATATTTTTTATTACAATTAAATCCTTGGTTTAAGCATACTGCTTTTATTCGTTTTAAGGTAGATAAAAAAATAAAAAAATATTCAATATTTATTGATTTACGTCAAAGTTGATTGATTCAAATCCTGTCAAAGTACCACCATGTCAAGGAGTCGAATGATGATGAGTCAACCAATTGCAACACCAACCAATTTTTACAACAACGAATTAGATGAAGTGCTTCAACAGCATGAAATCACGCCCAGCATGCTGGAAAAATATGATGTTTCAGGGCCTCGCTACACATCTTATCCAACCGCGGACCGTTTTGTTGAAGCGTTTGGAGAAACCGAATATAAACAGGCGCTGACGCAACGTCGCGTTGGCGGATTGGCGTTGCCTTTGTCAATTTATATCCATATTCCATTTTGTGAGTCTTTATGCTTTTTTTGCGCCTGCAATAAAATTGTTACCAAGCACCATGAACGTAGCGCCGTCTATTTAAAATACCTAGAAAAAGAAATTGATTTACACATTGCAGAATTAGGCGGTAAGCCAATTATTTCACAATTGCATCTAGGTGGCGGTTCACCGACATTTTTTAGCGATATTGAGCTCACGCAGTTGATGACCTTATTACGCAAAAATTTCATCTTGCCTGCAGAAGGTGAATATTCGATTGAAATTGACCCACGCACAGTCAACGAAAGCCGTTTGCGCTATTTAAAAACATTAGGTTTTAACCGCGTGAGTTTTGGTGTGCAAGATTTTGATACCGAAGTGCAAAAAGCTGTGCATCGCATTCAGCCAGAGGAACAAGTTTTTCAATTGGTTGAAGCTGCACGTCGATATGAATACGATTCTATAAATGTGGATTTAATTTATGGGCTGCCTAAGCAAACGCCAGCATCTTTTGCCCAAACACTTGAAAAAATTGTGACGCTCAAGCCAAATAGAATAGCCCTTTATGCTTATGCGCATTTACCAGAGCGCTTTAAACCGCAGCGCAGAATATCTTCTTACGACTTGCCTGATGGACAAGCTAAAATCGGCATGTTGTCGAATGCTATTTCTGCGCTTTTGAGTGCAGGTTATGTGTATGTAGGCATGGATCATTTTGCCTTGCCAGAAGACGCACTAGCCATTGCCAAACGCCAAGGCCGTTTGCATCGAAATTTTCAGGGTTACAGCACTCAGCCAGATTGCGATTTAATTAGCTTAGGTGTTTCTGCGATTGGCAAAATTGGCGCTACGTATAGCCAAAACGCTAAAGCCTTGGATGAATATTACGACTACTTAGACCAAGGTCGCTTTCCAATTGTCAGGGGCTTGGCGCTTTCACACGATGACATTGTGCGCCGCGCCGTGATTATGGCGCTCATGTGTCAAGGTGAAGTGCAGTTTGAATCAATTGAACTTGCATACATGATTGACTTTAAAAATTATTTTTCAAAAGAGCTAGAAGCTCTTGAAACACCTTGTAAAAATGGCATGGTCACTGTGGATGAAAATGGTATTCAAGTGACACAAACAGGCTGGTTTTTTGTACGCGCTGTGGCAATGGTGTTTGATAAATATTTGCAAACGGATCGTAATCGCGCAAGATTTTCAAAAATTATCTAAGTTATTTTCAAATTTATTTTTTCAATTTGGTCTAAGTAAGGCCCTCTGAGAAGGCCTTGCAATCACTATCCCCTTTTAGCTATATTTGATTTAAGTAAAAAAAAGCCTCTATCAATTAAGATAGAGGCGAGGGTGGATTTCTTTAATTATTTAGATGTTGAGTTTGGATTAGAATTTTTTGCCGAAACCAACGCTGACAACCAATGGGTCGACATCTAAACTATCAATTTTTCTATAACCAGCAGCAGTGCCTGCCAAGCCTTGTGTATCAATTTTAACGGTTGTATCAAACCAGATTTTTTTCACATCAAAATTCACTAACCAGCCATCTTTTAGATTCACGTCAAAGCCAGCTTGAAGCGCTGGGCCCCAACTACTACGATCAACACGAATTGGTCTGCCACCACCAATCGTATCAGCCGTTAAACCGTTATCCATCATACGAACATAAGAAACACCCGCACCAACATAAGGGTCAAATGTTTGGTCTGGCATAAAGTGCCATTGCGCGGTAAGTGTGGGTGGCAATGCATTAATCTCACCTAAGTCACGGCTGGTCAGGCCTGCACCAATGCTTGAAGTTTTAACATCGTGTTTACTACCGAGAGCTAAAATCAATTCCAATGCGATATTTTTAGTGACGTAGTAAGACAAATCTAATTCAGGAATTGTGTTGCTATCAACTTGTAAGTTAGCACTTGAACTTCCATAAAGTAAATCTGCTGTACCAGCGCCGTAAGTTTTATCAGTTTGTTCTCCTAACTTACTACTTTCACTCGGGTTAACATTAGTTGCACGTAAACGTACAACAATATCACCCGCTTCTGCTTGAACATTTTGTGCTGCAAAAATACTTAAAACTGCAGCCAATAATAAAGATTGTTTCATTGCTACTTCCTCCATTCGTCGTAAAATTTTCAGTCATTTAACTCAATGAACATGAATAAATATTACGCAGTCGATGCAGACTTGACATTGACTTACATCAAGAACATTTAAATTGTTAGATAGTTTTATGACGGGTGAAATGGTGTATTTAAAATCAACCAATAAAATGATGAAGCACAGTCTTTGTACAAATAGGATTAAGCAATCATATAAATACAATGTAATTTGTTTCAAATCCTTGATTTTATGGGTAAAATGCTGGCTATTTAATTTTTAGCAATTTTTGTGTTAAGGAACATATTTTGTCGTCAGTCGCCATCTCATCAGAAAACGCAACTTCTGTTTTATCGCTGCGTGTGCAGTCAATTAAAGAGTCACCCACATTAGCGATTACCGCAAAAGCCGCCAAATATAAAAGTGAGGGTAGGGCGATTATTGGCCTCGCTGCAGGTGAGCCTGATTTTGATACGCCACAACATATTAAAGATGCGGCCAAAAAAGCAATAGATGATGGTTTTACAAAATACACCCCGGTTTCTGGTATTCCTGGGTTAAAAAAAGCCATCGTCAATAAATTTAAAACTGAAAATGGCTTTGATTATGCGCAGAATGAGGTAATTGTTGGCGTTGGTGGCAAACAAACTATTTTTAATTTGTGTTTGGCTGTGCTTAATAAGGGCGATGAAGTGATTGTGCCAGCGCCTTATTGGGTTTCTTATGCGGATATCGCACTGGTTGCGGAAGCCAAGCCCGTGATTGTGCAATGCGGCATCGAGCAAGGTTTTAAAATTACACCGCAGCAGCTTGAGGCCGCTATTACGCCAAAAACTAAAATTTTCATGATTAATTCGCCTTCAAATCCAACAGGCACGGTGTATTCATTGCAAGAGCTACAAGCCTTGGGTGAAGTGTTGATGAAACACCCACATGTGTTGGTTGCAACTGATGACATGTATGAGCATGTCAATTTAACAGGCGATAAATTTTATAATATTTTAAACGCAACACCCGCTTTAAAAGACCGCTGTGTGGTTTTAAACGGCGTTTCTAAAGCATATTCCATGACGGGTTGGCGTATTGGTTACGCCGCTGGGCCTGCTTATATCATCAAAGCGATGGAAATTTTGCAATCGCAATCCACCAGCAACCCAACCTCTATTTCACAAGTTGCGGCGCAAGCCGCGCTTGAAGGTTCCCAAGATTGCATTACACCAATGGTGACAGCGTTCAAGGCGCGCCATGAATACGTGGTAAACCGATTCAATAGCATGCCAGGCTTGAGTTGCCTCATGGCGGGCGGTGCTTTTTATGCTTTCCCCGATGCGCGTGTTGCAATCGCAACTTTGTTTAATGCTGGCAAAATTTCAGAAGCCACAGACATGGCTTTTGCAGAGTATTTACTCGAAAAATTTGATGTAGCTGTTGTACCAGGCTCTGCTTTTGGTGCTGAAGGTTACTTTCGCATCTCATTTGCAACCTCAATGGAAAATTTAGAAAACGCCTTAGATCGCATTGAAAAAGCCTTAAATTAAAAGAGACTTTTTGTTTTAAATTCACTTTTTTTAAATTTAATTGCATCAAGGTTATTGACCAAAAAGCACTTACCCCTTAATATCACGCCTTCACCGATTCCTCGATAGCTCAGTCGGTAGAGCAACGGACTGTTAATCCGTGTGTCCCTGGTTCGAGCCCAGGTCGAGGAGCCAATAGATTTAAGCCTCACAGCGATGTGGGGCTTTTTCTTTTTTCCCGCAATCTATATATTTTCCCGCAAAAACTACAATCATCATCTCGTAGGGCTTACTTTTTCGCCAATTTTTGCGCGCACATAGTGTTGTGTCATCTTTTCTGTAGCGTGTCCTGCTAGTTTTTGCGCTTCATTTACGCCATTCGATTCTGATTTATCAGTGATTGCTTTGGCGCGTAAATCTCTAAATTGATACTTCATTATTTCTTCAGCAAGCGCTTTATCTTCAACTGCTGCCTTGGCTGCTTTTGCGCGGGCTTTCGTGAATCGTTCAGCCAGTGCCAATTGTGATAATGATCTGCCAGTTTCAGTGCAAATTAATTGCAGCGTGCGCACTTTGTAAGCTTTTTTCGCATTCACAATGCGGTCAATTAACATTTTCAATTCACCAGTAATTTCAATGCGCAACTTGGCTTTTGTTTTACCCTGCTCGATGACTAGCATGCCGTTCTGAATATCAGCTTCACTCATGCTGATCACATCCGCGGGGCGCTGTCCTGTCAAATAGGCTAGATCAATTGCATCTTTAAGCGGTTTGGTTGCAACGTTGTAAACCGCATTAAATACATTATCCTCAATGTAAATATCGCGGCCAGTTTGCGTGTACCCCTTAATCCCCTGGCATGGGTTAACAGTATCAAGCACACCCCAATTGCGGGCCATGTTGAATATGTGAGAAAGCAGGGCGCGTTCACGGTTTGCGCGTGTTGTACTGTGCGCACCATAATTTGTGCGTTGATCTAAATATTGCCTAATATGAATGGGTTTAATTTCACTTACTGGCGCTGGGGGATTATTGAAAAAATTAAGTAGGTTCTGCAGCTCTATTAAATTATCGTTTTGAGTGCGCTGCGCTTTCAGTGGGATTATTTCTTTTGTGTAGCGTTCTGAAACATCTTTAAAATAAATTAGTGGCTTTTGGTTGCGGCCTTCTAAATCAGCCCATTTGCGCACGGCTTCAATGTAATCTTTACCAAGTGCAATTTCTTTTCTGGGCTTGCCACCAGTGTCATATGAATAGTACGTCACGCCATTTTTAATGCGTGCGCGCATATTCTTTGGTAGGTTTAAATTTTTAGTTGGTTGACGGCCCATTCTCATAGTTTACGCCAATTTTAAGTTAGGTTGCCAGCTCTGTTTTTCTGGCTTTTTAACGGATCCGTTGATGTATGCAATTGAAACAATAGGCTCACCGCAAGCATTCACAAAAAATGGGATATTCATCACGCGCAATTGTGTGCACTGCTGCGCTTTGCGCTTGCAACCTGTTAGGCGTTCAACATCTTCTTTTTCTAAAAAAATACTCATATTTTCTCGAGCCGTTCAACTAAAGTGTTGAAGCATGTCACGTTCATTGACCATGACATACTTCATTTTTCTTGTTGCCCAAGACTGATTTCTAGTAAAGCCAAATAAAAAGGCGCGTGGCGACCCTACAAACCACGCATATACGGCTCCTGACCCCTCCAGCTTTCCACTTTCAAACCAACCATTACATCCATCTACTACGGTTGTTGCGCCATTAATCAAACTTGCACCCATTTGATAGCGGCGTGGCCCATGAACAATAGAAATATGCTTTAAAAACTCATGTATGTCAGAAGGAATAGGTTCAGTCATATAATTTCACACTTTAGTTGAACGGCTCGATATTTTCTAGGTTTTTTGCAAATAGTCTTGGTGGTAATCTGCTGCTTTTGGCATTGCGCCGTTTGCAATTTTAAGTACATCAATTACCGTTAGTTTTGGATTGGATTTTAAAAGCCTGGTCAGTGCACTTATAATCCAGTATGCGCATTGATGATCTTTATCTTGTATTTGTTTGAATAGTATTTTTGAAATTTCCAATCCAGCGTCTGAATGATCATCGATGGCTGGCTGTTCTTCCTGTCCTACTTTCACCTGTACTTTCCATTGACCATTAACAACCTGTGCGTGAACTGTATGTGTTGAGTAGAAAACACCGTCACCTGTATCAACTACAACTTCGGGGGCTTGGTCGATGCTTGGTGCAGCTTCAAACATGGCTTTGTAAACTGCTAAATCAGTTGCGTAAGGCGTGTCGTCAAGTAAAACTTGCATACTGATTCCAGCTTCACATCCAGCTTTTAGCATTTCTTCCGTTGGTTCTTGTGGCAAGAGTTTGTTTGTCATTAGTTACCTTTACATTTTCTGTAAGTCTTTGTTAATTCAAAATTCACCGTCATGCCTTTGTCGCGTAACGTGTTTGCAATTTTTGCGCGGTCATGGTGGCTGCTTGATGCTTGTCCGATTAATCCAAAATAGCTGTTTGCTCTTTTAAATAATGTTTCATTTGATGCTTGATTAATCTGGCTGATTGCTTCGTTAACTGTGCGTTTACGTGTGTATCTGTTCCACGGTTTAATCACTTGGCCCACAAAATCAACGCCTCTATCTACTGGCTGCAATATTGTTTTTTTATGATTTAGCCTGGCATTTAAACGCAGGGGTAAGAAGGTGTTAATTTCATCGAGCGCAGAGTTTAGCCACTGGGCTGATTCATGCAGCAATATAAAATCATCTACGTATCTGATGTAATGCTTTGAGCCTATGCGGTGTTTGATGAACTGATCTAATTCATTTAAGTAAATATTTGCAAAGAATTGTGAGCTTAAATTACCGATTGGCAAGCCTGAATGGCTAGGTTGATTAGTTAAGCGTTTGTGTGATGGCACTTGGGTAATTTTTTCTGCATTACCCCGTAATTCAAAATTTTTCCGCGGATCATGAAATAGAATTAAATCTGCCAGTTGCAGCCACCATGCTTCTTTAATTTTTTTAGCAAGTAGCGTGTGCAGTATATTTTTGTCGATTGCTACAAAGAAGTTTGCAAGGTCACACTTTAAATAAAAGCATGGCTTACTCCAATTCTGTGTGGCGCTGCGTATTTTAGATTCAAGACGTTTGCATGCGTAAAGAGTGCCGCGCCTTGGTATGCATGCGCAGCTATCCGCAATAAATGAGGCATAAAAACGCGGTGAAATTTTATTGTAAAAAAGATGGTGAACGATACGATCACGAAAATCAGCGGCCCATACTTCACGCGCTTTGGGGCGTGTGATGACAAAGCAAATGCTTTTACCTGGTGAATAGGTACCATTTTTTAAATCTGTATATAAGTCGTAAAGATTGCGCTCTAAATTTTGTTCAAAAGCTAAAGCGCTTTCAGTGTTACGTTTATTTTTTCTGCAATCAAAATAAGCTTTTGTTAAATCTTCAAAGCTAAAGTGATTGTTATGATCTGCGGACAGCGCGAGCGCGGAGCTTGTTGTTCTTATGATTGTTGTTCTGGTTACCGTTTTTGAAGTTCTGATACCAAGCCCACTCTGCTGTGTTTTACTATCTACATCACCGTGCCGAAGGGCTGGTTTTAATTCAGCGCCGATCAGCAAGGCAATTGCACTGGACACGTTCTGAACACTGTCAGCGGTTTCCAAGCTGTGCATGGCGGTAGCCTTTTGAGCTAGCGGTAAAACCAGATTATTTAATCGTGCAGTCATAGGGCCATAACCTTTATGAAACAGACGATGCGGAACGGCGCCAACCATTGGCTTGCTTGCCAATGTTGCCAGTTAATTCAATAGCCTTTGCGTACTGGCCGGTTGAAATTAAGCGTTTATCGCGCGATAGCCTAAGCAATAGTTCACACACTTGCAGCCGCTCAATCAGTGAAATTAAGTGGCTAGACTTTTCTTGCGATACATTCGCCCTAAATATTAAAGTGACAATTTCCACGCATTCATCACGTAGCTTGCCGCCTATCGAGCTTTTAAAATCTCTAGGCATGTTTTTGCATAAATCGGTGATGGCATCGAGTAAATCGTAAGCCACTTTATAGATTGGTAGGGCGGTGTGTTGTGCCATATTTTTAAATAACTAAATTATTAAATTACTGAAATTCTGCGGACAGCGCGAGCGCGGAGCTTGTAGTACTTATGACCGTAGTACTGGTTACCGTGTTCGAAGGTCTGACACCAAGCCCACTCTGCATTATTTTCATGAGGTGTATTTGACCAGTACCAATCTTTTTTAAATTGATCGCGGCTCTTATCAAAAAGCAAAGCTTGTTCAATACGGGTTGGTAAATCGCCACCTTGTTCTTTTGCCCAATCCATGGCTGATTGCCAATCGCCATCATCTTTATCGCCATCCAGTAAAATTACATGATGGCCTGTGCCATCTGGATTGATGATGGCGCCTGCGTAAATTTCACCTGCATTTAGTTCTGGTATGTTCATGCTGTTTGCCTTGTAAATAAATGGTTAATAAAATTAAAAGCTTTTGCTAAACGTGGCTTTTGGGCTTGTTTTAGCTGGAATCACAATTGCATCGCCTGTTTTTGGGTTACGGCCAATGCGCTCTTTGCTTTGTTTTAGTTTGAAGGTTGCAAAGCCTTTGATTGCTACATCCTCACCTGTTTTTACAGCACCTTTGATATAGTCGAATGTTGCGTTTACTGCACGTTCCGCTGCTGATTTACTTAAACCAGCTTCATGTGATACTGCTTCAATAATTTGTTGTTTTGTTGCCATGTTAATGCTCCTTTTTGGTGGTGGTTGGTGCTGCCTAAAAATGGTTACGCTTTCAATAATTCAATAATCTGTGGGCTGGCTTTAATGATTTGGTAGTTGATCTCACTTGCTTCCATCCATTTAAATGCCGTGCCTTCAAATGGTGGTAAATGGGTTGCATCTGATACCAATATCACGCTGCCAGTAGCGTTTTTAAGTTTGATTAAGCCTTCCCATTCGCTTTCTTTTTGCATGCCTTTAAGCTCTACGTTATTGAGCGTTAGCGTGTAGATTTCTTCACGTTTTAGGCTTATTTTGATAGTGCTAGGGGTTGGTTTTGGTTCTTCTTTTGGCGCCGGCGGTTCGTCCAGTTTGGCTTCAATAGAATCTAGATGTTTGCGGTAGGCTTCGTCCCATTCTTGCGGGGTTGCATCGTTTAAGCGTCTTGGGTAGTGGTGCCCGTCATTGCCATTTTGTCCAACAATATCAGTGCGCTTTTCATCCCATTCAGCGGTATCAGCTTCAATTTTTGGAGTTTCTAAGAAGTTTTTTGGTTGAGTGTTTTCAGGTTGAACAGTTTGTGCGCTTGGTTGATTCCAATATGCAAATTTTGCGCGGCCTGTGGTGGTTTCTTTTCTGCTAATTTTGCCGTTTCTAAATAGATGGCCAAGGCTATTGCTTACCTCTTCTAAGTTTGCCGCGCCTTTGCATAATTTAAATAACTCATTACTGGCAATTGCGTCATTTTCTGCGGCTGGGAGTAGGCTTAAAATTTCGTTAATAATGCTCACTTTCTAATCCTCCATTAAAATTTTGAATTGCGCGAGCTTGGCAATTTCAGTGATTTGCTTGCGTTTTCTGCTTCTAAATAATTGCATGCACTCGTTATTAGTAACTTCTGCAGCGTATATTTCCGCGCGTGAAAGTGGGCTGTTATAAAGTAATTTATTGTGGATTTTACGAAGTGAAGCCATTGGAATATTGACGCCAATTTTTTCAAAGATAAATTCCCATGTTTCAATCCAGCCCATCAAAGCAGGGCATAGCTCTGTTAATTTGCCCTCGTTGTCAGTAAATACTGGCACGCCTTGCACGCTTTCTATGTATCCGTTTTTAATCTTTTGTAAGAACGTGTCCATAAAATCAAACACGGTGAATTGATCGAATAAAAATGGAAGCGGTACCACTTTCTCTTGCTGTGGCTGTGTGCCACGGCGTTCGTGCTTTTCCGCTAAGCGGCGTTGTGCGCGGTTCATAAGCCTTCATCCGTTTCATTAAACCCGCTTAACGCCCAAAAAACCAAGCCAAGCATGATGCAAAGAAATACGCTTAAACATAAAATGGCAATGCCGATGCATTTAAGAACAAACATTTAGTGCTCCGTTAAATTAATATTAAGCATGTTGGGGGTGACGCCTTTGGCTGGACGCCAAATACCGCCACGGTTGCCGCCTTTTTGTTCACAGGTTATGTAACCTGATTCAACGTATTTTCTTAATACCTCGGCGGGCATGGTTGCGTTAATGCAGGGGTGGCCTTCACGCAGTTTTGATGATGCAATTGCGCCGTGTTGGAATATTAAGGTGAGGTATTGATGCGCAACCGTGCCTTCAATGGGCTGTAGGGATTGAATGGCTTGTTGTTTATTCATGCGCTGGTATTCTGCGTATAGCATTACTGGCTGAATATTGGCTAATAGAATCGCGTTCATGGTTTTTTAATTTCATTTAATTCAAATAATTGGGTTTTTGTTATTGCTAAATCAAAAACATAAAATGTGGCTTCAGTTAATGGCGGCTTATTAACATCCATGTAAATGGTTGCTTTTGTGCAGTTGTTTGGTAGCCCTAAAACATTTGCCAATTTTATATTTGCATTTGCAAATTCATTTTTTTTGTGAACAGACATAGTTTTAAACGGCTCTTAATGGTTCTTGTTCTTGCATGCGTAAGCGCGCCCACTTGGCTTGGTCACACAGTTTTGCAGCATCAACCAAAGCTTGTTGGTGCTTATGTTTATTTTTAATGCGTATTTCTTCAAGCACGCGGTCTAATGGGCCAAATTTATTATGTTTAACAATGGCAAGCGGCTGCTCAAATACTTTTTTTGGTGCTTGTTTTGGAAAAGCTAAAATAACTGCTGACATGGTTTTCTCCTATTTTGGAAAATTGTTAATAAATGCGTTTAAAAAAACGTACAACAAAGCTGCAATGCCAAAAAACTTCAATGTGGCATCAATGCGTTTGCATTTTTTATAGTGCTCACGTGTTAGGTTTTGATCTGCGTAATATTTAGTATTGCGTGGCATATGCAACCTCGTAAGTATCAAGTTTTTGTTCGGCTTTAATCAGCCAGTAAGTGCAAACCGCAAGTGACCAAAGCAGGGTGATGATGATTGCGTTTCTTAGGTCTTTTTTCATTGCAGCCTGCCTAAATTAAGGGTGCTTAAATTTTTATAAACCTCTTCAAAAAAAATAGGAATATGGTCGTCTGGCATGTAAACCAAATGCACGTGGCCGCCAAGCATTTCCATATTCTTTTTGTGTAATTCTTCAACCAATTTGCGCATTTCAGCGCGTGGTGCGTTTTTGGCTTGTGCTTCATCAACATCGCCAATTAAATTTGCCATTTCTTTTAAAAGCTCCACTGGCACGCTAATCATTTTTGGTTTACACATGGTTTAAGCCTTAAAAAAATAACTAAATTACTCAATGACTAATCTGCGGACAGCGCGAGCGCGGAGCTTGTTGTCCTTATGACCGCTGGTCTGGCTACCGTTTAGGAAGAACTGAGACCAAGCCCACTCTGCATCAAAGGATTCATTGGTCCAGTACCATGTTTCTTGAAATTGTTCTTTATGGTGTTTGAATAAATAAGCGGTTTCTGAACGGTCTGGCAGATCACCGCCAATGCTTTTAGCCCATTCAATTTGTGCGCTATGTCTGGCGGGTTCGTTATCCCCCGGTAATAGAATGAGTTGGTATCCAGTACCATCTGCTTGGATGAATGTGCCAGCGTAGATTTCGCCTTCGTTTAATGTTGGTGCTGTGATGTTCATATTTACCTTTCATTTAATAAAAACTTACGTTGAATTACTCAGCACACTGAAACGTTCAGTCATTCAACTTGCCCGCGCCTGGGCGCTGTTCACATAGGAAGTATTTTTAAATTCTTTCCCACCAGTACAGCTTAGGTGCATTTGTTGTTGCTTGTTTTGCCTGCTTTGCTTGGGCGTTAAGCGCCATGCGGTGCAAGCATTTATTAATCATCTCGGTACTAATGGCTTGTTCAAATGTAATACCAGCGCGGTTTAACTTGGTGCGGTTGTAGGCCGCTTTTAAGTCTGTAATGCTGGGTGGCAATTGGTTTAAACCTTTGTTTGCGTGATGTTTGAAAAAGAATAATGCATTAATGCATAGCCTGTCAATACACCAATGCATAATTTATGGTATTATTTTTCTAAGCAGTGCATTTGCTGTGAAATTTTTAATAAATGAGGTGAAAAATGAACGTAAATTTCAAGTTCAATGTTGGTGATGCTGTTATTAATATGTTTGGTACTGAAGGGGTTGTTACGTTTTTAGGCTTTGGTGATGGCGGCAATCAATACTCAGTTAAAGTAGCTTCTGGTGAAACTGCATGGTGGAAAGAATCGGAGTTAAATTCAAAATAATAAAAAACCGCCGAAAGGCGGTTATTTGTTTAATGCTTGATAAAATTCTTTAACTGATACGCCTGCTTGCCTAGCCATTGATTGAACTAAAAATGCATCAAATGGAGATTTTGGTGGGTCAACAGTTACTTTTCTGAATGGGTCATTTTTAACCCAGTGGATATGTGAAGTGCCATTTTGTGGCCTTTGTGTAAAGCCAAGATTTTGTAATATTTTAATAACCTCTTTATGGGTTAGAGGCTTTTTCCACCGACTCATGCAAGAATTAAGTAATGAGACTGATTTTTACCTTTTAAATTTTTATTAACACATAGTTTGTTTAATAATTTTGCAAAGTAATACATTACCCAATATTTAATTGGCGCGCGGCGTGATAATAGATATTCACGGTGCTCAGAATCTTCACCTTGAGTAGCATCATAAATATATGATTTAACTTGGGAATCAAGCTTTTTTCTTAAATCATTAATGTTGTTTGATTGTGCTGCTAAATTAAAATTAAGGCAAATGCCTACGTATAATTTCCCTTTTTTAATTGCGAGAAATTTAGCATCTATAAAATCTTGATCATGACGATAAAACATATTTATTCCTATTGCCGTTAATATTTATCGGCATTAACTTAGACTAAGTTTAGGGCACTAAGTTTATATCAATCTATTTATATTGCAATAACGCAATAAACGTACCATTTATAAGTTAATTATGCGGAATAGGGCTGTTTAGTTTTGGTAAATCGGTTATTCCACCAACCAACAGGCCGAATAAACAAAACCCTGTTACTATAATTGTAATAAATGCGCAAACTGCAACCGCCCCATGGGTTTCTTTATTGATGATTATTTCAATCATTCTGGTGATGATGTAAGCGCCAATCATGAAGCCGATAAGTGGGATCATTGTGTAATTCCTATTGTTGGTTTAGATTTTGTTTTAGTTGCCTGCTTATTTACCTTTTTAATTATTTCGTGTGCAGCTTTAGCTTCATCACTATCAACTAATTCACGTTTAATTACATCATTTTGTAATACATTTTTTAAAAACTCATCATCAACTTTTAGGGTTGGGCTGATTTTTTTAAGTTCTTTTTTAATTGCGCTTAAAACGCTTTCAGTACAAAGTAAGGCCGCAAGTGAAAATTTACTGGTTGCTTGTTGCTGCTGAAAAAATGCTGTCATGGATGATTGAGTAAAGCCTTCACGGCTTAATGTACCAAAACATTCAAGCAGTTGCGCGTTTTTGACAGTGGTATTGAGTAAATCCACTTCAAATATTAGTGATTTATCAATAGGTTGTTTAAAGTGTATTTTGTACACTTGCCAAATTGCGCCATTGGTGAGAACAACCCATTCAATGCCGTGGTTTGCGCCATAATCAATGGCTTGTTTTACGTGATTGTCTTTTAACTCAACATTAATGGCTTTGGCTTCAATTAAAAATCTAACATCATTGCCAACTTTTACGGCCAAATCAACATAGGTGCCGCGAATTGCAAATTCTGTGGTTATTTCAACGTATTTTTTGTATCCCAAAAGTTCTGCCAGCATGTCCGCTAAAATAACAACTGTATCTGATTCGCTAATATCTCTATTTTTTGCTTCAGACAATATGGTTTGATAGCGTTTAAGATTTAGCGTAATGCGGTCTGTAACTTTTTTAGGGATTGCCATTATTTTTCCTTTTTAAGATGATTTATTGTTTCATACTCTCAAGCCGTGCCAATTTTCCCGCCAAGTCAATCACTATTTCTTTTGCCTCTGGTGACAATTGATTAAGTAACTCTTTCACTTCCAATACCGTCATAAATTTAGATGAGTTAGAGTAAAAAAATTCTTTTTTTTGCTCTACTTTAAGTTCTGTTGTTTGTCTTTTTTCTGAATATTGATTATCAACTTCGCCACGCATTTGTGGAACTGTTAAATCAAAAAATTCTGCTAATGCTTTAACTGTATTGGTTTCAGGGTCGGCTGTAGTGCCATTTCTTATTCTTGTTATTGTTGGTTGAGGAACGCCCGTTAGCTCTGACAGCTTATTAGCTGACAGGCCGCGCTTTGTCATTTCCTTGTCCAAAATAGTTTTGATTTTATTCATATTTGTATTATCCGCCAAATAAAAACATAATAAAAATGCATCAATGTATTGACGTCTATACATCAATGCATTAGTATTGGGCTATGCTTAGTTTAAAAATTGAAAAACTCATTAAATCTGGTCTATCTGAGGCAGAAATTGCGCGGCGCGTAAATGCTTCTCAGCCGACTATTCATCGCATTAAAAAGGGCGGGCAAGTTCCTAGTTATCCCGTTGGAATTGCAATTGATGCCCTTTATACAGATATTGTTGAAAAGAAGGATGCAGCTTAATGCGCGGCCTTTCATCATTAACGGTGTTTTACCCTGCGTACGATCAGGCTGTTTTAAATCGTTCAAATGTTTATGCATTGGTTTTATCTCCTCCCGCTCGCCCTTGTTAGCTGCCACGCTTTCAAGGGCATTTTTTTAGCGGTTTTAAGGGGTTGGTTGCTTAATAAACTTAATTAAGTGATTGAATTATGTGTTTGATTTATAAGTAAAAATACGTTTTAACATGGGAGTTTAAACGATGACAATGAAACATTTAGCGTATAGATTTGCGCACGAATTTGCAGGTGGGGTGATTGGCTTGGCGGCCATGATGGGTAAAGGGCAACAGGTGCTTTCCAGCAAGCTTAACCCGAATGTGGATACGCACCATTTAACCGTAGATGAATTTGAAATGCTGGGTGATTTTACCAACCGCAATGAAGACATTGCGCGCTACTTTGCTGAAAAAATTAATGCTGTGTTAATCAAGCTACCAGAAGCGCCGATTGATGGCGATATGGGGATGCTTGATTTGGTGATGAGTAGCATTAAAGAGCTTGGTGAAGTGTTTTCTGTGTTTCAGGTGGCGTGGGCTGATGGCCGCATTAATGCGCGTGAATATGATCAGGTTTCAAATGAAATTGATGATGTGATTGCGCGGTTGCTTGAATTTAAAGCGGCGGTAAAAAGAGTTTCAAAATGACTGATATTTTTGACCAAGCCACAGATCAAGAAGAAAAAGCCCGTGAAGTTGCTTTAAATGCAGTGCGCAACCGTGCGCCAACTTTAGTGCTGACAGGCTTTTGCCATAACTGCGATGACATGGTGCGCTCTGGCATGTACTTTTGCGATGCAGATTGCCGTGATGATTGGCAGAAAAGGCAACGTCAATGAAAGCCGAATTAACACCCATTCCATACGCTGAAATTGCCATTGCTGCATTAAGTAATGCGGAATCATTATTGCGTGCATGGCTGCCAGATGGCACGACTAAAAGCGGTGAATACAAAGTCACTAATCCAAACCGCGCTGATAATAAAGTGGGCTCTTTCAGCATTAATGTGCGCACGGGTAAATGGGGTGATTTTGCGACTAATGACGCGGGGAATGATTTAATCAGTTTATATGCCTATCTTGAAGGCGTTGAACAATGGCAAGCGGCCATTGATATTGCTGACCAAATTGGTTTTAGCATTCCAGATTCTTGCCGCCCAAAAACTAAACAAACAAAACCACGCGCTAAACCTTTGGTTGATCCTGAAACAATCAAGCAAGCCAAACCAACTGAAGAAAGCCCGTGGCAGCCAGTCATGCCAGTGCCAGCGGATGCCATTGATCCGCCATTAGCGCATACCGTGCGCGGTTTGCCAGCGATGAAGTGGCAATACAAAGACGCGCAAGGGCAGTGCTTAGGTTATGTGTACCGCTTTAATACCAGTGATGGCGGCAAAGAAACGCTGCCACTGACTTATTGCAAGAACAATAAAACAGAGAAATATGAATGGCGCTGGATGCAATGGCCCGCGCCCAATAGACCTATTTATGGGCTAGATAGATTAGCCGCAAAACCTGATGCATGGGTTTTATTAGTTGAAGGTGAAAAGTGTGCTGACGCGCCTGTGGATTTATTACCAAACGCAGTGGTAGTGAGTTGGAGCGGTGGCAGTAAAGCTATTGATAAAACAGATTGGACACCATTAGCAGGGCGCAATATTTACGCTTGGTCTGATTGCGATGCACAGCGCAAAAAATTAACTAAAACTGAGGTTGAAGCTGGGCTTGACCCACTAAGCCAGCCTTTATTGCCAGAGGTTGAACAACCAGGCATTAAAGCCATGTTAGCCATTGGCGCAAAGTTACAGGCGCTTGACCCTAATACTAAATTCAAATTGGTTGATATTCCAAAACCATTGGAAAAACCAAGCGGCTGGGATATTGCGGACGCAATTGACGAAGGCATGAACGGTGCTGCACTGATTGCATTTATCACTAAAACGCGCCCTGAGATTGCTTTAGTTGAAGCTAATGACAAGGATAAAAAATCCCCGCTCCCCAAAAAGGGGCAAGGGAATCAGCAAGATGCTAAAGATAAACCTAAAAAGCCTATCAAGGTGATTGATTGGGATAGATTCCAGCGCCTGTGCGATAACTTTGTGCTGATTTACACCACAGATACTGTGTTTGATGTTGAAAATAGGTTGATTATGAAGGTGAATGCCTTGCGATTAGCCTATGGTGCTGACTATGTAAAAATGTGGTTAGGCAGCGATAAGCGACGCATGATTTATCCGCAAGAATTAGTGTTTGACCCTTCAGAAACATGCCAGCCACCATGCATTAATTTATTTAATGGATTAGCCATTACGCCGCGTGCTGGCGTAGATATTACCCCCATCTTTGATTTAATTGAGCACTTATGCGCCAATAGTGCCAGCAATGCTGAATTTAACGAAGTAGTGCAATGGGTCACGCGTTGGTTAGCTTATCCATTGCAGCATCGTGGCGCAAAAATGCTGACGGCAATGATTTTTCATGGTCCACAAGGCGCTGGTAAAAATCTACTGTTTGAAATTGTAGCGGCCATTTATGGCGAATATGCCATGGTGGTTGGTCAAGATCAGTTAGAAGATAAGTTTAACGATTGGGCATCGCAAAAGATGTTTTTAATTGGCGATGAGGTGGTGGCACGCACTGAGCTTTATCACCAAAAAAATAAACTCAAAGCCTTTATTACCGGTTCAACCATTCAAATTAACCCAAAAGGGTTGCCACTACGCACTGAATCAAACCATTGTAATGTGGTTTTTTTAAGTAACGAGCACCAGCCATTGGCGCTTGAGGTGGGTGATCGTCGATATATGGTGGTGTACACGCCGCCAAAACGTGAAGATGACTTATATGCGAGGGTTGAAGCATGTAAGCGTGCTGGTGGTATTGAAGCCTTTTACCACTATTTAATCACGTTGGATTTGGATGATTTTGCGCCGCATACGCTGCCAATTATGACTAATGCAAAGCGTGATCTTATTTCACTTAATTTACGGCCAGAAGAACGGTTTGCTTATGACCTAGCAGCCGAAGAAATCCCTCTCCCTTTAACAGTCTGTTCAACAAAACAATTATATGAGGGGTTTTTAAGATGGTCGCGCATGAATGGCTATAAATTCACCCCAGATCAAAACACCTTTACTTCAAAAATCAGTAAAACATTTGCATCCATAGGCACTGCGCTTAAAAAGAATCCTGTGATGACTAAGTTAAAAGTGCGTATGCCAGCGGGTTATGAACAAAAAATGGAATATATCTGGGTGCCAGATGGATGTGGGCCTAAAGATGGCGTGACGATAGGTGACTTTGCAGTGGAATGTATTGCTGAATTTAAGCAAAGTTTAAGCAAATATGGCAGAAATAACCATGAAGAATAGCCATTTTAAGCGTTTTGTTCTAAGTGTTCTAAGCGTGTTCTAAGCATGTTCTAAGGTTAAGTATATGATTTTAAACAATGTTCTAAGTGTTCTAAGTAAATGGGGTAAGTCACTATCATGCGCGCGCGTGCGCGAGTATTTAGCACGTACTAATTTATTAAATATTAAAACGTTTTTCACCACAATTTCAAAAACACCTAGAACAATTAGAACACTTAGTACAACGTTGTTTTATATAGGTTTTTTCTGTTCTAGCTATCACTATTTACTTAGAACACTTAGAACATGTAATAAAAAAGAGGGTGTATGAGTAGTTTTAGAGAGGATTTACCAAGCTGTGCTGAATCGGTAGATTTTTTAAAAACATTATTTGGGGCTGATATAAAAGTTGAAGCCGCTTATGAAGGTGAAAAAAGTATTGTGACAAAAGCTAAATTAGCTGAGGAAACGATGATTGAAATTGATGGTGATCATTATTTGAGATTAGGCAATCTAGCAAAGACTCATGATGCTGGTATGCAGTTAGCTGAGGATGCAAAACGTGGCAGAAAATAGCAGGGCGTTACCCATGCATTATTACCGTGACCCTGCTTTAGTGGTTGAACAAAATCAGTTAAAAGAAATGGGGTGCAAGGCGTGTGAGCATCATGGCTTTTATTTGGGTAAATCAGTTTGTTGTAATGCAAAAGTATCACATCATCAACGGGTTCCATTTATTGGCAGTAAGTGCAAGTTTTTTAAATTAGAGGGTTAATATGCAGGATACTTACATAGTTATTAGAATGGGAACATGGGCGCAATATGCTTTACGTGGACTTGATGGCGGGCTTGGTTTTAAAAATAAAGTTTCATTTGTTGACCCGATGCCACCAAGTGGTGATCATAATTATGTGCCTGATATTCAAGAAGAGTGCACCGACATTGACCAATGTGTTGCAGCATTAAAGGCAGTGCGCCCTGAGTTGTATGATGTGATCTATTATCATTATCTGCGCAATGATTTAAAGCGTGATGATAAGTTAAGCCGACTTGGTATTTGCAAGAAGTATTATTACAACCATATTGATGCAGCCCATTGCTTGATTTTAGGTTGGTTAAATGATATTGCTTGTGATATTAAAATTCCATCAATTGAAAATAATTTAAATAATTTAAGAAAAACTGCTTGACACATTGGGGACACAAAGTGTATAAAGTTGCTATTCTGTTTATTAGTCCGTTCAAACAACCCGCAATCAATCAATTGATGCGGGTTTTTTTATTGCCCTTATCATGCCAAACGCAGCGCCTAAACCTTGTAGTCATGCGGGTTGCAGGTCGTTAACAACCAATGGTTCAAGATGTGAAGTGCATCGCAAGTTAAAGCAAAAGCAAGCAGATGAACAACGTGGCAATTCAAATGAACGTGGGTATGGTTACAAGTGGCAAAAGGTTAGTAAAGCATTTTTAAGGTCGCATCCTTTGTGTCAGTGTCCAGATTGTATGGAAGGCGAAAAGCAGTTAAAGCAATCAACGGTGGTTGATCATAAGATTCCTCATCGTGGTGATATGCAGTTGTTTTGGGATAGAAGCAACTGGCAAGCAATGGCAAAAGATTGCCATGATAGTAAAACAGCTAAAGAGGATGGTGGGTTCAGAGGCGCAAGGTAGGGGTGGTTAAAAGTCTACAAAATTTTGTTTCTAGACCGTATGCTTACCTAAATTTTTACGCGCGGGAGTTTTAGGGTAGGGGGGTGGTACTGAAGTACTTGCTCCCTTTTTTTATTGGTGAAAGGTTTTAATTATGGGCACACGCGGACCAAAGCCACTGCCTAGTAACGTGCATATTCTGCATGGCAATCCTAGTAAAAAATCTGTCGGCCAGCTGATGGATTCTTTGCAGCCTGAAATTGAAATCCCTGGTTGCCCAATTCATTTACTTGCTGAAGCAAAAAAAGAATGGAAGCGCATTACCCCTGAGTTAGAAAAGTACGGGCTTATATCAAAGTTAGATCGCGCTGCGCTTTCATCCTACTGCCAGCAATGGGCGTTGCTTGTACATTCAGAAACCATGCTCAAACGAGAGATGGAAAACGCTGAAAAAAAACGTAAAGCTGCAGAAGCTGCAGGTGAAATTTATGAAGGCGGCGATGGCATGGTAGTGATGACTACCAACGGGAATATGACCTACTCACCTTATTGGGTGATGGCGAACCGGGCGCGGTATGTATTGGACCGTATGCTAAGTAATTTTGGTCTTTCACCCAGCTCGCGTGGACGCGTTAACCCAAGCAACCGCCTGCAAAAAGATTTATTTGATAGTGGTGACAACGAAATTAGCTCTGGTTTTGGTAGTTTATGATCAAAGATTTTGGCGCAATTGCCACGCAGTACGCGCAAGATGTTGTTGATGGAAAAATAATAAGCAATAAATACCATCGGCTAGCTTGTCAGCGACACTTAAATGACTTAAAAAAATCAGAGGCGGGCTTATCCGCCTTTATTTTTAACCCTGAATTAACCGATTTAAAAGGAAAAAATTTTAAACCAGCGCAAAGAATCTGCCAGTTTGGAGAGTTGATGCCGCACATTAAGGGTGATTGGGCAGCACGCGGTGAGTTGATTCACCTTGAAGATTGGGAAATTTTTATTTTAGCGGTTTCGTTTGGATGGATTGTAAAAGCAACAGGCCGCCGCCGCTTTGTTGTGATTGATTTATTTGTACCACGTAAAAATGCAAAATCAACCATCGCCGCAATTATTGGGTTGTACATGCTGGCGCTTGATGATGAATTTGGTGCAGAAGTTTACAGTGGTGCTACCAGTAAGGACCAAGCCTTAGAAGTGTTTAGGCCAGCCAGATTGATGGCGGTTGCAACGCCACAATATCGTGCTGCATATGGCGTAATTCCTAATATTTCTAACCTAGCAATTCCTGATAGCAATAGTAAATTTGAGCCGATTATTGGTAAACCAGGTGACGGCGCATCGCCGTCATGCTGGATTGTGGACGAATACCACGAACACACAACCAATGAAATGTACGAGACGGGCGAAACTGGAATGGGCGCACGTTCCCAGCCAGTGTTGCTTGCCATTACTACAGCGGGTTCAAATATTGGTGGACCATGTTACGCACACCAAGAACAGCTTAAAAAAATATTAGAAGGCCTTGAAGAAAACGACCGTCGATTTGGCATTATTTTTACGATAGACCCTGATGACGACTGGACCAGTGAAGAAGCATTAAGAAAAGCCAACCCAAATTTTGGCATATCAGTTGGTAAAGAATTTTTACTTGCACAATTAAAAGCCGCGTTGGCAGATCCACGCAAGCAAGCAACTTTTAAAACAAAGCATTTAAACCTATGGGTTAACTCATCATCCCCATGGATCAACGTAGAAAACTTGCAAAAATGCGGCGACCCTAACTTAAAAATTGAAGAGTTTTTGGGTGAACCTTGTTATGCAGGGCTAGATTTAGCCAGCAAAGTGGACATTGCATCACGTGTGCTGGAATTTGTAAAAGAGATTGATGGCAAAAAACACTATTACGTGTTTAGTAAAAACTACTTGCCAGAAGCTACCGTTCAAAAAACAGAAAATGCACACTACCGTGGCTGGGTTGAGCAAGGTTATTTAATCCAAACGCCCGGCAATATGACTGATTTGGAACAGATTCAAGAGGATTTGCTCGCAGACTTTGGACGATTTGGCATAGAAGAAGTGGCAAAAGACCCTTACGGCGGCCATCAACTAGGCGCAAACCTAGCCAACGAAGGCCTTCAAGTACTTGATGTGCCACAACGCGTGATGTATTTAAGTGACCCAATGAAAGACATTGCAGCGCTCATTGATGCAGGGCAGTTTCATCACGATGGCAACCCAGCTTATGTGTGGATGATGAGCAACGTAGAAGTAAAACCTGACAATAACGAAAATATATTTCCGCGCAAAAAAAGTTTTGAAAATAAAACCGATGCTGCCATTGCAACCATAGTTGCGCATGGTCGGGCGATGATAGGTGAAGTTTATAGCAGCTCAATTGAACAAGGCTTTGTTGCGCTGTAGGAAAAAAAATGAACGCTGAAAAAAATTGGTACAACACAGAAATGGTTAGTCAAAAAGGCAGTGTCATTTTGACCAACTGGAAGCGTGAGCAAGAAGAAGCGCGCGCGGCTGGAACGTTACAAATTAATAATGCCACAGATAGCACGCTAGTAAAAAGTGGTGATTCTAAAGTTTTAGAATTATTTGGTTTATCTGGCAGCAAAGTTTCTGTAAACCCACAAACTGCACAACGTTTAAGCGCGGTTGGCGCGTGTATTGGGATCACTGGCGATGCAATGTCCACCTTGCCGCTACATCATTACAGAAAAACAGAAACAGGCCGCGAGCGTATTGGCAAAAGTTCGGTTTGGAATTTATTTAATTTAAGCCCAATCAATAACTGGACAGCATCCAGCATGTATCAATGGTGGGTACGCTGCAATACTTTGCGCGGCGATGCAGTCACAGAAATTTTGCGCGATAAGCAAGGCAACGTGATTGGTTTGATGCCATGGCACCCAGACCGCGTGCAGATAGAACTGCAAGGTAATGATTTAATTTATTACTTTTCGCCAACTACTGGCAAGCCATACGGAAAATATGCAGACGATGTGCTGCACATTCCTGGTAATGGGTTTGATGGACATAAAAGTTTATCAGCCATTTCATTTGATGCTTACAACTCAATTGGTATTGCGCTGGCTGCTAATGAATATAGCCGCAAGTTTTTTGAAAATGGCGCGTCACCAAAACATCTTTTTGAAACTGATAAAAAGATGGACACACCTCAAATTGATCAATTTAGAGATTTATACGATAGCCGATATGCAGGGCCAGTGAACGCAGGCCGCCCAATGATTTTAACTGAAGGCTTAAAAATGCATGCACTCAGTATGAGCGCGGTAGATGCGCAGCTTTTAGAAAGCATTAAATATTCAGTGATTGATATTGCACGTGCATGCCGTGTGCCACCTGTGTTAATTGGCGCGCAAGAAACTACATCAAGCTGGGGAACGGGCGTGGGTGAAATTAAACAAGGCTTTGTGACATTTACTTTAGAGCCTAAAGCCCGCCTTTGGGAGCAAGAAATTAACCGCAAGATTATCCGCAACCCTGATGAATTTGTTGAGTTTCAATTCAAAGGATTTTTGCGCGGCGATACTAAAGCAGAAAACGAAGCGTTGCGCCAAGCACGGGGCGGCTCACAAGGACCGGGCTGGTACACATTAAACGAAGTACGCAGAATCGATAACCTACCACCTATTGATGGTGGTGATGTAATTTATGAACCGAAAGGTGCCAGCAATGAGCAAAAAACTATTACAACTAATTAAAGACAATATCGACCGCCCAGAACCTAGCATTCTGGTAGTAAATGAAGATACACCAGAACCAACCATGTATCTTTATGATGTGATTGATGCCTATTGGGGCGTGAGCGCATCTGACTTCAACAAAGAGCTGATGAACCATACAGGTAAAACGGTGCATTTGCGCATCAATTCACCTGGTGGAGATGTCTTTGAAGCGGAAGCGATGGCCTCAATGATTCGCCAACATGGCAATGTGATTGCGCATATTGATGGCTATGCAGCCAGCGCGGCAACCCGCGTGGCAAGTGCTGCCAAAAATGTGAGTATTTCAGAACAAGGCTTTTATATGATCCACAATGCGTGGACATTGGCTTATGGCAATAAGCATGAACTCACCGCCACGGCTAATTTATTAGATAAAGTAGATAGCACTATTATTGCCGACTACGCTAAAAAAACAGGCCAAACCACAGAACAAATTGTCACTTGGATGGATGCTGAAACATGGTTTACCGCGCAAGAAGCGCTTGATCATGGCTTTGTAGATAGCATTGCCACGGATGGCAACGCTAATGCCAGTGCAAAATCCAAAAACTGGAATTTAGCCGCATTTGCAAATGCGCCTAAAGCCCTGACAGAACCCCCTGAATCCCCGAAAAAACCAGATGATTTGGCTATTTTAGACCAAGCTAAACATCAAATTGCAAACAATCAGCGCCGTTTGCAATTGTTAGAAATCACTTAACGCTCCTGCGTTTGTGACCAAAACCCGCCAATCGGCGGGTTTTTTTATGTCCGCTCAACCTATACGAAAGGAAATCGAAATGAGCATTCAAGCATTGCGGGAGCAAAAATCAGCTCTCAGTAAAGAGGCTAACAATTTGTTAGCTAATAACGGCGATAAAGTTTGGACAAAGGAAGATCAATCAAAATTTGATGGTTATACAGATCAAATTGAGTTGATTACCAACCAAATTGATGCGCACCAAAAAATGTTGGATGAAAGCGTTGAAAAGAACTTTAGCGATGCTGAAAAAGTATCGGCAAAAGGTAAGCGCAAAATGTCAGATGCAGATAAAGCATTAGATATTTTCTTACGCAAACAAAGTAAACATACCAGCGCTGAAGAACATGCGTTGATTATGAATACTATGTCTACCACCACAGGTGGTGAAGGTGGTTTTACTGTGCAGCCAGAAATTGGCGGGCGTTTAATTGAAGCGCTTAAAGACTTTGGCTCAATGCGTAAAGTAGCATCGCAGTTAAGCACCTCAACGGGCAATGATTTAAGCTATCCAACCACAGATGGTACTTCCGAAGAAGGTGAAATTGTTGCGCAAAATGCATCATCATCTGATTTAGATGTGAGCTTTGGTACAGTTGCATTAAACGTATTTAAGTTTGGTTCAAAAGTTATCACAGTGCCTATTGAATTGTTGCAAGATTCTGTCATCGATGTTGAAGCTCTTGTTTTTAATCGTATTCGTGATCGTATTGGTCGTATTCAAAACCGCATGTTTTCAACTGGCACAAACAGTGGGCAACCGCATGGTGCATTTGTAGCTGCAGGCGTAGGTAAAACAGGCGCGACAGGCCAAACACTTACAGTTGTTTATGATGATTTGGTTGATTTAATTGACAGTTTGGATGTTGCTTATACTGATGGCGCAATGCCTAATTTTATGTTCAACCAAGCAGTACGTCGTGTTGTTCGTAAAATTAAAGACACTGCTGGCCGACCAATTTGGACACCTAGTTATGACGCTGGTATTACTGCTGCAACACCTGATTTGTTATTAGGGTATGAAGTAGTGATTAATAACAATGCGCCAACCCCTGCTGCTAATGCAAAATCAATTGGTTTTGGTGATTTTTCTAAATACCAAATCCGCGATGCAATGGATATTACATTGTTCAAATTTGATGATAGTCCGTTCCTTAAAAAAGGCCAAATTGGTTTTATGGGGTGGGCACGCAGCGGTGGTAATTTAACTGATGTTAACGGCATCAAACTTTATCAACATTCAGCTACATAATTTTTTTTAATAAATAAATGGCGGTTAACTCCCGCCATTTTTATTGAATATTTTAAAGGATAAATCATGGCAGCTAAATTATTGCTTGCACGTGTATTAAGCGAATTTTTTGACCAAGGTGAAAAAATTAAGCCTAATTCATTGGTTGAAGGTGAAAAAGAAGTGATTGAATCTTTGCAAAAAGCGGGCGTTGTTGATGCAGAAAAAAACGCAGTTGATTACGTTAAATCGCAAGGCGCAAAAGCAATTTTAATTATAGGTGATGGTGTTGATCTATCAGATAACGCTGAATTAATTGAAGTTGAAAAAGCAGAATCTGAACAAACAGATGCATTAACTGAAAATAAATAGTTAAAAAACAACAGTCTCAAAACTAAAAAGCCTCACAGAAATGTGGGGATTTTGTGTTTTTGGACTGACAAATTACAGGTGAATATAAAATGACGATACGATTTTTAAGCGCATGGGGTAAATATTCTGTCAACCAAACAGACACGCATAACTAATGCAGAAGAAACGGCTTTAGTTGCACAAAAAATAGCGTCAACAGACTTAACTGGCGGTACACCATATGCTCCTGCAGCTTCTCCATTAAAAACAATTGATGCAAAAGCTGTGGTAGATCAAGATGGCAATATCACTGGACTAGTCAACGAAGATGGCAGTGTTGCTAGTTTGGGTGGTGGTGTTGCAGTTATTAATCAATACCGAGCAACGCCGCCAGCTTCAATTGCGAAATGGACTTCAGCTAAAACTAGAGGCGGCGCTAATCCTGCGAAATTCCTAACTGTTGGCGATTCAAACATGGTCGGCGAAGGCTCTGGCACGGGAACTGCTGGATTAAATGGCGCTAAATTTACAGGCATGGGTTCTAAGCTATTTGAGTTTAGAAGCTATCAGCAAGGTTCTTTAATGGGCGATTCAAACGTTACATTTGCCGCTGGCTCGCCAACAGTTCCAATTTACGACCCGCGAGTGACATTTGGCACTGGCTGGGCTTCTGATGGGTCTTTAAGTGGGATATTAGGTGGAAGATTTATTACAATACCGAGCGCAAGCATTGCTGGCTCTGGACGGTTAAGACTTACGCCAACTACAGAATTTGACACATTTACATTGTATTGGCCTCAAGCTGGAGCGGCTAATACTGCTGTGCAGGTATATCTTGACGGCAATTTAATTGATACATTAAATCAAACAGGCGCAACTGCATTGCAAAGTAAAACTTATAATGTTGCATTAGGGACGCATTATATAGAGATTGGCGCAACTGGCACTGGTACTGCATATATTCAAAATATAATTTATTCAAATTCTACTACTAGCGCACCTTTAGGTATTGTTGCAGGCGCTTGCGGAATGCTTGCTGGAACATTAAACACTGCTGTATGGAGTGCGTTAGGCCAAGAAACCACTAGAATTGCTCCTGACTTTGTTATGTACCAATTAACAATTAACGATTTAAACGCTAACACCGCCGTTAATACTTACCGTTCCCAAGTAGAAGCTTTTGTTAAAATTGCTTCGGTAACTGCGGATGGTGTTCTTTGTGTTGGGTATCCATCTGCCACTAATCTTACAAGCGTAGAGGGCGCATTAATTGACCAGTATGTAGATAAATTAGGTTCTATTGCTCAAGATTATGGATGGGGTGTAATTGATTTAAGGGCGGTTTTTGGCGGCTCAAACTCTTTGGCAAATACTCGCGGATACAGGTTTAACGATTCTCACCCGAGCGCAGCAGGGCATATTGCTGTTGCAAATTATACGAACGCATTACTCGCTTCATGGGGCATTTAATAGTGAAATTTTTACTTATAGCATTGCTATTTTTCACTAACACTTGCTTTGCGCTTAATGGGGTAAATGTTGGCGAAGGCTCGTTTGGTAAAACTCATGGACGCATGTTTTTTGACTACAAATATGCTTCGAACGATGACATTTTAGGCGCAAAAACTCAAGGCTTCAGTTTGATTCGAGTGCCTATTTTGTGGGAAAGATTCCAGCCTACTTTAAACAAGCCATTAAATGAAGTTGATGCAAAAGAGCTAGACCGCATTGTTGAATATGCAACATCGTTAAAAATGACGGTTGAAATTGACTTGCATAATTACGGTGGATATTCATTTTTACAACCAAACGGAACGACTAAAAACTTTAAGGTTGGCACAAATGAAGTGCCAGTCAGCGCATTGTCAAACTTTTGGCTATTGATGAATAATCGTTATTGGAAATATAACAATGTTTGGTATGGCCTAATGAATGAACCTGTAGGCGTTAATGTTGCACAATGGGCGCAAGCACAGCAAACAGTCGTTAATAGCTTACGTTTGGCAGGTTCTAAAAACATGATTGTGTTATCTGGTAATAATTGGACAGGCGCACATAGCTTTTTATCATTACAGGTTGCAAATGATGTGAATAGTTCAAACGCTTACCATATCGGCAGAATTACAGACCCATTGAACATGACGTTAATTGATGTTCATCAATATTTTAACCACGATTCAAGCGGTACAACTAATGCGTGCGTAAGCGAAACTGTTGGCGTTGAACGCATTGCTGGTGTAACAGAGTGGGCTAGACGTAACGGTAAAAAGCTATTCTTAGGTGAGTTTGCAAGTGGTCGTAATGATGTATGTCAATGGGCGCTTAAAAATGTCATTGATTACATGGCGCTGAATAAAGACGTTTGGCATAGTTGGACATATTGGGCAAGTGCGGAATGGTTCGGTACTGCTTACGAGTTTAATATTCACCATAAAACAATCAAAAACCCTATGCAATTATTAATACTTAAATCGAATTAACCAAGCCGCCGAAAGGCGGTTTTTTATTGGATAAAAAATGGCATTAAAACTAATAACACCACCAAGCGCCGAACCTGTGGCGTTGGCTGAAGCTAAAGTGGTGTTGCGCATTGACCATACCGATGAGGATTTATTAATCCAAGGGTTAATTACTGCTGCGCGTGAAACTTGCGAGCATATTTTAGGCCGCGCAATCATGACGCAAACGTGGGAATTGGTGCTAGATGATTTTCCGTGTGGTAATGATATTGAGTTGGCACATCCGCCAGTACAAAGCATAACCAGCGTTAAATATATTGATGCGATTACAGGAAATTTAACCACATTAAGCAACACACAATACACTTTAGATTCAGATAGTGAGCCTTGCTTTGTGGTGCCAGCGCGTGGTGTAAGCTGGCCTGCAACAGATAATGTTGCCAATGCTTTACGTGTGCGTTATGTAGCGGGTTATGTAGATGCTGATAGCGTACCGCAATCCATTAAAACTTGGATTTTACTAGCCGTGAAATTTATGCAAGAAAATTGCCCAGCGGGCGCGGATGCAAGCAGCTTGCCACATGATTTTTACGGTGGATTTTTAGATCGCTACCGTATTTGGGTTTTATAAAATGCCAGCGCCTTGCTCAAACGATTTAAACCGTCGCATTACAATAGAAAGCCTCACGCAAACAAAAGACGCGCAAGGCGGCATGGTAGATACCTGGACAAACTTTGGAAGCCTTTGGGCAAAAATTGTTAATTTAAGTGGCAATGAAAAACGCTTAACTGATAACGGCGGTAAAGCGGCTGAGGCGCGCACAGAGTTTACTATTCGCTATTTTGCAAGCATCACCGCAAAGCACCGCATTATTTACAATGGCAAGCGCTACAACATTAAACATGTGAATAATTATAACGAGCAAAACCGCTTTATGATTTTAACTTGTGACACAGGGCTAAACGATGGCCGCTAGCATTACAGGATTAGAAGAACTTAACCGCGCATTTAAAGCGCTTGATGCTGACTTAAAAACAAAAGTTGGCAGAAAAATGGTGGCAAGTGCTGCTGGCGTGGTGAAAAAAGAAGCCAAACGTATTGCACTGAGTAAAGGCTTAAAAAAAACAGGCGCATTGGTGGCAAATATTGTTACCAAGCGTGAAAAGCAAACGCCAAATGACACTATTCAATACAACGTTGGTGTAAGGCATGGCCGGGCGCTTGGAAACGGGAAGAAAGTCATTAAATATTTAGCGTTAAGCAAGCGCGGACGCGTGATTACTAAAAGAAAAAATGATCCGTTTTACTGGCATTTTTTAGAATTTGGCACTAAGTATATTGAGCCAATGCGGTTTATTGAGCCCGCGCTAGATAACAAACAGCAAGAAGCCATCACCGCCATGAGTAAAACGTTGGATAAAGAATTGTTGAAGGGTAGAAAATAATGAATGAAGATAGCGAAATTAAATATTTAGGTGAACTTCAACGCTTAGATTTAAAGCCAAACGATGTTTTTGTGTTAAGTACGTCTTGTAAATTAACTTCAGAGCAATTAGAAAAATTAAATCAATATTGGCGCTCGTTAATGCCAAATAATAAAGTAATTATTCTTAGCGATAATTTTAAATTAGGTGTGATTAATGAAAATGAAGTTAACATAAAAGAATAATCATAATGACCATTAACGAACTGCTTTTATCCACCATTACACCTATATTAAGCAACGTGTGGGCTGATGAATTACCTGTAGATGCGACTTTTCCAGCCATTGTGTTTGAAGTAGTCACAGAATCAGAAAAAACATGGGTGCTTGGCGGTGGGTATGATCAACATGCAGTCACCCTTTATTTTTACACCAAAACATTACCAGAGCGCACCACGTTAGAAAAAGCCGTGCGTGAAGCCTTGCAAGCCTTACCAAGCTATTTAATCGATGGTGAGCGCGGCGATGCAGAATATGAAGAGGATGCCAGTGTGTACGCGTATTTTAGTGATCACGTAATTAGATTGCCGCTTTATTAATTAATTTTTGTAACACAACGCAAGCCACCTTTTTAGGTGGCTTTTTTTATGGGGAAAACAAATGGCGAAAGACAAAGAAACGCCTTTGCAGGAAGCGTTTGCACCTGTTGAGGATGAGTTCGCAGGGCAGGGCGGTTCTTACACGCTTGACCCTGTCACCGGTAAACGCACTAAAAATGTAGAGGAAGAATCAAATGGCTAAAAATATGCGCAATATGTTGGTGTTGGCAAAAATCCAACCCACAGCAAATACGGATTCAGCACCAACTCCTGCTGCCAATGCAATTTTGGCGCGTGGTGTAGCGCCTAACCCTGTGAATGCTAATTTTGTACCGCGTGATTTATATCAACCATTTTTTGGTAACACAGGGCAAATTCAAGTAGGGGCGTTTTCAACGGTTGAATTTGAAGTTGAAATTGCAGGGGCTGGTGCGGCGGGTACAGCCCCAAAATATGGTCCATTGCTACGTTCTTGCGGCTTTAGTGAAACTATTGTTGCTGCAACTAAAGTTGATTACGCGCCTGTTACTAATACACAAGAAATGTGCACCATTTGGGTTTATTTGGATGGCGTTTTACATAAAATGACGGATTGTAAAGGCAATGTTGCACTTGATTTAAATGCCTCTGGTATTCCTGTTTACAAATTTTCTTTTACAGGATTTGTTGGCGGTGTTTCAGATGCAACGCCTACTGGCACATCTTATACTGGCTGGACCCCACCTCTTGGTGTAACAAAAGCCAATACACCTACATTTAGTGTGCATGGCGTTGCAGTAAAAGCAACACAGTTTAGCGTAGATATGGGTAACCAAGTGGATTACAGAAATTACATTGGCTCTGAAAATGTAACTTTCACTAACCGCACCCCGTCTGGCAATACTACTTTTGAATACGATGCATTTTCCGTAAAAGATTGGTATGGCACAGTGCGTTTAGGTACGCTTGGCGCAATCCAAATGATTCACGGTACTGTGACTGGCAATATTGTCCAGTTCGATGCGCCTAAAGTGCAGCTCACTAACCCGTCGCTTTCTGATGATAATGGCATCGCCATGTTTGGTTTATCACTCGATATTCAGCCAAATACTGGGAATGACGAATTTATTATTTCAGTTCGATAATTATTTTTAATAAACATAAGCCCCTTAATTGGGGCTTTTTTATTGCCTAAAGGATTTTAAATGGCTTTTAAATTAGCACAAAACCCAAGCTATATCGCAACCGTAAAAGTATCGATGCCAAATGATAAAGATGGTTTTGATACCTCAGAATTTAAAGCAAAGTTTAAGCGCCCATCAACAGAAGAAATTAAAAAATTTGGTGATAAAACCAAAGAGGAAGTTGTAAAAGAATATCTCGTTGGCTTTACAAATTTGCTTGATGAAAACAATCAAGAAGTTGATTTTAACGAAGATAATTTAAACGCATTAATTGCAATCCCACAAGCGCTTGACGCGCTATTTCAAACATTTCAAACAACACTATTTAAAGCTCGCGAAAAAAACTAATTGAGGCCGCTCGCTGGTGGGCTGGTGAGCGTGAAAGCAATGCCTCTTATGACGAAAGCCTACTGCAAACCATGATTGATTTTGGGGCTGACCCAAAAAGCATTGAGATTGCTAGAAAGCAAATTACCAGCGCTACGGATTTTGAAGTGTTTGAAGAAAACTGGCAAAGCGTGACGTTTTTTTTAAATCTAGCAACCCAGTGGCGCATGGCAGTTGGCATGGCTGGCGGCCAATATTTGGGGCTAGATTACCCAAGTGTAGAAGCCATGATGCGCATTCAAAATATTACAAAAAAGAAAAGTTTATTTGCGGATATTCAAATCATGGAGCGCGAAGCGCTTGCTGTGATGAATAAAATTAAAGGTTGATATGTCAGCTCTCGGAAAACTTGTTGTTTCTTTGGCTTTAGAGCACGCCCAATTTACAAAAGGGCTTGATAAATCTAGCCAAGAAGCGCTTAAATTTGCCAAAAATACGCAAGATTCATTTGATAGAGCGCAAAGCGCCGTCACAGGATCGCTTAAAAACATGGCGGCAGGTCTTTCAGGGCCATTTGCAGCGTTATTATCAGTCAATGCATTTGCTGGCTTTGTCACATCATCCCTTAAAGCAGCGGATGCAATTAATGATGTAGCAAAAGCCAATGAAGTAGCTGTGGCTTCTGTGCTTAAATTATCTCAAGCACTGAGCTTAAATGGCGGTGAATCTGATAATGCAGGTAAATTATTTTCATCACTCACAGCCAAAATTGATGAGGCAGCTGATGGCAGTGAAAAAGCCCAGGCGCAATTCAAAACTTTAAATATTTCAATGACAGATTTAGCCCGGTTGGATGGGCAGCAGCTTTTTGAAAAAACCTTGCAGGGCTTGGCTGAAATTGAAGACCCAATCAAGCGTAATGCCTTGGCAATGGATTTACTTGGTAAATCAGCCAAAGGTGTAGATATTGCAGGGTTGGCAACAGATTACGCAGGGAATCAAGAAAACTTTGATGCGGCTGAAAAGTCTTTTAAAGAAATCGGCGAGGCAATGGATCGGCTGGATAAATTCAGCATGAAAGCCAGCCAGTCAATGGCTGAAAGTTTTGGGCCAGTGCTTAATGGCATGATTAAGCTGCTGGATGATACTGTTTTTGGTTTTGATAAATTAGAAGCACAAATTCGTAAAAATAGAAATCAAGGCGCGACTGATTTTAAAGCAAGACCAACCATTAACGATAAGCCTGCCTTTGGTGAATTTAACTTACCTAAAGAATTTCAAGACGGCGGCCGCCGTGAAGTGATTGATCCTGATGCGGCAAAAAGAAAGGCCGCGGCTGAAAAATATGCAAAAGATCAAATTGCACTCAATAAACAAACACAAGAAGAAAAAGCCCGCTGGGAAGAAAAATTTAGGCAAGAAAATGCGGACGCTGATAGGCGCGATTATGAAGGGCAAGCCGCGCGTAGAGAAAAAAATGACGAAGAAGCTAAAAAGAAATTTTTAGAAACAGAGCGTTCAAAAGCTGAATTTATTTGGCAGCAAATGGATGTGTTTTACACAGACAAAGCCAATAAAACAGAGTCTGACTACAAGCAAATTTTTGCAAAAGAAAAAGAGTTGGCAAAAGAGCGTAAATCATTCTGGGATAGCGTGGAAAATACCGCGCATACCGTGTGGACCAATGTTTGGCAAGATGGCTCAAACGCATTTAAAAATATTGGTAAAGTCATTAAATCATCAATCCTAGATATGCTTTACCAGATTACAGTTAAAAAGTGGATTATTGGTTTAAGTGTAGCAGGGGCCAGTGGCACGGCAAGTGCTGCAACAGGTTCAAGTGGAGGCAGTATTGGTGGGGTTGATTTTTTAGGTACGCTTAAAACAGTTTTTGCTGATGGCAATGCAAGTGTCGTTGATTCCATCGGTAAGCTTGGCACTTTCTTGTCTAACGGGCAAGGTGGCCTTGGCGATTTGCTTGGCGGTGCAATTGGTCAATACTCCACACAAATTGCCAACGTTCTGCCGTATGCTGGCGCTGCATTATCCTTACTAAAAGGCGATGTTAAAGGCGCAATATTGCAAGGCGCTGGCGTGGCTATCGGTTCAGCAATTGGCGGCCCCATTGGTGGTGCAATTGGTGGCGCTTTAGGATCGGCATTAGGCGGATTATTTGGCGGTCATGTATCGCGCCCTAAGTTCTATGCAAACTCAACTGTTACGCAAGATTCTGTTAATACATTTAAAGCGTACGGCAACAGTGATGCTAGCGGTAAAAATGTGGCAAAAGCGGCAAGCGGTGGCATAGGCGAACAGTTGCAGGCGTTAGCAAATTCGCTCAATACATCATTAAAAGAGTTTACTTTAGGCGTTCATTATTCGCAAAAATATGATTATTTTAAAATTGCAGTTGGTGAAAATATTAAAAAAAATGGGACTAATCGAGACGCCGTTTTTAAAACCAAAGATTTAGAAGGGCAACAAAATGCAATCGCAAAATCATTTTTGGTTGCCGTTCAAAAAGGCTTTACTGAATTACCACAATATTTAGTTGATATTGTCGGGCGTTCAACATTTGATGCAAAAACAGAATCCGTTGCAAGTTTAGGATTTTTAGGCCAAATCAAAGGGCTAAAAGAATCACTTGCTACCTTGCCGCCTGTTTTTGATGCTATTAATTATTCAATCAGCAAGGCAACTTTGAAAGATGTTGACGCGCTTACTAGCCAACTTAACGCGGTGCAAACTTACACAGGGCTGTTTTATTCTGAAGCTGAACAATTTGCAACTTACACCAACCAAATTGGCGCGCAATTTGGCGCGTTAAATCTGGCAATTCCTGATACTAGAGATGCATTTAGAGCTTTGGTTGATGGCATAAAAGTGGTTGATGATGCTAGCGCAAAACAGTTTAATTCACTCGTGGCGCTAGCCCCTGCAATGGATACTTATTACACGCAGCTTCAAGCGCAAGCAGATGCAACAAAACAAGCTGAAGAAGCAACAAAAGCGCTGATTGACACCTTGCTTGAAACTAAAAACTTTAAATCATTGGTTGATTTTAACCGCGCTAAAAATTATCAATCGCTTGGAATCTCACTCGATAAAATCCCCAGTTATGACGTAGGCACGGCTTATGTGCCAAACGATGGTTTGGCAATGATTCATAAAGGTGAGCGCATTATTCCAGCGGCAGAAAATGCAAAATTAATGGCGGGTAATGGTGAAGCTTCAAGCGGATTATTGGCTGAAGTTAAACGCCTACGTGAAGAAAACCAAGCGCATGCTGTGGCACAAATTCAAGCAGCGCAACGCATGCAAAAGGTGCTAGAAAAAATCGACAGATTAGGCGTTGTGTTAAGCGAAACGGATAACGCTGGCAACCGTGTCACAATTGATACAAGGGTGGTGGTTTAATGGGCTTTCAATCAATTAAACCCATGGTTATGACAAGCGCGGCGTTGCTGGCAAGCAACGTGCTTGAAAACGACTATGCTGCATGGTCTAGCGGTGCAACTTATGCGCTGGGTGACAGGCGCATTTATGTGTCTGGTGATAATCACTGGATTGTAGAATCCAAACAAAATAGTAACACCAACCATGTGCCTACAGGATTAGATTCTGATGCTTGGTGGCTTTTGGTTAGCAGCACTAACCGCTGGAAAATGTTTGATAAATCCATTCAATCGCAAACCACGCGTGCGGACAATATCACCATTCAAATACGCGGGACTGGCAGAATTGACGCGATTACATTTTTAAATTTAGATGCAAAATCAATTTCAATCACGATTACTGATGCAATTGATGGCGTGGTTTACGCTGAAACGCTTGATTTAATTTCTCTGGTTGGCATTAACACTTTTTCAGCTTGGTTTTTTGAACCCACTGTAAAAGAGATTGCTAAGGTTGTTTTGAATCTTCCTAAATATTTAAACGCACTGATTGATATTGTGATTGAAAATACAGGCTCAATTGCAAAATGTGGTGCGTGTATTTTGGGGTCAAGTAAAGATTACGGCCTAACTCAATTTGGAATGAGTTTTGGCATTAGAGATTACTCAGTTAAAGAGCAAGACGATTTTGGCGGCTTTAGTATTTTAGAGCGTGGTTATAGCAATGAATTAAATATGACTGTTTGGATAGACTCAGGAAAAGTTGATTACGTGTTTAGAGAGCTTGCCAGCGTTCGCGCACAAGAGCGTGTTTATATCGGCTCAAGTGAATACGGTTCATCTATTGTTTATGGCTATTATGAAGATTTTAATATCAATGTTGCGTATTCAAACGCATCTATCTGCACCATTCAACTAATCAGTTTAAGTTAATTTTTTAAACACACGACAAGCCACCTTTGGGTGGCTTTTTTATTGAGGTTTTTACATGCCAATTTTTACTCCAGCACCAGCACAAGCACCAGCGCGTGGACAAGATAATGAAACTTTTGATGCCAATATTGATGCAGATTTAGTTTGGCGAAGAATTAATCTAACTGAGATGGAAGCAGCTTTGTCTGCGTTAAATCTTATATCTACTAATGATAGTAGCTCAACATCTAACACAATTGGCACAGGATCAAAAACATTTATCGTTTCTGCTGGAAAAAGCTTTTTTGCGGGGATGTATTTGGTTTTGGCAAATTCAAACACTGCATTAATGGAGGGGCGCGTTATTAGCTACTCTGGTACCACTCTTGTTGTTGGGGTAACAACGATTATAGGTGCTGGTACATACGCGTCATGGCAAATTTTTCAGGGTTATAGAGGCGCAATCGCACCTGCATTCAGCGCTTATCAAAGCACATTGCAATCTGTGCCAAATAATGTTTTAACTAAAATTCTATATCAAACTGAAGAGTTTGATACTAATGGATATTATGACCCTTCAGCAAGCAGGTTCACGCCTTTAGTTGCTGGTTACTATCAAGTTTCAGCAGGTTGTTACTGCGCTTTTTCTGGAGCTGGCTCTTCAGTTCATTTGTATAAAAACGGGGTCGACCATAGATCAATGGCGGGATTTTTACCGGGAGGCGATTCAAAAGGATCGTGCCTTGTCTATCTAAACGGCTCGACTGATTATATTGAGATTTTTTATATACATACGCAAGGCACTTCACAAAACACAAGCAATTCTTCAGTGGTTACTTACTTTCAAGCAATTCTAGTAAGGCCTGCTTAATGCATAAGTTAATCTGGTTAATCTGCTTCATCCCAGCCTTACTTGTTGAGATTATTTGCTGGCTTACTAACCCAATTGCATGCCTATTTGTTGTTAAGCGCCCGCGCACGGATGTTGTGAAGCGGGGATTTAACAAACGTACTGTCACCATGCAGCGTGAATATTTATGGGGCATCCTTGACCTTTGGAGCACGCACGACAATGCAGTGGATGAAGGGTGGTATGGATTATATGAAATCCCATTTCTAGCCAATAAAGCACAATCTGATTATGACAAATCAAGATTGATTCGTTACTGGTGCCGCGTGTGGTGGCTTTCACGCAACACTGCTTACGGTTGGACATACCTGTTATTTAGCTTGCCTGTGGGTAAAGGTTGGCAATTCAAAAAAGACATTCCACTGTGGTTTGGGTATTACAACTCAGTCAATATTGGCTGGAAAAGCCATAAGGGAATGCCACGTTTGCTTTACGCAAACAGAATTATTGGATTACGAAAAAATAAATAAGAAAAAGGAATATTGAATGACAGAGCCGCCAAAAGACCCATTCGGGTACGCAGTGCTTACTTACATTTGGGTGATTTTTATTTCTAGTATGGGGGGTGTTGTGCGTTATTTAAGAACGACGAATGATGAATCTCAATTCCGCTGGTTTGTA
The DNA here is from genome assembly GCA_965247415.1 of Methylophilaceae bacterium. Classification (GTDB taxonomy): domain Bacteria; phylum Pseudomonadota; class Gammaproteobacteria; order Burkholderiales; family Methylophilaceae; genus Methylotenera. The sequence goes on from OZ252007.1 coordinate 2,074,217, forward strand.
TTTATTAAAGAAATTGTAATCAGCGCCTTTGTTGGCATTGTTACTTTTTGGTTTTGTGAAGGCGCTGGGTTTAAGCCTATTTTTACGGCTGCGCTAGTTGCGGTTTCAGGCCATATGGGCAGCCGTGCAATTTTTATTTTTGAAACTTGGCTAAAGGAAAGAATTGCAAAATGATAAAACCTGCATGGATCAGAAAAGCTGAAACCTACATTGGACAGCGCGAAATTAAAGGCGTAACGCACAACCCTTTAATTGTGCAAATGTGGAAGTGGATAAAACGCGGCGGCATTAAAAATGATGAAGTGCCTTGGTGCGCTGCTTTTGTTGGCGCGTGTTTAGAGCAAGTTGGCATTGTTTCAACCCGCTTTGAATCAGCAAAATCATACCTTGCATGGGGTTATGAGCTGGCAGTGCCACAGTATGGCTGCATTGTCATTTTTGGGCGTGATGGCGGTGGACATGTTGGCTTTGTAGTGGGGCGCGATAAACGCGGGCGGCTGATGGTGTTAGGTGGCAACCAAGGCGACCAAGTCAGTATTGCACCATTTGACCCAAGCCGGGTGCTTGGCTTTAGGTGGCCTAAGTTGATTCCGCAATCCAATATCTCACTGCCAATTATTGATTCTCAAGCAAATTCATCAAGCAATGAAGCGTAGATTAAAAGATTTAGCCATTCATCTAACACGCAAAGAATGGCTTTATGCAAGTGCAGTTGTTTTATTTTATTTGGTTTTATTAAGTTTTTTGGAAAGGGGTTTGTCATGAAGCAAATTTTTAATTTTATGTTGTTAGCTGCTTTATTTTTTGTTGTGTTGCCATTACGTGCTGAAGAAGTTGGCGGGGATGTATTCAGTATATTGTCATTTATTTGGTCAGCGTTTGATTGGGCAAATATTGGCGCGGCTGGTGTTGGTCAAATTGTTGCATTTTTAGTGATTGCCTTTGTTGGTGTCATTGTTCACTTTTTAGTTGATGTGAAAAAGGGGCTGGTCGAAGGCGGGGTAAGCGGATTGTTTAAATATCTGTTTATTGAAAACATTGCAGCATCACTTAAAACTTTAACAGGTTTATTTTCAAGTGCTGTTGCATGGTTTGCCATTAATCCGATCCCAGCGCCGTGGCCTAGTTTAATTATGTCTGCATTTTTGGCTGGGTACACAATGGACAGTATTTTAAACCGCGCAAAAACACCGCTGGCAGCATAAATCATGTCTAGCCTGCTGCTTGGCGTTTTAGGCATTAAATTGCCAAGTAAAGCCGTTATTATTGGCGCGATTACAGGCATTATTTTAGTCGCGTCAATGGTAACGTATTACCAATTTAATTTAAACGCGTGCAATAAAGCGCGTATTAAAGAGATTAAAGCTAAAAATCAGGCTATTAATGAATTAAATGACTATATAAACACGCAGCAAACTGAATATGAAAAGCGTGAAGCAATTAATCAATTAAAGCTTGAGAATGCCGAAAAAAATTTAAAAGTGGTTAACGAGAGTTACCAATATCAGCTAGAAAATGTAAAGGCAAGCTATGTTAAAAAACAAAAGCAGTATGATCAAAAAATTGAGCTTGCCAATATTTCTGTTGATAACATGCGCGAGCTGCTGCGCAACCAAATATCAACCGATATTGCTGCCAGAGATAACACTCCCAGCGATACCGAAGGGGATGCCCAATACTGGAGAGAGCGTAACGCAACCGCTGTTAACCAATATGAAAACCTCAAGCAAGCCTGCATCATTACCACCTTAGATTTTAATGCTTTGAGTGGATGGCGTGATGAAGTTTGTTTAATGTCGAAATGTGGTAATTAAATGGCAGAGTGATGGTCATTGATATTAATTTTGAACGATTTTAAATATAAATATATTCCCGCAAACAGTTAAAAATCAACGTAAAATACCGTGCTTAAAGGTACCAATAAAATAGAGTTGCGGGAATGAAACAGCCTTTTACCCCTCGCCAAATAAAGAAACCAATAGCGCACTGTTAATCCGTGTGTCCCTGGTTCGAGCCCAGGTCGAGGAGCCAAAGAATTCAAGCCTGACAGAAATGTTGGGCTTTTTTCATTTAGTTCATAGCTTTATTCCTACCGTCATATTGCCTCGATAAAATCTGGCTAGATAGTAATATAGGCGCCCATATGGGTGATCTCTTATGCGAGGCGTGACTACAGTGAGCTTCAACTAATACTTAAGGAATATAACCAGTGACAAACGCACAACGTAGAGCCCTAGCCCGCATGGCTGAATTGAATGCAACAAGTAACGGCAGCAAGACTGAATCAACACAAATTAATGCATTCTTTCCGCATGCGGCAGGTGCATATTACGTGGTAACTGTAGCCAATGTCGCCAAGGTGATTAATTTACTTGCCATGGAAATAGAGTCGCCTACTTACACATATACCATCAATACTATTGAATTTGAACAGGATTCAGAGACTGGCAAATGGAGTTGGTTTGATGGAAAAGAAAAGTTATCGCCTCGCAAAAACCAGAATAGTTGGCGTCTAGGCAGCAAATTATTATATGAAACACGTGAAACAGCTGAGGCTGAACTTCAGCGCATTATGGCAAAGAACGGTGATCGCGTAACCAAGGTACATGATTTGCCAGAGGATTTGACGCAATTGAAAAAAATTAGGAGTGCTAATCACCCAGACCGCAATAACCCGGACTCCGACCATGATCTCTATCAGGCTGTGATCGAGAAAATTGATAGGATGCGGGCGGTGAGTGTTTGAGGTAAAGAGTTGTTATGGTGAAAGCATAGTCCAGAGAGGCGGGAAACAGTAACAAACCAGAATTCGTTGGTATTGTGTTCGACTCACAGAGAGCCACCAACTAAGATGACTTAGGGAGAAATCTCTAGGTCGTTTTTGTTTTGCAAGCTTATGAACGGCAGGTTCTAACCAATTAAATTAAATAAATCTTTATCGTTACACGCATTTAGAAATGGATTTCTAAGAAAGTTGCAGTCGGCATATGGTCGATTCTGTGCCTGCTGGGCGCGCATAGCTAAGATTTCGGCGGGTTGATTTCCATACGCCTCGCATTCTTCAAGCACCTGTGTCAGCCAGTACTTGCCGTCGCTTTCCCCACATAGTTTGGCTTTATAGCGCTCCTCGATCCCATAAACGTCCTTCCAGGTTTCGATCTCCTCATTAATAATTGCAGGACCAAATTGCAGAGTAATATCTGCCGGAGTTAGCTTGGCAATGTCTGAGTGCTTCAAAACGACCTGTAGCTCTATCGAATGCGCTGTCGTTTTGTAAGGATAAAAAATAGCACGCCGATGAACTGCTCTGGTGGGATCTTTGGGTGTATAGGCCGGATCCTTGGTAGTCTTATAGCTGCTATTACAATGATGGCAAGCAGGGACAAGGTTGCGGAAGTTGATGGAGTTGAACGGGTATATCTTCTTGGGTAAGTAGTGGTCATAAGCATCACGGGGAGTGTGGTTTGACCCAAGTAAATCAGTCATTCCACAAAACGGGCACCTCCCAACTTTATTGATTCTCATGAAAGTTTTGTAGTGGTCATCAATATCGCCAATCTTGTCACGCAATTCTTTCAGGTTCAGTAGAGAATGTGAATACAAGTCTCTAAAAAAAGTGCCAAGCAGGTCAGCAAGGTCTTGATGATTGACAGATATATCGCTGTAACGAGCAATAAGGATTGCTGGATCATTTGCGCAAACTTTCTCAAGATCGTTATTGCCTTGGTACCACTGCTTAAACTGATCAATTTCTTGAGGTGAAAGTGTTGCGAAAAGAATGTAAATTGCCTTCACTTCCTTATAAAACTTCTTACCACGCTCTGCCGCTTTCGCAGTAAATCCAAACTCGACCATAACATCTTTAAGATCAGGATTTCCTTTAAAAAGGTCAGGATGGAAAGGCAATCCTATAGGCGCCTTGCACCATACTTCATGAAAAGTGAAGTCGATGAACTCTTGCATCTTCTCCATCTTATGAGGCACATAGGTGTAAGAGAACAACATCAACCTTGCGCTCCATTGTTATTTGGGTTGTCAGCATCTAGGATAGCTTTAATCAGCAGCACTTTCTCCACTGAATCACCAAGCTCGCGATGAATTTCCGTGATTAATGCTTCTTTATCTTCTGTACCTTGCTCAAAACGAACCCTCAATTCTTCCAGCAAGGCCTGTGCATGGCCGCCAATGGTTTCACGCTTGCCGAAGGTGTTCATAGTAATCTTATTAATCGAAGCGCCCAGCGTGTTGTACTCTGGATGGCTAATGCTAACTGCACCGCTATTTTTATCCTTTTCAAATACCAGTACTTTTTCTGGCTTGCTGTCTGAAATCAAAAAAGGTGTGTGGGTAGTGATCAGCATTTCCTGCGCAACCCACTCTTTACCTGGTAAGCACTGCCGCAATCGGCTGATAAAGTTTGAGCGCCAGTCTGGGTTAAAGTGTGTTTCAGGCTCATCCAGCAGAAACAAGCTGTTGGTATCGCGAAACAACAGGCACATCCCTAAGCTATGGAGTAATTGATGCTCGCCATCAGACAGCTCTTTCAGCATCATAGGTTTGTCTACACCCTGTTTGCTAAAACGTACAAATTTAAAACGCATGATGCGTTGGTCAGAAGCTAACGTAGGAATTGTTTCGCTTACATAATGGCTGGGTGACTGGTAAGCATCCTTCTTAAGGTTCTCACTCACTGAATATAGATTTAGCGAGAGCAGGATACGGAAGGCTTGAAACAAGGCAAGTGCATCATTGCTGAAATTTTCACGAAACGCTTGTTTGGTTGCATCGTTTACCCAGTAATCCAGGATTAAGGTATCTGTTGATTCATCTAAATAACAAAGTGTTGCACAACGCTTGAGGGCGCTTACTATCAATGATGACTCATCATCCCCCTCTAATCCATGCATTAAGTTTAATTTATAGCGGAGGTCACCATTTTCATCTGGATCACTCAATAATGCTGGATTATCCTTAACGATTAAGCTACGTCTATATTCAAGCAACTCTAATAAGTTGTCGTCTGATTGTTTTGCTCTATATTCATTTATTTGCTGCGAGCGTTTATCTTCACTCTCTAAATCGAAATCTGCCAACTGTGTTACGCTGATTGGTATGCTGCGCTTAATAATAATGCGAAACTCTTTAAGCGCTTCAATACCAACATCATCACGAAACGGCTTTAATATATCTTCATTTTTAAACAGTAGATTACAAATTAATATCGCTTGGCTAAAGCTATTATCTAAATAAGCAAGTCTAGTCTCTGGGTGCCCGGGGTAAGATAATTGCTGCTTTAATGCATTTGCGTATTCATCAAACTCTACAAAACGCATTTTAAAAAAGGGCAAGCTGAGAATTTCATTTTCGCCCGACGAATAGCCAAGTACATACTCAGGCAACAAAATATCCGCGTGACCGCCATCGAAATCCTTGTATATATCTGTGTCGAAGTCGCTCTGGTTTTCCCACTGGAAGCGAACAGATTCACCAGGGTTTTTCCACACACCCACCTTCGCCCAATCAGGGCTGTCAGAGCTTCTGTACTCAGGGGGTACGCGTATCATGTAATCCAGCTCAAACGCTACCGGTGAAAATTTGTTAGCCTCACCTTGCAAGGCTTCAGGCAGAAAATTACGGCGTACACGAAAAATTTCTAGTTGATAGAAAATCGCCGCCAGCGCTTCGAGCAGGTTAGATTTGCCGCTGCCATTGGGGCCTGCGCAAACAAAGGGCGCAAAACCATCGGGCTGTGTCAGTTCGTCTTGCAAGCTCCATTCTGTGCGGAAGTAGTGCTCAAAACCACAAGGCAGACTGCGAAAGCCTGCTGGGTCGGTGATCTTAAGGCGTAGTAGTTTCATACGGTTACCAAGATCCCCACTCGGCAGACCGAGGCTTGAGGACAATCTGGTTATTTTCGTCATCAATTTCCTGCGTTAGCACGCCAGTAGCCAAGGCCTTGAATACCCATTCCTTGATATGCTCGTAATCGCTTTCACCCAATTCAAATTCATTGTCTGGGTGCAGTTCCGCAAGCCGGGTTTGCGCAGTTGCCATAAAGTGTTGTACTGAAAATGGCAAATTGCCTAGTTGACTACGATAGGCCTCTAGCCAATGCGATATCAATAGCTGTCGCTCCTCAATGCTCTCTAAGGCATCCATGAGGTTATCGGTATCAGGTAAGTTAATGGCCTGAGCTTGCTCTTCGGGAAGCTGCAACGGCTCTATTTCCATGGCGTTTTCTTCCTCGGCTTGAATGCCTTGCAAGGGCACACGTGACAAATCCAGTTCGCCTTTGAAGGCCTGCTGGCTGAGTGAACTATAGAGTGTTTCGAGATCAGTGAGGCTATGTTGGTAAAGGGATTTGATGCCTTCGACTCTTTCTAGGATGACCGCGAATTGGTTTTGGAGGTCAATAGGTGGCTTAATCATTGTGATCTTCTCAAAATCACCTTTTGTCAGAATCTTCTTCATCCCCTTCGTGGCGTGGCTTTGTATGTAAGCCCGAGACAACTTAAACAAACCATACAAATAGAGAGGATTCACATCCTTGCCGGGCTGGATTGCATTGATCTGCTGGTTGAAGGATACAATCCTATCGGTTAGTGCAGAGCGCCCAATTGATTCGATGCTACCTGCGATACAGGCCACAAGCAGAGCTCCGTTTTTTACCGTTCTAGCCTTTCTCGCACCAATCTCAGAAAGGTGCTCAGTGGCAGGTGTGACGACAATAGCATCTCCCGTGATGTTGTCCGTTTTGATCCACTCGATGAAATCACCATCATAATTTGCAGATTCATTTCTAGGGGGCGTATTGCCTGTCGAAATTTTTCCGAATGCATTTAGCTCGGGTTTATCCCACCCCTTCTCATTCCTCACCGGGTTGAGTTAGACCCGTTTTAGTGACAGGGCAAGTATGAATATTATGCAGCATTTTTCTTTAAGTTTTGATGATAAGTTTTAGCAAATTGCGCAGGTGCTTGGTTGTTGAGTTTTGCATGTCTGCGGATTTGGTTGTAAAACACTTCAATGTACTCAAACGTCACACGTTTCGCTTCCTCTCTGGTTTTGAATTTGTAGTGATGTATGCATTCAGTTTTTAAAGTGCCAAAGAAACTCTCCATGGGCGCGTTGTCCCAGCAATCCCCCTTGTTACTCATTGATGTTTGCATTTTGTAGCTGGTTTGCAAAGCGCGGTAAGCTTTTGAACAATATTGACTGCCACGGTCTGAATGGTGCATGAGGCCTGGCGTTGGTTTTTTGCGCCAGAAAGCTGCACGCAAGGCATCACACACCAATGTTTTGGTCATCCGTTCATCCATCGCCCAGCCCACAATTTCACAGGTGTGCAAATCTTTAACGGCAGCAAGGTACAACCAACCTTCGTCAGTGGGAATGTAGGTTATATCCGCCACCCAGACTTGGTTAGGACTACTTGGGTTAAATTGACGATTCAGCAAGTTAGGCGCCACAGGCAGTTTATGTTTGGAATCCGTGGTAACTCTAAACTTACGCTTTTGCTTACAGCGAATGCCAGCGATCTTTCGCAACCGCTTGATGCTGTTAATGCCCAAGTGAATGCTACTTTGCTCAACAAGCTCTGTTTGAATCTTATTGGGGCCATAACTGCCACGGCCTCGCTCATGGGCGGCACGGATGTGGGTAATCAACCGTTGATCTCGTTGCTTACGTCCAGATACTGGGTTTTGTTGATGCGCTAAATAACCGCTGACAGAAACATTGAGTTGCTGACACAATATTTGCAATGGGTGTTTTGCTTTGAGTTTTTGAATCATGGCGTACTTTATTTCGACAGTTTCGCAAAGTACGCCGTGGCTTTTTTTAATATGTCGCGCTCCTCACGGGCAATCGCTAATTCACGTTCAAGCTCACGAATCCGCAATTGGTCTGGCGTGAGCTTGGTAACGCCTAAACTTCCTTTGAGTGCACCAGCATCATGCAACTTCAACCAAGATTTAAGTGATTTAGGCGCAATATCTAAATTGCGACTCACTTCTGCAAGCGTTAAATCTTGCTCTTTAAATAATCGTACAGCTTCTTTCTTGAATTCTTCTGTGAAAATTCGACGGGGCATACGTTTCATGAAATCTCCTAACAAGTTGATAAAGTAACATCAACTTGCCCTTCCACAAAACCAGACCTAACTCATTAAATCAATATGTTTCACCTTGTTTATACAACTGCGCCCATTTTGAAAATTGGCATATACATCGCAATCACCAAGCCGCCAATAATCACCCCTAAAACCACCATAATAATGGGTTCCATTAAGCTGGAAAGTGCTGCCACTGCATCGTCCACTTCACCTTCAAAAAAGTCTGCTACTTTGCCTAGCATATTATCTAATGAACCAGACTCTTCACCAATTGCAGTCATTTGTAACACCATGTTGGGGAAAACATTGGTATTTTGCATGGCCACTGTCAGGCTAGTGCCTGTGCTAATTTCACCTTGAATTTTTTTTGTGGCTTCATAATAAACGCGGTTGCCAGCAGCGCCTGCGACAGAATCCAAAGCTTCAACCAATGGAACGCCTGCAGCAAACATGGTAGCTAATGTACGCGAAAATCTTGCAATGGTGGCTTTACGGATGATTTCACCAATAATGGGGAGTTTTAGTAACAGTCTGTCCATCCGTGCTTGCATGGTGACAGAGCGCTTCCATGTGTAGAAGAAGAACCAACCGCCAAAGCCTATGATGCCAAATATTGCCCACCAATAATTGACAAAAAAATCTGAAATTGCCATGACAACCAGCGTGGGGGCGGGAAGTTCTGCGCCAAAACCTTCAAAAAGTTCTTTAAAAGCGGGAATCACAAACAACATGATGATGGTCACAATGATAAACGCAACCACAATAATGGAGGTTGGGTAAAAAAGGGCGGACTTAATTTTACCTTTAATGGCTTGAATTTTTTCTTTATAGGTTGCTAGTCGCTCCAGCAACGTATCTAAAATACCCGCTTGTTCGCCTGCGCCAATTAAGTTGCAAAAAAGTTGGTCAAAATAGAGTGGATATTTTCTAAAGGCTGCGCTTAAACTGCTGCCTGTTTCAACGTCTGATTTAATATCAAATAGCAATTTTGCAACGGCTGGATTGTTATGGCCTTTGCCAACAATATCAAATGTTTGCAGCAATGGCACACCCGCTTTCATCATGGTGGCAAGTTGACGTGTGAAGAGCGTAATGTCTTTATCTGAAATTTTGCCTTGGCTGGCAAAACCGCTTTGTTTCTTGACTTTTGTGACGACTAAGCCTTGACGGCGCAAAGTTGCGTTTACAAACGCCTCGCCCGATGCGCGCATTTGCCCTTTGACAACTTTGCCTTTTTTGTCTTTACCTTCCCAAGCGTACAGGGTTTCTTTGGTGTTTTTAGCGCTGACTGCCATGGTTTGAATCCAGTTTATCCTTAGCAAGATTGCGTGTACTTAAAAAATTACACGCAGATTTTATTGTACGGATTTATAAAAAAATCAATTCGTTGAAATAAGCCAATATTCCCTAATTAACTATCGCTAAGATTAGCTATGGCTAAGATATTTCAAATGAATAAAGCTTAAGTGATGACGATTACTCGTTAGTACAAGCTTCAACTTCCTCAATCGAAGTGAGCCCTTGTTTGACTTTGAGTAAGCCTGATTGGCGCAAATCTCGCACGCCTTCAAGTTTGGCTTGGTCGGCAATGTCATGCGCGGTGCCATTTTTCATGATAATGCGGCTGATGGCATCCGTAATTGGCATTACTTGATAAATACCCACGCGGCCTTTGTAACCTGCGGTGCATTGTTCGCATCCATCGTGGTTTGGGCCATATAATTGCCAAGGTTCTTTAAAATCTTCTTCAGTAAAGCCAATTGAAAGCAAGCCTTCTTTTGGTAAACTAAGAGGAACTTTACAATGTTTGCATAAGCGTCTGGCCAAGCGTTGTGCGGTAATAAGTGAAACGGCTGAAGCAATATTAAATGGCGCAACGCCCATATTCATTAAGCGGGTGAGGGTAGAGGGTGCGTCATTGGTATGCAAGGTTGAAAGCACCATATGGCCTGTAGACGCTGCTTTAATGGCCATGTCAGCCGTTTCTAAATCACGAATTTCACCAATCATAATAATGTCAGGATCTTGACGTAAAAACGATTTGAGCGCGGCAGCAAAAGTTAACCCTTGTTTATCATTCACGTTCACTTGATTAATCCCCGCCAGTGGAATTTCGCATGGGTCTTCTGCGGTTGCAATATTAACGCTGGGGCTATTAAGAATATTTAAACAAGTATAAAGTGAAACCGTTTTACCAGAACCCGTTGGCCCTGTGACCAACACCAAACCATAAGGGCGCATCACTGCTTTTAGTAGCGCTTCTTTTTGTTCAGGCTCGTAGCCTAAGGCTTCAATCCCTAAGGTTGCGCTTGATGGGTCTAAAATCCGCATCACAATTTTTTCGCCGTGAATGAGCGGCAAGGTGCTCACACGAAAATCAATGGTACGGGTTTTAGATAAAATGAGTTTCATGCGGCCATCTTGCGGAATGCGTTTTTCCGAGATATCCATATTGGAGATGACTTTAACGCGAGAGGCCAGTTTGTCTTTAATGGCTAAAGGGGGCTGGGCGATATCGCGTAATACGCCATCAACACGATAACGCACGCGGTAAAATTTTTCGTAAGGCTCAAAATGTAAATCAGAAGCGCCCATATTGATGGCATCTAACAGCATTTTATTAATAAATTTAACAATTGGCGCATCGTCTACTTCTGTATTTTGCGCTTCATCTTCGATCACTTTTTCCGAGTCTGTCTCTAAATCAAACTCATCTTCATCTATCACAGATTTTAGGCTGGTGTCTTTTCCTTCAATTAATTTGTGAATTAAACTTAATAATTTATCGTCTTCAACCACAATAGGCGATAAAGCCATGCCCATCTGAAATTGAACAGTATCTAAAGTGTGCAGATTCGTTGGGTCAGAAATTGCAACATATAAAATATTATTGCGTGTTTTTAAAGCCATCACGTGATGCGACAACATGAGTTCTGCATCAATCATTTTTTGCGGTAAATATTCAATATCAAACGCATCTAAACTCAAGTAAGGAAAACCAAAGGCGCGTGCTGAAGTTTCTGCAATCGTTCTAGCGCTAATTTTTCCGCTTTGAATTAATTGAGAAATAAATGGAGATTTAGCGCTATTGGCTTTAAGTTGTATTGCACTGGCGTCTTCCTCAGACAGCAATTTTTCTTGAATAAGTGTTCGCGCAAGTCCACTAAGTTTAGCTGTTGGAGTGATGTTAGACATGGTGAAGTTATTCAGTTAACCTTTGTTTTTTCTGAAATTTTTATATTTGGGTATTTATTAAAAAATATTTTAATGAATACCCAAACTTGTTTAACGGCAATAATTAAAGATTATGTAATATTTTTATTGTGTTTAATAAATCGATAAAGCAGGCAAAAATACGCTAAATAAAAATAGCTTGACATTTCATAAAAGCCAAATTATAAATATCAGTTGGTGTTTGAATGATCGTAATTTTTATCGTTTTATTGATTGATCGTTATATTGATAAATGGTGAATTATTGTTAACTCAAACTTTTCGGGGTGCGCCCAGTTTAAGTAATTTGTAAGGATGTAGAAATGGCAACAGGTACCGTAAAATGGTTTAATGATTCTAAAGGTTTTGGCTTTATTACCCCAGATGATGGAGGTGACGATTTATTCGCACACTTTTCAGCCATTGTAGAATCAGGCTATAAAAGCTTAAAAGAAGGTCAACGTGTGAGTTTTGAATTAACTGAAGGCCCAAAAGGTAAACAAGCTTCTAATATTCAAAAAGCCTAATAGTTAGGCGCATAATACTTTTCAATCAGTACATTCAGATTTTAATCAAAAAGTATTAAAAATGGCTCGTTATCAACGAGCCATTTTTGTTTTTAAAGCTAAGTGTTAAAAATTTTTAACAAGTTGTTAATGTTACATATTGGCAATAATTTCATCACCAAATTGTGCGCTGCCAACTTGGGTTGCGCCTTCCATTTGTGATGAAAAATCAATCGTTACGCGTTTGCTGGCTATTGCTTTACCTACGCCAGTTAACACTAAGTCAGCAGCTTCAACCCAACCCATATGGCGCAACATCATTTCAGCAGATAAAATTAGTGAACTTGGGTTGGCTAAATCTTTTCCAGCAATTTTTGGCGCAGTGCCGTGCGTTGCTTCAAACATGGCAACGGTATCGCTTAAATTTGCACCTGGCGCAATCCCAATGCCACCCACTTGCGCAGCAAGCGCGTCACTCATGTAATCGCCATTTAAATTGGTGGCACAGACGACATCGTAATCGGTTGGGTGCAGCAAAATTTCTTGCAAAAAGGCATCGGCAATACAGTCTTTAATCACGATGCCATTTGGTAAAGCACACCAAGGCCCACCGTCAATTTCCACTGCACCAAATTCTTCTTTAGCCAATTGATATCCCCAATCTCTAAAGCCGCCTTCGGTAAACTTCATAATATTACCTTTATGCGTAACGGTTACACTTTTACGATTATTATCAATAGCATATTGAATCGCCTTACGAATCAATCGCTTAGTGCCATCAACAGAAACAGGCTTAATGCCAATGGCAGAATTTTCAGGAAAACGAATTTTCTTGCGCATTCCCATATCGCTTAAAAAATCGATGACCTTTTTAACTTCAGTTGAGCCAGCTGCCCATTCAATACCCGCATAAATATCTTCCGTATTTTCACGGAAAATAACCATATCCACTTTTTCGGGTGCTTTAACTGGACTAGGCACGCCAGTAAAATATTGAATAGGGCGCAAGCAAACGTATAAATCTAGTTCTTGGCGCAAGGTTACGTTCAGTGAGCGAATGCCGCCACCCACGGGTGTTGTCAGTGGGCCTTTAATGGAGATGACATATTCGCGTAAGACTTGCATAGTCTCGGCTGAAAGCCATGTATCTTTTCCATCGGCATCTTTGTCATAAATTTTTGTAGACTTTTCGCCAGCGTAGACTTCCATCCAAGAAATTTTACGTTTACCACCATAAGCCTTTTCCACCGCAGCATCCACTACTTTAATCATGGGTGGAGTAATATCAATACCAATGCCATCGCCTTCAATAAATGGGATAATCGGTGCGTCAGGCACATTCAGCGTGTTGTCTGCATTAACGGTAATTTTTGAGCCCACAGTTGGGACGCTAATTTTAGAGTCTTGAATTTTTGATGCCATTGAGTCTTTTCCTAACATGATGATTTTATTTAATAAGCCTTTTAATGTCGTGTGCCAATTTTCGCCACACGAAAAGCACCCCACATTAAAAGACTTTATTCCTATTCCAAATGTGTATGCCGCAGGTCGTTTAGACACAGATTCAGAAGGCTTACTTATTTTAACTGATGATGGTGCTTTGCAACACCGTTTAAGCCATCCCAAGCACAAAGAAATCAAAACTTATTGGGCACAAGTGGAAGGCACTCCTAGTCAAGCAGATTTAATGCCACTTTTAAAAGGGGTAGATTTAGGGGGTTTTGTCACGCAGCCCGCGCAAGTGCGCGTGATTGAAGCGCCTGAAAATTTATGGCCGCGCAATCCACCGATTCGTGAACGCAACGCGATTCCGACAACATGGCTAGAAATCAAAATATCTGAAGGCAAAAATCGTCAGGTGCGGCGCATGACAGCTGCCATCGGTTTTCCAACATTACGATTAATTAGAGTTGCAATTGGCGCTTATTCGCTGGACGGAATTTTGCTTGGAGAATATACAATCAAACCATAAGTTAGTTAATAGTAGAGCGTATGAAACCAGTTGTTATTTTTCGCCATGCAAGAACCGAAGGCGCAGGTTATTTAGGCACATTTTTGGGGCAGAATAATATCCCGTGGTGCGAGGTGCGCATTGATTTAGGCCATGTCATGCCAGCCTCTGCTAAAGATTATAGCGGCTTGGTGTTTATGGGCGGGCCGATGAGCGTGAATGACGAATTGCCGTGGATTAACGTTGCAGTCGATTTAATCCGTGAGGCCGTTGCTGAGGATATTCCTGTACTAGGACATTGTTTAGGCGGGCAGCTCATCAGCAAAGCATTGGGCGCTGTTGTGCGTGCAAATCCAACCAAAGAAATTGGATGGGGTGAAGTGGTTGTGAGTGACCATCACGAAGCTAAAAAATGGTTTGGTAACGCCAAGAATTTTTTAAGCTTTCATTGGCACGGCGAAACGTTTACCCTCCCACAAGGCGCAACCCATTTGCTTGCCAGCCAGCACTGCGAAAATCAGGCTTATGCAATCGGTAAACACCTTGCAATGCAATGCCATATAGAAATGACGGCTTGTATGGTAGAAACATGGTGTCAGTTGGGCGAAGAAGAAGTACAAGACTCGCTTGCGAGTATTGGTGTGCAAGATTTGGATGAAATACAACGCGCTTTACCTGAACGCGTGAGCCAGCTTAATCAGCAAGCTTCAGTGGTTTATTCAGAGTGGATAAAAGGTTTAAAAATTTAACTCTTAAATTTTTTTTTAGCTTTTAGATATAAAGGCAAATCCTCGCTTTTCATTGATTGTTCCGCCTTGTGGTAAAATCTTAGCCTAAATTAAACACACGAGATTTTTCATGTCTGGCAACACTTTCGGCACTTTATTTACCTTAACTTCGTTTGGTGAATCTCACGGCGCAGCCATTGGCGGTGTTGTTGATGGCTGTCCGCCAGGCTTGGAACTTTGTGCTGAAGATTTACAAACTGATTTAGACCGCCGTAAACCAGGCACTTCTCGTCATGTGACACAACGCAATGAATCTGACACCGTAGAAATTTTATCAGGCGTGTTTGAAGGCAAAACGACAGGCGCGCCCATTGGTTTACTCATCAGAAATACCGACCAGCGTTCGCAAGATTACAGCAAAATCATGAACACCTTCCGTCCGGGTCATGCGGATTATACATATCAGCAAAAATACGGCATTCGTGATTATCGGGGCGGTGGGCGTTCAAGCGCGCGCGAAACAGCAGTGCGTGTTGCAGCGGGCGCCATTGCAAAAAAATGGTTGAAACAAAAATATGGCGTGGAAATTCGTGGATTTTTGAGTCAATTGGGCGAAATTGAAATTCCATTTGTCAGTTGGGAAGCGTTAAATCACCCCGAAAATAAATTATTTTCACCCAATATGGATATCATGCCCAAGCTTGAAGCTTATCTAGACAAAGTACGTTCAGAACGTGATTCAGTCGGTGCAAAAATTACGGTTGTGGCAGAGCATGTGCCTGTGGGTTTTGGTGAGCCTATTTTTGATCGCTTAGATGCTGAAATTGCTTATGCCATGATGGGCATTAATGCGGTGAAAGGCGTAGAAATTGGCGCTGGCTTTGCCGCAATTGCACAGCGTGGCAGTCAGCATTCTGACGAAATGACCCCTAATGGTTTTTCTACCAATCACGCTGGTGGTATTTTAGGCGGCATTTCAAGCGGTCAAAATATTGTGGTCAATGTTGCCTTCAAACCAACCTCTAGCATTCCGCAAGAACGCAAATCAATTGATAAAGCAGGTGAGCCAGTCTTGATGCAAACCACAGGACGACATGATCCGTGCGTGGGCATTCGCGCTACGCCGATTGTAGAAGCGATGTTGGCCTTGGTACTCATCGACCATGCATTGCGTCACCGTGGGCAAAATGCGGATGTGGTTTCTAGCACGCCACGTATCTAATTTATTGTGTTTCTGCATTCATTTTGAGCCACGCGCTACACTTTAACCTTTCCCGTTTTTACTTCATTTATTATTTCTTTGTTGGGTCATTTGTGCCTTACTGGGGATTGTATTTGCAGTCGGAACATTTTTCGGCGGCAGATATTGGCATCCTCATGTCTTTATTTCAAATCAGTCGCATTTTTGCACCTAACTTTTGGGGTTGGTTGGCTGATCATACAGGCAAACGCGTGCAATGGATTCGACTCACGGCATTATTGGGCCTGCTAGGTTTTAGCGCCGTCTTTTGGGCGCATGGTTTTTTCTGGTTATTTTTTGTGATGGCTGCGTTAAGTTTGTTTACCAGTTCAACCTTACCACTTGCTGAATCACTCACTTTAGCGCATCTGGCAACGTCAAACGGGCATTACAGCCGTATCCGCATGTGGGGATCGCTGGGCTTTATCGTGGCTTCTGTGGTGTTGGGATATCTCATTGATTTTTCAGGCATTAAAATTTTATTATGGTTTTTGTTAAGCGTGCAATTGGTGTTATTTGTACTCACTTTTCAATTGCCTGAGGCAAAAATTTCCCCACATCCGCATGACCATTTTTCAATTTGGCAAGTATTAAAGCAACCCAATGTGATTGCGCTGTTGGTGGGTTGCGCGATGATGGTGACTGCGCATGGCGTTTTGTATAATTTTTATTCTATTTATTTAAGTGATCATGGCTATAGCAAAGGTGTGATTGGCTTATTGTGGGCAGTGGGGGTCATCTGCGAAATTGGCATTTTTATGATGATGCCAAAAATTATGGCAAGATTTAGTTTGAAAAGTATTTTAATGGTCAGCCTCATTTTAGCGGTATTGAGATTTTCACTCATTGGTTTGGCGGTCGAGCATATTGGCTGGATGATTTTAGCGCAGACCTTACACGCGGCAACGTTTGGTAGTTTTCATGCGGCTTCTGTGCATGTTGTCACGCAGTTTTTTAATGGTCGCCATCAAGCCAAAGGGCAAGCCATTTATAATAGTGTTGCTTACGGCGTTGGTGGCACGATTGGTGGACTTGCTGGCGGGTTTTTACTGGAGTTTTTAGGCGGGCAAATAACGTTTATGTTAGCCGCTATATTTCCATTCATCGGATTAATTGTGATTGGCTATGGATTAAGAATTGACGCTATAACGGTTAAATCTAATTTTTTTGGTTAACAATTAACAACGCAATATACAAGCTGGACATCAGCGTAAAGATAAACGCAGAACCAAAGCTACATGCCCAAAGCATGAATCTTTGCGAAAAATTGCTTAAATTTTACTCATAAGCATCTAACACTTTTATTAAATGTGGGATGATTGCTTGATCAGAAAATTCATTACGCATTCTTGTTTTAGCGGCTTCCCCAAGATTTTTCCGCAACGTATCGTCAAGCCATAACTTTTCAACACCCTCACGTAACCCATCATAATCACCAACGCCAACAAATAAAGCCTCGCTGTTATGGCTTAAGTAATCTTGTGTAGAAGGCGTTTTTGTGACGACTTGTGCTTTCCCGAACATCATTGCATCAATAATAGAGACTTGACCTGCTGCAGTCACACGGCTGGCTAAAGGCGCAACTGCAAATCGGGCGCCTTGTAAAAGTTCGTGACATTGCGTTGCACTTAAGCCGTTCATGATTTTTACATTACTTGGAATTTTTAATCCGTTCACAGCATGTGCGCCAGTGATAATGACCGCTGGAATTTTTAGTGATTCTAAAACCTCTAAATAAAGTTTGTAGTCTCTTCCAGCAGTGCCTAAAGAAATAATATAGGGCGATTCTACATTTTCGTGAATCGTTTGCTCAACCATGTGGCGATGATAAGGCATGAACTCAAAACGTTCAGGCGCAATGTTAAGCCACTGGCTGTATTGATTAATTTCATCTCTGGACCAAACAAAAAATTTTGAAATTTCTCTAAGTGCAAATTTTGCAATCTGTCCTTTTAATCCATATTGTAAATTTCCAATATTAAATCCCCAAGCCAATACAGGTAAATCGGCGGTAGAAATTTTTTTTCGCAATCCAATCACTGCTGGTAATTGTGGAAAAAAAGTAATCACCCCAGATTTTTCTTTATCTCTTCGCGCTGCATTGTAAGTATCTAAACCATGATTAAAGTAATCAACCCATTGCTTTTTGTTGGTTACGTTTCTTGATCTGTCATGATCATAGTGCGCGTTAATGGCATGAAACGAGTGCTTTTCTTTAGGAATAAATTCCTCGAGCCAATGGCTCGTTGAATTTTGTGTTGGAATGTACCATTTCATTACAAACTTTCCTTTTACTTAATCAATTTTTTATTTTTAAACGCAAATGGATAAAGTTTGGTGCTAACTTAGCAATTCCTTATAAATTTCAGCTGCTTTAGTTTGAGCCAAATCAATATCATCAAACTGAACAATTTGACCTGGTTCAATATCACGCACAACGGGCGTATTTTGTAATAGACAAATAGGCACAGCGTTTAAATTGTCTTTAAGCTGAACCGCCACACCTCGTACATCAAAACCACCAGCGCCACGCTCAATGGTTTCACCTTTTTTAATTTTGCGTTTAGCAACGGCAGAAACTGTTAAGGTTGGATTCGCTGAGTTGTTAATCAGCATGCCTTCACCGTCTCGCACGCGGCGTAAAGTATTAAGTGCTTCTAAGTGGCATAAATGGTAAGGGCGCAACATGACATAACCACGTTTTTCTTTGGTTTTTAACGGGCCAACAATGTAATTACCAAGCCTGTCGGCCTGCGCACTTTTTGCCACAATTAATTCACCATTGGGTGCGCCTTTACATAAAACAAAGTCACTGATGGGCATTTTTGCGTCTTCAGAAGCTTGAATTAAAAAGTCTAAATCTTGCAAGGTTTCAACGGTTCTGCCAAACATTCCGCCAGGTGGAATGGTGGCGCCCAAGCCATTTGCCACAAAGGCTTGTTCAATTTGCAATTTTGAGCCATCGGTAAATGACACGGTTTGTTCTAATCGAATGCCTTGTTGACCAGACCAATATTCCATTTCTTTGCGTTCAGGGTTTAAATTAATAAAGCCTTTAATATTCACATACGCTACAGGCTCAAAACCCATGCCTTCAATTTCTTGTTTGAGTCTAGCCAAGCAACCAGGTTGGTCGCCATCGGCATCGGTAACGTATGCGCCTTTTTTAACGAAATAAGAACCTGTTGTCACGTGGAATTCAGCATTTAAAGTGACTACTTTTTTACCCGCATTCGTCGCGGCTAAAATCACTTCAGTTGCATGCATTACATCGCCAGAACATTCAAACACAATGTCTGATTGATCGATCAGTTCTTCTTTTGAAAAGGTTAAATATTCTTGAGGAATGTCTTTGATAGATTCTTTAGGACGGCGGGTGAGCACTTTTGAAATTTTAAAATCTTTTGACACCATAATTAAGTGTGCAAGACCACTCGCAATAAAGCCTGTGCCAACAATCCCAACGGTAGTAATTTTGTCGCTCATTTTAATAACCTTTACTAATAATTTTTTATAATATTTAAGTATTTTAATTGCACGAATAAAAATCTAACGATGTAAATCTGCTACTTTACACCTTTAGTTTTTGGTTTTGAATGTATTCAAAAACTTAAGACACAATGGAGTAACGGCGATTATTAGGGCGACTTAAAAAAATTATTTAAAATATTTTTTTAATATTCACTATTTAGATAATCCCAACTTGCGACTTTAAAAAATTCTCACGATTTTGGTGCATTGATTGATGTGTTCTTGATTGTGCATATTGAAGACCATTTAACCCTAAGTTGATAATATTTTTCTTATTATTGACTGCAGATTCAATGGCGTCGGCCAGCGATGAAACATCGCCACGCCTAAAAATAATTGCATTTTCATTGTGCTTGCAAGTGGCAACCAACCCCTCTGTATCAGATGCAATAACACTTAACCCTTGCCCAAAAGAATCAAAAATAATTCTTGGTTGCTCTTCTGAAAGGTTAGGCAACATTAAAAAATCATAGGTGGATAAATATTCATAAAACGCTTTGCCATAAGCAATAGGATCAATAAACGCCATTGATACTGAACCTTGCGGTTTGGCTGCAAACGCTCTGCAGGTTTCTTCTAACGCGCCGCTGCCCATAATATTAATGTCAGCTTCAATATTTTTTTGTCTTAATAAATCAATCGCATCTAATAAAAGTTGCACGCCTTTTTCATGCACCAAACGCCCAGCCATTAAAAATCTAACTTTGCGCTGCTCAATATTTTGAAGCCTTTTAATGATGGCTTCTTCCGTTACAAAAAAATCATCATCAATCATAGAGTATTGAAAAATATAAACATTTTTATCAATATTTTTTAGAAAAATATTTTTATATTTTTGATGGGTAAATAATCTTGCATCAGCCGCTTTCAGCACTAAGGGTAGTAAAATTAAATTTAAATGATGCGAAATAAACTTTCTTAAATTAAACGCATCACCTTTGTTCATTAAGAAAAAAGTCGATTCCAGCACAATCACCCAAGTAAATTTTTTATATAACTTAAGCGGTAGTAAATAAAATGACAGCGGAAAAGGCCAGCCAGCACAATCAGAATGCGCAACACAATTTGGGCTTAAAGCATTTTTAACTTTAAAAAAGTTGGGAATAAAATATTTAAAAACATTCAACCAACCCTTGCTGTAAGCCAAAGGTGCAATGTTAAGTTGATAATCAGTAATGTCAGTTAAATCGCCAAAGTTGTAAGAAACCGTTTTTTTAAGCTGTTCCATGTCTGAATTTGCATCGGTTTGAATAATTGGGCAGCAGAGGGTTAAATCTGAAATATATTCAATATGTCTTTTGAGTTCTTTTGCCCAAAATGGGTCACAAAGAAAATGGCCACTTTCATCTAACAACAGTGGCGTTGAGTTATAAAGTACATACTTTGTGGTAATCATAAAAATTTATTTTCTGTTTAACATTGAGCAAATAATAATGAATTATTGCTTGATTATCGGTTTAATGAAGCTTTAATTTAACCAAAATAAAATATCCGCGGATTCGAATTTGAATTGTATTTATTTCAGCAGGGTTTAAATATTTACAATTGTATAACTTATTTTAAAAAAATATCGACATAAAAAAAGCCACATTGAATGTGGCTTTAATGGCTGAGTTAAAAAATTGATTAGCTTAATCTTTTATCATTTTCAATCAACGCATAAGCTGAGTGATTATGAATAGATTCAAAGTTCTCTGATTCCACAATAAATTTATCAATGCGTGTTTCTTTGTTAAGTTGCGCAGCAACATCGCGCACCATGTCTTCTACAAATTTTGGGTTGTCATACGCGCGTTCAGTGACAAATTTTTCATCTGGGCGTTTGAGCAAGCCGTAAAGTTCGCATGATGCTTGTTTTTCAACAATATCAATAATGTCTTCAATCCAAATAAAATCGTTAATCAGCGCTGTGACGGTGACGTGTGAACGTTGATTGTGCGCGCCATAATTTGAGATTTTTTTGCTACATGGGCAAAGGCTAGTGACAGGCACGAGCACTTTGACGGTAATTTCAAATTTTCCGTGATCAATCGCGCCAATAAATGTGACTTCGTAATCAAGCAAACTTTTAACGCCTGAAACAGGTGCGGCTTTATTCACAAAATACGGGAATGTCATTTCTACATGGCCAGATTCCGCTTCAAGACGCTTGACCATTTCTCGCAAAATGGTCTCAAAAGATTCAATTGAAATCGCGTGTTCGTTCATGTTGAGAATTTCAACAAAGCGCGACATGTGCGTGCCTTTAAATTGTTGTGGCAAATGCACATACATATTAAACATCGCAACCGTGTGCTGCTCGCCACCAGAACGGTCTTTCACCACAACTGGGTGGCGAATCGCCTTAATGCCGACTTTATCAATGGCAATTTGGCGCGTATCGGCTGTGTTTTGTACATCTTCAATGGTGCTTGGAATGGTGGGTTGGTTCATGTGTGTCCTATTTTTAACCCAAAAATCGGGTGAAATTACTGTGTTAATTTATTAATCAATAAGTATAGCGCCGCTAAAAAAACTTAGCTAATTAAAAGTGTTAATGGTCTTGATTAGTAAAGCTAAATTTGTAAAAAAAGTTAGCCTTGCAGTTTTTTGATGGCACTTAAAATACCATAAGCATTCAGACCACAATCTGCCAACATGGTTTCATGTATGCCATGTTCAATAAAAGTATCTGGCAAACCTAAGCTTAAGGTTTTAATGTCAAAATTTTGACTTTTTTGCAACGCTTCTAACACGGCAGAACCCGCGCCGCCCATTGCGCTATTTTCTTCTACAGTCACAATCACGCCATGCGTTGCGGCCATTGCTTCTATCATGGCTTGGTCGAGTGGTTTTACAAAGCGCATATTCACCACGGTTGCATCCAAGTTTTCTGCGGCTTGTAAACTGGGCGCAAGCATGCTGCCAAAACTTAAAATTGCAATTTTATTTTTTTTATCTGTGATGGTGGTTTTGCGTTTAATTTCAGCTTTACCAATTTCAAGGCTTTGCATTTTTTTAACAATTTCAGCGCCAATGCCAACGCCGCGTGGGTAACGCACAGCCGCAACGCCATTGTACTGAAACCCCGTATAGAGCATTTGACGGCACTCGTTTTCATCACTTGGCGCCATGATGACAATGTTTGGCACGCACCGCAAATAAGTGTAATCAAAACTGCCCGCATGGGTTGGGCCATCCGTGCCCACCAATCCTGCGCGGTCAATGGCTAATAAAACGGGTAAATTTTGGATGGCAATATCGTGAATGAGTTGGTCATACGCGCGTTGTAAAAATGTGCTGTAAATCGCTACCACTGGTTTTAAGCCATCGCAAGCCATGCCAGCGGCAAAGGTGAGGGCGTGTTGTTCAGCAATGCCAACATCAAAATAACGTTCTGGGAATTTTTCTGCAAAAGCGTTTAAGCCAGAGCCATCGCACATGGCAGGGGTAATGCCAACAAGGCGCTTATCTAAACTTGCCATGTCTACCAGCCAATCGCCAAAAATCTCTGAATAGGTTTTTTGTTTGTTGGTCGACTTTAATAAATCGCCATTGCAAGGGTCAAATTTTCCAACGCCGTGAAATTTATTTGGGTCATCTTCTGCGGGTTCAAAGCCTTTGCCTTTTTGCGTGACAATATGCAAAAACTGCATGCCTTTGAGCTCACGAATATTGCTTAAGGTGTCCACCAGTGCATCAATGTCGTGCCCATCAATTGGGCCAATATAATTAAAACCAAATTCTTCAAATAAAGTACCGGGCGTCACCATGCCTTTGGCGTGTTCTTCTGCGCGTTTAGCAAATTCTTTTACGGGCGGCACAATATCGAGCATTTTTTTGCCAGTGCGTCGAACACCATCGTAAAAGCGCCCAGAAAGTAAACGCGCTAAATAATTATTCAGCGCGCCCACATTGTTTGAAATGCTCATGTCATTATCATTCAATATCACCAGCAAGTTTGCATCCATGTCCCCAGCATTATTCAGCGCTTCAAACGCCATGCCAGCCGTCATCGCGCCATCACCAATAATCGCCACGGCTCTGCGTTCTAAACCAGCTTTTTTTGCCGCAATCGCCATGCCAAGTGCGGCAGAAATTGAGGTGCTGGAATGCCCCGCGCCAAACGCATCGTATTCACTTTCGGCTCTGCGCGGAAAACCAGCAATGCCTTGCGGTTTGCGTAAACCGTGCATTTTTTCTCGTCGCCCTGTCAAAATTTTATGTGGATACGTTTGATGTCCAACATCCCACACCAAGCGATCATCTGGCGTATTAAACACATAATGCAAAGCAATGGTGAGCTCTACCACACCTAAATTTGAGGCCAAATGCCCACCTGTTTTTGCCACACTTTCAATCAAAAAACTGCGTAACTCTTGCGCAAGTTGCGCTAATTGTTTGCGATCAAGCGCGCGCAAGTCTTTTGGATAGTCAATATTTTGGAGTAGGGTGGTCATAAAAAATTAAAAGCTTCTTTGCGTAATTAAATACGCTAATCCGCGTAAAAGCGCGGCGCGTTCACCAAAAGGTGCAATGGCAGAAAGCGCTGCTTCAAATAAAGTATTGGCGTGCTGTTTTGCAACCTCTAAACCTAAAATAGTCACATACGTTGGCTTTTGGCTAAGGGCATCTTTGCCTGCAGTTTTGCCTAACGTTGCGCTGTCTGCTTCTACATCTAAAATATCATCCACCACTTGAAACGCTAGCCCAATATTTTCTGCATATTTTTCAATAGCATTTTTTTGTGCTTTATTACCATTGGCTGCGCCCATGAGCAAAGCCGCTTTAATCAGCGCGCCAGTTTTTAGCTGGTGCATTTTTTCTAAAGATTGTTGCGTTAATGTTTGGCCTACAGCGCTTAAATCGAGCGCTTGACCGCCCGCCATGCCTAATATGCCAGAAGCATTTGCTAGAGTTTGCACAAGGATTAATTGCGTTGCAGGATTTTTAGCCAAATTTTCTGCTGAAATAAGCGAAAACGCTAAACTTTGCAGCGCATCGCCCACTAGCAACGCCGTTGCGTCATCATATTGTTTATGGCAACTAGCTTTACCACGGCGCAAGTCATCATCGTCCATACACGGCATATCGTCATGCACCAGCGAATACGCATGAATCAGCTCCACCGCTGCGGCGCTTGCATTGGCAATATTTGCTTCAGTTTCGCACAGTTCCGCTGCTGCAAAGCATAACAGCGCGCGGATGCGTTTGCCACCGCCCAACGCGCTGTAACGCATGGCGCTGATGAGTTTTTCAGGCAAGTTGGGGTCGGGTGCAAGCGCATTTTCTAACACGCTTTCAATATGCGCTTGCTGGTTGCGTACCCAAGCATTAAAAGGCTGCGTTTTTGTGGGTTCAACAGACAAAGCAATGGAGGCTGAATGCATTTTAAACGCTTATTCTTGTTGAGGCGTTAATTCAAGTTGCGTTGAAAATGGCGTTAATTGGTTACGCGCATTTAAAATTTGCACTTGTTGCTCTACTTTAGCGAGTGATTGCTGACAAAACTGCAATAAATAATCACCCCGTTGATACGCAGTGAGTGAAGCCTCTAATGAAAGTTGCCCAGTTTCCATTTGCGCAACAATGCTTTGTAGTTCTGCAAAGGCATCTTCAAATTGGCTGGGTTGGGTGGTGGCTATTTTTTTCATGATTAAATTTTGGGGCTAAAACAATTTTCAGAACCTAAACTAAGGTGGCATTCTACCAATTGTGCGCTTAAAAGTCAGTGCTTAATCGCGCAGAGGAAAAACTAGCTTGCTTCATGACATTCCAAATTATTACGGGGAGCGAAGAGACGCGGCAATCAAGCGTTTGCTTTTTAACATTTTTGCAGAACGCTTTTACTTTAAAAATGGCATTATAAAATGCGGTGCAAAAATTGTTGAATATCCACAATTTCTTGCTCGCACACAGAATGCGCCATTGGGTATTCATAAAACTCCACTAAACATTGCGCCTCTTGCAACACGCTTAAAGAATTTTTACAGGTTTCTAACGTAATAATGTCATCAAAAGAGCCATGCGCCATCAAAATGGGCGTGGTTTTATTGGCGGATTGCATCTCAGTTTTTAGGCTACTTTTTAGCGGTAAATACGTTGAAAGCGCCAACACCCCCGCCAATTTTTTGGGAAAACGTAACGCCGTTTGCAACGCAATCGCGCCGCCTTGAGAAAAACCTGCAATCACAATTCGTTCTGAAGGAATGCCGCGTGCAATTTCTTGTTCAATCAAACTGTTGATGTACACTTGCGTTTGGCGAATACCCGTTTCGTCTTCTTTGGTAAACCCTGTCAAACCATATACATCATACCAAGCAGGCATCACATAGCCATTGTTGCGCGTGACTGGCATTTCAGGCGCGTGCGGTAACACAAAACGGATGTGCGGGAGATTTAAGCGTTTAACAATGGGCGCAAAATCGTAACCATCAGCGCCCAAACCGTGCAGCCAAATAATGCTGGCAGTGATGCCGGTTGAGGGGTCGGCAAGTTCAAGCGGGGGTTGGTGTTGCATGGTGTGTTCCTAAAATTAATCAATAAAACCATTCTTGATGAATTTTAGAAATTTTGCAAATTTATAAAAGAAAAAGCCCTTCAGATTTGAAGGGCTTTAAAACTATTATTTAGAGATTAACAATCTTTTGGAATGTATTTTGCTTTTAACCCGCCGCCTGTAGAGCATGTCCAAACACCATCAGCAGCACGAGTTAATGTTAAAGTCTTACCGTTAAATTCTGCTGCATTACCACCTTTAAATGTACAGGTAGAAGTTCCAGCGGCGGATAATGCACCTAATGTACAGTATGTAGAGATTGCAGACGTCATACCACTGAAGCCAGCTGCAGTAGCATCTGTATTTTGTGGAGTACCGCCATCAGCCATAGTCGCTTCAATAGATGTTTTTTGTGAAGCCATTTCAGCATAAGCGCCAGCTACTTGAGCTCTGATCGTATAATCTTGATATTGAGGAATTGCCACCGCAGCCAAAATACCAATAATTGCCACCACAATCATTAACTCAATTAATGTAAAACCTTTTTGTACTTGTTGCATGATTTATTTCCTTTTGAAAAATAATAAATAAAGAATTTTTTAAGTTTACTAACTTAGTATGTTGTTTATCGACTAACGCATTGATAACTTGATACCAGTACTTGAAATAAATATTGCAACGGCCGTGCCAACTTTTAAATTATTTTATAAGTTATTGAAATTAAACAAATAAATAAATTTTTTAATAAATTCTGCATAAAAAAAGCGGGGAAAATCCCCGCTTTATAAAAAATCCAGCTGACAAAAATTGTCACTTATTACGCAGTTGTGTCACTTTTATATTGACCCAAATGAAACATTTGGAGAAAAGTAAACCCAAAAATAAATCTAAGAATAAATCTTAAGAATAAATCCAAAAATATATAAAGTGACAAAAACTAAACTGCAGCACAATGTTTGTGTTTTTTACCAAAACTTCCACCAAGGTTTTGCGTTTCCGCCGCTTGTTGAACCGTTGCTAGATTTTTTTACGGCTACTTTGAGCCTTCAGCAATTGCCTTTAAATTTGCAAAGCCAGCGTCAAAAAATTCGTTCAGCGCTTTGGTGGCAGCATCGTCATTTTGTTCTGGTTTTGGAATATTTGAAGAATCTGCACGGGTGTAACTGCCTTTGACCGTTACAATGGTTTCGCCCGCACCAGCACCCGCAGCAACCGTAATGCCTGGGTAAAAATTAGCAAATTGTAGTGTGCTTTTTTCTAAAATATATTCGTATTTAATTTTCATGCCTGCGTCATCAATCGAGCGTAATTTTTCATACATTGCGCCGCCGCCTTTTAATTTTACGGTGCGGTATTGCGCTTCTTCACCATTCTCATCTTTTTTTGTTTCCACATTGGTTGATTCAACCGTTGGGTGCCAAGTTTGTTCATTGCCAAAATCTTTAACCAGCGCCCAAACTTTTGCGGGTGGCGCTTTAATGGTGATAGATTTTTCAAAACGCAATGCAGCCGCGCCATGCGCTGCGGCAGTCAGTGGAACAAGCGGTAAAAGGGCAATCGCAATAAAAGCGAATATTTTTTTCATTAAATTTCTCCTGTTAAAAATGATCTAAAACGATGACAAAAAGTGAAACAACGTATTGAACAACAAAAAAAAGAACACGTGACTTTACCTAAAAATTTAAAATTTGGCGACTAATTCATGATATTTCCTTGTAAAAAGCATGAAATTTACAGTTTTAATGGCTAGCTGTTCAGTGAATGTATTCAATGAATACTTTGATGTGTTTAGCTGGACTGCCACGCGCTAAAAGCGCTCGCAGTGACTGAGTATCTGTCATTGCGAGGAACGAAGTGACGCGGCAATCTAGCTTTTCTTTTCAACACCTTGACTGAACGGCAAGTTTTAATGACTGAATGTTTCACTGAAAAAAATCCGTTATTGTTCTTTAAAAATAAATCGCCCAAAAGATCTGCAAAGTTTTTCGCAGGCAATGGTATTCATCACTAGGTTCGTTTTAGCATCAATCACAGAAATAGTATCTGAACCCCAGTTTGCCACTAGCACACGGTGTGTTTTTGCATCGTAATCTATGCCTTCTGGAAATTCACCCACTGCAATGGTTTGAATGATTTTTTTGGTTGTTGCGTCAATCACGGCAACGCTTTCTGCGTGGTTATTGGTCACGTAAATTATTTTTCCATCTGGGCTTAGCGCTGCGCCGTATGGATGTTGCCCAGTTTTGATGCTTTCCGTTTTGTAATTATCAACATCAACCGCGCTTAAGGTGTTGCTCACCACATTCACCACATAAAGTGTTTTAGCGTTTGGGCTTAGTGTGAGTGCAAAAGGGTGAATGCCAACTGGAATTTTGGTGATTTGTTTGAGTGTTTTGGTGTCAATGACGGTCACGTCGTCACTATCACGGTTGGCAATGAATAATTTTTTATCATCTGAACTCACCACCATGCCTGAGGGCGTTTTGCCAGAATTAAAGCGGTGTTGGTTTTTTGGTTGATTGGTTTCAATGGCAACCACTTCTTCGCCTTCCCAATCGGCAGCGTACAAGTTTTTTCCATCATGACTGATGGCAATGCCAACGGGCTGAATGTTGACTGAAATTTCTTCAACCACTAACTTGGTTTGACGATTGATGACCGAGATGGTTTGGCTTTTTGCGTTGGAAATATAAACACGGTTGGTTTTTTCGCAAATTGCCACGCCGACAGGCGCTTTACCAACGCGGATAGTTTGAATGATTTTTTGGCTAGTGATATCTAATAGTGAAACGGAATCACTGCCTTGGTTGGTGATAAAAGCAAGATTACCAGCGTGGCTGAGTTGATTAAAAAAAATAACGCTAAAAAAAACAATTTTTAGGAGGCGTTTTAATAAAAAATCTCTTTTTTTCAAGGGGATAGTTTGCATATTTATTTTGTAAACATAGAACGTTTAATTGGCCGCGTGGTTGACGCAATGGTTATTTTTGAAGGGCTTAATGGGCTTAGATTGATTGTGGTTAAAAAGCAAATGAATGAAATGAGCGGAATTTCACCTTAAATGGTTGCTTTCAATATTATGCGAAATATGAAAAAATGGCATTAAATATTTAAGGCAGTAAAAATCATGTTAGATCGAGATGGATTTCGTCCAAATGTAGGCATTATTTTATGTAATGCGCAAAATAAAGTGTTCTGGGGCAAACGAATTCGTGAACATTCATGGCAGTTTCCACAAGGTGGCATTAACTTTGGGGAAAGCCCAGAGCAAGCCATGTACCGCGAGTTGATGGAAGAAGTGGGTTTAAAACCTGAACATGTTAAAATTTTAGGACGCACCAAAGATTGGTTGCGCTATGAAGTACCAACCACTTGGATTAAGCGCGAATATCGCGGTAGTTATAAAGGACAAAAGCAAATTTGGTATTTGCTACGCTTAGTTGGGCGCGATAGCGATGTGTGTTTGCGCGCGAGCGATCACCCAGAATTTGATGCTTGGCGCTGGAACGAATATTGGGTGCCGTTGGCTGATGTGATTGAGTTTAAACGTGGCGTATATGAATCTGCATTAAATGAGTTGGCAGTTTATTTGCATCAAAACGCAGCGCAAAAAGTAGCCAGATAATTTTTTGCAGAGTAATTTTAGTAAAGAAAAAAATGCCGCTTCATTGAGCGGCATTTTTATTGGATGCAGAAAAGACGCAAAATGGACAAGTTGGCGTTCAAGTAGATTGAAATCACCTAATTGAAAATCTGGGTTTAAACCTGTTAATCACCCATTTTTTCACCCAACATAATTTTTTTAGCAGGCTGCCATTCGCTGTTAAATGTGAAAGTATCTTTTTCAAATAGCATGACAACCGTTGAGCCGAGTAAAAATCTGCCCATTTCATCGCCTTGTTTTAATACAATATTTTTTTCGCTGTAATGCCAAGAGCGAATATTTTTTGTGCGTGGCGGGTTTATAATTTTACTGTTTGTGCCATCCGCAGTGTCGTGCCAAACCGTTGCCATGCTGCCAACAATGGTTGCGCCAACCAGCACCATCACAAAACGGCCGTGTTGTTCAGACTGAAACTCACACACCACGCGCTCATTAATGGCAAATAAACTAGGAATATTTTGCGCAGTGAGCGGGTTGACCGAAAATAATTTTCCTGGCACATACGTCATGCTGAGGAGTTTTCCATCGCAAGGCATGTGAATGCGGTGATAATCTTTCGGGCTTAAATACAGGCAAGCAAAAAGACCATTTTCAAATTTTTTTGCTAAATCTGATTGATTGCCAACAAGCATATTGGTGGTGTATTGATGGCCTTTGGCTTGAAAAATTTGGTCTTTTTCCACTTTGCCAAATTGACTAATTGCGCCATCCACTGGGCAAATAAAATTGGATTGCGTGATTGGCCTAGCGCTAGTTTTTAACGGGCGGGTAAAAAATTCATTAAATGTAGTGTAGCTGGCAATATCTGCATTTGCGGCTTCTTGCATATTGACTTGGTAACGTGCCACAAACCAAGCAATAAAGCGCGTGGTGAGCACGCCCAATTTTAAGTGCGCAAGTTTTCCAGCCAATGCAGTCATCAGTTGTTTTGGCGCGATATATTGTAAAAAAATTGCAAATGGCATTTAAAGTTCTTTCATAGGTTTAGTTTTGATGCTTCGACAATAACAAATTAAAAAGGGCAAGTAAACTTGCCCTTTTAAGATCGCTTTATTTAGTGGGTGTTAACCACACTTACCTAAATTAACCATAAATTAGTTTTTAGATTGATCTACTAATTTATTTTTTGCAATCCAAGGCATCATGGCACGTAATTGGCTGCCCACTTGCTCAATTGGGTGCGCTGCATTTAAACGACGACGTGCCACCATTTCTGGGTAATTAGTGCGGCCTTCTAAAATAAATTGTTTTGCGTAGCTGCCGTTTTGAATGTTAGCTAAACATTCTTTCATCGCTGCACGGGCTTGGTCGCTAATGACTTTAGGGCCAGTCACATATTCGCCGTATTCAGCATTGTTTGAAATTGAGTAGTTCATGTTGGCAATGCCGCCTTCATACATTAAATCTACAATCAGTTTTAATTCGTGTAGGCATTCAAAATAAGCCATTTCTGGCGCATAACCCGCTTCAGTCAAGGTTTCAAAACCCGCTTTTACTAACTCAACGGCACCGCCACACAACACAGCTTGTTCACCAAATAAATCGGTTTCAGTTTCTTCACGGAAATCTGTCTCAATCACGCCGCCTTTAGTGCCGCCATTGGCTGCAGCGTAAGATAAAGCAATTTCTTTTGCTTTGCCTGATTTGTCTTGGTAAACAGCGATTAAAGAAGGTACGCCGCCACCTTTCAAGTATTCTGAGCGCACCGTGTGGCCTGGGCCTTTTGGTGCAATCATAATCACATCTAAATCTGCGCGTGGCGTAATTTGGTTGTAATGAATATTAAAGCCGTGTGCAAACGCAACCGCTGCGCCTTTTTTTAGGTTCGGTGCCACTTCAGTATGGTAAATGCCTGCCATTGTTTCGTCTGGTAACAATACCATCACAACGTCAGCCTCTTTTACTGCATCTGCAATATCAAGCACGGTGTGGCCAGAATTCACCGCTTTTGCCCATGAGCTACCTTCACGGCGTAAGCCGATGGTCACGTTTGCGCCGCTGTCTTTTAAGTTGGCCGCGTGTGCGTGACCTTGCGAACCGTAACCCACAATGGTTACTTTTTTTGATTTAATAATGCTGAGATCTGCGTCTTTATCGTAATAAACTTTCATGGTTTTCCTCGTTTTATAGGCAATTTTTTAAAAATAAATAATTTTGAAAATAATAAATGTTAAAGCTTTAAAATTCTGTCGCCACGCCCGATGCCAGAAGCACCCGTGCGGACGGTTTCTAAGATGGCGGTTTTATCTAAACTTTCGATAAACGCATCAAGTTTGCTGCCTGAGCCGGTAAGCTCAATCGTATAACTGCCGTCTGCCACATCGATAATACGGCCACGGAAAATATCACACATGCGCTTCATTTCCTCACGGAAAGCGCCAGTGGCTTTAACTTTTACCAGCATGAGTTCGCGCTCAATAAATTTTCCATCGTTTAAATCAAGCACTTTGACTACATCAATCAACTTATTGAGTTGCTTGATAATTTGCTCAATCACGTCGTCTGAGCCTGATGTCACAATGGTCATGCGTGAAAGGGTAGGATCTTCAGTTACCGCAACAGTGAGCGATTCAATATTGTAGCCACGCGCAGAAAATAAGCCAGCCACACGTGACAGCGCACCTGCTTCATTTTCCATTAAGAGGGAAATAATATGTTTCATGTTTTCACCCCGTTAGGCAATTCCATTTGCGATAAACCTTTGCCGTTTTCAACCATTGGGAACACGTTTTCTTTTTGTTCAGTAATAAAATCCATAAAGACAAATTTATCTTTTTTATTAAAAGCTTCAGTGAGTGCGCCTTCAACATCGCTCGGTTTGGTGATTTGCATACCGACATGACCGTATGATTCTGCCAATTTTACAAAGTCAGGCAAGCTGTCCATGTAAGATTCTGAATAACGGTCTTCATAGAAAAATTCTTGCCATTGACGCACCATGCCTAAATAGCGGTTGTTCAATAAAATAACCTTAATTGGTAAGCCATATTGCGCGCAGGTTGAAAGTTCTTGAATGTTCATTTGAATTGAACCTTCACCCGTTACACAAGCGACTTTTGCATTTTTATCTGCAAACTGGCAACCCATTGCGTAAGGTAAACCTACCCCCATCGTGCCTAAACCACCAGAGTTAATCCAACGGCGCGGTTTGTCAAATTTATAATATTGCGCTGCCCACATTTGGTGTTGACCAACATCAGATGTGACGTAAGCCTCACCTTTGGTGACTTCCCACAATTTTTCAATCACGTATTGTGGTTTGATGACTAAATCAGAATTTTCGTAACGCCCGCCGTGCACTTGGCGCCATGTGTTAATTTGAGTCCACCAATCGCTGATGTCATTTTTTGCGCCTTCTTGCGCCAAAATTTCATTCATTTCAGCAAGCACAGATTTTACGTGCCCCACGATTGGCACATCTACTTTTACGCGCTTAGAAATACTGGATGGATCAACATCGATATGAATAATACTGCGTTTTACTGAGCCAAAATGCGCAGGGTTCCCAATCACGCGGTCGTCAAAACGTGCACCGACAGCAATTAAAACATCGCAATTTTGCATAGCCATATTGGCTTCATACGTACCATGCATCCCGAGCATCCCCACAAATTGTTTGTCGGTTGCTGGATAGCCGCCTAAACCCATAAGTGTGTTGGTCACAGGATAATTTAAAGTACGGGCAAGTTTTATGAGTTCTTCCGCGCCATCGCCTAAGACCAAGCCGCCACCTGTGTAAATCATTGGGCGTTTAGCGCTTAATAACAGTTTAACGGCTT
This sequence comes from Methylophilaceae bacterium, assembly GCA_965247415.1. Taxonomy (GTDB): domain Bacteria; phylum Pseudomonadota; class Gammaproteobacteria; order Burkholderiales; family Methylophilaceae; genus Methylotenera. Next base: position 2,107,419 of record OZ252007.1, read on the forward strand.
TTTTAATTTGGCCGCTGTGGCCTTTTAGCACAGGATTGTAAGAGCGCATCTCTACTGTTTTTGGATAATCAAACTCAGCTAAATGGGCAGTAATATCTTTTGGAATATCCACAACCACAGGCCCAGGACGACCTGTTGCTGCAATATAAAAAGCTTTTTTGATTGTGCTGGCAATGTCTTTTACATCTTTTACCAAAAAGTTGTGCTTTACGCATGGACGTGTCACGCCAACCATGTCCACTTCTTGGAAAGCATCCATGCCAATTGCAGGCACTGGCACTTGACCGCTGATGACGACCAGAGGAATTGAATCCATGTACGCCGTTGCAATACCAGTGATGGCATTGGTAGCTCCTGGGCCTGATGTCACAAGGGCGACACCAACTTCACCCGTTGCGCGTGAAAAAGCATCTGCTGCATGAACTGCTGCTTGCTCATGACGCACTAAAATATGTTTAAAGCCATTTTGCTTATAAATTGCATCATAAATATGCAGCACAGCGCCACCAGGATAACCAAAAACGAATTTTACTTTTTCTTCGTTTAAGCATCTGATAACAATTTCTGCGCCAGTGATGGAAGGGTTTTTCATGGTTCTGATTGTATCGTTTTGATTATAAAAAGCGCTTAAAAACGCTTAAGTTTGTGCGATTAATTTGTAACCCTGAACATTAGCGTGTTAGGCGGTTTTGGTCAAGGTTTGAATATTAAATTGAGTTGGAGTGAGCTAAAAATGAGATTTTGTGAAAATGCTGCTTGTGGATATGACAAACCATTCAATAGGTTGAAAATGTAACTTAGCCGTTTAAGTGAGCTGTTTATTTGCTTTTAGCATTTCTTGAAAACTTTCTGTGCTTTCTGGTTTGCTGAAATAATAGCCTTGAATTTCATCGCATTGGTGCGCGGTTAAATATTTGACTTGCTCAATATTTTCAACGCCTTCTGCCACCACTTTTAGGCCTAAATTTTTTGCTAATAAAATCACAGAGGCCACAATTGGCACTTTGTCAGTGTGGTTGATAATGTCATCGGTGAATGATTTATCAATTTTTAAGGTGTCGAGCGGCAAGTTTTTTAAGTAAGCCAAGCTTGAATAGCCTGTGCCAAAATCATCCACTGATAAATGAACGCCGATGGATTTGATGCCATGCAAAATTTTCATGGAATCCTCAACGCCACTCATAATAAGGCCTTCAGTCAGTTCTAATTCTAAAGAATTTGGCGCTAAGCCCGTTTCTTTTAAGATGACGGCAATCGAGTTAACTAAATCTTTATGCTTAAATTGTCTGGCGGATAAATTGACTGAAATAAGTAAATCATCAAAGCCTGCTAATTGCCAAGCTTTGGTTTGCGCGCACGCTGTTTTTAGTGCCCATTCGCCAATTTGAATGATCATGCCATTTTCTTCCGCCAGCGGAATAAATTGTTGCGGAGAAACAAAACCAAGCGCTTCGCTGTGCCAACGAATCAGCGCTTCCATGCCCACAATTTTTTGTGTTTTTAGATTGACTTTTGGTTGATATAACAATTTAAATTCATTTAATTCAAGCGCTTTACGCAAATGTGTTTCCATGGATAATCGGTCTGTGACGCGCTTGTTCATTGACTGCGTAAAAAATTGAAAATTATTTTTACCCATCTCTTTGGCGCGATACATTGCAACATCCGCATTTCTTAATAAGCCATCCGCATCTTGTGCGTCTGTTGGATAAACAGAAATGCCAATACTGGCGCTAATAAAAATTTCTTTTCCCTCAATAAAAATAGGAGATTCGCCAGCTTCAATTAATTTATTGAGCACATCCATGCGTAAATGCGTATCTGATTGGCCTTGCAAAATAATAATAAATTCATCCCCGCCAAAGCGTGCAATCGTGTCTGTGTCTTGCACCACGGCAGATAAGCGTTGTGAGACTTCCATTAATAATTGGTCGCCCGCTTTGTGCCCAAGCGAATCGTTAACAAATTTAAAGCGGTCTAAGTCAATAAACGCCAGCCAAAAAGCTTGGCCTGTGTGATCGCTGTGCTCCATGGCTTGGTGCAAGCGGTCTTGCAATAAAATACGGTTTGGTAAGCCTGTCAGTGAATCATATTGGGCTTGCGTGCGTAATTTATCCTCACGCGCTTGGGCGGAAATTGCAATGGCAATGCGGTTACAGAGTTCACGCACTTCATCCCAATAAAAAGCATTTTCATCAAAAGGGCTCGCTTTGCCGATGCCAACAAATGCGCACATTTCACCTTGCCACACAATTGGATAAACCCAGCGGTGCGTTGCGCCAACATTGCTTAATTTTTTTTCATAACAATCCATCTTGGTATGATTGCAAAAACCAAACTCACCACCGCTCAATGCTTGAATTTTTTGATATTCCTGATGTGGAATGCTGATGCGACTAAAATTTAAGCTGGCATGATTGGAAATATCAATACTGCATTGAACTTCAGTTTCTTTGTTTTCTAAAGACTCTATATTTTGTAGGCGCTCGGTGATTTCATTCATCCGAAAAATGGCAACAGTGCTTTGTGGAATGAGCGTTTCAATACGCAATATTATATGTGCAATTAAATCATCCACATCTAATTTTGTGGCCATGTTGCGGTCAATTTCAGCAAGATTTTTCAGCGTGTTTAATTGCCGTTGAATGTGAATCGACATGCCGTTAAAAGAATCTGCCAGCTTAGAAAATTCTGAATCATCTTTCACAACCACTTCGTTAAATTCACCTTTGGCAATGCTGCGCGTGCCTTCCATCAGTTTTTCAAGGGGTACCATGGTTTTGCGAATATGAATGAGCCCCATGAGTGCAACAACCAATAAGCTTAAAATTGCAATACTGATAAAGCTGTTGTTGTTCATTAAACTTTCAAACGCCATTTTTTTTGTACCGTAACGATAAGTCACGATATTCCATGGTGCATGTTGAAATTCAGCGCGTAAAAATAACGCCCAATGGCCAATTTTGTGGTTATTTTCAGATTCTAATTTTTGTACTTTTGCTGCATCAAAGGCTGCGCCTGAGCAAAATAGCATTTGATTTTCTTGTTTGTTGTCGTTGTCTTGGTTATCAACGTTGTCTAAATTGCTATAGGCGCAGAAATTAATGTCTGTTGGATAATCAGATAACTCGCCCCAAAGGTAATTGGGGGATAGTTCGCCGACTAAATATTTCTGATTTTTTTTGATACTGATTAAAACAGCAGGCGGTGCATTATTTTTTAGCGAACGACGTACGAAAATAGTCGATTTTTGTTGTGCGTTGATGATTTTTTCTAAAGAAGCAATATCGTAGTTGGCTGTTCCAAATAAAGTTTTTTTTGTTTCTTGTTCAGAAAAAACAACCATTGATTTAAACATGCTTTGATGCAGTTCTGCGGGGTTCAGGTTGGATTTTTCGCTGATCATTGCAATTTGCTCAAGTGTACTTCGCGCAAAAATTAAATTGCTAAAAGCATCTAGCCCATAATTTTGACTGATTTCAATCAGGTCTTTTTTGTCATGATTCACCAAAATTTTATTGATGGTGCGATCAGCAAGCCCTGTAATTAAGGCTGTGGGAATAAATACGGCCAGCAACAACATCCAAGCAATGCGTTTGGCGACAGTGCTATTCAAAAAAGTGCCAGAAAAATTCATCAATTTTTAGAATTTTTCAGCTAAGTTAATAAACTGTCCATCATGCGCGCGAATCACATCATCTTTGCTGAGTGGATTATCCACTTGCGATTTAAATTCTTTATTTTTGCCAGCGCTAAATAAATCAAAATCAGAATTAATGGGGTTTTCTTTGTGGTCTTTACGCGCGCCGCCTTTGCCATTTTCATCAATATTGTAGTAATAATAAGGTATTCCCCAAGGATCCATGCGGCCAGCTTCGCCAACATCAGCCAGTGAATCAGGATAACTTCTTTCTTCATCAAAATAATGTTGAATTTTGGCTTGCATGCCGCCAATGTCGGTGGCCGCTTGCAGCACTTTGGCTTTTTCTGTGTAGTCTTGATAAGCAGGCAAAGCAATTGCGCCTAAAATGCCAATAATTGCAATGACGAGTAAAATTTCTACTAAGGTAAAACCATGTGCAGGATTTGATGCGGCTTTAAAAGTAAACATGTTGGCGTATCTTGATTTAGAATAAATTAACCGTAAATAAATAACGGCAACCAATCGCAAAAGTTGAGACAAATTTTTACGGACGACTTACGCTAATGTTGCCACTTTTTGCAATTCTTCTAAGGTGGTTAAACCCGCAGAAATTTTTTCTAAGCCGTTGATGTAAAGTGGTTTTAAGCCTTGTTGTTTGGCTAATTGAGTCAACTTTTCTAAATCTGTGCTGGGGGTGATGCATTTTTTAAGTTCTGAGGTGAGTGTCAGCATTTCATAAATGCCCACACGGCCTTTGTAACCTGTGTTGCGGCACGCTGGGCAGCCCACGGCTTTGTAAACAAGTGTGGGTTTTTTCATTGGATACAAGGTGCACATTGTATTCCATACTTCGTCAGAAATGGCTTCAGGCGCCCTGCATTCCGTACATAACTTTCGCACCAAGCGTTGCGCCATCACGCCCAATACGGTGGATTGTATTAAATAATGCGGCACGCCTAAATCAAGCAACCGTGTGATGGCAGCGCAAGCATCATTGGTATGTAAACTTGAAAAAACTAAGTGTCCTGTCAACGCTGCCTGAATCGCCATGTCTGCTGTTTCTAAATCCCGAATCTCGCCCACCATAATAATGTCTGGGTCTTGCCGCATTAGCGTGCGAATACCATCAGCAAAATTAAGCCCAATATTACTTTGCACTTGCATTTGGTTGAATGCGGGTTCTACCATTTCAATGGGGTCTTCCACGCTGCACACATTGACTTCTGGCGTAGCTAATTGGCGTAAAGTGGCATAAAGCGTGGTGGTTTTTCCTGAGCCTGTTGGCCCAGTGACCAAAATAATGCCGTTGGGCGATTGCGTCCAACTGCGCCAAATGTCTGATTGGCTTTGCTCAAAGCCCAAAGATAAAAAATCTTGATTAGCTACTTCAGGGGTAAAAATCCGCATCACCAATTTTTCACCAAACGCGGTTGGCATGGTCGATAAGCGCAGCTCAATTTCGGTGCCGTTGTTACTCACCGTTTTAATGCGCCCATCTTGCGGACGGCGTTTTTCCACCATGTCCATACGGCCTAGCAATTTAATGCGGCTGGTAATCGCATTCATAATATTGGGCGGCAATTGATATACTTGGTGCAACACGCCGTCAATCCGAAAGCGCATCATGCCCATCGTGCGGCGTGGCTCTAAATGAATATCACTGGCGCGCTGTTCAAACGCATATTTAAACAGCCAGTCCACAATATTTACCACATGCTGTTCTTCTGCATCCAGATTTTTTTCTTTGCCAATTTCAACCAATTGCTCAAAATTTTGTACCCCCATCATCTGGCCAGATTTAGCGCTATCGGCTGCTTTAATCGATTTTGCTAAGCTGTAAATTTCAGGCAAATAGCGCGTTACATCCAGCGGATTAGCCATGACCAACTTAATTTTTGTTTTAAGCACGCGTTCTAAATCAGGTAGCCAATCGGTATTAAAAGGCTCAGTAGTTGCGATAATCGCTTCAAGATGATTGGCCGCAATCGGCATAATTTTTAAACGCTCAGCATAGCCTTGCGAAATCATTTTTGCCGCATTGCCGCCATCTAATTTCAGTGGATCAACACGATAAAAATCCATGCCTGCCAGCGCGGCAATCCAAATGGTTAAAAATTCAACGCTCATTATTTTGTGCGGACTTTTTAAACTTTTTAATTTTCGCTCTGCAATCACCACAAAAGGATGCAATTGTGAGCTATCAAATTGACGGTCTTTGAGTAAATTTTCTGCGTCTAACTTGTTCAACAAGCCATCCGCTACCAACATTTTTAGCACGTCGCCCAGCGTGAGGCGTCCTTTGGGTAGCGTAAAGGCAGAAGTGTGCGTTTTTTGATTTAGTTCCATGGATATTTTAACGGCAAGTTTACTGAAAACTTGCGCTAAAAATGCATGATTGCAGCAGTGTTATCGCGTATTAAATAATGCGTAACGATAAATCAATCGCTTGAATATTTTTAGTGATTACGCCAATGGAAATGCGGTCAACGCCTGTTTGGGCAATGTTGCGTACATTTTCTAAACTAATGCCACCTGAAGCTTCTAACAACGCAGGGCGGCTAAATTTTTTGTTCATGCTTACAGCTTCTTTTAAACGTTCAATGTCAAAGTTATCTAACAAAATACTGCTTGCGCCAGCGTTTAACGCTTCTTTTAATTGCGTTAAATTTTCCACTTCTATTTGAATGCTGATCGTTGGTTTATCAGTATTTAAAGCAAGCGCTTTTAACAGCGCGGCTTCAATACTGCCTGCTGCCGTAATGTGGTTTTCTTTAATTAAAATGCCATCGTACAAAGCAAAGCGCTGGTTTTCGCCGCCACCCACTTTTACCGCATATTTTTGTGCAAACCTAAAATGTGGCAAGGTTTTGCGCGTGTCTAAAATTTTCGCGTTTGTGCCTGCAATCGCATCCACAAAAACCCGTGTTTGCGTGGCAGTGGCAGAAAGTGTTTGCAGAAAGTTGAGGGCAGTGCGCTCTGCCGTCAACAATCCACGGGCGCGGCCAGCAAGTTTGCATAAAATTTGATTTGGCTTTGCAACTTCGCCTTCATGCACCAACCAGTCAATTTCTATCGCTTCATCTACTTGTTTAAAGCACGCTGTTGCCCAATCAATACCACAAATTACTGCATGTTCTCGCACCAAAATAGTTGCTTCAACGCTTGCATTTTCAGGGATTAATTGTGCTGTTAAATCGCCTGAGCCAATATCTTCAGCTAAGGCTAATTTCACCTGTGCATCTATCAGGTGCAGATCATTTTTACAGGTTAAAAAATCTTTTTTTTCAAGGTTTGACATGGTTTTTTTGAATGCATCAATGAGTTAGATGAAAGCCGTGCAGGTAAATTTTTTAAAACAAAGTAAATTGTAAATTTAATCAGGCTACGTTGAATTATAGGCGATTAATCAGCTAAAATAAGGTGAAATTTTTTGAGAATAAATTGATTTTTATGAAGCTTTTTTACACCGTTAATAGCCCTTATGCACGCAAAGTGCGCATCGTTGCAGCCGAAAAACATATTGAATTAAATTTAGAGCCCGTTGTTTTGGGCGCGCCAGATTGTCCTGTCAATACGTATAATCCGCTTGGAAAAGTGCCTGTTTTGGTATTGCCAAATGGCGATGCCTTGTACGATTCTTGCGTGATTGCAGAATATTTAGACAAAACGGTTCCATTAGCAAATTTAATTCCTAATGAGCATGCTTTAAAAATCAAACGTTGGGAAGCGCTGGCTGATGGCGTGTGCGATGCCGCGGTTGCCGTGATGCTAGAACAGCGCAGAACTGCCGACATGCAAGACCAAGCTGTGATTAAAAAACAAATGGATAAAATTAACCGTGGCTTAACTGTTTTAGATAAAGACATTGGCAAAAATAAATGGTGCGTGAACGGAAAATTTAGTTTGGCTGACATTGCAGTGGGGTGTATGTTGGGCTATGTGCAGTTACGGTTTGCAGATAAAATTGATGTTATTCAACAATTTCATAATCTTGCTCGCTTACAGCAAGTGCTTTTTCAACGGGCGAGTTTTATAGAAACCCAGCCAATTCCTTAATTAATTTTCACTTGAGTTAACCTTTTCATGAGTTAACTTTTTTTAATAAATTATATCGTCGTTGTCAGACATCAAGCCCGTGAGGTTGGTTTTTTTACGCATAGATTCACGGTCGTTTAAGCGTTTTTGCGCTGTCATTGGTAAATCAGTAAAGCGGATAACGCTGCGTTCAATGAGTAAATTAATCACATCTTCCAACACGCGCACCAGTTGAATATCACTTTCACGAAAGGGCGCACTTTTTGCTAAAGAATTTTCTAAAAATTGAATGTAATCTTTCGGATCATCTTCAATCGCTTCCCAACCTTGGCTAGCGTTTTCTTCAGAACTTAATGCATCCGCACTTATTTTTTCAGCGCTCACGGCAATCACTTTGCCATCTCGATTTTTAAAAACGTAAGCCATATTGACCTCAACACTGGGTTAACAATCTAGCAAGTTTAGCGCTGATTTTTGCTTTTGAATGATGAAATAGATGGTTAAAAAGTGTTTACTTAACGTATTAAAATCAAGAAGCAATTTATATCGCAGAAGTGATAATGCCGCCGCCCAAACAAACATTGCTTTCATACACCACAGCAGATTGCCCAGGGGTAATCGCCCATTGTTTTTGGCCAAATTTAATTTCAACTTTTGCACTGGAAATTGCATCAATTTCACAGGGCGCATCCGGTTGGCGATAGCGCGTTTTTGCGGCATACACCCAATTTGTCATCGGCGGTTCTGGGTCTATCCAAGTGAGTTGGCTTGCTTTTAGTCCATCATTGAGCAGTAATGCATGTTCATGGCCTTGGACTACGATAAGTTCGTTTTTCACCATATCTTTAGCCGCCACAAACCAAGGTTCGCCGTTGCTCTCACGGCTACCACCAATTTTTAAGCCTTGACGCTGCCCTAAGGTGTAATACATTAAACCTTCATGCTGACCCACCACTTTGCCTTCTGGCGTTTTAATGTCACCCGGTTTGCGGGGTAAATAACGCGCTAAAAATTCTTGAAATGGGCGCTCGCCAATAAAACAAATACCCGTGGAATCTTTTTTTTCTGCATTGATTAACCCTGCATTGCGGGCGATTTCACGCACTTCACGTTTTAAATATTTTCCTAATGGAAACAAGGTTTTAGAGAGCTGCTCTTGATTTAAACGGTATAAAAAATAGCTTTGGTCTTTACTGCCATCGTCAGCCTTCATCAGTTGAAATAAACCCGCTTTAAGCGGATTTTCGCGTACTTGTGCGTAATGCCCTGTGGCAATCACATCAGCGCCCATCGCCATGGCGTGGTCTAAAAAGGCGCGAAATTTAATTTCTGCATTGCATAAAATATCAGGATTAGGCGTGCGGCCTGCTTCATATTCGCTCAAAAAATTGGCAAAAACGCGGTCTTTGTATTCTGCACTAAAATTGACTGCTTCAATATCAATACCAATTTTATCGGCTACTGCTACGGCATCCAGCAAATCTTGCTTGCTGGAGCAATATTCATCCGTGTCGTCATCTTCCCAATTTTTCATAAAAAGGCCCGTGACTTCATAGCCTTGCTGTTTTAATAGAAGCGCAGTCACAGACGAATCTACACCGCCAGAAAGGCCTACGACAATTTTTTTCTTTGGTTGCTTATTTAAATTCATAGTAAAAAATTTTTGTTTTATAAATGGGTAATCACATTCAAGGGAAATTGTTGTCCGCTTAAATAATCTTCAATACAGGTGAGCACTTGCGGGCTACGCATCAGCATGGCCTTTTCGCGAATTTCATCAATGGTCATCCACACGGTACGAATAATGCCGTCATCTAGAGGCTGGGTTGCCTGATGGTCGCTCACGTTGCCAATGTAGGCAAAGCGCAAATAAGTGGTGTCGTTGTGTTCATGCTTCCAATGGTAAACGCCAAGTAGCGCTGAGGGATGAAACGTATATGCCGTTTCTTCTTGTGTTTCACGAATCACAGCCTCTAATAGCGTTTCGTTGTCTTCTAAATGTCCAGCAGGTTGGTTAAAACGATTGCCTCGGTCTGTGATTTCTTCTACCAATAAAAACTTACCATTTTCTTCAACAATCGCAGCAACTGTGGCATGCGGCATCCATTGTCTGGGTTTTAACGGTTTAGTGAGTGGTGAATTTGGCTTCATAAGAATTTTTACAGAATACGATTATTTTAACCTTAAATTAGGACGCAAGTTTCGGAAACAAACCGATTAACCCATGCGCTATAAATTCTACCGACATGGCGGACAAAATTAAGCCCATTAAACGTGTCACAATATTGATTCCGATATTGCCCAATCGGTGCGCAATATTGACGGATAAACTTAAAATCAGCCAAATAATCAGCGCAATGACTGAGATTGGAAAAATAAGCGATACATGTCCCAAAAAACTTGGGTTTTGTTGCGCCGCAATAATCATGCTACTCATGGCGCCGGGCCCAGCCAATAAGGGAATACTCAGCGGTACAATCGCGATGACTTCACGTTCACTTAAAGATTGTGCTTCTTCAGGCGTTTGGCGCGCACCACTTTGTTTGCCATGCATCATGCTGATTGCAATCAGCATCAACAAAATTCCGCCGCCCACTTGGAAAGAGGGAATGCTAATACCAAAAAAATTCAAAATCTGGTCACCCAGAAAAGCGGAAATCGCCAACACAATAAACACGGTAATGGCGACCGTTTTGGCAGTTTTTGCACGGTCTTGCGCGCTCCAGCCATCGGTTGCACTGATGAAAATTGGCAAACAACCAATCGGGTTGACGATGGCAAATAGCGCAATGGTAATTTTAAACAGGGTCGCTAAATCGGTCATAATCACTTCAATATTTGCTTAAAAATTTGTAAGTATGGCTATAGTAAATTAAAGTATGTGGGTTTACACGACTTAAATTTATTAAGAAACTTGAATTTTATTAAAAATGACATCTTTAACTTCAGCTTTAACCGTCGTCCTTGCATCGCAAAGCCCACGTCGCGTGGAATTATTAAAACAAATGGCGATTGATTGCCATATTTTTCCTGCGGATATTGATGAAACTCATGATGGTGTTGAATCTCCAGAAAATTATGTAATGCGATTAGCTTTGCAAAAAGCGCAGGCGGCAAAAATAAAACTGCCTGATGATTTTCAACATTTGCCTTTAATTGCAGCGGACACCACAGTAGCTTTTGAAGGGAAAATTTTAGGAAAACCCGAAGATGCGATAGATGCAAAAAATATGTTGCAACTGCTTTCAAGCACAACGCATCAAGTCTTTACCGCAGTGGCGCTTAGCTTTCAAGATGATGTGAGCGTATTGCTTTCAACTTCTAGCGTAGAAATGGCGGAAATTTCTAACGCGCAAATTGACGCTTATTTGGCAAGTGGCGAGCATCAAGGCAAAGCGGGCAGTTACGGCATTCAAGGCATTGCCGCAGCTTGGATTAAACGGATTGATGGCAGTTATTCTGGTGTGATGGGATTGCCCATTTTTGAAACAGCGTGTTTATTAAGAAAACATGGTTTGCTCGCGTACTAATGAAAATCATGATTTAACGCAACTGGTAAAATTTAAATAGCGATATAATCAAACTAACATTTTGCAATCTATTGAAAAATAAAGAGAAAATAAATTGAGCGAAGAAATCCTAATTAACGTAACGCCGCAAGAAACGCGTATTGCCATGATGGAAAATGGCGTGCTGCAAGAGTTGCAAATTGAGCGTAGCTCATCATTAGGTTTGGTGGGCAATGTCTATCGCGGTGTGGTGTGTCGTGTGTTGCCCGGTATGCAATCTGCCTTTGTAGAAATTGGTTTACAACGTGCAGCTTTTTTACATGCTGGCGATATTTTGGCTTGTGGCGATCCTGAAACGCCAATTCCAATTCAAGAGGTTTTACGCGAAGGCCAGACCTTAATGGTGCAAGTTGTTAAAGAGCCGATTGGCACCAAAGGTGCGCGGCTTACTACGCAAATGAGCATTGCAGGTCGTTTTTTAGTGTATTTGCCGCAACAAGACCATATTGGGGTTTCTCAGCGCATCGAGAGTGAAGAGGAGCGTGAATTTCTAAAAAACCGCTTACTAAGCTTTTTGCCAGAAAATCGCGAAGGCGGTTATATTATTCGTACCATGTCTGAAGTAGCTACCGATGATGAACTGATTGCAGACATAGAATATTTAAATAAAACTTGGAAGCTTATTTGCGAGCGCAGCAACACCGTGCCAGAACGCTCCCTTATTTTTCAAGATTTAAGTCTGCCAGTGCGCGCCTTGCGTGATGTACTTTGCCAAAACACAGAAGTGGTGCGGGTGGATTCATCTGAAACCTATCAAAAAATGGTTGATTTTGCCAACTTATACGCGATGGATGCGGTGACAAAATTAGTGCATTACCAAGGCGAGCGCCCTTTGTTTGATTTGTATAATGTTGAGCAAGAGCTTGAAAAAGCGTTGTCTCGCAAGGTGGAATTAAAATCTGGCGGCTATTTAATTTTTGACCAAACCGAAGCGCTCACCACGGTGGATGTGAATACAGGCAGTTTTGTCAGCGGTAAAAATTTATCAGACACCATTTTTAAAACCAACCTAGAGGCCGCCCAATGTATTGCCCGCCAACTGCGCTTGAGAAATTTAGGCGGCATTATTATTATTGATTTTATCGACATGGACGAAGACGCGCAGCGCGAAGCCGTGTTAGAAGAGCTGAAAAAAGCCGTGGCGGTTGATCGCTCGCGGATTGGCGTAAACGGCTTTACACCGCTTGGGTTGCTAGAACTTACACGCAAACGCACGCGCGAAAGTCTAGCGCATATTTTGTGTGAATCATGCGCAATGTGCCACGGGCGGGGCGAACTTAAAACGCCACAAACCGTTTGCTACGAAATTCTGCGTGAACTGCTCAAAGAATCGCGCCAATTTAACGCACGAGAATTGCGTGTGTTGGCTGCTGCAAAAGTGATTGATATGTTGCAAGACGAAGAAGCACAAAGTTTAGCCAATTTATCAGACTTTATTGGCAAGCCAATTTCGTTGCAGGTTGAGGCGACTTATAGCCAAGAATCGTTTGATATTATTTTGATGTGAAAATTGTTGAAACTTTATACTTTAGCAACCAGATGTGGCAGTCGTAATCGCTGGCGCGGTCAAGCTAGGTAGTTTCATTGCTTGTTTATAGTTAACAAAACAATTGGTTGAGTCTGGCGCACTGTTGATCGAAAATTTTGTATTGTATTGATCAGGCCTACTTGCTGTAAAACCACTATAGTCAATTAGGGTGTCAATTTGGTTCGTGCCAAGCGCATCGCCTGCCTCAGGATAACCGTTCGCAAAACCAACGTTTCGTCCTTGATAAACTAAAATGTTCGGAAAATCTCCAGTATCACAATCAAAAGTGGCTTCTTGCGTTCTGCACACTAAAGCCCAAGTATTTGAAGCACTTTTTAGCGCAGCCGCTAAAGCATTCACGGATGCTGTTCTCGCTTCATTACCTAAACTGATAAATTTTGGTAATGCTACTGCAGCAAGTATGCCAATTATGATGATCACTACAATTAACTCAATTAAAGTAAAGCCAGATTGAATTTTATTTTGATTGAAGGACATCTTAAAGGGTTTACAAATTAACCTTTAGCGCACCGCATCAGTTTTAACAAAATCGCGTCAAGCTGATTTGATTGTTGCAAGAATTTATAAAATTCTTTTTCTGAAGCCGCTAAATTTTGTAATAATTTTTCTGCGCTATTGTTGGCTTCCATTAAAGATTCTGCGCGTTTATCAAGCGAATTTTTATGTGCATTAATTTGCGTTTCAAGCTCACCCGTCACGCTGCCAAGCCATTGGTTACAAGTGTCTTTTGCTTCTTCAAAAATATCTTGAATTTGTGCACCCAGCGCCATGTAAAATTTGCGAATTAAAAAGCGTTTTTCAATCAAAATATTCACAGGATCGGTACAAAACTGGTCAGTACTTTTTTCAAGCGCTTTCATGTTACTGATGAATAAATTCATATTGAGCGGCTGTGCTTCGGTTTTTTCAAAGCCGTGCTTGCTCCAAAATAACTGATATAACGCATCCGCATTTTGTTTAATTACCAGCGCTTCTTGCGTGACTTCTTCAGCCAAATTGGCGGCTAAATGTGTGAGCTCTCGCATACATTTGTTAAGCCCAACGGTTGTCCAGCTGTCACCCATTTCTTGCTTGGTTTGGTCAAGCACGGTATTTAAATAACCAATACTCAAATGGCGCATCATTTTACTACCAAGGCGTTTTACCTTGTTTGAACCTTGGTTAAAAGTCACAACTGAAGCCTCATAACGTTTGCGTTCTGCCACCACATTGGCCAAAATTTCACGCGATTTATCACGATTTTGGTTCTGTAATTCTCGTAATTCTGCAATTTGATTTTTAATGTTGGTTAAGCGCATTTGAGAAATTTTGCGCGAAGAGCGAATCATGTGTGAGCATTCAGACACAATTGCACGCCCTAAAATTTCATGTTTAGAATCAATCAGTAACTTTGCAAGCGCGTCTTCTAATTTGCTAATCCCACTGCGTTCAAGCATATTGGTATCGTTTTTAATTTTTGCAACTAACGCTTTTTGGGCGGACATGGCAAATACATTTTTTGCATCAACGCTGAGTTCTTGGGCGGTATTTTCAATTTGTTTTTGAATCAGCGCTTCAACTTCATCTTCAGATTCTAAACCATCCCAAAGAATATCAATTTTATTGAGTACCACTAATTTATGATGCGCGCGTTTATTGACATATTCTGTCCAAATTTCCATGTCAGATTTTGTCACCCCCGTATCTGTTGCCGTTAAAAATAATACGGCATGGGCGTTTGGAATAATACCAAGCGTTAATTCTGGTTCAGCGCCCATGGTGTTCAAACCAGGCGTATCAACCACCACTAAACCGTTTTTTAGCAAAGGATGCGGATAATTAATGAGTGCGTGACGCCACAATGGAATTTCTACCGTGCCTTTTTCAGCCAACATGCGGCGCATGCTGGGGTCGTCTTCATTCCAAAAACCAAGATTTTTTGCGGTGTCTAAATCCACTTCACGCGTTTGAACTAAAGCGCGCAAGGTTTCTTTCATGGCATTGGGTGAGGCAATATCTAGCCGAATCTTATGCCAAATATTGGGTTCAGATTTTAAATACGAGATTGTATCGTCCGATTCTCGCGTTTGAATGGGTAATAATTTAATGCAAGGCTCTTCGTTTGCATCCCAAAAAATCTCGGTTGGACACATTGTGGTGCGCCCAGGCTCACTTGGTAGCAAACGTTGGTTGAAGTCTGAAAAGAATAGGGCATTAATGGTTTCAGTTTTTCCGCGGGAAAATTCAGCCAAAAATGCCAGCACCAACTGATCTTTTTGTAAGATTTCTGTGATGTCGGCCAGCCGAATTTCTTGACCAGCTTCAGAAAGTTCAGCTTGGTTAAGCCAATCAACATATTCTTTGATGGTGCCATTCAGCTTTTCACGCCATTGGCTGTATTCATTAATTTTTAAACTAAGGCTTGAAGTCACAGAGGTTTGCTTATTTGAGTTAAATTGTAAATTTGTGTTGCTGTTCATTTTTGATGAAATTTATTTTAAGCAACTTAGAAAGCAGTCATTAAACTACTTTCTAAAGGAATCAATATAGTTGTCAGCAAGAGTTGTGCCGCAATAATAAATACCAATGGGCTTAAATCAATATTGCCCGCCATGGGGACAATGTTTCGCATCAAACGCAAAATTGGGTTTGTCAATCCATTTAAAATGGGCGCAATCGGTGTGTTTGGGTTAATCCAGCTTAAAACTGCTTGAATGAGGACGGCGTATAAAAAAATGGTAAGGCTGATATTTAAAATGCTGATGAGTGCAATCAACATGAGTTTGAACCAAAAGCTATCACCCGCGGTTAAAAAGGGTACGTCATTAAGCCAAAAGATCGATAATTTAAGGATGAGTTGGACAATGTAGGCCAGTAAAATAGTAGAAACATCAAATTTTTTAATCCCGAAATTTTTAAATATTGCGGTAAATTTACGCATGGGTAAAACAGCAAAATTGGTGAGTGATACCAAGGTTTGCGCGGCTGGATTTTGAAACGAAACGCGTGTCACTTGAAAATAAAAGCGTAATAAGAATGCGAGCGTTAATAAGCCAAGCACGGTTTCAATTAAAAATAGTAGGGCGTTCGTCAACATTTAAATTAATTTTTCCAAATCGTGCGTATTTTTTCTGTAAAAAATAATGCGTTAATTTCCTAACGCGTCACCCAGTATTACGGATTTTTCCGCCGCAGCTTTAGCACTTTGATAAATTATTTCTTTGATATTTGCGGATTCTAAAACCAATAAACTTTGCTCCGTAGTGCCACCTTTTGAAGTCACTTGTGTGCGTAAAGATTCAACATTAAGCGGGCTTTGCGCGGCCAATAAACTTGCACCAGCAAATGTTTCTAAAGCCAGTAGCCGCGCATTTTCTGTCGATAATCCCAGCTTCAAAGCCGCTTCTGTGAGTGCTTCAATGAAATAAAAAACATAGGCGGGACCACTGCCAGAAATCGCCGTCACCGCATCCATCTCGTTTTCATTTTCAAGCCATAGCGTTTTGCCGATGGCGTTCATGATTTGTATGGCGGCATTGCGTTGCGTTTGCGTTACTTCATCACGCGCGTATAACGCTGAAACACCTGCTTGAATTTGCGCAGGCGTATTTGGCATCACGCGGATAATCGATTGATAGCCATTCAGCCAACGTGAAATATCTTTTGTGCGAATGCCTGCGGCAATAGAAATAACCAGTTGGCTTGCTAAGTGTTTGTTTAAATTAAAACAAATTTCTTTTAGCTGCTGTGGTTTTGTTGCCAAAATGATTAAATTGCTTTGTTCAACAAGACTTAAGCGATCGGTTACTTGCACATTAAATTGTGCAGAAAGTTGTGCGCCTTTTTCAACATTAAGCTCTACAACACAAATATTTTGCATGGTAAAACCATTGTTTTGCAAACCGCTCAACATCGCCGTTGCCATGTTGCCACCACCAATAAAAGAGATTTTTAAATCATGTGTCATTTTTTTTCAGTGAGGGTATTGAATACGTTGTTAAATTGCTTGAGTGATGATTTTAAAACGTAAGTTTAATTTGAATAATTTGCAAATTGCTATGCGCTTATTATAACTTTTTACCGCTGTTAAATTTAACTTTAATTTACAAATTTTTAGTTAAATTTATTTTCTTGCGCCAAATATTTTTGAGCCAATTCTTACAATGGTTGCACCTTCTTCAATCGCAATTAAGTAATCTTCAGACATGCCAATTGAAAGTGTATCTAACTTAAATCCTTGATTAATCAACATTTCATACGCTTTTTTTACAGATTTAAATTGCGCTCTTTGTGTTTCAATGTCAGTGGTTGGTGCAGGTATTGCCATTAGACCACGCAAGGTTAATCTTGGAAGTGATGAAAACGCAGCAGCTAATGCTTCTATTTCATCAATCGAAACGCCACTTTTAGTGTTTTCATTGCTAATGTTGGTTTGAATGCAAACTTGCAAGGGCGGAAGATGTTTTGGGCGTGCGTTATTAAGCCGTTGTGCGATTTTAATACGGTCCACACTGTGTACCCACGAAAAATGTTGGGCAATGTCTTGGGTTTTATTGCTTTGTATCGGACCAATAAAATGCCACTCAATGGCTAAGTCCGTGAGTTCAGCTTGTTTTTGCAAACATTCTTGCAAATAGTTTTCGCCAAACTGCACTTGCCCAGCAAGAAAAGCTTCACGAATGATTGATGCAGGTTGTGTTTTACTCACCGCAACTAAAGTGACAGGCGAATTGGCATGCGCTACAGTATTTATACTATTGCGGATGGCTTGCAAGCGTTCGGTGATTGTGGTCATAATGCTTTAATTATTAACGTTATTTTAGCTATTAGAGTTTAAGTGTTTAAATATTAGCGTACATTTTTTTACGCTAGTGAAAGTTGATTATAACAGGAGCGTTTGTTTTGGATATTTCAGATTTACTCGCGTTTTCAGTCAAAAATAAAGCGTCAGATTTGCACTTATCAGCGGGTTTGCCGCCAATGATTCGCGTGAATGGTGATATTCGTAAAATTAATATGCCCGCCATGAGCCACACAGAAGTGCATAACATGATGTATGACATTATGAATGACGGGCAGCGTAAAATTTTTGAAGAAACGCTAGAGTTAGATTTTGCGTTTGAAATTCAAAATCTTGCGCGTTTTCGGGTCAATGCTTTTAATCAGCATCGTGGTGCGGGTGCAGTTTTTCGGACGATTCCAAGCAAAATTCTTACTTTAGAAGAGTTAAAGTGCCCACCCATTTTTAGAGAAATTGCCAGTTATCCGCGCGGTATTTGTTTGGTGACAGGGCCAACAGGTTCAGGAAAATCAACTACGTTAGCGGCAATGATCGACTATATCAACGATAAAGATTTTGGACATATTTTAACGGTAGAAGACCCGATTGAGTTTGTGCATCAATCGAAAAAAAGCTTGGTTAATCAACGTGAGGTCGGCCCACACACAATGACTTTCAGCAATGCCTTAAGAGCGGCCTTGCGTGAAGACCCCGATGTCATTTTAGTGGGGGAGATGCGCGATTTAGAAACCATTAAATTAGCGCTTAGCGCGGCTGAAACGGGCCATATGGTATTTGGCACCTTGCATACCAGCTCGGCGGCTAAAACCATTGACCGTATTATTGATGTTTTTCCAGCGGCGGAAAAAGAAATGGTGCGCGCAATGTTGTCAGAATCGTTGCGCGCGGTGATTTCTCAAACGCTCTGCAAAACAAAAGATGGCACTGGGCGCGTGGCTGCGCATGAAATTATGATTGGCACACCTGCGATTAGAAATTTAATTCGTGAAAATAAAATTCCACAAATGTACTCTGCGATTCAAACAGGGCAAAGCATGGGCATGCAAACGTTAGATTTTAATTTGCAAGATTTAGTGCGGAAAAACATCATTTCAGCCGAAGAAGCCAAAACAAAAGCGGTGAATAAAGACGCAATGAATGTTTAGTGTTGATGATTAATTTTTAATTAAAAAAATAAGAAAATCGGTTGAGGAAACTGCATGGAAAAACACCAAGCTGAAGCGTTTATTATAGATTTATTAAAGTTAATGAAAGCAAAAGGCGCTTCAGATTTATTTATCACGGCAGGCTTTCCGCCTGCGATGAAAGTGGATGGCAAGCTTACACCTGTGAGTAATCAAGTCATTAACGCATTGCAAACGCGCGAAATTTCACGCGCAATTATGAATGACAAGCAAAGTACAGAATTTGATGCAAATAACGAGTGCAACTTTGCTTTGGGAATTTCAAGCGTTGCCCGTTTTCGTGTGAATGCTTATGTGCAACGTGGTTCTGTGGGCTTGGTGTTTAGAACGATTAACACCAAAATTCCTGATTTTGCAGAATTAGGATTGCCAGAAATTTTAAAAGAAATTGCGCTCACTAAACGTGGATTAGTCATTTTTGTTGGAGCAACAGGCTCTGGAAAATCCACTTCTTTGGCTTCAATGGTTGGCTATAGAAATGAGCATAGTTTTGGGCATATAGTGACCATTGAAGACCCCATTGAGTTTATGCACGACCATAAAAATTGCATTGTGACGCAACGCGAAGTGGGCGTGGATACTGACAATTGGCACATTGCGCTTAAAAATACGTTGCGCCAAGCGCCCGATGTTATTTTAATTGGCGAAATTCGGGATCGCGAAACCATGGATTATGCCATTACGTTTGCCGAAACAGGCCATTTATGTATGGCAACATTGCACGCAAACAGCACGAATCAAGCGTTAGATAGAATCATTAATTTCTTCCCAGAAGAGCGTCGTCATCAACTGCTGATTGATTTGTCTCTCAATACGCGTGCGTTTGTTTCACAGCGGTTGATTCCAAAAAAAGAGGGCAAAGGCCGCGCAGCAGCTGTTGAAGTAATGCTGAATTCTCCACTTATTTCAGATTTAATCTTAAAAGGCGATGTTCACGAAATTAAAGAAATTATTGCAAAATCGCGTTTGCAAGGCATGCAAACATTTGACCAAGCTTTATTTGATTTATACGAGTCAGACGTGATTAGTTATGATGAGGCGTTAAAAAATGCAGATTCTGTGAACGATATTCGACTTAAAATTAAGCTTGAAAGTAAAGTGAATAAAATAAACGCATCTAACAACGGCATCGATCATTTAGGGCTGGTGTAGATTGTTTCGCATGTAGCGAAATTTATGAATAAAAAAGCCGATGAAAAATCATCGGCTTTTTTATTGCAAAACAGAAGTTATGTTAAAAAATTACTCAACAGAAACTTCAGTACGTCTTGCTTCTTTTAAATCACCATCGCCCTCTGTATTTTGCGGTTTTCTAAGTTCAATATTTTCAGCAAGAACCCCTGATTTAATTAAAATTTCAGAAACTGAAACAGCACGTTTTTTTGCAAGTTCTTGATTAAACTCTAAGTTTCCACGTGGATCATGAAACCCTGAAATCACAACTTTTGCATTTGGATTATTTTTTATCCACTCTAAAATCGGTGCAATCGTTTCACTGACATCGGCTGGTAAGCCTGATTTTCCCGTGTTAAAGTAGATTTTTGCAGCTGGAGGCGGTTGCACGGCCACTGGTTCTGCTACAACAGGGTCAGCAGCATTAACAATTAATAAATTATTAATCGTCACATCGCTTCCAAAATAAGCTTGTGCTTCTTCGCCTCTGGTTGCTTTGATTGCTTCACTATCCACAGTGCCAGTGAGCGTTACATTGTTTGCATCGCCAGTGACTTTCCAATCGTCACCGCCTTTTAACCAATCGAGCAAGGCTTGCGTTTTTCCAGACCAACTGATTGCGGTTGCGTCACCCGTTGCGCTGTAGCCCTCAAGGTTTGATGCACTAAAGCTATAAGGTGTCGTAGCAACATTTCCAGCACAACAAGCACTCGCTTCGTTAGGGCCGCTGCCATGTTGCCATGCCCAAAATAAATAGATTGCTAAGCAGATTGCAAGTAACCACGTCCAAAAGCTATAGCTTGATGGATCGCTTGAATTTTGATGTTTTGACATCACAAAACTCCTTAAACGAGGTAAATAAAAAGATTAATTTAAAGGGGGTTAAACGCCACCTTTTAAGTTATCTTGCATCGTTTTGAGTTCTGCCCATTTATTTTCATTGGCAAGTGCAGCTTGTTTTGCCCAAGTACCAGGTTTTGCTAGTCTAAATTTAGGACCTGCATCATCCAGAATTTTTTGCATTTGCGCCTCTGCCATTTTTGATACCTGCTCAAAGGTGTGGAAGCCAGCATTATTAAATAATTCGTTGATTTTAGGACCGATACCTTCAATGACGGTTAAATCATCTGGGCTTCTGAGTTTGAATCCAGCCGCTTTTGCTGCGGTAGTATCTAAAACAAAAGCTTTTACGGCAGGCGCAACAGGGGCAACTTTTGCTACAGGTGCAGGAATTGCAGTACTCATTGCCGCAACAGGTTCAGCAACGACTGTTGTTTTAGGTTGAATTGTGTTTGTTGTCACTGTGGTATTTTTAGCGCCACAACAGTTAAAGAGTTTACATAATAGCCAATTTAGCAACCAGCCAACAAGCGCACCTAATAAAAACCACCAAAAGCAGCATGAGAACATAATAAACCCCTAAGTTTGAATAGAAAAAATTATAGTTTTATAGTTGTAACAGAATGTTATTGAACACCTCAAAAGAAGTTCCGTCAAGGTAAGATAATCTTTATTAACAAATTGTTAATCAATGTTTGGTTGAGTCTTGAAAAACAACTTGACCATGCACAAGGGTGGTTTTAACTTTTCCAGCCAGTTCTAACCCTTTGAAAGGTGTATTTTTGCCTTGGCTGTGCAAATTTTTTGCATTTATTTTCCAATATTCATTGGCGGAAAATAAGCAAATATCTGCGTGGGCACCGTTTTTTAGTTGACCCGCCTGAATGTTAAGAATGGCCGCAGGGTTGGCTGTAATCAATGATAAGGCTTTGGCTAAGGATACTTTTGCTTCATTGGCCCATTTTAGCGTAAGCGGTAGTAAAAACTCTAAGCCTGATGCGCCAGATTCTGATTGCGCAAATGGGACGAGTTTTGCGTCATCGTCCACAGGGGTGTGGTCTGAACAAATAGCGTCAATCGTGCCGTCGATTAAACCTTGACTGAGCGCCTCTTTATCGCGTTGTGTGCGCAGAGGCGGCTTGAGATGACAATGTGAATTAAAATAACCAATGTCGTGTTCTGTCAAATGTAAATGGTTGATGCTGACATCGCAACTGATTTTGACGCCTTGCTTTTTTGCCTCTCGAATCATCGCAACGCCTTCAGCGGTAGAAAGGCGATTAATATGCACTTTTGCGCCAGTTTCTTTGGCAATGCGTAAAATTGTTGCCAATGCCAACGCTTCAGCCACGCTTGGAATGCCTTTTAAGCCCAAACGACTTGCTACTTCACCATCATGCGCAACGCCATCGCGCGCTAAAAAAGGTTCTTCCGCATGCAAAAATAAGGTGAAATTGAACGTGGCTGCGTATTGCATGGCGCGCCACAGCACTTGCGTATCGGTAATGGCAATATTGGCTTGCGAGAAACCGACACAACCAGCTTCACTGAGTTCGTTCATTTCAGAAAGCACTTTGCCTTCTAACTGACGCGTTAATGCGCCAAGCGGAAAAACGCTGGCTAAGTTAAGTTGTTTCGCGCGATGTTTGAGCATTTCCACTAAACCTGGCTCATCTAGCACAGGATCAGTATCTGGCGGGCAGGCAAGGCTGGTCACGCCGCCTGCAACAGCGGCTTGCAGTTCGCTCACGAGTGACGCTTTGTACTCGTCGCCAGGTTCTCTTAGCCTTGCTGATAAATCCACAAGGCCTGCACAAACAATTAAGTTACTCGCATCAATGGTTTGACTAGCCACAAAATTTTGCGGCGCATCACCCAATGCAACAATTTTCCCATCTTGGATAAAAATATCTAATGTTTTTGGTGTTTGAGTATTTGCGTCAACCACACTGCCATTTTTAATATGAACAGTATTTTTGCTATTAACATTTGCCATAAAATTTAGCCTTGTTGTCCACCAGCGAGCATTGCCATGACCGCCATGCGAATGCCGATCCCGTAAGTTACTTGTGGCAAAATGACAGATTGCGAACCATCAGCCACGGTTGAATCAATTTCGACACCACGGTTCATGGGCCCTGGATGCAAAACAATGGCATCAGGCTTGGCAAGTTTTAATTTTTCTTGTGTTAAGCCGTAGGTTTTAAAATACTCTTGTGCGCTAGGCAGCAGTGAGCCATTCATGCGTTCGTTTTGCAGACGCAACATCATGACTACATCTACATCTTTTAAACCTGCTTTAATATCGTGAAAAACGTGTACGCCCAATTTTTCCACATGCACAGGCAACAAAGTTTTTGGTGCAATGACACGAATTTCTGGCACGCCAAGCGTGGTGAGCGCATGAATTTCTGAACGCGCTACGCGAGAATGTAAAATATCGCCAATAATCGCCACGCGCAAATTGTGTAAATCGGGTTTGTATTTACGAATGGTAAACACATCCAGTAATCCTTGTGTTGGGTGCGAATGACGACCATCGCCTGCATTAATCACATGAATATGTGGCGGTACGTGTTTGGCAATAAAGTGCGCTGCGCCAGACTCTGCATGGCGAACCACAAACATATCAGCATGCATGGCGATTAAATTATCCACGGTGTCTAAAATGGTTTCGCCTTTAGATTGCGATGAAGTCGCAACATTAAGACTAATGACATCTGCGGATAATCTTTTGGCTGCAATTTCAAACGTGGTGCGTGTACGCGTGCTGTTTTCAAAAAATAAATTACAGACGGTTTTCCCACGTAACAGCGGCACTTTTTTGACTTCGCGTTCAGCCACACCCACAAAAGATTCGGCAGTATCCAAAATTTGAATCAGCTTTTTCTTAGGCAGCCCTTCTATCGAGAGAAGGTGAATCAGTTCGCCATCAGCATTTAGTTGCGGATTATTCATGTCGTTTTGTAAGTTAAGTCTATAAGCTTAAAAATAAAGTGCCATCAGGATTTTTTGATAATTGTAAGTGATACTTTGCGCTTAACTGTATTTCATAAGCGGTGACTTGTGGGGTAATCGGCAATTCACGCCCACCACGGTTCACCAATGCTGCCAAGGTGATACTGGCTGGGCGACCATAATCAAAAAGCTCATTCATCGCTGCACGCGTGGTGCGGCCTGTGTAAAAAACATCATCAATTAAAATAATATGTTTGTCTTGCACGTCAAACAGAATTTGGCTGGGTTTAATTTTTGATTTAAGACCGCGTTTTGCGTAATCATCGCGATGCATCGAAACATCCAACATGCCATGTTCAATATTTAACTTTTCGATTTGCGTGGCTAGCAGCGGTAGCAGGCGTTCCATAATCCAAACGCCACCACTTTGAATGCCTACAAGCGCCGTGTTTGATTTGAGTAAGGGCGTTAATTTAATAGATAATTCAATGAGCAGTTTTTCAGCATTCGGCAGCGTCGGTAGAATTTCATTCGTCATCTTGATTGGCTTTATTGTGAATGATGTTGTGCTTATTGATTACAAACTATTTACAGCATTATAAACAAATTAATGCGTATTTAAATGCACTTTAATTAAAGGCTATTAAAGTAACTTTGCAAAATGGTGGTTGCAGCAACAGCGTCTAAGATTTCTTTTTGGTCGCGACCACGAATATTTTGTTGATTTAATAAATCGCTCGCTTCTGCCGAACTAAAACGCTCGTCTATCAGCAAGACGGGTACGTTGAAACGACCATTCAATCGCCTCGCAAATTTTCTGCATAATTGGCAAAGTGCAGTTTCCTCACCTGCCAAGTTCAGCGGCAATCCAACAATCAATAGTTTTGGTTGCCATTCTTTAATCAATTGCGTAATGGCATTAAAGCGAATTTCGTTACTTTCATTATCAATCGTTGAAAGCGGCGATGCGCTTTTAATCAAATGTTCGCCAACTGCAACACCAATCCGTTGTTCACCAAAATCAAAGGCTAAAACTGTGCTTTTAAGAACAATTTTTTCATCGTAAATATGTTCATTATCAATACATTGCGCTGAATCTAAAAGTTTATTAAGCATGGCCAGCAACATCTGAAAGCATAGATGGGTCAATTCCAAGTAGCTGAATGGCTGCGCCAAGTATTTCATCATGTGACGTATCAAACACAATTTTATTAAGAATTTCCGCCTCGCCTGCTTGTACGGATAACCAAGCATTTTGCAGAATTTCTTGTTCTAATTGGCCTGATGTCCAGCCAGCGTATCCAAGTGAAAGCAATATTTTTTCTGGCCCTAAGCTTTGACCCGCAGCTTCTAAAATATCTTTTGAAGTCGTGAGTGCAATTTCATCACTTATTTTTACAGTGCTGTTCCAACTTTGAGTGAAATCATCATGCGTATGATTTTTTAAAAATGTATGCAGTACAAAGCCGCGTTCTGGTTGTACCGGCCCACCATATAAAACCGATTGTTTTGCAAGCGGCGCATTTTTTAAAGGAATATTAATTTTTTCAAACAACATATTGACCGTGATTTCTGTAGGGCGATTAATGATAATGCCCATTGCACCATCTTGATTATGTGTACAAATTAAAGTAACCGATTTTGCAAAATAGGGGTCTTGCATGGCTGGCATGGCAATCAAAAAATGACCAGTCAAATTAATGTTTTCTAGCGTCATAAGATTAAGGTGGTTTTATAAAAATTTAAACGTGGTAATTGCAAATATTTTTATATTTAACAAATATTTATCAAAAAGTATACTTGAATTTTATACGCAATCAGGCGAATAAAATAATCACTATTTTTTTTTATTGGTTTTAAGCAATCTGGTTTTACGGTAAAATCTATTCCCGTCTGCAACAAAATAAATTTCTCCCCTCATGGCAAAAACTAAGACCAAATATGTATTCGTAACTGGTGGTGTTGTTTCTTCACTTGGAAAAGGGATTGCAGCGGCAAGTTTAGGCGCAATTCTTGAGTCACGTGGCATTAAAGTCACCATGCTTAAGCTTGACCCTTATATTAATGTTGATCCTGGTACGATGTCGCCGTTTCAGCATGGTGAAGTGTTTGTGACGGACGATGGCGCAGAAACGGACTTAGATTTAGGTCATTATGAGCGTTTTATTAGCCAGCGTATGGCAAGGCGCAACAGTTTTACCACGGGTCAAATTTATGAAACCGTGATTAAAAAAGAGCGCCGTGGCGAATATTTAGGTAAAACGGTGCAGGTCATTCCGCACATTACCGATGAAATTAAAAACCATATTAAACGTGGCGCAGAAGGCGCTGATGTAGCAATTGTTGAAGTTGGTGGTACAGTGGGCGATATTGAATCGCTCCCATTTTTAGAGGCCATTCGCCAAATGGGTTTTGAAGAAGGCAGGCAAAATGCCTGTTATGTGCATTTAACATTGCTACCGTGGATTCCGACTGCGGGTGAACTTAAAACCAAACCAACCCAACACTCCGTCAAAGAGTTGCGCCAAATTGGGATTCAACCTGATATTTTGCTCTGTCGTGCCGAGCGCGAAATTCCAGAAGATGAAAAACGCAAAATTGCACTATTTACCAATGTGGCGTTTGAGGCCGTGATTAGCGCGATAGATTCAGACTCAATTTATAAAATACCTGGGCTTTTGCACGACCAAATGATGGATCAAATTGTTTGTCATAAGCTTAATATTTTAGCTAAAGCCGCAGATTTATCTGCGTGGAAAAACATTGTAACGCGCCTTGAAAACCCTAAACATTTAGTGAATATTGCGTTTGTGGGCAAATATGTAGATTTAACCGAGAGTTATAAATCGCTGACTGAAGCTTTAATTCATGCAGGTATTCACACGGAATCAAAAGTGAAAATTCACTATATTGATAGTGAAGAAATTGAAAAGTCGGGTACAAAAGCGCTTGATCATATGGACGCAATTTTGATTCCTGGTGGTTTTGGTGTGCGTGGCACAGAAGGAAAAATTGCGGCCATTGAATATGCGCGAACGAAAAAAGTGCCTTATTTAGGCATTTGTTTAGGCATGCAATTGGCGGTCATTGAGTTTGCGCGCAACGTGGCAAATTTAAAAGATGCCAATAGCACAGAATTTAATGCAGATGCGCCATGCAAAATCATTGGCTTAATTGAAGAGTGGGTTGACGCAAGTGGAAAAATTGAAAAACGCGACGAAAAATCAGACCTTGGTGGCACTATGCGTTTGGGTGCGCAAGTCTGCCCAATTGTGCCAAACACCTTGGCCGCCAGCATTTATGGTACGCAAGTGAATGAGCGTCATCGCCACCGTTATGAAGTCAATAATCATTATGTAGCGCAGTTAAAAGAGGCTGGTCTAGTGGTTTCTGCACGCACAACAGGTGAAGATTTATGTGAGATTATCGAATTGCCAAAATCTACGCATCCGTGGTTTGTGGGGGTACAATTTCACCCAGAATTCACCAGCAATCCGCGTGCAGGACATCCGTTATTTATTGCCTATGTAAAAGCGGCAATAGAGAATAAAAGTAACAATTAATCGCGTTGCGGGAATCACACGGTAAAGTAAAATAAGGTTTAAAAAGGTTTAAAAATGAAATTATGTGATTTTGAAGTTGGTTTAGAACATCCCTTATTTTTAATTGCAGGGCCTTGCGTGATTGAATCGCAACAAATGGCGATAGACACAGCTGGGCAACTTAAGGAAGTTGCGGAAAAACTAGGCATTCCTTTTATTTATAAATCTTCTTACGACAAAGCCAATCGCAGTTCGACAAAAACCTTTCGTGGTTTTGGCATGGAAGAAGGTTTGAAAATTTTAGACGAAGTGCGTCGCCAAATTGGGGTGCCGATTTTGACCGATGTGCATACAACAGAACAAGTGCCGCGTGTAGCAGCCGTGGTGGATGTGTTGCAAACGCCAGCTTTTTTGTGTCGCCAAACAGATTTTATTGTTGCCGTGGCAACGTGCGGTAAACCTGTGAACATTAAAAAAGGCCAATTTTTAGCGCCCCATGATATGTTGCAAGTGGTCAATAAAGCTAAAGAAGCCAATGGCGGTGCCGATACGATCATGGTGTGTGAGCGCGGCGCTTCATTTGGCTACAACACTTTGGTGTCAGATATGCGCGGCCTTGCAATTATGCGCGAAACCCATTGCCCAGTGGTGTTTGATGCGACGCATTCTGTACAACAACCAGGTGGACAAGGTGATAAAAGCGGCGGCCAGCGTGAGCATGTGCCTGTTTTGGCGCGTGCGGCGGTGGCAAGTGGTATTGCGGGGGTGTTTATGGAAACGCATCCAGATCCAGCGAAGGCGCTCTCCGATGGACCTAACGCTTGGCCTTTGCATAAAATGCAAGATTTATTAGCCGTATTGGTTGATTTAGATCGCTTAGTTAAAAAAGCTGGTTTTATTGAAAGTACTTTGTAGCGCTTAAATAGGCTGCGTTCCACTTTGAAAGTTAAGTTTTACTTTTGCAAATGGTAAGTTTTTAGAAAATTTTAATTTAAGGAAAAAATCATGAGTGCGATTGTTGATATTATTGCCCGCGAAATTTTAGATTCCCGTGGAAACCCAACTGTAGAAGCTGATGTTTTGCTAGAAAGTGGCGTAATCGGCCGTGCAGCAGTTCCATCTGGCGCTTCAACAGGCGCAAAAGAAGCCGTAGAGTTACGTGATGGCGACAAAAGCCGTTATTTAGGTAAAGGCGTGTTGCAAGCCGTTGAAAACGTGAACACAGAAATTACCGAAGCAATTATTGGTTTAGACGCAGAAGAGCAAAGCTTTATTGATAAAACGCTGATTGAATTAGACGGTACAGAAAACAAAGACCGTTTAGGCGCTAATGCGATTTTAGCGGTTTCTATGGCCTGTGCGCGTGCGGCAGCTGAAGAATCAGGTTTACCGCTTTATCGTTATTTGGGTGGTTCAGGCGCGATGCAATTGCCAACGCCAATGATGAATATTATCAACGGCGGCGCGCATGCAGATAATTCTGTGGATATGCAAGAATTTATGATTATTCCAGCAGGTCGTCCAACTTTTAAAGATGCGATGCGTTGTGGTGCTGAAGTATTTCATGCTTTAAAGAAAACCTTGCACAAAAAAGGCTTGGCAACAACCGTGGGCGATGAAGGTGGCTTCGCACCAAACTTACCTTCTAATGAATCTGCCATTCAATATATTTTAGAAGCGATTTCTGATGCAGGCTATGAGCCTGGAAAAGACGTTTATTTGGGTTTGGATTGCGCCAGTACTGAATTTTATAAAGATGGAAAATACCATTTAGAATCAGAAGGTTTGGCACTTTCTAGCGCACAATTTACAGATTATTTAGCCACATGGTGCGATAAATATCCAATTATTTCGATTGAAGATGGCATGGGCGAATTTGATTGGGATGGCTGGGATATTCTTACCAAACGTTTAGGCAAAACAACGCAATTAGTGGGCGATGATTTATTTGTCACAAACGCAAAAATTTTGCGTGAAGGCATTCGTCGTGGTGTAGCCAACTCTTGTTTAATAAAAGTCAACCAAATTGGTACGCTTACCGAAACTTTCGAAACCATTGAAGTGGCAAAGCGCGCTGGTTACACAGCCGTTGTTTCACATCGTTCTGGCGAAACAGAAGACACAACCATCGCCGATATTTCTGTGGCCACCAATGCGTTACAAATTAAAACTGGTTCACTTTGCCGCTCAGAGCGCATTGCTAAATATAACCAATTATTGCGCATTGAAGAAGAGCTAGGCGATGCATCAAGTTACGCAGGGTTGGCAGCTTTTTATCAACTTTTTAAATAATTTTTAATGCATGCAAGCCAATACATTGTTGCATTTGCTAGCCGTATTCGGTGTACTGTTTTTACCGTTTAAGTGGTATGTTGGTGCGCCTAGTCTTGCCTTGCCTGCAATAAAAATTTTTAAGTATAAAATTTAAGGCTACATTTTTAGTGAAAGCGCTCACTTTATTGTTTGTTGTGCTGATTGCCTTGCTGCAATATCCTTTGTGGCTTGGCAAAGGCAGTTGGTTACGCGTGTGGGATTTGAGCGGAAAAATTGACGTTCAGCTTGCAAAAAATGCCAGCTTAAAAGCGCGCAACGATACTTTAGACGCAGAGGTGCGTGATTTAAAAAGTGGCCGCGCCGCGATTGAAGAACGCGCGCGCAGTGAACTTGGCATGATTAAAAATGACGAAGTTTTTTTTCAGGTCATGGAAACGCGTTCAGAAATGACTAATTCCGTGCCTTCAACCAGTAAGTCAAATTAATTTCTTAGTATTTTAAAAATATCTCAATGGTTATGCGTCAGTTTTAAAAATTGGCTGAAATAACCAGCCTTGTTTGTTGATAAAATTTCCGCTTTACATTGGCCCATTCGGGCTACAGACAATATTTTCCCGTTGAAATAAAATAAAAACGTAATTTTTTTACGTTTAATCACATGAATATTTAATTTTTTTTGATGATGAATCACTTTTTTTAATTTAAAGGTGAATTTTTTTATTTCATTTGTCGATGCTGCGGATATGCCTATTGGGCTAACAATATAAAGATAGTCTTTAATATTTGAATAAGTAACCTTTGTTGGTTTTGATTATGAAATGAGAATTTCAAAAAATAAGTTAACTTTATGGATGTGATTAAATTAAAAAAATCTATTTGGAATTTCGTTGATAAAAATTAGGTCATTTTGTTACGCGTGCAAACAACTTCTTACTGGTTGTTTAATCTCGGACAATCAAAAAAATGAATTGATGGATAATAAATATGCGTTATAAATTTGAGAGAATGTGCGACTTTACTTCTAAAAAGTTTAGATTAATTGAGCTTCTCGCCATTTTGTCTGCAATTTTGCTTGTTTTAAATATTTCAGCTTCATCAGTAAGCGCGGCAGATAATGAAACTGCAAATTGGGTTCGGATTCCTACAAAGGTTGATCCAATTTTGCAAGGCTTGAATATTCCAGCAGATGCTGCCACAAAAGGGATGTGGTCATCAACCATTCCATGGTCAATTAACGCACTTCATGCAATTCTTTTATCTGATGGTAGGTTGCTTACTTTTGGCACGCCGTTTGGAAATCCCGCTGCGCAAGATGGTCGATATTATGATATTTGGAATCCACAAGAAGGTTTTCAAGACAGTGCGCATATCAAAAGTGTTGTGCCTGATCCCGTTAATAGTTTTTGCTCAACTGCTGGATGGTTAACAGATGGGACGTTAATGGTTGCTGGCGGCAATGGCAATAACGGAAGATCAAGTGGTTTATTCAATTCAGCCAACAATAATTCACTCAACAATTCATCAACCATGGCTGGGCAACGTTGGTATGCCTCAATGGTGGGCTTGACGGATGGAAGGCAGCTTATTTTAGGCGGCACGGTTCCTTATACTAATCCTACTTATCCTACGCCTGAGATTTTTGAAAATGGCGCATGGCGTAGTTTATTTGGCGCAAGTAGCACATCAATCTTTGCTTCAAACGCGATTGGTTCTCAGCAAGCAGCAAGCCCTTGGTATTACCCTAGAGCTTGGTTATCACCCAATGGTAATGTGTTTGGTATTACTTCAAGTATTATTTTTTCGATTAATCCTGATGCAAATAATAGGAATGGATCAATCACTAATTTAGGAAATTTTAAAACACCGCAAGATTCAAGCAGCGCGACAACCCCCAATGTAGGTTTTTCTAGCACTGCGGTTATGTTTGCGCCTGGGAAAATTTTGCAAGTGGGTGGTAATGGTATTTCAGATAATAATCCAAATTTATCAAGTAAAAACGCAACCATTATTGATATAAACGCAGATACACCTGTTATTATTGAAACGAATCCAATGAACTTTCGACGTCATTGGTCAAATGCAACGGTCATTCCAAACGGAAAAGTGGTGGTGACTGGCGGGACGACCATTGGATGGAATCCTGATAGTAGGGTGGCTGAAGCTGAAATTTGGGATCCAGACGCAAAAAATTGGTTAGTTGGCGCTAGAAACGCTCAAACGCGTACTTATCATTCGACAGCACTTTTGTTGCCAAACGGTACAATTTTTACGGGTGGCGGTGGCGCGCCTGGCGCTGTAAATAATTTGAACGCAGAAATTTATTATCCACCTAATCTTTTTACTTCTACCAATGGTGTTTCGCAATTAGCTGCTAGGCCTGTTATTTCGTACGTAAGTAGTTTGAGTTTAGCCTATGGCGATACGCTTGGGGTGCAAATGGCGAATACAAAAAGTATTTCTCGATTAGCGCTGATTCATACGGGTTCAGTCACACATAGTTTTAATAATACGCAACGTTATGTGCCCTTAAACTTTACCCAGAATGGAAGTATTTTAAACGCACGATTACCAAGTAACGCCAACTTAATTCCTCGTGGCTACTATATGCTGTTTGCGGTTGATGTTGATGGTGTCTATTCAAGCAGTGTCATGTTGGGTGTTGGCGGATTAAAAGCACCTGCGCTGGGTTATGTGCCGCCTGGGTTGCCTGAAAATGCTTCATTATGTTCGAGTGAAAATGGACAATGTACGATTCCAGCAGGTTTCACTGGATATGTTTACTATGGGGCAAATGGTGCTTACAATCAGCTTAAAGTGCAATCGGGTGTTATTAATTGTAATAATGTTACTTTTGGTGACCCAAGCCCAGGTGCGGCGAAAAGCTGTTTTGTAGAGTTAGTTCAAGTCACAGAAATCCCCAATATTAATGCAAGCATCGTTAGTGCGGGTAGCGTTGCTTCGTACTCGCCAACCGTTAATTTGGTGAACGCTCAATATTCATGGAATTTTGGTGATAATACAGCTTCTACCCCATTTAGTTTATCGCCAAACGTTACGCATGTTTATACAAAATCAGGGCTTTATCAAGTTCAGCTTACTGCGAAGCTTAGCGATGGAAAAGTCATTAATAAGAATTTTGTGCAAGCCGTCTCCACGGGCAAGACAAGCAACACACCCACACACTCCAGCCCGATTGTTGTAGAAACACGCAGTGGAAATAGCGCCCGTATTTGGACAGTCAACCCAGACAACGACAGTGTCAGCGTGATTGACGCGAACAGCAAAGCGGTGGTTGCCACCATCAACGTAGGCGCATCCCCCCGCACCATTGCCATTGCCCCCGATGGCAGAATATGGGTCACCAATAAAAAATCTGCCACCCTCTCAGTGATTAGCCCCAGCACACTCGCAGTAGTGCAAACCATCAACCTCGCACGAGCATCCCAACCGCACGGGCTCGCTTTCAGCCCCACGGGTAGCCACGCCTTTGTGGTACTCGAAGCCAAAGGTCAACTCCTCAAACTCAACCCATCAACGGGTGCCCAAGTAGGTTTTACCAATATTGGCAACCACCCAAGACACTTATCCATCAACGCCGATGGCAGTAGAATATTTGTCTCACGCTTTATTACACTACCATTACCAGGAGAATCCACTGTAAATATTGATACTTCTACTAAAGGCGGTGAAGTCGTCGTTGTTAATGCAGTTGAAATGATCACCAATCAAACAATTACTTTAAAGTACAGCGATAAAGTAGATAACGAATTTCAAGGTTCCGGCATCCCGAACTACCTTGGTGCAGCCGTCATTTCACCAGACGGAAGCAACGCATGGATACCCTCTAAACAAGACAATATCAAACGCGGCATCGCAAGAAGCGGTATCAACCTTGACTTTCAAAACACCGTTCGTGCCATTAGCTCACGCATCAACCTAAACACACTCAGCGAAGAGTATGCCAAACGCGTTGATCACGACAACTCAAGCGTAGGCGCTGCTGCCGTGTACCACCCCAGTGGCGTATACTTATTTGTTGCCTTAGAAACCAGCCGACAAGTCGCGGTGGTGGACGCCATTGCTGGCAGTGAACTCTTTAAAATCAACATTGGTCGCGCCCCTCAAGGCCTTACACTCTCTGCGGACGGCAACACCCTCTATGTGCAAGAATTCATGGACAGAAGCGTTTCTATTATTGACTTAAGTCCACTCCTTAAACAAGGACAACTCCGCGCCACCGTCACCAACGTAATTGCCACCGTCAGTGCCGCCCAAGAAAAACTCAGTGCCAGCGTCGTACTAGGCAAACAACTCTTTTACGACGCCAAAGACACCCGTCTTGCCAGAGACAGCTACATGAGTTGCGCGAGCTGTCACAACGATGGTAGTCATGACGGACGTGTTTGGGATTTAACTGGATTTGGCGAAGGCTTACGCAACACCATCAACCTCAAAGGGCGAGCTGGCATGAGTCATGGCTTTTTACACTGGAGCGCCAACTTTGACGAAGTCCAAGACTTTGAAAAACAAATACGTGACTTAGCGGGCGGCCTAGGCCTCATGACCGACCCCCAATACAATACAGGCACACGCAACCAAGCGCTGGGTGACAAAAAAGCGGGCGTCAGCACCAACCTTGACGAACTGGCTGGCTATGTCGCCTCATTAAACAGCTTTGACGAAAGCCCCAACCGCAATGCGGACGGTACATTGACGACAGCAGCCACGGCAGGCAAAGCCATCTTTAACACCCAATGCGCCAGCTGTCATGGCGGGGCAAACTTCACGGCGAGCACTGATGGAAATGGTTTAAAGAGTATAGGCACCATCAATGCGCTCAGTGGCAAACGCCTCAATGGCAACCTGACTGGTTTAGATGTACCCACCTTACGAGACGTGTGGGCAACGGCCCCATACTTACATAATGGCAGTGCATCCACGTTGACTGCGGCGGTGCAGGCCCACAACAACCTCAACCTCTCTGCCGCTGACTTGACTAATGTCATCGCTTATATAGAGCAAATTGATAGCAATACGCTTTTATTATCGCAAGGTAAACCAAGCACACAGTCTTCCTTAGAAAATGGTGGCGTTGCAAGTCGCGCGGTGGACGGTAACACCAGTGGTATTTGGACTAATAATTCTGTAACACACACGGCTAATGAAGCACAGCCTTGGTGGCAAGTCGATTTAGGGCAGGTATACGCTATTTCGCAAATTAATTTGTGGAATCGCACAGACTGTTGTTCAGATCGATTGCAAAAATTCTATGTGCTGTCATCCAATAATGATATGACAGGTAAAACCTTAGCTCAATTATTAGCTGACCCTAATGTGAAGGCGCAGCAAATTGCCTCACTCAACGGCGCTAGTAACTTGCTTTTATCTTTGGATAACATTCAAGCACGTTATGTGAGAATACAGCTCAACGATGTTAATCCACTTAGTTTGGCAGAAGTGCAGGTATATGGTGGAGAAGTCGGGCCGAATACGAATGTCGTTTCACAAGGAAAAACAACCACGCAATCTTCCGTTGATGAAGGGGGTGTGCCAAGTCGTGCGTTGGATGGCAATAACAATGGCGAATATGCGAATGGCTCGATTACGCACACCTTGAACGAAAATCAACCATGGTGGCAAGTGGATCTAGGTCAAACCTCAACCGTTTCGCAAGTGACACTCTGGAATCGCCTTGATACATGCTGCATGACCCGATTGCAAAACTTCTATGTATTTGCATCTAATACGGACATGACTGGAAAAACGCTTGCACAATTATTAGCGGATAACAGCGTCAAAGCCATGCAAGTCAGTTCACTCAATGGTTTGGCGAATATCACAGTACAAATGGGTGCTGTGCAAGCGCGCTATGTACGCGTACAACTGGCTGGCACTGGGATATTAAGTTTGGCCGAAGTACAGGTGCTTGGTGGCCCCGCAATTAGCCAATCCACAGCCAACGCTTCCCCCACGATTGCTATTACCAGCCCTGCGAGTGGAAAAAGTTATATACAAGGCGAGAACTTCAGCTTTACGGCGACAGCCAATGATAGCGATGGCGTGATTAGCAAAGTAGAGTATTACTACAATACAGACCAACTACTCGCCACGCTCAACCAAGCACCTTATACCCTCAATGGCAGTACAGCAGGCGTATTGCCAGCTGACTACATTATCACCGCTAAGGCTTATGATGACAAAGGGGCTATTACCACCAGCGCACCGATTACTGTTGCAATTAAATCGGCGAGTCAAAACAAAGCGCCAACGGTATCAATTACTACGCCAACCGCAAACATAAATTTAGCCAGAGGCGCCACGTACACCATCACCGCTAATGCCAGTGACAGTGACGGCACGATACAAGGCGTAGAGATTTACTACAACGGAGATAACCTCTTAGCCACGCTGACCAGTGCGCCATACACGATCAGTGGTTCAACGATCAATGTTCCTGCTGGGAGTTACAGCATCACTGCTAAGGCTTACGACAACGTCGGTGCATCAACAACCAGTCAGCCTGTAGTTATCACTATTGGACAGTAAAAAAGGGGTACTACGAGATTGCGATTTTAAAGTGTGTAAGGCAAAACTTTAATGCTTAACTTATGATTAAGCCAAAAAACGCCTTCATCTAAGTTTTCTGAGCGGCATTCTGCAAGTACGTCAAAACCAGCATTGATGGCTGGGCATACACGCAAAATTTTGCCAATCACTTGTTGGGCTAAATCAGTGATTTCGTCACCAACTTTTGGCGAAATTTCAGAATCTATATGAGCAAGTTGGGTACGGCGTTTTACTTTCCCTAAATAATGTGTGCGCGCCACAATTTCTTGTCCAGTGTAACAACCTTTTTTAAAGTTAATCCCACCAAGCGCATCTAAATTAGCCATTTGTGGAACAAAATCTTCTTGGGTTTCTGGATAAATTTCTGGAATGCCAGCTTGAATTTCTAACCAATCCCACGTGATATTTGATGCAAGATTGGCGCTACTTGAAATTGACTGCCAAATTTCAACGCCTTTTTCTTGTGTTGTCACAATCACAAACATCGGTGTTGGGCTTGGTAATCGCAGTAATGTCGTTTCTGCAAGCTGAATAACATCATGTGCATTTTCTGGAATTTCAGGAAAAAAACGCAATAAATTTTTTTCAGCCTCGACGCCTGAAACCCCAATTTTAATTAAATCTTTAACCTCGGTAATTAACACCTTTGACCGCATCACATACATTTTTAAACGTTTTGTGATGGGTTCAATTAACCCTTGATTGAACGATAAATAAATTGCATCTTGCCTTGCAAATGCAAAAAAAATTGCCAGCAATCGCCCTTTAGGGTTGCAATAGCCAGCAAACTGACTTTTTGAATTTGCTAATAATTTCACATCATTCGTCACCTGACCTTGCAAAAAACTGTAAACATCTTCTCCTGATAATTTTATTAAACCACGATAAGATAAGTCCACTAGAATAGAAGCTTGCATTGCATGCTTCATCTGCGTTTTTAGCGGCGTTTGTGTGTTCTGCGTTTGCATGAACGTTTGCCACAAAGTTTGAGTAGAATTTGTCATATTAAATACATTTTTCAAAAGAAAGTTAAATTAATTGCAACATTATAACGCTAACCGAGCAAGGCAAAAGTCACTATTAATGGCGTTGCAACCGTCAAAACGCTTGGCTTTTTTTTACGGTGCAATCGGTTTATTTTCATGCTTTTGTTTATTTTTGTTACCGATAAATATTATTTATATTTCAATTTTTGTGTTTTTAGTCGTGGTTTATATCAGTTATATTATTTGCTTACACGCTTATCTTTTACTCCCTTGGAGCTTAACAGCGCTTACATTAAACGCTAAAAATCAATGGTGGGTTAAAAATAAACAAGGCAAACTGATTCAAGTAACGCTATTGCCCACAACTTTTGTTTATCCGTATTTTACAGTCATCCATTTAAAGCTTGAAAAATCAAACCCTAAAAAATTAAATCAATACTATTCAATGCTTGTGATCCCAAGTCGGGTGGATGATGAAACTTTTCGCAAAATACGCGTTTTACTTCGATGGGGAAATTTTCAGACAATAGACTCAGTAGAAACTTTAGAAAATTCGTCTTCATAGTGTTGATTACGAATGATTGTTTTAGATTGATTTAACCATTTTTTTGGTATTTGTTTAAAATTTTTCCATGGTATGTACGCACTTAACAAGGTTAATCCCGCCAAAGCCGCCATCAACCAATCAAGCGAAAAGGGCGCTTTTTCTCTACGCGCAGGTTTTTGATGCTTCATTGCATCAATTAAATGATGTGCATTTTCTGGGCGAATATATGTTGCGTTAATTTCTTTGCTGGTGAGTTGCAAATAATTTTCTGCAAGTTTTGAAACATAGCGGTCTTGCGGGCTTTCTGCCAAATCACTTTTTCTTTGTAAAATGCCCGCAGCAGCAATCGGTGCTGCGCCAGGGGCAAGTTGCATACTTTCGTGCGACCAAAAACCAATCCGTTGATTTTTATCGTTATACATTGGAATAGAACCGCCGCCCAGCGAACCTATGCCAACAATTAACCAGCCATCACCACTTTGAAAAGTACTTAAATCACGCGTATTAAACGCGTGTAATTTGGGTGCTTCTTCACCGTCAGTTAAAAAAACCAATTGCGCAGGTTCTGGGAAATTATTCATCACTTGCGCGCTTGCCAGTAAGCCTTCGCGAATGCGGCTATCAGCCGTCCATGCGTTTCGCCACTGCGCGTGTTCAAGCGTATCTTGTAAGGATGAAAAATTTTCACACAATTCAATGGGCGTATAAAGCGCAACAACATTGACGCCCGAAAATAAACCAAGCCCAACTTTTGTGCCACAGGGCAGGGTAGATAAAGTTTCGCTAAGAATTTTTTTTGCATAATCCATGCGGCTGATGTTGGATGCACCCAATTTCATATCAGCGGTGTTCATGCTTTGCGTAATGTCTAACACAATAAAATAGCTATAAATATTGTGTTTAATCAGGGCGGTTGGGTTAATGATTGCAAACAATAAAAAACAAAAACAAGTCAGCAATATACTTAAATCTTTATGTTGTTTAAGTGATTTAACAAATTGCTGAAGATGCTTTTTCATAAAATTATTTAACGAATAAAATTATCATGCGCAATTGAGGCTTCTTGATTCATTTGTTTTTTTAATAATTGCTTTTTATATAAGCGCAGTGCCGTTGCAATTTCTTTCAATGGATGACGCCCAAAATATGCGCACAATAACAAAAGACCAGCAATTGAAGCCAAAACCCAGTGTAAATCAAAGGGCGCAACATCACGTCTGGCTGGTTTTTGGTCCTTCATTGCATCTAAAATAGTGTGAACATTGTCGCCAGTTACATAATGCCCATCAATTTCTTTGGCTATAGATTTTAAATATTCGCTGTTTAATTTTGAAATAAATCGGTCGCCTTCACCGCCAGCAACGTTGTCGTTTCTCACCCCAATGTTAGATTCTGAAATTTGCGCAATACCGGGTTGCAATGCAAAACTTTCGTTTGACCAATAGCCAATCAGTTGATTTTTATCGCTTAATTTTGGAATTGCGACACCTTTTTCAGTACCAATCCCAACAAATAGCCAGTCATCGCCCCCTTGAAAATTGGCTAAATCTTTTGTATTAAACGCATGTAATTTGGGTGCTTCTTCGCCATCGCTAAAAAATACCACTTGTGCAGATTCAGGAAAACTGCGGATTGCGCGTGCAATGCTGTATAAACTCTCGCGTACGCGGCTATTGCCAGACCATGCGGTTCGCCAATCTAAATGGTCAATCGTATCTTGAATGGCGGCAAAATTGGCACACACTTCAATCGGGTCGTACAGGGCTGCAACGCTTACGCCTGCAAATAAACCAACACTCACTTTGGTGCCGCATGGCAGTGATGAAACCACTTCATGCATCAACTTTTGCGTTTGCGCCATTCTTGATGCTGGCTTCCCATCAATTTTCATGTCTATCGCGTTCATGCTTTGCGAAATATCTGCGACCAACAAATAGGTATAAATATTATGTTTGATAGGAATGGTCGGATGTAGCATCGCCAGCAATAGCATCAACATTGCGCCACTTAAAAGCGCAGTATCGCGCTGACTTTTTAAAAAATTAAAAAACTTTTTCATTTGATGATTACCTTGATTTGACCTAACTAGGATTTAGGAAATGCAGGATTTTAGAAATTCAGGAATTTAAAAAATTGGTATGAATCACGGCAAGCCAACAGGAATGTTGCCCATAATTAAACCAGGAGAATCAGACTCACCAACGCCTGGGGTTGGCGTTTCTGGCAAAAGTGTAATCACACGATCTAAATTTCGGCGTGTTCCCCAGTTGTTATTATCTTGTTTGAGCGCTTGTTTGTAAGAGCTGTGGGCTTGTGTCAGCATATATTCCACTTCATCGCGGATTTTAGAATCATTGCCGCCACTCACTTGTAAGGCTTTATAAAAAAACATATTGCCAATATTGTGTTGCACAGCAGCGCGCTGGCTGGGCGTACCTTTTTGCGTGAGCGCAGAAAATAACAATGTGGCTTCTTTAAATCGCTCATTTTTAGCTAACCAATAAGCAGTTGAATATTTTGCCTCAAAGCTTTGGTTGTCCGTTTGTGGATTTTTCCCTGTGCTGACGGCTAAGTTGAATGCTTCGATTTGTTTAATTCGATAAATTTCATAGGCAATACCAGCTGTACATGCAATTGCAACTGCAATCAAAAGCCATGATAAATGTTTAACGTTGAATGCATTTAAGCTGAGCGCCATGTTCTTACCTCCAAATATTTAACGCTTAATAGCAGGGCGATCATCAGCGCGGCTAAGATATAACAAAGTTGGGTAAAGTCTTTTCCAGGAATTTTTTCAAAATATTTAATAGGTTTTTTTTCTTTTTGATTGATGTCTGCCATCGCTGCGGCCAATGATTTTGGGTCTTCAGCTTCATACGCTTGAAAAGGGGTGTGCAATGTTTGAAAGTATTGATGTAATTCAACTTCAGAAGGTAATGCTTCATCGTAAGTTGAATCATATTTTGGGTCAAAAATCGTCACGCCACCTGGTTGTCTTAATACAATCCAATATAAATTGATGTTGTAGCGTTGCAACCAATCCCGCAATTTTTGCTGCGCATCCGCGCCCACACGACCTGCACCGTCAGAAAGTAAAATAATTGCACGTGAACCTGAATCAGGTACTTTTTCAAATAAGCTGACTGAGCTTGTTAAGCCGCCACCAATATTAGTTTGAAATAGGGAGTTGCCAGCGGTGGCTTTAATGGCCGCCAAAACGGCTTCTCGGCTTTCTGTAAGCGGAAGCACATACATTGCGGAATTACTAAAGGTGATGACGCCAATCATGTCGTTTTTACGGGCATTGACAAATTCGGTCATCAAGCGGCTGGCGGCGACTGATTTAGTTTCACCCACGCGGCCTTCAGCTGTTCCGCCCGAGAAAGGGTCATCCATACTCGCACTGCGGTCTATCACCAGCGCAATTTGTGCGCCCACACCAACGCGTGCAATTTTTTGCTCAAGGCTATGTGGGCCAGCTAAACCTAAAATAATGCACAATAAACTCACCGATGCCAAAATTTTCAGCAACAAGCCAATTAAATTTGAAAGCGGGTCGCTCGGCAACATATCTACCCAAGAATAAGTGCGCATATGCGAGCGTTCAAGCAAAATTGGCAACAGCGCGAGCGGCAACAGCCATAACACTAAAGGATGATTGAAGCCCATTTATGCACTCAATTTTTTGTCAATATTTGGCACTAAACCGCGTTCACAGTCTCGCAGGTGGCGGCACAATTGCAATAACCATTGTTTTGAATAAGTTGGCAAACTTGCAGGGCGATTGGCTTCAAAAAATGCAAAGCGCGACAAATTAAAAAATTGCTCAATTTCATTTTTTGCAGGTGAAAAAGTAGGTTTATTTGCAATAAAATTTTCTAAATTATCGTTAAATAAACTTGCGCCAGCCGTTTTGTTGAGTGATTCATGCACGCGCGCAACGGCTTTTTGAATGCCTTCAGGCGTGTCAGGTAATTTACGAATATCACGATACGCTTTTGCAAACGGCGCACCCATGCGTGGTAACCATGCG
This sequence comes from Methylophilaceae bacterium, assembly GCA_965247415.1. Taxonomy (GTDB): domain Bacteria; phylum Pseudomonadota; class Gammaproteobacteria; order Burkholderiales; family Methylophilaceae; genus Methylotenera. Next base: position 2,149,099 of record OZ252007.1, read on the forward strand.
TTCATACCAAAAATATAAAGTAAGCCCAATAAACTGATGGTTAAAACGCCGATTAAACCTTTTAAATACCATTGCTCTTTTGAAGCATCAATTAATAAGGGTTCAACAAACGGACTCATTTCTTCTTTTAATTTGACTTGACCAAATACAGAAAGCGGAGAAATGCGAAAACTAAATGAGGGAATACGGTATTGCAAAACTTCTTTTTTCTCAGGGTTACGAATTTTGACAATTTCTGCACGCAATGCGGCTGGTTTAGCCAGTTTGCTGGTCATAAAAACTTGATATTTTAAATTTAGTACATGCGTCACGCTGTCTGAATGGATAGATTCTTCAGTGTTAATATCAACCAATTCAATGCCAGAAATTTGCCCTTTGTAACGATGCTCATAACCGACAATGGGTAAGGATTCTTTCACCAACTCATAAGGTTTTTTGATGGTTAATGTAATTTTTCGCGTCAGAATATCCCCCACCACAAAGCCTGCGTCGCGCGTTGGGTTATCTTCAATAATCTTGACAAATTTATTGTTGATTGAAGGTAATTCTGCATCCGCAAAAACTTGAGAGTGATTAAAACAAATGACGCTTATTAAAAATAGAAAGCATCGTTTTATCATTTTTTTATCATTTTTAAAGCTAGAAATATTTACTTTTTGCATGGTAGGCTCGTTCAAATTAAGCGGCGACATATTGGTGAAAATAGTCTGTGAGTAAGTCTGCATCAAAATGGTTTTCAACAAAAAAAGGTTGCATGTCAAAGCGTAGAAATAAATTTTCGATCTGTTTTTTTCGATCAGCAAAACTTTTTAATATGCGCTCTTTGTATTCTTTACGCAAAAATAATGTACGTTTTGCGCCTGTTTCTGGGTCAGTAACGTTAGTAATGCCAAAATCAGGCAAGTCGGTATATTCAGACGTATCCCAAAGCACCACAGGAATAATATGGTGGCCCAGCATCAAAATTAGCGCTTCTTCTAAGTCTGCCATCGGCATGTGAAAGTCAGATACTAAAAAAATCAGTGAGCGTTCGCGCGGCAATAATCGCACCGTGTCAATCAATGCGGTGCTACTGACTTCTGCGGGTTGATAGGATTTTAATTTTTCTGCCATTTCAATGGCAACGTGTGGGCGCGCTGACAAAGTGCATAGCCAATCTTCACGCACGTTATCGTCAAAGCCAATAAAACCAACTGGGTCGCCATTATGCGTGGCAGATTGTGCAACAGATTGTGTAATATCTGCAGCGATTTCTAATTTTTTTTGCTGGCTACCGTACTGCATTGAGCCTGACATATCACACAAAACAAACACGGGTGTCGCACTTTTTTGGTTGAAAATTCGCACATACACTTGTTCTAATGGGTCGCGTATGGTTTGGCGAATATCAATTCTGCGTGGGTCAGGGTAGGCGAGCAAAGTAGTATGCCCTCGAAACTCCATGCCCATGCCACGCTGGTTACTACGATGGCGACCAGGCCGACGCGAGTGTGAGCGCCAGTTGATGTGATAGCTAAACTCTTTAATATGATCAGGGCGCATAAAAATACATTTTATGGGCGAATTGCATCGTGGCGTCCTCGCTCATTCCTTGCCTATCTGTTTGATATGTCTGCGTCATTCTCTGCGGGGCTCCTTGCACTTCATCCCATAAAATACATTTTTTATTGATGATAAAACTTATGGTGCTGCAATCACGTTCACAATGCCAGAGAGCATTTCACGAGCAATTTCTGTACGGCGCATTTCATATACGGGACTAAATACGACACGATGGGCAATCGTTTCATGGAACACGGCGTGAATATCATCAGGTAATACTGCTTCACGATTGTTCAACCAAGCGTTTACGCGGGCTGCACGTAATAACATTGCCATGCCACGAGGACTGGCACCTGATAACACTAAACGTTTCATATCTACGCCAGAAACTTTTACACCAAAATCCATCGGTGCTTTGGTTGCGCGCCATAGATTAAGTGCATATTGACGCAAGGTTGGGCTGGCAGAAATGCTATTTTGCAGCGTTGCAGCAAAGCTATTGAGTTTATCGAACTGCAAAATATCTTGCGGTACGTTTTCAATCAGTGCGTCAACATTATGAAAGCGTGTGTCAAACATTAAAGATTCCATAATGGCAGCATCTGCTGGCACCGCAATTGGAATTTCCATCATAAAACGGTCGCGCGCAGCAGATGGAATATCAAATGTTTCTTCTTTTTCCACTTGGTTACGGTCAGCAAATACCAGCATATGTGGGAAATAATGTTCTTTATTAAACGCAGTTAAGCTGCGTTCTGCCATTACACGTAAAAGAAGAGAGTGAACTTGCGGACGCGCGCGATTAATTTCATTAAAGAAAAATACCGATAAATTTTCGCCAGACATCAAAAGCGGCCCAGGACTCACATGCGGCTTACCGTCTTCACCTAAATAGGTGTGATACACCAAATCGTTCGGCATTAAGTCAATCGTACCTTCAATCCGTTGATAGCCGCCGCCAATACCGCGTGTGAAAGCGCGTAATAACGTTGTTTTACCCACGCCCACATCACCCTCGAGCAACACATGGCCGCGCGCAAAAATAGAGGTGGTAATTAATCGTACAGGGCTTTGTTGTCCCACAACAACTTTATTCACTTCTGATTCTAAAGTCAGGGCATGGATGCGCCAATCGGCTAATTGTGTATCGCTCATTGAATATCCTAAAGTAAGTGATTTGTTAAAAATTTGTAACACTTTGTAGCAAGTTTAAATGTTTTAATTCTGGGTGTAAACAGATCTGTATAGTCTTTTTTAAAAAATCTTAAGTGAAAAACTCACTTTTATTTTGGGATTTTTTAATTCTTTGAATCATATTGTAATTATTCTGAATTTACCGTTAAGTTTCATAAAATTTAAATGTTGGAAATATGGTTGGCTTACAAATATTCATAAAAGTGTATGAATTAATGCAATGTTGTTGTAAAAAATTCATAAAAAATTTGATTAATTGTGAATAAGTCTTTCGTAAAATTAGATTTAAAGCGAAAATAGCACCTTGTTCTATTCATAAATAAAATTAAAATCATGACAAATCCAACGGGTAATCAAAAACAAAACAGTTTTACCAAAGAAGATTTACTAAAATGTGGGCGCGGAGAGATGTTTGGTGCGGGTAATGCGCAATTACCTTTGCCACCAATGTTGATGTTTGATCGCATTGTCTCGATTACCGAAGACGGCGGGAAATATGGTCAAGGACAAATTATTGCAGAGCTTGATGTGCATCCGGAAATGTGGTTTTTTGATTGTCATTTTACGGGTGACCCAGTGATGCCAGGCTGTTTAGGGTTAGATGCGATGTGGCAATTGGTTGGCTTCTTTCTTGGTTGGATGGGCGGTCCAGGTCGTGGCCGTGCGCTAGGCGCTGGTGAGGTGAAATTTACGGGTCAAGTATTACCAACAGGCAAAATTAGTGCGTTATCACATTGATTTAAAACGCGTGATTATGCGTAAATTGGTGATGGGTATTGGCGACGCGCGCATGGAAGTTGATGGGCGTGAAATCTATGTCGCCAATGATTTACGTGTTGGTTTATTTACGCGAACAGATAATTTTTAAATATTAATTTTAAAATTAGAATAATTTAATGTTCATTTAATCAAAAACAATTGGGGGAAGGCGCAATGCGTCGAGTCGTCATCACAGGCATGGGCATCGTATCCAGCCTTGGTAATAATAAAGAAGAAGTATTAGCAAGCTTAAAAGCAGGTCAATCTGGCATCACCTTTCAGCCAGAATACGCCGAGCGCGGCTTGCGTTCGCATGTTGCAGGCTCTATCAAAAACCTTAATATTGAAGCGCTGATAGACCGTAAACTTTTACGTTTTATGGCAAAAGGGCATGCTTACGCTTGGCTTGCAATGCAAGAAGCCATTGCAGATAGCACCTCGCTATGAAGACTTGGTCTCAAATGTGCGTACAGGCTTAATTGTGGGCGCAGGTGGCACATCAACAGAAGCCATGTTAGAGGGCACAAACACCCTTGCAGAAAAAGGCATTCGCCGTGTTGGCCCTTATATGGTGACAAAAACTATGAGCAGCGGTATTGCAGCGTGCTTAGCAACAGGCGCAAAAATCAAAGGGGTTAATTACGGTATTAGCTCTGCTTGTTCAACCAGCGCGCATTGTATTGGCGCGGGTGTTGAGCAAATTCAACTGGGTAAACAAGATATTGTATTTGCTGGTGGTGGTGAGGAAGAACATTGGACCATGAGTTATTTGTTTGATGCGATGGGCGCACTTTCAAGTAAATATAATGAAACACCAGAAAAAGCCTCTCGCACTTATGATGCAAACCGCGATGGTTTTGTGATTTCTGGCGGTGGTGGCATTGTCGTGCTAGAAGAATACGAACACGCAAAAGCACGTGGCGCAAAAATTTATGCAGAAGTGGTCGGCTACGGCGCAACCTCTGATGGTTACGACATGGTAGCGCCAAGTGGTGAAGGCGCAGTGCGCTGTATGCAACTGGCACTTGCAAGGACATGACGGCAAAAAAATTGAAAAAGTAGATTACATTAATACGCACGGCACAAGTACGCCAGTGGGTGATACCAAAGAGTTGGAAGCGATTCGCGAAGTGTTTGGCACGAATAATCCAGTTGCAATTGCTTCTACAAAATCTCTTTCAGGTCATGCGCTAGGCGCAGCGGGTGTGAATGAAGCGATTTATACTTTACTGATGATGCAAAATAACTTTATTGCCGCATCTGCCAATATTGAAACGTTAGACCCTGCGGCTGAAGGGTTGAATATTGTGCGAAAAGCCATTGAAAACGTAAAAATTGAAACAGCGCTTTCAAACAGTTTTGGCTTTGGCGGCACGAATGCAACACTTACACTGTCCACCAAAAATTTGTAAAGTGCTAGGTTTCAATGGTGAAATCTATTCTAGTTTTTCTAAGCTCCTAGCGAGCTAAGGATCTAATTGCATGAAAATTGAAGCAAAGTTATTGATACTTTTGATTTTAATTGCAACTTCAGGCTGCGCCACTTTTGGTGGTGATCGTACGGTGAATGTGAGTGGCGCGCAAATTGCAAGCAAAAGTTAAATGAGCGTTTAGCCTTGCCAATTTCGCTGCTTAAAATATTTGATGTAAATTTATCTAACGCGCTGGTTACTTTTGATAAAACCACAGTGGCCGCATGAACACGACTTTGGATACAAAATTATCAAGCCAAATGCTTGATAAAGAACGTTGGCTGGGCAAATTAGGGATTTCTGGAAAGTTGCGTTTTGATGCTTCGCAAAACAAGCGTGTAGTGTTAGATGCATCCAAAAGTGGAAAGCCTTTTAATCTTGAAGGGCTGAGGTCATAAATTTGCCGAGGTGTTAAATGTGATGGCAAAAAATGTGGGTGGCGAGCAATGTTAAAAGGTTTAACGCTTTATCAAGTAAAGCCAGAAGATTTAACCTTTGGCAATGCGCACTATTTGCCAAAAAGACATGGTGGTAACAGACCAAGGTTTGCAAATTTATTGACTCCACAATAATTTCTTTCAGTTTTTTATAGAATCATTTTTTAAGAACTAACCGCGCTGCCACTTTTCGGCCTTCACTCATCAAAATATTGTAAGTTCTGCATGCGGCGTCCGTGGTCATACATTCAACAGGAATATTTTTTTGCGTGAGTGCGATGATGATGCGTGGATAAATAAATCGGTGTTGTTTGCCTGTGCCTAAAATCACCACTTCTGGTTCAAGTTCAGCTAATTCAGCAAAATGGCTCATGTTCAAACCGTCAAAAGATTCCGCGCCCCAGTCAGGATAAAGTGCTTGGGGCATGACAATTAAACTTTTTTCGTAGCGCTGTTTGTTCACAAAAATAGCCTCACTTTCATGTCCCGTGATGAGATTATTTCCTTCAGCTTGCGTCAGATGGAGCTTCATATTTTATTCTCATTAATTGCTTGATAATGCCTTCGCAAGGTATCATAGCGTCTTTGTTATTTTTTCAAAACAGCCATTATTTTACAGTTTTTTTATGGCGCATTTTGCGATTCACTTTACAGGGTTTTTTGCGTGGAAACTTTACTTAAATCTTCCAAACTCAACAATGTGTGCTACGACATTCGTGGCCCAGTGTTGCAACGTGCGCGTCAGATGGAGGACGAAGGGCATCGGATTATCAAATTGAATATTGGTAACCCGGCTGCATTTGGTTTTGAAGTGCCTGAAGAAATTCAGCAGGACACCATTCGCAATATGAGCAAAGCGGGCGGCTATACAGATTCTAAAGGTTTATTCGAGCCGCGCAAAGCCATTATGCATTACACGCAAAGTAAACATATTGCGGGCGTGACAGTGGATGACATTATTATAGGCAACGGTGTTTCTGAGCTGATTGTGATGGCGATGCAAGGTTTACTGAATAATGGCGACCAAATTTTAGTGCCGATGCCAGACTATCCGCTCTGGACGGCGGCTGCGACCTTGGCAGGCGGCACAGCGCGGCATTATATGTGCGATGAAGCCTCTGGTTGGTTGCCAGATTTAAAAGACATTGAATCTAAAATTAACGCCAATACGCGTGGCATTGTCGTCATTAATCCTAATAATCCAACAGGTGCGCTTTATCCGCGTGAAATTTTAGAAGGCATTATTGAGATTGCCCGTCACCATGGCTTGGTGATTTTTGCTGATGAAATTTACGACAAAGTGTTGTACGACGGTAACGAACATATTTCTATGGCGTCACTCGCGGACGATATATTGTTTGTTACCTTTAACGGCTTATCTAAAAATTATCGCACTTGCGGCTATCGCGCAGGTTGGATGGTCATTTCTGGTGAAAAAAAACACGCAGCAGATTATATAGAAGGCCTCAATATGCTGGCGAGCATGCGTTTATGCGCAAATGTACCAGGCCAACTTGCCATACAAACCGCGCTGGGTGGTTATCAAAGTATTGATGATTTAGTTGCGCCTGCTGGCAGGCTTTGCAAACAGCGCGATTTAGCGTATGAAATGTTGACAGCGATTCCTGGTGTCACGTGCGTGAAACCAAAAGCCGCCATGTATTTATTTCCAAAATTAGACCCAACTATTTATCCAATTGTAGATGACCAGCAATTTATTCTTGATTTATTGCTAGAAGAAAAAGTGCTTTTGGTGCAAGGCACAGGGTTTAACTGGAAAAAACCTGATCACTTTCGCGTGGTTTTTTTACCAAATGTGGATGATTTAACAGAAGCGATGAATCGCATTGCGCGGTTTTTAGAAAGTTATCGCAATCAATATTCTAAAAAATGAATAAAATAATTGGAGTAAAAATTTGAAGCAACTGAATGTAAAAGGGCTATTGGGGATTGGTACCGTGGGTGGTGGCACTTATACTGTACTTACGCGTAACGCAGAAGAAATTACACGTCGCACAGGCGTTGCAATTAACGTCATTCAAGTGGCTGACCGCAATATTGAGCATGCAAAAACCGTGACAAATGGCTCTGTGGATATCACAAATGATGCAGAAGTCGTTGTGAATAACCCAGAAGTAGATGTGATTGTTGAGTTAATTGGTGGCTACACCTTAAGCAAAACCTTAGTCTTAAAAGCTATTGAAAACGGCAAGCACGTGGTCACTGCCAATAAAGCGTTGTTAGCAATGCACGGCAATGAAATTTTCGCTGCCGCGCAAGCTAAAGGCGTCATTGTGGCTTATGAAGCGGCGGTTGCAGGTGGCATTCCTATCATTAAAGCCTTACGTGAAGGATTGGGCGCAAATAAAATTGAATGGGTGGCAGGCATTATTAATGGCACCACCAATTTTATTCTGACAGAAATGCGCGAGAAAGGCTTGGCGTTTTCTGATGTGTTAGGTGAGGCGCAACGCTTGGGTTATGCAGAAGCTGACCCAACCTTTGATGTGGAAGGTATTGATGCTGCGCATAAACTCACAATCATGGCAGCGATTGCGTTTGGTATGCCAATGAAATTTGAAAGTGCTTACACGGAAGGCATCACGAAGTTACAGCAAAAAGACATTAAATATGCCGAAGAGCTTGGCTACCGCGTCAAATTATTAGGCATTACAAAACGTGCAGAAAATGGTGTGGAGTTGCGTGTGCATCCAACCTTGATTCCTGAAAAACGTTTGGTTGCCAATGTGAATGGCGCGATGAACGCGGTAGTCGTGAAGGGTGACGCAGTTGGCCCAACGCTTTATTACGGCGCAGGAGCAGGTGCTGAGCCAACTGCCAGCTCGGTGGTGGCGGATTTAATGGATGTCGCGCGTTTAAGCAGCGCAAGCATTGAGCAACGCGTGCCTTATTTAGGCTTTCAAGCGGGGCAGTTAAAAGATTTACCTGTATTGCCCATTTCAGAAATCAACAGCGCTTATTATTTACGCTTACGTGCTTCAGACAAACCAGGTGTTTTGGCGAATGTGACGAAAATTTTGGCAGATCGCAATATTTCAATTGATGCAATGCTCCAAAAAGAGCCTGCTGATAATGAAACGGAAGCAGACATCGTGATTTTGACGCATGTGACGATCGAAAAAAATATGGATGCGGCAATTGCAGAGGTTGAAGCATTGCCAGCCACCGTTGGCAATATTGTAAAAATTCGTATGGAAGAATTAGGTAAGTAAACTTTAGGTTAAGTAAACAATGAAATATATTTCTACGCGTGGGCAATCACCTGCATTATCATTTAGTGAAATCTTGCTTGGTGGGTTAGCGCCAGATGGCGGCTTGTATTTGCCCGAAACTTATCCGCAATTTGACGATGCAGATTTAACCGCAATGCGAAATCTAAGCTATGCGGATTTAGCCTACTTTATTTTAAGTCGCTTAATTGTTGACATTCCACCTGTTGATTTAAAGGCAATCATTGATAAAACCTACACCGCTGAAGTCTATGGCTTTACCCGTGCAGGTCAAAACGTTGAAGACATTACGCCAACATTAAAATTAGAAGAGAATTTATATTTATTAAGCCTTTCTAATGGCCCAACTTTAGCGTTCAAAGACATGGCCATGCAATTACTCGGTAATTTATTTGAATATGTGCTGACTAAAACAGGTAAAACCACCAATATTTTAGGCGCAACGTCTGGCGATACGGGTTCAGCCGCAGAATATGCGATGCGCGGTAAAAAAGGCATTCGCGTATTTATGTTGTCTCCGCACAAAAAAATGAGCCGATTTCAAACCGCGCAAATGTTTAGTTTGCAAGATGACAATATTTTTAATATTGCGGTTGAAGGCGTGTTTGACGATTGCCAAGACATGGTGAAAGCCGTTTCAAACGACGCAGCATTTAAAGAAAAATATAAAATTGGCGCGGTGAACTCAATCAACTGGGGTCGTATTGTTGCGCAAGTGGTGTATTACTTTAAAGGTTACTTTGCGGTCACACAGAGTAATGCGCAAAAAGTCAGTTTTGCCGTGCCAAGTGGAAATTTTGGTAACGTTTGCGCAGGCCATATTGCACGCATGATGGGGTTGCCGATTGATAAGCTTGTTGTGGCTACCAATGAAAATGATGTGCTGGATGAATTTTTTAAAACAGGCATTTATCACCCACGTGGTTCAGCCAATACTTATCATACGTCTAGTCCTTCAATGGACATTAGCAAAGCTTCAAATTTTGAGCGTTTTGTGTTTGATTTAGTCGGCCGTGATAGTGATAAAACCCGCGAACTTTGGAAAAAAGTGGATGCAGGCGGCAGTTTTGATTTGAATGAATCGGGTTATTTTGCCAAAATTGAAGACTATGGTTTTGTTTCTGGCAGCAGCAACCACGCAAACCGAATGCAAACTATCCGCCAAACAAAAGAAAAATATGGCGTGGTGATTGATACGCATACAGCCGATGGCTTAAAAGTGGCGCATGAATTGCGAGATGCAAAAACGCCAATGGTGGTGTTAGAAACCGCCTTACCAGCTAAATTTGAAGATGCCTTGGTCGAAGCTTTGGGCGAAGTCCCTCCAAGACCTGCCAGCCTCATCGGCATTGAAGACTTACCGCAAAAATTCACGGTAATGGATGTGAGTGTTAACGTGATTAAAGACTTTATAGTTGAAAATACTTAAATATCATTCTGATTTCCTAAATATATATTTGTATTTCATGTGAATGCTGTAATGAATCCGCTTAATATTCCAACAGACAATCTATATAAATTCTTAGCGGTTGTCGGCTTAATAATATGTTTTATAGGTTTGGTTTTTTTAGGGACGTTGCAATATTTTGTCAAAAAACTTGAGTATGAAGTAGATGCTTATAAAAATGAATTTAATATTTATAAGAATGATATTGATTTAAATTCTGAAAAATTATCTTTATTCTATGAGAAATTCAATTATCAGTTAGATCAGTCTGATAAAAAATTAAATGCTTTGGCCAGTGAAATTAATGAAGGTTTGGATTTAGTTAAAAATTTACGCAAAAGAAATAATCCTAAAAATGATTTTAGGATAAACCAATTGAGTTCGGAAATATCAATAAAAATCCAGTTGTTTGAAAGAGAGCTTAATAACTTACATTCAACACATAAGGAAAATTATTTTGATTTAAAAAATAAAAGTATCGATTTTTCTAAAACAACTTCAGAAAGACCGACTAACTTGGTTGAAATAGAAAATCAAATAAGTAACACAAAATTTCTTATTGATAATTTAATTTCGTTTAGGAACTTTATATTGATACTTGAATTTATTGGGCTATTACTTACCATAACTGGATTTAAATTATGGTATCAAAAAGTCCAAAGATATCTTGATATTGATTTGGAAATAAAATCAAGATCATATAGGCCTAAAATAAATAATATCAGACGGAAGAGTTAAGCTGCTTAGCAAGCGTAGGATGGTTTGAGCAACGCGATACCCATCACCAAAAAAACACTCTAAACTCACTGTGCATCATTTTGCGCCACTGCTTTGTGGGTATCGCTACGCTCCACCCACACTACCTCACTCACCACTAGCCTACAAAACCATCTAACACCGCTAATCGTTCTAAATAATTAAAAATAAATGGTCTGGAAGCCGCTCTGGTATTCGGTTGCAGAGCATGTCATCTATTATATTAAAAATCAATCAACGATATTCGATGTCTATTTCTAGCATTAATTAAAATCTTGAAATGTTAGTGCCCGCAATTGGCGTATATAATATTGGCTAATAGATACAAATTAGGTAAGCAATGAAACAATATCACGATTTATTAAACCATGTTTTACAACATGGTCATCAAAAGGAAGACCGCACAGGCACAGGCACGCTTTCCGTATTTGGCTATCAAATGCGCTTTAATTTGGCTGAGGGTTTTCCGCTTGTTACCACAAAAAAATTGCATACTAAGTCTATCATTCATGAGTTGCTTTGGTTTTTGCAAGGCAGCACTAATATTGGGTATTTAAAAGAAAATGGGGTAAGAATTTGGGATGAATGGGCAGATGCGCATGGCGATTTAGGCCCAGTTTATGGCAAACAATGGCGCGATTGGGAAACTAAAGACGGAAAGCATATTGATCAAATTCAGCAATTGGTTGATCAAATACGCCAAGACCCTTATTCGCGCCGACAAATTGTGAGCGCTTGGAATGTTGGCGATATTCCAAATATGGCGTTAGCTCCTTGCCATTGTTTAGTACAAACTGCAGTGTTGGGGGGTAAATTGCACATGCAACTTTACCAACGTAGTGCGGATGTATTTTTGGGCGTACCTTTTAATATTGCGAGTTATGCGTTGTTATTGCATATGCTGGCGCAACAATGCAATTTAGAAGTGGGCGATTTTATTTGGACGGGTGGCGATGTTCATATTTATAAAAATCACTTTGAGCAAGTTAAGTTGCAGTTGAGTCGTGAACCATTCCCGCTCCCCAAACTTACCATTCAGCGTAAACCAAATTCAATTTTTGATTATTTATATGAAGATTTTGAAATTACGGGGTATGAATCGCACCCATCTATTAAAGGGCAGGTGGCTGTTTAGGGGTTTAGATGAGAACTAAAATTAATCCAATTCAATCACAAAATTTTCGCATCCTGCAATTCTTCTTCTATCAGCATAGTTTCCATAATTTGACTTAATAGTAGGTAGATTTCTTTTTAAATTTTGACATTGTTCAATTTCGGTTAATTCTTGTTCATAAGCCCAATGGTAACCTTGATAAACGTAGTATTTTTCAAGTCCAATCACAGCAAAAATTAAAAAAATTAAGGCAATGAGTATTGAACCAACACTTAATTTTGGAAATCTTTCTTGCACTTTAAGCCGTGCCACCCACGGTCAACCCATCAATTCTTAAGGTGGGTTGCCCAACGCCCACAGGTACACTTTGGCCTTCTTTGCCACAAGTGCCTACACCGCTATCGAGTGACATATCATTGCCAATCATGGAAACGCGTTTTAATACTTCTGGCCCATTGCCGATTAAGGTTGCGCCTTTGACTGGGTAAGTAATTTTGCCATCTTCAATCATATAAGCTTCTGCCGCGCTAAACACAAATTTCCCGCTGGTAATATCTACTTGGCCACCGCCAAAATTGGCCGCGTATAAGCCTTTTTTCACAGATTTAATAATTTCTTCTGGTGGCAGGTTGCCATTCAACATATAAGTATTGGTCATGCGCGGCATGGGAATATGCGCATAGCTTTCGCGGCGGGCGTTGCCTGTGATGGGCATGTTCATGAGACGCGCGTTTAAAGTATCTTGAATATAGCCACGCAAAATGCCATCTTCAATCAATACGGTTCGGTTGGTTGGGTTGCCTTCGTCGTCCATAGTCAGTGAGCCTCGACGATTTTGAATCGTGCCATCGTCCACCACGGTAATGCCTTTAGCGGCCACTTGTTGGCCGATCATATTTGAAAATGCAGAGCTGCCTTTGCGGTTAAAGTCACCTTCTAAACCGTGGCCAATGGCTTCGTGCAATAAAATACCAGGCCAGCCAGCGCCTAACACCACCGTCATGCTGCCAGCTGGGGCAGGGCGTGCGTCTAAATTTACCAACGCTTGATGCACGGCTTTTTGCGCGTAATCTTGCAAGACATCATCCGTAAAATAGCTGTAGTCAAAGCGTCCGCCACCCCCGCTAGAGCCTTGCTCACGGCGGCCATTGCTCTCTGCAATGACATTAATGCCAATGCGCACCAGCGGGCGCACATCGGCCGCCATCACGCCATCATGACGCGCCACCATCACTACTTCATATTCGCCAGCAATTGAAGCTGTCACTTGCGTAATGCGCGGGTCTAATTTTCTAGCAAAAGATTCTAAGCGTTCTAGTAGTTTTACTTTTGCATCGGCTGAAAGGGAAGCAATCGGGTCTTGCGGTAAATAAAGATGTGGTGATTGGCGCTCAATCACAGAATGCGCAGTTTGTTCATTGCCAGTACTTGCAATCGCTTTGGTGGCTTTTGCGGCTTCTTGCAAGGCGGTTAAATGAATGTCATCAGAATACGCAAACGCTGTTTTTTCGCCAGAAACAGCGCGCACGCCCACGCCTTGGTCAATCGAAAAATTGCCAGATTTGACTTGGCCTTCTTCTAAGCCCCAGCTTTCACTGCGGCTGTATTGAAAATACAAATCGGCATAATCAATGTTGTGAGACATCATGTCGCCAAGCACATTTTGCAGTTGTCCAATTTCTAAATTGGCAGGCGCGAGCAAGGTTTCTTTTGCAAGCTCAAACTGCGTGCCCGTGCTTTGATTTATATTTGGCTTTGTTTGGATTGGAAAATCTTCTGGTTTCATAATTTTTAACTTTTTAAAAGTTTTTTTACTTAAGCGTGCGGTGTGAAAGCGCCGGCAAACTTTTACGCAAACTTTGCTGATATTGCGGATTAATATTGGCCATGACAACACCTGAGCCGCGTGGTAAACGGTCTAAAATCACGCCCCAAGGGTCAACAATCATGCTGTTGCCGTGTGTTTCTCGGCCTGATAAATGGTAACCGCCTTGTGCAGGCGCAATCACATAACATAAATTTTCAATGGCGCGCGCGCGGATTAAGGTTTCCCAATGTGCTTTGCCTGTGGTTTCCGTGAACGCAGAAGGCACAACCAACATATCCACTTGCCCCATGGCGCGGTAAAGTTCTGGGAAGCGTAAATCGTAACAAATCGAAAGGCCAATTTTGCCAAACGGCGTTTCAACCACTTTGATGCTGTCGCCATGCACAATCGTATTTTCTTCATGATAATGTTCCGTGCCTAAATCCAGCCCGAACAAATGAATTTTATCGTAGCGCGCTACTTGTTTGCCTTGATCGTTATACACCAAGCAGCTATTAAACACTTTGTTGAGATAATGACTTTCTAAAGGAACAGAACCGCCAATCACCCAAATTTTATGTTTTTTTGCAATGTTGCTTAAAAAGTTTTGAATTGGTCCGCTGCCTTCTTTTTCGCGTGCGTTGACTTTATCAATTTCTTGCAAACCCATAATGGCAAAATATTCAGGCAAAACCACTAATTTTGCGCCGTTTTGCACAGCAAGCTCAATCAACCTTTGCGCTTCATTCAGGTTAGAAGCAACGTGCGGACCAGAGGCCATTTGAATGGCGGCAACTTTCACCAAAGGGATGTTTGTATTTTTTTCAGTGTTTTTTGCAAAATTTAAATTTGCCATTATTTTTTTCCGTGTACTAGTCCGTGAGTAATATATAGCCGTGAATAATATAAAAAGGCTTAAATGTTTTAATCAATGGTTACTTAATCATGCTTGGGGTTGTGTCAGGCGCTTTTATATCTGCGGCAACTTCTTGTGGATTATCCCAAGTACCAATAATGTTATATTCCGTGGATGCAATTTTATTCAAAGGATCTTTCAGTACTTTTTGCGCCAAAAAAGCCACTGCGCCAACCAGCGGCCCGCCCGCTAACGCCGCTAAAGAAAGGCTATCGCTAATGTGTGGATACACTTTTACATTGAGTTTTTGCGTTTCTAATTTCAAATTTGTTTCACCCGTAATGTTGACTTCCGCCGCTGGGCCTGTCATTTTAAAATGGTCACTGCGCATAATGCCTTTATCAATATTGACCCGCGCGTTAATTTTATCAAACGCAAAACCGTTACTAAATAAATCTCTAAAATCTAAAGTGAGGCGTCTTGGTAAACTTTGCAAGGTGACTAAGCCTAATAATCTGCCCACACCTGGTTGCACTTTAAGCACCTGACCTTGCCGAACTTCAAATTTTAAATTGCCATTCAGGGCTAATATGTCAAACTCATGCGGGCTGCCCGCCCAGTTAATTTGACCTTTTAATTCGCCTTCGCCACCTTTAATGGTATCTGGGTGACCTAAACGTTGTAACGTTTTACCAACATCTTGAATTTGCCAATCAACATTAAACTTTGTCATTGGCGTGCTGTAAACATTCGTCCACGCGCCATCTGCACTTAAAGTGCTGTCCGCATTGATCAGTTTAAATTTTTCAATATTCCAATTATTATCTTGCGGGTCTGCCACCAACTCTAAACCACCCATTGGCTTACCTTTAAAATCAAATTGATTTGCGGTAATGTCAAGCGAAGGGTAAATTTGGTTCAACTTTGCGCTTGGTTTTTGCGTTAAAGCGTTCGGCAATAATGGATTTAAATAAGTTCTTTTGGGTGAAGGCTCTGGAATCATCAAATGGGTTAAACGCGCAATCAATTTACCATTATTTTGACTTTTCCACTCTAAATCCCCAGCAACTTCACGGCTATCAATGGATGCAATAAACCCTTCTTTATTGGCTTTATTGCTGATTTTTAATTGATTAAAACGGCGGTCAAACGCATCTAATGTATTGACTTTAATGGCAATTTTTTGAACAGGCAACGGTTGACTGTTTTTTGACCCACTTGTTTTTGCACTACTTGGCGTGAGTGTTTTAATCACTGTGCGCCAAGCATCCAAATCTAAATAATCAAAATCGCCACGCACATAAAGCCCTTTTGCGTGATTAAAAGCTAAATTTTCATTTAAATTATTTTCAACTAAATGATTAGAAAAATTAGCATTATTTTGATTAAATCGAATATTAATATTTTCTAACTCGCTTTCCCCGCGCTCAATTTTATTAGAAATTTTGGCTGAAAATATCTGCCCAACATTCACATTCATCACTTCGCCATTTTGGGCTTGCTTTTTTTCAACATTAATTTGCAAACGTTCAGCAGAAGTTTTGTTCAGCGGTGCGGGCAAATAGGATGTGATTCCAAATAAATCAGTGCGTAAATTCATTGAAAATTGTGGTTTTTGAATCAAAATTTCAGCGCTAAAGTCACTTGTACCCGTAATAAAATGTTGGCTATTTGGCACAAATTGCGCAATCAGTTCAGGCGATAACTTACCTTTCGCATCCACAAGAACGGATTTATCTTTACCGGAACGAACATTGAGTAAAAAAGGTGTGCCATAACATAAAGCCTTAATATTGCTGGCATTTAGGCTCGTTTCAGTAAACGCTAAACTGCCATTAATTTGGGTAAGTTCTGGAATATTTTCATTTGCCAAACTGCCATTAGTCACCTGATAAACACCTTCAATTTTTGCGTCATCTACATGATTAAGTGGAATTTTTAAGCCAAGATTTAAATGACCTTCGCCAGACGATATTAAATCCTCCGTAAACCCTTGCATCACTTGCTTAACAGGGCTCTTGTTTACAAATAAAAGCCCTTCGCTCACAGGCCCATCTGTTTCTAAAGAAATATTTAATTCAGGCTCAATCGCGTCTAATTGTGGAATTGTAATGGTGGCTTGAGAAAGCTGATTGCCAAGTTGCCGACCTTTGCTGGCTTTGAGTTCCATTCTATCGCCTTCAAACAGAAGTTTTAAAGCAACGTCCTCAACCAACGGCCACTCTTTACCGTACTCAAGCACGCCGTCTTTTACTTGAGCTGTTACGCGGAATAAACCCTTTTTAAGGTCAAGATTATTTTTTGCATCTGTAAATGGAAAATCACGTAAGCGACCCTTTAAAACAAGCTGTATGTCTTCTCCCGTGCCTGAAATAATAGAAGTATCTAACCAGTGCAACGTGTCAGTGCCTAATAGTTTGGGATAATAAAAATGCGCAAATTTCAAATTTGCTTTGTTAAATTGGGCATTTAAATCAATTTCACCGCCTTGGTCATCCAGCAAAAATTTTGCGCGCAGCGTGCCAGATAAATGTGGGTTTACAATGTTTAGTTGATGTGTATTGATGCGAACCGCACTTTGATTATTTTTTTCAATAATATTCCAAGTAACTAAGCCATTTAATTGGTCAATTGGAATTGGCAGCCGTAATATTTCTTTAAAATCTAAACGCGCATTTTCGGTGTTGAGTTTTAAACTGCCATTTTTTTCATTTAAACTGATTTCACCCGAAAGGTTTGTAAAGCCTGGGATTTTTTCAATCGCATTCAGGCTAATACTATTAAATTTTCCTTTAATTTCATAAGTTTGCGTGATTGTATTGTTACCTAAATTTCTTCCGCGCCAATGGGCGGTAATTTTACTTAATTGCCCCTTTGGCGAAATTTCATTCATGCGTTCAAGCTGTTCTGGCGCAATCGGTAAAACATGCATTAAGTGATGCATGTTGGCTAAATCTAAGCTGTCCACGCTTAAATTTGCAAATTGTGGGTGTTGTGTATTGGTTAAATCTTCTGAAAAAACTGCCTGAATATTTTTAATCTTCAAATTTTGTTGCGATACTTGGATATTTTTTAACACCAGTGATTTTTTTTGAGCATTTTCTTCCCAACTAATTTCACCTGCAAGCATATCTAGCAAAACGTTGGGTGAAGTGGGTTTAAGTTTAAAGTTAATATGATTTAAATTTAAATTGGCTTTTACCTGCTTAATTTTTTTGTGGTCAAAAGCCATAAAGATTTGCGCATCACCTGCTGCAGCATGCAGCATCAATGGAAAATCTAACCAAGTATTAAAATCTGGCAATTGCGCTTGTTTAATATGTAAATTTAAATCGCCATGCCAATGTTGCAGTTGGCTAATGTCATTGCCATAAAATTCACTAAACAGCGTAATAGGCGTTTTTGTGCCAACGGAAGGCACTGCGCTTAAAGAAATACGATGTTGTTTGAGCAAGCTTTTCCAAGGTGGGCTGAGAATTTCTAAATTAAGTTGTTCAAGACTTAGGGGCGGTGCGTTTCTGAGCTCATCAATCCAAACAATTTTTGCATTTTTAACTTTTAATTTACTTTGCCTTAATAACCAATTGGCTAAATCAGGTTTAGATTCGCCTTGCGTGCTGATGCCTGCAATTAAAATTTCACCATTTTTTAGGCGGCGAATAGTGAGCTCAGGTTTTTGCAGGCGAAGTTCTGCCAAATGTGGTTCAAATTTTATTAAGCTTAACCATGAAACCAACACTTCTGTATTGTTTAGTTGCAAAGCAGGGCGTTGTTGCGCATCAAATAACGTGATGTTGGAGAGCGATAAATGCGGATCAAACTTTTTCCAATCAACCAAAATTTCGCCAATGACAATTTTTTGCTTGGCGTTTTGGCTTAAATATTGCGCAATATTGTCTTTATATTGATTAATATTTGGAAAAATGACCCATTGAATCAGCAAGGCAATCAATAGCATCAACGCTAGAATGATGCCTAACGCCCAAAATGTGATGCGATAAAATTGGATAAATGTTTTTTTGACCATGCTTTTGGTGGGAATGTTGGTTAAAACGATCAGTAAAACTAATGGCTAATACGCAGAATATTTTTAATAGGTTGCAATAATTTTACTGCATTATTGAGAATCACTTCATCTTTATCTCATTTATTTTACTTAACTTAATGATTACAGTAATTTTTATGCTTTTAACGTGACGTGCTTGCTGATTAAGGGATGATTAAATTCCAGCCGAAAGCGCTACTTATCTATTAGAATGTTGCACTTTTAGATTTATGTCGTTTTACTTCGCTAGATTTTTTTAAATAGATTTTTTTCACAAATAGACAGGCATCCATTGATTCAATTTAAGCAACTTACGCTTGCGCGTGGATTAAAAGTTCTGATTCAAGGCGCAAGTTTACAACTTCACCCTGGTCACAAAGTAGGGTTGACTGGCGCAAATGGCGCAGGAAAGTCTTCCCTTTTTGCCTTATTGCGCGGTGAAATGCAATTAGAATCAGGCAATTTAGACATGCCCGCTAGTTGGGTGACTGCACATGTGGCGCAAGAAACGCCAGCGTTAGAAACAGCCGCCATTGAATTTGTGTTAGATGGCGATGAAGAATTAAGAACGATTGAAAGCGACCTAAATACAGCAGAAGCCCAGCATCAAGGTGAAGCAATTGCCGAGTTGCATCATCGCTTAACTGACATTGGCGGTTACAGCGCCAAATCGCGTGCGGCTGAATTATTAAATGGATTGGGTTTTAGCCAAACCGCCATGCAGCAACCTGTGGCGACTTTTTCTGGCGGCTGGCGCGTACGATTAAATTTAGCCCGCGCGCTCATGTGTCGTTCAGATTTACTATTGCTGGATGAGCCGACCAACCATTTAGACTTAGACGCCGTCATTTGGCTAGAAGGCTGGTTGCAAAGTTATCGCGGCACCTTGTTACTCATTTCGCATGACCGTGATTTTTTGGACGCAATTGTCAACCATATCGCGCACATTGAGCAGCAAACTTTAACGCTTTACCGTGGCGGTTATTCAGATTTTGAGCGGCAACGTGCAGAAAAATTGGCCTTACAGCAAGCCATGTTTGAAAAGCAACAGCGTAAAGTGTCGCATTTGCAAAGCTATATTGATCGCTTCCGCGTACAAGCTACCAAAGCACGACAAGCACAAAGCCGAATCAAAGCGTTGGAGCGCATGGAAATGATTTCAGCCGCACATGTGGATTCGCAATTTAATTTTGAATTTCGCACACCCGTTGCTGCGCCTGATCCATTGTTGGTGCTTGATGAAATCAGTGTGGGATATGCTGAAAAACCAATTATTTCAAATATCATACTCGCCATACGTCCGGGTGAGCGGATTGGTTTGTTGGGCAAAAATGGTGCGGGTAAATCCACTTTAATCAAATTGCTTGCCCAAGAATTATCACCAATCAATGGTAAGCGCGTAGAAGGCAAAGATTTGAAAATTGGTTATTTTGCGCAGCATCAATTAGAGCAGTTGCGGCCAGAGGAAAGTCCTTTGCAACACATGCTCAGGCTTGACCCATCGACGCGCGAGCAAGAACACTTAAATTTTTTAGGCGGGTTTGACTTTAAAGGCGAGATGGCAAAAAGTGCTTGTGAACATTTTTCAGGAGGCGAAAAATCTCGTTTGGCCTTGGCGTTGCTGATTTGGACGCGCCCAAATTTACTATTGCTGGATGAACCAACCAACCATTTAGATTTAGAAATGCGCCATGCTTTAACGTTGGCACTGCAAGATTATGAAGGCGGCGTAATTTTAGTCTCGCATGACCGCGCTTTGTTACGCGCCACATGTGACCAATTTATGCTGGTAGCAAATGGCAAAGCAGAACCATTTGAGGGTGATTTAGACGACTATAAAAATTGGTTAGCAACGCAAAAAAATATTGAAAATAATGCTGAAAATCTAGCAGTAATTGAGCAGCAAAATACGCCTAAAGGCAATGATCGAGCACAACAGAAAGCTTTAAGGCAAGCTAGAATCAATGAAAGACGGCCTTTTCTAAAAGAAATTTCCCAGCTTGAACAAGATTTAGCTTCTTTTAATCAAGAAAAAACAGTGATTGATAGGCGGTTAAATGACACTGATTTATACGAAAAAACTGACAAATCAGAGCTTCAACTACTTTTAAAAAAACAAGCTGAACTCAGCCAAAAAATTGAAGAAATAGAAATTCGCTGGCTCGAATGCCACGAAAAATTAGAAGCACTGCCAGAAATTACACTATAAAAAATTAAAGAGAAACCCATAAAGAGAAAACCATGGATTATTCAAAACGCTTAATTTTGTTACACGCAATCTGCACCGCAGAAACTTTAAAATCGGGTGATGCTGCGCCAGATTTATCCAATTTTAACGCGCTCGATGCGGCGGATTATTTAAGTTGCTATGTGACTTTTCAGGCCATCAAAGGTGCAGAGCGATCTCCCTTTGCTGAACGCAGTGAAAATTTTGACATGTTAAGTGTTTACCAAGCTTACGCGCTGATGATTTATGCGTTTTTATCGTTACCACTTCGGCATGAAGATTTCCAGCCAAACATTCAAAATGCGCAAATTGTGATTGCAAAAACCTTATTTTCAGGCTTACCTGAAGCAGAGTTGTTGGAAATAATTGAATCAGGATTTAATAAATTTCAACTGATTGCAGATGCAGAGGCTGAACATTGGGCGGATTACCGTGAATCACTCGACAAAGTAACGGTGAGTTTTATTGTTGCTGCCACTGACGATGATGCACCTCACGACAAAAGTGCAATTTTGCCACTTTTTGGTCAGTTACTCAGCCAATTATGTGAGGCATTTGTCGTTTAGCTACGTTGCACTTACGCGTAATTTTTTAAAAATTTTGAAAAATATTGCACGGCTGATTGTTCCGTACAATGTGTTTTAGCAAATTGATAAGCAGTTGCGTTCATTAAATGCGTATTTTTTTGGTCTTCCCAAAGTGATTCAATTTTTTGCTTTAAATCTTGCGGATTGCTTGGCTCAAAAAATAAGCCTGTAACTCCGTCTGTAATGTAGTCTGAAACGGTGATTGCATTGCTAATTAAAATTGTTTTTTTAAAAAACATGCTTGAAACGATGGTGGAATGCCCGCACGGTATTTGACTATTTCTGAGTGGTAACACCATAAATTCAGAAAATTTTAAAATGTTAAATGCTTGAGAAAGTGGAATATTATTTCTAATAATGACATTTTCAGGAATAACTAAGCCTTCAATATAGGCTGGCGAAACAACAGCGACGAGTTTAATGTTAGGTAATTTTTTCATCGCAGAAAAGAGCGATTGATAATCGCGACCTTGTGTACCTAACGCGCAAATATATCGGCCTGATTCAGTAGCTTGTTCATTAACTTCGGTGGCGACTTCAGTTTGAGACCAATAAATCATGTCGATAGAAGAAAGTGGAATGCCAAAATATTCAGCATAAAGATTTTGCTCAAAGGTTGAATAACAAACAAATCGCGTGGGTTGCTGATACGCGCTTGCCATTAAATCACGTTTTTTACCTTGCGGTAATTCAGTAAAGTTGAATGAAAAAGCTAGATGCGGCGTTTCAGGGCATATTTTTTCTGCCAATAAGCCAACATAACTTGTGGGTGTTGGTCCGTGAGAAACTAAAACAGACGCACTTTTTTTTGCTTTTAGCGTGCTTTTTAATGCGCAATAGCTTCTGCCAATAGCGCTATGTTTTGGAATAAAGCTATGAATAATATTTTGACTAGAGTAATGAACCCAATCGAGGTTTTTATTTTTAAACTCGCTTTCTAGCCAATGCCATTGAGGACTGAAATCGCTGACATTAATGATGTTTTTTTTCATATTTTTATTTGGAAATCATGTCAAGCTAGTGTTAGTTGAAGCTTAAAAATTTTCTATCAAGATATAAATTATATGATTTCGCGCGTTTCTAAAAAGTTTATTTCTGGATAGCGTTCTTGCGCCATTTGTAAATTAACGCGATTTGGCGCTAAATAAACATATTCTTCAGCACCATCTAATGCCACGTTAAAGCCATATTTGTCAGCAATCGCGCGAATGGAGACGCTGTCTCCCCGCAACCAACGCGCGGTATAACAATCATAAGGTTCAAACACCATATCTACGCCGTATTCGTGTTCTAGGCGATGGGCAACTACGTCAAATTGCAGCATGCCAACTGCGCCTAAAATAAGGTCGTTAGATAAAAGCGGGCGAAACAGCTGCGCCGCGCCTTCTTCAGCCAATTGTTTAAGACCAATTTGTAACTGCTTCATTTTCATGGGGTTTTTAATGCGCGCGCGGCGGAAAAATTCTGGCGCAAACGATGGAATGCCCGTAAATTTCAGGGCTTCGCCTTCTGAAAAAGTATCGCCCACTTTTATGGTCCCATGGTTGGGAATGCCAATAATGTCGCCAGAATACGCTTCGTCCATGGTGGTGCGGTCTTGCGCCATAAAGGTAATAGCATTGTTGACAGAAATTTGCTTGCCAGTGGCCACTTGTTTAATTTTCATGCCGCGCTCAAAACGGCCTGAACATACGCGTAAAAATGCGATGCGATCGCGGTGTTTTGGATCCATATTGGCTTGAATTTTGAACACAAAACCAGAAAATTTTGCTTCGTCCTCTTTCACTTCGCGTGAGGCAGCTTTGCGCGGCAATGGAGCAGGTGATAAATCGACCACCGCATCCAGCAAAGATTGCACACCAAAATTGTTGATGGCTGAACCAAAAAATACGGGCGTTTGTTTGCCATTTAAATAGCGCGTTGCATCAAAAATATGCGATGCACCACGCACGAGTTCAATATCTACCCGTAAATCGCCCGCCATTTTGCTGCCTAAAAGTTCGTCTAGGCGCGGGTTATCTAAACCTTGAATAATTTCTGATGTGCCTTTTTCGGCGCGTGGATCAAAGAAAGAAACGCTGTCAGTATAAAGGTTATATACACCGCGAAACGATTTCCCCATGCCAATCGGCCATGTCATGGGCGCGCATTCCATGCCTAATGTGGTTTCAATTTCATCGAGCAGTTCAATCGGCTCGCGGCTTTCTCGGTCGAGTTTGTTGATAAACGTGATAATCGGCGTATCGCGCATGCGGCATACATTCAGTAATTTAATGGTTTGCGCCTCTACGCCGTTTACGGAGTCAATCACCATCACGGCAGAATCCACCGCGGTCAGTGTTCGATAAGTATCTTCAGAAAAGTCATCATGGCCTGGCGTGTCGAGCAAATTTACCATATGTTCTCGGTATGGAAACTGCATGACGGAAGATGTCACGGAAATGCCGCGTTGCTTTTCCAACTCCATCCAGTCGGACGTTGCATGACGAGAGGCTTTACGCCCACGCACTTCACCCGCGACTTGAATGGCGCCGCCAAACCATAACAGTTTTTCAGTCAATGTGGTTTTACCCGCATCAGGGTGAGAAATAATGGCGAAAGTGCGGCGACGTTTGATTTCTTGTTGCAAAGAGGACATGGCAATAAAAGCTATTTTAATAAAAAAAGCATTTTACCTGAAAGCGACTTATAACGTTAATGTTGTGTCTTGAATGGAATATTACTTTTTGCCACGCATTAAAAAGAAGGCGACTAATAAAAATGCCACTAATACCAGTAAACCTTCCATTTAATCTATTTGCCTATTTAACAACTTCTTTTAGTTGTTCCAAAATTGCTGGGTTATCTAGCGTTGAAATATCCGAGGTAATCTCTTCACCTTTTGCTAAGCTTCTGAGTAAACGACGCATAATTTTTCCAGAGCGGGTTTTAGGCAAATTATCGCCAAACCGAATTTCATCGGGTTTTGCAATCGGGCCAATTTCTTTGCCCACCCAATCGCGGAGTTGTGCAACAATTTTTTTAGCGTCTTCAGCGTCAGGGCGATGACCTTTTAGGACGACATAGGCAACGATAGATTCGCCTTTAATCTCATGCGGTTTACCAACCACAGCGGCTTCCGCCACTAATGGGTTTGATACGAGTGCTGATTCAATTTCCATGGTGCCTAAACGGTGGCCTGATACATTCAGCACATCGTCAATGCGACCCATAATGGTGAAGTTGCCTGTCACTGCATCGCGTACAGCGCCATCACCCGCAAGGTATATTTTTCCTCCTAAATCAACTGGATAGTAACTTGATTTATAACGTTCAGGGTCATTGTAAATGGTGCGAATCATGGAAGGCCATGGTTTTTTAATGACTAATAATCCACCTGTTCCCCATGGCACATCTTTGCCTGTTTCATCCACCACATCAATGGCAATGCCAGGGAAGGGAAGTGTGCATGAACCTGGCACCAGCGGCGTTGCGCCAGGCATGGGCGTAATGACATGGCCGCCCGTTTCTGTCTGCCAAAAAGTATCGGCAATGGGGCATTGACTGCTACCCACTTGCTCGTAATACCACATCCAAGCTTCTGGATTAATGGGTTCTCCCACAGAGCCTAACAAACGTAAGCTGGATAAATCAAAGTTTTTTGGATGCGTGCTGGGCGTGGTTTCAGCTGCTTTAATCAGTGAGCGAATGGCCGTTGGCGCCGTGTAAAAAATAGAGACTTTATGCTTTTCTATCATTTGCCAAAAGCGGCTTGCATCTGGATAGGTTGGAATGCCTTCAAACACCACTTGTGTGGCGCCCATCGCCAACGGGCCGTAGGTTACATAACTATGGCCTGTAATCCAACCCACATCTGCGGTACACCAAAAAACATCATTTTCTTTCACATCAAACGTCCAGCGCATGGTGTTCATGGCATGCAATAAATAGCCAGCCGATGAATGCTGCACGCCTTTTGGCTTGCCTGTAGAGCCTGAGGTGTAAAGCAAAAATAGCGGATGTTCAGCGTTGACCATCACTGGTTCACAAGTATCAGAAACGTTCGCAATTAAATCATGCCACCAGATGTCTTGTTTGCTAGTTTGAATGTTTAAGCCAGTTTTTTTCAAGACAATGATATTTTTGATTGAATCACAGCCGCCCATGGCCAGTGCTTCATCCACAGCTTGTTTGAGTGGTAATGTTTTGCCACCACGAAATTGTCCATCAGACGTAATAATCGCTTCAGCTCCTGCGTCTAAAATACGTTCATGGATACTTTTTGCAGAAAAACCACCGAATACCACAGAATGAATCAAGCCTAGACGTGCGCAGGCATGCATCGCGATAACCGCTTCAACGCCCATCGGTAGGTAAATAATCACGCGTGCGCCAACAGTTAAATTTAATTTTTTTAAACCATTGGCAAATTGACACACTTTGGTATGCAATTCTTTGTAAGTGATTTGTGAAGTATTGCCATCATCCGCTTCAAAAATAATGGCAACTTTATTTGGAATCGTCGCTAAATGTTTATCTAAACAGTTTGCTGATACGTTGAGTTCACCATCTTCAAACCATTTGTAAAAAGGTGCTTTTTCTTCATTCAGCGTTTTTGTGAATGGCTTGTGCCAAACTAATAATTCGCGCGCAAGTTTGCCCCAAAAGCCTTCATAATCAGTTTCGGCCTCGGCGCAGAGCGCGTGATAGGCTTCCATGCTTGAAATATGCGCAGATTTTACAAAGTCCGCATGGGGTTTAAATAGGCGTGTTTCGTTTAAAACAGATTCAATCGACATACAACTCCCTCTATAATTCTTTACGGACTTATAATAATTTTTAAGATTTTTTAATGCAAAAAAGCGCAAACCACGTTTGAAAAAAAGAGCAGAACCTTATGCAAACCCTTGATTTTATTTTAACAGAAAACCCCGCTACGTCCAGTGTTGCGGCGCATGTGCAGCATGCGGTGTCTTGCAGCCCATTTTTGGGTAGGCTGCTTGGGCAAGACCATGCATTGCTGAGTGATTTGCTAGAAAATTATCATCAACCCTATCTGTTTGACACCATGAATTTGATGTTGAAATCACAAAATATTTTTGATGAAGTTTCATTAAAACGCGCTTTAAGGGTGTTAAGAAGGCATGTGCTGGCAAGATTGATGTTGCGTGACTTAAATGGCCTTGCAGATTTGACAGAGGTCATGCATACAACCAGTGCGTTGGCCACCTGTGCAATTCAAACGGGTACGGAATTTTTATCGACACTATTAAGCCAAGTGCATGGGCAGCCAAAGTCAGTGCATCAAAAAAATCAAGCTGCCAATGCGCAATCACTGATTGTTGTAGGAATGGGAAAACTGGGCGGCTATGAACTCAATGTTTCATCTGACATTGATTTGATTTTTGCCTATGAACTTGATGGCGAAACCAATGGAAAAAACCCGATTAGTAATCAAGAATATTTTACTAAACTTGCAAAAAAACTCATCGCCGCGATTGATGAAGTGACGGAAGATGGCTTTGTGTTCAGAGTGGACATGCGTTTAAGGCCATTTGGCTCTGAAGGCGCATTAGTGAGCAGTTTGGACGCTTTGGAAAATTATTACCAAGTGCATGGCCGCGAATGGGAGCGTTACGCTTGGATTAAAGGGCGCGTGATTGCAGGCAATGACCAACATGTGAGTGTATTGCTCAAGCCTTTTGTTTATCGAAAATATTTGGATTTTGGCACGCTTGCCAGTATGCGTGATTTAAAAGCGCAAATTCAGCGCGATGTGAATCGTCGTGATTTACACGACAATATTAAATTGGGTCGCGGCGGTATTCGCGAAATTGAGTTTATAGCACAGGTTTTTCAATTGATGCGCGGCGGTCAAGACCCAAGCTTGCAAGTAAGACCCACATTAGAAGTGCTTGATTTATTAGCAGAAAAATCGTTGATTCAGCAAAAAGATGCGCAAGGCCTGAAGGATTCTTATATTTTTTTAAGAAATTTAGAGCATCGTTTGCAATATTACAACGATGCCCAAACGCATGATTTGCCACAATCAGAAGACCATCGCGCTGCCATTGCAACCTCCATGCAATCAAGCCGTTGGGAAGACTTAAGTGTGCTGATAGAAAAACACAGAAATTTTGTTTCGCAACAATTTGATCGCATTTTTGCTTATGAACAATCGCCCAAAAAACATAACAATTTGCTGGTTAATTTATGGGCAGGCGGTTTAAATCAAGCGCAAATGATTGTAGCGTTAGAAGACTTAGATTATGAAAATGCAACCGAAGCTACCCGCCAAATTGAGGTATTAAGCACCGGGCAGCGCGTTCAACGTTTGCCTGATATCAGCCGTCAACGCTTAGATTTAGTGATGCCGATTGTCATAGAGCTTTGCGCAAAACATTACAACTCAAACACAACGTTAAGCCGCATGATTACGCTCATTGAAACCATTTGCAGGCGCGCAAGTTACCTCGCTTTTTTTGCAGAATATCCAACTATTTTAGAGCGCGTGGTGAATTTGGTCAGCGCCAGTCCTTGGCTTGCGCAATATTTAACGCAGCATCCCATTTTGTTAGATGGTTTATCCGATGTGATGAGCTATGCAGCGTTGGACGTAAAAGAGTTTGAACCGCAATTGCTCAAAAAAATGAACGTGTTAGAAGGCGACACTGAACGTCAAATGAATGCGCTGCGTGAATTTCACCAAACGCGCTTGTTTGCTTTAGCCAGTGAAGATGTCATTCAACATATTCCACTGCCAAAATTGGCGGGGCTGTTAAGTGATTTAGCTGACATGATTTTGAATGTGGTGATGAAAACCGTTTGGCCTACCATTAAAGGTAAACATCTTGAAACACCAAAATTTGCCATGATTGCTTATGGTAAACATGGTAGCCGAGAGCTTGGCTATTCATCCGATTTAGATTTGGTTTTTTTGTACGATGATGATCACCCAGAAGCACGCGATATTTACTCGCGCTTTGGTCAGCGCATGATTGCTTGGCTAAATACCATGACTTCCTCAGGCATTTTGTATGAAATTGACATGCAGCTGCGCCCAGATGGCGGCAGTGGATTATTAGTTTCATCCATTCAAGGCTTTGAACAATATCAGCTTGAAAAAGCGTGGACGTGGGAACATCAGGCCATTACACGGGCAAGATTTGCGGCTGGAGATCCTCAAGTTGGCGCTGCTTTTGATGCGATTCGGGCAAAAGTGTTAACCATTGCGCGCGATTTAAATCAATTACGCCTTGATATTACTGACATGCGAAAACGCATGAAACGCGCTTACCAATATGTAGAAGGACAATTTAATTTAAAGCATAGTTTGGGCGGCATGATTGATGTGGAGTTTATTGTGCAGTATTTGGTGCTTGCGCACACGCGCAATAACCCAAAACTAAATGAAAATCGTGGCAATATCCAAACCTTAAGGCTATGCGCCGTGCTTGGTTTAATTCCCCCAGAATTAGGTCAGTTAACCGCTGATGTTTACCATCAATTGCGTAGAAAACAGCACGCCCTGCGTTTGCAAGGTTATGCTGAGGCTTGGGTGCCTGAAAATACCATGCAAAAAGAAATTACAGCCGTTCGCAGTTTGTGGCGGCATGTTTTTTATGAAGCAACAGAAAATTAAAATTAAATTTCTTTAAACGCCCCATCTTAATGCTGCGGTATGCACGGGGCTATCCCAATGTTGCTTAATTTCGTCATCTAGCACACATACTGTAATAGAAGCGCCTGCCATATCCAGCGCGGTGGTGGTGTTTCCAACCAATGAACGGCTGATGGTTAAACCACGCGCACTCAGTAATTTTTCTGCGGTGTTGTAAATTAAATACAGCTCCATCAATGGCGTTGCACCAAAGCCATTGATGAGCAATAAAATTTCTGTTTGATGTTCTATTTTTTCTGGAATAACAGCTTTTGCTGTTAAATCCGCCAAAATCGCTTCAATACAATCATCAATAATTGCATCCGCTTCCCGCATCGGCTCGCGTCTTCTGCCGGGCTCACCATGAATGCCGACGCCCATTTCAATTTCCGTGTCAGAAATATCAAAAGTTGGGCGGCCTGCGGCTGGCACCGTACAACTTGTCAGCGCAACGCCAATGCTGGATGTCCGTTGGTTGACTTTATCTCCTAAGGCTTTGCAAGTGTTTAAATCTGCGCCCGTTTCGGCAATACTCCCCACACATTTTTCTACAATCACCGTGCCAGCTACGCCGCGCCGACCCGTGGTGTAAGTGCTATTAATCACTGCGCAGTCGTCAGAGGTGAGTACCGTTGCATGTTCCACCGACAACATTTCTGCCGCCATTTCAAAATTCATCACATCGCCTGCATAGTTTTTAACGATAAACAAAATCCCTTTTTCTGCATGCACTGCCTCAGCGGCGGCCAGCATTTGGTCTGGGGTAGGTGAGGTAAACACTTGGCCAGGGCAGGCGGCATCCAGCATGCCAAACCCGATGTAACCAGCGTGCAAAGGCTCATGCCCGGAGCCACCACCTGAAATCACGGCTACTTTATTTTTTTTTGGATTTTTTGCTTGATTTTTGCGCGTTAAAAAATTTGGCTCTAAATATAAAGTTACCAAATTTTCATGCGCTTTTGCAAAGCCAGATAAGCTTTCGCTCAGTAAATTGTCAACATTATTTAGAAATTTTTTCATCATTTTTGCTTTAATTTTTGAAATGGAATTTTAATATTAATTTTTTAAAATATTATTTTAAAATGGTCTGGCAAACTGCATAAATCATTACTTG
Source organism: Methylophilaceae bacterium (assembly GCA_965247415.1). Taxonomy (GTDB): domain Bacteria; phylum Pseudomonadota; class Gammaproteobacteria; order Burkholderiales; family Methylophilaceae; genus Methylotenera. Next base: position 2,179,346 of record OZ252007.1, read on the forward strand.
GCAACTTTTTGCGCCTGCGTCTAAATGCCCAATTGCGCGTTCGCCCAAACCTGCCGCGCGCCCTTTGGTAGCAATTAAATTTTTTGTTGAAGCCAAGCCTTCATCCGCCGCCAGCATCACGGCTTTACAAATGTCTTCAATGGATTTTTCACTGGCTGCAAGCGTTGTAAAGGTCGTTGAAACGGGAATCAGCACATCTAACATGGTTTTTTCACCCAACTGCGCTTTACCGCGCTGCATCATGGCTTGCACGCCAGCGGCAAAAGCAGCAGCAATTTTTAAGTGCGATTCACTGCCATTTTCTTTCAACGTTTTTGCCATGCTCATAAAAAAGCTGGCAAACAATGGCCCAGACGCACCACCAATGGTGCTGAGTAATTTCATCCCAATTTTATTCAGCGCTTCTTCTGGGGCAAGCGGTAACAGTTCGTTATAAAGCCCTGCAATGACTTCACTTCCGCGCTTCATATTAATGTAATGGTCGCCATCGCCAATCGCGCGGTCTAACGATTCTATATCAGCCTCATGCGCTACAATTTGTGCATGAATCGCAAGTGCGCAAGATAAAACGGTTGAAGTTTTCATTGATTCATCATTCATAAAAATAATTTTTTAAGTTTAAAACTTAATGCCAATTTTGGCTAATATTAAGTTTGGCAATATTTTCTTGCGCTTTGCTAGAAAATACTGATTTCACTTATATTCAACGCACGCATTAACGCTTATGATGATTTTTGTTTTATCTATCATTTTTTATCTGCCATCCTTTTTATGAGCTTACGTTTTCGTTTAAATTTACTCATTACCTTACTCATGCTGATGTTTATGGTGGCGGTGGGTTATGTGGTTTTTAATGGCACAAAAACCTCTATTCAAGAAGGTGTGGAAGCCTCAACGCGTGTGACAACACAATTATTAGATACGGTGATTGTGAGCTCAACGCAAAACCCAGATTGGGGTTATACCCACCAAGTGTTAGAACTTTTTTTGCACTCTTTAGGCCATGTGCGCGGCAACACCATCACTTTATACAACGTGCGCGGCGAAGTGTTATATCAGTCGCCGCCTTCAAAATATAAAATTGAACAAGTGCCACCCAAATGGTTTGAAGATTTGCTTGCCCCATATGAAAAATCTGTCACGCGCTTTGTGCGCTACGGAAAATTAGAAATTCAGCCAAATCCAGCAGGGGCCATTCGAGAAGCGTGGGGAAAAGTTAAAAATTTATTTTGGTTAGCGCTGGCGTTTTTTTTCATTCTCAACAGCATGGTTTATTGGATGATTGGACGCTCCTTAAAACCATTGGGTGAGATGTTAAACGTGATTAATCGTGTCGAAAAAGGTGATTTATCTGCGCGATTGCCCAATTTTGATTTGCCAGAATTTTCACGCATTGGGCAAAATTTTAATGCGATGGGCGCAACGCTGCAAGCCAGTACCGCAGAAAATAGACGCTTAGCGCTGATTGCGCAACAAACAGCCGATGCCATCATGATTCATGATTTAGATGGCAATTTTTCTTTTTGGAACCCAGCTGCGGAAAAATTATTTGGCTATACGGCTCAGGAAATAATTGGGCAAAAAGCCAATTTACTCACGCCAAAAGAATGGTCTGAAGATGAACGCGAAGGCTTTCAAACCATCAATGCAGGCAAAAGCATTGATAATCATGTCACGCAAAGAATGAGCAAAACAGGCAAAATGATTGATGTTTCAATTTCTGCCGCGCCGTTGATTGACCCTGTGACCCATCAAGTGATTGGCGATATTTGCAGCATGCGGGATATTACGGAGCGTAAAAAAGCCGAAGAAGCCTTATTGAAATTAGAAGAAAATCGTCAACTCACGCATGTGATTCAAAAACATATTGAAGATGAGCGCAGAAGCCTAGCGCGCGAACTGCATGATGAGCTTGGGCAATATGTGACGGTGATTAAAACGTTTGCGGTGGGCATTGGTAATCAGGCAAAATCGCAACTTTCTAACGATGAAAAACTAAAAAAAACACCAGAAGACACGCAAAATTTTATGAAAAAAATGGCAGAAAACGCAGACATTATTGCCTCTGCCGCCAACCAAATTTATGACGGCATGCACAATATTATTCGCCAATTGCGCCCAAGCGCTTTGGATAATCTTGGCATTGCAGAAACATTAAAAGATTTAGTGGCAAGTTATCAAAAGCAAAATGCAGACATTGCATTTAATTTGCACATTAAAACGCCATTAGAAAATTTGGGTGAAACCATTAGCATTAATTTGTATCGTATTATTCAAGAGTCCATAAACAATGCATTGAAATACGCAAACGCCACAGAAATTAATATTAGCTTACAAAAAAATAAAATTTCTAAATCGCAAATTGTACTTTTTTTAACTATTCAAGATAACGGTTTGGGCATGAATATTGATGCCGTAGATCAAACCAAAAATTTTGGTTTACTCGGCATGCGTGAGCGCGTACAAGCGCTAGAAGGAACGTTTAAATTAACATCCGTTCAGCAACCGTTTTTGCAAGAAAATGATGAAAAATCAGGCACTTTAATTTCAATTCAAATTCCTGTTTATGATTAATACAAAAGGAAGCAACAAACTATGAGCCAAATAAATGTAATGCTTGTTGACGACCACGCCGTGGTGCGCATGGGTTTTAAAATGTTGCTGGAAGCGGACAACGACATAAAAGTGATAGCGGAAGCAGAAAGTGGCGAGCAAGCCATTACACGTTTTATGGAACACAAACCGCATGTGGTGGTGATGGACATTACCATGCCAGGCATTGGTGGCATGGAAGCGATTGAGCGCATTTTAGCCAAAGAAAGCAGCGCAAAAATTTTAGTGCTATCTGCGCATGAAGATTCTGTGCATCCAAAACGGGTTTTGAATGCTGGCGCAATGGGTTACGTGACAAAGCGCAGCGCGGCGGAAGAACTGATCAAAGCCATTCGCACCATTGCAAGCGGAAAAAAATATATTGAAGCCAGTGTTGCGCAACAAATGACCATTGAACAACTTTCAGGAGACCAAACACCTGTTGATGTGCTTTCACCAAGAGAATTTGAAGTATTTATGGCGCTGGCAAAAGGTAAAACCACCAATGAAATTGCAGAAACCTTATTTTTAAGCCCGCGCACCGTTGGCACGCATTTGTATAACATTAAGCAAAAATTAAATGCGAATAATTCTGCAGAAATTGCCTTGATTGCGATGCGAAGTGGGTTGTTGGATGCTTGATGCTTGTGGTTGCTTTATTTAAAAGTCGTAGTGTGGGTGGGGTAACGCGATACCCACAAAGCAACGGTACAAAATGAGATAAGTGAGATTGATGGGTATCGCGTTGCTCAACCCATCCTACGCCTTAGTATTTGTTGCGAAACGCCCACAGGGTTAATCTATAAAGCTGTACCAGAAGATATGGAGCGAAGAGAACCAGAATCGCTCTCCAGAAGTACTTAGGATTGGCATTTTCTTGTTGCATGGCAAGAGCTAAGAAAAAATCCATAAACCCGCCACCCATTAAAACCGAAAAGACCGAGCCGAGTGGCAGGGCGATGGCTAGGCATCCCAATAAAATCAACCATTCCCTAGCTAGAATATTCTTTATGGAAAAACCTAACGTTTTAATTAGAAGGTGTTTAGTATTCATATGCAGACTTCACCTCTTCAATTAATTGAATCATATTCTCAAGGACAATTAACCCATATTTAAGGAGTTTTGTGTCACGATCTTTAGATGCATGCGAATCATGCGCAAATTTTCCCCCATGGAAGAGGTTGTGGCGGACTTGCTTAATAACGCGAATGACTTTATCAGCATTAGAGCTATTTTCAGGTAACCTGAACTCATGCCAATCTAAAACTCCATCATGAATACCAAGAAATTTGAGTGGTTGACCTGTAAGATAATTGAAAGCCTCTGACAATGAATTATTTGTTTTATGATCAAACAATGGCCCAACTTCATTTACGAATGCATGCCAGTTCGCTTTTGCTTCTCCATTTTCAGGCATGCGAAATTTTGTTGTGACTTTCAGCGCGTACTCAAAGCGCGAAAACATAGCCAAGAATTCAATAGCTAAATTAGGTTCGACCGTGAGCTTGGAAACTGCGCTAATAATCATAGGCCTTCTAACGTAAAGTAAACACCAATTCAATCTCTAAAATTTTAGAAGTGCAGGTGTTATAAAAAGTATAAATTTAAAAGTCATTATTAAAATCAATGGGCAATTAATTTTATTAACACCTTAATTGAATGATATTAATATGTAAACAACACCTTCAGAAAAAAATCCAACTGCAGTGTTTAGCTAATGGATAAATTAATGCGTCGCTTTTGTGCTGATGATGCCGCTTAAAATAATCAGACCAATTGCAATCCATGCTTGTAAATCTAAGTGTTCTTGCCAGAAAATCACGCCAAAAAAACTGGCAAAAATCACGGTAAAATAAGCCAAGCAAGCCACAATCAGCGTATTGCCTGTGCGGTAAGCGCGCGTCATTGCAAGTTGCGCCAACGTAGCTGAAAGCCCTAAACCTAGTAAAACGGGTAAATCTTGCCAAATAATTGGGTGAATTTCATCGGCAAATATCCACATGCCAGACAAAATTGTTGAAATTAAGGTGAAATAAAAAACGGTGCGCCAGTCTGGTTCATGCAATTTGCCTAACTGTTTAACAAACATATAGGCAAACGCAGCGCCCAAACCTGAAAGCAGGCCAATAGATGCAGCTAACCAATCATTTTGGTGGATGCTGGGCTTTAATAAAAGCGTTAATCCGATGAACCCTAAAATAAGCGAAAATAGGGTTAATTTTTTTATTTTTTCATGTAAAAAAATAGGCGTCAAAACACCTAAAAAAAGCGCTGATGTGTAATTGAGTGTAATGGCGGTGGCAAGCGGTAAATGCGCAATGGCATAAAAAAATAAAACAAGTGCAATAAATCCAACCACTGCACGTGAAATTTGCTTTGCTAAAACGGGCGTTGCAAGGGGTAATTTTTTTACAAAAATGGTGAGCCAAATCATCACTAAACCAAATAAAGAGCGGTAGAAAACCAGCTCACTGCTCGTGAATTTTTCTGCACCCACTTTAACCAAAGCGCCCATGATGGCAAAACCTAAGGCAGCAAACAGCATCCAATAGCTTTTAAGGTGGGGGAGTTTTAAAGAAGGCAATTGCGTGGCAATTTTTTTGTGATCAATAAGATTTAAATTATAACGTTTATTAGATTGAGGAATCTAATAAATCATTGACGCCATCAATGGCAAGATTCCCAAGCTTTAGGCTTAGGAATCGTGGGGGATGATTTTATTTATTGATTACTGTTGATGAATTTACATATTTTTCCAACGCCAACAATCGGGTCTGTAAAAACTTGGTTATTGCATTCAATCGCGTTAGTCACGCCTGTTTTTTGAATCCAGGAGGATTGCGCGCCATACCATACAGTAGCCGTAATGCCTGTTGGAATTTTGCATATTTCATTTTCAACAGCACATTCGGCTGCATTTTCTGATGTAATGGCAACTGCCGTACTGATGGTCACACTGACCGCTGAGCTGCTACTGACTCCGCCTTGGTTGTCGTAAGCTTTTGCCGAAAGGCTGTATGTGCCGTCAGGTGCGTTACTCCAGCTTGCTCTAAAGGGCGCTTTATAAGACGTAAATAAAAGTGTGTTGCCATAATAAAACTCAACTTTAGCAATCAACCCATCAGCGTCCGCTGCTGTTGCTTCTATGTAGCCCACTTTATTTCCCGCACTAGCCACTGGTTGACCCAGTGAGATGGTTGGTAATTTATTGTTATTTGGTGCATTTGAATTAATCACAATGGTGATTGGATTGCTCGTGCTATTGCCACCTTGCGCGTTATAAACTTTTGCGGTAACAACATAAGTGCCATCGGCTACATTATCCCAATTTAATACATAGGGTGCAGCGTTGACCGTGTTTAACAACACATTGCCAGTATAAAATTCTACTTTTTTGATAGACGCCGCATTTTTAACTGGCGTTGCTTCAATATAACCAGATTTATTATATACATTGGTTGTAATCGGCAGATTTAAAACAATGGTTGGGATTGGATTTGAATTGTCAGCATAAGGCCAATCTAAAGTCACTGGTTTCGTCACTTCAATCGGTTTGCTAGTGAGGTCTGCGCCATGTTCTGGACGACCCAGCCAATCTTTCAATAAAAATCCACTATAAGCGCCTGATTCAACAATAGAATCTTCAATATGCGCTTCAATATCCCCATAGAATTTAGTAGCGCCTGCAACTGTGATTCTTGGAGAAAACGACTGATCGTTTGACATCACTGAATGTATTTGCGCATTTTCTTTAACAACTGTGTCATTAATGACTTGCGTCACGCCACCAATGATTGCATTTCCACTCACTGATCCAGACCGCACAGTTGCATAGTCTTCAATACGCGCATTTTCAGTCACAGTGCCACCCAATACCGCCGCATGTGGGCCAACATAAGCTGTTTCTGCAACCGTTGCATTACTGCTTACCCAGCCACCGCCGTTAGCATGAAAGCGCCCTGTGCCTGTAAATTGGTTACGTTCTTTTACGTTATAACCCGCTTGAAAGCCTTCTGGCATGGCGCCAGATAGCTGGATTTTATAGGGGTAACGATACAAAGAATGATATTTTTGATCCCAGAAAATGGAGTGATGTTCACTTGGCGTGGCGGCAACGGTTAAATAAAATTCAACTTCATTGGGTAATATGTCAAAACTTAAACTTCCGTTGATGCCACTTTGTAACGCACTGTAACGACTTTTTCCATCGCTATTGATTGCAACAATACCCCATCGCCAATCAGACGCTGGGTTGTTCGGCAAGCTGTATTTGCTCCAGTCACCAGTCGTCGTTTTAGCGCCTGGCTCAAAAGCGCGGGTGCCAATTTGCGCGCCATTTTGTGGCGCATCTTGAACAACGCCATGAAAATCAACTTTAATGGATTGTGCGTTTGTATCAGGAAATAATCGCACAATGTTGTAACCATAACGTTGGGGCGCAAAATATTTTGATACTACAAATTGACGTTTATCTTGATTGATTGCATCCATTCGCGCCAAACGGAATGGCCTATTTTTATCTTTAAACTGATCTCCACTGGTAAATTGCGAGTTCTTTGAAAACGCATTTCGCATTTCATTACCGCGATCATAGCCATCCTGACGATCAATATAATCCCAGTTAACATTTTTCATTGCATACTCGCCAAACAAATCGCCTAATTCAGCTTGTGTCCACCCGTTAGCGGTTTTGAGTGCAATTAATGGGTCTTGGTTTTTAATAAATGCGGTGGAATCCCAAACGGAATTCACCGCTTCAAAGCCATATTTATCTTTTAAAAAATTCCAAAAAATCCAATTTGCATAGCGTAAACGCGTAGAGCCAAAATACATATGTGGATTCCATGCATGAAACATTGCGCTACCAATGGTCCGCATATATTGCGTTGCCATAAACTCAGCATGAGACTCCCACATCCAGCCCCCAAAATCAGTCTCTCTTAATCCGCCACTTGCAAATTGCAAGGTATGCGTAAACTCATGGGTAAAGCCGCCCACATCGCCCGTTTTTGCGATATACGGAATAATGTTTTGGTTAATCCACATGGCTGGAGAGCGCTCCCCCGCGCCAGATCCACTCATTCCATAGCCATCTTTTAAGAAAATTTGAACCTTATGTTTTTCAGCACTGTTGCAAAACGGTTCAGTCCAGTCCACAACATCGCCCATAAACCAGCTCCAAACTTTTTCCATATGCGCTAATGTCTTATTCGTATCTTCTAGTGTCACTTTTCCTACGTCTTGATCATCCCACCGAAATTGAAAGTGCGCAGATTCTGCACGCACTGGAAACGTAGTTTGAGCACCCCAATAGGTATTCGGCGGTGAAATCCAATTACCAGCAACGCAATTTTGTGCGGCATGCGCACCATTAAAATTTAACAGCACTATCGAACCGAATAAAATATTAAAAATCTGTTTTTTTGTCCGATTGATTGGCTGAAAAACTTCAGCAATATGTTTTTTTATCATGAGTAAACTCCAGAAAGTAATTTTATTTATTTTTATTAATGATTTTTAACCAATGCGAAAACGTAATTCCCAGCTTATTTCAGGTTGGCAAAGAGAATGAAATGCGTGCAAAAATTTAAATATGTGAATCAACTTACGGATTTAAATCTCATTTCTTTAACATTAAGATTGCTTCTAGCAACCATGCTAGGTTTTAATCACGCAAAAATTTATTAAAAAAAGTGAAAGTAAATATTTGGTTATTTGTTTGATTTGAGCCTTTCAGCATGGACTCATTGATTGGCTTGCGTTTCAATTGACGCGTAATTTTGTTACAATTAAATGTAATAATTAACTGATTTTTTTCTTGCAAAATCCTCGCGTAATGACATTGTCACTCACAGATTCATACCAATTGTTTAAAGCCGATGTGTTGAGGCGCTTAATATTAGAAGGCAAAAATACGCATATTTTTGGCGTGTTAACAATTGCCTTTAAGCGGGGCGTCATTTCTGTTTTGATTTATCGATTGAATCGCTATTTATATTTAAAAAATACGCTGATCGCCAAAGTTCTTATTCGATTCTTGCGCTATGTGGAATTCCATCTTTGTCATAACGAAATTGAACCAGGAGCCATGATTGGTGGCGGCTTAGTCTTAAACGACTTTGGCGGCATTGCAATTAGTGACGCTAATATTATTGGTAAAAATTGTACTTTTATGGGGAAAGCAACGCCTACATTGGGCGCAATTGAAGGCGTGAATGTGTTAGTGGACCGCATTAGAATCGGTGATTACTGCATTTTTGGACACAACGTTCGGGTTGTAAATCATGTCACGATTGCCAATGGCGTTCAAATAAAAGCAAACTCTGTTGTCATGCACTCTTTATTAACAGAAGGTTTGGTTGTTTCTGGCTACCCCGCAAGAAAAGTTGCGCAATTGCCCTTAGAAGCCATTGTGAATTGGAGTCCATTAACATCTAAAATACTCAACTAAACTTGGTATAGCTAGGTTTCAAATTGGTTTTAGCTTGGTTTTATAAAAACAATTCGTTTTAAAAAGTGTAAAAATTTTTAAAAAAACTATAAAAATTAATTAAAAAAGTGAAATAAATTGCAGCAAACATTCTTTCAAACAATCGCGCTTATTAGAAGCGATATGCAGTTCAGATGTGACTATGAACATAAAAAACTGACGCCACTGCGCGCGTTCGGTTTTTTGCTAAACCAAGCCGTTTTGTGCCAAGTGATTTTTAGATTTCAAGGTTTTTTTTACACGCATCATTTGGCGTTGATTGCTTCATTGCTTCGGATGATGAGCAGCTTTCTTTTTACCGTCAGCATTGATTCTAGCGCCAAAATTGGCTCAGGTTTATTTTTACTGCATGCTAATTATATTAATATTGGCAAAAACGTCACTATTGGAAAACATTGTATTTTTGCCCATCAAAACTCACTGGGTCCAGCCTATATTTTTGAGCATGAAAATGCCTCAGATATTGGCCCAACGATTGGCGATGATGTTTTTTTGGGGGTTGGCTGTACTATTTTTGGCAATATTTCGATAGGAAATGAAACCACGGTGGGCGCAAACAGCGCAGTTGATCAGAGCTTTCCAGAAAAAGCGGTGCTCATTGGTGTGCCTGCAAGAAATCGGGCAATACTTTAAAAAGTATTTTTTAAAGATTAAGTTGCGCACGCACGCTTTGCGGCCATCTGTTGATTTGAAAACCGTGCGTTTTAAGTAACGCAATCACAAGGCGGTCAATGCCAAACCCCAAACATGCCGTATGCGCTTCACTTCCATCGGCCAATAAAATGCCAAACAAATGCGAAAAATGGTTTTTGTGATAATTAAATGAAGCCACTGCCGTAGGATTTTCTTTGCCCCAAATATCTACCAGCAACTCAAATTTCAAAGCCAACTCTTTTTGATTGGCTTTCATCATTTTGCCACCGCGGCCAAAAAATGGGTCGCTTGCCGTATCTAAAACTACGGATAATCCTAAATTGTTAACAAGGGATAAGCCGCGATCTAACCAACTGCTGCGCCAATCTTGCACTTGTTCTGCAGAGCCAATACGAATATTTTCGCGCATTTCAAAACTCATTAACCTTGCTGGGTCGTTTGAAGGTTCATGCCTAAAGCAATAACAACTTAAGTCATAAAGCGCGCCATTTTCAGGAATTTCGCCAGCAAGGGTTGGGTAAAGCGGATAACAACCTGCTGGCGTGAGTGTGACATCAGTTTGCGTTAAATGGCGAGACCAATCTTCGCCCGATTTAACCGTAGTTTGTAACGCTAAATGGTCTTTATCATTGCCTGTAAACGCGTGAATTGAGCCGCATAACTGTGGAAAATTATCCATATAACCCACTTGGCGCAATAACTCTCGCGGCACAACGGGCGGAAAAGAAACTTTTAAAGCGCCATCTTTTTTAGATTCTTTATCAATCATTTGATTGAGCGCTTGCACCAGTGCATAAATTTGCGTGCTACGCCCAACAATGCCATTGACCCCGCTATTAAATATTAATTTTTGGTCAAACAATTGTTGTTTAAATTTTAATTGTTGGTTGCTGATATCAGTCATTTTATCAATTCTATTTAAGAGACAAAGTTTCTATGGCTTTGCCTATCGTTTCTATGCTTTCAAACACTTCTTTGCGCAACATTTCGTCAGGAAATTCAATGTCAAATTCTGATTCAAGCCCAATCATTAAGCTAACAGAGGCTCTTGAGCTCATGCCTAAATTAAATAAATTGTCATGTTGAGATAATTTACTTAAATCTGATTTAATTTCCGAAAACTCAATAATCACTTGTTTAACACGCTCATAAATAATGTTGTTCATCGGCAAGTCCTTATTTTATATACAAGATATAAATTTTATTGACAAAAAATAATGGCCATAAAAATATCTGAATATTCTTTTAGCAAAATATATTTAGATTTTTTTAACAGCGTACGTTCGATTAATAACGACCTTATTTTCAGTAACTTTAAGGATTGTTGGTTATATTGCCTTTAAATGCGTTTCAAGTTGTTTTCGATACCATAAATGAAAATGCTCTAAACCCGTTTCCATCGGGTGTTGGTAGGGCCCACATTCATCGCGTCCTTCTGCAAAAAGCGCGCGGCGCCCATTGTGCATGCGTTCGCAAATTTCTTTATCCTCAAAGGCGGTTTCAAAATAGGCAGCTTGATGCGCTGTTATATAATCTTCTTCAAACAGAGCAATTTCTTCTGGATAATAAAATTCAGTCACATTTTGACAGTGGCTTACGCCTTGCGGAATTAAGTGTGAAACCACCAACACTTCTGGATACCATTCGATCATTAAAAATGGATAGTATGCAAACCAAATTGCGCCGTGTTTGGGCGTTTTTGTTTGGTTTTGAGTGGCCACATTGAGCCATTTTTTATAAGGGGCCGTAATTTTTTGCGTATTTTGCTTTGCTCTAAAGCCAACCGTTTGCGCACTAAAATGTTCACCAAAATCCCAAGTTAATTCAGAGCAATCAACAAATTGATTGAGCCCAGGATGATAAGGGCCAACATGGTAATCTTCTAAATACGCTTCAATAAACGTTTTCCAGTTAAAGTTGTAGTCTTCAACATGCACGCTATGCAATTGGTATTGGCTAAAATCAAAGTCTTTTGCGCAATTTAATGCGTTTAATTCTGTTGCAATATCGCGGTTTGAATTAAATAAAAGTCCTTGCCAATTTTGTAGCGGTTGATTGGATAAATGCAAGCAGGGATTTTTATCAAAATGCGGTGCGCCTAATAGTTTTCCGTCTAAATCGTACGTCCAGCGGTGGAGCGGGCAAACAATACTTTTTGTGTTGCCGTTGCCGTTCATCATAATGGCTTGCCGATGACGACAAATATTACTCATTAAACAAATGCCATTTTGATTGTGTACCAGCATGTTGGCATTATTTTGCCAAGATAACACATGGTAATTACCCACGCTGGGCACCATCATTTGGCTACCTATGTATTTAGGCGCTTGATTAAATAAAAATTGTTCTTCTAAAGTGTAAATTTGGCTATCTACATACCACCGCACGGGCAGTTGGGGTGATGTGTGTGTTTGGAAATCAATGCCACTTTTTTTGGGGGTGATTTGGCGCGCGAAATTTTCTGACATTGCCTAAAATAACTACTTAATAAAACGCGGTATTATAATGTTGCCATAAAATATTTTGCAATTTTGAACATTTTTATTATTATTCGGCTTTTAATTGAATCATAAGAAAGCATTGTTTTTCAGTGCGTAATTGAGCCTTAAATCCATGATAATTATTGCTAATGTATAGTTTTTAGGCTACTCTAATTAAAACTATAATTTTTACTTGTAACGGCGGCTGCAGTCGCCGTTTTTATTTTTGTAAGCGTTTTTTGTTGATAGAAAAATTACGATGTCAGAACATTTAATGAATACTTATATGCGTTTGCCTGTGACTTTGGTTAAAGGTGAGGGCGTTTGGCTTTGGGATGATCAAGGCGAAAAATATCTTGATGCGCTTGCAGGCGTTGCGGTCAATGGCTTGGGTCATGCGCATCCAAAATTAGTCAAAGCTATAGCTGAGCAAGCGGAAAAGCTCATTCATGTTTCAAATTATTATCATATAAAAGAACAAGAAAATTTGGCGGATAAGTTAGCGCAAATTTCTGGCATGGATAAGGTTTTTTTCTGTAATTCTGGTTGCGAAGCCAACGAAGCCAGCATCAAACTCGCCCGTCTTTTTGGTCATAATAAAGGTGTGTCAAATCCTGAAATTATTGTGATGGATAAATCTTTTCATGGCAGAACCATGGCAACACTATCAGCCACGGGTAACCGCAAAGTGCAAGCAGGCTTTGAGCCATTGGTAAGTGGCTTTATTCGCGTGCCTTATGATGATGTTGAAGCGGTTAAGCAAGTGGCTTCGCGCAAAAATAATGTAGTGGCCATTTTGGTTGAGCCCGTACAAGGCGAGGGCGGTATTAATATTCCAAAAGATGCGAGCGGCTATTTAGAAAGTTTGCGTGATATTTGTGACGCCAATGATTGGCTGTTGATGATTGACGAAGTGCAAACAGGTATTGGTCGCACAGGCACTTGGTTTGCGTTTCAGCATACAAACATCAAGCCAGACGTAATGAGTTTGGCAAAAGGTTTAGGCTCAGGCGTGCCGATTGGCGCTTGTTTGGCGGCAGGTAAAGCGGCAGAAGTGCTGACTTACGGTAAGCATGGTTCAACGTTCGGCGGCAACCCACTCGCTTGCGCAGCAGGGCTTGCCACGTTAAATGCAATTGAAGAAGAAGGTTTACGTGAAAATGCTGAAAAAATTGGCAATTTCATTCGCGAAGGTTTTATTGAGGCTTTTAAAGATACGCCAGAGGTCAAGGTTGTGCGTAATGCAGGGCTAATGATTGGTATTGAGTTAGATCAGCCTTGCTCAGAGTTGATTAAATTGGCTTTGGAAGCAAAATTGCTTATAAATGTGACGGCTGAAAAAGTCATTCGTTTATTGCCGCCGTTGATCATGAACGAAGCAGAAGCACAGCAGTTAGTGGATAGGCTTTCTGTTGTTGTAAAAGCTTTTTTAAAAAAATAATCGACGCTTCATTCAGCGTAATGCAGCTTAAATTTGGTAATCATGATGTCAATAAAACACTTTTTACAATTTAATGATTTAAAGCGTGATGAGCTTGAATATGTATTTGAGCGCGCACATTGGATTAAAAATCAATTCAAAACCTATCAGCAATATTGGCCATTACAAGATCGTACACTGGTGATGATTTTTGAAAAAGCTAGCACGCGCACGCGTTTATCCTTTGAAGCGGGTATGCATCAATTGGGTGGCTCAGCCATTTACCTTAATACACGCGACTCACAATTAGGCCGCGGCGAGCCTGTAGAAGATGCTGCACAAGTCATTTCTCGCATGAGCGATTTAGTGATGATTCGTACCTATGAGCAAGAAATTATTGAGCGTTTTGCAGCAAATTCGCGTGTGCCGGTGATTAACGGCTTAACCAACGAATATCATCCATGCCAAATTCTGGCAGATATTTTTACATTTATTGAACATCGCGGTAGCATTCAAGGCAAAACGGTGGCTTGGATTGGCGACAGCAATAATGTATGCAATACATGGTTGCAAGCGGCGGAAGTGCTAGATTTTAACGTGCATGTTTCTACACCGCCTGGTTATGAAGTAGAAGCTGAACGCGCAAATTTATACGGCAACGACCATTTTGAGGTGTATGCCGACCCAATGGAAGCAGCAAAAGGCGCTGATTTAGTGACCACTGATGTATGGACAAGTATGGGCTTTGAAGCGGAAAATGAAGAGCGTATGCGCGATTTTGCTGATTGGCAAGTTGATGGCGACATGATGCGCGTTGCTGCAAAAGACGCTCTATTTATGCATTGCCTCCCAGCGCATCGTGGTGAAGAGGTGGCGGCCGAAGTGATTGATGGCCAGCAGTCAGTGGTGTGGGATGAAGCTGAAAATCGTCTTCACGTACAAAAAGCGCTCATGGAATACTTGTTGCTCGGCAAGGTTTAAGGCCAAGTATTACACACATGGCGACTAAAATACGGGATGTTTCTCGGCATATTTTGCCTGTTTCATCCACAATGGTGGGTGTTTGCATGACCGTTATTTCTGTTATGCAACTGACGCCAAAAAACAGTATGTCCAGTTGGGCTGATGGCCTGTTGGCGATAAATAGTTTATTTTTTTTAATGAGTACCATTCTATCTTATTGGTCTTTAAGAACAGAAATCGACACTTCAAAGTTAGAAAGAATTGCCGATTATCTATTTATTTTTGGCATGGTGCTCATGGTTTTGATTAGTTTTTTAGTGGCTTTTGAGCTGTTTGTTAATTGAATTGTTAAGTATTAAAGGTTAAGCAATGAGTAAAATCAATAAAGTTGTTTTGGCGTATTCTGGAGGCTTAGATACCTCCGTTATTTTGAAATGGCTTCAAGATGAATACAAATGTGAAGTTGTGACATTTACCGCTGATTTAGGTCAAGGTGAAGAGTTAGAGCCTGCGCGTGCAAAAGCAAAAGCTGCAGGTGTTAAAGAAATTTTTATTGATGATGTACGTGAAGAATTTGTGCGTGATTTTGTCTTTCCCATGTTCCGCGCCAATACCGTTTATGAAGGTGAATATTTATTAGGTACTTCTATTGCGCGTCCTTTAATTGCAAAACGCCTGATTGAGATTGCCGCGCTCACCAATTCAGATGCGATTTCGCATGGCGCGACTGGTAAAGGCAATGACCAAGTGCGTTTTGAATTAGGCGCTTATGCGCTAAACCCAAACATTCAAATTATTGCCCCGTGGCGTGAATGGGATTTATTGAGCCGTGAAAAACTCATGGCTTACGCAGAAAAACACGGCATTCCTGTGGATATGAAACACAAGCAAGGTGGCAGCCCATACAGCATGGATGCAAACTTGTTGCACATTTCTTACGAAGGCCGTCATTTAGAAAACCCAGCGGCAGAAGCAGAAGAAAGCATGTGGCGTTGGAGCGTGAGCCCAGAAAAAGCCCCAGATGCAGCAGAATATTTAGATATTGAATATATCAATGGTGACCCAGTTTCTTTAAATGGCGAAGCCATGAAGCCGCATGAAATATTGGCGCATTTGAATAAAATTGGCGGTAAACATGGCATTGGCCGTTTAGATTTAGTGGAAAACCGTTACGTGGGCATGAAATCACGTGGGTGTTATGAAACGCCCGGCGGCACCATTATGCTCAAAGCGCACCGCGCGATTGAAAGCATTACGCTAGACCGCGAAGTGGCGCATTTAAAAGATGATTTAATGCCACGTTATGCCAGCATGATTTACAACGGTTATTGGTGGAGCCCTGAACGCATTGCGATTCAAACATTGATTGACCATACGCAAAAATCTGTGAATGGTTGGGTGCGTGTGAAGCTTTATAAAGGTAATGTCATTGTCACAGGCCGTGATAGTAAAACTGACTCTTTATTTGATTCTACCATTGCGACTTTTGAAGATGACGCAGGGGCTTATGATCAAAAAGATGCAGGTGGATTTATTAAACTCAACGCATTAAGAATGCGCATTGCGGCAAATTTGAAAAAC
This sequence comes from Methylophilaceae bacterium, assembly GCA_965247415.1. Lineage (GTDB taxonomy): Bacteria > Pseudomonadota > Gammaproteobacteria > Burkholderiales > Methylophilaceae > Methylotenera. The sequence continues at coordinate 2,195,527 of OZ252007.1, forward strand.
CGCACGAAATAATTTTTCGCAAATGAATAAAAAACCGCATGTAAAAATGCGGTTTTTCTATTTTGAATACAACGTGTTAAGCATATTCCGCAGACCAATGTGGATAAAATTCCCGCACCACTTTTAGAAAAAAATCCTGACTTTCGGGCAAGGTAAATAAGGGTAAGGTTAAATCTACCGCAATCCGAAAACATTTGTGATTGCTCAAAGGCGCGTCCTGTAGCCTGAGCAAAATAATTTTTGCCAGTGTGAGTTGCGCGTTAATTTGTTCAGCATGTAGTTTTAGGTCAATCAGCGCTTGATTGTAGCGGTTAAGCGATTGGCTTTCTTGCGTGTTTAAATGCAGTTTTTCAATATTTTGAATGATCGCGTTGAGTGAAGTTGCTAGCGGTTTCCATTCAATTGACGCGACATCAAAGCCATAATTAAGCCCAAACGCAGCAATCGCTTTCATGTCTTTCATCCAAAACGCATAAAATTCGCGCGCAATATTTAAGCTTTCTTGCACATTTTCATTGGGAATGGTTTTGATGATTGTGTCTAACGCTAAGCGATAATTCAACCTTTCTAAGGTTTTGTTTTGCAGTAATGGTGTAAATTGGTCTAAAAAAAGTGAGCGTTTGTAAAGCACGTTTGTGCTAGCACCTTTGGATTTTAGCAACTTTAAATAGGCGCTGATGGCTTCTTTTTCACGTGAAATTTTCATGGAATTTTTAAGGCTGAGATTTTCAATATAATTGAATCCTTTTGAGCATACCACCTCTGAAATAAATCATTCCAAGAAACAGCGAGGTTGGAGTGGGTTATATTTTCTGCGATAATAGATCTTTTACACAATTTAAAAATTTAAAGGTGAAATCAATGGCGCAATTTGATCATGTGAGCGTTAAAAAGAAAGCTAACATTTATTTTGACGGTAAATGTGTGAGCCACACCGTGATGTTTCCAAATGGTACACGCAGTACAATTGGTGTGATTTTCCCAAGCAGCTTAACGTTTAATACCGCAGCACCAGAATTGATGGAAATTAATTGTGGTGTTTGTAAAGTGCGCTTAAATGGTGAAGCTGAATGGAAAACTTATGGCGCTGGTGAAAAATTTACCGTGCCTGGAAATTCATCATTTGAGATTGAAACCATTGAAACCTTAGATTATGTTTGTCATTTTGAGTAAATTTTAGAGGTTCAAAAATGCCAAGTTTTGATATTTCATCTGAAGTCGATAAAGTCGCGCTAAAAAACGCGATTGATACCGCTGATAAACAAATCACCAATCGTTATGATTTTAAAGGCACCGCTGCAAAAGTTGAGTTTAATGAAAAAGATAACATTATTACCATTTTTGGCGATAACGAATTTCAACTCGACCAAGTAAAAGACATTTTGCTCCCCGCAATGGAGAAAAAAGAGCCAGATTCCACCAAGCGCTTGGAGCATAAAGATGTACAAAAAGTGGGCGGAAATAAAGTAAAGCAGGAGCTTAAAATTCGTGCGGGCATTGACACTGATTTAGCAAAACGCATCGTCAAGCTCATTAAAGATTCAGGCTTAAAAGTGCAAGCAAGCATTCAAGGTGACGAGGTGCGTGTAAACGGCGCTAAGCGTGACTTGCTGCAAGAGGCGATTGCGTTTTGCAAAAAAAATGTGACGGATTTTCCGTTGCAATTTGGTAATTTTAGAGATTAAAAATTCTTATGGCAAAAACGCTCTACCAAAAATTATTTGACAGCCACGTCGTTCGTGAAGAAAACGGTACAGCGCTGCTTTATATCGACCGTCATTTGGTGCATGAAGTCACCAGCCCGCAAGCGTTTGAAGGTTTAAAAATGGCAGGCCGTAAATTATGGCGCATTAATTCTATCTTGGCTGTGCCAGATCACAACGTTCCCACTACGCCGCGTGCGGACGGCGTTGCTGGCATTGTTGACCCAATTTCACGGTTACAAGTACAAACTTTAGACGAAAATTGTGCTGAATTTGGTGTGACTGAATTCAATATGAATGACACGCGCCAAGGGATTGTGCATGTGATTGGGCCAGAGCAAGGTGCAACCTTGCCGGGCATGACCGTTGTATGTGGGGATTCTCACACCAGTACGCACGGTGCTTTTGGCGCATTAGCGCATGGCATCGGTACATCAGAGGTTGAACACGTGATGGCAACGCAATGCTTGGTACAAAAACGTTCAAAATCTATGCAAGTTATTGTCCAAGGTCAATTAGGGCAGGGCGTGACTGCAAAAGATGTCGCTTTAGCGATTATCGGCAAAATTGGCACAGCAGGCGGTAATGGCTTTGCAATTGAATTTACGGGCGACGCGATTCGTAGCTTAAGCATGGAAGGTCGCATGACGCTTTGCAATATGGCGATTGAAGCGGGCGCGCGTGCGGGGATGGTGGCTGTGGACGACACAACAATTGATTATATAAAAGGCCGTCCGTTTGCACCCAAAGCTGAACAATGGGAGGCCGCAGTTGACTATTGGCGCACTTTGCATAGTGATGCTGGCGCAGATTTTGATTCAACGGTGATTCTTTTGGCAGAAGACATTCAACCACAAGTCACATGGGGAACTTCACCAGAAATGGTAGTTGGTATTGATGGAAAAGTACCAAGCTTGAATTTAGCCAAAAATGAAGTACAACGTGGCGATTGGGAGCGTGCTTACGCTTACATGGGGTTAACTGCTGACACCGCAATGACTGATATTGCGATTGATAAAGTATTTATTGGTTCTTGTACAAATTCACGGATTGAAGATTTACGCGCCGCCGCACACATTGCAAAAGGCAAAAAAATCGCCAATAACGTTAAATTGGCGTTGGTTGTGCCAGGTTCAGGCTTAGTTAAAGCGCAGGCCGAGCAAGAAGGCTTAGATAAAATTTTTAAAGAAGCTGGTTTTGAATGGCGAGAGCCCGGTTGCTCTATGTGCTTGGCAATGAATGCAGACAGACTTGAAGCGGGCGAGCGTTGCGCTTCAACCTCAAACCGAAATTTTGAAGGTCGCCAAGGGCAAGGTGGGCGCACGCATTTAGTGAGCCCGCAAATGGCCGCCGCCGCCGCGATTGCTGGACATTTTGTAGATGTTAGAACATTTAATTAATTGATATTGCGATTGTTAAAAAAGGATTTAAGCATGAAGAAATTGTTTGTTTTATTTGCGATTGCCACGTTATTAAGTGCCTGCAATACAATTAAAGGCATCGGAAAAGACATTGAAAAAGGTGGCGAAGCCATCCAAAAATCAACCAATTAATTTTTGAAAAAGTCATTATAAAATGCATGCATTTACAGTTTTAAAAGGATTGGTAGCCCCGTTAGACCGCGCGAATGTGGATACTGACGCGATTATTCCTAAACAATTTTTAAAGTCGATTAAACGTACTGGTTTTGGCCCAAATGCGTTTGATGAGTGGCGTTATCTTGACCACGGCGAGCCGGGCATGGATAACAGTAAACGTAAAATTAATCCAGATTTTGTGTTGAATCAACCACGTTATAAAGGCGCGAGCATTTTACTCACGCGCGAAAATTTTGGCTGTGGTTCAAGCCGCGAGCACGCGCCGTGGGCCCTGGAAGATTTCGGTTTTCGTGTGATTATTGCTTCAAGCTATGCGGATATTTTCTTCAATAATTGTTTTAAAAATGGCATGTTACCCATTATTTTAAAAGAAGATATTATTGATCATTTATTTAACTCTGTAGAAGCTAATCAGGGTTACACATTAACCGTTGACCTAGAAAAACAAACGGTCAGCACGCCTGATGAAAAATCATATTCTTTTGAAGTGGACGCCGTGCATAAACATAATTTGCTCAATGGTCTCGATGATATTGGCTTGACGCTGCAACATGTTGACGCGATTAAACAATTTGAAACACAACATAAAGCCAGCCAGCCTTGGCTATTTAATTAAACTTTAAGGGTTTTAGCATGAAAATCGCAGTATTGCCGGGTGATGGCATTGGTCCAGAAATTGTTACACAGGCGGTGAATGTTTTAAAAGCGCTGAATTTAAATTTAGAATTGACAGAAGCGCCAATTGGTGGCGCTGGGTATGAAGCGGCAGGAGACCCATTACCTGATGCAACGCTCAAGCTTGCAAAAGAAGCCGATGCTGTTTTACTTGGCGCGGTAGGCGATTGGAAGTACGATAAGTTAGAGCGTCATTTGCGTCCAGAACGCGGCTTGTTGCGGATTCGTAAAGAGTTAAATTTATTTGCTAATTTGCGTCCTGCCTTACTATATCCAGAATTGGCTTCAGCTTCTACGCTTAAGCCAGAAGTTGTTTCTGGCTTAGATTTAATGATTATTCGTGAGTTAACTGGTGATATATATTTTGGGCAGCCTCGTGGGATTTCAACCTTAGAGAATGGCGAACGCGAGGGCATTAATACAATGCGTTATAACGAGTCTGAAATTAAGCGTATTGGCCGAGTAGCATTTGATATTGCGATGAAGCGTAATAAGAAGGTTTGTTCTGTAGATAAAGCCAATGTGCTAGAAACCACAGAATTATGGCGTCAAGTGATGATCGAGCTCTCTGCGGAATATCCAGAGGTTGAATTAAGCCATATGTATGTAGATAACGCCGCGATGCAATTAGTACGCGCACCTAAGCAATTTGATGTGATGGTCACAGGCAATATTTTTGGCGATATTTTATCGGATGAAGCGTCGATGTTAACGGGCTCAATTGGTATGTTGCCTTCGGCTTCACTGGACGCCAACAATAAAGGCATGTACGAGCCTAGTCATGGTTCAGCGCCTGATATTGCTGGTAAAAATATTGCAAACCCATTAGCGACGATTTTATCTGTTGCGATGATGTTGCGTTATACATTTAACGATGAAGCAAATGCACTCCGTATTGAAAATGCTGTGAAAAAAGCCTTGGCAGATGGCTTCAGAACAGCCGACATTTGGACAGAAGGCACAAAAAAAGTAAGCTGTTCAGAAATGGGTGCGGCAGTTGTTGCTGCGCTAGCTTAATATCTAGACATATAAGTATTAAAAACTAGGATTTAAAAAAATGTTAAAAGTAGGCTTTGTAGGGTGGCGTGGCATGGTTGGAAGTGTGCTGATGCAGCGCATGATTGAAGAAAATGATTTTGCGGATATCGAACCACAGTTTTTTACAACGTCGCAAGTAGGCGGCGTTGCGCCAAATGTTGGCAAACATTCGCCAGCGCTAAAAGATGCTAAAAATATTGCTGACTTAAAAGTAATGGATGTGATTGTTTCATGCCAAGGTGGCGATTACACTTCTGAAATTTTTCCAAAATTACGCAGCGCTGGTTGGGCTGGTCACTGGGTGGATGCTGCTTCAACCTTACGCATGGAAAAAGATTCGGTGATTATTCTTGATCCTGTCAATATGCACGTGATACAAGATGCGCTCACAAAAGGCGGGAAAAACTGGATTGGTGGAAACTGTACTGTTTCGCTTATGTTGATGGCTTTAAATGGCTTATTTAAAGCGGATTTGGTTGAATGGGCAACTTCCATGACTTATCAAGCGGCCTCTGGTGCTGGCGCGCAAAATATGCGTGAACTTATCAAGCAAATGGGTATTGTCAATCAATCGGTTAGCGGTTTATTGGCAGATCCAGCTTCTGCCATTTTAGAAATTGATAAAACTGTGGCTGATACCATTCGCTCAGACGCTTATCCAACACCCCATTTTGGCGTGCCATTGGCAGGTAGTTTGATTCCTTGGATTGATAAAGATTTAGGGAATGGTCAAAGCAAAGAAGAGTGGAAGGGTGGCGTTGAAACTAATAAAATTCTTGGGCGCGAAAAAAATCCAATTGTGATTGATGGTCTTTGCGTGCGCATTGGCGCGATGCGTTGTCATTCTCAGGCGCTCACCATTAAGCTCAAAAAAGATGTGCCAATGGATGAAATTAACAGCATGCTTGCTGAAGCAAACCCTTGGGCAAAGGTGATTCCAAATGAGCGCGAAATTAGCATGCGTGAACTCACGCCTGCTGCCATTACAGGGACGCTGACTACACCAGTTGGGCGCTTACGTAAGTTGGCGATGGGCGGTGAATATTTGTCTGCATTTACTGTTGGCGACCAGTTGCTATGGGGCGCGGCTGAACCGTTAAGAAGGATGGTAAAAATACTTGTTGAACATTAATTGATTTTTTCATTTCTGGCTAAAATCTTATTAATTTTAAATCATCAATTAGGGCATTAATATAAAGTGTATTATGAGCTTGCATACCTAACTATTTGATGTTATTTTAATAATTGAATAAAACTTGTTCTAAAAAAGGCAGCATTGTGCGTACATTTAAAATCAAAAAAATATCAATTCTTGTCTGTTTAGTGCTTATGCCTTTGTCAGTTTACGCAGCTGGCCTAGGTAAACTTAACGTTAACTCAAGCTTAGGTGAGCCATTTAAAGCAGAAATAGACCTTATTTCTACAACGCCTGAAGAATTAGAAACTTTAGTTGCCGTTGTAGCTTCTGAAGAAGCTTATTCTGCGCAAGGGATTACAAGATTAGGCATTCACAACGATATTAAAGTTGAAATTATTAATGCAAAAAGTGGTCAGCCAAAAATTAAATTATCATCTAATCAAGCAGTGACTGATCCTTATGTTGATATGCTTATCCAGCTTGATTGGGCTTCAGGTAGATTGCAACGCGAGTACACGGTTTTATTAGATCCGCCTGATTTTAAACAAACAATCAAAAATCAAGAAGTTGCAGATATCGCAGCACCAGAAAGTCTTCCTGCACCAGTGGCTTTAGATAAACCAAACGCTGTTGAAAAAACACCTCAAGCTGCAGATTTTCCAGCTGAAGGCGTAGATGCCCCTGATGTAGATGCGGAAATTAAAGACTTAAAAGAAAAATCAAGCCCTGCAAAAGTAAAACGCTCAAATCCAACGCAACGTAAAACTAAATCAGGCGACAGTTTAAGTAAAATTGCAAATAGCATGCGTGTTGATGGTGTGAGTTTAGATCAAATGCTCGTCGCTTTGTATGAACAGAATAAAGATGCGTTTGTTGGTGAAAATATGAACCGTCTGAAAGTTGGCAAATTAATTAAGTTGCCATCAAAAGAAACACTTTTAGCAACAGGTAAATCAGAAGCCAGCAATACCGTAAAAACGCATGTTGCTGATTGGAACGCATATAGAACAAATCTAGCAGGGGTTGCAACTGAAGCTAAAAATACTCAGACTGAGCAAAATAACCAGTCTGACTCTGGCAAAATTGCGCCAAGTGAACCTGCTCCGCCACCAAGTCCGACAGGTGGTCAAGATGTTGTTAAACTTTCTGCGGGCGACAAAGATAAATCATCTAAAGATGCAAAAAAAGCTGAAGAAGCTAAGAAAATTGCAGAGCAAGAAGATAAAGTTGCCCATGATAAAGCCCTTGCAGAAGCGCAAGAAAAAACTGTAGCAGTTGAAAAGCAAATTGAAGACATGCAAAAACTGCTTGAGTTGAAAAATAAATCAATGGCAGAGATGCAAAAAAAAGCTGAAGCAGATTCAGCTTCTAAAGATAAAGCGCCACAAGTTACCCCTGAGGCAAACACAGAAGAAGCAAAAGCGCCAGCAAGTTCAGATAATTCTGAAGCTGTTGAACCTAAAGAGCCAGTGAAGCCAGAAGTTTCTCATGAAGAAGTTAAGCCAACGCCACCACCTAAACCTGTTGTTGCAGAAAAACCAGTAGCGCCTGCCGCTGAAGAGCCTAGCTTTTTTGATAGTATTTTACAATCAATCAGTTTGCCTTTATTGGCAGGTGTGGCAGGAGTTGGTTTGTTGGGTGCTGGCTGGGTTTATTTGCGTAATAAGCGTAGAAAAGATTTGGAGAGTTTTGAGCGTGGCATTTTGACCTCTGGTGGTTTAAGAGCAAATACAGTGTTTGGAAATACAACAGGCAATACAAGTACCACGGATACTTCGTTCTTAACTGACTTTGCCCAAAATACTGATGGCTCAATGATGGATACAAACGATGTTGACCCAATTGCGGAAGCAGAAGTTTATATGGCTTATGGGCGAGATGCGCAAGCCGAAGAAATCCTAAAAGATGCCATTGTTAAAGAACCAAAACGTTATGAATTGCATTTAAAACTGCTTGAAATGTATGCGACCAGAAAAGATACCTCTGCGTTTGAGGCGATTGCAGGTGAGCTTTATACAACGTTAGGCTCGGATGATCCAACATGGAAAAAAGTGGCAGAAATGGGTAAAGGGATTGAGCCGAATAATCCATTATATTCATCAGCAGCCACTGCTAAGGTTGATGATATTCCAGTGGCTACTGAAAAGTTTGTTGCCACACCTAATCAAAATTTATCAGAACCAAATAAATCATTGGAAGATGCGATTGCACCAACCGTGGCTTTAGCGGCCACAACATTAACCGCACCCATTGTGAATGGCGGATCAAGAATTGAAAGTATTGTTAAACATGAACGCGTTGAAGCGCCAATTGTTGAAGATGTTCAAACAGATGAAGATGTGAAAATTGAAGCGCCTACATTAGAAGAAACTAAATCTGAAAATTATAGCGCGCAACCAGAGTCAGTGATTACGCTTTCAGAGCCTGATGATTTAACACTGGCTGAATCGCAAGATGAAGTTAGCATCAATCAAGTATTTGAATCTACAAACATTGAAGACATTTCATATGATACTGATTTGGAAGTGATTGAAGACAATCAGTACGAGGTTTCACAATCTGAAATGACTGTTGCTGATTTGAATTTTGATTTAAGCCAAGAGACAGATCAAGATGCAAAAGTTGAGCGTTTAGAAAAACCAACGGAGAGTAATTTAAAATCTTTTGACTTATCCTCAATCAGTTTAGATTTAGATAATCCTGCGACAGAGTTGACCATTGATAGCCCAGAACCTGCGCCTAAGACAGCTACCAATAACGCAATGAGCGTAGACGCGAATGATGTTGAAGTTAAATTAAATTTAGTTGCAGCCTATATTGATATGGATGATAAAGAGGGTGCGCGTGAACTTTTAGAAGAAGTGATGAAAGAAGGTTCCGAAGAACAAATTATGCGTGCGCAAATGATGTTAGACAGTATCAGTTAAATCTAAATGCATTAAAAAAACCGAGCAACTGCTCGGTTTTGCCTTTTTAGAATCTTTAAGTTATTTAATTTTATTAATCAGTTAGCCGTTTTTTTAGATTAATAAATGATTATAAAATGCACCCATTCCTAAATATTCTAATCTACATCTCCATTGTTTTAACCATGGGGCTTTTGCCGCAGTGGTTATTTTGGGGGCTTTGCATAACTGTATTTTTGATCGCTCTTTGGTTAGATGCGCAAGGGTTTGCTCTGCGGCTTAAAAAAATAAAATGGATGTGCTTATCTATTTTGTTCGTTTACGCGTTTGCCACACCTGGGGAATACTTTTTCAACGAAACAATCCAGTATTTACCCACCAAAGAAGGCGTTATTTTAGGACTCGGACAGGCGCTTAAATTAATGGTGGCAATTTCAAGCTTAAGTATTTTGTTTTATAAGAAGGATGTCCAAACCTTAATACAAGGCTTCATCATATTATTATTTCCGCTTAAATTATTGAATATAAACGTCAATAATATTTCTGTGCGCATGTTACTCACCTTGCAATACGTCAATCAAATGACTCAGATCAAGTTTAAAGATCGTCACTTTTCTGAAATTTATGATGCCATCCAAACGATGCCAACTACGCATATAAAAAATATTCACTTGCCTTCTCAGGTATTTTCTAAACTAGATTTTTTTATATTAAGTTTAATCATCATTTATTTATGCTTAATATTTAAGTAAGTCATATGAGAATTGCATTGGTTGTTTCTTACGATGGCGCGCATTTTTGTGGTTGGCAAAGCCAATCTGCAGGTTGTGGCGTGCAAGACACAGTTGAGTCAGCCATTGAAAAAATTGCAAATCATCCAATTAGAGTGCACGCAGCAGGCAGAACTGACACGGGTGTTCATGCTTTGTGTCAAGTCATTCACTTTGATACCGAAACGAATCGACCAACTTCTGCTTGGGTGCGCGGCGTGAATGCACATTTGCCAGAAACAATTCGAATTATTTGGGCGCAAGAAGTTTCAATTGAATTTCATGCGCGTTTTTCTGCTTTTTCTAGAAGCTATGAATATTTGCTCTATAACGCGCCCGTTGCTTCTGCCACGATGAGTACAAAAACAGGCTGGTTTCATTTGCCTTTAGATATTAAAGTCATGCAACAAGCCGCCTATTATTTATTGGGCGAGCATGATTTCAGTGCATTTCGTGCTTCCGATTGTCAGGCAAAGTCACCGATCAAAACCATGCATATTGCTCAAGTAATGCAGCAGGGCGCTTTTATAAAATTTTCTTTCACCGCCAATGCTTTTCTGCATCATCAAGTGAGAAATATGGTCGGAGCTTTGGTTTATGTTGGCAAAGGTGCGCATTCGCCAGAATATTTAAAAACTTTATTGAGCCAAGCGAATCGAAATTTATCACCACCTACTTTTTCACCTGCTGGACTTTACTTAACCAATGTTGCTTATGACGAAAAATGGGCGTTACCACTGGATAAACTCAGTTCAACTTCCATCCAATGGAATATTTAAGCGCTACAATGGAATATGTTGTAATGGAAAAAGGTTAAAAATTTGCGAACTCGAGTAAAAATTTGTGGCATTACCCAAAAAAGCGATGCGCTCATGGCGATACATTATGGTGCAGATGCCATTGGATTGGTATTTTACGCGCCAAGTGCTCGTGCTGTAAGCATTCAAATGGCAAAAGAAATTGTCCAAGACTTGCCAGCTTTTATTACGGTGGTTGCTTTGTTTGTGAATGCAACCGTTGCTGAAATTCAATCAGTTTTATCGCAAGTACCGATTGATTTAATTCAATTTCATGGTGAAGAAACTGCGGAATTTTGTCAGCAATTTAATCGTCCCTTTATCAAAGCGGTTCGCGTCAAGAATGATACAAATTTGGTACAATACGCACATCTGTTTTCAAGTGCAAAGGCCATATTGCTGGATGCTTACGCAGAAGGCGCGCATGGTGGGACAGGTCAAACCTTTGATTGGAATTTAATTCCTAAAAATTTGCCGTTACCGATTATTTTGGCAGGCGGGCTGAATGCGCATAATGTGCAGCAAGCCATTCAATTGGTAACGCCTTATGCTGTGGATGTAAGCGGGGGCGTAGAGCTTGCTAAAGGCGTAAAGTCTACAGAAAAAATTGCTGAATTTATGCGGCAAGTAGCTTTGTGGTATGAATAAAAGAAATTGTTGAGTTGAAAATATTCGTTTAGTTACATCAATATGTTGTGGAGATTTAAAAATGCAACCCTATGATATGCCAGATGCGCGCGGACATTTTGGTCAGTTTGGCGGAACTTTTGTGGCCGAAACATTAGTTGAAGCACTTGATGAGCTGCGTTTGATGTATGAAAAATATCGTCATGATCCTGAATTTTTAGCTGAATTTGCCTACGATTTAAAACATTTTGTCGGTCGCCCTAGCCCCATCTATCACGCAAAACGTTGGTCAGAAAAAGTCGGCGGTGCTCAAATTTATCTAAAGCGTGAAGATTTAAATCACACGGGCGCGCACAAGGTAAATAACACCATTGGTCAGGCGTTGCTCGCTAAGCGCATGGGCAAGCCGCGTGTGATTGCGGAAACAGGTGCAGGTCAGCATGGTGTTGCAACGGCGACTATTGCAGCGCGGATGGGCTTGGAGTGCGTGGTTTATATGGGCAGTGAAGACGTTAAACGTCAAGCGCCCAATGTGTTTAGAATGAAATTGTTGGGTGCAACGGTTGTGCCTGTTGAAAGCGGTTCAAAAACGCTCAAAGATGCGCTCAATGAAGCCATGCGTGATTGGGTGACGAATGTCCATAATACGTTTTATATTATTGGCACAGTCGCAGGTCCGCATCCTTATCCGATGATGGTGCGTGATTTTCAAGCTGTGATTGGTGTAGAAGCCAAAATCCAAATGCAAGAAATGCTCGGTCGTCAGCCTGATGCAGTGGTTGCGTGTGTTGGTGGCGGTTCAAATGCAATGGGGATTTTTTATCCTTATATTGATGTGCCAAATGTGCGTTTAATTGGTGTGGAAGCAGCAGGGCACGGCATTGAAACTGGCATGCACGCGGCGCCACTCACCGCAAATAGTCCAGTGGGTGTGTTGCATGGTAACCGCACCTATTTAATGCAAAATGCGGATGGGCAGATTATTGAAACGCATTCTGTTTCAGCAGGGTTGGATTATCCAGGGGTTGGGCCAGAACACGCATGGTTAAAAGACATCAAACGCGCTGAATATGTGGCGATTACCGATGATGAAGCCATGACAGCGTTTCATAGTCTATGCCGTACAGAAGGGATTATTCCAGCACTTGAATCTAGCCACGCATTGGCGCATGCAGAAAAAATGGCGAAAACCATGGATAAAGACCAAATTATTTTAGTGAATTTATCTGGGCGTGGCGATAAAGATATTAATACCGTCGCAAAATTAGCCAACATCACCCTTTAAATTAAAAAGCCCGTCATCATGCTGTGTTACTTCACTTATATTTCAGTCAGGCATGCCGCAGAGCCACTGCTCGAAAATCAAAAACTCGCATATAAAACATATGTTTCGTTTTTACTTTTAGTTCGGGCCTTGCCTGATTTAGAGCTTTTTAATTTCCAACTATCTTCGAATCAATTTTCAATTTAAATCTATGTCACGTATTCAAACAGTTTTTTCAGAATTAAAAAATCAAGGTAAAAAAGCCTTAATCCCTTACATTACCGCGGGCGATCCGCATCCTAATTTAACTGTTGATTTAATGCACACCTTGGTCAAACACGGCGCAGACATGATTGAGCTGGGTGTACCGTTTTCTGACCCAATGGCGGATGGCCCAGTGATTCAACGTGCCAGCGAGCGTGCTTTAGCGCATCATGTCGGTTTAACCGCAGTGTTGGGAATGGTGAAAGAATTCCGTCAAATTGATACCAAAACGCCCATTATTTTAATGGGTTATGCGAACCCAATTGAAGCGATTGGCGCAACTGTATTTGCTGATCGCGCCAAAGCGGCTGATGTAGATGGCGTGATTACCGTGGATTATCCGCCTGAAGAATGTGGCGATTTTGTGAAAGAATTACGCGCAAGAGATATTGATCCAGTATTTTTATTGTCTCCAACCACTGAGCCAAAACGTGTTGCTTTAATTGTCAGTCAAGCCAGTGGTTTTGTGTATTATGTTTCGCTTAAAGGCGTGACGGGTGCGGCAAACTTAGACATTGTAGAAGTTTCAAAACGTGTAAAAGAAATTCAAGCGCAAACAAATTTACCCATCGGCGTTGGTTTTGGCATTCGCGATGCCGCAACAGCCAAAGCCACCGCGGCGATTGCAGATGCTGTTGTGGTTGGCAGCCGTTTGGTGCAACTGATTGAGGCTTCAACCGAAGAGAATTTGTTGGATAATGTTGCAATATTAATGGATGAATTAAAAACTGCCGTTAATACAGTGTAAATTTTTTTTACAATTAACCGATAACTTAACTGATAACAAACCTAGGAATTATCAACATGAGTTGGCTTGATCAAATACCGCAAAAAATTAAACGTGTCGTTGGTGGCGATAAAAAAACAGTGCCAGAAGGCTTGTGGAGCAAATGTGATTCATGTTTATCTGTGCTTTATCGCAAAGATTTAGAAGATAATGCTGAAGTTTGTCCTAAATGTGGACATCATAATCGCATTGGCGCACGCCAACGTTTGGCAATGTTGCTCGATGAGGAAGGCCAATTTGAAATTGGTCAAAATGTCATGCCGATTGATTCATTAAAATTTAAAGACAGTAAAAATTATGCTGACCGCATTAAAGATTCACAAAAAGAAGTGGGTGAAAAAGATGCGCTGATTGTAAAACAAGGCACGATTAAAGGCGTACCAGTGGTTGTGGCGGTTTTTGAATTTAAATTTATGGGCGGTTCAATGGGCTCAGTGGTTGGCGAGCGTTTTGTTCGCGGCGTGCAAACCGCCATTGAAAATAAAATGGCCTTTGTGTGCGTATCAGCCAGTGGCGGTGCGCGTATGCAAGAAGGTTTATTATCACTCATGCAAATGGCAAAAACCAGCGCCGCACTCACGCAATTAAGTAAAGCGGGTTTGCCTTATGTTTCTGTATTAACAGATCCAACCATGGGCGGCGTTTCAGCAAGTTTTGCCATGCTGGGTGATGTGATTATGGCTGAACCACAAGCATTGATTGGTTTTGCAGGGCCGCGGGTGATTGAGCAGACGGTGCGAGAAACCTTGCCAGCGGGCTTTCAACGTGCTGAATTTTTGTTAGAACATGGCGCGGTGGATTTAATTGTTGATCGCCGTGAAATGCGTAATAGACTTGCCTCTGTATTAGCAAAACTAATGCTGTTGCCTGCGGTAAATTAGCAATAATTTTAAAAAAATTGATGATGATTTGAAATTTTTTACTATTTAACCTTGAAACTACCCAGTATTAAATTTAAACATTATTTAATTAATTCAAGTATTTATTTAAAACCAGTGTTAAATTTAAACCAGTATTAAATTAAAGTCTGAATGAAAAAAAATTTAGCAAACTGGTTAAGTTATATAGAAAATTTACATCCCAAAGCCATTGTCATGGGTTTGGATCGCGTCAATCAAATGATTGCTAGAATGCAATTAACCCCCCGCTTTAAAATCATTATCGTTGCAGGCACCAACGGCAAAGGCTCAACCACTGCCATGTTGGAAAAAATTTACACTCAGGCGGGTTATCAAGTAGGTTGTTACACGTCCCCACATTTATTGCGTTATAACGAACGTCTTAGATTAAATCATCAAGAAATTTCTGAAACAGCACTGTGCGAAGCCTTTGCTGCTGTTGAGCAAGCAAGAACAAGTTTTGCTGAGCCCATTGCGCTCACTTATTTTGAATTTGGTACGCTGGCAATGGTTTGGCATTTAATGCAAATCAACATTGAAATTGCAATTTTAGAAATTGGTCTAGGCGGTCGTTTAGATGCGGTGAATGCGTTTGAGCCAGATTGTTCCATTGTTACCAATGTTGATTTAGACCATCAAGACTATTTGGGCGATACGCGTGAAAAAATTGGTTTTGAAAAAGCAGGCGTGTATCGTTCAGAAAAACCTGCAATCTGTGGCGATTTTGAACCACCTAATACTTTAATCAATTATGCTGAAAAAATAAAAGCACATTTTTTTTCAATCAATAAAAATTTTTTGATAGTACAACATGCTACAAATTGGCAATTTCAACTCAACAATCATGAAAAAAATATCATCAAATATGATTTACCTTATCCAGCATTATTCGGCGATTATCAGTTAAATAATGCTGCCTGTGCGATTGCTGCCGTTGAAATGATGCAAGCAGATCTACCTGTTAATGTAGCGCATATTCAAACAGCATTGCAACAAGTCACCTTGCCAGGTCGGTTTGAAGTGATGCAATTGCCTGTCAATAAAACCATTGGCAAGCAATTAATGTGTGGTCAAGTGAAGGTGATTTTTGATGTCGCCCATAACCCGCACGCGGCATGCGCATTGCAGCAAAATTTAAAAAAATGCAATCTTGTAAAGCCCGCAAAAATGATTGCAGTGTTTGCCATGCTTGGCGATAAAGACATTCAAGGCGTTGTGGAAGCCTTAAAAAATGTCATTGATGTTTGGTATGTTGCAGACATTCATCAAGTGCGCGGTGCAAAAGCAGTTGATATTGCAAAAATGATTCATAATGCTTCACCAAACGCGCAAATAAAATGTTTTACAGACGCTGCTTTAGCTTGCCAACAGGCCATGCTTGAAAATCAGTTCTATAAAGCCACCCATGAAAATGATAAAATAGTGGTGTTTGGTTCTTTTTATACGGTTGCTAATGTCAAAACGTGGCTATCAAATCAAAAATAATCGTATTCATTTTTTCTGTTGGTTGATAAAATCTATAAAATTTTTGCACAATTAATAATTTAATTGTGCAAGTGAAGAAATAACCTAAAAGGAAGCAGTAATGCCCCCTGAGTCAGCCGTTGATCAAGCTTTATTGCTAAAAAAAAGAGCGCGTCGTCGTTTGGTTGGCGCAATTGCTTTGGTGATTATCATGCTGATTATTTTGCCAAATGTGCTGAAAGATCAGTCTAACTTGCAAGAGCGCGCACCCATTAAACTTTCAATGCCTGAAAATATTCAAAATGATGTTGCGTCTAATAATGAGCATCAATCCCCTGCAGAAAATTTAGAATCAGTGATTCCAACTGCAGCGTTGCCAGAAACTATTCATACTGAAAATTCTCCACCAGAACCAGACAAAATCAACGAAGCGAACAAAAATACGAACTTAGTTGCCGCAACACCCAAACCCTTGCAAGAAGTGCAAAAAGAGGTTGTTACTGAACAAACGAAAAAAAATAATGATGAAAAAGTTAGGCTAAACGATCCAAAACAAAAAGAAAATTTAAATAAAATAGCCCAAAATGTAGATAAAAATTTAAATAATGAGCTGCCCGCTAAATTATCTGAATCAAATCCTAATATTGATAAAACGCCCTCAAAAAAACTAAACGAAGCTAAATCGCAAAAATTTTTGATTCAAATTGGCGTGTATTCAGATGAAGCAAATGTGAAGCAGTTGCAATCTAAAATAGCCGCGGCTGGTTTTTCATCGCGCACAGCAAAATTGCAAACAGCTAAAGGTGAAAAAATTCGATTAAGAGTGGGTTCGTTTGTGACCCGAGAAGCCGCAGCAGAAGCGTTGAAGAAAATACAAGCCAGTGGTTTATCTGGCATGGTGTTGATTGACGAATAAAATATAATCATTAACTTTAATTTTAACGTTTAATATAAATCTTAATATAAATCAAAATTTAATAAATGACTTCATTTGATTATGGTGTTTTACTTGTTGTTGGCTTGTCTATTGTCATCAGCATGATGCGCGGCTTAGTAAAAGAAATCTTGTCCATTGCGGCTTGGTTTTTAGCCATTTATGTTTCAAAAACATACGCTTATCAAGTTTTACCCCTATTGCCAGATGCGATTCCAAGCCAATCTTTGCGCATTTTGGCGGCATTTTTAATTTTATTTTTAGCCACCTTATTAGTGGCAAGTTTAGTTAGCATTACAATTTCAACCCTTTTTAGTCAGCTAGGTTTAGGTTGGTTGAATCGTTTTTTAGGTGCATTTTTTGGTTTAGCGCGCGGCATTATTATTGTTAGCGTGATTGTTTTTTTAGCGGGGTTAACTAATCTTCCTAAAGATTCAAGATGGCAAAACGCCATGTTTAGTGCGCCCATAGAAGCGTTGGTGATAAGTGCTTTACCTTTTTTACCAAACTATATTGCTGAGCGCGTACACTTTGAGTAAGTTACTCTGAGTTAAGTTAATTTGAATAAATTACTTGAGTTACTTGCATTAGATGCCGTTATTAAGTTGCGCAATCTAAATTAATATATACTTTTTCCTATAAATTAAGGCTTTTTTCATGTGTGGAATCATTGGCATTGTTGGTAAAAACCCCGTCAATCAGTTGCTTTATGATGGTTTGTTAGTGTTGCAGCACCGTGGGCAAGATGCTGCGGGTATTGTTACCACTGAAGGCAACACATTTTTTATGCATAAAAACAATGGGTTGGTAAAAGACGTTTTTCAAACGCGCCATATGCGAAGTTTAATTGGTAATGTCGGCATTGCACACGTGCGTTACCCAACTGCTGGTTCATCTAGCGCGGCGGAAGCACAACCTTTTTACGTGAACTCGCCGTTTGGTATTGTGCTTGGGCATAACGGCAACTTGACTAATTCAGAACAATTAAAATCTGAAATGTTCCGCCAAGATTTGCGCCACATTAATACGACTTCTGATTCTGAAGTGTTACTCAACGTGCTTGCGCATGAAATTGAAAAAACTTCACGTAATGCCATTTTAAATACTGATATGGTGTTTGACGCTGTATCAGCTGTGCATAAACGTTGCAAAGGTGCTTATGCAGTGGTGGCCATGATTGCAAATTTTGGATTATTAGCATTTCGTGATCCTAATGGTATTCGCCCACTCATTATTGGTAAAGCTGAAACTGCAAAAGGCACAGAATATATTGTCGCGTCTGAAAGCGTTGCTTTGGATGTTTTAGGTTTTCAAGTAGTGCGTGATGTTGTACCTGGCGAAGCGGTGTTTATTGACATGGATGGCCATTTTTACTCGCGCCAATGTGCGGTTGATGCCAAGTTAAATCCTTGTATTTTTGAGTATGTTTATTTGGCGCGCCCAGATTCAGTGATTGATGATGTTTCTGTGTACCAAACCCGTTTGGATATGGGTAAAAGTTTGGCAGAAAAAATTAAGCGCGAATGGAAAGATATTCAAATTGATGTGGTTATCCCAATTCCTGATACTAGTCGCCCAAGTGCGTTGCAACTTGGTATTGCGCTTGGTTTAGATTATCGCGAAGGATTTATTAAAAATCGTTACATTGGCCGCACTTTTATTATGCCGGGTCAAGCTTTGAGAAAAAAATCAGTACGTCAAAAACTTAACCCAATTGCGATTGAATTTAAAGGCAAGAATGTTTTGTTGGTGGATGACTCTATTGTTCGTGGCACCACTTCACAACAAATTGTCCAAATGGCACGCGATGCAGGCGCGAATAAAGTTTATTTTGCTTCTGCAGCGCCACCTGTACGTTTTCCAAATGTGTATGGCATCGACATGCCTAGCCGTGAAGAGCTGCTGGCAACAGGCCGAACCGATGAACAAATATGCCAGGAAATCGGTGCGGATGCATTAATTTATCAAGATTTAGAAGATTTAGTGCGTGTGGTGAAAGAAAATAATCCAAATATAGAAAATTTTGACTGTTCATGTTTTGATGGAAAATATATTACGGGTGATATTAACGATGTGTATTTGGCGAATATTGAATCTGCCCGTGGCGACGCTATTAAAACCAATAAGCCAGCCAATTCCAGCACGCAGTTAGATTTAAATTTAATTGATGCAGACACGTTGCCCCTCGAAGCTTAGAAGCTTAGAAGCTTTAAGCTTAAATGCTCTGAGCCTAAACGCTCTGAGCCTAAACGCTCTGGAGCTAAAGTGGTTGCGTAAATTTTTTCTTGACCCATGTAAAAGATAGGCATACCATTAACTTGCGCTGATTTGAGTGACTCAACTTAAATAAAGTCTAACTCAGCTTGCGGGCGCATAATAAATTCAGCTAAAGCGAGTAATCAAAGAACCCGTTTTAGCTTAATTGCTTTAGCGGGTTTTTTTATGATTGAAACAACTCCCGCTTACAAAATTGTATCTAAATAAACTTTTAAAAATATTTAACGTGGGAAATCATCATGAAAGAATTGCACAATAATTTTTATCATCCAGAAACCTTATCGGTGCGCGCGGGCAGTGAAATGACGGAATATGGTGAAAATTCTGAAGCTTTATTTTTAAATTCTAGTTTTCGATTCAAAAGCGCAGCGCAGGCTGCAGCGCGCTTTGGTGGTACAGAGCCGGGCAATATTTATTCGCGTTTTACTAACCCAACAGTCACTATGTTACAAAATAAATTGGCGGCCTTAGAAGGCGCGGAACAATGTGTCGCTACCTCAAGCGGTATGTCAGCGATTCTGGCGTGCGTCATGGGCTTATGTTCTGCAGGCGATCATGTCGTGGCTTCGCGCAGTATTTTTGGTACTAGCGTTCAGCTATTCGGCAATATTTTAAAGCGTTGGGGCTTAGACGTCACTTTTGTGTCACTCACCGATGCAGCTGCTTGGGAAAAAGCAGTCACGACTAAAACTAAATTATTTTTTGCTGAAACGCCCTCAAATCCACTTACAGAAGTTTGCGATATTCAACTGCTGGCTGATATTGCACATAAAAATAATGCATTGTTAGTGGTGGACAACTGCTTTTGTACGCCTGCCATTCAAAAACCGTTAGCTTTAGGCGCGGACATTATTATTCATTCCGCCACCAAATATATTGATGGACAGGGAAGATGCTTGGGTGGCGCTGTGTTAGGCAGTAAAGCGCACATGGAGCCTGTTTACGGCTTTTTGCGCACGGCAGGCGTGACTATGAGTGCATTTAACGCTTGGGTATTTTTAAAAGGCTTAGAGACTTTATTTGTTCGCATGGAAGCGCATGCAAGAAATGCCTTGGCGTTAGCAACATGGCTTGAAGCACAACCGCAAGTGGCGCGTGTTCATTACCCTGGTCTGATATCTCATCCACAACACTCATTAGCGATGCGTCAACAAACCAGTGGCGCTGGTATTGTGAGTTTTGAAGTCAAGCCAAAAAATGGGCAAACAGAGCAAGAAGCGGCTTGGGCACTCATCGATGCCACCCAACTCATTTCGATTACCGCAAATCTTGGTGATGCAAAATCTACAATCACGCACCCAGCCACTACCACGCATAGTCGTGTGAGTCTAGAAGCCCGCGCTGAAGCGGGTATCAAGGATAGTTTGGTGCGGATTGCTGTTGGTTTAGAGCACGTGGATGATTTAATTGCTGATCTGAAAATTTAAGGTAAGTGGTGGTTTAAAACCACAATATATGGGATTAAACCTGCTCTAATCTACAATTTAGCCTATTAAATATGCTAAAATATCGTGATAAAAAATCATTCTAAGAACTTCAAAATATGAGTCAAAATCCAGACCAATTCGCTAAAGAAACCTTACCAATATCGCTTGAAGATGAGATGCGCCGTAGTTACCTTGATTACGCGATGAGTGTGATTGTGGGGCGTGCATTGCCTGATGTGCGTGATGGTTTAAAGCCAGTGCATCGTCGTGTTTTATTCGCGATGCATGAGCTTTCTAACGATTACAACAAGCCTTATAAAAAATCTGCACGTATTGTGGGCGATGTGATTGGTAAATACCACCCGCATGGCGATACTGCGGTTTATGACACGATCGTGCGTATGGCGCAGAATTTCAGCTTGCGTTATATGTTGGTGGATGGGCAAGGTAACTTTGGTTCTGTCGATGGCGATAACGCAGCGGCGATGCGTTATACCGAAATCCGTATGTCAAAAATCGCGCATGAATTGTTAGCGGATATTGATAAAGAAACCGTTGATTTTGGCCCGAACTACGATGGTAGTGAACATGAGCCACTCATTATGCCGGCGCGTATTCCTAATTTGCTGATTAATGGTAGCTCTGGCATTGCGGTGGGTATGGCGACCAATATTCCGCCCCATAATTTGAATGAAGTATTAGATGCGTGTTTTGCGCTTCTAAAAAATCCTGACACAGGTGTGGAAGAGTTAATTGATTTAGTGCCAGCGCCAGATTTTCCAACTGCAGGCATTATTTATGGCACGGCGGGCGTAAAAGAAGGCTATCGCACAGGCCGCGGTCGCGTAGTAATGCGCGGTCGTACCCATGTGGAAGATTTGGAGCGCGGTGGCCGTCAGGCATTAATTGTTGACGAATTACCATACCAAGTAAACAAAAAAACCTTCGTTGAAAAAATCGCTGAACTCGTTAACGAGAAAAAAATTGAAGGTATTTCAGACTTGCGTGACGAGTCAGATAAATCTGGCATGCGCGTGGTGATTGAATTAAAACGCGGTGAAGTGCCTGAAGTTGTGCTCAATAATTTGTACAAACAAACGCAATTGCAAGATACGTTTGGCATGAATATGGTGGCGCTCCTTGATGGTCAGCCACGGTTGTTAAACTTGAAACAAATGCTGGAAGCATTTTTACGCCATCGTCGAGAAGTCATTACGCGCCGTACCGTGTTTGAGCTCAAAAAAGCGCGCGCACGTGGTCATGTCTTAGAAGGTTTGGCCGTTGCTTTGGCAAATGTGGATGAAATGATTGCGCTGATTAAAGCTGCTCCCACACCACCCGAAGCAAAAGTTGCGTTAATGGCGCGCACTTGGAATTCACCAGTGGTGGAAGAAATGTTGAAACGCGCTGCGATGGAAGCGTCGCGTCCAGAAGGGTTAAGCGTGGATTTTGGTTTAACACCAAATGGCTACAGATTAAGCGATGTGCAAGCCCAGGAAATTCTGCAAATGCGTTTGCAGCGCTTAACGGGCCTTGAGCAAGACAAAATTGTCGCTGAATACAAAGAAGTGATGGACTTGATCGCAGATTTGCTCGATATTCTGGCAACGCCAGCGCGCGTGACAGCGATTATTCATGACGAGTTGACGGAAATTCGTAAACAATTTGGCGATAAACGTCGCAGTGAAATTGTGGTCAATGCGCAAGATTTATCGCTAGAAGATTTTATTACCCCGCAAGATGTGGTTGTGACACTTTCCCATTCTGGCTATGTAAAATCGCAGCCATTAGATGAATACCGCGCGCAAAAACGCGGCGGTCGCGGTAAGCAAGCAGCACCAACAAAAGAAGATGACTTTATCGACAAAATGTTTGTTGCAAATACACATGATTACATTTTATGTTTTAGCAGTCGCGGTCGCGTGTATTGGTTAAAAGTGTATGAAGTGCCACAAGGCAGCCGCATTGGACGTGGCAAACCGATTGTGAATTTATTTCCCTTAGAAGAAGGCGAAAAAATTAACGCCATTCTATCCGTCAAAGAATTTGATGAAAATCACTTTATTTTCATGGCAACTGCATTAGGCACAGTAAAAAAAACCGCTCTGACAGAATTTGCCAACCCGCGTAAATCAGGCATTATCGCGATTAATCTGGATGATGATGACTTTTTAATTGGCGCGGAAATTACCAATGGTCAAAATGACATTGTATTGGTATCAAATGGTGGTAAAGCAGTGTGGTTTACAGAAGATGATGTTCGCCCGATGGGGCGTGCTACGCGCGGTGTGCGCGGCATGAAGCTTGCGCCTAAACAACAAGTGCTTTCAGTGCTGATTGCTGAAAGTGATCAGCAATCTGTACTGGTTGCCACAGAAAACGGCTACGGAAAACGCACCGTGTTATCAGAATTCCGTCATTCTGGTCGAGGCACGCAAGGCGTGAAAGCGATTGCAATTAGCGAACGTAACGGTAAAGCAATTGCCGCAAAACTTGTTTCTGAGGACGACGAAATTATGCTCATTACTACTGGTGGCGTATTGATTCGTACCCGTGTAAAAGAAATTCGCGATATGGGTCGAGCGGCGCAAGGCGTAACCTTGATTAACTTAGGCGAAGGTGAAAAGCTTTCTGGTTTGGAAAAAATTGTAGAAACAGAAGATTCGGAAACGAGCGAATAAAAAATACGATTTTAAAAGTTTTATTTTGAAGATTTTTTAAATGACAAAAAAAATATTTAATTTTTCTGCTGGCCCTGCTGTTTTGCCACCTCCCGTGTTAGAAAAAGCACAAGCAGAAATGCTTGATTGGCATGGCTCAGGTATGAGTGTGATGGAAATGTCACACCGTGGTAAAGAATTTATCAGCATTTTAGAAAAAACAGAGGCCGATTTACGCACGCTGTTAGCGATTCCAAAAAATTATAAAGTGCTGTTTTTGCAAGGCGGCGCCATTGCTGAAAATGCCATGATTCCGCTTAATTTATTGGGTGATAAATCTGCCGATTACGCCATTACAGGCGGCTGGAGTAAGCGCAGTGTGGATGATGCGAATGCTTATGGCAACATTAATGTTGTTGCAAGTACAGAAAAATCTGGCTTTACTGTTGTTCCTGAATTTTCAACTTGGAAATTAAACAAAGACGCAGCTTATTTGCACATTTGCACCAATGAAACCATGAGCGGTGTAGAATTTGATGGGCTGCCTGACGCTGGCGATGTGCCGACAGTGGCAGACATGTCCTCGCATATTCTTTCTCGTCCTGTCGATGTCACTAAATATGGCGTCATTTACGCAGGTGCGCAAAAAAATATTGGTCCCGCAGGGCTATGCATTGTGATTGTGCGTGAAGATTTGTTAGACCGCGCTTCATCGCTGACACCTGCAGTTTTTCATTGGAAAACACAGGCTGAAAATCAAAGTATGATTAATACGCCGCCAACATACAGTATTTATATTGCAGGCTTGGTGTTTGAATGGTTGCTGGCGCAAGGCGGCGTTGAGGCGATTGAAAAAGTTAATATTGCAAAAGCAAATTTGCTGTATGACACCATTGATTCAACTGATTTTTATGTGAATCATGTGGCGGTTAAAAATCGTTCCCGTATGAATATTCCATTCTTTTTAAAAGACGAAAGCTTAAATGAAGCCTTTTTAAAAGGCGCTTCAGAAGCAGGTTTATTGCAACTCAAAGGCCACCGTGCCGTGGGTGGCATGCGTGCAAGCATATATAACGCAATGCCGATGGAAGGCGTGCAAGCGTTGGTCGATTACATGAAAGCCTTCGAAAGCGCACATTAAGATGAGCGAGCAATTAAAAAAACATCGAGATCAAATCGACGCGATTGACGAGCAAATTTTAACACTTGTAAACGAAAGAGCTGCGCTCGCCAGAAAAATTGGTTCACTCAAAGATGACGGTGTTATTTACCGCCCAGAACGTGAAGCGCAAGTGTTAAGACGCCTGCAAGGTAATAATCAA
Organism: Methylophilaceae bacterium; assembly: GCA_965247415.1. Lineage (GTDB taxonomy): Bacteria > Pseudomonadota > Gammaproteobacteria > Burkholderiales > Methylophilaceae > Methylotenera. The sequence goes on from OZ252007.1 coordinate 2,220,077, forward strand.
GGGCCGCTTTCAAATGATGCGGTGAGTAATATTTTTCGTGCGGTGATGTCAAATTGTCGTGCGCTTGAGAAAGAGCTTTCAATTGCTTTTTTAGGCCCCTTAGGCACTTACAGTGAAGAGGCCGCGCTAAAGCAATTTGGGCAAGGCAGACAAGCGGTAGTCTGTGGTTCCATTGACGAAGTATTTCGTACGGTTGAGGCAGGTCAAGCGCATTATGGCGTTGTGCCGGTAGAAAATTCGACTGAAGGCGCGATTAGTTTAACACTTGATTTATTGTTAACAACGCCGCTAAAAATTTGTGGTGAAGTGACCATGCCGATTCATCATTGTTTGCTTTCAAAACAAACAGATATTTCAAAAATTTCACACGTATTTTCACATAATCAATCACTTTCACAATGTCACGAATGGTTGTATAAAATGCTCCCCAACGCAGAGCGCGAAGCAGTGACTAGCAACGCGCGCGCTGCACAAATGATTCATGATTTGGTCAGCACAGATGGCACGTTTGCCGCTGCCATCGCCAGCAAACGCGCAGCAGAATTATTTAATTTAAATATTTTGGCGGAAAATATTGAGGACGACCCTAAAAATACCACGCGCTTTTTAGTCTTGGGTGCACATGATGTTGCGCCTTCTGGCCAAGACAAAACTTCGCTGGTGATGACTTCTAAAAATATTCCTGGCGCGATGGTGAGTTTATTAGAACCTTTAGCCCGCCACGGCGTCAGTATGACAAAATTTGAGTCACGCCCATCCAAACAAGGCTTATGGGATTACGTCTTTTTTGTCGATATTGAAGGTCACCAGTCCGATGAAAAAGTCAAAGTCGCCTTGGTAGAATGTAAAGAGCGTGCTTCACTTCTCAAAATTTTAGGCTCTTATCCTCTCGCAGTGATTTAAATCAAGCGAATAAATTTAAATTTTTGCAAATTTAAGGTTTAGTTAGATGAATAGTTTTAATTTAGCGCCTGACTATATTCAGGCAATTGCGCCGTATCAAGGTGGCAAGCCAATTGAAGAACTTGCCCGTGAAATGGGCTTGAACGTCGAAGACATTGTTAAACTCGCTTCAAATGAAAATCCGCTTGGCATCAGCCCCAAAGCTGAACTTGCAATTCAAGAAGCGTTGCTGGATATTGCCCGTTACCCCGATGGCAATAGTTTTACTTTACGTGATGCGGTTTCTAAAAAATTTAATGTTCAGCATAATCAAATTGTATTTGGTAATGGTTCAAATGATATTTTAGAGCTTGCAGCACGTGCTTTTTTAACGCCAGCTTCAGAAGCAGTTTATTCTCAGCATGCGTTTGCTGTGTATCCTTTGGTAACGCAAGCGACAGGTGCAAAGGGTGTGGTTGTGCCTGCAAAAAATTATGCGCATGATTTATCCGCTATGCAGGCCGCCATCTCAGATAAAACAAAAATTATTTTTGTTGCTAATCCAAATAACCCAACGGGAACACTCATTAATAAAACAGCGTTGTATGACTTTTTAAAGCAAGTACCAACGAATATTTTGGTGGTGCTTGATGAAGCATATGATGAATATTTATCAATAGAATTGAAATCTGATGCGATTTCTTGGTTGGCAGAGTTTGAAAATTTAATTATTTCTCGAACCTTCTCAAAAGCGTATGGTTTGGCAGGTTTACGTGTTGGCTTTGGACTCAGTCATGCAAGTATTGCCGACATGATGAACCGCGTACGACAACCGTTTAATGTGAACAGTGTTGCACAAGCTGCTGCCGTTGCTAGCTTGGCTGATGATGATTTTGTAGCACGCAGCTACGCGCTTAACCAAGCAGGCATGGCGCAAATTAAACAAGGATTGACGCAGCTTGGGCTTGAGTTTATACCATCTTTTGCTAACTTTATAAGCTTTAAAGTGAATAACGCGTCTGAAGTGAATCAGCAATTACTCAAAAATGGCGTAATTGTGCGACCTATTGCCAATTATGCAATGCCAGAATACTTGCGTGTCAGCATTGGTTTGTTTGATGAAAATAAGCGATTTTTAGACGTTTTGACGAAAATTTTAAGCAAATAATGAATGTTAAAAAGTTACATTGAATGACTGAATCCGAAAAAATTAAATACGTAAAATTAGCGACCGACGATGTTCGGATACGTGAAATTAAGCCTTTGGTGACGCCTGTGGTTTTGCTTAGTCGTTTAAAAGAAAGTGCAGAATCTACCCAAAATATTTTGGCAACCCGTGCTGCTATTCATCGCATATTGCATGGTCAAGATGACCGATTGTTGGTGATTGTTGGTCCTTGTTCTATTCACGATACAAAAGCAGGTTTGGAATATGCCAACCGTTTACTGCAAGTGCGCAATCAGTTGTCAGATGATTTATTGATTGTCATGCGCGTTTATTTTGAAAAACCACGCACAACTGTTGGCTGGAAAGGCTTGATTAACGATCCGCATTTGGATGGCAGTTATGAAATTAATGAAGGTTTAGAAAAAGCCCGCCAATTTCTATTGGATGTGAATGAACTTGGTTTACCAGCTGGCGCAGAATTTTTAGACACGATAACGCCACAATATACGGCAGATTTAGTGAGTTGGGGTGCCATTGGCGCAAGAACAACAGAGTCGCAAGTGCATCGTGAATTAGCCTCTGGTTTATCCTGCCCTGTAGGGTTTAAAAACGGTACAGATGGCAGCGTAAAAGTTGCGATTGATGCCATTAAAACTGCGGCTAGTCCGCACCATTTTTTATCCGTCACCAAAGAAGGACAATCGGCGATAATTTCAACTTCTGGAAATGATGATTGTCATGTGATTTTGCGTGGTGGAAAAGCGCCAAATTATGATGCGCAAAGTGTACAAGCCGTTTGTGAGCAACTGACAAAAGAGGGTTTAACGCCAAAATTAATGATTGATTGCAGCCATGCCAATAGCCAAAAACAATATCAATTGCAAATTGACGTTGCTAAAAATATTGGCGAACAAGTAGCGCTTGGAGATAAGCGCATAATTGGATTAATGGTGGAATCACACATTCATGCAGGTCGTCAGGACCATGCACCAGGCTGTGATTTGGAATATGGAAAATCCATTACCGATGCTTGTATTGGCTGGCAGGAAACCGTTGAAGTGCTTGAGAATTTAGCAAAATCCGTGCAAATCCGCAGAAGTGTTAATCATTAAGTTTAGAAAAAAGACAGTACGTTTTAAACTAGCCATGCATCATGAATTTACTTAGTGTTTAATCGGTAACTTTGCAGTGTCAGCATTTCTAAATCAAGCGCAAAATTCGTTTCACGTTGTAGCACTAACCAATTAGTAAAACAGCGAATTTAACTTAACGACTTATAAAGGAAATTTATCATGTGGACAACACCAGCAGCTACAGAAATGCGTTTTGGCTTTGAAGTTACAATGTACGTAATGAACAAATAATTAACGATCATTATTTCGTTAAGCAAAAAAAGGCTGCCGCAAGACAGCCTTTTTTGTCTAAAAGAGTTGTTTTTAAAGTATTGAACGTTTTTAAAGATTAATTAAACTAAAAAGTAAAGAATTTATGCATATTCATGTTTTAGGCGCGGGCGCAGGTGGTGGTTTTCCACAATGGAACTGTAATTGTTTTAATTGTGACGGTTTGCGTAAAGGCACGATAAAAGCGACCAAACGCACACAGTCTTCCATTTGTGTTTCTGGTAATGGCGTAGATTGGGTACTTTTTAATGCGTCTCCAGATGTATTGCAGCAAATTCAAGATTTTGCGCCATTGCAACCTGGTCGTGCGATTCGTGACTCTGGTATTCAAGCCATTGTGCTGATTGACGCGCAAATTGACCACACCACAGGTTTATTTATGTTGCGTGAAGGCAAAGTGAAACGTGAAATTTATTGCACAAAAATGGTGTATGAAGATTTAACTTCAGGTAACCAAATTCTCAATATTTTAGGCTATTACTGCGGTGTCAATCATCATGAAGTGCCAATTGATGCGGCTGATGTCAGCAAAACGACAAGCTTCGAAATTCCGAATGTGCCAAATTTACGCTTTACTGCCGTTGCGCTCAAAAGTGCTGCGCCACCTTACTCGCCACATCGCAATAACCCACACCCGGGCGACACGATTGGGGTGCTGATTGAAGAAATTTCGACAGGTAAAAAATGTTGGTATTCCCCAGGTTTGGGTGAAATTGAGCCACATTTACCTCATTTAATGAACCAAGCAGATTGCATTATGGTCGATGGTACGTTTTGGACGGATACTGAAATGATCGACATGGGCTTGATGACCAAAACGGCGCGCAGTATTGGTCACAATCCGCAATCTGGTGAGGGCGGCATGATTGAAAAGTTAGATGCATTTAACGCTCAACGTAAAGTGTTGATACACATCAATAATACCAATCCAATATTAAGGGAAGATTCCGCCGAACGCGCCATTCTGAATGAACACAACATTGAAGTGGCGTATGACGGTATGGATATTCTACTTTAGGAGAAAAAAATGAATGCAATGACAAACGATAATTTACCCCAAAACATACCTTGGTCACGTGAAGAATTTGAAGAAAAACTGCGTGAAAAAGGTAAGGGTTACCATATTTATCATCCGTTTCATGTGATGATGTATGAAGGCAAACTGACCAAAGAGCAGTTGCAATGTTGGGTTGCCAATCGATTTTATTATCAAATTGCGATTCCAATGAAAGACGCAGCAATTTTGTCCAACTGCCCAGACGTTGAAGTGCGTAAACAGTGGATTGTGCGTATTACAGATCACGATGGCGTAGGCGAGAGCGTTGGCGGCATTGAAGCTTGGATACAACTTGGTGCAGCCGTTGGTTTAAGCCGTGAAGACATTGTGAGCTTAAAAATGGTGAGCCCGGGCGTGCGCTTTGCGGTGGATGCTTATATTAATTTTGCTAAACAGCGTCCTTGGCAAGAAAGTGTGTGTTCAAGCTTGACCGAGCTTTTTGCGCCGCATATTCATCAGCAACGCATTAGTTCATGGCCAACCATGTATCCGTGGATTAAAGAAGAAGGATTAACTTACTTTAAAAAACGCCTGACAGAAGCGCGGCGTGATGTAGAGCAAGGGCTTGGGGTCACTTTAGATTATTTTAGTACTTCGCGTGAAATGCAAATGCGCGCGTTAGAAATTTTGCAATTTAAACTCAATGTGCTTTGGGTGATTGCAGATTCCATTATGCTGGCTTCGACCACAATAACCACAGAAGGGCGCGATTATTTGCGCCAACCAGTGATTAACTTTGACTAAGACTATTTAATTAAAAATATATGGAAAATACTGTTCAACATTCAGATGTTTATGCCATTGCCTTTCACCACCGTTTTCAATGGGAAGAAGCACAACAAAGCTATGTGATTCTATTTCCTGAAGGCATGGTGAAATTGCATGGCGGCGCGGGCGAAATTTTAAAGCGCGTGAATGGTCAAGCAACCGTCGGGGAAATTATTGCTGAGTTGAAAACTGCTTTTCCCGATGCGGTAGAAATTGAAAAAGACATTGTTGGTATGTTTGAAATGGCATTAGGTAAAGCTTGGATACGAAAATTAAATTAACCTCACGCTGTCATTCCCGCGTAGGCGGGAATCCAGACAAGTGACAATTTAACGAATAATTATTTATTGCACCAGCTTTAATTGCAATCCAGCCTAGATTCCCGCCTACGCGGGAATGACGTGATAGTAGATTGGTAAAGTTTTTAGGAGTAACAAAATGACACAAAACTCACTCGGCGATTCAGCAGTACAAAAAGCAGTGCAAAACCAAGCCCAAAATAATGGCGTGGCTGCAAGCATTACGCAGACGCAACCGCTTTGGTTGTTGGCAGAAGTCACTTATCGTTGCCCCTTGCATTGCGCTTTTTGCTATAACCCCACTGATTACGATAAACATACGCAAAATGAGTTAAGTACTGAGCAATGGATTCAAGCCTTGCGTGATGCACGCAAAATGGGTGCAATTCAACTGGGCATTTCTGGCGGTGAGCCTTTGTTGCGCGATGACATTGAAGACATTGTGATTGAAGCTAAAAAATTAGGCTATTACAGTAATTTAATTACTTCTGGCGTAGGCCTTACTGAAAAACGCATTCAAGCGTTTAAGGATGGCGGTTTAGACCATATTCAGCTTTCCATGCACGACATTACCGAAGAAATAAATAATTTTATTACCAACACCAAAACCTTTGAATTGAAGAAAAAAGTGGCTGCCATGATTAAAAATCACGGTTACCCGATGGTGCTCAATGTAGTGATTCACCGCTATAACATTGGCCATATGAAAGAAATTTTAGAAATGGCAGAAGCACTGGGTGCAGATTATATTGAACTTGCCAACACGCAATATTATGGTTGGAGTTTGGTGAACCGCAGTCAACTCATGCCGCTTAAAGAACAAATTGATGAAGCGGAACGCATCACCAATGAATTTCGCCAAAAAGTTGGCAATAAAATGAAAATATTTTTTGTGGTGCCTGATTACTTTGGCGACCGTCCAAAAAAATGCATGAATGGTTGGGGCGAAGTGTTTATGATCGTGACCGCCAATGGTGATGTCTTACCGTGCCACTCTGCGAGAGTGTTGCCGAATATGCAGTTCCCCAATGTGCGGGAACACGGTTTGGAATACGCGTGGAAAGAAAGCCCTGCGTTTAATAAATACCGTGGCGATGATTGGATGAAAGAGCCATGCCGCAGCTGTTCAGAAAAAGCCAACGACCTTGGCGGTTGCCGTTGCCAAGCGTTTTTACTCTCAGGCGATGCGGAAAGTGCTGATCCTGTCTGCTCAAAATCGCCAAATCGTCATTTAATTGACCAAGCCATTGAGGATTCTAAAAACCCCGTATTGGCATCAAAACCCATTATTTTTAGAACCGATAAAAACTCAAAAAAATATGTGGCGGGCGATAAAGAGCGCGTTGAAAATTTTCACGCACTTCCTTAAAACCAGTGCGGTAAAAGCAAGGGCGCATTCGATGCGCCTTTTTTATTGAGCAAACTCGGAACAGAGCGAAACCTCATCTCAAACAACCTTGGTTTTAAAACAACTGTGGTTTTCAAGCAATATTGGTTTTCAAACAACACACTGCACCGAATAAACTGATTTAAATTTGCTTATTTTTTAAACCGTAATAGTCCAAACGGGCTATAGTGCGCCATTTCTCTTTTCTATATTATTCCGCCTAGTTTAATGCATCACTGATTAAAGCAGTCTAATTTTTAGGCGATTAAACTTTTTAACTTTTAGGATATAGACCATGATTTTTACAAAAAAACAAACAAACAAACTAGCTAAAACTTTATCCGCTTTGGCGCTCGCTTTAGCGTTTAGCAGCGCTGCTCAAGCGGCCATCATTGAGTATAACTACAGCAATAGTGATGCCACTAACAGTATTACTGCTAACTTTTTTATTGATGATAGCAAACCCACAAATAATTTTGTTTCTGGCATGTTCACCCTTAACGGCACTAAGTACACTGCATCAAGTACCAAAAGCATTGGCTTTATAGATTTCTCGACTAATAATAATCCTAGTTTTACGTTCACTGGATATCAATACTATTTAGAAAGTGAAGAAAGTGGTCGTTATGCATTTTCAATTTACAACTTTGTTGAAACTCGGTTGAGTGATGGCAGTACGACTCCAACTGCTTCTGCTGGTGTTTTTAGTCTTGAGAGTATGAGTATTAATACTAATATCCGCGGCGCAGGCACGTTATCTATAGTAACCCCTAGCATCGCTGCTGCGGTACCAGAGCCAGAGTCTTATGCCATGATGTTGGCGGGTTTAGGTTTGTTGGGCTTTACAGCACGCCGTAAAAAAACAAGCGGTTTAATTTAAGGTTTAAACTGCTTTATTACGCTTAACTATAAGAATTGAAATGACAAAATAAATTGCGGGGGCGTTGGCTCCCGCTTTTTTGTTTGGTGAACTACAATTTGCATTGTGCGCTAGCCAGTCATCACCCAGCAATCACGTGCATGGCTGATTTATGCGATAAAATGGCAGATTAATCAGCCATTAAAATCTCTCATTTTGACCACTTACTCTATTTTTCTCGTTTACGCACTTGCAGCCCTTGCTGCACTCGCACCGTTTGCCATTGATACTTATTTACCCGCGTTTCATATCATGGCGGCAGAATTAAACGCAAATGATGTGCAAATTCAGCAAAGCCTCACGTTTTATTTATTGCCTTATGCCGCCATGACGCTTTGGCATGGCGCAATTTCTGATGCCATTGGGCGTATCACCACCATTAAATGGGGCTTGGGAATTTTTATTGTTGCGAGTATTGGCTGCGCATTCGCGCCCAATGTAGAAACATTATGGTTTTTTCGCGCATTGCAAGGAGCAAGTGGTGGCGCTGGTAACACTGTTGCACGCGCCATGGTGCGAGATTTATTTGAAGGCGCGCAAGCGCAACGTGTGATGGCGACGATTCAAATGTTGTTTGGCATTGCGCCAGCAGTCGCGCCCATTATTGGTGGTTTATTGCTTGGGTTTCATTGGCAAGTGATTTTTATCTTTTTGGCGGTGTATGCGAGCTTCAGTTTGTGGGCAGCGATTGCATTTTTACCCGAGACCATGCCGCCAGAAAAGCGCATGAAGTTATCTGCAAAAAACGTTTTGAATAGTTATAAAACCATTTTTGGTGATGCCGAGTTTGCCAAAATCTGCATTGCCATTGGTGCAAATTTCTCAGCGTTTTTTGTGTATGTGCTTGCCAGCCCTGTATTTTTGGGCAAGCATTTACAGTTAAGCCCACAGCAATACGGCTATTTGTTTATTCCAACTGTAGCAGGAATGGTGTTGGGTTCTTATTTGGCTAAACGCTGGGCTGGCAAATTTTCAGCCAATAGCGTTGTAAAGTTTGCGTATGGCTGGATGTTTTTAGTGATAATGTTGAATTTGATGATTTGCCAGTTTTTGCCAATATATTGGGCGTACAACATTTTTCCTGTGGCTTTTTTTAATGTTGGTATGGCATTGGCAATGCCCGTACTTTCTATTGCCGCACTAGATAGACACCCCAAAATTCGCGGTACTTCGGCATCTGGGCAAGCGTTTATTCAAATGTTTCTTTCGACTGTTTCTGCGGGTTTAATTGTGCCGTTTGTGTGGTATGCGCCTGCTGGTTTGGCTTGGGCTATGGCGGTTTATTGGATGCTTGGTTGGTTGGTGATTCGTCAAAGCCAGTTTTGGAAAATAAAGTAACGCAATTTCTATTTTTTTAAATTTCCATTTAATTTAATTTCTGTTTTATTTAATTTCCAAGTCAAATAAACTCTACAATCAAATTCAAGTTGATGGTATTCAGGCAACATATATTGGCACAGTTGATAAAACGCCTTGTCATGGTTGCGTTCTTTCAAGTGTGCTAATTCATGCACCACAATCATGTTTAAAAATGCTTCAGGCGCTGTTTTAAAAAAGCTTGAGATGCGAATTTCCTTCTTGGCTTTTAGTTTCCCACCTTGAATGCGTGAAATTGCAGTATTAAGCCCAAGCGCGTGATGTTCAATGCTTAATCGATTGTCATAAATCACTTTATCTAGCAAGGGTGAGGTGCGCAAAAAGGTTTGTTTCAGCGTGTTGCAATACTCATAAAGCGCTTTGTCGGTTTGTATGATGTGCGCGCTTGGGTAGCGTTGTGTAATGTAGTCATCTAATTTATCTTGGGCGATGAGTTGCGCAATTTTGTTTTGTAAATCAAGCGGGTAATGCTGTAGATATTTAAGCGTGTGCGTTGAATTTGCCAAAATGTAATGAATGCCTAGCCTATAAATAAACAGGAGACTTTGAGTCTCCTGTTTATTGTAAATCACACTTTGATCTAAAGCGATTCAAAGATGTCTGCGTCTTTCAGTATTTTGCCTTCCGTATCCTTTTTGGATAGCGACGGCGTGCCTTCAAATTGCCAGTTAATGCCAAGCGCAGGGTCGTTCCAAAGCAGGCTACGCTCAAATGCTGGCGCGTAGTAATCGGTTGTTTTATATACAAATTCTGCAGTGTCGCTTAATACTACAAAGCCGTGGGCAAAGCCTGGTGGAATCCAAAACATTTTTTTGTTGTCACTTGAAAGTTCAATGCCAACGTGTTGCCCAAAAGTGGGGGATTTTTTGCGTAAATCCACCGCAACATCATAAACCACGCCTTGAATACAGCGCACTAATTTGCCTTGTGGTTGCTGAATTTGGTAATGCAAGCCGCGCAATACATTTTTGACAGATTTACTATGGTTATCTTGCACAAAATCTACTTTTTTCCCAATGGCTTCTTCAAACTTTGCACCATTAAAACTTTCGTAAAAAAAGCCACGTTCATCACCAAAAATTTTTGGCTCAATCACAAAAATATCAGGAATACTGCACGGCGTTACCTTCATGCTTTTGCTCCTTCTTTCAGCAAGCGCATTAAATATTGGCCGTAACCATTTTTTGCGAGTGGTTTGGCTAATTTTTCGAGTTGTTCAGCGTTAATATAACCATTGCGGAAGGCAATTTCTTCTGGGCAGCATACTTTTAAACCTTGGCGGTTTTCAATGGTTTGGATGAAGTTACTGGCTTCAATCAAGCTTTCATGGGTGCCAGTATCTAACCATGCGTAACCACGCCCCATCATTTCTACACTGAGCTGTTTTTGTTCTAAATAAATTCTATTGAGGTCGGTAATTTCTAACTCACCACGCGGTGATGGTTTTAAGTTTGCCGCCATGTCAATGACTTGGTTATCATAAAAATATAATCCTGTTACCGCGTAATTACTTTTTGGTTGCGCTGGTTTTTCTTCTAAACTGGTTGCCACGCCATTTTTATCAAAATCGACCACGCCATAACGTTCAGGGTCATTCACATGATACGCAAACACCGTTGCGCCTGTTTCTTGGTTGCTGGCTGTGTGTAATTGCGTGGTTAAATCGTGACCGTAAAAAATATTATCACCCAACACCAGCGCGCTTGGACTGTTGCCCACAAAATCTTTGCCAATAATAAACGCTTGCGCTAAACCATCAGGGCTAGGTTGCACAGCGAATTCTAAATTCAAGCCCCAATCACTGCCATCGCCCAATAATTGCTGAAAGCGCGGCGTATCTTGCGGGGTAGAAATAATCAAAATATCGCGAATGCCCGCCATCATCAACGTGCTGAGCGGGTAATAAATCATTGGTTTATCGTAAATTGGCAAGAGTTGTTTTGAAACAACTTTAGTCACTGGGTGCAAGCGCGTGCCAGAACCGCCCGCCAAAATAATACCTTTACGTTTTGTCATCATGTTCTCTCTAAAAATTCATCTAACATATGAATCACCCCAATTTTCCAATCGGGTAGGGTTAAATTAAAAGTGCTTTGCAATTTATTGGTATTTAATCTTGAATTAAGCGGTCGTTTGGCTGGCGTTGGAAAAGCGCTGGTAGGCACTGCAATCAAACCAGATGGCGGCAATTTAAAATCTACGCCAGCTTTTCTACAATAATCTAAAACAAATTTTGCATAGCCATGCCAAGTCACTTCGCCACTAGCAACAAGGTGATAAATACCCGTTAACTCAGGTTTATTCAGCGCAAATCTAACCGCATGGGCGGTTACGTCTGCAACCAACTCTGCCCCCGTTGGCGCGCCAAATTGGTCGTCAATCACTTTAAGTGTTTTATGCTCTTTTGCTAAATTAAACATCATTTTTGCAAAATTTTTACCGCGTGACGCATGCACCCAACTGGTTCTAAAAATAAGATATTTACATTGTGTGGCAATAATTCTTTGTTCAGATTCTAATTTGGTTTTAGCGTAAGCATTCAGGGGGTTAGTTGCATCTGTTTCCACCCAAGGCGTTTTACCTGAACCATCAAAAACGTAATCAGTTGAATAATGCACCAGCCAAGCATTCAGTTTTTTTGCTTCAATCGCCATGACCTCAGGCGCTAAAACATTAATAATTTGCGGAAGCGTTTCTTCGCTTTCAATTTTATCCACGGCCGTGTGCGCTGCTGCATTGACAATAATATCAGGCGCAACTGCTCTAATGGTTTGCGCAATCCCTTCTAAATTTGTCAGGTCTCCACAGTATTTTTCATTGTGCCTATCTAGCGCAATGACTTCGCCAAGCGGCGCAAGGCTACGGGCTAATTCCCAACCTGCTTGACCATTTTTACCAAATAAAAGAATTTTCACTAAAAAGTCTCATTTTTATAACATTTTTTGTTAAATATTTAATCTATTTTATTTTGCAACTTCTTAAAACATATTAAAAAAGTATGCAGTAAAAATAAGCTTAATCATCAGATATAAAATAAGTGTGTATTATATGAGTAAATATTTCAGAATTAATTTTTAGGAAAATTAAAAGAATGATGAATGAAAACAAGCTGATTGAAATTGATTTACAAAGCCGTAAAGATTTTTTAGTTAATTTTGAATGGATGATGTCAGTCGTTGAACGTTATGATAATCCGCTCGAGTTTGGTTTGGTTCTCATTGAGTATGGTGAAAAACACGCATTGGGTGAGGCTTGCGGCGCAATCAATGCCATAGAACAATTAACCGCGGTGACGGAATCATTTAAACATGCGTTCAGAAAAACAGATATTGTTGGGCGTTACGGCGCAAATTTTTGGATTATTGTGCCAAAAGCGTCAGAAAATGAAAAAGTACAAAATAAAATTTTAGACATTCTGCAAGAAGCAAAACACCAAGGCTTAAATGTTGTTAACCGTGAAATTTCTATTTTTTCACTGCCTTCAAATACGGTAAAAATTAAAAAAGAATATCAAACGCCAGAAGCTTTTTTAGATTATTTAATTGAAAATAAAAAAACGTTAGCCACGCACGTCTTTACTTTAAATGCTACAAATTAGGTTTTATAAGTAAATTAGGGCATTTAAGTGCGCGTATTTATGAAAATGCAATTTTTTTTTAGATTTATACTTTAAGTATCTTAAAAAAGTATCTTAAAAATTTAAATTGATTTTTTCATGCAACTTAACGACGCAAATTCCCGCACACACTTTTTAAATACCTTAGATTGGCTGCTTGCCGTGGTGACGCGCTATGCGGAAAACTTTAATTTTGCGTTGGTAAAAATTGCCTACGGCAGCAAAAATGAGTTGGGTGACGCTTACGGCGCGCCAGAAGCTTCAAAACAACTGGTAGAAATGACGCAAGATTTACAAAATGCGTTTAGAAAAACAGACTTAGTGTGCAGAAACGGCACAGACTTTTGGATTATTTTTCCCTACACACCGTTTAGCGAAAATATTTATGAAAAAATTCTCAGCGTGGTTGAAGAAGCAAACCACAACGGATTAAATATTGTAGACCGTGAAATTGCGATTTTTACTTTGCCGTTTGATACGTCAAAGCATGAAAAACAAAATCTCACTGCCATTGAATTATTAGATTATTTGAAAAAACATCAAGCTGAGTTCGCTAGCCACATCTTTAAACTTTCAGCAAAAAATTAATTTTTTATTACTTTTTATTTTTGTTTCTCGCCAATATGCGTTTCACCGCGCTGTTTAGCTAAAATCACTTGTTTTTGGCGTTCTGTTAATCGCGCTTTTTTTTCTTCCGTTAAACTGTTATAGCAATGTGGGCAAGAAATGCCAGGCGTATATTGCGGGCTAGCTAAATCTTCTTTTGAAAGCGGGTAACGGCAAGCGTAACATTGGTCAAAATCGCCCACTTCTAAATTATGTTTCACCGCCACGCGTTGGTCGAACACAAAACACTCGCCTTGCCACATACTTTGTTCTTCAGGCACAGTTTCAAGGTATTTTAAAATGCCGCCTTCTAAATGATAAACCTCTTCAAAGCCTTGATCCATCATGTAACTTGATGCTTTTTCACAGCGGATGCCGCCCGTGCAAAACATCGCCACTTTTTTGTGTTTGGTTTTATCAAAATTTTCCGCCACGTATTGTGGAAACTCACGGAAAGTGGCGGTTTTCGGGTCAATCGCACCTTTAAATGTGCCAATGTCCACTTCGTAATCATTGCGGGTATCAATTAAAACCACTTCAGGGTCTGAAATCAGCGCATTCCAATCTTGCGGTTTGACGTATTTACCCACTTTTTTAGTCGGGCTCACGCCCGCAACGCCCAACGTCACAATTTCTTTTTTTAGTTTCACCTTCATCCGGTAAAACGGATGTGTATCAGACCAAGATTCTTTATGTTCTAAATCCGCCAAACGGCCTTCAAACATGGGGGCTGTGCGTAAAAAATGCAGAATATTTTTAATATTTTCAGGAAAGCCAGCAATCGTGCCGTTGATGCCTTCTTCCGCTAACAATAACGTGCCTTTAATTTTATTCAGCACGCAGGCTTCCAAAAGCGGCGCTTGTAGCGCTTTGTAATCTGGCAAACTAACGAATTTATACAGGGCGGCAGTTAAAAACTTTTGATTGTGCGTTGCAGACATTTGTAAAAAGAAAACCTAAATTTGAATAAACACCATTTTAACATTGTTGTTTTTTGAATTTAAAATAATATTTTTAAATAAAACTAAAGCATTGATTTTAATAGTTATTTTAATTTTTTTGCAAAATAGTTTGCTTTATAGTCCAAATGGACTATATACAAAACTTTACAAATATTATTCAATGTAAAGGCAATTTTTTATTTTTTCAAAAAGGGGATTTTAAATGATTTTTTTCAAACACTTAAGTGTGCCACTGGCACTTTTATTATCGTCAATCGGTTTAACATCAGGCAATGCATATGCCGTTGTACCTGACCCTTTTGCAAGTGCATCTTGTTTACCCAATGGAAATATTGTTTGCGTGAAAGAAATTAGCTCAGAAATTGACAAAGTCATTACTGGGCAATATCAAATCACCAACAATAGCGGAAAAGAAATTTTTATGTTTGGGGTGACTAATTCCAACGCTACAAAAGCTTATTCAACGATCTATAATAAAGAAACTAAAACCACGATGCGAACAGTATCAGGTGGGCCAATGCCAGGGATGACTACGCAAGTAGAAGAAAGAACAGACTACATAAACAGTTGGCAGGGTAAAACCATTACAAAAGATCAATTAGGAATAACTCAGACCAGCTTTTTGGTGCTTACGCTGCAAAACAAGACATGGTTGGGATAAGCGAGCTTTATCGATACAATGGGCGTAACTTAGGTACTTTTGAAAGCTTGTTTGGTACAGAAGATACTTCGGTCAATATCTATTGGCATATCCAAGGTTCTGATGCAAATCCGTTTAATAGTGGTACTTTAAATGGTTTTTTCTTTGACGCAAATATCGCATCTCAATTTACAGCGTTTGGTACAGATGGAACAGTGTTAGCAACGAGTGTAGGGGCTAGTGTAGCTGCAGTACCAGAACCAGAAACATATGCAATGTTTTTAGCAGGTTTAGGTTTATTGGGCTTTGCTTCACGCCGTAAAAAAGCTTAAGTTTTTTGTTTAGCTGAAAAGTTAAAAGCGCACTTTTGAGTGCGCTTTTTTTATAGTTATTTGTTAATTTGCTAATTTAAGCTGGCACTGCTGCAATTGTGAACTGTCATGCTGAACTTGTTTCAGCATCTAAAACGTGTCGGCTGTCGTGCTGAACTTGTTTCAGCATCTAACAATAGTGCAGATTAATCAGCATAGATTCTGACCTTCGTCAGAATGACATCGCGCTAGATTCTGAACTGCGTCAGAATGACAACGCGCTAGATTCTCAGTTGCGTCAGAATGACAATCCCCGTTCACTTCGATCCTCGCAATGATAGTCCTCGTCACTGCGAGCGCTTCTAGCGCGTGGCAGTCTAGTTTTTTTAGATATTTTAAAGCTGGATGGCTAAGTTACATTGGCACTGTTGCCTGTGAACTGTCATGCTGAACTTGTTTCAGCATCTAACAATAGTGAAAATTAATCAGCATAGATTCTGACCTTCGTCAGAATGACAACACACTAGATTCTGACCTGCGTCAGAATGACAAAGCAATAGACTCTGAACTTTGTCAGGATGACAATGCAAGATTCCGAAACAAGTTTGGAATGACAGCGAGATTGTACTTAAGCCAGCAAATGCAAAATCTCGCCATTGCCTACATTTCCCGCATCGCCCACATAGCGTTGTACACGTTTGGTTTCTACAAAGCTAAATTTTGTGTTTAAAGGTTTAAACGATTTAAACATTAAATTTAAAAACGGCAGGGTGTGCGTGCCGCAGTTTTGCATTGTTGTGTGCAGTTTTGGTAAGTTTGATACCAACAGCGTGCCGCGTTTCATATTAAAGCCTGCGTATTCGCCTAATTTTCCTAACACGCCAATCGTGCCAGCAAT
Source organism: Methylophilaceae bacterium (assembly GCA_965247415.1). GTDB lineage: Bacteria > Pseudomonadota > Gammaproteobacteria > Burkholderiales > Methylophilaceae > Methylotenera. The sequence continues at coordinate 2,236,370 of OZ252007.1, forward strand.
CATTCTGCTCGCGCAATAGTTGCCCACGTTGCCTTCAATTAAAATGAGACCGCGGCGCATTTGGTCGCCCACGCGGTCGCCTGCGTTGCCTTTAACAATCACCGTGCCGCCGCGCATGCCTTTTTTTAAGCCACTCGATGCCCCACCTAAAAAATCACCCGTGTTGCCGTGAACGGTGAGTGTGCCGCTTGCCATATTACAAGCAGCAAAATCGCCCGTGTTGCCTTGGCAAATAATGTCTGCATTTTTGAGTTTATAGCCGCAATAGTTTCCAGCGTCGCCTTCAATGGTGATTTTTCCAGAAGTTGTATTTGCGCCTAAATAATCCATTTTATTTGAGCTATTTTTGAAGATAATATTTTCTGCATCTTCGCCAGAAACTTCAAATAAATCAGCCACTAAGACACTTTTATTGCCATATTCAAGTTGAATATTTGAAATGTCTGCAAGGCATAACGCTTTTAAGTTTGTTGGGTTAAGCGGTGCGCAATTTAAGCTAAATTGAAGATTGATTTTTAGAGTAAAAGTGAGTGCGTTCATGATGCTTTTAAGCCCATAATGTCGTGGAGTTTAAATAAATGTGGCCCGAGTTTTCCGCCATAATTACCCGCAGAAATGCGTTTTACGCCTGATTTTTCGCCCATGTCACAAATCGCTTGAATGCCCACTTTCATGGAAAAGGCGATGTCTTCAAAGGTTAATCCGTCAATCACAATTTCCATCACACTTTCAATTTCTGGCGAAAGTTCGGTATTCGTCACACCTTTTAATGTGGGGCAAAATGCATCGTTGGTGGAAGCAAACATGGTTTTATATTTACTGCCTACTTTTGAGCCTGAACGCACTACGCCACCGGGAAACGGCATAATGACATTTTTGACTTTTTTCATGGCTTCAATTGCAGTTTCTGCCGCGGCCAATGCTTCAGGTTGAGAAGTGGCTAAAATTAAAAAGTTACCGCCACCAATGGCACGCACCATGCCTGTGGTTTCTTCGCATAAAAATTCGCCATCCATCACAGGCACACGCCAGTAGCGTTTTAATAATCCTGAAGCATTTTTAAATTGTTTAGACGTTTGAAAACCATCACCAAAAAAGCGTAAATGTTTACCTAAATTAATGGATTCTTCACTCTCAATGCCAGAAAATGCGGCGGCGGTGGGGCAGGTGAGAATACATTGCCCCATGCGGGTTTCTAATTGTTGCATGAGCACTTTGCTGCCCATGGCGAACATTAAAATACTCACACCGGGTCTGCCGTCAGGGGTTTCGTCTGCGCTTAATTCGCGTTCAATGCCGGCCTCAACGCCACAACCAATCACGGATGTGGCAAACCCTGTCATGGCATTGGCGGCGTTGTAGGCCCATTTTAAATTTTGCCCAGTAATAATCACCCGTGTGCCGCGCATATTAAATGCCTCAGCATAAGTGTCGTCTATTTGAATTCCATTGATCAACATTTTTAAACTGTCTCTTTTAGTTTGTATTGACTACAACTTTATTACGTCCATCTTCAGCAATCTGGTCGTCAGAAATTTTAAAATTTTCAACGCTCATGGTGTGGTACCGGTCAAAATAATTTTTCAAATCTTTCTCTACGCTAACATCAAACGCAGGTTTTGCAGTTTGAGTTGCGCCCCAAACCACTTTGACAACCTTGCCATCTTTTACTACTAATTCACCGTTTTTAAACACGTAATCAGGTTTTGCAAACATCGCCTCTCGGTCAGCAATGTCGGTATAAACGGTAATGTCAGCTTGTGCACCTGTACCTAGATGTCCAGAATTGTTTAAACCAATGAGTTTTGCAGCACCCGCACGCGTCATAATTGCAATGTCATATAAGCTATATTCGCGGTCAAGTGCCGTTAAATTGCTCATGCCTTGCGCATCTAAATTGAGTTTTGCAAAGGCTTCGTTACGGAAAGTTTTGTCCATCAACAAGCGAATTAAATGCGGATAACTGGTAAAGGGTGCGCCGTTTGGGTGATCCGTCGTTAAGAAAATTCGCCAAGGGTCTTCTACACTTAAGAAAATTTCCAAGCCAATTGCCCATTGCAATGCGTTCACATAATTTTGATCTTTATATTTAAACGGCACAACGCCACAGCCTGCATCGCATTCAATGTCCATAATCACCGATTTTTTTGGATTGGCATGGTTTGCATTTAAATGTTGCATCATGTTGTCGCCAGAGGCGGTGACGGTTTGGCCAAATAAAATTTGCCCAACATCGGTGGTGATGTGTTTATTTTTGTTAATCGCTTCAGCAATTTGCGCGGCGGCGGATGAGAATTTTTTATCGCCTTCAGTGCCATAACTATGAAACTGAATGTGTGTTAAATGCATCGGCACGCCATCACTCGCGCCCATGGTGTCTAAAGTTGTTTGAAAATTGCCCGCTGCACCTAAATTATTGCAATGTACGTGGAGCGGTTTTGCAATGCCAAGTTGATTCACTGCTGTACTTAAACTTTTTAAAATTTCTCGTGGTGAAACCTGATAATGCTGATGTTGTTCGTCTAAATTTAAACGGCGTTGATTAAATTTAAATGCGCTAATGCCGCCTGGATTCACCACTTTAATGCCAATCGCTTGAGTGGCATGCAAAATCCAAGCAACGTAGTCGTTTATGGCTTTTTGGTCTTTTTTTGCAGCGAGCATGCGTAAAAAATAATCGTCACTGCCCAACATGGCATAGCCGCCTTTGTCGATCATTGGCGTGTCGCCCATTTCCAAGTGTGCTTGGCGTGCATTGACTGGCAAAATGGCTGGCTCAAACGCGGCGGTGTAGCCCATTTCAATGTATCTAAAACCCGTATCAACCGTATTGGGTGTTGCCATGTGACTGCAATTTGGCCCACACACATGCGCTTCTGGTTCAGAATATTTTTTTGTTTCTTGGTATTCTGGCAGCATCATGCGGGCAATATTCATTTTGCCGCCGCCAATATGGCTATGCATATCAATTGCGCCAGCCATGACCACTTTTCCGCTTAAATCAAAAATATGGTCGATTTTTTCGCTATCAGCTGGTTTGTCGATAATGCGACCATCTTTGATATAAATATCTTGCACTATTCCATTTAAACCTTGGCCATTTTTACCATGCGCAGGGTCGTACAACTTGCCATTTTTTAAACGCGTGATCATGCTAATAAAGCCTCAATTTTTTGCAAAACAGACGCCAGTGTTGGCAGCGTGTTTTCAGTTAATTTTTTTAAGGGTAGGGTCACAGAACTGTCCATTCTAAACATCAAGCCAGATTGATGAACACCAGGCACGGCGACTGGAATAAATACATCTGGCGGTGTTTCAAAAAGTGAATTTGGATGACCGATGACAATGGTCGGTGCGTTGGTTTTTGGGGCTTGTGTGGCATTGAAAGTTGAAATCCAAAGCAAAGCATCGCATTCTTTCGCTATTTTTTTTGTGGAAAATGCGCGTGCATCAAAACTGGCTTCACCATTTTTAAAGCGATTACGCGTGGCATAGCCTGTTAGCCATGCGCTAGTATTATTTACCGTTGTGTCGCCATCGCCAGAATTAAGCGGTAAGCCTGCCACACGATTGGTTTCATTGAGTTTGTTGATAAAGCGAATCAAACTTTGAATCGTGAGTTCTGAATGTTCATTTGCCTTTAAGCTGCTTGCTGACCAAACCACTACGCCATATTGCGCATTTTTAAGCGTTTCAGCCACGCTTTTAAGTTGCGCAATGGTTACGCCTGCAATCGTTTCAGAATCTGCTAATTTTTGGATTGGATTTTTGCTATTCAAAAGCGCATTTAAAGTATTGGCGATTTCAGGCAAAGCTGATTTTTCTGCATGAATCACCGTTGGCTTTTCACCTGTTGGTGAAATGGCAGATGCAAAATGAGTCTCAGGCGTTTCTTTTGGAACACCTAAAAAAATCACTTTTGGAGTAGGTTTATTGAATAAATTTTCTTTATTCCAAACCAATTTTTCAAAAAATCTTGGGTGACTTTCACTCACTTCTGACCCAAAAAACAAAATTACGTCTGCTCGATTTTTGACTTCTGTCATGGTTGTCGTTTGGTAACCAATATTTTGCAAAGATAAGGTATTATTCACTGTGCCTTCAGAATGCATATGGTCTAGCGTGGCGTTGGCTTTTTTGGCCAAATCAATCACGGCGCGCATACCGTTCACTTCTGTGCCTAAGCCTGCAAATAAAGGTTGTTGGCTATTTTTTAGAATGCTTGCGGCAGATGCGAGCGCTGTTGGTAAATCTGCAGGAATGCCTTTTAAATAGGCTTGATGTGCTGGGGCGCTGGCATTAAAGCTTTCTTTGTAAAAATTGATGGCTTTTTGACAGGCTTCTTGCTGCACTTCGCCTGTTTTTGTGTTGATTGCTACATCGTCGCACATCAATCCACACGCAGGACAAGTTGCAATTGTTGTTTCATTTAATAGTTGCATAACGATTTGTTCCATCCTCAGCGTATTTATAGAACGCCACCATTTTAATTTTTTATTATGTTTGTAAACTCAAAATAAATAGAACTCGAATATTTTTAACTTACGATATTTAGCATAAATTTACAATGCAATTTACCTTGAATCATAAAGGTTGGCTCTAACTTTGAAATGCCTATTAAGCATGAATTTTTAGGTTAGTTCAGTGTTTTGTTGAAGCCAATTTTAAATGCTAAAACGGGCAATTTTCAGCAGGGTGCAACGCTAAATTTTTTATTGAAAATTGCACTTTGCCATTTTTATAATCAATCTTCCATAGGCTATTAAAATCGTCATCCTCCCAATCAGGTGCTTTTTTCACGCCAAGCGTTTTTGTTAATTTTTTAATTTCGCTGTGGCTCCACACCAATAAAACCTTGCCTTGATGATTAAAAATAGCTTTTTTAATCTTAGAAAATTCATCCGCTTTAAATTGGCTGTTAATCGCTAAATTATATTTAATCGCAAACGGCGTGATGGTTTGAAACATTCTTGCGTGGCGGGTTGTATCGGCTGATTTTAACGCAGGCACATAAATGAAATCTGGCGTACCAATTTGATTGGCCAATATGCTTGGCAACGCTAACGCGCGGTTTAAGCCTTGGCAAGAAAGATTATCGCCATCTTTTGGTTTTTCACCATGACGCATGATGAAAATGGTGAGATTTTGTTGCGGATGCGCACCTTTAAACCAATCGCAAGCAATTAAACAGCATAGCATCAGGCAAGTGACAAATAACTTTGTAAAATTTTTCATCTTGTAAGATTACGCCATTTTTAAGCACTAAATACAATCTTTAGTTTATTTTAAGGGCTAAAAATGGTATTTTAACGGTCTTTACAAACCGTTTTTTTTATGGAGTTTTTATGGCTGTTCAACGCACACTTTCAATTATCAAACCAGACGCAGTTGCAAAAAATGTCATTGGCAAAATTTATACACGTTTTGAAAATGCAGGTTTAAAAATTGTTGCTGCAAAAATGACGCATTTAACAAAAGCAGAAGCAGAAGGTTTTTATGCTGTGCATAAAGAGCGTCCATTTTTTGCTGCATTAGTTAACTTTATGATTTCAGGTCCAGTAATGATATCTGCGCTTGAAGGCGAGAATGCAGTGTTAGCACACCGTGATTTAATGGGTGCAACGAATCCTAAAGATGCAGCTCCTGGCACAATTCGTGCTGATTTTGCAGAAAGTATTGATGCGAACGCAGTGCATGGATCGGACTCTGAAGAGAATGCGGCTATCGAAATTAAATACTTCTTTGGTTAATAATTTAATTTGCGTTGCTATGCGGCGTTGCAAATAAAAAAATCACGCCTCACATATTGCTTATATGCTTCGGTATGATTTTTTTATTTACGCCTTGCCTAGCTTAGCCAATTCAATTATTTGGGTTTTATAGGAAAAATTTTGGTCAATTTGCTCAATTTTAATCAGCCACAACTGGCGCAATGGTTTGCTGAACTTGGCGAAAAGCCTTTTCGTGCAAAGCAACTCATGCGCTGGATGCATCATTTTGGCGTGCATGATGTTGAGCAAATGACCGATATTGCAAAAGTATTACGCGAGAAATTAAAGACGCAGGCTGAAATAACGCTTCCTAAAGTACAACTAGAAAAAGTTTCAAACGATGGTACGCGTAAGTGGTTGATTGGTGCAGATGCAACCAACAGCATTGAAACCGTGTTTATTCCAGAAGATGACCGTGGCACATTGTGTATTTCAAGCCAAGTGGGTTGTGCGCTTGCTTGTACATTTTGCAGCACAGGCGCACAAGGCTTTAACCGCAACTTAAGTGTGGCAGAAATAATCGGTCAATTAGCGATTGCCAATCAATCACTCAGGCAAGAAGCGGGCTATGATTTACTTTCCGCCAATGACCGTATTATTTCTAACGTTGTTATGATGGGCATGGGCGAGCCTTTGGCAAATTACGACAATGTTGTGACAGCCATGCAAATTATGCTTGATGATAATGCGTATGGTTTGAGCCGCCGCCGTGTGACACTTTCAACTAGCGGTTTAGTGCCGGCAATGGATAGACTTAAAGAAGATTGCCCCGTGGCCTTAGCCGTGAGCTTGCATGCACCTAATGATGCGCTTCGAGATGTGATTGTGCCAATTAATCAAAAATATCCGTTAAAAGAGTTGATGGCGGCGTGCAACCGTTATTTGGAAAAAGCCCCGCGCGATTTTGTGACGTTTGAATATGTCATGCTCGATGGCGTGAATGATACGGTTGAGCATGCGCACCAATTATTAGATTTAGTCAAAAATGTGTCCTGCAAATTTAACTTAATTCCGTTTAACCCGTTCCCAAACAGTGGTTATGGTACTTCTACGCCGAACCATATTCGCGTATTTCGTGATATTTTGATGCAAGCAGGTTATGTGGTAACTGTGCGCAAAACGCGCGGTGATGACATTGATGCGGCTTGTGGGCAATTGGCAGGTAAAGTGTTGGATAAAACCAAACGCACGGCAAAACTCATTGGCATTGAGGTGGTTTCATCATGATGCGACTTTTAGAATTTTTTAGAGAAACCAAAATCATTTTTTTAATCTTTCTGTTGGTTTTAACAGGTTGCGTTTCACAGCAACAAACGCAAAAGGATCAAGAGAATATTCGGGCAAGGGCGCGCGCGCACACTGATTTAGGCGCAGCCTATTATCAGCAAAATAAATTAGATGTTGCGCTAGAAGAGTTTAGCTTGGCTGCAGACATTGACCCAACGTTTGGTTTTGCATTCAATGGTTTAGGTTTGGTTAATGCTGCGCTAAAACAAGATGAAGTGGCCAGCCAAAACTTTAAAAAAGCCATCGCATTAGAGCCAACAAACTCTGAAGCGCATAATAATTATGGCAATTTTTTGTGCGCACGCGGACGTTACAATGAGGCAGTCGATGAATATTTATTGGCAGTAAAAAACCCACTTTACTCAACGCCTGCTGCCGCTTATACCAACGCGGGGATTTGCTCTGTGAGAAAGAAAGATACGCGCAACGCTGAAATTTATTTTGGTAAAGCGCTTGAAATTGAACCATTGTCAAACTTGGCTGCCTTTCAATTAGCAAGCTTGCAATTTCAACGTAACGAAGCAGCGTTGGCTTACAAAACAATTGAAAATTTGTTGGTAAATAATCCTTCGGCTGACGTTTTGCTGTTGGCAGTTAAGTTGGCAAATAAAATAAACTTAAAAGACGCTGAAAAGAAATATCGGATGCAGCTTAAAGAACTGTACCCCAATTCAATTCAAGCGAAAAGCTTAACCGGTATTGAATAAACGCGTGTATTAGGTGTTTTGTTATTGAAAGAATAAAATGCAGGGTGATGGAATGAGTGTTAAAAAAAATCAATTAGGTGAGCATTTTCAGCATGCAAGATTAGCAAAAAAGCTTTCAATTGAAGATGTTGCAAATGCCATTCATTTGAGTGAAAAACAGGTAATTGCGTTAGAAGAAAATAATTTCAATGCCTTACCAGAACCCGTCATTACGCGTGGATTTATTAGAAATTATGCAAGATTTTTAGAGTTAGATGACGGCCCTTTGTTGCAAACATATCAAGTGTTAGTGCCCAATATTGCGCAAAAATCAATTGTTGTTAAAGCAAATGTGAATGAGGTGATGTCACATAAAGAGCAACAGCCTTGGCTTGTTTATGTATTGGGCAGTATTTTAGTTTTACTTTTCTTAACCGCTTGGTTCTATTATATGGATGCGATTGAGGCGTCAAAAGATAAAGCATCCAGCCCGCAAACTGCAGAAGAAGTCAGTGCAGATTCGGTTGTCGAGCCGCCGATCATTGAGCAGCCGATGGTGGGCATTGCGCCAGAAAATGCCGTGGCCGATAATAATTTACCGCCCAATTCGGGTGTTGTGCAAACGCCAATCGCAGCAGTCACTGAAAATGCAAAACCAAGCACAGCCATTCCAGCTACCGCTCCTCCACCTGTGGTTGCAAAAAAATTAGAAATTCAATTTTCAGCAGATTCATGGCTACGCATAAAAGATAAAACTGGGCAAATTATTTTAGAAAAAACCGCAACTGCAGGCTCAGCTGAATTTATTGATTCTGACCCACCTTATAATATTATTATTGGTAACGCTACGGCAGCCAAAGTTAAATATTATGGCCAAGAAGTTGATTTAACACCCGCCACCACAAAAAATATTGTTCGTCTTAAATTGGAGTAAGCGTTGTCTTTATTTCCACAAAGTGCACCAAGAAAAACGTTGCAAGTGATGATTGGCCATGTGCCTGTCGGTGGCGGATTAAATGGTTCGGTAATGTCTCCTGTGGTTGTGCAAAGCATGACTAATACCGATACCGCAGATGCCCAAGCGACCATCAAACAAGTCTATGAACTCTGGCAAGCTGGAAGTGAAGTGGTGCGCATTACCGTTAACTCACCTGAAGCAGCTGCGCAAGTTGGAAAAATTCACGCAGGCTTGGATGCGCTCGGTTGTAACGTGCCGCTGGTAGGGGATTTTCACTACAACGGACACAAACTATTAGCCCAATATCCAGATTGCGCACAAGCGCTTGCAAAATATCGTATTAACCCTGGCAATGTCGGCAAAGGCTCAAAACGAGATGAGCAGTTTGCTTACATGATTGAAGCGGCCATTCAATATAAAAAAGCCGTTCGGATTGGCGTGAACTGGGGCAGTTTAGATCAAGCCAAAATGGCGCAAATGATGGACGAAAATGCAAAATCTGCAGAACCTTTATCTGCAGAAGCATTGATGCGTGAAGCCCTAATTCAATCTGCGTTAGAAAGCGCACAGCAAGCCGTGGATCTTGGATTATCACCGAACCAAATTATTATTTCATGTAAAGTCAGTAATGTACAAGATTTAATTAAAGTATATTCTGAGCTTGCAAATCGCTGCGATTACCCGCTACATTTAGGCTTAACTGAAGCGGGCATGGGTTCAAAAGGCATTGTGGCTTCCACCGCGGCTTTGGCCATTTTATTGCAACAAGGCATTGGTAATACCATTCGCGTATCACTCACGCCAGAACCCAATGAATCGCGCACCAAAGAAGTGATTGTTGCACAGGAAATTTTGCAAACGATGGACATCCGTTCATTTACGCCTTTGGTCACCGCTTGCCCGGGGTGCGGTCGAACGACTTCCACATATTTTCAAGAGCTTGCCATGCAAATTCAAAGCTATTTGCGAAACCAAATGCCAGTTTGGCGCAGCCAATATGCTGGTGTTGAAAATATGAATGTGGCTGTAATGGGCTGTGTTGTGAATGGTCCTGGAGAATCAAAACTTGCCAATATCGGTATTAGCTTGCCTGGCACAGGTGAAGTGCCTGTTGCGCCAGTGTTTGTGGATGGCGAAAAAACCGTGACCCTTAAAGGCGACAACATTGCGCAAGAGTTTCAAGCCATTGTGGAAGATTACGTGCAAAAAAATTATGCTGAAGGTGGAAAGTTGCGTGCAAATTTAAGTACAAAAGTAATTCCAATATCTGCAATTTAATTCAATTTAAGTTTCTATTCAAAAGCGCATCATGGTTGAACAAACAACAAAAACAAAGCCATCAAAATTCCAAAGCATTAAAGGTTTTTACGATATTTTGCCAGAGCAAACCGCGCTCTGGTTTAAGCTAGAAGACACAGCGCGCAAAATTTTAGGACAATATGGCTATAAAAACATCCGCATGCCGATTGTTGAGCCGACTGATTTATTTGTGCGATCGGTTGGTGAGCATACCGATATTGTTGAAAAAGAAATGTACGCTTGGGAAGACGCACTCAATGGCGACAAACTCACCTTGCGTCCCGAAGGAACAGCAGGGTGTGTGCGTGCAGTGGTTGAGCATAATTTAACCTACAACGGCCCGCAACGGCTTTGGTACATGGGGCCAATGTTTCGGCATGAAAACGTGCAAAAAGGCCGTCAGCGTCAATTTCATCAAATTGGTTGTGAAGCGTTTGGTTTTGAAAGTGCTGATGTTGATGCAGAGCAAATTGTCTTATTAGCTAGGCTTTGGCAGGCGTTAGGCATCCAAGATGTAGCCTTGCAAATTAATAGTATTGGCGATGCGCACGAGCGTTTGGAATACCGCAAAATTTTAATTGCGTACTTTGAGCAACATGCGGATTTGTTAGATGAAGATGCTAAACGTCGCTTGCACACTAATCCTTTAAGAATTTTAGACACTAAAAATCCGCGCATGCAAGCCATGTGTGAAGCTGCGCCTAAACTCATTGACTGTTTGGGCGATGAAACTCGCCAGCATTTTGAGCGTCTATGTGAATTATTAGCATCAGCAGGTGTGCCTTATCAAATTAATCCGCGTTTGGTGCGCGGTTTAGATTACTATAATCGCACCGTATTTGAATGGGTGACAACCAAACTCGGCGCGCAAGGCACGATTGCTGGCGGTGGACGCTACGATACTTTGGTTGAGCGTTTAGGGGGCGATGCAACGCCAGCATGTGGTTTTGGCATAGGTTTGGAGCGTGTATTTTTGTTAATGCAAGAATATGGCGTGACAGCAGACAATTTTGCAGACGTGTACTTGGTCAATGTGGGTGAGCAAGCTGAGAAAACTGCGTTTAGTGTGGCAGAAAGTTTACGTGATGCGGGAATTGAGGTTGTTTTGCATGCAGGCGGCGGTAGCTTTAAATCGCAAATGAAAAAAGCCGATAGAAGTCAAGCCAAGTTTGCACTAATTTTGGGTGAAGATGAAATTGCCAATCATCAAGTAACGCTCAAAGCGATGAAAGCTGACATGCAGTTTGCACAAGTGCAATGTAGTTTAATTGAGGCGATTGCGCATGTGCAGCGCTTCAAAGTTTAGCCTATTAAAATAATTTTAATTAACTAAAGATTTAAAAAAAGGCAGATGCCAAAATGAATGAGCAAAATAATTTATTTAAAGCCATGGCTGTGCTTGGGATTTTACTTGCGATTGGCATGTCGTCTGCGGCATTTATTTTGGGCGTACAAGGCAAGCGCGCGGTTTCTGGTCAACAATCGATTACCGTAAAAGGCTTAGCAGAAAAACCCATCAAGGCAGATAGCGCTGAGTGGACAATTAATATTGGCGTTTCTCACGCAACACAATCTGGCGCACTAGAAGCCGTTGCAACAACGCGAAAAGTGGTTGAAGATTTTTTAACAAAACAAGGTTTATCTAAAGAAAATTGGACCGTTGATGTTGAAACGATTGGTCCGCATTATGAAGAAGAATATGTGAAAGATACGCCAAGGCAAGTTCAAAAAGGATTTGATGCGTTTCAAAATATTCGGGTCACAAGTCAAGAATTAGCAAAAATTGTGTCTGCCAATCAAGCGTTTTTGCAATTGCGGGCTGAGAATCATCCTGTTACCGCATATCCACCCAATTATTTGGTGAAAAATTTAGAGCAGATAAAAATGTCTTTGATTGCCGATGCCACAAAAAATGCGAGGTCGCGCGCAACCGAATTTGTGAAACAAGATGGTGTGAAAGTGGGTGTGATGAAATCTGCTTCACAAGGTGCATTTTATATTTTGCCAGTGGGTGGCGAGTCTGGTGACGATAGTTATGGTGGCGTTTATGATAAATCGACCATAGATAAAATCGCCAGAGTGGTTGTGACCATTGTTTATAACATTGAGTAAAAAATGACGCCTACGCAAAATACTGCTGCTCTGTTAAATATTGAAAATTTAACAATTGTTGTAAAGAAACAACCTTCGCGCGTGCTGGTAAAAAATGTCAGTTTTACAATTGAAAGCGGAAAAACCACCTGTGTGGTTGGGGAGTCTGGCAGTGGAAAAAGCTTAACAGCGTTATCCATTATGGGGCTGTTATCCAAGCAGCTGGAAGTTCAGCAAGGCGCAATTACTTTTCTAGCAGATTCTGATAAAAAACAGGTGCTGACTGCGTTAGACGAGTCTGATTTAAGAAAAATTCGTGGTGCAAAAATTGGTATGATTTTTCAAGAACCAATGACCTCACTGAACCCTGTGCTCACGGTGGGCTACCAAATTGGGGAAAGCTTAACCACACATTTGGGTTTAAAAGGCGATGCACTCAGAGTAAAAGTGGCGAGTTTATTAGAGCAGGTTGGGATTCCGCCAAGCCGCGCAGAGAGTTATCCCGATGAATTATCTGGCGGGCAACGTCAGCGCGTGATGATTGCGATGAGTATTGCCTGTGAACCGCAACTTCTCATTGCCGATGAGCCAACCACGGCGCTCGATGTGACTGTACAGGCGCAAATTTTAAGATTATTAGACGATTTAAAGCACCGCATGAACATGGGTATGCTGTTTATTACACATGATTTTGGCGTGGTTGCAGACATTGCAGACTACGTGGTGGTGATGTTTAGAGGTGAAATTGTCGAGTCAGGCACAAAAAAACAAGTCTTGGAAAATCCGCAACATCCTTATACCAAAGCATTGTTGGATTGTGTGCCAGATGCTGCTGGAATAAAAGAACTCAAACCCATTGATTATGCTTGGGTTACAGACCAAGCACAGGGAGTTGTTTAATGACTCAGCCAATTTTAATTGCTAATCATCTGGTTAAAACTTACACGCAGCGCAGCGGTAAATTTGGTTTTAGCACAACAACAGTCAAAGCACTCGACGATGTTAGTATCACTTTGCGCGCAGGTTCAACCTTAGCTGTTGTTGGGGAATCTGGCAGCGGTAAATCGACTTTAGCGCGTTGTCTGTTACAATTGCAACCCATTGATAGTGGTGAAGTTTTATTTGCGCAAAATGGCGCAATGCAAGATTTAGCAAAACTTAACGCAGAAGCATTGCGCGCAGTGAGAAAAGATTTGCAAATGGTGTTTCAAGATCCTTTTGCATCTTTAAACCCTAGAATGCGTGTGGGTGAAATTGTTGGTGAAGGTCTGCTGATTCACGGCTTGGGTAATCGCGCAACGCAGCAACAAACGGTGATCGCGATGTTAAAGCGTGTTGGTCTTAACGAAGCTGATATGCAAAAATATCCCCACGAATTTTCAGGCGGGCAACGGCAACGGATAGGCATTGCTCGGGCTTTGGTGTTGAACCCAAAAATTGTTGTGTGTGATGAACCTGTCTCTGCGCTCGATGTGTCGATTCAAGCACAAATTTTGCTGCTTTTAAAAGAGTTGCAATCGGAAATGGCTTTAAGCTATGTGTTTATTAGCCATGATTTACGCGTAGTAAGACACATTGCTGATGATATTGTGGTGATGCATCAGGGAAAAATTGTTGAGCAAGGCGCGATTGAAACTGTTTATACAAAACCTTCGCATCGCTACACGCAAGATTTATTAGCGGCGATTCCAGGTCAGGTTAAAACAGACCAAGTAAAACTTGCTCAATTTTAAGTAGTAAATGAATAATTAAAAATAGTTCAAAGAGGAAAAGCATGGCATACGATTTAGAAGAACAAGAACAGCTTGATGAATTTAAAGCTTGGTGGAAAAAAAATGGTCAATTGTGTACCACATTCGTTGTTGCATTGATTTTAGCTTATGTGGCGTATCAAGGTTGGCATTATTATCAAGCTAAAAAATCAATAGAAGCTTCAACGTTGTATCAGGCGTTGTTGGTCGCAGATCAAAAAGATAACAAAACAATTCAAGAAAAATCTGCAAGTTTGATGGAAAGTTATGCTTCCACACCTTATGCTGGTCGTGCCGCTTTGTATGTTGCAAAATTAAATTATCAATCTAAAGACACAAAAAGTGCAAAAGCAAAATTAGAGTGGGCCATTAACAATTCGCAAGAAACAACAAGCAGTGCGATGGCAAGCTTGCAACTAGCGAATATTTTGGCCGAAGAAAAAGATTATGATGGCGCATTAAAAGTGTTAGAAGCCAAGCATGATTCAGGGTTTGATGGATTGTTTTGGGATTTAAAAGGCGATATTTTGGCCACCTTGGGTAAAAAGTCAGATGCAAAATCAGCCTACGAAAGAGCATTGACTAAGCTTGATCCAATCGGAAAATATCATCTCATAACGCAGCAAAAATTAGAGTCATTGGGTTAATTTTTATTTTTATCAAGCTTTAGTAAAATGCTTGGAGACCTCTTTTGTTAAATTTATTTTTTAAAAAGCAAGCAAAACCAAGTATTTTATTATTGCTAAGTGCGTTGGTTTTGTCTTCATGTTCTGCCATTACGGAAATTCAAACAGATCTATCTGAAACGATTTTTGGTCGAGAAGTTGAAGATCCACCAGAGCCACTAGAAGAAATTAAGCAAACGGTAAGTGCAAAAGTGCTTTGGCAAGCCAAAGTTCAAGAAGCTGGTAATTTTGAATTTTCCCCTGTTGTTGAAGCAGGTTATGTGTATGCAGTTGGTGCAGAAGGTGAATTAGCCAAGCTTGATGAAACCAATGGTAAAGAGATTTGGCGCGTAAAAGTTGGAGAAGCAGTGTCTGGCGGCGTTGGCGCAGGTGGTAGTTTGGTCTTAGTTGGCACACAACGCGGCGCAATTTATGCGTATGGTTTGGCTGGAAAGTTACAGTGGAAATCTAAATTAAGCAGCGAAGTTTTAAGCGCGCCACAATATTTTGATGGCATGGTGATTGTGAGAACGGGCGACAGTAAAATTTACGGCATTAACGCAAATGATGGCAGTCGTAAATGGGTTTACGACAGAACTGGCCCTGCGTTGTCATTAAGGAGTAGTGCTGGTGTCGTGATTGATGGTGGGGCGGTGTATGCAGGCTTTGCAGGTGGAAAACTGGTTGCAGTGCGCGCTGACAATGGCAAATTGTTATGGGAAGCGTCCGTTGCGCAACCCAAAGGCGTAACAGAAATTGAGCGTATTGCTGACATTACAAGTTTACCAATGGTGGATGGCGCATTGGTTTATGCGGTTGCCTATCAAGGGCGAGTCGCAGCGGTTGATAGAAAAACTGGTCGCGTGGTCTGGAATCGCGATATTTCAAGTTTGAGTGGTTTGGGCGCTGAAGATGGACGTGTTTTTATCTCGCACACGCTTGGTTCAGTTTATGCGGTTGATTATTCAACAGGAAAATCTTTTTGGCGACAAGCTGCCTTGAAAAATAGACAGCTTACTGCCCCCGTGCCCATGGGCACATGGATTGCTGTGGGAGATGTTGAAGGGTATGTGCATTTTTTGAGTCGTGAAGATGGTGCAATTGATGGACGAATTAAACTAAACGAAAGCCCTTTTATGCCCAAAATGCAATTAATTAACCGTACAACATTGTTGGGTCAAACCCGTAATGGTGGCATTTACGCAATTCAGATCAAGTAATTAAAACTAACAAAATTCAACTCAAAGAGACATGCGTAGGCATGTCTCAAGCTTTATTAATCAATAAACTTTTGTTTTTAAATTCAACAATACAAAAGCTTACAAGGCAAGCATGACACCTACCATTGTATTGGTTGGCCGACCCAACGTTGGCAAATCTACACTATTTAATCGATTAACCAAAAGCCGAGATGCGCTTGTAGCAGATTTGCCTGGATTAACGCGTGATCGACATTATGGGCGCGGCGTGGGAGCAAGTCGTCCATTTTTAGTTGTTGACACTGGCGGCTTTGAACCAAATACAGATAACGGCATTTTAAAAGCAATGGCTGCGCAAACGCTTCTAGCGATTGACGAAGCCGACATTATTATTTTTCTAGTTGATGGTCGGCAAGGTGCAACGCCGCAAGACATGGAAATTGCGAACCGTTTACGCAAAAGTAAGAGTCCTGTTTTACTTGCAGTAAATAAAACAGAAGGCATGCAAAAAGCCATTGTCAGCGCAGAATTTCATGAGCTTGGTTTGGGTGATCCTTTATCAATTTCTTCTGCGCATGGAGAAGGTGTTAAAGATATTGTTGAGTTGGCGCTTGAGTATTTTCCTGAATCAGAACCTGACCCTGTACTTGATTACACTGGCGATAGAATCCCAAAAGTGGCGATTGTTGGCCGACCTAACGTTGGAAAATCAACGCTTGTTAATGCGTTGCTTGGTGAGGAGCGTGTAATTGCTTTTGACGAGCCAGGCACCACGCGAGATTCTATTCACATTGATTTAGAAAAAGATGGTAAACAATATACGTTGATTGATACTGCAGGCGTGAGAAAACGCGGGCGTGTGTTAGAAGCGATTGAAAAATTTTCTGTCATTAAAACTATCCAAGCCATCGAAGAAGCAAATGTAGTGATTTTGGTCGTCGATGCACAAGAAGGTATTACCGAGCAAGACGCGCACGTTGCGGCTTATATTTTAGACGCGGGTCGTGCATTAGTGGTTGCCATCAACAAATGGGATGGATTAAAAGAAGAAGAACGGGATTGGATTAAACGTGAAATTGACAGAAAGTTGATTTTTTTAGATTTTGCTGAATTTCACTATATTTCTGCATTGCGAAAAAAAGGGTTGCCAGAGCTGTTTAAGTCAGTTGATATAGCCTACAAAGCAGCTTTCGCAAAATTGCCAACGCCTCAACTAACCCGAGTGTTGCTAGATGCATTGCAACAACATCAACCGCCAATTAGCAAAGGTATCCGCCCAAAATTACGTTATGCGCATCAAGGTGGCAGTAATCCGCCGATTGTGGTTGTGCATGGCAACCATGTGGATGGTGTTAAAGATGCCTATACGCGCTTTTTGGAAAAAACTTTTCGTCGTACTTTTCAACTTTCAGGCACGCCCTTGCGTGTGCAATACAAACAGGGTAGTAATCCGTTTGCAGAAGATGAAAATAAACGCAAACCTGGTGAAGGTATTGTAAGCATGCGCCGTCGTAAAACGGCGCATCGTGCTGAACTAAAAGCCAAAAAAGATTCGGAAGATAAAAAACGCTAGGAACTTAGTAAATGAGCCTGTAAATATTTTATTTTTTGCAAACGGTTAATTTTCAATATCTACAAAGTAACTTCTAATCCAATTGTCATGCTTTTCTAGCGTTTCGGTCAGTTGGATATTTCTTTCTTTATTCGCAATCGTCACTTTATATTGTTGATTTCTTTGGTAGTAATTTTTAGGCATGATGAGTGACTCATCTTTTGCAAATGACAGTGCTTTTGGTAAAAATAAGCAATTAAATGTACTTGAGCTTTCATTTAAATCATGCGCTTCAAGATCGTTGGTTTCAATATTTTCTTCAATAAATTCAACAATATAGCCGCTATTGGGTTTGTTTTCTTCAAGTATTGTTGAGGCTTCTACGCAAAAAGCGTTACGGCTTAAAATTTCCACACCAATTCTTAAAGTATTGTTCGCCGTTGGTTTAATGCTGCGAATAATGCCAATTTTTGTCCCAAATTTTTGATCTTTTGCAGAAACGCCCAGCATCATACCGATGGAAAGTTCATAAGGTTGCTTGGTTACATGAATGCAGATGCCTTTTACGCTTTCGTCAACAATGTGGCAGTAACCTTTGTTGATGTCCATGTAAGTCGTCATGGATTCAACATATTTTCTAAATTGATTGGCGGCAATCGATGCAGAGTCATTTTCATCAAACGCATCTTCTTCATCTTGATTTGAAAAAGACTTTTGAGTCACTTCAACCAAAGAATTTTCAAAATGTTTAATTTGATAATAAATATCTTCAAAACCATAAACATCTTTTGCAGGTTTATCCGTTTTTATACGCGGGCTTTCACGACGTTGGCGTTTGTATTCTGATAACGACCATTCTAATTTCATGGTTTGTAAAGTTGGATAAGCGTATAAATTGTTGGCCAAAGTGCGCATGGCTTTTTGTTTTGGCGGGCGATTGGTTTCTATGCAATTCATCAATATTTGAATTTTGATGTTAATGCTATCCATGCACCAAAAGCGATTGGTGATGGTTGGCGTTAAATTACGAATGCGTTTAGCGGGAGAATTTTGGTTTAAATCTACACAAAATAAATGTTTTTTCTCGTTATATTCTTGGTCAATCTGAATATCACTGGTCCATTTTGATAATAGTTTGCTTAAAAAATCAATTTGCGCAGGTTTAAAACTTAAACTATCTAAACTGCCAAGCATGCAGATCGAAATAAATTCAGAAGCAATGTTGATAGGCATAAACTCAGCATGTTCTAAATTTGGATAAAAATTTATTATTTCATGCGTTAATCCATTTTTTTCAGCCATATCAAACAAATTACAAATTTGCAGCCAAACGTTGCCTGGCGCGTGTTGGTGATTAAAGTAACGCCATTTAATAATCTCCGCAGCATTGTTAATTGCTCGACCAATGAGCATGCCAAGTTGTGCATGTTTAATGGGTGCAAGCGCCACAATCAATTTGAAATAAATGCTGAACATTAAGCGATGATGTAAAAATGCCGCACTTGCAATGCGTGTTTTATGTTGATGGTTAATGATGTCAATTTTGATGTAACTATTTGTCACTTTTTCAACAAGAATGCGCGTTTTCTCATCAATCGTGAAAAAATAATTTAAATAATCATCGGTTTGAAATAAATCCTTCTTAAGATCTAAATTGAGCCTTTGGCAAGCAAATTCAATGGCCGCAATATCGTCTACTTCACGTTGCTTTTGCCCCATTACATCTGGATGAATGGGTAAACTTGCGGTGGTGTTTTTAAGTAATTGTAAGAGTTCCATCATGGGTTCTTTGCAAAAAATAATAAAGTTTGATTCGATATTAACCTTCAACAACTAAAATACATGCCCAAATTAGACGCAGATTCATAGGTTAAATTGATTAATTAATGACTAAAAGCCTCAAGCTCTAAAAAGGCATGTCAGAAAAAGCATTTCAAGATGTCGTGTTAGAATGCGGTTTTTAAATAGCGAAAATTAAATTATTATGGTTGTTCGTACGCGATTTGCCCCTAGCCCGACTGGTTTTTTACATATTGGCGGCGCACGCACTGCGCTTTTTTCTTGGGCTTATGCCAAACGGCATGGTGGCCAATTTATTTTACGGATTGAAGATACTGATGTGGCACGCAGCACGCCAGAAGCAGTGCAAGCCATTTTAGACGGCATGGAATGGCTGGGTTTGGCGCATGACGAAGGGCCTTTTTACCAAATGCAACGCATGGAAACGTATAAAAATGTGATTGCGCAGATGCTTGAAAATGGTACGGCTTACCATTGTTATTGCAGTAAAGAAGAATTAGATACCTTGCGGGAAAGCCAAATGCAACAAGGCTTGAAGCCACGCTATGATGGCCGTTGGCGGCCAGAGACGGGCAAAACCTTGCCTGAAAAACCAACTGACATTTTGCCCGTAGTGCGTTTTAAAAACCCAAAAACTGGTGTTGTGGCTTGGGATGATTTAGTCAAAGGCCGCATTGAAATTGCCAATGAAGAATTGGACGATTTAATTATTGCGCGTGGCGATGGTACGCCCACATATAATTTTTGTGTCGTGGTGGATGATTGGGAAATGGGCATTACCCAAGTCATTCGCGGAGATGACCACGTGAATAACACGCCACGTCAAATTAATATGTTGAAAGCTTTGGGTGCAACCATTCCACAATATGCGCATCTTTCCATGATTTTAGGCAGTGACGGGCAAAAACTATCAAAGCGTCACGGCGCAGTCAGTGTGATGCAATACGATGATGATGGCTATTTACCAGAAGCCGTGCTCAATTATTTAGCGCGCTTGGGCTGGAGTCATGGGGATGACGAAGTGTTTACCATGACGCAATTTTGCGAGTGGTTTGATTTAGACCACATTACGCCTTCTGCTGCGCAATTTAATACCGAAAAACTCAACTGGCTGAATGCGCAATATATAAAGCAAAAAGCGCCGACTGATTTAGTTAAAGATATTGCCAAGCGTTTACAGAAGTTAAATGTGAGCGTAGCAACCAACCCACCTTTAACGGATGTTATTGCCCTTTACCAAGCGCGCGTGAACACCTTAAATGAATTGGCCAGTCAAATTGCATTTTTCTATCAAATGCCAGCGTTGGATGCCATTTTGCTAGAAAAACATCTTACGCCAGATATTGTGCCTGCGTTAAAAGAGTTGCAAGAAAAATTGTCACAATTACAAGCTTGGAATGTTGAGGCAATTAACGCGTTAATCACACAATTTTTGCAGCAAAAAGAATTAAAAATTCCAAAAATTTTTATGCCGTTGCGTGCCATGTTAATCGGCATCACACAATCTCCTGATATATTTAGTGTGATTGCACTTCTTGGCAAAGAAAATGTACTGAATAGACTCAATTTAAGCTTAAATAAATAGTCCTAACTATTGAATTTTGAAAATATCACCCCAAATAAATTTTAATAGAAATTTATATTTTTTAATATTTAAATTGAAATAAGAAAAAATTAGCGTTAATCTGTATGAACAAAATTAAACATTGTTAGTCGTACAAAAGACTTTGATATTTATAGTTTTAAATTTTCTACTTTTAATTAACTCCACCAATAGGAGCCACCATGAATCAAAAAGGGCAAACCTTACAAGACCCGTTCCTTAATGCACTTCGTAAAGAACATGTCGCAGTTTCCATTTATCTTGTTAACGGTATTAAGTTACAAGGCCAAGTGGATTCGTTCGATCAATACGTTATTTTGCTAAAAAATACCGTCACTCAAATGGTGTATAAACACGCCATTTCCACCATTGTGCCAGCCCGCGCAGTTTCAATGCCTATGTCAGATTCAGACGAATAGCCTTTGAAAGATCTTTTTGAAAGGCCGAGCGGCTTTGATGCTGCGATTTTAGTGAGTGTTGATTTTGGCGAGTCAGATTATGCGGAAAGTTTGCAAGAATTAAGGCAACTTTCTGTGAGTGCTGGTTTAAATATTCGCGGCACGGTTGAAGGAAAGCGCGTGGCCGCAGATGCAAAGCATTTTATCGGTAGTGGCAAAGCTGATGAACTCAAGCAAATGATGCTAGCGAGTGAGTCAAATGTCGCTATTTTTAATCACGATTTAAGTCCTTCGCAACAGCGAAATTTAGAGCGTTTGCTTGAGGCGCGCGTGGTTGACAGAACGGGTTTAATTTTAGATATTTTCAGTCAACGCGCTCAAAGTCATGAAGGTAAACTTCAGGTAGAACTAGCGCAACTTGAGCATCTTTCTACACGCTTAGTTCGTGGCTGGACACACTTGGAACGCCAAAAAGGCGGCATTGGCGTGCGTGGTGGCCCAGGTGAAACGCAGCTTGAGCTTGATAGGCGCATGTTGCGTGACCGTGTTAAACAACTGCGTGAAAAATTATCTAAGCTAAAAAAACAACGTGGCATGCAGCGGCGCGCGCGCAAGCGCTCCAATGTGATGACCGTGTCTTTGGTTGGCTACACCAATGCAGGAAAGTCAACGCTGTTCAATAAGTTAACCAAAGCCAATAAATATGTGGCGGATCAACTTTTCGCAACCTTAGATACGACCACGCATAAAATTTATGTACCAGAATGCGGGCAAGTGGTGATTTCTGACACGGTAGGTTTTATTAAACATTTGCCACATGCCTTGGTAGAAGCGTTTGGTGCAACGCTAGAAGAGTCTGTTCAAGCTGACTTGCTTTTGCACATTGTAGATACTGCCAGTGAAAATCGCGATGAACAAATTGCGCAAGTAAATAAAGTATTGCGTGAAATCGGTGCATCGGATGTTCCACAAATTTTGGTGCATAATCAGATTGACCGCCTTGGTTTGTCTGCAACAATTGCGCGAGACGAATATGGTAGAATTATTTCGATTCACGCATCAGCAAAAACAGGCGAGGGTATGGATTTGATTCGAGCCGCCATGACTGAGCATTACCAGTTTTTAAAAAAACGTAACACAGAAGAAAGTGCATACGTTTAATGTTATGTTTAAATTAAGTGGTATTTATAAAGAAAAACCTTTGGAGTATTAAATGATTAAATTTCCCGGTTGGGGACAAAGCCAAAATGACGGTCCGCCAGATTTAGATCAGGTGATGCGTGATTTGAGCAAAAAAATAAATGCCATTTTCGGAAAAAGCGGTGGCAACAAGTCAAATGGCAATTTTCAAGAAAAAAATGATGCGCCAATTAATTTGCCAGTTTTGCCAATTTTGGCGGTGGTAGCTTTGATTTGGGTTGGCACAGGTTTTTACATTGTCGATCAAGGCTCTGTAGGGGTTGTGCAGCGCTTCGGTAAAGTGGCGGATGAAACCACTGAGCCTGGTCCGCGTTGGCATTTGCCTTACCCGATTGAGAGCGTAGAAGTTGTCAATATGGAACAAGTGCGCCGTTTAGAAGTGGGTTATAGAAGTAACGGCGAAGGCTCTGGTGGAAAAACCAAACAACCGCGCGAAGCTTTAATGCTGACTGAAGATGAAAATATTATTGATCTGCAATTTGCAGTGCAATACAACCTTAAAAATGCCAAAGATTATTTATTTAATAATCGCTCTACCGATGATGCTGTGATGTCTGCTGCTGAAACGGCTATTCGCGAAGTCGTTGGTAAAAATAAACTCGATGATTTATTGCAAAAAGGTATTCAAGACACGTCTGAACGGATGCAAGTGATTTTAGATAGTTATAAAACAGGCGTGAAAATTATCAGCGTTTCTTTGCAAAGTGCGCAGCCGCCAGAGCAAGTGCAAGAAGCTTTTGAAGATGTGAACCGCGCAAATCAAGATAATCAGCGTTTGATTAATGAGGGTCAGGCTTACGCGAATGATGTCATTCCAAAAGCACGCGGAACAGCGTCACGTTTGCTCGCAGAAGCTGAAGGCTACAAACTTAAAATCGAAAGCGAAGCCAAAGGTAATGCCAGCCGCTTTGAGCAAATTTTAACGCAATACAATAATGCGCCAGAAGTGACGCGTCAGCGACTATACTTAGATGCCCAAGAACAAATATTATCCAGCGTGAGCAAGATTGTGGTCGATCAAAAAGCTGGCAACAGCATGTTGTACTTGCCACTTGATAAAATTATGAGCGCAACGGGCGCAAATGCTGCGCCACAATCGCAATCCATGCAGTCACTCAACCCACAACAGCCAGATGTGGTTGATCCAGTTTTATCTACCGATAGAACGCGCGATGCTTTTAGAAGCCGCGACCGCGAAACTAGATAAAAATGTGAGATAAGGAACAAAATCAATGAATCAATTAAAATTTTTATTAATCGTTCTTCTGAGTGCTTTGCTGATTCTGTCAGCCTCTGCTTTTACCGTTGATCAAACCCAATTTGTGCTGGTAAAGCGTTTAGGTGAAATTGTTGCAGTGAAAAAAGAACCTGGCCTGTATTTCAAAGTGCCATTTGTTGATAATTTAAAGTATTTTGACAACCGCATTTTGACTTTAGACTGGGAGCAACCAGCCAAATTTATCACCAGCGAAAATAAATACATGATGGTGGATTCATTTGTTAAATGGCGCATTGTCGATCCAGCTAAGTACTATGTTTCGATTAAAGAAGGTGGCGAAATCGCGGCTGAAGATCGACTGTCCAAAGTTGTAAATGCAGGTTTAAGAGCAGAATTTGGTAAACGTACAGTGCATGATGTGATTGCTGGCGAACGCGGCATTGTGATGGATAACTTACGTCAAAAAGCAGATATTGAAGCGCGTCAAATGGGGATTGAAGTTGTAGATGTCCGATTAAAACGTGTTGATTACTCAGAAGAAATTAGTAAGTCAGTGTTTGACCGAATGATTGCAGAACGTAAACGTTTAGCTAATCAGTTAAGGTCAGAGGGTAGCGCTGCCTCTGAAAAAATTCGTGCCGATGCAGATAAGCAACGTGAAGTGATTGTCGCAGAGGCTTACCGCGAAGCGCAAAAAACCAAAGGTGAGGGTGACGCACTTGCAGGCGCAATTTATAACCAAGCGTACGGTAAAAGCCCAGAGTTTTATGCTTTTTACCGCAGTACAGAAGCATACAAAAGTAGCTTTAAATCAAAAAATGATGTCATGGTGCTAGACCCGAGTTCTGACTTTTTTAAATACATGCGCGGGTCTGGTAAGAAATAGCGCTAAGAAATTTTAGTAAAAATGAATAATACTTTTATTGCGGCACTGGGCTTAATGTTGTTGTTTGAAGGCTTGATGCCGCTGTTGATGCCAGAATCTTGGCGTGAAACGTTTAAAAAAATGATTGATTTAAAAGATGGTCAGTTACGTTTTGTAGGGTTGGTTTCAACGTTGATTGGCTTACTTTTGATTTATTTAAGTTAATCATATTTATTCAATCGTGTTTTCAATAGATTTTTTCATTTCCTTTTGGCTTAAAGTGATGCTTTTGGCTTAAAATGTTCACTTCGTTTTGCCTGACTTTATTAATCACGCAAACACTCATTAACTAACGGTCATAAAACATGCGAAACTGGTTATTGCCAGAATATATAGAAGACGTGTTGCCTGCGGAAGCGGCGCGTTTAGAAAATTTACGGCGTATTTTGCTCGATTTATTTAAAGTCCACGGCTATCAATATGTGATTCCGCCCATGTTGGAATACATGGAATCCTTAATTACAGGCGTTGGCCATGATTTAGATATAGCCACGTTTAAAGTGGTGGATCAGCTCACTGGACGCCTCATGGGTTTACGGGCTGATATGACACCGCAAGCAGCGCGGATTGACGCACATTTATTAAATCATCAAGGCATTACCCGGTTATGTTATGCAGGCAGTGTGCTGCGCACCAAACCAGATGGTTTAGCCCTCACACGAGAGCCGCTACAATGTGGCGCTGAAATTTATGGGCACGCAGGCGTTGCGAGTGATATTGAAATTCAACAGTTATTGGTAAAAGCTTTGCAAAGCCTTGGCGTTGATGAGATTCATATTGACTTTAGTCATGTCGGCGTATTTGGCAATCTTGTAGAAAATGGTCAAATTTCACCACAACTTGAACAAGCGTTATTTTCAGCGTTGCAAAGCAAAGATAAATCAACCGTTGCAAATTTATCGCGCGGTTTAGATGCAGTGACGCAAGCGGCTTTATTACAACTCACAGAACTCAATGGCGATGCGGTCATTTTAGAGAAGGCTGCAGCCGTTTTACCAAAAACTGCGCCCATCCAAAAAGCATTAGCTCAACTTCTTGAAGTTAGCCAAGCATTAGCGGGCTTAAACGTGACAACTAGTTTTGATTTAAGTGAATTGCGTGGCTACCATTATCACAGCGGTATTGTGTTTGCAGCGTATGCAAAAGGCTTCAAAGGGCCGCTTGCACTTGGCGGACGTTATGATGAAGTCGGGCAAGCGTTTGGTCGAGCTAGACCTGCCACAGGCTTCAGTTTGGATTTACGCGGTTTAGTCACTGCTTTGCCGCCTGCACAAGCAGCGTTCGCAATTTTAGCGCCAGCCAATAATTCACAATCGACAGAAAATAAAACTACTTTGGAACAAAAAATTGCTGCCTTAAGAAACGAAGGCGAGATTGTGATTCAAGAATTTGAAGGAATAAAGTCAAACCCAACTGAATTCAACTGCAATAAAAAATTAGCACATTTTGCTTCTGGTTGGCATGTGGTTGATATTTAAAAAAATCATCAAATTTTAATTTATACATTATTCAAAAGTGATCGGTATGGCAAATAAAGTTGCAAAAAATGTGGTTGTGATTGGCACGCAGTGGGGCGATGAAGGCAAAGGAAAAATTGTTGATTGGCTCACCGACCACGCGCAAGGTGTCGTGCGCTTTCAGGGCGGGCATAATGCGGGGCATACTTTAGTTGTCGGTCAGGGCGATGCGCAGCGCGTTTATAAATTAAATTTAGTACCTTCTGGCATTGTGCGCGCTGGCGTAAATTGCTACATCGGCAATGGTGTTGTGTTAGATGCAGGCCATTTACTTTCTGAAATTGATACGCTTGAACGCGATGGTTTGGAAGTGAGAAATCGCTTAAAAGTTAGCCCAGGCTGCCCACTTATTTTGGACTATCACGTGCGTTTAGATGTTGCGCGTGAACTTAAACGTAGCCAAGATAAAAAAATTGGCACCACAGGCAAAGGTATTGGCCCAACTTATGAAGACAAAGTTGCGCGTCGCGCGTTAAGACTTTACGATTTATTCTACCCAGCACAATTTAGTGAAAAATTGCGCGATGTCTTGGATTATCATAATTTTGTTTTAACTAAATACTTAGGCGCGGAACCCATTGATTTTAATCAACAATTAGATTCTGCTTTACAAAAAGCAGACTTAATTAAACCATTAGTTGCGGATATTTCAGCTGAACTTTACGAAGCTAATTTAAGAGGCGAAAATTTATTATTTGAAGGTGCGCAAGGCACGTTGTTAGATGTTGACCACGGCACGTATCCTTATGTTACCTCCAGCAATTGCGTTTCAGGCCAAGCCGCTGCAGGCACAGGTGTTGGGCCAAATATGTTGCATTATATTTTGGGCATCACCAAAGCCTACACCACACGCGTGGGCGGCGGCCCTTTTCCAAGTGAGTTGGATATTGAAACGGATGGCGCGCCAGGCTTTCAAATGTCTGACAAAGGCAAAGAAATTGGCACGGTGACCAAACGCAAGCGCCGTTGTGGTTGGTTTGATGCTGCCGCCTTGCGTCGTTCAGCGCGCATTAATGGTTTATCAGGCTTATGCATTACAAAACTAGATGTACTAGATGGTATTGAAGAACTTAATATTTGTACAGGTTACAAATTAGATGGCAAATTGCTCGATTTATTGCCGATTGGTGCAGATGATGTAGCGCGTTGCGAGCCTGTTTATGAAACTGTAAAAGGCTGGTCTGAGAATACGTTTGGCGTTAAAACTTGGGATGGTTTGCCAAAAAATGCGCAAAACTATCTAAAACGTTTAGAAGCGCTGTGCGGTGTGCCTGTTGACATCGTTTCAACTGGCCCTGAGCGCGATGAAACCATTGTGCTTCGTCATCCGTTTGCTTAGTTTGCGGTTTTAATTTTGAATCAACATCATCAAGAGCGCTTGGCTTGGGCAATCACGGGTTCAGGCCATTTTCTACGTGAATCGATTGCCATTATTAATACATTAGAAAATGTTGATTTATTTTTAAGTCGAGCCGCTTCGGAAATTATTAAACAATATGGTTTTGAAGCGCAATTAAATGCTTCTGGACATCGAGTTTTTCAAGATAAAACAGCCAGCAGTGTGCCAGTTGAATTTTTTTATCAAGGGCAATATCACACTTTAGTGATTGCACCTGCCACATCAAATACCATTGCAAAAATGGCTTATGGCATTTCTGATAGTTTAGTGACCAATTTATATGCCCAAGCAGGAAAAACACGCGTGCCATGTATTGTGTTTGCTTGCGATACCGCGGAAGAATTAGACTCAGAAGCTCCAAGAGACAATATTGTGAAAGTGTATCCGCGCAAAATTGATTTAGAAAATATTATTAAAATCAAGCAGTTTGAAGAAACGACTGTGGTGGAAGATATGCCAACATTAAGTCAAGCCATTCAAGCAAGACTTCATTCTCTTTAAATATTCTCAGTGCGATGACTGAAAATCTTTTATTTTTAACAGGCAAGTTGGCTGAAAAAAGTTTAGAAAAAGTCTTAACTGAAATTCAAAAAAATCCTAAAACCCCCGCGTTTAAATATCGTATTCAACAAGTGGGCGTTTCAGTTGCCGCTTTGATGACGCCAGATTTAATTATGCGCCGCATAAAAGATGCAGGTGATGCTGATAAAGTCATTTTACCTGGCCTTTGCCAAGGCGATATTCATCAACTTTCAGCGCAATTTGGTGTGCCAGTTGAACGAGGTCCGGAAGATTTAAAAGATTTACCACAGTATTTTGGACAGGCTGGCAAAGAACCAGACTTAAGCCAATATAACGTTAAAATTTTTGCAGAAATTGTGGATGCGCCATTTTTATCTGTTGAAAAAATTGTTGAAAAAGCCCTGAAATATCAAGCACAAGGCGCAAATGTGATTGATTTGGGCTGTTTGCCTGCCGTGCCTTTTGGACATTTACCAGAGACAATTCAAGCATTAAAAGCAGAAGGTTTGCAAGTGAGTGTTGATTCTTTAAATTCTGAAGATTTACTGCAGGCAGGACGGTCAGGCGCAGATTTTTTACTCAGTTTGACTGAAAAAACGTTATGGATTTTAAATGAAGTCGCTTCAACTCCCATTTTAATTCCTGCCAAACCGCACAGTTTGCCATCGCTTTATCGGGCTATTGAAGCGTGTACAAAAATGAACCGCCCATTTTTTGCCGATGCGATTTTAGATCCGATTCATTTTGGTTTAACGAATTCGATTGTGCGCTACCAAAAACTGCGCAAAAAATATCCAAACGTTCCGATTATGATGGGTATTGGCAATTTGACGGAACTCACAGATGCAGATACGACAGGTATCAACGCACTTTTATTTGGCATTATTAGTGAACTCAATATAAACGCTGTATTAGCAACGTCCGTCAGCACGCATGCAAAAAATGCTATTTTGGAGGCGGATATTGCAAGGCGCATGATGTTGGCAGCAAAAAATGATGACCGATTGCCGCGTGGTTACACCAATGGCTTGATGGGGTTGCATGAGAAAAGGCCATTTACCTATAACGTCGAAGAAATTAAAGAGATTGCTGCACAAATTAAAGACCCAAGTTTTCGTATTCAAGTGAGCGAAGACGGTCTCCATATTTACAACCGTGATGGCATTTTTCAACACACCGATCCGTTTGCGCTTTACCCGCATTTAAAAGTTGAAGACGATGCTTCACATGCTTTTTATTTGGGCGTTGAACTGGCGCGTGCCCAAATTGCTTGGCAACTCGGAAAACGGTATGTACAAGATCAAGAATTGACATGGGGTGTGGGCGCACATAAGCAAGATACAACCGAAAAATCTGCGCATCGCGAGGCTTCAATCAAAGAAAAATCAGCAAGAAAAAGTGGCAAAAAAGAGGGCGGTTTACCATGATTTATGAAACCATCATCACCAGCATTGACGCACAAAAAAATGTGCACATCACGCCTTTTGGCATTCGCGAAGAAGATGGCTGTGTGATTATTTCGCCTTACAAACCATCTACCACGCTGAATAATATTTTAGAAACCAACGTTGCAGTGATGAATTTAACCGATGACGTACGTGTTTTTTCAGGCGCGCTTACCAAAAAAATGCAGTTTGAATTAGTGATAGCAGAAAAAATTGACGGGTTTCGCCTAAAAAATACCCTTGCGCACAAAGAGCTTAAACTAAAAAAAGTACTAGAAGACCCACAAAGACCACAACTTTTTATGGAAGTTGTACATGAAGCGCAGCATCAGCCCTTTAAAGGGTTTAATCGCGCACAAGCTGCGGTGATTGAGCTGGCCGTGCTCACCAGTAGATTGCACATGCTGCCGAAAGAAAAAATTATGCATGAAAAAAAGTATTTGCAAATTGCTATGGATAAAACCGCTGGTGAACATGAATGGCAAGCTTGGAATTGGCTGAATGAAAAAATTGAAAATTTTTACGCAAGCCAAACTGGATTTGACGTTGCCTAAATTTTTTAAGAAAGATGAATGTTAAATGCCGCAGTTGTTAATCAGTGTCACCAGTAAAGAAGAAGCCATCATCGCACTAGAAAATGGCGCGGATATTATTGATTTAAAAGACCCACATGCTGGTGCTTTAGGTGCGCTATCCTATGAAACAATTTTTGAAATTACACATTTTATTAATCAACAAAAATTAGTCAGCGCGACCATTGGTGATTTGCCTATGGATACAAACATGGATGCAAAATTGATATTTAATGCGGTTGAAAAGCTGGTTTTATCGGGTGTGGATTTTATTAAAATTGGTTTTTTTGTTGCTAAGGATTATCAAGCGATTTTAAACAGGTTAAAGCCATTGGCGGATGCTGGAGTAAATTTAATTGCGGTACTATTTGCTGAAAATAATTATGCAGATAAGTTGATTAACGATATTAAAAATGCAGGTTTTGTTGGCATTATGCTTGATACCGCAGAAAAAAATGGCAAAACTTTTTTAGATTATTATTCAAGTGAAAAAAGATTGAATTTTTGCCAAAATGTTTTGCGCTTAAATCTCAAACTAGGGCTTGCAGGTTCGCTCAATATTCAGCATGTAGAAAATATAAAAGCTTTAAAACCAAGTTATATTGGCTTTAGAGGCGGTGTGTGTGAAATGGATAAGCGCACAGCAAAATTAGATGGAAATAAGATTAAAGCGTTGTGTAAATTATTGTAATTTTGTTGTATTTACCCAACAAAATGGCTGGCATAGCGCAACATTACTAAAGTTAAAGATTGCATGTAAACATGGTAGTGCGTAATATTATGGTATGGATTTAATTAGGTCTCTTAAATTTGTTATTTAAGTGGTTGATTTTAAGCGTTAACTTTAAGGAGTAAAGTAATATGAAAAATAATTTGGTTAAATTAGCAGTTGCGGCTTCAATCGCATGTGCAGCGGTTTCTGCAAGTGCAGAAGACATGTACCGTGGTGCTTGGTACGCAGTACCAGGCGTGAGCTACTTAAATACAGATAGTGATTTAGACGCAAACAACGGCGGCGGCGCGTTTCTAAAATTAGGTAAAGAGTTGAGCGAAAGCTGGGACATTCAAGGTGGTTTAGGTTATAACCGTGCTTCTGAAGATACTGGCATTGCTGGTGTTCATGGCAAGTACAAACAAACAACTCTAGGGTTAGATGCCCTTTATATGTTTAGCCGTGACAATTTCCGTCCATTCTTGCTCGCTGGTTTAGGTGCTGCGCGTAACAATGTTGATTATAAACTTGATGGTGCTGATATTGATGGCAAAAAAACTTCATGGTTAGCTAACGTTGGTTTAGGTGCGCAATATTTATTTAATGATACCTTTGGTTTGCAAGCTGATTTGCGTCACCAATGGAGCCGCGCAAAACTTAAATTTGATGGTCAAAGTGAAACAGATACCATTGGTAATACATTGTTAAACCTTGGTGGTGTTTTCCGTTTTGGTGCGCCGGCGCCAGCGCCAGTAGTTGAGCCAACACCAGAGCCAGCACCAGTAGCTGCAGCAGTTGCGCCAGAACCAGCGCCTGCGCCAGCACCTGAGCCAATTAAATGCACACCTACCACAGAAACAATTACAGTTGGTGCTGAAAAATTATTTGGTTTTGATAAAGCGGCATTAAAAGCTGAAGGCAAAGCAGCGTTAGATGAAGCTGCAGCAAAAATCAAAGCAAACCCAGAAATTAAAGCAGTGATTGTAACGGGCCATACAGACCGTATTGGTTCTGATGCTTATAACCAAAAATTGTCTGACCGTCGTGCAAAACAAGTGGCTGATTACTTAGTTGCGCAAGGGGTTGATTCTTCATTGATCTCAGCTTCTGGAAAAGGTGAGTCTGAGCCAGTGGTGCAATGTGATGGTAAAAAAGTGAATAAGAAATTAATTTCTTGCTTACAACCAAACCGTCGTGTTGAAATTCGTGCTGAAGGTACAAAAGAAGTTGGTTGTAACTAACTTTTAAAGTTAGTCAATTTAAGCCTCGCAATTGCGAGGCTTTTTTATTGATAAAATATTTTTGTTAAATTCTATTTATTTTTTAAGTTTATAAACGATGCAAAATGTTGATTTATTGATTGAATCGCGCTGGATTGCAACGGTAGATTCAAGTTTAGGATTGCTAGAAAATCATGCAGTTGCGGTTAATTTTGAGAAAATAATTGAAATTTTGCCAATTTCAACTGCCAGAACCAAATATTCTGCAAGTACGATTGTATGCTTGGATACGCATGTTTTAATGCCTGGATTAATTAATATACATACGCATGCAGCAATGAGTTTAATGCGGGGTATGGCGGACGACCAGCCGCTGATGGCATGGCTTAACGATTATATTTGGCCGATTGAGCGTGCCATTGTTTCTGAAAAATACGTTTTTGACGCCACACTTTTAGCATGTGCAGAAATGTTAAGCGGCGGCGTTACCTGTTTTAATGATATGTACTTTTATCCGCAAGCCACTGCCGCAGCGGCGTCAAAAGTGGGCATGCGGGCAAATTTGGGATTAGTTGTACTAGATTTCCCAACGGCTTATGCAACGGATGCTGATGATTATTTGCAAAAAGGCTTTGAATCACATGATACTTGGCGCAACAATCCGCTCATTTCATCCAGTTTTGCGCCCCATGCACCTTATACCGTCAGCAATCCAACATTTGAAAAAATCATTACTTACGCTGAACAATTAAACGTTGGTATTCACACCCATTTACATGAAACCTGCGATGAAATTAAGCAGTCCGAAGCACAATTTGGTGTTAGACCCATCCAGCGTTTAATGGAAATCGGTTTATTAGGGCCAAATTTATTGGCTGCGCATTGTGTTCATTTGTTACCAAATGAAATTGCGTTGCTGGCAGAATTTGGCTGTCATGTTGCACATTGTCCAACTTCTAATTTAAAGTTGGGTAGCGGTATTGCCTCTGTGACAGAACTTTTAAATCAAAACGTGAACGTGAGTTTAGGCACAGACGGCGCAGCGAGTAATAATCGCTTAGATATGTTTGCAGAAATGCGTTTATGCGCCTTGCTTGCAAAAGGGCGCAGTGAAAATGCTACGGTGGTTTCAGCAAGCCAAGTCCTTGAAATGGTGACGATTAACGCAGCAAAAGCCTTGGGCTTAGACGATAAAATTGGATCAATTACCGTTGGAAAATTTGCTGATTTAACAGCCGTTAAATTATCAGATTTGAATATTAGCCCATGTTATGACCCAATTTCTCATTTGGTTTATACTTGCGGCCGTGAAAATGTCAGCCATACTTGGGTTGCAGGGGAATTACGTTACAGCGAAGGTGTCTATCAAACGTTATTGCCAATTGAGCTCAAAGAAACTATCCAGATTTGGCAAGCCAAAATTCAAACACTTTTATAGGGATTTAACTTTTTTAAAGTTTAAATTAGGAATTTAATATGGATCGTGTCATCGACAATCAAGACCAAGTGCAAAATCAAACGCAAAATAAAGATGCGGTTGAAATTAAAAAATTTGCAGAACTTGCCCATAAGTGGTGGGACAAAAATAGTGAATTTAAGCCTCTTCATGCCATCAATCCTTTGCGATTAGATTGGATAAACTCAATCGTCAATCTAAAAAATAAACGCGTTTTAGATGTGGGTTGCGGTGGTGGAATTTTATCTGAATCCATGTTTTTTAAAGGAGCAGATGTCACTGGTGTTGATTTAGGTGAAAAAGCACTGAATGTCGCAAAGTTACACCAGCTAGAAAGCGGCGCAAAGGTGGACTATCAATATATTTCAGTGGAAGCGCTTGCATCACAACAACCTAAGAGTTTTGATGTGGTGACGTGCATGGAAATGTTAGAGCATGTGCCTGATCCAGCTTCCATCATAAAAGCGTGTGCAACGCTGGTAAAACCGGGTGGTGCAGTGTTTTTTTCAACCATTAATCGCAATCCAAAATCTTATTTATTTGCGGTGATTGGCGCGGAATATGTTCTCAATTTGCTGCCCAAAGGCACGCACGATTACGGAAAGTTCATCAAACCTTCAGAGTTGTCACATTGGGCGAGAGAAGCAGGCTTAACGGTTTCCACGCTTAAAGGCATGTCATACAACCCAATCACCGAACATTACGCTTTAGGTTCTGATGTTTCTGTTAATTATTTAATGCACACAGTGAGCGCTGGTTGATGGTGTTGTTTGATTTGGACGGAACGTTGGTGGATACCGCGCATGATTTAGGCCGCGCACTGAATATGCAGTTAGAGTTACATGGTATGCCAATTTTAAATCACGAAAAAATTTGGCCAGTGGCTTCACATGGCTCAAAAGGATTACTCGCGTTAGGCTTTGGCATTACGCCAGAAGACGAAAATTTTGAAGCCATGAAAACGCAATATTTGGATTTATACGAAGAAGTCTTTCAATTAAATCCTATTTTTTTACCTGACATTGAAGATTTGCTGAATGCTTTAGACGAAAGAAATATTCGTTGGGGTATTGTTACCAACAAGCCACGCCGTTTTTCCTTAGATTTAATTAAAGCCGTAAAAATGCAAAGAGGCACTTTATATGAGCGATCAGCTTGTTTGGTTTGTGGTGATGATGCGTCACAACCAAAGCCTTCGCCAGCAACCTTACTGATGGCATGTGAACAAACCAAAACCAACCCTAACGATTGTATTTATGTGGGCGACGCAGAGCGGGATGTTCAAGCTGGCAAAACGGCAGGGATGAAAACGGTGGTGGCACTTTTTGGCTATATTGCAGAAACTGACAAACCCAAAACTTGGGGTGCGGATTTTGAAATTAAAACGCCCAAAGAATTGCTGAGTTTAATTTTAAATTTTATTTAATACTTCGTCTTTCTAGTAAAGCCTGCGCAAGCGTGCCACTATCTACATATTCAATTTCCCCACCCATTGGCATTCCGCGCGCGATTCTGCTGGTTTTAATCCCACGGTTTTTTAGAAGCTCGCTGATGTAATGGGCGGTCGCTTCGCCTTCTACTGTGTAATTTGTGGCTAAAATCACTTCCTCTACCACGTTGTTTTGCGCGCGTTTAATGAGCTTTTCTAAATGAATTTCTTTTGGGCCAACTCCATCAAGCGGTGAAAGTTTGCCCATCAATACAAAATATAAACCGTTGTAAGAATGTGTATTCTCTAGCATGAGCAAATCAGTTGGCATTTCAACCACACATAAAAGTTGTTTATCGCGATTTTCTGCAGCGCATAACGGGCAAATAGGATGTTCGCTAAAAGTATTGCAAAGTTTGCAATGGTCAACCACTTCTAAGGCACTTTGCAGCGAACTAGCGAGTTGGTTTGCACCTTTTCTATCCCGCTGCAACAAATAATAGGCCATACGCTGCGCAGATTTTGGACCAACCCCTGGCAAGCAGCGCAAGCTTTCGATGAGTTGTTCTAACGCGGGCGGATTTTTCAATGGGACTTTATTTAATATAAATCAAAATATTTAAAACGGCAATTTCATACCCGCTGGCATAAAATTCGCCATGCGAGCAGAAGTGGTTGCTTCAATTTTTGCATTTGCATCTTTAAGCGCAATCATAATTAAATCTTCAAGCGTTTCTTTGTCATCCATCACGCTATCGTCCAACGTGACGCGTTTAACTTCATTTTTACACGTCATGGTAATTTTAACCAAGCCATTTGAAGCGAGGCCTTCTACTTCAACCGTTGCGAGTTCTTCTTGCGCTTTGGCCATATTGGCTTGCATTTGTTGGGCTTGTTTCATCAAGTTGCCCATGCCACCTTTCATCATATTCTTCTCCTTAAAATGCGTTTTTGTTTAAATTAAACTTTTTTCTTAAATTATTTAGGCTTAAATAATTTTATTGGCTAATTGGTTTAATTGAATTTGGAATAATACTGGCGCCAAATTCGTTCAACAAGGCTTGTACAAATAAATCTTGCTCAATGGCATCTTCTGCATTGGCTTGTGCTTGCGCTTTTTCTTGCATCATTTGCTTGGCAGGTGAGTTGCCAGAACCACCAATGCTAAATTGTAATTTAATTTTTTTTGCAAAAAACTGTGAAATCAGCGCGGCTAATTTTTCTTGATATTGCGGCACCAATAAATGTTTTTGCGATTCTGGTACGGTCAGCGAGATGGAATGTTCATCAAAATGAGTCAGTTCACAATGTTGCGCTAAGCTCGTGACAATGCCGAGTTTAAGTTTTTCTAATAAAGCGCGCCAATTGCCATCAAAGTTGGTTTTATTATTTGCAGGCGCAGTTGATTCAACTTTTAAAATCTCATTGGCTTCATTCGGCAATGTGGTTTCTACTGAAGTTGACTCATTCAAATCCGTCTGTGAGGAATCGTCAATGTTATGTTCAGGTTTATTTTCAGTAATTTCTTGTTTTATTTCAAGCGTTGCGTCTAGTTTTGCTGACTCCACAACCGTACTTGCTAAAACTGCTTTTGCAGATTTAGCTGGATTATTAGAGATTATTGTTTTTTTTTCTGCCGAAGGCTTAGATGTTGCATTTGGCGTAAATGCCAACATGCGCAGCAACGTCATGGTAAAG
This sequence comes from Methylophilaceae bacterium, assembly GCA_965247415.1. GTDB lineage: Bacteria > Pseudomonadota > Gammaproteobacteria > Burkholderiales > Methylophilaceae > Methylotenera. The sequence goes on from OZ252007.1 coordinate 2,272,744, forward strand.
CCAGCAAATTCATCTGGGGCTAAACCAATATCGCGTTTACCCAAGCAAGCAATTTGGTAATAAAGCTGCAAATGTTCTGCTGAAATTTGATTGGCTAAACGCAACAAAATGGCGCGGTCAGGTACGTCTTCGGCAACGGCTTCAGGAACGACTTGAATCATTGAGAGTTGGTGTAAAAGTTGTGATAAATCTCCCAGCGCGGCTTCAAAAGACAAACTACGCGCTTCCATCACTTTTGCATGTTCAATGAGTGTTGCGCCATCATTGGCGATTAGCGCGTCTATTAGTTGGTATATATAACTTTGGTCAATTGCGCCCAACATGCTGCGCACTTCGGCTTCATTCACTGTTTGTCCGCCGTAAGCAATCGCTTGGTCTGTGAGTGAAAGTGCATCGCGCATGCTACCGTTGGCGGCGCGTGCAATTAAATGCAGGGCAGTCAATTCAAACGCAATATTTTCTTGAGCCAAAATAGTTTGCAAATGGCTGATGATGGACGTGCCAGCCATTTGCCTTAAATTAAATTGCAAGCAGCGCGAAAGCACGGTGACAGGTACTTTTTGCGGATCGGTTGTCGCTAAAATAAATTTGACGTGCGAAGGTGGTTCTTCCAAGGTTTTAAGCATCGCGTTAAAAGCGCTTTTTGAAAGCATGTGCACTTCATCGATGATATAAACCTTAAAGCGTCCGCTGGTAGGTGCGTATTGCGCGTTATCAAGTAAATCGCGCATGGCATCTACTTGCGTGTTGCTGGCGGCATCCACCTCAATTAAATCGACAAATCGTCCACGGTCAATCTCCGTACAGGCATTGCAAACGCCACAAGGGGTTGCCGTAATGCCAGTTTCGCAATTTAAAGATTTGGCTAAAATACGCGCAAGGGTGGTTTTACCCACGCCGCGTGTGCCTGTGAATAAATATGCGTGGTGTAATCTATTTTGATCAAGCGCGTTGGTTAAGGCGCGCACAACATGGTCTTGTCCGACGAGTGTCTTGAATGACTTTGGCCGCCATTTACGCGCTAAAACTTGATAACTCATAGGTTTATAAAAAATAGCTTCTTAAAAGTAGGCTTAATAGGGCTAAACGCTTGAGAATGAAAGAGGCGAGCCCTAGCCCCGGCACTTGCTTAGTAGTTGTGGCTGCTTGCTTCCGCACCTGACCAGGTTGGCTACCTTACAATGCGGGGAGACCCGCCAACTGCGATTTTACCGTACTTTATTAAGTTCATTACAAGATTGCCGATAAAATTTAATAACAAAGGTGCTGCATTTAGCTAATTTAAGTTAAAAATCACAATTTAAAATAGTTTACTTTTTAACTTTTATTAATGTAGTTTTCAAAGAATATTCTTTAACCTTATGATGTAAAATGATAAAAGTTAATCAATTGAATACGCATAAATAATTTAATGGCACTAAATTAACTTATCTAAAAAAGTTAAATTTAAGAAAAATAAAATTTAAGCTGAAAAAACTAAAGTTAAGAAAAACTTACAGCAAGAAAATTAAAGTGAGGAAATTCAAGTGAGGAAATTCAAGTGAGGAAATTCAAGTGAGGAAGTATGGCAAAAGAACCCATTGAAAATAAACCCGCGCAAGCGCCGTTAGATATTGCGCGGGAAACATTTAAACAATTGGCAACGCGTAGAATTGTGCCAACGCCCGATAATTATGAGCGAATTTATAATGAGCTGGCGGGTTTGCAAGCGAAAGAATCTCTGGAAACAGCTATTAAAAAAGCGTTAGTTAAACTGCCGCATGAAACTTCAGAACAAACAAAATGGGTCAGTGCGTGGAATAAACTATTAAGTAGCCAAAACTGGGACGCATTGCCAGATTTACTAAGTGATGGCATGGATTTAAGCGTGAATTTTTCAACGCAATGGCCAGATGCGATTCGTAATTTGCTAAAAAGTTGGGATGCAAAACAAATTGGATTGGACAATAATAAGAAAAAAGAAACCTTAGATCGCGTTTTGATTAAATTTGGTGCGGATCCAACGCTTGCACAAAAGTTGCAAACTATGGCTGCCACTTGGATGGAGTATCAAACGCTGGGTGACAAAGCCTCAGATGTTGCTTTGGTAGAAGATGTTCCGGTTGCAACCGCTACAAAATCTTATGATTTATCAGATGCAGTTTCTGCGCCAATCTCATTAACCAATCAAACGCTAGATTCAAATTTAAGCGTTTCTAATTTAACCGAAGAAAAAGCATCAGAAGGTGTCCTATTAAGCAATCAGCCTGATGATCCTTTTCAAGAAAACTTTAAATTATTGCAAGAAGTGTTAAGGCAGTCACTCAAGCATGGTTTGATTCCAAGGTTGGATGGTTATCCAGAATTACAAGAAACAGCCAATGACATTTCAATATTGGCAGATAAAGCCAAAAGAATTAAAGAATGGCAAGAAGTGACCAAACAATTTAGAGCGTTATTAGTGCGCGTTGAATTAATTGGTGCGAATGAAGAGGGCATTAAGCAAGATTTATTGCGTTTATTAAAACTATTGGTGGATAACATTGGTGAATTGGTTTCTGATGACCAATGGTTGCGTGGGCAAATTTCTACCGTTCAAACCATTATTTCAAGCCCACTAGAGCGCGTGACCATAAACGATGCTGAAAAAAGTTTAAAAGAAGTCATTTATAAACAAGGCGTGTTAAAACATAGCTTGGCAGAGGCTAAAAATTCATTCAAAAACATGGTGACAATCTTTGTTGATCGCTTAGGCAATATGGTGGATACCACTGGAAATTATCAAAATGTGATGGATAATTTTGTACAAAATATTTCTGATACCGATGATATTACGGTCATTAACAGTCTGCTAGAAAATTTAATGAAAGACACGCATATTATGCAGGCAGATATTGTGCGTTCACGCGATGACTTAATATTGCAGCGTGATATTGCAGTCAATGCGCAACAAAAAATTCGCAAACTTGAGGAAGAACTCACCTCACTGAGTGAAAAAGTAAGAATTGATCAATTAACCGGCGTGCTCAACAGAAGAGGCATGGATGAAGCCATGACGCGAGAAATAGCGCGCGCAGATAGAGCCAGTAGCCAACTCAGTGTAGCCTTGTTAGATATTGATAACTTTAAAAAACTTAATGATAATTATGGGCATCATGTGGGCGATGCTGCGTTAAAACATCTGGCGACTGTCATCCAAGAAACAGTGCGCCCAACCGATATTGTGACGCGCTTTGGCGGCGAAGAATTTGTTATTTTGCTGCCAAATACAGACATTGAACAAGCTTTAATTTCAATTACACGCTTGCAACGCGCATTAACCAAACGCTTTTTTATGGGAAATAACGAACAAATACTCATTACGTTTAGCGCAGGCGTTGCGGTTTATCGGCTCACAGAAGACCAAGCCAGTGTGTTGCACCGTGCAGACCAAGCCATGTATTTGGCAAAAAAATCAGGCAAAAATAAAACCATGACTGAAAAAGAATTAAACGCTAGCGGCGTTTAATGATTAAATTTAATTTTTAAATGTTAACGAAAGCAGTGTTTAATTTTTAATTATTGCGAAAAATTCTTTAAAAAATGACCCATCTCAATCAAAAAAATATTTCAGAAACTTTACAAAGCGGCTTGTTTTTACAAGCAATTTTGCGCGATATTTTTGATGAAGCGTATATTTATGATTTAGATTTAATGCAATTAATTGCAGTCAGCAACAGTGTTTTGGTGAATACAAAACTGAGTTTAGTGGAGTTGCAAAATAAAAGTTTTGAAACATTATTGGGCATTAATCAAGAAATGCTGCAACAGCATATTCAACTTGAAGAAAATCAATTCAATATTCAAGATGATTTAAAAACATCTAATATTTTATATTTGAATGAAACACAACTTAAAACCTTAAAAATTCAAGATGATTCAAATCTTCAAGAAAACAAAAAAAATTATTTATTGGTGATTAAAAACGATGCTTCTTCAAAAGAAGCGATTGCAAAAGCACTGCGTGAAAGCGAACTGCGCTTTCAAGCGATTGTTTCAAATACACCAGGCTTGGTTTGCCAGTTTAAATTAGATGCTGAAGGTGAAATCCAATTTGTCTATTTATCAGACCGTTGTAATGAATTATTAGGGTTTAGTGCAGATCAACTTAAACTTAATTCCAAACTTTTTTACGAAATGATGAACCCGCGCGACCGCACGTTATTACGCATGAAAATAAAACTATCGCGCGTAGAACTCAGCATGCTGAACTGGGATGGGCGCGTTTGGATTGCCGATTGGCAAGACACCAAATGGATTAATATGCGCTCAATTCCAAGAACATTGAGCGATGGTTCCATTCAATGGGAAGGCTTTATCACCAATATTACCCAAAGCATGCAAGAAAAATTTGAGATTGAAGAGTCGCGCCGCAGGCTTTCAGAACTCACAACGCACATGAATACCATTAAAGAGCATGAACGCAATAAAATTGCCTGTGAAATTCATGACGATTTAGGCGGAAATTTAACGGCGATTAAAATTGGCTTATCTTCCATTATGCAGCGCGTAAAAAATGGTCAGGATATTTCTCTAGATAAGTTAAATCATTTAGATGCGATTGTAGATAGCACTTATGAAGCCATTCACAGAATTTCAAGCGATTTGCGGCCAAATATTTTAGAGTTAGGCATTGTGGCTGCGCTGGAATGGCAATCAAAAGAATTTGAAAAGCAATTTAATATTCCTTGTCAATTTAAAGTGAGTGAGCAAGACATCAAAGTGAGCCCAGATCAAGCCATGGCCATGTTTCGCATTTGCCAAGAAGCGATGTCAAATATTGCAAAATATGCCAACGCAACGCAAGTGAATGTGAATTTAAATAAACTCAACAATGAAGTTGAAATGGTGGTGATTGATAACGGCATAGGCATTAAACCGGGCGATAAACTCAAAGGCAATTCGTTTGGTTTGCGCGGCATGCAAGAGCGTGTGGCTGCCCTTAATGGACACTTTAAAATATCTAAATTGCGTAGTGGAAAACAGGGCACTGCCGTCAATATTAAATTACCTATTTAATTTTTTTTTAGGTCAGGCTCATCATTTTTTTGCCAATCTTTTTTGTGGCACAGAGTTTGCAAACATATATCTAAGACAATCCAAATGTTAAATTAAAATTTTTTAAAAAGCTTTTATTCATGAAAGTAATCATGAAGTGTTATTTTTAAAATAGTTAAATAGAACTTCTTAAAAGATTGATTCAAATATTAAATCAAACAGTTACTAGATATTGATGAAGTAATGTTTAACTTATAAAATATTCTGATAATATCTGGTTTGTGTTTTAAAATAGTGCAAAAATGACGAGATTTAAACACTTGTGTAAAAAATCTCAACTAGAATTAAACGCCATAAAAATGATTGATATAACAACAGAAAAATTTAAAATTAACTTTTATGAATAAGAATAAAATTAAAGTCATTATTACTGACGACCACGCAATTTTAAGAGCAGGTCTGAAACAAATTTTGGCTGAAACAGACAATATTTTGGTGGTGGCAGAAGCACAAAATGCGGCTGAAGCCATTAAGTTGGGTCGTGTTTCAGATGCCGATGTGATGTTACTAGACATTGGTTTGCCAGATAAAAATGGTATTGAAGCGCTTAAATATATTAAACGTGAAAACAGCCATATTGCTGTGTTGATGCTTTCTATGTACATGGAAGAGCAATATGCAGTGCGTGCGTTAAAGTCGGGCGCTTCAGGTTATTTATGCAAACAACGCGCGTCTTCTGAACTTGTCAACGCAATTGAAACGGTGGCAAAAGGTAAAAAATATATTACGCCTGAAGTTGCAGAAATTTTAGCTAACCAAGTCGGAATGGAGAATATTTTAGCGCCTCACGAAACGCTTTCTGACCGTGAATTTCAAACGCTGATTATGATTTCTTCAGGATTTTCAGTCAGTGAAATTGCAGAAAAACTCACACTTTCTGTCAAAACCATCAGTATGTATCGCTCAAGATTACTTGAAAAAATGCAGCTTCGTCATAATGCTGATTTAACGCATTACGCAATTAAAAATAATTTGGTTGAGTAAGTACTTTTCCTAATGTTTTTTTCAGTTTTCAAAAAGTTTGAAATTTTGATTATCAAGCCACATACACAATGCGAATAGTTAAAATTATTCGCAATTCAACAATTTCATGCAATTGATCAATAAAAATCCCCAACACATTCTTTTTGATTTAGACGGAACGCTGATTGATAGCTCGCCAAGTATTTTGGCGGCGTTTGAAGGTGCTTTTTCAAAAGCTAAATTGCAAGCGGTAAAACCTTTTACGCCAGAAATGATTGGCCCACCATTAAAAGAAACCTTAAAAATTTTGCTTGGAAGCGATGACCCAGAAAAAATTGCCATGCTTACAGATTTATTTAAAGAGCAATATGACACGGTAGGTTATAAAAAAACCAGCGTGTTTGAAGGTGTTGAGCATTTATTAAAAACACTCGCCGCCACAGAAATACCGCTTTATATCGTCACCAATAAAAGAATCAAACCGACCTTACTGATTATTGCGTATTTAGGATGGTGCGAGTACTTCAAAGCTATCTATGCGCTTGATATGCCTGAAGCTAAAGCCACAACTAAAACTGAATTAATTAAATATGTGTTAGATAATCAAGCCATTCAGCCTGCAGAAGCGATTTATATTGGCGATCGGCAAGAAGATAAAAAATCTGCTTTGGCAAATCAGTTAAATTTTTGTTACGCAAAATGGGGCTATGACGCGGAAGCAGATGATTCTGTATTGGGCTTTGAACGGCCAAATGAAATGTTGTCTTTTTTGACCTGAATGCTTGATTTTAAAGTGTCCTAATTATGTTTTAAGTATGTTTACTTTACGCAGAATTAGGACAGATATTTAGAAGATATTCTTTCTATTTACTCTGATTTTTCTTTCTTAGTTTTCTTTTCTTTTTTCTCTTTTGGTTCTTTTTTTACTTTTTCAGCCTTGTCTGATTTTTCAGATTTTTCAGCCTTGTCTGATTTTTCTTTTTTAGCTTTTGTTTCTTTTTTGTCTTCTTTTGTTGCTTTTTCTTCTTTCATTTCTTTTTTAGGTTTAGTCGTTTTTTCTTCCTTAACTTCTTTTGTGGCTTTTGCCTCTTTCTCAGGTTTTGCTTCTTTTTCAACTTTTGTTTCTTTTGTAGATTTTTCTTTCACCGCTTTTTCTGTGGTTTTTTCTACTTTCTCAACTTTTTCGCTTGGTGTTATAACCGTTGTTCTGCCACTTACGGAAACATCTTTTCTAACATTGGCTAACGTTGCTGGTCCAACACCATCCACATTTTCTAACTCATCAATTGTTTTAAACCCACCATTTTTCTTGCGGTAGTCAATAATTGCTTGTGCTTTTACTGGACCAATGCCTTCTAGCGTTTCTAATTCAGCTTGTGTTGCGGTATTTAGGTTAACGCCAGCAAAAGCGCTTAAGCTAAAAGTTAAACTTGCGAGTAAAGCCAATAACAATTTTTTCATTTGATTATTCCCCATATTGTTAAATTTTAAAAAAACTACCTAACTACATTTTTTTTACTATTTACAATTAATTTTAGTAACTTCATAAAAAATACTTTATACACCGTTGAAACTTAAAATAAGCACTTAAACGTGAAAATTAACATTTAGGCATTGTGCATTTAATGCTTCTAACATTTTTTGTGGATTTTCTGCTTGTGTAATGGGCCGGCCTATTACTAAATAGTTTGATCCAAATTGAATGGCTTCTGCTGGGGTCACAACGCGTGATTGGTCATTTTGGTTGACATCTTTTGGTCTGATCCCAGGGGTTACAAGTTTGAAATGCTTTCCTAATTGACTGCGAAGTAAGCTTGATTCTTGAGCAGAGCAGACAACACCATCAAACCCTGATTCTTGCGTTAAACGCGCTAAGTTAAGCACATGTTCTGCTAACGGTATCTGTATTCCAACCCGCGATAGTGCCGTTTGATTCATGCTGGTGAGCACTGTTACCGCAATCAGTAATGGTTTTGTTTGGCTATTTTTAACAGCCTCAGAAGCAGCTTGCATCATTTCAAAACCACCACTTGCATGCACGTTAAGCATCCAAACCCCAAGATTGCTTGCAGCTAAGCATGCTTTGGCAACGGTGTTTGGAATATCATGAAATTTTAAATCTAAGAAGACACTAAAATGATGTTTGTGTAATACGTCAATAAAGTGCGGGCCTGTAGCGGTAAAAAGCTCTTTCCCAACTTTTAAGCGGCAAATTTCTGGGTCTAATTGTTGCACTAAATTCAATGCACTTTGGGCATCTTGATAATCAAGCGCTACAATAATTTTCGGGTCTGTCATGGTGTTGTTTTTATCTTGCGTCATAAGCGTATTTTTTAAAGGTTTGCGGCTTCTGCAGGAAGCGCTTCCCAAGCATTACAAGCAGGACATTGCCAATGATGAAAGCGTGCTTTGAAACCACATTGTTTGCAAAAGTAAGCTTGTTTGTTGCCAATAGCATGCCTAATGGCTTGTTGCATGAGTTGCGTATCTTGAATGTGTTGTTTGGTAAGCGTATTTTTTTTATTATTTTCAACCATGGTTCTGGCTTGTAACATTTGGTCTAAAGTAATTAAATTGGGCTGCTTAATTAAGGCATCACGCGCAAGTTTTTCTGCACTTTCAGCGCCATTTTCCGCCAATGTTGCTTCAAAAAGAAGATTGAAAAGGGCGGGTAGTTGATAAGAGATTAAATAAGTGTTAAGTAAATCAAGCCCCTCGTTCATTTGATTCATTGCTTGATAGCTTTTTAATAGTTTGGGTGTGATTAACCCTAAATATTCTGGATTTTGGAATTCAACACGTTTCCAATAAGTAATTGCTTGCGCATGTTGCGCCGCCTCAAACGCTAAGTCTCCTAACAATACGTTGGCTCTAACGCAGTTTTTATTTACATTTAAAGCGAGGTTTAAATGATTAATTGCACTTTCAATATCACTCACTAATTTTGAGTGAATGGCTTTTTCACAATAATAATGTGAAATTTCAACTTTAAAAGTGACGCCAGATAAACGTTCTAATTCAGTTGCACATTTAATTGCGCGATCCCATTCACGCTCCCTTACATAAATTTCAAGTAATGCGCGTAATGCTGGTTGTCGATAACGTTCATCATGCAAAGATTCAAATAATGATTCAGCGCGGTCAAATAACCCTGCTTTTAAGTAATCTTGTGCAAGTTCAGCCGTGACGGCTAGTTTTTGTTGCGGAGCAAGCTCTTTATTTTTGAGTAAATCAACATGCAAATGAATTGCGCGATCAAGTTCGCCGTTACGTCTAAATAAACTGCCTAAGGCAAAATGAAGTTCAAAAGAATCTGTATTGGCTTGAACGGCTTCAGAAAAAGATTCAATCGCTTTATCGTGTTGATTGGTGATTAAATAATTAAGACCTTTAAAATAAGCAGCAGGAAGCGTTCTGGATTCCGCCAATAATTGTTTTAAATCAATCCGCGCTGCCACCCAGCCTAAGCCAAAAAATAAGGGAAGTGTGATAAGCCACCAAAATTCAAATTCCATAAAATTTACTTAAATTTTTTAATTGCTAATATTTTACATTAATCGCGCTACTTTATCCCGTGCAATCCGCGCAAAGGCAAGCTCTGAACTTCTTAATCTTCATTAAATAATAAAAAAAGCGGCAAAGTTTAATTTGCCGCTTTTTCTTCAACACGCACTATTTCTAAATTTAACTTTTAAATTAAATCTACACGCTCTCTTAACTCTTTTCCAGCTTTAAAGTGCGGGACATGTTTTTCAGGTACTTGTACTTTGCTACCAGTTTTAGGGTTACGACCTAAGCGCGGCGGACGATAGTTAAGACTAAAACTACCAAAACCACGAATTTCAATACGCTCTCCAGTGGAAAGGTTGTCAGACATTGCATCTAAAATTGCTTTGACTGAAAGCTCCGCATCCTTTAACACCAATTGAGGAAAACGTTCAGCAAGTAATATAATTAATTCAGACTTCGTCATTTTTTTATGCCTTTTTAACTGACACTGATTTTACTGAGTTTGATTCTATTATTTCTTGCTGTCGAATTTAGCTTTTAACAAAGCACCAAGACTGGTTGTTCCAGCCGTTGCACTGTCATCTTGCGCTTGTGGCGCTGTTTCCTTTTTGGCTGCCTTTGCTTTTGGTTTGGCTTCTGATTTTTCTTCAGAAGATGCGCCAGAAGGATCTGCAGAAAGTTGTTTTACGCCAAGAGAAATACGCTCTTTTTCAACATCAACCGCTAAAATTACAGCTTGTAACTCGTCACCTTTTTTGAAGTTGCGAATCGCTTCTTCGCCAGTTTGTGACCATGACAAATCAGACAAATGTACTAAACCGTCAATACCGCCTGCCAAACCGATAAACACGCCAAAATCAGTGATTGATTTAATTTGACCAGAAACGATGTCGCCTTTTGCATGTGTAGCAGAGAAATCATCCCAAGGGTTAGCTTGACATTGTTTCATGCCTAAAGATAAACGACGGCGTGATTCATCAATTTCAAGAATCATCACTTCAACTTCATCACCTAATTGTGCAATTTTGCCTGGATGAACATTTTTGTTTGTCCAGTCCATTTCAGAAACGTGGACTAAACCTTCAATGCCTGGCTCGATTTCAACGAATGCGCCGTAATCAGTCAAGTTAGAAACTTTACCGAATAAACGAGTTGAAACTGGGTAACGACGTGTTAATGCAACCCATGGGTCATCGCCCAATTGTTTAATACCAAGTGAAACACGATTTTTTTCTTGATCAAATTTCAAGATTTTCGCTTCAACTTCTTCACCCACGGTTAACACTTCAGATGGGTGTTTTACACGGCGCCATGCTAAATCAGTAATGTGGAGCAAACCATCAATGCCGCCTAAATCAACGAATGCACCGTAATCTGTAATATTTTTAATAATGCCTTTAACAACTGCGCCTTCTGTCAATGTGCCCATCAAAGCTTCACGATCTGCACCAGCGCTTGTTTCCATCACTGCGCGACGTGAAACCACGATGTTGTTACGTTTGCGATCTAATTTGATTACTTTTAAGTCACATTCTTTGTTTTCAAACGGTGTTGTATCTTTCACAGGGCGCACATCTACCAATGAACCTGGTAGGAAAGCCATAATGCCGTTCACAGAAACACGTAAACCACCTTTTACTTTACCGCTGACAAACCCTTTAATGATGCGGCCTTCGTTCATTGCGTCTTCTAAGTCTAACCATGTTTCCATGCGTTTAGCTTTTTCGCGTGAAAGCACTGTTGAACCGAAGCCATCTTCAAGTTTTTCAATCGCAACTTTAACAAAGTCACCCACTTTAACTTCAAGTTCGCCTTGTGCGTTTTGAAATTCAGAAGCAGCGATGACACTTTCAGATTTAAGACCAGCATTCACAATCACGTGATCGCTATCAACAGAAACAACTTCAGCGGTGATGACTTCGCCAGAGCGCATTTCTTGTAAGGCTAAGCTTTCTTCAAAAAGCGCAGCAAAAGATTCCATAGAGTTTGATGCAGATGTTGCAGTAGAGTTAGAGGTAGAAGCCATTAAATTATATAACCTAAAAAATAATCCCACCTAGCAGCGGGGTTGATTAAAAAAACTGAGCATCGGTGTGATGCTTAGCGCTTGTTCTATCAAAGTGAATAAAGTTTGAATTTACAACCAAAACTTTTATTAACACTTAAATATTTCATAAAAATGAAAGGGTTCAATTATAACTAATTCATTGAAAAATAAAAGAGTTTTTTAGTTTAATTGCGTATATTTTTGTAAAACAAACGCCACGGCTTCTTCAATGCTCCGTTGGTCAGTTTCAAGTAAAAAAGCATTTTCAGCCATGATGAGCGGCGCGCTGGCGCGGTTTTGGTCGCGCGCATCGCGCGCTTGTAAATCTGCCAAAATTTCCTCAAAAGACGTTGTGGAATTTTTAGCGTTTAAAAGTTGTTGATAGCGCCGTTGTGCGCGAATTTCTGTGCTGGCGGTTAAGAAGATTTTTAATGGAGCTTCAGGAAAAATCACCGTTCCCATGTCGCGGCCATCTGCAACCAAGCCTGGTGCTTTACAAAAACTACGTTGTAATTCAAACAGTGCTTGACGTACTTTTGGATGCACTGCCACTTGCGACGCGCCTTTGCCCATCAATTCAGTCCGAATTTCATTCGTGACATTTTGCTGATTGACGATGACTTGATCTTGTTGAAATGCAATATTTAGTTGATTGGCGCAAGCAGCAACCGCGCTTTCATCTTGCCAATCAATATTACGTTGATAAGCCGCCAGCGCGACAATCCGATAAAGCGCGCCAGAATCTAAGTAGTGAAAGCCCAGGTAATCGGCAACGCGTTGCGCAACAGTTCCTTTGCCTGAAGCTGAAGGGCCATCAATGGCGATGACTGGAAAGGTCATTTGCAAATACTTTTAAAAACGTTGAAATAGTCAGGAAATGTTTTTGCCACACATTTTGGGTCGTTAATGGTGATCGGAACGCCACCTAAACTCACTAATGAAAAACACATGGCCATGCGGTGATCGTCATATGTGTCAATTTCCGCATTGGGCGTGAGTTTTTCTGGCGGGGTAATTTGGATAAAATCTGCACCTTCGACTACGGTTGCGCCAAGTTTCCGTAATTCTGTCGCCATCGCGGCAATGCGGTCTGTTTCTTTTACGCGCCAGCTTGCAATGTTTTTTAAGGTGGTTGTGCCGTCAGCAAAAATTGCCAAAATTGCCAAGGTCATGGCGGCGTCGGGAATATGATTGCAGTCTAAGGTGAAGCCTTTGATTTTATTTTCAGTTTTATTCGCTGATACATTATTTTTGCCATTGCAAATGTTGATGCCTAATTTTTCAAGCTCATAAGCAAACTTAATGTCTCCTTGAATGCTTGAAAAATCAACGCCTTCTACAATGACGCCAGAAGTTGAAGCAATCGCGCCTGCCGCCAAAAAGTAAGAAGCACTCGAAGCATCGCCTTCCACAAAAATTTCTTTTGGAGTTTTATAGTGTTTATTTGTTGGTACAACAAAAATTTGCCAACCATCACGCTGTACTTCTAGACCAAATTTCTTCATTAAATTGAGTGTAATTTCAATGTAAGGTTTTGAAATTAACTCCCCAACCACTTCAATCGTCGATTGCTGATTTGTCAGCGGCAGCGCCATTAAAAGCGCAGTTAAAAACTGGCTAGAAACATCACCCCGAATTTTAATTGGTTTGCTTAAATCTACATTGGCTGGAGAAATTTTTAACGGTGGAAAACCTTCATTCCCTGAGTAAATAATGTTGCAACCGATTTGTTTAAGAGCATCCACCAAGTCTTTAATGGGGCGCTCGTGCATGCGTGGCACGCCGTGCAAATAATAAAATCCATTTGAAAGCGCCAGAGCAGCAGTCAGCGGGCGGAACGCAGTGCCAGCATTTCCCAAAAATAAATCGATTGGCTTGTCAGCACTGCCTTTGTTGGGAAAATTGCCGTTGCAGCCGTGAACTCGCCAATCAGTGTCTCTCAGCTTTTCTAGTTGAACACCAAGTGTTTCCAAGGCTTCTAACATACGCTGTGTATCATCAGAAATAAGCAAATCGCGGATTTCTGTCACGCCATCACTGAGTGCAGCGAGTAAAAGCGTGCGGTTGGAAATGCTTTTTGAACCAGGCAGTTTGACGTTACCAGCAACTTGGTGAACGGCGGGAAGGTTGAGTTGTTCCATAATTATTTCGTTATTGATTTCATTTAATTAAGTTTTGTCATTGTGAGTGCGTTCGCCCGCGGCAATCTATAGGTTTAAAAATCTCTGGGTTCAAAAATGGTAACAATTGGATTGCCATGCGACGCTCGCAATGACAGACATCATTTTTTACCCTCTGCCCAAGCATTACGGGCAATACTTGCGTGTTCAAATAAAGTTTGCAGGCCATCACCATTTTTATTTTTTAGCAACGTTTTTAAGCCTGAAAGGGCCTCTTGATAGCGCGTGAGCGCCGTTAACAATGCAGGCTGATTGGCTAAAGCAATATCGCGCCACATTTCTGGGTGGCTGCCGGCAATCCGCGTAAAGTCTCTAAACCCACTGGCGGCAAAACTAAATAATTGTGCGGCATTGGGGTGGTTGGCAATATCATCTACTAGTGCAAACGCCAATAAATGGGGCAAATGGCTGACTGAAGCAAAAATTTCATCGTGTTGCTCTGCCGTCATTTGCGAGACTTTTGCGCCGCAGTCTTGCCATAACTGTGTCACGGACTCTTTCACCCAATCAGCAGTTTCGGTTGTAGGCGTCAGCACTACATTTTTGTTAAAAAATAAATCAACTTTTGCCGCAGCTGCGCCACTTTTTTCTGCGCCTGCAATCGGGTGGCCGCCAATAAATTGGTTAAACTGTGCGCCTAAAATTTCTTGAGCGCACGCAAGCACATCGCTCTTTGTGCTACCAACATCGGTAATCAGGGTATTCTTTGACAAATGCGGATGAATGGACGCTAAAATTTTTGGTGTTTGTGCGACAGGCGCGGCGATTAAAATCACATCAGCGTCCGTTACTGCTTCAGCAATGTGTTCAGTTGCCTTATCAATCAAACCTAATTTCAGCGCGGTTTCTAAATGGCTAGGCAAGCGCCCAATGCCAATAATTTGCAATTTAGGATGATGTTTTTTAAGCGCTAATGCAACTGAGCCGCCGATGAGCCCAACGCCGAAAATGACAATTTTTTTCAAAATTTGATGCTTTTATTAAGGGTTAATCAACAAGTTAAAATTGTAACATTGTTCATTAAAACTTGATGAAGCGTTGCGGCCTGTAATTAGCAAGGTGAATAAAACTTATTTTTAAAATGCAACCCATTCGCCATCAAATAAACGTTCTAATGGCTGAAAATGACTTTTGTAGGCCATTTTCTGACTGTCTTTAATCCAATACCCTAAATATAAAAAAGGCAAATTTAAGGTTTTTGCCCAATTGATTTGCCACAAAACATTATAAGTACCATAGCTAGTTTTGGTATTAGTAACATCATAAAAAGTATAAACGGCAGAAATGCCACCATTCACAATATCAATAATGCTGACCATTTTTAGGATGCCATCCTCTCTAAATTCCACCATCACACTGTCGATGTTGGATTGGCAAAGAAAACTTTTATATTGCTCAACTTCATCTACTTCAAAATGGCCTTCTTCTGCGGCGGGTTTGCTGTGCCTTGCCTGTTGATACGCCATATATAGTTGATAATGTGCCTCTTCAAAAGCAATTGGTAAAATGTGTGTTGTTAGGTGTTGATGTTGTTTAAAAGCGCGTTTTTGGCTGCGATTAGCTTGAAAAAAATTAACAGGAATCCGCACGGGCACGCAGGCCATGCAATTTTCGCAATGTGGTCGATACGCAAATTTTCCGCTGCGTCTAAACCCTTGTTGAATCAGCCCACTATAAATTTCTGTATTAATCAAATGTTGTGGCGACGCAATTAAACTTTGCGCAAGTTTATTCGGCAAGTAACCGCAGGTGTAACCTGTGGTGACATAAAACTGGAGTTTCTCTAAAGTTTGGTCGCTTGGTAAAGTCATTCTATCTGCGTGTTAATTTGATTTTGTTTGATGGATTAATTGTAAACCTTTAAGTTGCAAAACAAGCTGTAAATTGCTTTCAAAAAAAGATTTTTAAACAATTTATGCCAACTTAAATTGACGCGTTTTAAAAGCAACATTATTTTTACATTGAAATAATCAAGCTTTTCAACAATAATCAAAATTAAAGTACGCTAGATTTTAATCATTGATAAACGTTTTAGTTTTTATGACTGCAATCAAAAATCAAATAAAAGTTAAATTTTTAAAGCCACAAATAATATTTGTCCTATTATTTTTTTGTTTTTCAAACGCGGCTTTTTCTTTTTCTCCTTGCAGGATTGAAGGCTATTCGTTCGAAATTGAATGTGACAATGTTCAAGCAACCTCATCAACTGCAGTCAATACGCTTGATATTAGAATGAATATTTTTCAGGTCAATGCTATTGTTCGCTACCCACATCCAGAGCCCATTTTTTGGATTCCAGATAATCTTGGCGTCAATATTACCAAGCGAGCGCCCGCCATGATTTCTGCGTTAAGAAGACTTAGAAATGACCGCAATTTTTTGTGGGTTGATTTTAAATTACCCAATAATCAAGCAATCATTGCGTGTGATGATGCTGTGGAAGCAACGTTAACGCTTGATAGTAAAATAGATTATTTTTATCAAGATGCTTTTTTAAAGCAATGTCAGAATAAATTAAAACCCCTTGATTTTCATCATTTTAGTGATGAGAAAATTGCACAACATTATGAATTTGTAAGAAAAAAATTAGGCATTGCGCAAGTGGTTGTGATGGCAGAAGGCAAGGGCGCGAATATAGCCATCGCATGGCAAAAAATTTCACCCAATGCCATTAAATTCCAGATGTTTGATAGCCCAATTTTTGATGAAGATGATTTGCCCAACGCGCGGGCATTAAAAACACAAGCTATTTTAAATGAGGTCATGTTGCGTTGTGAGACAAATCCAGAATGTCATGCGCAAAACCCAAATATTTCAAGCGCTTTTAAAGAAATTTTAACAACATTGCCACTTAAAGTTAAAGTTAAAGATCCAATGATTGGTAAAGAAGTCAGCATTATTATGGATGAGCCCCTGTTTTATTTGGCAATGTCTAATTTTTTATCCTCGCCCAATCGCGCAATCTATTTACCGACAATTTTTACAGCGCTTTTAAACAATGATTGGCAACCATTGATTGGATTATTAAGTTTAAATTGGGCAAAGCAAAAGCCAACGTTTAATGATGGTTTAATGTTGGCAGAACAATGTTTGGTTGCAGAAAAATATCCTAAAAAAAATGTAGAAAATCAGCCTAAAAATTGGTTTTATCGGATGGAGTTAAACAGGCTAAATAAACTTTGCCATGTTTTTTATGATCAATTTTTGCAGGTTAATTTTCAACCGCAGCAGACAATATTTACTCCAACGCTCCTATTGATAGGTGGGCAAACGCTTTCGGTTAACCGCAATGACAACTTCTTAAAACAACATACGCGCGTATTCGTGCCAAATGCGGGTTTCGGCATTTTAGGCTATGGTTGCGCAAAAGATATTATGTATCGCTATGCAAAACAACAGGTTAAGCAAGCAGGTGTTGTGACAGATAAAATACTTGATGCTGATTGTTTAACCAACATTCCATTGCCAAATTTTACGCACATCAACTAAAAATAATATTTTAAAAAAATGATCAACGTTCAATCGATTAGCAAGCGTTTTCAATCAACCATTGCCCGAAAAAAAACCACGGTTGAGGCTTTAAACGCATTAAATTTTACCGCATTGGATGGAAAAATTACGGCATTGTTGGGCCCCAACGGCGCTGGAAAAACCACTTTTTTACGCATTCTTTCAGGCCTAGAAACCGCAGATTCAGGCGAAATTTTGATTAATGGTCAAAAAAACATTGCATCAAGAAAATCACTCGCCTATTTAAGTGATGGTTGTGGGTTATATCCAAGGCTCACTGCCTATGAAAATATTGCTTACTACGGTGCGCTTTATGGATTAAACCCTTATGAAGTTTCACAAAGAGTTCATTTTTTATCACCGCATTTAGCGCTAGATTCACTGTTGGCAAGAAAAGTGGATGGATTTAGCCAAGGCGAACGCATGCGCGTTGCCATTGCGCGTGCGGTTGTGCACGACCCAAAAACCATTGTGTTAGATGAGCCAACCAATGGTTTAGATTTAGCCTCAGTGCGAAGGTTAAGAACCTTTTTAAGATTTTTAGTGAGTTTAGAAGGCGGCAATAAATGCGTTTTATTTTCAACCCACATTATGCACGAGGTTGAAAAGCTGGCAGACCAAGTAATTATTTTAGTGAAAGGTGAAATTAAAATCATTGGCACCGTCCAAGAAATTAAGCGCCAAGCAGGCGAGGCTGATTTTGAAGAAGCGTTTGTTAAATTTACTCATTCTTAAAAATTATGAAAACAATTTTTGTTATTTTTAATAAAGAATTTAAAGATATTTTGCGTGATACGCGCGCATTATTTACGGTTACTATGGTGTCAGTGTTGGCTGGGCCAATTATTTTGTTGGTGATTTCAAACATGCTGGCAAGTTTTGAAACGCGCGCAGAAAGAAGGGTGGTTGTGGTGCATGGCATTGAATATGCGCCTTCTATTGAAAATCATTTAAAGCGTGAAACAGCCACCATTGAAGCCGCGCCAGAAGATTATGAAGCGCAATTATTGGCTGGAAAATTGGTTGATCCTGTGTTGGTGATTCCAGAAAATTTTGAAAAAAAATGGCGCATGGGCGAACCGCAAAAGTTACTAATTTTTACAAATTCATCAAATGCCAGAATTAACGCAGGCGTTTCACGGCTAAAACGCTGGGTGAGTGGCATCGCATCAGACCGTAGCAGCCTTTTATTTGCCGTGCGTGGTGTTGCGCCCAATGCGGGTGATTATTTAAATTTTGAAGAAATTGACCTTGCCAATGCCAAAGCAGAAACCTCAAGAATTTTTAGCCTTTTACCTTATTTTTTAGTGCTTGCGGCGCTTTATGGTGTGTGGGGCAGTGCGCTTGATACCACGGTGGGCGAGCGTGAACGCGGCACTTTAGAACCCTTGCTGGTGATTCCTCACCCAACCTATCAGATTGTGTTGGGAAAATGGCTTGCGGTCAGCAGCGTTGGCTGCTTAATTGCAATGCTGGCAATTTTAAGTTTTATCCCTGCACAGGGGTTAATGCAAAGTGAAACCTTAAAATCAATGTTTAGTTTTGGTTGGTTTGAAGTGGTTATTTGCATGCTCATTACACTGCCGCTGACCGGACTTTTTGCAATTTTGCTGATGCTTGTTGGCATTTACGCAAAAAGTACGCGCCAAGCACAAGCCAACGCAACTGTTGTTTTATTGGTGACTACATTTTTACCCATGCTGTCGCAAATTGGCGGAGGTGAAATTAAAACATGGCACCATTGGTTTCCAATGCTTTCGCACCACCACCACATTTTAGAATTATTTAAAGGCGAACCGCTTAATTTAACCATGCTCATTTTAAGTTTTGTTGCCGTTATTTTTTTAACGGTTAGTTTAGTTTTAGTCGCCGTTAAACAATTTAGAGTGAAATGAAATTGTTAAAATTTTGGTTAAATACAACCAAATGGTTAATATCAACCAAAATTGTAAATATAAGGTAAATTAAAAGTAAGTAAATCAAAGGGTTATCTAAATTATTTAAAGGCATAAATATTGCACTTTTAATATGGTTCATCATTTAGGATAACCATCATGATTAATGTTTTTATTGGATTTGACGACCGCGAAACAGCCGCGTTTCATGTGTTAAGTCACAGCATTCATGTCAATGCCTCGCAACCCGTTTCTATCACGCCCATCATGCTCAGCCAATTAAAAGGCGTGTATTTGCGTGAACGCAACCCATTGCAATCAACCGATTTTTCATTTTCACGTTTTTTAGCACCCTACCTTTCAAATTATCAAGGCTGGAGTATTTTTATGGATTGCGACATGGTGATGACGCAAGACATTGCAAAATTATGGGCGTTGCGTGATGAAAAATATGCCGTGATGTGTGTAAAACATGATCATCAACCCAAAGAAGATGTGAAATTTTTAGATGCTGTGCAAACCAAATATCAGAAAAAAAACTGGTCAAGCGTCATGCTGTTTAACAATGCGCGTTGCATGGCGTTAACGCCTGATTATGTGAATAAAGCCACGGGTCTAGAGTTACATCAATTTAAATGGCTTAATGCGGATAACCAAATTGGTGAAATTCCAATGGCGTGGAATCATTTAGTTGGATACAACGCGCCCAACC
Source organism: Methylophilaceae bacterium (assembly GCA_965247415.1). GTDB lineage: Bacteria > Pseudomonadota > Gammaproteobacteria > Burkholderiales > Methylophilaceae > Methylotenera. The sequence goes on from OZ252007.1 coordinate 2,292,637, forward strand.
CAAATGCAGCGCTCATTCACTTTACCGAAGGTGGCCCATATTTTGAAGAATATATCGATTGCGAACATGCCGATACTTGGCTCAACGCAAAACAAACCATGTTGCGCGTTGACCAACGTGCTAAAAAGCAAGTGGCTTAATCAATTTATGCAAAAAAATTAAATTCAAGCCTATAAAATCAAGCGTAAAAATCTAAAAAATTCAATGCAAAAAAAACCATTTAAATCAATTAAACATCAATCAGGCCAAGGCATGGTGGAATATGCCATTATGCTGATTTTGCTGATTACTTTAGTGATTGGTGGCATAGAATTGGCTGGCGCAACTTTGGCTTCTGGCAAGGCATCGGATGCAGCAAAAGCGTCAATCAATCACTTTGCAGATGTCAATCAAAAGCGCTTGAATGCGCAGGAAAACCAACAAAAATATTTGAGGCAAATTGATTTGTTGAATGAAGGGGAGGTTTTTGTAAAAGCAGTTGATGCAGATGATATTGCCTTAGATAGTGCGATTGATTTTGGAACGGAGATTGGTAGCGCTTCATTTGTAGCCATTACTGATACCGATTACCAGTTTGATAACTATGTGAAGTTTCTTGATTTTTTTAGTAATCAAGCCATTTCTGAGAGTGATGCTGATTTAATCAGTGCCTTTTTAGTATTTTTTGATGATGGTGAGGCAAACGATCTATATTTCTTTGATAAGTATAATAAGGATACAGATAGTAACAAAGACGACGATGAAGATAATACTACCAGCGATTTGGTGGAAATTATTGCAAGCATGGATGGCAAGCTTGATTCAGATAATGATGGTGATATAGATGAAGATGATGCCGATGGCGATATTGATGTGGATGAATTGATTGATGCTTTGCAAAAAGGTGATGTTAAGCAAAAAATATTAAATTTAACGCCAACGTTTGATGACGACAACGGAACGTTAGGCGCTGCAGCGGGCACTCTTGACGGAGATGATCGTATCGTACGCTTTAAAGCTTTATTGTTATTTGAAGAACTTGAGTTAGCCCTGCTTCCCCTTGACCCAAGAGTTAATTTGAGCCAAAGCATTCCGTTATTAGGAGACCATGACCCTGATATTGCAGCGTTTGTTCGTCCCGAGTGCAACATAAACGATGAAGATGTTGAATATGATTACGGCTTACCTGATGTGGATGAAGATGGCGTGCCAGACAGAGCCTTGGTTTTTGTAATGACAACCCAAGCTGGCGATGTCGATGTAGATGCTGATTTTCCAGCCTTATATTTATTTAATCCACTGCCAATTCAGCTAGATTCTTGCGTTGGCCAAGATGCAAATCGAGATAATCAATCTTTAATCAGCATTTTAGTGGGTGGGTATGGAAAAATTGGCGATGCGCTTTATGAGCCAGGTTTGCCTAAATTAAATGCTTCATTTTATGGTCAATATTCTCGCGTGTGTTTAAACACTAATAATGAGTATGTGGCTTGTGGCGGGCCTAATGCAGCAGAGGAAATTTTAAAACCACCCGGAAAAACTTGTTTTTCTGACGTAGCAAGCAATACGGTAGACAGTTGTACAGACGATGAACCCCCTGCGGAAACTTCTGGCTATTATTTTTGGGGACAAGTTAATGATGCAGGCAACGGACAGTTTTCATGGAGCAGTGAAGAAGACGTTATGTTTAGACCAACTTTTCAGTTGTTGTGTAACGGCGGTATTGATGATGATAATAACGACCTCAGCGATATCAACAATGAAGCCTGTTTAGATGATACTGAAAACATCGATACTGTTTCTAATCTTAAAACAATTCGGGTAAATGTGCGGTATCGCCATGTGTTTGAATCATTTTTAACGTTTGGTATGTTGCAGCTTGCTACGCCGGAATTAGCACAATATTTTTATGACCCAAGCAATTTGCGCGCACCAACAGTGACCGTTGGTTCTGGCATTGCAGGCTCTGAACTAGGCCCAAAAGCATCGGGGGGCAACCCAACGGTAAAACAGTTTAAAGATTTTAGAGGTTGTTATGAAATTAACCTTGAAACCAACCAATCGAGTAGTTGTAACTAATCAACGATTTAAATATATTGTCATCATTATTAATTAGAGTAAAACAAACATGGCTCAGCAAAATTTACGCGCACGTCAACAACAAAGGCAACGTTTTATTATTATTTTGGTTTTACTTGCTTTGTTGGGTGCGGCAGTTTTCTTCTTTTTGAATGGAGGCGATGTCAGTAAAAAGAAAAAAGTAGCCCCAAGACCCAAAGGTCAGGTGGCTGTGCCTGTGATTAAAAAAGATATTCCTATTGGTACACGTCTTTCCAATAAATCATTCACCGTTAAATTTATGAAGCCTAACGAAGTACCAACAGATGCAATTTTATCGGTAGATGAATTTATCGGTAGATTTATCACGCGCCCATTGCTTGAAGGGCATTATATTAAGCAAGGTGATGTGGGTGTAGAAGGCGCGGTTGGCGGTTTTTCAGCGATGACAAGGCCAGGCAAACGTTTAATTTCACTGCCAGCCAATTTATTTCCAGGCGCGTTAGAAACGTTAAGAGTTGGAGATCACATTGATTTGCTTGCGTTTGAAGGTTCAAGCACCGGTTTAAGACGCGGCAGAGGCAAAAGCCTTGCAGACAGTTCAACCACACTGCAAGGTGGCGGCTCTCAACCAGGTGATCCAAATTCACAGGCGCGTATCAATGCGCGTGCAAGGGCAAGATCTGGAACAGGACTGAACGCCAACGCAACCAACGCAACTTTGATTGCTGAAAATGCAGAAGTCATGAGTGTTCCCTCAACAAAAGAGAAGAAAAAACGCAAAAAAGGCGGCGATTATTTAGTATTGCAAATGGGCCCACAAGATGCACACATCACAACGTTAATGGCGGCAACGGGGACAACCATGCGTACCGTATTTAGACCATACGGCGATGAAACAAGGTTAACTGAAGATGGCCCTGCAAAAATTACAACACGCTTTCCAAAATCCGTGGCTGACCCAGACAATATTATGATGATTGAAGGTGGAAGCGTTCGAATGGTTCGCCCAAATTCAAAATACTTTATTGATGAAAATGCTAGAAATATTCAATCTCATACCAACATGAACATAAATTTACCTCTTCCTCAAACAAGCAATGTAAATTCGCAGCCAATTGAAGCGTCCACAACCAACCAAAATGCTGCGGCAAAAAAAGTTTCTGAATCTGATGATTTTTTAACAGAAAATGAAGTGAATGTTGACGAAGAAACGCAGAAAAATAATCGTAAAAATTCTAAGAATGTTTCTAAAAATATACAAAGTAACGCTGATAACTCAATAGATAACGAAAGGCAAACGGCAAACAACAACGCTATGGTTGAAAATATTAATGATTTATCGGAAAGTTTAGACGGCTATTATTAATTTGCTAGAAAGCCATTTGTTTTATATTGCAATTGCTTTAAAAATGATTGATATTTCAATTTTGCATAAAACTATTTCCACATTCTGTTACATAAGTAACTTCATTTTCAGAAACCAAACAATCGCCGTCACTTGCGCCATCGTTTATCGAAGTTTCTTCGCCATCGTCAGTTGCACTGGGCGCTGCTTCAAACTCAAAATTATCAGAAGAAGATAGCGCTCTTCTTTTGTCGTTGTAATCAGCAAGGTAGCGCAAGCAACCATCAATTTCAGGGCTTTGCGTGGTAATTAAATACTGAAGGCATTGAAATTTATTGGTGACGCCCGCCATTTTTGCCCATTCATAACTTCCACTTCTACGTTCATCGTTAACTTTATTGCTTTGTGAACAGCCACTAATGGTTAAGATGAATAATAAAGTGAGAAAAATTTTCATTTTAAAAGTTTCTTTTTATGGTTAACAAGGTTAACTTAATTGCGATTTAGAAAATAACGATTATGTGTGAATCTCAAGCACGTCACGTTCTGAAATCCCCATTGCGCCATTTGCTTGCAACTCTAAAACATAGTGTGCATTTTTATAAAATTTTGAGAATTTCCAAGGGCGCATTTTTCTATCTATTTGGATGACATTGAAGGTTTTATCTAAAAAAACCACATCAATTTCATAACGCATAAAATGGGTGTGAATTTGTTGGCAAGGGCTAATTAATATGCCTTGCTGAAATTGCAAAGGCGCTGAACCTATTAAACCTTTTAGTCTGGTGAAAAAATTGTTTGCAATTTTTAACGCACTGACAATTTTTTTGCCGTTGGTTTTATTCATAATTGTGATGCTTTTCATCATATGATTACTACGCCTTAGACATAATGACGGTGAAGATTTGAAAGATTCTATTAATACTAGGCCCAGCAGCAATTAAAAGTACAGATGGCAAAACAAAAAACACCATGGGTAATAACATTTTTACAGGTAATCTTTCTGCTCTACGCATAATTGCCGCTTCGTTCTCGCGTAACAAAGTATCTGCATGATGCTTTAAAACAGCCCCTAAAGATGAACCCGTTTGGTCTGCTTGAATCATTGCGGCGGCTACGTCTGAAACCGTTGGCTCATTGGTTCTAGTTGCCCATAAACGCAGTGCTTCATTACGCCTGCGGCCTCTTTGCATGGCTTCACTCATAATGGCAAGATCAAAATAAAGTGGATGTTTTGCATCGGCTTCACGGATAACATGGCTGATTGAAGCTTCAAAGCCTAATCCACTTTCCATAATGGCAGCCGTCATTTGTAGCGCGTTTGGTAATTCATCTTTAATGAGCAAAATCCGTTTATTTCGGTTTGAACGCAGCAACATTTTTGCAATTAAATAAGTGACTGCGCCACCAAATACTGCAGTAATCATTAAATTTGAAAATACTTTTTTGGTAATGAGCGAGAAAATAACGGCAATCACCGCACCCACAGAAAAAATTAAAACATTGCCTTTGGGGGAATCTAAAAACTGAGCAAGATAGTAAAAAAATCGGGCATTGCCTGTTAAACCATAATCGCCCGCAGAAAGATTAATGTCAGAAAAGTTACTTTCTTCATTCACGCCAAAACTTAGGCGGTCACGCGTTTTATTTTTTAAATAGATTGTTCGGATGACCCATGCAGGTAAGCCAATCGCAATCATCAATAATGCAAGGTAGATAAAAATCATAATTTTTTTAAATCATTATTTTTTTAGTTTGGCAATTTGTTGAAGCCATAAAAAACCTAATACAGTAGAAATACCCGCGTAAACAATAATGGCTGTTCCAGTTGAATCTGTGAGCATTGCATTGATGAGATCAGGCCGATACGAGTATTGCAATAAAAATAATGCAAATGGTAATGAAGAAAGTACCCATGCGGAGAGTTTTGATTGTGCGGTGAGTGTGCTGACTCTGAGTTCAATTTTTTTATTGAACTCAATGGATTCTGCAATATGTTCCAATATTGTGGTCATTTGTCCGCCAGCTTCCCATTTTAATCGAATGCCTGTAGCGAGGAGTTTTGTGTTTTTTGTATCCCAAAAATCTGACCATTCTTTCCAAACAATATTGGGCGAGCGTCCTAATTGCAGGTTATTCATTACATTGCTTATTGAATCTCGCATTGGGTTTGCGGCATTTTTAACCGTTGCTTGCAGTGCTTGAATGGGCGTGCCACCTGCGCGGATGGTTGTTAATAAGCTGGTTACCATGCTGCCAAGTTGGTCGTCATTGCGTTGCTGTTGTTGTTTTGCTAAAAAATTAAATACCAGCCAAATGACAGCGGGCACGGCAAATAAAGGGGCGATTAAGAATCCAACTTTTTTGAAATATAAATAAGATGCAACGGCTAATGCAATACTGATAACCAGCATGAGCAACACTACTTGCAAGAATGTGATTTTTACTGCGGATCTTCTAATGAGTAAATCAAGGTTTCTTGATAGGGCGCTTGAGTATAAAAGGTTTCTAATTTTTTCAAGCTGAAGTAAATCTGCCGCGCCATCCCATAAACTGACTTGTTCTTCTTCTTGAACTTGAAACCCTAAGTTGATTCTTTCTAATAAATTATCTTTTTTTGAGGTTTTATAGTAATCAAAAACCAAATAACCAATCAGCAAGATAAAAACAATAAAAATCAAGAAAAGCATGCCGCAAAACCTTATCGTTTAAATAAGTTGCTATCAACTTTTACGCCACGCTCATGCATTAAATCAATGATGGCAGGCACAATGCCTGTTGATTGCATCACCATTTGTTCGCCTTCGCGTTTGGTTACAAAAATATCTTGCAATAAAATGGTGTTGCTTTCTACGCCTGTCACTTCTGTAATATTTGCAATGCGCCGTGCGCCATCAGAGTAGCGATTCACATGCACAATTAAATGGAGCGCAGAGCCAATTTGCTCACGCAACACCCGTTGAGGCAAATCAAGTTCTGCCATCAACATCATGGTTTCCATTCTCGCTAGGGTGTCTCTTGGGCTATTGGAGTGCAATGTTGCTAATGAGCCATCATGACCAGTATTCATGGCTTGCAGCATGTCTAAGGCTTCTGCGCCCCGAACCTCACCCACAATAATGCGGTCTGGGCGCATCCGCAGCGCATTCTTAACTAAATCGCGAATGCTGACTAAACCTTTACCTTCAGTGTTTTCTGGCCTTGCTTCTAGCCTGACAACATGCTGCTGATTCAGCTGAAGTTCTGCCGTGTCTTCAATGGTTAAAACACGTTCGCCTTCGCCAATAAACTGCGAAAGACAATTGAGCATGGTGGTTTTTCCAGAACCTGTACCGCCTGAAACAACAATATTTAATTGGGCTTCAACGGCTAGTTTTAAAAAATCTGCCGCTTCTGATTTTAATGCGCCATGCGTTACTAGCTCTCTAATATCTAAAATGTTACGCATAAATCGACGAATAGACATCACTGGGCCATTCAGTGCAAGCGGTGGAATAATGACGTTTACACGACTGCCATCAGCCAGACGCGCATCTGCCATGGGGGTGGCTTCGTCAATTCTTCTGCCTACGCGCGATAAAATCCTCTCAATGGTTAACATTAAATGGTCATTGTCATGAAAGTTAACTTCGGTTGGTTCTAACAAACCATGACGTTCAATGTAAATTTGATGCGGACCATTGACTAAAATGTCAGAAATTGTGCTATCCGTCATCAACGGAGAAAGTGGGCCAAGACCCAAAACTTCATACATTAAATCTTCCACCAAACGCTTACGTTCTGGCCTAGTGAGTGGAAAAGACTCTTGCTCAATGGTGGTGGTAACATACTCTGAAACAGCAGACTCAATTTGAGCAAAACTCGCACTACTGACCGCTTGCGGGTTCAAAAGCTCAAGGAGGCCGCGGTGTAATCTATGCCTAATTTGCGTGTAAGCAGAAGATGAAGTGGCATTGCTATTATCTTTTGCGCCTGAAATAAGCCCAGATTCAATCACGGGGGATTGATTCAGTGCAATCAATCTTTCCGATAAAAGATTGTATTGTGCTAATTCATGATTTTTTAATTCTGATCGTAAATTATCATTTTTTTCAGTCATTTTACAAATCCAGCCAATTTCTTAATTTACGAATCTGTAAGGTCATTTGATTTTCTGGTTCAACTTCTTCAGATTCAACATTGGTAATTTGATCCACAAGATTGTTAAGCATTAAAGAAATTCTGCGCTCTGGGAACATTTGCACAAGCGCTTTACCCGTATTGGTTGCAATGGTTGCATGGTTATCATAAGGAATAATGCTGTTAATAGGCCAGCCAAGCGATTCAGCAACCAGTGCAGGTTCAACATTTCCTTTAAAATCAGTGTAGCGATTTAAAACCACACGAATTCTATTTTCACCATAACCTGCTTTTTTAAGCATTTCTAAGTTATAACGTGCACTTCTAATGGCAGGAACAACGCCTTCTGTCACTAAAAAAATTTCATCTGATAAATCCATTAAAGATAAATTTAAACTAGAAAGTAGGGGAAACGTATCGACAATCGTCCACTTAAAGCTCCCTTTTGAAACCAGTAAAATTTTTGAAAGCGGGTCTTCAGAAAAATCAAGCCCTAATGGATCATCACTACTGTGCGCAAGTACATGCAAACCCGTGGGTTCATGCACGGTCATCAGTTCTTTAAGTAATTGACCATCTAACCTTTTATATTCAAGAACAGCATCACGCAACCAGCGTTGTGGTCTTAAATCTAACATGGGCGCAATATTAGGCGCTTGCGTGTTTGCATCAATTAACGCAGTACTTCCTTCACCAAATCTTTCTTGCAACAACACTGCAATATTGCAAGCTAACGTTGTTTTACCAACGCCCCCTTTACTTGAAAAACACATTAAAACACGCCCATTCCTATCGGGTTGCGTTGAATGCGCGCTTTCTTCAAGAAAATGAATTTTTTCAAGAATATTAAATACTTCTTCATCTTGAACGGGTTGGTTTAAAATTTCCCTAGCGCCTGCACGCATTGCACGCGCCATTACCTCTGTGCTGAGTTTATCGATACTAATTGCAACCACGCGGTTGCTTACTTTTGCCATTTGTTCAAGCGTAATAATGCCTGCTTCAATGTTGCGGGTTAAATCTAAGAAAACCAGTTCAGCTTCAAATTGCGTTGCAATTTCAAGCCCTTGGCCCATCGATTCAGCCGTTCTAATACTCACAATCATGTTGGTCATTCTTAAACAAGCTGCTTGCACTTGTTGACGGAATGGCGTTTGACCACTAATGACAACAACACGCATAATTTATTGCCCAATCTCAGAATGATTTAACGCGTTTTGCGTATTTTCAACGCTCTCTTGCAACAATGAAATAAGACGGTTTCGCTCAGATTCAATGCGTTGAATTTGATTGATGGGCGCAAGTTTTAATGTTTTTTCATAAGCTTCGATGGCTTTTTCAGCTTGATTTAATTTTGCCAATAACCGCGCTTCTAGCAAACGAAACTCATACTTTTTGGGTTCTAACTGCGTTGCTAAATGTGCAGGCCTAAGCGCCTCTGCGGCATTTCCAGCTTTATATAAAGATTCTGCATAAGCCACATGCCACCTTGCAACTTGCGGTTCTGACACCACAAGTTTTGCATAATAATTTGCCGCATCTTCATGATGCAAAGAAGCTGCTTCACAATCTGCAATCAGCTTGTAAGATAAATTTAATTTAACAAGCAACTTGTTTTTTTCAAGTTCTGGAATACCATCTTTTAAAGATTTGATAATTTTTGGGCATACTTTTGCTGCTTTTTTATAATCATTTTTAATGCTTTTAACTTTTGCTGAATAATCAGAAGTGGCTTTTTCAGCAACGGTGACGCCCCATTTTTGAAAAAAAGTAATCACAAAAAAAAGCACAAACGCACTTACCAAAATAATAATAATTTTAACTTTAGAAAGTTTTTTCATTTGATGTAAATCATAGGCAAGCCTAATATCCATTTAATTTTTATTTTAATTACTGTTTGTTATAAAAAGGATCATCGAACACATGGTTGCTTTGATAATCTCTTTTGTCATATTCATATAAATGACCATCATCGGAATTTGCATAATAAACATCAGAAGTTCGATAAATATAAATATTTTGATTCAAAATAGAAGAAGTAATAATCAGCTCAATCTTGGGTGCGCTTTCGCTTGTCCAAGCATCCGCCAACAAACCTGCGGTTAGCAAACCGCCGTCAACATTCACTAAATCAGCAATGTTTCTCACTACAATTAAGCCTGCTGCCAGTGAAGTCCACTGAAATTTATTGGGTAGCATGGTTGTTCTGTTTGCATTAAACCTAACGGTTTGAATTTTATAGTTATAAATGGTGCTACCATTTTTTAATCGACTCACGAGCACGCCTTTTTTGACCAAGCTGGTAGTTAAAAAGTCATTAAAAGCACGGCTAAATTCAGTTTTGTCAGAATATAAATGCACATAAACAGGCTTATCTGCAAGGTTATTTTTATGCAAATTTGCATAAAGTTGCTCAGATAAATCATTTGCAATCACTGCCCAATGGCTAGGTGCGTTTAACTGTTTTTGAACGCTGGGATCAAAATTTTCAGATAAAGGGGCTTGTGGTAAATAAAGGGCAGGGTTTTGAGTTGTGACACAGGCCGTTAAACATAAACTGGCGATGAACACAAATAAAATTGAGGGAATTTTTATAACGTTTTCAGATAATTTTTTCATATAATTTAACAACTTAAACTCATTATTTAAGGTTTTTATTTGATATAAACTTTAAAGACACAATGCTTATTACAAAATGTTGAAGCGGACGGTTTTATTCAGCAATTGCTAATAATCAAGTGCGTAATTAAATTGATTTTTCGGAATTTCAACATAAGCGTTTGCGCCAGAATGTAACTTATTACGCATATCAGGCGACACTAAAAATTTAATTAATTTTTTTGCATTACCATCTACCGCACCAACCCCGACGCGCCAATGAGCCCATTCTGATTTTGGTGGGACATTATCTAAGCCTTTATTCAATGCAGCCACTAAATAATCAGTTTTTTCATGCCCTGTTAAAAAATTAAGAATGACTACGTTTACTTTTTGTAACACTTCATTCTCAATATTATTTTTTGTAGCCTGTTTGCTTAAATTTGGCGCTGGTTTTTCTTCAACTTTAGCTGTTTTAACCATGTTTTCAGCCATTTCAATCTTTGCTGGTTGAGTAGTTAACGCATTTGATTCTGCAGGCATTGTTGCCCCACTGCTGATTGGAAGCGGTAGACTTTTTGAAGAATGATCAACCATTGGTTTTTGCTGAATATTCTCAGCAACTTTTTTTTCAGTTTCTGTTGGCGCATTTGGCTGAATGGATGTGTTTGAATTTGCTAACTCAGTTTTTTTTTCGTTATACGCTGTGATTAAAACATCCGCGTTTTCATTGTTTTTTTCTTTTAAATTAATAAATTTAATTTCTTCGTTGATGATTTTTTCTTTTGATGGCGTTTCATTGAACGCAATTTGTTTAGATTTTTTGATGAGATTTTGATTTTTACCTTTATCAAAATCATTTAATTTATCTGAACCGTTTTTATTGGCTTTGTTTAAATCAATTATTTTAATTTCTTCAGTTTTATTTTTACCATTGTTTGGGTTTGTTTGAATCAAACTTTGGCTATTTAATTCTTCTTTATTTTTACCAGCATCATTTGAATCTAAAACTTGTTCATTTTTACGGGTTTGCGGTTCAAGGTTTCCCATGCCATCAAAAGTAGTGGTTGTGCTATTTACTTCATCTACGCGTCTGGCGTTCACTAAAATAATCAACTCATTGCGCGCAACACTGTCATCTTTGTTATCAAAAAGTTTGCCTAAAATAGGCACCTTAGAAATCCAAGGCACGCTTTTTAAATTTTTTCTATCTTCTTCCGTTAAAAGGCCTGCAACTGCCCAAGTTTCGCCACTTTCAGATTCCGTAATGGTACTGACTGATTTTTGTTTAAACCCAGGCACAGAAGCGCCAATTAATTGAATCGCATTTGAGTAATCCGCTTCTGAAATGGATTGATCTAACACAATTGAAATTTTTCCGTTTTCTAGCACCGTTGGGCGAACCGTAATGCTTAAGCCAAACTGAACATAACGCACATTGGTGACGGCAATTGCATTTGATGTAGCATTTCCGCCAGCCAATGTTTGCGTTGGAATTGGCACACTGCCGCCCACTAAAAACCTTGCAGATTCACCGCTGATGGCGGTTAATAACGGTTCAGAAAGTGTAGAGGTTGCGCCTTTTTCTTCCATTGCATTGACAAAAGCAGTTAAGAAATATTTACCTGGGGTAAAAATACCAAAAATATCTGCCGTGCCTGGGTTGATAGAACCTGTGCCATCTGTCAGGCTTCTAGGGCTTGGTAATGTATTGGTCACGTTGCCGACTGTACTGCCAATGGTGACTTTGCTGCCGTCTAAACGCCAATCAATGCCAAATTGATCTGTTTTGGTACGATCAATTTCCACAATGCGCATTTGAATTTCAACTTTTGGTTGAGAGGTGACTTTAATAAAACTAAGCACTTTGCCGTTTGCTACGCTCACAATACTTGCGCGCGAAATATTTTGTGCCAAATTGGCTTTATCATCTAATAATGATTGTCTTGAAAGGCGTGGGTTATTGCCGCTAATGGCTAAATTTAATTCTTGAAACCTAGAAGGGTCTAGTTGATTAATTTTTTCATCTAAATTACCCGCTAAAATACCGCCTTGATCACTCACCACTTTAAAATCAGGCTCAGGCGCAGTGCCGCCAAAAAAACGGTCTGTCATTGTGAGGACTCTGACTAAAGCCGCGGCTGATTTTACTTCTCCACGCAAAATAATTTTGCCATTTAAATCATCTACTCTTATTTGAGGTTCTAAAGATTGGATGAGCGGCCTTAATTTATCCAGTTGCGTCTTTATTACAAAATCGTTTCTTTGATTTGTTAACTTAATTCTTAATAATTCTCTATTAAGTTTGGTTTGATCTTCAAAATTCTTTCTTAACTGCTCAAATTCTAGCTGTGCAATTTCATTTTGCAGTACATCATTTTGTATTTTTAAATCCGCAGAAACTTTAGCTCTATATTGATAAATTGTGCCGCTTTTACCAATAACGATAAGAGAAGTTGCGCCAATTTTGTCCCCAGTAATCATTAATAATTTAGGGTCAAGCGTCACAACGGTAAATAAGCTTGGGTCACCAATGGCAATGGTTGCAGCGCTTTCTGGCAGTTTGAAAGGCGTGCCAAAGTTTAAAGTTAAATTAACTTCTTGAATAACAGAACCGTTATTTGCAAACGTTGTGTTAAAAAACAGTAAGCAAAAAACAAAGATGATTTTGTAAAAACTTTTTAAATTAAAATTTGAGTGATTCATGCGGTTCTAAAAAGCATTTTTCATACCGATTGATTGCGCTGATTGCAAATAGCTGATTTATTTCAGAATTAAACAAACTACGCCTCACAAAACCAAAGTATTTTGGCTAGACTTGGTTGTTAATAACCAATTAATCGGTTTATTTAAACCAATGTGCAGGGTAATTTTGTAACAAAATGTTACTAAAGACTTAAATTGTTCACTTAAGCCTATGTAATTTTTTAAGTTTAAATTTCTAGTGAAAAATATAGTGAAATTTTAATGAAAAAATGGCAGATTAAACAAATGGCTGTAAAGTTCGCCCAAGGTTTCGGTTAGCCAAAAGCCCATACTAACTAACGCTGAAGTTAACACTGTGTATTCGGTGACGGTCATTTTTTTATTTACCTCAAAAATAATATTGATTAGAAAATGCTTTCAATAGTTATTTTTCGGTCAAATTTTTAAAATCTTTAATCATTCTTTTTAAGTTAAGCGCAAATTTTTTTGCATTACTTTTAAATTTTTAATGTAAACCACTTTTACCTTTTTTATTGAGCATTTGATTCAACTTTGGTTGTTGTAAACAACCAATTTGGCTGAAATAGAACAAACCAAAAATGGTTCAATGATGCTTAAAATGCGCATTATTTTTACTTAACATATATTTACAAAATGAATATTAATAACAAAATCATTAAGTTAAGCGCTGTTGTTTTGACGATTGTAACAAGATGTTAATACTTGGCATGACCGTTGCAATACTCTCTTTGTACACATGGGACGAGTTGGTTAAAAAAACTAACGTGTACCGAGGATGCTTGAGCCTCACCCAAAAAAATAACTTAAACTGTTATTTAATAAATCAAGTCGCAAATAATTAAATGTTTTATCCCCAAATATTTAATTTGTACTATTTAATTTGCGCATTGGGGGTTTTAAAAAACTTAAATTCTGGAGAAATAAAGATGTTGAACATTAAAAACTTTTTGCAAGATGAAGAAGGCCAATCTATGGTTGAATACGGCGTTGTATTAGGCGCTGTTGCTGCTGTTTCATACATTGCTGTTGCTGAATTAGGTGACAAAACTGCTGACCTATATGCTTGGATGGCTAACCACTTGCCAGGTGGTGAAGAAGATGAAGTGGGTACAGCTAACCAAGTGCGTGTGGTTGCTGAAGGCTTGATTCAAATGACTGGTAGTACAGATACTGGTAAATCATTTGATAACAATGCTGCTTTAGCTTCAGGCACAATGGAAAATAACTTAGGTGGTAACTCAGTTTTAACTGAAGACTAATTTAAGTTAAGTAGCTAACTTGATCAATTAGCGAAAATTTTTATTAACGCCACTAAAATTATTTAGTGGCGTTTTTTTATTTTTTTTATAATGATTTTTAGATGGTTGTTTGGTTAATATTTTTATCACTATTATTGGCTTTTATTTTATCCATATTTTTGGAAGCATTTTATGTCCCCATATTTCATAATCCCCTTACTTTTAGGGGTGATTGTTTTAGCGATTTTTGTCTGTTTTTCAGACTTTAAATATAGAAGAATCCCCAATAAATATTTGATTACTAGCTTGGTTTTTGCCGCAAGTATTTATTTTATTGTGGCATTTTATATGCCATTTGGCGCTATGGCGCGCGGTTTTCTGATGGCAGTATTAGGGTTTGTTATGGGTGGGCTTTTTTTATTGCCGCCTTATTATTTAAAGCAAGTGGGCGCTGGCGATGTAAAACTGATGATGGTGTTTGGTTTTTCATTAGGGCCAAAAGGTATTTTATTAACCTTGTTAAATGGTGCCATTGTTGGCGGCATTTGGGCGTTAATTTTAGCTTGGCGTTTAGGCGGGTTATCGCACATGGTTTATAACTTAAAGTTTATGGCGCGCTCTGCTTATTTAACTGGCTTTAAAGAAATGGGTTGGGATTTACGCAGCGATAAAGCCATTAAAATGCCTTATGGCGTTGCCTTGTCAATTGGGGCAATTTCAATTGCTGTTTGGCAACTGTATATTCAATATCAGCGTGTGATGGGTATCCCTTTATGATTCCCAATGATTTAAACGGTGATTTAAATAGTGGCATTAATAATGATTTAATGAACAGACAAGCTGAAATCAATTCGCATGAAAGTGATTTGCAACAATTTTTAGAAAAAGCATGGGCGTTTGTTTTTAAACATGATATTTCAAATGCGCTTGCTTTTGCCCAGCAAGCCGCCAACATTTCTCCAAATTCTGCAGAGGTTGCGCATTTATTAGGCTTGTTAGCCAGCCGTGATGGCCGCAGTGATATTGCATTGCCTTTGTTACAAAAAGCCTTAAATGCACAAGTTACGCAACGTCGCTTACGCGATATGGCAGAAGCGTTGCTGATTGCAAATCAACCACAGGCAGCCCTTGCGCCAATTAATGATGCGATTCGACTTTTTGATGAATCGCCCGAGACTTTGGGGCTTTTATCTGCGGTTCAAGTGGCGTTAGAAGATTTTAAGAATGCAAAAATAAATGCCGCGCGCGCCATTGCATTAAAACCACATTTAATGGCTTGGGATTCAAACTTAGGCTTTTGTGAGCTGGTTGAAGGCAATACTTTTGCTGGGTTTAAGGCGCTGAGTGGTCGCGCTGAAAATTTAGCCGTTGAAAGTCGTATTCCAACGTTACAGTTTGCCGCGCCGTGCGATATTTGGTTAAAAAATGAACAAGGCCCAGGCGATACGATTTTTAACCTTAGGTATGCTGAAACTTTGTTTAAAAAAGGCTTTAAATTACATATTCAAACAGATAAAAAAACAAAAACATTACTGCGCGAAACAGGCATATTTGCCAGTGTAAAAGAAACTTTTAATTGCCCAAGAGATGGTTTTTGGTTCAACGTGGGCGATTTACCCTTAGCAGCCTTGCAGTTAAATGCGCATGAAATTGGCCAAGAAGTTGGTCAGGAAATTGTGCCGCCGTTATCCTTTAAGCCTGAAGCTGTCCGTGTTAAAAAAATCCGTGAAAAATTAGAAAAATTTGGCCCAGCGCCTTATGTTGCAGTCACTTGGCGCGCTGGCCCGCGTGGCAAAAAACAGCGCAATGGCTTGCGGATGTTTAATAAAAATATTCCATTAGAAGCGTTAGGCAAAACATTATCTGGCTTTAAAGGCACGGTGATTAGTGTTCAACGCGTGCCTGAAGCTGATGAAAATAGTGCGTTTGAACAGGCGTTGGGAAGGCCATTTTTGAACCTTTCAACGCTGAATGATGCTTTGCAAGATATGCTGGCATTGTTAAGCATTGTTGATGAATATATTGCCGTGCCAAATACCAATGTGCATTTAAGAGCGTCACTTGGTTTATCCAGTGTCGTTTTTGTGAATCGACCATTTCAAGATTGGCGTTGGCAAGTCCAAGGGGATGCCAGCGTTTGGTATCCCAATACTTTTATTTATCGTCAAAGTGCGGCGGGTGATTGGGCAGCGTCTTTTGAATTATTCAATCAGCGTTTATTGCAACAATATGCGGATTATCAAGTAAAAAAAAAGAATGATTTAGTTCAAACGGATGCACTTAGCCAAAAAGCGTTGCCAAATAAAATCAATCATAACGCGCTGAATGAAGTTGCAATCAGTTCTAAAGAAAGTGCATTGAATTCGCAGCTAAAAGAAGGTTGGGCAGCCGTTGATGATCATAAAATAGCGCAGGCAGTTAACATTGCTCAAGCTGTTTTAACCGCGCAAAAAGATTATCCGCCAGCATTAAATTTATTAGGTTGGGCGGCGTATCGCGATTCTAAAATTGAAATTGCGCTAGGGGTTTTACAACAAGCGGCAAATTTAGCGCCCGATAATGGCAAAATTTTAGGTGATTTTATTCGGGTGCTTACTGCTAATAAAGCGTTTACTCCTGCATTAAATTTGGCAAATCAGGCATTACAAAATCCAAACTTAAAAAATAAAGCCGCCGTATTTTATGCGCGCGCAGCCGTTAATACGCAATTAAATCAATTGCTTGCGGCGCGTGATGACTACGAAGACTGCTTAAAAATCAGCCCCAATAGTTTAGATGCGCTTTGTTACAACGGCATGGTGCGGCTTAAATTAGGCGATGCGTTAATGGGCTTTAAATATTATTCCGCACGCCCAGAAGCGCGGTTAGATAGTAGAGCTGAAGGCTTTGTTTGCCCGTGGTTGCGAGGCGATGTAAAAAACCTAAAAGTGTTGTTAAAGCGTGATATGGGCTTGGGGGATGAACTCACATATTTACGCTATTTGCCATGGCTGACGCAAGCAGGCGTTAAAGTGGATTATTGGTCTGGGCATAAACTAGCGCCTGTATTAGCCAGAATGGGCTATTTTAATGCGGTAATGTCTGACCAAACGCCAATGCCTAACGCTGAAAATTATGATTTAGCCATTTGGGTGCATGAGCTTCCAGTGGCGGTTGAAGCGTTAAACGCACCAGAAATTGCGCCGCCTTTGCCACTTTTGCCGCAGGCAGATTTGGTTAAAAAATGGCAAGCTTGGCTAAAAAAATGTGGCCCAGCGCCTTATATTGGCGTGACTTGGCGGGCAGGTGTGGCCGCCACAGGCGCCGCAACAGCGTTTAGTAAATTAGCTAAAGCCGTAGATGCCGAAAATTTTGCCAATGCATTATCAGCAATCAATGCAACGTTTATTTCATTACAACGCAATGTCATGATAGAAGAAGTGAGCTCATTTACGCGTGCTTTAAATGCACCATTGCATGATGCTGCAGGTTTGACAGATGATCTTGAAGACCTATTGGCGCTGCTCTCTGTATTGGATGAAAATATTGGCGTTTCAAACACGAATATGCACTTGCGTGCCGGCTTAGCAATCAACGGTAATTTGAGTTTAGAAGGTTTGGGTTCAAGAGTGCTGGTGCAAACCCCAGGTGGAGATTGGCGTTGGGGTTTTGAAGGAAACGCATCGCCATGGTTTAAAAACAGCCAAGTTTATCGACAATCTTTGCAAGGCGATTGGCAGCCAGCGTTAGCGCAATTAAGCCAAGATTTATCTAAAAAGTATGGCAATCAGCAAAAAGCACCGTTGTTAAATACACAAATAAATATAGAAAATTTAAATACGCAACAATGTATTTGGCTCACTGCGGGTCAAGTGATAGAAACTGCAACAGGTAAAACTGCGGATATTGGCAGTGCGGTTAACCGTGTTTTAGGGCCTGTGGCTTTGTTAGAACAAGCTGGCTGGCCACACCAAATTGTAAATGAGCGTATTTCTGAAATGATGGGCGGCTGGGGAAACGCAACGCCACAACCAGAAGATATTGTGATTATTTCAAAAGTGTTTACTGCGCAAGGCGTAAAACTTGCAAAAGATGCCAAGCAAAGAAACGCGCATGTGATTGTGGATTTTTGTGATAATTTTTTAAACCATGCAAAGCGCGCCCAATTACAACATGATTTAATTGCGGTTGCAGACCAAATTATTTGTTCAAACCAAGAAATTGCGCACGCATTTTCTGCCGTAACCAATAAAAAAATCACCGTGCTTGCCGATGCGCCGCTGTTAAACTTACATGAAAAAGTCAATCAAGCTTGGGTAGAATTTTTTTCATCTTTTAAAGCGCCCACTTCGTCCACCAAGTTGACTACTTATGGGTTCACTACTTATGGAAAAATAAAACCGCTAACAGCCAAAAATATCATGGGTGAAATGCCCACAGGTTATACAGTTTTTTCTGCGTGTGACCGTTTTTACTTAAGGGAACACGGCATTGCACTCATCGCTTCTAGTGCGTTAGCACAGCACAATTTACATTTGCATATTGTTAACCCCATCAAAAAAGATTTATTGCGCTTAGATCAATACAAACGGGTGGCGCACCAACTTTCTGGTGGAAAATCCAACCTTACTTACAGTTATGAATTAACCGATTTATCTGCGCTAACTCAGGATGAAATTTATACTTATTATGCGTGTAGTCGATTTTTAATTGCGCCAATTTTTTTAAATCAAAACAATTGCACATTGCTGATTACCGATGTGGATGCGTTTTTTAATCAACATTTACCAGAATTTGAGCAGGTTGATATTGCCTTATTTTTACGCGAAAGTTTAAAAGGCACCATTGGCGGTGAAGAAGAGGGTACAAAAATTGCCGCTGGGCTACTTTATTTATCACAATCATCACATTCTTTTGCGCAGGAAGTGGCGCAAACAATTTACGATGCCCAAAATTTTGAGTGGTTTTTAGATCAAAAAGCGTTACATCACATTTATAAAAAAAATCAACAAAAGTATCAATTTAAAAATATTGATGAAACTATTTTGGATTGGAAATTTAAAGAAAATAGCTATATTTGGACTGGAAAAGGCAATAGAAAGCACCATAACAAAATTTATATTGATAAAAAACAATCGCTTATAGATATTTTTGAAAAACAATTAGTGAGCAATCAGCAAGTTGAAAAAGTCAGCCAGCCATTGGCAATCAACCCGCATTTTTCTAGCAATATACATAAAAAAATCTTTTGGCTGACTTCAGGAAAAATTGAAAAAGTTGGAGATTTAACAACCAGCACAACTGCTAGTGCGCGATACCGTGTGCTTTTGCCTATGCAAGGTTTGCAAGGTTTGGGTTGGCAAAGCGTTATTTTAAATGAGGCGATTTTAAATTCTGGCAACAATGGCTCTGAAAACCTGCCGCAACAAGGGGATATTTTAGTTGTCTCAAAAGTATTTTCAACCGATACGCTCATGCGCATTAAAGAAGCTAAAGCGCGTGGCGCAAAAATTGTTGTTGACCATTGTGACAACTTTTTTTGGTTAAAAGAAAGAGGCAATTTTCAAAAAGCGCTTTGTTTGTTGGCAGATTTAAACACGGCGGCAACACAAACTTTAGCCGATGAAATTCAAAAACACACGCAAAAACAGGCGTTGCTTGTGCCAGACCCCGTTGAAATGCAGCGCGTTTTACCGACTTTTAACCCAAGTAAGCGCATTCAGTTATTATGGTTTGGGCATGAAAATAATTACCGAGCATTGGCGCAGGTGTTTGATGAATTTAAATTTGACGATTTAAAATCTGACACAGATTTAGACATTGAACTGACGATTGTGACGGATTTATGTGAAGAAAATTTAAATCATTGGCAAAATCTTAGCCTGCCATGCTTTACTAAACGTTACATAAAATGGCAACCACAGCTGCTGCAAGCAGAATTTGCACGGTGTGATTTAGTCATTTTGCCTAATCAACTTGATGAATATGGCAAAGTTAAATCTGCAAATCGGCTGATAGAAGCCATGCAAGCGGGAAAATTTGTTCTGGCCAATGCGTTACCTAGCTATCAAGCATTTTCAGCGTTTGCCAATATTCATGCCTCAATCAAACAAGGCTTGCTTTGGGCGTTGGCCAACCCAAATTTAGTGTTAGAAAAAATCAGCGCAGGGCAAGCGTATATTCAGCAACATTTTGCAAACGATGTGATTGCGCAACGTTGGCAACAAACGTTTTTATCATTGTTTGAAAGTGAAAATGTTAGTCATCCACCAAACACGCACAGGGTGTGGCAAGAAGAACCCCAGGGTTTGGAGCAAGAGGCAGCTGAGATTCAAAAAAGTAAACAACCGCGCTTTTTTGATTTTTTTCAAGCAACAGAAGCTGCAAGAATTTTGGGAATTGCACATAAAAATGATGCGGAAATTCTGCAAAAATATACTGATCAATACCCAGTTAAGAAGATAGAAAAAATTAAAAACATTGCAGTTTATACCGCAATTTTTGGCGATTACGACACGCCACCCATCATTGAAAATGTAGATGCGACGCTCGATTACATTTTGTTTACAGACAACCCAAAAATGGCCGCCAACGCGCCTTGGCAAGTCAGGTTGTTACCCGCTATTTTTGAAGACCCACAAGTTGATGCAAGGCGCGTAAAGGTTTTATCACAGCAATTTTTACCAGAATTTGCGGCTACAGTATGGATTGATGGTAACTTCGTGCTAAAAAATTTAGATCGCGCTTATATTGTAGACGTTCTGAGCCGTGCGCCTATTGCCTTATGCAAACATCAATTTAGGCAATGTATTTATGAAGAAGCTTTTGAAATTCTGCGCCGTGGCATTGATGCCCAAACCCCAGTCTTAAAGCAGCTTCAATATTATCAAGCTAGAAATTTCCCTAAAAATTATGGGTTACACGCAACAGGATTTTTAATTAGAAATCATCAAGATACATCAACCATTAAGCTGAATATGCGTTGGTGGGAGATTCTTGCTGTTAACTCTAAACGCGACCAACTAGCGTTTGATTATGTGCGATGGGAATCAAACCTTAATGTAATGTCCTTACCATTTAACCAACGTGATAACCCGTTATTTTTTTGGGGAAAAAATGGCTCAAGAACCCATGCAAGCCAAATAAGAAGAAATGACGAGCAACTAACCCGCGCAATCAATCAGCAAGAGATAGGCGCAGAAAAAGCAAAAATGGTTGTGTATGAACCCATTTTTGATAGTTGGCCCAAGCAATTTTTACTGCAATTACGAGCTTTAAACAAACAGTTAAGCAAACAAAATGCTGGTTTTTCAGAATCAATGCTTTATTTTTCTGAAGTGAAAAACTACCAATATGCACCACCAGACCCAAGAAAAGGGGCAACGCAACGGCTGTTGTTGGCGGCAATTGCAGAATCAAGAAAAATCTTACAAATAGGCTTTGATGGTGGGCATAACACGTTACTAATGATGCATTTTAGTGGGGCAGCAGTAACGATTGCTGCGCCACAGAGCAATGTTGAGAGTGACATTGGAGCACAGTGGCTAGTTACGAATTTTGACAAAAGAGTGATTTGTTCTGAATTTGATGAAGCAAATGCTATGACGCTCCCGTTTAATTTATTTGACACTATTTTTATAGATGCCAGCGCATTCAATGAGATTGAAATTTTGGGTAAGGTCATCGATAACGTTCAAAAAAATACAAAAATATTGTTAATCTGTGCTGAAAATAGCGCGATAAAAAGTAGCATTGAGTGCTTAATATCGCTTAAAAAAGTGAATATTTTTAGAGGAATTTCTAATCAATATTTTATTGCGTTAATCAAGCGTTAGTTTTTAATACATTTATGGTTGATTAAAACCATCTGGTTGTATTCAACCATAAATGTAAATAAATATTACAGCTACTTAAATGTAATTTTCTCTTTTTCTTCCTGTTTGAATTTTTATATCATTTATCTTATTGATAATAATAGAAAAAATTTTCTTATTTATTTATTGCAATATCGGCTTAATTTTACGAGGCTTGGGAATGTTTTTTGCAATATGTAAAGTTGAGGGAATTTTTAAACTTAAATATTAAAAGAATTATAAATAAAAATGTGGCAGGAAAATCGTGTTTTAAACGTAGCGGAAAACTCTGCAGACCTTAACTTTTTAAGTACAGCATTATTCTTTGCATTATTTGCAAGCCTTGCGGTAATTTACCAAGTTTTAAAATATGCCAATGTAGGTTTTGATTTAACAGACGAAGGTTATTACTTTAACTGGATTAGCAATCCATGGATTTATAAATATTACGTTTCACAATTTGGCTATGTTTATCATGGATTATTTAATTTACTAGACCAATCTATTGCAAGCCTTCGCCAAGTCAATGCGCTCATTTGTTTTGGGCTAGCGTGGGTATTATCTTTTTTAGTGTTAGTGCCAAAATCTCAAACGTTTCAGACGCTTGAAAATAAAAGATTCTTCTTTGCCATCAGTTTTTTATTAGCAACCCCTGCATTATTTATTTTAATGATTACTGGGCATTGGCTTGCAACCCCCAGTTATAACAGCTTGAATTTTCAGGGGTATTTAATCGCATTGATTGGCGTACTGCTTGTCCATTTTTGCCAAAATAAAAAGTCTCTTTGGGGATGGGTTTTAATTGGTATTGGCGGCTGGTTAAGTTTTATGGCAAAACCCCCAAGTGCTGCTGCGCTGGGTTTAGTGATAAGTGTTTATTTTTTAGCAACAAAGCAGTGGAAATGGCATGCTGTTTTAGTGGGTGTTTTAAGTGCGGCGCTTTGTTTAACGCTCTCAGCTTATTATATAGACGGCTCAGTGCCTAAATTTGTTACGCGTTACCAACAAGGCTTGTTAGCATTGGGTTTAATGGGTAGCACGCATGGCTTGCTCAACCTTTTTAAGCTCGATTTTTTTTCACTCTCGCCACTTTTTAAAACTCAATTGTTATCTGCGGCGTTTTTTACCGCCTTTGCTATTCACATTTCAAAAGAATATTTTTCTGAAAAAACTTCTCAGTGTACAAAAAATGTTTCCGCGTTAATTGCAACTATTTTTGTGCTGATTAGCTTATTAATTGCATTGAAAATTTCAGCCCAATCAGTTGAGGTTAAGCGTTACCAAGGTTTAATAATGCTCGCATTGCCGTTTGGATTTTTTTTATATGGCATTACAAAGTGCATATTTAGGGGTAAAAGTAATTCTCGTCAAAAAATGATCATTAGTTTTCTACTGATTGTTTTGCCATACTGTTTTTCGATTGGTACAAATAATAATTATTGGCAAACAGCTGCTGGTGCGAGTGTTTTTTGGGTGCTTGCAGCTATTAATTTAATCTTACCTGAGCATAAAAATGGTAAAAATTTATTAAGCATAATGCCTGTTGTTGCATTAATTTTATTGCTTGCAATTAACGTTATCATGAATGCAATAGCAAACCCATATCGTCAAAATGTTTCACTTTTTTCACAAAAAAATTCTATTGAAATCCGCAAAAATCAAACAATTTTATTGTCAGATGAAACTGCACAGTATCTTAATACACTGAAAGCAATTGCAATAAATGCAGGGTTTAGTCCTAAAACGCCAATGATAGATTTAACAGGGCATCATCCTGGGGCGCTTTATTTTTTAAATGCAACAGCGATTGGCCAAGCTTGGACAATCGGCGGCTACCCAGGGAGCGATCAACTTGCACGCTTTGCGCTGGATTCAGTCGGTTGCGACCAAATTGGAAATGCATGGATACTGATTGAAAAAGATGGTCATCGCAGAATCACGGATCAATTGCTAAAAAAAGATGGCATTTATTTAAATAAAGAAAATTACAAAGTTGTTGGTAAGTTACCAACAAGAAATTTGAAATGGGATAAGAAAATAAGAGATAAAAAATTATTTTATACACAGTTTTTAGTGAGGCCAATTCATCCTAAAGAGTTAAGTAATAATTGCTTTGCTGCTAGATTAAATTTAAAAAACAGTCAATGAAAAAAGTCGCCATATTGCAATCAAACTATGTTCCATGGAAAGGCTATTTTGATTTAATTGCCACAGTGGATGAGTTTATTTTGTATGACGACATGCAGTTTACAAAAAATGATTGGCGTAACCGCAACAAGATTAAAACATCTAAAGGGCTGGAGTGGTTGAGCATTCCCGTTGGTTCAAACATTAGCAGGAAAATACGAGAAGTGACTTTGCCAAACAACGGCTGGCAAATAAAACATTTAAAAAGTTTTGAAATTAATTATGGTCGCTCGCCTTATTTTGATGAAGTCATGAATTTAATAAAACCGATTTACTGCAATAAAAACATGACAACACTCTCAGCATTTAATTGCGCCTTAATTGAATGTGTTTGTAGTTACCTTAACATTAAAACAAAAATTTCAAACAGTTGGGATTACACATTAGGCGAGGGCAAGTCAGAGCGCTTGGTAAGTTTGTGCCAGCAAGCAAATGCTCAGGTATACGTCTCAGGCCCTGCCGCTAGAAACTATTTAGATGAGCAGTTGTTTGAGCAATCAAAAATTAAAGTTGAATGGTTTGATTATGCTGGCTATCAAGAATACCCTCAGCTTTGGGGTGCGTTTGAGCATGGTGTCACTGTCTTGGACTTGTTGTTTAATTGTGGAAGTAATGCAGCTTGTTATTTAAAAACAACCCAAAAATTTTAATATGCAAGTTAACCCTCCAATACTCTCCATTGCTATCCCTGTATTCAATGCTGAAAGCATGTTGGATGAACTGTGCCGCCAGTTAACTTTAGCTACAAAACAATTAAATGTTGAACTTGAAATTGTGTTGGTGGATGATTTCAGCCCAGACAATAGTTGGCAAGTTATTGAGCGCTTGTGTGCGGAATATCCTTATGTAAAGGGTATTAAATTAAGCCGTAATTTTGGGCAACAAATAGCTGTGAGTGCTGGGATATCTTCAGCAAAAGGTAACTATGTAATTGTGATGGATTGCGATCTGCAAAATCCCCCAGAGGCAATTCCAGCCATTCTAAATCAACTCAAATCAGGTTTCGATATGGTTTATACCGTATCCAAAGAACGTAATAATTTTAAAGACCAAACTACATCCAAACTCTTTTGGTTTGTGCTTACAAAAATTTTAAAAGTGGATATTGTAAAAAATCAACTAATGATGCGTGGTATGTCCGCTCGCTTTGTAAAGTATTACGAAAGTTATTCTGAAATTACGCGCACAGTTGCAGGTATTTCAAGGGATATTGGACTAAAACATACTGTTATTGAAATAGAAAACAACAAAAGGCACTCAGGCAAAAGTAATTACAACTTTTTTAAACGCTTTAATTTAATGATAGACATTGTGTTAAGCCTATCAACAGCGCCTTTAACCATGATTATCAATACAAGTTTGATTGTCTTGATACTTACATTTTTTGCATCCCTCTACTACCTATATGTTGTCTTTTTCTGGTATGCGCCTGCTGGCTATACATCTTTAGTGCTTTTAATTATTGGCTTTGGTAGCCTGATTACACTCATTTTAGGCATTATGGGTGTCTATCTAGCTAACATTTATAAAGAAGTGAGAAAAAGACCTTTATTTATTATTGACGAAAAAGTGAACTTTTAAATGAGCACGATTATTCAAAAACAAATTGATGCCTACCGCGATAACTTTATCAAACACGGTAACACCCCACTTGGAACATTCCAAAATAACACTGCAACTCAATATGAGCGATTCAATCAACTAATTACACCGTTATTAGCTTATAAATCATCAGACTTTACAATTTGTGATGTCGGTTCAGGGGTTTGTGACTTGCATAAATTTTTGCAAACCAAAGAGATTAAGCATATCTATACAGGTATTGAAATCGTACAAGAGATGGTCGATACCGCAAAAAGCATTTATCCGGAAATTAATGTGATTAACCAAGACCTGTTGGCTGATGATTATCAACAAAAGTTTGATTTTTGTGTGTTGAGTGGCACATTTAACTTGCCTGGACAAACAGATAGAAATGATTGGCTCAACTTCACTCTGGCTGTGATAAAAAAAATGTATACCTTATCGAACGTTGGCATTGCATTTAATGCATTAACTGCCTATTCGACTTTTAATGCACCAGAGCTGTTTTATTTAGACCCTAAAATTACATTGGATTTCATCAAGAAAAACCTTAGTCGTCATTGCCAAATTATGATGTCCTCGCCATTGTATGAAGACACATATATTGTGCTTAAACCTGAGGCAGTGAGTAAGCAATATGCGGCGCCAGAGTTTGATAAATACTTAAAAAATGTTGCTAGAAAATGAGTAAAACTTTAATTATTGGTGCAGGTTATACAGGCTTAGCAGCTGGATTGGAACTGGCTAACAAAGAGCAGCCATTTACGATAGTTGAGAAACAAGCAGAAGTGGGTGGTTTGTCGCGCTCATTTTTTGTGGGTAAGACATTGTTTGAGTTAGGCCCACATATTTATTTTGACAAAGACCCTGATGTCACCAAGTTTTGGAAAGGTTTGGTTGGCGATAAATTTAAATCGCATTTGCGTAATAATCGCATTTACTTTGATGGTAAGTATATTAAATCACCACTCAGCTTGTTGGATGCGACGCTAAAAATAGGTTTGTTGAGAATTATCTATGTGGTTTATACCCACATAAAAGCAAAGTTAGTAAAGCACGAAATAAACTCTGCCGAAGATTGGGTGATTGCCAATTTTGGGAAAGGGTTATACGACTATTTTTTTAAAGTGTATAACGAAAAAATTTGGGGTTTAGATTGCAAAGAGATTTCTGCTAATTGGGCAGGGCAGCGCATTAAGTCAAACCTGTTTACTATGATTTATAAGTCACTCGTGCGCGACCATGATTTTGTGGTTAAAACGTTTGATTTTCCTGATGGTGGGTCGGTGACTTTGTGCGATAAACAGCTTGCGTTACTTAATGAGCATCAAGGTTGCACACTTAAACTTGCTACGGAGCCAGTTTCAATTGATTGTAAAGAAAATCAGTTTTTAGTCACATTCTCAGACGGTAGCCAAGACACATTTGCAAATGTCATTGCGACTTGCCATTTAGAGGATTTAGCAAAGGTTATCAAACACCCCAATATCAACAAACAAGGCCTAAATCAACAAATTGAGTCATTGATGTATCGGCATCTTGTTTTGGTGAATTTGGTATTTGATAAAGCCCAAGTGCGTGACTTTAAAGAGCACTGGATTGATATACATGACCCAACAGTTGAAACATTGCGGGTGACCAATTTTTCAAATTATGAGTTAGACAATTCCAATGCAAAAGTTACGGGTATTGGTTTGGAATATAACTGCTTTGAAAATGATGCTATCTGGGGTTTGGATGATAAAGCCATCGTCGAGATTGCCATGCAAGATTTACTCAAAATGCAACTTGTGCAAGGTAAGCCAATAGAGTTTTCTGTACTTAAATTTGATAAAGCTTACCCTGTTTATTTCAAAGGTTACGAGAATGCCATCAAGTCAATTCAAACTGAGTTTGCCAAAGTGAATGGATTAGAGCTTGCGGGCAGAAATGCGCTGTATCGTTGGAATAATATGCACCACTCAGTGAAAACGGGTATTTTGTCAGCTAGAAATTGTTTGGGTGAAAAGAATAACTTAAATGAGGTTAAAGGCATGGTGGCGTTTGGTAAAGACAGTGACTAAGAAAAGGATAATTCAGATATGAAGTTATTGTTTGCAGTTCTACCAACAATTAGTTTGGCGGTCTTTAGTCAATTAATGATGAAGTGGCGAGTAAGTCAAATTTATCAAACACAAGCGCTACAAAACGATGAGCAGTTAAGTAGAGTAGTAACTTATTTCTCCGATCCATGGCTTGTTTCCGCCTATGCATCAACATTTTTAGGCTCTATAGCTTGGATGTTTGTCGTTGAGAAATACGATATTTCTGTTTCTTTCCCAGTTTATATTGGTTCAACCTTTATGTTGGTAATGCTAGGCGGATGTTTGATATTGAAAGAACCATTAAGCTTAATTCGTGTGGTTGCTGTTTTCTTAATATTTTTAGGAATTGTAATTGGCTCATATGGACAATAGTTTTTTAACAGCTAAAACCTTAGTCAATGATATTGAAGCGCATTTGGCAAGTGTTCGGCCTGATTTTGTTGAATACTTTAAAATTTTTGCAGATGAGGCCTTATTTGCTAGAAGTTGGTTAGATGAAGACTTGAAAACTTTAGCAAAAGGAAGCTCTATTCTTGAAGTTGGTGCAGGATTAATGATTATGAGTGCAATTCTTGTAAAAGAGGGGTGGAGAGTTTTTGCATTAGAGCCAGTAGGTCAGGGCTTTTCAATGTTTGAAAAATTGCAGGCAATTATTCATCCCTATTTAGTTAGTAAAGGCATAGCGCCTGAAGTAATCTCTTTGCCGATTGAAACTTTTAAACGTGAGAAAGCGTTTGATTATGCTTTTAGCGTTAATGTTATGGAGCATATTGATGATGTGAAACTAGGCATAAATAATGTTGTAAGTGCACTTAAGTTTGAATCAGCTTATAGATTCACTTGTGCAAACTATCATTTCCCATACGAAACTCACTTCAATATACCCACATTATTTACTAAATCTTTAACTGAAAGACTCTTAGGAAGAATTATTTTTAATAGTAAAAGATGCAAAGACCCAGTAGGAACTTGGCGCTCTCTCAATTGGATTACTGTTACACAAGTAAAAAAAATATGTAAGAAGTTACCTGTGACTTTAGATTTTAATAAAAATATTCTCAAATCCACTTTAGAGCGAGCTGTTGCAGATAAACAGTTTTCTGCCAGACGATCTAACGTTGTTATCTATCTGATACGGATAATAGTTTTTTTGAGATTACACAAAGTGACTAACCTATTTCCAGTTGAGTTGTTTCCGCTGTTGGATTGTAAAATCACTAGAGTTACCATCAAATATTAGCTATGGATATATATGAAAATTACTTTTAATAAGCCTTACATGACAGGCAAAGAGCTGTTCTATATTGCAGAAGCCCATTTTAATATGATGCTCGCGGGGGATGGCCCTTTTACTAAAAAGTGCCATGCTTGGCTAGAAAAAGAGACAGGCACGCAAAAGGCTTTGCTAACGCACTCTTGCACGGCTGCGTTAGAAATGGCGGCAATTTTGGCGGACATTCAACCTGGTGATGAAATCATCATGCCTTCTTATACGTTTGTTTCTACCGCAAACGCTTTTGTATTGCGTGGCGGTGTGCCTGTGTTTGTGGATATTCGGCCTGATACGTTAAATATTAACGAGCAGTTAATTGAATCAGCCATTACACCCAAAACCAAAGCCATTGTGCCTGTGCATTATGCGGGCGTTGCTTGTGAAATGGATGTCATTATGGAAATTGCCAAGCGTTATGAATTGCTGGTGATTGAAGATGCTGCGCAAGGCGTGTTTGCAAAATATAAAGGTAAAACGCTGGGTACCATTGGCCATATGGGCTGTTATTCTTTTCATGAAACCAAAAATGTGATTTCAGGTGAGGGTGGGGCGTTACTCATTAATGATAAAAATTTGATTGAGCGCGCAGAAATTATTCGTGAAAAAGGCACAAACCGCAGCCAATTTTTTAGAGGTCAAGTGGATAAATATACTTGGGTAGATATTGGTTCTTCTTATTTGCCTGGTGAAATTACGGCGGCTTTTTTATGGGCGCAGCTTGAAGAAGCTGAACATATTACAAAGCGCCGTTTAGGCATTTGGGAGCAATATCACCGCGGTTTGCATGCGTTAGAGCGGCAAGGTTTATTGCGCCGCCCAATCATCCCTAGCCATTGCCAATCTAACGCGCATATGTATTACATTTTATTAAATTCGCTTGAAGAAAGAACATTACTCATTGAACAAATGAAAAAAAATGATATTCACCCAGTGTTTCATTATGTGCCTTTGCACAGTTCGCCAGCAGGTAAAAAATATGCAAGAACGCAAGGCGAAATGACGCACACCGATGATTTATCTGACCGCCTGCTCCGCTTGCCCATGTGGACAGGCTTAGAAGCGCACCTTGATGATGTGCTTTCTGTGGTGTTTGATAATTTTGTAACCTTAACCGCGCCAAAGCTCATGAATGCGAATTAATGATGAATCCTGCATTTCAAGTTTCTGTGATTATTCCTGTTTACAATGCTGAAAAATTTGTTGAACGCGCCATATTATCTGCGGTTAATCAAGCTGAAGTTAAAGAAGTGATCGTGGTGGATGATGGCTTTAAAGATGGCGCACTAGAAATTTGTCAGCAACTTGCTGCGCAACATTCAAAAATAAAATTATTACGCCATAAACATGGCAAAAATATGGGTGCTGGCGCTTCAAGAAATTTAGGCATATTAAATGCCAGATGTGATTACATTGCATTTTTAGATGCAGATGATTATTTTCTGCCCAATCGGTTTGTAAACACGCAAGCAACATTTTTATCGCGCCCCATTGTGGATGTCGTATATGAGCCTGTGGGGGCGGAGTTTACAAGTAATGAGGCGATGCAAAGATTTATAGGCATTAAAAAAGATGCCAATGAAGAAAATGTGAAAGATTATTTAACGTATCCGATTGTAGCGTATGAAGGGCGTGAATTTTTTAATCAAAATTTATCAGGATTTAATAAAGCGCCATGTACCGATGGCATTACCGTTAAAAAAACCTTATTTGCAACTGCCGGTTTATTTAACACCATTTTAAGGCTTCACCAAGATACAGAGTTATGGCTACGCTTGAGTTACTACGGCTATTTTTCTTCAACAGGCGTGCATCATCAACCCATTGCCATTAGAACTATGCACGATGAAAACCGTACTTATCAGCAAAGCGCGCAATCAAACTTAATATTACACAAAGTATTGTTATCTTGGGCGGGTCAGGCAAATTGTGAGCCAGAGTTATTTAATCTATTTTTACGGCGTTACAACAAATATCTTGCAAGGGTTAAAAGCGCAGCATGAGTTCACCATTTCAAGTTTCTGTGATTATTCCTGTTTACAACGCTGAAAAATTTGTTGAACGCGCCATATTATCTGCGGTTAATCAAGCTGAAGTTAAAGAAGTGATCGTGGTGGATGATGGCTTTAAAGATGGCGCACTAGAAATTTGTCAGCAACTTGCTGCGCAACATTCAAAAATAAAATTATTACGCCATAAACATGGCAAAAATATGGGTGCTGGCGCTTCAAGAAATTTAGGCATATTAAATGCCAGATGTGATTACATTGCGTTTTTAGATGCAGATGATTATTTTCTGCCCAATCGGTTTGTAAACACACAATCAACATTTTTATCGCGCCCCATTGTAGATGTTGTTTACGAACCTGTTGGCATTGAGTTTTTATCGCCAGAAGCGAGAGAAAATTTTATTAAAATTAAACTGCGTGCAACGCAAGAAAATGCAGATCACTTTTTAAGTTACCCGTTAAATCCACTTGAAGGTAAAGCGCTTTTTCATGCAACCGTGCGTGGTGGAAATCAAGCGCCATGCACTGATGGCATCACCGTAAAAAAAACAATCATAGCAAAAGTAGGTTTATTTAATGCAGCGCTAAGGTTGCATCAAGATTCTGAATACTGGATGCGCTTAAGTTACACGGGTTATTTTAGTTCTACAGGTATTCATGATAAAGCAGTGGCAGTCAGAGCCATGCACGATGAAAACAGAACGTATGCGCAAAACCCCAACACGCAAACAGCTTTTAACCAATCTTTATTAGCATGGGCAACGCGCATTAATATTGAGCCAGAATATTTCAAAATCATTTTAGCGCGTTACCAAAACAGCCTTCAAGCTGCAAAAAACGCATAATATTTTCTAGATAATTAATTGAGTTAGGATTTAAAAATGACCATGATGGCCTTTGAAGTTTCTGTCATTATCCCTGTTTACAACGCTGAAAAATACGTTGAACGCGCCATATTATCTGCGGTTAATCAATCGGAAGTCAAAGAAGTGATTGTGGTGGACGATGGCCATAAAGATGGTGCGCTGGCTGTTTGCCAACAATTGGCACAAGCACACCCAAAAATTAAATTATTTACACATCCCAATGGTGAAAATAGAGGCGCAGGTGCTTCTAGAAACTTAGCTATTTTAAATTCTGCTTGTGAGTATTTAGCATTTTTAGACGCAGATGATTATTTTTTGCCAAATCGGTTTGAACATACACAAAAAGTTTTTATCAATAATGAAGAGGTTGATGCAGTTTACGAACCAGTGGGCGTTGAGTTTAGTTCAGAAGCCGCAAAACAGCGCTTTATGAGTATAAAAAGCCGTGTGACTGCAGAAAATGCAACGGCGTTTTTATCTTACCCAATTAACCCAGTGCATGGCGAAGAAATGTTTTTATCTTTAGCAAAAGGCGGTAACGATGGGCCTTGTACAGATGGTTTAACCATTCGCAAATCTTTACTGGCTAGAGGTGGTTTATTTAACACGCACTTAAAATTGCACCAAGACACGGAATTTTGGACAAGGCTCAGTTATTACGGTTATTTTTCTTCAACAGGTGTGCATCATAAAGCGGTCGCAATTAGAACAATGCACGATGAAAACCGTACTTATGCGCAAAATATAAAATCTAAAACGTTGTTGGCGCGTGCGTTATTATCATGGGCAACGCAAGAAAATTTAAACCCTGAAATTTTTAATATTTTCTTGGCAAAATATCAAAGCCTGATGAATCAAAAATAATTTTTTTTAACATGCATATTCACTGCGATATTTGTATTGCCACAGATTTAACGCTTGCTGGTGGCAATAAATCAACCACGTTAGAAGAGCTTAATTTTTTAGATGCGCACTCAAAATTAAAGCACCCACATTTTAAAATAGCCTTAGTGCATGTGCCTAAAAATAATAATATGCATAAAGCCATTGATTCTGGCTACAGCCAATATCAAAATATTACGCATCACATGAAAGATTTAACCGCGCTCAACTGCCAATTGCTGATTGTTCGGCATCCGCTTTCAATTGTTTCAAATGCGTTGAAAGAACATTTAAATAAAATTAACTGTAATCAATCAGTATTTATTATTAATCAGTCTATTTATTATTCAAATAAAAAAAATACTTACGCGCTAGAAGCGCTGGTTCAGGCAATTAACGCAATCGCCAGCAAAAATAAGGTGATTTTTCCGGTCAGCCCAGTCATTAGAAAAGAACTCCTTTCATTAGGGTTTAAGCTTAATCAAGGCTTATCTTCATTTGATTGGTCTCCCGCGTTTGATGATGCACATTTTATTTTTTCACCCAAATTATCAATGCGGCCGCCTTTTAAAATTGGGTTTCATTCCAGAAACAATATTGAAAAATTTATTGAAAATAAAACGCAATTACTGGCTGTTTACGCAGAAAATAAAGCGTTTGAAGTGATATTTTTAGGTGGCGGGGAGTGTGCAAAACATATTGTTGGCTATCAGCCAAAAAATTGGCAATGTTTGCCTTTTGGATCAATCAACGCGGTTGACTATTTAAAAATGTTGGATGTATTTGTGTATTACCCAAATACACAATTAAATGAAGCTTTTGGCAGAACCATTGTAGAAGCCATGTTGTGTGGTGTACCTTGTGTTTTGCCACCCAATTTTAAACAAACATTTAATCAATTAGCTTTTTACGCCAACCCAGAAAATGCGAGCGCAGTCATAAAAAGATTGGCGGAAAATAATCAATTGCGCCATCTATTTTTAACCAATGTGCATGCCCAAGCGCAAGCGTTATACGGCTTAAAAAGTTTAGAAAATAGATTTTCATTTTATTTAAATGGCGCATTTGCAACAGAAAATTCTCGTTTAGTGTTAAATCAAGCATTTTCATCAGAATTAATGGCCTATAAAACTTGGGTTGAAACAGGTGCTTAAAATCGGCACCTCCATCAAATAAGTTTTATTTAGCTGCACTTAGCACTAAGTCAGTCAGCGCCATTTCTTTACCTAATACTTTTGAGCCATTGGTTGATAAATGGCCATCATCTCGATACAAATAGGTGTTTTTGAGTGTTGTCATACATTTATTTTGTTTGCATAAAAAGTCGTCTAAATATACAACGTTAACTTCTGCTTGTTGTTCTAACTTTTTAAGAAATGTTAAAACTGCCGCTTTCCGTGTTAAATATTCTTGGTGGTCTATGTTGCAATCTTTAATTAAAGGCGTTGTCATTGCGTTTGTACTTTTTCTATAGCCACACACTGCCGTATTGAATAACGCTTCTGGTGGTGGCGCAACAATTACTACTTTTTTACCAATTGCTCTAAGCTGTTGAATGGTGTTTTTAAAATGTAATAAAGAAAGCGCTTCTGTTGTGTTGTAAAGCTTGCCGTTTACTTTTGATTTTCTAGGGATGTCATTTATCTCAACAGCAACAAACTGGTGAAATGGGCTAGATATCAACACTGTTTCAATGGATTTTTGTTGTTTGATATATTCAAAAGCAGATTGATTAAAACTGATGCAGCTGTCTGCCCAATTGGCTGGGTATCCTCGCTTAGTAATAATTTGCGAAATATTTAACACAGGCCCGCAGGCGCTTTTGGTCATTTGTACCATTTTAAGGGTTGGTTTAGAGGCAACCAAACCCGGAATTAAGTGCATGGCATAAGAATCTCCCCAAACCGCAAGGGTGGGGGATTTTGCAGTGAAACATTCTTTTAGGGGCTTAAACGTAAATGCAGATTTACCAAAAGCACATGCTTTAGCTAAACCAATGTTTGCACGGGTTTGAGCGGTAAATTGATTATGCGCGTTTTTTTGATATTGAATACCCGCAAACGTAAGTAAACCGATTGTGCCAAATATAAAAAAGTAAAAAATTTGTTTTCTAGAAAAAATATTTCTATTTCTAAAAGGTTGTTCAATAAAACGCCACGATAAATAGGCAATCAATAAAATCGGAAGAATCAATAAGGAATAAACCCAATCTTGCGCGGTTTCTAAGGTGTAAATTTTTACAAAAGCAAAAATAGGCTGATGCCATAAATAGGCGCTGTATGAAATTAAGCCAACAAAAACCAATGGTTTGATAGATAAAATTTGCGTGACGGGTGCGTTAGGTTTACAAAATAAAATAATTAAAAGCGTCCCAAGGGTTGGCATTAAGGTAAAAAATGTTGGAAAAGAATTTTTTTCTGAAAAGAAAAAGATAGAAACACCAATAAAAATTAAGCCAACAAAGGCGAGTAAATTGTGTGTTTTTTGTGAGAATGGTCGCGCTTCTCTTAGGTAAACTGCGGCGATTGAGCCAAGCATTAACTCCCAAAAACGCGGCAAAAATGCATAAAAATAATTTTCCCCGCGCATTAAATTGAGTGAAATAAAAAACAAAACACCCATGAGTAAGCCTATATTTTTAACACCTAAACGCCAAGCAAGCATTAAAAATAATGGAAAAAATACGTAATATTGTTCTTCTACACTCAGCGTCCAAGTGTGCAGCAACGGTTTTAATTCAGCATTTTCTGCAAAATAGCCTGTGGTTAATGAAAACCAAATGTTAGATACAAACAGCAGTACTGAAATTAAGCTTTTTGAAAAGCCTGAGCGTTGTGGCGGCATTAATAAAAAAAGTGATGCAATACAACACAGCAACAGCATAAAAAATAAGGCAGGAATAATACGGCGTATTCTACGTTCGTAAAATTGTATGATTGAAAATGTACCTCTTTGAATTTCAACCCAAATAATACTTGTGATTAAGTAGCCGCTAATTACAAAGAAAATATCCACACCCACAAAACCGCCACTAAAAGTGGTGACGCCAGCGTGAAATAAAATAACAGCGAGTACGGCAATGGCTCTTAAGCCATCAATTTCAGAACGATAATGCAACATATTTTTTATGGTCTTTAATTCACTGAAATAAGTTGTGGTTGCATGATTTATGCCACGGTTTAAACGCTGATTTTTCATCCTTTTATGGCTGTTGATAGCCAATTGAAAATGGGTTATTGGTTGAAATAAACCATAGTTGTTAATGGATTTTTACAAAAAATCAATATAAACATCATGTTATTAGGCTGCCAGTTTTAGGGAATGGTTTTTGCAATCATTAAAATAAATTTTTATGAATGCTTAAAAATCATGAACAAAAAAAAATTTCTAGTAGGTGTTTTGTCAGCGGGAGAAACAGAATATGAAGACTGTATTGCCGCTTTAAAAAAACAAGATTTAAAAGATTGGGATTTGTTTGAGATAAAAAATCAAACAAAAAAAGTTGCGCACGATACTTTATATAGCCACTTTATGCGTGAAGCTGCGCACTATGAATATTTTCTGAAGCTTGATGCTGACATGGTGTTTAGCAACGAAAACGTGTTGCAAACAATTTATGATTTATGTTACCAAGAAAATTTAGCGCACTTAATGAGTTATGTGTTTGATTGCCCTAGCCAATTGGCAATTCCAGGCGTTCAAATTTATCGCGCAGATTGTGTTTGGGAAGGTAGCACAGATTTACTCAACACAGATTATTCACCCAAAGTTTTTGGTAAATCAAAAGTGTTGATGGATGAGCGGTGGATAGAGCACATGCCGCATTCTTCAGATTATCAAATGTTCCGTTACGGCATTCATAAAGGGCTTAAATCTTTACAGCCTGATCGAAGCAATAAAAGTATTCCAAAATTTTTAATGCATTTGAATATTTTGCAAGGCATTGCTAGAAACGCACGGCTGAACCCTGAAACCAATATTTTTTACGCTGTAATTGGGGCATATTTGTTTGCTGAAGGCGTTTACAAAGCCATTGAGCATCACACCGATGAAGCAAAAAGATTATTTGAAAAACTATCTACGCATCCAGAAATTTTGAGTGATTACCGCAACAGAAGTTTGCATTATTGGCGGCATGATGTGCAGTCAGCTTATAAATGGTATGCGTTATTAAATAAAGGAAATAAGGAATAAGTGGCTACGCGGGAAAATTGCTGCGTTGCGCGGTACTCAAAAACTCACTGTACTGATTGTACTGTCTCGGTTTCTGTGTTCCGTGCGCCTTGCACTTTATCCCGCTCGCTTATTTACTTCTGTGTTTCCCAAAAAAGAATCTTAATTTTTAATTTATTTTTGAGGGGTTTATGAAGATTGCAGTGATCGGGTTAGGCTACGTTGGCCTTCCATTAGTTGTAGAGTTTGGCAAACACATTGAAACCATTGGGTTTGATATTGCTGTAGAAAAAGTAGCGCTTTGTAGCCAAGGGTTAGATCCTTCAAAAGAGCTTTCAAATGATGAAATGCTGGCCGCTACGCATGCTACTTACACAGCTGATGCTGCGCAATTAGCAACGGCGGATATTGTGATTATTGCTGTGCCAACGCCTGTGGATGAAGCGCATAAACCAGATTTTAAACCGCTGATTTCTGCGAGTGAAACCGTGGGTAAAAACCTGAAAGCGGGCGCGGTGATAATTTATGAATCAACAGTTTACCCGGGTGCAACAGAAGAAGTGTGTATTCCGATTATTGAAAAATTTTCTGGTAAACAATGGAAAAAAGATTTTTTTGTAGGCTATTCACCAGAACGGATTAATCCGGGTGATAAAACCCACACGCTGACAAAAGTTGTCAAAGTGGTGGCTGGGGATTCGCCAGAAACCCTTGAAAAAGTTGCAAAACTTTATGAAATGATTGTGCTGCCCGGTGTACACAGAACCAGCAGCATTAAAGCGGCAGAAGCTTGTAAAGTCATTGAAAATACTCAGCGTGATTTAAATATTGCGCTAATGAATGAGCTTTCGCTTATTTTTAATCAATTAAAAATTGATACTTTAGAAGTGTTAGAAGCGGCAGGAACCAAGTGGAATTTTTTAAATTTTAGGCCAGGCTTGGTGGGCGGGCATTGTATTGGCGTTGACCCATACTATTTAACGTATAAAGCGGAAACTTTAGGCTATCACCCGCAAGTCATTCTAGCAGGGCGCAGAATTAACGATGGCATGGGTAAGTATGTGGCTGAACAAACGGTAAAAAACATCATTAAAAATGGCGGACAAGTTAAAAAGTCTCGCGTTAATATTTTAGGGCTAACTTTTAAAGAAGATTGTGCGGATATTAGAAACTCAAAAGTGGTAGATATTGCGCGCGAGCTTAATAGCTACGGCGTGGAAGTATATATTCATGACCCGCATGCGGATTCTGAGGAATCTCAACACGAGTACGGCTATGCGCTAACCTCTTGGGAAGATTTACCACAAGCCGATGCGATTGTTTTAGCGGTAGCGCATCAGGAATATATAGAAATGCCTTACAGCAAACTTTGTAGCAAAGTGGTGCAGGGCGGCATTTTAATGGATGTGAAATCAAAGCTAAACGTGCGTGAAATCAACCAAGCGGGTTATCGCGTTTGGCGTCTTTAATTTAAATAAAATAATTTTAGTGAAAAGGTTAATTTTTAGGAGCAAAAATGATTATTGAGCGCAATAGCACTTGGTCAGAGATTGAAAAAACAGCCATACAAAAGCGGCTAACCAATACCAAAATACTTTTGGAGTATGGTTGTGGCGATTTAACAGAGCTT
Source organism: Methylophilaceae bacterium (assembly GCA_965247415.1). Taxonomy (GTDB): domain Bacteria; phylum Pseudomonadota; class Gammaproteobacteria; order Burkholderiales; family Methylophilaceae; genus Methylotenera. The sequence goes on from OZ252007.1 coordinate 2,331,221, forward strand.
GCCTGTGAAAAAACACAGATTCAAAAAGTCGTTGCAGTGGAATCTAACAAAGCACTTTCAGATGAGGTTTATCAAAGTGTGATTGCGAAAGAAAAATTGCACATGGTGTATGCAAATATTGGCGAGGTTGATGCAACGGGCCGACCCATTAACGATTTGAAATTTAAAAACTTTCACACTTATATGGTGTTGCCATGGGCATTGGCAGATAAGTATTTGTTATCCCCAGACACGATTTTTATTAATGGGCCCTTTAAAGTGGCGAGTTTTTTATACAGCTTAATTTGTGCAGAAGAAGGCACGGTCATCTTATTTAATCAATTTTTTAGCCATCCAAGTTATGAAATTGTCAGAAATTATTGCGCGTTAGAAAAACGTCATGGCGAAATTGCTGAATTTATTGTTAAAAAGAATTATGTGATGAGCGATATTGCCGCGCAAATTGCAAAGTATTCCGTCATTCCAAACTAGGTTTTTATTGCGTATTGATTTAAGCATCAGACAATGAATGCAGTTAAGAAAATATATCTGTTTTTAATCATCAGTGTTTTTGCAGTTGGTTGCGCAAAAGAAGATGTTGAGGAAAAGCAAGCCGCAGGATTAGACACCAATATTTGTATGGTTACATGGGCAGGCGGGCAAAATAGAACGTTTCCAGGCTTAGTGACTTATGATGAATGTGAAGCCTTGTGCGAAGATGATTACGATAATTTAGTTGCAAATAATGGCAAAGGGGTTTGTAAGTTTGGTGGCGATTTTGTTTGGGAATATCCTTATTATGTTGATCAATAAATCAATTATTTTATGAAAAAACTCATCATTCAAATTCCTTGTTTTAACGAAGCGCAAACGCTGGCAATTGCCTTGGCTGAATTGCCAAAAACATTGGCCGGTTTTGAAACGGTTGAATGGCTGGTGATTGATGATGGTAGCAGTGATCAAACTGCAGAAATTGCCAAAGCGTGTGGCGTACACCATGTCATTAAACACACCAAAAACATGGGGCTTGCACGTGCGTTTATGACAGGCATTCAAGCCTGTTTAGCGGCGGGTGCAGATGTGATTGTGAATACCGATGCAGACAATCAATATAGCGCAAAAGACATTCCAACCATCGTAAAACCAATTTTGAACCATGAGGCTGAAATTGTGATTGGTGCGCGCCCAATTGGCGATATTGAACATTTTTCATGGTCAAAAAAATTACTGCAAAAAATTGGCAGTTGGGCCGTGCGCACAGCAAGCCGCACAAAAATTCCAGACGCACCCAGTGGCTTTAGAGCTTATACAAAATATGCCGCACAAAATATGGTGGTGTTCAGTGAATACACTTATACGATTGAAACCATTATTCAAGCGGGGCAGAAAAATATGGCAATTGTTTCTGTCCCCATTAAAACCAACCCAGATTTAAGACCTTCTCGTTTAGTAAAAAGCATTGCCTCTTATGTGCAAAGATCAATCACCACCATTGTGCGCGTTTATGCCATTTATCGCCCCATGCGATTTTTTGGCACGATTGGATTTACGCTGTTCTTTTTAGGACTTGCGCTGGGGTTAAGGTTTTTATATTTCTTTTTTACAGGTGCTGGCAATGGCCATGTGCAATCCGTTATTTTGGCGGCTGTGTTACTAGTCGTAGGATTTCAAACAATTTTAGTGGCTTTTTTAGCAGACATTATGGGCGCAAACCGAAAATTGACAGAAGAAATCAGATTGTTGCTTATAACCCAAAAAAATAACGCAAACGTTTAAGGATTTGAATGAAAGTTTCGCAAGGACAAACAGAGCTAGGCATTGAAGTTGGCAATCATTACGACAAATACGGGAGCAAAAACCCCATTGCACAATATTTAATGCAAGGATTTACCAATACATTAGATGATTTAGTGCTTCAAACGGGTGAAAAAAATATTCATGAAATTGGTTGTGGTGAAGGTTATTGGGTCATGCGTTGGTTAATGCAAGGCAAAAAAGTGCGTGGCTGTGATTTTTCAAATATTGCAGTCAATTTAGCAAAACAAAATGCGATTGAAAAAAAATTACCCACGCACAATATGGCGAACCAACCCATTTTTTCACAAAAAAGTATTTACGATTTAAGCAATCAAGATGAAGCGCCTTTGGTGGTTTGTTGTGAAGTGCTAGAACATTTGGAATACCCTGAAGAAGCGCTAGAAATGTTGGTAAAGATAGCAAAACCGTGGCTCATTCTAAGCGTTCCTAGAGAGCCAACTTGGTGCTTGCTCAATCTTTTGCGTGGAAAATATATGCGTAGTTTAGGCAACACGCCAGGGCATTTACAGCATTGGTCAAGAACAGGTTTTCTTCATATGGTTGAAAAATATGCCCAAATTATTGAAGTAAAATCACCTTTGCCATGGACGATGGTACTTTGCAAAGTTAAATAATTGGTTCATTCTTAAAATAAACATGCCCCAACAGCTAAGTAAACTTACGCACCTTATTGGTATCTTTATTGCACTTGCCTGTGTTTATTTTATTGGCGTTAAATTAAGCGCCTATATTCATGCGGCTGAAATTAAATCTATATTTAATGAAAAAAATATTATTTATTTATTTATTTTTTCACTTATATATGGACTAAATTTAATTCTATTGGTACTGGCTTGGCGGCAATTAATCATTGCGCATGGCGGTTTTTTGAGCGTTGAACACTGCTTTTCAATTTATGGAAAAAGCCAGATTGCAAAATATTTACCCGGCAATATTTTCCATTTTGCTGGGCGGCAAGTCCTGGGTCACATGCATGGCGTATCTCATGCCACTCTAATTAAAACCTCGCTTTGGGAGATTATATTAATTGCAGTTTCTGCCATTATTATTGGCTTGTTAAAACTGATTGATATTTTATCAAGCGCTTCAGCACTCAATTTTTTATTCATTATTGGTATTTTAGTCACGGTCATTCTGATTGCTAAAAACCTTTCTCAAGCCTATTTAAAAGCATTTTTAGCTTACTTTTTGTTTCACGCAGTGGCTGGATTTCTCTTTATTTTAGCCATTAATCTTTTGCAACAAGGCGTATTTATTCAACCATTATCAGCCATCAATATTATGAGTGCCTATGTATTAGCTTGGTTGATTGGTTTTTTTACCCCAGGTGCGCCGGGCGGTATTGGCGTTCGTGAAGTTGCGTTGCTAACATTGGTAGGCAAAAGCTACCCAGAAGAAACCATTTTACTGGCGTTATTGCTCAGTCGAATCATCACAACAATGGGCGATGTTTGGCTTTTCATAGCGGCATCGTTACAAAAAAATAACAAAGAATATGCCGTTTAATGTTAAAAAAATGAAGTTTACAAATAATAAACATGCGTAAATTTTCATTTTTTTTACCTTTATTCGTCATCATCGTATTGTGTATCAATACCGTGATGCAAATCAATCAGCTAGAGCTCATAGGCGATGGTGTTGATAACTTTAAGCTGAGTTACCACTTAGCCAAAAATGGCGTTATGAGTACTGGTAATGTTGACGCGCAACAAAAATTAATGCCTTCTAACGCCCGAGAACCCTTTCCCATTTTACTCAGCGCTTTATGGATAAAAAGCATTCCCGCATTAGCGCAAGAAAATTCACCGCAAGCATTAAAAAAAGGTAAAAAATTTATCCTTCTAAAACTGCAAAATATTATTTATATCGCTATTTTATTGGTTGGAATCTACTTTTTGAGCCATGAAATATTTAAGAAAATACTCATAAAACCAATCAATATTATTGCTTCAACATTGGTATTACTGCTTTGTTATGCGTGTATTCATACCTTATTTGTAAACAATTTATTAACTGAATTTCATGCAGAAATGCTGATTGTTTGGTTTATCTGGTGTTGGCTGCGCGCTTGGGAGACGCAAAAAAATACTGATTACATCATTGCAGGTTTGTTGTTGGGCGCGCTTATTTTGACTAAAGCGGCTTTTATGTATATTGCAATGGTCAGCTTATTGTTTTTTACGCTTTGGTTAACGTTGGTTAAAACGCAGAGAACCATTATTTTGCAACATTTTCTCATTCTGATTGTTGCAGGCTTAACCGTTTTTCCGTGGTTTGCAAGAAATTATGTGCAATTGGGTGTTTGGGAGCATACCCAGCGCGGCCCGGTTGTTTTGTTAGTGCGTGCGTATAAAAATGCAATGTCGCACGAAGAGTTTAAAGGAGCTTTTTATGCTTATGCGCCTGCAAGCTTAAAAAATAGCATGTCTAAAATTACAGGGTTTAATGAAGAAGATAGGCTGATTGGCGGTCGACTACAAAGGTTAACAAGAGTTTTTACCACAGACTTTTTATTCAGAGATGCGGGCAATGAAAATGCGGCAATTTCCTATTACATTAAAGCTACAACCCATCATCAAAACGTACATTTAGCATTCAAAAATAAAAATATAAACCCCATTAAAGCGCGTATTTTGGCAGATGAATCTGTTAAAAACGAGGCTTTAAATAAAATTAATAATAATATTCCAGCGCATTTAAAAGCGGCACTTGTTTTTGCATGGCGTGGCGCTTGGCCTTGTAATACGGTGGATGGCAGATGGTCAAGCGCCATGAAAAAACAACCCATGTGGCAAGAGTTATTACCATTTTTAGGCTTGCTTGCAATGTTTTATTATTTTGCTTCAGGGTTGATTTCAAAAAATGTATCGCATGTCATTTTATGTATGTTAGGCGTTTCTAGCTTCACTTTTTACGCGCTTGCAACCCATTTTTTACCGCGCTATAGCGAAATGTTTATTGCCATTTGGGTGATTTTATTTTGCTATTTCTGCGTGAATATGCTGGTTAATATTATTCCAGCGATCAAACCAAAATCCGTTTAAAGCTAGTCAATTTAACATGCAAACAAAACAAAAAATTCTGACAAAACAAGAAAAAATAATGTGGTTAATTGCCATTTTGTTGATGCTTATTTTATCGCTTGCAACCATTCCTAAAATTTCAACGTTGCCAATTTCAATCTCAGTTGATTCACTCGATAATTTAAAAAGAGCGCAAGTACTCGCCCAACATGGCACGATTGGCCAAGTGGATTTCAAATCAGGCAAAATTATTGCGGATGATTTTAGAGAACCTTTTCCAATTTTCTTAACAGCGGTTTGGATTAAAAGTATTCCATATTTAAACCAACAGCCAAGTTTTGAGAAAATACAACAAGGCAAATACGCGGTTTTACTCAAGCTGCAAAATATTATTTATATTTTTCTAGTTTTATTAAGCAGCTATTTTGTTAGCCTGCATCTTAGCTGTTTAAAAGTGCATCAAACTGCAGCGCATATTTTCTCAATCGGCGTTGTATTATTGGTGTATTTGTCGATTCATACTATTTATGTTGAAACTTTATTTACGGAGTTTCATGCCGCATTTTTAATTCTTTGGTTTACTTGGGCTTGGCTAAAAGCATTGCAAAGCCAACAAAAACGCTATTTTATGGTGGCTGGTTTTTCATTCGGGTTGTTGATTTTAACCAAAGCCGCCTTAATGTATATTGGCTTTGTCGTTTTTTTATTCAGTATATTTTGGTTACTATGGTTTAAATATTCCAAAATAATCATTTTAAAACATGGGCTTATATTCATCACTGCCATGCTCATGGTGTTGCCATGGTATGTGCGAAACTATTCGCAAATTGGCATTTGGGAATTTACGCAGCGCGGCCCAGTGGTATTGCTGACCAGAGCTTATAAAAATGCTTTTAATTCAGATGAGTTTAAAGGGGCTTTTTTTGCTTACGCACCCGCTAGCTTAAAATCCGTCATGGCATCGCTCACTGGCTACTCAGATAAAGATAGACTTTATGGCGGGCGCTTGCAACGCTTAACGCGCTTTCATGCGGAAGACGTGCGTGCATTAGAAAAAGGTGATTTAAAAAATGCCGTTGGCTTTTATGCCAGAGCTGAAATAAAGGTTGGCAACACCATGCGGAAAAATTTAAAGAAATTTGGCAATTTTACGCAAGCCAACATTGCAACCAACAAACAAATTCAACAAGAAGCAATGACCCTTATTCGCAATGATATTCCCGCACATTTACGCACTTCATTGGTATTTGCTTGGCGTGGCGCTTGGCCTAGCAATAAGGTGGATGGGCGATGGGAGCCGCATGAGAAAAAACAGGCGGCTTGGTTAGAGCTTTTTACTTTTGCTGGCTTAATTGCAGCTTTTGGGTTGTTTGCTTTAACTATATTTAAACCCAAGCCAACATTCATGATTTTAACCGTGTTAGCAGTTGCCAGTTTTTGCTTTTACGCGCTGATTACGCATTTTGTCCCTAGATATAGCGAAATGTTTATTCCAATTTGGATTATCAGTATTTGCTATTTATTACTGAATATCTTTCAGAAAATAAATTTAACCAAAATGATCCGCTTTTAAGGAATGTTTCTTGCATAAAAGGCATGGAATAAACCATTTTGTTTGTTGATCAATGTTCATCATTTTTAAAGGATGTATAAAAAATTGAAAGTATGCTTAATCATCTTTTTTTCTATTTTTGTTATGGGATGTACCTCAGCTTTTCCTGAATTGAAAGGTGTGAAAAGTGACCAACAAATGACTGAAAATAAAGATTCACAGAACCATAATAAAATGCAAAAAAAATCAAAATTTACAAAAACTTATAAAATTGTTGGGGAATAACGCATGGTTAAATTAATAAAAATTTTAGTGTTTATATCATTCCTATTGACGATGAGTTGCGCAAAACTCACCAATGATTATCGCTATTCAAATTATGCGAGCAAAGATTTTATTGAACAAAATCAAATGGCTGCAGAAAATTTATCTAAGCAACTTTTGATTAAAGTATCAGAAAGTCAACCAAAATTGTCACCCATGATTGTTGCAACTTTTGTCAATATGAATCAATTATCTAAAAGTTCTTCATTTGGTCGGCTGGTTTCAGAACAAGTTTCAGCGCGTTTTTCACAAATGCAATACAACATTGTAGAGATCAAAATGCGTAACGATGTGCTGGTAAAAAATAATCAAGGTGAGTTTTTACTCACGCGCGAAGTAAAAGATATTGCCAGTTCTGTGAACGCGCAAGCGGTGATTGTGGGGACTTATGTTGAAAATACCCATGATGTTTACATTAATTTAAAAGTGGTTCAGCCAACAAATAATATTGTGCTTGCTGGCTATAGTTATGCCATTCCAAAAGCTGCAAATATTAAAGGCATGTTGAACGATTAATTTAAAAAATATTAAAAATGTGCCTGGTTTAAATCAACCAATCTGGTTAATTTAAACCAGATTGGTTGTTGTTAATGTATTTTTATTAACCTTTTATTAACAACTTAACACTTAAAAACTCTAAATTTAGATTGAAAAATATTATTCGGGGGAATACTTATGATTCATCCAACATTAAAAACAACGTTTGTTGCTTTTGCCGTTGCTGTTTTATTTAACGCAACACACGCTTTTGCAGAAGATATTTATGCTCCTTGGCTGACGCAAATCGGTTTAAACGGCACAATTTTATCAAACGCAAAATGGGGCTATGGTGTTAAGTTGGGCATTGTTGATTCTGGGATTGCAAACAGTTCTTATTTTTTTAGCAAAGGTCAGTTATCAAACAAATTGAGCAGTTGCGCAGGCGTGACTTTTGGTTGTGCGCCAACGCAACCTGATCAGCATGGATATTATGATGTCAATGGTCATGGTACTGCCGTTGCCGCCGTTGCTGCTGGAACAAAAACACTGACTTCACTTTCTGTTGCTGCTGGATATACAACGTTACCAGGCAGTATTGTAAGTGTTGCACCAAGTAGTAATTTAATTGCTATTAAGGTATCAAAAGGAAATTTATCTAGCCTTGAAGTGGCAGACATTGCAAATGGCATTAGAAGAGCTGCTGATGCTGGCGCATCTGTTATTAACGTTTCAATTACTTATGGAAACACTCCAGAACAAGTTGCTGCAATTAATTATGCAACTAGTAAGGGTTCTTTTATAGTCAATTCTGGCGGAAATTCAAGCATGGCATTATTGAACGGTGAAAATACAGTCGGACTGACACCAGAAGCGATTAAGCGTTATTTGCTTGCAGGCTCTTTGAATTATGCAAATGCAAAGTCAAGTTTTAGTAATACCCCTGGAACGGGCGCATTGGTTGCGAATGGAATTGAAACCCCATATTCATATCGCTGGGTCATGGCGCCTGGTGAAGGTGTATTAGCGCCTGATATTATTAACGGATCACCAATTGATTGGAAATATTGGGATGGCACATCATTTAGTGCACCCATCGTTTCAGCTTCACTTGGTTTATTAATCAATACTTGGCCGATTTTAAAAAAACAGGGTTCGGCGGCAGATTTACTGATTGCGACCAGTACAAATTTAGGCACTAGAGGCATTGATTCAACATATGGCGTTGGTTTAATTAACCTGACCAAAGCCTTTCAACCTTATGGTGATGTCACTATGAAAGGTGCAAAAGGTAAAACCTATATTGCATCACAACTTTCAGGCACATTATTAGCCAGTGGTGCGCTGGGTAAGTTATCAAAAATTAAAGGAAAATTAAAAAAATATGATGGGTTTGATGCGTTTAATCGTAACTTTAAATACAATTTAACTGGCATGATCACTAACACGCGCGCCAAACCCGTGGTGAACGTGTTACCCACTTTTAAAAAGAAAAAAGCAAAAGCGTTAAAATTTTCAGACGGTACGCTTTTGAGCAGTTGGCAAGCAGAGACTGAAAATGATGGGGCACATTTAGGCGAATTTGGCTATAACGCTGAAAATGATTACAGCCAACAAGCCAGTTATTTTGCAATTGAAACTGAACATGGTGATTCCATTTCTTTTGGTTATGATTACCCTGCCCAAATTGCCTTTCAACAAATGCTCTATGGGCAAGAAGAAACCGCAGATTTAGTAAGCCATTTTAGTAATGACATGACAAGCATTGCAGAAGGTGGAAAGTTATTTGCTTTTGGTTTTCAAGTATCTCCCAAAACACGGTTTGGTTTAACTTGGAATTCAAACCTGAATGACATTCAGCCAAATGCGTTGAATCAGACTAACCAAGCTTCAAATCTAAAATTTGGCCTAAGCCATCAATTTAACGCAAAACTCTCAGGTGGCGTGTCTTTTGGCGCGCTTGATGAAAAAAATGGTTTGCTTGGTAGTCAATATCAAAATAATGGCTTGCTAAGTTTTAACAGTAAAAATGAAAGCTATAGCCTCGATTTATCAGCCATTTATAAATTAAATAGAAATAACCGATTATTGTTTGAAGCAGGTTACGCGATGACAAAAGGTGGCAGTGCAAGTGGCTTGTTTACTAGCACAACAGATATTTTTTCAAATTACTTAGGTGCAACGTTCTTATCAAAAAACGTATTTGAAAAGGAAGATCAGTTGGCTTTTTCAATCAAGCAGCCTTTACGCGTTGTTTCTGGCAGTGCAGGCATGATTGTTTCAGGGGTTGATGAAGAAGGCGTTGCAAGGTACCAAACTGAAAGTTTAGGACTTAAACCTGATGGACGAGAAATTGATTATATTCTTTCTTATGAAACGCCGATTTCAAGCAATCAAGCTTTGGGATTGCAAGCGGCTTATAGAAAAGATTTGCAAAATATTAGCGGTGACTACGACAAAGCCGTTGGTTTAACGTATCAAATAAATTTTTAATGCGTTAATTTTTAATCGGTTAATTTTAAATCGCGTAAAAAATGCAAGCACAAAACCTAAATAAAATTAAATTTCTGAAAAAAATATTGTTGGGGTGTGGCGTTCTTTTAGCACTGTTGATATGCATTATTTTTATGGTGGAATACATAAAAGCTAATCCAAATTATTTAGCGTACAAATCTGTCGCAGAATTAATTTTTTTTGGTTTTTTCGGATTAATTTCTGGTTTGCTAACCATAATCCCAATTTGGTTACCCGCTGTTATTCCAAACCGCTGGTATAAAACGAATATTTACCTACTTTGGTTTGCAATTTTTTGTTTGAGCATTGTGTTTATTTACCCAGTGCTTTCGTTATATCAAGCCCCAGAGAAAGCTAAATTTGCTGACTTAATGATGCTGTTAATCAATATTATTTTAATAGTCATAACATTTAGACTAGTAAGGTTATTTTCAGACCATGCTATTAAAACATCATAAGATTGTTCAATTGCTCTCAAAATATGAGTATCAGCTGAAGCAAAAATTTATGATGAATGATATGCCTAGTTTACGTTGTCATCTTAAGTTTACGTTGTCATCTTAATGATTCGATTTATCGCCTCAATACATTCATCCAAGCTGGCAACCAACGCTAAGCGAATAAAATTTTCACCAGGGTTTGCGCCATGCGCATGCCTTGCTAAATAAGAACCTGGCAACACAGTGACGTTAAAGTCGCGGTAAAGTTGTAAGGCAAATTCAGTGTCTGATTGTTGACTTTTGGCCCATAAATAAAAGGCTGCATCAGGCATTTCAACCGATAAGCTATTTTTTAACAGCGGTGTCACCGTGTTAAATTTTTCTGCATATAGCGTTCTATTTTCAATTACATGGGTTTCATCATTCCATGCGGCAACGCTGGCGGCTTGCACGGCAGGGTTCATGGCGCAACCATGATAAGTGCGGTAGAGCGCAAACTTTTCAATGATTTTTGCATCTCCTGCAACAAAGCCAGAGCGCATGCCGGGCACGTTTGAGCGTTTTGAGAGTGAACTAAAAATCACCAAATTTTTATAATCTCGATTAAGTGTATGTGCTGCTTGAAGTGCGCCCAAAGGTGGATTTTTTTCATCAAAATATATTTCTGAATAACACTCATCTGCAGCAATCACAAAATTATATTTTTCTGAAAGGTTAAATAAATATTGCCATTGATCAAGCGTCATCACCTTGCCCGATGGATTGCCCGGACTGCACACGTACACCAATTGGGTGCGTTTTAAAATGGCTTCTGGCACATTTTCAAAATCCATTGCATGATTATTTTCAGGGGTCGTATTTAAAAAATAGGGCGTTGCCCCGGCTAAAAATGCTGCGCCTTCATAAATTTGATAAAAAGGGTTGGGTGAAATCACTATCGGCGCTTCAAGCACATTTTTATTCACAATCACCTGCGCAAAGGCAAACAAGGCCTCGCGGCTGCCTGTCACAGGCAAAATAGCATTTTCTGGATTAAGCGCTGGAATGCCGTATCGGCGTGAAATCCAAGCGGAAATGGCTTCACGCAAGGCAGTGATGCCAAGGGTGGTTGGATAAGTTGCCAAGCCCGATAGGTTTTCAATCAAAGCAGTTTTGATAAAACTTGGGGTTGCATGTTTTGGCTCGCCAATCGATAAATTAATCGCAGAATAATTTGGGTTGGGCGTGATGCCTTTAAATAAATCACGCAAGCGTTGAAAAGGGTAGGGTTGGAGTAAATTCAATTGTTCATTCATGTTGACATTGTAATATAGCGCGGCTTCAAGCCAAAGGTTGTTACGCATAAATATTGAAAGCGGTCGGCCGGCGGCTGAAGTTAAGTGTTCATCAAAACGCCGTTTACTATTTTTATTCTTAAATATTTTTTAAGTTTCATCAAAAATGCTGCATCCAAAAAATTAACTTCTAACGTAAAGATCTTTAAGAAGCGCAAAAATTAGCGCCCATGTACCGCGAAATTGAAGGCACAACAGGCGATGCTGTAACGCCAAAAACAGCAACTAAATAACTTGTATAATTAGCTTGTTTGTTTAATTAAGTTAAGCACAAAAGTTATAATGCAAACAAATCATCATTTATTTTTGGAAAAAACCGTGCCAGCAACAGAAGCGTTTGTGAGTGTGATTGCTGGCATGATTGCGCGCGATGAAACTTCGCTTGCCGAATTGTACGATGCGACACTAAGCAAAGTGTACGGTTTGGCACTAAAAATTACGCACAGACACGATTTGGCTGAAGAGGTGGTTGAAGATACTTTATTCCCACCACGCCCGCGCCAGAAGTCGCGGCACGGATTAAAACTAAACTGCTGCAACGTGTAAAATCCGATGCGCACAGTTTTGTATTTGCCAACCAAGGCGAATGGAAAGAAGTTTTTACAGGTGTGCAAATAAAGCTATTGCACAACGCTTTGCAGAGCCGATCATTTTTAATCAAAATGGCAAAAAATTCACAAATTCCTGCGCATGTGCATACGCAAGACGAAGAATCTTTTGTGCTGGAAGGCACCGTGCAAATTGAAGGCATTACTTGTCAAGTGGGCGATTATCATTATGCCCACGCAGGCACGCAGCATAGTGTAATTAAAAGCGCGCAAGGTTGTACTTTATTAGTGAGAAATATTTAGATGGTCATTTTTTTGTTTTTTAGGCTTTCATGCGCTACAAATATTCGCAGTATTCATGTGCTTTCACTGAAGTAAACAACTTTAAAAAATCCAGTTTTTAATCTTTTTACAGCATGGCTTATTTTAAAAATATGCGTTTTTTTACTTTAATTTTTACATTTTTATTGCCCGCAATTGCACACGCGCAACCTTACATGGCGCCATTTTGGTTGCCTGGCGGCCATCTGCAAACCATTGTTGCAGCAACCCTTGCAGGTGCGCCCAATGTGCAATATAGACGCGAGCGCTGGGAGTTGCCAGATGGCGATTTTGTGGATGCAGACTGGGCGGATGCCAACGTAATAAACGCCAACACGCAAACTGAAAATGTACCAATTGTTGTTTTGTTTCATGGGCTGGAAGGGAACGCACAAAGCAATTATGCAAAATCATTAATGGCTGCAACGCAGGCAAAAGGCTGGCGTGGCGTAGTGGTGCATTTTAGAGGTTGCTCTGGCGAGCCTAATCGTTTGCCGCGCGTGTACTACGCAGGCGATACTGCAGAAATTCAACTTTTACTTTCCATCGTGCGCACAAAAGCGCCGCAAGCGCCGATTTATGCCGCGGGCGTATCGCTAGGCGCAAATGCGTTATTAAAATGGCTGGGAGAATCGGGCGAAAGTGCAGAGCATTTTATTACAAAAGCGGTTGCAGTTTCAGCGCCAATGGATTTGGCCGCATCTGCCAGAGCGTTAGATAGTGGCTTAAATCGCATGTTATATACACCGCGTTTTGTAAATACCTTGCGCCCAAAAGCGTTAGCAATGTTGACGCGATTTGCGCATTTAGAAACTGACAATATTTTAGAGGCTGAAAAAATAAAAGCCGCCAAAACCATTCATGATATTGATAATTTTGTCACGGCCAAACTTTATGGTGCAGCAGATGCAGAAGATTATTACGCTAAAAATGCCTCAAAACCGTGGCTTCACTTCATTGCACTGCCAACCTTAATTTTAAACGCAAAAAATGACCCTTTTTTACCCCAAGAAACGCTACCAAATCGTGATGAAGTTTCTAGTTTTATTACCTTAGAATATCCAGAAACAGGCGGTCACGTTGGCTTTCCTGGGCGTGGTGATTGGCTTTCAAAACGCATATTAGATTTTTTTGCAACGGAAAAGGCAGATAGAATGTAGGCTCTAAATTTTCAAAATGTCTTTAAACATGCTTATGCAAATTTTTTTTCCGCTCAACGCCAATAAACTGCAACAATTTAGAGCAGAATTTGGTTTGTTATTTGGCGCAATATGTTGGGGCATTATTTGGTATCCGTACCGTTTGATGGATGAAGCGGGCGTAGCGGGCATTGCGGCAAGTTTTTATACTTATGGCATTGCCATTTTATTTTCTAGTCTTTATTTTTTTAAAGACTATTTCATAAAAGATTATTTTTTAAAAGATTGGCGTCAGCTTTTTAATTTTCCGCGCGGGGTAATTTGGTTAAGTTTGGTTGCAGGGTGGACCAACATTGCCTATGTGCTTGCCATTATTGATGGCGAAGTCATGCGCGTGATGTTGTTGTTTTATTTATCGCCCATTTGGACCTTAATTCTGGCGCATTTTTGGTTAAAAGAACGCACCCACTTACAAGGCTTAGGCATTATTGTGCTTGCGCTGATTGGTGCGTTAATTATGCTGTTTGATTTTTCTGCACAAAAAACATCGCTATTAAGTTATTTGCCGCTGCCACAAAATCAAGCAGAATGGATTGCGCTGTCTTCAGGCATCGGCTTTTCTATCACCAATGTGTTAACCAGAAAATCAACCCATTTGAGTTTACGCACAAAATCATTTGCAATATGGCTGGGCGTATTTTTCATGTCTTTTTTGATGTTGCTATTTTTTGATTTACCCATTCCCGCGCCGCAATTTTTTAGCTTTTTTGAATGGGCAATCATGATTTTTATTGCATTGATATTAATTTCAGCCACATGGTTGGTGCAATATGGCGTAACAAAAATTCCAGCCACGCGTGCATCCGTTTTATTTTTATTTGAACTGGTGATTGCCGCCATTGCTTCTTATTTTTTAGCGCATGAAACCATGCAATGGAACGAATGGTTAGGCGGCGTGCTGATTATTTTGGCAGGTTTTTTATCCGCCACCCAAATGGAAAAAGCGCCTATTTAAAATGAATTTTTAAGCTTAAATCATTACGAGAATCTGCATTGGCAAGCGCTTCTTCTTCGCTAATTTTGCCGTTGCTATAAAGCTTGTACAATGATTGATCAAACGTGTGCATGCCTAAATCTTGGCTATTAAACATGGTTTCTTTAATGGCGTTAAATTTATGTTGTTGAATCAAATCAGAAACATAAGGCGTGTTAAGCAGTAATTCAGTGGCTGCCACACGTTTTTGCGTTTTGCCAGAAATTAATCGCTGAGAAAAAATACCCGCCAAATGCATGGATAAACCCATCAAAATTGCATTCCAAGCATCTTCTGGAAAAAAAGATAAAATGCGTTCAAACGCTTGATTTGCATTATTTGCATGCAAAGTTGCCAAGCATAAATGCCCCGTTTCAGAATAGGCAATCGCATTTTTCATACTTTGTGAATCTCTAATTTCACCAATTAAAATCACATCCGCAGCTTGACGCATGGCATTTTTAAGTCCGTTATCAAAAGATAAGGTATCAATGCCAATTTCACGCTGATTCACCACAGATTTTTTATGCTGATGCACATATTCAATGGGGTCTTCTAGCGTCAAAATATGGCCGTGCATATTTTCATTTCTGTGGTCAATCATGGCGGCAAGTGTGGTTGATTTTCCTGCACCTGTTGCGCCAACCACTAAAATCAGGCCTCTTTTACTTAAGGCTAATTCTTTCAAAATAGGCGGTAAGCCTAATTCTTTAATGTTTGGAATGGTGGTTTTAATATGTCGAATCACCATGGCAACATCGCCGCGTTGTAAAAAAACATTCACGCGAAACCTGCCAATTTCGACAAGATGAATAGCAAAATTGCTTTCAAGCTCACGCTCAAAACGGTTGACCTCTTGCGCTGACATTAAAGAATATGCAATTTCTTTAATCATGTCGTTAAGCATCATTTGTTGATTAATGGGTAAAGTTTCACCCTCAATGGCAATATGAATCGGCGTGCCTGCGCTAAAAAATAAATCTGTTCCGCCATTTTCAACCATAAATTTCAAGGTTGGTGTGATATCGATGCTAGCCATCATTTTCCTCACTTTTTAGCATGGCTTGAAAATTTTCTTCAAGATGTTTTGCAAATATTTTTGTATTAAATAAGGGCGAATGCATTTTTTCAGCCGCTATTTTTTCTTTTATTTTAATGAGTTCTTCAGGGTGTTGATAATAAAATAAAGCTTTATTTTCATAATCTTGGGGTTGATAGGTGATTAATTGCGTTAAGTTTAATGCATTTAATAAACTGCCCGCAACTCGGCTTGCAAAAGTATTGCCAACCAAGGTTAGCACAGGCACGTTCATCCATAAAGCATCGCTACACGTGGTGTGTGCGTTGTAGGGAAGGGTATCCAAAAATAAGTCCACATGCGCATGGCGCGCGAGGTGTTTGGCAATTTCAACACGAGGGGCAAAGAGGATGCGTTCTTTTGTGATGCCAAATTTTTCCGCGTATTTGCGTAAGTTTTCTTTCGCCCAAACATTGCACTCTAAAAGCCAAAGCACGCTATTGGGCGCGGCGTTTAAAATACGCATCCAACTGTTAAAAATTTCTTGGGTAATTTTAAAACTTTGGTTAAAACACGCATACACAAAACTATTTTCAGGCAACTGGCATTCTGCACGCGCGGGCGTTTTTGCGCTGGTACTTTTTATATTGACTCTTTTGCTGTCATTTGGTTGATAGCAAGGTAAATAGCTAAGTTTTTCTGCATAATCGTTGGCGTTTTCTGGCGGAGTGATAAATTTATCAGTCAAAATGTAATCAAATAAAGCTTCGTTATTTTCTACATTGATATTGCCCATTGTTCCAGCAAACCCAAGCCAATTCACATGAATTTTTGCAGGTTTTAGTGCCACAATGCCGCTGCGGCTGGTCTGCGTAAAACCAGTTAAATCTACCAAAATATCAATATTTTCGGCATTAATTTTTTTAGCTGCATCCAATTCTGATAAATGACGAATGTCATGAAATTGATCGAATGCTTTCATAAGACGGTTTCTTGCTGCAGATTGGTCATTTACACCAAATGAATACGCAATCACTTCAAACTGGGTTCTGTCATGCTGTTCAATGAGTTCTGTGATTAAAAACGCCAGCGGATGAAGCCTAAAATCAGCCGATAAGTAGCCAATTTTTATTTTTTTGTTGGAATTGTTTGCACGAGAGACATTTAAATGGCAGAAATTTAAAGCGTCTTTTGAAGAAATCAAATTGCGATAACGATTTTGAATCCAATTTGAAGCGCATAATTTTTGTTCATACGCGCTGGTGTTTGGCATGGCTAAAAAGGCAAATGGCGAAATTTGTGCTTCTGGAACGTGTTTTACCCAATCACGAATTTCTTCAATCATGGCGTCTAAATCTTGCCAATCACAACAATGTTGAAGTTGATGCACCAAATGTACTTTGGCGTGGTAAAGCGCAGGGTTAAGTTGCAACGCCTTTTTATAGTGGCTAATTGCCAAATCCAATTGACCTAATTCACGGTGAACATTGCCTAAATTATTATAAAAATCTGCATCGTTTGGCTCAATTAAAATGGCTTTTTCATAATGCTGTTTTGCTTGCCCAAGTTTGCCAATTTCTCGCAGCGCATTGCCAAGGTTGTAGTGTAAAAAAGCATCGTTAGGCGCTAAATTTACAGTTTCAGTAAATGCCATTTCAGCTTGCGTGAAATTTCCTTGTGAATGCGCAGCATTGCCAAGCGATGTCAGTGAATGACACAGAGCTTCGCGTACGTCATCCCGTTTTGGCTGAATTTTATAAATGCGGCGATAATAATTGGCAGCCTCAGAAAACTGCGCATTGGTTTGGTACAAATTTGCAATATTTAACTGAACGTCTAAATCTTTTGGGCTGAGTAAAAGTGCTTGTTGAAACGTTTTGAGTGCTGAATCTATTTGCCCATCGGCGCGCAATGCCAAGCCGTAATTATTTAAATAATCCACATTTTTGGGTGAAAGCGCTAACGCTTTTTGTATGGATTCCACGGCCATTGGCAGGCGCTTGGTTTGATAATAAATAATGCCAAGTAAATGCCAAGCGTCTGCAAAATTAGCTTGCGATGAAACAATTGTATGCAAAAGCATTTCAGCTTGCGCAACATCACCTTTTTGAAAAAAATTAAATGCGCTTAAATATTGATTTTGTGACATACGATTATTTTAATGGAGTTTACAAATGCGTTTGTAAGTTATCTGCATGTTTGTTTGCCACATTTTTAGCCATTTTTTTTAGTCCCAAATTGCGCAATGCAAAACGATTTGGGTTGAGTAAACCCACTAATTTCTGATCGATTGGTAAAGGTTCAGCGTTAATCATCGTCGCTAAAATTTCAGCAGAAATTGGCGCTGTCATCAGGCCGTGACTGCCATGCGCAATATTCACATATAAATTTGCATGCCAAGGTAAAGTGTTCGCCAAGGCAGAAGGACGGGGCGGATTTTCGGTGAGTTTTCCAACTTCAAGCATTTCTCCAACCAATGGAAAATGGTCTAGCGACGCACAGCGAAAAGCGGTTCTACCATTTGAAATTTTATGTTCTAAATCTGCATAAAGCGTTTCAGACATTTGTTTTAATTTATTTAAATTTTGTAAATGGTCAATATGTGTCACTTTTAAATTTGCGTCATTCACAGAAAATGTTGCGCCTAAACAATGTGTGCCATCGATGGCTGGCGTTAAATAACCATCAGAACATACGGAAGTTTTTAGCGCAGCGCTGGTTGTTGTAGATTTAAGTTGCGTCAATTGACCGCGCACAGATTGCGTTTGCAGGTGCGCAGTTTGTGTAAATTTTAACGCGTCATGCGCATTTGCAATCACAACAATATCAAATTGTCCGATTAAATTTTCCTTATCATAAATTTCAAATAAATCATTATTTTTCAATATTTTATTAATGATAGTTGAAGTAAATAATGAGATATTATTTTGCGAAGCTAATTGATTGCAAACTTCAATTGGGTTGAGCCAAGCTGCATCAGGAAAATAAAGCGCGTCATGCGACAGTGGTATGCCTGCAATAGTTGAAGCTTCATTCTTAGATAAAAATTTAGCAATATCAGGCGCAATATTAGCTGCAACTTTATTAATTCTAGCTTGATCTTTTGCGTTAAAACCAAGCTGTAACATGCCGCATCTTTTGAATATTTTTTCTTTTAATGCCAAAGCTTGGTAAAAATGATTTGCGTACAAATAGGCACTTAATGCAAATTCACTTAAGTCATTTTCCCCGCTTAATCTTGGGTAAAGTAAACCAACAGGATTGCCAGAAGCTTCGCTTGCAACGGTTTCATTACGTTCAAACAGGCTTACCAGAAAACCTCGCTGTGCCAGCGCATGTGCGGCACTGCAACCCGCAATGCCGCCGCCAATCACAGCGACAGATTGATTAATATTTAGCAGATGATTCATCACATTTTTTTGCAAAATATCCTGACAACATTTCACGTTTTTTCCCAAAACCTGGGTTTTTTTGTACTTTAAACCCCGCAGCTTCTAAACCGCGCCGTACAAAGCCAGCGCTGGTGAAAGTTGCAAAAGTGGTTTGGGCGTGTGAAAGGCGTGCCATTTCATCAAATAAAGTTTGCTGCCACATTTGTGGATTTTTTGCAGGAGAAAAGCCATCTAAAAACCAAGCGTCAATTTCAAAATTTACTTTAGGTAATACATCATTAACATCGCCTAAATAAATGATTAAATTGACATTTTCAAATAGTTTTATTGAAATAATTTCTCTTTTTGCATCGCTATATAGCGCTATAAATGCTTGTGATTCAATCGATAATTTAGGCCAAAGCGCATGCGCTTGCTGTATTTCAATCAAACTTAATGGATATTTCTCGATGGAAATGAATTTTAATTCCGCGGTTTTAGGTGCTGTTGCGCGCCAAAGTTGGCAGGTAGATAAAAAATTTAAGCCTGTACCAAAACCAGTTTCAGCAATGGTAAATGAGGAGTTGGTTAAATTATTAAAACGTAATTCCAGTTGATTATGTTGTAAAAAAACATAGTGGGTTTCATCTATGCCTTGTTGCGGATTTTCAGGGTCAACCGAGAAGTAGACGTCGTCAAAAAGCGTTGAGTAAGGTTGCCCGTTGCGCCAATCGAGCGCTGAATTTATGAGATGTTTCATGCAAATATTTTAACAGCATTGTGTTTTGCATGTGTTTGAGAATATCTTGAAAATGTTAACGAACGCAGTCTCTTCTGTTTTCTGGTTTTGCCAGTAGCAAATGCACATCACCCAAAGCGCGCTCCGCAAAGCCGCCTTCGCAGTAGCATAAATAAAATTCCCACATATTGATAAAGGCTTCTGAGTAGCCAAGTGTGCGCACTTGATCAATATTTACAAAAAAGTTTTCACGCCATATTCTTAAGGTGGTGGCGTAATGCGGGCCAATGTCTTCTAAATCAAATAAGCGTAAATCACTCACTTTGGTAATGCTGTTTAGCATTGCTGTGTTAGACGGAATATTTGAGCCTGGGAAAATATAGCGCTGGATAAAATCAACTGAAGTTTTCGCGCTTTCAAATCGCTGATCCGCAATGGTGATGGCTTGAATGAGCGCCAAGCCGTCAGGCTTTAACAAGTTTGAAACTTTTTTAAAATACACATCATAAAATTGATGGCCTACGGCTTCAACCATTTCAATCGAAACTAATTTATCGTATTGCCCTTTGAGATGACGATAATCTTCCAACAACAAGGTAATACGGCCTTGCAAATTTGCCGCTTCAACCCGTGCTTTTGCGAGCGCATATTGTTGTTTTGAAATAGTGGTGGTGGTCACTTTGCAACCGTAATGCTGGGCCGCATAAATCGCAAAGCCGCCCCAGCCTGTGCCAATTTCAATCACATGGTCAGTGGGTTTTAAATCTAATTTATCGCAAATGGTTTTGAGTTTCAGGAGAGAGGCTTGCTCAAGCGTTTCCGTTTGCGTGCTGAACATGGCACTGGAATACATGAGGCTTGGGTCTAAAAACAAGGCAAATAAATCGTTGCCTAAATCATAATGCGCGGCAATGTTTTTGCGGCTGCCTTCCGTGGTATTGCTGTTGAGCCAATGCAATAATTTCATGAATGGTTTACTCAACCACTGGTAACCGCCTTCTAGATTGTCCATCACACTTTGGTTGATGACCATTAAGCGGATGACGTTGGTGAGATTGTCTGCACGCCAATAACCTAGCATATAGGCTTCGCCCGCACCAATACTGCCGCCAAAGGCAATTTCACCGTAAAAACATGCGTCGTGTACGATGATGCTGGCGAATATTTGATTTCCATCCCCAAAAACATGTTTTTCATCGCCATCAATGAGCGTTAATTGACCTTTTTGCAGTTTTTTTAAGCGATTTAGAATTTGTGATTTTGCGAAATGAGCCACCCAAGCGGCGCGGCTTTTTGTGGTTAGTTTGGCAGTTAGCACTTCGCCTTTTTGTTGCTGATTTGTTTGACGGATAACTGGGGAGTTCATGAAGAAGCTTTAAATAATTAATGATGAAATAATAGAATGATGATTAACTGACGTTTAACAACAAATTTTGTTCAATAATTTTAATTATTTTTAGGATGCGCATAAAACGGTATGCCTTTTAGCCAAAGTTTTAAGGCATTCCAATAAATCGCCGCAACTACTTTTAGCGTCATAAAAGGGTAGGTGATTAACAGCCAATTCAGTTTTTTTTCTGATATTTCATGGCGTTTTAATGCGAGCGTTGCAGTGAACATTTGTTGTTCATGTTGAAAGTTTTTCATATGGATAAAAAGTTGATTTTCTTCCATTTTAAACGCCCAATCATAATGGATATCCATCGGCATAAACGGTGAAACGTGAAAATTTTTATCAAACTCAAAAATTGTCAATGTGCCATTTTGTGTTTCATTTATCTTTTTTACTTTATTAAAATCATGCACATAGGTAAAACTTTCTCCCCAAGGTGTGTTAGTAATATGACTGACAATCGCTTGTAATTTTTTTCCGTCTTCTTCAAAACAATAATAAAAACTAACAGGGTTAAAGCAATGCCCAAAATAGCGCAGATTGGTAAGTAAACGTATCGGCCCCTGCGGAAAGTTGCCGGTGGCATTTTTTATTAAGGTTGAAATTTCTGTTTTCAAGGAAATTTGCGGATTA
Source organism: Methylophilaceae bacterium (assembly GCA_965247415.1). GTDB lineage: Bacteria > Pseudomonadota > Gammaproteobacteria > Burkholderiales > Methylophilaceae > Methylotenera. The sequence goes on from OZ252007.1 coordinate 2,352,877, forward strand.
CCAAAATAATCTTCACGTCTAAACCAAGCAATATTTTTGTGAAATGCTGACCAAAATCTGTAGCCCGTAAATAAACTTGGCAACTCATCTAAATCAACATACATCATGAAAACGTTATATTGAAAACCATTTTTTTTTGGAAAAAACCGCTGATGGTTTACAAAGCCCGTGTAAATTGCGCTGTTAAGCATGTTGACCAGAATTATTTTGATAATTTTTAAAGTGTGCCAACGCGGCAAGCGCGCTCATCACACCATCTTCATGAAAGCCATTTCGCCAATAGGCGCCTGCAAACCCTGTGCGATTTTTGCCGCTAATTTCAGCGTGTCTTGCTTGGGCAGCCGCGCCAGACACGGTGTAAACAGGATGCGTATAGCTTAGTTTTTTGATGATTTTTTGCGGATTAATAGTTTGGGTGTAGTTTAAGGTGACTAATAATGGCTCAGTACTTTGCAAATTTTGCAAAATATTCATATTGTAGGTAACGGCCACGCGGTGTGATTGTTTTGGTAGTACGTGATAATTCCACGCGGCCCAAGCCAATTTTTTACGCGGCATTATGCTTGCATCATGGTGTAAATAAACTGTATTTTCTTGGTAAGGAATTGCGCTTAAAATTTCGGTTTCTTGCGGGGTTTTATCTTGCAGCATGTTTAGTGCTTGGTCGCTATGGCAGGCAAAAAATACATAGTCAAAATTTTCCGCTGGCGCATTTTTTGGTGTGATTGTCACATACGTTTTATGACGAACCACGCTTTCAATTGGCGAGTTTAATTTAATTTTTTCTTTAAAGTGTTGCGTTAAGGCCTTTACATAGCTGGCTGAGCCACCTGTAATCGTGCGCCATTGTGGTCTATCATTCACGGTTAACATGCCATGGTGATGAAAAAACCGTACAAAAAAACGGGCAGGGAAGGCGAGCATTTGCGCAGCTTCTGTTGACCAAATGGCAGCGCCCATTGGGATGATGTAATGATCAATAAATGGCTGGCTGTAATTGCCTTGTCTTAAATAATCGCCTAACTTCAGTTCAGTACCATCATCAAGCAGTTCCAACGCACTTTTATTAAAGCGCAAAATATCACGAATCATGCGGTGAAATGAAGGTTTAAATAAATTACGCCGCTGTGCAAATAGGCTGTTTAAGCTTGTGCCGTTATATTCCAAATTTGTTTTTTCACAGCGCACACTAAAACTCATCGCACTGTCTTGCCATGCAACTCCCAATTCATCAAGAAGCTGAATAAAATTTGGATACGTACGGTCATTAAAGACAATAAACCCTGTGTCTACTGAATAGTCTTTGCCTTCGTGGTTGATTTGATGCGTGTGGGTGTGGCCACCAATATGGCTTTCAGCCTCAAACACAGTAATATCGTGCTCTTTGTAAAGGTGGTAAGCAAGCGTGTTGCCCGCAATGCCGCTGCCAATAATTGCGATTTTCAAGGAGTCACTTCTTCAATAAAAATACAGTAAAAGGGTTTATTTTGTTGCTAACTTAATGCGAGATTTGCCTAGATTCACGAATTGCCAATGGCACTGTTCTTAAATCCCAAATGAGTCCAAATGCAGCAAGCATTTTCAAACCGTAATAAGTTAAATCAATTTCCCACCAATAAAAACCTTGTCTTGCCGCACCCGGAAAATGATGGTGATTGTTATGCCAGCCTTCACCCAGCGTTAGTAAAGCAATCATCAAATTATTGCGGCTTTGGTCTTTGGTAGCATAGCGGCGCCGACCCCAAACATGCGCAAGAGAATTGACCGTAAACGTTGCGTGATATAAAAATACTGTTGAAATCACAAAGCCCCAAACCAATAGTTGTGCGCCGTTGGTTTGTAAACTGGGTTCATACACTTCCAGAAACAATCCAAGGCCATAAATGCCTGCAGCCAGTAAAATCGGCACAATAATGTCAAAGCGGTCAAGTAAGCGAAGTTCTACAAATTGGTAAAGTTCTTTTACGCGGTCTGTGTGTGTTATAAAATTTTTATTCGCTAAGAACCAGCCCAAATGACTCCATAAGAAACCATGCTGCACGGGGGAATGCGCGTCTTCAGGCTCATCTGAATTTACATGATGATGTCGATGATGCGAGGCCCACCAAAGTGGCCCGCGTTGTACTGCAGTTGCGCCTAAAACCGCTAAAATAAATTGAAAAAAACGCGTTGTTCTAAACGCTTTGTGAGAAAAGTAACGGTGATAAAAGCCTGTGATTGCGAACATGCGTATCGCATACAACGCAACCGCAAAACCAAAGGCAAACCAACTAAAACCAACCCAAAAAACTGCAAAACAAGCAAGGTGTAACCCTAAAAACGGGATGACGCGTAGCCAATCGATTTGTTGCCATTTTGTTTTTGCAACTTCAATCGTACCAAGATTACTCAGCAGTTCGCTATGCACCGCTTTATTATCAAACCATGTTAATAATTTATGTAACATTGATGCAAACTTCCTAAAACAAAATTAATCAGCAAGTGGGTATTTAATTGTGCGGGACTTTGCGCAATTTTGAGACGTCATAGCCTAAGTCTTGAACAAATTTTACTAATTTTTCATAATCTTGGTCGTCCATTTTAGGGCTGCGCGCCATAATCCAAACATAATCACGTGCATTTCTGGCAATCACCGTTTGTGTGTAGTCTGCGTTTAAATAAGCAATCCGATATTCGGCTTTAATCGGCCAAATAAATTGCATCCCCCACAACGCATTGCCTGAATTTTCAATCACAAAGCCACGTGGCTCATAGGTTTTTTGGGGGCCGTTTAAACTGCCTTTATTAAACGTAAATGTCGTTTTTATCGAGCCATCTTTTTCAAGCGCATAACTTTCAATTGCATTAAACGCTTCTGTTTCAATTAAGGTTGGAATTGCAGCAATCACATACCAATCGCCCATAAATTTGGGTAAATCTACCTGCGGAACGGTCGCAATATTGGGTTGAGAAGTGCTCGCGCAAGCACTGAATAAACTCGCAAAAATACTCATGATTAAAAACTTCTTCAAAAATTTTATGAAATTCAAAATAAATGCCTATGATTTAAGAATAATGTCTAAAAAACTATTTTAATGTGTATGAAATTACATACCCTTCAGGCGTAATTGACTTTAAAGCTACCCAGTTTTTTTGCTCGTCGTACCATAAATCAATATTTAACTTATTTTTACCCGCCAAACTTCCCTTTAAATTGAAATGTTGGGTATTGGTTTTTTGGCCTTTCACGGCTAGCTTTTCGTCAGGTAATTGCGTAATTTTTACATCCAGCCATTCTGCATTTTGTGGGTTAAGTAATTGTTTCTGTGTCAGAATTTTTGGGTTCCAATACGCAAACGTCATGCTGCAAGTTGGCAAACTTTGTGTTGTTTTGCCATCGTCCACCACAAAATTTGAAGCTTGTTTTTCACCTTTCACATCGGTGGTGATTTTATTTTCAACGGTGTGCGCAGTGATTTTTGTCAGGCAATCATCAGACCATGTTTCAAGCGCTTGGTGCTCATATCGATACGCATTAATAAACAAAACTTTGACATTAAAATTGGCTTTGCTGGTTAGTTGTTGATTATTTAACACAAACGTATGTTGGCCAATTTTAGATTTATCCAAATAAACATCAAACGCCCATTCTTTGGCGTGCAATAACAGCGGGTTTATTAAGCCGGCGAATAGGGTAACAGAAAGAAACTTTTTCATTGGTTTTGCGCGTTTTGCTTAACGCCTCCAGGAATAAAAGCGTTGGTACTTTTTATATATTGCGCATAAGCGGGGCGACGCTCACCAATGTCTTTTTCTAGCAACGCAACGCCACTAAATTTTAATAAAAGAAACGTCATAATGAGCGGCGAGAATACACTCCACCAAGCACCGGCGGCTAAAGCTATCAAATAAAATCCCCACCAAATACAACATTCACCAAAATAATTTGGGTGACGGCTGTAACGCCACAAACCAGTATTTAATACTTTTTCTTTATTATTTGGGCTGGCTTTAAATTTTGTCAGTTGCAGATCCGCAATGGTTTCCCACAAAAAACCAGCAATCACAATGATTGCCCCTAAATAATCTAAAAAATTCAGCGCGGTGTTATTTTTGATTGCGCCAAACAAAGGCGCAGAAATCAGCCAAGCAAGCACCGCTTGCAAACCAAAAATGATGTAAATGCTGGTAAGCCAAAAAAATGGTTCGTTATTTTTTCGAATGGCGGCATAGCGGTGGTCTTCATGCGGCGTCCAGTTTCTGACGGTTAGATAAGCAGAAAGCCTGAGCGCCCAAAGCGTGACTAATGTTAAAACGAGCAACGCGCGGTCATGCAGTTCGTAAAAAAATAAAGCGTAAGTGTAAGCCGCCATGCCAATAAACAAGCTCCACATGCTATCCACATGCGTCACGTTATTGCGCGCCAAACTTAACACCCAGCCTGCTAACGCAAATAATCCCACGGACATTAAGCCGCTTAGATAAATTTCCCAATGGGTCATGATTCAATCCATTTTTAAGTTTTTAAGGTAAAGCCATCAAACCGTTCTGAAAGTTTTAGAAAAATGGGCATTAAAACGCCCCAGCCAATGCCTAAAATAACGATGCTGGTGGTTCCGTTAACTACAACTGCGCCAAGTTTTTGTGCGCAAATATAAGCAAGTGGAGCGCCGACCAACCCAAATAGAATAGCAATGAATATTTTATTGCGCATCCATCTTAAACTCACATTCAGTGAACTTGCAAAACCAGCCCATAATGCCAAAATCCAAACAGGAACAACACTATTTAATTCGCCCCAACCAGTGTTCTGATATTGTATTAATTGGCTTGTGAGCATGCCTTGATCAAAGATTCCACCCATCAAAACAATGATTAAAATTAATTTTAATTCTTTTAAATTAGCAGTACTCACATAAAAATGCCACGCCAAAATAAGTGCTGTAACAGCCACGCCCAACCATGGAATGCCATGCGCTGCGCCAAGTACACAGGCAAACCATGCCAGTTGAAAGCAAATAAAATTAATCAATTTTAAAAAGCGCATAAAAATAATAGATTGAATCAATTAAACGCGTTCAAATAAATAGTGCGAAACCCACCATTCTTGACCGTTGTTAAACCCAAATAATTCTGCACACGCCATATAAAAAATCCGCCAACGGTTGCGCCATTGTGTAACGTTTTCTTCCCCATAGGTTTTTACCAAAATAGGCGTTATTTGTTCAGCATTTAAATCCATATTTTCTAGCCAAGCATTAGCAGTTTTTTCATAATGTGTGCCATCCCAGCGCCAGCGGCGTACAAATTTAAGTTTTTTCTGAAAATAAAGCGGTAAATCGTCTGAGGGCATCATGCCACCAGAAAAGAAAAATTGGCTCATCCAGTCATCATCATTTTGTACTTCAAACAAATATGGGCTGCTACGATGCACAAAAATATGTTTAAAAAATTTGCCGCCTGGCGTTAGCCAATCGTAAATTTTGCTGTATAAAAGTTGCCAATTTCGCATGTGTTCAAACATTTCAACTGAAACAACTCTGTCAAATCGCTGTCCCGTTTCTTTATAAGCATCAAAATCATTCATATCACAAGTAATGACTTTTACATTGTTTAAACCACGCGATAAAGCGGTATGGGTGATGTATTGGCGTTGCGAATGTGAATTTGAAACCGCCGTAATTTGACTATTAGGAAATTTTTCAGCCATCCATAATGTCAGCGAACCCCAGCCGCAGCCAAGTTCTAAAATGTGTTGCCCATTTTTTAAATCAGCATGTTCGCAGGTGAGTTGCAAAGCATTGGCTTCAGCTTCATTTAAATTTTGTGTATTTTCTAACCAAAAACAACTGCTGTATTTTTTGTGATTGCCTAAGCAATAGTTAAAAAAATCAGCTGGCACTTCATAGTGTTGCGTGTTGGCGAGTTCTGGCACTAGCGCAATGGGCGCTAAATTCATCGCGTGAGTAAATTGCGTTTGAATTTCTGAAATATGTTCACAATTAACCGCATGAATTTCATGTAAACGTTTTTCGCAAAGTTGCCTGATGCCATAACGGATAAGAATATCAGGAATAAATCCTTGTTCTGCCAGCGTGAGTAATTTTTTGGTGAGTTGCATTGGTTGCCTAAAATGGTAAATCTTAAAATTTTATAAATAAGTTGTATTTGTTTTTAACTGTTTGAATGACTTTTAACAATTGTTAAAGTTTCACTCAAAAATAAATATCAGGCTAATGACTTAATACTTAAAATTTATTAAAGTAAGATGCAATATTTTAATTTTTTTTAAATTTTGCTTGGCGTTAAGCACAATTTTTTTGTAATTTAATTTATCATGTTACAACAATGCTAATTTAATACATTAATTAATCAGCATAACGTACCGAAATGATTTAATTTTTTAATGCCAATAATAAAACGAAAAAATAGATATTTTGAATCCACCGAGTATACAAACCGTTTTAACAAATTTAATTGCACTCACTAGCGAGCGCGATGTCTTCCAGCTTGAACTTCTCCTTGCACAATCTTTGTACGATTTAATTAAACCCATGACTGGAAATATTGAAAATCCAGTTGTGATTTATCGCGCAATTAATATTGATAAACGTCAGTTTAATTCGGTTGTGATTGATAAAAAAACTGAAGCAGAAAAACTAAGTGATGCTTTTAAAGAAAGTTTGGCACAAGGCTTTATTTCTGGTGAATTTTCTAATGTTAAATCGCAGCAAGGCAAACACATTAATTTGTATCCCTTAAAAAATACAACCAACCGTACGGTTGCCATTATTGCTGTTGAAGCGCCGATTGTGAGCGATAATCAACTGCATGATACCATTTCAATGTTGTTGCAAATCCACCAAAATTTTGCTGGACTGATTACAGATAATGAACATGATACTTTAACAGGCTTACTCAATCGTAAAACGTTTGAAGGTAAAGTCAATAAAGTACTAGAGCACATGCTCAAATCTGCTAAACGTAAAGACGATAAAACAAATTTTATTAATTTTTTGGCGATTTTTGATATTGATCATTTTAAACAAGTGAACGATACGCATGGTCATTTAGTGGGTGACGATGTATTACGTCAAATGTCTAAATTAATGAAAGAAACCTTCCGCGAAAAAGATTTATTGTTCAGATACGGCGGAGAAGAGTTTTTAGGCATATTTGAATGTGCAAATGCTAAAGATATTCGCCAGTTACTAGAGCGTTTTATGCTGAAAGTCAGCAAATTTGATTTTGCAAAAGTAGGCAAAGTCACCGTGAGTATTGGATATACCGAAATTTTCACTTACGATAATTCATCTCAATTGGTCAGCCGTGCAGACCAAGCCTTGTACTATGCAAAAGAAAATGGCAGAAACCGCACTTGTAACTTTGAGCAGCTGATTGCTGATGGTGCGTTGCAAGCGCTTAAAGTTGAAAATAACGCTGAATTGCTTTAAGTTTTTTCTTTTTTATTTCTTCGTCTTAACCCCAAAATAGCAACTCACTTTTAGCGGGGCTTTTGCTAAAATATATACAAATCTGTATAGTGATGCTTACTTTCTGAAAAGTGAGAAATCATTATGATGCGAATCTTTACTTTAGCTTTTTGCCTCTTCCTATGTGCTTGCGCGCAGCAACCGACATCTAGCAGTTTTTCAAATTCCCTCACGTATAGCAAAGAATGGCCAAGTTTTGGACGCGATTATTCAAATCAGCGCATGTCGCCTCTCACGCAAATTCATCCAAATAATGTAAAAGATTTAACCCTCGCTTGGAAATTTAAAAGTGGCGTTTCTGCGAGTTTTCAAGCAACACCCATTGTTGTGAATGGCGTGATGTATGTTGCACTGCCGTTTAATCATGTAGTCGCTTTGGATGCGAAAACGGGTAAACAATTATGGCGCTATCTACATCAACGCCGTGCTGATTGGAAAATGTGCTGTGGTCCTGCCAATCGTGGTGTAGCAGTGGGCGATGGCAAAGTTTTCATTGGTTCGGTGGATGCGCGCTTGATTGCGCTGAATGCAAAAAATGGTGAAAAAATTTGGGATATTGACGTTGCTGATGATACTGCGCTCACAGAAAATACTAGCTCATTAAGTCAAGCGGATCAAAAAAGTAAAAAAGAAGTGTATGGTGGCACTGGTGTTGGTATTGCCATGGCGCCTGTGGTTTATAACGGTAAAGTGATTGTGGGGATTACGGGCGTGGGCTATGGCCTGCATTTAGATACGCCCACTAAAGACGCACCATTGGGCGCGGTGGTGGGTGTAGATGGCAGGTATGGTCGCCCAGGATTTTTAGCCGCATTTGATATGAAAACAGGCAAACGTGTTTGGCAGTTTGATACGATTCCAGCAACAGGTTGGGAGGGCGAATTTCAAGCAACCACGTCTGATGGCAATCACTCAACCGCGATATTACAGCCGAAAAAAATAATGTAAAAAATAACAAAGAGGCTTGGCGCTTTGGTGGTGGTTCGGCTTGGAGTACGCCTGCAATTGACCCAACCACCAATACTTTATTTTTTGGTACGGGCAATCCTTCACCACAAATGAACGATACTTCGAGGCCAGGAGATAATTTATACACGGTTTCATTGGTGGCGTTAGATACTGAGACAGGAAAACTTAAGTGGTTTTATCAGCAAGTTCCGCATGATGTTTGGGGCTATGATTTAGCGAGTCCGCCAGTGCTTTTTAACTATGAAAAAAATGGTAAAAAAATTCCCGCAGTTGGGCAAGCCAGTAAAACGGGTTGGTATTACATCAACGATCGCGCCACTGGCAAGTTGTTGATGAAATCAGAAGCATTTGTCCCACAAAAAAACTTATTTGCCAAAGCGACTAAAGAAGGCACAGTATTGTATCCAGGCATTTTAGGAGGTTCAAACTGGAGCCCAAGTGCGTTAGACGAGAAAAATCAAATGAGCTTTGTGGCAGGCATTCATGCGCCAATTCAATATACCTTGGTGGATGAGCCTGCCAAAGAGGGAAAACCTGCCATTCGCTACGCATCTTCAGAACCAACCAAAGACCCACGCTGGGGATTGCTTTCTGGCATTAACTTGCAGAACGGAAAAATACAATGGCAAGTTAAAACAGCGCAACCGCTGATGGGCGGTGTGTTGGCAACCGCATCTGGCTTGTTATTTATGGGTGAGGGCGACGGCAGCTTTAATGCATATCGAAGTATTGATGGCCAAGTGCTTTGGCAAACAAAAGCAGAGGCTGGCGTCAACGCGCCGCCAATATCATACGCAGTGGAGGGGGTTCAATACATTGCAGTGGCTGCTGGTGGAAACTCTATTTTCGGATACACTTCGGGCGATAATATATTGGTTTATCGTTTAAAAGACTATTTATAAAGACTAGGAATATTTTTTACTAGAAATATTTTGCTGGTGATGTTTAACTTGGGATATTTAACTAGGGATGTTTTATTTTAAGAATAAGCACAACACAAGCAAGCGTTAAAGTAATGCTGTTTGCAACTACTATTGGCCAATTATGAATTAATAAACCATACACAAGCCAAAAAAATACACCCAAACTAAACAAGCTATACATGGGGAGTGAAATGCCAGATAAATCTCGCGTTTTCCATGAGTGATACGCTTGTGGAACAAATGCAAACGTTGTTAAGAATGCAGCAAGATAACCAAATAAATCAGAGGTAAACATAATCATTTTATAAATGAGATTCGAGAATATTAAGGCAAAAAAAATGACCCATTAAAGGGTCATTTTTATATTCAGAAGAACTTAAGCTTTTTGGATGTTAGAAGCTTGTTTACCTTTAGGTCCTTCAGTAATATCAAAACTTACACGATCATTTTCTTTTAAGCTTTTGTAACCGCTGTCAACAATTGCTGAAAAGTGAGCGAATAAATCATCTCCGCCTGCATCAGGAGTAATGAAACCAAAACCTTTTGAATCATTAAACCATTTTACTAAACCTGTAGCCATATCATATTCCATACTTTAAAAAAGGGAGGCACCCTAAAAGATTGGGTTTTTTAAAATAATTAGTTTTACAACTTAACAAAATTAAACATCCAAACGCCTAAAATACTTTTTACTTAGGTTGCTTGCTTGTGTCAAGTGTTTTTTCTTTAAAGCGTATAAATTCTTTCATTTAGTTGTAATTTGGATGAATTTTTTGAATAATTATGGATTGAATCTGTTGTGCGTGCCGTTGTTTGATTGCTTTAAATCACCGTGTAAGTTTATAATGAGTTTATTGATTTTAATTGCTTTTTAAGCATTGCAATTAGGGTTTATTTTAAATTTTGCTGCAAACTCGATGAGATTGTTGCGACAACTCAAGGTTTCGGAGTAAAAATTGGCTAAAGAAGAATTAATTGAAATGAACGGTGTGGTAATGGAAATTTTACCTGACTCACGCTATCGTGTGACATTAGATAATGGTCACAAATTGGTTGCTTATACGGGTGGAAAAATGAAAAAAAACCATATACGTATTTTAGCAGGCGATAAAGTTACCCTTGAACTATCACCCTACGATATTAATAACGGGCGTATTACTTTTAGACATATTGAATCTAGCGGCAACACTTTCACCCCAAGAAAACGCACTTACTAAACACACTTATTCAATAATAAAGGCATCAATTTGAACTGACCCCCAAATGTTGGGCATTAGTTTGGGTTTAAACTTAAGGACTGATTTCTGTACTCCACAGGACTCAGTCCTTTCAATTTTGTCTTAATCCTTACATGATTGTAATACCAAATATAATCATTTAGTTCCTTGATGAAAGACGCTACATCTTTAAATTTCTGGGTGTAGTAAAACTCTGTCTTTAATAGGCCAAAGAAGTTTTCCATCACCGCATTATCTAAACAGTTACCTTTCCTAGACATACTTTGAATTAATCCCTGCTCTTTCAATGCAAATTCGTAATCTTGAACGACTGCGCGTTTGAATTCTTTCGTGTATTTAGACATAAAAACTGCACCTTGATGAGTTGGACAAAGCGTCCAACTTTTGGGGTGCAGTTCAGTTTGATGCCTTTATTATTTCCGTGATTAATTTTTTTACAATTTTTAAAAATTGTAAATCAATGTTGCTCTGCCAGTTAATGGCGATACTGGGGTGATGTTCTGATTATTATGCGCATAAAGCGCATACTCCTTGTTGGTTAAGTTTTCCAAATTAATTTGTAAGCGTAACTTATTGGAGATGTTGCCAAAAATTGCAGCGTCATAACGCGTGTAACCTGGCAATAAAGTACTTTGTGTTGCTGTGGGTGACAATGCGTAACGTGCTGATGTACTTACAATTCCAAGTGCTATACTCCACATTTCGTTGATTTCATATTTATTCCAAAGCGATAATGTACGGTCAGGGGTTTGCCCAAGTTCTGCACCTTTCAAAACTGCGCTGGTGCCTGAGCCTTGTTGTTTGGTAATTTTCCCGTCTTGAAGTGCAATGCCACCAAATACACTCCATTTGCTGTTAACGTTACCTGCAACGCCTAATTCAATGCCCATTGTTTCTTGACCATCCACCAAAATCTGCAGTGCTGTATTGGTTGGATCTGTGACTTGAACATTTTCTCGGTCAAGTTGATAAATTGCGGCTGTGAATGCAAAGTCATTTGTAATATTCCACTTAGCACCTATTTCATAGTTGATGAATTTTTCAGGCTCAAACGATTGATTGGTGATGGTGAGCGAAGTGAGTTGGTCGCCCGCGCGAGGCACATAAGAAACGCTGTAATTAGCATAAATGGATACAGGTTCAATTGGTTTATAAATCAAGCCCGCGCGGGGTGATAAAAAATTATCTGTGACATTAAAACTTTCTGAAACAGATGTGTTTACGCCACTTCTTCTTACGCCATCAAACTGCGTTTCAAATCGGTCATGGCGCAAACCAACAATCGCACGCCAGTGTTCGTTGAATTTAATTTGGTCTTGCAAATAAACGCCAATCACATCAATGGTTGATTGATTATCGCGATAAGAATTGTTGCCATTAATTAAATTCGCTCTAAACGTAACTGGAATATTGCCAATTTCGCTGGCGTTATTTGCGTTCAAAGTAACTTGCGTACCTGAAGTTGTAAAATTATTGTTAAAAAATGCAGCAAGGCGAGAGTTATCAGTATCTTGCGTTGCAAGCTCCAAACCCGCTAACAACTGATGTTCAATAGAACCCCATTTTGCAGTGTAAGTTAAATCTGTTTGATTCATTAAATTTTCACGGTTTGTAAAGTCAATATAACCACGCACGGTAAAATTGCTGTTATTGGCTATTGCACTATCAGCAAAAATATTTTGATAAAATTTATTGTAATTGGCATAACGCGCGCTATTTTTAACTTTTAAGCCGTTATCAAACGCATGTTCAACGCTGGCATTAAAAGCCACCGTTTCAGTTTCTGTGGGGCTTAGTTTTGCACTGCCATAAAATGCAGAGTAATTGCCAATATCGAACGGCCGTCTATTTAATGTGCTGTTGCTTGTGCCATTTACTGAAGGTACACCTCGGTCAGAAGTGCGCTTATCTTCAAAATATTCTGCGCTCAACACAATGTTTGTTTTGTCGGATGGGCGAATGGTGAATGTGGGGGTAAACCCATAACGCTCTAAATTAACGCCATTGCGATACGAATCAGAATTTTCATATACTGCATTTAAGCGAAAAGCGACTTCATCATTAATGGCCTGACCATAATCGCCAGAAATACGTTTTTGATTATAAGCGCCATAACTTGCAGTCACTTCGCTGACAGGATCCCAGCCAGCTTGTTTTGAAACGCGGTTAATTGCGCCACCCGCGCCACCGCGGCCAAAAATCATACCATTGGGGCCTTTTAAAACCTCAACACGGTCTGTGTTATAAAAATCACGATACGTTTGAACATCATCGCGCAAGCCATCAACAAATAAATCGCCAGTTGTGATATTGCCACGAAAAATCAGCGCATCACGGTTGCCTTCACCTTGTGCGGCTTGCACGCCCGGCACATATTGCACCGCTTGAGAAACGCTTTGTACAGATTGATCTTTGATTAAATCTTGTGTAATCACAGAGATAGATTGAGGCGTATCGCGCAAATCAGTTTCAGTTTTGGTGGCAGATTGACTGCTTTTGGCTTGATATCCTTTGACGGGCGTTGTGTCACTGATGCGTTTTGAAACCACATTAATCGTTTTTAACTCAATTGCATCATCAGCATATGAAACAGGAGGTGCAATGTGAATGCCAGCCATCAGGCTCAAGGTTTGGATTAATGCTAATTTTAGTGTTGAAATTTTAAATGGTTTAATTTTATTATTCATTAAGACTTTCCTGTTAACTTCTATTTACGCAGTGAAATTTGAAAAAATTATAATCTAAATGATAATGGTTATCAACATTAATTATAAATAATTGAATTTACATTTTCGACCAAAAATCAAATGTTAATTTGACGCGTATTTAAAATGCGCGTGAGCTTCCAATGTTCAAAAGCCCACTGCCAAATTGATTTAATTGAAGAAAATTGCAATGTTTCTGGAGGGTTTTGATTCAAAAAAGTAAGCGCTAAAAATAGTTGTTGGCTGGCATTTTGAGCGTTAATTTTTTCTGCTAACGTTTGCTTACTCAGCTTTTCACCTTGTGAATTACACGCAATTGGAAAATGCGCGTATTGCGGTTGAAAATAACCAAGCAGTTGTTGTAAGTAAATTTGTCTGGGCGTGGAATCTAACAAATCAGCGCCACGCACAATATTGGTAACGCCTTGCAGCGCGTCATCAACCACCACAGCCAATTGATACGCAATAATATGATCAGCACGCTTCAAAATAAAATCACCAATATCATCACGCATATTTTGCGTCATTTTTCCCTGAATTGCGTCTTTAAAAGTAATCGTTAAGTTTGATGATTTGACGCGCAAACAGAATGGTGCATGTTCTTTGGGTGGAAATTTCAAGCAATTTTTTGGGTAAATCACGCCATCAACGCCGCGCGTTTGTGACGAATCTGCAATTTCTTTGCGCGAGCAAGTGCAGGAATAAATTAATTTTTTTTCTTCAATTTTTTTTAAAGCGGCTTCGTAAAGATGAATGCGATTACTTTGATAAATAATTTCGCCATCCCATTCAAACCCAAATACAGTTAAAGATTCAATAATTTCTTGCGCAGCCCCTTTGACTTCACGTGGCTTATCTAAATCTTCCATCCGTAAAAACCATTTGCCGCCATGATTTTTTGCATCGCAATAGCTAGCCACTGCAGCCACCAAAGAACCAAAATGCAAACCGCCCGTGGGAGAGGGGGCAAAGCGACCTATATAGTTGGATGTGTTCATGAAGAAAAAAACTAAAAAAACTAAAAAAATTGAGCTATGTGAAACGTGTTAATCAAGATAGCTTAAAACAAATTTTCAATCAATTACCCCAAAATTTATTTTTGCTTAAAGCGCATCTGTAAGATTCACCATTTTATAAGTTCACACTTGTTTCTTTTACGTTTAGAATTAAGTGATCGTTTATCAACATTGAGGGTTTATATGAAAGTGAGAAATCATTCAGGTTTTACTTTACTGGAATTATTAGTAGTGATGGTGATTATTGGTTTGCTTGCAGGTTATGTTGGCCCAAAATATTTTGCGCAATTAGGAAAGTCTGAAGTTAAATCAGCAAAAGCACAGCTCAACTCACTAAGAAAAGCCTTAGATGTTTATCGTTTAGATACAGGAGGTTACCCAGACCAACAAGCGGGATTAAGTGCGCTCATCACAGCACCGCAAGGGGTAAACGGTTGGCAGGGTCCATATCTGCAAAAAGATGTGCCTAATGATCCTTGGGGGCATGCATATATTTATAAAATTCCAGGTGAAAAATCTGAGTTTGATTTAATTTCTCTTGGCTCAGACGGAAAGCCGGGCGGTGTTGATGAAAATGCAGATCTTATTGAGTAAAGCAGATTTTAGATTTTTTAAATAAGCTAGATTTAGCAATTTAATATGTTAATTGTTTTTAGATGCGCCATGTAATAATCACTTTTTATTGATATTTTTAAGAGAAGTAACATGGCGGCATCCTCACCCAATTCCAGTAATTCAATCAGCAGTTTTGTGATGAACAAATCTGTTTCTAAAAATATAAACGCTTTATTAGAAGGCGTTAAGTGGGGCAGTGGTGGCGTTGGTACGGGTGCAACGATTTATTATAGTTTTCCTGCGAGTAATGACGCTAGTCTTTGGAGTACGGACTATACCAGCGAAACCAACTCTGAACTTAATAGCGGGTTTAGGGCGTTATCAAGCTTTCAGCAAACACAAGCAACGCTTGCGCTACAAAGCTGGTCGAATGTTGCAAATCTAGATTTACAATTTATTAGCGCTGAATCATCTTCTGCTGTGGGCGATATTCGGGTGGCGTTTACATCTGGCCGCGACATGGATGCTTCAACTTATGCGTATGCGTATTTACCCAATGGTGTAGCTTATGGTGGCGATGTCTGGATTAATGCAAATCAACCTGTTGCATCGGGCGATAATTACAATATAGGGGCTAATGGGTATCAAACCTTAATACATGAATTAGGACATGCGCTAGGTTTGGCCCATCCGTTTGAAGGTTCTGTAAAGCTAGCCGCAAATTTTGAGCATCTAAAATATACGGTGATGAGCTATTCAGATGCTCCCAAGCATCAAGATACTGGCGCAAGTAGTTTTTATCCAACAACCCCCATGCTTTATGACATTCAAGCCATTCAATATTTGTATGGTGCCAATATGAGCTATAACGCCAGTGATAATGTGTATGTGTTTGATGAAAATGCTACGTATTATCAAACCATTTGGGACGCGGGTGGCTCAGATACGATTCAATATAATTCTAATATTGGCGGTACGATTAATCTTAGTGCGGGAAATTTTAGCCGCATGGGGCAATCTGTTTATCTTGATAAAGGAACTTATACGAATGAAACCATTGCAATTGCCTATAATGTGACGATAGAAAATGCGGTTGGCGGCAATGGAAATGACATCATTACTGGAAATGTTGCAAATAATCAGCTTGATGGCGGCGCGGGTGCAGACCAACTCATAGGCGCGAAAGGCAACGATACTTATCTTGTGGATATTGCTTTAAGTGGCAATAAAATAATTCTGCAAGATAAAATTGTAGAAGCAAAAAACGCTGGAAATGACACTTTAATTTTGCGAGGTAATTTTGATGCGAGCCATTCAATCACTGCGTTAAAACTGCTATCAAATTTAGAAAATATTGATCTTAGCCAAACCAATGCTTTTAACCTAAATTTAACTGGTGATAAAAGTGTAAATAATTTGGTCGGCAATGCTGGCAATAACGTTTTAGATGGCGGTGCTGGCGCAGACAATTTAACTGGCGGTTTGGGTGACGATACTTATGTGTTAGATCAAGCTGGCGATATTTTCACCGAGGCGTTAAACGAGGGGACGGACACTTTAGTCATTAAGTTTGCGAATAGCGGCGTTTATACACTGGCAGATCACCTAGAAAACGCAGTAATCTCAGGCAGCAAAACGTTTAATATTTTAAGCGCAAACACTTTGGATAATTCGCTGACTGGTAATGGTAAAGCTAATACCATTTATGGTGGGTTTGGCAACGATACACTTAACGGCGGCGCTGGCAATGATAAGCTTTACGGAGACGAAGGTAACGATGTTTTCACGGGCGGCTTGGGTGCAGACGCGTTTGTTTGGAGTTGGGACTCTTCGCCCAACACTGGCAATCCAAATATTGATGTCGTGACTGATTTTAGTTTAAAGCAAAAAGATTTGCTTAACTTTAAAGATTTATTGGGTGGCGAATCAAAATCAGAGATTGATAACCTACTGAATTTTATCGATATTTCTTTAAACGGTAATCAAACAGAGTTTCGTATCAGTGCAACTGGGCAATTTTCTGATGGTTTATATGATGCAAGCAAAGAAGATGCGCGCATTGTGCTGCAAAATATAAATTTATTTGGATCAAGTGAGGAGCATGATGTTTTAGCCATGCTTGTGAATAAAAACTTTTTAATTGTAGATTAATGCATGATCAATAAAATTGAGGAAGCTGGAAGCTCAAAAAGCACATTTTTTGAGTTGCTGGGCGGCAGTGAGCGTGGCGTAGAAGTCGTGAGAAATTTGGTTGAAGCGTTTTACGATATTATGGACACTGACCCAAAAGCAGCACCGATTCGCGCCATGCATCCTGCTGATTTAACGTCTTCGCGAGAAAAACTTTTTATGTTTTTAACGGGCTGGACGGGCGGGCCACAACTTTATATTGAACGTTATGGGCATCCACGTTTGCGTGGCAGGCACATGCCTTTTTCAATTGATGAATCGGCGCGTGATCAGTGGATGTACTGCATGATTCGCGCCATGCATCAGCTAGAAATTGAGGAGTCACTGATGACAAAGCTGGCAGAGCAACTTTATGGCGTGGCAGATTTTATGCGAAATAAATAAATTTTTATTGAATTATTTGTTTTGGCTTAAGCCGCCTAAAAGCGCAGCAACTGGGCCTTTTTTACTCAACACAGGTTTAATATTGGGCTGTGTTTTTGGTGCTTTGGCTTCATAAGGCTGATCAAAAAACGGATCTGCATGTTTCTTTTTAGGCGCGGGTCTAAAGTTTTTTGCAGGATCAACGTTGGGAGATCTTGCTGCGTAATTTTTTTCAATTTTTTGAATGGCTACAATTTCTTTAGGAATTTGACGCTTAATCAGTTTTTCAATTTCAATCAAATATTTTTCTTCTTCTGGGCTGACCAAAGAAATCG
Source organism: Methylophilaceae bacterium (assembly GCA_965247415.1). Taxonomy (GTDB): domain Bacteria; phylum Pseudomonadota; class Gammaproteobacteria; order Burkholderiales; family Methylophilaceae; genus Methylotenera. The sequence continues at coordinate 2,370,643 of OZ252007.1, forward strand.
CCACTCCCAACGCGCCTGCGCGTCCTGTACGACCAATACGATGCACATAATCTTCAGGCGAGGATGGAATTTCATAGTTAATTACCATCGGCAATTCGCTAATATCCAAGCCGCGGGCAGCGACATCCGTGGCAACGAGTGCCGTCACCGTGCCTGCTTTAAACGCATCTAAGGCTTTCATGCGTTCTTGTTGGGATTTATCGCCATGAATCGCATCTGCCAAAATGCCTTCTTTGCTTAAGCTGCGGCTTAAACGACTTGCAGTAATTTTTGTTTTTGTAAAAATAATGACTTGCTTCGTGTCACTTTGTTTCAGAATTTGTATGAGTAAGCGTTCTTTATCCGATTGGTCAACAGGATACACTTTTTGCTCTACGTTATCATTGGTTGCATTGCTACGTGCAACTTCAATTAGCTGAGGATTGGTTAAAAACTCATCGGCTAGTTTTTTAATTTCATTTGAAAATGTGGCAGAAAACATTAAGTTTTGGCGCTGTTTTGGCAACAATGCCAAAATGCGTCTTAAGTCAGGCATAAAGCCCATGTCTAACATTCTATCGGCTTCATCAAGTACAAGAATTTGCACAGTATTCAGCTGTAAGGTTTTTTGTTCAATGTGGTCAAGCAAGCGACCTGGTGTTGCGACCAACACTTCTATCCCGGTTTTTAATTGCGGCGTTTGCGTTTTAATATCTACACCACCATAAACTACCAGTGAACGCAGCGGCGTGTGCTTAGCATAGGCTTTTACACTTTCTTCTACTTGAATCGCAAGTTCACGGGTTGGCGTTAAAATCAGCGCGCGTACAGGATGTTTGGCTGGAGACGTGCTGCTGTTGGCGTGGGGTAGTAATTTTTGAAGCAAAGGCAATGCAAAAGCGGCCGTTTTACCAGTGCCAGTTTGTGCGCCAGCCATTAAGTCGCCGCCTGCTAAAGCCACCGGAATGGCTTGCGTTTGAATGGGCGTTGGCGTGGTATAACCAGAGGCGGTGAGGGCTTTAACAAGTTCTGGTGCTAAGCCAAGTGCATCAAAATGGTTAATTTCTGGTTTATCTTCTGGCATCGATGGATGTTCTGATTGGAATGTATTCAATGAATTCTTTATTCTAAAATTTTAATCGTAAAAAATGAGGCCTGACGTAAAGCTCTCTAGCAATATGTTTGCAGGTTGCTAAATCATCAATCCCCATTTTTTATACGTATTTTAGCCTTAAATAAAACTACGTGGACGACGTGGCGCGCTGCTGCCAGCATTACCAAAACTGCGAGAATCGCTATTGCTACGTGCTGGACGGTTTGAATCATCACGACGTGGACGGTCTGTAGCACTGCGGTCAGCACGTGGTGCATCTGTGCGGCCTTCTGAACGTACGCTTAACACGCGGTTATCGTTACGACTTTGCGTTGGGCGAGCGCCATCACGCACAAATGGTTTTTTACCGAAAGCTACGCTGTCGCCAAAGCTACGATTTGGCGCGCCTGCATTTGCAACACGGTCACCGAAACTGCGTGGGCGATCACCGCTTGTACGATCACTATGTTGACGTTCTGTACGACCAACATAATTTGCAGAATTGCCATTCACTTCACGTGGCGCTGAATCGCGATTACCGCGATTTTCATTGTGATCACGACTATTGCTATCACGACTAAAACTTGGGCGCTCAGTACGTGAATCATTCCGGCTGTTAAAGCTACCGCGATCATCACGCGGTTTAAAGCCACCACGGTTGCCCGCTTTATGCCCATCACGACGATCACCACGACTTGGTGCATCAATACGAATTGCACGTTTTGGTTCAAAACCTTCAATCACTGCAGGGTTCATGGTGTTGCCAGTAAATTGCTCAATTTTGCGCAATAAATGGCGATCTAAATTTGAAGCGAATGAAATCGCAATACCAGTGTTGCCTGCACGACCAGTACGGCCAATACGGTGAACGTAATCTTCGGCAAATTTTGGTAAATCGTAATTAATCACGTGGGTAATACCATGCACATCAATACCACGCGCAGCCACATCGGTTGCCACTAACACTTTTACATCACCTTGACGTAATTTTGTAAGCGTACGGTTACGCGCACCTTGTGTCATGTCGCCATGCAAAGCCGCTGTTTTATGACCTGCTGCATACAAATCTTCCGCCAATAAATCTGCATGACGTTTTGTTGAGGTGAAAATAATGGCTTGGTTGACTTCTGGTGCAATCAATAAATGCTCAAGCAATTTGTTTTTATGCGTCATGTCATCTACATAATGCAATCGTTGTTCAATGTTGGCATGTTTTTCACGTTGCGCAGCCACTTGAATGGTTTTTGGTGTTTTAAGAATTTGTTTAGCAATGCGCGCAATGTCGCCATCTAATGTGGCTGAGAATAATAAGGTTTGACGTTCTTTAGAAAGTTGCTCGCAAATGCGTTCAACATCAGGCAAAAAGCCCATGTCTAACATACGGTCTGCTTCATCTAAAATGAGCATTTGCATGCGAGATAAGTCAATGCGGCCACGTTCCATATGGTCAAGTAAACGACCTGGCGTAGCGACTAAAATATCCAAAGGTTGTGATAATAATTTGTTTTGTAACGGGTATGGCATGCCACCAACGATACTCACAGTGCGAGTACGTAAAAATTTACCATATTTACGTGCGGCTTCATTCACTTGCGCAGCTAGTTCACGTGTTGGTGTTAACACCAAAATACGTGGGCCACGGCTTTTAGAAGCGTGAGGTGTTGCTAATAAGTTTAATGCAGGCAACATAAATGCTGCTGTTTTGCCTGTACCTGTTTGGGCTGAAGCCATGAGGTCATGGCCTTCCATCACAACTGGAATGGCTTGTGCTTGGATTGGTGTTGGTGTGGTGTAACCTGTTTCTTCAATAGCGCGAAGGATGGCAGGATTTAGATTTAATGATTCAAAAGACAAAATAGTCCCTTTCAAAAGTAACAAAAAAAGGGCGCTAAGTATTCACGGGCATATCAATACAACTTGAGCTTAAATTTGGCTCATCGTTAAACCATTAATATAAACGCAAGAAAATATTTTTTTATTTGAACCTTAAGTTTCTTAGGTCTAAATAGGACGAATATCATCTTTACCAGCGCACGGACACAGCCGCTAACCAGTAAAAATCAATATTTTGATCTTGATAGTCGCTACAAAAATTCACGAGCAACAAATGGGTCAGGGCAATGATTCAAGCATTACAATTATCAAAATACGATAATTAAAACTTAGGTTGTAATGCGAACGAAGTGCGCAGTATAACGAATTCAAACAGAATGTCAAATTAATAATTTGAATTGTCAAATTAATTAACGGTTTATTGTGCTAAAATCGCGGCCTTTATAACGAACTGGCTGCAAACAATGTTACGCAATTTAAGAAACGTCGCAATTATCGCTCACGTTGACCATGGTAAAACCACCATGGTTGATAAACTTTTACAACAAGCGGGCACTTTTGCCTCTCATCACGCTGTGGTAGAACGCGTAATGGATTCCAATGATTTGGAAAAAGAACGTGGAATTACCATTTTGGCAAAAAATACTGCCTTGGTTTACGAAGGTACGCGCATTAATATTGTGGATACCCCGGGCCATGCTGACTTTGGTGGAGAAGTTGAGCGCGTATTAGGGATGGTGGATGGTGTTGTGTTACTTGTTGATGCGGTTGAAGGCCCCATGCCACAAACGCGTTTTGTGACTAAAAAAGCCTTGGCACTCGGTTTAAAGCCGATTGTGGTGATTAATAAAGTTGACCGCCCCGGCGCACGTACAGACTGGGTAATTGATCAAACTTTTGATTTATTTGCAAATTTAGGCGCAACTGACGAGCAGTTAGACTTCCCAGTGGTATATGCCTCTGCTTTAAACGGCTTTGCAATGTTGGACATGAAAACGCCTTCAGACAACATGCGCGCACTATTTGAAACGATTATTAGCCATGTTGCACCGCCAGCAGGTGATAGCAACGCCCCATTGCAAATGCAAATTTCCGCACTAGACTATTCAACTTACACAGGGCGATTAGGGGTTGGCCGCGTGACCAATGGCAAAATTAAACCTGGTCAAGCTGTGACAGTCATGAATGAAGAAAAACAAATTGCCACAGGCAAAATTAACCAAGTTTTGGGTTTTCAAGGTTTAGAGCGTGTACCTGTTGAAGAAGCTGAAGCAGGTGATATTGTGATTATTTCTGGTTTAGATGACATTGGTATTGGTTTTACCATTTGTGATCGTGAGAATCCAAAAGGTTTGCCACATTTAGGCGTAGATGAGCCAACTTTAACCATGGACTTCATGGTGAATACCTCACCGCTTGCGGGGACGGAAGGTAAATTTGTAACATCGCGTCAAATTCGTGATCGTTTAACGAAAGAATTATTAGTGAACGTGGCTTTGCGTGTGGAAGATACGCAAGATGCTGACGTATTCCGTGTGTCAGGACGTGGTGAATTACACTTAACCATTTTGCTTGAAAACATGCGCCGTGAAGGTTTTGAAATGGCAGTTGGTAAGCCTAAAGTTGTTTTCCGTGAAATTAATGGTGAAAAGTGTGAGCCATACGAAATTTTAACGGTGGATTTAGAAGATGAAAACCAAGGTGCGGTGATGGAAGAACTAGGCCGCCGCCGTGGGGAAATGCAAAACATGGAATCTGACGGCAATGGCCGTACCCGTTTGGAATATAAAATTCCAGCGCGTGGTTTGATTGGTTTCCAAGGTGAATTTTTAACGCTCACTCGTGGTACTGGTTTAATGGCACATATTTTTGATGAATACGCGCCCGTTAAAGCGGATATGCCAGGTCGTCGCAATGGCGTGCTAATTTCAGCTGAACAAGGTGAAGCTGTGGCGTATGCTTTATGGAAATTGCAAGACCGCGGCAAAATGTTCTCAAGTCCAGGGGACAAATTGTACGAAGGCATGGTGATTGGTATTCATAGCCGTGATAATGATTTAGTGGTTAACCCAATTAAAGGCAAGCAACTCACCAACGTGCGCGCTTCAGGCACAGATGAAGCAGTACGTTTAATTACACCAATTTCAATGACGCTGGAATCTGCCGTTGAGTTTATTGATGATGACGAATTGGTTGAAATTACACCAAAAAATATTCGTATTCGTAAGCGTTATTTACTAGAGCATGAGCGCAAGCGTGCTTATAAAGAATAAGTTGCATAATTAATTTAAGTCTTAGAAGTGTCCAATAAACCTCATGATTTTCATGGGGTTTTATTTTTTTATATGATCAAAAGACTGCGTTAAAAATTTTATTTTTATTTAGTTGAACCTGACATTCGTTTTTTAATCAGTGAAGTATTCATAATGTTTTTTCTGTACATATGGCAACACTTACAAAATGACAGCACTTGCAATTGTCTGGTTTAAACGTGATTTAAGAGTTCACGATCAAGCCGCGCTAGCCAACGCGCTTAATGCTGAATCTATCCTTGCACTTTATTGCTGGGAACCTACTATGTGGCAAGCCGAAGATGCTTCGCTCGCCCAGCAAGCATTTGTTGGCGATTGTTTGAAATCCCTTCGGCAAGCGTTAGAAAATCTTGGCATTCCATTGCATATTTCGTCCATGGGCATTCTTGAAACGCTCAATTTTTTATCGCAAACAAATAAAATTTCTGCACTGCATAGCCACGAAGAAACTGGCAACTTTACAAGTTTTGCAATTGATAAAGCAGTGGGACATTGGTGTAAAGCAAATCAAGTGAATTGGCATGAGTATCCCCAAAATGGTGTGATTCGCCGCCTAAAAAATCGTGATGATTGGCATTTGTTGTGGGAGGCCCGCATGCAAGCGCCGATAGCGCAATTGACTCATAACATGCCAAACGCGTTGAGAATTGCGTTACCAAAATCTCCCATTATTTTTGCGCATGGTGAGGACAAATTAGGACGTCAAAAGGGCGGAAGAGCGCAAGCATTAAATACCCTCAATAGCTTTTTAACGCAGCGCGCCAGCCGTTATCGTGGTGGCATTTCTAGTCCAATTAAGGCCAGTGAAGCGAGTTCTCGGCTTTCACCCTATTTAGCATGGGGTTGTGTTTCAGTTAAAGAAGTTGTCCAAGCAAAACGCGCAACATTGTCAGCGTTGCAAGATGAAGCTTTAAGTGAAAATCTTTCATTAATTTTAGGCTTAAAAAGTTTTGAAAGTAGATTGCACTGGCATTGCCATTTTATGCAAAAGCTTGAAAGTGAGCCCACGTTAGAACTTCAGCACATGCATTTGGCACATGATGCTATGCGGGATGAACAACTCAATGATATCGAATCAAAGCGTCGATTGAACGCATGGTGCCAAGGTCAAACAGGCTGGCCTTTGGTAGATGCTTGCCTCGCAATGCTTAAGTACAATGGTTGGATTAATTTTAGAATGCGCGCAATGTTGATGAGCACTGCTTCTTATTTACTATGGCTACACTGGCGGGAAACTGGATTGCACCTTGCAAGAGAATTTGTTGATTATGAACCAGGCATTCACTGGCCGCAGGTGCAAATGCAATCTGGCACCACAGGCATTAACACATTGAGAATTTACAATCCCATCAAGCAAGCGCAAGTGCAAGACCCAAAAGGGAATTTTGTTAGAAAGTGGATTCCAGCCTTGCGGCGTGTGCCAGATAGCTGGATTTTTGAACCCTATAAAATGCCTGCAAATTTGCAGTTGCAATATGGCTGCGTGCTGGAAAAAGACTACCCGCTACCGTTGGTTGAAGTAAGCGAGGCCATGCGTTATGCGAAATCAGAAATTTCCTTAGCAAGAAAAAAATATTCAAATCCTCACGAAACGGAGCAAATACTGCAAAAACATGGTTCTAGGAAAAATAGATCAACTTTAAAAAAAGTTTCAAAAAATAAAGAAAAATCGACGAATGAACAAGACGCTTTCCAAAAAGTACTTTTTTAACAATTTTAAGCATCTAAGATGAAAAATAACAATCAGCTTTGGCAAATTCCCAGCGAAATAACATTACGAAATGCGGCCCTAGAAAATTTTTTCCCAAATGCGCAAAAAAGCATCTCTAGTCAATTGAAACCTAGTTTTAAAGGCGGCAGGCAGGAGGCGCTGATTAAGTTAGCAAAAATTGACGCCATACAATACGGTAAAACTAGAAATTTTCTAAATGGTCATGTCACACAACTATCGCCGTATCTTAGGCATGGTTGCATTACGCTTAAAGAAACGGTTGAATATGTTCAGCAACATGATGGAAAAAATGCTGAAAACCTGTTGTTTGAGTTTGGCTGGCGAGAATATTGGCGTACCGTTTGGTATTTCTTTGGCTTGAAAATTTTTCAAGCCATGCAAACGCCAAAAGTCGCTTTGTTTAGCAATCAAATTCCAGATGATGTGTTAACTGGCAATACAAAATTACCCTGTATGGATCATTTTATTTACACGCTTGCTGATACTGGCTATTTACATAATCATGCGCGTATGTGGCTTGCGGCTTACTTAATTCATTGGAGAAAAACAGACTGGCTGGCTGCTGCTTTTTGGATGCACAATCAACTGCAAGATGGCGATTATGCGAGCAATCATCTTTCATGGCAGTGGGTAGCTTCAACCTTTAGTAATAAGCCTTATTTTTTTAATCAAGAAAATTTGGCGAAATATTCGCATGGACAATTTTGTCAAACCTGTCAGGTAAAATGTCCTTTTAATGACAGCTATGAACAATTAGAAAATAAACTTTTTAAACCTGTGGAACAAAACGTTGTTTTAAAAAAATTTGATGCGTCAGTTTCAAATCAAAAAAATTTGAGTCAAATTCCTAATAAAACTAACAGAAATCAAACCATTATCTGGTTTCACGATGAAATGTTGAACGCTGCACATCCTCTTTTAAAATTACCAGAAGAAAAATATTTTATTTTTGATATTGAAGACTATAAAAATTGGTCAATGGTAAGATTGCAGTTTATTGCCGATTGTTTGGCACAAATGCCACAAGTTAAGGTTTGGATTGGTAATACGCAGGAAATTTTTGAAATTTTAAAAGTAGGGAAAATTATCACGCAACAAACACCCAATCATTTAATTCATGAAAAAATTCAAGGGCTTAACGTTACGTGGTTTGCAGACGAAAAGGTGTGTAATGCTGAGTTTAATGAAACGACCATCTCAAGTTTTTCTCGTTTTTGGAAAGTTGCTGCAAAAGATTTTTTAGCAAATTTTTAAGAAAAACTTGAGGATGTTTTACGCTTTGATAATGGTTACGCAATGCCTTGACTGGTCAGATAATCTTCATAATTGCCTGTAAAGTCCACAATGCCATCAGCCTTTATTTCGATAATTCTGGTGGCAATTGAGCTCACAAATTCACGGTCATGGCTCACAAAAAATAGTGTTCCTTTATATTTGTCGAGTGCAGTATTGAGCGCTTCAATTGACTCCATATCCATATGGTTTGTCGGCTCATCCATTAATAAAACATTGGTTTTTGCCAGCATCAGTTTGCCGTAAAGCATGCGGCCTTTTTCTCCGCCTGATAGTACTTTGACAGATTTTTTGGTGTCATCGCCACTAAACAACAAACGGCCTAACATGCTACGAATGGTATTGTCATCATCGCCTGTTTTACGGTGGTGTGACATCCATTCAAATAAATCTTCGCCGTTTTCAAATTCGTATTCGTGATCTTGCGCAAAATAGCCAATATTGGCTTTTTCTGCCCATTTAACTTCACCATGTTTGGCAGCCAAATCACCAGCTAAACAACGTAAAAACGTGGTTTTACCAATGCCGTTTTCACCAATAATTGCCACTTTTTCACCTGCCTCAAACATCATGTCAACATCGTTAAACAGCGGTTTATCAAAGCCGTGGCTGAGTTTTTTAAGTTCTACCGCGTTACGATGCAATTTTTCACGCTCATCATATTCAAAGCGAATAAATGGATATTGGCGAGAAGAGGGTTTAAATTCTTCAATTTTAATCTTGTCGATTTGTTTTGCTCTAGAAGTGGCTTGTTTTGCTTTTGAAGCATTGGCAGAAAAGCGGCGTACAAAGTCTTGTAAATCCGCTACTTGTTGTTTAGCCTTTGCATTGTCTTTGGCTTGCTGGGCGCGTGCTGCGGTAGAGGCTTCCATATAGTCATCATAATTACCCGGGTAACTGGTGATTTTCCCATAGTCCATATCGCAGGTATGTGTGCAGACTTGGTTTAAAAAGTGACGGTCATGGGAAATGATGATCATGGTGCAATCACGATTATTCACGACATCTTCTAACCAGCGAATGGTGTTAATGTCCAAGTTGTTGGTTGGCTCATCGAGTAACAATACATCTGGGTTGGCAAAAAGTGCTTGAACCAACAACACCCTTAATTTCCAACCAGGTGCCACAGCACTCATTGGGCCGTTATGTTGTTCAATGGGAATACCTACGCCCAATAATAATTCGCCAGCGCGCGCTTCTGCAGTATAGCCATCGTATTCTGCAAACACCCCTTCAAGTTCTGCAGCGCGCATATAGTCATCTTCTGTAGCCTCTAAATTTGCATAAATCGCGTCGCGCTCTTGCATGGCGTTCCACATTTCTTCGTGGCCCATCATCACAACATCAAGTACGCGTTTGTCTTCGTAAGCAAATTGATCTTGGCGCAAAAAAGCCATCCGCTCGTGATTATCAAGCGAAACATTGCCAGAGGAAGGTGTCAGTACGCCCGCTAAAATCTTCATAAAAGTTGATTTTCCGCAACCATTGGCGCCAATTAAGCCGTAGCGATTGTTATCGCCAAATTTGACAGAAACATTTTCAAAGAGCGGCTTTGCGCCAAATTGCATGGTGATATTATTTGCGATTAACATGTGTTCTCAGACTTTAAATTAAAACTTATTGAAAATAACAACTTCGTCAAGATTGAGCTGGCCGGCTCTTGGACGCGCTGGCTCTAAAGCTTTGCCAACCACTACAAACATCACAGGGATGTGATCTTGCGGTAAGTTTAATAATTTTCCAACGGCATCAAAATCAAAGCCGTCCATCGGGCAAGTGTCATAACCCATTTCTTTTGCCGCTAGCATGAGTGTCGTGGCCGCCATGCCGCATGAGCGCATGCCTTCATCACGCTGCACTTGGTCATTGCCTTGATAATAATTACCAATCGCTGGAACTAAATAATCCTGAACTGGTTTGGGTGCGTTTGCCCAATAACGCGCAGGATTTTTCTCCCATGCTTTTAAATCTGCGGTGAGGACAATTAGCAATGAAGCTTCTTCTACTTGCGCTTGATTCCAACTCACAGCACGGATCTGTTGGCGCAAAACTGGGTCAGTCACAACGACAAAACGCCAATTTTGAATATTAAATGCTGTGGGTGAGAGAATGGCTAACGACATGAGTTGCGTTATTTCTTCTTTGGTCATCTTGTGATGCGGATCGTAAGATTTTACGGACCTTCTTTGAATAATTGCTTCTGTGACTTGCATCGATAATGTTCTTTCAATATTGAATATGAATAATTTCTAAATTTAAATTGCCTGCGGGGCGTTGCCAAATAACACTTTCGCCAACTTTTCGCCCAATTAAGGCGCGGGCAATGGGTGAAACATAACTCACTTTATTTTCTGCTATGTTGGCTTCATCTTCGCCAACAATAATGAACGTTTGTTGCAATCCGTTTTCATCTTCCACTATTACAGATGCGCCGAAAAGTACAGTGGTCTTTTCTTGCTCGGCTGGATTTACTAAAATTGCCGCTTCTAATCGCGCTGAAAAATAACGTAAATCTCGATCAACCTTGGCTAACTCTTGTTGCGCAATACTATCCTCTTTGCGGTTAATCAACGTTGCGCGTAACGCATCTAATTTTTTAGCTTGTTCATTTAAAAGACTCAAGCCATTTGGTGTGACATAGTTAGGATGTTGACTCAACGGACGCTCAGGTAAATCAGTACCTGCATGCTCTAAATCATCTTCTTTAACAAATCCGCGGCTCATTTAAATCAACCAATCTTCACATTTTAAACCACTTACGCGAGAAAATTCTTTTGTATTATGTGTGATAAGTGTTAATCCACGTGCCAATGCTTGTCCAGCAATTAGCACATCATAAGCGCCAATTGGCCTGCCATTTTTATTTAGCTCTGCGCGCACTTCACCCGCCTGCCTTGCATCTTCTTTGTCAAAATGTAGTACCTCAAAAGGCAATTTATCAATTTTTTCAAGATTTTGTTGCTGGCGTTGGCTTTTATAAGCCCCAAAATAGAGTTCGTGCATGCCTATTGATGACACCGCAATATCCGCAGGTTGATGTGTTTTTAAATGGCTTCTCAATGCAGTATCGCCGCTATTAAACAGCGCAATCACCATATTGGTGTCTAGTAAAAAATGCATCTTTGAAAGAGTCGCCGGAGATTATTTAAAGAGTAAATCAAGCGCGGGACGTGATTGCTCTGCTGGTTTTTCTTCTTGCAAAGCAGCGACAACATCGCCATCTAGCGGCTCTAAAGCATCTAGCCAAGACCAGTCGGCAGCAATTGGTTCTAAAATCACTGCATTACCGTGTTTGCGAATACGCACTTCGTCGCCTTCAAAGCGAAAGTCTTTAGGCAAGCGCACTGCTTGCGAGCGACCAGACCAGAATACTTTTGCGTTGTCCATGATGTAACAATCTTAAATGAAGTATATCAAAAGTATATATCATTTTTTAAGTCAGTTCAAGTAACTGTAACTGTGTAAAATACAAAACTATATAAATCAATTACTTAGCCTAAAGTTTCTACTCCCACTCAATCGTAGCAGGCGGTTTGCCTGAAATATCATAAACCACGCGGTTAATGCCACGCACTTCGTTAATGATTCTGTTCGATACTTTGCCTAAAAGGGCATAGGGCAACTCCGCCCAATGTGCTGTCATAAAATCGCTGGTGACGACGGCACGTAGCGCGACGACGTAATCGTAAGTACGACCATCGCCCATCACGCCGACGGATTTAACAGGTAAGAATACGGTAAAGGCTTGGCTCGTAAGGTCGTACCAAGATTTACCGGTTTTTTCACAGTTAGTATTGCGTAATTCTTCAATAAAAATCGCATCGGCACGTTGTAAAAGGTGGGCGAATTCACTTTTAACCTCGCCTAAAATACGTACGCCCAAGCCTGGGCCTGGAAAAGGGTGGCGATACACCATGTCTTTGGGTAAACCTAGCGCCACGCCGAGTTCACGCACTTCGTCTTTAAATAAATCGCGCAAAGGTTCTAATAATTTAAGACCAAGTTGTTCTGGTAGTCCACCGACATTGTGATGGCTTTTGATGGTGACGGCTTTTTTGGATTTGGCGCTGCCTGATTCAATCACATCAGGGTAAATCGTGCCTTGTGCTAAAAAGGTTGCACCTTTATGTCCGCCATCACCCGCTTTGAGTTTGGCGGCTTCGGTTTTAAATACTTCTACAAATTCAGTGCCAATAATTTTACGTTTGGCTTCAGGGTCGCTCACGCCTGTGAGTTTTTCCATAAATTGTTGTGCGGCATTCACACGGATGACTTTAGCATGTAAGCGGCCTGCGAACATTTCCATGACCATATCGCCTTCATTTAAGCGCAACAAGCCGTGGTCAACAAACACGCAGGTGAGCTGATCACCAATGGCACGATGGATTAAGGCGGCTGCAACGCTAGAATCTACACCGCCAGACAAGCCTAATATCACTTCTTCATCGCCGACTTGGGCTTTGATTTTTGCCACTGCTTCTGTAATGTAGTCGCCCATAATCCAATCTGGTTTTGCTTGGCAGATTTCAAGAACAAAGCGCTCCAGCATGGCTTGGCCTTGTTTGGTGTGCGTAACCTCGGGGTGAAATTGTACTGCGTAAAATTTGCGGTTTTCATCTGCCATTGCCGCAATTGGCGTGGTGTCATTGCTGCCGATGACTTTAAAGCCCGCTGGCAATTCGGTCACTTTGTCGCCGTGGCTCATCCACACATCAATCAAGCCGTGGCCTTGTGCATTCGTTTCGTCTTGAATATCGCGGAATAAAGCCGAATGCCCACGCGCCCGAATTTGCGCATAGCCAAACTCACGTTTAGTCCCAGCCTCAACCTTGCCACCCAATTGCTGCGCCATGGTTTGCATGCCGTAACAAATGCCTAAAACTGGCACACCTAACTCAAAAACCGCTTGTGGGGCTTTATCGGTTTCTTCTTCATACACGCTGGCATGGCTGCCGCTCAAAATAATGCCATCCGCGCTAAATTTTTTCACAAAATCATCTGACACATCACATGGGTGAATTTCGCAATAGACATGCGCTTCACGCACACGGCGCGCGATGAGTTGGGTGACTTGTGAGCCAAAATCGAGGATGAGAATTTTAGAGTGCGACATGAATGAGACTTTAATTTAGAAATTAAAAAAAATTAATTTATAGAAGCTTTTGCAAAAAGTGCATTTTTGATTTTCAGCACAGATTTATACAAAAATTTTTATTTAGTCTGAAAGATAATATTCAACAGTAGAAACCACACGTATTTTTTTGATATGCGCCGTGCTGGAATCTCGATCTTCAATGCTGAAAGTACCTTGATTGGCCCGTTTAATTTTACCCAGTTTGCTGTCAGAATCTTTAGCAAATTTTTCAGCGGTTTGCCGCGCATTTTTTGTTGCCTGTTCAATCATGGGCGGTTTAACACTGTTTAACTGGCTATAAAGATATTGCACGCCTATGCCCATATTGTCATTACCAACTGCAATCCCAAGTTTGCCTAATTCTGCTAATTGCGTTCGCGCTTCTTTTACTTTATCCACTTGATTGGTGTAAACCGTCACGCTTGAAACACCGCTGTAGCGAAAACTAAGTGCAGTGGTGTTATCGTACTCACGTGCTAATTTATCAACAATTGAAGGTGCGTTAATTGTGATTTCCTCACGCTTGAAGCCTTTTGCCTCTAAAAATTGAAGCACTTGCGCATTTTTTCTATTAATTGTTTCAGACAATTTAACTAAATCATTATCCGCAACATTAAAAGTAATTGGCCAAATGGCAATGTCTGCTTTCACTTCACGTTCTGACAAGCCTTTTACCTCAACGGTGCGCTCCATTGCTTTCATACTCAACACGCTGTGCGATACAAAATAGCCCAAGCCCAATAAGCCAATTAATAAAAATAAACCTAAAATTGCATTGGCTTTAACCAGATTGTTTTGATATGATTCTTGCATTAATCAATCCTATAGTTTGGCGCTTCTTTGGTGATTTGCACATCATGCACATGGCTTTCACGCATCCCTGCACTCGTAATTTGTACAAACTCAGCTTTGTTGCGCATCTCGTTAATATCTTTTGCACCTACATAGCCCATGGATGCACGTAATCCACCCATCAATTGATGAATGACTGCAACTACGCTACCTTTGTAAGGTACGCGGCCTTCAATACCCTCAGGGACTAGTTTATCTGCATTTCCTTCTGTATCTTGGAAATAGCGGTCAGAAGAGCCTTTTTGCATGGCGCCGACTGAACCCATGCCTCGATAAGACTTATATGAGCGACCTTGGAAAAGTTCAACTTCCCCAGGTGCTTCTTCTGTGCCCGCAAACATCCCGCCCAACATCACGCAATTTGCACCTGCGGCAATTGCTTTTGAAATATCACCAGAAAAACGAATGCCGCCATCTGCAATAAAGGGCACCCCAGATTTTTCTAAAGCTTTAGCAACGTTACTGATGGCAGTAATTTGTGGCACACCTACACCAGCCACAATGCGTGTGGTGCAAATTGAGCCAGGACCAATGCCGACTTTTACGCAATCTGCGCCGTTATCAACCAGCGCTAAAGCGGCTTCAGCGGTGGCAATATTGCCACCAATGACTTGTAATTTTGGATAATGCGTTTTTGCCCATTTAACGCGATCTAACACACCTTGTGAATGGCCATGTGCAGTATCAACCACAATTGCATCCACGCCAGCTTCAACCAATGCGGCAATACGTTCATCAGTGCCATCACCCACGCCTACCGCTGCACCAACGCGCAAACGGCCTTTGCTGTCTTTACACGCCAATGGATAATCTGAGGATTTTTGAATATCTTTAACCGTGATTAAGCCTTTTAGCTCAAATTTTTCGCCAATCACTAACAAGCGCTCTAAGCGATGTTTATGCAATTGCGCCATAATTTCTTCACGGCTTGCACCTTCATTGACTGTGACCAAGCGCTCTTGCGGTGTCATAATGTTGCTGACAGCTTGCTCAAGATTGGTCTCAAAGCGTAAATCACGGTTAGTGACAATGCCAACCACTTTGCCATCTTGCAATACAGGTAAACCAGAAATTTTATGATGCTTTGTGAGGGCAATCACATCGCGTACGGTCATGTGCGGATGAACTGTTACAGGATCAATCACCACGCCAGATTCAAACCGTTTGACGCGAGAAACCCGCGAAGCTTGCATTTCAATGGTCATGTTTTTGTGAATAATTCCCATGCCACCCACTTGCGCTAAGGCAATTGCAAGGCGTGCTTCCGTCACAGTGTCCATTGCCGCAGAAAGAAGCGGGATATTCAGTTGAATTTTTTTTGTGAGTTGCGTGGCTAAACTCACTTCTTTAGGAAGAACATTTGAGTGGGCTGGAACGAGAAGAACATCATCAAAAGTTAGCGCTTGTTGCAGTAGTCGCATGCGTAAAATCCTTGTAGCCAAAACGAAATTATACAGATTTAAAGGTTTTGGCGCGAGATTGATTATTGGAAATGACTAAAGAAAATTAATTACTGACCGTTATTGTATTTGGAATACGTTATTGCCATCATTTTTTTACGCCCAATAAGCTTTTTATCATGAGTGATTTATGTTTAATTTAAAAAAAATTTCTTTGTTTTGTTTTGTCATTATAGGTTTTATCAACCTAGGCATTTATCCTGCTTATGCAGATGTTTATAAATGGAAGGATAGTGAAGGTCAGCTAAGATATAGTGACACGCCGCCTAGAAGCGATATTAAATTCGAGGTTCTGAGTAAGAAAAAAGAAGCAAGTGCCACAGATAAAGGTACAGTAACCAAAATGATTAGTCAGCCTGAATCACAGGCTAATCTTAAAACAAAAAATATCAGCCCAACGGAACAATCAGAAAAACTAAAAAAACAGCTTGAGCAACACAACGCTGAAAATTTATCGATTGATGAAGAAAATTGTGTGGCGGCAAAAAGCAATTTAGCAACGTATCAAAATGGCGGCAGAATCAAGCGTATTAATGAAAAAAGTGAGCTTGTTTTTATGAGTGATGCAGAAATTCAGCGCGCAAAAGAAGGCGCACAAAAAGATGTAACAAAGTTTTGTAAGACTTAGAGCGATGATTCTGGCAAATCTCCGCCACCTTTTTTCATTATTTTCCCATCTGCGGCACGTTGTTTGCGCACTTCTTTTGGGTCTGCAATTAAGGGTCGATAAATTTCAACTCTATCCATGTGGCGCAAAACCGTCTCTAATTTTGTGAGTTTTCCAAATAAACCAATCTTATTAATGGTTAAATCAATTTCTGTAAATTTATTTAAAATGCCAGATTGCTTAATAGCCGCTTCAGCAGTGATGCCAGCATAGGCTTTTACTGGGATAATTTGCTGTTCATGCGGTAGTGCGTAAGCTACTTCAACAATAATTTCTTTGCTGGATTCTTGCATGTTAAGACTCTCTTTTTTTGTAAATTTGTTCGGCACGCGTAACAAAATGGTCGACAAATGTTGTTGTGATGTAAGAAAAAACAGGCGCGATTATTTTTTCTAATATTGCGCTTGAAAATTCATAGTTTAATTTAAACTCTATTTTACAAGCTTCATCATTAAGCTCGGTAAACTTCCACAAACCTTCAAATTTTTTAAATGGACCTTTCTTCAACTGCATCGTCATTAAATGCGGTTGGGTCTTTTTATTTTCAGTTGTGAAAGATTGTTTTAACCCATGATAATCAATATGAATGGTTGCAATAGTCGTATCAACGTTTTGCTCAATCATATCAACGCCGCCGCACCACGGTAAAAACTCTTGATATTTATTGACGTCATCCACCAATAAAAACATTTCTAAGGCCGTATGCGGCACCAAAACTATTTTTTCAACATTTGCCATATTTTTTAATTTTATCAATCAATTAAAAGTTGAATAACTCACAAAAAGTTAACTAGAGTAAAATAGATATTTTAAGTCATTCGTTACACATATGAGCATTGCGCAAAACAAAAAAGCTTTTTTTGATTTTTTTATTGAAGATAAATATGAGGCAGGTATTGTCCTTGAGGGCTGGGAAGTTAAAGCCATTCGCGACAATCGCATCAACTTAAAAGAAGCTTACGTGATTATTCAGCGTGGCGAGATTTATTTAATCGGTTGCCACGTTACGCCGCTCGGTGCCGCTTCAACGCATATTCGACCAGACGCAATAAGAACGCGTAAGTTATTGTTACATAATGAAGAAATTATAAAACTCATTGGCAAAGTAGAGCGCTCTGGTTACACCATTGTGCCACTTGATATGCACTTTAAAAAAGGCCGCATTAAATTACAAATTGGCCTAGCCAAAGGTAAAAAGCAGCACGATAAACGCGATACTGAAAAAGCGCGTGATTGGGAGCGCGAAAAAGGCAGAATTATGCGTGCTCATAATAAATAAAAGTGTATGTAAATTTAATGAAATGTTAATAAAAATGAAACTGATGCTTTTAAAAATTTTGACAGTCCTTTATTTCTTTACTATTTCATCATTTGCAAGTGCCGAAACGGATGAAGACGGTAGGTTTTGGTTGAACGTGAATGCGCAAGGCGCTATGTCAAATCAGTCATTTGGTTGGTATATGGAGGTTCAACCAAGATGGCGAGAAGAAGGTGAAGCGTTTGATACGTTGATTATTCGCCCAGCCATTTTTTATAAACTTAGCGATTCGAGTAGTTTATGGTTGGGTTATGGCAATGTTCAAACGCATCCTGCTGGGCAGTCGATTAAAACTGAACATCGATTATGGCAACAATATTTACATAATTTTGAACCAATGAATGGCATTAAATTGCAGAGTCGTACGCGATTTGAGCAGCGTAGATTAGAACAAGCAAGCGATACAGGTTATAAATTAAGGCAAATGTTGAGAGCAACAAAAACGCTTGAAGATGCGCCTTCAATTTATTTGGCAGCGTGGGATGAGTTTTTTGTTTACTTGAACGACACGGATTGGGGTGCAAAGCAAGGCTTTGATCAGAATCGTTTGTTTTTAGGTTTAGGTGCTAAATTAAACCCAACACTTGTGCTTGAAGTTGGGTATTTAAATCAATACGTCAATACGCAGCAGACGAATGCAATGAATCATGTTTTATCGACAACATTAACACTTAATTTTTAAGGACTGACTAGATTTAGATAACGCATGCTGAGATATCATAATTCAATGAAATGCAAAAAATGTAGCGTATAATGCACAGATTGCTTTGGGGCTGACCAGGTTTCGACGTGGGTTACAAAGCAGTGCAGGGCATACCGAGGGTTCAGGTTTCCTCGTAAATCCATCTGAAAAAGTATAGTCGCAAACGACGAAACTTACGCTCTAGCAGCTTAATCCTGCTAGACGCTGCACCATCTCTCCCGTGGGGTGGGTGGCCTTAAAAACCATCGCAGCGTCATATACACGGGATACGTTTTGCGTTGGGTTACTTAGCGTAAAATTAACCTTAAGGTGACTCGTCTGTACACTGCTTGTCTGTTGGTGAGGTGCAGATTAAATTAAACAACAAGGCTAAGTATGTAGAACTGTCTGTAGAGGATTTGCGGACGCGGGTTCGATTCCCGCCAGCTCCACCATCATATAACTAAAAGTTGTTCATCACAAACCTACGCCATCCTTGAGATGGCGTTTTTCTTTGGTTCTAGCGCATTTCATGTCTATGGGTGTGTATCTTTACTCATGCAATCCAAAAAAAATGCATGGGTGTTATAGATTTATTTGCCAATATAAATTGATTGGTCATTATTTAATTCGCTCCACCTTAGATTTTTAAGCCGCTTGTTTTAATTGGTTTTATTTATTTATTCGTCTTAGTAGCTGTTTGCTTAGAAATTTTCCTAAAACAGAGGTGTTGATTAAAATAAATAATTGATTTTTAGTTAAATAATCATTCAAAAATTTCTTTATTTAGCTTTTAGAGCTTTCCAACTTTTTTCGTGCATGCAAACGACTAAGCCACGAGTTACCTGCTGTGTTTTGTTGTTGGGTCTGTGCGCTTCACCTAAACTCGCAACACACTCATTGATATTTTTCTCTAGTAATGCCGCGCTGCTGCCCATTTTCCACCAAGAGCTAATTGTGTAAATATCTAAAGGGCTGGTTTGTTTGGTTGAAGCTTTTTGCGCATCGGCCACAGAATCTGTTTTAGTTTCCAAAGTGTTTTTTGCAGAAGTGGTTTTTTGTAAAGATGCCGACGCATCGTTACTTATGGCTGCTGACTTATCTTCTGGTAAAAACATTTCACTTGGCTGCGCGTTTTGACGATTTGATGTCACGCTTGGCACGGCAAATAAATCCATGTCGTCTAGTTGATGCACTGACCAACCATTTGTTTCTAAACATTTATTTACCTCAGCCTCAGTTTTTAAACCATCTGACTGACAGATTTTTTTTGTGTTTGTTAGCTCTTGTGCAGAGGCTCCTTGTTTATATGAGAGTTCTCCACCGCAACCATTAAGAAAAATGCATATGCATAGCAAGCTAATTTTCTCTTTCATTTTCATTTTCACTTTATAAAAAAATAATAGTAAGAAATTACCACAAGCCATTGTATTGGCAACATTAGATGCGTACGCAATTTGACGTATATGCGGGCGTTGGCGCACTCGATAATCTAGCAACTGTTAAGACTTAGAGTTTATTTGAAGGACTTGATTTGTAGGATGCAAACAACGTTTTAAAAGAAAAGGTGTTTTTTTGTTTTTTTAACTAAAGTAAGGAGTAGGGAAATGACTTTTAAGTTCAACAAAAGCCTAATGGTATCACTGGCAGTGGCTTCTGCGTTTACTTCAACACTCGCCAATGCGGGCGGTACGATTACATTTGGCGAAGATAAATCAATCAGTATTGGTTTTGGTTCGATTGCAGGATATAGCTCAGTTGAAGATGGTGCTGCGAACGGTAATGATCGTTCAAACGATTTTTCAATGAACAGCGCCCGTATTTATATTTCAGGTTCAATGAATAAATACATCAAAGGCATGTTAAATACTGAAAGTTCAGGCACTGGCGGCGCAACCGAAGTGATTGATGCAAACGTGCAATTTCAGCTAACCGATGAAATTGCAATTTGGGCAGGTCGTTTCTTGTCTCCAAGTGACCGTGCCAACATGGCTGGCCCTTACTACTCAATGGGTGGCGGTTACTGGGCAAACATTGCATCACGTTATGGCTGGAATGGCGGCATTATTGGCCGTGACGAAGGTGTTGCTTTAGTGGGTAGTGCGATGGGTAATAAAGTGGGCTATTCATTTGGCGCGTTTGAAGGCGACAATATTTTTAGATTTAGTGGCGTAAATGCACTTTCTGAAAAATCAGGCTCTGATGACAAACTAATGTATGCAGGTCGTTTGCAAGTAGATTTCTGGGATCCAGAACCAGGTTACTACGGAACAGGTAACTACTTTGGCGCTGCGGATATTTTAGCGATTGGTATTGCAGGTAGACAAAAAACAGACGGCGCTGTAAGTGCATTGGCTGTGGGTGATTACAGCTCATACAGTATTGACTTCTTAATGGAGAAAAAAGACGTTGGTCCTGGTACTTTGTCATTTGAAGCTGCTTATTATGATTATGATACTGATGATGTTTTCTTGAGTGAGCAGGGCGATGCATACTCAGTAGGCGCGGCTTATTTGTTTAATTCAGCGGTGGGTTGGGGCAAGTTTATGCCGTTTGCACGCTGTCAAGAGTTTGATTCTGATGCTGGAAAAACAGAAAAGTGGGAAGTTGGTACTAACTATATCATTGCACCATATAACGCTCTAATCACAGCGGCTTATTCGGAGACAGATGCTGACGGTAGCCCAAAAACAGACGCATTTAATGTTTCTGTGCAATTTCAGTTTTAAGGTTTACTCTTTTAACTCCCCAAGTTAAAGAAAAAGGCGCACTCGCAATGATTTGTGAGTGCGTTTTTTTTAGTATTTTTTTGTAAATTAGCTTTAGAGGCAGGTAACAAAGTTATTGACCACCAAGCATCTGATGCACTTGGCAGGTGAGTTGACCAACAGCGAACGCATCGCTATTCGATGTTATAGATTCAAACGCAGTAAGCATGTTGTCAGTGCCGCTTAATTTTCCACTTTTATTAAAGTAGTGCGCATATTTGGTGCGAAACAATGGATTTTTACAATTAAATTGCTGATTTTTAATGACAGATAAATACGTTACAGAGGTTAATTTTTTATTTTTTTCTGCTTTTAACTGGCTCGCTTTTAATTGAATGGTTTGTAGCGTTTTGAAATTGGTTTTTGTGACAATGAATGGATAACCATCCGCCACATTGTATGAGTCAATGTCCACAAAAATTTCATAATTTGGCTTTTTGATAATGGATGTCCAGTCCTCTGCAAACGCGTTTGTTTGAAAGGTAAAGCCTAATATGCTGGCTGAAAATAGCTTAAATAGTAACGCTTTTTTTTGCATGATTTTCTTTCATTGAGTATTGATAAAGCACGCCCAAAAATTAGCACAAATTGATAGAACAAAACCACACATCATCTACGCACTTTGACGTATTTCATTCAAGTCGCCAACACCATAATCTAACACCATTGAAAAACACTACAAGAAGCAGTTAAGAAATTTCTTGAGCGTTTGAAATGAAAATGTTTTTTAGATTAAACCGAAGTTTTTAATTGAACCAAATTTAATAGTGGAGGTGCGCTAATGAAGACAATAGTGAAGTTAGATTTAGATAAAAAGCCATGGGAGCAAGATGGTCAGATTCACAACCGCTGGCATCCAGATTTACCGATGATTGCGATGGTTAAACCAGGCGATGAATTTCGCGTGGAATGCATGGACTGGACAGGCGGCCAAATTGGTAATAATGACAGCGCGAATGACGTACGCGATGTCGATTTAACGCAAGTCCACTATTTAAGTGGCCCAATTGGCGTAGAAGGCGCTGAGCCAGGCGATTTAATGGTTGTGGATATTTTAGATGTTGGTACGTTTGAAGACAGTCAATGGGGTTTTAACGGCATTTTTGCAAAAGAAAATGGCGGCGGTTTCTTGGTCGATCATTACCCAGAGGCGCGTAAATCTATCTGGGATTTTCATGGTATTTACACAACATCACGTCATGTACCAAACGTAAAATTTGCTGGCATTATGCACCCAGGTTTAATTGGTTGTTTGCCATCAAAAGAATTGTTAGAAAAATGGAATACGCGCGAGGCTGAGTTAATTGCGACAGACCCAGACCGTGTTCCTGCGCTTGCATTGCCACCTAATCCACAATCAGCAGTAATGGGTAAATTAACAGGTGACGCAGCTAAAAAAGCATCAATGGAAGGCGCACGTACTGTACCGCCACGCGACCACGGTGGTAACTGTGACATTAAAAATCTTACCAAAGGTTCAAAAGTTTATTTCCCTGTGTATGTGAAAGACGGTGGCCTCTCAATGGGTGACCTTCACTTCTCACAAGGTGATGGCGAAATCACATTCTGCGGTGCGATTGAGATGGCTGGCTACTTAGACCTTAAAGTCAGTCTCATTAAAGATGGCGTAAAAAAATATGGCATTAAAAACCCAATTTTCCAACCAAGCGTTTTAACCCCAACTTATCGTGATTACATCATTTTTGAGGGTATTTCTGTGGATGAGCAAGGCAAGCAACATTATTTAGATGTGCATGTTGCATACCGTCAAGCGTGTTTGAATGCCATTGAATACATGAAGAAATTTGGCTATACAGGCGCACAAGCGCTTTCAATTTTAGGTACTGCCCCTGTGGAAGGTCATATCAGCGGTATTGTGGATATTCCAAATGCCTGCGCAACGTTGTGGTTACCAACCGAAATTTTTGATTTCGACATGAAACCAAATGCGGATGGGCCAAAAATCATGGTGAAACCTGGTATTGATACTGCCAAAGCCAGCTAAGGAGATTTGAGATGCCAATGTACGAGTATGAATGTGAAGGGTGTGGTGTGTTTACAGCGTTAAGAAGCATGAGTCAGTCAAGCTTACCGGCAGATTGCGAATATTGCGGTGCAACAAGCCCACGTATTTTATCCGCTCCAAAGTTGGCAATCATGCAGAAATCTCAACGGATGGCGCATGAACGCAATGAAAAATCAGCCCATGCGCCAGAGGTTAGAAAACGTTCAAGTTGCGGTTGTGCAGGCGCGCATACATGCAAAACGAGTACTAAGGTGAATCCTGAAACTGGTAAAGCTGCATTGCAAATGCAAACCAAAAAAACCGCAAGACCTTGGATGTTGGCGCATTAAAAGAAAGTTAGAAATGAAGTTTTTTAAGTAGTTGTTTTGTTGTAGTCATTTTAAGTAGTTTTTTTTGTTTTTATTAGGAGAAAAGCGTTATGAGTACCTTAAATAGACGTGGTTTTATGAAAGCTGGTGGTGCACTCGTTGGTGCTTTGCTAGCGGCTGGTTTAATTACTAGCCAAGCATTTGCGGCGGATTTTCCAACTGCAAAAGTGAACACAACAGGCTTGGCAGTCACAGATAAAGAAGTGACAGTCGGTATTTTGCACTCTGCAACTGGCACCATGGCAATCAGTGAAACAGGTTCTATCCAAGCTGAAAAATTAGCCATTGAGCAAATTAATGCGATGGGCGGTATTTTGGGTCGCCAAATTAAAGTGATTCAAGAAGATGGCGCTTCAGACTGGCCAACCTTTGCTGAAAAATCTAAAAAATTATTGGCTTCAGACAAAGTGGCTGCGGTGATGGGTTGCTGGACTTCAGCTTCTCGTAAAGCTTCTTTACCCGTATTTGAAAAAGAAAACGGTTTGTTGTTCTACCCAACATTCTATGAAGGTTTAGAGCAATCTAAAAACGTGTTCTACACAGGCCAAGAAGCAACACAACAAATTCTTGCTGGGTTAGATTGGATTGCGAAAGAGAAAAAAGCGAAATCTTTTTACTTAATCGGTTCTGATTACATCTGGCCACGTACTTCAATGAAAATTGCCCGTAAACATATTGAACAGCATTTAAAAGGTTCAGTTGTGGGTGAAGAGTACATTGCGTTGGGTGATACGCAATTTGGTTCTGTCATTAATAAAATCAAACTGAAAAAACCTGACGTGATTTACGCAGCGGTAGTAGGTGGTTCAAATGTTGCTTGGTTTAAACAATTGAATGCTGCTGGCTTAAATTCTAGCAAACAAACTATGTTAACCATATCAGTGACTGAAGATGAAGTGTTGGGCATTGGCGGTGAAAACTTAGCTGGTTTCTACTCAGCAATGAAATATTTCCAATCTCAAGACAATCCAGAAAACAAAAAATTTGTTGCAGCATTCAAGAAAAGATGGGGTAAAGATGCTGTGATTGGTGATGTGACACAAGCGGCTTATTTGGGACCATGGTTGTATAAAGCGGCAGTTGAGCGTGCAGGTAGCTTTGACGTAGATAAAGTACAAGCTGCATTACCTGGCTATGTATTTAAAGATGCGCCTGAAGGCCCTGTAACGGTTGAAGCTAACCATCACTTGACGACTAAATTACGGATTGGCTTGTGGGGTAAAGATGGTCAAGCAAAAGTGGTTTACACCTCTGATTACATCAAACCTGATCCATTTCCAAAAGGTTATCAATAATCAGTTAGCTCGCTTAGTTTAAATTAGATTGGTTTAAGTGAGTTTGGTTTAAGTGAGTTAAATATAGAAAATGCGGCAGTTTTATGTGAATAAGGCTGCCGCAGTTTACAAGTTTAATTTCAAGTTTTAATGATGCTTTTATTTGAAATTTGAAATTAAGTTTTTAAGTCAAAAGTATGTTTAGTTTAAATTAGATTTTAATGTGCAATTATTAATTAGGAGGCCGTATGTTTGGTTATTCAATGGCAGATATAGGCAATATCATGGTCATGCAAGGTTTTTCAGGCCTAAGTATGTTTACGGTATTGCTGCTTATGGCACTAGGTTTGGCAATTATTTTTGGGCAAATGGGCGTGATTAATATGGCGCATGGTGAATTTATGACCATCGGTGCCTACACCACTGTGATGCTCTCTAAGGTGGCTGCCACCTACGGCTTTGTTAATTATTTCTTTATTTTTGCCATTATTCTAGCGTTTATTTTAGCGTTTGCAGTTGGATATTTAGTTGAATTTACGATGATACGGCATCTATATAAACGGCCATTAGATACTTTACTTGCAACTTGGGGCTTAAGTTTAATTATGCAACAAGCGTTCCGCTCCAGCTTTGGCGCTAAAGAAGTCAGTGCTGAACTACCCGAATGGATGCTTGGCTCTTTTAAACCAACGCCAGATATTGATATTCCAATTAACGGCGTTTTTGTGATGGGCTTGGCTGCGTTGGTAACCTTTGGCGTGTACGCATTTATGTTCAAATCGCGCTGGGGTTTACGCATGCGTGCAACGGTACAAAACCGTGTGATGGCAGGTGCTGTTGGAATTAATACCAAACTTGTTGACCGCGTCACATTTGCGTTAGGTTGCGGTATTGCCGGCATTGCAGGTGCGGCGTTTACAACAATTGCTTCTACAGGCCCAACTACAGGCACGTTGTACATTGTTGACAGCTTTATGGTGGTCGTATTTGGTGGTGCAGCGAGTTTAGTCGGTACGATTGCCTCCGCTTTCGGAATTGCTCAAGCACAATCAATCTTACAATTTTTTATGACCAGTTCCATGGGCAAGGTCTCAACCCTATTAGTCATCGTCGGTATTTTAATGATGAAACCAGAAGGTTTGTTTGCTTCAAAACTTCGCAAGTAATTCATTATTAAATAACGTATTTGATCAAGATTGTTTTAAGTAAACTGATAGGAGATTTAATATGAACGCAGCAATCAGTAAACTCGTGGGCGGCAAGCAAGGCATTTTAGGCCTTGCGGTACTCGCGGCCCTCATTTTTGTGGTGTTCCCACTCACGCTGGACATTTTTAGGCTTAACTTGGTTGGAAAATATTTAACCTACGCGTTTGCAGCGGTGAGCTTGGTGTTGTTATGGGGTAACGGCGGTATTTTAAGTTTAGGTCAAGGCATCTTTTTTGGCTTGGGTGGTTACGGCATGGCGATGTTTATGAAATTAGAAGCGTCTGACCCGATCACCACTAAAATTCAAACCACGCCAGGCATTCCTGACTTTATGGACTGGAACCAACTCACTGCCTTGCCATGGTTTTGGGAGCCGTTCAAAAGCTTGCCACTCACCATCTTTTTAATGCTGACTATTCCAGCGCTATTTGCTTATTTAATTGGCTTTGCAATGTTTAAACGTCGTGTGGGTGGCGTATATTTTGCAATCATCACGCAAGCGATTGCGCTGATTTTAAGTATCTTAATTGTCGGGCAACAAGGTTACACAGGTGGCGTGAATGGCATGACTGACCTTAAAACTGTATTGGGTTGGGATACACGGACGGATACAGCTAAATATGTTTTATATTTCTTAAATGGCGTCTTACTTTTCGGCGCAATCTTAGTTTCAAAATATATCTTAAATAGCAAATTCGGTATGTTGTTACTTGCCATGCGCGATAAAGAAGAGCGCGTCAGATTCTCTGGTTACGATGTGTCTAATTTTAAAATCTTTATTTTCTGTGTTGCGGCAATTTTCTCTGCCATCGGTGGCGCCATGTTTACCTTGCAAGTTGGCTTTATGTCACCTTCATTTGTTGGGATTGTGCCTTCCATTGAAATGGTGATTTTTGCAGCAGTGGGCGGACGAATGTCTTTAATTGGTGCGGTTTACGGCACATTATTGGTGAATTATGGCAAAACATTTTTTTCAGAACATTATCCAGAGTTATGGTTGTTTTTAATGGGTGGTTTGTTTATTGCAGTGGTGATGTTTTTCCCAAATGGGTTGGCAGGCATCTATACCAAATATGCGAAAAAAATCACTTTCTTACGTAAATATAGTAATACTGAAACCATTACTAATAATTACAAAGCCAACAAAACAACCCTAAATAAAGGAGCATAAGCATGGGCAGCAATACAGACTTTGTCTTAGCGATTGAAGATTTAACCGTATCGTTTGATGGCTTTAAAGCGGTTGATAGTCTCACCATGTACATCGACAAAAACGAGTTGCGGGTTGTGATTGGGCCAAACGGTGCAGGAAAAACAACGGTGTTAGATTTAATCTGCGGGAAAACCAAATCTACTTCTGGTTCCATTAAGTTTATGAATACTGAACTGACAAAACTTGCTGAGCATGAAATTGTGCGCGCAGGCGTGGGCAGAAAATTCCAAACACCGTCGATTTATGAAAATTTATCTGTTTATCAAAATTTAGAAGTTTCTTACCCAAAAGGGCGCAGTGTTTGGGGCAGTTTATTTTTTGAGCGCAGTTTAGCGGTTGAACAGCAAGTGCTTAAAATTGCTGAGGATATCATGCTCACAGAAGTGCTGGATTTAGAAGCTGCATTGCTCAGTCATGGTCAAAAGCAGTGGTTGGAAATTGGCATGTTGCTGATGCAAGACCCAGAATTACTGATGCTCGATGAGCCAGTTGCAGGCATGAGCGCAAAAGAGCGAGATCAAACTGCAGAATTACTCAATAAAATTAGTCAAAATCGTTCAGTATTAGTGATTGAGCATGACATGGAGTTTGTGAAAAAAATTGCCCATAAAGTGACCGTATTGCATCAAGGAAAAATTTTAGCCGAAGGCACAATGGACGCGGTGCAAGCCGATGAAAAAGTGATTGAAGTTTATCTTGGGCATTAAGTCCAACAGATTTTTAACGCCCATTAGCGACATTAAGAGGACATCACGATGATTGAAATTGAAAATTTACAAGTAAGTTATGGTCAAAGCCAAGTGATTCATGGCCTTAATTTTACTGCGCATAAAAATGAAACGTTGGCCATTATGGGGCGCAACGGCATGGGAAAAACCACGCTGTTTAAATCACTCATGGGCATTTTGCCAAGTAAATCCACCAAAGTAACGGTGGATGGTGAAAGTTTGCAAGGTGCAGATAGTTATCAACGTGTGCATAAAGGTTTGGCATATGTGCCGCAAGGTCGTTGGATTTTCCCAAGCATGACGGTGCAAGAAAATATTGAAACTGGCTTAGAAAAATCTAAAACAGGTGAAATTCCTGAAGATATATATGCATTATTTCCTGTGCTGTGGGAAATGCGTAAACGTAAAGGTGGTAACTTATCTGGTGGCCAGCAACAACAGTTAGCAATTGCACGTGCGTTGGTAACAAATCCTAAAGTTTTATTGCTGGATGAGCCAACCGAAGGGATTCAGCCATCTATCATTAAAGACATCGCCAAAGTGCTTAATGAAATTCGCAAAATGCGTGAAATTACCATTATTGTTTCTGAGCAAGTGTTGAGCTTTACCATGGAAATCGCCGACCGTATTATCGTGATTGATAAAGGAAAATTTATTCACGAAGATACACGTGACAATGTGGATGCAGCAAAAATTAAGGGCTATTTGTCTGTTTGATCTTGCTAATCGCCCGTCATTTTATGGCATGATGGCGTGATGGATGATTTAAATTTAAGCTTGCCAGCGCAAAACCACACAGCGTTAAAACACTGGCAAGCACGTTTAAATCTAGATTTTGCTAAGCAGCACCAACGCAGTTTTTTAACTAAAAATTTGCATGTTGGTCCTCTGGTATTGCAAAAAACGTTGCATCCAGAAGGCGAAGGCGTCTGTCATGGTGTCGTCATCCATCCACCGGGTGGTGTTGCTGGCGGTGATGCACTGACGATAAATGTGAATGTGGATGAAGGCGCACACGCTTTGCTCACCACCCCCGGTGCGGGAAAATGGTACAAAGCTAATGGCCAGCAAGCCAGCCAGCAATTGCAATTTAATCTACAAAAAAATGCCTGTTTTGAATGGTTGCCGCAAGAAAATATTTTATTTGATGGATCAGCGGTAAAGTTTAGTGCAGAGATCAATTTAGCATCAGAGGCAAACTATGCAGGCTGGGAAATTTTATGTTTTGGCCGCCAAGCACAAAAAGAGATTTGGAAAACAGGCCATTTGCACCAAAATTTGGCAATTAAACGTGAAAACAAGCTGATTTGGAACGAACAAACTTTTTTAAAGCCAGATCAAGCATTGCTTCAATCGATTGTTGGTTTAAATCAGCAGGCGGTTTCTGCTAGTTTTGTTGTTGCAGCGGGTGCGGTGCCTGTCGAAGTGCTGAATGCTTGTCGCCAAGTGAAAGTTAATGAAATTCAACTTAATGAAAAACAACCTAATCTGGCATTAGAGTTGCATGCTAGATATGGCGTGACTGCGTTACCACAAATATTTTCTGCTCGTTATGTTGGGCAATCTGCGCAATCTGCCAGACACTATTTTGAACAACTTTGGCAGATTTTGCGGCCTTGGTATGCGGGGCGGGAAGTAACAAGGCCTAGGATTTGGAATACCTAAGAATTTTGAATATTCAAAATAAATTATCTTAAGTAATATGTAATTCTTCTTAGAGTGATAAAAACTTAAAAAAAGAGTAAAACCAATGGAATTAACACCAAGAGAAAAAGATAAACTCCTCATTTTTACAGCAGGATTGCTCGCTGAACGGCGTAAAGCACGTGGCTTAAAACTTAACTATCCTGAATCAATTGCTTATATATCAGCTGCTATTATGGAAGGCGCGCGCGATGGAAAAACCGTGGCTGAATTAATGAGTTATGGCGCAACATTACTCAGCCGTGCCGATGTGATGGAAGGCATCGCTGAGATGATTCCAGATATCCAAATTGAAGCGACTTTTCCAGATGGCACCAAGTTGGTGACAGTGCATCATCCAATTCCATAGGGGCAAATATGATTCCAGGTGAAATGAAAATTGCTTCAGGTGACATTGAATTGAATGTTGGACGCGCTACCTTAGTTTTGAATGTATCGAATAAAGGTGATCGACCGATACAAGTCGGTTCTCATTACCACTTTTTTGAAACGAATGAAGCACTTAGTTTTGACAGGCAAGCCGCTTATGGTTTTCGCTTAAACATCGCTTCTGGAACGGCTGTACGTTTTGAGCCTGGTCAAACCCGCACTGTGGAGTTGGTGGCTTTAGCTGGTGATAGAAAAGTATATGGTTTTGCGGGTAAAGTCATGGGAGCGCTTAAGTAATGACTGTGAAAATAGATAAGCAAGCCTATGCAGAAATGTTCGGCCCCACAGTGGGTGACAAAGTGCGTTTGGCCGATACCGAGCTATGGATAGAGGTAGAAAAAGACTACACTGTTTATGGCGAAGAAGTGAAGTTTGGCGGCGGCAAAGTCATCCGTGACGGCATGGGGCAGGGGCAGTTAGTGGCGGCTGAAGTGGCCGACACCGTGATTACCAACGCCTTGATTGTAGATCATTGGGGCATAGTCAAAGCCGACATCGGTATTAAAAATGGCTATATTTCGGCCATCGGTAAAGCGGGTAACGCGGATATTCAACCAGCTGTCACCATTGCCATAGGCGCAGGCACTGAAGTGATTGCGGGCGAGGGCATGATAGTCACCGCAGGTGGCATAGACACGCATATCCATTTTATTTGTCCGCAACAGATAGAAGAAGCGCTGATGTCGGGCGTGACCACCATGATAGGTGGTGGCACAGGTCCCGCCACGGGCACTTTTGCCACCACCTGTACGCCAGGGCCTTGGCATATCCATCGTATGTTACAAGCGGCGGACGCTTTTCCTATGAATTTGGGCTTTTTGGGCAAAGGCAATGTGAGTTTGCCAGAGCCATTGCGCGAGCAAGTAGAAGCGGGTGCGATAGGTTTGAAACTGCATGAAGACTGGGGTACAACGCCTGCTGCGATTGATAATTGCTTGAGTGTTGCAGAAGAAATGGATGTGCAAGTGGCGATACACTCCGACACCCTTAATGAATCAGGTTTTGTCGAGACCACCATAGGTGCGTTTAAAGACAGGACTATCCATACTTTTCATACCGAAGGCGCGGGCGGTGGCCATGCGCCCGATATTATCAAAGCGGCGGGCTACGCCAACGTGTTGCCGTCTTCTACCAACCCAACACGACCATTTACCGTCAACACCATTGATGAGCATTTAGATATGCTCATGGTCTGTCACCATTTAGACCCCGCGATTGCTGAAGATATTGCCTTTGCTGAGAGCCGTATACGTCGTGAGACGATTGCGGCAGAGGATATCTTTCACGATTTAGGTGCGTTCTCTATGATGTCATCTGACTCGCAAGCCATGGGGCGTGTCGGTGAGGTGATTATCCGTACTTGGCAAACAGCCCACAAAATGAAAGTGCAACGTGGGGCGCTCAAAGAAGATAGCGCAGATAACGATAATTTCCGCGTGAAGCGTTACATTGCCAAATACACCATTAACCCAGCCCTCACGCATGGTATTTCGCATGTGGTTGGCTCAGTTGAAGTTGGAAAAATGGCTGACTTGGTGGTGTGGAAACCTGCATTTTTTGGCGTTAAACCCTTCACAATTATCAAAGGCGGCATGATTGCGGCGGCGGCGATGGGTGACCCGAATGCTTCGATTCCAACCCCGCAACCTGTGCATTACCGTCATATGTTTGGTGCGTTTGGTGGCGCACTCAAAACTTCAGTGACTTTTGTATCGCAAGCGGGTTTAAAAAACCCTGCAGTCTCAGCGCTTGGCTTAAATAAGCCATTAGTCGCAGTCAAAGGCACACGCGACGTGAAGAAAAAAGACATGATACATAATAGTTGGATGCCCAACATTGAAGTCGACCCAGAAACTTATGAGGTGTTGGCTGATGGCATGTCGTTGGTGTGCGAGCCAGCGACGGTGTTGCCGATGGCGCAACGATACTTTTTATTCTAATGGCGATGATTCACTTAACCGAACGCATTGCACTTGCGGGTCATATTGATGACACGCTAGAGTTGCCTTTTGATTTGCGCCAAAAAAGCCGTTTGCGCGTATTGCTAACATCAGGTCAAGAAGCGGCTTTATTCTTAACACGTGGAATTATTTTGCGTGGTGGTGACTTACTCATATCTGAAAACGGTTTGGTTGTTCAAGTGCTTGCCGCCCAAGAGCCTGTCTATAACGTCATTGCCCCAACTGCACGAGATTTAATGTGTGCAGCCTATCATTTGGGCAATCGCCATGTACCTTTGCAAATTGGTGATGGCTGGTTGCGGCTTGAGCAAGACTATGTGCTGAAAAACATGTTAATAGGTTTGGGCATGCAAGTGAGCGAAGTGGTTGCGCCGTTTGAGCCAGAGGCAGGTGCTTACGGTGGTGGTCATCGCCATGGGCATAATGAAGATGCGATGAGCAATTTACGTTCTCCAGCTAGGTTAAAAAATGGCTAGTCAACCTGGAATTAGTTCACTGGCGCTCAGTCGATTATTGCAACTCGCCAGCCCCATGTTGCCTGTCGGCGCTTATAGTTATTCGCAAGGCTTGGAATGGGCGATTGAATGTGGCGATGTGAAGGATTTAGAAACCGCAAAAATTTGGATAGGCGACGTGTTGCAAACTTATCAAGCTAATTTTGAGTTGCCTGTGTTGCACCGCTTATATATGGCATGGCAGCAAAGTAATCTGCAAGCGGTACAAGAATGGGATGCATTTTACCAAGCTGGACGCGATACCGCTGAAGCTTTGGCAGAAACCAAGCAAATGGGTTATTCACTGGTACGTTTGCTCAATGATTTAAAAGAATTGCCAGCGGATTTGTTAACCAATATTAATCAATTACCCGCGCCTGCTTTTCCTACAATTTACGCAGCCAATGCGCATTTTTGGCAAATTCCAGCCGCTGACACGCTCCAAGGCTACGCATGGGGTTGGCTAGAAAATCAAGCCAGTGCCTCCATGAAAACAGTGCCTTTGGGGCAAGTGGCAGGGCAGAAAATTTTACTGGCATTAGGGCAAACATTGCCTAATATTGTTGCGCAGGCCATGGCGTTAAATGATGATGAAATCAGCAATTTTAATCCGCTACTCAGCATTGCTGGGTGTTTACATGAAACCCAATATAGCCGACTTTTTAGATCATGAAAATACATACACAGTTTGAAACACCAACGCCAGAAGTTGTGCAATTTAAAGAACCTTTACGCGTCGGCATTGGCGGCCCAGTGGGTTCAGGCAAAACCGCACTCACGCTTGCTTTATGTCAACGCTTACGCGATGTCTACAATATTGCTGTGGTGACCAACGACATTTACACCAAGGAAGATGCGGAATTTTTAACCAGAAATGAAGCCTTGGTGCCAGAGCGCATTATTGGTGTAGAAACTGGCGGCTGCCCACATACAGCGATTCGTGAAGATGCTTCAATGAATTTAGAAGCAGTGAACCAGCTGAGTAAACGCTTTCAAACATTAGATATTGTGTTTGTAGAAAGCGGTGGCGATAACTTAGCTGCAACATTTAGTCCAGAACTTTCAGATTTAACCATTTATGTGATTGATGTTGCCGCAGGAGAAAAAATTCCACGTAAAGGCGGCCCTGGCATAACAAAATCAGATTTATTGGTGATTAATAAAATTGATCTCGCCCCCTTGGTTGGCGCTTCGTTAGAGGTGATGGCGGTAGATGCCAAACGCATGCGAGGCGAACGCCCGTTTATTTTTACTAATCTAAAAATTGGGCAGGGCTTGGAAGAAATTGTGCAGTTTATTGAAAAACAAGGCTTAATGCTTTAGGAGAATTTTTATGAAAAAACAACTCGCATTTGGTGTTTTATTGTCAGCCATTTCAACCATGGCATTTGCTCATCCTGATCATGGATTGACGGGCCACGCATTGCAAAGTGCTTATGCTGGCTTTTTGCATCCGCTCACGGGTTGGGATCATTTGTTTATGCTGCTTTCTGTGGGTTTTTGGGCAGCAAAAGCAGATGGAAAATTTCGCTGGCTAATACCCCTTACATTTATATCAGTGATGACTTTAGGTGCCTTGTTAGGTTTAATTGGCTTAAGTATTTTTGGCTTAGAAACTGTGATTGCTTCAAGCGTGTTGGCGATGGGTTTATTGCTAGTGATTAATTTACCAATTTCAGCGATAACTCGCATGATTATTATTGCGGTATTTGCCATCTTTCACGGTATGGCGCATGGAATAGAATTACATGTACAACAAAGTTATGCTGCACTGGGCGGTATGTTGTTTGCAACTGCAATCATTCATTGTGTAGGTTTTTATGTAGGCTCAAGTAGTGTTATATTAGTAAAAAATATAGAAACAATATTTGCTTGGGCAATGGTTTTAGTGGGTGGCTATTTACTGGTTGCTTAATAATTTAGTGAAAGTGTAAGCCTTGCCATTCTCGGCTCAGCGGGATGTGTGTGAATATCTTCTATGCCTTCAGCGGGTTCACCTTGCAAACGCGATGTATACAAGTAATCTATGTCAGACACTTTGCGGTTAAAAATATTAAATAAATCTAAAGATACATTGACTTTGGGGCTAAATTGATAAGCAATACGTGCGCTTGTGAGCAACGAACCTTTGGATTTGACGCTGTTATTTTCTATAAGTGGGCGTGGACCAAAGTAGCGCGTACGTGTGGCGGCTGACCAACCACTTGGATGATTCATGCTAAAGCCAACAGAAGCAGTTTTGGCAACTGCGCCAGGTATGTAATTCCCAGCGGTGTTTGAATCTGAAAACCGTGCGTGTGTCATTGCAAAGTCGGCATCAATATAACTCCAGTCATTGATTGGCATGTAATTTGTCCATTCAACACCGATTCTGCGGCTTGGCTGACTTGCTTCTGTCGCGCCAGCATCGCCAATGAATAATAATTCAGAATCAATGTCTAGCTGAAATATGGCTAATGTGGTTTGCCAATGACCCAGCGGATTAGCGCGCCAGCCAAGTTCTTTGCTTATTGCTTTGACTAAAGGATTTACTTTTTCAGCGGATTCTCCAGAAACTGGGTCGATACGGATTGTTGAACCACGACCATCATTACTGTGAAAGCCGCGCGCCCAGTTAACATAAAATTCATGATGATTTGATGCTTGCCAAGCAAAGCCAAACTTTGGGCTAAAGATATTGCTATGCGCTGTGCCAGAATTTTCAGCAATATTGCTATCAACATCAAACCTATAAAAATCTTCACGCAGGCCAGAGCTGGCGCGTAAGCTTGGCAAAAGCTGCCAATTGCCTTGCCACCATAACCCTACGCTGTGCTGTTTTACGGCATCTTCTCTGGTAGTGCTTAAGCGCTTTTGCGCAATTGTGCGGTATAAACCAACGTTGTGAATAACATCATAACGGCCTTGCAGACCCATTTGATGGCTACTTTGCAAGCCAGCAATATTGGCGTCAAAACTGCGTTTGACCGCACCGCCAAAAACATTACGTTGGTCGGCTTGTTCAAACTGGTCACCATTGATCGGGTCATCTAAAAAATAAGTAAAGTTAGAAAACAAATCTAATTTGTAATGCATAGCATAAATATTTGCTTGCCATGCGGCATTGTGCCAGTCTGCGGATAAGCTGTAACGGCGCGTATTTCCGCCATCTGTGGCGTCAATTGCGCCAAATCGGCCAATGGTTCCAGCGTCAATTGCCCGATTTGGTATTTGATCTGTCGCATTCCAATTTGCATCATAAGCCATTGCGGTAATATTCCAGCCATTTTCATCGTTGCCTGTACTGTAGCGTAATAAACCATTGAATTTTTTAAGATTTTGGCTGTTGTCCCAAGCGCCGTCATAAGTTTGTGCTTCAATAGCATATAAAAGTTCGCCTTTTGATGTGTGCTGCGAATCAGCGTTAAATAAACGTTGAAAGCCATAATTGCCAACCGTGAGCTTTGCAATAGATTGTGGTAATGTATTTAAATAATGCAAATGGCTTGAACCTGCCGTTGAAAAATCACCTTGTTCTGCATGATAAGCGCCTTTTTTAAATTCCAAGCGATCAATCAGCTCTGGCAGCAACCAATTAGAATCAATATAGCCTTGGCCGTGGGCATGGGTTGGCATATTGAGCGGCATGCCGTCTAGCCAAACAGAAAAATCAGTCCCATGATCAAGATTAAAACCGCGTAAATAATATTGATTAGCCTTGCCGTCACCTGAGTGTTGGCTGACGATTAAACCAGGCACTTGTTCTAATATTTCCCCTGGTCGAGATAGAGGTATGTTCCTAATACGTTGGTTGCTAATCATGCCTTCGCTGGCAGTTTCTGCAATACCAATTAAATTTTCTCTTGCAGCAATCACGTTGATTTCTTCAAGACTAATTGCTTGGGCAAAAGTTTTTGAACCCGACAATAGCAAACCATATCCGAATGTAACGAATAAAATTTTACATCTACTTAACATATCGAATCCTTAATTCACATGTTGATTTTAGCTCTTTTAGCTTTCGTATTGCGTTGAGTGCATGCAAACCTACGCAAAATTGCGTACAGATTGAATGTTGAATTTGAATTAATATTTGTATGGGTAATTTTAATTACCTAAGGCACGTTTATTGCTGATCAAAACGTGCTGTATTGCAATAATGAATGGGGTAAACAGTTTGACAACAGCGCACATCAAAATGCCTACACAAGAAAATATTGAGCCAACGCAACGGATTGTTAAAATTCGGCGCGACTACAATACTTGGGTGGCGAACGAATCTATTGAAGATTACGCACTGCGTTTTACGCCGCGAGCTTTTCGAAAATGGTCAATATTTCGCGTTTCAAATACAGCGTTAAGTGCCATTTCTTTTTTAGTGTTAGAGGCTATTGGTGGCACAATCGCTGTTAATTATGGTGTTTTAAATGCTCTTTGGGCGATTTTAGCCGTTGGCATTATTATCTTTTTAACCGCACTACCCATTAGTTTTTATGCCGCTAAATATGGTTTAGACATGGATTTGCTGACCCGAGGCGCCAGTTTTGGTTATATCGGCTCGACCATTTCTTCGTTCATTTACGCGTCTTTCACCTTTATTTTATTTGCGTTAGAAGCCGCCATTATGGCGTATGCGCTTGAGCTTTATTTCCATTTGCCGCTTTACATTGGATATTTGGTTAGCGCTCTGGTGGTGATTCCCTTTGTGATCCATGGCGTCACACTGATAAATAAAATTCAAATGGTGACACAACCTGTTTGGTTTATTTTAATGTGTTTGCCCTTTATTGCAGTGCTGAATCAAGATCCTGAAATTATTCACCGCATGATGCAATTTGCAGGTGCATCAGGCGAACGTGGCACGTTTAATTGGTTACTTTTTGGTGCAGCTACCGCGGTTGGCGTTGCGTTGATTCCTCAAATTGGAGAACAAGTGGACTTTCTACGGTTTATGCCCGAAAAAACGTCCCAAAATGCTTGGCGCTGGAATTTGGGCGTTTTACTTGCAGGGCCAGGATGGATATTTTTAGGCATGATCAAAATGGCAGCAGGCGTTTTACTGGCTTATTTGGTGATACAAAGTGATATGTCATTTTTACACGCTGTGAATCCAACGCATATGTATTTGGTTGGGTTTAACCAAGTGTTTAGTTCTACTGAAGTTGCGCTTGCCGTCACAACTTTATTTGTGGTGATTTCACAGTTTAAAATTAATATGACCAATGCTTACGCAGGCTCGCTTGCTTGGTCCAACTTTTTTGCACGTCTTACACACAGTCACCCGGGTCGTGTAGTTTGGTTGTTTTTTAATGCGGCCATTGCCATTATGCTGATGGAGCTGGACGTATTTAAAGCATTAGAACAAGTGTTAGGGTTGTATTCAAACATTGCGATTGCTTGGATTACCGCCGTGGTGGCGGATTTAGTGATTAATAAACCTTTGGGACTAAGCCCCAAAGGTATTGAGTTTAGGCGCGCCTATTTATATGACATTAACCCTGTGGGTGTTGGTGCGATGTTTTTAGCTTCGGCACTCTCAATTGCGGCATTTTCCGGTGTTTTTGGTGAAATTGCAAAAGCATTTTCGTCTTTTATTGCGCTTGGAACAGCGCTGGTTGCCTCACCTTTAATTGCTTGGTTTACCAAGGGAAAATATTATATTGCGCGCAAGCAATACCGTTTTGTTGGCATCAAGCGTGTTGAAAAATGCATTGTTTGCGAACGCGAATATGAAACAGATGACATGGCGCATTGTCCTGCGTATCAAGGCGCAATTTGTTCCTTGTGTTGTTGTTTAGATGCGCGTTGCAATGATGTCTGTAAGCCAGAAGCAAAAATTGGTAATCAGTGGATTGAGTTTAACAAACGGTTGATGCCCAAATCACTTTGGCCCTATTTAAAAGGAGGTGTGGCCCATTATTTATTGCTGATGGCGATTGCGCTTTCATTTTTTGCTGCAGTGTTGGGGCTGATTTATTTTCATGAAACCAGTATTTTGCAGGAGTCAGCTGCAGAATTATTACCGCAATTAAGAGCGGGTTACTTAAAAGTGTTTTTAGCGTTGGTGTTTGCCAGCGGCATTGTGGCTTGGTGGCTGGTGCTGACCACAGAAAGCCGGCGTGTAGCGCAAGAAGAATCAAATCGGCAAACGGGTTTGCTGCTACGGGAAATTGATCTACACAAGCAAACAGATACCGAATTGCAGCTTGCAAGGCATATTGCTGAGCAAGCCAATAAAGCAAAAAGTCGCTATATTACAGGCATTAGCCATGAGCTTAGAACGCCGCTCAATAGCATTTTAGGTTACGCCCAATTGTTAGATAACGATCAATCTATTCCGCAACACCGCAAGCCCGCCATTCGCGTGATTCGCAGAAGTGGCGAGCATTTGTTATCACTCATTGAAGGCACGTTAGACATTGCTAGAATTGAAAGCGGTAAGTTAACTTTCGACATTAAACCATTGAAATTTATAGAATTTATTAATCAAATTATCAGCATGTTTGAGCTGCAAGCCCGCAATAAAGGGTTGGATTTTAACTATAAAATTCATGGTGAATTACCAAAATGGGTGAGGGCGGATCAAAAACGGCTCACGCAAATTTTGATTAATATTTTAGGTAATGCCTTGAAGTTTACCAAAGAGGGTAGTATTTCATTTCGCATTCAATATGCACGAGAAATTGCGCTAATTGAAATTCAAGACACAGGCCCCGGCATTAAACGCAGTGAATACGAAAAAATATTTGAACCTTTTGCGCGCGGCAGTGCGGCAAATCAAATCAACATGGGTGGCACTGGCTTGGGCTTAACCATTAGTAAATTATTGACTGAACTCATGGGCGGAGAACTCAATTTTACGAGTGAAGTAGGCAAAGGGACTACTTTTCAAATTCGATTATTTTTATCGCAAATTCACCAAGAAAGTGAAGATGAAACCAAGCAATTTATCAATCGAATTGGCTATCAAGGAGATAAACTCAAAGTGTTAGTGGTAGATAATGAGCAGGTTGATCGTGAGTTAATTGTTAATATTCTTGCGCCATTAGGGTTTGAGGTGGCGGAGGCCGCTACAGGTCAAGAGTGCTTGGATATCTATCAAAGTTTTAAACCAGATGCCATTTTAATGGATTTAGCAATGCCTATTATGGATGGCTGGGAAGCCTCATATTTAATTCGTAAGGTGCATCAGTCTAGCATTCCAATCGCAATTATCTCGGCCAATGCTTTTGATAAAAATCTTGAGAATTCATCAGGGATTAGTGCAGAAGACTTTATTGTAAAACCAGTAAATGTTGAAGAGTTATTAGACTGGCTAGGAGGTAGACTCAATATGGAATGGCTGACAAGCACTGATTTGATAACCAATGACCAATTAACTTTGTTTGAAGAGTCTGCAAATGAAGCTTTCCAATTTCCACCACTGAAAGAAATTGATGCATTATTAGCATTGGTTAATATTGGCTACATAAAAGGTATCCATCAGAAACTTGATGAAATCGTGTCGCAAAACCAAACGCATGTTGAATTTGTTGAGCAATTACGACAATATTCAAACCAATTTCAATTAAACGAAATGAAACGATTTTTGGAAGAATTAAAAGTACCATGAGTTTAACAAAATTAAATCGTAGTGAATCCTTGGTTGTCCTGATTGTCGATGACGTCATGGATAATCTGGCTGTATTGCATGATGCTTTAGATGAATCTGGGTTTGTCGTATTAGTGGCTAACGATGGCGAAACCGCCCTGCAAACTGCTGCCAACACACTGCCAGACATCATTCTGCTTGATGCCATTATGCCTGGAATGGACGGCTTTGAAGTGTGCGTAAAACTTAAGGAAAATATGATAACCAGCCATATACCCGTCATCTTCATGACAGGACTCACAGAATCTGAACATGTTGTGGCTGCGTTTCAAGCAGGCGGCACCGACTACATCACAAAACCAATTCGCATCAAAGAAGTGCTAGCGAGAATCGAAGCGCATTTACACACATCTCACATGATGAAACAAGCGCGCGTTGCATTAGATGCTTTTGGTCAAGCAGCGATTGCCATTACCCCTGTTGATGGGAAGATTGTCTGGCAAACACCATTAGCGCGAGAGTTGATGAAAAAATATTTTGAGCCTCACTACTCAGCAAATAATGCACAAACCCCCATGCAA
Organism: Methylophilaceae bacterium; assembly: GCA_965247415.1. Classification (GTDB taxonomy): domain Bacteria; phylum Pseudomonadota; class Gammaproteobacteria; order Burkholderiales; family Methylophilaceae; genus Methylotenera. Next base: position 2,411,322 of record OZ252007.1, read on the forward strand.
TTGCTCACATGGGTAAATCAAATTCAATCAAGTGCAAATAAATCACCAGAAACAATCTTACCTTTAGTGATCATTAAAACCCGAAGTAGGCTTACATTCTCCGTGACTGATATCAATAACGAAGAGCAATGGGTTATTTTATTAAATGAAGATTCGGACGAAGCCCAAATTGAAGCGCTGTTAAATATCTTCAAACTCACAATGCGAGAATCTGAGGTGCTGTATTGGGCAACAAAAGGAAAAACAAGTCGGGATATTGGGGATATCTTAGGTTCTAGCCCAAGGACGGTTAACAAGCATCTTGAACATGTATTTATCAAACTTGGTGTTGAGACTAGAACAGCAGCAGCATCTTTAGCTGCAAGTAAGTTGAGATTAGTTAAATAAGTGAGATATCAATTATTTTAAAACATTAATTTGCTTAAATTGTTTGAAGGACAGATTGATGTTATTTTATAAAATTGATTATTCGGTATTTTAGTTTAACTAAGTATGAGTTTAGTTTTATTTGTTAGCAGTGACACTGCTAATTCGACGCCTGTAAAAATGTGATTAAATATTAATCACTTACAGGTAATTGGCGTCCCCACGGGGATTCGAACCCCGGTCGCCTCCGTGAAAGGGAGGTGTCCTAGGCCTCTAGACGATGGGGACCTAAGAAAATAAAATTATATAATTTTTAGCGACTAATTTCAAATCATAATTTACTAAAAATTCATTTACAAGCTACTTTGGTGGAGGTAAGCGGGATCGAACCGCTGACCTCTTGCATGCCATGCAAGCGCTCTCCCAGCTGAGCTATACCCCCAAACTTCACTTTAGCAACCTTGCAAAAGAGGCGCAATAATAAAGTTCATATGATGGCTTGTCAACGCTTTTATTTAAAAGAAATAGAAATTAATCTGTTTTTAAGATTGCAAGTCTTTTCTTGATGTTTTTAAGTTTTAACTGACGTTTTACAGCCACTTTTATGTTGTAAGTGATAAAAGGTATTTTTTGCCAAAATCCGAAAGATGAACCGAAAGATGAACTTAGTGTATTCATATAAATTTGCATCAATACGTTTCGTCCATCTGCATGTAGCTTATTACACGCGCGTGCCATGTCAGAGAGTCGCATGTTAAGGGGTGTGCCGTGGTTAAAGAAGCGCGCCCGACCAGTATCAATCAGTGAAAACGCTAAAGTGCTCTTATCTAGTTTATTCACTAAAATATTGCCGCCTGATAAATCCCGAAAAAAAGTGCCTTTATTGTGCATATTAAGTAAAAATGCGCACACTTGTTTGTAGGCATCATCTTGAGAAATGCCTTCAAAATGGCTTTGACCATTGGCAAATGCGCTGAACATTTCACGGACTGAAAAATCCGCTGGCACGTATTCGCAAATATAAAAATTTTGTTTTAAGCTGTTATCGTTAATTAACTCAAAATAGGCAATTGGCTTTGCGTTATTCACACCGCGTCTTAAAAGTTCTTGTGCGCCATTCCAGCTTCTTAAGCCTTTGGAGGGTTTAAAGCGGTCGGTGATTTTTTTGAAAACATTAAATTTAACGGGCTGTTTTATCACCAATTTTCTATTGGCGTCTCTTGGGTCAGGGATTGTCCAGATTGCATTTCTCGCCTTACGCAAAGTATTGGGCTTGTTTGGTCCTGCAATAAGCTCTGGGTTCAAGGTGTTTGCAAGCAAATTGAATTCAGCGCTGTCTTTTGCGGCAATCAGGCCTTGCCAATTATTTTTTGAGTAATGATGAAATACTGTATTGGTTGCGTGAAAATGAATTGCACAGTGTTGAATAGTGCTTGCTTGAATAACGCCCGCATGTTGCTTTAATTTAACGGGATGAATGGTATTGAATTGAATATAGCATGGCGATTCGCCAACGATGCCTGATTCAGCCATGTTGGATTTTATCATGTCACCATCTCGATGAATAAAAACAGCATTTTCTAACGCTTCAGCAGTGTAAATTTGATTCAAACTGGCCACTTTTGCGTTGGTTGTCCAAACAACATGAAGTTGCATCAAATCATTTGAAAACGCGTGGATTTCTAAAAAATCTTGTTGATTTTGTTTGCCTTGATAGGTTAATCCTGGAATATGCGCTACAAATGTTTTGTAAGCATCAAACGCAGGGCGGGCGCGATATGCAGAAACATCAGCAGAAACATTTTGATAATGCGTAATCCGTTCAAGTTCGGGGTAGGGCGCAATGCCATCATCAATTAACCCTTCACGATGACAAATCAGTGGTCCCCAACCGGCGCTTGTGAATGCACCAGAGGCCGCACATAACACCATATATCGCGTGAGATAATCCGCTTGTTTTTGTTCAGAATCTGGCAGAAGGCGCTCAATGCGTGGCAGTGTCCAAAAGGCTGAAGGGGATTGCAAATTGTTTACACCAAAATAATGCCCAATATTTTGTAAAACATAGGCTTTTTTAATTAAACGAAACCCAGCAAAGCGCGCAAACTTTTGACCTAAAATTTTATGGTCATCGCGCTCTGGCTCTGTACAGCGTTCAGAAAATAAATTGTTGGTGTGAATGTCTGGTAATTGATTGCGTTTTTTTAAAATGGCCAAAATGCCAATATTGTAAAGGGGTTCAAAATCGGTAATGTTGGGTCCTGCAAGAACAATATTTCTTGATTTAATTTCAGAAAACGCAATTTCCCACATCAGTAAAAAAGAATTTAAATGATAGCCCGCCCAGCGCTTGCGATTGATGGTTGAGCCGACTTCAATCAGCGTCACTTTCTCTCCAAATTTTTCACACACCTTGATTACAAACGCTCGCCAAGCGTCAGCCGCAGCTTGCTGGGTAGAAATATTAGATAATTTTTTTGCTTCTTCAAACGGCTGAATAAGATGCAAATGCACCTTAAAGTTTGCGGCAATCAGTTTTGTTAAAAAAACTTCAGTCTGTCGATTTGAATTTACGTTGGTAAAATTTTCACATGAAAAATCGTCATAACTAAAATCTAAACGCACGCGCTGAATTTTTAGATATTTCAGCGTGGCAATAATAGCTTTATCCGTGGCTTCATGATGTGAACTTGCCACGCCAACACACGCAAAATCTTCAGGAATTTTATGACCACTGCGCGGCGTGTTACCTTCTTTCGTGCGCAGTTTTCCAGTGGCTAAATAGGCAACGTTTGCCCAAATAAAATGCAGAATTGGATTCAAAATAAAGAAGTTTAATTAGTTGCGAATATTACTTTGTGATTCAAACGCGCTTAATTCAACGCGCGGCAATGGCTGCCAACCTGCTTGACGGTGCTCAGCAATCACGTTGGTAAAAATGCCACCACGCACAAAAAACTTGGCAGTCACGCGCATAAATTTTGGCTGGGTTGCAGCCACTAAATCATCCAAAATTTGGTTCGTCACGGCTTCATGAAAACAACCTTCATTTCTAAAAGAAACTATGTAAAGCTTCAAACTTTTTAGCTCAACACATTGCTGGTTTGGAATGTAATCCAGATAAATGACCGCAAAATCTGGCTGGCCTGTTTTTGGGCAAAGGCAGGTAAATTCAGGGATTTCCATGTGAATATGAAAATCTCGATTTGGATTGGGGTTCGGAAAAGTCTCCAGCACTTTTGAAGGTTGCGCGGCTAAATTGCCTAAAATTGTTACGTTTTCGTGCAAGGTTTTTTCAGTCATCGTTGTCAACTTATAAAATAATGTGATTATTATAATATGATTATCAAGAAGTGCTTGCTATACAATTTAACGCTTGCGTGCTGTAAAATGGTATTTTTACCTGAAACAGCCTTTCTAAATTTAACTAAAAATTCACTAAAAATTGCGCTTAACCCATTTAAAACTTGCTGGATTTAAATCGTTTGTGGATGCGACAACGTTGCACATTCACGGTCAGCGCGTGGGTGTGGTTGGCCCAAATGGTTGTGGAAAATCCAATGTAATGGAATCTGTACGTTGGGTATTGGGTGAATCTTCCGCCAAAGAAATGCGCGGCGATAGCATGGACGCCGTCATTTTTAATGGCTCGCAAAACCGCAAACCCATTTCACGCGCCAGTGTTGAGTTGATATTTGATAACAGCATGGGCAGCGCAGCAGGGGAGTGGTCGCAATACGCAGAAATTTCTGTCAAACGTGTGATCGAGCGCGATAAAGGCTCAACTTATTACATTAATAATACTGTGGTGCGTCGCCGCGATGTCGCCGATTTATTTTTAGGCACAGGCTTGGGCGGGCGCGCCTATGCCATTATTGGTCAGAATACGATTAACCGCATTGTGGAAGCCAAGCCAGAAGAATTGCGGATTTTTTTAGAAGAAGCTGCAGGCATTAGCAAATACAAAGAGCGCCGCCGAGAAACTGAATTGCGCTTGCGTGACACGCGTGAAAATTTAGTCCGCGTACAAGATATTTTGCGCGAACTTGACAAACAAATAGTGCGATTGCAATCGCAAGCGGTGGTTGCAGCGCAATATCATCAATTGCAAGAATCGCTCAAAATATGCAAAGGGCATATTGCCCTTTTAAAAAAATATGAAGCAGGTGAGCGCTGGGAAGCCGCACAAAAACTGGTAGAAAAATTAGTCAATGATTTAGAAACGCAAGTGGCCAATTTACGCCACAGCGAAAATCAGCTTGAAACGGTGCGTCAACGGCATTTTAACGCGGCAGATGCCATGAATCAGGCACAAGCTAGCTATTATGAAGCCAACGCAAATGTTTCAAATTTAGAAAACCAGGCAAAAAATTTACACGATGCGATTGAGCGTACCAAGCAACAATTACAACAATTACAGCAACAAATAGCCCGCAATTTACAACAACGCACTGAAGTTGAAGCCAGTTATCAAACGGCTGAAAACGAGCAAAAAACCACGCATTTAGATTTCTCTAGCACCTTGCAAGCCATTGAAAGCGCAAAAGAATTAGCGCGTGAAAAATCGCAATTTTTTCAGCAAGTGCTGGCAGTTTTTAATACAAATCAAGCTGCGTTTATGAATGCCGAACAGCGTTTGCGCATTGAGCAAACCAATCAGCAACATCTCAAAAAATCACTGGCTGATACACAAGCGCAATTGAACAGATTATTGCAACAAGCCAGCCAGCTGCAATTGCCAGACACACGCGAAATCACGGAAAAAGAAGCGCTGATTACCGCGGCTGAAACTCAATTAACGCTTAAAGAGCAAGAAGTACAAGCGTTAATGCAAAATGAGCAAACGCTCAATCTCACCTTAAAAAACGCGCGCGAAACGCATCAAACGCAGCAAAAATCATTGCTTCAATTAGAAGCGCAAATGACTTCTTTAGAAAAAATTCAACAAAGCATTCGTGCCGGCAACAATGAAAATTCGCTCAATGGTTGGTTAAAAGAAGTCCGTTTGGATGGAAAAAACCGTTTGTGGCAAAGTGTACGGATGCAAACAGGTTGGGAAACTGCACTAGAAGCCGTGCTGGGCGGAAAATTAAATGCGATTTTACAAAATGATATTAATCTTGAAGAAGCTGGCAAAAAACGCCCACCCAGTGCGCTTACACTGATTTTTGAAGCGAATGCGTCGCCATTACAACAAAAGGCGTCCATACAACATCAGCCAACATTATTTGATTTAATTGAACAGATTAAGCCTGAAATTGCAACGGTGATTGATGAATGGCTTGCGGGCGTTTATGTGTTGGATGACCATGAAGACGCAACTGCGCGGGCAAAAGAATTATCATCGGGTGCGTTGTTGGTGAATCGCCAAGGCGATATTTATAGCAAACACAGCGTTTCCTATTTTGGCCCGCAAACGATGTTGCACGGTGTGTTAGAGCGGCAAGCAGAGTTAGATAAGCTAACAAATTCATTGCCCACACTCAAAGCAGAAACAGAAGCCTCTCAGCAAAATTTGATGGCTGTTGAGGCGCAATTAGCCACATTACGCAATGCGCAAAAAAATAGCCAAGATACTTTAAGAACCGCCACGCAAGCGTTACATCAGTTAAAACTGGGCTTGCAACAGCTTATGCAGCAACAGCAAAATATGCTTGCACGGCAATCTGCATTAACCGCCGAACAACAATTTGCGCAACAAAAAAATAGCCAATTGGAAACGGAGAGTAAACATCAGCAAGAAAAATTAAGCGCGCTTGCGTTAGAAATTGAACAATTAAAAGCTGAAAAAATAGCGAGCGAAACTGAAAAAAACCGTGCTGAACAAACCATGCACAGCGCAAGGCACAATTTGCGTCAACTTGAGCAATCTCACCAAGAAAAGCATTTTAATATGCGTTTATTAGAAAATAAATTGGCAGAATTAAAGACGCGGTTCACGCATTTAGACGAAGAAAAAACACATTTGCTTATACGTGAAACTGATTTAAACGCGCAGTTGAACAACGCAAATACTGAAGAAATTAAGCAACAATTAGAAACGGCGATTAATGTAAAAATTACTGCTGAAGCCGCGTTAGTGAAAGCGCGTGAAGCCCAACATGCAGCGGAAAATGCCTTGCAGCATCATGAGCGCGAACGCATGAAAAATGAGCAAATGTTGCATCCGCTACGTGATAAATTAGAAGCAAGCCGTTTGGCGGAGCAAGAAGCGCGCTTACATTTTGAGCAATGTCAGGCAGATTTAATGGCTGCTGGCATGAGCGAGCAAACGCTGACAGAATCGTTACAATTACAACAGATTTCAGATGAAAATCGAACGCAAAAAATAAAAACACTTGAAAATAATAAAACAAAACTGCTGCAAGAAATTGACGCGTTGGGTGCGGTGAACTTAGCCGCCATTCAAGAATTAGCCACAGAAGAAACGCGGCGAAACATTTTGAACCATCAAAGTGAAGATTTAATTGAAGCGAGTGAAACCTTAGAAAACGCTATCAAAAAAATTGATAAAGAAACCCGTGGCCGCTTGCAAACCACATTTGATGAAGCCAATTTACATTTTAAATCCCTGTTTACAACCTTATTTGGTGGCGGAGAAGCGCGTTTAGAAATGCTGGGCGATGAAATTTTAGATACTGGCATGCAAGTATTTGCGCAGCCACCAGGCAAAAAAAATAGCACCATTCATTTGCTCTCAGGCGGAGAAAAAGCACTGACGGCGCTGGCGCTGGTTTTTGCTTTATTTAAATTAAATCCAGCGCCATTTTGTTTAATGGACGAAGTGGATGCACCATTGGATGATAGTAATACAGAACGCTTTTGCACGATGGTGAAACAAATGTCTGAAAAAACCCAATTTTTGTATGTAAGCCACAATAAAATTACCATGGAAATGGCCCAGCAACTCATCGGCGTTACCATGCAAGAATCGGGGGTTTCTCGGATTGTGGATGTCGATATGGAGCAAGCTGTTCGTTTGGTAGAAGATTTTACTCATTAAAGTGCGCACTTTTCTTTTAAACTTTTTGGTAGAAAATTATCAAATTATTTTGATTTGTCTCGCCTTCATTTTTTTATTGTTAAAAATGACTGTTCATTGGCAAGAAAAAATCTTGATTCATGAAATCGATCAACTATTAACACCGATTGCGCATGATGTTTTGCTTGAAAAAAAATTACCCACGCCAAACCAAGGGCAACAGCATCTTGAAGCCGTTAAAAAAACGTTGCGTGGAATTGATTTAAACGCAACAACAAAGCAAACTGAAATGCAAAAAAATATACATCATCAGAAAAATATTCAAAATAATATTCATGCTTCTAGTGTGCCAACAAAACAAAAAGATGCTTTTAATGCTGAGATTGATACTTTAATCAGTGATATGGAAAAGCGTGCGCAGTTACGCAAAAAATGAGATGTTGCTATCAATCCTTAACAAATCAATTTAAACTAGTTGTAAAATTAAGTTTAAATAAATGCAATTTTTTATGTTTATAATTCATTTTTTTGATAGCAAATAAATTTAATTGGCTGAAATTTTTAAGTTCAATATGTATAACCACTTCCATTTAAGCGCAATATTTTCTGTATCTTCAGCTTCTACGCTCGATACTATGACGGTGTTTTTTAATCATATTTTTGGAAGCAATCAAACGCCAGATGGATATTTAATGTATTTACTCGTCATGTGTGGACTTGTTGTTATTGGCTTGGTGTTTGTTTATAACTGGTGGGAAGAGCGTCGGTTTAACGAACAGGTTGAAAAAAGTTTTTCACCCATTAAAAATGATGCGTTGTTAGATCAAAATAAAAAACAGTTTTTAGAAAAATTTTCTTCAACCACTGGTTATTTAAGTGACGTTCCAGAATCAGGAATTTTGCATAATAAGCATAGCGATCTTGCAACAGATCATCCTGAAGATCACGCTAAATCAATTGATGACGTTTATTCAGAGCTTTTAGACACAATGTCTAAACGCACTAGCCAAAAAAATAAAGTACAAAATGATGTTGATATTTCTAGTGACACGCAGCCAATATCAAATATTGCTGCTACAGAAACACATTTGCCAGCTTTTGAGTCTGCATATGATGCAAAAGAAGAAATCACAATTGCTAAAGACCCTGTGCAACACAATGCAATTAAATCAATTATTGATCAAGTATTTAAAAATAAAGGTTTTTTAGGAAAGCCTATCGATACAATCTCGCCAACTATAGATTCCTCTCCATTTGAAACGCCATCAGCGCAAACGCAAGAGGCTGATTATTTTGTGAATCAGGATTTAACACCACAAACGTTGCCTTCGCAGAGTGCTCCTTCTCAACAGCCAGAAAAAACAGAATCTGTGTTGGATGCTTTTTTATCTGCAAAAAATGCCATGGAATCACAGGAAACTATAGAAGACTCTGAACCATTGGTTTTGAATGATCAAATTAAAGAAACGCAAGAGATTGAGTGGGTTGATGATCATGAATTACCGTTAACAACAACGCAAGAAGACAGCAATGCAATGGCTGAATTAATTGGCCTGAAAGTGGTTGCTAATGCGCCAACCATTCCTACGGTTGATGAAATTCCAACGGTTCATGAAATAGTGCCACAAGAAACCCGCACGCAAGATTTAGACAATGCATCATTACCAAAACATTTTAATAGTCAAATAGATTTGATTGGATTGCTTGAGCTCAATACGGGAGCAGCGCTTGGTTTGTTGGTTGAATCTTTTTCAGCGTTATATAAAGATTTTGATAAACCCGTTTCATTGCATGTGCAAGATGCGACTAGCCAATGGGTTTTGCTCAACCCTGCTACCGCGCATCAATTGTCTCAACCAATTGCTGATCATCAAACAATACGCATTGCATGCGGCATGCAGCTTGCAGATAGAAGTGGTGCGGTTTCAAGAAATATGATTAATCGCTTTCAATTAGCTTTTGAAGCCATTGCCGTTAATATGGGTGGCCGCGTTGCTTGGCAAAATGAGACAGATGCTTTTTCTCAAGCCATGGCGCTGGATGCATTTTGTATTGATGTTGATAAAACCATGTTTTTTCATCTGATGAATGAAGTTTCTGGCCCTTTTACGGGTACAAAATTAAAAGGCTTGGCTGAAGCGCAGGGAATGAAATTAGCCAATGATGGCTCTTTTAAATATTTTGACAAAAATGATGCAAATATTGCCGAAACGCCTTATGCAGAATTTGTCATGTTTAACCGTGATAATCATCCGTTTAACCCTGAAATGTTGAGAACTTCAGTGGTTAAATCGGTGACGTTTCAATTAGATATCCCTCACACAAAATCCAATACACAGGCTTTAGATCATATGCTGGCAGTCGCAAAATCACTTGAAGCGGGGCTGAATGCAGTTTTGGTCGATGATAATAATCGTCCGTTGGGTGGCCTGCAAATTGAAAAAATTCGTGAGCAAATTAAATCTATTCATGCAACCATGCAGTTGCGTGGCATTGTGCCAGGCTCTGATCACGCACATCGCTTGTTTTCTTAAGTTCAACCAAACGCGTTCAAGTTTGTTGCAATGTCGATTCAACACGATTTAGACTTTAGCAATACGCCTTCAAATCAAGCGTTTTCACAGGCAAAATCAACCATTTTATTATTGCAACAAAAATTAGCACAGTACGATTACGAATATTATGTGCTCGATGCGCCTTCTGTGCCAGACAGTGAGTATGATCAAATATTTCGACAACTCAATGATTTAGAAAAACAATTCCCATCACTCATCACGCCACAATCACCCACGCAACGTGTCAGTGGTTCTGCTGTAAATGCTTTTAACAGCGTTACACACAAGCAAGCCATGCTGTCGCTCAACAATGTTTTTTCAGAAGAAGAATTGTTGGCGTTTGATAAACGCATTCGCGAAAGTTTGGGGTTACAGACCATTGAATACGCGGTTGAGCCAAAATTTGATGGTCTTGCTATTACTTTAAGCTATGAAAACGGCTTATTTGTACAAGGTGCAACGCGTGGCGACGGTTACACGGGCGAAGATGTGACACATAATTTACGTACCATTAAAGCCATTCCCATGCAATTACATGGTAAAAATCTACCAAAATTGCTGGAAGTACGCGGTGAAGTCTTAATGTTTAAACAAGATTTTGAAGCGCTGAATCAAAAACAATTGCAAGTTGGGGAAAAATGTTTTGCAAATCCGCGAAATGCTGCTGCTGGCAGCTTGCGGCAATTAGATGCCAGCATCAGCGCGCAACGGCCATTAAGTTTTTTTGCTTATGGTTTGGGTATGACCGAAGACGCACCCATGCTCAACACGCATCAAGATGCCATGGATTATTTGCAACAATTACACTTTCCTATCAGCCAGTTGCGCGAAGTTGTTTCAGGCATCGAAGGTTTAATGTCGTATTACAATAAAATTGGTGGCGCGCGTGAAGATTTACCATTTGATATTGATGGCGTTGTTTATAAAGTCAACAATTTTAATCAGCAACAAGAGTTAGGCTTTGTTTCCCGCGCGCCGCGCTGGGCGGTTGCACATAAATTTCCAGCACAAGAAGCGCTGACTATTGTAGAAGATATCACTGTGCAAGTTGGCCGCACTGGCGCCATCACCCCTGTTGCTAGATTGCAGCCTGTGTTTGTAGGGGGTGTAACGGTCACAAATGCCACATTGCACAATGCTGATGAAGTAGCAAGAAAAGATGTACACATTGGCGACACCGTCAATGTGCGCAGGGCAGGGGACGTGATTCCAGAGGTTGTCAATGTCGTACTCGAACGTAGACCTGAATATGCTAGAAAATTTGTGATGCCTACACTTTGCCCAGAATGCGGCTCGCATATCATTAAGCCGCTCGATGAAGCCGTCGCGCGTTGCACAGGTGGCTTATTTTGTCCAGCCCAACGCAAACAAGCCATTACACATTTTGCCTCTCGCCGCGCCATGAATATAGATGGCTTGGGCGAAAAATTGGTTGATCAATTGGTTGAAGCTAATTTAGTACACACGTTGGCTGATATTTATCAATTAACTTTAGTGCAACTAAGCAGTTTGGAGCGCATGGCAACAAAATCTGCACAAAATATTTTAAATGCGTTAGAAACTAGCAAAAATACCACGTTAGCGCGTTTTATTTACGCGCTTGGCATGCGCAATGTGGGCGAAGCAACGGCCAAAGATTTAGCCAAACATTTCGGTAATTTACCTGCGTTAATGCAGGCGGACACGCATACCTTACTAACCGTGAACGATGTTGGTCCAATTGTGGCGCAATCGATTACCAATTTTTTTGGTGAACTTCATAATCAAACGGTTATCTCAAGCTTGTTGAATGCAGGCATTCATTGGACAGAAACCGAAGGTCAATCAACCTCTCTTGGGCATTTAATTGGTAAAACTTTTGTGTTAACAGGCACTTTGCCAAATTTATCCAGAGAATCTGCCAAAGAAATGATTGAAATTGCGGGCGGAAAAGTCAGCGGTAGTGTTTCTAAAAAAACTGACTTTGTAGTGGCGGGCAGTGAAGCGGGTGGAAAGTTAGAGAAAGCACAAATGCTTGGTTTAACAATTTTAGATGAAGCTGGTTTTTTGAAGCTGCTTAACACAAACGATGATCATTAAATTTTTAGCAAAATTTTTCATCAAATCATTGATTGTTAAATATAAATTTTAAAATAGAGAAAAAATAATGAATAAATTCATTGAAAAAAAATTGTTAAAAAATATGTTAAGTATTTTTATGATCGCGAGTTGCAATTTAGCTTTTGCACTTAACGATGAAGAAATTGCGTGTAATAAATCGCTCGACAATGGGGATGGGCAAAAAGCATTAATGCAAGCAGAAAAATTACTCAAACAAAATTCAACCAATACCAATGCCTTACTTTGCCAAGGGCGTGCCTATCATTTAGTTGGTAAAGATGATGATGCAATTAAAACGTATAAACTTGCTGAAACAAGTACAAAAGATGTTTATGACCAAGCCGTAGCAACCATTTTGGCAGGCAATATTTATAAGCGCTTACTGCAATATCCACAAGCGCTAGAACGTTATCAGCAAGCCATTGTTTATGCGCAAAACGCTAAAAATAATGCATTACTTTTAGCGGCTTATTTAGGCATGGCTGATGTTTATTCTGCAAAAAATGCGCCCATCCAAGCGCTTGAAAATTATCAAAAAGCGTATTCTTACGGCGCAAATGATAACGAACGCGGCGAAACCCTTGAAAAAGTTGCCGCCGCACATTTTAATTTAAAGCAATATCCGTTAGCGGTTGAACAAGAATTAAAAGCTTATATTATGTTAGAACGCTCTGGCACGCTTGATCAATTTGCGAATGCAAGCGTGACGTTAGGCCGCTATTATTTGCAAAACAATGATTATGTGGCTTCTGAAAAAATCTTAAATAAAATCATTAAATTTGCCCAAGAAAATGGTGGGCCTTTTTATGAAGCGCAAGGCAGTTATGTTTTAGCGCTGGTAAAAGCGGCGCAAAATGATCAAGCAAGTGCAAAAGCTTTAGTTGAAAATGCGCGCAACATTGCCAAGAAAACACAAGACAAAGCGTTAGAAGCAGAAATTGACCGTGAAACCAAAAATATTTTCTAATTAAAATGTGTAAGGAATTTTAATTGCCAAAGACTAAACCTTAACTGGCTTTTTATTCTTTTCAATTTTGAGAGAAATTATGATTATTTTACCTAAATCAGACATCATTCCATCTGAAATCACGCCGCAATCCGTTTTTGAGAATCGCAGAACTTTTATCAAGCAAGCTGGCTTTGGTTTGGCGGCGGGTTTAATCAGCCAGCCACTTTTTGCTGCGAACTTAAGTTCAGGCACAACCGAAGGCGCAGGGCGTTTAATTGGTAGAGCGAACGCACCAGTCACGGCAAAACCAGCCATTAATGGTAAAAAAATAAGTGGTGTGACTAAAACCGAGTACGGTAAAGGTGAAAAGCTGACCGAGTTTAAAGATGTGACAAGCTACAATAATTTTTATGAGTTTGGCACTGATAAAAGCGAACCAGCGATTAACGCACGACTCTTCAAAACCAACCCTTGGACGGTGGCAATTGAAGGCGAAGTGAAGCAAAACAAAACGCTTAATCTTGAAGATTTATACAAAAAATTTCCGCTTGAAGAACGTATTTATCGCATGCGCTGTGTTGAAGGTTGGTCCATGGTAATTCCGTGGGTTGGATTATCTTTAGCCGCCCTTATTAAATGGGCCGAACCAACAGGCAATGCTAAATTTGTTGAATTTGTCAGTTATTCAGATCGACAACAAATGCCGGGTACCAATTTACCTATTTTAGATTGGCCTTACACAGAAGCATTGCGCTTGGATGAAGCCATGAATCCACTCACAATGTTAGCGGTTGGCTTGTATGGCGAGGTGTTGCCCAACCAAAATGGCGCACCTATTCGGCTAGTTGTGCCGTGGAAATACGGGTTTAAAGGCGCAAAATCAATCGTAAAAATCCGCTTTACAGAAAAAATGCCGCAAACCACTTGGATGAAAGCAGGCCCAACAGAATATGGTTTTTATGCAAATGTAAACCCTGAGGTTGATCACCCACGTTGGACGCAATCTTCTGAAAAACGGATTGGCAATGGTGTTTTTGCGGGGCGGATTAAAACTAAAATGTTTAACGGCTATGAAAATGAAGTAGGCCAACTTTATGCGGGGATGAATTTAGAGAAAAATTTCTAATCATCATTTTGATGACCGCTTAAATTTTACGGCTATATTTTATGTTAAAACAATTAAAAACACTCAACCAAAATCAAGTTAAAAACATAAAAATAGGATTGTTTATTTTATGTTTATTACCAATATTACGTTTAGTTTGGCAAGGATTTAACGACAACTTAAGCGCAAACCCAATTGAGTTTATTGAACGCAACACAGGTTATTGGGCATTATTAATATTACTCATCACTTTAAGTTTGACACCGCTTAGGCTAACAACCAAAATTATTTGGCCCGTTCAACTCAGGCGGATGCTGGGTCTTTTTATGTTTTTTTATGCGGTTTTGCACCTTATCACCTATCTTTTTCTTGATTATAATTTTGAGTGGTCAGATATTTTAAAAGATATTATTAAACATCCCTATGTATTGGTTGGATTTTCAGCCTTTATCTTAACCATTCCGCTTGCGGCAACTTCAAACAACGCCATGATTAAAAAACTGGGAACACGTTGGAAAACATTGCACAAATCAGTGTATTTGATCGCAATTTTAGGCGTGATTCACTTTTGGTGGTTAGTTAAAAAAGATTTACGCGAACCCATTTTATTTGCAATCATTTTAACGCTACTGTTGCTCGTTAGAATTTACTTTAAATACAAAGTTGACTCCGTAAAAAAGTAACTAATTTTTGTAAGTAATTGAGTTGATTAGCGACTTATGAAAACAAATAAATACAACTAGGGGAAAATTAAATGCGCTCATCACTCAACTTAAAGCAACTTTGTGCATTTTATTGTCAGATCACGCAGCAACTCTCCAAAATCGCTCATGATGTTCCAAACTTTGTGTTGCGCTTGATTCTCGCATGGGAGTTTGGGGAAGCTGGATTTGAAAAACTGCATGGCACAAATTGGTTTGCAGACATCGGTTTCCCATTTCCATTTAACTTATTGCCAGCTTCCATCAGTTGGAATGTCGCGCTTTCATTTGAAATTATTGGTGCAATTGCTCTGGTTTTAGGCTTTGCAACAAGATTTTTTTCAATCGCATTATTTATTTTAACCATTGTTGCAATTGCCGCCGTGCATTGGCCTGACCATTGGACAACGTTCAATGAGCTATTCAAAGGCTATCGAATTATCGACGAAGAAAATGATGGTTTTGGTAATTACAAGCTACCGCTTCTTTATATGGTAATGTTTTTACCCTTAATTTTTGGTGGAGCAGGCAGGGTAAGTGTTGACCATTTTTTAAAACGCTTTTTTAAGAATTAATCAACCAAAATTTTAAAACTAAAGTTTGATGGCTAACGCTGGAATAAATTGAAAATTCATGTAAAATAAAATTACGCTAAATAACGAGACTTACTTTAAGTTAATAAATCATTAACTTAAGCAGAACTATTAAATATGTTGATTAAATGCGCGTCTATTATTCTTTACATTATTTCTCTTTTATTCTTAGTGTTTTTTTCTTTTGAATACTCGCTAAACAGTTGGAGCGAAGGCAATAATTTAAACTTTACATTATCAATGATGCTGATAATTTTACTCATTGCGCTGATTGTTGTCGCTTGCTTCAATTTAATGACATCTATCAACATTTGGCGTGAAATGAAAAAATCAACCAAAGAGCTTGATCAAATTATCGATTAAGTATTCCATCTACTTTCTGCAATTTCTATAAGTAACTAAACGTAATGTTAGCAATTATTGGTGGTACAGGCTTAACCCAGCTAGAAAACCTCAATATTAAAAAAAGGCTGATCGTCAGAACGCCCTTTGGTGATCCATCACAACCATTAATATTTGGAGAAATTTCTGGAAAAGAAGTGATTTTTTTAGCCAGACATGGAAACGGTCACACCATCCCGCCACATGCGGTTAATTATCGGGCAAATATTCATGCGCTGCACGCGCAAGGTGTTACAGAAATTGCAGCAATTGCGACTGTTGGCGGGATTCATCTAGCTTTATCAGCAGGTGTGATTGCAATTCCAACACAAATTATTGACTATACGCACGGCAGACAAAATACATTTTTTGATGGTGTCAGTTTACCTGTAAAACATATCGACTTTACCCATCCTTATTGTGAAAACCTTAGAAATAAATGGCTTAAAGCTGCAAAAAATGCAAATGAACCCATCATTAACGAGGGTGTTTATGCCGTTATGCAAGGCCCACGTTTAGAAACTGCAGCCGAAATTAACCGACTAGAACGTGACGGCGCAACCATGGTAGGTATGACAGGCATGCCTGAAGCTGTACTTGCACGTGAACTTGGTATAAGTTACGCAGCCATATGCCCTGTGGCAAACCATGCAGCGGGAAGAGGCGATAGCGCAGAAGGAATTTTGTACGAAGATTTAATGCACCATCTTGATTTAACCATGAAGCGCGTTCGCAACATTATTACGCAATTAGTTTTGCTGGAATAAATATGGCGATTAGAAAAGTTTTGCGTATGGGCGAGCCTTGTTTACTTTTACAAGCACAAAAGGTCACAAACTTTAATACGCAAGAACTACATCAATTAATTCAAGACATGGAAGACACCATGAACGCAATGAATGGCGCTGGCATTGCTGCGCCGCAAATTGGCGTGAGCTTAAGCGTCGTGATTTTTGGAAAAAAATCAGAAACTGAATCTGTGAACCCGCGCTACCCTGATGCCGAAAGTGTCCCTTACACCGTTCTAATTAATCCAACGCTAACGCCAATCACTGATGAAATTGAAGAAGGCTGGGAAGGGTGTTTATCAGTTCCCAATATGCGCGGAATTGTGCCACGCTACAAAAAATTACAATATTCAGGTTATGATCAATACGGACAAAAAATTGAACGAACCGTACAAAATTTTCATGCGCGCGTTGTTCAACATGAATGCGATCACCTTGAAGGTATTTTGTACCCAATGCGCATCAAAAATTTAAAAGATTTTGGCTACACTGATGTTTTTTTTCCAAATCAGGATATTCAAGACGACTAATTCTTTGCTATAATGCGGTCTTTCGTTAAACAAGTTCTTGTTAACGTCAAAAAATTCAAATACGGAAGAGTGGCAGAGCGGTTTAATGCTACAGTCTTGAAAACTGTCGTGGGTGCGAGCCCACCGTGAGTTCGAATCTCACCTCTTCCGCCAGAATAACTAAGCCAGTACTCGTTCTAAGAAGTGCAGGTTTTTTTTGGGCTAAATTTGGGCTATTTAGCCTCGAATTGATGTTATTGATCTCATTTGAGTTGTCTGACAATTCTATCCACCGAGCATAAACTTCTAGCAACATTTTCATGTTTACGTGGCCCATCTGTTTTGACACCTACATCGGAGCTCCGATCACCTAGCGCCTTTCTTGGAGTGAAATACAACAAGCCTATATCACCGTTTCTGAGCATACCCGCAGTAAAAGTTAATCTTAAGTCAGTGATATTGCATATGCTGTAATAATCGTCTCATTAAATGGCACAGCGGGTTTTTATGATTAGCATATCCTTCGCAGTTCCTGCCGGCTGAAAGATTACCTCGGTAGCTGGCAGCATAAGTCAAGTTAGTAAAACCACCGCCATCAATCGAACCAGCCAAACGCTCAATGTCAATTGGCAAAACTTTAACGTGAACAATTACGAAACCGTTAACTTCGAGCAACCTAACAAAGCGATAAGTTGTTTGCACTCATGTCTGAAGAGGGGTTTGAGATGCACTAAGAAGTCAGATTTATCAGAGGTCATCACTTTACATAACAGCCTGAACTCTAGGTTAGTGAATATTCTAGTGGAAAGAGCCACACATAACTATAAAATGAAGCCAATTTCCTATTTGCTAATCAGTGACGATTGGCTCAAAAATCCCCAAAGCGGAAGTTCAAATATTTCTAGTCTATTACTTATTTTGATCTTAATTATTACTAATAGAAAATCATTTAATAACTATAAATTTATTTATAACCCCAAATCACTAAGACTAGGATGGTCATCGGGTCGTCTTCCCTGTGGCCAATGAAAAAGTCGCTCAGACTCTTTAATCGTTAAGTTATTAATGCTTGCAAAGCGCTTTTTCATCAGGCCGTTTTCATCAAACTCCCAGTTTTCATTGCCGTAAGAGCGAAACCAATTTCCTGCTTCGTCATGCCACTCATAAGCAAATCTCACAGCGATACGGTTATCAGTAAATGCCCATAGCTCTTTAATTAGTCGGTACTCATGTTCTCGCGCCCACTTACGAGTTAAAAATGCTTCAATCTCTGCTCTGCCACGCGGAAACTCTGAGCGGTTTCTCCAAATGCTGTCTGGGGTATAGGCGAGAGCTACGCGCTTGGGATCACGCCCATTCCAACCATCTTCTGCCATGCGCACTTTTTGAGAGGCAGTCTCGGCTGTAAATGGTGGAAACGGTGGGCGGCTTTCTGTAGGTGTATTCATGTAAAAGCTCCTTGATGAATGAATGTAATAATAGATATTAAACTTCGGTTACATCCCAGGCATGCTAACGTATCTGGGTAGTGCTTTGAATCTGGCAAGCCAAGCAATAACAGAAGAAAAGCGCGATAGATCTACTTTGCCTTCATGCGCGAGGGCAATGTATGGATATAAGGCAATATCTGCAATCGTTGGTGCATCTAATGCTATCCAATCATGGTTGGTCAGCCGATCCTGCATAATGTTGAGCAACTTTTCTGTGATTTCTTCTGCCTCAACCGGGTTAATTAGTCGACCAAATTTATGATGAAGTCGCAATGCATTTGGGCCACGTACAATTTCATTGGCGGCGGTAAACAGCCAAGCCATGATTTCTGATAGACGGGCAGAATCGTTAGGCCACCAAACCTCGCCACCGTAACGATGGGCTAGGTAGATTAGAATGGCCTGACTATCGCGAATGAGGGTGCCATCATCGTTAAGCACAGGCACTTGCCCGAGCGGGTTCATTGCAAGAAAGTCTCTGGATTTATGCTCAAGTGAGCTACCATTTACAAGGATGCTTTGGTAGTTTAAGCCTAAAAAACTGAGCATGAGCCGCACTTTGTGACAGTTACCTGAGAGTGCAAATTCGTAGAGTTTAATCATTGTGTTTCCTATTGTTTGCGTTTTATAAGTCGAGCACCAATTTAGGAGTGTTTGCTCGAGACACACAGATACACATCTTCTTGCCGTGTGTGCGTTCACGTTCGGTCAGAGCGGAATCAAGATGCAATGGCGAACCTTCTAACACGTTCACAGCGCAGGTGCCGCAATTGCCGACCTTGCATTCGGATAAGGTTTTTACCCCCGCAGCTTCTACCGCACTGAGTATGCTTTCATCGGGCGTTACGTATAGGGTTTTGCCAGAGCGACGTAACTCAACTTCTATCGCTTGCGCATGAAGAGGCTCTGGCGCAGAAAAGCGCTCAAAACGTATTTGTGTCTCTGCGATGCCGAGCGACAATGCAGCCTGCTGAACACCTTTGAGCAAGCGTTCTGATCCGCACACATAAAACAAAGCATCATGCGCGACTTCAGCCATGATTTTTTCAAGGTTAATCGCTTGCTGGGTAGAGATATGCAAGATCAGTCGTTCATCAAACTCATGCTGCAAAGCTTCAACATACGCCATTTCATTCTGCGTGCGGCCGATATAGTGCAAATGAAAAGCGTGACCGCTTTGTTTAAGTGTTCTCGCCATAGCTAAGATGGGGGTAATGCCAATTCCCCCCGCAATAAGCACAGCGGGTATATCCTCACTTTGTAATGCAAAGTCATTGCGTGGTAGTCCACAATGCAGTTGCATGCCTAGCTGATAGTGTTCGTGTATAAAGCGTGAGCCACCCTTGCCTTCAGCCTCATGCAATACCGCAATTTCGTAGAAATTATTTTGGCTAGGGTTAGAACTAATCGAGTAATTTCGCGTACTGGCTAGTCCATCCGCAAGCATGACTGGCACGCTTAAATGCACCCCTGCACTTACTTTGGGCAGCGCTTCCCCAAGTGGGTGACGTAGCTGGTAGGCGCGTATCTTTGGGGTCAGTTGCTGCACGCTTGTAATCACCAGCGACAATTGGCCTTCCCCTAAAGTTTGCATTGGTGCTTGCCCTGAACTTTGCGCACGTAACTGTTGATTTTCTTCTATCAACGGCTTCAGCACCGCCTCCATTTCGGCCTCAGTATAGCGTGGGATAATGTGCTGCGGGCAGTTCCACTCCACGGCTTCTACTTGAATCAAAATACCGCGCTCAACACGCGCACGATAGCTCGGCATTTCAAGACGCGAGATGAGTTCTGGCTCTTCGTCTTGGTGGATGACCCTGGTGGATCCCCATATTTTTAGGCGACGGCGATTGGGATAATCCATCAAAATAATTGAAATGCGCGGGTTGGCGTTGAGGTTGCCCACGCTCAGATATTGTCGATTGCCTCGAAAATCAGCAAAGCCTATGGTGCGTGCGTCTAGCACTTTTAAAAAGCCTTGTGGGCCGCCACGGTGTTGTACATAGGGCCAGCCATTTTCGGAAATGGTCGCCATGTAAAGACTATCACGCGCTGCAATAAACTCAGCTTCAAATGCGCCGATTTCATTTTTGGGATCATCCGCGAGCTCAAAACCAAGATTACTTTCACGGCTGCCGTAACGTGTTTGGGCCGCTTTGACGCTCTCAGTAAAACTAATGGTGGCAAATGCGTTTGGCATATCAGGCCTCTTCATCTTTAAATGTTATCTATGTGAGGATTATGGCAAGAACAACTCGCAATAAGAATACTCACGAAAGACAATTAATTATTTCAATATTTGGAATAATCTTTCTGAGTAGCGCTATTTTGTATTTTGCTGAAAGCGACTCAATAACCATGCATCCATTGAATACTTACCAACGCCAGAAACTGCAATCATTGCAAATAGGCTGCCCCAAAGGATGTGTTGCGATAAGGCTACGGGCGGAATATCGACCAAGCTGATGACGGCCATGCCATTCACAATACATAAACCGATAGCAGAAAACCGACCCAGCAATCCAGCCGTCAGCAAGATTGGTAAAAGTAATTCGCCACCTGTTCCCATCCATGCCGCCAGCTCGGGCGGGAGTAAAGGCACGTGGTACTCTTCATTAAATAAAAACAAGGTACTGTCCCAATCCCTCACCTTGGTGAGGCCTGATAAGAAGAAAATCTTGGCTAGGTAAAGTCTAGCTATCAATAAGCCTAACGATGTGAGCTTTTCAAGTTGCCCTAGCAACATGTGCTGCCAGTGATAAACGCGGATAAATGATGGTGTCTGAATTGTTTTCATAATGAATCTCCTAATTGATTTGAGGTAAAGCCTATGGCTAGGCATTGTTGTAATGCACTCTGCAACCAAGGTAATGTTTTTTCGCCCATGTTGGATGCCTCATTAATTGCATGCGCTAAGCTTTTGCCTTGTAATAGGCTTGAAAAAAACAAATACGCTTCGTGAGTAATGATGGAAAGTGACGCACGCCAATGCTCACGACTAATAAGCAGATACTGCTGCGCACCCTCCGATAAAGGTTGATTGGCCTGATCTAACCATGTTTCGCGATTTTCCTTAGCGTGATGGGCCTGCCAAATTTCCAAGAGTGGAAAGCGAGAGGCCATGACGGCCACATAATGTGTCGGGTTTAAATGCAAAAATTGCCCGTCTATGGCGTTAAGTAAGGCGATAGAAGCAACTGTATGTTCTGGTGTTGCAGCGCGTTTCAAGCGATGACAAAACCAATCAAGTTGTGCTACATCTGCCAGAAAAGGCATGTCATGCAGAGTCTCTTGTTGTGATAGCCATTTCGCCAGATGCTCACCCCATTCACCCCAATCGCCAGTGTGCAATGGATGCGCATCATAATAAAGTGCAGCCACAGCTTGCAGCCCTTCTGCACCAAGCAGTTGATCAAGTGTAGGAAAGCTAATGTCGAGCGTACGTGAAGCGCTTGCAAGCAGGTTGCTGCGATAAACCAGAATGCCTTTTGGCGGTATTGCGGCAGTTTTGTGTGCAATAGAACGCGCAAATTGTTCTGGTGAACCGTCAATCACGCTGATCATGATGTAAGCACCCCTTGCAAGATGCTCCGTGCGATTTGTGCTTCGGCGACCAAGGCTTCCCAGCTTGGCAAATCGTTGTCCCATTCAATCAGCGTGGGTATTGCGCCAAAGCGTTTTAAAGCCAAACGATAAGCCTGCCAAACGGTTTCAGATACAGGGTGACTGTGATCATCAATCATCAGCTCGCCTTCGGCTGGTGGCGTGCATCCAGCAAGATGTATTTCACCAACAACGGTTATGGGGATAGACGCTATCCACTGGCTTACATATTCAATTGGGTTTGGGATAGCGCTATTTGTCGCATTCACGACCAAATTATTTAAATCCAACAACAGACCACAACCAGTGCGTTGCGTTAGCTCGGTGAGGAATTCTGTTTCAGACATACTACTGCTGCTAAACGCCACATAAGCAGAAATGTTCTCCACTAACATCTGTCTCTTTAAGCTGTTTTGTAGCGTATCAACGTTTTCACATAACGCGCCTAAACACGCCTCATTAAACGCTAACGGTAATAAATCGCCAGCATGCTGTAGTTCATCATGGTGCAGAGTCCATCCATGCGCAGCGTGGTCAGATACCAAAATAGGATTCGTGCGTTCCACTAAACGTTTAAGCTTTTGCACATGCTGTGGCGCTACACCCGCTTTTGAGCCAAGACCTAATGCCGTGGCGTGCAGACTGATGGGAAAACGAGCGGCCGCTTCATCAAGCACAGCGATGCTCGCACCCCCGTCTGCAAAAAAATTTTCTGCATGCACTTCCACAAAATCCACCAAAACATCAGAGTTAAGCGCAGCTTCATAATGCGGGCTTCTAAGACCAACGCCTATCATGTGTTGCGTAACGGTTTTCATGGGCTGATACTGACTTCGTTAACGTTTAAGATTTTGTAGACTTAAACTTGGCCTTGGCTTCAGCATCCACCAGACCATTCAGTGATTTGCATGTGCCTTTTGCAACCAGCTTCCACTCGCCAATATCATTGTTTGTTTTGGACTGACCAGCACACGAATGCGTACCTGCTAAATTGGCACAGTCGTTTTGCCCAGCCTTGACGATGCCGTAGCATTTTTCTTTGTTTGGGTCTGCGGCAAAACTGGTTGAAGAAATGCCATTGGCAACTAAGCCAGCTAAGGCTGTTGCGAGGAATAATTGATGATTCATGATAGTTCCTTTCATTGATTAAAATTTAAATGCCAAAGCCTTCATGATGAATGAGCCAACGATTAATCTCTGACTCCGCATGATGACCAACCATTGTGTCTACTAGCTCGCCGTCACGCAGTAGTACCAAAGTCGGCACGCTACGCACATTGAAAAACGCGGCAATTTCTTCCTGTTGGTCTATATTCGTTCTGGCAGCAAGCAAATTTGATTTGTAGCGGGATGCGACGCGCTCGAATACGATGCCTAAACGTTGGCAAGAGGCGCAACAAGATGACCAAAAATCAATTAACACCCAGCGATGTTGCGTAGCTAGCTCGGCCAAGTGTTCAGTTTTATTAATATGAATAATGCTCATTTCAGGCTCCTTAAGCTCTGAGCCATCTCAAATGACAAGATGGCTCAGATGATGTCTTACAAGTCTTTAGGGGCTTTGTTACGAAGTTGTGGCCACTCTGACTCAGCTTTTGTCAAATTACCTGGCACGTCTTCTAACCATTTAGTCTGTACTTCTTTGTTAAGGTTGAGGTAGAGCTTGTTGTCCACCACACGCCATGCTTGTGGGTCGCCATCAAGCTTTTTACCTAATGCCACGCCCATTGCACAAAAGCCGCCGTACTGAGGTACAAATTTTTCTGAATTTGCCTTAAATGCATCTCGGTTTTTTGCATTGGCAAAATGGTAGGTTGCGCCTTTGTAAGATGCGGTGAATTTATCGGAACCTTCTACTGGCGCGGCATTTGTAAAGTAAGCCACAGGGTCGTAGCCTTTAATCGCTACGCCTTGTTTATCCACATTGAGTGCGCTAGTAGAGGTTTCGTCATAGGCAAAGGCCAATTCAGGCACAATGGTGACAAGGGTGCTGGTACTTAAAATCGCCGCTAATAGGAGGTGACGGCTAAAAAATTGGGTTTTCATAATGTGATCCTTTAAAAATAATGAGTGTTAATGAATAAAATACGCGTGTCTTAAGCCGCCACTTTTAATGCCACTTTTGGAAAATCAATATCTAATTGACTGGCTTTACCAATCATGTTGGTCAGTACGTTCATGCCTACATGGGTAATAATCTCCACAATCTCAGCATCGCTGTAGCCAGCTGCACGTGCCTCAAGTAACTCCGCAGTCGTCACATCGCCAGTATGTTCTGCAATTGAATTAGCCAGTTTGACGGCCACTGCAGCTTTTGCGTCTTGGCTAGTGCCGGCGCGATTTGCAGAGATTTCATCGCCAGTTAAACCAGCTTTGCGACCAATAGCGGTATGCGCGGATAAACAGTACTCGCAAGAGTTTTGTTGTGCCAAAGCTAGGGCGATACGTTCGCGGGTTTGTGGGTCTAGGCTGCCTTCATTCGCTATACCATGCAAACCTAAGAATGCACGTAATGCAGCAGGCGAGTTGGCGAATACTTTTAAAAAGTTAGGCACCATCCCTAGTTGTGATTGAATAGCATCTAGCAATGCTTTTTGCTCTGAATTTGCAGTTTCATTTGTAACAGTAGTAATACGGCTCATGATTTCATTCCTTTTAAAAATAAGATTAAATTAAATAGTCGCTTTATGTTGTGTAGCTGTTTGGTACCGTTTAGCGAGTGAGTGCATTGTTCCATCTTTCATTTAGTTAAAGAATATGCAAAAATAACAATAAACTATTTCAAATATTGGAATAATTAAGATGGCGGTAGATCGACTTTTATTGATGACGGTGTTTGTGGCAGTGGCCGAAGAGGAAGGATTTGCTGGAGCAGCGCGGCGTTTGAATATATCGCCGCCCGCAGTGACTAGAGCAATTGCCACATTAGAGCAACACTTGGGGATTAAACTCTTAAATCGTACAACACGTTATGTGCGTGTGACGGAAGCTGGTCAGCGTTATCTGGAAGATGCCAAGCGGGTAATCGCGGCAGCAGATGAAGCCGACGAGTCTGTGGTGGGGCTCAATGCGGAGCCACGCGGACATATCGTCGTCACAGCGTCTGTGCTTTTCGGGCGTTTATACGTGATGTCAGGCATTGTGGACTATATGAAACGCTATACGCAGATGGAAGTGTCGGCCTTGTTTGTGGACCGCGTCGTCAATATGTTAGAAGAAGGAGTGGATGTCGCTATCCGTATTGGTGAACTGCCAGACTCAAGCTATCGCGCCATTCGCGTGGGTTCAGTCAGAAGGGTCATGTGCGCTTCGCCAAATTATTTAGAGCAATATGGCATGCCAAAATCGCCTGAGGAGCTTGCGCAACATCAAATTATTCTCGCGAGAGGGCTTAACCCGTCACCTGAGATTCGATTTGTAAAGAATGACGCTCCTCTAACAGTAAAAGTAAAACCCAGACTGATGGTGAGCGATAATGATTCGGCGATAGAGGCTGCTGTAGAAGGCATGGGTATTACACGTTTGCTTTCTTATCAAATTGCACCACAACTCGCGGATGGCAGCTTGAAAATTATTCTCAGTGAATTCGAGACGAAAGCTGTACCCGTGCATATCCTACATAATGAGGGTAGATATAGTTCGGCAAAAATTAGAACGTTTGTGGATTTGATGGCTGAGCGATTGCGTGCCGATACATCTTTAAATTAGTGAAATCCCTTTGGAGAGCTGCTATGTCAAAAATCGCCATCGTTCAACACCCCCCCACTTTTTTAGATCGCGCTAGCGCATTACAAAGAACGGTTTCCGCGATTAACGAAGCAGCAATCAACGGTGCAAAACTTATTGTATTTCCCGAAGCTTTTATTTCAGGTTATCCCGCTTGGGTGTGGCGTTTAAGGCCAGGCACAGATCGTGAAGCTCTGACCAAACTTCATGCCATGGCGTTAAGCCAAGCTATCAGTTTGCAAAACGATGATTTGCTCCCAGTGCGTGAAGCCGCCAAAGCCCATCAAGTCACCGTTGTGTGTGGAATGAATGAGCGAGATAACGAACGCAGCCAAACAACGCTATACAACACGGTGGTAACAATTGGGCCAGATGGAGAAGTGTTAAATAGACACAGAAAGCTCATGCCCACAAATGCTGAGCGAACATTTTGGGGGCTTGGAGATGCCAGTGGACTAAAGGTGGTAGAAACACCATGCGGAAGAATTGGTAGCCTGATTTGTTGGGAAAACTACATGCCACTCTCAAGAACCGCTTTGTATGAACAAGGGATTGAGATTTACATTGCCCCCACTTACGACAGTGGAGAAAACTGGATATGTAGCTTAAGGCATATTGCCCGCGAAGCTGGATGTTGGGTACTTGGTGCTGGAAATATTTTTCAGGCAAGCGACATTCCAGATACGCTAACAGCAAAACACATCATGTACCCAAACCCAAAAGAATGGGTCAACCCTGGCGATTCTGTAGTGATTGCGCCTGATGGAACTATTGTGGCTGGCCCCTTGCATCAAGAACAAGGAATTTTGTATGCCGACATTGAGCTACAATCTGTAGTGACTGCTAGAAGAAGTCATGACGTTGTTGGACATTCGGCACGCAACGATATTTTCCAGCTAAAAATCACATCAACAGAATAATAGTTTATAAAATTAAATGACCGCTTTGTCCCTAAGATTTTACATTATAAAAACTCTTTGCGAATGACTGCTTATCCCCCCCCTGAAAAGCCTATCCGTATTAAATCCCCTACAGCCAGTCAACAACTATTCAGCGATTGCCGAAGTTGGTCCATCTGGATTGAATACTTTTGCCGCAATCGATTTACTCAGCTCGCATTGCAATTTTCGGCTTGTGCCAAGCACGAGACTTCACTACCTTGTCCAGTGGAGTGCCGGCTATTGAATTTGTAAAGTTGCTCATTACCTTGATTGCCAATCCAAGAACAACCTCCAGTGCCTGCTGTTGCGAGAAGCCTGCGATGAAAAAGGACTCAAGAGCTGCAGGCGATACCTTTCCACGCTCATGAATTAGTGCCTTTGCGAATACATGTAGGGCATGCAGCCGCGGATCTGGGAGTTGCGCGCCAGCGCGCAAAGCATTTAAATTTGAAGCATCCATACCGGCTTTCTCGGCTAAAAGGCTGTGCCATGGAACGCAGTAGTCACATTCGTTCTCGAAGTTAGCCGTGAGGTATACAACTTGTCGCTCGACCGGTGATAGGCTCGTTGTATCAAAGAGATCCCAAGAACTGCTGTAGGCAGCTAGAAGCGCTGGTGCCGACGCCATAACACGTTCAAGGTTTGGAATCATTCCGAAGTTGCGTCTTGTGGCGGCTAAAGCCTCTTGAGCCACCTCGGGTGCTGTTGTTTCGTCGTGAAGGGGGAACATCTTGACTCCTTGGTACTTAGAGGTGGCTAGGCTTGTGATCTAATAACATTATAGAAGCTCATGTTTCTTTAAATTTACAATTGTGATTGTAACTTGCATGGCTAGTGTTCTTTGTATTTCTCGGTTTTGTTATTTATCGATCTCCTTAATGAAATATTAATATATAGACTCAGGGAAATATACTTTTGATTAAAAATGTCATGTTTTTCACCAATTTTGCAGAAGAAACTTGAATGCTAGATCTCCTTAGGCGGCCTTTAAAAGTAAAGTCTGTATTTCTAAAGTCAGCCAATAAAAGAAAGGCAATATTTAATATTGTGAAGTATTTTGGCAATGATAATTATTCATTTCAAGTTAATTGCCGATTATCTATTAGTATATAAAAAGATGATCTCTTCAAGTAAGCAAAGCTGCTTAAGCTCACTGAGTGTTAAACTAAAATGCATGAGAATTTTTGAGAAACTGAAGTAAATTGTGGCACAACACAAAGCTTTGTATTATTTTTAATGGTACCTATCTCAACGTCTACAATAAAAATGCATGCCAAAGTATTCTTCTGGTTGAACATTGGTAACGTATTAATGTCTTTATTTTAAATCCCGGTTTTTTTAACAATAACTGGTCAATTTGATGCGGTAATAATTATTCTATTTTTACAGTTTCTCATCCTTAAATTAACGTCACAAGTAATTGTTAAAGAATGCGGAGATCATATTTTATGATGGCAATTTGGCAAATGATCATGAACTTTGATGCGCATTTACCTCTATTAGTCTCCATGCATGAGTATTTCGTGTACTTTCTGTTGTTTGGATTGGTATTTTTGCAAATTGGTGTGCTGCCTTTTTTCTTCTTACCAAGTAATCCGTTTTTGTTTGTGTGTGGTGCAGTTTGGGCGAGCTCAGGGCTTAATTTACTTTTGCTATTGTTGGTGTTAATGGCAGCAGCAATGCTCGGCAGTTTAAGTGGGTACAGATTAGGTCAAAAGGTTGGTCAGGCTTTTTTTGTGGATTATCTGCAATGGCCGAACCAAGTCACATTGGATAAAACCCGCATTTTTTATGATAAACACGGTGAAAAGGGTTTTATTGTGTCTTTATTTTTACCAGTAGTTCGCACCGTTTCACCGTTTTTGGCGGGTATCACTAAAATGAACCAGCTCAATTTTATGCGCTCATCCTGCATTGGGGCAGTGATTTGGGTGCTGGCTTGTGTGTTGCCGGGCTATTTTTTTGGCAATATCCCAGTCATTAAAAATCATTTGGGCTTAATCACAATGTTGGGCTTGGCGATGGTGATCATCATTTTTTTGCTCAAAAAACTATTGGATACCGTTGCAAAATCCACCAAAGCTTAAATTTACAATAGCTAAGTAACAATAGAGTCAGAGTTAAAGTTACTTCGCAAAACATATGAGGCTGTTATGTCACGCATTTCAGCTATTTAGTTGTTATAAAAATTATGTCAATGGTTAAACTAATCTATGCTACCTTACTAATTAACCCAGCCTCCAGCCAGCCAGCAATATATTGTGCCGCAGTTGTCATGGCTTGCTCATCATCCATCTCGACTTCTAGGCTGGCACAGATTTCTCCGAAGGTTGCCCCCATCATTGCCATATTTAAGGTGATGAATTCCATTTCTACAATTTGCCTAAATTGTGAGTTGAAGTTTTTACGCCAGATGAGCCATGATTGATAAGTGGCTTCTTGCGCAGGTTTTGGTGGTGTTTCTTCAATTTCTAGCGCTTGCCATATTGGTATTGTGTTCCAGTGCGTGCGTACTATTTTGATGGTAGGTTGAAATTTAAATCTCAGCATAGCCCAGTTTTCTAGTGGAATTTCAGCGAGGTCTTGCAGGCTTAATTCGGGGACATCTTCTTCATCAAATGCTAAAGACAATGCCCATTCAAAATCTGCCATCTCGGCGGCGATTGGGTATTGCGATAGTGTAGCAAGTAAATGCTCATGCATTTGGCTGCCATACCAACGTAAATTGCGGTAGGTTGAAGGATGTGCCGTTATATACTCTCGGGCAGTTTTATTGAATAGCACGTCACCAAGTAAGGCTTTTAGCTGTGGGTAGGCAGTTGCAAGCGCTTCGACAATGCGTAATCGATAGGCATTATGGTAAATACTAAGGCGTTGTTTTGCGCCTACTTTTTTGTCGTCGATTATGGCTTTAACAAAACCTGTACCTTGCGCATCGTCTAACAAATATGCTTGAAAATCAGCTTGAAGTTTAGCTAGATTGTTCATGCTGCCACCTTTAGCACGCTAGATGATAGGTCACGCGCAATTTGCAACTCTTGCACTAAAACATCTAATTCTGGAATATTATCATCACGCTCTATCATGGTGGAAACCTCGCCCAGTTTTGAGATTGCGTAACTATATAAATCCCACACATGATCTATCACTGGTGCATCGTGCGTATCAATAATGTAGTCGCCATTATTTTGGTGCCCAGCTAAATGAATTTGCTGAACGCGATTTTTTGGAACGCCGTTAATAAACGTTTTAGCATCAAATTGGTGGTTGTAACTGCTTACGTAAATATTGTTTACATCTAGCAGCAAAAGGCAATCTGCTTGCTCGCTAATAAGCGAGATGAACTCCCATTCGCTCATACTCGAATCTACATAGCTTGCGTAGCTAGAGACGTTTTCCAGCAAAATTTGGCGACCTAGGTAATCTTGCACAATCTTTACACGCTCGGCTACATGCTTGGCTGTTTCTTCTGTATATGGTAGTGGTAATAAATCATGTAAGTTTTGGCCGTGCACGCCTGTCCAGCAAAGGTGGTCAGAAATCCATTGAGGTTGAATTCTATCAGCCAGTTTTTTTAAATCTTTTAAATAAGTTGGATCAATTGGCGCTGTTGAACCAATTGAGAGCGAAACGCCGTGCATCACAACGGGATAATCGGCACGAATTCTGTCTAAAAAATTGAGAGGCAAGCCACCAGGAATCATATAGTTTTCTGATAGCGCTTCGAACCAATCAATATTGGGCTTGGAATCTAAAATTTCGTTGTAATGCTCTGATCGTAAACCAAGTCCAAATCCTAATGTTGGTGGATTGTTACGCATGTTTATCTCAAATAGTAGGGTATTTTACAAACTCAAAATTTGAGCATGGGTTAGTAGCAATTCCCATGCTCAGCTTTAGCACTAAACCGTCTAAACTAAATCAAGTGACCGCCTTTTGCATCACAATCAGCACCAGTTAATGCTAAGTGCCCATGACCTTTACATTCGTTTTGACCTTTGCAGGCATTTGCAGCACTTTTGCAAGAACCTTGACCTTTACAAGCATTTGTAGCTGTTTTACAAGAGTTGTGACCTTTACAAGCATTGCCAGCAGTTTTGCAATCACTAGTACCCTTACATGAGTTTACTCCTACACATGCACCTACGGTGCTGTTGGCTGCTGTATTGGTGCCTGCACCAGTTGCTGCACAGCCAGCTAAGATAAGTGCTGCCGCACCAATTGCTAGCAATGCGCCCCGGCGGCCATTATTTGTATTTATAGACATGATATTTCCTTTCGAGTTTATTAAAAAAATCCACCATTTCTAATTAAAACTAACATTTAGAAAAGACAGACGATCTAAATACGTGAATTAACACAAAATAGATTCATCATGTGCCACGCATTACTTTGTCGAAATAATCTGCAGACCCTTACAATTCGTTTACTTTTATATTGCTTTCTATTCACCGTAATTTAAATTTACAAAATATGTAAGTAAACATTTTCATTTGCGACTAATGTTGACATTTAATAATCGGAGTTCATTATGAAAGCTTTATTTAAATCAATATTATTAACATCTAATCTTATAGTCGTTGCGACTGCGTTTGCAGAAACTACCGCTTTTACTCAATCAGGTTTTAATCAATTACAACAAGAAGGTAAATCTATACTGGTTGAAATTCATGCGCCATGGTGTCCTACTTGTCGCGCGCAAGCACCAGTTATTGATATGTTACTCAAGAAAAAAGAGTATCAATCCATTAACGCTTTACGTGTGGATTTTGATAGCCAAAAAGAGGCTTTAAAGGCATTTAATGTAAGTAGGCAAAGTACATTAATCGTTTATAAAGGGTCGAAAGAGATGGGTCGCAGTACTGGGGATACTTCACCAGCAAATATCGAGAAGTTAATTCAGAAAGCAATCTAACAAAAATTAAGGATTTGTGATCATGATTGCTCATTTTGGTATTTATGGACTTAGTTTCTTAGCTGGAATACTGTCTATACTATCTCCATGTGTTTTACCTCTTGTCCCCATTATCGTGGGGGCTGCACTTAATACGCATAAATATGGTCCATATACGCTAGCATTTGGATTGGCAATTTCATTCACTGCAGTTGGGGTCTTTATTGCCACAATTGGCGCATCAATTGGAATAGATCAAGAAGCGTTTAGAACGATTGCAGCCTTACTTTTAATCATCTTCGGTGTGGTATTGCTTTCAGGGACTTTGCAGGAAAGATTTGCTAGTGTTACTGCTGGCATTAGTGGATCTGGAAATAACTTATTAAGTAAAGTATCTGCAAACTCATTATTTGGTCAATTTATTTTGGGATTGTTATTAGGTATTGTATGGAGTCCATGCGTAGGGCCCGTTTTAGGAGCAACCATCACTCTAGCAAGCCAAGGAACTAACTTGCTTCACGTGACAATAGTTATGGCAATATTTGGACTTGGTGCAGGCTTACCATTAATCATATTGGGATCGCTTTCAAAACAAATCATGATGAACCTTAGAGTCAAGTTATTTGCCGCAGGTAAAATTGGCAAACGTATCCTTGGTGTTATTTTATTGCTTGTTGGATTACTAATAATATCTGGATTCGATAAACAATTTGAAGCTTTAATTGTAAAAGCATCACCAGATTGGTTAATTTCAATTACTACACGATATTGAATGATTTACTTTGATTTAGATGTGGGCATTCGTACCTTAGTTATCTTAGAAATCCATATTAGTATTTTTTGACATGCCATTATTGGGTAGCCTAACAAGTCAGTTTGAGTTGCATTGAATCATTAAGCAATATAAATAGTTGATTTGTCTAGTAAGTTTTGAGTATCTACAACGACTAATGCTTATTTAAATAGGATGCGAAGTTATGTTTCTCAAACGAATTAGTAAACCAACAGTTATTTGTACTCTCCTATTACCTTTTATTTTATCAACTTTATCAACAACACTTATTGCTGCAGAATGCTCTTCTAAAAGTGGTGCCACCAGAGTTCCATTGCTTGAGCTATATACTTCGGAGGGCTGTAGTAGTTGTCCTCCCGCTGACAAGTGGCTGAATAGCATGAAGTTAAGTGCTGATAAAGTAGTGCCTTTGGCTTTTCATGTAGATTATTGGGACTATATTGGATGGAAAGATAGGTTTTCAAAGCCAGAATTCAGTGCACGTCAACATTCGAATGTGGCGTTTAATAAGTCAAGCTTTGTTTATACTCCGCAATTTAGTTTTAATGGGCAGGATTTTAGAGGTTGGAATGACTCGCGTTTAAATAATTTTGTAGAACAAAGTTTAAAGCAGCCATCTCGTGCCAACTTGACGCTTGATGAGATTAATCAAGCAAACGGCGAAATTGTAATAAAAGCAACTGCGCAGGTAATTCAATTAGAGGACTCAAAACATTCTGAAATTTATATTGCAATTTACGAAAATAAATTAGTGAGCAACGTCAAAGCTGGTGAAAATAATGGTCGTGAACTCAAGCATGATTATGTCGTTCGTGATTTATTGGGAGCTTACCAACTCAACTTAAAAAGCGAATTCTCAAAAAGTATTACTTTAAAGCCTGAATGGAAGGGTCGAAATGCAGGTGCTGTAATATTTGTACAAAACTCTCAAAGTGGTGAAATTCTTCAAAGCCTACAGCTACCTTTTTGTATTTAATTTAAAAAATTTAGATATAAACAATGCGTTAAAGTAACTTCTTATCTTTTAAACCATGATTCGAGCCATGGTTGAGGTCAAATATATTAAAAAAGCCCATGTGGGCTTTTTTGATTTGTATGACCCGTCCTGAAATAAGTTGACACTTTTTGAATTGAATCAAGGAGAGTCAAATGAGCATTGGGATTAAGAGAACACAACGAGATTACACGCTGTCTTTTAAATTGTCGGTTGTTGAACAAATTGAGCATGGAGAGCTGACTTATAAAGAAGCCCAGAAACGCTATGGTATACAGGGTAGATCAACGGTATTAATCTGGTTACGCAAGCACGGTCATCTGGATTGGTATAATCTTTCATCATCAGATTTACTGAGTACTGAGATGACTAAAAAACCTTCGTTACCACAAACGCCAGAGCAGCGGATTAAAGCTTTAGAGGCTGAATTAAAAGACGCTAATCTCAAAGCGCAATTGTTCGAAGCCATGCTGGATGTCATCAAGACTGAGTACGGAGTAAAACTCCCAAAAAAGCCTTTAAGTGCGTCCTTGCCAAAAAAGAAACTCTTCGAATAAGTACGGCCAAAGCCTGTCGATTTGTGGGGATGAGTCGTCAAGCTTATTATCAGCGCTGTGCCACTGAAGCCAATGTAGCTAACGAGCACCTTCAAGTGCTAACGTTGGTTCGAGAACAACGCATGTTGCAACCTAGGGTTGGTACGCGCAAGCTGCACTACCTGCTTAAAAACAGCATGACTGAACGTCACATCAAAATGGGACGTGATGGCTTGTTTAATTTACTTCGCAAAGCACGGCTGCTTGTGTTGCCTAGTAGGTCTTATCACAAGACAACCAACAGTCATCATCGCTTTTATAAACACCCCAACTTACTGAAGCCAGGGTTGAATCAAGTCATGCCTAGCAGGCCAGAGGAAGTATGGGTTGCTGATATTACTTATTTGCCAACGCAAACACAAAACACCTATTTGAGTTTAGTGACGGATGCTTACTCCAGAAAGATCGTGGGTTATCACGTAGATGAACATATGCAGACCAGTGCAGTGGGTAGGGCGTTGAAGATGGCAGTTAGTGCGAGACGCTCAACCTCCCCCTTGATTCACCACTCGGATAGAGGAATTCAATATTGTTCATCCGAATATCAATCCATTCATCTGCGTAATCAAATAACGTGTTCGATGACCGATGGTTACGACTGTTATCAGAATGCGCTGGCTGAACGTGTTAATGGTATATTAAAGAATGAGTTTCTACTGACCAAACCCAAGGATTTGGAAGAAGCAAGAAAGATGGTCAAACAATCCATCAAGATTTACAATGAACTCAGGCCGCATCTAAGCCTAAAATACAAAACGCCTAATGCAGTGCATCAGGCGTTTGAATCAACCTAAAATAGGTAAATAACTGTCAACCTATTTTAGGACGGGACAGTATGAAGAAATTAACTTGTATACATTTTTATGTGAAATGCTCATTCATTATCTTACTCATAATCCGTTGATGTTGAGTTCATGCTTTTTTAATAACAAAGCCCAGGACTTAATCAAGTTATATTTAATTTTGCCGATAAAATTATTGAAAAATACCTGTAATTTAAAGATAGGCAACATAGAGAATTTAACTTAATGAAAAATAAAGTAATTACAAAATTATTGGCTTCGTTCATTACGGTTTTATTACTCGTAGGCACAGTAGTTTATATTAGCAGCACCTCAGTTAAACGCGTTTCATCAAAAGCCGATCAATTAATCAAATTTGAAATTCCACAGCTAAATGAAATTTCCAACACTCAAAGTCTAATGGCAGAAATTTCAAATAATTTATTTCAATATTACGCGACGCTCGACAGAGATAATCATGTTAAAAATATACAAAATATCGAACGCATCAAAGAAGATATAAAAAATATTACCTTCATCAATAAGCAGGGTAACGTTAATCAATTACTTGATGATAGTTTGTTGGCGTTTATTTCTTATGCAAACAAATTAGATACTGAAATGCAATTAGGTGATGGTCGTGATTGGGATAAATTGCGTGAGTATTTATACGCTGCTCAAGAAAATTCCAAAACAATGATGTATCAGCTTGATACGGCCAAAATTGAGATTGAAAATAGCGTAAAACAAAATAGCCTTTCTACTCAACAGGAAGTGAACAAACTCAACTATTTACAACTAGGATTTAGCTTAGCAGTATTGATCGCAGCATTATTTATTCTCGTAAATTTACATTTCAGAATAAAAGATAAGTCAGCGTTATTTAAACGTGCTTACTTCAATGACATCTCTGATTTACCAAATAGAAAATATTTTGAAGAGAATATAGAGAAAATCTTATCTGACAAAAACAATAATCATTTTGGGTTTATGTTGTTGAATTTAGACCGTTTTAGCCTTATCACAGGGTCAATGGGCTATATATTTGGCGACCTTCTAATTAAAAAGATTTCAGAGTGGTTGGTCAATAGATTGGAAAGTAATGGCAATCCATTTGAAGTTTACCATTTCTCAGGAACTTCATGGTTAGTGATATTTACAAATATTCAAGATAAAAAACACATGATTAATATCGCAAATAGCATATCAAGCATGTCGACCGTTTCCTTGAATTTAGGTGACCGTGAAATGACTTGTAGTTGTAGTATTGGCATTTGCTTTAAGCCAGACAATCATATTAGAAGTGAAGAATTACTGAGCAACTTAGATACCTCATTACGCAACTCAAAAAAATCAGGCGGTAATACTTTTACTTTCTACGATCCGAGTATGAGTGTTGAAGCAAAAAGTTGGATTGATACTGAACAGTCATTAAGAAATGCTATTGAAAAACGAGAATTTGAACTCTTCTATCAACCAAAAGTGGACGCTCAAACAGGTAAAGTATCAAGCTCAGAAGCTTTGTTACGATGGTCAAAAAACGGTACGTTAATTTCCCCCGCTGTTTTCATTCCCATCGCAGAAAAAAGCAATCTTATTTTAAAAATTGGTGACTGGGTACTTATTGAAGCCTGTAAACAGTGGGTAAATTGGCAGAAAGAGGGTATGCCAGCAATGCCGATTGCCATTAATATTTCTGCCCAACAATTTCAAGAGGCTGATTTCCCAAGCAAAGTTCAAGACGCGATTGATAAAACAGGTATTCCAGCACACATGCTTGAATTAGAGATAACTGAAGAAGCTGCAGCACATGATTCAAAACATGTGGTTCAAATTATGAATGAGTTAAAAAAAATTGGGGTGAGTCTTGCAATTGATGACTTCGGGACGGGCTTTTCTTCACTGTCACATTTGAGTCATTTCCCAGTAAATGTTCTTAAAATTGATCGTGCTTTTATTAAAAATATGAACAACTCGGCGACAGATGAATCCATCGTGAAATTAATATTGCAGCTTGCAAAAGTATTGCAATTTAAAGTGGTAGCGGAAGGTGTGGAAACAGAAATGCAATACCAACAACTGAAAGCTTGGGAATGTAATCTGATTCAAGGCTTCTTGTTTAGTAAGCCTTTGCCGGCAAATCAATTTGTAAATCTAGTGATGCAAGAACAACAAACCACTTTGATTAATGCTGCATAGCGATTAAAAGATAAAAAATTCAACTTAGATTGGCTGAACACAAATCATCTTGAATAATTCCTCTTGATTTCAAAACTGTCCAAATCGTTTGAAAAAGTAATTTCACCACCAAACTTCTTTTAATTAATGTATAGGGTTAAAGAAGTTAGTAACTTTATGGATAAAGTAAAAAAGTTAAATTGTTTATTCTCAGAATTTTTCATTATTTTTAGCCCCCTTATGTTTGCCCCACGGCTGTTATTCTAGGTTGTGCCCAAGTTTTTAACAGTTTAAACAATATTTGCGAATGGCTGCTTCTCCCCCCTGAAAAGCCATGGCGTACTAGATCCCCAAAGCTGCCTTTCGTAGTCAAATGATTAATTGATTAAATAGGCCATAATCAATCAGTTATTCTAATTGGATCGAGTCCAAAATAGCGAGCCAAGCTGTTAGACAGGTTAATAGTATATTTAAAAATTTTATTCTATTTTATTTAGGATAGATTTAATCAATATCCACAAGTTTCATATAAAGCTATTGCCTGCAAGGCTAACAGCAGTTGTATTTATAGCCCTCCCGTGTAACATTAGCGGGAAACAATGCTTAGTTATTAAAAACCGTCGTAGGGACATGATCACTAATAATCAATTCAATAATGGGAATTATATAAAATGAGTGAAGAAAAATCAGTGGGTAGAATTGAATATGAGAAAAGATTTTGTCTTCTTCTAAAAAATTCTTCAACAGCAATTTGAAGCTGGAAAAATAAGAATAGCATAGGGATTGGATATAGAATAAAACTTTCTAGCCCTTATGGTATGGATTTGATGGTGAAATTGATCTTGATACTGTTGACGGTGTTTTCAGATTAATGGCTCTTTGCATTACCGCAATGCATGATCTTGAAGAGTTAAAAAAGGAGGCGTCCTTAAGCGATATACATAATATGTATTTCAAACTTATCGAAGACAGTTTCGGTGAATTTTACAAAATTATGCAAAAGCGAGACATATACACTGTTTTTAATATAGCATTTTTCAACTTATCATTTATAAACCGCTGAATTGCAAACCTAATAAATAAATTGAATTCTATTATGTATAAAATAAAAAAAATAATACATCAATATGATCATAGGAGAAATCTCGATGCCGCTACCATAGCGCTAATGGCAGCATCGAAAGTGAATGATACGTTGTTAATACCTGAGCTTTGTAGCACATTCAAAACAATATTTAATTTAGCCGAGTGTGGTTTTTTTTGGTCAAACGAACGTGGTGAGTTTTTAGACGCCTGGTGTACGACACCACATTTTTTAAATTTTGACACTTTAAATTCATGTGCGGCATTTCAAGCGGAAGGAGAGCGTAATTGGCCGACTTTTACTGAAAATGTATTAGCAGGTCCGCTAGCAGGTTATTTAATACCTTTTCAAAACGAGCGCTTGTATGCTTCAGCACATTTTAAAAGAGTTTATGAGCCACTTAATGTTAAATTTTTATTAGATGTTGTGTTGCATGACGGGCAAAGGCCATATGGCGCATTTTTAATGATGCGCACTTTAGCTCAAGGGCAGTTTACTGAAGAAGAATGTGATTTTATTGCGAGTTTGATTCCAACCTTAAATGGTATTTTTAAGGAGGAGCAACCTAATGTTACCTATTCAGATAAACTTACTACTGGTTTTTCTGTGCTATCAGAAAATGGTGAAGCTAATTATATCGATTCTGTTGCATCTAGCATTGTTTGGGCGCTGGTTTACGATACGCCAGGTGCGTTTGCCAACCCTACAGCACCAAATTTAAGTAAGCAATTAGAGGCGTTATGTGCGCCTTATTATGAAAAAGCCCTAGAGGGTGAGGAGATGATTTTTTCTATTAAAAATAGATGGGGCTGCTTTAATTTAAAGTTTGAAAGTCCATATTCATCCCGTCAAATTTCAGTTCAGTTGCAAAAGCGCGTTCCGCTACGCACTGAAATTATCAATAAGCTATATTTGTTAAAGTTAACGCCTATGCAGCAAATTGTGGCTTACCAATTGGCGCTTAATGGGTCAAGACAAGAAATTGCAGAGTCACTGGGTGTTTCTATTGAAACTGTTACTACGCACATTAAATCTATTTATAAATTAACAGATACGCAATCAAGTCACGGGCTACTCTTAAAATTGATAGGTTAGCGTCACAAAAAATTCATACCATATCCCCCATTTAGGGGATATAGGTTTGTGTAAACAATTGTTATAATTTTGTGGTATTTAACAAATACACTTCAAAAAGTTGCGTATCATAAATTTTTAAGGGGCAATAATATGAAAAAAATTTCTAAATTAACATTGGTTTTATTGATGGCAGTAGGTGTTTTAAGTTCCGGCGTTGTGAATGCGGCATGTAGTGATGTTACAAGAGCGGCATTGCAAGCTGCAGCTGATGGTGTAGTTACTGGTGCAAGTGGCACAGGTGGTTTTGGTCTTAATATGTGGGTAACAATGGTCGATGAAACTGGCGCTGTTTGTCATGTTGTAACAACAGGGGATACAGGTAAATTAGCTGGTAACGCTGAATGGCTAGGTAGTCGTGTGATTTCTGCACAAAAAGCCAATACTGCTAATGCTTTTAGTTTAAATGGTGTTTCAATTTCATCAGGTGCTTTATATGCCGCTGTTCAACCAGGTGGAAGTTTATTTGGCTTGCAAGAATCTAATCCAGTAAACGCATCTGTGGCATATTCTGGCTCGCCTAATAATTATGGTAAAGCAAATGACCCATTAAAAGGTAAACGTATTGGTGGTGTGAATGTATTTGGTGGTGGAATTGCACTATATAATTCAGCCGGTACAAAAGTAGGTGCTATTGGTGTTTCAGGTGATACTTCCTGCACCGACCATGCTTTTGCTTGGAAAGTGCGTGAAACGCTTAATTTAGATACCGCGCAAACAAATGATTTTGAGAAATTAAATCTTACAACTACTTTTGCTAATTTGGGCGATCATCCAAATTGTGCTTCAGATACTAATTTAAATAACGCAACAGCATTTGGTTTTAATTAACAATCTAGTTTGTTGAGTAAAAATAAACCTCAGATCTCCTGAGGTTTATTTATATGTTCACACTTGCTTATTTTGCGTTTAGAATTAAATCACCGTTTATAACTAATTATGGGTGTGTATAAAAGTGAAAAGTCAGTCTGGTTTTACTTTATTAGGGTTGTTAGTGGTTATGGTGATTGTTGGTTTGTTATCGGGTTATGTTGGACCTAAATATTTCGCACAGTTAGGAATGTCTGAAGTGAAATCAGCAAAAGCACAGCTCAATTCACTCAGAAAAGCATTAGATGTCTATCGACTAGATACAGGCAACTATCCAGACCAACAACTCAGATTAAGTGCATTAATAGTTGCACCACAAGGTGTAAATGGATGGCAAGGCCCTTATTTATATAAAGCTGTCCTTAACGACCCATGGGGGCACCCTTATATTTATAAAATTCCTGATGAGAAAAGTGAACTGGAAATTATTTCTCTTGGTGCGGATGGTCAGGCTGGCGGAAGTGATGAAAACGCCGATATTGTCGAATAATAATGCAATATCAATTACGTGTTTTGCGCGATGGTAAAGCGCCACAGCAGTTTGAGGTTGATGCAACTTCTTCGGGTGAGGCCATAAAAAAAGCAGAGCAGCAAGGCCTCACGGTACTTCAAATTAAGCCAGCGCAAACAGGTTTTTTTTCTTTTATTCCCAATTTGCTCACTCAAAAAAGTGGTGTTAGCAATCAAACTTTTCCATTAATCTTATTTTGCCAAGAATTCCGTGTGTTATTTGATGCGGGATTGGCGGTGATGGAAGTGTTAAATACCTTAATTGACAAAGAGTCTAATTCTCCAACTAAACAAGTGTTAGAAAATTTACTGCAAGCTGTGCAAGAAGGTAAAACGCTCTCACAAGCCATGGCACTGAATCCGCAGGCTTTTCCAAGTTTGTTGATTGCAACGGTGAGTGCAGCAGAATCTACAGGAGACTTGTCTGAAGCGCTGATGCGCTATAGCCATTATTTAGAAAGCGTGGATTTATTAAAAAAGAAAATTGTCAGCGCAACGCTTTACCCAGCAATTGTGAGTACAGTTGGGGTAGTAGTGTTGATTTTTTTAATTGTTTTTGTGATTCCAAAATTCAGTAAAATTTATGAAACCCAAGTTAAAACCGTTTCATTGACCACGCAGTTTTTACTAAAGCTGGGTAATTTCTCACAACACTATGGTTTTTTGATGTTGGTAATATTTGTGGTGTTAGTTGTAGGGATATCTATCAGTATTGCAAACCCTGAAAACAGAAAACGCTTGACTGAAAAAATGTGGAAAATTCCATACCTTGGTGAGCATTTACGCTTGTATTACCTAACACGGTTCTATCGCACGTTTGCCATGTTATTAAAAAGTGGTATTCCTGTGATGAATGGTTTAACAATGGTAGAAAACTTATTAGGCGTGCAGTTAAAAAGTAATCTATTGCATGCAAAAAAATTGATTTCAGAAGGAAAGCCTTTTTCAAATGCACTCCAAACGGCAGGCCTTACTACGCCAGTAGCGATTCGACTATTTAACGTTGGCGAGCAAACAGGTACGCTGGATTTAATGATGGAACGCGCGGCGACTTTTCATGAAGAGCAAATGGTGCGTTGGATAGACCGTTTTACCAAAGTGTTTGAGCCTATGCTGATGGCTTTGATTGGCATTATGATTGGGGGGATTGTGCTCATGCTGTATATGCCAATTTTTGAATTAGCTAGTGGTATTGAGTAATTAAGCAAATGACCACTGCACATTTTCAACAGCTTTTTCTACAAGCTCGGACCCTATCAGAAAAAAATGGTCAACGCGCTATTGAGCAATTGGAAACGCTCTCTCAACTTTCACCCCCGATATTTACTGAGCAATTGGCTACTTTGTTTTCTTACCCTGTTTTATCCTTGGATGAGATGCAAATTTTGACACCCGATTTTCAGCGAATTAATTTCTCAGAAAGTTTGCAATATGAATGTTTGTTGCTAAAACGAGATGAAACTTACTTATTTGTATTTGCTGATGTGTATAAGCAAAGTGTCATTGCTTGGGCGGCAGAGCGCATTCAAACGGCATTTGTCACACATTTAGCGCATCGAGCGGATATTGCTGCATTCTTGGCTAAGCATGAAGATGAAACACGTGCCATGCAAAGTGCGATGCACCATGTGGGCGTGACTAAGCAAGAGGGTGAAACGAAAGAAGAACTTTCGCTCAATGTGATTGAAGGGGATATTAGCCCCGTCATTAAACTTGTCCGTTCCACGCTTTATGATGCACTTAAAGCAGAAGCAAGTGACATTCATTTAGTGACAGCACCTGACGGCTTGGTAATTAAATATCGTTTAGATGGTGTATTAACACAAATTGGTGCAATCAATGAATTGTCATTAGCGGAGCAAGTGGTTTCCCGTATTAAGGTGATTTCTGAGCTTGATATTACCGAGCAGCGTGTGCCACAAGATGGACGCTTTAGAGCCGTTTATCGTGGTCGTGATGTCGATTTTCGTGTGTCCGTGATGCCAAGTATTCATGGCGAAGATGTGGTGATTCGGGTTTTGGATAAGCAAACACTGGCTGACCAATCGGTTGGTTTGCGTTTAGATGTGCTGGGCTTTGATGCTGAAACGATGGCGGTGATGCGTGAGCAGTTTGCCATGCCTTATGGAATGGTGTTAGTCACTGGGCCAACAGGCAGTGGCAAAACCACAACACTCTATGCGGCTATTAGTGAAATTAATCGTGGTGACGACAAAATTATCACCATTGAAGACCCTGTAGAGTATGAATTAAAAGGGGTTTTGCAGATTCCCGTGAATGAGAAAAAGGGTCTGACTTTTGCCCGGGGGTTGCGCTCAATTTTACGTCACGACCCTGACCGCATTATGGTTGGGGAAATTCGAGACAGTGAAACAGCGCAAATTGCGGTGCAATCTGCGTTAACTGGGCATTTGGTATTTACAACTGTACATGCAAATAATGCTTTTGATGTCATTGGGCGCTTTATAAATATGGGTGTTGATCCTTATAGTTTTGTTTCAGCCTTAAATATAGTTGTTGCTCAACGATTGTTGCGTGTGAATTGCCCGCAATGTGCAGAAAAGGTTACTGCAAATATTCCCTATAAAAATATTGTGATTCCAGCCAGTGCGCAATTAAAACGTGGTAAAGGATGCGGTACTTGTCGTGGCACTGGCTACAAAGGACGGCGTGCAGTGGCGGAAATTTTAATATTAGATGATGAGTTGCGTGAACTTATCGCCAATCGTGGCTCCATTCGACAAATTAAAGAATTGGCAGCCAAAAAGGGCACACAATTCTTACATCAATCTGCACTGAACATGGCTTTTGCTGGTGAAACAACGATTGAGGAGGTGCTACGTGTTGCTCCCTTGGTCTAAACCCTTAATCTTAACCATCGCTGCACACAGTATTGCGCTTAAAGATTCAAATAGTAAAGTCCACTTGCTATCTAAGCAAACCACAGATTTTGCGAATATTCCAAATGTATTAGAGAAAGTTAAAGCGCTTTTTAAAAGGCAATC
This sequence comes from Methylophilaceae bacterium, assembly GCA_965247415.1. Taxonomy (GTDB): domain Bacteria; phylum Pseudomonadota; class Gammaproteobacteria; order Burkholderiales; family Methylophilaceae; genus Methylotenera. The sequence goes on from OZ252007.1 coordinate 2,454,951, forward strand.
TGTTGAGATCATACTTTCAAATCATTTTGTAAGATTTTTAGCTTTACCTTGGCAAGCGCACATTGTGCAACTACAAGATTGGCAAGCCATTGCGCAACACGCGTTTAAAAAAGAATTTGGTGCGATGGCTAACGACTGGAAAGTGGCCGTGCATTTATATGGATTTGGTCAGCCTATTTTAGCCACAGCGATGGATAAAAGTGCCATTCATCATCTTAATGAAGTTGCTATGCTGATGGATTTTAAAATTCAATCTATCATCCCCTTATTAAATAAATGTTGGTCGCAACATTTAACAGAAAAAGATTGGCTGCTTATTGTTGAACCGCAAAGGCTATTATTAGCGCAAATGCAAGCATGTATTTGCAATCAAATGGTGGTTGATATGCCACCATCAGGGCAAGAGCAACAACATGCAACACAATTAGTACAGCGCAGCTTGATGCAAACGCCCGAGACTTTGCGCCCAAGTCGCGTGCTGACTTACGTAACAAGTGAAATACAGGAAAATTGGCAAAAAAATGGGGATTCCATCATTAAGCTGGTAAATCCAGTGGTGAATAATCAACCGCATGCAGTTTGGATGGCAAATTTCTTGGATGACAAATTTTAAGTCATCAAGCTAATGGATTGAAAGTGAATACAATGCAAAAACCTAATTTTAATTTTGTGACTCATTCAGTTTTGAAAAAATCATCGATTGATTTTATCTTAGTTGCATTGGCAATATTATTAGCGGCGATTTTATTTATAGTTTATCAATTTAAATTAAGTGCATTCAATGATCTTCAAGCAAAAAAAGATGCACAGCCTGTCATCAGGACAAAGCCAATTAATCCACAATTCGCAGAACATTTACAACATTTTAAGATTGCTCAACATACCCTTAATGTGCCTTGGATGGAAACTTTTAACGCGCTAGAGTTGGTAAAGCAAGCGCATCCAAATGTGCAATTTTTGTCCGTAGAGCCTAATCTGAACCGTAATGAAATTAAAATTAAAGTGAAGGCAGAAGCATTTGATGAAGTGACCGCTTTACTAGAGTCGTTACGAAAATCACCACTGTTTAATGAAGCGGAATTAGTGAGTCAGCATATTGAAACCACCGATGAGGAAGTGGTTACTGTATTTGATATACATTTAGGGTGGAAAATATGAGTTTCTTTTCTATTGAATTAAGTGCAAAAATTAAATGGCAATTAATCCGATTTTTTGACCAAGTTGGTTTGTTAGGTCGCGCCGCTTTATTATTAGTTTTTCTTTTAACGGTGCTATTTTTTATCCGTTGGCAGGCATTGCAAAACAAAATAAATACCATGCATCTTGAGGTGCCCGGAATCACAAAAAATACTGATGCATATGTAGATCAAGAAAAAATGCTCGCAGATGCGCTCGTCAAATTTCCCAAAGTAGATGATAAAGCGCAAACTTTTAATAGATTGATGCAACTTGCCAATGCGCAAGAGCTTACGTTAGATGCAGTGACTTATAAAACAAAACATAGCGAAAGCACAGCACCATTAAGTCAAACAATGGTGGATTTTACTTTGATTGCAACTTATCCAGAAGTGCATGATTTTATTAACAAAGTCATGGTAAGTATGCCTTTTGTGGCGATAGAGCAGCTCAGTTTTACTCGTATTAATAATGAAGATGACGTGATTGAAGCGCGTATAAAACTACTCTTTAACTTTGTGCTGAATTGAGTTTAATGACGATGAAAAAAAGCAATGCATGGATATTGTGGGGAGGTTTATTCTTGACGCTGATATTGACTTGGCGCATGAGCACTCATGATGCTTCAGAGCAGACCGTTTTGCCTATCAGAATATTGGCGCAAACTAACATACCATTGCAAATGCGAGATATTCAACCTTTTCAGCAAAGTATTGGTGAGAATGAAAAGTTAACTTTAAGAAAGTCTTATGAAAGCATATCGGATTTATTTGCATTAGCAGAAGTAAAGGAAGAACCTGCAGAAACAAACCGTAAAAAGTCACAAGTGCAACCTATCATAGTGCCACCTTTGCCTTTTAAATATATCGGGCGCTGGAAAGACCAAACACAAACGCTGGTGCTTCTTAGTATGAATGATGAAATTATTTCTGCAAAAGTGGGTGATACCATTTTTAATAAATATCAATTACAAAATGTGACTGAAAATGCGCAAGTATTAACTTTGCAGTTTTTAAATCAACCTTTTCACCAAACACAGATACTTCAAGTAGGGAAAGCTCAAGATGAATAAAGCCACGCTCATAAAAACAGGCTTTTATTTTTTAGTCATTCAATTAGGCATGCATTTAACTGCTTGCGAAACAATGACGGCTAAATTACACACTCAAAAATACGATGTAAATCAACTAGAGAATCCAAAAGAAGCTAAGCAGATTCCAGAAAAAATTCAAAATATCAATGCGCGTGAAGCTAAAATTCAGCAGTTGATTCAAGATGCGGAGCATGCAAAGCGTGAAGGAAATTTTGACGAAGCGGCGCGGTTTTATGATGAACTTCTCGCTTATGACTCCAATAATTTGAAAGCGCAAGATGGTTTGTTGCAGTTAAGTTTAGAGAAAAAACATGCAGAATTATTGGCAGATGCAGAAAACATTTTATCTGAGTCCACAGAAAAAAATCGCTTAGAAAAAATAGAAGCTGCACTTACTAAACTGCATAAAATATTATTAGAAAATGCGCAGCACCCTAAAGCGTTGGCGTTGAATCAGCATTTATTAGCGGAACAATTGCAATTAATGCAGGCTAAAAATGTTAAAAAATTGGCGTTTAACCAACCAGTGACGATGGAATTTAGAGATGTAAATATCAAAATGATTTTTGAGTCACTTTCTAAAATGGCAAAAATTAATTTCATTTTAGATAAAGATATTCCAAGTGATCAAAAAGCAACCATTTTTGTAAAGTCGGTTGAGTTTAATGATGCGCTAGATTTATTACTACAAACAAATCAATTAGAAAAAAAAGTTCTCAGCGATAACTCTGCCATTATTTATGTGAATGACCCGCTTCGCCAAAGAGAATATAAAGATCTTTCAGTGCGGAGCTACACGTTGGATTACGCAGATGCAAAACAAATGAGTACGATTTTGCGTTCCATGTTAAATATTCGGAATATGGAAGTAGACCCACGTTTAAATGTGTTGCTGATTAAAGATTCACCTGAAATTTTACAGTTAGCAGAAAAAATTATTTATGCGCAAGATAAACCAGATCCAGAAGTCTTACTTGAATTGCAAGTGATGGAGATTAAGCGCTCATACTTACAAAATCTAGGGGTGAATATGCCCACAGGCGTGAATGTGCCTGTGCCTAGTTCAGGTATTCTCACGGTTAAAGACTTAAGTAATGTCACGGGAAGTTCCCTCATGGTCAATGGCGTACCAGGGTTAGTGTTTAATGCCACTAATGGCGATGTGAACTTGCTCGCAAATCCACGTATTCGGGTTAAGAATAAAGAAGTTGCAAAAATTCATATTGGTGAAAAAGTGCCTGTGTTTACTTCAAATGTCGCATCTACGGGGGTGACATCGCAGTCAATTCAATATATTGATGCAGGTCTTAAATTAGAGGTTGAACCTTCAGTAAGCTCAACGGATGATGTCACGATTAAAATCAATCTTAACGTGGGCTCAATCGGCGATAAAGTGATCGCCTCAAGTGGTGGCAATCAAAGTGTTGCGTTTAGAGTGGGGACAAGATTAACCAGTACACAGTTGCGTTTGCACGATGGCGAAACGCAATTGCTAGCAGGGTTAATAGATGACCAAGACCGAAAAAATGTGAGTGGCATTCCAGGGCTATCAAATATTCCTTTGTTAGGAAAGCTTTTTTCTAGTCAAACCGATGACAAAGTAAAAACAGAAATTGTACTTTCCATTACGCCGCATATTATTCGGCCAAGAACCCCACAACAAGCACATGAGTCTGAAATTTGGGTCGGTTCAGAAGGGCGCGCAGGTAAACGTTCAGCAAGTCCGAGATTTGAAAATGGCGCATCACCTTTTATTGTGCCGCAACCGCCAAAACCTGCGCAAACAGCACCAAAATCTGAAGAACCATCGAATATTAATATTCCATTACCAACAGGCTTTTCATTAGGAACAGGTTTAACGCCACCGACGAAAGAAGGCGCGGATAAGCAGTAGCCATGTTCAATAAACGTTCAACGAAAGGTTTCTCATATGTGGAAATGGTATTTGTTGTTGCCATGTTGGCGCTCATGGCCGCTGTTGCAACGCCTTATTTGGAAAAAAATATTCAACGCAAAAAAGAAACTGAGCTTAAACAAAATTTGCGTGAAATTAGAATGGCAATTGATGCTTATAAAGCTGCATTTGATGCGGGAAAGTTTGCAAAAGGCATTTCTTATAGTGGGTACCCAAAAAATTTAGATGATTTAGTGAATGGCGTAGATGATGTCACAGACCCACAAAAAAAGAAGCTATTTTTTTTAAGAAAAATACCCGCAGACCCGATGTTTTCAGATGCGCAATTACGTGAATCTCAGAATGATGGCGCAAATGCTGACCCTATTAACCCCGCAGATACATGGGGAAAACGTAGTTATGAGAGTGATGCGGATAATCCTAAAGAAGGTCGTGATGTGTATGACATTTTTTCATTAAGCCCTGATGTGGGTGTGAATGGCATACCATACGCAAAATGGTAAATATGCATAAAAATGTAATACTTCGTGGCTTTACGATGATAGAACTCATGATTGTGATGGCAATGATTGCAACCATCATCGCAATTGCGATGCCACGCTACTTTGACGGCTTGCACCGCACCAAAGAAATGGCATTGAAGCAAAATTTAAAAGAAATGCGTGAGGCAATTGGCCATTATCATGAAGATAAAGGACAATATCCAGCAACGTTAGACACGCTGGTTCTGGAGCGTTACTTGCGTTTTATTCCAGTTGATCCCATCACACAGAGTGCAGAAACTTGGCAAATTGTAGAGATGTCACAAGGCCAACGCGGTGTTTATGACGTGCAAAGTGGTTCACCCGAGAATGCAGACAGCGGTGTTCCTTATAATAGTTGGTAATGTATGCGTGCTTCTTTGAAAACAAAGCAAATTCAAACCCAAAGAGGCTTTGCTTATATTGTTTTACTTTTTTTAGTGGCCGCTATTTCTGTCACCATTGCAATTGTTTCGCAAGATGAAGCAACCTTGCAAATGCGTGAGAAAGAGCGTGATTGGTTGTTTATTGGGCATCAATACCAGCAAGCTATCAAGCGTTACTATGAAAAATCTCCTGATGGCATAAAAACCTTACCAAATAACATAGATGATTTGGTGTTAGATAGTCGCTTCATAAAGCCAGTCCATCATTTACGCAAGCCATATTTAGACCCCTTAACAGGAAAAGAATGGGCTTTGATTAGAAACGAAGAAGGCTTTCTTATTGGCGTAAATAGTGAATCGGCCAATCCAGTTTTTTTGCAACAAATGGTATCGCAGTTAATAGAGTCTTCCAGTGCTATTTCGCAGCATACAGATGTGAAATTTGTATTTAAAGTAGATGATGCAGAGTCTGAAGATTCAAATGAAAATCAAGAGATCGATAATTTAGATAGCGTTGAATCCGAAGCTATTGTTAGCCAGTAACTAATTCTATGTAGATGCAGATTGCGCACATTCATTTGTGTGATTCATAGAAGACGTTTCAACATAATTGGGGTGAATTAAGTTGGGGACCTCTTGGGTCTCTAAGACATTTAATTTGATAAATTTATTCAAAGAAACATAGTTTTTCTACATCTAGATCACCTACAGGGCAATTAAGATGAATGTCAGCTTTAGAGAGTAAGTATGAATATAAAAAATCAGACGGGCAGCTTATCCCCCATTCTGTTGAAAAACTCCTAATGGCAATATCTAGACCTATCTGGTCTTCATCAGCACTTATCTGAGTTTTATAGCTATACAGGTAGACCGTATGTACCTGCGCTAAATAGCCAAGTATTCGCAATTCGGGAATGGCAAAAAACGTTTGGGCTAAATTTGGGCTAAAATTGAGTTGAACTATGTACAACCATGTTCACTAAGTTATTGATGTGTATAGCTATGTATAACCATGTTTTATATGTTGCGTGAGTTCGAATCTCACCTCTTCCGCCAATTTTATTCAATACAATCAATGAGTTATATATTTTTTACTTTAGTTTTGTACAATATTTGTACTAAAAAGTAAATTGTTAACTTTTTCGATTTCTTTTGACTTGTCAGCTGAATCAATCCATTTTGCATAAACCTACAAGTAACTGTAGTCAGGGTCTGTCACACCTTGCTTGTGATACAAGATAATTGTGGCAATTATTCCCGCGATAAAAAATAAAGCAATCTAAAGCTTAGTGATGAATAAGCTTTCAATTTTTTTATAAAAAAGTCTTTTTATTTAATTACCTTTAGAAATGGTTTCTGAGTTGAATTGCTTCTGAGGATTTTTTTTCTTGCAAAGGTATCTTAATGCAAAGACATCTTAATAAAGTCTACTTGAAAAATTAGAAATAAATTCCAAGGTTTGGCTACTCTGATATATTTTTTTTAAGTTAATCTTTTCAAGATTCACCTCATAAACACTATTGCTGGCTGTCACAATTCTGCAATCTCTTTGTCATCATTAATCGTTAATATTGGCTGGTTAAAAGCAACATGTTTGTTGTTGACGATGGGTGAAATGTTCATGGAATTTCAGGTAAAAGCAGTGCGTGGTGGGGCAGTGGTTTTTTTAAACCTTGTTGCTAATCATGCAGAAGATGCACTTTTGCAAGCGCGTGCGCGTGGTTACGCGCCTATATCAGCGCGTCCTGAAAAAAAATCAATACTGGCTGTAGGTAATACTAAAAAATTTCCGTTAGATCTTTTTAGCCAAGAGTTATTAGCGTTGCTTGAGGCTGGCATGAATTTGGTTGAAGCAATTGAAGCGCTCACAGAAAAAGAGGAGCGTTCTGAGGTGAAAAGCGTACTAGATGCCTTATTGCAATCGTTATATCAAGGGCAAACTTTATCTGCCGCGTTAGAGCAACAAGCGTCAATTTTTCCTGTGCTATATATCTCTACCGTGCGCGCTAGTGAAAAATCGGGCGATTTGCCGGAAGCGCTTACACGTTATGTGAAATATGCTGAACAACTAGGTGTGCTAAAGAAAAAAATTGTAAGTGCTTCCATTTACCCGATGTTACTTTTAGCGGTTGGTAGTTTAGTGATTCTTTTTTTACTTGGCTTTGTAGTACCTAAATTTAGCAAAATTTATGAGGGCACGGGCGGCGATTTGCCGTGGATGTCTCAAGTGTTGATGGCTTGGGGGGTGTTGTTAGAAACACATGGCGAAGCAATGTTGATTGGCTTGTTTGTTGCCGTGATTTTTTTAGTAATCGCACTTTCTCAACCAGCAACAAAAAAATGGATTGCGCAACTATTTTGGCGGATTCCAGCATTTGGTAAAAAATTAAAAACCTATCAACTTGCTAGGTTTTATCGCACATTAGGCATGTTGCTCAAAGGTGGTACGGCGATTACTGCTGCCATGCAATCTGTCGCTGGCTTGCTTGACACCGCTTTGCAAAAAAATATGAATCAGGCGATTTTGGCAATATCTGAGGGTCAATCGCTTTCTGTTGCGTTTGAACAAGCTGGGCTGACTACACCCGTTGCGCTCAGAATGTTAAGGGTGGGTGAGCGGGGCGGCAATATCGGCGACATGATGGAGCGTGTTGCCAGCTTTTATGATGAAGAACTTTCGCGTTGGATAGATTGGTTTACCAAATTATTTGAGCCAATTTTAATGCTTTTTATTGGCTTGGTGATTGGTGTCGTTGTCTTGCTACTTTATATGCCAATTTTTGAGCTAGCGGGCAATATTCAATGATGATTGATACGCGCAATATACTTGAATTAGAAAGCATGCCTGCCATGTTAATTAATCCCATGCAAATCAAGCAGGCAAAGCTACAAGCGGCTTCGCAACAACGACGTGTGGTGGATGTGTTGGAAGATTTATTGGCAGTTGATCAAGCAGAATTTTTACAATCGCTCAGCAAAACATTTCAATATACCGCCATCAGCATGAAAGAAATGCATGCATTAAATGTTGCGTTTGATGTCATTTCATTTACCCAAGCCCAACAAAAAGAATGCATTGCTTTTGCGCAAGCAGATCAAAAAGTCATCATTGTGTTTGCAGATCCATTCAATGAAAATCTCTATGAATGGATTCTTTCAATCATGCAGCGCCCATTTGAATGTCGCTTGGCGCATCGCAAAGATTTAGCCGCTTATTTGGCGCGGCACGAAGAAAGCATGCGTGCGATGGACGGTTTGCAGCAAAATCACGCAAGTTTAACGGCGGAATCTGATGAAGCTGTGACGCATCTATCCTTAAAATCAATTAATGAAGATACCAACCCGATTGTTAAACTGATTAATTCCACCTTGTACGATGCATTAAAAGCGCAAGCCAGTGATATTCACATGGAATGCACACCGCTTGGTCTGGCAATTAAATACCGGATTGACGGCGTGATGGCGCATGTGGCCGGTATGCAGGGCATTGAAAATGCTGATCAAGCCATCTCGCGCATTAAAGTCATGGCGCAGCTAGACATTTCAGAACGGCGTATTCCGCAAGATGGCCGCTTTAAGGTAATTGTGCAAAATCGTGATGTAGATTTTCGTGTTTCCATTATGCCAAGTTCGTTTGGTGAAGATGCAGTATTGAGGGTGCTAGATAGAAAATCGTTAACTGAAGAAGCGCAAGGCTTGAGTTTGCATTCTTTAGGATTTGATGAAGATATTATTTTGCAATTTAGACAATTAGCCAGCGAGCCTTACGGCATGGTGCTGGTAACTGGGCCTACTGGTAGCGGGAAAACAACTTCTTTGTATGCCGCCATTACTGAGGTGAATACTGGCGTTGATAAAATTATTACCATTGAAGATCCTGTGGAATATCAATTACCTGGTGTGTTACAAATTCCAGTGAATGAGAAAAAAGGGCTTACTTTTGCCAGAGGCTTACGTTCAATTTTACGGCACGACCCTGACAAAATTATGGTGGGTGAAATTCGTGACCCAGAAACTGCACAAATTGCTGTGCAAGCAGCCCTGACAGGGCATTTGGTGTTTACCACAGTGCATGCCAACAGCGTGCTGGATGTAATTGGTCGTTTTATGCATATGGGCGTAGACCCATACAATTTTGTTTCAGCAGTCAATGGTATTGTGGCACAGCGCTTGATAAGAGAAATTTGTACGCATTGTGCAGAAGATTTTTACCCCAACGCAGCGTTATTAAAAGCTTCTGGATTAACACCAGAAGTGGCTTCCACCATGCGTTTTAAATTTTCAAAAGGGTGCGGACATTGCCGTGGCACAGGCTACAAAGGGCGCAAAGCAGTGGCGGAACTTTTAGTGCTCAATGATGAATTGCGTGAAATGATTGTGGCGCGTGACCCAATTAGAAAGTTGAAGGAAGCCGCAAAGCGTTCTGGTATGCGCACCATTCGAGAAGCTGCGCTGGATGCAGCAGGGCGCGGACTTACCACATTACAGGAGATTAATCGTGTCACTTTTGTCGCCTAACCGACTGATGTCGCGCAATCAATTGAGCCTGTTAATCAGTGCAAATGAAATTACTCTGCAACACATCAAGGGTTGGTTAAGCCCGCGTGTGGCGCTTCAAGCACAAGTTAATTATGCGTCTGCTGATGGCGATAAATGGCGAGAAGCACTTCTTCAAATAGACACATTATTTTCAAAAATAAAAGTACCCGCAAAAACCCCGTTAAAAATTGTGCTATCCAGTGAATGCTTAAGATTTTTAACCTTGCCAGCGCAACACGCTTTTTTGCCAGAGGCTGAAAAAAACGCTTATGCAAAGGCTTTTTATGATGAAGTGTATGGTGAGCGCGTGAATGATTGGGAAATTAGGCAAGATGATGCGCCGCCCCATTTACCATCCATTTCCGTTGCGATGGATAAATTCTTGCTGGAGCAGCTTATAAAAATAGCAGAAAAATATCAGCTCATATTAACCACGGTTGAGCCTTATGTGATGACAGCGGTGAATCATTTAAAAAAAGAAATTGGTTGCACGGATGGTTTTTTAGCGATGATTGAAAATAATCGACTGGTGTTAATTCAATTGCAAGGTGGGCATTTAATAAATTTAAAAATCGAGGCGATTGGACAAGAATGGCAAACCAGCTTGCATCAAATGTTGTTGCGTGAAAGTTTGCTAGCCGCAGAAAAAGCAGGCGCTCAAGATAACATTTTAGAAAAACCAACTGTATTGTTATATGCACCACACATTACAAACGCAAAAATCCAAAAAATTGCTGATTGGCCCATCACCATGATTGGTCAACAGGGACAATCAGTTGTCACGCATACGAATGCCTTGATGGAGGCCTTGGTGTGAATCAAAAATTAACAATTTCATTTATCAATGTTGATACATTTTCAATCAAACAATGGACTTGGATCAGCGTAATTTTGCTTGGCTTCAGTTTGATGATGTTTGTACAAATGGGTGTGGTTTATTTTAAACACCAACAAGCATTAACAGAATTACAAGAAAAGTTTGCGCGTAAGCAAATGACACGTGTGCAAAAAGATCATGCTTCGATTCAACATAAAATGCCTGTTTCAGAAATTAAACTCAGTATCACGCAAAAAAAACAAATCAATGAAACCATCAGCGAGTTAGTCGTTGATTGGGATTCACTTTTTCAAACCATTGAAAACACCCTGCTTGAAGAAATTGCAATCTTAGAAATCAGCCCTAATAGCAAGAAAAAATTAATTGTGATTCGCGGTGAAGCAAAAACTCTGAAAGCCGTATTTGCCTACATCAAATCGCTGGATGACACAGCAAATTTATCAAAAGTATATTTGCAAACGCACAGTGTTGATGAGGCAAATGTGAGTAAACCCGTGAGTTTTACCGTTTCAGCAGAGTGGCAACGCCATTCATCTTTTGAGGAGCAACCATGATGCAAATAAACGCTCATTATTTTATGTGGATGCTAAATAAAGCCAGTAAAAACTTAGGGGTTTGGGGCTTGACCGCGATTGTCATTTTATTGGCGACTGTTTTTTTCTATACATCAAAAATATTGCCAATGGAGCAAGAAATACGCGATTTAAATACACGTTTGCTCTTGCAGGGAACAGTGCCAACTACTGAGAGTATTGTAGAAACTAAACCTAAACAAAATACGGCTGAAGAAGTTTCAATTTTTTATCATCGTTTTCCAGAGGTTGCAACATTACCCAATTGGCTGGAAGCCATTGATGAAGCGGCCATTCATGAACAGTTGGCATTAAATCGTGGCGACTACAAACTGAATAAAGTGAGTAAAGCTGCAACAACACTTAAAGAAAACTCCTTAACACGTTACGAAATTATGTTGCCAGTGAAGGGTAGTTACATTCAAATTAGAAAATTTATTGCAACCATTTTGCGGCAGTTGCCGATGCTTGCTTTGTCTGATTTTCAAATCACGAGAGAAAATGTTTCATCTGCAACAGTGGACGCCAATTTACTCTTTGTGTTGTTTTTAAAAGAGCATTAATGATGAATCTACTAATAATAGATGCACGCTAAGATGCAAGCTGTTAAACAATCATCCAACAAATTTTTGTATTTTTTACTGGCTGTTACAGTACTCATCACCCTTTGGACAGCGATGAGCGATGAAACGCAATCGGACTCACAGAACGAATCAACCATGACCTTGGTACAACCCGCAAAAGCGAATATCAATGAAAATAAAATAACGCAATCTGATAAAAATCCTCAACCATCAAATAAAACATCTGAACCTAAAGACGCAATTGAAAATGAGGAAACCGTAACATTTCCTTGGGCTGCACTTGAAAGAGCAAATTCTGCGGAAATCACACAAGATGTGTTCAAGCCGCATTCTTGGTTAGTTGTGGTTCCACCACCACCGCCTGCGCCAGAGCCGCCACCAGAACCACCACCGCCGCCAACCGCACCGCCTGCACCGTTTCAATATATTGGAAAAATGGAAAACTCTCCTAATGCAGGAAAAGTATTTTTAATGCAAAACAAGCAGTTTTATTACGTGGCAGTTGGTGAAAATATCAATCAAGAATGGCGATTAGATAAAGAAGAAACCAATGTGTTGCGACTGACTTATTTACCCCTTGATTTACCACAAGTATTGATTAAATCAGCTAAACGTAAAGTTGCTGTTTCACAAGATGCTGCTAGTGAACCAATCAATGAAACAAATTATTAATAAAAAATCATTCAAAGTAGAATTTATGAAGTTAACAAGAAAAATTTATCTATTGTCATTATTGCTGACAGCCTTGCAACTGACTGCTTGTGCAACAGCGCCTTGGGATGAACCAAAAAAAACTAATTTGACCCCAGAAGAAAAGGTAAAAATTGCAACCGAAAAATTTAATAGAAACTCAGATTCAACTAAAACCCGTAAAGAATTACTAATCGCTAAAGAAGAGTCTGTGAATGCATTGATTAAAGAATCAAAAGTAGCGCATGCTAATCAACAATATGATAAAGCAGATGAATTATATTCGCGCGTGTTAAATATTTCACCGGAAAATGTCACTGCCTCAAATGGGCGTGCAGATATTGCAAGAGTAAGTTCGCAGCAAAAGCAATTAGATCTAGCAAAAAAAATGATTGAAGAAAACAAGCTAGAAGCTGCAAAAGAAATTGCGCGCGATGTGCTTCTACAAGAGCCAAAAAATGCCAAAGCAAAAGAATTGCTAGAAGTGATTAATAAGAAAACAGGCGTTAGCAAAGCCAGCCCCGCAAAATTGAAACCTAATTCTGATAAACAAGTGACATTAGAATTGCGGGACGCAGAAGTAAAAGTTGTTTTTGAAGCGTTATCACGCGCAACAGGCATCAATTTTATTTTAGATAAAGACATTAAGCCCAATACCAAAGCCACCATTTTTGTGAAAAAAATGCGTATTGAAGATGCCATTGAAATTGTGCTTTCAAGCAACGGCTTGCAGAAAAAAGTGTTATCTGAAAATACCGCGTTGATTTATCCAAATACACCTGCAAAATTAAAAGATTATCAAGATTTAGTCATTCGCAATTTTTACTTAACCAATACCAACGCCAAACAAGTAGCGTTGCTGGTTAAAACCATGCTCAAAACAAAAGATGTATTTATAGATGAGCGCTTAAATATGTTTGTAATGCGTGATCGCCCAGAGGTGATTCGGCTGGCTGAAAAATTAGTCGCCGCCAATGATTTAGCTGATCCTGAGGTCATGCTTGAAATAGAAGTATTAGAAGTAAGCCGCACGCGCTTACAAGAGCTTGGAATTGTCTATCCCAATCAAGTGTCTGTTTTAACGCCAGCAACCTTGACTGTTGAAGCATTGAAAGCTTTAAAATCTGCTAACTATGCAGTTTCACCCAATCCAGCGTTAAACTTCAAAAAAACCACGGGCGATGTGAATTTGCTATCTAACCCAAGAATTCGTGTTAAAAATAATGAAAAAGCCAAAGTTTTGGTAGGCGATAAAGTGCCTATTATTACCACCACTTCTACCGCCAATGTTGGAATTTCAGAAAGTGTTCAATATGTGGATGTTGGTTTAAAAGTGGATGTAGAACCACGCATTTTGTTAGATGATTTTGTGAATATTAAAGTTGGTTTAGAAGTGAGTTCATTAGGTGAAAAAACGGTGACCAGAAATGGCACAACCGTTTACACCATAGGCACGCGTAATGCCAATACCTTACTGCGATTAAAAGATGGTGAAACGCAGGTTTTAGCGGGTTTAATTTTGGATGATGAACGTAAAAATGCCAGCAAATTACCGGCTTTAGGTGATATTCCAATTTTGGGTCGGTTATTTTCTAGCCAAGAAGATAAGAAAAGTAAAACGGAAATTGTGCTCGCCATTACGCCAAAAGTGTTGGGCAATATTCGTCAACCAGAAGGCGATGAAATGGAGTATTGGTCTGGCACAGAATCTGTGATTTCTGATACGCCGCGCGTGACCTTACCTGCTCAAAATGCACCTCAGGATAGAACTCGTCCATCTAATCCTGAGCCTGTTTCACTACCTGGCGGTGGTGTTGTGATGGAGAATCTTGTGGCACCAAACCCACAAGAAAATTTACTTCCAGGCGAATCAATCGTTCCAACGGAACCTGCCTCAGTAGAGCAATTGGTTCCGCTTGATGCTAGTCAAACTGAAATGCCAAATCAATAACCGCTTGGATGTTGAACGATTGTGATGTTAAAAAGGCGCATCAAAGGATTTACCTTAATTGAACTCATTACCACAGTTGTGATTGTTGCAATTTTGGCAGTAGTGGCAACGCCAATGTTGAAAGTGACTGTTCAACGTAAAAAAGAGAGTGAATTGCGTGAAAACTTACGCCTTATTCGACAGGCAATTGATGCATATAAACTTGCTTCAGATGAAGGGCGTATCAAAAAAAATATTGATCAAACTGGCTATCCACCTAATTTAGAAATACTGGTAGAAGGTGTCACAGATATTAAAGCGCCTAAAGCACAAAAGATAAAATTTTTGCGAAGAATTCCGCTAGACCCCATGCTGAATGAGCAAGTGCCAGATGAAAAAAAATGGGGATTACGCAGTTATGGAAGCGATGAAAAAAATCCAACAGAAGGTGAAGATGTGTACGACGTTTATTCGTTAAGTTCAGCCATTGGATCTAATAAAGTGCCTTATTCTCAGTGGTAAATTTTTTATCACCATGAAAACATCTATAAGCTTCCAATTTGAATTGAAGTTAAAGCCCGCAATATTGGGTTTTACATTGGTTGAACTTTTAGTGGTTTTGGCTATATTAGCATTACTGATGACTATAGCAACGCCGCGCTACTTTAATGGCATTGACCGCGCAAAAGAATCGGCACTCAAGCAAGATTTAGCGACCTTACGTGAAAGTATCGATCAATATTATTTAGATAAAGGCAAGTATCCAAGCACTTTAGAAGATTTAATTACCCATGAATATATCCGTAAACTCCCTGTCGACCCAATGACAGAAAGTGCAGAAACTTGGCAGGTTGTTCCGCCAGAGCCACCCTTAGAAGGTGATATTTATGATATTCACAGCGGGGCGACCGCAACTGCGAAAGATGGTAGCAAATATTCTGATTGGTAATTCACGCCCACAAGTTGGATTTACTTACATGGGCTTATTGATGGTGCTAGCAATTTCAAGCATTGCGATGGCTGTGGTTGGCATTGTTTGGCACAAAGAAATGCAACGCGAACGTGAAAAAGAGCTCAAATTTATTGGCGAATCTTATAAAAAAGCGATTGGTAGTTATTATGAGAGCAAAGTAAATGGGACAAAACAATTTCCCGAAAAGTTAGAAGAATTGCTTTTGGATGAACGCTTTCCAACCGTTAAACGCCATATTAGAAAATTATATGCTGACCCCTTTAATACAAAGCCACTCAACTTAGAAAAATCTTGGGGATTGGAATTGCAGCAGGGGAGAATTATTGGCGTTTATAGCTTGTCAGAAGAAAAAATCATTCAGCAAAATGATCAACATTCAAACAAACCAATAAAGTACAGCGAAATGAAATTTATCTATGTTCCAACCGCTACAAGCGCGCCAACCGTAGATACTAAATCACTTGATCAATTAGCGTTGCCTGAATCTTCAGCAACACACTTGCAATTACCAGAAACGCAGTCAGCTAAAGGTGAGCCAAACAATCAAAATCAAGCAGACTCAAATGCGGAAACACATGTTCAAATTCCAGAAACACTGAATAATGTGCGTGCTATTAATGCACCAGCCATTTCAAAACCATAATTGACATGAATTTTAAAATCATGCGAATTTTAAAATTACGTGAATTTTTTATATAAACTCATCACCTTAGGTACATATTTTTGCGTTTCTTGGTAAGGTGGAATTTTACGATTGTGTTTGAGTACCGCTGGCAAGCCCGCATTGTAAGCCGCTAAACTTAATTTCACGTCACCATTAAACACTTTAAGCAAATCTTTAAGCAGTTTTGCGCCCGCCAAAATATTTTGTTTTGGATCTTTACGGTCTGTAACTTTATAAAATTTGGCGGTGGCAGGCATAATTTGCATTAAACCATAGGCTCCTTTTGCAGAGCGAGCGTGTGGATTATGGTTTGATTCTGCAGAAATAATCGCATGAATCAACGCAGGAGCTACTGAAGTCATCCTCGCTGCCAACTGTACTTCTTTGTTAAATGGTAAGTTTTTAACGAGATTACTAGATTTTTTATTGTTTGCATCATCAGAACTATTTGCAAACTTATTTTGTTGAATATTATTATTTGTAAGAACGATGGTATTTTCAGCGTTTGTTTCAAGCAACACTTCATCAACACTTGCTAGTGCGTTGATATCTTCTTGGTTTATTTGAATCTCAGTGCCAACTCCAGCAATTACAATCGCTTCGTTTTGTTCTTCAATTTTAAATGTATACGCAATATTTTCTTGTGTGTTGCTGATAACAATCTCATCCGTTTGCGCCATATCAACCAAAACATCTGCATGACTCAAGCTGATGCTTGCGTTTAAGCAAAGCATTAACAAAAGACTTAATCTCTTTAGCGATGGTTTTAGCATAACGCCAATATAGCGAATGAATATGACAGCAATAAGAAATGGAATTATAAATAGTCAATTTTTGGTCTATTCAAACACTATTCGCATGTTTATAGTTTTAAAGAACACATTAAATCTGTCATAAAAAAGTCAAAAAAATTACTTTTTTTATAAACAAAAGTGTCATTTTTTCTTCATTGTTACGTCATTATGAAACTGGATAATCTTAAAAATTTCATAACAACCAATTGAAAAGTGAATGAGATGTTCATGGACACCTTGATGGCGCGTTCGCAAGTAACAAGCAATGCAAGCTTTAATCCGACACGAGAAGAAGAACTTACCCTCACCGATGAGCAGCGGCACGTCTTTATGGAGGTTGTGGAGGAGTCACTTAAAATTAGCCAAAATATTCATTTATTTAAATGGCTGCAAGGTGGTTTTCAATATTTACTCGGTCATGAGGTGATGGTGTTTGGCGTAAAAGACAATCATGAAAATCTTTATAAATTTGAATATTTAACCAGCGTTCGCTATTTTAACGATGCTAAGTTAGACGAGGCCATCAAAGAAAATTCTGGCATCATCCAACGCGCTATCAACGCATGGAAAGTGGCTTCAGTGCCGCTTTTCGTGACTAATTTACTGCAAGATGGCATGCACAACCAATTTGCCGTCATGAACATTAATGAAGATGAGTTAAACGACTCAGAGTTACAAAGTTTTATAGTGCATGGCTATGGCGAGCATAATTCAATTGTTATATTCGGCAGGTTACACAAAAAACCATGCGCTGAAATCGCAAAAATTTTAGAAATGCTCATGCCGCATTTGCATTGCACCTTAAGTAACTTACTCACCGGAAAAGTAAAAACCTTACAACCTGTTGTTAAAACCAATAAAAAGTTGAGCAGTAGAGAATCGCAAGTGATTCAATATTTATACTTGGGAAAAACCAACTGGGAAATTTCTACCATTTTAGAAGTGAGTCCACTGACAGTAAAAAACCACGTACAAAATATTATTAAAAAATTAAACGTCACTAACAGAAGGCAAGCGGCAACCAAAGCAGCAAAAATGGGCATTATTAAGCAGCATTCATCTTAATAAAATCAATACTTTAAAATAATACTTTAAAGTAAATTATTCAATAATTTACTTTAATTTTGACATTATTATTGAGACTACTTTCTATTTCTTCTCTACATTTTTGTTAATTGCAGCAATTAATTCTTGTGGATTTTGAGTCATTTCACCATTTTGTAAGCAAATGGTGGGTGTGCCTAACACACCAATTTCATCCGCCAGTTTTTCATTGCTTTCCAATGGATTCTTACACGTTGCTTTTTCTGGCGCGGTTTCTTTCACCATATAATTTGACCAAGCAGCCACTTTATCTTTTGCACACCAAATAGATTCCGCTTTTTGTGCTGCATCTGGGTGTAATTCTT
The DNA here is from genome assembly GCA_965247415.1 of Methylophilaceae bacterium. GTDB lineage: Bacteria > Pseudomonadota > Gammaproteobacteria > Burkholderiales > Methylophilaceae > Methylotenera. Next base: position 2,473,035 of record OZ252007.1, read on the forward strand.
TCAGTGGGAATAAGAAAATGTAGGCTGTGTAATCCGTTACATTTAATTTCTCTAAACCTTGTTCTAATTTTTTGCAAAATGGGCAATCAGGGTCAGAAAATACCGCAAATTTATATGCACCAGTTCCTTTTTTAATTTCAATGGCGTTGTTGACAGGCAGCGTTTCAAATTTGATACTGGTCAGCTTTTTTAAGCGTTCCTCAGTTAAGTTCTTTTTATTTTCATCATCAATTAGCATCCCGCCAGTGATCACATATTTGACGTTTTTATCGACATAAAAAATATTTCCATTAGCAAACACTTCATACAAGCCAACAATGGGTGAAGCTGTCACGCTTTTAATGTTGAGCGGTGGTTTTCGATTCACTAAATTATTTTTAATGGTTTGAATATCTGTTTCGGTTTGATTGGTTTCAGCACCAATAGAATTGGGGGCAAATGTTGAAAAAAGTAAAGCCGTTGAGATGGCAATCAAACTTTTTTGCAAGTGATGTTTTTGTTGCATAGGTCTTTCCTAATTTAATGATGCGGTGAAATATAAATACATTATTTTAGTAAAGCTACATGACGTAAATATGACCAATTTTTGCAGTGTCTATTTGATTCTTTAAATAGGCATGGTTAATCATTTCAGTTCATCAATTTCAATTACCCAGCGCATTTTAATTCGTAAATTTTGTAAAAACATAGTCCGAACGGACTATGTTTGTTGCGAACAAATGTCACATTCAAAGCCAATAATCGCGATATAAATTTGTGTCAATGTAACTAATGTTTTAGAAAACAAGTTTTAAGTGCATTTCAAATATGACAACTAAATATAGATTCAATGGCAGTTGCAATATCAAACCATTGTGTTTTATAGCCCAAAAGGACTAGGTTTGCATCATCAGATATTCACTTTAAAACTTTAACATCACGTTGCATTAAAGTTTTTGATGTTTTAAGTGATTTAAGTAGTTGATTTTAATGTGGTTGTTTTAAAGGTAAGTCGCTTAAAAGCAGCTTACTTAATTTTGTAGGCTGTTGTTTTTTATGTAGTTAATTTAGGAGAAATACAATGAAATTTAAATTTAAACGTCTAGCGGTTGCAGTGGCTTTATCTGCTGTTGCGGTTTCTGCTCAAGCGGAGATCAACAGTGGTAGCTCAACTAACTCTGAGTTGTTTTTCAGTGCTTGGAATGGTGACAATGGTTACACATTTGATTTGTCATCAGCATTAACTTTGAACGATATTGTTGGTGCAGATGGTACAAACGCCGCAAACTTCGTTACAAATTTACCAACTTTTGCAGCTGGTACAGTTTTATTTGATGGTGCGTTAACAGGATTTAATAGCTCATTTTCGTCTACGACTGGTGTGGAGTGGAACTTAGCCGCATTCGATAACAATGGTTTAAAACGTTTTATTTCAACACAAGACGTATCAACATCTGGCTCAATTGCCTCTTCAAATTTAATCGTGTCTCAAGCTGCAGCGGCAATGGAATCATATTCTGGCGCTGTAAATGGAAACATGGTTGATTTAACTGTACCTGCTGACTCTTATGCAAACACTTTAAGTACGGATGGTACGGCTTATGCTGGCACTTGGGGTTCTACATGGAATAATAATCTTGTCGACTCAACCAATGTAATGGGTGCAACCTCTGCTTTAGGGTTTTATGCACGCTCATCACAATCAGCTGCTCAAGGTAACGCTGCACCAATTTTTGCTCAACTTGGTTTAACAGCACGTACTTACCAAGGTGCAGGCAATGAGTGGCGTTTAGAGTTAGCTGCCTTACCTGCTACAAATCCTATTGACCCTGTTGCGGCAGTGCCTGAACCAGAATCATACGCGATGATGTTGGCTGGATTAGCATTATTAGGTGGCGTTTCTCGTCGTCGTAACAACAAAGCTTAATTGCTGAATGGCTATGGTGTAGATGTCAAGTTTATATACATCATAGCCAGTTAATCAAATAACTATTTTATTAAACCTAAATTTAGGTTTATGGCATAACTTTGCCTAAATTTTCGTTAATTGCTTTTAATTACATAATTTTTTAGAGGAAAATTTCAAATGAAATATTCAAAAATCGCACTTGCTTGTGGATTGGCACTTTCAGCCATGGCAGCACAAGCCGCTGGACCAACAATTCCAGCTGGTACAGTGACAATTTACTTTTCTGGAGCTTCAGCTCCAGATAACTTTTTAAACGATACAATTAAAGATATGCTTACCAATGAAGTTGCAATTCGTGGTACAGCGAATGCAAATAGCTATCGTGCTTTCTTAGGTCAAGCTACTGCTAACGTACCTGGTGTTACTGCAGGCACTAACATTTTACTCATCAAACGTTCAAAAGGTGGTTCTGTTTGGGGTGTTGATCCGGTCGCGCGTGCGCAACGTGTTGAGGTGTTAGATTTAAATAACTGTACAGCTGTAACACCTACAACTGCGGATCCATACTCATGGGCATGCGGTACGAAAGGTGTGGATCCAGGTACATCTGGCTATGTTAATACTACTGCAAATACAGGTTTAATCCCTGATTTTGGTATATCTGACGTTGAGCCAAAATTATTTAAAGCGCCCTATAACACTGAAAATGGTGCTGCAGCTCTTACTTCAACTGAGTTGGCTAGATTAACCGCTAGCCCAGTCAATCAAATTATGATGGGGATTGTTGCAACCAACGCTGTTGCTGCAACAACACACATTAGCCGTACGCAGTATGGCGCGATGTTAGCTGGTCAGTTTGACACTTGGGAGCAAATTGATGGTTCACAAGATCCAGTTGTTGTTTGCCGTCGTGTAAATGGTTCTGGTACACAAACTTCCTACAACTGGTTCTTCTCAGGGTTCCCATGTAATGGCGGCTCTTCAACTAACATGTTGCCAAAAACAGTCGCTGACAGCTACGGTTATGACGGTGCGCATGCCGGCACTACTTTAGATCCAATCTTAGTTGATCCTTCTGCCGGTTACACTGTGGTAGAAAATTCAGGTTCAGGCGACGTACGTAATTGCCTAACAGCTGCAAATGCTGGTACTGACCATACAGTTACTGGCTCAAATGGTAAAGTTTACAAAGTATTGTTCTCAGCAGTGGGTGGCCCATCAAAAGCAATTGGTGTGCTTTCTTTAGACAGCTACGTTACAGCAGCCTCATCTCCTAATTACAGCTTCCGTATGTTAGATGGCGCAGGCACATTTAACGGTGTAACACAAGCTGCTTCAGCAGGTGCAACAGGTATTGCACCATCAAAAGCAAACTTGGTAAATGGCAAATATGACTTTGTAGTTGAGTTATCAATGCAAAGGCGTAACCAAGCTGTGACTTTAGCAGGTGGTGAAGTAGTTGCTGCTCCATCAGCTGTTCAAACAGCATTCTTTACACAATTAGTTAAAAACTTAGGTAGCACTAAATATACTGCAAATGATGGCGGTACATTTACAACAACACCAAATGCATTTGCTTCACTACCAACAGCTGCTAGCTATTCAGCTAAACCAAACTTTGTAAACCGCTACACACGTAACTCTGATACTTGCCAAGCCTTGCAAGGTAAACCATCACTTTAATTGTGCGCATTTTACAAGTTAAAAGTTAAGTAGCTTTTAGATTTGCCTCTCTCTAATTTTAGGGAGAGGATTTTTGTTTAGTAAAAGTTGTTTTTTCGAGCGTTTTTTTATCAGTGTAGTAAAAAGAATGCTCGAAAAATAATTTTTAATGTGTTGAAAGTTTTTTAGGATTTAAGCCAATGAATCACGGTATTTATCGTCTTGTTTTTAATGAAGTACGTGGACTTTGGATGGTGGTTGATGAACATGCACGTAGCCATCAATCTGGTAAAAATGGTGCTAGGGCAAGTAATCGCCGCAACTCAAAAAGTAAGCAAACCAGTTTTTGGATAGTTTTACTTGGCATTACGACTGCCATGCTGGGCTTGTTTGCTGATCAAACATTAGCTGCAGGCAATTTACCTGCAGGCACACTTCCAACAGGGCTGGAAGTCAAAGCGGGCAATATCAATTTAAGTAACCCAAGTGCTACTACCTTAAATATTAATCAAAGTAGCGTTAAAGGCATTATGCAGGGCACCAATTTTAATATTGGTACTGGAGCGGCCGTTAATTTTAATCACACAGGCGGTGCGGGTTCTGCCACATTAATACGTATTAATGGCCCTAAAAGCGTCATTGAAGGTGCGCTTAATTCCCCAAATGGTGCTGTTCATCTCATCAATCAAAACGGTATTTTATTTGCTAACGGTGCACGGGTTGATGTGAATGGTTTAGTTGCTTCTGCATTAGATGTAAAAGACAGTGATTTTTTAAGTGATTTAGGCCATTTTAATTCATATTTAGATGGTGGCCGCGCCGCTTATGTTTGGGGTGGCGATAATGAAGGCTTTAAAACCGTTTTAGTACAAGTTGAGCCTGACGCAAATATTAAGGCAAAACTGGGTAGCTCTGTGATGTTGTTTGCGCCTACTGTTGTCAACCAAGGTAGCATTCAAACTACAGAAGGCCAAGTAGCCATGGCTGCTGGTGCAAAAGTTTATATTTCTGTCGCGCCAGATATTAACTCTGGCACCAATGTAAAAGATGTTTATAACTACACTAAAGATTCGCCTTACCGAGCATTGGCTGGCGTTTTAGTTGAAGTGGATTCCTACAAAGAGCCAGCAGTTCCTGCAACAGAGTCCACGCCAGAAATTCCAGAAGTGGACATTAAAGGCCAAGTGACGAACGACACCATGGGGCGCATTTTGGCGCAACGCGGTAATGTAACCATGGCTGGTTTTTTGGTAAACCAAAGTGGGCGAGTGACCGCAACTTCTTCAGTGAATCAAAAAGGGTCAATTCGCTTATTAGCCAGAGATACACTGGAAAACAATAATGGCAATATTGAAGTTGTAAAGTCAGACGACTCTCAAACGCAAACGCTTTCTCAGCGTTTAAGTGAAATTCAAGCATCTGGAAATAATAAATTAATTACTGCAAGCCGTGCTGGCACGCTGACGATTGGTAAAAATAGCATTACAACCGTGCTAGGTGAAGATAAAGCGTCTTTAGTAAAAGCTAACGCATTATTTTCTAACGCCCAAGCTGGGGAGCCAGCAGCCACAAATGGTGAAGTAAGTTATAAACAGAAAGTCATTAACGCGCTGAATAATTACAAGGTGGATGATAAAGGAAAAGTAATCCTTGATAGTAAAGGCAAACCAATGGTTGTTGCGCCACCAACCATTAGCGATGACCAAGTTTACAATTCTGCCACGATTGAAGCGGTTGGTCGGCAAGTGAATATTGAAGATAACGCAAAAGTTGTGGTGCCTGGTGGTTACATCAATATTGCTGCGCAAAAAAATGGCTCACAATTTAATGTGGATAACACCAATATTTTTGATCCAGAATCCCGTGTTTATTTAGGCAAAAATACGCTGATTGATGTGGCAGGCTTGCAAAATGTGGCTGTTTCAATGGAAAGCAATTTTGTAAAACGCCTGTTAACGCTTACAGACTTAAATGACAATTCGCTTAACCGTGATGGCTTTTTATACCGCAAAGAGGTTTGGTTTGATATTCGCAACGCGCCAGACTCACGCGTGGCAAATTTATCAGGCTTTATTTCGCAAGTACCGCGCAGTTTAGGCGAAAAGTTAGCAAGTGCTGGCAAAGTGGATATTAAATCTGAAGGTGATGTTATTCAGCGCGCGGGTTCAAAAATTGACGTTTCTGGCGGAAGCATAAAATATAGCGATGGTGTGAATAAAGAAACTTGGGTTAAAGACGCAAGTGGTAAATTTTATTCTTTAGGCAATGCCCCTGTTGATGTCAAATTTACAGGGTTTTACGGTGGTAAAAATTCTATCGGAAAACGTGAAAACGGTTATGTAGAAGGTAAAATTGCAGGTGATCTTGATATTGCAGCTTATAAAATTGCCTTGGATGGCGAAGTTAAAGGCGGTGCGATTTATGGCCCTAAACAACGTGAAGCTGATAACTTAGGTGGAAAACTTAAAATTAATGTGATGACCCCAAGCACAGGGGAGCTTACCAATGTTAATTTTGGAAAAACTCAAAACATTGAAGCATTAAACTCTTTATTTGATGTTGGTTCAGCAGAAACAAATCCTGATTTTAGAAAACTAACAGAATCCCGCAGCAAAACGGTGGAGTTAGATTCAGCCCTGCTCAGTAAAAGTGGGCTTGAGTCAATTAAGGTTAAGGCGCAAGGCAATATCACAGTTAATAGTGCATTAAATTTGGCAGATGGCGCAAGTTTAAATTTGGCTGGGAACAGCATAGATATTAACCAAAATATTGTCGCTAGAGGCGGCAAAATTAGTCTAACAAGTACATTTGTTGAAACCAGCCCAATTAATAATATTACTTTAGCCAATGGCATTACCTTAGATGTTTCTGGTAACTGGATAAATGATATTAAACAAAGCATTCTGCCAAGAGTTGTGACGAATGGCGGCTCTGTTACTATCAACTCTGCCGATGAAATAACGCTCGGCGGAAATAGCTTGGTGGATGTTTCCGCAGGTGGTTGGGTAAGGTTAAATAACAAAGTTGTACAAATTGCAGATTCAGGTAAAGCAGGTGAAATTAACATTGCTACCCAGCGAGGGCAGGGCGGCAATGTCAACCCATACACCTACAAAGCACCCGTTTTAGACGGAGAATTAAGAGGTTTTGGTTTTGGTAATCACGGCGGCAGTTTGTCGATTACCGCACCATTTATCACGATTGGCAATGCCGGCTTTGGTGATGCACGTGAGTTTTTAGCAACACCTGATTTTTTTAAAAATAATGGTTTTACCAATTTTAAATTAACTGGGCGCGATGGCGTAGTGGTGCGTGATGGCACAAACGTTGAAGTTACTGCTAAAAATTATGTACTTGATAAAAATTATCATTTAAAAGAAACAGGCAGCCATGTACATGATTTTGCAAAAATTACTCAACTGCCAGAGCATTTAAGAAGTTCAACCAAGCTTTCATTATTTACAGAAGCAACGGATGTTATTACTCCTGCAGAAGCTTTCACTAAATCAAACATAGCCCGCGGAAGTATTTTGATTGGGCAGAGCGCAAGCATCAATGTTGAATCAAATGGCCAGCACGTTGATACGCATGGCGTGAAATCTGCACCAAGCATTTCACTCTCAGCTTGGGATAATCAAATTACAGTGTTAGGCACCCTTAAAGCATTGGGGGGTGATATTTCGCTCACCATGAATGGCGACCCAACCACTGAAAGCGATAATGGCTACAATGCGTCGCAAGCCATTTGGTTGGGCGGACAAGCCAATTTGTTAGCAGGTGGTTATACACGTACTATTCCAAACAGAAACGGTACGCGCGAAGGGACCGTTTATTCAGGCGGCAATATTTCTATTGATGCCAAAAAAGGCTATGTGGTTGCACAGACTGGCGCAGTGATGGATGTAAGCGGTACTTCAGCCACGCTTGATATTAAAGATGGTAATCGCAGTAAAGCTACGGTTGTAGGAAGTAATGCAGGCAATATTTCTATTGCCGCGCGCGAAGGCTTGTTGCTCGACAACACATTTAAAGCAGATGCGCCAAACGGATTGGCTGGTTCCTTAGATATTCGCTTATCTCGCGGTGTTTCAAGGCAACTAGGTAAGCTTGATGCCGTTTACCCAGGCACTGAAGCTAATATTAATAATAATTTTACAGAAAATTTACCTAATTTATTGTGGTATGTGGATGTCGCACAAACTGGACAATTTGTTCCTACCAGCCTAAAAGCAGGTGATTCCATTCAAAATAGCGCGGCAGGTTTAGCGAAGATTTCTGCTGACAGATTGATGCAAGGCGGTTTTAGTGAAGTTTCATTGAACTCTGAACACGGCTTAAAATTTACTGGCAATGTAGATTTAAATATTTCTCGTGCCATTAATATTAATGCCAATATTATTGAAGCAAGCCCAAATGCCACAATTAACCTCACCGCACCCAATGTAGTGCTTGGTAATGTGAGCAACAATGAAGATGCCAACAGAGTTCGCCCAATTACTGAATACGCTACAAAAACACCACTGGTTGGTGATGCAATTTTAAACGTCAACGCAAAACTGATTGACTTAAAAGGTAATATTGCGCTTTCTGGGTTTGCTAAAACTAACCTCAAAAGTGAAGGTGATATCCGCTTAACAGGTGTTAGCGATGCAAATGTTGCTACTGGTATTGTTAGACCAACGCCTGCTGGTGAACTCAAAACCACTGGCATTTTAGATTTTACCGCACGTCAAATTTTTCCAACAACGTTGACGGACTACAAAATAACGGTTGAAGGCGCAGGTGGCCAAGTTAATTTCAATAAAGTAGTCGCAGGTGGCGACTACGACAAAGTGCTATCTGCAGCTGGTCAACTCACGATTAATGCAGAAACCATTAATCAAAACGGTGTGTTACTTGCACCATTTGGAAAAATTAATTTAAATGCAACCAATACACTCAACTTAAATGCAGGCAGTGTAACCTCAGTTTCTGCTAATGGCTCGTTGATTCCATTTGGCTTTACCGATAGAGATGGGCAAGATTTTAAATATGATTATGGCCCCGCCAATTTAATTTTAAATGCGCCGCCTGAGCGCGATATTAAATTAAGCGCCACAAATTTAAACCAAAATGAAAATAGCACCTTAGACATTAGCGGCGGCGGCGATTTATTTGCTTTTGAATGGGTACCAGGCTTAGGTGGTAGCAAAGATGTGTTAGCTAACGGTGCTGACCAAAGTATGTTTGGTCAGTTCGCCACCAACACTTGGGCGATTATGCCAGCCAGTAACCAAACATTTGCTAGCTATGATCCACAATATTGGAATGGCAGCAATATTAAAGCAGGCGATTCTGTTTACCTTTCTGGCGTTAAAGGGTTAGCCGCGGGTTATTACACTTTACTGCCCGCGCGATACGCGTTACTCCCAGGTGCAATGTTGGTCTCAGCAGTTTCAAATCAGCAGGATTTAACGTCTAATTTAAATGCCATCTTACCGAATGGCAGCACTTTGGTGTCTGGTCACACAGCGGCTTATACTTCAAATGGATATGTGCAAACCTCTCGTACCAGTGGCTTTGTTGTACGTACGGGTCAAGCTGCTTACAAACTTGCGCAATACAACACTAATTCAGCAGCGCAATTTTTTGCAGAAACTGTAAATGTTCAGCAGCCTATGGATGCAGGCCGTTTATCGTTTGAAGCCACCAACAAAATTGTTCTGAAAGGTTTGATTGATTCAACCCCAGGGACTGGCGGTAAAGGCGCAGAAATTGATATTGCCGCACCAAATTTATTAGTCGTGGCGGATGGAGAAGAATCTGGGCAAGTTTCATTAGAAGGTGTGAGTTATTTAGCCATTAATGAATCCTCTTTAAATAACTTTAAAGCAGCCAGCTTGATGCTGGGCGGCACACGTAGTGGTAGCAACGCTAATGTGATAGCCTCTGAAGTGCGATTAAATAATAACGCTAACCTTGTTGGCCCTGAAATTTTAGTCGCGGCAAAAGATAAAGTGCAGTTAGATGCTGGTGCCAGTGTGGTAGGCCAAGGTACGGGTGCAACAGCTAAAAACTTAACCATTGGCGCAGAAAATGGTGAAGATGGTGATGGCGCTTTTGTGCGCGTTTCAGGCGGTGAATACGCAACGCTTGATCGTAAAAACTCTGATGCTGACCGGGGTGATTTAATTGTAAAAGCGGGTGCTGAAATAAATGGCAATGGCTCGCTTTTATTAGATGCTTCCAGAAAAAATCAAATTGATGGTGATGTGAATTTTGGTGCGGGCGCTGCCATTGGGTTTTCTGCAAGCCGCATTAGCATTGGGCAAGCTGATGATAATGCAACAATCACAGATGGTTTTTGGATTAAGAAAGACCAGCTAGATAAATTTGCCAGTGCTGACAGTTTATTTTTAAAAAGTAAATCAGTCATTGATGTTTATGCTGATGCAAGTTTTGGCAACCAAAATTTAAATCTTAATTTACAAACAGCAGGCATTGCTGGTGTGCAAAATGCAGGTAAGGCAGCCACGATTACCGCAAAAAATTTAACCATTGCCAACACTGAAAAGGTTGCATTTTCTGAGCCTTCATCTCTTTCAAATGGCACAATCCCAACGTTAGGCACGGGCGAACTCAATATCAACGCACAAAATATTACGCATGGAAACAACAGCGTACGCGTTGCCGGGTTTAATCAAACAAACCTCACTGCAACAGCAAAACAAGTTGTGGAAGGTAATGCAGCTAAAGAAGTTAATGCCAATACGGGTAAATTAGAAGCACAAAATCAATTTGTTGTGGATGGTAACTTAACCATAAACACACCGCATTTAACGGCTAATAAACAAGCTGACTATGTAATTGAGTCAAGCAACGGCCTTCTTAAGGTACAAGGGATTGCTGGCGTAAGTGCAAATTTAAATAACGCAACTTCTCAAGCTTCACAATTAATGCTCTCTGGCAATCAAGTGACCTTAGCCAACGGTACATCACTTGATATGCGTGGTGGACAAACAAGCATAGAAGCCAAAGGTAATAATGCGACAGACCACGTCACTCTAGAAAGTGGGTCCAAAATTATTGCGCAAGGCACAACATTTACCCTGCAAGATCAAACCGTAGCGCTACCAGCGGGTAATGTAAAGCTCACCTCAAAAAATGGCAATGTTGATGTTCAAACGAATGCCATGATTGATGTGAGCGCCGCGGGCAATGGCAACGCAGGTTCACTGAATATTTCTGCCACAAATGGAAAAGTGCTGCTTGATGGCGATATTAAAGCCAGTGTGAATAACGCAAACAATAAAACGGCAACCGTGAGTGTTGATGCAAAAGAGATTAATAACTTAAGCCAAGCGATTAATAAATTAAGCGCGTTTACAGGTACGCAAGATTATCGCTTGCGTCAAGGTGATTTTAATTTAGCCGCGAATGAAAATATCCGCGCTCAAAAAATTAAGGTGGCTACCGATAACGGCGCAATTAATGTTAACGGCACGTTGGATGCTTCTGGCAACAAAGGTGGCAGCGTTGAACTTTACGCACTGAATGACGTGAATGTTAATGCGGGGGCGCAAATTTTAGCTAAAGGTACAGCAAGCACTGATAGCCTAGCTGGTAGCGCTGGTAACGGTGGCGATGTGATTATTTCATCTGACACTGGAAATGTAAAAATTTCCGCGCCAGATGTAAACGGCGCAGGCGGTGCGTTGATTGATGTTTCAGGCAGCCGCACAGGCGCTGTGGCAGCTGAAGATGGCGAAGTGATTTTTAGAGCTGCCCGAACAGGCGACGGTGCTGGCGATGGTGTAAAAGTTGATATCACTGCACCAGCCGCTGTGCAAGGCGCAAAGCGTGTTTTAGTAGAAGCAGTTAAAAAATATAGTTACAACACAATTGGTGCTTCACAACAAACCACTATTAAAGATGACACCAACACTTTTGCAACAAATGTTGAAAATTTGATGGCAACTTACAGCAAAACGCGTGATGGAAAGTCTGCAATTATTGCACCAAGCGTTGATGTTTACAGTGCTGGTGATTTAACTGTTTCTTCAGATTGGGTGCTTGGAAATTCTACTTCTACCGCCGCTAATTTTATTGCAAGCGGTGGTGTTTTAACCTTACGTGCTGGTGGCAATTTAAACATTAACGGTAATATTGATTCTGAACAATTTAGAGCTGGAAACTTAATTTCACAATACGCCAATAGTTGGAATTACCGATTGGTTGCTGGTGCGGATGAAAGTTCGGTTAATCCAGAAGCTGTAGTCAACGGCACAGGCAATATTGCTCTAAGAGATAGTAAATTTATCAGAACAGGTACAGGGTTTATTCATGCAGTGGCTGGCAACGATATTACACTTGGCACAGAAAGTGGCGCGGGTGCAGCGATTTATACAGAAGGTTTACCAGAAGCTGTAACGACTTCAGGCAGAATGAGCTTGCCAAACCAAACAGAAAATGAATTTAGATTGCTTGCAACTAACTTTACAATTAACCGTGAGTTGTATGCTCAAGGCGGGGGTGATGTTAATTTAAGTGCGGGTGGCAGTATTAGCGGTTCAAGCACAAAAGCCGAAAATCAAACTGTGAGGGATTGGTTATTCCATGCAGCATTATCTACAAATACACCTAATTCTCAAGTGCGTTGGTGGAGCAGATATGACAGATTTACCAATGGTGTAGGGGCGCTTGGTGGTGGTGATGTGAGTATTCAAGCCGCAGGTAATTTAAGCAGTTTACAAATTGCCGCGGCCACCAACGGCAGAGTGGGCGGGGACATTAATGCCGCACCAGAAATAACGAATTTTGTTGAATTAGGCGGTGGCGATATTAACGTGCAATCAGCTGGCAATATCAACCAAGTGTTATTACATGCTGGCAATGGCGATATTAATGTTGATTCGCTCGGGAATTTAAGCAATACGCAATTATCTCTCATGCAATCAGATGTGAATCTGAGCGCATCAGGCGATGTGGGGATTACTAAAATATCGAATCCAACCCTGACCCAAAGCGCGGTGAATGGCGCAACCAATAAAGTCACTTTTTATACTTACAATGACGAAACTGCAGTGAATGCAACTTCAGCATCGGGTGATATCAATGTTTCAAGTGAAGGCAGTGTTGCACCAGCAACCCTCTTCTTAGCGGCAACCAAAGGCGATGTGACGGTTGAAAATGTCACCATGGCGCCTTCAAAAACAGGCAACGCTACATTGTTGGCAGGTAAAAATCTTAAAGTAAGTTCACTCAATATTTCTGATGTTAATCCTGAACTGATACCCACCATTAAAACAGCCAATATTAAATCAGCAAGTGCAATTGATTTTAGTAACTACCAAGGCGCAAACGGACATACCGCAACTGCACTTCATTTAAATGACATTAACCCAGTGCGTTTGTATGCGCAAAATGATGTGATTTTTAAACAGCAAAACCCAGTGATTGTGCCAAAACGCATCGAAGTCAAAGCGGGCAACGATATTGTGGATGCTAACTTAGTGATTCAAAACTTAAAAGATACCGATGTTTCAGTATTAGAGGCTGGCAACGCCATTCGTTACAGCGACCCTGATATTTCAGGCGATGAATTTTTGGCGATTGAAGCGGGCATTCAAGTGGCTGGCCCTGGGCGTTTGCATCTGGTTGCGGGCGGCGATGTTGATTTAGGCACTTCAAATGGCATTCTTTCAGAAGGCAACAAATTTAACCCATACTTGCCTGAACAAGGTGCAGATGTTTTTGTGTTGCCAGGTGCTGGTGCAATGGCGCAAGACTTCAGCGTGATGCTCAATGCTTATTTAGAACCAACGTCACAATACAGTAGTATTTATTTGCCGCAGCTTACCCAATATATGCAGCAACGTAACGGCAATACTTCATTAACAAATGAGCAAGCTTTAGCAGGATTCAAATTATTAGATAAAACATCGCAAACAGATTTTATTAGCCGCGTATTTTTTGCGGAAATTAAAATTAGCGGTCGCAACGCAATTGATACAAAACATGCTGAATTTGGTGATTACAGTCGTGCAGAACGTGCGATTTTGACGATGTTCCCTAATTCTACTAAAAATCAATCGCTTGCAACACAAGCTGGTTCAATCATGAAAGATTTTAGTAATATTAGAGAGGAAGAAATTCAGCACCCAGGCGATTTGAAATTGTTCTATAGCCAAATTAGAAGTGAGCGCGGCGGAAAAGTGGATCTTCTAGTTCCGGGCGGCTATGTCAATGCAGGCTTAGCAGTGAGTGGCGGACTTGCTAAACCTGATACAGATTTAGGCATTGTTTCTTTACGTGGCGGCGAAATTAATGCCATGGTCAGAAATGATTTTCAAGTGAATCAATCACGCGTGTTTACTTTAGGCGGCAGTGATTTAATGCTTTACTCAGCGTTAGAAGATATTGATGCGGGTAAAGGCGCGAAAACGGCTTCTTCCACACCACCGCCAGTCTTACGCATTAGTAATGGGCAAGTGACTTATGATTATTCTGCCGCCGTTTCAGGCAGCGGCATTGCCGCGCTTATTTCAACTGGCGGCGAACCCGGCACGGTTGATTTATTTGCACCTTATGGTGAAATTAACGCAGGCGAAGCGGGCGTTAGGTCGGCAGGGAATATTAATTTAGGCGCACGCGTGATTGTGGGTGCAGATAATATTGTGGCGGGCGGTGTCACAACAGGTGCGCCCGTTGCAAGTGTTTCAGGCTTAGGCGTGGTTGCGCCATTGCCTGCAGATGCTACAGGGGCTGGCACTCAAAACAGTCAGTTAAGTGATGCGGCCAAACAAAGTGCTGGCAACGATAATAAAGAAAAATCCCCTTCATTAATTTCAGTTGAAGTAGTTGCGTTGGGCGATGAGTCATCATCCAATGACGCAAAAACCAGCGCACCAAAATCAACCAATGAAGAAGGAAAATCTAAGAAAAAAAGCAATAGCCTATAAGCCTATGTAACTTCGGTGTCATAAAGAACCATTAAGATTGCCCTAACAAAAAACTTTGTTAGGGCTTTTTTTACCCCTAATTTTTATGTTGCAATAAACCTAGGATTTTTTTTGCAAATGCATCAATTGATTACCAATAAAAAATTAAAAACAAAGCAAAAAAATAAACTATTTTTTGTGTTGTCTGCTTTATTTTTAATGGCATTTTTGAATAGTGCTTTTGCGCTTGAAAACACGGAAAATCTTGAAAAGTCAGCTAATGCGGAAGTGACTGAAGCCGTGCCTGCACCTGCCGTTGAAGAAAATAAATTTGATATTTTTGAGTATCAAGTGGATGGAAATACCAAGCTCACCAACTTGCAAATTGAAAAAGCCGTTTACAAACACCTTGGCGAAAAAAAATCTTTTGTTGATGTGAGCGCTGCGCGAGATGCCCTAGAAAAAGCTTATCACGATGCTGGTTATTTAACAGTTTTGGTGGATATCCCAGAACAGGAAGTGAATAAAAAAGTTGTCAAGCTCAATGTGACTGAAGGTAAGGTTGGGCGTTTGCGTATTAAAGATTCTGACTACTACAGTTTGGGTCGCATCAAGCAAGTGGCATCATCAATGAAAGAGGGTGAAGTTCCACATTTTCCAACGGTACAAGAAGACATTGCCAAGCTTAACCGAACAGCTGATCGACGCGTGACGCCTGTGATGAAGGCGGGCAAAAAATTTGGCACGGTGGATGTGGAATTAAAAGTTGAGGACAATATCCCACTGCACGCCAGCCTTGAACTCAACGACCGTTACAGCCAAGATACCAGCCGCTGGCGCTTGGGCGGTTCATTACGCTACGATAATTTGTGGCAACGTGACCATAGTTTGTCGGTGAATTTTTTAACTGCGCCGCAAAATACTGACGAAGTAAAAGTGTTTTCAGCAAATTATTTAGCACGTTTTGATTCGACCGATACATTACTCGCTGTTTACGGAGTCCGCTCAAAAAGTGATGTTTCAACGGTGGGCGGTATTAATATTTTGGGTGACGGTACGATTTTGGGCGCACGTTTAATCAAACCACTTCCTTCTCTCAACAATTACTTTCATTCACTTTCATTGGGCGTGGATTATAAAGATTTTGGTCAAACGCTTAAATTTGGAACCACGTCAGAATCGCCCATTACTTATGCGCCATTTTCAGTTTCATATACTGGCACTTGGCAAGCGGAAACAAGCGTAACGCAATTAACCACAGGCGTGAATTTTGGTTTACGCGGTTTTGTTGCAGATGAAGCAGAATTTGAAAACAAACGTCAAGGTGCAAATCCCAATTTTTTCGTGGCAAAGCTTGAATTACAGCACACCAAAAATTTTGCTAACGGTGCACAAGGGATGGCCAAAATTGATGGTCAATTTACAGGCTCTCCACTCATTTCAAACGAACAATATTTAGCAGGCGGTTTAGATACCGTCAGAGGATATCTTGAATCACAAGCCTCTGGAGACCGCGCAATTCACAGCACTTTAGAAATTCGCTCGCCCCCTTTGCTTAAAAGTATCAGTTGGTTAAAAGATTTTAAAGTGGTTGGTTTTTACGATCTTGCACGGATTCAAACCTTAGATTCGCCTGCACAGTTTGACAGGCAAACGGGTGTGGAAACCAAAGCGGAAATTGAAGGCAGTTCAGATACGCTTTCAGGTGCTGGTTTTGGTGTTCAACTCAAAGCCATTCGCAATATCAATATGAACTGGTATTTAGCGTGGCCGCTTAACGATAATTCCGTCACCAAAAAAGGTGATTTGGCCAGCCATTTACGTCTGTGGTATGAGTTTTAAACATAAAAAAATAAACAAATTTTTTTCTGAAAATTAATTGCGCATTTGTTTTAAAAGGAAAATTGCATGAAAAAGTGGTTGCTGATGTTAGGTTTTTTTGTAGGGTTGTCACCCGTGGTGGCGATGGCAACTTGGAATGCTGATTGGACAAATCAAAAGAAAATAACCATTAATGCACAAGGTGTTACGCCGGCTGTTGCAAATTTTCCTGTGGTTGTGCGTTTACATTCTGGCAATTTTGATTTTACTTCAACCAATATCGATGGCTCTGATATTCGTTTTGTGGCGGCAGATGACAAAACAGAACTTAAATTTCATATTGAAAAATTTGATGCTGTGAATGAGTTGGCTGTCATTTGGGTGATGCTGCCAAATATTGATGCCGCACAAAAAGATGCGCATTTTTTCATTTATTCAGGCAATGAAAAAGCAACGGCTAGCGGCAATGCAAAAGCTTCGTTTGACGCAAACACAGTAGCAAATTTTCATTTTATTGAAAATGCAATGTTGCAAGACAGTTTGCAACCTGGCTTGGTGGCAACGGGTGAAGTTGCGCCGCAAAAATCTGCGCTAATTGGTGATGCAGTTACCTTAAATGGTACGCCACTTACCATTCAACCACAAAAAATTTCTGCCACAACAGGCTTTACATGGTCGGCTTGGATCAAACCTGCGGCCATTCCACAACAGTCAACGATTCTTAATGTAGCAGATTCTGTGACTTTAAAAATTACCGATGCAACGCTCACCCTGAGTGTAGATGGTACTGCTGTGACGGGCGGTGAGTTGAAAAGTGCGGCTTGGCAATCGGTAGCGTTTAGTCTTTCAGGCACAAAAGCGACACTTTATTTAAATGGCGTAGCGGTTGCTACAGCTGAAGTGCCAGCGGTTGAATTGGAATCTGAGCAAAAAATAGGTGAAGGATTTACGGGCGACTTAGATGAATTAGTAATTTCAAATATCGCCAGAGCAGATAATTATTTAAAGCTGATTGCCACCGCGCAAGGCATGGACAGTCAATTATTAAAAGTTGAACAAGCTGAAGCGGGCGAAGAAGGTGAGGGCGAAGGCGAAGCCAATTACATCGGCATTTTGGTCAACAGCCTAACGCTGGACGCAAAAATTGTGATTGGTATTTTGGCTGTTATGTTTGCCATCAGCGTTTGGGTGATGTGGAGTAAATTTTCTTTAGTGACACGCACAGACAAAGACAATAAAAAATTCTTAAAGCGCTTTCAGGAATCAAAACCTGATGAATTGTTGAAGTTAGACCAAGGCGGCAATTACAAACATTCCAATTTATTTATGTTGTATATGGCAGGATTGCGTGAAATTAAAAAACGCGTTCACGATGGAAAATTATCATTAAGTGGCGCTTCAATGGATGCAATTAAAGCTTCGGTTGATGCAGAGTTAGTGCGCGAAACTCAGCGCCAAAATGCTGGCATTGTATTGCTCACCATTGCGATTTCAGGCGGACCATTTTTAGGCTTATTAGGTACGGTTGTAGGCGTAATGATTACCTTTGCCGCGATTGCTGCGGCAGGTGACGTGAACGTCAATGCCATTGCGCCAGGTATTGCAGCAGCTTTGCTAGCCACAGTAGCTGGTTTAGGGGTTGCGATTCCAGCGCTATTTGCTTACAACTATTTAGCCAGCCGTATTAAAAATATCACCATTGCCATGCAAATTTTTGTGGATGAATTTATTACACGTTCTGCCGAATTGTATGGCAAAGAATAAGACGCTTGATTAGGGATTGATGACAAATGTCAGAAGGCGTTAAAGAAGAGAACCAGCTATACGACGAGATTAATATCACGCCGATGTTGGATTTGGCTTATGTGCTGCTTGTGATTTTTATCATTATGACGACGGCTTCTGTACAAGGTGTAAAAGTGGAGTCACCCACTACCAAAGGGACGATGCCGCTGGCAAAGCCGCAGATGCGGGCAATTACGATTACCAGTGATGGTTCTGTTTTTCTAGATGCTTATCCCGTGGATATGGTGAGTTTAGAGCAGCGTTTAGCAGAAATGAAAAGTAATAATCCAGAGTTGCCTGTTGTGTTAAAAGGCGATGCTTCAGCGCATTTTGATAAGGTTTCTGAAGTGCTTGGCATTTGTAAAAAGTTAGATATTACTGAAGTGGGTCTAGTAACTAAGAAGCAAGCGGATTAATAGGTCAATAACATGCAAGTACAAAACGAAGCACAGCCATACGACACAATCAACATCACTCCAATGCTAGATTTGGCTTATGTACTTTTGGTGATTTTTATATTGATGACCACCGCAGGTGTGCAGGGGTTAACCATGAACTTGCCAAAACCTTCTAACAAGCCAAGCACGGAAAAACACGATGTAAAAATTGTTCAAGTGCAGCAAGGCGGCGGTATTTTAATTAACGGCATTGGTGTGAGCATGGCAGAGCTTGAAAATCAGCTCAATGCGGCTAGAGCAAAAGACCCAGAATTTTCTGTGATGATTCGTGGTGATGCCAATGCCCCGTACTCAGGGGTGATTAGCGTGATTGATTTGGTCACGCAAATGCAAATCACCAATGTGGGTTTAGTGACTGGAAAAATTGGCACATGACGCAATCGCCTGAAAATAATCGCCATGAAGAGGATGAGCCCGATGAAAAAATGGCATTGGTTAAGCGCGTCATCATTATTGTTTTGGTTTTGGCGATTCTTGGTGGATTAGGCTATGCGTTAAAGGGGCTGTTTGATAATCCAAGCCCTCAAAAAAAGGGAATCACAAAAATTAAATTATTACCTGATACGCCTCCGCCGCCACCTCCGCCACCACCGCCAAAAGAGCCGCCTAAGGAAGTGCCAAAAGAAGCACCTAAGGAAATAAAAGAGGCACCGCCAAAACCAAAACAGGAAGAAACGCCACCAGCGGAACAATTAAAAATGGAAGGTGCAGCCGGTGATGGACCAAGCCCTTTTGCAGCAGGCGCAGTAAACGAAGAATATAAAGGTGGTGACGTTGGTACAACTACGATTGGTGGTGGCCCAAGTAAATATCAATTTGCTTGGTACACAGATTTAATTAAAGAGCAAATTGAGAACGCTATTTCAAAAGATAAAACGCTGGCAAGTGGCTCTTATAAAGTGCTCGTGACAGTACGTGTTTCAAGTAATGGAAAAATTCAGTTAGTTGGCACAAGTGGTGATGCGGAAAAAGATGCATTGGTAAAAAAAGCCCTTGAAGAAATGCCTGCAATTGCAGAGCCACCACCCAGCGATATGCCGCAACCTGTGAAATTAAGAGTCACGGCAAGATCAATTGGCTAGTTTTTATAGAAATATTATTTTAATAACTGATTTTAAATAATTTTAATATTTATTTAATAAACATACCGTATGTTAAACATTCAAGAATTAATGAAATTTTAAGAAGTGAGAATGAAGCATGTTCAAATTAAAAAAAATTAACAAAACCATTCCATTGCTGATTGCAATGCTAAGCACTTTTTCTACCAATCATGCGCTGGCAGATGAGCGAGAGTCATTAGAGCAGTTACGTTCTACGACTAAGAATTTAGTGAATTTGTTAGTGCAAGAAGGTGTACTCAGCAAAAACAAAGCAGATGCGCTGATGGCACAAGCTGCTAAAGATGCTGAAGCTGTAAAAGCTAAAGAAGCAGCACAACCCAAACAAGAAAATCAAGATAATGCGGTTGATGATGCAATCAATCAAAAAATGGTGCGTGTGCAATATGTACCAGAAGTTGTAAAGCAAGAAATGAAAGAAGACATCAAAAAAGAAGTCATGGAATCGCTTAATTACAAAGCTGGCGAGCGTTTAGGTATGCCTGAATGGATAGACCGTTTTGTTTGGGAAGGCGATATGCGCTTGAGATACGAGCATCAAGGCTTTGGAAGTTCAAACCCTGATAGACAAAATTTTAACTTCGCTAATAATTTAACAGGCAGTGGTTTTGAGGTAAACAATACTACGGAAGACAGAAACCGCACCCGTTTGCGCGCACGTTTTGGTTTTCAGGCAAACATTAACGATTGGATTAAAGGCGGCGTTAGGCTTACAACAGGGGGCTTAAATGACTCGCTTTCAGGCAACCAAACCTTAGAATCTGCCACTTCAAAATATACGGTGGGTTTAGACCGCGCATTTATTAAAGCTGATATTAAACCTTGGTTAGCAATCAAAGGTGGTCGGTTTGAAAATCCTTTCATGTCAACTGATTTGGTTTGGGATGCTGACTTTCCATTTGATGGTGCGGCAGCAACCTTTAATTACAAAGTCAATAATCGCTGGTCAACTTTTGGAACGCTGGGCGCTTTCCCATTAGACGAAATTCAAGGGTCAGATGTTGAACTGGCAAAAAGTAAATGGTTGATTGGTGGGCAGGCGGGCATTAAATGGACTTCTAGTGACAATTCCACCGTAAAGATAGGTTTAGCGTTATATGACTTTAAAAACGTTGAAGGTCGCCCAAATCCTGCCAATTTAACGTCTTTTAACTCAACCGTCCCTGTATTTCGTACCAAAGGGAACTCATATTTTGACATTAATGAACTCAATAATAATGGGATTCAAGATTCAAGATATGCACTTGCTTCAAAATTTAGAGAACTTAATTTAACCGGACAAATTGATATTGCCTCATTTAACCCAGTGCATATTATTTTGTCGGGCGACTATGTACGTAACATTGGCTTTGATAAAGATGAAATCGCACGTAGGACAGGTTTGACAGGGGATTTTATACCTAAAGAAGAGGTAGAAGGCTATCAAGTAAGGTTGACCGTCGGTATGCCTGAAGTGGTCAACAAAAAAGATTGGCAAGCGTTCATAGCGTATAAATATTTAGAAGCAGATGCTGTGTTAGACAGTTACACCGACTCTGACTTTTTCCAACGTGGGACAAACACAAAAGGTTGGATTCTTGGCGGTAGTTACGGCCTAGATAAAAACACATGGTTAACTGCCCGTTGGTTTAGCGCTGATGAAATTTCACCAAGAAATTCACTTGAGCCACTTTCGATTGATGTTGTGCAGTTAGATTTAAATACGAAATTTTAGTCGCTAAATTGTTAACTTTATTGAATTTTATTATTAATGGAGGGTTTGATTTTGAAATACCTTTTTGACTATCGACTCTTTTTAATTTTTCTAACATTTTTAATGCTTGGTTTTTTAACTCCTACAGGATTAGTTGCTGCAGAAAAAAATGATAAATCAGCCAAACGTGCGGCCATTTTAATGCAGAAAATGCAGCAAGATATGCAAGCGCAATTTGAGCAAGAAAAAACTGCAATGAAGACGCAGTTTGCGCAAGAGAAACAACAATTGGAAGAAAAGATTGAGACTCAGCAAGACACCATTAGAAAGCTAAGTTCAGTAGAAGGGAAAGTGAGAAACTTAGAAGCGGAACAGCGTAAAATGAGTGCTGAAAAAACTTCTATTGATACAAAACAACAGCAGACACAAACCCAGCTAGAAGCCAGTTCAAAGGCACTTGCTGATATAAAGGCACAATACAATCAAGCCTTAGCTGAACTAAAAACTAATGAATCTCAGCGTAAAGCACAGCTTGCTAATTTAGGTCAAACCAATAAAGCGCTCAAAACGTGTGAAGAGAAAAATGAAAAACTTTATACCTTTGGTAATGAGCTGATTCATATTTATGAAGCGCCAAACGGCTTAGCTTCTTTAAAAAACAAACCTGAGTTTTTTAAATCGAAAGAAATTGAAATGGAAAATATTCTTCAAAATCAAAAAGATAAAATTGAAGCAGAGCATTTGAGTGCTGTTTATTAAAAAATTAATTGGGGTTACTTTCATTGCACAGTTTTTAAAGTGCTTAATTTGTGCTATTTTTAAACGCATGCGATCTTTATTCACCATCAGTTTTTTTACCCTTTTTAGTCAAACGGCTTTTGCTGGTTGGACTGCGATTGCTTCAGATCCAATTGCAACTGAATATGTCAACTTTGATACGGTTGAAAGAGAAGATTACTTTGTAAAAATGTGGAATATGTCTGACTTCAAAAGCGCGCAAGAAGTAGGAAATGGTAAATTATTTAAATCCTCAAAAGCGTTGCAAGAGTACGATTGCGCAAGTGATAAAAAACGTCTGATTTCTCTTGTGCATTATTCTGAAAACATGGGTGTAGGCCAAGTGGCTTATTTTGACTCCTCGCCAGATCAATGGCGTCCTATTTCTCCAGGCAGTTTGGGTGAAGTTCATTTAAAAGCGGCTTGTCTGCACAAATAGGCTTGTCTGGACATATATAAGGTGCAACCATGTTACAACATCAGTTATTACCTAATCAATTTGCCCACCACTTCACTGCCTATTCAGACTGGCGCAAGCGTTTAGTCCAAAGCATAGAAGGCTATCGCGGTTGGCTCAACAGTGAAGAGCTGGGCGATGCGCAAATCGAACAACGTTTACAGCATTTACTAGAACGTTTAAGCGAAGACAAACTCAACGTTGCTTTTGTTGCCGAATTCTCCCGCGGCAAATCAGAACTCATCAACGCCATCTTTTTTGCTACTTATGGCAAACGTCTATTACCTTCCAGCGCAGGGCGCACCACCATGTGTCCGACCGAGCTTTTATACGACAAAGCCAAGCCCAGCGCCATTATGCTATTGCCGATTGAAACACGCTTAACGGATGTCACCACCAGCGAGTACAAACGCTACGTTGATGAATGGAAAGTCATTGATTTCGACATCAACAACAACCAAAGCATGGTGGATGCATTTACCGAAGTCAGCAACACCAAAATTGTCAGCTTAGAAGAAGCAGAAAAACTCGGCTTGTTTGACCCACAAAGCACTGACGACGCCATGAGCATCAACAAAGCAGGGCAGATAGAAGTCCCTTGCTGGCGCTATGCCATGATCAACTTCCCGCATCCTTTGCTAGAGCAAGGCTTAGTCATCTTAGACACCCCAGGGTTAAACGCCATTGGTACAGAACCAGAGCTCACCCTCAATATGCTGCCTAATGCCCATGCCGTGCTCTTTATTCTTGCGGCAGACACCGGCGTGACTAAATCAGAAATCGACATCTGGCGTCAATACATCAGCGGCACCCGCTTTAAACAAAAAGGCCGCTTAGCGGTACTGAATAAAATTGACGGCCTGTGGGACGAACTCAAAGACGAAGCGGCCATTGAACAAGAAATCAACAAACAACGTCGCACCAGCGCAGAACTCCTAGGCCTAGAAGAAGCGCAAATCTTCCCGATTTCTGCACAAAAAGGCCTGCTCGCCAAAGTCAACAATGACGAAACACTGTTAGACCGCAGCCGCATTCTCGCCTTAGAAAAAGCCCTGTCTGACGAACTCATCCCGTCTAAACAAGACATTGTGCGTGACAACACGCAAAACGAAATAGAAGACCTCATGACCAACACCCAACTGATCTTAGAAGCCAGAATGACCGGCATTCACGATCAACTCGGCGAACTCAGAGGCCTACGCGGCAAGAACGACGATGTGGTTGAACACATGATGCATAAAGTGAAAATTGACAAAGAAAACTTTGAAAAAGGCCTACAACGCTTTCAAGCATTACGCAGTGTTTACTCGCAACACACCAATAAGCTGTTTACTTTGCTGGGCATGATTGCTGTTAAAAAACATGTCTATGCCACCCGTAAAACCATGATGGATGCCACCTTCACCAAAACCCTGCGTGACGCCATGGACAACTTCTTTAACGAGCTTAAAGACCGCTTAACGTCTTCAGATACACAAATCGACGAAATCAAAAAAATGATGGACGTCATGTATGACAAATTTGCCAAAGAACACGGCTTACGTAAAACCGTCCCCACTGCATTCTCTACCTTGCGCTACCAAAAAGAAATGGCCAAGCTAGAACGTGCTTACCGTGAACAATTCAACACCGCGATTAACTACATCGCCAATGAAAAAGTCACGCTCACCACAAAGTTTTTTGAAACGTTAGCCAGCCGCGTCGTGCATGTGTTTGAAATTGCCAACCGTGATATTGAAAACTGGCTAAAGTCAGTGATTGCGCCGATGGAATCGCAAGTGCGAGAACATCAATTGCAATTAAGACGTCGCTTAGAAAGCATCAAACGCATTTACAAAGCGACCGATACATTAGAAGACCGCATTCTTGAACTGGAGCTGATTGAAAAAGGCCTGCAAGAACAACTTTCTGTCTTGCAAGGGTTGAGAATGACGGTGAAGCAGGCGTTGATGATTGATTGCATAAAGTTTGATGAAATTGTAGAAAAAGCGCCTCAACCAATCAAACAAGACAATAAGAATAATCATATTCATAATGTAATGCGCTTTTACTAGTACAAATTAATGCATGAATAATGAGTTCATCAAACGAATTGAGAATAGAATTATTTTCTTCAATTTCAATATCACTCGTTTTGTTATTTATACACTAGTCACCACTTGAAGCCTTGTTTTAAGTTCGAATCTCACCAATCCCACCAGCTTTATTCATTATAATCAACGATCTACGATTGTAATATTTTTGATTGTGTTATATGTGTGGCATTCAGTACAATTTTCAGTATCAAATTGATATTATTGATCTCGTTTGACTTATCCGCAAAATCAATCCATCTTGCATCAACTTCTAGCAGCATTTTCATGTTTACGTGACTCATTTGTTTGTCGTATTTCAAATGCCTGACAATGCTTCAATGGTTTAAATTATTTTTAATAACGCTATTAAATTGATTTAAAAATTAGTCAACTAGATTTAGCAATTCACTGTATTAATCGGCAAGGGGAATTAGAAACTTTTAAAATTTACAGTTCTAAAAATAGCCTATGTTACCTTGCGAACAGAGTTCACTATTTTGATTGTGTACGATGGTGCAGCATTAAGTTTTTACCATTGTTTTCATTCAAATTAGTAAAGCGCAGGGTTAACCATCCGCGCATTCAAAAGGACTCACTATGACTCAAAGTGTACTCAAAACCGCAATTTCGGCTTCCATTGCTTTAATTTCTCTCAATAGCTTTGCTGAAGATATGTATCGCGGTAGCTGGTATTTGGTGCCAGGAGCAACGTTAACCGTGACAGACCACGATTTAAATGCAAAAAACGCAGGCGGCATTTTTATTAAATTGGGCAAAGAAGTCTCTGAAAGTTGGGATGTACAAGGCGGGCTATCTTATGGCCGTGCTAATGAAGTTGGCATTCCAGGAGCGCATGGCCGCTACAAACAAACATCGCTGGGCTTAGATGCTTTATATATGTTTAGCCGTGAACAATTGCGTCCTTTTTTATTGGTTGGCGCAGGCATTGCCGATAATGAGCTGGATTACTCTGGCCCGACACCTGCAAAACTCAATGGCCTTAACAATGAACGTAAAACATGGCTCGCTAATGTTGGTTTTGGTATGCAATATTTGGTGAATGATACCTTTGGGTTGCAAGCTGATGTGCGTCAACAATGGAGCCGCGCACGAGGTGGGCTTGAAGATACAGTTAGTTTAAAAAATGTAAATGATTCTGAAACGATTAGCCAAACGGTCATTAATATCGGTGCAATTTTCCGCTTTGGTGCGCCCGTTGCAATGCCAGTTGCAGAACCAACGCCTGAGCCGATGCCTGTTGCAGCAGTAGAACCCGCACCGATGCCAGAACCTGTTGTTGTTGCGCCTGTGCCAGTTAAACCTCCTTGTAAGCCAACATTTGAAACAATCACTATTTCAGCAGAGAAATTATTTGCTTTTGATGATGGCAACTTGCAAGCAGGCCCCAAACCGATTTTAGATAAAGTGGTGGAGCAGTTAAAAGCGCATCCTGAATTTAAGCTCGTGTTGATTAACGGTCATACCGATAAAATTGGCGCAACAGCATACAACCAAAAATTATCAGAGCATCGTGCTAATCAAGTGAAAGAATATCTAACTTCTCAAGGTGTTGACGCAAGCCGTTTGCAAGCGGTAGGCAAGGGTGAATCAGAACCTGTGGTGGCCTGTAATGGCATTCGTGGGAAAAAATTGGTGGAATGTTTAGCACCAAATCGCCGTGTTGTGATTTCTGATCAAGAGCAACATGAAGTTGCAGCAAAAACGGATTGCGAATAATTTAAAAATTTCTCGGTGGCTTTAATTGTTTTGACATCCTTACCTAGTTAAATCTAGGTGGCTACCGCGCGCGGACTGAAATAGTCTAAATCGATTCGATGTTTTTTGTTGTATAGGCTGATATTGCTCCCTAGTCATGCCCAAACTTCAAAGAAAATAATTCATATGTACGCTATCAGACAGAACTATGGATTTTTTCAAGGTAAGCTGATTTTTAGTTTGCTAAGGGTTCTGCTTTATTGCCAAGCGTCAAAAGTAAAGGCGTCAAAAATGCAAAGAATAAATACCTATCATTTAATACCAGAGTCAACTGTGTTGAATCATTTAACTGGTCAATATGAAAATTTGCCAAATGAGAGCACAAAAGAACAACCGACCATAGAAACGCAGAAAAAACAGGCTTATGGTCATACGCAGGCAGATGTAGAACAGCAAATTTTGGATTGGCTTAAAGCGCCAAATAATTAACTGCTGAATCATTTCATCTTTGATGAAAACGTGTGAATTTTATAAATACTAATATTGGAGAATCCTCTTGAACAAACTATTTGATGGCGCGAAACAATCTCAACTGATTGACGAATTTAATGAATTGTTAACAGATGCAGAAGCCTTGCTGCAAGCCACGGCCACACAAAGTGGCGACAAAATTGTGGAATTACGCAACAAAGTTGGAGATTCAATTCGTGTGGCAAAAGAAGGCATAGGCGAAATGGAGACAGTGATTTTGCATCAAACAAAAGCGGCTGCAAAAGCCACTGATGCTTATGTGCATGAAAACCCATGGCAATCAGTGGGAGCAGCAATAGCGATTGGCTTTATTATTGGCTGGTCAGCTAGGCGGCACTAACTCACATGGCAAACGCTACTAACAGTCAACACGTCAATTTATTGGCGTCGTTGCGTTCATTGGCGAGGACATTGCTCGCGATGATGTATACGCGCTTGCATCTTTTAGCGATTGATATTGAAGAAGACCGCTTGTACTTACTGCGTACTATCAAATATGGATTATTAGCCTTATTTTGTATGATGATTGGCATGTTGATGTTCGCGGTTTTTATCGTGGTTTTGTTTTGGGATACGCACCGCTTGCTGGTTTTGGGCATGACATCTGCGTTATTTTGGCTTGCTGGCTATGGATTTTGGCGTTATGCCGTGGTTAAAGCCAAAGAAAAATCTTCAGTATTTGCAAACACTTTGTCGGAGTTACTCAAAGATTGCGAAGCGCTAGAAGACCAAGTTTTTCCTCAAGAAAAAATGTGATGCCTGTGCTTGATGATGCGCTTAAGTTAAAACGGCACCATTTAATCACACAGTGCGCGCTGCAAAGGTTGCAAGTTGCCGTGCTTGTATCTCAATTAGAAAAGCCTTTAAGTTTAGCCAACACTGCATTTGATGCAATGTTGATTGCAAAAAAACACCCATGGCTATTATTTTTTACCGTTTTAATCTTTAAAAGGCTGCATCAAAAAAACACCAAGCACGCTTTGATTGTTCGCTGTATTAAAACACTAGTAAAAGTAAAACTCTTTGCATCTTGGGTGTTAAGGGTAAAAGCATTGATTCACAAATAAAAGTATCACCTTTCTTTAATGTGGCTGTAATAGAAATATAGCCATGCACTGTGTGCAGGTTTTGAATCTGCCATCATAAAAAATATTCAACATGAATCATGTTTTTAAAGTACGCCAACGTACAGAGCGCAAGGTTAAATTGCGCCATCATGAAAGCGTTACGAGAAACATCGTTACAGGCGTGCGACAACGTCGCAGCATTATTTTTAGAGTAAATAAGGAGTATTAAATATGAAGATTAAACAATTATTTTTACCGTTTTTAGTCATAAGCGTTTTACTTGGCACCGTTGGTTGTGCCTCAACCAGCCAAAAAGAAGGAACAGGTGAATATGTGGATGACAGTGTCATCACCACAAAAGTCAAAGCTGCTATCTTTAATGAAGAGTCTTTAAAATCTGCTGAAATTAATGTAGAAACTTTTAAAGGTATTGTTCAATTAAGTGGTTTTGTGAGTTCATCAGCCGACATTTCAAAGGCGACAGAAGTAGCACGCGCGGTTAAAGGTGTGCGTTCAGTCAAAAACGATATGCGATTAAAAGCGCAATAGGCTTTACTAACATAAAAGGCAGAGCGAGAGCTTTGCCTTTTTTATTGCGGGCGCATCATGATTTGATATCGTTCAATATCCCGTTGATAGCAACTGCAAGCAATGTGCGTTAAGCCCATTTTATTTTCAATTTTTACATGCCCGCGGCTATATTGAATTAAATTTTTGCTTTGTAATACGCCAGCCGCTTTGGTAACCCCCACGCGACGAACGCCTAACATTTGCGCCAATAATTCTTGCGTAATTATCAGTTCATTGGAGTGCGATTTATCACAAAACATCAACAGCAATCTTGCCAAGCGTTGCTCTAGTAAATGATAAAGATTACAAGCGGCTGTTTGCACAGCATCGCCATAAGAGACATACAAATAATGTTTCAGAATAGTTTCAAGTGCAGGATTATGTTGAATTTGTTCAGCAAAATTTTGGTTTGAAATTCGCCAAACTTGGCCTGATTTTCTCACAACTGCTTTGAAGCTAATTTTTTTGATATCTAACAAATGATTCATGCATAACATGCCTTCATTGCCAATTAAAGCGATCAAAATATGGGCATTTGAGTTGATTTGCGTTTCGCAAGAAATTACACAAGTGGCTGGGCAATAAATATATTGAGCCTCATCGCCCACTTCAGCCAGCACTTCGCCAAGGCGCACGTCAACACATTCACAATCATTCATAAATGCATCACGGTTTTGCGCACTTAATAAATTTAACAGTTGGTTATTGATCATATTTTGTTTAGGTGTTGGCACAACAGTCCTTAAACGCAGCGTTGATTGTTAGGCTATCAACATAGTCAATTTTAAAAATGCTGTCTGTATGTTGTCACACATAGTTTTGGTGCGTGTAAAAAAGCAATCTGTGCGCTAGCACACCGACATGTATTTTGATTGTGAATATAGTTGATGCATCGTTCATCACGGGGATGATTTTTAATCTGAATAATCAATAAAGGAATAAAAATGAACTGGGATCAAATTGAAGGAAATTGGCAGCAATTTCAAGGTAACGTTAAAGAACAATGGGGGAAATTAACAGATGATCAACTGACTGTGATTGCTGGAAAACGTGACCAATTGGCTGGAAAAATTCAAGTGATGTATGGCATCAGCAAAGAAGATGCTGAAGCACAAGTGGCTGACTGGCAGAAAAAAATTGACCGTCGAATCAATCCTTACTCCAATCAATCACGCAAACTATAAGAGAAAATAGGATGCGCAAAAATATCAAGAAACGTGATTGGCCGCATCAATCTGATGTTGCGCAAGACGCTGAAAATGTTCCATTGCATGTGCTTGCCGAACGGCGCGCTGAAAAGCATTTAGTCAATTTACAAACCATGCTTGAAGAAATTTCAGCCTTCGAACGCAACCCAAAAGTGGATGAAGATATTACTTAAGGTCAATATTGGCCAATGAATTTTCAAGGAAGTTTGATGAACAAAGCACTCATAAACACCCATCCTCAAACACGCAAACAATTGACTGACAAAGCAATCTTGCGCAAACGCGCACGTCAGCATGTTGAAGAGGGCGCGGTGACAGAAGGCTACGCGGCTGATCGAGAAGCCGTCATTCAGTTACTCAATGACGCATTAGCAACAGAGCTTGTATGCGTTTTACGTTATAAACGCCATTATTTTATGGCAAAAGGCATTCATGCTGAATCCGTAAAAACTGAGTTTTTAGCACATGCAACTGAAGAAATGAAGCATGCAGACAGCCTTGCCAAACGGGTTGTGGAATTAGGCGGTGAACCTGATTTTTCGCCAGAAACATTAAGCGCACGTAGCCATGCAGAATATAAAACGGGCGATACATTAATTTCCATGATTAAAGAAAATTTAATTGCAGAGCGCATTGCCATTGAAAGTTACAGAGAATTCATTGCTTATTTGGGTGAAAATGACCCAACTACGCAACGTTTATTAAAAGCAATTTTAAGTATTGAAGAAGAACATGCAGATGACATGGCCTCGCTATTAGAAGGCATGACCAACAAAAAAATTGATATTTTGTCTTTGTAAATTTAATAACGCTAACGCATTAATCTTACTTTTGAATTTAGGTGACCATGATGAAACTACAGCTTAATTTTTTACTGCCAGATATTAAAGCCGCCAATCAAGCGTTTGATGCTTTACTGCTTGCGCGTGTTGAGGATAAAAATATTTGTTTTTTAGCAAAAAAAACCACGCCTTTAGGACGTTTGCGCGCGGCAAGCGCATTGGAAAGCACTAATTCTATTAATGAAGGCGGACGTGGTATTTTATATGGCGCCTTGTTAGGTTTGCTGTCTGGCTTGTTTGTTTTATTTTTTCCGCGTTGGATTACCGTTTCACCCACTTGGTACACAGCTTCACCTTGGTGGGTGATATTGCTGGTAACAACTATATTAGGTGCAATTGCTGTGGGTTTGGGCGCCGCGTTATTAGGTGTCAATATCTTAAATAATGATTTAAAAAAGTTTAAAACGCATATTGCTAATGGCGCAATATTAATGATGGTTTCAACGCCCTACAGACGGGTAAAAGACGTCCGCAACGCCGTTAGTCAACTGCATTTAAAATTTTAATTATTTGGCAATCCCATGCAGTGATGGCAATAAACGGTCAAACTCATCTTTAACCACTTGATAACACTCACAACTGCGATTTTCTAAGCCTGGACGATCAATCACTTTAATGCGGCCACGCGTGTAAGTGATGAGTCCAGATTTTTGCAACTTCCCCGCGGCTTCTGTCACACCTTCTCTGCGGACACCTAACATATTGGCAATCAATTCCTGCGTCATGCTGAGTTCATCACTGGAAAGTCTGTCCAAACTTAGCAACAACCAACGGCATAATTGTTGTTCAACCGTGTGATGACGATTACATACGGCGGTTTGCGCCATTTGCGTAATCAACGCTTGTGTGTAGCGCAGCAATAAACGTTGCACAGGGCCCGCACGATTAAACTCATTTTTTAAATGATTGGATTTAATGCGATAACCATAGCCTGCACTTTGCACCACGGCACGGCTTGAGGTTGTTTCTCCACCCATAAATAGTGAAATGCCTAAAATGCCCTCATTGCCAACCACCGCAATTTCGGCTGAAGCGCCATTTTCCATCACATATAAAAGCGAAA
This sequence comes from Methylophilaceae bacterium, assembly GCA_965247415.1. GTDB lineage: Bacteria > Pseudomonadota > Gammaproteobacteria > Burkholderiales > Methylophilaceae > Methylotenera. Next base: position 2,504,688 of record OZ252007.1, read on the forward strand.
TAATGGCAGTGGTTGGAAAGTATAAATATTTCAGCAATCCACCAGACTCATAAAGTACATGACCCAAAGGCAACTCTACCGCTTCTAAATTAGGGGAAAGTCGATCAAAATCTGCGGTTAGAAGGGCATCTAACAAGTGATTTTGCATCGGGTTTGGTGTATCAATCATGCGCTGTCTCCAAGCTTAAATAAAATTAAAAGCTAATAAAAATTTAATTTTAGACAGTCCATTATGCGCTTTATGTGCGATATCGAACATAGTGCATATTTTTAATTTGGCAATAAAAAAACACCAAGTTGCTTGATGTTTTTTGATCAACAATTTCAATAATTATAAATTTTATTTGTTTGTCCCCGTAGTGGTGTCGTTAATCGGGTCGCCTTTTTTGGTCACATCTACGCTGCCATTTTCACTCACGCCTGTTGTAGTACTAATTGCACTTGCATCATCAACATTTTCCGTTGTGGTCGCCGCATATAGTGCTGTTCCGCCCGTTAAAAATAAAGCTGCGATTGCAATACTAATTTGAGTTTTCATTAAATTTTTCATGATTATTCCTCTTAAAAAAATCGTTTATTTGCTTTTTGACAAGCAGATTTTGTCAATTGACCATGCCACTTTAATAAAGAAAATTGCAAGGTGTCTGTACGTTAGCGTACGCGCCTAATTTACTTACTATGCTGGCTAGCGAACAGACAGGACGCCTGAATCGTTGATAATCAATCAGGCTAAAAACTGACAACATGACACTTTGTGGTGAATCGCTTTTAGCAACATTTGTAAGGAGTAAGCATCATGGAGTACGGAAACAAACATCTATTGGCAATTTTAGTCTTTATGGCTTTATTAGAATTAACGAGTTGTAGCAGTATGTCGTCGCGCGATAAAAGTACAGCCATTGGGGCTGGCGTGGGCGGCGTGGCTGGCGCAATTTTAACGGGCGGTGGTGTACTTGGAACAGTGGGTGGCGCGGCAGTGGGTGGCGTGATTGGCAATCAAGTTGGCAAAGAAAAGAATTAAGTCACAAAAAAATTAACTTAAAAAAGTAGAGAAATCCTATGAAAATTGAACCACAAAAATCACCAGATTTAAGCCAACTTGGCCAGTTACTGAAAAATATGTCTGTGGCAATGCTGACAAATTTTAATGACGATGGCGCTTTGGTAAGCCGCCCGATGGCGCCGCATCATATGTGTCAACAAGGCTTCATCTGGTTTTTAACCAACCAATATTCAAATAAAGTGAAGCATCTTGCGCCCATCAATTTAGCCTTTGTGAATGAGTCAGACGCAACCTATGTCTCGCTTTCAGGCTTTGGTGAAATTGTTTTAGATCGTGATTTAATCGAAAAATCATGGTCTGCCTTTGCTAAACCTTGGTTTACTGATGGTATCGATTCTGCTGAATTGAGCTTGCTAAAATTTACCACGGAAGTAGCAGATTATTGGGATGCACCCCACTGCAAAATGGTGCGATTAGTCGCATTAGCCGCTTCAATTGTTGCGTCAAAACCAATCGGCTTGGGTGAACACGGGCACATTGAAATCGGGCACATTGAAATGCAAGCTTGAATAAAACGCACAATGTATGCAAGCGTACAGAGAGTATTCATAAATTTGATTATTCTTAAGTTTTACAGAAAAAATTTGATTTTAATCAAAGGAACATATCATGAGCTTAGGTACTATTTTTATTATTGTTTTGTTATTAATGTTGTTGGGCGCCATTCCAAGTTGGCCGCATAGCAAAAATTGGGGCTATGCGCCTAGCGGTGGATTGGGCTTGGTGTTGCTGATTTTAATAGTGTTATTGCTAACGGGGCGGTTATGAGTCCAACAATTAATTACAAAAATAATCGGCGTTTTTGGCTAATTTTATTCACCGTGCTTTTAGCCACGGGTTGCGGGGAAGTTGAAAAGTTACCCGTATCTAGCGGAATGGGTATTCAGCCTAATTTACCACCGCCTAAAATGAAATGGATTCCAACCGTGAATATTGCCCCTGCCATTGGCTGGGAAGCTAACCAAGCACCAAAACCAGCTTATGGTTTAAAGGTTGCGGCGTTTGCCAAAAATTTAAACCATCCGCGTTGGCTCTACACTTTGCCAAATGGCGATGTGCTAGTGGCAGAAACCAACGCTTCACCCACACCAGACGGAAAAAAAGGTTTTTTTGGCTGGGTGATGGGCAAGGTAATGGCGCGCGCAGGTGCAGGCGTGGAAAGCCCGAATAAAGTTATTTTGTTGCGCGATGCTGATAATAATGGTCAAGCAGAAGTGCATGTGGTGTTTTTAGAAGGCTTGCACTCACCGTTTGGAATGGCGCTCGTTAATGGTTATTTATATATTGCCAACACCAATGCAATCGTTCGTTTTTCGTATGTTGAGGGCGCAATTGCGATGAACGCAGTGGGTGAAAAAGTCACTGACTTACCAGAAGGGCGCATTAATCATCACTGGACCAAAAATCTGATTGCTAATCCTGAAGGAACAAAATTGTATGTAACAGTTGGCTCAAACAGTAACGTTGCAGAAAACGGTTTTGAAGCTGAAGTACAACGCGCAGCGATTTGGGAAGTCGATATTGCCACAGGCACGCATCGCATTTTTGCAACAGGCTTACGCAACCCAAATGGTTTGGCTTGGGAAGCGCAAACGGGCGAACTTTTTACGGTAGTGAATGAGCGCGATACTTTAGGTGATAATTTAGTGCCAGACTATTTAACTTCAGTCAAAGAGGGTGGATTTTATGGCTGGCCGTATAGTTATTACGGGCAATACGTAGATTCTCGCGTACAGCCACAACAACCTGAACTGGTGGCAACGGCAATAGTGCCTGATTATGCGCTAGGCGCGCACACTGCCTCATTAGGGCTTGTTTCAACCGTTGGCAGCGCAATGCCAAGCCATTTTTCAAATGGCATGATCATTGGTCAACATGGCTCGTGGAATCGTCGGCCTTTAAGTGGCTATAAAGTGATTTATGTGCCTTTTGAAAACGGTAAACCAACAGGCAAACCTTACGATATTTTAACGGGCTTTGTGAGCAAAAATGGTGAAGCGTTTGGTCGTCCCGTTGGTGTTGCGCTAGATAAAATGGGGGCACTTTTAGTGGCAGATGATGTCGGAAATACCGTATGGCGCGTGAGCGCGAATGAATAAGCCATGATAAATTTTTAAGGAGTTAATTTTTGCTAAATTTTTTGTTTGCTTACTGCACCACCATTTTAGTGATGTTTTCATTAGATTTAGTCTGGTTAAATGGTGTTGCAAAACCCATTTATCAACAAGGTATTGGCCATTTAATGGCTGCTAACCCTAACTTACTGGCGGCAGCCATTTTTTATCTTGTATATGTGGCTGGCTTAATGTGGTTTGCGCTGATTCCAAATGGTGCAAAAAAAGGTTTGAAAGGTACATTTCAATCAGCCGCCATTTTTGGTTTTTTTGTTTATGCAAGTTACGATTTAACTAATTTGGCTTTATTAAAAGATTGGCCGCTCACAATGTCTCTCATCGACATTGCATGGGGCACATTATTAAGCTCATTGGCTGCAAGTTGCGGAAAATGGGTGTTAGATCGTTGCTCACATGCTTAAAAAACCAAAAAATCACGCACAAAAAAATCCGTTATCAAACGCAGAATTAACGTTAATGCATGCCTATTGGCGTGCGGCCAATTATTTGTCTGTCGGGCAAATATATCTGCAAGAAAATCCGCTGCTAAAAACGCCACTTTCTTTTTTCGATGTAAAACCGCGCTTGTTAGGGCATTGGGGCACAACCCCGGGGTTGAATTTTATTTATGTGCATTTAAATCGTATCATCAAAAAATATGATTTAAATATGCTGTATATCATTGGCCCGGGCCACGGCGGGCCTGGGATTGTTGCACACACTTATTTGGAAGGCACTTACACGGAACGCTACCCAGCCATTGAGCAAAATGAAGATGGTCTAAAACGGTTGTTTAAGCAATTTTCATGGCCGCGCGGTATTCCCAGTCATGTTGCACCAGAAACACCGGGCTCGATTCATGAAGGTGGTGAATTAGGCTATTCACTCGCTCATGCCTATGGCGCGGCGTTTGATAATCCAGATTTATTCGTCGCATGTATTATTGGCGATGGCGAAGCTGAAACGGGCGCGCTTGCAGCCAGTTGGCATTCCAATAAATTTTTAAATCCTGCACGTGATGGTGCGGTGATTCCGATTTTGCATTTAAATGGCTACAAAATTGCTAATCCTACGATTTTGTCTCGCATGAGCCGAGTAGAACTCACAAAACTCATGGAAGGTTATGGCCATACCCCATATTTTGTGGAAGGCGATGATCCGCTGCTTGTGCATCAAGCATTGGCGAAAACTTTAGATGGGGTTATTCAAGAAATAAAAACAATTCAACAAAACGCAAGAAAAGAAAAAATTAACGCAGCACGACCACTATGGCCAATGATTGTGTTTTGCACACCTAAAGGGTGGACTGGGCCAAAACTGGTTGACGAGAAACTAAGCGAAGGCACTTGGCGCGCGCATCAAGTGCCAATTTCTGGCTTTAAAAAAGGTGAAAAAAACTCGGCTGAACATTTAGCATTGCTTGAAAATTGGTTGCAAAGCTACAAACCAAAAGAATTATTTGATAACCATGGAAAATTAAATACGAATATTGCCGCACTCGCACCCACTGGCCACAGGCGTATGGGCGCAAACCCGCATGCCAATGGCGGAGAATTATTAATTCCGTTACAAATACCAAATTTTTATGATTATGCAGTGAAGTTTACAAACGCAGGAAGTGTTCGCGCAGAAGCCACGCGGCATTTAGGTGAATGGTTGCGCGATATTTTTGTGAGCAATCAGCAAACAAATAATTTTAGAGTTTTTGGGCCAGATGAAACTAAATCCAATCGGTTAGACGCAGTGTTTGAAGTGACAGATAAAACGTGGTTGGCAGAAATGCTTGAAGTTGATGAGCATTTAGGCTCAAATGGCCGTGTGATGGAAGTCTTAAGCGAGCATTTATGCCAAGGTTGGTTAGAAGGCTACTTGCTCACGGGGCGACATGGATTTTTTTCATGCTATGAGGCGTTTATTCATATTATTGACTCCATGCTCAACCAGCACGCCAAGTGGTTAAAAGTCTGCAATCAAATCCCTTGGCGCGCGCCGATTGCATCGCTTAACTACTTGCTTACATCCCATGTTTGGCGGCAAGACCATAATGGATTTTCGCATCAAGACCCGGGGTTTATTGACCATGTATTGAATAAAAAATCAGAAATTGTTCGCATTTATCTGCCACCTGATACTAATTGTCTACTTTCAGTTGCAGACCATTGTTTGCGTAGCAAAAATTACATTAATGTCATTGTTGCCGGCAAGCAACCAGAATGGCAATGGCTTAACATCGAAGATGCAGTGAAACATTGCGCAGCAGGTGCAAGCATTTGGGAGTGGGCGAGTGATGCAGGTGAACCAGATGTGGTGATGGCCTGTGCGGGCGATGTGCCAACCTTAGAAACGCTCGCGGCTGTCAGTTTGTTGAGAGAATATGTGCCCACCATGCGTATTCGTGTGGTGAATGTTGTCGATTTAATGGTGCTGCAACCAGAGCAGCACCATTCGCATGGCTTGCAAGACCATGAATTTGACGCTTTATTTACCAAAAATAAACCGATTATTTTTGTATTTCACGGCTACCCAACGGTGATTCATAAGCTCACTTACAAGCGCCATAATCATGAAAATTTAAATGTGCGCGGCTATATTGAAGAAGGTACGACCACCACGCCATTTGACATGGTAGTTCTAAATCATGTGGATCGATACCAGTTGGCATTAGATGCAATTCGCCGAGTGCCAAAATTTTCCTCGTTAATTGAGGCTGAAACTGCACGCTATTGGACCACCATGCAACGCCATCAACATTACATTACAGAGCATGGCGAAGATTTACCAGAAGTGCGTGAATGGCAATGGAAGCAGCCATAAATGCGGATGAACGCACTGGCGATTTTGGTATTTAATTGCGGGTCATCTTCATTAAAATTTAGCTTTTATCGTATGGAATCTTCAATTTTTGATGATTCCACTAATTTGCCTTCACCTACGGAATCCACGCTGAGTGAAACTGTCGATAAAGAAACATTTACGCTCAAAATTTTATTAGAAGGCGCCGTCAATTTTTCTGAGCAAGTTGCAACTTTAAGGGTTGAAGACTCAGAGAAAAAAACCTTAATCAATCAGGAAGTCACTGCTCGCCAGCATGCAGAAGCCGCTTTAAGGATTATTGAGTTTTTAGCAGGATTCAGCACGCCAAAACCACAAGTCGTTGCACATCGCATTGTGCATGGCGGCCCAACCTTACAAGCACATTGTTTGATTACGCCAGAGGTGCTTGATGCGTTAAACAACGCCAGCCACTTTGCGCCGCTTCATCATCACGCGGCAATGTCGGTGATTAAATGTGCGAAACAACATTTTCCACAAGTGCCACAAATTGCATGTTTTGATACGGTTTTTCATCACAACATGCCAGCGCTGGCAACCACTTTAGCAATCCCAAAATACTTAAAAAATGAAGGCATGCGCCGCTATGGTTTTCATGGATTGTCTTGCGAATCCATTTTGTTTCAAATTTCCGAGCAAAATAAATCTATTCATATTCCTGAAAAAATGATCATCGCGCACTTGGGGGCAGGTTGCAGCGTCACAGCCATTAAGCATGGCAAATCAGTAGATACCAGCATGAGTTTTACGCCCACAGGCGGCATCATGATGGCGACGCGTGCAGGTGATTTAGACCCGAGTGTTTTATTTTATTTGTTAAGAAAAAATCCTGATGTTGATGCGTTAGAACATTTAATAAATTTTGAATCTGGCTTACTTGGCGTTTCAGGCAAAAGCAGTGATATGTGCGTTTTACAAACTCTTTATGAAGTAGATACGGATGCTAATTTGGCGATTGATTTATTTTGCTTGCAAATTGCTAAAGAAATTGCGGGGATGATGACCGTATTAAATGGTTTGGATTTGCTTGTGTTTACTGGGGGCATTGGAGAACATGACGCGCATACCCGCAGATTGATTTGCTCACATTTGCGCTGTTTTGGTGTTACGTTAGATGAAGAGTCAAAACAACAAGCTATCAGCACCAAAAACTCAAAAATTGTTGTTAAAGTTATTACAAGCAATGAAAATGCGCAAATTGCGCGTCATGCTTGGGAAATTTCAAGTCAAGCTACGTTAAAACAAACATCGTCAAAACAAGCTTAATTAATTTTTAAAACTTGGTGCGCCATATTGTTGAGTAAATTAATTTGCTTTCGTGCTTCTTGTGATACTTCTGAAGCCGTTAGGCCTACTGGGCCAATCCCTTGCGCAACTAAAGCATCTGCCGCTGCGCCATGCACATAAACACCTAATTTTGCTGCATCTAACGCGCCTAAGCCTTGCGCAATTAGGCTGCCAATAATACCGCTTAATACATCTCCTGTACCGCCCGTGGCAAGCGCCGGGTTACCTGTAGAATTAATAAACCATTCGCCATTAAAATGAGCGCAAATGCTACCGGCACCTTTTAAAACACAGGTTGTGTGATAAAAACTGGCTAATTTTTTGGCGCTTTCAACACGGTTATTTTGAATATTCTCAACTGATACTCCAAGTAAACGCGCAGCTTCCGCAGGATGAGGCGTCAGAATAGTTTCAGCTTGCCGCGTTTTAAGAATGGTGGCCAAATGTGGATGTTGGCTGATTAAATTAAGCCCATCTGCATCAATCAGCAAAGTCACAGGTTGAGCTACTGCAAATTCTAATAATTGCAACGCAGTTTTTGATTTTCCTAAACCAGGCCCAATCACCACGCAGCTTAATTGTTTTAAATTAGATAAAGTATCCGCGGAATGCAACATAATTTCCGGGTGGCAAATATCCACCTTTGGCGCGTCTTCACACAAAAAAGCGGCATAAACCCGCCCAGCACCACAAAATAACGCTGCACGCGCTGCAAGTAAAACAGCGCCTACCATGCCCGTATCACCACCCAAAATTGCAACGCTACCAAAGCTACCTTTGTGCGATTCAAGATCACGCGGGGGCAGGGCAGGTAAAAATAAATTTTGCACTAAAGTATGGTTTTCCATAGGTTTGAGTGGCGAAAGTGAATGAGAGTGTTCAGCACTAATCATGTTAATCCTAATTTTAGCCAAAAAATAATGTTAATAAGCCACTGTAATATTGTTCATTACCTCAATCACGCCTAATGTTTTAAGTGCTGTTTCGTTAATCATATCGCGTTCAGACCAACTATGCACAACGCCTGTGAGCATCACATGGCCTGCAGCATCAGATACCATAATTTCCTTAGTATTCAATAATGCACGACGTTTTAGGGCTTCTTGAATATCCGCTTTAACATTACTGGAGAGTGAACTTGGCATGATTTTAAGGTGGTTGCTCACACCTTTTACATCCATTAGATTTCGCAAACTTTCAGCAGCTAAATGCTTTTGATGGGCAAGCTCTAACGTGCCTGAAAGTGTTATCCAACCGTTTTCAACCAAAATGTGGATTTTTTCGCTTGGTAGATTGGAAGTCCACTGTAAAACATTTTCTGCGGTGCGTGCAATATCTGCATCGCATCTACAATTTTCACCAATTTGATTGATTTCTATTTGCACCGTAATTGCCACAACGCCATCAATTTTTAGTACAGATTTCTCAATCGCACATTTTTGTGCATATTGATTCACATTGCCAACTAAAGTCACAATCCCATCTTTCACCGTCACACCAATTTGGCTGGCGTCAATCGATGTATCCCACGAAAGTTCTGCAATCACATCTTTTTGAAGTTGAATATCTGTTTTCATCATAAATTCCAATGTTGTTTAGTACATTCAGTTTGCCTTGATTGCGATCGTTTTTCTGTTCGGCATCGAACATTCATCCTGTTTTTTTTACTTTTTTATTTAAGTCAAACCAAACCATTTTGATACCTTCTAATAAAATAAGTAAACCAAAACTTGCAACTAAACTCACTGTAAATAATTGCCAGTTAAATTCACCAAAATGAAAAACAACGCGTGCGGGTTGCCAAAATACAGTGATAGCCAACACTAAAAAAACCAAACTAATCAAAATTAACAGCGCGCGGTTTGGTTTAAAAATCGCTCGCATCAAAGAAGCGCTGAAGGTTCGATTTACTAAAATAAGCCCTACATTCATCATCACAAGCGAGGTAAATAAAAACGTGCGAATGGCATCCTCTGGCATTTTTAATAGCGTTGCCCATGCCAACATCATGGCTAAAATTAACAATACCGTTGAGCCTTGCGCAATGGCCCATAACACTCGTTTACGCAAAACTAATGGTTCTTTTGTGTTGCGTGGCGTGCGCGACATCACATTACTTTCTTCAGACTCAGCTTCAAACACAATTGAACACGCGGGATCGATCAGCATTTCTAAAAATGCAATGTGGATGGGCGTTAGAATCAAAGGTATACCAAAAATCAATGGCAAAATCGCCAAACCCGCAATCGGAATATGTACGGCAATAATGTATTCAATGGCTTTTCTTAAATTATCGTAAATGCGGCGACCAAGCCGAATCGTTTTTACAATTGCGCTAAAATCATCGTCCAACAACACGATGGAAGATGCTTCTCTGGCAACATCCGTGCCGCGTCCACCCATGCTAATGCCAATATTGGCGGCTTTAATGGCGGGAGCATCGTTCACACCATCGCCTGTCATGGCAACAATTTCCCCTTTTTTCTTTAAAATTTGTACAAGTCTCAACTTTTGGTTGGGCTTAATGCGCGCAAAAACGCAGCTTGTAGTTAAAGCATTTACCAAGGCTTGGTCAGACATTTTTTCAATTTCATCGCCAGTGATGACTTCATCTGCCTTAATGCCAGCTTGATGTGCAATGGCACGTGCAGTGACAGGGTAGTCGCCCGTAATCATCAACACTTTGATGCCTGCTGTATGACATTCTTGAATGGCTTGCGGGACATTATTGCGTAGAGGATCCGCCAAACCAATTAAGCCTAAATATTCACATGAAAAATCTTTAAGTGAACTTGGAAAACTTTCCTTTGATGCTTCACTTATCACGCTGCGCGCAACTGCTAAGACGCGTATGCCTTGTTTGGCTAATGTTTCAGCTTGTCCGTGAATTTTTGATTTTTCATCTTTTGATAATGTGCAAATAGGCAAAATTGCTTCAAGCGCGCCTTTTATAAAGAGTGTAGTTGCACTACTTTGTTTGAAAGCATTTCCAACAGCAAAACAGTCAGGCCGTAAGCCATAAGCGTGCAGTGGCGCTAATCTTGTTCTTTCTTGATATGTATCGATGATTTTAGTTTTTGCCAAAGTCTGGATTGCAATATCCATAGGATCAGTTGCGGGAGATTGGCAAGCATATAAGGCAGCTTCTAATAGAACTTGCGTTTGAATGCCAAATAAAGAATTACTTGAAATTTGCCAATCTTCTGTTTGGCTCACAATGGCAACAACCGTCATTTTATTCTTTGTCAGTGTGCCAGTTTTATCAGTACATAACACAGTGGTTGCACCTAGTGATTCGATGGCAGAAGCGCGGCGTGTGAGGACGCGTGCTTGAGAAATTCGCCATGCACCCATCGCCATAAAAACCGCCATTACTAAGGGAAACTCTTGTGGCAATAATGACATGCCAAGTGCGATGCCGCTTAACATTGCTTCCAACCAAGAGCCTCTTAAAAAACCATATAAAGCCACCGCAACAAGGCCTGCAAGGCTACCGATGATGGCAAAGTTGCGTACTAAATGTTTAATTTGCTTTTGTAAATGCGGTTGCTCCGTTTCAATACTGCTGAGAGCGCCACCAATCTTTCCCATTTCAGTTTTTAAACCAATGGCTTCTACCAACGCTGTACCCGAACCACGCACAACCAATGAGCCAGCAAATAGCATCATTTCATGCTGATTTTTAACATTCATACTTTTAGCAACAGGAACGGATTCACCTGTCAATTGAGATTCATCCACCAATAAATCTTGCGCAGAAATCAGCTTTGCATCCGCACTAATTCTTTCGCCTTCAGCAATGATTAAAAAATCGCCGCGCACAACTTCTCGACCTGCAATGGTTTGCTGTTTACCGTCACGCAGCACAAAAGCACGGGGACTGGCAAGTTTACGAAGCGCATCTAAGACATGCTCGCTTCTAGATTCTTGTACGATAGTAATGCTGACCGAAAGACAAGCAAAAACAAGTAAAAAAATTGCGTCAATCCGATCACCTAACAACAAATAAACCACGCCGCCGCCAACCAGCAAGGCAAACATTGGTTCTCGAATCACATCCAAAAAAATACGAAGAAAATCTCGGCGATTTTTTGTAGGCAGTTCATTGAATCCTTCAACTTTAAGGCGTGCTAGCGCTAACTTGGTAGTAAGCCCGCTCGTTGAAAGTTCATGTGATTCTATGGGTGTCTCTTTATTTTTTTGCATGGAATACCTTTGATTTCGTCACTGAATATCTAGAGATCAACACTCAGAAAGTAACCTTTTTCCACGCATTACTTTTTGATTTAAAACAAGAAAACAATCTTAAGCTTAACGGAAAACAGCATAAAAAAATCAATTAAAAATTTAAGCCTTAGCATGTTCGCTAACGAACAGAACACAAACTAAAAATAGCTTAAATTTGAAAAGCAATTTGCACTCCATCAAACCGTAATGTCAGGTTTTTTATATTTCTAGAATGGATAAACATGCTCAAGAAACCTCTATTTAAGAAATTTTTTTCCTTAAATCCAAAAAATTCTGAGGCTGAAGCTACGCATCATGTTGAACCCTTGCGTGCGGAATTATTAAGTCTTGAGCAGTTAAAACGTCATGCAGTCAATTTAGCAACACAACACAAAATTGATCTAAATATTGGCGCGGATAAGCTCCTTGCTCGGCTAAAAGAAAATGAAACTGTCATTTTAAATGCTTACGAAATTATTACCTGCGCCAATCAAAGTGCCGCAAAAAATCAACCGAAATTAAGTCCTGCGGAAGGCTGGCTGTTAGATAATTTTTATATTATTCAACAACAAATTATTTTAGCGCGTAGGCATTTGCCACGCGGGTTTAGTCAGCAATTGCCACGGCTGTTGGATGGCATGTCGGATGGTTTTCCTAGAATTTATGATTTAGCCTTAGCACTTATTTCACACATGGATGGGCGCATTGATCGCGATAATACTGCGGTCTTGATTGCGGCGTATCAAACTGAAGTTCCACTCATGCTTGGCGAGCTATGGGCGTTTCCAATTATGTTGCAATTGGCTTTGTTGGAAAACTTACGCCGCGTTGCCTTTCGCATTGCGCATCGACGGGAGGAGCAAAATAGTGCAGTGTTGTGGTCTGACCGCATGTTACTTGCCGCAGAAAATGAACCTAAACAACTCATTCAATTATTGGCTAAATTTGCTGATGCCGATATTCCATTAACCGCACCTTTCGTTGAAGAATTTTATGCGCGTTTACAAGATCAAGGCGCGGCCATGGCGTTTGTGCAAACTTGGGTTGAACATCAATTAATTTTGCAAGGCGTTACCGCCACGCAATTATTAGAATCTGCCAGTAGAACCGCTGCTACGAATCAAATTTCAATAGCAAACAGTATTAGTAGTTTACGTTTTATTGGCAGTATGGATTGGCGAGACTTTGTTGAAACGCACAGTGTTGTTGAACACGCGTTACGGCAAGACCCCTCAGCGCGTTATGAAAAGCAAGACTTTGAAACGCGTGACCGCTATCGGCATGAAGTTGAAAATATTGCTAAAAAAATGGTCAATCCTCAAGCCATGCAAGCTTTATGCGCAAAAAGTGAATTGGATGTTGCCCAAAGCGCAAATCATTTAGCCAGTGCAGCAGGCATTTTGTTAGGTGTTCATCATAGAGAAGCGCATGTGGGCTATTATTTATTTGATGATGGCTTAGAAAAATTACAGCTTGCATTGAGTCATCATGAACATTTTAAAAAGCCATTTCTACCAAAGTTTTTAGCCCATTATTTTAATCAGCATCGCTTTCTTTTACGCTTGTTTGCGTACTTAAGTAGCATATTAGGGCTGACGCTTTTATATACATGGCTGTTGTTATCTTTCGCCCCAAAGAACGTTTTTAACCAAAATATTTTAGATAATGGTTGGGTTTATTTTCTAGCATTGTTAAGCGCACTAGCGAGTTCCAGCATTGCCTTATTTATGGTGAATTTATGCGTAACTCAGTTTGTAACCCCAAAAGCTTTGCCGCGGTTAGATTTTTCAAAAGGCATTCCTGATGAATGCGCAACCATGGTGGTGGTACCAACTCTCATTAGCAATATCGCAGATGTTGATCAATTACTTGAAGCATTGGAAATTCGCTTCTTAGGAAACCAAACAGAACATCTATACTTTGGATTACTCACAGACTTTTACGATGCAACCACTGAAACACGTCCAGAAGATGCTGAATTGATTGCGCATCTTTCTGCAAAGATTCAAGCGCTCAATCAAACTTATTGCAAAAATAATCCGACTATTTTCTATTTATTTCATCGCCCACGCACGTGGAATGCGGTGGATAAAATTTGGATGGGATACGAGCGAAAACGTGGAAAAATTGAACAATTTAATACTTTATTGCGATCAGATTTTTCTCAACTCAACACTTCACATGAACATTTCTCGCAGATTGTGGGCGATACCACAATTTTAAATTGCATTAAGTTTGTCATTACCTTAGATACCGACACGCAATTGCCGCGCGATGTGGCGTATCAACTCATCGGCAATATAGCGCATCCATTAAATCGCCCAATATTCGATGAAAAATTGGGCAAGATTATGCACGGCTATGCTATTTTGCAACCCCGTACATCCGCCACTTTATTGAGTGCCATGCACAGCAAATTTGCCAGATTAACAGCGGGCGAAGCGGGGATTGACCCTTATACACGCGAAGTTTCAGACGTATATCAAGATGTATTTGCAGAAGGCTCATTTATTGGTAAAGGTATTTATGACGTCGATGCGTTTCGCCAAGCGGTAGGCGGGCGCCTGCCCCCAAATTTAATTTTGAGTCACGACTTATTAGAATCAGCCTATGCCAGAAGTGCGCTGGTATCAGACGTTGAGTTGATTGAAGATTATCCCGCCAGCTACTTTGTTGATATTAGCCGCAAGCATCGTTGGATGCGAGGCGATTGGCAATTAATTGCGTGGTTGTTACCGCTTCTACCTTTTAAAGATGCTACAAATCAAACCGTAAAAAAAACGCAGGAAAATCCTATTAATGCGCTTTCGCGTTGGAAAATTTTAGATAACGTCCGCCGCAGTTTAGTATCGCCAGCGCAATTTACTTTATTGATGATTATTTGGCTATTTTTTGCGGAAACGCAAGGCGCTGATCAGTTTCTTTTTTGGTTAGTTGCCATTTTGTTTTTCCCCAGCTTGCTTACGTTTGTGCTTGGATTATTTCAAAAACCGCATGACAGACTTTGGTACGCGCATGCTGAAACTTTAGGATTAAGCGCCAAAAAATCCTGTCAAGTTGCCTTGTTGACATTGATTTTTTTACCCTATGAAACTGCCATTCATTTAGATGCGATTGTGCAATCTTTTGGGCGAATGTGCCTGACAAAACGTGGCTTAATCTGTTGGCATCTGCTTGCTTACAGCAAACGTAATCAAATAAAACATTTAAAAGAAGCCGTTAAAGAAATGTGGTTAGCGCCAGCGGTTGCGTTGCTGATTCTTTTTTCATTAACGGTCAATGTGGTTGTTTATGGTAACCCCCAAATGCATACCGTTTTATTTTGGCTGCTAACTTTGCCTATTTTACTGGCTTGGGCTTTTTCACCATTAGTCGCATGGCGCATCAGCCAACCTATCATTGCAAAAACTAAAAAATTAACACTACAACAAACCAAGTTTTTACGCGTTAATGCACGCCGCACATGGCGATATTTTACTGATTTTGTAACAGCAGAAGAACACTGGTTGCCCCCAGATAATGTACAAGAATATCCTGTTACTTCGATCGCTTCCCGTACTTCGCCAACCAATATTGGCATGAGTTTGCTGGCGAATTTAGCGGCGTATGATTTTGGCTATATTCAGCTAAAAAGCTTGCTTGAACGCACACAAAACACTGTAACAACACTTGAAATTTTGCCGCGCTTTCATGGTCATTTTTTTAATTGGTATGACACGCACAGCTTACAAGTGTTAAATCCACAATATATTTCATCGGTTGATAGCGGTAATTTATTAGGTTGTTTACTTACTTTGCAAGCTGGTTTGGCTGAATTAACTATTAGCAAAACACCGCAAGAATTAATTGTGCGACAACATCAAGTGTTTCAAGGCCTCAGCGATACACTGGATTTAATAGAGACATTTTTACCCACCATTACAGACCCAGTTTTAAGAAAAAATATTCAATCTTTGGTAGAAAAATTTTCTGCTTATTCAATTAACAATTTTCAGAACATTTCAAATTTTAAAACCTTTTTTACGTCATTAAGCCAAGCCCTTCAGCCGTTAATGAACGCTATTGATTTGAGTCAAGAAATGGCGAGTGCTCAAAAAAAATCAGAATTAGATGATTGGATTACAGCGTTAAATACGCAATTATTTGAGGCAATTGAAGCGCTTGAGTTTGTAGAAAGTGAAATTTCTGAAATACTTACTAAGATTGCACCTCTAAATAATCGCATTAAAAATTTAGCGCAAATGCGTTTTGATTTTTTATACGATGAAGCAACGCATTTACTAAGTATTGGCTTTGATGTGGGAGAACGTCGGCGTGATGTTTCTTGTTATGACTTACTGGCATCTGAAGCAAGATTAGCCAGCTTTTTACTGATTGCAGATGGGCAGTTGCCACAAAAACATTGGTTTTCATTGGGCAGATTACTCACCAGCTTAGGAGGGGAATTAAGTTTAATTTCATGGTCTGGCTCCATGTTTGAATATTTAATGCCGCAGTTATTAATGCCATCATATGAAAATACTTTGCTACATCAAACTTTTCAAGCGGTGGTGGGGCGACAAATAAAATATGGGCAGCAACATCAAGTGCCATGGGGTATTTCAGAGTCTTGCTACAACCTGACGGACATGGCACAGGTATATCAATACCGTGCATTTGGCTTACCAGAGTTAGGTTTTAAACGTGGGTTGGCGGAAGATTTAGTCATTGCGCCTTACGCCAGCGCCTTAGCGCTGATGGTGATGCCTTATGAAGCCTGCGAAAATTTAGAAGAAATGGCCACACTTGGTTTTGTTGGACGTTATGGTTTTTTTGAAGCGATTGATTACACGCCTAACCGACTACCACGCGGAAAAGAAAGTGCAGTAGTGAAAACGTTTATGGCGCATCACCAAGGCATGAGTTTGCTTGCTTTTGCCCATGTGTTGCTGGAAAAACCGATGCAACGGCGATTTATGTCTGTGCCAAACCTGAAAGCGACCATGTTACTTTTACAAGAGCGCATCCCAAAACAAGGCGCAACGTTATCACCGCATCAAGATGAAGTGCTAAACGCTTCAAGCATTTCGACAGAAAATTCGGCCTCAACCATACGTATTTTCAGGCAACCCAATACGCCCATTCCTGAAGTGCATTTGTTATCGAATGGTCGCTATCACTTAATGCTCACTAATTCAGGAGGCGGCTTTAGTCGCTGGCATGATCTTACCGTCACGCGCTGGCGTGAAGACGCGACCATGGATAGTTGGGGCGCATTTATTTATTTACGGGATTGTGAAACACAACGCTTTTGGTCTAACGCGTTTCAACCCACGCTAAAAGTTGCGGATGTTTATGAAGCAATTTTCACACAAGGGCGTGCTGAATATCGTCGGCGTGACCACGGGATTGAAACGCATACAGAAATCAGCGTTTCCCCTGAAGATGATGTAGAAATTCGACGTGTCACGTTAACAAATTTATCCGGCAAACTGCGTAGGATAGAACTCACCACTTACGCAGAAATTGTTTTAGCGCCACAAAATAGTGATTTAGCACACAGAGCTTTTAGTAATTTATTTGTTCAATCAGAAATTTTGCATCATCGTCATGCCATTATTTGCATGCGTCGCCCACGTACTACTGATGACCGAGTGCCTTGGATGTTTCATTTAATGGCCACGCCAAACGAATCTTTTGAAAATAATAATGATACATTTTCTTACGAAACAGACCGTGCACAATTTATTGGGCGTGGTAGAACTGTAGCCAACCCGATGGTATTTGCAACGAAGCAAAAGAATGAACGCGCTGAAAAAGATGTTTATTCTGACCCATTATTCGCGCCATTTAATCAAAAAATGATTGATGAAAATGCATGGCCTTTATCCAACTCAGAAGGCTCTGTGTTGGATCCAATTGCCGCAATTCGTCACGAGGTGAGTCTTCAGCCTGATCAAACCTGCACAGTACAAATCATTTCAGGTTGTGCGAGTTCACGCGAAGCTGTGCTAGCACTCATTGAAAAATATTGTGATCGGCATTTTGTAGAGCGCGCGTTTGAAATGGCGTGGTTTCAAAGCCAAGAAGTGCTGCGAATGCTAAACGCCTCAGAATCTGATGCGCAATTATTTGGCAGATTGGCAAGCTCCATTATTTACTGCAACCCCATGCGCCGCGCCGAAAACAGTGTGATTCTGCGCAATCAGTTAGGCCAATCAGGTTTATGGCGCTTTGGTATCTCTGGTGATTTACCCATCATGCTGATGAGAATTAGCGATTTAAATCGTTTAAATTTAATCAAGCAAGTGTTGCAAGCGCATAGTTATTGGCGCATGCATGGCTTGAGTGTGGATTTAGTGATTATTAATGAAGATTTTTCTGGCTACCGTGCGTCTTTACAAGACCAAATAATTGGCATTATTAACGCTGGGCCTGAATCGCAACTGATTGATAAACCTGGTGGCGTTTTTATTCGGCGTCTAGAAGAGCTACCTGAAGAAGCACGTGTTTTGCTGCAAACGGTTGCACGCGTTGTGTTAACTGAAAAATCAGAGTCGATCATAGATCATCTAGAACGGCGCGTTTCTAAAGACCGCATGTCAGAGCGCGCCGCGGATAGGTTTATACCATTATTGCAATCTTGGTCTATATTTGAACAACAAATCGAAGCGTTACCTCCACAAAAGTTAATTTTTGATAATGGCATTGGCGGTTTTACCGAAGATGGGCGTGAATATGTGATGACTTTGAAATCTGGTCAGCCAACGCCTGCGCCTTGGGCGAATGTAATAGCAAGTCCGCACATTGGCACGGTGGTGAGCGAAAGCGGGGGCGCGTATACATGGGTTGAAAATGCACATGAATTTAGATTAACGCCTTGGCATAACGATCCACTTACCGATGCTTCTGGTGAAGCTTTTTATATTCGCGATGAAGAAACAGGGGTTTTTTGGTCGCCAACCGCGTTGCCTGCTTGCGTAACCGCCAATAAAAACGATTATCGCTGTCGGCATGGCTTTGGCTACAGTGTGTTTGAACATCATGAAGCGGGTATTTTTTCTGAAATGACGACTTATGTGGCGATGGATGCTGCTGTGAAATTTGTAGTGATAAAGCTCAAAAACACTTCAAATCGCACGCGTCAAATATCTGCCACCGCCTATTGGGAATTGGTGTTGGGCGAGTGGCGACACCAAAATTTAATGCATATTATGACTGAAGTTGATGCCGCCTCAGGTGCAATTTTTGCCCGTAATCCTTACGGCCAAGCGTGTGCTAATCGCATTGTATTTGCCCATTGCAACGAGCATACGGCGTCAGTGACTGGGAATCGTACAGAATTTATCGGCCGAAACGCAAGTTTAACTAGCCCAGCCGCGATGCGCCGAAAAAAATTATCAAGTAAAACAGGCGCTGGCTTAGACCCTTGCGCAGCAATACAAGCGCCTATGATCTTGTTAGAAGGCCAAACCCGTACCTTAGTATTTATTTTAGGCACAGCACAAAGTGTCAGTGAAGCGCAAACGCTCATTCAACGCTTTGGCGGAAGTGCAGGTGCCGCGCAAGCACTCGATGCCGTACATGAATATTGGAATCACACGCTTGGTGCAGTGCAGGTAAACACGCCAGATGCCGCGCTTAATGTATTAGCCAATGGATGGCTGGTTTATCAAACTATTTCTTCACGTTTATGGGGGCGCAGCGGCACGTATCAATCGGGTGGGGCGTTTGGTTTTCGAGATCAGTTACAAGATACGCTTGCGCTTTTGCATGCCGCCCCATGGCTTGCGCGTGAACAAATTATTCGCTGTGCTGAACGGCAATTTCCACAAGGCGATGTCCAGCATTGGTGGCATCCGCCAAACGGGCAAGGCGTACGCACACATTTTTCTGACGATTATTTATGGCTTCCGTATGCCGTTTGCCGTTATGTTTTGGCAACGGGCGACCGTGCAATTTTGGATGAATCTATTTCCTTCATCGAAGGGCGGATGCTTAACCCACATGAAGAAGCGTATTACGATTTACCGCAACGCTCAAATGAAAGCGCCAGTTTATATGACCATTGCGTGCGCGCCATCAAATACGGCTTAAAATTTGGTGCGCACGGTTTGCCGCTAATCGGTTGCGGTGACTGGAACGACGGGATGAATTTAGTGGGACGCGAAGGTAAGGGCGAAAGCGTTTGGTTGGCTTGGTTTTTATATGAAAATTTGCAAAAATTTAGCCAACTTGCTGCAACTAAAAATGACCCATTTTCAGAAATTTGTATCAATGAAGCAGAAAAATTAAGAGTGAATATTGAAAAAAATGCTTGGGATGGGCAATGGTATAAACGTGCATTTTTTGATGATGGCTCGCCGCTTGGCTCAGCGGAAAATGGCGAATGTAAAATTGATTCGATTAGTCAAAGCTGGAGCATTCTTTCAAATGGTGGTGATCATATTCGTGCTGGCCAAGCAATGGCATCTGTCAGCACCCATTTAGTTAACCATGATGCAAGGTTGATTAAATTGCTTGATCCGCCTTTTAACACTTCAACGCCAGAGCCAGGTTACATTAAAGGCTATGTGCCAGGTGTGCGTGAAAATGGCGGGCAATATACACATGCTGCCATTTGGGCGACGATGGCGTTTGCGATACAGGGTTATCACGCGCGTGCTTGGGAATTATTTTCGATGCTAAACCCAATAAACCATGCCAGAAATATGGCCGAAGTATCGGTTTACAAGGTTGAACCATACGTAATGAGTGCAGATATTTATGCGGCAACCCAACATCTTGGACGCGGCGGCTGGACTTGGTACACCGGTGCCGCAGGCTGGATGTATCAACTTTCGCTTGAAACTTTGTTAGGGATTACGGTAGAAAATCATACTTTACGCATAGCGCCGCGCGTGCCTGAAAGTTGGGATGATTACAAAATTCAATACCGTATTAAAGATACGTTTTATCACATCAATATTCATCTTATTCAAAACCCAGCGCTAAACTTAATTGCAGAAATTCCGCTGGAAAATGACTATTCTGAACATCATATTAAGGTTGAAATTAGACGTATCTAGTCGATATACTTATGCATTATTTACATGTATGCGCACCAATTATGTCTGTAATGATGCTTATAGAGCCGTTAAACAATATCTACATGTCAATTGTGATCCGCTTAATAACCAAATTTTAATCGTATTGGCACTGGATTTTTAATCAAAGAGGATGGCTTCGATTCTGGATAACGCCTCGTCGATGATGTACTGCGGCACGGTTTCCTTGGTTCGCACATTTCTTGCGCGCCAATCTAGGGACTTCAACTGATGGCAATGTATCGCGCCTTGGGTGTCGGTTCCAGACCCCATCAGTGTAACCACTGTCCCATAGGTGCGTGAGGCTGCAGCAGTTCCTTGCGAAATCGGACAAATCCATGCCAACCCTTGTTGGTTGAATACTTTTCCACTCAATACAAGGCCAAAGTGTGGACCTTGCATTTCTTTCCCTGATGCTGGGTCGAAGTCGAGATGCACGACGTCGCCCCGGTTTGGCACGTATGCCATCACACGTTCTCCAAGCCAACACTGGGAATCTCATCCCAACCTTCGACTCGCGGCAAACCTTCTGGCATTTCAGCCATTAGGTCGGACAAATTATAATGCGGCCTTATTGGTGCCTGAACAGTCATTTTTTTACCAACGAGATGAAGTTCAACCTGTGAGCCTTCACCCAGTCCATTCTGATCAATAAAAGCTTTTGGTACAGTCATCACAAGCGAGCCACCAGCTTTGCGTAAGGTTTGAAACATTTTGCTCTCCTATTTATAGTAATAGTCCTATTTTAATATAACTTTATGTTTTATAAAAGTAGGATATTTCTGCGTGGAAGTGTAGTGATTTTTTAAATGTCATCAATGATCTGTGGTGATACATTTTGATCTCAAAAGAAGACTTTTACAAACAGTTAAGTTTTGATTTTTCCTAACTTTATTTAACATAATATACATTATACGAACTTACCGTGTATTTTAAGCTGTTGCGTTTCTTATCAAAAAACTAACTTTTGTAATGCAACACCTCCAACTATAATTAGTATATTTATCTGTTGCGAGGTGTCATATGCCTTATAAGCAATTTGCTATATCAAGACTTCCAGAACCATTAAGAAAACCTATTTTAGTTGACTTAAAAGGAATGCCAAGATATTGGTCTACTATATGGAGTTCGATCTTTACACACCATTTAGAAGAAAGTTCAGAATCAAAAAAGCTAAGACACATAGAGTCTCTATATTTATATGCAGATCTGACTCATAGTGACGGATATTTGGAAGACTCATGGTAAGGCTTTTGAAAAAATGCAGAACGGAGACAAATAAACTTCTACGATGTTCTGGGAAGTTCACAATTAATTTTGATTAGAACGCAACAGTACCATTAAACTATAAACTTTTTTATAGCTTAATGGACTTAATTGTGTTGCAATATTGCACCTAATTGTATGCAACAAAATCCATACATTTTGAAAAGCAACACATTCACTGGAGAACTTGTTTGAATAGATTCTATGATATTACATCCAGCCTAGCAACACCTGCCGAAACTGCTAAGAATACGAAGTTATTTGATTAACCAAACATCACCAATTTACTATCCAGCTCTCTTGTTGATTAACTAAAATGCAAATAATGCTATTTTACGAATTAAGATAATTCACTAAATCGAACATTATTAGATACTCTTTTAAATAAATAACAACTCTAGGCAATCAATGATCCACGTGTTGTGGTATTTGATTTTGTTTGACCGTTTTTGCTGTATACGTCATTGGATTTAAATGCGTTTTGCAAATTGTTCAACATTTGTTTGTTTCGATTGAAATGTTTGGTAATTAAAATGCCGTTTAAGCGGTTCATTTCTTTAGCTTTTACCAATGTTTGTTGAAACACGTCCCAGCGTTGTTTTATTGATGGATTTGTTTGTTGTAATATCCAAGCCAGCATGCCATTTTCATTGGCTTCAAAGTGCTGACTCTCTAACGTTGCGTATCTTTTTTTAGCTACGGCGTTGATTTTTTGCAGCAGTGTTGTTTTTGTTGCGATGACATTTTCAATTTCTTTTACGTTATTAAGCACTAAATTCTTCTGTTCATGTTCTAACAGTTGTATTAGTTCGTGTATTAATTGCGCATCTTCTTCAAATGAAATTGATTTTGTCATATTTTCCTCAAGATTTTCCGCCAAGCATGTCTTTAACTGATTGAATGAGACCATCAGCTACTTTATCTGTATTAACTTTAAATTGCCCGCTCATAATTGCAGCTTTAATTTCATTCACTTTTTCAGCGTCAAAAACACTTTCTGTGCCAATTTTAGCTTGAAGTGATTTTATTTGTTGCGCCATAGGTGAAAGCGTTACGCTATCGGCAGATTTTGAATCTGTAGAAGTGACATTTGCTTGCTTATTGGCCGTTTCTGCTTTATCTGCTGTAGCTTTATCTACGGCTGACTTTTCAATGCCTAAATTTACTGCGTTATTTTTTGAATCATTAATTTTCACGGTTTTATTTCCTTTGCGCTTAATTAAAATGCCTATTTAGATATTCTTATGAATGATTATCGGCATAGTTTATGCGAACTTTAATGGGTTTTATAATTTTTTTTTATATTCATCGTAAATTTATTAATTTTTTAAAAATAATCACTTTAGAATCAAAACTTTGGAATCACCATTTTGGCTTTTCAATTCGGGCTTTTTAATTCGTTAAAAACGCACTTCAATTTGCCCGCCTAATTTTGCAATACCTGTCACTACTTGACCACTCGCCACTTTAACTTGCACTACCTGCCCTTCTGTTGCGTTGCTTAAAGCTTGTCCTTCTGCCGCTACTTTAAAGCCAACGCCTGAAGAAGTGAGGGTCACGGTTTGACCACGTTGCACAACGGGTGAACGCTTTAAAATTTCTTGTCTTAATACTGCGCCGACTGGAACAGAAATGTTGACAGTGCGTCCAACGGCTTGTGAAATTTCAGTAAAAATACCTGCTGGCAGTTGCGTTAAATCGCCATTTTCATACAGACAATGTTCTTGCGAAATAACGGTTCCTTGAGAAAGCGGTGCGGCGGCAACTAAATATTGTGCGAATACATTGATAGATGCTTGTACATAAATTGTCCAGTTGGTTTGTCCGTTGCAACGCACGCCTACACTTGTTTTTCCCCATGCACGGCTGCCACTAGGCATAAATACTTCTAAATTTTGGCATTGTGCAAGCTTAACGTTTGGGTCAATTGCACCAACATTAATATTGGTTTTACCAGGGTAACCTGCAACCTGATTTTGTAAAAATTCTTGAACTTTGATTTTAATCTCAGCAATATTTTGCTTAGCTGGTACTTCCGCAAGCACTGGTTGATGAACGCATAAGCTTGAAATGATTAAGCTGAAAGTAAGCCAAAATTGAGTGATTGTTTTAAGCTTCAAAACGTTGTTTGCTGTTTTATAGTAATTTTTCATACGCAAAATAAATGGCTTCAGTTTTAACAAATTAAACGTTCAAAAAAAGCCTTTTACGGCACACTTAAAAGTTTAAGTGAATTTACTTTAAGTAATTGCTAAAAAAGGGCGACGTTTACCCTTCTACTTCTATAAATGGTTTTTGACCATTAAATCTATACTAAAACCATATTTTATTAATGCGCCAACACACTTTACGGCAGGGTTTTTTGGTTCTTGAATTTAAATGTTTATAGTTATTTAAAGTATTGATATTAAAAGGTTATTTTATGTTAAAACAATTAGATGCAGCATTTAATTTTCAAGAAAATGTTTTAAAAGTACGCGGGCAACGTCAAGAACTCATTGCGGCAAATATTGCTAACGCAGATACGCCAAAATATAAAGCGCGTGATTTAGATTTTAAAGCGGTGATGCAGAAATCTTTGGGGAATACTGCAGAAGCAACGATTAACCCTTCTGCGCTTAATGCAGAGGCTTTCAGAAGCGCCAGCACTTTGCTCAAAACATCTTCCTCCCATTTAGAAGGCGCGCCTACTAGCGTCAATCTTTTTAATCAAACGTCTGGCGAAGCACTTTATCGACCCATTATTCAAGGCAGCGTAGACGGTAATACGGTGGATATGGATGTTGAGCGTAACCAATTTGCGGATAACGCCGTGCGTTACGAAGCCAGCATTTTGATGATTAATGGGCAAATTAAAAAAATGCTGACAGCCATTACAGGTCAATAGAAGTTTCAATAAAAGTTTTAATCAATACATTAAATAGAAATCCGCAATAAAGTTTTAAGGAATCAAAATCATGTCACTTTTTAACGTATTTAAAATTTCAGGCTCAGCCATGAGCGCCCAAGCGCAACGTTTAAACGCGGTTGCCAGTAATTTAGCCAATGCTGATAGCGCAACCAGTGCAAATGGCACGCCTTATAAAGCCAAGCAAGTGGTGTTCAGTGCAACGCCAACGGATTCTCCAGATGCGAGTGGCGTAAAAGTATTAAAAGTGATTGATGATCCTTCGCCAGCAAAAATTGTTTATGACCCAAAACATCCGCTGGCGGATGAAAAAGGCTATGTAACGATGCCTAATGTGAATGTGACTGAAGAAATGGTCAATATGATTTCCGCATCAAGGTCTTATCAAAATAATGTGGAAACCATGAATGCAGCGAAAAGTATGTTGCTCAAAACACTGACAATTGGTCAATAAATTAAACATATTTAAAATTTTTTAAGGAAGCATCATGACAACCAGCGTTTCTAGCAGTGCACCTTCGCAAGCAATTTTAGACAAAGTAAACCCCAAAGCCACCAAGACATCTACCGTCAATGAAACGCAAGATCGTTTTATGAAATTGCTGGTTGAGCAAATGAAAAATCAAGATCCGCTTAACCCAATGGATAACGCGCAAGTGACCAGCCAAATGGCGCAATTATCAACAGTGACGGGCATTGATAAATTAAACGAGACGATGTCAACCATGATTTCTAATTTTAATTCTTCAGCGCAATCTAACCAGACGTATCAAGCCACGAGCATGATTGGGCATGATGTGTTGATTGCCGGCAAAAATATTACTAAAACAGACGATAGTAATAATAAGTTTGGTTTTAATTTAGCTGAAAAAGCAAATAACGTCACCGTGACCATTAAAAATAATTCTGGCGCTGTGGTTAAAACCATGGAATTAGGTGCAAAAGATGCAGGTGTTGCCACATTAAATTGGGATGGTTACAAAGATGACGGTAGCAAAGCGCCAAACGCAAATTATACTTTTGAAGTGAGTTATATCAACGGCACCACTAAAGGCACTGCAACAGCGCTGAATGTTGCTGAAGTTTCAAGCGTTTCTACCAGCACTTCAGGTGTGAAGTTAAATTTAGCCAATGCAACCAGTGTTACGTTAGATGATGTTAAAGAAATTTATTAATTAATCCCTCAACATATTTTTTAGGAGTTCAACATGAGTTTTCAACAAGGGTTAAGTGGTTTAAGTACCTCTTCAAAATCACTTGAGGTGATTGGCAATAACGTTGCTAATGCAAGTACAGTTGGCTTTAAGCAATCTAAAGCAATTTTTTCTGATGTTTATGCAAACTCACTGAACGGCAGTGGCGCATCACCCATTGGGATTGGCGTAAATCTGACTTCAGTCACGCAACAATTTACGCAAGGCAATATTTCAGGCACCAATAACCCGCTTGATATTGCAATTAACGGCAATGGATTTTTTGTGATGAAAGACGGTGGCACGGCTTCTACTGGTGCATCTACTTACACAAGAAATGGGCAGTTTCAGTTAGATAAAAATGGATTTATTACAGATGCAACGGGGAAGTTACGCCTGACTGGTCAAGTGTTTGACATTAATACAGGAAACCCAATTGGTGCGGATGATGCAAAAATTCAACTTGATTTTACTGATATTTCACCATTAGCAACTACAGAAAATGAAACAAAAGTCAATCTTGATTCAAGAAATACCGTTTTAACTGCTGCAGGGTTTGATCCTGATGATCCAACAACCTACCATAACTCAACAGCAATTAATGTGTATGACAGCCTTGGCAATAACCATACCATGCAAACTTTTTATGTTAAAACAGCTACAAATACCACGACAAATGAAAATACTTGGGATGTTTTTGTCACCATGGATGGCGTCGCAACATACACGCCACCAACGCGTAATGGCTTATTAAGATTTGGTTCCACAGGCATTGGCCCATCAACAAGCGCAACTGTAGCCTCAACAACGCCAATTACTGTTAATTACGCACCTACCAATGGCTCTGCACCAATGACTATTGCGTTAGATTTAGCCAATAGCACACAATTTGGTTCATCGTTCAGCATCAATACAAATGCACAAAATGGTTACACCTCTGGCAACTTAGCTTCTTTTGATATTGCGGATGATGGCATCATTCTTGGCCGCTATACCAATGGGCAATCAAGAGAACTTGGTCAAGTTAAAGTTGCAACTTTTTCTAATATGAATGGCTTAAAACCATTAGGTGGTAACAATTGGGCGCAAACTTCAGAATCAGGCGACCCAGTACTAGGGATTGCAGGAACGGGTCAACTTGGTGTTTTGCAGTCATCTGCCACAGAAGATTCAAACGTTGATCTAACCTCTGAACTTGTGAATATGATTACCGCACAACGTGTTTATCAAGCCAACGCACAAACCATTAAAACGCAAGACCAAGTATTGCAAACACTTGTTAACTTACGTTAATAAATTTATTTAACTTATTGATTTTAGATTATTTTATAAATAGTTTAATGGGTAAAAAATGGACAGAATGATTTACACCGCCATGACTGGCGCAAAGCATATTCTTGAGCAACAGGCGACGACAGCGCACAACTTGGCTAACGCTACCTCAACTGGGTTTAAGGCGCAAGTGGATGCTTTTCGTGCAGTGCCTGTGATGAGTGATGGCTTAAATACGCGCGCTTTTGTGGTAGATGCTACGGTTGGCGCTGATTTTAAAGCGGGCATTATTCAAACCACAAACCGTGATTTAGACGTTGCCATACAAGGCAAAGGTTGGATTGCAATTCAGCGTGAAGATGGTTCTGAAGGTTATACCAGAAACGGTTCGTTAAAAGTGAATGAAAATGGTTTATTGCAAACATCCACAGGATTAACAGTCATGGGTGATGGCGGACCAATTAGCATTCCGCCCGATGTTGCCATTTCAATTGCCAAAGATGGGACGATTTCCGCCGTGAATAATGGCGCAACGCCAGGCCCTTCCAACGCACTTGGCAGAATTAAATTAACGAATCCTGATGAAGCTAATTTAATTCGCGCAGCCGATGGTTTGTTTGTTACAAAAGATGGTAACGCTGCAGATGCTGACGCCAATGTAACCATCGTCAATGGTGCATTAGAAAGCAGCAATGTGAATGTGGTTGAATCTATGGTCAATATGATTAGTCTAGCCAGACAGTTTGAAACGCAAATGAAGTTAGTGCAAACCGCGGAGAATAACGCGAATAAAGCCAGTCAGCTTCTGAGTTTAACTTAAGGCTTGCGCGCGTATGATTAAAGCATTGTTAAAAGGAAAATTTTAAATGATTCGTTCACTTTGGATTTCAAAAACAGGGCTAGATGCACAACAAATGCAAATGGACGTTGTTGCCAATAATTTGGCAAACGTGAGTTCAAACGGCTTTAAACGCTCACGCGCAGTGTTTGAAGATTTGCTTTACCAAAATCTTCGCCAATCTGGGGCGCAATCATCTCAACAAACACAATTACCCTCTGGTTTGCAATTGGGTACAGGTGTGCGCCCTGTTGCCACTGAGCGCATTTTTACCCAAGGTAATTTGCAACAAACGGGCAATGACAAAGATGTTGCCATTAATGGCGCAGGATTTTTTCAAGTATTAATGCCTGATGGCACAACGGCTTATACGCGTGACGGTTCTTTTCAAGTAGATAATCAAGGGCAATTGGTCACTGCAAGTGGTTATACCATTCAACCTGCTATTACCATTCCTGCCACGGCTGAAAACATTACCATTGCGCGTGACGGCACGGTTTCTGTTACCACAGCAGGTTCTACCACGCCCACACAAGTAGGCGCGTTGCAGCTTGCTACTTTTATTAATAACGCTGGTTTACAAGCCAAAGGTGAAAATTTATATGTTGAAACTTCAGCCTCAGGCAACGCAAATACCAATACGCCAGGTTCAAATGGCGCTGGCTATTTAACGCAAGGTTATGTTGAAACTTCAAACGTGAATGTTGTAGAAGAACTCGTGAATATGATTCAAACCCAACGCGCGTATGAAATTAACAGTAAAGCCATTACCACTTCAGACCAAATGTTGCAAAAATTAACACAAATGTAATTTTATTGAATGAGTTATTCGCTTCCCCCTAGTGATGTACAGATCTCCCAAAAACAATTCATGAGACTTTTTTTAAAACCCATGTTAAGTAAGATGAACCGATTTTTAACTCAAACCGCCCCGTTTGCGCAAGGGTTGGTTAAAACATGTGGATTAAAAACAAGCTTCTGTATGCGTTTTTGTGTACATCACCTTTTTATTCTGGCGTTTATGAGCAGTGCATTCATGATGAATGGCTGTTCATTTACGCCTACAACGGTTGTTCAGCAACCGCTGACTGCAAAACCTGCACCAACTCCCCCGACCAGCGCTAATAGTGGTGCCATTTTTAATGGTCGCGCTTATCGCCCGATGTTTGAAGATAGAAAAGCGCGTTATGTGGGCGATATTATTACGATTAATATTCGTGAAAATACTTCTGCCACTAAAGCAAATGGCAGTTCTGGTGGTAAAGATGGCGAAATAAATTCATCAGTCACCAGTTTATTTGGAAAAGCATTACCCACTGCCGCGATTGACGCGACTGGTTCTAGCAAATATGAAGATTCTGCCGCAGCAAATGCCAGTAATGTATTTAGCGGCTCAATTACCACAACAGTTGTAGAAGTATTAGCCAATGGCAATCTAATTGTCAGTGGTGAAAAACAAGTCTCGCTCGACAAAGGCACAGAATTTGTCAGATTTTCTGGCGTTGTAAACCCAGACCTCATCACCATTGGGAATTTTGTGAGCTCAACTTCCGTTGCGGATGCGCGCGTTGAATATCGCACCAGCAGCAAAATTGATGCGGCCGAAGTTGCAAATGCAGTTTCAAGATTTTTCTTAAGTATTGGTGGTTTTTAAGAAATTTTTTTGATGAAAACTACATTTTATAAAATTGTGAAAATTGCTTTTAACTTAATGGGCATCGCCTATTTTGTATTTTTTTTAATGGTTCTTTTTACATCAAACGCCCAAGCTGAGCGTATTAAAGATTTAGCCAGCATTCAAGGCGTACGCGGCAACCAGCTCATCGGTTATGGCTTAGTGGTTGGCTTAGATGGCACTGGCGACCAAACCACACAAACGCCTTTTACCGTACAAAGCATTATCAGCATGATGCAGCAAATGGGCGTGAGTTTGCCGCCTGGGACAAATTTGCAGCTTAAAAATGTGGCTTCTGTCATGATTACCAGCTCCCTGCCCGCTTTTGCGCAACCCGGGCAAACCTTGGACATTACCGTGTCTTCAATTGGTAATGCTAAAAGTTTACGCGGCGGCACTTTACTGATGACACCACTCAAAGGCGCGGACGGCCAAATTTATGCAATTGCACAAGGCAATTTAGTGGTTGGAGGCGTGGGCGCGGCGGCCAATGGCTCTGAAAAACAAATCAATCATTTAAGTGTGGGCAGAATTTCAGATGGTGCTACCGTTGAACGCGCACTCCCCAGCGCCATCAGTCAAACCGATGGCTTTAATTTAGAGTTAAAAGAATCTGATTTTTCCACCGCCACCGCTGTGGTAGATGCCATTAACAAACGCTTTGGAAACAATACGGCGTTTGCACAAGATGGCCGTGTGATTAAAGTGCAACCGCCAAGCGCGCAAAATAATCGTGTGGCATTTTTAGCTGCTTTAGAAACCATTAATGTTTCACCTGCCACAGGTTCTGCAAAAATTATTTTGAATGCGCGCACAGGGTCTGTGGTGATGAATCAATCTGTCACGCTTGAAAATTGTGCGGTTTCTCACGGCAATTTAACGGTTGTGGTGAATACTGATCCTGTCATTAGCCAACCTGGCCCTCTTTCTAACGGACAAACCATTTCAACTGCGCGTTCTGATATAGAAATTACTAAAGAACCAGGTAAATTATTGCAACTCAATAGCGGTGCAAATTTATCTGATGTAGTGAAAGCGTTGAACGCAATTGGTGCAACGCCACAAGATTTGCTTGCCATATTGCAAGCCATGAAAGCTGCGGGTTCTTTACGCGCAGAGCTTGAAATTATCTAAAGAAAATTTTAAGAAAGTAAGCCAGATGAAAAGTTTAGACACTACCGGAAAAATTGCCATTGATGCCAATAGCTTAAACGCATTAAAAGTGGCGGCAAAAGAAAATTCCCCTGAAACCATTAAAGAAGTTGCCAAGCAGTTTGAAGCGGTTTTTATGAACATGATGCTCAAAAGCATGCGCGAAGCAACACCGCAAGATAATCCTTTTGATAATGAACAAAGCCGTACGTTTACCTCGATGCTAGATCAACAATTAACCAGCAATTTAGCCACCAAAGGGTTGGGGTTATCGGATATTTTGGCAAAGCAACTTTCTAAAGGTTTCAACGTGACCAACAATACGATGGAACAAGCGGTTTCTGACCCTAAAACTAGCAGTCAAAATAATGCTTTACCAAATCATGCAACGGTTCCAAATGCAAATGCCCTGCATTCTTATTTGATGAATCAAAATAATGGCAATATTCCTAGTCATTTAATTTCAAACCCTTTAGCCAATAACCCTTTAGGTTCAGCGCAAGCTGTTTCAAATCAAAAAGCAACGCGTCCTGAATATTTAAATGAACCCAAAATAAATCCAATTTCAGAAACAAAATCGCCCACGCTCACAACAAATCGTCTGCTCAATGCTGAACCAATTTCACAAAAAACCAAAGCTAACAATTTAAGCAGCGCAAATAGCACAACAGAATTTAAAAATAAAATGACTGTTCATGCAGAAGAAGCCAGCAAAAGTACCGGGATTCCAACCAAGCTCATGTTGGGGCAAGCTGCCCTAGAAACTGGTTGGGGAAAACGCGAAATTAAAGACAAAGATGGTACGCCAAGTTATAACTTATTTGGCATTAAAGCGACTGCAGGCTGGACTGGAAAAACTGTTGAAACAGTGACCACAGAATATGTAAACGGCGTGAAACAAAAACATGTGACAAAATTTCGCGCCTATGACAGTTACGCTGAATCATTTAAAGATTTTGCAAATTTAATGCAAAAAAATCCGCGTTATCAAGGCGTCATGTCTAACTTGCACAACCCAGACAGTTACGCACAAGCCATGCAAAAAGCGGGCTATGCCACCGACCCAAATTATGCAATTAAATTAGCCAGCGTGATTAATAAAGTTTCTAGTGCGTAAGTCATTAAACAACGCAATTTGAGAATTAACCTATAAATCCATTTTTATTCTCAAATATGATTAAAGTTTTATTCATCTTTTGCCGATAAAAAATTAACCGATTTTAAAGAGCATTTCATCATGGCATCAAATATATTAAGTATTGGGCAAAGTGCGCTTTCCGCCGCCCAAGTTGGGATTAGCACAACGGGTCACAACATTGCTAATGCGTCAACGCCTGGCTATTCAAGACAAACGGTCACCCAAGCGGCTGCGCAAGCGCAAAATTTTGGCTACGGCTTTGTCGGGCAAGGCACAACGGTTGCCAGTGTTACCCGAACTTTCAATGAGTTATTGCACCGACAAATGGTCAATAGCCAATCAACCAGCATGGGGATCGAAACGTATTCAAGGGAGCTTTCAACCATTGAAAACATGCTTTCGGATGAAAAAGCAGGGCTTAACCCAACGCTGAATGCGTTTTTTGCAAGTGTGAAATCAGTCAGCGCGAATGCTAGTGATATTCCAACACGTGAAACATTAATTTCAAATGCGCAATCAATGGTGAATCGCTTTAACACCATGGGTAACCGCTTAAATGAAATTCAATCTGACGTGAATACCCAAATTAGCGGCAGCGTTAGTTCTATTAACGCTTACGCTACGCAACTTTCTCGGTTAAATGACATTATTGATAAATCAATTAGCACCAGTGGTAGCCCGCCGAATGATTTAATGGATCAACGCGACCAATTGGTTGCTGAACTCAGCAAACAAATTAAAACAACGGTGATTCCGCAAGGGGCAGGCAGTTATAACGTATTTATTGGCAATGGCATGCCGCTTGTGGTGGGGACAAGCACGTTTGAACTCACCACTAAAACCTCGCCTACAGATTCCAGCCGTCAAGAAGTGGCTTATAACAGCAATGGCAATACCACTGTTTTGGGTAAGGAAAGTTTGTCTGGCGGCATACTGGGTGGATTGGTGCAATTTAGAAGTGAGTCGCTAGACAAGGTGCAAAACCAAATAGGACAAATTGCGTTAGTGATGGCTCAAACGTTCAATGCACAACATAAGTTAGGTGCTGATTTAAACGGCGCAACTGGTGGCGATTTATTTGAAATTCCTGCGCCAACTTCACAATTAAGAACCGAGTATGACGATAACCATACACCTGGCGGTGCTGTACTGAGTACGACGGTAAACGATCCTAATAAAGTTCTTAATAGTGACTACAAATTGGTTTACGACGGCACAAACTATACAGTCACGAGATTAAGTGATGGCAAAACAAGCTCATCAGCAACACTGCCAATGACGTTTGATGATCCACCAACGACTCCTCCAGCTGCTCCTGCAGCTACAAATATTGATGGACTTGACTTTACGATTTCAGGCACCACCACCATGGTAGCTGGCGACGAGTATGCAATTCGCCCAACAAAAAATATTGCAAGCACAATCAAATTGCTGATTACTGACCCGAATAAAATTGCCATGGCTGGCAATCCAACTTCTGGTAAAAGCGATAATTCTAACGGCATTGCTTTAGGAAACCTGCAAACCTCTCTCAGCATGAAAACAAGCGTAGGTAGCACTGCAATTACGTTTTCTGCCGCATTTGCGCAAATGGTGAGTTCAATTGGCAGTAAAAGTAATGAATTAAAAATTACGGGGGAATCTGAAGCGCAAGTGTTAACTTCTGCAACAAAAGCACTTGAATCAGAATCTGGGGTCAATTTAGATGAAGAAGCGGCAAATTTACTGCGTTATCAGCAAGCCTACCAAGCCGCAGGCAAAATGATGCAAATTGCCTCAGAATTATTTAATGTTCTTTTACAGCTTGGCGTTTAAGACGTAGCTTTTTATAAAGGAATGCAATCATGAGAATCACAACAAACACAATGTATAACGAAGGCTTATCAAGGCTTTCTACAATACAAGCTACTCAATTAAGATTAAGCGAACAAATTTCAACGGGAAAGCGTTTTAACTCGCCCTCAGAAGATCCTATTGCCGCAGCCAGAGCATTAAATATTTCACAATCAATGGATATTAATAATAATTATGGTGAAATAAGAAAAACCGCTCAAAATAATCTAAGCATTATTGAAGGCAATTTAGATAGCGTTACAAAATTAATCATTTCAGTCCAATCCAGTTTAGTGGGCGCTGGTAATGCAGCGCTTTCAAACTTGGAAAGAGGCTTTAAAGCAAACGAACTGCAAAATGCTTATGACTCACTATTGGGCTTAGCCAACGCGCAAGATGCTTCTGGAAAATATTTATATGCTGGCTTTAAAACAGATACAAAACCATTTACAGGAACTTTGACTGGCGCAACTTACGCAGGTGGCGTGAGCGATGAAATTAAACTAAAAGTAGATTCAAGCAGAGAAATGGCTGTCAATGTTTCAGGCAATGATGCTTTTCAAAATGGCACAGATTTATTTGCTGAATTAAAAACCATGATTACCGCGCTGAATACGCCAATAACTGATGCCGCAACACAAGCTACTTTTAATAGTAATTTAACCAATGCAATTGGTAAAATGAAAACGGCTTTAGATAACGTTTTGAATGTGCGATCTAAAGTTGGGTCTCAACTGAATGAATTAGATGAATTAGACGTTTCTGGCTCTGCCTTAGATTTGCAATACCAATCAGCGTTGTCTGAAATTCAAGACTTAGATTATGCGCAAGCCCTCTCTGAGTTTACAAAAACAGAAACTATGCTAGAAGCCGCGCAAAAAACGTTTAGCGCCACCACTAAATTATCGCTATTTGATTATTTATAGCTTGAAAATTTGAAATTTTGCCCTTAATTCAATTAAGGGGATTTTTGCTATTGATTCACAGCGCTAATCACACGCGCATGATTTAAACCTTGCGCAATTAAATGCTCAATCGGTTTTAACATGCTAGGCAATGCCAGCGCCAAAATCAAAAACCCCATGCTTAAGGTAACAGGAAAGCCAATCCCAAATAAATTAAGTTGAGGCGCCGTACGCGTCAAAATACCCAGCGCCATATTAATAATCAGCAAAGCCGCAACGGCTGGTAACGCTAATAATAAACCAACACTAAAAATCGCCTCGCCCCATTGCACAATCTTCATGGCATCAATACTGTGTTCAGCCACAGCAATCGGCATGCTGATAAAACTTTGACTCATCACGGTAATAATCAGTAAGTGACCATCTAAACTTAAAAAAATGAGCATGGCAAGCAACATTAAAAACTGGCTGACTGCCGTTGTTTGCCCTTGAGACTGCGGATCAAAAAAACTGGCAAAGCCTAAACCCATGGACATGGCAATCAGTTGCCCGGCAATTTCAATGGCGGCAAACATGAGCCGAATTGAAAAACCAATCGCTACACCAATCAATAATTGTTGAACAAGCAACAGCAAGCCTTGAAAGGAAAATAAATCAATCGCTGGCATCGGCGGCAGCGTTGGCATCACCATTAAAGTGAGCATTAAACCCAAACCCAACTTGACGCGGCTTGGCAGTGAACGATGACTTAAAATGGGGGAAGAAGCAATGACGGCAAGAATTCTTGTTAATGGAAACAACAGCGTAATCACCCATGTTTGAAGAAGCGCGCTACTGATGCTGACCATAAAATATCTGCTAAATAAATTTAAATATTAAATTTATTTTAATTTGCCATGTTGGGAATGGTTGAAAACACCAAGTGCATATAATCCACCATGGTGGTGAGCATATATGGGCCAGCAATAATCAAGCACGCAAATACGCCAATTAATTTTGGAATAAACGACAGGGTTGCTTCATTAATTTGCGTGGCGGCCTGAAAAATACTCACAAGCAAACCAATAATCAACACAACCAACAATACTGGTCCAGCCACCATTAATAAAATTTGCATGGCGTCGCGCCCGATGGTCATCACACTTTCTGGGGTCATGATTTAATCCTAATCTTTAATAAAAACTTTCTACCAGTGAGCCAAGTAACAATTGCCAGCCATCCACCAATACAAAAAGCATTAACTTAAACGGCAATGCAACAATGGAAGGCGACACCATCATCATCCCCATGGCCATCAAAATACTGGCAACCACCATGTCAATAATCAAAAACGGAATAAAAATTGCAAAGCCAATTTGAAACGCTGTTTTAAGCTCACTGGTCATAAAAGCTGGCACGAGCACGCGCAATGGCACTTCATCGGGCGTGGCAATTTTTTCAACTTTTGCCATATTGGCAAAAAGTGCTAAATCAGTCTCACGTGTTTGTTTCAACATAAATTCTTTAAGCGGTAATGCACCTTTGTCCATGGCTTCTTGCATGGTGATTTTATTTTCTGAAAGCGGTTGATAAGCTTCTAAATAAATTTTATCCATCACAGGGCTCATCACAAAAAAAGTGAGAAAAAGCGCTAAACCTACCATCACTTGATTAGGTGGCGCAGATTGCGTACCTAGCGCTTGGCGCAATAATGACAACACAATAATAATGCGTGTAAAGCCAGTCATCATCAGCACGGCTGCGGGTAAAAACGTGAGTGAAGTGAGTAAAATTAACGTTTGAATGCTAAGCGTATAATTTTGCCCGCCCCCTGCCGCAGGTGCTGCGTTTACAAGCGGCATGCCATTTTCCGCATATACGTTGGGTGCAAGCAATAAACTGATGCCCAAAACAATCAACACATGCAACATAAAAAGCATGGCGGGAGTGAGATTTTTACGCATCTTTATTGTCTTTAATGGCAGAAAATTTTGCTGTTGAAGCTTTTAACCAGTTAGCAAAGCCTTGTGTTGCAGCAGTATTTAAATTAAATAATTCATTGTTTTGTGTGTTTTGCGCATTTTGTAAGTTAACTGCGCCTGGTTCTAAATTTGCCAAACTTGTGACTTGCCCTGCCGCAACACCCACCACCAACCAGCGATTTGCCACTTCCAGCACCACAACTTTCTCACGCGAACCAACACTTGCGCCGCCAATCACACGGATGACAGAAGCTTGATTTGCGCCAATCGGCATCAATTTTTTCATTAGCCAGCTAATGAGCGCTAAAACCAAAAGTACAACCGCCAAGCCAATCAGCATTTTGAATAAGCTGCTAGTAGCGTTAGGTGTTGCTGCTTCAGCCGAAAAAGCTGAAACTGAAAATACCGAAAATAGTGTGCTGATAAAAAATTCAATCAGCGGTGATAAATATTTTTTTTGCATTAACGGTTAATCTTTCTAATACGCTCGGCAGGCGTAATGATGTCTGTTAAACGAATGCCAAATTTGTCATTCACCACTACCACTTCGCCTTGCGCAATTAAGCAGCCGTTGACCAATACATCCATCGGCTCGCCCGCCATGCCGTCTAATTCCACCACAGAACCTTGCGCAAGTTGCAGCAAATTTTTAATGGCAATTTTTGTGCGACCTAACTCAACCGTGAGTTGAACGGGAATATCCAAAATAAAATCAATATCATTTTGGGTATCTTTCATTTTATTTTTAGCGGTAAATTCAGTAAACACGGGGGCTTGCTCAACTGCGCCCTGTAAAGCGGAAGTTTCAGCAGAGGTTTGCTCCGCCATTGCCGCGCCCCAATCATCAGCAGCATCGGTAGATTCGCTCGCCGCTTGTTCTGCCATTGCCGCGCCCCAATCGTCCGCTGCTTCTACTTCATTTGGATCACTCGCCATTTGGCTCTCCCTTTACATATTCTGTTGAATTTGATCTTAATAATTTTTCTACACGGAGCGAATATTGGCCGTTAAAGGTGCCATATTTGCACAACATCACAGGCACGTTATCTACTTTTGCCTCAACAGATTCATCAATACTTAATGGAATGACATCGCCCACTTTCATATTGAGAACATCTTGTAACTGCATTCTTGTTTTGGCTAAATCTGCAACAATGGTAACTTCAGCCGCTTGAACTTGTTGCGTCATTAATTTAACCCAACGTTTATCTACGCCCAAAACCTCGCCTTGCAGCGGTGAACTTAAGACATCTCTAATCGGCTCAATCATTGCGTAAGGCATGCAAAAATGAATTTCGCCCGTGTTTGAACCCATTTCAATGGTAAAAGTAAATGCGACAACGACCTCATTGGGCGTGGCAATGTTGGCAAACTGCGTGTTCATTTCAGAACGGATGTATTCAAATTTCACAGGATGCACGGGTTCCCATGATTTTTCATATGTTTCAAACACAATGTTTAAAATACGCTGAATAATCCGTTGTTCGGTATGCGTGAAATCGCGCCCTTCAATTCTGGTATGAAAACGACCATCGCCACCAAACATCGTATCAACAATTAAAAATACTAGGGTCGGGTCACATACCACCATCGCAGTGCCACGAAAAGGTGTGATATGCACAAGATTTAAATTGGTTGGCACCACCAAGTTACGAATAAAATCTGTGTATTTAACAATGCGAACTGGGCCAACGGACACTTCAACCGTGCGTCTTAAAAAATTAAAGAGTTCCACACGCACAAGCCGCGCAAAACGCTCGTTAATAATTTCAAGCGTAGGCATGCGCCCACGCACAATCCGTTCTTGCGTGGCTAAGTTATAAGCACGCGGCTCACTGGAGTTAATGTCTGGCTTATCGTCGTCATCGTCGCCGCCTACGCCTCTTAACAGCGCATCAACTTCATCCTGTGATAAAAACTTATCATCCATTTAAAACTACACTCACTTCATTAAAACTACAAAAAATTATTGAATAACAAATGAGGTAAAAAATACGCCTTTGACTTTTTGCGGTTTTCCATGCTCGGTAAAAGGTTTGTTAATTTCTGTGAGAATTTCAGTACTCAACTGCTGTTTACCTTCCATGGTATTGATTTGGCCTGCTTGTTTGCTGGAAAGCAGCAATAACAAACGGTTTCTAATCGCTGGCATTTGGCCTTTTAAGGCTTCAGCTTCTTCAGGGGTTTTTACTTGAATAGATAGGTCTAACTGTAAAAACTTCTCATCAGGATCAGGCTGTAAATTCACTGTAAACGTTTCTAAGGTTAAAAATACAGGCGGTGCAGGCGGATGGCCATCTGCGCCCTCTTCTGCAGCTTCCTCTTCATGACCACTTTCAGCACTTGCATCTTCACCGTGTTTTACCGCTTTTTTAGGCGGTTCTTTAGGCTGTAAGATAAACCATGCCGCACCACCACCGCCAGCGAGTAAAACCACCGCAGCAATAATAATGATTAATTTTTTCTTAGAATTTGGTGGCGGCGCATCACCCGCTGGTGCTGCTTCTTTTGCTTTTGGGTCTTTTGCCATCTTGATATCTCCGAAATGTATATTTTTGCCAAAAAAAAGGCTGAATGATTAAGCGAATTAATAATGTCATTATGAAAAGAATGACCGAAAAAAGATGACCGAATAAGAAGGGGAAAATGCCGTTTAATTTAGAATTGATGAATAGGTCAAAAACACTGAAAAATCGCGCTCAATTTTTTGCTAAAACAGCCTTCAAATAACCGAAATTTTAGGCAAACGTATCCACTAAACCAACACTTTCACGCTGAATCATCGGCGTCACTGGGTTTAATTGATTGCTAGCAATGGTGGATTTTGCTTGCCCAGAACCTTGTTGTTGCGTCGCTTCTTGAAAACTTTGTTGCGATTGCTGACCCGCATTAATATTGGCTTGGCCTAACTGAATCCCTGATTCTTCCATTTTTTCACGCAAATGTTCCAATCCGTCTTGTAAGGCTTGGCGCACATCAGCGTTATCAGAATAAAATGAAGCATCCGCTTGATCATTATTTACACTCACCACCACTTGCAAAGGCCCTAAATCTGGCGGATTTAACGTTAAGGTAGCTGTTTGCTCGCCCGCGCCCACCATCCACATGACTTTTTGGTTAATGGCTTGATCCCAACCAGACTTTCCAAAAGGCGTTAAAATTTGATTGCTGCTTGCCAATTGAGCAGCCGCATTGGCTGAATTGAGCATGCTTGAATTTGCCTGTTGAAAATTTTGGATTGAATTGATTGTCGTTAACTCTTTTGCTTCAGTATTTTTAAGCGTTGACTCACTTAATAATTCTTGACCTTCGCTAGCATTTTTTAACATTTGTGCTTCAAGCGGCATTTGTTTTAAATCATTCGCAGGCAACGCATCTTGCTTAGATTTATCCGCTAACATTTCAGCAGATTTTTCAAACGTATCACGCGGCACTTTCAACTCTGCGGCATTGCTTAAACCATTTTGCAATGGCTGATTTAGCCTAAATTGATCAACTTTGGATTGGTCTAATTTGGCTTGATCTAAAAGTTGCTGACCAAGTTGATCAGATAACCCTGTTTTTGAAGTGCGTTGATCGCTCGATGAAATCAAAGATGAATGTTCACCTTCTTCGGAAATATTTGTTTGATTCACGCCCTGCGCATTTAATTTAACGCTTGCCGGATCAACCATCACTTGGGTTGGCGCACTGTTTAATTCCTGCATAATGGCTGCCAGCATGGCAGCATCATCAGAAATTTTTTCTTTTAACGCGGCAACATCAGTTTCATTGCTTACCAGTTCTTTAATTTTTTCTTCAACCGCCAAAATTTCCTCAAGACGCGTTTTTGGTAGCTTTAAAGCCTCATCTTTTGCTAAATCTTCAACAGTGACCTTTGCCGCTTCACCATTGGATTCAACATTTTTTTCAACTGTGTTTGCTTGCTTATTTTCGTTATTTTTTGCTACTGGCTTTTGAACGACTTTTGCAGAAGCATTATTTTCTTGCGCGCGCTTGGCTTGCACTTGCTTATTCAGTAGAGATTTAAATGAATTTTGCGCACTTGCATTTTCTTGGGTATTCGGTGAGTTTTGATGCGTGTTTAATGCATTTTTACTTGATTCTTCAACAGGTTTTACAGTTGCGGATTGCTTAACATTCAGTGAAAAATTTTGCATTTCTGCGCACTCCAAAATGAAGAAAAAATTGATTAAAAATCTAATTCATTTTATGGGCAGAATACAAAAATGATTCAGTGAATTAAGATGCTTTTTACCGCGTATTTCTTAGCGATTTGTTGGTATATCTGCGCTTTTACAATATTCAGTTAAGATTTTGTGCGTGTAATGCGCATGGCATATTCATCCATCATTTTTTGGTCGCGCTTTTGTTCTGCTTTTAAAGTACGTTTATCCGCGCGCTCTAATAGCACATCGTAAGAAATTTTTTTCTTTTGGCATTCTTGTAATAATGTTCGTTGCACCTGAACTTGGGCATCTGCCATTTTTACCACATCCACCTGACCAGAAATTGCCAGCGCAAGCTTCGTTAAAAATTGCTGATAATTTTGGTAAGCATCTACATTTAAACCAGTGGCGAGAGATTGATTCATTTTATTTAAATAATCTTGTTTATAAGTGCTCAATAATGCTTCCTTACTTTTTGCCTCGTCTAATGCTTTTAAGGCTTTTGCGAGTGCTTCTGTCGCCATATCTACTTCTTTAATTGCCATCTCTTGAAGCATTTTTAATACGGCTGTATTTTGTGCTGCCATTTTTGTCCTTCATATTATTAATTATTTTTTTGATGTAATTTATTCATTTATTCAATCAGTTACTTATTTTTTTTATTGCAAATTAATGCCATTTAAAACTTGTGCGAGATGATTTAAGCTCTCTTGCAAGCCTGCGCGTTCATGAATATCTTGTTGTAAAAATTGTTCAATTTTTTCATGGCGTAAAATGGCTTGGTCAAGGAGCGGATTGCTTCCCGCTTCATAGGCGCCGACGTTAATTAAATCTGCACTGCGCGTGTAGCTTGCGTTAAGTTGCTTAAGTTTTCGTGCTAATTTTTGGTGGTCTGGCGTAGTAATGTTGTGCATGGCGCGGCTGATGGATTGCTCAACATCAATGGCTGGATAATGCCCGCTTTCTGCTAAATTTCTACTTAAAACAATGTGACCATCTAAAATTGCGCGGGCTGAATCTGCAATCGGGTCTTGTTGATCATCGCCTTCTGTCAGTACCGTATAAAATGCTGTAATTGAACCACCGCCACGTTTGCCGTTACCCGTGCGTTCAACCAAGGCAGGTAATTTTGCAAAAACGGATGGCGGATAGCCTTTGGTTGCCGGCGGCTCGCCAATGGCCAACGCAATTTCACGTTGCGCCATGGCGTATCTGGTGAGCGAA
Organism: Methylophilaceae bacterium; assembly: GCA_965247415.1. Classification (GTDB taxonomy): domain Bacteria; phylum Pseudomonadota; class Gammaproteobacteria; order Burkholderiales; family Methylophilaceae; genus Methylotenera. Next base: position 2,546,810 of record OZ252007.1, read on the forward strand.
TCCATAATCAATAAAACATTTTTGCCTTCATTTCTAAATTGTTCGGCAATGGTGGTTGCATAACTTGCGCCTTGCAAACGCATGAGTGCAGAAGCATCCGCAGGCGCGGCAACCACAACAGAGCGCGCCAAGCCTTCTTCACCTAAAATTTGCTCAATAAATTCTTGTACCTCACGGCCCCGCTCACCAATTAAACCAACCACAATCACATCTGCCGTGGTGTAGCGCGCCATCATGCCAAGCAACACACTTTTACCCACGCCAGAGCCTGCAAATAAGCCCATGCGTTGACCGCGCCCAACCGTGAGCATGCTGTTAATTGCGCGCACGCCAACATCTAAAATTTCTTCAATCGGCGCACGCAAAAGTGGATTGAGCGGACGTGCATTGAGTGGCGCACTGTTGAGTGCGTTAATTTTTCCTAGCTCGTCGAGTGGGTTGCCAGCCGCATCGACCACGCGGCCTAATAATTCGATTCCCACTGGTAAATGCCTTGCGCGGTCTGTCACGCGTCTGCGCGGTGGGCGGCTGTGATGCGGTTTGGGGAGAGATTCTGAAACTTCTAACGCAAACACTTTTGCGCCTGGCACAACGCCATCTACACTGCCTTGCGGCATGAGCAACATGCGCTCGCCATCGAACCCAACCACTTCAGCTTCTACACGGCGGCCTTCTGGCAATGGCACAAAGCACGCGCTGCCAATGGGCAGTTGAATGCCAACTGATTCCATCACTAAACCTGTGAGCTTGGTAATTCGCCCTGCAACTTCTAAGGGTTCAACAATGCGCAAAATTTCTTTGCAATCTCGAATATGCTCATGCCAACGTTGGCGGTGTAGATTGGTTTCAGCAGCCATATTTTTTGGCGCTTGTGCAGGGGTTTTTTCTGGCAAACTGGCGTCAGTTGGCGTTAAGTTTAACGCGTCAAGATTGGCTTCTGAGGCTTCTAATTCCGTCATTTTTTACCCTTTTACTTTTCGCTTTTTTGAAATTTTAGGGTGTAAACCATTGATTATTTTTAGAAAATGCTTCGCTAATACGTTTCCAGCGCACTTCATTGGTTGCATCAATTTGGTTTGCGCCAGTTTCAACTAAACAACCACCGCGTTCAATATTGACATCTTCTTGCACAACCCAATGTTGGCTGGCGAGTTCATCCGCTAAATATTCTCTTAAAATTTGCGCATCTTCATGATGCACAATAATGCGCGCAGGTTTTTGAATATGCGGTAAATAATGAATTGCATCAATCACCACGGGCAAAATAGTGTCAGGATCAACCTGCAATTTTGTTTTAAGCATTGATTTTGCAATTTCAAGCGCTAGTGAAAGGACATCATCGGCAATTTGCTCATCAGATTTTTCAAGCGCATCACTAAAATTTCGCATGACTTTAATAAAGCTTTGGCGCTCAACTTCTGCGTATTCGCGGGCTTTTTCTAAGCCAACGCTAAACCCTTCTTGCATGCCTTTGGTGTAGCCTTCTTTACGCACATTGTCATAAATTTTGGCAATTTTTTCAGAAACAATTTGGTCTTCACGGCTCGGCGTTTTAGGCGTTTTATCTGTTGGTTTTTTTTCAGAAAATGATGCCATTTCCCAACGCTCGTAAGCGGTTTGTTGCTCTTTTGGAATCGCGGTCGTCATCATTAAATTTGCGCCCAACCATTAAACGTATTGGTCATCTTCACCTTTACCTGCTAATTGAATTTGACCTTCATCTGCAAGTCTGCGGACAATTTGTAGGATTTGTTTTTGTTGCGCTTCAACTTCAGAAAGTTTGACTGGGCCTTTTGATTCTAAATCTTCGCGCATCATTTCAGCGGCACGAGAAGACATATTTTTAAAGATTTTTTCGCGCATTTCTGGCGTTGCACCTTTAAGCGCCACAATCAACATTTCAGATTGCACTTCACGCAACATGACTTGAATGCCTTTGTCATCTATGGTCATAATGTTGTCAAACACAAACATCTTGTCCATAATTTGCTGCGCCATGTCTTCGTCGTGATTTTTTAAGCCTTCCATAATCACGGCCTCTGTTTCGCCGTTCATAAAGTTCATAATATCGGCCGCCACTTTAATGCCGCCCATACTTTGTTTTTTAATATTTTCATTGCCGGTCAGCAACTTAGTCATGACATCATTGAGTTCTTTTAAGGCAATCGGCTTCACACCATCGAGCGTTGCAATTCTGAGCATCACGTCTTGGCGAAGCCTGTCAGTAAAGCAACCAATAATTTCAGCCGCTTGGTCCGCTTCTAAATGCACAAGAATGGTGGCAATAATTTGTGGGTGTTCATTTTTAATAAATTCCGCTACGGTTTGGGCATCCATCCATTTTAGGCTTTCAATGCCGCTTGCATCTTTTGATTGCAAAATACGATTTAAAATACCTGAGGCTTTATCTTCACCCAATGCTTTGTTTAGTACAGAGCGAATATATTCATCAGAATCTAAACCAAAATCACTGCTTTTTTCTGCTTCTGTTAAAAAGTCTAACACCACCGTATCCACCTCACTGCGTGGAATAGGCTTCATGGTGGACATGGCGGCACCCAGTTTTTGCACTTCTTTTGGGGTGAGAAATTTCATCACTTCGGCAGCTTCATCTGCCCCCAATGCCAGCATTAATACTGCGCTTTTAAAAATACCGTCATCAGCCATTTAGGTTGCAGCTCCTGTGGTCCAACTTGAAACAACATTTGCAACCATCCGTGGGTTATCTTTTGCGAGTTGCTTTGCCGCTTCTAAATTTTGATTAATGGCGGCGGTGCTAATTTTTTTTACTTCGCCATCTAATCCCACTTCTGTACTTAAATTATCGCCACTCAAACGCACCACTGAGCCTTCTTCACCATCTTCAGGCGCATTCAGTAAAGGAGGCTCTGGCACTGTGGTGAGCTTGGTAATCATCGGTTTTACGGCTTTTTTATACACCATCATCAGCACCACAATGCCCACTAAAAAGCGCAAGGCATCTTTTACGTATTCAATGGCTTCAGGGTTTTTCCATAAAGGCACTTCAGGCAATTTTTCTGCCGCTTCAATGGCAAAGGGCGTATTCACAACGGTAAGCGCATCGCCACGGTCTTTATTAAAGCCCATCGCTTGCATGGCTAAATCATTAATTTGTGTTTTTTCTGCTGCAGTCAACGCGCGGTAAGTTGTCACGCCTTTTGCATCTACCACAGGCATATTGTTCACCACCACGGCAACATTTAAGCGTTTAATGCCGCCCATGCCTTGCTGTACATAGCGCACGGTTTTATCCACTTCAAAATTTGTTGTAGAATTTTTTTGCGAATTTACCGGCGTGTTACTTGCCGCGCCAGCTGTAGCAGCGTTTGGCGCAGTAATGGGCGCAGTTGCATCGGCGGGCGGTTGATTACTTAATGCACCAGGCACACCACCATTTTGTGCATTTGCGGTTTGAGATTCATTACTTTGTTGGCTACGAATCGCCGCATCGGTTGGGTTTTGATTGGGTTTATACGTTTCCGCTGCTTGCTCTACGCTGGCAAAATCAATTTCTGCACTGGCTTGCGCACGCACATTTCTTGCACCTACAATCGGCGCAATAATCGCCTCAACGCGTTTAGTAATACTTTCTTGAATATCATCAATGTATTTTAATTGGGATGGGTCTAAATTGTTGGCGCCCATTTTTTTAGACATATCAGACAATAAATTACCGTTTTGATCCACAACGGTAACATTAGCAATCGGTAAATTTGGCACACTGCTAGCCACTAAATGCACCACTGCGCCCACTTGTTGCGCATCTAAGGTACGGCCTGCGCGTAAATTTAACAAAACAGAAGCTGTTGGCTTTTGTTGGTCGCGAACAAAAACACTGGCTTTTGGAATCGCCAAATGAATGCGTGCCACTTCAACTGCGCCAATGGATTGAATGCTGCGCTCTAACTCACCTTCTAAAGCACGTTGAAAATTGACTTGTTCAATAAACTGAGAAACGCCAAATTTTTGATTTTCAAGAAGTTCAAAACCAATATTGCCGCCCTTTGGTAAACCATCAGAAGCTAGCTTTAAGCGCGCCTGATGCACTTGCGCAGCCGGCACCAAAATGGCAGAGCCGCTATCAGAAAATTTATACGGAACATTCATTTTTTCTAACGCGGCCACAATGGCACCACCATCTTTATCAGAATAATTTGAATATAAAATGCGGTAATCTGGTTGTTGACTCCAAAGCCAAAAAACCACCATGATGGCAATCACAACCGCAATGCCCACTACCAGCATAAGCTTATTGCCAAGTTGACCCATTCCAGCCACGCCAGTGTTTGGTGAAGCTAATTCATTTTGTGCAGCCATTTAAACCCATCGCTTAATTAATTTTTTTGCAATATGCAGTTGAGTTTACTTAATTAAAATTTCAACACACATTGCAAATATTTGAATTTGTATTATGCCTTTGGGTAATCTTTATCAAAATTTAGAATAGAGCAATATTCGTAAGCTTATTTATTGGCTCATAAAGTTGGGTAAGTGTTAAATTATCAACACTTGCTAAAAGGCTTATTTTTAGTCAAATTTAAAATTAAATAAGCATTGTTTTTACAGTTTAAATCAACAGAAAAGGAAAGGCGCGATGAAAGTGAATGGCATTGATTCTGGACAAATTCAAGCGATGCTCGCCCAACTTAAAGCCGCAGCACAAGGCCCAAACGCAGAAGCTGCCAGTGGTGTTGAATTACCAGCTCAGTTGAGTAAATCTGCAAAAAATGAAAATACAGCAAGCAAAGTTGATTTTTCTGACGCGCTAAAAAGTGCGTTAAACCAAGTCAACCAAGTGCAATTAGAGTCAGAAAAATTAGGCAAAAATTTTGCCATGGGTGACGATTCTGTCAGCTTATCTGACGTGATGATTGCAGGGCAAAAAGCCAATATTTCTTTTCAAGCAACCGTGCAAGTGCGCAATAAATTAGTGTCTGCTTATAGCGATATTATGAACATGCAGGTTTAAAAATTTCAAATTTACTTTATCAAATTTACTTTGTCGTTTCTTCAAGCGTTTCTGGAATAGCTTCTTTAGAAACTTTTAACGGCGCAGGATTCAAGCCATTCTCTAACTGGTACAACCAAGCCAAAATTTCCGCAATGGCCTGATAAAGCGCTGGCGGAATATGATCATCTAAATCTACCTGCATCAGCAAAGAAACCAGTGCTTTTGATTCATGCACAAACACTTTATTTTCATTGGCTTTTTTAATAATTTGTTCTGCAATTGCGCCGCGCCCTTTTGCAACCACTTTTGGCGCAGCATCTTGCGCATCATAAGCCAAGGCAATGGCCATTTGCTGTTTTTTTGGGGTTGATGTTTGAATCATTGGTAGCATTTATTTTTTATGACGGAGCAATATTTTTTTGCAATCTATTGGCAGAAAAATCACCCACAGTGAGCGCATCTAACGCTTGTCCATTTTTTTCAATCGCAAGTGCAAGCTTAGGTTTTTGGCGGTTAAGTGTTATAAGCGTATTGTTTTGTTCAGCCTGCAGTGCAACCTTTAAACGCCCATTTATCAAACTTAATTGCGCGCGCACTTTACCTAAATTGGGTAATTCAAGCGTCATTTCACTCTTCATTGGGCGATCTTCTGAAGCCTCTGAACCTTCTGATTGACGTTCATTGTTGATATTTTCTGGCGCTTGAAAAACGTCTAGCTGCATTTTTTGGCCTTGCCAAACTTCACCATTCCAAGAAAAACGTTGATTTTCTAAAACGTTTAATTGTTGAGAAACTAAAGTTGCTAATGGCGTTGTATGTGAATTTTGTGGTTCTTGCAAAAGCGCAGTCAAACTGCGCTCGCCTTGCACAAATTCTTTCAAATGAGATTCATAAAATAAACCTGTTTGATTCACGGCTTGTTTTAAATCTTGGGCTAACACTTGTGGATTTTGTGGGTGATGCGTGACCACAGACGTTGCCTGATAACGTGCAGTTGCACCCTCTGCATTCGCCTCTTTTAAAATATTATTAATCAACTGCGCGGTTTGGCTGACGCTGACAGGTTCATCAGAGGATTGATTAATCGGTTGAGAAAGTAAAAAAGTGGGCGTCGGTTGGCTTTGTAAATAACGTAATGACAACGTTTGACCAATTTGGCCTGCATTACCCAACGCCATTTTTAATAAAGTTTGGTCAACTTTTACCAAAAAATCAGTGTTAGAAACTTTTTCTAACACTTTGGCTTCGTAAAGTTGGCCTTGCACAAAGTTTTTAGCATTTGAAGCAAGTTCTTGCGCAACATTACCAATACGCGCAACGCTTAAAACAGGCAAAATTTTAGTGACTGAATTTAATCCAGCACCCAAATTGCCTGAATTTGCGTTGTTAATCATATGTGTTAAACATCAGTTTTTAATCACACATTTTTTTCAATGTGCAACTGAAATTAATTACGGTTGATAAGCTTGTGTTAGTTTCCGCTCTGTTTGGCGATGATTCATTAGGCCGTTGAGTTTATCCATCCACGGGTTTACCAATGCTCTAATTTGGCGATCATTTTCTAAAATATTTTTAATGTAATTTATTTTTTTATTCGACATGGTTTCAAAGGTTTGCGGGCCATTGTCAATTTGCTTTAACGCATCTACAAAGTGCGTGCAATCAACTTCTAGTTCACACAATAAATCCCAATCACCATCTTGCGCCGCCGCCAACATTTGGCTGGTGACAGCAGAAATTTTTGCATAATATTCAATGGGTTGTTTAAAGTTCATGGTTAGCTTTTTCCAAAATTGACCACGGTTCTGCTTGAAAGTGCTTGTCGCTCTGCTGCCACTGGGTTTTTACTAATCGCCACCCAAGCTGAACGTAAATCTTCTAATAAATCAATCACTTCTTGCAGTGGGTCTGTTTGAATTTTTAAATTTGCATAGTAGAGTCTATCGCTCATGTAGCGATACATTGCATCTAAATTTTCTGCAATTTCGCCTCCAACTTCTTTGTCTAAGCTCAAGCGTAAACCGCTTTCAATAATCATGATGGCTTTTGAAATTGCCGCGCCTTTTTTCTCATAATTTTTATTATTAATGTGCAAAATTGCGGTTTTAGATGCACTGATTGCACCATCGTAAAGGAGTATGATTAACTGAATTGGGCTTGCTGCTGCAACGCTCGTTTCTAAGTCTATGCTTTCATATTCTTTTGCCGCTTTAAACGACTGTCCAAACATTTGTTTCTCCCTCAATTAATCTTAAACTGCCTAATATTGTTTACGGCGTCTTTTAAAATTTATTGAATATTAAATGTAAATTTTTAGCATTTTTTTGCATATTCATATTGACTATTAACTGTTTGATTGAATGGCTGCAATTTGCTGTGTTAAAAATGAACTGGTGGTTCTCATGTTAGAAATCAAGCCATCAAGCCTTGTATATTGCGCGCGATAGCGTGCTTCAACAACAGCAAGCCTTGTGTTTAATCGTTCCGTTTGCGCGTCTAATGATTTTATAGAACTATTAAAGCCTTCTGTTTTGGTCGCTAAAACGCCTTCATCATCTAAAATAGAATCAATAAATTCACCCAACAACGCTGCGTAGCCTTTGGTGAAAGTGACTGTTCCATAATCGCCTGTGGTTGAACCAGCAATTTTTAAGCTTAAGCCTTCGCTATCGTCATCAATCACACCAGTTAAACCAGTGCTTGAGCCCGTTGCAGCAACACCATTAATAGTGCCAATAAAGTTTTGTGTGCTGTTACCAATTTGCGTGACATTGACAGCATAAGTGCCTTCAACAGTATTTTTTGTGCTGCCAGAAAAACTCACTAAAGGGTTGGTTGATGTAATATTTGCACTAAACAATCTTGCAATTTCATCAAAATTTTCATCAATTGCGGTGGTGAGTTTTGTGGTGTCAAGCGCGAGTTTTCCATCGCCTTGGAAAGTTACGCCAACATCATTAAGCGTACTGAGCGTGCCGCTGCCAACGCTGTCTGTCATAATGGCGCGCAATTGGTTGGTAATGGTTCTGACAGAAGCATCACCCACTAACTTGCCATTTTTTGTTCTGTCAGTGGTGTCTATTTTTGTTAAATCTCTGAGCGTTGTTTCTAGTTTGTTATAAGTATCTACAAAAGATTGAACAGATTTTTGCACTTCTTCTTTATTAGTTGCAACGTCTAAACTAATGGTTTCATCAACGCCCGTTGTTTTAAGTAGCTTTAAGGTTAAGCCATCAATGGCATCGGTAATGGTATTGCTTGATTTTTGAATATCAATCCCATCAATATTCAGTTTTGCATCTTTTGCTGCTTGCATTTGCAGCATATTTTTACCTGTGGTTGTTGTGGCCGTTGGGTCGTAGGCAAGCCTTGATAAGCCGGATGTGCTATCAATATTGTTGCCATCACCATCAGCCACTGAAATTTTTAGGCTATTCACCTCGCCAGAATCTTTAGAGGTAAGCACCAATCTGTTGGCTGTTCCGTCATTTACAATGGTTGCGCTCACGCTGGCGTTTTGTGCGTTAATCGCATCTCTGATGCCTGCCAAGGTGTTGTTACTTGAATCAATGGTTAAACTAATGTCGGTTTTATTGGTATTTGCATCAAACGTATTATCGTTTGTGGTCAATGGGTCAGTATCAACTTCATGATACGTTCCAAATGAAATTGTTAGCGTTCCTGTGCCTACGGTATCGGTAATATTGGTAAATCCCGTTGAGGCTAGTTTTTGTGATTTTGCCAGCTGGCTCACAGTAATATCATAATTACCAATGGTTGCAGATCCGCTGGTTGATGTGGCGGTTAATACACTGGTATTTGAAGAAGTGGCCGTTTGTGCGTTAAATTTAGACGCAGAAGAAAGCGCACTCACAGACGTTTGAAACGAAGTGAGCGCGCTTTTTAAAGTGCCATAAGCTGAAATTTTAGATTGAAATGCTGTTTTTTGCGTAGCAACCGCTTGAACAGGCCGCCTTTCAACACCCATTAAGCCAGAAATAATTGATTCAACATCTAACCCTGAGCCTAAACCCGCTGATGTAATCGCCATGATACTGCCCTCAATCTAATCAAAATAAACAACAATTTTTACTTAACATTTAAAAATTAAGCAGTTTGCCTAATAATTAAGCTGTTTGCCTGATAACTAGGCCTTGCAACTTATCAATCGTTTTTGAAAAAGCCAACACTTCATCATTAGGCATTTGCCTAATCACTTTTTGGGTGGCTTTATCAATCACTTTGACAACTACTCTGTCAGACTCTTCATCCATCGCAAATTCAACCGTTTGTAATGCAGGTGCAACTGTATCGTTAAGCTTGGCCACGGCCGCTTTTATCACCTCTTTATTAATCACTTCTGGTTGCTTGGTTTGGTTGGTTTCATCTGGTTTTGCAACAGGTTTTGTCAACGCATTTTGGCCGCTTGCAATATTTTGCAAAGCAGCCGTTTTGCGGATTCCGCCATAAGCATCTAATGAATTAAACATGATAATCTCCTTATCAAAAACCTACAGAGTTTGCGCAAACCCTGTAGGTGTCTTACTAAATTTCTCTTTTTATTCCAATTAACCTCGTAAGAGAGACAACACGTTATTCGGTAATTGGTTTGCTTGTGACAACATTGCAGTACTTGCTTGTTGCAAGATTTGCGCACGTGTCAAATTGGCTGTTTCTGCCGCAAAGTCTGCATCCATAATACGAGATTTAGACGCTGCAGTATTTTCTACGTTTACTTGTAAGCTGCTGATCACTGACTCAAAACGGTTTTGTGTTGCACCCAATGTAGCGCGTGATGTATTAATATTTTTTAAAGCAGTATCAATATTACCGAGTGCTGTTGTCGCGTCACTTGCAGCAGAAATACTTCCACCAACGCCAGTTGAAGCTGTGACTGAAGTTGACGCTAATGTATCTGTTGAAGCTGAACCAATTTGAAAAGTTGTTGCGCCGAATACATCCACACCATTAAAAGATGTTTTACTTAATCTGGTTACTTCAGCATCAAGTTGTGAGTACTCAGCTTGTAAGTTTGCGCGGTCTGTCGTACTGTTTGAACCGTTGGCAGCTTGCACCGCTAGTTCACGCATCCGTTGTAATGCGTCTGTTTGTTTTTGCATTGCGCCTTCAGCTGTTTGAGACATTGAAATCGCGTCATTTGCGTTACGAATGGCAACGGTATCACCGCGCATTTTTGAATCTAACGTTGTTGCAATCGCCATCCCTGCCGCATCATCTTTTGCTGAGTTGATGCGCATGCCTGATGACAAACGTTGAATTGCGGTATTTAATGAACCTTGTGAAGCTGTTAAAGAACGTTGTGTGTTTAATGAAGCAATGTTGGTATTAATTACTGCAGCCATGATAAATCTCCTAAATTTTGTAAAGTTAAATTACTACTTGTTTGGTTAGCTTTGCATTTTTTCATTTGCATCGCTGTTGTTACTTGTATCGGAAGGCTATTTAGAAAATTTAGGGTTATTTTTAAATATATTTAAAATAATTTTGTTTTGTTAAATTATTTCAATAAAAAACAACCCGCTGTTCTAAGACCTTGCTTTTAAATCCGATCAAGCAACGCTCTTGAAAACAATGTCGGCAGTAACTTTTACAACTTTAGGGAAATTTGATGATTCATCCGTTTTTTGTTTATATTTAACATAGCAATATCATAAACAAACCTGCGTTAATACAATTGCTGTAATAACGGAAAGAAAACGGGTTAAATCAAATTGAAATAAACAGGAAGTTTTTTAACAAATAAAAGATTGCTTAGATTTACGCTTACACCACACATGCCAAATTTTTCTAAACGCTGATTCAAGCGCATTTGCTAAAATTGCAGGGTTTGCAATCGCAGAACGGTTCAATCTTTCACGCATTTCAAAACGTACTGTTTGCAATGCGGTTAAATGATTTGCCCAGTCAACGCCTAGCTTCACAAATTCAGTTGCATTGTCTACAATAAACGTATGGCAATTTAAATGCGACATAATCGCCATGGCCCCACGGCTGGTAACGCTGTTTCCAGCAATACAAAGCGTAGGTACACCCATCCAAGCCGCGTGAAACGTTGTGGTAATGCCGCTAGAAGGCATCGTATCTAAACAAATATCCACTTGATGATGCAACGCTAAATACGTTTGCATATCGCCACGTTTGCAAAAAATTAAACGCTCTTTTGAAATGCCATGCGTTAAAAAACTTTCAATCATGCTGTCATTGCCATCAGAGTGTGGCATTGCACCTAATAATAATCGGCTATTTGGCACAGCGTTTAATAAGCTTGACCAAAGCTGAATGGCCGCAGCACTGATTTTACTTGGCCGATTAAAACAACCAAACGTCACAAAACCATTTTTTAGCGCAGGTAAAGTTTGGACATCTGGCGCATCGGGCATGGGTAAAAAATTTGCGTTAACTGGCAATTGAATCAATTTTTCAGAAAAATCTGCATCAAATTGCTTGGGCGGCGCTAAATAAATATCTGCCAAATAATAATCCATCGCCTTTAAACCTGTGGTAGATAAATAACCAAACCAAGTTAGTTGAATGGGTGCAGGTTTTTTTGCAAACACAGTTAAGCGGTTTCCCGCCGTATGGCCAGATAAATCTACCAAAATATCAACACCATCTTCCCTCACCCAATTGCAAACAATATCATCTGAAGCTTCAGTAATATTTCGCCAGCCTTTAAAGTAAGGTTTAAGTTGGTTGGTATAATCATCAATTATGGTGTGGTTGTAATAAGCAAACAAAGTTAATTGGGTGGATTTTGCCAAATACTCAAGCAAAGGTAATAAACAATACGCCACAGAATGATTTCTAAAATCGGCAGAAACAAAGCCAACTTTTAAAGGTTTGTCCGCAATTGCCACGTTTTTATGCACAATCCAGCTTGCAGGCCGTTCATATTGCACGCTAAATTTTATGTGTTCTTGATATAAATCTTTTGGGCTACATTTTTCATAATGCGATAAACAAAACAGTAAGTTACTAAAACACGCTGCATAACTGGGGTTGATTTGTAAGGCTTTTCTATAATACGTAATGCCCGCTGCTACATCGCCTAAATCTTTTTTTACAATGCCTAAATTATTATAAGCCGCTGCGTAATCTTGCTTGAGTGTGATTGCGGTTTGAAACGCATGCGCCGCGCCAAGTAAATCGCCAGAATTTTTTAATATTAATCCGTAATAACAATGCTCTTCGGCATCTTGGCTATTTAACGCAAGCGCTTTTAAAGCAGCAGGCTTTGCGTCTTTGCCTTGAATTAATAAAGTATCACTTAAAATTTTCCAGCCGTTTAGCCAACTTTGGTACTGCTCAAGAATCGGCCAAATTTTTTCTTCAACATTTAAATATTGTTTATTTAAAAATAAATTGATTAATTCGTTTTCAATTTCAGATAAATCATTCATGAGTATTCATGCATCGCAAAATAATTTTTTAGACAAACTCTAAAAGGTACACCCTCAAAAAAACTATAAAGAATTTTAATTCTGATTATGAATATTTTTTGTTTGTTTAATCATCTGAATTGACTACATATATAAGTCTTGTTTAAGCATTTTAATCAACAAATCCTGTGTTCAAATCTCAAAAATAAGAAACTATTACTTGATTTTATTAGCTGGGGAACACATTGAAAGCAGTTATTCTTGCTGGCGGTTTCGGCACCAGAATCAGCGAAGAATCGCATTTAAAGCCAAAACCAATGATTGAGATTGGTGGCAAGCCTATTCTTTGGCACATCATGAAGCAATATTCTTTTTACGGCATTAACGAATTCATTATTTGTTTAGGTTATCGTGGTTACTTTATTAAAGAATATTTTGCCAATTATTTTTTGCATATGTCTGACGTCACCTTTGATATTCAAAAAAATGAAGTACAAGTCCACGACAATAAATCGGAACCGTGGCGAGTAACGTTAATTGATACAGGCATTAATACCATGACAGGTGGGCGTTTAAAACGAGTGAAAGATTACATTGGCGATGAAGATTTTTGCTTTACCTATGGCGATGGCGTGAGCAATGTGAACGTGAAAAACTTAATAGATTTTCACAAAAAAAGCGGCAAGCTTGCCACCATGACAGCCGCACAACCACCAGGCCGTTTTGGTGCGATTGCCTTTGACGACAATAATTTGGTCACCAAATTTCAGGAAAAACCTGATGGTGACGGTAGTTGGATCAACGGCGGATTTTTTGTGCTTTCACCAAAGGTGATTGATTACATTCCAGGCGACACCACCATTTGGGAAAAAGAACCCTTAGAAGGACTTTCTAAACAAGGTGAATTGCAAGCATGGTTCCACCACGGATTTTGGCAGCCAATGGACACCATGCGCGACAAAGTTTACTTAGAGCAATTGTGTGCCGAAAATCGTGCGCCTTGGAAAGTCTGGGAAGAAGAGCATGATTAACCCAAACTTTTGGCAAGGTAAGCGTGTTTTTATGACTGGTCACACAGGTTTTAAAGGCGCTTGGGCTTGCCTTTGGTTACAATCGTTAGGCGCAAAAGTCACAGGCTACGCCCTGCCGCCACCGACTAGCCCCAGTTTGTTTGCATTAGCGAATGTCAAAAAGGGTATGCAACATATTGAAGGTGACATTCGAGATTTAGAAAAATTAACCGCTGTGATGCAAGTTGCGCAGCCTGAGATAGTCATCCACATGGCGGCGCAAAGCTTGGTGCGATACTCCTATCAAAACCCAGTAGAAACTTACGCCACCAATGTGATGGGCACAGTGAATGTGCTTGAAGCGGTTCGTCAAACCAATAGCGTAAAAGCAGCGATTGTGGTAACTAGCGATAAATGTTATGAAAATCGCGAGCAACTATGGGGCTATCGCGAAAACGACCCCATGGGTGGTTTTGACCCTTACAGCAACAGCAAAGGCTGCGCAGAACTCGTCACCGCGTCATATCGTGCATCGTTTATGCCAGCCAACGAATATCAAAAACATGGTAAAGCCATTGCTTCAGTGCGTGCAGGCAATGTGATTGGCGGCGGCGATTGGGCGACAGATCGTTTGATTCCAGACATTTTGAAATCACTAAAAAACCAAGAAAATATTATTTTAAGAAACCCAAACGCCATTAGGCCGTGGCAACACTTATTAGAACCATTATGTGGGTATTTATTGTTGGCAGAAAAGTTGGTCGAAAACGGCGCAACGTTTTCCGAAGGCTGGAATTTTGGCCCGAATGATGTTGACGCAAAAAGTGTGGCTTGGATGACAGAAACATTGCTTGCACATTGGGCACACGCCAGAGGTGAAGTGGCAAGCTATCAAATAGAAAATACCCACTTACATGAAGCCAACACCTTAACTTTGGACTGCACAAAGGCGCGCACAAAATTACAATGGCAGCCAAAATGGCACGCAAAAACGGCGATTGAAAAAATTGTTGATTGGCAACAAGCGTATTTGGCAGGTCAAGACATGCGTACTTTTACACTTTGCCAAATAGAAGAATATCAGCAATTAACATCAGAAAAAATCTCAATATAACAAACTAAGTTGCAACTACAGCGCAAGAAAATGCTTAAAGCATTGCGCATTAATATTTAATTAGGAAATTTTAGTGGATTCAGCACAAGAAATTCGTCAACAAATTGCCTGCCTTGTGCAGCAATATGCAGACATTCAATACGCCGAAAAGTCTTTTGTCGGCGGGCAAACTGTCATTCCGCCTTCTGGCAAAGTATTAGATGCGAACGAATTAAAAATGATGGTAGAGGCTTCTTTAGATGGCTGGCTCACCACTGGTAGATTTAACGCTGCGTTTGAAAAACGTTTGGCTGATTATCTTGGCGTGAAATTTTTACTCACCACTAATTCTGGTTCATCTGCCAATTTATTGGCTTTTTCAGCCCTCACCTCACCTAAATTGGGTGAGCGCGCGATTAAGCAAGGTGATGAAGTCATAGGCGTGGCGGCTGGCTTCCCCACTACAGTGAATCCGATTTTACAATTTGGCGCGATGCCAGTGTTTGTCGATATCGACATTGCCACCCACAACATTGACGTGACAAAAATTGAAGCAGCCATCAGCCCCAAAACCAAAGCCATTATGTTGGCGCATTCGCTCGGCAACCCGTTCAACTTGAAAGTAGTGATGGAAATTTGCCGCAAACACAATTTATGGTTGATTGAAGATAATTGCGATGCGCTCGGCTCGCGCTACAACGGCCAACTCACTGGCACGTTTGGCGATATTGGTACGTTAAGTTTTTACCCCGCGCACCATATTACGATGGGCGAAGGTGGTGCGGTATTTACCAACAACGCCGAGCTGAAACTAATTATTGAAAGCTTCAGAGATTGGGGGCGCGATTGCTACTGCGCACCCGGCAAAGACAACACTTGCAACAAACGTTTTTGCTGGAAGCTCGGTAATTTACCAGAAGGTTACGACCACAAATATACCTATTCTCACCTAGGCTACAACCTAAAAATTACTGACATGCAAGCCGCATGTGGCTTGGCACAAATGGATAAATTAGATGCGTTTGTACAAGCGAGAAAAGACAATTTTGCTTACCTAAATGAACGCTTACAAAGCTGCGCAGAATTTTTAGAGCTGCCGGAAGCCACTGAAAACAGTGACCCTTCTTGGTTTGGTTTTTTAATGACAATCAAACCAGAAGCCAATATCCAACGTGTGGATTTAATTAATTATTTAGATCAACACAAAGTTGGTACACGGCTTTTATTTGCTGGCAACTTAACACGCCAACCGTATATGATCGGCCGCAACTTTAGAGTGAGCGGCGAACTGACCAATACCGATATTGTGATGAATAATAGTTTCTGGATCGGCGTATACCCAGGTTTAACCACAGAAATGCTGAATTATGCTTGCGATAAAATTGAAAATTTCTTTGGGGTTAATTTTTAACATTTAAATGCAAAAGTATTAGCTTTATCATAGACTTAGCAAGTTTTAAATTACCTAAAAAAGCGTTTCCAAATCTTGATTCATCTGCTCTGCTTAAGCAAACAATATTTACATTTTTCGCTCGAACGCCTAGATTAAATAATCTAACCATTAATTCACAACCTGTTAATTTGCGACTATCAAAAAAACCAACCATTTGATATGAAGATTTACTATACCCTTTAAGACCAGAAAATGGGTCACTTACACCCCATAAAAAGGTACTCAAGTATCCAGCCAAATGCTCAACCAAACGCTGTTTTTTATGACGGATTCCTACAACTAAATCAACTCCTGATATCAGCGCGTCTTTAACAATTGTTATTGCTTCTGAAGTATGTTGACCATCAGCATCAGCCGTAATAATAAAATCTACATTCAACAGAGTTGCTTTATCAAAGCCTGACTGTATTGCTGCCTCATATCCTAAATTAACTTTCTGACGAACTAAAATCGCTCCTGACTCAACAGCATATTGTGCAGTCTTATCAGTTGAGCAATCATCAACAACTATTGGGATACCAATTTTTGAAAACTCTTTAACCACTTTAACGATTGTAGCCTCCTCATTATATGCTGGAATTACAATAGCTAAAGATTGATTTAGGTTACTATCCATTAATATCATCAAACAGAATTGATTGACCTGCTTGTATATTTCTCTTAACTTGCTTGCCAATTATTTCATTTGCATTAAAAGGCTCAAAAGCACTCTCAGGACATGGCCTTAGAGATATTAAATCACCTTCTTGAATAACTTGACCGACACTCATTTGCTTTGTCGCGCACAAAGAGCGCCTTTGTACTACATAGGTTGCCTTTTCGTTATCCTCAACAACTTTTACTCCATCACCCAACGATAGTTCTAACTCTCTTGTCCGCTCAACCATTTCTTTCCATTTTAATGGTGTGATTGAAAATTTATGATCTGGCCCAACCCTATTATTATCGTCAGTAAAATGCTTTTCGATAACCTTTGCGCCTAAAGCGACTGCACCTAAAACTGTTGATAAACTAGGGGTATGGTCGCTAAGGCCCAAAATGCAATTTGGGAAGTTTTTCATATATGTTTTTAAAACATTTAAGTTTATATAACGATAATTCTCAATACTGCCTGTATAGTTTGTATTGCATTGCATAATACATAATTGATTGTTGTATCTTAAAATAGCTTCAGTCGCTCTATATACATCTTCCATTCTTGATGCGCCAGTTGCAATAAATAGGGGCTTACCTTTTTTTGCAATATACTCAATAAGCGCTATCCAAGTAATGTCGCCAGAACCTATTTTATAAGCGTTTAAGTATGAATCAACATGATCGACCAGTTCAAATGAATATGGACTAGTCATAAACTCAATACCTGCTTCTTCACAAGTGTCTTTTAACGCCTTCGTCCAACTTAAATTTATTGAAGCTTCTTTATAAACTTCAAAGACAGACTTTCCCCAATTTTTCTGATGAGAGTCTTGATCATTTAAATTTTTAAATTGATAGTCGCTAACAATACTATTTGCTGAAAAGTGTTGAAATTTTGCAGCATCAGCACCCGCCTCCGCTGCAGCAAAAATCAACTCTTTAGCTCGGGTTAAATCACCATCATGATTTGCTGCAATATCTGCAATAAAATATACAGGGGCTGATTGTCCGATTTCTCGACTACCAACTTTAATATTATTCGTAGAAGTTAAGTTCATTCTCAATCTCACTATGCAAACTATGTAATTCAAATTTAAATTGTCTACGAAAATAATCGCAGTTCATTCGCATATCAAGCGGTCTATTTGCAACTAATTTTTTAGATTGAATAGTATCTACATCAATTAAACCAAGATCTAGATTTAAATTTTTTGCGAAAATTTTCGTGAAATCGGCCTTTGAAAGGCCTGAGGATGAACCTAAGTTATACAATCCTGGTTGTTTGAGTTCTATCACTCTTACCAAAGCACGGTTTAATGTCAAAATGCTTAGTGGCGAGAAAAATACATCGTTAAAAGCCGTAATTTTTCTGTGATTATTTAAATTTTTGAAAATCCAATCTGTAAAGCTATCTCTATTTGCACTAAAGCTTTTCCCAAAAAAATTAGTCCTTAACACTGTGCCGCCACTATTGATAACTGACTTTTCTCCACAATACTTAGTTAAAGCATAAACATTTTTAATGTTTACATTTGATTCAGTATGCGGTCCCAAGCTATCGTAAACATGATCTGTTGAAATATGAATAAAATGAAATTTGGCTCTGTTTAATGCACTCAAGCTAATCCATTCAGGCAATAACGTGTTTGATAATACTGCTTCTTGTATATTTTCTTCACAAACATCAACATTAGTTTGCCCAGCCAAATTAATTACTACATTGGGCGCCACAATATTTAAAAGTTCATTTACAGAAGTTTGAGAGTTAATCAGAGGGAGCGATTCATCAGTCATTTTTCTTGAATAAGCAATCACTTTAAAGCCAGACTCCTCCAAAAAAGGTACTAGCCTTGAACCAAGCAAGCCAGAAGCACCAAGCACTAAAATTTTCATCGATATTTCGTCAATTAATCAACGTAATTGTTTTATTAATTGCATCCAAGATGCTATCAGGCATTGGTGGATACATATCATCTAAACCAGGTGTATAAAATTTCCCATTTTCAAGCCTTGATACAAGTCTTGGCTCTCTCAATTGTTTTGGATCAATCATACATTCAACGATTGTAGGCTGAGGATGATTGATATGGTTTGTTAGTATTTCATCAATTTCGCTTAATTGGTTTAGTTTTTGATAGTTGATACCAAATGCTTTGCTTACTTTTGAAAAATCTGGGATATGTAAACCAGACTCAATACCGCAACCTATAAATTTAGCATCAAAGAAGTTTGATTGCGTTGTACGAATAGATGTGTATCCAGCATTGTTAAATATAAAAATACAAACTGGCAGGTGAAGTCCTGCAATCACTGATAGCTCCTGCAAATTCAACATTACACTGCCATCACCAGTGATTAAAACAATAGGTTGATTTGACTGAGCAAATTTCGCAGCTCCAATCACGGCTGGAAGATCCCACCCCATAGGCCCTAAGTTTCTACTTACGATAACACGTTGACCTTTAGTGACCTCGAAAGCATTAAATACTGAGTGTGCGTCAAGCGAAATACCAAGTACAACAACGGCATTTTCCGGCAGATTTTGTGAAATTTTATTGGAAATTTTATAAGCACAGTTAAAACCATTATTGATTAAGCTTCTTGATTTACTTTCTGACTCAAATGAAATAACTGATTTTATTGACTTAATATTACCGATCCAATCGTCTTTGGTTCTAAAATCATTTAGTTCATTAAGCAAAATTTGACAAAAGTTTTGAGCGTCAGCTTCAACCGAAGTAAGAGATTGGGCGTTTAGCCTTACAAATTCACCTTTATCAATATTGACGAGTATTAATTCTTTTTTTTCAAAAAAACGATCAATATTAAATCCAGTTACACTTTGATCTAAACTTGTCCCTATTGCCAAAATTAAATCTGCAGACTGCACAATCATATTGGCAGCTCTTTGAGAAGTTGGCCCAATACATCCTATTGACAGTTGATCGTTTTTATTTTGTAAATCAACCGCACCTATCGTCACACAATAAGGTAAGCAGTATTTTTTAATCAACGTCTCAAGTAATGCCAAACTGTCAGATTGTCTCACGCCAGCTCCGAGCAAAAGAACTGGCCTTTGGGATGTTCTTAATTTTTTGATTACCTCACAAATAGACTTTGTTAGTAAACAATCTGATGAATATCTATTGTTTTGTTTAATCGGTACATTTAAGCAAGATTCTTCAACTAATTTACCCTGCACATCTAAGGGTATAGAAATACAAACGGGACCCATACGACCAGATACTGAAAGAGAGACCATTTCATCTACATAAGCGACTAATTGAGGTCCTGATATATCCATGTTTAAATTTAAATATTTTTTTACAATTGGGCTCAGTAATGACTTCTGGTCAACCTCTTGTGGTGCGTTATATCTCTGATTCTTAAAGTCAGCCGCTAGCGTTGTTCTGACATCTCCAACTAGAAGAACTAAAGGTACGGAATCCATAAATGCATCTGCAATACCAGTAATTACATTTGTAACGCCTGGCCCTGCAGTTGCAAAAACGATTGCTGGATTGTTGTTAAGTTTACCGAATGCTTCTGCAGCAATAGCGGCAGACTGCTCATGATGTACAAATGTTGTATTTAACTGATCTGCTTTGCGAATAGCTTCCGTAAGAAACATAATTGCGCCACCAACCACACCAAAGGCTGAGTTAATGTCATATTTTAATAAACGCTGAATAACCACTTCTGAAACTGTAAGCATTTCTATTTCCCACCTAATTTTTTATCGAAGCTTGACATGCACTGAGTGCTAAAGATAATTCATAGTCGTTCAAAACTCCTTCAGTATGGCAATAATCTTTTACTAACCAATTATCTGCCCTTCCTTGCTTATAGCTTAATGCTGGTAAATTATTAATGGGTAAACTAGTAATTTTATCAAGACTAAACAACCCATCAGTTAAAGCCCCAAAAACTGATGGTGAACTTTCAACCGATAAAAACCTCACTAACGCTTTACAAACGCTATCCTCTGAGACCCAACTTCTCATTTGAAATGGATCGTTAATGACACAATCACTTTTTCCGTTAATTCTGTCCATAAAAATACTCGCCCAAGCAGAAGCTTTTCTTATAAAAGTTTCCTTACCAATTAACGTGAATATATTGGGCAAAAAAACTGGGACATTTAGACTAATTACAAACTTTTCTTGGCTTAACTTCACTTCTCTATAGTGGGTCATATGCTGGTATTTTAAAGAAATATCATCATCTGAGAAAAATGTTATCCCTGATGAAAACCCTATATATTTTTTAACAACATTTTTATTTACTAGATCAATAATTAACGCTCGTTTAATACTTTCATGTTTATACATCGCTAATGTTGATGAATGGTCTATCGAACAATCAAAAATAAGACACTCTTTCTCAGCACAGATCCTCATAAACTGATCAATCTTCGTAAACTTTTTAATCGTTGAATTGTGAACACAAAACTCGTTATTACGGTTAAAAGATACAATCGTGATATTTGGAAAAGCGCTAAGTAAAGCACTTCTACATACAACCCCTAATCTTCCATTTAAACCAAAAAATAGCGCAATCACATTTATGCCATAGTTAAGTTATGAATTAACCCTTGTAAAGTTTCAACAGATAACCAATCAGCATTAGTACCTGAACTATATTCTTTTGTTAAATTAACTGCCTTTTTGTAACCAGCTTTACTCAAATCATCCATGACTCGTTGATTAAGAAAGCCATCACTGGGAAGGATTAAATAACCATCTCCACACTCATAAGTTGTATCAAGGTCAGATTCTGTAATCATGACTTCATGAATTTTTTCACCAGGTCTAATACCCACAATTGAAATTTCCTTATTCGGATCAATTGCTTTACAGATATCAAATATTCTATATGACGGAATTTTTGGGATAAATATTTCACCACCTACTGACTTTTTGAAACAACTATGAACAAACTTAGTACATTGATCTAGGGTTAATGTAAATCTTGTCATGTCCTGATGCGTAATTGGAAATGAAGACCATTTATCTTTGTTATTTAAGAAAAACGGCACGACAGAGCCACGACTTCCAAAAACATTTCCATATCTAATGACAGAAAATCGTGTTGCATTACCACCAACAAAATTATTAGCAGCAACAAACAATTTATCCGAACACAATTTTGTTGCACCATATAAATTAATTGGGGCAGCTGCTTTATCTGAACTAAGTGCAATCGTTTTTTTAACACCACAATAAATTGCAGCTTCAATAACATTTTGAGCACCAATAATATTCGTCTTTATTGCTTCAATAGGATTATATTCTGCGGCTACAACCTGCTTTAACGCTGCCGCATGAACAACCCAATCGATTGAGTTGAAGGCATGTTTTAAGCGATCAGCATCACGTACATCCCCAATAAAGTAACGAATTCTTGACTTGTGCTGAGAAAAAAACGGGTCAGTTTGCATTTCAAACTGTTTTAATTCATCACGGCTAAAAATAGCTAATCTCTCAACAGCAGTATTTTCCAAGATATATTTAGCGAACGCTTTGCCAAAACTCCCTGTCCCACCTGTGATTAATATTGATTTAATTTCGTTATTTTTCATGATTTATAAACCTTCTAGTAATTTTTAATCTTTTAACAAATTTGATAACTAACCTAAGCACTTATTTTGAATTATTCATAAGGCTAATCTTTTAATTTACAAGCCAATTGAAATAATGAAGAAACCTTGGCATTTCCTTCAAAGTCACATGGTGTTTTAACATTTAGCTCATTTATTTTTATCAGTTGTAACCCGCAATTATCAATAAGTTGAACTAATGATTTTTTTGAAAAAAAATTAATGTGCTCATGCCAATGTTTTTTAATGGAACTGGGATCGCTCTTGTTTTCTTTCATTAAATCTTCAAACGGAACTTCAACATAAAGTATGGTTTGGCTCTTCATTGTTTGCTTAATATCAATTAATAACCCTGAAGGAAATGGCACATGTTCTAAAACGTTGCTACAAACAACAACATCATATTTTTTATTTACAGCTTCAGTTCTCGTCACTTTTCTTGCGCCTTCGATTACATCTTTATCGCTCAAATCATAGATATCAATCATTAAATTTCTATTTTGAAAAGGTGAGTTTTTTCCAGTGTTTCCACCCCAATCCAATATATCAATTGGCATATTAATTATGGGTTCTAGGAACTCTTCGACTTTATCAACGTAGTTGATTGCTGACTCTAAGGTCTCATTTCTAACGGCATACCCAGACTCATAAGACTCTCTTAGAGACGTATAGGCTTGCCCCCTATAATCCTTATATAATCTAAACATTTCATCGTCTGAAAATCTGATATCCAAAAATAACAACCCGCAATCGTGACAAAATAATGAATTACAAATCGAATAAGCATGACCGTTTTTAATAGACTTTAATCCCCAGCTTTCATCAATTTCGACTGGTTTCCAGTTAAAAACACGGTGGGCGATGAATGGCATCAGCACAGCTGGGCTTGCGCCAATATTTTGGCTGCCACAACAAATACATTGCAAAGCGATTCTTTCTTTTTTAACTTGCATCAAGTTAAATTCATTTGTTGATAGTTCAGAATGAATGGTTTGCATCACATCGCTTTCTTAAATAATCTTCATCGATCGAGATCTTAAAATTTTGGGAAATTTAAAATATCAACGGTATTCATCTAAATTAAAATGTTTCGAGAGTGCATTAATCATATTGAGTAAATTGACTTCAAACTCGTTAACTACAGCTAAATAGTTTGTTTTGAATAAACTTGCTGTTTCTTGATAATCATTAGGCATAGTCACTTCGTATGTTTCGTTCTCAACCGTGCATATTGCGAAAGGAAATTTTCCCAGCTCAGATTTGTGAAGTTCTTCAAAATTTTTAAATGGTTTCGGACTCATAAAAACTGGAATTGCACCAGAAAATAAAGCATCAATGTTGATTTGGCTGACGGTATCCCAACTAAAGAAATAACGTGTATTTTTTAAAAGGATTGCTAGTTCTGCTTTATTGACAGGATATTGTCGATTGATTTCAACAGAGTTTGGAATTATTGAACAAACTTGATGGGTAGATCCTTTACCAACATATGTTAAATTAAGCGTTCTCTTTTCAACAGGCGCGGTATTTTCATCACTAAAAATTGGATTGTTATTAATACAAGTTAAAACCGCATGGGGGTTTGAATGAAACTCTTTTGAAAAAGCTAAGATAAAATCTTTGTCTGATGCGAGTGTTTTATTTCCTGCAACATTCCCTTCTTTATTGAGCATGTACCTTACAACGCGTGGCGCATTTAATGGATTTCCGGTGACAATTTCAGGGTAAATGACAACACCTTCGTTTAAAAAAGTTTGATATTCGTAAATGTCTTTTAAAAAATAAATTTCATCGTTTGACTTATAAAACCTTTGATTACTCGAATATTGATAATTTTCAGGTAAGGATAAAACCATCGTTGCAAAATGACCTAACCTGTTTAAACTGTCGCACAACTTATGAAGCACACAAATGCCAGCACTTTTATGGTTGTACTGAGGCGCTAAAACAATAAATTTGATTGGGTTTTCAATTTTCGGCCTGATAAATTGACTTTCATCACAATCAATTTTTTGAAAGTCAAATACAACATTAGGTGCAATTTTTTTAGCTTCTAACAATGGTAAAAGATCATTTGCTAATAAATTTGCAGTTTCTTGACTGAGCGCAAATTTTAAGCCATGTTCGATAGCCGATGCTGCTGTATCTATGGCGCCAGATAAAATTAAAGCATCAATATAACTCACCCAAAACTGTTCTGAACTTGGCTTTGCCATAACAGCCGCTTCAAATCTTGGTAAGGCTGAGTTAACTCCTTTGGTATGCGTTTCAATTAATCCAAGATGATGGTTGGCTTCTGGATGCTTTTGATTGATATTTAATATCTCTAAATAACCTTTGGCGGCCTCCTCAACAAGCCCATTTTCATGTGCATGTAATGCAATATTAAAAACTTCTAAAATGGCATCTTCTAGTTGTTCGCCTGAACTAAAGGATTGTTCATCGCAACCATTTTTTTGTTCAATAATTTCATGCCGTTTCAGCACATCTACCCATACATTTTCTAGGTTTATTGCGTAGCTTTGAGCGTCACCTAACAGCGAGTTTATTAATTGTTGACGCAATTTTTCTCTAATAATTGCTAATCCATCCAAATCGTTTGCAAATTCAACCGCTTTTGCAATGTAGGCTTCTTTGCTATTGGCAATCCAGCTTGGCAATCCAACTGAATTCATTAAACTAGCCCCTTGTCTGCCACCAAGACGATTGCTAGGTAAAGTTAATGTTGGCACACCCATCCAAAGTGCGTCACAAGTGGTTGTGCAGGCGCTAAATGGAAAGCAATCTAAAATAAAATCAATTTCTTGATAAGATTGTAAATAGGCGCTTCGTGACATGTAACCAAATAGTTGAATACGCTCCGCTTTTATGCCAAGTTGCTTAAATTTTTGATGCGTTTTTTTGATTAAATTTTCGTCATTTAACGCTTTTGTTTGCCAACGAAATTTTGATGTTGGGAGTGCGTTTAACACTGAAGCCCATAGCGAAATCACTTCATCAGATGCTTTTGCAAAATTATGATAAGCGCCAAATGTAATGTAACCATTTTTGATTGCAGGTAAATCATTGGCTGAAATCTGAATATTTGGTGGAGAATAACAAAACCTTGTTTCAGGAATGTACTGAACGGTTTCGGTAAATTGCGCGTGCATTTCTTTTGGCGCGCTCATTTCATCCAGCAAAATATAATCAATTTGTTGAACGCCAGTGCTGTCCCAGTAACCGAGCCATGTCATTTGCACGGGGGCTGGTTTGTAGGCAAACATGGAGAGGCGATTGCCCGCTGTATGTCCTGATAAATCAATGAGTAAATCAATTTGATGATCATGAATAATTTTTGCTGCATCAG
Organism: Methylophilaceae bacterium; assembly: GCA_965247415.1. Taxonomy (GTDB): domain Bacteria; phylum Pseudomonadota; class Gammaproteobacteria; order Burkholderiales; family Methylophilaceae; genus Methylotenera. Next base: position 2,572,322 of record OZ252007.1, read on the forward strand.
CATCATTCAACCCAACAATTGAAACATATTCTTTAAAGTGTTTTTTTAATTCAACTGTCACGCCATCCACATGCGGGTTATTGGTATAAGCAATTAAATCAAATTTATGTTTATTGATGTTTTTAATGACATTCAGCAAAAAACTGCCCACTGGATGATCAAAAAAATCTGCGGACACAAAACCAATCCGCATTTTGTTCGATGTTTCATGGCGATTCCAGCTGTCATATTGAAAATCTGCCATGCTTGAAACAGTTTTACCAAATTGAGTGAGTTTTTCTGTAAAAAATTCAGTGGTAAATGCTTCAGTTAAACACAAGCTATAAAACAAATTGTTGTAAGCCAACATATTTTGATTGTCTTGCGAAATGACATTTAAATTGGCATCAATTGCCTGTTTTATATCACCAACCCCTTGATAAACAACCGCGGTGTTAATCAACAATGGTTTGCTATTGGGATCTTGCGCTAAACCTTGTTGCGCATAGCTTAAGGCTTCGATAAGCTTGCCGGCTTTGTTAAGCGATAAAGCAATATTACTTAATGCAGGCAAATAATCAGGTTGAATTTTCAATGCTTGCTTAAACGTTTCAACCGCTTTGGGATGATCAAAACGTGCTTCATAAACCAACCCTAAATTATTGATGGCTAATACATTTTTAGGGGAAAGCTTTAAGGCATTTTCTAAGACTTTTTCAGCTTCATCTAACTGACCCTTACGATATAAAAATAAACCATAATTAACATAACCGTTTGGTTCTTCTTTATTAATTTGTATCGCTTTTTTTAAATAAATTTCAGCTTTTTCATAATCTTTTTGCTCTAAATAAATAATCCCTAAATGAGAGTTAGCGTTAAATTTATCAGGCTCAATTTCAAGCGTTTTGTTTAAAAAATCAATCGCTTTTGTTAAATTGCCTTTTTTGCTGAAGTAGTCAGAATACGCAACAAAAATTTCAGATAAATTATCTGGGTTTAAAGAAGTTGCATGCTTGAAAAATAATTCAGCCTCTTCAGCCCGTTCTAGTTTTTCAAATTCAACCGCCAACGCAATGGAAGCTTCAGACGATGTTAAAAATAATGTAATTATTTTGTTGAGTGCTTCAAGATGTTCCTGCATGCGTTTTTGTGGCTTTAAATAAATCCGCAATAGAAAAATAAGCGTTTGATAGCCGATTGTTCTGGGTTAAAATTTTTGTATAAGTGGCTTCTGCTAAATCAATCTTGTTGATATTTTCATAAACGCAGCCAAGATTAAAATAAGCTTCAAAAAACTGTGGGTTAATTGCAATTGATTTTTGATAGTAAAAAATAGCATCATCAAACGCTTGCAAATCAAAATAAAGCGTTGGCAGTGTTGTACGCAACCTCAAAATCTTTCGGTAAAAGAACCAGCGCTTTTTTTAAAGGCTCAATGGATAAATCATTGCTGCCCATTTTTTGATATGCAGTCCCCAGTATTTTCCAAAGCAACCCATTGTTTGGAAAAATTTCTGCTAATTCTTGTGTTTGCATCACGCATTCATCTAGCTCTCCATTATTTAAAAGCATAATCAGGGCGTTTAAATGTTGATGATTGAGCTGAAGATTTTTTTTCAGATGCTTAGGTAATAATTTACTTTTGCTATTCAACGCGTTTGAATGCTTTTTTACCGCATTAGGTTTGGGGGTTTGCTTAATTGAGTGCATGCTCGTCAATATGCCTTTTGTAATAAACACATAAACGAATGGAGTGTTTATAGATTATTTGTATATAAACATCATTATTGATAAAACTTGAGAGAGTTGATTCTTGAAATAAAAGCTAAAAGACAAGTTAATTTACTTTTAAGTCGTTTTAAAAAAATAAAATGAATGGCGTAAAAAAACAAACTTCCAAACATTTTTATACTAGGTAATCAAACAGGCGCTTAAAAAATATCGTTCTAACCACCGCAACCGTTATAATCACGCTTCATTTAAAACGCACTCAATTCTAACGCTTCATGACGCAACCAATATTGCCCATCCCAAAACCTAACCAAGCAGAACGCGCTGTGCTTACCAGCAAAGGTGTGGACGGTTTAGCGCTTGCACAACTTGCAACAACTTTGAAAACAAACAAACAAACCTTAGTGGTCATTACCGCTAGCGGTTTTGATGCACAGCGTTTGTTAGAAGAAATCCCATTTTTTGCACCAGCGCTCACCATTCATTTGTTGCCCGATTGGGAAACGCTGCCATATGACCAATTTTCGCCACACCCAGATTTAATTTCAGAGCGGCTCACCACGCTTTACCACATTGCACAAAATAGTTGCGATGTTGTGATCTTGCCACTTTCCACCGCGCTGATTCAATTGGGTGCTAAGGCGTTTTTAAGTGCCAACACGTTTATGCTGAAAAAAGGCCAAACGTTGGATACTGAGGCGCTACGTTTGCAATGTGCGGAGGCTGGTTATCACCATGTCACGCAAGTGATTTCGCATGGTGAGTTTAGCGTGCGCGGTGGGCTGGTCGATTTATTTCCCATGGGTTCCGCCCTGCCTTATCGTATTGATTTATTTGATAATGAAATTGAGACGATTCGTACCTTTGATGTAGATACACAGCGCAGTTTGTACCCTGTACCAGAAATCAGGCTGTTGCCCGCGCGTGAATTTCCGCTGGATGAAAGTGGCATTGCGCTTTTTAGAAGCCAATTTAGAGAGCAGTTTGAAGGCGACCCGCAACGCGCAAAAATTTATAAAGATGTCAGCAAAGGTGTAGCCTCTGGTGGCATTGAATGGTATTTACCGTTATTTTTTGAACAAACTGCTACTTTTTTAGATTATTGCCCACAAGATGCACTGCTCTGTTTACATGGTGATTTAGATGCCAGTGCGCAAACCTTTTGGGCTGAAGCGCAGTCGCGTTATCGCACACTCGCGCATGATGCTGAACGCCCACTCTTACCGCCTGAAAAAATTCTAATTAAAACGGAAGATTTTTTCAAAAGTTGCCATGCATTTAGTCGGCTTAATTTAACGATTTCAACCAACCAAACAGGTTTACCCGCGCTTGAAATTGAGCGCCGCGCCGAAGAACCGCTGCACAAATTGCAAGAATATTTACTAAGCTTTAAAGGCAAAGTCTTTATTACGGCAGAAAGTTTAGGTCGGCGTGAAACCATGATGCAGCTTTTTGCAGAACATGAATTAACCCCTGAACTCATTGAAACTTGGGCTGATTTTAACGCAGCTGAAAGTCAATTTTGCCTCGGTGTTTCTCCTTTGCATCACGGCGTACTTTTTGAAAATACTACTCAGAAAAATGCGATTGCCATTATTACAGAAGCAGAACTTTATGCCGCCACCGTGCGCCAACAACGCCGCCGCGAAAAAGAAAAAGCACGCAGCACGGAAGGCATGCTCAAGGATTTATCCGAGCTACGTATGGACGACCCTGTGGTGCATGAGCAACATGGCGTAGGCCGCTATAAGGGTTTGATTAATTTAGATTTTGGTGAAGGTGAAACCGAACTTTTGTTGTTGGAATACGCGGGAGATGACAAACTTTATGTACCTGTTTCGCAATTATTTTTAATTTCACGCTACTCAGGCGGCCCGCCAGAATCTGCGCCGTTGCACCGTTTAGGCAGTGGCAATTGGGAAAAAGCCAAGAAAAAAGCGCTCAAACAAATTCGTGATACCGCAGCAGAATTGCTTAATTTATACGCGCAACGCGCGGCGCGGCGCGGTCATGCATTTACGCTCAGCTTAAAAGATTATGAAGCGTTTGCGGATGGCTTTCCGTTTGAAGAAACACCAGACCAATTAGAAGCCATTGAAAATGTCATTAAAGACATGCAATCGGGTCGCCCGATGGATAGACTTGTTTGTGGCGATGTGGGCTTTGGCAAAACAGAAGTGGCTCTACGCGCCGCTTTTGTGGCGGTAATGGGCGGTAGACAAGTGGCTGTGCTCGTGCCAACCACATTGTTGGCCGAACAGCATTACAATAATTTCTGCGACCGTTTTGCGCAATGGCCGATTAAAATTGCAGAAATTTCGCGCTTTCGCACAAAAAAAGAACAGGAAGAAGCCCTTGCAGGATTAGCCGCGGGCAATATCGACATTATTATTGGCACGCATCGCCTCATCCAAAAAGATGTGAAATTTAAAAATTTAGGCTTAGTTGTGTTGGATGAAGAGCACCGTTTTGGTGTGCGCCAAAAAGAACAACTCAAAGCCTTGCGTGCGGAAGTCGATATTCTCACACTCACCGCAACGCCGATTCCACGCACCTTAAGCATGGCGATGGAAGGCTTGCGCGAATTTTCTATTATCACCACCCCGCCGCAAAAGCGCTTAAGCATTAAAACCTTTCATGCCGATTATTCGGAAGGCATTATTCGCGAAGCCGCAACGCGTGAATTTAAACGCGGTGGGCAAGTGTATTTTCTGCATAATGAAGTGGATACCATTCACTCCATGCGTGAAAAGTTGGAAAAAATATTGCCTGATGCACGTATTGCAGTCGCGCATGGACAATTGCGCGAACGCGAGCTGGAACATGTCATGCGAGATTTTTATAATCAACATTACAACTTACTGCTCTGCACCACGATTATTGAAACTGGCATTGACGTGCCAACCGCCAACACCATTATTATGAACAAAGCTGATATGTTTGGCCTTGCGCAAATGCACCAACTGCGCGGGCGCGTTGGGCGCTCACACCATCAAGCGTATGCCTATTTACTGACTGATCCTGACAGAAAAATCACTGTGCAAGCACAAAAACGCTTGGATGCAATTCAACTGATGGAAGATTTAGGCGCAGGCTTTCATCTTGCGATGCATGATTTAGAAATTCGTGGTGCAGGCGAATTATTAGGCGATAACCAAAGTGGTGAAATGCAAGAAATTGGCTTTCATTTGTACTCAGACATGCTCAACCATGCTGTGAAGCAGTTAAAAGCAGGCAAAGAGCCTGATTTAAATGCACCGCTTGGCGTCACAACTGAAATTAATTTACACAACCCCGCCCTGCTACCCAATAAATATTGCCCCGATGTTCATGAGCGCTTGGTGCTTTATAAACGCTTGGCAAACTGTAATGTCGAAGACGATTTAGACAATTTGCAAGAAGAACTCATCGACCGTTTTGGTTTACTGCCAGAACAAGGTGAAACATTGATGGCCTGCCATCGACTCAGAATATATGCAAAACCGCTGGGCATTATAAAAATTGATGCTTCAGATGCCGCTATTACGTTGCAATTTAACCCCAAAGCCGACATTGACCCCATGAAATTGATTGGGCTGTTACAGCGCGATAAGCGTTGTCGTATGAATGGGCCAGATAAACTACGCGTGAGCGTAGCGTTTGAAGACATTGCTTTGCGTGCTGATTTTATTAAGCAATTATTTAAGGCGCTTTCATCTTAAACAAAAAATAAATCTTTTTAACAAAATTTTTCTCAATTTTTTTCATCCCTAGTCGTTAATTGAGAAGTAAGGCGTTTGCTTAATGTTGTGATCAACAGCTTGTAAGCGTGCAAAAAATTGTTCATGAGAATTTGTTTAAGGTGTTTAAATGATGAAAGAAAACCCGCCAAAACAGCAATGGGATACGTTGATTGAAGTCATACAACGCTCCTATCAAATAAAAAAACACCTTGATTTTTTTAATTGGCAACAAAATTTTGTCATGCCAATTTTTCCGCATGATGCAATGATTGCAGTTTGGGGAGATTTTAATAAAGGCGAATTGCAATACGATGTTTGCTCAAAAGACACAGGCATCAGAACGCAAGCCCTTCACAATTCAAACGAAAATTTAAATTTTTTTATGAAAAGCCTATATAAAAACTGGCTTGCCAATGAAAAACGCTGGTACAAAATTCATGATATTTTCACGCTGTTTGACAGCAAAGATTTACCCAGTTTTTTTACCCAAAATCTTACACACATTAACTCTTTAATGGTTTATGGGGTGAATGATATTCGTGGTCACAATGATTGTATTTACATTTTTTTAAGCCAAGACAAAACGTTCCCCATTCCAAACTTATTGCTCGGCATGCTTATGCCACATTTAGATGCCGCATTGAGAAGAATTGAAAGCTTTGAAGTGGATAGCGATGATCAAACAGATGATTACTTTTCTCAAGGGCTGACGCTGCGCGAGCACGAAGTTTTATATTGGGTAAAAATGGGCAAATCAAACACAGAAATTAGCATGATTTTAGAAATTAGTTTAAATACGGTTAAAAATCATTTAAAACGAATTTTTACAAAACTAGATGTTTCAACCCGCGCACATGCGGTGGCTAATTATGTTCCGCCAAAACAAATCATGCACCAAATATAGATAAGCATTGATAGAAAACAAATGCTTAAAACAACAAAATTTACATTCTAAGCGTATGATATAAATCATTACTAATCGTTAACACATTGAAAAATTTGACAAAAAATTATGGCTTATAGATCACAAAATTCCAAAACTTTATTGCAAAGACGTAGCAGCCTGAGCAACATGTTTCAACAAGCGCTGGATGGTGCATCCGTCATTGCGGTCACATGGGGCTTGGTTCACTTTCATTACAATACTGTTGCCACGTTGACCGATTTTTATTTGGTAATGCTGCTGGTTTTGTTAGGCGTATTAGCCATTACTTACGACCATTTTGGCATTTATCGTAACAACGGCAATTTTGCCATGAAAGGCGTTGTGCTATTTAAAGCTTGGACAGTGACCTTTTTAGTGTTGTTAGCCATTGCATTTTTAGCCAAACAATCTTCTGTTTATTCTCGCAATTTAATTACACAAATTTATATTTTTGGGTATTTAACGCAGCTAACCTTACATTTTATTGTGCGCTTTTTTTACCAAAAGTTTTTTCTAAAAAACAGCCAAAAAGAAAATGTTGTCATTATTGGGCAATGTAGATTAGCGCATTTTTTACAACATAAAATTTCATCTAACCCGTGGATTGCGCAGAAAGTTGTTGGGTTTATTCCATTACCAGGCGATGTTGGCCCACGCCAAGGCAGAAAAAGTGACCCACAAACGTTAGGAAAAATTGAAGACTTATTAAAAATTATCGACCAACATCAAGTTGATACGCTTTATATTGTGACGCCCATTATTTCAACCCATGCGCTAGAAGAAATTTACAATAGCTTGGCCGATAAACACGTTTCAATTCATTGGATTCCTGATATTTTTTCATTGCGTCTGATTAACCATAGCTTAAAAGAAATTTCAGGCATTCCGGTCATTACGCTTTCAGAAACGCCATTGGTGGGCATGCGTTTATTGGCTAAAACGGTTGAAGATAAAGTATTGTCAGCCATTATTTTGTTGCTGATTAGCCCTATTTTGGTGGCTATTTCAGTTGCAGTAAAACTCAGCAGCCCTGGCCCTGTATTTTTCCGCCAAAACCGCGCTGGCTGGAATGGCAAAACCTTCAGAATTTGGAAATTTAGAAGCATGTACGTGCATGAGCCAGAAAACGGCGTGGTAAAACAAGCGCAAAAAAATGATAGCCGCATTACTAAAGTGGGCGGATTTTTGCGTAAAACCAGTTTAGATGAACTGCCACAATTATTTAATGTTTTAATTGGCGATATGTCATTGGTTGGCCCGCGCCCGCATGCCATTCAACATGATGAAGAATATTCTCAACGTATTTTTGATTACTTTGCACGCCATCATATTAAACCTGGCATCACAGGGTTGGCACAGGTGCGCGGTTTGCGTGGAGAAACCAAAGACATTGATCAGATGATTCAGCGTGTAGAATCTGACATCGAATACATTAATAATTGGTCAATTTCTTTAGATATTTCAATTATTTTCCGCACCGTATTTGCGTTTACTGGCAAAAGTGCTTATTAAAAAATTTGTTGGGCTGCTCAAAATATTCGTTATTGCGATGCAAAGATTGCTTCTTCGCAATAACGATCTCAAGTTAATTCAAGGCAATTTCTGCCCTTATTCTTTCGATTGATTTCAACAAAACACCCTAAAATTGTGCTTGAATTAAGAACAATTGGGGTTTAAATGGCACGTCCTGAAAAGGTGCGCCTTGGTGAAGTGCTCATTCAGCAAGGCTTACTGACTGCGGATCAATTAACTAAATCATTAGATGAACAAAAAAGTTCGGGCAAAAAACTTGGGCGCGTGTTTGTTGATTTAGGGTTTGTCACAGAAAAACAAATTTCTGTGGCGTTGGCACGTCAACTCAATATTCCTTATATTGATTTGAATCAGTCTAACGTTGATCCTGAACTGATTAAAAAAATTCCTGAAGCACTTTCAAGACGCTTTAGATGTATTTTATTGAAAGAAAGCCCCAGCTACTTTACCGTAGGCATGACAGACCCCACCGATTTATTTGCTTACGATGAAATTGTGCGGGTGTTAAATAAAGAAGTAGAACTTGCGGTTGTTTCAGAAAACGCACTGTTACAACTGATTGAACGCAGCTACCGTAAAACTTCAGAAATCTCAAACCTAGCCCAAGAATTAGAGCAAGATTTAGGCGAATCTTCACTCGATTTTGCCAGCATAGGCGTAGCAAAATCTGCAGAAGATGCGCCTGTGGTCAAACTATTGCAAAGTATTTTTGATGATGCTGTGCAAATTAAAGCGTCTGATATTCATATTGAACCGCAAGAAAATAAACTGAATATTCGTTTTAGAATTGATGGCGTGATGCACTTGCAAATGCAATCAGAATTAAAAATTGCTTCTGCTTTAGTGTTGCGCTTAAAACTCATGTCTGGCTTAGATATTTCTGAAAAACGCCTGCCGCAAGATGGTCGTTTTGGCATTAAAGTCAAAAATCAAGCGGTGGATATTCGTATTTCAAGCATGCCAACGCAATATGGCGAATCCGTTGTTATGCGTTTGCTCATTCAAAATACCAGCGGATTTTCGCTTGATAAAATTGGCATGCCGCCTGACATGTTGGCAAAGTTTCGCAAACTCATTCGTAAACCCAGTGGCATGGTGCTGGTAACAGGGCCAACGGGTTCTGGAAAAACCACCACACTTTACGCTGCGCTCAATGAGTTAAATTCAAACGAAAATAAAATAATTACCGTTGAAGACCCCGTTGAGTATCGTTTGGCGGGCATCAACCAAGTACAAGTGAATGAAAAAATTGATTTAGATTTTTCTCGCGTGTTGCGTTCCACCTTGCGGCAAGACCCAGACATTATTTTAATTGGTGAAATGCGCGATCAAGAAACCGCGCAAATTGGTCTGCGTGCCGCAATGACAGGCCACTTAGTGCTTTCTACCTTGCACACAAACGACGCCATCAGCTCCCCCGTGCGGATGATTGACATGGGCGCACCAAAATTTATGGTAGCAATGTCTATTGTGGGCGTTGTTGCGCAACGCTTATTACGCGTCAATTGCCCGCATTGCTTAGAACAAACTACCCCAGAACCTTTTGAACGCGCATGGCTTAAACATACACTAGGCGAAACCGTTGACCAACATCAATATTTTGCAAGTAAAGGTTGCACGCTTTGCAATGGCACAGGCTACCAAGGGCGCGTGGGCGTTTATGAACTGTTAGAAATGAATAATGAATTAGTTGAAGCCGCCAGTAATGAAGACGCAAATCACTTTATTCAACTTGGGCGCAAACACATGGCAGGCAAAACCTTACGCAGAAGCTCAGTAGAACTGATTTTACAAAAGCGCACCACCATTGCTGAAGCCATGCGCATCAGCAATCAACTTGATGATTAAGCAATAAAATGCCCTACTTTGCTTATAAAGGACGTAACGCACAAGGCGGATTAGTACAAGGCGTGCTAGAAAGCACCGATAGCCGCGCGCTTGCAAGCCAGCTTTTGAGCCAAAGTATTACGCCTGTGGAAATTAAAACAAGCCACGCGCCTGTTTCAGAGCAAGCCAACAATATTGAGTTTTTCAAAGAAAAAATTGAAACCTTAGACATCATGCTGTTTAGTCGGCAAATGTACACGTTGATGAAAGCGGGCATTCCAATTATGAAGGCGCTTTCTGGCCTTGAAGCTTCCACAAAAAATAAAGAACTTGCCAAAGTCATCGGTAGTATTCGTGAAAGTTTGGATAGTGGACGAGAACTTTCCGCTGCCATGCAAGCGCATCCTACTGTTTTTTCAAGCTTTTATTTAAATATGGTGCGCGTGGGTGAAACCACAGGCATGCTTGAAACCGTATTTTTGCGCATGTTCCACCATTTAGAGTTTGAACGCTTTATGCGCGACCAAATTAAATCTGCCCTGCGCTACCCAACGTTTGTGATGATTGCCATGGCAGTTGCCATTATTGTGGTGAATATTTTCGTCATTCCAGCGTTTGCAAAAGTCTTTCAAAGCATGGGGTCTGAATTGCCTATTTTGACTAAAATTTTATTAGGCTTTTCAAATTTTATGCTGTCTTATTGGCCGTTGATGCTAACCATTGTGGCTGCTGCAGTGTTTGGCTTTAAAACTTACATTAAAACCAAAGAAGGCCAATTTCAATGGGATAGCTTTAAATTAAATATTCCCATTGCCGGCAAAATTATTCAAAAAGGCACCATGGCACGCTTTGCCCGCAGTTTTGCATTGGCGGGAAAAAGTGGCGTGCCGATTATTCAAACATTAAATTTGGTTGCTCAAACCGTAGATAACGCATTTATTGCAAATAAAGTAGAAGGCATGCGCACGGGCGTTGAACGCGGCGAGAGTATTTTACGCACCGCCAACAACAGCGGCGTATTTAACCCCATTGTGTTGCAAATGATTGCTGTGGGTGAAGAATCTGGCGCGCTGGATGATTTAATGGAAGAAGTAGCCGATATGTATCAACGCGATGTGGAATATGAAATCAAAACCTTAGGCGCACAAATTGAACCGATTATGATTTTATTTTTAGGCGCAATGGTACTGGTATTAGCTTTAGGAATTTTCTTGCCAATTTGGGATTTAGGCAACGTTGCGATGCACAAAAATTAAAATAAACCATGACGCCTGAAAACTTTAACCCAAGACATTGGCGATTAGAAATTGCAATTTTTGCAATATTTACAGCATGTATGGTTTATTTTATGATTAATATTTTCAATGACTTACAACATAAAGTTGAGAAAGAAAATGCAATTACACAAGTGCAAAATTTTAAAATTGGGTTATCAGAAAACTGGCTAAACCGAAATATAACGCATAAAAGTAGCAATTTAATTGCGTTTGAAAATACAAACCCCATGCTATTAATAGCGGAATTGCCAAAAAATTACATCGGTGAACTTGCCAAAACACCGCAAGATAAAAAATCCGTCTGGTTTTACCATACAAAAAAACAGCAATTAATTTACGTTTTAAGCAACGGAGATTTAATGAAATTCCGTTTAGTAAAAGCAGAAAACAAGCAAAAGATAAGCCGACTGCCAAATGGCGGTTTAAATTTAGTTGAAGTTTCAAAATAAATTTCAAAATAAACAAAGCAGCGCAATAAATTTAATAATTTTTTAATCAAAGTTAGGAAAAATGATGTTCAATTTTCGAAAAAATAATTTTAAAACCCATTTAAAAGGTTTTACATTGGTTGAACTGATTGTGGTGATTATTATTTTAGCAATTTTGGCTGCCGTGGCACTGCCAAGGTTTACAAATATTCAACGCGATGCTCGCATTGCAAAACTCAATGCTGCAAAAGGCAGTGTAGCTGCGGCAACCACTTTATTGCATGCAGCCATATTAGCTAAAAATGGCGTGGCTGATACAACGGCGTGCGCAGATGGCGGTACCGCAAACAATAGCTCTGGCGCAACGGGAACAGTTTGTACTGAAAATGGACGCGTTAATTTGGTGTTTGCTTACCCTGCTGTTAACCCGCCGACACCAACCAATGCAGCACCAGCCATTTTAGCAGCAGCGGGTTTAACAACAGTATTTAACCCGACCATTGCTGAGTTAAATGCAGAAGGTTACGGTTATTCCGCAAATGCAGCAGATGCAACTGCAACCGTGGCAACTTTTCAAGTGCTTGGCGGCACGGACTCTGCCAATTGCTCGTTTACCTATACTGAAGCTGTGGCTGCAAATACAGCCCCTACCATTAGTGGCGTAACCACAACAGGTTGCTAATTTTCTAATCAATTAACCGAAATTTATTTTTTAAGGAGTGTAATCAAATGAAATTTTCTTTATCAACCACCAGCAAACAAGCAGGTTTTACTTTAGTTGAGCTCATTGTTGTGATTGTAATTTTAGGCATTTTGGCAGCCACGGCGTTGCCAAAGTTTATTAATGTGTCTAGCGATGCCAGAAAAGCAGCTGTAGATGGCTTAACAGGTGCAATTAATTCGGCTTCCTCACTTGCACAAGCAAAATACATGGCAACAGGTAACACAACAATAGCCACTGTAAGCATGGGGAATGGTACTAATAACGTTGCAGTCACAGCAGGAACAGGGATTCCAACAGCAGCAGGAATACAAGTTGCTGTTGATACAACCAATATGCCAACACCAGATACCACAACTGTGGCAGGCAAAGTTGGTTTTGCACCCAACGGCGGCGCTGTAACTACTGCAACAACAGGCTGCTATTCACTTTATGACCCAGCAACAGGCACCGCCACTTCAATTAAAAATCCATGTTAATAATAGGTGGAAAGTGTTTAAACAAAAAGGTTTCAGCGTTGTTGAATTAATCGCCGTCATCACAATAATCGGCATTTTAGCGGCAGTTGCTGGCCCAAAAATGATTGGTAACGATACATTTGCGGCGCGGGGTGTTTACAGTACTTTACTTTCGGGCATTCGGTTGGCGCAAAAAACCGCCATTGCCCAGCGTAAAACGGTTTATGTTAATTTAAACACCACAAGCCGCGTATTGTGTTTGGGCTATACCGCAGATTGCGCTACGCCCGTGTTAGACCCTGCCACCAAAGCCGCTTACAGTAAAACTTTTCCCAGCACCGTGACCATTACCGCTTCAAGAACTGATTTAGCCTTTGCCAGCGAAGGCTACCCCACCAATTGGGCTGACACGGTGATTACCGTGCAAAACAATGCGGCAGCAGAAGCCGCGCGCACCATTACCGTTTGGAGAACAACGGGATATGCGCAGTAAATTTAAATTTTTTACTCATAAAAAAATCACATTTCAAAAACAACTTGGCGTAACGCTGGTTGAATTGATTGTGTTTATTGTGATTGTCAGCGTGGCGCTGGTGGGCATCCTTAAAACGCTTGAAATTACCAACCGCGCTAGCGTTGACCCCATGATCACCAAGCAAGCGATCTCCATTGCAGAATCACTTTTAATAGAAATTGAGCAACAACCGTTTACCTTTTGTGACCCTGACGACCTAAATGCCAGCATAGCAAATTCTGCCGCGGATTGCACAGGCGGTGCAGCCAATGGCCAAGATAAAAATGGCGGATTACTTGGGCCACAGCCCAGTGCAGAAAGCCGATACAGCCTTACAAATCCGCTAGATAATGTTTCAGACTACAACGGCTTTCTAATGCCAGATATTAGTTGTGCGGGAATTTGTTTAGCTGGAGATACAACCCCTATTCAAAATTTATCTGGTTACGAAGTTTTTGTGACGGTTGAACGGGTTGGCAATATTGCGCCTTTTGCCTTAACTGCAGATGCCGTGCTAAAAATCACCGTTGATGTCACAGGGCCAGGCAATACCAGCGTAAAACTGACGGGTTATCGGGTGAGATATGCGCCAACTATTTAATCTTGTTAATTTATTAGCATTTAGAAATTTGCTCTTAATGATGAATTTAGATGCTTTAAACATGCTGTCATTCCGACGAAGGTCGGAATCTTATGGCTTGGGCGCGTTTATTTTAAAATCGTTAGATGCTGACCTACGTCAGCATAACAAACAGCTTGATTCAAACCTACGTCAGCATGACAGTGGAATGATGAATCAAGCTATAAAAACCGCTGGCTTCACGCTGATTGAGCTGATTGTTGTCATTGCCATCACAGGCATTTTGGCAGTTGGCGCGGTGCAGTTTATTCGCAACCCGTTACAAATGTATTTAGATATTGAAACCCGTGCCGCGCTGACAGATTTAGCAGATAGCTCATTAAGAAAAATTGCGCGTGAAATTGAAAAAAGCCTGCCCAACAGTGTGCGCGTTACCAGCAATGGGGCGGATAGCATGATTGAAATTATCCCAATTTTGAATGCAGGTCGCTACCGCGCATCTGTTGGCACAAATACTGACAGATTTACCGATGATGCACTCAATTTCAGCGCAAGTGGTGGCACGTTTGATGTTTTAGGGAAATTTTTAAATAGCTGTAAAACCTGCGGCAATCCGCCACCAAACGCAACGCCATGTGGAGGCGAGTGGGATACTTGCACCCTACCTGCTGGCACAACAGGCACAGTGTGGTTTGGCGCAAATAATAATTGGCATAGCATTTCTGGCATTTCAGGCAGCGTTGGTTGTTTCAACGAAATTTTTGATGATGCACTTATGGGTACTATTAAAGCATGCCGTTATGTAGTGACATCCCCTAATATAGGACAACTTGTTATCTTTAACTTGGGCGAAGACACGCCAGACGCAGATGCTTATGCAGGCAATAACCGCAGAACAATGACCGCAATGAACACCGACATAACCTATGGCGAAACTAAAATCACCTATTCTGGTGGAGCTTTTCCATTTGCATCGCCTTCAAGCCGTTTTTACATTGTCAATCAACCGATTACTTTTGCATGCGATATGACAACAGATCCATCCAATAAAAAATTGTATCGCTATGAAAATTATGGATTTCAAGCGAGTAAACCAGCCACCATTGCAGCGCTTAATGGGTTAACAAGCACAGCAAATAAAACACTAATGGCAGAAAAATTAAGCAGTTGCCAGTTTACTTACAACATTAATAATCAACGCAGTGGCATTGTGAGTATTTATTTAGCCTTTAGCGATGCTAATGCCAACGTTAGGTTGATGCACCAAGTACGGGTGATCAATTCGCCATGAAAAAATTTAAAAAAATAAATATTAACCTTATAAATCAGCAAGGTTTTTTACTTCCTGCCGCCATATTTTTATTGGTGGTTTTAGCGGGGCTTGGTGCGTATGCCGTTAACATTACAACGGTTCAGCAAACCACTGCCACGCAAGATATACAAGCCATCCGCGCTTACCATTTAGCACGCGCAGGGGCAGAGCTAAGCGCTTATTATTTAATGCAATCTTCAAGCGTACCAACAAGCTGCCCTGCAAATACAAACAACGCCATCACTTTAGATGGCTTTAATGTTGCAATCAGTTGTAGCCTTCCTTTTAGTACGCTTTATTCTGAAGAAGGTGGCGATAAAGAAATTGGCATGTATTCCATTACAAGCACCGCTAGTTATGGCACCGTCAATACGCTTAATTTTGTGCAACGTGAAATTAAAGTTGATTTAAGTAAATGCCGCGATACTGTTTCTGACACTGCCTGCCCATAAAAATTATTTCACCTTTTAATGCTTAATTATTTATGTTTGCCTAGACTACCGCGCGCTAAGCGCTCGCAGTGACATACATCTCGGCTGTCATGCTGAACTTGTTTCAGCATCTAAAAATATTGCAGATTAATCAGCATAGATTCTGACCTTCGTCAGAATGACAGCGCGCCGTCATAACGAGGAACATCACCGTCATTGCGAGGAACGCAGTGACGCGGCAATCCAAGTTTTTTCATCTCCTCACAATTCCAGCAAACAGCTTGATTAAAAGCCACTTTTTTAATGATTTAGATATTTAGCTTTAAAGCATAATGGTTTGATACCACAAGTATTTTTACAAATATTGACCACTATTGAAAATATCAACATTTATGCAAAGTAAAAGCAACCCATTTTTAAGCACCCTGTTTGGCCTATTTTTACTTTTTTTTGTAAACATTGCCTGTGCAGCTTTTACTTTCCCTGGCAGCATGCCTAGTGGCTGCACCGGCAGTGGCGGCAATTATTCTTGCAGTGGATCTGTAACGTTTAATGACCATGTTAATTTTACTGATAACGGCAATGTCACCGTTACCATTAATGGTGGTTTAACAATCAACAACTACACGATTGGCAGCAACACCGATAACGCGAATGTCACTTTTATTGTTAACGGCACAGTAACAATTTACGCCCCCACAATTTATGCAAACATCAATGCTGGTTCGCATAATATTGATTACCAAGGTAATGCTAGCACTAGCGGAAGCCTAACCACCACCACTGGCAACATTTCTACCCGAGGTGTTATCTATGGGCCAATTACAACCAACTCTGGTGATATTACGGTAAACCCAAATAACACTTCTATAATTTGGGGGGAAATTACCATCAAAGACTATGCTAGTTCACTTGGTACAATCAACATAGGTAATGATGCTGTTGTTCATGGTTCTATCTACAATTTTTCAACCTCTAGCTCATCTGATGTTCGTGTGGTTATAGGTGCTAGAGTCACGGTGAATGGTTCAATTATTGCCATAAGCAAAGACTTCACAGACGTTGATATTGGTGATGATGCCATTATTAATGGCGACATAACTGCTTTTGGGGATGATAGCTCTGAGGTTAGATTATCTGTTCGCTCAAGAGTTAACGGTAACGTTAAATCTAACGCCGTTGATATTGATGATGGCGATGTTGATTTGGCCGCAAATTCAAGAGTTACCGGCAATATTACAGCATTTGGTGACATTAATAATTACGGACAAATAAACGGTTGCGCGCATTCAACTTATACTTCCGGCACAAATATTTCACTTCATTCAGGTTCAACTAATAGTGGTGGCAGTTGCTGCGGCGCTAGTAGAAGCAGTTGCAATAGCAGTTGCGTCAGCAATAGCAGCGGCACAGCAACGTCGCTTTGCGGGGCTACTGAAACAGTTGTAGTCAGCGCCTCAGGCCAACAAGCAAATGGTGTTTGGCCAATTATGGAACTATGGGTGAATCAAGTAAAAGTGGATAGCGTAGTAGTCAATTCAGCCACCACTCAAAACTACACCTTTAACGTTAATTTACCAGCCAATAACGGTTTTAGACTTGATTTAGTTTTTCCAAACGATGCTTATGTTTCAAATTCTGAAGATAGAAATTTAATTATCAACTCTATTAATTATCGTAGCAAAACCATTTTATCTACAGGCACTAGCGTGATTAGAGATTGGGGAAATAACAGTACTGAGTATTTTGATGGTATTGGTACAGATGTACCAAATGTAATGTTACATAGCAATGGTGCAATGCGGTTTAGTACTGCGGAGCTGATTGCATATTACAATTTAGAAGACCCCACTGTTTGGAACGGTGCAACCAATGAAACTAAAGATAAAGCTGGCTTCACTGGCGGGCCGTTTGATGGACAAGGAATAGGTGCACCTAAACCAACACCAACAACTGCATCACCTGCAAAATCTGGTACAAATGGCACTTGCGGATATGCTAATTTTACAGATTCTAATAATGATACTAATGGTAGCGCTGCATTTACATTAGATGACTTACCATTAAACACTGCCAACGGTGCAAAAACAACCGTGAGTTTTTGGATGTATTGGAATGGTACTAATTCGGTCATGCCAATAGGTTGGAATCGATATGACTTATATTTTTATAATTCACATTTTGGATTTAACACCGATAATGTATTTGACGTTTACGGCACAAGTTCCGCAGGGCTGGCTAACGGATGGCATCATGTGGTTGCTGTATTCACGAATGGCAGTGTGACTTCAAATAAACTCTATATTGACGGTGTCAATAAAACATTAACGCAACTAGCAGGTTCACCAAATAACGCTTTAGCAGTTGTTCAACCTACATTACAAGTTAGTGGATGGACCACAAATACAATTTATCGATTTAATGGCGGCAGAATTGATGAAGTAAAAGTTTATAACGGCGATGTAACGCAAGCACAAGTGACTGCTGATTACAACGCAACACACGATTGCACAAATGCTGGGAAACTTGAAGCGCATTATAAGTTTGATGAAGAAACATGGTCTAGAACTGCCCCAGAGGTTGAAGACAGTAGCGTAAATAATTTTAACGCTACTTTAGCAACAAGGTCTGGCACTGCAAAACCCACTATTGGCTTCAGCAACCCTGCCCTTTCTGGATCTAATGGCACTTGTAATTATGGCGTGTTTAATGAGCAACAATATGTGAGTCTGCCTCCGGGCTTTCCAAACTTAAGTACTAATCTCACAATATCCGCTTGGTTTAACACTTCTGATGTTAATAAAGGTAATCAAAGAATTATTTCAGATGACGCTAACAATAACGGTGGTTATCTTTTAACACTCAACGCCAACGGCAACATTGGTAAATTAAAATTTTCAACCCGCGGAACAGTCGCTGAATTTCTTGAGTTTTATCATACATTTGAAAATAATAAATGGTATTTTGTTGCCGCAAGGGTTAATGCCTCGACCAATAAAATTAAACTTTATCTATATGATAACAATGGTGCTTTAATCAATTCACAAGAAAAAACCGCAGCACTCACAACTTCAGATAACGGGTTGACTTCTATTGGTGCAGAAGCTTCAGGCAGTGAAGTTTTAGGATTTGTGGGCGCATTAGATGAAATTAAACTTTACAGCAAAGCATTGAGTGATGCTGAAATTACAGCGTTAAGTCAAGAAAGGCACGCTTGTCCTACCTATGGCAAACTCGAAGCTTATTATCAGTTTGATGAAGAATCATGGTCGATAACTGCACCAGAAGCAAAAGACATTAGCGGCAATAATTTTCATGCCACTTTAGCAACAAGGTCTGGCACGGCAAAACCCACCATTGGTTACAAAACCCCTGCACTTTCAGGCGCTTCAGGTACTTGTAATTACGGCGTGTTTACTGACCAACAATTGGTAAGCTTACCAGCGAGCTTTCCAAGCTTAAACACTAACTTTACTTTATCCGCATGGTTTAACACCGCCAACGCCAACCAGGCAACCCAAAGAATTATTTCTGACGATGCAGGAAGCGCTGGGGGCGCTGGGACAACTGGATACGCACTAACGTTAAATGACAACGGTGAAATGAATAAATTAAAATTTTTTACGCGTTCTCCTTCAATTGTTGCTGAAATCAACCATGCTTTTCAAAGTAATACTTGGTATTACACGGCCGTAAGTATTAATGCATCAACTAATACGGTTAAACTTTATTTATACAACGCTGCGGGTGGATTAATCAGTTCAAGTTCAGTTTCTGGCTCATCAAGCGCTTTTGATAATGGCCTAACTAGTATTGGCGCTGAACCTATAGGCTCAGCTGAAGTGCGTGGGTTTAATGGATTTTTAGATGAAATCAGGCTTTACAGCAAAGCGCTAAGTGATGCTGAAATTGCCACATTAAGCCAAGAAAGACATGCCTGCATTCCTTACAATTACAACGAAGCCGCGTCAGATTTTAACTGTGTTATCCCCAATGGCGATTCAAAAACAGGCAGGCTTTACACGCAATTAGCAGGCACGGCATTTAATTTTGATGTGCTTGCACGCAATACCAATGGTGATGTTGAAACGGGCTTTGCCGACCAGAGCAACCAAACCGTAACGGTTGAATTTGTAGATAGTACCAACTATGCAACTGCAACAGCCTGTGTGGCCAACAGCCCCGCTACCAGTGCAATTGTCACACAAAGCATTACTTTTTTAGATGCTGATAATGGCAGAAAATTAAATCAAACCGCAACTATTAATAGCGCTTATAAAAACTTAAGATGCCGCGTAAAAGAAGGCGCAACCATCAAAGGTTGCTCACAAGATAATTTTGCAGTGCGCCCCAGCAGCTTTACCATTTCTTCAAGTAATGCCAATGCAGACTCTAATCCTTCAGCCAATCCAAATCGAAATGAAAATGCTACCACTGTTTTTAAAGCCGCCCTTGATCACTTTAATTTAACGGCAAATACCAACACAGTTGGTTATGATGGAAAACCAATGATTAGAACGCCAGCTGACCTTGATAAGGGTGATGTTTATTCATGGGCCAGCGGTGCGGCGCCACTTAATAATTATGCATTAGCAGAATTGAGCCGAACTTTAGGAAGCGTGACTGGTGAGTTTTCAAATGCCAATATAAGTAATGGAAACGCAGTTGGAAACACCTTTAAATATACCGAAGTGGGTTATTTTAGATTTCAACCACACTCAATTGTTGATACAACGTTTACTGCGGTGGACCAAGCAGGTGGAGACTGCACGGCTGATTACAGCAATACTTTGGTGAATGGCAAGTATGGTTGCAACATCGGACATAATCATAATGGTAGCCGTACAGCTTTTTTTGGTCGGTTTATCCCCGCTTATTTCACAATTTCACCAAGCACAACTACGCCCGCTTGCAATAGTTTTACTTATTATGGGCAAGATGGTTTAAGCACAACGTTTACGATTACCGCAAGAAATGGCGATGGTAACACTACAATCAACTATACAAATAACGCTGCCAATGAGGGCGAAATTTATGGGAAATTAAATTTAAGCGCACCAGCAAACTTTCATTTTACATCTTCGTCTGGGGCAATCTCCTCTTCTAGCATTACCTCAGCAGGTTCATGGATACGCGGTGAAGCAACGGTAACGGCTAAACATACCATTACGCGGACAAACACGTTAACAGCCCCCACAGATATTAAAATATTTGCTAAACCCACGGATAGTGATTTGGTCACAATGCCTGCCTCAACCGCAGTTTCTACTGATTCTCCATTTAGATATGGGCGTTTAAAAGTTTCAAATGCTTACGGCTCTGAATTGCTGCCATTATCAATCCCCATTGAAGCACAATATTGGGATGGCACAAATTATAGGAGAAATACTTTAGACGGTTGTACCAATATAAGTACAACTGATGTTAGCTTGGGAAATTATAAAAAAAATCTTAGTACAGACGAAATTGCGCTATCAGGCGGTGGCGCAATGAACGCTGGCAAGTCCAAATTCACCCTTTCAAAACCTAGTGAAGTTAATAAAGGGCCCGGTGCTGGTAACAATGGTTCTGTTGATATCAATTTTAATTTATTAAACTTTCCGTGGTTGGGCTCTGGCACGCAAGCAGCCCGCGCTACGTTTGGGCTTTATAAATCACCCATTATTTATATGCGAGAAAATTATTAAAGCTTAAAAACCGCAAAAAAACTAGATTGCTTCACTTTCGTTCGCAATGACGGCGCGTTGTCATTCTGACGAAGGTCAGAATCTATAATTAATTTGCACTATTTTTAGATGCTTAAACACGTTCAGCATGACAGCGGATACGTCACTTTTAAGATGATATGCCTTTTTTAACGCCGCATTCACAGGTGCAGGCATGCGTGCAAAGCTCTCACAATAAAATAGCGCACTAAACCTGCCTTAATCTTAGCTTTAATTATTCCCGTCATTGGCATAATAAATACACTTGTATAAAAGTTTTAAGGTTAGCAATGCAGTGGTTTAACTCTAAAAAAAGTAATGCTTGGATTGCAATGCGCAATTCGGGAGAGAATACTTATATTGCCCAAGTCACCCCGCGTGAAAATGCCAAGCCGTTGGTCACTTTAGCGCAGCATGAAATCAACCATTTAAAAAATGCGGATGATATTAAAAAAATTGTCTCGCAATTTAAGTTGAATCAATTTGCCGTTAATTATTTACTTGAGCTTGATCAATACCAATATATTCAATTAGATAAACCCAAAGTGCCAAAAGAGGAACTTAAAGAAGCCGTGCGCTGGCAACTTAAAGATTTAATTAGTTTTCCTGTTGAAGACATCAGTTTAGATGTGATTGAAATTCCAAATAGCAAGCAAAACCCAGATAACGAAGCTTTTGTGTACGCCATGTTTAGCCAAAATGCGCTGATTGGTGAAATTAGCAACCGTTTGCTGAATACAAAAATGAATTTAAAAGCCATTGATACGCGCATTATGGCGCAGCGCAATATTGCTAAATTATTAGCAAAAAATGGTGAAGGCGAAGCACTGTTAAGTTTTACAAAATCAGGCGCATTGCTGACGTTTACTTTTGAAGGCGAAGTTTGCAACGCACGTTTTATTGAAATTTCGGATGCAAATTCGCCCTCGTCTTTTGAAAAAATATCGCTTGAATTACAACGCTCTTTAGATGGTTTTGAGGCTAAGTTTAGGCATGTTTTTATTAAAAAATTGCTGGTTGCGCCGTTTGATTTGCGTGAGCAATTTTGTGAACATTTGCGTGAATCTATCTACACAAAGGTTGAAACGTTTGAGTTAGAAGATATTTTTGAATTTGCGCCCAACGTTGATATTGGCAGCATGGCAAGGCAAGCCAGCTTTTTGCCAGTGCTTGGCGCGGCTATGCGTGATGAGGTAGCCGCATGAGTCAGCAGATTAACCTATTAAATCCCGCTCTAATCCAAAAAACAGATTTTTTAAATGCTAATAATATAGCGTTACTGCTGGGAGTTTTGTTGCTTAGTTTTTTTGCTTATTACCAATATGAAAGTAATGCGCTAGAAAAAATGTCAATACAAGAAGCGCAACTCGCCAAACAAGCAAAAGATATGGAAGCAGAAATAACGCATATTCGCGCAGCAAAAGCAGCACAAAACGGCAACCAAGTTTTATTAGAAACAATTAATACGTTGGAGAAACAAATCATGCAGCAAGAGGCCATCATCAAAGCAGTGAGCCAAAAAAATAACCAGCCAAGTAATAGTCAACCGAGTAAAAGTTATGCGGCGTTATTAAAAGCTTTTTCTAAACAAAGCATTAATGGCTTATGGATTACTGGCTTGAGCATTGACCAAGATGCAGAGGCTTTAAGCATTAAAGGCCGCGCTTTACATGCTGATTTATTACCCGCGCTGATTGCACGTTTGCGCGCAGAACCTGCACTAAAAGGCAAAACGTTTACCGATTTAAAAATGCAAAGTGCAAGCCTTGCGCCTGTTGCAACCTCGCCAACAGCTGCAACAACAAACGGTAAAACTGAAAACATGACAAATAAAGCAGCAACACAAGCTGAACCACCAGCTTTTATTGAATTTACTCTAAATTCTGTGACTGATAAAACAGCCAATAAACCAAACTTACAAGAAACCGCAGAATTAGCTGGAGCGGCACATTGATCACAACGCTTTCAGAGGCTTGGTCTGGCTTAGTGCAAAAGTTTTTTGCGCTAAACAAACGCGAGCGTTGGATGATTATGGGCGCAATTGCCTGTGTTTTTTATGCGCTATTTAGTGCTTTAGTCAGCCCAATGTTAACGCGTCAAAAAATGTTAGCCATGGAAATTGCAAACCATCAAACAAAACTTGAAGCATTCAATTTGGAATTAAATGGTTACGCACACCAAGCGGCTATCGACCCTGATTTACCACAAAAACAAAAAGTTGTGGCTTTAGAAAAAAACTTAAATTTGTTAAAAATTGAAGTGGATGGCTTAAAAAACACCTTAATTAAACCAGAAAGAATGCCAGATTTATTGAGTGATTTATTAAAAGATAATCCGCAATTAACGTTAATTTCACTGAAAACGTTGCCCACCAGAGGTTTGTTTGAAGATGCAACTGAAAATCTTTCTCAGAAAAAAAATAATAACGAAGATTTACCCATTTTTAAACATGGCGTAGAAATGACGATTGAAGGCCGATATTTAGATTTGCTTGATTATGTTGCAACGGTTGAAAAAATGCCATGGCATGTGTTGTGGGAAAGCGCTGCGTTAAGTGTGGATGAAAAGCAAAATGCCACACTGCCATTGAGCCAACTCACAGTGAAAGTTTATACCTTAAGTTTAGATAAAACTTGGCTAAGTATTTAGCGTTAAGTATGTGCGTAAAGGATTGAATATGTGGCAATTAACCCTTGAAGTTAAAACGTTTAGCAGAGTGTTGTTGCTTACTTTATTGGCAATTTCAGCCATTTTATCTTGGGTAGAGTTCACATGGGCAGATTCAACGCGTGATTCTAGTTTACGAGACCCTACGCAAGTCCCCGCTGAAATGCTGACTGCAGAACCTGCAAAAAATGGTGCAACACACATGATTGAGCAAGCGGGCGGCGCGCCAGTATTGCAATCTGTCATGTTAGGTGCGCAATACCGCGCAGCCATTATTAATGGTAAAAAAGTAAAGTTGGGTGAGCGCTACGAAAAAGCAACCCTAGTTGCGCTTTCAGAAAATACCGCCACGCTAAGAAATGAAGATGGCAGTAAACAAATTTTAAAAATGCTTGATGGCGATGTTAAAAAAACATCGGTAAAAATGTCTTTTTCACCACCAAAACGTCAAACAAATTCTGCTCAAAATGCAGAAAAAATGGGCGATGCAACGTTAATTAACAATGATAGCAACCCAAAAGCAAGTATGAAGTAAGGTTAATAAAATGCACAAATATACATCGCAATTGATTTCAATTTTAAGCTTAATGCTGTTGGCAAGTTGCGCCACAAATCAGCCTGCAAAGCCAAGCACAAGCACTTTAAATAAAATTAAATCTGAAGTTAAACAAGCGGCTGAACAAAAAGTTAAAAACCCGCCACCTGCGGCGGTTAGCGATGCGTTATTGCCACCATTAAAAATTGCTTTACCAAAATCAGCCGCAAAAAAATTAGAACCTACGTTTGATTTAGTCATTAATAACGCGCCCGCCAACCAAGTTTTAATGGGCATAGTGAGCGGCACACGTTACAGCATGCTGGTGCATAACGATGTTAACGGGCTCATTTCTGTGAACTTAAAAGACGTGACCGTGTTTGACGCCTTAGATGCCATTAGAGAACTTTATGGCTATGAATATAAAGTGCAAGGCAACCGCATTTTTATTGAACCGCAAGCCATTCAAACGCGGGTTTTTCAGGTGAATTATATTGTGGGTCAACGTGAAGGTTCTTCTGACACACGCGTGACTTCTAGCTCTGTATCAAACTCTGGCACGCAAACAGCTGGCTCAACGGCAACAGCAGGTGCTGCTGGTGGCGGAGGCGGAGGTGGCACGCAATTAATTAGTTCTAGCATTAAAACAACTTCAGATAATAATTTTTGGAAAGATTTAAACGAATCTCTAACCGCATTAGTGGGTAATGATAATGGCAAAAAAATTATCATTAATTCACAATCTGGTTTGATTATGGTGCGGGCAATGCCAGCTGATATTAGAAATGTAGAAAATTTCTTACGATTAATGCAGTTAAATATTGAACGACAAGTAATTTTAGAAGCAAAAATACTTAATGTTGAACTGAATGAAAATTCTCAAAACGGCGTGAATTGGTCTGTATTTGGGAAAAATAGATCGACAACAGCCATTGGCGGTAATTTAAATTCAAACGTAACGCTTAGCAGAACAAGCAACGGCAATATTAGCAGTTCAGATTTAAGTATTACGCCAGGGGATTCTATTACAAACTTAGCCAGCACTGCATTAGGCGGTCCAGTGTTCGCCCTAGCTTTGCAAGGTGCAAACTTTGCCGCCCTGCTCTCTTTCTTGGAAACACAAGGCGATGTGCAAGTGCTTTCCAGCCCACGCATTGCCACCATTAATAACCAAAAAGCGGTTTTAAAAGTAGGTACAGATGAATTTTTTGTAACCAACGTGCAACAAAATATTGTAGCTTCTGCAGTAGGAACAACCAACACGCCTTCTGTTACGTTACAACCATTTTTCTCTGGCATTGCTTTAGATGTCACGCCGCAAATTGATAAAGATGACAATATTATTTTGCACATGCACCCTTCCATTAGCAAAGTAACCACCGCGACCAAACAAGTTAATTTAGGCTCAAGCGGTAATCTTGTTTTGCCGCTGGCTTCAAGCAATGTAAGCGAAACCGACAGCATTGTGCGGACCCGTGATGGTTACGTGATTGCGATTGGCGGATTAATGACAGAAACCTCAACTGGCAATAGTTCAAGCGTGCCTGGTTTAAGCAAAATTAAAGGCGTTGGCGCAGCGTTTAGGCAAGAAGGTAAGCTTACCAATAAAGCTGAATTGGTAATTTTACTCAAAGCAACGGTTGTTCAAGGACAAGATACTTGGACAAATGACATGCTAGCCAGTCAACATCGCTTAGAAAGTATGCGCTCTACGCAAGAAATTGCTGAATCAAACAAACCCAATCGCGAAGGAAAATAATCATGCTCTATCTTTCACATTTTGGCTTAAAAGAACCGCCGTTTAGCATTACGCCTGATACTAGCTTTTATTTTGCTACTAAAAGTTACCAAGAAGGTTTAAATACCTTGCTTTACGCCATTCATGCGCGTGAGGGATTTATTAAAATTACGGGTGAAGTTGGCACGGGCAAAACCCTGCTTTGCCGCAAACTGATTTCAAGCTTAGATGAAACATTCAAAGTGGCTTATGTGCCAAACCCTTATTTAGAGCCACAATCTTTGTTGCTGGTGATTGCAGAAGAATTAGGCATTCTTTTACCCAATGAAATTACCCAACATAGCCTTTTAAAAGCCATCACGCGTGATTTACTTAATTTTGCACGCAATGGTTTAAAAGTGGTGATTTGCTTAGATGAAGCGCAAGCCATGCCAATTGAAACCTTGGAAGCCTTGCGTTTATTGAGTAATTTAGAAACTGAAAAACGTAAATTATTACAAGTGGTGATTTTTGGTCAGCCAGAATTAGATGAAAAACTCAATCATGAATCTATTCGTCAACTCAAACAACGCATTAGTTTTGATCACCAATTAGACCAACTTACTTTTGATGAAATGTCACACTATGTAAATCACCGTTTGATGGTGGCTGGGCATCAAGGTGGGCGTGTTTTTAGCAGTGCTGCACTTTATATGATGTATATTAAATCGCAAGGAGTTGCGCGGTTAGTCAATATTCTTGCCAATAAAGCCTTGTTATCTGCCTACGGAAAAGGCAAAAAACAAGTGGGTGTGAGTGAAGTTTTGGCAGCTGTGTCTGATACAGAATCTATCAAAACCAATTCAATCACGCAGGCGGTATTAGAAAATATTGCAAAATGCGTTTAACGTTTATTTTAATTATAAAAAAATAATATGAGCTTAATTAACCAAATGTTGAAAGATTTAGAGCAGCGTGGCGGCTTTCCATCTGACACTAAATTTGAACCTGCAAACAGCAAAAGTCTTGGCACTGATCAAGCTGAAAATAAAGGAAAAAACACTTTTTTAAAAATTAGTGGCGCGTTGATATTGTTATATTGCGCTGTTTATTTTTGGGTAAAAAACCCAAATATTTTTAAAGCACCGCATGTTTCTGAAAATGCTGGCGTTGTTGCAACAAGCCCTGAAAATATGAATACAAATCATGCGGCTGCAACAGTTCAACCAGAGCCACCGCACATTGCACCCCCGCCAGCACCTGTTGCAGAAGTTCAAACTAACGTGAGTTCAACTGTAAACTCGCAGCTTGCTTCACCTGAAATGACTGAAGTAAACCCTGAAAACACTGTTACCAAAAACGCCAATACGATAAGCGAAAAGCCGTTGAGCGCAAAAATAGATACACCTAAAAATACCAACCAAGCGACAGAAACAAAAAAATCTGCGCGCGATATTCATGCAGAATCAACCATAGCAATGACTGATTTTGACGCAATTGCACCTGCAACTGTAGCGCCTTTTTCAAATACACAAGGTTTAAACAACGCTCCCACATCAAACCCAATTTCAAAAAACGCAAACAACCATGAGAATAGCAACCAAGCGAATAGCAAAACAGCCAATCAACCAACAGCTGGTTTTGCTAAAAATGAAAATGCACTGCAAAAATCTGCAAATTTATATTCACTTGCGTTAAAAGATTTTGAAAAAGGCAGATCGCACGAGGCTGAAGATCATTTAAGCAAAGCTATTACAGAAAGCCCAAGCAATGAAGATGCAAGACAAATGTTGGCAGCTTTGATGGTTGATAACAAAAAAATGCACGAAGCCCAAAGTTTATTGGCTGAAGGGTTAACACTCAACCCACATCAAACAAGTTTTAGAATGTCTGTAGCGCGCATTCAATTTGAAAGTGGCGATAAACAAAGTGCCCTTGAAACTTTATTGCAAGGTGAAGCCGACGCTAAAAAAGATGCCGAATATCAAAACTTTTTAGCCACCTTACTCCAACGTGCAGAACGTCATGAAGAAGCCATTACGCACTTTAGCATTGCTTCACAATTGCAACCCTTAAACCCAAATACTTTTGTTGGTTTAGGAGTTTCACTTCAAACGTTAGGCAAAAATGATGAAGCGCAAAACGCATATGCACGCGCACTGTCTAACGAAAATTTAACCGCCGAACTGAGAGCATTTTTAGAGCAGCGCCTGAAACAAGTAAAAACTGTTAGTAATTAAAGTTAAATTTATACAAATAACTTTAGTCATTTAGCAGCCTTATAGTCCATATGGACTATTTTCATCATGTATTTAAACTGTTACATTAAATTATATTTAATGTATTAAATTACATTCAATCAATTAAAGAATATTTCAAAACGAAAAAATGATGTTATTTAGAAAAATTATATTGTCTTTCTTATTTACGTTTTTTTTATGCGTAAATGATGGAGTTATGGCAAATACGGTTGACCCAACCAGTTTTTATAATAATTTTGAAAAAATTAAATTAACTGATCAAAATGGCAATATTTTTAAAACAAGTCAGCTTGATTCAAAAATAAGTATTTTTAACTTCATTTATACAGAATGCGTTAGCGTTTGCAGCTTACAAACCAGCGAGCTTTTAAAGATTTATGAATCATTAAGCCCAGAAGTAAAAAAAGATATTCGCCTAGTTTCTATTTCGCTTGACCCGATTAAAGACAATCCAAAAAAACTTAAATTGTTTGCAAAACGTTTAAATGCCGATGTTGATGGATGGGTATTTCTTTCAACTAATTTTAAAGATTTGATTGAGTTAGCTTCAAAAATTTCGCTTTTTAGAGAATATCACGGTAAAACAATTTATGAAGATATGAATCCTGAAAAGAAAAAAAACTACAAACTTGAAGACCATAAAGCAGGTTTGTGGCTAATTGATGCTGAGGGACACGTTAGACAACGTTATGTTGGAAATCCAGTTGAAATTAAAAGAGTCATCAATGAAGTCAATATTTTGCATTCACTACAATTTAAGAAAAAACTATAAAAATAATTAGGAAAGACGCATGAATAACTATCGCAATGATTTCTTTGAGCCGTTTAAAAAACCGATTGCACGGTTTTTAATTGCCATACTTATTTTTTTAGATGTTCCGTTGGTTATAGCCCCTACTGCAGCACATGCTGCAGATGTTGACCCTAGTAAATGGGTTAACGTGCTGACGACGCCTGACCCAATGTTAGATAATTTAACGATTCCAGCCGACGCTGATACTAAAGGGATGTGGTCACCAACCTACCCTTGGCCTATGGTGGCAGTGCATGCTGCAGTATTGCCTAATGGTAAAGTACTATCATATGGCACTAACGCATCAGGTGGTTTTGTTGGGCAAACGTTTGATGTGTGGGATCCAAAACTAGGCTTTGGTGCAAATAGTCATAGCATAACGCAAAGCACTGGCGTTAGAGACAGCTTTTGCTCCACAGCTACTTTTTTACCTAACGGTAATTTATTAATTTCTGGCGGAAACGGAATTGCTGGAGGCTTTACACCAGAGGGGGTTTTGGGCGCAAATACCTCTAGTAATATTTATTCACCTATTACCAATACAATTTCCCCAATTACATCTAATCTTAGTTTAGATCGTTGGTATGCAACAATGATTACTTTGCCTAATGGCAATCCACTCATGATGGGAGGGATGAAATCTTTTAATGAAGGGATGAGTGGTAACCCTGAATTAGCGATATCTCAAGGCGTTGTTTCAATGACGCCAGAAATTTATGAAAATAATCAGTGGCGCTCTTTATTGGGCGCTTATAGCCGAGTTGCGTTTGGTCCAGATAACAATCGCACCTCATATCCTCGTGCATGGGTTGCGCCTAATGGCCTAGTGTTTGGTGTATCGGCAACAAAAATGTGGTATTTAGACCCCGCTGGGGATGGTTCAGTTAGGGAGGCTGGCACATTCAAAACACCGCCAAGTAACACAACGCCAGTAAATGTGGGTGCAACCAATACAGCAGCAATGTATGACGTTGGTAAAATACTTTTTGTAGGTGGTAATGGCATTACTTGGAGTGACGGTCAGATTGCGAGCAATATGGCAACGGTTGTTGATATTAATGGTGTATCGCCTGTTTTAATAGAGCAACCACGTATGACACACCCTCGAAGAATGGCAAATGCAGTTGTGTTGGCTACAGGGGATGTTGCTGTTGTGGGTGGGTCGAAAAATGGTAACGCTAGTGGACCAAATGCTGTTTATGCGGCTGAAATATGGAATCCGATAACAGGCACTTGGACATTAGGTGCTGACGCTTCAGTATTTCGTGCTTATCATTCTCAAGCAAGTTTACTTCCAAATGGAACCATTATTTCTTACGGCGGCGGTTGGGAAGCGATTGAACCAGGATTATTGGCACAGATTTATTATCCACCTTATTTATTCAAAAAAAATAACAACGTTACTCAATTAGCAACGCGCCCAGTCATTAAAGCAATTAGCGGTCTTAAATATGCAGCAAATGACCCTATTCAGCTTGATATGTCAAACTCAAACAATGTTGCGCAAATGGTGTTAATTGGGGTTAGTAACGGCACGCATGCTTTCAATAATGGTCAACGTAGAATCCCATTAACTTTTACTCAAGATTCTATTCGTTTAACTGCAACAATACCGAATTATAATTTAACCCCACCTGGCTATTATCAAGTGGTCACTGTTGATCAAAATGGTGTACCTTCATTAGGAACAATTATTGGTATTGGACAAGGCATTACTACGCCAACAACACCAACAACGCCTTATACACCTCCAGATTTAAATCAAGGACTAAGCGCACCAATTATTAATCAGAACGGTACAGCTTCTTATACGGTAAATCCAGCTTCAGGTACAACTTATAGCTGGAATTTTGGGGATGGCAGTCCAGATACTGCTTACAGTGCAAACCCAACAACAAATAAAACCTATACGCAGGCTGGTCTTTATGTTGTGACATTAAGTGCTAAAAATAGTAATAACATCATCACTAGACGTACATTTTTACAGGCAGTTGCAACCAGTAAAACAGCAAATCAGGCTACTTATTCTACGCCAATTTTGTACTCAAACCGTTCTGGTAGTGCAAACGTTTGGGTGGTAAACCCTGATAACGATTCTGTAAGCGTTATTAACACCACAACTAAAGCTGTCATCGCAACAGTTAATGTTGGAAAGTCTCCTAGAACCATTGCCGCTGCGCCTGATGGGCGTATATGGGTTACCAATAAAGCTTCGGCCACAATCTCTATTATTAACCCAACTAATTACACTGTTGCGCAAACAATTAATTTACCTCGCGCATCGCAACCGCATGGGCTTGCTTTTTCCCCGACTCAGAACAATGCTTTTGTTGTCCTTGAAGCTACAGGTGACTTACTTAAACTTGATGCAACAACGGGTGTTCAACAATCTAGCGTTGTAGTTGGCGCACATGCGCGTCATGTGTCTGTCAATGCAAATACTTCTTTGGTGTTGGTTTCAAGATTTATTACGCCACCTTTACCAAATGAATCATCTTTAAATGTAGATACTTCAACGACAGGTGGTGAAGTGCTTGCAATTAATCCAAATGATATGACTATTACCAAAACGGTTACGTTGAAACACAGCGATAAACCCGACACGCAAATTCAAGGCAGCGGCATTCCTAATTATTTATCTGCCGCGGTTATTTCTCCTGATGGGACAAATGCTTGGGTACCATCTAAACAAGATAATATTAAAAGAGGCTTTGCGCGAAATGGTTTAGAGCTTAACTTCCAGAATACTGTAAGGGCAATTAGTTCTAAAATTGATTTATTAACACTAAACGAAAACTATGAAAAGCGTGTTGACCATGACAACTCAAGCTTAGGGTCTGCAGCGGTTTATCACCCAAGTGGCGTTTACTTGTTTGTTGCACTAGAAACAAGTCGCCAAGTTGCAGTTGTTGATGCAATTGGTGGCTTTGAAGTCTTTAAATTTGATGTGGGTAGAGCGCCACAGGGCTTAACGATTTCTCCAGATGGCAATACCTTATATGTGCAAGATTTTATGGATCGCAGCGTTACAATTGTAGACCTGCAACCACTTGTTGTTAAGGGTGAATTAAAAGTCACAACTTCTGGTTTGGTTTACACAGTTAATTTAAATCAAGAAAAATTATCTCCATCTGTTTTATTAGGCAAACAATTATTTTACGACGCAAAAGATACAAGATTATCTCGAGATAGTTATATGAGTTGTGCAAGCTGCCATAACGACGGTGGAAGTGATGGTCGCGTTTGGGATTTAACTGGATTTGGAGAAGGTTTACGCAATACGATTTCTTTGAAGGGCCGTGCTGGAATGAGTCACGGATTCTTACATTGGAGTGCAAACTTTGATGAAGTACAAGATTTTGAAAAACAAATTCGCGATCTTGCTGGTGGCCTAGGGTTAATGACCGACGCTCAATATAATACTGGCACTAGAAATCAAGCACTTGGCGATAAAAAAGCAGGAATAAGTACTGACTTAGATTTGCTAGCAACTTATGTCTCTTCACTCAACAGCTTTGATGAAACGCCATTCAACAATCAAAACGGAACATTAACGAATACAGCATTAGCAGGCAAACAAGTTTTTGAATCTAAAAATTGTATAAGTTGCCATGCTTCTCCAAATCTTACTAATAGTTTAGACGGTGCTAGTTTAAGAAATATTGGAACAATTAAGCCAGCAAGCGGTAAAAGACTAAATGGAACATTGTCTGGGATTGATGTGCCAACATTGAAAGATGTTTGGCAAACAGCGCCCTACCTGCATGACGGAAGCGCGAAGTCGATTGAAGATGCATTAAACGCGCATGATGGGATTGCGATTGACAGTACAGAAATGCAAAACCTTGTGCGGTTTATTCTAGAAATTAAAACAGACACAATAAGCCAAGCACCAAATGTACTGCCAACAGTAAATTTAACTGCTCCTATTACTAACACTGCTTTTACGCTTGGTAACGCAATCACGTTAAGTGCTACAGCGGCTGACTCAGATGGTACGGTGGCGCGCGTTGATTTCTATGATGGGCTAACCCTTGTTGGCTCTGATGCAACTGCACCTTATTCTGTGACTTTGAATAATGCCGCTTTGGGAGCGCATAGTTATACCGCTGTGGCAGTTGATAATTCAGGGGCGCAAGCTACCAGTGCCGCTGTCTCTATCACGGTTAATTCTGCAACGCCTAACCCAACTACCGCGCTACTTTCTCAAAATAAAGTGGCAACGCAGTCTTCTACAAGGTCTGTCCTAGGGGTGACTGCATTGCCTAGGTTTGCCGTGGATGGCAGTACGAATGGCGCTTTCTTGAGTCAATCTCTTTCTCATACCAATAGTGAACCGCAACCTTGGTGGCAGGTTGACTTGGGGCAAAGTGCAACGTTGAGTGAAGTTAAAATTTATAATAGAACAGATTGTTGTGCTGCGCGTCTTGCTAACTTTTATGTGTTCTCCTCTGCCTCTGATATGACAGGCAGAACAATAGATGCCTTGATTGCCGATACTTCTGTGACAAAACAATTAGTGCCTTCGTTTAATGGCGCTAATAACATTACCCTCAATTTCGCAAATGCTCAGGCTAGGTTTGTGCGCGTTCAACTCGTGGGAACTAATTCTCTTGAAATGGCCGAAGTGCAGGTGTTCGGTGCGTTTAATAATACGGGGGCTAATGTTTTACCAACGGTGAGTTTAACTTCACCAGCGGCAAATGCAGTGTTTACGCTTGGTAACGCAATCACGTTAAGTGCTACAGCGGCTGACTCAGATGGTACGGTGGCGCGCGTTGATTTCTATGATGGGCTAACCCTTGTTGGCTCTGATGCAACTGCACCTTATTCTGTGACTTTGAATAATGCCGCTTTGGGAGCGCATAGTTATACCGCTGTGGCAGTTGATAATTCAGGGGCGCAAGCTACCAGTGCCGCTGTCTCTGTGACAGTTAACGCTGCGACGAATGTTTTACCAACGGTGAGTTTAACTTCACCAGCGGCAAATGCAGTGTTTACGCTTGGTAACGCAATCACGTTAAGTGCTACAGCGGCTGACTCAGATGGTACGGTGGCGCGCGTTGATTTCTATGATGGGCTAACCCTTGTTGGCTCTGATGCAACTGCACCTTATTCTGTGACTTTGAATAATGCCGCTTTGGGAGCGCATAGTTATACCGCTGTGGCAGTTGATAATTCAGGGGCGCAAGCTACCAGTGCCGCTGTCTCTATCACGGTTAATTCTGCAACGCCTAACCCAACTACCGCGCTACTTTCTCAAAATAAAGTGGCAACGCAGTCTTCTACAAGGTCTGTCCTAGGGGTGACTGCATTGCCTAGGTTTGCCGTGGATGGCAGTACGAATGGCGCTTTCTTGAGTCAATCTCTTTCTCATACCAATAGTGAACCGCAACCTTGGTGGCAGGTTGACTTGGGGCAAAGTGCAACGTTGAGTGAAGTTAAAATTTATAATAGAACAGATTGTTGTGCTGCGCGTCTTGCTAACTTTTATGTGTTCTCCTCTGCCTCTGATATGACAGGCAGAACAATAGATGCCTTGATTGCCGATACTTCTGTGACAAAACAATTAGTGCCTTCGTTTAATGGCGCTAATAACATTACCCTCAATTTCGCAAATGCTCAGGCTAGGTTTGTGCGCGTTCAACTCGTGGGAACTAATTCTCTTGAAATGGCCGAAGTGCAGGTGTTCGGTGCGTTTAATAATACGGGGGCTAATGTTTTACCAACGGTGAGTTTAACTTCACCAGCGGCAAATGCAGTGTTTACGCTTGGTAACGCAATCACGTTAAGTGCTACAGCGGCTGACTCAGATGGTACGGTGGCGCGCGTTGATTTCTATGATGGGCTAACCCTTGTTGGCTCTGATGCAACTGCACCTTATTCTGTGACTTTGAATAATGCCGCTTTGGGAGCGCATAGTTATACCGCTGTGGCAGTTGATAATTCAGGGGCGCAAGCTACCAGTGCCGCTGTCTCTGTGACAGTTAACGCTGCGACGAATGTTTTACCAACGGTGAGTTTAACTTCACCAGCGGCAAATGCAGTGTTTACGCTTGGTAACGCAATCACGTTAAGTGCTACAGCGGCTGACTCAGATGGTACGGTGGCGCGCGTTGATTTCTATGATGGGCTAACCCTTGTTGGCTCTGATGCAACTGCACCTTATTCTGTGACTTTGAATAATGCCGCTTTGGGAGCGCATAGTTATACCGCTGTGGCAGTTGATAATTCAGGGGCGCAAGCTACCAGTGCCGCTGTCTCTATCACGGTTAATTCTGCAACGCCTAACCCAACTACCGCGCTACTTTCTCAAAATAAAGTGGCAACGCAGTCTTCTACAAGGTCTGTCCTAGGGGTAACTGCATTGCCTAGGTTTGCCGTGGATGGCAGTACGAATGGCGCTTTCTTGAGTCAATCTCTTTCTCATACCAATAGTGAACCGCAACCTTGGTGGCAGGTTGACTTGGGGCAAAGTGCAACGTTGAGTGAAGTTAAAATTTATAATAGAACAGATTGTTGTGCTGCGCGTCTTGCTAACTTTTATGTGTTCTCCTCTGCCTCTGATATGACAGGCAGAACAATAGATGCCTTGATTGCCGATACTTCTGTGACAAAACAATTAGTGCCTTCGTTTAATGGCGCTAATAACATTACCCTCAATTTCGCAAATGCTCAGGCTAGGTTTGTGCGCGTTCAACTCGTGGGAACTAATTCTCTTGAAATGGCCGAAGTGCAGGTGTTCGGTGCGTTTAATAACTAATAATTTAGTTTTATAAATAATCTGTATATTTATTATTTTTACCCCGTGATATTTCCACGGGGTATTTTTTTGCGTTTAAGATTATTTTTTCATTTGCAGCTTCAATTAAATCAATCTCAAGCACTTCAGCAATGCGTAATAAATAGACAAACGTATCTGCCAATTCATGGCTTACCGCAATGCGCTTTTCGGGTGAAAGTTGGCAACTTTCTTCAGGCGTGTTCCATTGAAACTGCTCAACCAATTCTGCGGCTTCAACAATCATTGCCATTGCCAAATTTTTGGGTGTATGAAATTGCTCCCAATCGCGTTCATCCACAAATTGCTTGATTTTTTCACGCAGTAAATTGATTGAGTCAGCCATAGGTTTCCTTTATTTTCGGTTACTCCCGGCAACCATTTTTATTTCAAATAATCGGCATTCAAGCGGCCCATTAAATAAAGGGGTTCGTTTGCTGGGTGTTAATCGCATCAACTTTGGTAGGCGTAAATCATTGGTTAAAAAGTACGTGTTCCAGCCAGCAAATCGGCGCTTTAAGGCTTCACCCATTTTTGGATAAAGTACAGCAAGTTCATCTTCTTCACCAATACGAACGCCGTAAGGCGGGTTTGCAACTAGTACGCCGCTTTGAGCAGGCGGCAACACTTCTAAAAAATCAATCTGTGTGAGTTGTACCGCTTCACTTAAGCCTGCTTCTGTTAAATTTTGTTTTGCAACGCGAATCGCCCGTAAATCAGAATCGCTACCATATAGCTTTTGAAAGCCTACAGGTTTGACATTTTTGAGCGCTGTATTTTTAATTTTTTTCCACGTATCTGATTCAAAATTTTTCAATTTTTCAAAACCAAAATTACGGTTTAACCCTGGTGCAATGTTAAGCGCCATCATTGCGGCTTCCAATAAAAATGTACCACTGCCGCACATAGGGTCTAACAAGGGTTGCCCTGCTTGCCAGCCTGTGAGTTGCAAAATCCCTGCGGCTAAATTTTCTCGCAATGGCGCTTCAATGCTGGCTTTGCGGTTTCCACGTTGATACAAAGCGCAGCCTGAGGTATCTACATAAAATTGATAATGTTCTGCGGTTAAATATGCATGTACGCGCACAGCGGGTGTTTTAGTATCAATGTAAGGTCGGGCATCCACCACTTGTCGAAATTTATCGCAAATAGCATCTTTGATGCGCAACGTGGCAAATTCTAAACTTTTAAGCGGGCATTTTACGCCTGTCACTTTCACCATAAAATCATGTTTTACATCAAACCAGTTGGGCCAATTGAGTTTATATGCGCCATGGTATAAGTCGTCCTCAGTTAAATATTTGCCGCGCCCTACTTGCATTAAAATGCGTGTGGCAATGCGTGAGTGCAAATTGGCGTGATAGCAGATATTCAACTCGCCCATAAAACTTACACCGCCATCTGTTGCTTGAATATCGCGCGCGCCACTTTGTTTTAACTCGTTGACGAGCAACGCTTCTAAACCACGCGGGCAAGTTGCAAAATATTGATTCATAAATATCCGATTTTTTTAAAATAGCTAAAAATTAGCTTAAGAAGCTTCAACGCCAAAAAATAATCTATGTTGATGCTGTGCGTTAAAAATCAACAATATTTCTAGTAAGGCTGAAAAGTTGACAGCATGCGTTTCATCTAGCACTTTGGCACGCGCAATTAAGGTTTTTATATTGAGCGATTTTTGCGCGGTTTTAAAGCCAAATACAATGATATTGCCAGGTTTCCCAGTAGGAAGTTTTAGTACTTTTCCGCTAAAACTTGTTTCTATGCGTTGCCAATATAAGCCAAAATTCTTATCTGAACCCCATAAATTGATAACAAATAAACCATCGTCTTTAATGGCCGCAGCGCAATCGTCAAAAAAAACTTGCGTACAAAATTCTGGCGGAATACCCACGCCATCAAACGCATCAATCATCAACACTTGCGTGCTGTTTGTATGCGTTTGTAAATAATCAATGCCATCCGCTTCAATCACGTTAAATTTTTCGTGATTTTCTGGCACATGAAAATGGCTGCGGGCAATTTGAATGATTTTTGGGCTAATTTCAACAACAGTTTGAGAAACTTGCGGACAAGCCTGCCAAATGTATTTAGCAACGCTGCCGCCGCCTAAGCCAACCATCAATACTTCTTTTGCATCTTCTAAAAATAATAAAAATGCCATCATGCCGCGCGAATACGCAAGCACCAGTTCATACGGCGCTTTTACGCGCATGGAGCTTTGAATGGTGTTGGTATCAATGAAAAGCGAGCGAACGCCGTCTACTTCGCTCACTTCTACATGGCTTGACGCATTCACACTGCGATGTAATTTTTTACCAAATCCAAACATATTCCACAATCTTGTAAAAATTAATAAATTTAAAAAAATAAAATGGAATTGTAATGCAGAAGCTTGCAGGTTTGGTTTAAAAACATTGGTTTAATTGCTTAAAAAAAAGCCCGCAGGCGCGGGCTAAAGGGAGGAGCAATCTTTTTTTAATCTCTTTTGAAATGCGTTATCATTTCAAAAACTAAAAATTGAAAGTAATTAATTAAAATTAAGTGTTTTCCTTCTGCGTGCTGAAAACCCGATCATGGCAATCCCCG
Source organism: Methylophilaceae bacterium (assembly GCA_965247415.1). Classification (GTDB taxonomy): domain Bacteria; phylum Pseudomonadota; class Gammaproteobacteria; order Burkholderiales; family Methylophilaceae; genus Methylotenera. The sequence goes on from OZ252007.1 coordinate 2,610,808, forward strand.
CGAGTAACATGGCGTATGTTTCTGGCTCTGGCACCGCGGCGGCTGCTGTAAAATTTAATAAGTCTGAACTGCTAGTTTTATACGCATGCAAAATACCAGGAATTGCCTCAAATCCCGTTGTGCTGCCTGAAAACGCGGTTGTTGTTGAACCACCGCTGGTAATGTTCATGCAGTTATTAAACGACCCAATATCACAACTGATTCTTTCGCCAGAGGTTGCATTAAAAAAAACTTCAAACTGCGTGTTACTGCCGTTTTGTGAGATTGAATAATCGTTATCTGTGCCTGCTAACAGCATATAAGTGCCATCAGCCAATTGTGGACCAATCGCTAAACCTTCCCATTTTTCTGGTGAACGACCCCCTAAAAACGGGGTATCTGCGGCTAAATCAATAAACGGAGTAGTATTTTTATTCACCGTTGTAAAAGTAGCACCTACCTCATTTAAATCAATTCCAGTCACGTCTGTCGCGCCCGTTAAATTAATCGAAAACACTTTTTTATTGGGTGCATCCAAAGTGCTATCCACGCCCACGCCACGATTATTCCGCTCCAGCACCAAAAACTCATTTGAATTGAGCGCAACCAAAGCTGAAATACCACGGCCTTGGCTAGAACCTTCCATTTTGTAAGCGTATTGCCCAACAGATTGTCCAGTGGCATTATCAAATTTAACAATACGGTTATAAACACCATTGCCGCCACCTTCATCTAACATAGCACTCTGCAGCATGGCAAAACTAAATTGACCATCAGGGCTGATGGCTAACCCTTCAAAGCCACGATTTGTCCGTTTGCCTGCATTGTTGCCAGTATCGCCCGCAAAGTTAGCGATACTTGTTGATGTATTTCTTGGTGTGATATTGGATGGCGTTGTGAATTGCCTCACCAAATTACCGTTACGATCAAACTCATATAAAGATGGACCATATTCATCTGAAACCAGTAAGTTGCCATTGTTTGGATTAATCACAATGCCTTCTGGGTCAAAAGCGTTTCCTAAAGTGCTGGTTGGATTTGGCGCAAAGCCATTAAACGCTTTACCCGCATTTTTAAAAACGATGGTTTGTTGCACTTGAAAGTTTGAAATTGCGCCCGTTACATTATTGATATCTAAAGTAAAGCGTTGCACGCGCGTGTCGTAGCTTATTGTGCCACCACCAGGACCACGGTCTGACAAACCCCACCATTCATCTCTATTATTATCATAGTAAATATCTGAGAAGAAACCTAAGCGCCCATTATTGACAGCAGTACCAAACGCATCGCCAGTACCAGCTGGAATCGACAACCCATTCACAAAGGTTGGTGCGGCTAAAGCGGTTTGTGAATAAAGCCCAACCAATGCGGCAGCCAATAAGCTTAATTTAAGTTTTTTCATCACATTTCCTAAAAATAATTTTGTCAATTTTTCAATTTCCTAGAAATTATTTTAAAGCGGCTTTGTGACAATAAAATTAACGGAGATTAGATTTTAGAAATAAAAGTTTAAAAAATTAGCTTTCTTCAACCAAGCCAATAAATTTGCACTCCAATTCCATCAACAAGGTATCCACATTTTTAACTGATAATTTCACGCGCGTGCCAGTGCTAAGTTCAGGCAAACTGTGCACTTTGGTGATGTAAGGCATGGTGTCTAAACGCACAAGATTTTCCCGCCAAACAGTGGCATTAATTTCTTCAATATTTTCTTGAATTAAATATTGCAAGCACCAATAGCGCTCCATGCGCGTTTGAAATTCATTGTAAGCACTATGGGCTTGCTCAAAGTTACGCATGTGCTTGATTAATAATTCACTATTTTGCGGATAAACGGGCTCGACATTTTGTACCACTGAAATAATTTGACGTTGGTTGATTAAATCGACCGCGCGACGCAGTGGCGATGTACTCCAACTATATTGCGCAACGCCTAAGCCCTGATGCGGTTCAGCTTTGGTGGTCATATACACTTTGCCGCCCATTTGCGCACGGTAAAGCCCTTCAACACTGTGGTTTGCCAACAACGCGCCCCATTGCTGATTGGCTTCAATCATCAACTCTGCCACCAGTTTATCCATGGGCGAACCGCGATGACGTCCGACAATACTCACTACACCATCATTTACGTAAAAATTGTAATCAATTTGCGGCGGTTTTGTTGGGTCATACTTACCGCGTAATTTTTCTAAATTTTCTGCCAAATGAAATAAAAATTTAAGCTTTTCCCAATATGGATGCCCGCTATTTTCTGTCAACGTGGTTTCATTAAAAAAAGGTTCTAAAGTATCGTGGCGTAAATTTTCTGCAATTTTAATCAGCTCAACTTTGGTGTCACGCTGCACAATGTTAAATTCGCTGTCCACATGTAAATAAAGTGACAAGGCAGGTTTTATTTCTCCCGCATCTAAACTAAACGGCCGGATTGCAGCTTCTGGCAGCATGGTAATTTTATGGCCTGGCATATAAATGGTGGAAAGCCGCTGCATAACTTCAACATCTAATGCAGAATCTGGCGCAATGCCAAGTGCGGGCGCGGCAATATGAATGCCGACACGCGTGATGCCGTTGTCTAGCGTTTTAATTGAAAATGCATCGTCAATTTCTGTTGTGGTGCTGTCATCAATACTGAACGCCTCTGCATCGGCCAACGGCAAATCTTCAGAAATTATTGGCGATTCTTCTGCATTAAACTGCGTACCATTTGCAAAATACTCACGTAAAAAAGCGCCTAAATGGTAATCGTGCGCAGATGGAATAGCACCACATTGTTGTAAAAGTTTCAAATGGCTCAAATGTGTTTGCGCAGATGCAGTTTCTAGCACTTTATATTCCATTGCATTTTTGTCTGGATCATACAGCAGCATGTCCAATTTTTGCGCAATGGCTTCTGGCAAGATAAACGATGTTAATTGCGAAACGAATTCCGCCATTTTTTCTTGCAATAAGCGTTTTTTTTCTAAGCCAGCCAACGCTGCTTTCAAAATTTCCGCTGGCGCAGCTTTATAGCGGCCTTTGCCTTTGCGGTTAAAATAAATGGGCGCACTGTGGAGTTTGATGGCAATGGCGGCGGATTCAACGGGCGTGGGTTTACGACCAAAATATTCGGCGGCAAATTCGTCAAATCCAAATTCTGCTTCACCGCAACATTCCCACATAAAATCCACTTCCAGTGTTTCTGCCAGCTGATTTGCTGCATCCAAAAATTCAGCCAAATTGGATTCAAACCGCAGCAAAATGTTATTCGCTTTAACTTTACTGCGCTTGCCGCTCACAGACTCAACCTGTAACGCGCCTTGCGTTTCGGTCATGATGTTGGCCACTTTAAAGTGACCATCTTCTTCAAAAAAAACGTTCATGCTAACTTTCTATCAATATTTTGCGTAATGATACATGACTGGCTGGAGAATCATTGCCTTAAAACTGCAACTTAAGCTTAAAACTGCAACTTAAGAAAGACAAACCGTCTAAAATATACATTATGAAAAAATTACACTTTGATAATCGCTTTTTGCGCGAACTCCCAGGCGACACGGTGACTGAAAATTACACGCGGCAAGTACACAATGTTTTGTGGTCGCGGGTAGCACCAAAGACCGTTTCAAACCCAAAATTACTGGCTTATTCAGCAGAAGTTGCAAACATGCTGGGCTTATCAAGTGTTGAAATGCAAGACCCCGCGATGTTACAAGCACTTGCTGGAAACAGTTTACTTGATGGCATGGAAACTTATGCCACGCGCTACGGCGGACATCAGTTTGGCAATTGGGTAGGCCAATTGGGTGATGGACGTGCCATTTTTTTAGGCGAACTTATCAACCAGCAAAAACGCTTTGAATTGCAGCTCAAAGGCGCAGGCGAAACGCCCTACTCACGCCGCGCCGATGGTCGTGCGGTATTGCGTTCTAGTTTGCGTGAATTTTTATGTTCTGAAGCCATGCACCACTTAGGCATTCCCACCACACGCGCATTGAGTTTGGTGGCAACGGGTGATCAAGTGGTGCGCGATATGTTTTACGATGGCAATCCGCAGATGGAAACTGGTGCAATTGTGTGCCGCGTTGCACCTTCATTCACGCGTTTTGGTCATTTTGAAATCTTGGCAAGCCGAGGTGAGTTAGATTTATTAAAACAATTCATCATGTTTACCATTCAACGTGATTTTGCAGATTGGCACGCTGCACAACCAGAAAAAATTGAAGTTAACACACTCCCCAGCACCTTAATTATTGCTTGGTTTAAAGAAATCTGCGCACGCACCGCCATCATGATTGCCAATTGGATGCGTGTTGGCTTTGTGCATGGCGTGATGAATACAGACAATATGTCGATTTTGGGTTTAACCATTGACTACGGCCCTTACGGCTGGGTGGATAATTTTGACCCGGGTTGGACGCCCAATACCACCGATGCTGCGGGACGGCGTTATTGTTTTGGTCGTCAGTCTGACATTGCTCGATGGAATTTGGAACGGTTAGCTGATGCCCTTAATGTTATTTTTGAGAATGAAGAAGCCTTGGCGGATGGCATTGCGCATTACGATGCAATTTACATGCAACAACTGACAGAATCTCTGGCTGGAAAATTTGGGTTTAACGCTTGGCAAAACGATGATGGCGAACTGATTAACCGCATTTTTGAACTGATGACGCGCGCTGAAGTCGATATGACGTTATTTTTTACGCATCTTGCCCAACTGGACTTAAAAAACCCAACCTTAGAAACCCTGAAAATTGCTTTTTATACTGAAGCAGGATTTGAAAATTTTAAAGATGATTTTAACGAATGGTTAAAAAAATATTCTATGCGCGTTTTGCAAGATAACGCCAAACCAGAAGATAGATTAGAAAAAATGCGCACCCATAATCCGCGCTATGTTTTGCGCAATTATTTAGCGCAAGAAGCCATTGATTTAGCCGAACAAGGTGACACAAGCCAAATTGAGACGTTGCTGGATTTACTCAGAAATCCATATCAACATCAAAGTGGAAAAGAAAAATTTGAACAAAAACGCCCAGATTGGGCAAGGCATAAAGCGGGCTGTTCGATGCTTTCCTGCAGTTCTTAAGAATTAATCAGCTTCGTGAAATTATTTTGGCTGAAACTCTTTTGCGTTTTTAAGCATTTCTTTGAGTGAATCCATGTTTACATTGCCCTCTTTATCCACCATTGGCTTTTGTGACTCAGCAGTACATTCCCCAACACGTTTCGTGTGACTGAGAATAATGTCTGTTTTTCCACCGCTAATACTCACTATTTTGGTTTTTAATTCATTCGCAGAAATAAAGGTAGATTCTGTTTTAGTTTCTATGGGTTTGCCATCAAAGCCTTTACAGGTAAGTTCAGCATAATAAGTATTGCCAGATTGACGGTATTTTTGCTTCGAACAATTTTCTTTTTCATACTTTTTTGATTCTTTTTCAGACTCAGCCAACATCTGTGCGTCAGTACATTGACTGATTTTAGGAAGCGTTTTGCCTTCCATCGTTGTTGTAATTTCCCATAAACCTGGTTTTATTTTTGGAAAATTATTAGGCATTTCTGCATAACCGTTTTTAATGAGACTCATCATTAAAAACATGAAAATAACAGTAGGTGAAAATTTGCTAATTTTTTTTGCGCGCAATGACATCAAAATACACTCCTAAGAAAGGAATAGTGTTTACAGATAATTATTTAGTTTTTTTAAGTTGCATTAAATCAAGATAGTTTTTTAAATACTAAACTACCGTTTGTTCCACCAAAACCAAAGTTATTTTTCAGCGCGTATTCGATTTTGACATCACGTGCGACATTGGCGCAGTAATCTAAATCACACGCTGGGTCTTGGTTAAAAATATTGATGGTTGGTGGTGAAATTTGGTTGTAAATCGACAGCACTGTAAACACTGACTCTAACCCACCTGCGCCACCCAACAAATGCCCTGTCATGGATTTCGTTGAGTTAACCACTAACTTATAAGCATGGTCACCAAATGCGGCTTTAATCGCATTGGTTTCGTTAGCATCGCCTAGCGGTGTAGAAGTACCATGCGCGTTTACAAATTGCACTTGGTCTGGATTAATGCCTGCATTATTTAAAGCATTTTTCACTGAACGACGTGGGCCGTCCATATTCGGTGCGGTCATGTGGTAAGCATCGGCGCTCATGCCATAGCCACTTAATTCCGCGTAAATTTTAGCGCCGCGTTTTTTGGCGTGTTCATATTCTTCTAGCACCATGACGCCTGCGCCTTCTCCAATTACAAACCCATCCCGGTCTTTATCCCATGGACGGCTAGCAGTTGTAGGATCATCATTTCGTGTTGAAAGTGCGCGCGCTGCGGCAAAGCCGCCAACACTCAAACGTGTGATGGCAGCTTCTGATCCACCAGCAATCATCACATCAGCATCGCCATATTCAATCATGCGAGAAGCATCTCCGATGGAATGCGTCCCTGTGGTACAAGCCGTCACAATTGCGACATTTGGTCCTTTAAAGCCGTACATAATGCTCAAATTGCCTGAAATCATGTTAATGATGGTGCCAGGAATAAAAAAAGGTGAAATTTTTCGCGGACCTGATTCTTGATATAAAGCATCAGTATCTTCAATAAATTGCATGCCGCCAATGCCTGAACCAATGGAAACACCAATGCGCTCTGCATTTTCTTCAGTCGCAACAATGCCAGAATCTTTCACAGCTTCTATGGCGGCAGCCATGCCAAACTGAATAAAGCGATCCATCCGCCGTGCTTCTTTGGCAGAAATAAAATCTTCAGCGTTAAAGTTTTTGACTTCACCCGCTACTGTTGATGCGAAAGCACTCGCATCAAAGTGGGTAATGTGTGCAATGCCTGAAACACCCGCGACAATGTTATCCCAAGCCGCTTTAACACCAATCCCTACGGGTGAAACAACGCCTAGACCGGTAACAACCACTCTACGTTTTTGCATAAGCTTGACCAATTGAAAATAAACTGAGGAATATCTTAACCTAAAGTTAAGACTTTAAAAACAAACGCGTAAATCTTCAACGTTGGTGAAGATTTACGCGCATGTAAAATTATATTTATTTGAGGTTGGTATTGATGTAATCAATCGCCAATTGTACTGTTGTGATTTTTTCTGCTTCTTCATCAGGAATTTCGCAGTCAAATTCTTCTTCTAACGCCATCACCAACTCTACAGTATCAAGCGAGTCAGCACCTAAATCATCTACAAATGATGATGTATTTTTTACATCGGCTTCACTTGCACCTAGTTGTTCAGCAACAATTTTTTTTACGCGTTGTTCGATGTCAGACATCTATTTACCCCTTATTAAAAATAGCTCTATTTAGCTAACTCGTTATTCTATCAAAACAAAAGAAAAAAACCAAAAAACTTATTTATATTTTACCTAACATTTTTGTAAAAAAAGTATTAAAGCATTAATAATCCACCATTCACATGAATGGTCTCGCCAGTTATGTAGGAAGCATTGGGGGAAACTAAAAATGCCACTGTTGAAGCAATTTCTTGCACTTTACCAAATCTACCAACTGGAATACGCGTAATAATTTTATTGACCCATTCTTCAGGCAATTCTGCTGTCATGTCCGTATCAATAAAACCTGGCGCAACACAATTAACAGTAATACCGCGACTGCCAACTTCAGATGCCAAAGATTTGGTAAAACCAGAAACACCTGCTTTAGCTGCGGCATAATTGGTCTGACCAGCATTTCCCATATGACCTACCAGTGAAGTGATATTGACAATTCTACCTGTTCGCGCTTTCATCATAGGTCTTAAAACCGCTTGACTCATTCTAAAGACTGCGCTTAAGTTGGTATTAATAACCTCGTTCCAGTCTTCTGCGCTCATGCGCATTAATAGCGTGTCACGCGTAATGCCTGCGTTATTGATTAAGATACCTACATCAGCGTATTTTTCGTTGATTTTACTTAAAACATCTGCAATTTGCGCGCTGTCAGTCACATTAAGCGCCATGCCTTCACCGGTGATGTTCGCTGTTTTTAGCATTTCAGTAATTGCATCAGCCCCATTTTGTGACGTTGCCGTGCCAATAACGGTGGCGCCTTGTTCACCTAAAATTTTTGCAATTGCAGCACCAATGCCTCGGCTTGCGCCTGTAACCAATGCAACCTGACCTTTTAACATTTTAAGTTTCTCCTACTTTTTTTATAATTTACGAACAGTGCGCATTAAATTCATGGATAGCATCAAGGTTAATCAGAGCTGTTGATTGAAAATCAGCAACCACACGTTTTGTTAATGAAGTGAGCACTTTACCTGGGCCACATTCTGCTGAATTTTTAACGTCTTGATTAAATACAGCTTTTACGGTTTCAACCCAACGTACAGGACTAAACAATTGACGCACTAATGCGTCTTTAATTTCTTCTGAAGTTTTATATGATTGCACATCTGCATTATGAATCACTGGAATATTTGGCGTATTCACCGTTAATTTTTTTAAATATTCTGCTAATTTTTCGGCAGCGGGTTGCATGAGCAAACAATGCGAGGGCACACTGACAGGCAAAGGAACAGCGCGTTTTGCACCTTTTTCTTTTGCTAATTGCATACCACGCTCAACTGCCGCCTTGTTCCCAGCAATCACCACCTGACCAGGTGAATTAAAATTAACCGCTTGCAACACCTCATTTTGTGCGGCTTCTTTGCAAACAGCCACAATCACATCATCTTCTAATCCCAAAATAGCGGCCATTGCGCCAACACCCGCTGGCACAGCCGCCTGCATGACTTCTGCACGATAGCGCACCAAGGGCAAAGCATCTGCAAAACTGATTGCGCCTGATGCAACCAATGCGCTATATTCACCTAAACTATGACCAGCCATTAAACTTGGTTGCGATTTTGCGTTTTCTTGCCAAACGCGCCATGTGGCAATCCCAGCAATCAACATAATAGGTTGCGTGTGCGTTGTTTCGTTGATGCGTTCATTTGGAACTGTAGCCATTTCCCAAAAATCTTCGCCCAAAATTTCACTTGCTTCAACAAATGTATTTTTAACTGTGCTGTTGCCATCAAAGCCAGCCATCATGCCAACTGATTGAGAACCTTGACCTGGAAAGAAAAATGCAAATTTATTCATAATTTATATTTAAATTTTTTATTGAAATTTTTAATCAAATTTAGTACTTGATGAGCGCTGAGCCCCAGGTAAAACCACCACCAAAGGCTTCCATTAAAATTATTTCACCCCGTTTAATGCGCCCATCACGTACGGCTGTATCTAACGCCAAAGGAATGGAGGCAGCAGAGGTATTCCCATGTTTATCAACAGTCACCACCACTCGGCTCATGTCCATGTTTAATTTTTTTGCAGTTGCTTGCAAAATTCTGATGTTTGCCTGATGCGGCACTAACCAATCAATGTCTGATTTTTGCATCCCATTGGCTTCTAGCGTTTCATCTACAATCGCATCCAAGGTGTTCACCGCCATTTTAAACACCGCGTTGCCTTCCATCATTACCTTGCCAGCCAAGCAAAGTTGCTCTTGCGAATCTTGGTCCTCACGCGGAACATGCAACATTTTTTCATATCGACCATCCGCATGCAAATGGGTTGAAATAATGCCTTTTTCATCGCTGGCTTTTAAAATCAGCGCACCTGCGCCATCACCCCACAAAATACAATTTCCACGATTCGTCCAGTCAGTAATCCGAGAAAACGTTTCAGCACCAATTACGAGCGCGCATTTTGCACTGCCAACTTTAATAAAATTATCCGCCGTTGAAAGTGCGTACACAAAACCACTACAAACTGCTTGAATGTCAAAGGCTGGACAACCTGAAATGCCTAATTTTTGCTGCAACATGCATGCAGTACTCGGGAAAACTTTATCAGGCGTCGTGGTTGCAACAATGATTAAATCAATCTCATTCGCTAAAATACCTGCCGCTTCAATGGCATTTTTTGCAGCATTGAATGCTAAATCACTCGTGAGTTCGCCTTCTGCCGCAATATGACGTTCGCGGATGCCGGTTCTGGTGAAAATCCACTCATCTGTGGTATCGACCATTTTTTCCAAATCAGCATTGGTGCGAATATGCGCTGGTAGATAACTTCCTGTTCCAGCTATTTTTGAATACATCATGCAGATTCCGAACTTATATTTTGTAAATTGTTGGTCATAGGCTGTTGCATTTGTTGCGCTTGGATATGTTCAATTTCTAACTGATGCGCGATACTTTTAAGCACACCGCTTCGCGCTTCTTCAACAGCAGTTTGAATGGCATTTAGAAACGCAACTTTGTCCGCACCACCATGACTTTTCACAACTATGCCGCGCAACCCTAAAAAACTCGCGCCGTTGTAAAGTCGTGGATCAAGGCGATTTTTAAAGGCTGTTAACACAGGCTTGCAAGCCAAACCCATCATTTTTGTGAGCCAATTACGCTTAAATTCTTGCGATAAAAAGCGACCAATCATCTGCACCAAACCTTCAGAGGCCTTTAAGGTCACATTTCCCACAAAACCATCGCACACAACCACATCGGTTGTACCTTTAAAAATATCGTTGCCTTCAATATTTCCGTAAAAATTTAAATGGCTATTTTTTAAAAGCTCGGCAGTTTGTTTCACAACTTCATTGCCTTTGATATCTTCTGAGCCAATGTTCAGCAAACCCACCGTTGGATTTTTTTTATGCTCAACACATGAAACCAGCATGCTGCCCATCACAGCAAATTGCTTGAGCTGTTCCGCAGTACAATCTGCGTTGGCACCTAAATCTAAAATGTAGGTTTTGCCTTTCATGCTTGGGAAAATACCAGCAATGGCTGGGCGATCAATGCCTTGCAAGGTTTTCAGTACAAATCGCGCCGTTGCCATTAATGCGCCCGTGTTTCCTGCGCTGACACAGGCTGAAGCTTCACCCGTTTTCACCAAATTGATGGCAACGCGCATGGAAGAATCTTTTTTATTTTTGAGCGCACTTTGCGGCTGCTCATCCATGGCAACCACTTCCGAAGCTGGATGAATTCTTAATCTCGGGCTAACACTCACGTTAATAGCTTTAAGTTCAGCATCAATCGCGTCGTTCAAACCAACCAAAACAATATTGAGCTTTGCATCTAGCGCCAACGCTTGTACAGCCGCAGGTATTGTCACATGCGGACCGTGGTCGCCACCCATCGCATCAATTGCAACTGTAATATCCATCAAATTATTTATCAACTTATAAAAAGTTTTATATGAACAATATCAAAAAATTGATTTTTAGATAAACTAACGCCGCACCTCAATTTAAAGGTGCGGCGCTAAATTGCGTTTAAAATACTTAAACCTATGCTTAACCAAAGTTTACGTTTAACGAATCGTCAAACAAGCCAGCTTTAAAAATTTTTACCTCAATTGATTGAGGATAACAAATTAGTCAGCTTTTGTTGCCATCACTTTACGGCCACGATAGTAGCCAGTTGGACTAACGTGATGACGTAAATGTGTTTCGCCAGTAGTAGACTCAACTGCCAAAGCTGGATTAGTCAAAAAGTCATGCGAACGATGCATACCGCGTTTTGAAGGTGTCTTTTTGTTTTGCTGAACTGCCATGATTTACTCCATTAATTTATTACAGGCTAAAATGATTAAAACATCATCTTAATTACATATTTACTTCATACAATAAATTTAATATTGCGTCTTAATTTAAGATTATGTCACAAGATAATTCAGCATTTTAGTATAAAACTTACTTTTTGTCAGCCACTAAATACAATTTAAATCATCACTTCCAGCGCTGCTGAGCTACGTATTTAAAGATTAATATTAATCTTTGTAAAAATAACAATAATTTCCTTAATATCTCTTAAGATTTTTTAACACCGCAAATGGATTTGGCTTTTCACCACTTTGTAATGTTAGTGCAACACAGTTTTCAGCATGCAAAGGGGAAATGGGAAGCGCTAATATGATTTCATCCTCAACTAACGCAATCAGATCCATAGATTGACTTGCTGGCAAAAGGTCAAATTCATCGTCAGCATCATCATAAGATTCATCAACAAAGTCAATTGATTGAGCTTTCATCTCAGGCACGACAAGGTAATTGAAATTCAACTTCAGCTCAAAAGGCATTTCCAATAAGCAGCGCTGACAAATCATGTTAGCTTCAAATTGCAAACTTAATTTCAAGTAAGCTTGTTTCAAAGCATTTTCGCTGCCAGACAGATTATATTTAACTAACCCATTTGGCACCCAATCTTTTTCTGCAAAACTGGCTTTTTCTTGCAACCACTCAAAGACTCTTGGTAATGAAGCAAGCAAAAACTCACCTGAAAGTTGCTCATTATTTTTAGCAAACTGTAAATTATTGATCTGCATAACTCGTTTTATTGGAAACTTTAAATTGTTTAATCTAAACAAAATATCACAAATCTTCTTGGCTTTTTAGTGTTTCCGTAGGTTTTTTCAAACAAGCTATTCAAAAAGCTGAATTTAAATATTCACTCTTTAAGCCGACCATTTTGGCATGATATAATGCAATGGTTTACGTGAACTTTATTAAGGTAAGCTCAGTGTTCAAAAAAATTCTAATTGCAAACCGTGGTGAAATTGCCGTTCGTATCGTCCGCGCCTGTTCTGAAATGGGGATTAAATCTGTCGCGATTTATTCTGATGCCGACAGACACGCGCTACACGTCAAAAAAGCCGATGAAGCTTATAACATTGGTGCAGACCCAGTCAGCGGCTACTTAAATGCACATAATATTGTCAATTTAGCGGTCGCTTCAGGGTGTGATGCACTGCATCCAGGCTACGGATTTTTATCAGAAAACCCAGAACTTGCCGAAATTTGCGCGCGCCGTGGCGTAAAATTTATCGGGCCAGATGCAGATGTCATTCGTCAAATGGGTGATAAAATTCAAGCGCGTAACGCCATGACCAGCGCTGGCATTCCATGCACACCGGGTAGCGATGGCAATTTAGAAGATTTAAACGAAGCTGTTGCACTTGCAAAAAAAATTGGTTACCCCGTTATGCTAAAAGCCACCAATGGTGGTGGCGGTCGCGGCATTCGTCGTTGTGATAGTGAAAAAGATTTACTCACCAATTATGACCGGGTCATTTCTGAAGCAAGCAAAGCATTTGGCAAACCTGAAGTATTTTTAGAAAAATGTGTTGTTACTCCACGTCACATTGAAGTGCAAGTGCTGGCAGATTCGCAAGGCAACGTAATTCATTTATTTGAACGCGATTGCTCCATCCAGCGCCGTAACCAAAAACTGATTGAAATTGCCCCATCTCCGCAACTAAGCCAAGCGCAACGCGAATATATTGGCGAACTTGCAGTAAAAGCGGCCAAAGCAGTTGGCTATGAAAATGCAGGTACGGTTGAATTTTTATTGGATTCTGACAACACGTTTTATTTCATGGAAATGAATACGCGCTTGCAGGTAGAGCATACTGTCACAGAAACGATTACTGGTATTGATATTGTCCAAGAGCAAATTCGTGTGGCATACGGCCTACCGTTGCAATATAAACAAAAAGATGTGCAATTTCGTGGGTTTGCCATGGAATTTCGTATTAATGCAGAAGACCCAAAAAACGATTTTCTACCAAGTTTTGGTAAAATTACGCGCTACTATGCACCTGGCGGGCCTGGTGTGCGTATGGATGCAGCGATTTTTAGCGGTTATGAAATTCCACCTTATTACGATTCCATGTGCGCCAAACTCACAGTTTGGGCGCTGAATTGGGAAGGCGTGATTGAACGCGGACGCCGCGCGCTGGATGATATGTTGATATATGGCGTTAAAACCACCATTCCGTATTATCAAGAAATTTTAAAGCATGAAGATTTCAGAAATGCGCAATTTAATACCAGTTTTGTGGAAATGCATCCTGAACTGACGAATTATGCAAACCAAATTCCACTTGCTTTATTTGCGGCTGCAATTTCTGCAGCCATTGCAGCGCATGAAGGCATTTAATTTTACTTACGGTCACATTACAAAAAGTCTACCAATCAAACTTCATAAATAAAATTTAACGTTAAAGAGCACTTATGAGCAAAATACAAATCACTGAATTAGTCTTACGCGATGGTCATCAATGCCACATTGCCACCCGCCTACGTACTGAAGACATGCTACCCATTTGTAAAAAACTCGACGCAATTGGTTTTTGGTCTTTAGAAGCATGGGGTGGTGCTACTTTTGATGCATGCGTACGTTATTTAAAAGAAGATCCTTGGGAAAGATTACAGAAGCTTCGCAAAGCGCTGCCAAATTCACGTATTCAAATGTTGTTGCGTGGTCAAAATTTGCTGGGCTATCGCCATTATTCTGATGATGTGGTGCGTGCATTTGTACAAAAATCTGCTGACAATGGCGTAGATGTATTTCGTATTTTTGATGCGCTTAACGATGTGCGCAACTTAACCGTCTCCATTGATGCCGTAAAAAAAGCAGGCAAACATGCAGAAGGTACCATCAGCTACACCACCAGTCCTGTACATAATGTTGATTATTTTGTGGGTATTGCAAAAGAACTAGAAGCGGCCGGCTCAGATACCATTGCCATTAAAGACATGGCAAGTTTACTCACACCACAAGCCACAGTAGATTTAGTAAAAGCGCTGCGCGCAAATGTCAGCTTACCCATTCACGTACACAGCCACGCCACCAGCGGTTTAGCCAGCATGAATTTACTCCGCGCGATTGAAAACGGTGCGGTGATGATCGACACTTGCGTGTCTGCTTTTTCTGAAGGCGCAAGCCACCCAACGACTGAAAGCATGATTGCCGCGCTTAAAGGCACCGAATTTGATACTGGATTGAATCTTGGTGTTGTGCAAGAAGTGAGCGCATATTTTAAAGAAGTGCGCAAAAAATATTGGCAATTTGAAAGCGAATACACAGGCGTTGACACACGTGTTTTAGTTAACCAAGTGCCAGGTGGCATGATTTCAAACTTAAGCAATCAACTAAAAGAGCAAGGCGCGCTCGACAAAATGGATGCTGTGTTAAGCGAAATCCCACGCGTCAGAGAAGATTTAGGCTTTATTCCGTTGGTCACGCCCACGTCACAAATTGTTGGCACGCAAGCGGTTTTAAACGTGATGACAGGCATTCGATATAAATCGATCACTAACGAAGTAAAAAATTACTTTTTAGGCCAATACGGTTGCGCCCCAGGCAAGGTTAATGAGTCCGTTAAAAAACTTGCCATCGGTGATGCAGAGCCAATCACATGCCGTCCTGCGGATTTGTTAGATGCTGAAATGGAACGCTTAACTAGCGAAGCCGAGCGTTTTGCACAAACAGAAGAGGACGTTTTAACATACGCCATGTTTCCAGACATTGGCAAAACATTCTTGCAAGAGCGCCAAGCAGGCACGCTTTCACCAGAACCCTTGCTAGATAAAGCCGTTGCTAACGCATCATCGTCACGCTTTGCACCCACTGAATTTAAAGTAACCATTCATGGTGAAACATTCCATATTAATTTAACGGGCAGTGGTCATGCTGGTGAGGAAAAGCGTCCATTCTATGTATCCATTGACGGCACGGCAGAAGAAGTGATTGTTGAAACACTGAATGAAATTGAAGTGACAGCCAACGGGCAAAGTACTGGGAAAAGAAAATCTGACGTCAATAAAGTAACCAAAACTGGTCGTCCGCGCCCATCCCATGCAGGCCATGTAACAACTTCTATGCCAGGGACGATTGTAGCTGTAAAAGTACAACCCGGTGATAAAGTGAAAGCTGGCGATGGCGTGGTAGTCATTGAAGCCATGAAAATGGAAAATGAAATTCAAGCTTCAACCAACGGCGTTGTAGTTGCTGTGCATGTTGTGAAAGGTGACAGCGTAACGCCTGATGAATCTTTACTTGAAATTCAACCAGAATAAATTGTTATTAATCAATTATTTTTAAAAGCCGACGCAATTAAAAACCGTCGGCTTTTAAATTTTTAAATCAAACTTTTTATAAATCGCATGCAAAAAAAACTCATATTAGCATCTTCTTCAATTTATCGCCGGGAGCTTCTCGAACGCTTACAAATTCCATTTACTTGCATTTCTCCAGAAGTTGACGAAACGCCTTTAAATGACGAATTACCACAACAAACTGCGCTAAGGCTTGCGCAAGAAAAAGCCAAAAAAATTGCAATGACTGAGTCTAATGCGCTGATTATTGGGTGCGACCAAGTCGCTACCTTAG
Source organism: Methylophilaceae bacterium (assembly GCA_965247415.1). GTDB lineage: Bacteria > Pseudomonadota > Gammaproteobacteria > Burkholderiales > Methylophilaceae > Methylotenera. The sequence continues at coordinate 2,626,972 of OZ252007.1, forward strand.
ATAATTTGCAATTGGGCAAACCGCTCACCCATGAAAATGCGACCAAACAATTAATATTAATGCGCGGACGCGAAGTGATTTTTCACAGTGCTTTATGTTTATACAATGCCAGCACAAAAACTATGCAGGCAGAAGTTGTGCCGTATGTCGTTCAATTTAAACACTTAAGCGATGCGCAAATTGAAAATTATTTACAAAAAGAGCAACCCTATCACTGCGCAGGCAGCGCAAAATCTGAAGGCTTAGGCATTGCGATTATTGAAAAAATGGTGGGTGAAGATCCAAACGCGCTCATCGGTTTGCCGCTCATTCGGCTGATTAACATGCTTGAAAACGAAAACGTCAACGTCATTTAAGCTGTAACGTTACTATTTTAACTTCACATTTAACTTCACATTTAACTTCACATTTAACTTCACATTTAACTTCACACTCTGTGATGATAAAAATGATGGATGGAGAAATCTGCATGATGCGTCACCCTGCCTTTGGCTTAAAAAAAATTTTACCACTCACGCTTTTACTGGCATCCACCCATGTTGCATGGGCAGATACTATAAAAAACTCTGAAAAAGCAAAGGTGCAAACCATGGAAATTGGCAAAAAAAAAGTTGAAATTAAAAGTACTTTAGAAAACCAAGAAGCCGTTGCAGTCACCATCTACAACCAAGATTTAGCTTTGGTAAAAGACCAACGCAAAGTTAGTTTAAACGCCGGCTTGAATTTATTAGCACTGCGCGATGTGAGTGCGCAAATTCGCCCCGAAACTGCGCTTTTAAGAAGCCTAAGCCACGCTGGCAGCTTTACAACGCTAGAACAAAATTTTGATTTTGATTTACTTACACCACAAAAACTCTTAGAAAAATATATTGGCAAAACCGTTAGTATTGCCAAAACCAATGTAAAAACAGGCGAAGAAACCATTGAAACCGCCACGGTACTTTCTGCCAACAATGGCCTTGTGGTTAAAATTGGCAACCGCATTGAAACCAACCCTGCTGGCAGAATGATTTATGAGGATGTGCCTGCAAATCTGCGTGACCGTCCAACTTTAGTCACGCAACTCAACAATAAAGTTTCGGGCGAACAATCGGTTGAATTAAGCTATTTAACAGGCGGCTTGGGCTGGAAAGCAGATTATGTGGCTGAACTCAACGCAAAAGAAGATGCTATTGATTTATCTGGTTGGGTCACACTCACCAACACAAGCGGCACCTCATACAACAACGCAAAACTGCAATTAGTGGCGGGCGATGTGAATCGTGTTCAAGAGCGCATGCGCCCAATGGCAAAAAGTATGCGCGCTGACGCTATGATGCTGGAAGCCGCCGCGCCGATGGCGGAAGAATCCTTGCTGGAATATCACCTTTACAGCTTAGATGGACCGACCAGCATTTTAGACAATCAAACCAAACAAGTTGCCCTACTTACCGCAAGCAATATTCCTGCACGCAAAGAGTTAGTGATTCATGGCGCAGATTATTATTACCAAAACCAATCTGGCGAGTTAGGACAAAAAATCAAAGCGGGTGTTTTTGTGGAGTTTGATAACAAAGAATCTGCCAGATTGGGCATGCCTCTGCCCAAAGGCATTTTGCGCATGTATAAAAAAGATAGCCAAGGCAACGCACAATTTGTGGGTGAAGATAATATTGACCACACACCAAAAAATGAAACGGTGCGTTTAAAACTGGGTGAAGCGTTTGATGTGACCGCCAACAAAAAGCAAACGGATTTTAAAAATTTGAGCAAACCCAATAAAAATGCGGTGTATGAAAGCGCTTATGAAATTGTGCTAAAAAATGCGAAAAAAGAAAAAGTCACCGTCACCGTACAAGAGCCAATTCCAGCAGATTGGAAAATGCTGAGCGAAAATCACCCAAGCATAAAAGTGAATAGCAACCTTGCGGCTTGGAAAATTGAGATTCCCGCAGAAAGTAACACAACACTTATTTACCGCGTACATATTAAATATTAAAACCCTCTGCGAAGACAGTCATGCTGAACTTGTTTCAGCATCTAGATGATAAGATTCTGACTTTCGTCAGAATGACTGAACGCAAATCACTGAGCGCGGTTTATTAAGCACGGGACAATCTATTTTTAAGTTAGAATCAACAACAAAACACTAAAATGCAAACACCTTTCGGCACGCTTTACTTTATTCCAGTGACGCTCAATGATAAAAATTTGGGCGATGAAAATATCAACCAAGTTTTGCCGCCAGAGGTTGTTCAACTCACGCATACCATTGAAGAATTTATCGTTGAAAATGAAAAAACCGCACGGCATTTTTTAGGGCTTTTTAAACACCCAAAACCTATTCGAGAAATTACTTTTAAAACGCTCAATGAACATACTTTAGATAAAGACCTGCCCGCATTATTAACTTCACTGATGGCAGGAAAAAATGTTGGCTTAATGTCTGAAGCGGGCTGCCCCGGCATTGCAGACCCAGGCGCAAAAATCGCCGCGCTTGCGCATCAAAAAGGCATCCGCGTGGCGCCACTGGTTGGCCCTTCTTCTATTTTATTGAGCTTGATGGCAAGTGGCTTAAACGGGCAACGTTTTACTTTTTTAGGCTACATTCCAAGCGATAAAAATGCCAGAATCAGCCAACTTAAAGAGATTGAAAAGCGTTCTAAACATTTCAATGAAACACAAATTTTTATTGAAACGCCCTACCGCAATATGCACATGCTCGAAGACATTTTGCGTGAATGCCACGGTGAAACCAAACTTTGCATCGCATGCAATATCAGCTTAAGTGATGAATTCATTAAAACCAAACGCATTAAAGAATGGAAAAATGGTCTTCTGCTAGATTTACATAAAAAACCAACCGTTTTTTTATTGTTAGGTTAAATTTATTTTTTAAGTATCAAGGATAAAGATTGCGCTATATTTGTTAGTTTGTTTAAAGATAATACTACTTTCACCATCACTTAAAATTAAACTTAACTATAAATTCAGCTTAGCTAGCACTTAAAATCTTATTAAGGAAAGTTCTACCACATGGAAATTCAAAATTTTATCGATTTATTCTTACATTTGGACAAACACTTAGCGGTCATCGCCGTCACCTGGGGCGCATGGATTTATGCGCTGATGTTTGCAATTATTTTTGTTGAAACAGGGTTGGTGGTGATGCCGTTTTTGCCAGGTGATTCTTTGCTTTTTGTGGCGGGCGCACTGGCGGCACTGGGCGATTTAAATTTGCCTTCGCTCATGATTTTATTATCAACCGCCGCGATTTTAGGTGATGCGCTCAATTACTCAATTGGCAGAAAATTAGGGCCAAAAGTGTTTGCTTGGGAAAGTTCGCGCTGGTTTAATAAAGAAGCGTTTAATAAAGCCCATACTTTTTATGAAACTTATGGCCCAATTACCATTGTTGTTGCGCGTTTTATGCCATTTATTCGCACCTTTGTGCCGTTTGTAGCGGGTGTTGCAGAAATGACTTACCGTCGCTTTGCTTTTTACAATGTGATTGGCGGCTTACTTTGGGTTTGTAGCTTAACGGGACTAGGCTATTTGGTTGGCAACATGGCTTGGGTCAAAGCCAATTTTTCATTAGTAGCATTGGCGATGATTATCGTGCCATCCATACCCGCAATTTGGGTGTTTTTAAAGCATTTTTTTCTGTCAAAAAAATAGGCTATTAATCATTCAAAATTAATTCATTTTAATGATGTCAGCTTTAGCATTCGCAAGCGTTTTGAGCAAAATTTTATAAGTATCTAAATCAAACTTAAACGCTTGTTTGGTAAATTCCAGCGCATGAAAATCTTCCTCGCTTGAAACGCTGCCCAAATAACACCAATACTGAAACACATGCAGTTGCGTTAGGCCGTTTTCTGCGTATTGCTCTTTGATGCCGATTTTTCCTTGATACGGCCAAGATTTAATTTGTTGTGAAATCAGCGCTTGTTGCAAGCGCAAATAATGGATTTCTGGCTTTTCTCGCCCGCAACATGCGCCTTTGCAACGCTTGAGTTGTGAGGCAAAACATGGTCCTTTTCCTTGTTCCAGCCCCAGCAATTTTGGGCAAAGCTGATGCAAATTACATAACTTTCTCAATACTTCTAAGGCTTGCCGCTTGGTTTTAAACGTACCAAAAAGTTTAGTTAAATGGCTTGGGTCAATATCATCTTCATTCACCAGCGTCAAAAGCGGTGAAGCTTCGACATTTTCATGGAGTTGCCAACTACATAGTTGACGTTCATTGCGTAATTGTCGGTTATAAATCGGCTGTTTTTCTTTCACCAAGCGTGATTCTAGTAACAACGAGCTAAAGTCCCCTGCTGTATCAATCCATTCAATATGTTTCACTTCTTGGCTCAAACGCATCTCTTTAGTGGATGCATGATCGCTACTAAAGTGAGATAACACGCGGGCGCGAATATTCACACTTTTACCGATATAAAGCGGCAGATTATTTTCCCCAAAAAATAAATAAACGCCGGGTGTTTCTGGCAATTCTTCAACTAATTCAGCCTGAATATTTGGCGGCAAACTTGGGCCTCGCATGAGTTTATTGGCAGCGTTTTTAATGGCGGCTTCGCCAAGCTCTAAACTAGCAGAATCCAAGAAAGCCAAAATACTTTCTACATCACCCATTGCGCGGTGGCGTGCAATGCTGGTGATATTATGGCGTGTCATAATCGCATCCAAACCATGACTGCGATGTTCGGGATAAAGTAAGCGGGACAATTTTACCGTGCATAACACTTTTTGCCGCAACGTGATATTCAGGCGCTTAAATTCAGCTTTGATAAACCCATGATCAAACCGCACGTTGTGTGCAGCGAGCACTGAGCCTTCTAAAAAAGCCAATAATTTTTCTGCAACTTCTGCAAAAGTTGGCGCGGATGCCACCATTTCATTATTAATGCCTGTGAGTTGCTGAATAAACGGCGGAATCGGCTGTTCTGGATTCACTAACGTTTGCCAGCGCGCTGTTTCAACACCACCATCAAAACGCACTAAGGCGATTTCTGTAATGCGATCTTTAAGCGGTGTTGCGCCTGTGGTTTCAAGGTCTAAAAATGTAATGGAAGGGAGCAAATGCCGTGACTTTAATTAAAAAAGTATTAATAAAAAATTATCTAAAAAAAAGCAAATAAATCATTAAACCAAAATATAAAAATGCAAAAAAACCAACAATCCAGAACACATTGAGTAAATTTTGGTTAATAGTTTTAAGTTGGTGTTCGATTGCAGTTAACTGCTCAGAATTATGTTGATTATTTGCCATCGCTAAAACCTTTTAAGAATGAGTGATATTTTAAAGACCAAGGCCTAGTAAAAAAATTCACTTAAGCAAATCGCATATTAATCGCCGTAATAAAGGGCCCAAGTTTTGGCGGGCTAGGTTCAATATCTACACGAATATCAAATTTTGCTAATGCCGCAGAACAAACAGGGCCAATGGACGCAATCAACGTTTTATTTAATCCAATCTGCAAAGCGCTAGCACGGCCTAAATCTTGTGCAACTTTAAATAAATTAAACACTTGCGAGGCACTGGTAAAACACGCCACATCGATGGTTTTGTGATCTAGGGCATCCATTAAATCGATCAAAGGTTGTAAATTTTCTGGCAAACTCCAGCGATAGGTCGCAACTTCCATCACCTCAGCGCCTTTTGCCTCTATGGCATTTTGTAGTTCAAAATTCGTATCGCCATAACGTTGCACCACAACACGCTTACCTGCAAGCGTCATGCTTTCTAAATGCCCTAAAATTTCAGCCGTGGTATACGGGTCGCCAGCGGTCATATCAATGCGCACGCCTCTTGCGCGCAACACGGCGGTAGGTTTTGGGCCACGCACCAATACTTTTGTGGAAGCCAAAACTTTTAACAATGACTCTGTTTGGTTCAGCGTATCAGTCGCATCAAAAAGCGCTTTTGTGCCAACGCCTGTTTGAAAAATAAATAAATCTGGAAGGTTAATTGACCAATCATCCAACATTGCTTTAATTTGCGCAGAGTCAATGTCAGGAACTTCAGCAAGTGCGGGCGCAGAAAATGGCTTGCCACCATATTTTTTGACCAAATCCGCCAGTTGCTCTCCTGCGCGGTTTTCTAAAATGGCAATGGTTTTGTCTTTCAAAATGCATTAACCCTAAAAAAATTTAAAATCATAAATTTAAAATCATTATCCGTGAATTTTTTAAAAGGTGCATCGGCATTTTAAAAATTCACGCATCCTTTTTTCAAGATAAAAACTTACATTGATTGAAACTAAGGGTTAGAATCGCGCTATCAAGCCCTCAATTTTTGCGTTTATTTTCTCACACAAGGCAAAAAACCCGCCCATGATCAAACTGAAACTACTTTTTAGCCAATGGCTAACAAGCATTACACGTAAATTACGTAATAACTTTTACCTATATTTAAGTGCGTTGCTTACAGTGCTTATTTTGTTGGACGCCAGCGTGTTTCATGTCGGTGAAAACATGCGTGACCGCGCATTTGACTTTATGGTGAAAAATCGTATTGTCGTACCAAAAGCCGACAAAGACATTGTGATTGTCGATATTAACGAAGCATCGCTTGCCGCCATGGCTAAAGAATATGGGCGCTGGCCTTGGCCGCGGCAAGTGTTTGCAGAGTTTGTCGAAAATATTGAAGCACAGCAACCTAAAGCGATTGTGTTTGATATTTTATTTAGTGATGCAGATGTTTATAACCCTGACAGCGACGCCTATTTTAATGAAGTGATTGCCGCCACCGACAACACATTTTTTCCCATGTTGCGCTTAGCGCCAGAGAGTGATGCCTTAAGCAGCATTACGCCGAATATGATTCCTGGCGTAGTGCGTTCACCACTTGCTACTAAAACCACGCCAGAAAAAACGACCATTGCAATGGTTTTGCCGCATTTTGATGGCGCGTTAAAAGCCAACCGATTAGGCACGCATAATATCAACCAAGACCCTGACGGCATTGTGCGCGAATATGCGCTTTGGCAGGATGTGCATGGTTGGCGTATTCCCGCGCTACCGCTGGTGGTGGGAAAATTTACAGAAGTTTCCAATAAAAATTTGCCACAAAATATGCTGATGAATTGGCGCGGTAAACCGTTCACTTATCAATATGTAAGTTTTAGCGATATTTTTACGGATTTAGGCAAGCAAGTGAAAACCCGACCACAAAACGAGTTCACCAATAAAATTGTGATTATTGGTTCCACTGCGCCATCACTTTTTGATTTAAAAGCCACCGCCATGGCACGCGCGCATCCTGGCGTGGAAATTTTAGCCACCGCCATTGATAACGTTAAACATGGCGATTTTTTAAAAGTTTGGCGCGGTAAATTTCCTTATATTTTCATGAGCTTATTGCTAGTTTGGCTCACAGCGCTCGCCTTTTTTCACAATGTAGATCGCGATAAAGTCACCTCACTCTTTAGTTTTAGTCAAATTGGCTTGCTGGTTTTGTCTTATTTAGCCATTAATTTTACTAACACATATTTGGACATGACCGGCCCGATGACATGGGCGATTATCTATTTTAGTGTGGCAAAAATTTATGCATTGGCAAATGACCGCGCGATGCAACGCTTACTCGCTGCTGATAACAGCGCAGGTAACAACGGTAAAGATATTTTACTGATGCCAATTTTGATTGATTGCGAAGACTCCTTAAGCGATGGCACGCTTAAAACCATTGCGCAACTCATCGTTGATGAATGCAAATATCCAGTGACCGTTGATTACGTTAAACATATTCAAAGCGGCATTTGGGGCCTGTTTAGCGATATGATGATGGTGACTTGGGTGTATCCGCAAGAAGATGCGCAAAAAGCGACACAAGTTAAAAAAGATGCGGAACATTTGCGCGTAACCATTCATCAAATATTGGAAAAAGTAGGATTGCCAAGCAACACGCCGGTGCGACAAGCACAACATATTGGCATATTAAATACAGAACTTCACAGTAAACCGATAGATCAACAATGGCGCATTTTATTTGCCCAAGCAATTCTTCGCCTTGACCATTTTAACGTTGAAAGCAATTGAATATCATGATGATTTTTAAGAATTTTAGACCCTTTTTTTCAACAGTAATGTTGATTTTCCTTTTTGGAAATCATGTCGTTGCAGCAGAAACTGGCACCGCTATTAAAGATGATACTTTACGCGTACAACCTTTTACCGATGCCAAATCGACAGGCAGTGTTAAACGCGGTGATGCGCTAACAATTATTAAAAAACAAGGTGCTTGGCTACAAGTAAAAACCAGCAAATCAACAGGCTGGTTAAAATTATTGGCGGTTAAACGCGCAAGTAGCAACAGCACTTCAACAGCAAGCGTGCTGAATCAAAACAGTGGTCGTGCAGGAACAGGCCAAATTGTTTCCACAACAGGCATCCGAGGCTTAAGCGAGGAAGAACTGAAAGCGGCAACCTTTAATGAATCTGAAATCAATTTACTAGAAAGTTACACAACAACAAATGCAGAAGCTGAAAAATTTGCCAAAGCTGGTGCGTTAAAAACCGTGCCTTTTGCCGAGTTAGTTGAAATCAAACCAAGCCAACCCAATAATGCGTTGCCGTTTGGAGGTGCAAAATGAATCTTTTTAAAATGCAATTCGGCATTTTGTGTTTGTTGAGTTTAATAAGCTTTAACGCACAAGCACTTGATTTTAAAGAGATGATTTCTGACACTGTCAAAGAGCAAATGAATCAAAAATCAGAACCGTCAACCACTGAAACAAAGGAAACAAAAGAGCCAACGCCAGAGAATCCTGAAGAAAAAACAGGCCGCTCGCTACCCGCCTTCAACTGGAAAAGCCCAAGCAAAACTGAAGAAATTGCACTGGGTCGAGAAATTACTGGTAATTTATTGGGCGCTGCGCCTTTGGTAAAAGATGCAGCTTTACAAGCTTATGTGAATAAAGTTGGACGTTGGGTGGCTTCACAATCAGACCGTGCAAATCTGCCTTGGCGCTTTGGAATCCTTGAAAGTAATGACATCAACGCATTTGCAGCGCCTGGCGGTTACGTGCTTGTCACCAAAGGCTTGTATCAAAAACTGCAAAATGAAGCGCAATTGGCAGGCGTGCTTGCGCATGAAATTGGTCATATTGTTAAAAAACATCAGCTTAAAGTGTTGCAAAAACAGCAGTTATTGAACATTGGTGCACAATTACTCAATCAAAAATATGCCAAAAATAATGCTTTGGTAAGCGATGTGATTGGCAGTGGCGCAGAAATCAGCGCACGCAGTTTAGACAAAAATGCTGAATTTGAAGCTGACAGACTTGGCATCACTTATGCCACACGCGCTGGTTACGAGCCGCTGGGTTTGGCTGAAGTGCTGCAAATGTTAGAGCAATCGAGCACTCAAGACAGCAGCCTTGCCCTACTTTTTAAAACACATCCCATGCCAGAAGCGCGCCTCACCGCACTCAACGATGCGATTGGCAATCGGTTAGATAAGATAAATAATGGTAAAAGCTTAGAAAATCGCTTTTATCGCTTAAAATAATTTTAGGAAACGATTCATGCGTCGTTGAGCGAGATGAAGTGCAAGGCGCACGGAACGCAGAAACCGAGACAGTACACAAAAGTACGGCGAGGTTACGAGTACCGCGCAACGCAGCAATTCGCGCACTCAACGACGCATGGAGGGTTTCCTAAACAATTTGCCAAAAAAGGAGTAAGCCATGCAAAACCAAGTTGATCTATTTTTATCCGCCCTCAATGAATATTGGCATCAAGTCATCTCAGTGTTTCCAAAATTACTAGCTGTTTTTACCATGCTGATTATCGGTTGGGGCATTGCGTTATTAGTACGCTTTGCCGTGAAACGTTTTCTAAAATGGGTGAATTTTGACCGTTACACTGGAAAATCCGGTTTAGAACATTATTTTAAAAACGATCAATTTGATGTTTCCTTAAGTGGCATCATCAGCCAAATTATTTTCTGGTTAGTTATTTTGCTGTTTGTGATTACTGGCGCCAATATTCTTGGCATGACAGAACTCGCCAACATGCTGCATCAACTCGCCAATTATTTACCGCGTATTATTTTAGCCATTGTGATTTTGATTTTTGGTACGATTTTAAGCCGCTTTATTAACCGCTTAGTGTTTGCATGGTTGCACAGCATTAAGTTTGATGGCGCTTTGGTGGTTAGCACTTCTGCTGAATATTTAGTGCAATTTTTTGCCATTTTTGTCGCGCTAGAACAACTTAATATTGGCACACAACTCATCACCGCTTTGTTTGTGATTATGCTTGGCTCCGTATTTTTAGCGCTGGCGATTGCCTTTGGTTTGGGTGGTAAAGAATGGGCAGCGGAAATTTTAAAGAAAAGACAGAATAAATAATTTAAAATATAAAACATTAAAAAAGGTCACTTTCGTGACCTTTTTTTATTGATTAACGCATTCAACTACTAAACCAAATTTCTATGGCGTAATTCAAGCTTTAAATAAGCATAATATATCGGCGCAGCCACCACACCTACAATGCCGAAAATCGCTTCCATTAATAGCATTGCGATTAAAATTTCCCACGCAAACGCTCGAATTTGCCCACCAACAATGCGCGCATTTAAAAAATATTCAAATTTGTGAATGACGATTAAGTAAATCAATGAACCGATTGCAACGCTCAGAGAATGGCTGGAACTGACAATCACAATGATGGTATTTGAAATTAAATTCCCCAGCACAGGAATCAAACCAACAATAAACGTAATGGCAATTAAGGTTTTTACCAGCGGTAAATGAATGCCCATCAGCGGCAAAATAACGGCTAAATAAATGCCCGTGAACACGGCGTTAATCGCCGCAATACGCACTTGCGCAAATACCACGCGGCGAAACGCTTCACTCAACATCGCGCTTCGGCAAGCGAGCGCATGCGCAAAAGGTTTGAAATCTGTCATCACCACGGCTTCACGCACCGCGAGCATGCCGCCAATAATCATCCCAATTAAAATATGCACACTAGCGCGAATCGCTTCTGTGCCGACCGATTGCAAGGTAACAGCATGCGCTCTTAACCAAGCAGAGGCTTTTTCTTTAAACGCCATCGCATCTGCAGGCAAATGTTCCAGCAAGGAATGAGGCAAAATTTTTCGAGAGTCTTCAATAATTTGCGCCATTTTCGCAAGAAGTACGGTAATGCTGCCAGCATCAGACCTCAAAAACGCAACTAACCCCGCGCCAGCCAACACCAATAAACTCACCACAATCACCGCTAAAATTCCAACTGCCCAAAATTTTGTATATTTGCCAGGAATGATGGTTGGAAAATACCGCGCAATGTGTGGCGTCATTAAATGCACCAGTTCATATACCAACAAACCCGCAAGAAGCGCGGGTAAAAGTTTAAAAACCAGCACAAAGATAAGCGCTATCGCCATCAAAATCCATGCAGATTTTTCACAAGGGGTGGGCGGTATTAATTGCGTAGCATGTGTCATTTTGGTTTTTATCATGGCGTTTTTAAATGTTTAAAATTTAATAATTGGTTGCTTGAAAGCGCGATATAAAAGCATTTGCTTCGCTCATTGGCAATAAAACCTGCAAATTCACTTGATTTTCAAACGATTTATGAATAATACGCCCATTTAATTGCGTTAAAACACGGTTTAAATAATCCATTTGTTTGTAATCCACGATCAGCTTAATTTGCGTCATTTCTATAAAATCTTGTGCTTTTGCTGCATCAAGCGCCATTTTCGCTGTGCCGCCATACGCACGCGCCAACCCGCCCGTGCCTAGATTAATGCCACCATAATAGCGAATCACGGCAACACACACGTTGATTAAATCACGTCCTTCTAATAATTTTAAAATCGGCATGCCTGCTGTGCCTGAAGGCTCACCAGCATCTGAAAATCTTGGCACAATGCCTTCAGCAGTTTTGAGTCTGAAAGCATACGCTAAATGATGTGCGTTTGTGTGTTGCGCGGCAAACGTCCGCAATGCCGCGCCGACTTCTTTTTCATTCGCAGAAGCCACCGCCAACGCAATAAAACGCGATTTATTGATGGTTTGTTCAGCAACGCCTGCGGTTGAAATAATAAGCAATGTTTAACCCTGTCTATCTAACTTAGCCCTATTAAATTTCCAGCAGCATCAACTTCAATATGCGCGCTTGCTGGTTGCAAAGGCAAGCCCGGCATCGTCATCACATCGCCACAAATAGCAACTACAAAACCCGCGCCATGCGCTAATCGTAATTCGCGTACATGTAAAACGTGGCCTTGTGGCGCACCGCGTAAACTGGCATCAGATGAAAATGAATATTGCGTTTTAGCAATACAGACAGGGAAATGATTAATTGCAAATTGCACTGAAAATTTTTCAAAAAAAGTTAATTTTTCTTGTGCAGCTTCAGAAAAAACCACTTCTTTTGCGCCATACATTTTACTGGCTATGGCAAAAATCTTTTCTGGAATGGTTAAATTTTCATGGTATAGAAACTGTGTGTACAAATAATTTTGTTTTTTAACAGTTTCAGCATTATTCACTATTCCTAAAATATTATCTGCCAAGGCTAACGCGCCTGCGCCGCCTTTTTCCCAATGCTGACAAAGCACCGCTTTAATGCCAAGCTGTTCAATTGCTTGCAGTAAAAAATCGATTTCTTTTTGTGTGTCGCTATAAAAATGGTTAATCGCCACCACCACGTTTAAGCCCAAATGTTGGGTTAAATTTTCAAGATGCTTGTTGATGTTAGCCATGCCTTTTTTAAGGGCGGCTAGGTTTTCAGTATTTAAATCTTTCACTTCAACGCCACCGTGGTATTTTAGCGCGCGAATGGTAGCCACCAACACAATCGCATCAGGCCATAAACCTGATTGACGGCATTTAATATCAATAAATTTTTCTGCACCTAAATCTGCACCAAAACCTGCTTCTGTCACCACATAATCAGCTAATTTAAGCGCGGTTTTTGTGGCAATTACTGAGTTACAGCCATGCGCAATATTTGCAAAGGGTCCACCATGCACCAGTGCTGGCGTGCCGCCAATGGTTTGCACTAAGTTTGGTTGAAAAGCATTTATTAAGAGCGCCGTCATCGCACCTTCGGCTTGTAAATCTTTGGCGAAAACAGGTGCATGGCTTAAATTAACACCAATTTGAATATTACCTAAACGCGTTTTTAAATCTTCTAATGAATCCGCCAAACAAAAAATTGCCATCACTTCAGAAGCAACAGTGATGTCAAAGCCTGTTGAACGCGTGGATTTTTCAGAAAATTTATTGGTGGTGTCTAAAGTAACGCGGCGTAATGCACGGTCATTCATGTCCATACAGCGACGCCATGTGATGCTGTTAACATCAATATTGAGCATATTGCCATGATAAATGTGGTTATCAATAAGCGCGGCAAGTAAGTTATTTGCGCTAGTAATGGCGTGAAAATCGCCCGTAAAATGCAAATTAATGTCTTCCATGGGCAACACTTGGGAGAATCCGCCGCCGGTTGCGCCGCCTTTTAAGCCAAAAACGGGGCCTAAAGATGGTTCGCGAATACAAACCATTGCATTTTTTTGCATCTCTTTTAATGCTAAATTGAGCGCGTCTGCGAGGCCAATGGTTGTGGTCGTTTTACCCTCGCCCGCTGGCGTTGGGCTGATGGCGGTGACTAAAATCAATTTACCGTTAGATTTTTTTTGCAGTTTACGCAAACAATCAGGTGTAAGCTTGGCAATATGATGCCCAAAAGGATACAAATCTTTTGGCTGAAGATTGATTTTTTCTGCAATGGTTGAAATTGCAGTTAAGGTTGAAGATTGTGCAATTTCAATGTCACTTTTCATTAGCGCTTACCTAAAATTGTACCTAACACGCCACGAATAATGGCACGCCCTAATTGTGAACCCGCAGCGCGTGCGGCTGATTTTGCCGCGGCTTCAATTACGCTATCTGAGCGGCTTGATTTTTTTCCACCACCCAGCACCCCGCCCAAGGCATCACCCCAACTAAATCCACTTTCCTCATCTTTTGGCGCTTCAGTTGCGGCCTTTTCTTCAGCACGTTTGGATAAAATTTCGTATGCTGATTCACGGTCTATATTTTTTTCATATACACCGTAAATCAAAGATTGCTTAATCGCAGTTGCACGTTCTTCTTCAGTAATTGCGCCAATCCTACTTTGTGGCGGGCATACAAAAGTGCGTTCAACAGGCGTTGGGACACCTTTTTCATCTAAAAAAGAAACGAGCGCTTCGCCGACACCAAGCTCTGTAATGGCAATTGCGACATCTACTTTCGGGTTGCTTCTAAAGGTTTCTGCGGCGGACTTCACTGCTTTTTGATCGCGCGGTGTAAAGGCGCGCAAGGCATGTTGCACGCGATTACCCAATTGTCCTAAAACCACATCGGGAATATCTAATGGATTTTGGCTAACAAAATAAACACCCACACCTTTGGAGCGAATTAAGCGCACGACTTGTTCAATTTTTTGTAACAAAGCTTGTGGCGCGTCAGTAAATAGTAAATGCGCTTCATCAAAAAAGAATACTAATTTTGGTTGTGTTAAATCACCTGCTTCTGGCAATTTTTCAAACAGTTCTGAGAGCAACCAAAGGAGCAAGGTTGCGTAAATGCGTGGTGAATTAAATAATTTATCGCTGGCTAATATATTAATCACGCCATGCCCTTTGCTGTCAGTTTGCATGAGGTCATCTAAATTTAACGCTGTTTCGCCAAATAGTTGATCCGCACCCTGCGTTTCAAGCTCTAATAACGCACGCTGCACCGCGCCTACACTGGCGGCAGAAATATTGCCATATTGCGTTTGATAAGTCGCGGCATTTTCGGAAGCATGTTGCATCATGGCGCGTAAGTCTTTTAGGTCTAGCAACAACAATCCTTGGTCATCGGCAATTTTAAATACCGCGTTTAAAACACCTGCTTGTACTTCATTTAAATTCAGTAATCTCCCTAATAAAAGCGGTCCCATTTCTGCAATAGTGGTGCGCACAGGGTGACCTTTTTCACCAAATACATCCCAAAAAGTGACAGGACACGCTTGATAACTAAATTCTGTTAAGCCAAGCTGCGTCACACGCGCTTCCACTTTTGGGTTACCGCCGCCCTTTTGACTGATACCCGCTAAATCGCCTTTGACATCTGCCATAAAAACAGGCACGCCTAATTTAGAAAAACCTTCAGCAAGCGTTTGTAATGTCACGGTTTTTCCCGTACCAGTTGCGCCAGCGATCAAACCATGACGATTGGCCATTTTAGGAAGAACAACACTTGAAATTTCATTATTTTTTGCGATTAAGATGGGTGAAGCCATGAACATTCCTCATGTTTTTAAAGTGAATTAATTTTTTCGATGACGCAATATAATTTGTTAAATATCGCCTCTGCTGGCTTTTTCTATCATTTTAATTAAATTATCTTCTAAAAGCTGTGCGGCTTTTTGTGCGCGCTCGGTTGGGTGTTGAATATTTTTTAAATCATAGGTGGGGCGCGCGAGGCCGATAAATAATTGCATTTTTTTCTGTGCGTTGTGTTTTTCATTAATGGGTTTTTCATAAAGCGCTATGCGGCAAGGCGCAAATACTAAAAACTCAGGATGATCTAAAAAAATATCTGTGCCCATGCTTAAATTACAAAAACTACGCACTTCTTTAATGCCTTGCGGATCAATACCACGTTTTTCAATATGTTCAGCAATGGGGAAATTAGCTGGATTTACAAAATTTGCACCTTCACTCAAACTTTTTAAGCTATCGACAACATCTTGATAACTTACGCCGTCTTTCACAGCAACTTCAAATATAGCGCCATCTTTCAAGCCTTGCGCCTCACAAGCTTCAACAATTGGTTTTTGATTGTTTTTAAGTTGATGCTTAAGCGTTGTACATGCGTTGAATTGGAAAAAAACGATGCACAAAAATAATCCTTTAATTAAATTAATGTTCATTTTTCAAGGCCTTCGTAATTTTGCGTATTTTTTGTTGCAAATTAATCATAAATTTTAAGCTTGGCATTGACCGCCTCTCGGTTAAATTTTGGCGCAATCAGCGCAATAAAGCCATACATAAATCCACGCAAAAACGCATCTTTTCTAAAGCCTAAATAAGTAGTACTGTTAGCGAAAAGATGGCTGACGTCAATTCGTACCAAGTGCGCGTCGCGCTCCTCATCATACGCCATATTTGCGAGCAAACCGATGCCCAAACCTAAGGTTACATAGGTCTTAATCACATCCGCATCAATTGCAGTGAGTACAACGTTCGGTGTTAAACCTGCATCCGAAAATGTTTTTGAAACCAAGGTACCACCTGTGAAGGCAAAGTCATAAGTGATTAGCGGGTAAGCGGCTAATTTTTCTAATGTTATTTCCCCTTCTGTTAATAAAGGATGCCCTTGCGGTACAACCACACAGCGATTCCAATCATAGCAAGGCAAACATAAAAGACGCTCATAACTGCTGATAGATTCTGTGGCAATGCCAATATCTGCTTCTCCATTGGCAACTTGCTCAGCCACTTGCACTGGATTACCTTGATGAATGTTTAATTTGACTTCTGGATAAGCTTGCATAAACGCTTTAACCGCTTTAGGTAAGGTGTAGCGCGCTTGCGTATGCGTTGTGGCGATTGTCAACACACCCGTTTCAACTTGACTAAACTCATCCCCAACACGGCGAATATTTTCAATATCTAAAATTACTTTTGAAGCGAGTGCCAATACTTGCTCGCCAGGCTCAGTAATGCCTACCAAGCGTTTTCCATTACGTTGGAAAATTTGCAGTCCAAGCTCCTCTTCAAAAAGCTGAATTTGTTTACTAACGCCAGGTTGAGAGGTAAATAAAGCATCCGCTGCAGATGTAATATTAAGTCCTTGCTTGGCAACTTCATGCAGGTAACGAAGTTGATGTAGCTTCATTGTTATTGACCTTTTTATAACAAAATAATATAAGCATAGAATAACATATTCTTATAATTATATGATTTCACTGTTAAACTGCTACGCTTTTAGTGATTATTTCTTCAGGGCAATAAATGGAATTAGGATATATTTTTGCAGGTTTTATCGTTGGCTTACTCGTTGGTTTAACTGGCGTTGGCGGCGGCTCATTGATGACACCCATTTTATTGCTGTTCTTTCATATTAAACCTGCTGTTGCAGTTGGCACAGATTTATTATTCGCTTCTTTAACAAAATCTGTAGGCATTTTTGCGCACGGCAAACTCGGAAATATTGATTGGAAAATCGTAAAATTACTGGCAATTGGCAGTGTTCCAGCATCCATCCTCACGATTTACGCTTTAAATCAAGTAGATGTTGAATCAAGCGCAGCCATTGCGGCAATAAAATTTTGGTTGGGTGTTGCGCTAATTATCACCTCAGTTGCGGTTTTGTTACGCAATAAACTGATGGAAATCGTCGCAAAGGGTAAATGGATCCCAACCCACTATGTGCCAACATTAACGGTGCTACTTGGTATCGTACTGGGCGCACTCGTGACACTTACCTCGGTTGGTGCTGGCGCATTAGGGGTCACCGCACTTATTATGCTATATCCAAAAGAAAAAATTACCACCATTGTTGGCAGCGACATCGCGCATGCTGTGCCTTTAACGCTAGTCGCGGGACTTGGGCATGCATCCATTGGTACCATCGATTACGCTTTACTGGGCACGCTGCTGATTGGTTCAATCCCAGGAATTTACTTAGGTAGCCACATGAGTTCAAAGGTTGCGGAACACTGGGTGCGAATTGCGCTTGCCACCATCTTGATTTATGTAGGCTTTAAGCTCGTTTTACATTAAAATAACGCCTCTTTGAAAATACTCAATCTGTATGTATAAATACGACTCAATAGACCAACAAATTGTTAATGAACGCGTTGCGCAATATCGCGACCAAACCCGCCGCTATTTAGCAGGTGAACTCACAGATGAAGAGTTTCGCCCTTTGCGTTTGCAAAATGGTTTGTATATTCAACGCCATGCGCCAATGTTGCGCATTGCTGTGCCTTACGGCATGCTATCTAGCAAGCAATTACGCAAATTAGCGGATATTACAAAAAAGTATGATAAAGGTTATGGCCATTTTTCTACGCGTCAAAACTTGCAACTCAACTGGCCTAAATTAGAAGATGTGCCTGACATTTTGGCTGAACTTGCAACAGTGGAAATGCACGCGATTCAGACTTCAGGCAACTGTATTCGAAATATCACCACCGATCAATTTGTTGGCGTTGCGCTAGATGAAGTGGTTGACCCGCGTGCAATTGCAGAAATCATGCGTCAATGGAGCACTTTTCATCCCGAATTTGCTTTGTTACCACGTAAATTTAAAATTGCGGTGAGTGGCACAAAAGATGACCGCGCTGTGGTGCAAATGCATGATATCGGCTTAGAGTTCTTTAAAGATAACACCGACCAACTACGCATTAAAGTTTGGGTGGGCGGCGGTTTAGGTCGCACCCCAATTTTAGGCACGGTGATTGAAGAAAATTTACCTTGGCAACATGTGCTGTCTTATTGTGAGGCGATTATTCGCGTATACAACATTCACGGTCGCCGTGATAACTCATACAAGGCAAGAATTAAAATTTTAGTTAAAGCACTGGGTATTGACGCATTTAAGCAACAGGTAGAAGCTGAATGGGCATTTTTAAAAGATGGCTCGCTAACCATAACGCAAACCGAGCTTGACCGTGTATCAAAATATTTTGAGCCAATGCCCTATGAGTCATTGCCTGCACACGATGCAAGCTTTGACACATCTATCGCAAGTAACCCAGCATTCGCGGCTTGGGTAAAACGTT
Organism: Methylophilaceae bacterium; assembly: GCA_965247415.1. Lineage (GTDB taxonomy): Bacteria > Pseudomonadota > Gammaproteobacteria > Burkholderiales > Methylophilaceae > Methylotenera. Next base: position 2,645,746 of record OZ252007.1, read on the forward strand.
GTGTGCATTCACATAAACAGGCTGGTTACCGTTCGGTAACTTTATCACTCAAACCACACGGCAAACCGCCTGGTGACATCACCGCTGAACAAATGCATTTGGTGGCAGATTTAGCTGATACCTACAGTTTTGGCGAGTTGCGCTCTTCACATGAGCAAAATTTGATTTTAGCTGACGTTAAACTTGGCGATTTATTTAGTGTTTGGGAAAAAGCCCGCGCTGCAGGCTTGGCAACCCCTAACATTGGCTTACTCACCGACATTATTTGCTGCCCAGGCGGCGACTTTTGTAGTTTGGCCAATGCAAAATCTATCCCGATTGCCGAAGCCATCCAAATGCAATTTGATAACTTAGATTATCTGCATGATATTGGTGAAATTGAACTCAACATTTCTGGCTGTATGAATGCTTGCGGCCATCATCACGTCGGCCATATTGGCATTTTAGGTGTGGATAAAGATAATGAAGAATGGTATCAAGTCTCGATTGGTGGCAAACAAGGTAATGATGCGAGTTTAGGTAGTGTGATTGGCCGTTCATTCGCGGCTGAAGAAATGCCAGAAGTGATTCAAAAATTGATTGAGGTATATATTAAAGAACGTACGCCAGAAGAACGTTTTATTGATACTGTTCGTCGCTTGGGGTTAGCGCCATTTAAAGCGCACGTTTATGGTGAAAAAGCTGTGGCTGAAAAGAGTATCGCATGAGTCAATTAATTAAACAAAATACCATCGATGCAGACGAGTGGACGCGTGTCATTCCACCAACTTTTGGCGACGAAGTGGTACGTAAACAAGCTGGCAAAGTTGTGCTGTTTAAACTACACGGCGAAGAAACCTTTAGCCAAGCACAAATTGACGCGACAGAGATTCCAGCGACAGGAAAAATTATTTTGCCATTACCTATTTGGTTGGCTAAAAAAGATGCATTGAGTGCACGTATGGCCTCTGGTGAAATTGGAATTTTGATTGCTACACACGAGCCAATTGAGCAATTGAATGTAGCCTTCCCTGACCTCAATGTTTTACCATTGATTGCTGTCTATATTGAACGCTTTGCCGATGGTCGTAACTTTACTTTAGGCAATTGGATTCGTACCCGCTATGGTTTTAAAAACGAGTTACGTGCAGTAGGCGATGTGTTGCGTGACCAATTGTTTTTCTTAAAACGTTCAGGTTACGACAGCTACCTCATTCGCTCTGACCGCAACGCGCAAGAAGCGATTGCCAGCTTAAATGACTTTAGCCAGCCATACCAAGGCGCGGTGAATGACGTACCTGTTTGGCGTAGGATTAACCGCACATGAGTTTCGGTGTGAGCATGTTAAAGCCTTCCATGAAAAACCCTGCGACTTCGCCAGAACTGACAGAGGTTTTGGTTGCAAGTGTGAACAAAAAACGCGCACAAGTGCTGGCCTTATTACAAGTCGCCACTCAAGAGTTTAACGCAATCACCTTTGCCAATAGTTACGGTGCAGAGGACATGGTTCTTACAGACATCATTGCTAAAGAAAAATTGAAGATTGAAATTTTCTCTCTTGACACTGGTCGCTTGCCTGCTGAAACATATACGCTGATGGGTGAAGTAGAAAGTACCTTCAACACCAAACCGATCGTGTTTTTTCCCAAACATGAAACTGTTGAAAATTACGTACGCACCAATGGCATCAATGCATTTTACGAAAGTATTGAATTACGCAAAGCTTGCTGCCATATGCGCAAAGTAGAACCTTTGAAGCGCGCACTGAATGGTAAACAAGCATGGGTGACAGGCATGCGTGCAGAGCAAGCAACCACACGCGCCAGCTTACCTACGCGAGAATTTGACGATGGCAACAAGCTCGAAAAATTCAACCCTTTAAGCGACTGGACTGAGCAAGAAGTATGGGCTTATATTAGGCTTTTTGATGTCCCTTATAACGCATTGCATGACCAATTTTACCCTAGTATTGGCTGTGCGCCTTGCACGCGCGCGGTTGCCATGGGCGAAGATATTCGCGCAGGCCGTTGGTGGTGGGAAGACCCAACCTCTAAAGAATGCGGACTCCATGTAAAAAAATAAAGCGTTAAAAAATATTTTCCATTTATAGTTTCCATTATGACCACAACTAAACCAACATCCAGCGCTCATGCCCTAAGCCATCTTGATTGGCTAGAAGCCGAAGCAATCCATATTCTGCGTGAAGTTGCAGGCCAATGCAGCAATCCAGTATTGCTGTTTTCGGGCGGTAAAGATTCGCTTTGTATTTTGCGTTTGGCAGAAAAAGCGTTCCGCCCAGGCCGCTTTCCTTTTCCACTGATGCACATCGACACAGGCCATAATTATCAAGAAGTGATCAATTTCCGTGACCAGCGTGCAGCAGAACTTGGTGAACGCTTGATTGTTCGATCCGTTGAAGACTCCATGAAACGTGGTACGGTTGTATTGAAATCCCCTGATGAACCGCGCAACAAACACCAATCAGTCACATTGCTTGAAGCGATTGAAGAATTTGGCTTTGATTGCTGCATCGGCGGCGCTCGCCGTGATGAAGAAAAAGCCCGTGCCAAAGAGCGCATCATGAGTTTTCGTGATGAATTCGGTCAATGGGACCCGAAAAATCAACGTCCTGAGTTATGGAATTTGTATAACGCACGTTCTCACAAAGGGGAAAACATTCGCGCTTTCCCGATTTCAAACTGGACAGAAATGGACGTTTGGCAATATATTGAACGCGAAAATTTAGGGCTACCTAGCATTTATTTTTCGCACAATCGCGACATTATTATGCGTGGCGGTGCAATGATGCCTGCTAATGTTCCTTTAGCGAATGGCGAAGTGATTAATGTTCCGAAGGCCGGTGAAGAAGTTATTAACATGCAAGTACGCTTTAGAACCGTGGGCGACATTACCTGCACGGCACCTGTGCTTTCTGATGCTGACAATGTCAGCAAAATTGTATTGGAAACTGCTACGACGACCATCACTGAGCGCGGTGCAACACGCTTAGATGACCAAACCTCTGATGCTTCCATGGAGCAACGTAAAAAAGAGGGATATTTTTAATGAGTAATTCTAATATGCAACATAACGACTCTCTACTCCGCTTTATGACTTGCGGTTCTGTCGATGACGGAAAAAGTACGCTGATTGGGCGTTTATTATTTGATACCAAAACTATTTTGGCAGACACCCTCACCAACATTTCAAACACGTCAAAAAAGCGTGGTATGGAAGCGGTGGATTTGTCTTTGTTGACAGATGGTTTACAAGCTGAACGCGAGCAAGGTATTACAATTGACGTGGCTTACCGCTACTTTTCTACAGGCACGCGAAAATATATTATTGCTGACGCCCCAGGCCATGAGCAATACACGCGCAATATGGTGACTGCTGCTTCAACGGCTAACCTTGCAATTATTTTGATTGATGCACGTAAAGGTGTGCTGACGCAAACGAGAAGACACAGCTATTTGGCTCACTTAGTCGGCATTCCGCATATAGTTGTGGCTGTCAATAAAATGGATTTGGTGAGTTATGACCAAGCGATTTACGACAAAATTTGTGCAGATTATTTAAAATTTGCAGAAGAAATTGGTTTAGCCGCAGCCAGAGATATTCGCTTTATTCCCATGTCTGCACTCAACGGCGATATGCTCGTTGACCGTTTGGAAAGTATGCCTTGGTACACTGGCGAAACCTTATTAGAAATGTTGGAGAAAGCGCCAGCTGCGCATACTGAACAATCTGAAGAATTCCGTTTTCCAGTACAATTTGTGTGTCGTCCACACGCAAGTGCCGATGCAGCATTACACGACTTCCGTGGTTTTATGGGTAGAATTGAATCAGGCGATATTGCTGTTGGCGATGCGGTGACTGTATTACCAAATGGTTACAAATCTAAAGTCAAAGCTATTCAAATTGGTGAAGCTCAACTACAAAGTGCGCAAACTGAGCAAAGTGTGACTTTGTTGTTAGAAGATGAAATCGACACTTCACGTGGTGACATGATTGTGAAAACAAATGAAGCGCCTGCGCCTGTTAAACAAATTGAAGCATTTGTCTGCTGGCTGTCTGAAACGCCGTTATCGCCAGCGCGCACTTACATTGTGCGCCATACCACGCGTGAATCTAAAGCTAAAGTTGGCGCAATTTCATACAAAGTTGATGTGAACACATTAGAACAGCAAACAACAACTAATTTAAAAATGAATGATATTGCTCGCCTCACGTTTAAATTAGCACAACCCTTAATGGTTGATTCTTATAAATCAAACCGTGCAACGGGCGCGTTTATTGTGATTGATGAGAGTACAAACAATACGGTAGGTGCTGGAATGATTGTTTAAATTATTCCATCGCCATTTCATAAAATTTCAAATAAAATAACGCATTTGCTGAAAACAAGCTGTAAAAGCGTTAAGAATAAAGGACTGTAAAAATGACATATGTTGTGACCGAAAATTGTATTCAATGTAAATTTACCGATTGCGTTGATGTTTGCCCAGTCGATTGCTTTGTTGAAGGCCCAAATTTTTTAGCCATTAACCCTGATGAATGCATTGACTGCACTTTATGCGTTGCAGAATGCCCTGCCGAGGCAATTTTTGCAGAAGATGATGTGCCTGCTGACCAGCAACAGTTTATTGAATTAAACGCACGTTTAGCAAAAATTTGGCCTGTTATCACAGCGCGCAAAGAGGCGCTAGAAGATGCAGAAGCCATGAATGGCGTGCCTGGAAAACTTGATTTGTTAATTGAATAAGCGCTCAGCAACAAGTAGAAATTAACAAAAAATTAACTAGAACAGGAGCTTTGTCCTCCTGTTTTTTATGGTTAATACAAATGAAATAAAGCAAAAAAAATTACGCTTTTAAAAAAGCTTTTTTAATGCTTAAACACCCATTCTTGATAAGTTTTTGCAGATGCAAATTGTTGGTAATCACTGGGAAATCCACTGTTTTTAATAGGAGCTAAGGCTGAAGCAGTGGTGACGCCTTTAATTCTGCCCTGCTCTAATATCAATTTCCAACGGTGATCTTTGCTCAGAGGGTTTGGGTAAAGCGTTCTAATGTGCCTTTTTACGGTAGGAAAGCGTTTATCTAAAATGAGCTCTTCTAATTGATTTGGATATTGCTTAATGCCGTTTGGGCTATTTTCAAAATAATCAGCAATCGCAACGCGATAGGCGTTTCCTGCAAAAAGTAGTTCCTGCTCTTTGTTTCTTTGCACGTCTTGATGCCAAACCACACCAACAGCCGCCAGAACAATCCCTGAAATAGAAATAATAATTAGCAGCCCTATAAAGGTAAATCCAAATTGTTTAGGCTGATTGATTAATAACAACGACTTACCATTGCGCATAATTGCTTCCATCTTTTGCAGTGCCAGTTGCGCCGCTTTTGATATCAAAAATTTCCCCCTCTAATGGCGGTTCTGGCGCAATAAATTGCCAAGTTGCACTGCTTTCTGTAATAGGATCAACGGGTAATTTATTAATATATTGTTGTTCTAATAAATCTTCTAAACTATCAGGATATTTATTTTTATCCGCATAATACTTATCAATGGCTTCTCGCACGGTATTTAAATCTTGCTTTAAAGTAGCTTCTTTTGCGCGGTCTAAACTCACAAAATATCTGGGGGTTGCTATTGTAAGCAGCAAGGCAATAATACTCAGCACCACCAATAGCTCAATCAAAGTAAAGCCTTTAGAAACTCTTGTGTGCTTGATGCCATAAAATTGCTCTGTTTGCATGATTTTTTTCAAAAGCTCACCATTTTGCATAGGGAATACCATTTGAGCCAACATTTGGGCTTAAGGAATAAATATCGTAAACATCTTCACCAGATTTTGGTTCGTTTGCGTCACTTGCATAACTTCTTATTCCCCACATTTCAATACTTTTTAACGACTCACCAGTGACGGATTCCTGACTTAAAAAAGGATCTACAGGCACTTTTCTTAAAAATTTAATGATATTTTTTTTGGGGCTTTTTGCATCCTGCACACCTTCTACCAATATATCAAGGTTTGGCGGGTAACCTGTATCATCAATATTTTTTTTGATGCGCCCTTCATCAGAAGCTTTTTTATAAGCATCAATCGCGTCTCGCATTTGGCGTAAATGTTGTTTCAGTTCGTTTTCTTTCGTGCGTTGCACCGTCATTTTTAACATTGGCATGGCAGCGCTCGCTAAAATTGAGATAATCGCAAGCGTAATGATTAGCTCAATTAAAGTAAAACCTGATATTTTTTTAAGCATATGCATGTTAAATTGCGGTTAATTAAGGCGCATTAAAAACACCTTGCACTGGCGTTGCGTCCGATGGTGCTTGGTTTGGCGTCACAGCAGGTGGCGAAATCACAGGCAACGGTGGAATCATAGCTGGATCAATCGGTAACGCACCAGCTTCTGGTGCAGCTTGGCCATTGAGTTCAATTTCACGCAAACGTCTTTGTTCTAACAAACGATCAAACGCATTATTGGATGAAGGTGCATTTGAAACATCTGTTGGCACACTTTTTTTAAATTTATCTGAAAGCTGATTTTCTGTGCCAGACCAATATTCAGATTGTTGTGATTTTGGCAAAAGAATATTACCCAGCACTCTTGGCGTAATGGCCAGTACAATTTCAGTTTTATTGTTCTTACTATCGTTATCAGAAAATAATCTTCCTAATAATGGAATATCGCCCAAGCCTGGTAACTTGCTGACTGTTTTACGCTCGTCGTCTAGAATTAAACCTGCCAAAATCTGTGTTTCGCCATCTTTTAAACGCAAGGCTGTTTGCGTATTTCTTGTGCCAATGGCGTAAACGGTTGCGCCATTTTTGGTGACCGTTTTATCACCTAAGGTGCTTACCTCAAGCCCAAGTTTGATATTGACAAAATTATCTAAGGTAATGTGCGGCTCAACATCAAGCTTTAAGCCAACATCCACATACGTTACATTTTCTGAAATGCCTACATTGGCGGTTGAAGTTGTAGTGATAACAGGAATTTTATCGCCAACCAAAATTTTTGCTTTTTCATTATTTTTAACACGAATGCGCGGGTTTGAAAGCAAATTAATATCGCCATCGGTTTTCTTAAAATTAATCGCAGGATTGGGGGAAATGCCAATCGCGCTTGAATTAATATTTTTTAAATCCTTCAAATTTAAAGGGGTGGTTTCGCTAATCACCGAAATTTGATTGGGAAACACAATGCCTAATTGCTGCAAACGGTTACGGCTAACCTCTAAAACCTCAATTTCCAACATCACTTCTGGGTCTTCTAAATCAATGGAAGCCACTAATTTTTCCGCCAAATGAATCACCTCTGGCGTATCGCGCATCACCAACATATTTAAGCGCTCATAAACATACACATCTTTTGTTTTAATGAGTGATTTTAAAAGCGCTGCAACGTCTTTCGCGCTGGTGTTATTTAAATAGAAATTTCTAATCAGCAGCTCTTGATACGCCTTATTTTTTTGCTGATTACTTGGATAAATAATCACCGTATTTTCAGAAATCACTTTTTTTTCTAACCCATTACTTGAAATCACCGTATCAATTGCATCTTCAATGGGCATATTTTTGACATAAATATTGGCTTTTGAATCTGGGCGAACATCTTTATCTAAAATAAAATTAATGCCCGTGTCTCTGGATAAAGCATCAAAAACCATCTTAATATTGGCATCTCTCAACTCTAAAGTTACTGGTTTATTAAAGCGTCCTTTAAGTTGCGGAATGGTGCTGGCACTTTCATCTAACTTTTCGCTCAGTTGATTTCTTAAAGTTAAGGCCTTTTTATGTTGCGGATTTTCTAATAGCACTTCTCTCACCAAAGTATTGGCTTCGGAAAATTTATTGGCATTAAAAGATTCTTGCGCGGTGGAGATTTTTTTTGATTGCAGCACTTCGCGCTCTAAAGCGGTTAAGCCAATCAGCGCGTACTGATCATTTGGGGAAAATCCCAAAACGCGTTCATACAATTTTCTGGCGGTCTCAAAATCTTCTTTATCGCGCGCATCTTTGGCTTGCTTTAGCAATAACTCGTTAACAGCAAATTCACGATTCATATAAAAATCTTTACGATCACTGGTTGATTTTTCATCTACATCAACTTTTTGTTCGGCTTTTTTCACTTTAGCTTCGTTTTTTTTCTCAATAGTGAGTGGTTCTGCGGCAATCAGTAAGCCTGCATGAAAAGCCAAACTAAATAGTGCAATCCGTAATAGATTACATTTAAATGTAAATTTCGTGCGTTTAACGTTCATATTAATCCTTATTGCAAAAACGCGTTTTCAATATTTGGTTTTGCTGCTAATGAAAGGTCAGCTGAAGTTGACCGTTGATTCTTATTAAGTATTTGCGGCAAATTGAGGGGTAAATAAGTAAAGTATAAATTTTGCGCATCTTCTTTTTCTAACATCCAAAATGCGTCCACCTTACTCCCAATCAACACAGAGTAAGATTTATCTGCCGTTGCCAAATAAATTAAATCCCCTTTTGGGCTACCATCCAACCGCCCCATATAACTAAATGGCACAGGCGGCGCAACGGGTGCGGGTGGCGCAGTTTTAACTACTTTTGGCGCTGGGGGTTCAACAACCCAAGAATGTTCAGCAAATAAATGGGCGGATTTTTCAGTAGATCTCTTCTGAAAAATCTGAGTTCGATTCAGTTTTTCCCAATCAATTAAAGATGATTTTGTGTTTATAGACGTTTGTGCATTTTTTTCTTGAAGTTCAAGTTTACGCGCAGGCAAGGCCTCGGCATTATTATTCGTTGTATGACTTTGGGCTTGCACGACAACATCTACCGAAGTGTTTTCTTCTTGCAATGCAGTCCAAACCACTAGCGAAATGGTGAGGAGTAAAGCAAACCAAACCCAAATGCTTGATTTATTTTTTTTATCAATATCTGTCATTTAGCCCCCTTAACATAAATAGCCAAACTCAAGTTTGCTTCTACTTGTACGCTTGTGCTTTCATTGCGCACAATTTGCAATTCCAGCAGGGCAATTTCAGGAAATTTTTGTAAAGACTCCGCAATAAACGCTCTAATTTGCGAATATTTGCCAGTTATTGGGAAAATGATTTCATATTTACTTAAATCACGCGGGGTTCCAGAATTTTGGTTTAAAGCATTTTTACTTGCAGGCGGTTGATTTGAAGACCGTTGATTTACGGTATGTAATGACTTTACTGCATCATATTTGTAATCGCCAATATCAATCGCAATACCTTGATTTACTGCAATATTATTGAGTTCATTCAAAATTTTGGGTAACGCTTCTAAGGTTGGAAAGCGGCTATAAAATTTTGCAGCCTCCTCTGCTGCGTTTTGCGGCAAATCAGCGTCTGATTGAAGACGAGTACTATGATTAATTTTTGATTGTGCAAGCTGTTCAACTTTTACCTGTTGAATATTACGCTTAACTTCTAATACTTTTGTTGCGTAAAAAACCAAGCTAGCCAAAACTAAAAATAGCCCAAACAAGCCCACTAAGCTTAATTTTTTTGCGTAAGCTTTTGCAAACCAGATTAAATAATGTAGCTTTTGTTGATTCATTTCCATTTGGCCACAATTGTAAAGTTAACAGGTTTATATGGATCATTCGTATCTACTACATGATTTTGCAAGTAGGCAACTGAAAGCATTTTTAGGGAAGAAACAGCTTCTACATATTGCAACATGGTTTGCATATTTTTAGCTTGCCCAGTTAAAGTTACCATTTGTTTTTTTCTGTTTGGTTCAAAATTCAGCAAGGCAACATCAGGCGTTTGAATACCTTCTAAAGCACTTAAAAGTGCGTCCCAAGGCGTGGTTAAATTTGCAACAGTTTCACGAATTTTCTTTAATTCATCTTCAGAAATTTCTACCACATTTTCATTTTTTAAACGTTCCATTTTTGAGGCATGCGTTTCACTTTGTTGTAACTGAAATGTTGCTTGCGCAAGCTCTATATTGGCGGATTGATAGGTTTGCACCACAAAAATGGTTAATGCAATGCCCATAAACAAGATTATAAATCCCAAAATGCTGAGATGCGCTAATGAAAAAATTGGGCGATCTACAAATTCTAAGTCTAGTTTTTGACTCATAAAATTGCCTCTAACATTGCGTAGGCTGGTTTTATAATGTTTATTTTATTGTTTACTTTGAGCAATTTAATTTTCCAATCACCCGCCAATTTAAGTGTTGGCGCTTCTAATAGTGGCGCGTAAATATACAACTCTCTGACATTTGCATCGCCAATCATTGTTTCCCGCGCCATTATTTGTGAGAGCGTTTCTTGCCAATTGCTTGACATGATTGACAGTGCTTCGTTAATTTTTGTACTTGCTTCAAGATAAGTTGTGACGGAATGACTAGCTCTCAGAAAGCTACGCACTTGTTGGCAATAGCCTTGTTGAATATTAATGAGCAAAATTCTGTTTGGTTCAATGGCAGCTAAAAGCGCATTTGATGATTTTAGCGATGGCTGCAATGCGTTAAAAACCGTCATCAAATAAGGTTGAACGCTTTGTAATTTGAATTGATATTTTTTAGCTAATAATTGAATTTTTTCATATAAAGCAAAATCAATGGCTGAAGTTAAAATGGGCTGATTGGGCGGCGCATCATGGCATTTAATCACCCAGTTTTCAATCACAAAACCAAATATTTCTTTATACGCCGCATTGGCATATTGTAATTTTTCATCATCACGCATGTTGATATGTTGCGCTGGCAACGTTAAATAACGCACCATGTCGCTTGAGAGCGTAATCAATAATTTTGTTTTTGCTGGCAGTTTAATTTCTGCAAATGCTGTATCTAACAATTCAACCAATGTTTGCCAATCAAAATTACCTTGCGTTTGGTTCTCTACGAATTTTTCACCAATCATGCTTTTGGATAAGCCGCCACGATAAATCATGGAAACACTGTTTTTGCTGAGCGAAACTAATAGATGGTTAGGCAACAAAGGTAACACGATTAATCTCCTGTAACGTTGTTTTGCCTTCTGCCACTAACTCTACTGCGGCTTCTCTAATACTGCGCATGCCACATCTTTTTGCCGCTTCTTTTAATTTTCTAATTGGTTCGCGGCTAATAATCATTTCTCTTAATTCATCATTTAAAACAAGGAGTTCCGCCACGGCAATGCGGCCTTTGTAACCTGTGCCACGGCAATGGCCACAGCCTTTAGCAAATTTAAATTGCATCGTTTGGGCTTGCGTTTGCGTTAATGCGGATTCCGCTAATAATTCAGCATTGGGTTGAAAATCATCCGCGCAATGCGTGCAAATTTCTCGCACAAGCCGTTGTGCCAAAATACCATTGACTGAAGAAACAAAGTTATAGGGGTCAACGCCCATGTGCATAAATCGCCCAATCACATCAAACACATTATTGGCATGCACGGTGGTAAACACTAAGTGGCCTGTTAGCGCGGCTTGCACAGCAATTTGCGCGGTTTCAGAATCTCTAATTTCTCCCACCATAATTTTGTCTGGGTCGTGACGTAAAATAGAACGCAAGCCACGCGCAAAGGTCAGGCCTTTTTTCTCGTTCACAGGAATTTGCAACACGCCTGGCAATTGATATTCCACTGGATCTTCAATGGTGATAATTTTGTCGTGACCCGTATTCACTTCTGAAATCGCTGCGTATAAAGAGGTGGTTTTTCCACTGCCCGTTGGCCCTGTGACTAGCACCATGCCATAAGGGTCTGAGGCTAATCGACGAAATTGCGTGATAATTTGCGGGTTAAAACCGAGCGCTTTTAGGCTTAAGCCTTGCGCTTCGTCTGAGAGTGATTTTCTGTCTAACACCCGTAAAACAGCATCTTCGCCAAAAATACTTGGCATAATAGACACGCGAAAATCCACTTCTCGTCCGTTAGAAATCACCTTGAAGCGCCCATCTTGCGGAATACGCCGCTCAGAAATATCGAGTTGCGACATGACTTTAATGCGCGAAATGGCTTGATCAGCATTTTCTTGCCCTTGAATGCCGCCCACATTGGCAATCACGCCATCAATGCGATATTTAATCACCAAGCCTGCGTTGGTGCATTCCAAATGAATATCACTCACGCCACTTTTTAGCGCATCATACAAGGTTGAATTAACAAGTTTTACCGTTGGATTAGTATCTTTATTGATGGACTTTAACGATAAATCCATCACGTCATCGTCAGTTTCCAACAAAATACTTTCTTCGCTGGTGCTGATGCCATCCATTGCCAGCATGGTTTCTTCGTGCTGGGTTAAAAATGCAGTAATATCTGACCGATGTGCAAGCCGCCAAGAAAAATCTTGCTTAATATACTCCACAGCCCATTCTTGTAAACTGTCATTAAATGGGTCTGAATGAACTAAGATGAGCGATTTACGTTCATCGAAGAACGCCAAACATTGCTTTTGCTGGCACTTAAAAAAAGGCACAATTTCAAGTGCTTGTTGCAAGGTGTGCATTTCACGCATCGAGATGACTTCAAAATACAATGCTTTACCAAGCGCTTTCGTAAAACTGTCTGGCTCACCATCAAACAACTCTTCAAGCACTTCAATAATCGGTCTTTCTTGCAATTTTGCTTGAATTTTGGCTTCTTGCACTAAATTTATATTGATACTTTCAAGCATATTTTCAGCGATATTTTCATCATTGGTTTGATTAATTAAAACTTGTAGTGTCATTACTGAATATTCCCCGCAAGCTCAAAAATTGGCATATAAAGCAGCAGCACCACAAGCCCAATCACCAAGCCAATAAATAGCATTAAAAGGGGTTCAAAAAGCCGCGTAAACCAATCAATCCATCGCGATAATTCCTCATCATAAAAACCCGCAATGCGTTCCATCATATCGCCAATATTGCCGCCCTTTTCACCCACTAACAGCATGCGTTTTGCAACAGGCGTGGTTAAGCCTGTTTTATCCATGGCATCTGAAATAAGCTGACCTTGACTAATGGCTAACGTGGCTTTGCGCATTCTAATTTGCAATGCGCTGTCCAATAAACCAGATACAGATTCAAGCGCTTGAATAATGGGCGTGCCACCTTTAAGTAACATGCCTAAAGTGCGATAAAAACGGGATAGTTGATAAATATGTAAGCGGCTGCCAAGTGCAGGAATTTTCCAAAGAAGTTGCATTAAATATTTTCTAACCGTGGCTTGCGAAAGCGCAAATAAAGTAATGCCTAAAATGAAGAATATGAATAATAAAATAAATTTTCCGTGCTGCTCTAGCAACGTTCCCCAAGACATCAGCACTTGCGATAAAAAAGGTAATTCTCCCCCTGTGCCTTCGTAAATATGGCTAAATTTTGGCACCACAAAACCAAGCAAAAAGAAGATAACTAATCCACCAACACCAATTAACAGTGCTGGATAAATGGAAGCACTGATAATTTTTTTCTTCAGTACATCAAGTTGCGATTCAAAAGCGACAAAACGTTGTAACGCTTCGGGTAAATCACCCGTTTTTTCGCTGGCTTTTACCGTAGCAATATAAAGCATGGGAAAAATATTAGATTGGCTTTCTAATGCGGCAGAAAGTGTTTGACCTTGATAGAGCGATTGCAGCAAGGTATCTAACACAATATTTGATGCATTGTTATTGTTTTTTTCAGCCAACGTTTCTATGGCCTCAACCAAATTTAAACCTGCCTCAAGCAGAGAGAGTAACTCTTGGCTAAACAACACCAATTGAAATTTTGACTGCGCAGTTTTAACTTTTGTAAATGATTTTTCAACGGCAGAAATGGGCGTATAGCCTCTACTTTTAGTGAGCGATAAAGCCTCTTTTACATTGTTGGCAGAAATGTTTAATTGCACCATTTCTTTATCTCGTACCGCTTTTACCGTAAATTCCATTGCCTTAATCTCTACCAGCTCGCAACATCTTCTGATTCTTTTGTGCCACCTAATTGGCCATCTTTACCGTATGAAAAAAGGTCGTAATCGCCATGCTCACCCGGTGATTTATAAAGATACGCACGACCCCAAGGATCATTTGGCACATCTTTTTTTAGATAGGGTCCTGACCATTTTGCTTCATTGGTGACAGGTTTATTCAACGCATTTAGACCTTGTTCAGTACTTGGGTATTGCCCAACATCAATGCGATATTGATCAAGCGCTTTGCCCAACGCATCAATTTGCGCCTTTGCAGTTTTAGTTTCAGATTTACCAATTTGCTCAAAATACTTAGGCCCAACATAACCCGCAAGCAAACCAATAATCACCATCACTACTAACAACTCAAGTAAAGTAAAGCCGAATGTATGTAAATACTTGGATTTTGAACATTTAGTTTTTAAATCATTATTTTTCATTTTTTTATGATGCTATGCGAATCCACATGAAATTAAACAAGCGCTAAAACCACACGTTGAGCACTTATATATAATTTTAATAATATCAACTCCATACGTAAATGAATCTAACGATTAAAACCGAATAATACTTACAATTCAGGCTTAATACTAATTGAAACGCCCACACTATGCGCTTTAAAAAGTACTTATGGCGTGAGGTGTTGGCGGGATTAAATGAAAATTTTGAGGTATTTAGCTGGGCTACCACGCGCTAAAAGCGCTAAGAGTCACCTAGTGTTTGTTATTGCGAGAAACAAAGTGACGCAGCAAAGCTTCTAAAACTTAAACGGGGTTGATGACTTCTAAAAATGACGCACCATAACGTTCTAACTTGGCTTGCCCAACGCCAGAAATACGCGCAAGTTCATTTAAATTTGTCGGTTTATGGTTAACCATTTCCAACAATGTGCTGTCGTGAAAAATCACATAAGGGGGTACGCCTTGCGCTTTAGCAAGTTCGGTCCGTTTTTCTTTCAGCAAAAACCATAAAGGATCATCACTCACGGCACTGTAAACTGCTTTGGCTTGTGCGCCACGCCCTGCTTTACTGATTTTTTTAGGTGGTTCTGCATCGCGGCGGAGCCAAACTTCTTGTTCACCGCGCAAAATTGGGCGTGAAGCTTCTGTAAGTTTTAAGCCGCCAAACGCTTCAACATCAGTGGCAAGTAACCCTGATGCAACCAGTTGCCTGAAAATACTGCTCCACTGCGCTTGTGAAAACACTTTGCCAATACCAAAGGTGCTGAGTTGCTGATGATTAAATTGAGAAACTTTTGGCGATAATTTTCCAAGTAGCACATCTATTAAATGCACTACGCCAAAGCGCTGCCCTGTGCGGTAAACGGTTGATAATGCCATTTGCGCCGCTTGTGTCGCATCCCAAGTGTCAATCGGCGTCAAGCAGTTATCGCATTGTTGACAGTTTCCAGGGTGCGCTTCACCAAAATAACGCAAAATTGTTTGATGGCGGCAACTCGTAGATTCGCAAAACCCGAGCAAGGCATCCAGCTTTTGTCTTTCAACATTTTTGCGCGCTTCTGGCGCATCGCCGTTATCCAGCATTTGGCGCATGCTGACCACATCACCTAAGCCATACGTCATCCAAGCATTGGCTGGCAAGCCATCACGCCCTGCACGGCCTGTTTCTTGATAATAGCCTTCCATGCTCTTTGGTAAATCTAAATGTGCAACAAAGCGCACATTGGGCTTATCAATGCCCATGCCAAACGCAACGGTTGCCACCATGATAATGCCTTCTTCGCGCAAAAAACGGCGTTGATTTTTGTTGCGAATCGCTACATCTAACCCTGCATGATAAGGCAGTGCGTTCCAGCCGCGCTCAGCCAACCAAGCGGCAGTTTCTTCCACTTTTTTTCTTGATAAACAGTACACAATGCCCGCATCGTTTTGGTGTTCAGTCTCAATAAAGTGTTCTAATTGTTGCCGCGCATTGGCTTTTTGCAAAACACGGTATCGAATATTAGGCCGATCAAAACTTGAGACAAATTGCTGGGCGTTTTCTAAGGCTAAACGTTCAATAATTTCTGCACGGGTTGGCGCATCTGCCGTTGCGGTTAGCGCAACCCGCGGCACATTGGGAAAACGCTCATGCAACACCGTTAATTGGCGATATTCAGGCCGAAAATCATGCCCCCATTGCGATACACAATGCGCTTCGTCAATTGCAAACAGGGCAATGCCCTCGCCTTCTTGAATTTCATCTAACAACGATAAAAAGCCAGACATCAGCAAACGTTCTGGTGCAACATATAAAAGTTGTAAATGGCCGCGCATCAGTTGCGTCATCACTTCACGCGCGACTTCTGCATCTTGGCTAGAATTTAAAAATGCGGCTTTAATTCCTAACTGTTTAAGGGCTTCTACTTGATCTTGCATTAAAGCAATAAGCGGCGAAACAACAATACCAACCCCTTCGCGAATGATTGCAGGTAATTGATAACAAAGGGATTTTCCACCCCCCGTCGGCATTAAAACTAAGGCATCGCCACCGCTGCAAATATGTTCAACAATGGTTTTTTGTTCACCACGAAAAGTTGCATAACCAAATACATCATGCAGTAATTGTTGAGATTTTTCTGTGAATCTTGCTGAATTTAACATGACAGTATTGTACTAACTTATGCGCGTGTTACCTTGCATTTGCATACAATTTTATTGTTGTAACGCTAAAACATTTTAATAAAAAAAACCTCAAATCAATGAAGATTTGAGGTTTGTAATGGAGTAAAGTTACTTTTTATTATTGCAAGCTATCCATTTGCTTAATGCCCGCCAATAACCATTTTGCATCTTCATTATGCAAATGTTTTTGAATAAACCAAACTTCGTCAACTGTTTCTGCAGCGCCACCATTTTCTACAAGTTCACCCGTAAAACGCACACTTGCCAAACTAAATACATGGTCGTTATGCACTTCAAGCAATTGGGCTTGAATATTTTTAACTTCAGTATTTTGTTCTTGGTCACCACGTTCTTTCATCTGCATTGCCACTTCTGCGTAAACTTCAGGCGTACAAAATTCACGAATATCGTCTAAATTTTTTGTGTCATTGGCCGCTTGCAATCGAATAAAAGACATTTTTGCTTGCCGAACAAACTGCTCCGCAGGAAAATCTGCAGGAATATTTTCATTAAAATTTGTAGTGCCTCCAGAAAAATTACCTTGAATTTGTGACGAAGCTTCTGCCGACCGCGTAAAACCATTAGGTGCATTTGGCATTGCAACGGCGGGTTTTCTTAATTTAGCCAATAAAAACATCACAGCACCCGCAGCAAGCAGCGCCATCAAAATACCGCCAAAGCCTTGCCCCAAACCGCCTCCTGAAAATAAAGACATCAAGCCCGCACCAATGGCCAAACCAGCCAAAGGCCCTAACCATTTATTGCCACCTGCTGGCGCTGGCGCGGCTGGTTTTGCTGAATCTGGCGCTTTTTGATATTGTTTGGTAGGCACGGCACGCTGCTTACCAAAGCTACTCCCGCCGCCTAAGCGCCTTGCATCCGCAAGGCTTACCATTAGTGTAAAACTTAATATTGCAACCAAAAAGCGCATAAAAAATTTAGTCATGTCTTCAAAATTATCCTTAGTAATTGAAGTTCTATAATACTTTAAAACCAAACACATTTAAGATTAAACTAAAAATATTAGTTCAAGTTTACTGAAAAAACAAACACACATAAAAAATCTCCCAACTTACAGGAGCGTTAAGTACTTCTTTTTCATCTAACATGATTAAGAATTTTTACGCCGTTTTGCAACAAACCCAATCATTCCTAAACCTAAGGCCATTAAAGCTGAAGTTTCAACTTCAGGCACCGCAGAAACTGAAGAAATTGATGAAACACTAGAAATTGAAGCCCCAGTTACCCAGCTAATAGCTGTATTGTTGTTTTTAACAGGGTCATTTGTAATTCTAATTGCAAACGCCGTTGCGGGTAATGGCGTGCTATTGGGTGCGCAAGTTGCGCTGATAAAACAATTTAAATCTAGCCCAGTAATTGTAAAACTTACTGATTCGCCTTGATCAAGCACGTTATTATTGTTTGAGTAATACATAACATTAAAATCATCATCCGCCCCTGCACCAAAATCTGGCAAATCAATAACTGACTCTGAAAAATCTGTAATGCCGCCGGAAACATTACTATCATTTATTTCAGATTTTTTTTGATCCGTATTAAAAGCAATTGCATCAATAAACGTTTTTTCACCAAAATAACTATCTAAATTTGCAGCAGCACTTAATGTAAACGCATTACTTTCGCTATTAAACGTTAAGGTAGCAAAAGTGCCTGTTGGCGCATTACCTAAAAAACTTAAACCTAGATGACCACCTGCAGAAGTATCAAAAATACTGGCATTGGTAAAAAGCGTTGTGTAGATTGTGGCATTGGCACCGCTTGTAAAAGCAAATAAAAGAACAGAGATTGATAATTTTGTTACAAATTTTTTAATCATTATTTCAAACCTTTTCGCAGTAAATTTTATTTAAATGCTAAAGATTAAAATGAAGATTGTATATAGCCCGTTAGGACTATAAGAATGCACTTGCAATAAAAAAGTTTAGGGCTGACGAAAATTCTTAATATTTAAATCTTAAAATTAAAATTTTTTTAATTTCAAACACTTATATTTCCGTCATGCATTACCTTCAGCAGAAAAGCTAACTATCGCGTTTTTTCATAAATGCACGATTTACAGTTTTTTTATTACTTTGAACAGCCAAAACTCTCTTTAACCCCATATTTGGCAATTGGATTACATACTAATCTTGCTAAATTAACACTGACTTTCTTTGGCAACATAACGACAAGAAAAACCCAAAAAACTAATCCTAATTTTTTAAAAATGTTAAGGTCACCTCTTAAGTAAATAGATTGCAAAATCCAAAGTAAATGCCTTTTGATTACTAAAAATCTATCATGTATTGAATTTGAATTGACAACATCCAAGGCTAAAAAATGTTTTTGTTGAGTGAAATCAATAAAGACTTTTGGCAAGATAATTGAACCATCAGAGTTATCGAATACCCATTGTGACAACATTTTCCATCGTCTTAAAGACATTTTAAGCCGGTCATGTTGTTTAATGGCATTACCAAAGCCTAATCTATTAGAAATATTATCGCTTGTGTCTTGAATTCTATAGTTGAATAAAGGTTTATTGATGGACGCAATATTTCCTAATAAGCATATGCCATAAATACAAAAATAATCAGCACCATGCTTTTCTTCAGTTAAAGTTGGTAAAGGGAATATTTTCTGTAACGCTTCAACTCTGTATGCATTTCCGCTGGCTGGTGGTGATTTATACATTAAGCCATGTTTGATTAAATTTTTACCACAATCGCCAGAATCTAACACGCTAGGCAAAATAGTGTTTAAGTCATCACCATCTTTGTTAATAACACGCATTAAATAATGCACTTTTACAATATTTTCGTAAAATTTATCAGCAATTTCATCAAGCGCGTTTGGTAGCAGCTCATCATCAGCATCTAAAAATATAACCACATCACCTGTGACATGATTAATACCTTCGTTGTATGCAGAAACCTGACCGCCATTATTTTTTTTAACTAATTTAACTTGTGTAGAAAAAGACTGAATAACTTCAACAGAATTATCCACAGAGCCATCATCAACCACAATAATTTCGGTAGGTTGATGAGTCTGATTGATGGCTGAACTGATTGCATGCGCAATGTACTTTTCATAGTTATAGTTACAAATAACAATTGAAACTTTTGGATTAACTAGCTTTTGATAACAATGTGCCAAAACTTAACCTTTATAAAAAACTTTATTCATGCTGATAGGTTATTTGAACACTTTAAGGCTCATTCTAAATACATCCATAAATAATATCTTATTAAAACTTTTAATAAAAAATAAATAAACTAACATGCCAATTGGTATCAGAATCAACAACTCTAAGAACGCTGATTTTGGTAAAACACCCATCAATTGAATGAGTTTAATAACCCCCCCCATTATTACCGCAGAAACAAGCTGTGCGAGGATTGCTGACAAATATTCTTTTAAAGTTACCCCTGTCATTTTTAAAGCAAGCCGCAATGAAAATGGAAAAATGATGATGCCTTTAATTAGCAAAGCAATGGCTAACCAATTAATGCCATATCGCACAAAAATAAAAATTAAAATAACGCTAACCACCAAATGTGAAACTGTGATGTAAGTGAGAATTTGCGGTTTACTTTTTGCCAAAAAAATATTGGCATTAAATTGTTCTAGTGTAGCAATCATTGAATAAAAACAAGCAATGGTAATCACTGGCGCTGTATCAGCCCATTTTTCACCCAGCAATAATGCTATAAACGGCGTTGATAGCGCCGCTAAACCAATAAGCAATGGCACTGTGAAAAAAGTAGAAAATTTAACAAACTTTAAATAAGAAAATTTCAGGTTTTCAATATTCCCATTTTTATTGGCCGCCACAATAGAAGGCAGTGAAACTGAGTTAATTGAAGAAGCCACAATCATCATAATGGCCAAAATAATTCTTTTAGCAGAGCTATAAACACCTGTTTGAGTTACACCAAGATAAACACCTGCAAAAAAAACATCTATTTGAGATGACAACAAACCGATGACATTATTAAACGAGATCACACGCCCATAATTAAAAATATCTTTAATTTTTGCTTTAGTGGTATTAAAGCTTGGGTGCCATTTGGTTGCCACCCATAAAAAAATGACACTGAAAGCAGTTGTTGAAACTTGCTGAGCAATTAAGCTTTTAATGCCATAACCCTTCACTGCCAAATAAATACCAACGGCACCGCCTATCACAATTGTTAAAATAGACCTGATGGCTAATTGCTTAAACATCATATTTTTAGTTAGCCACACTTCATGAACTCTGGCTGCACCAAAAGTTAGAATAATTAAGCATATCCATTTTAGCGCGTAACTAACGCTATCGTTATGCATCAAAAACGCTATTGGCTCTGCTAAAAAATAGACTAAAACCGCACTAATAACACTCAACACGGTAATAATCAAAAAACCAGCATTGTAATCTTCATGATCAGGGTTAGCTTTTGCCATCAGCGTTGTAGCAACGCTTTCAATAGTGAGTTGGCGTAAAACTTCTACTACCAACATAGCAATTGCCATTGCACCAAAGTCTGCTTTTGAAATAAAGCGCGCATTGACAAGAAAAACAACTAGAACAAGTATTTGTGCTGCAAACTGATTCAATACAGACCAGATAACATTTGAACTTGTATTGACACCTTTAGGTGGCATGGTAATTCCATAAATAATTAAAAGAAGTATTTTAAAAAATTTAACTTACTAAAATGTTGTTATTTTTTGAGAAATATTTATCTGACATTTTTCCAACATTTTATTTATCACCTGATCCCAAGTTAAAACGTCAGCAATATTGATCAAATTTCTATCAAATTTAATAGCATTATTAAAAGCTGAAATTACTTCATCTAATAAATCTGAGGATTTATAAGCTAGTACGTTTCTTCGACCGTTTGATGCAAACGTTGGCGCAACAATTGGTAGTTTGCTGTAAGTATATTGAATCATCTTTAAACTGGACTGCGACAGATATTCACAGTTAGGTGCGTTCTTATATGGCGCGATGCCAATATCAGCATGTTTTATAAAGGCCGTGATTGCTTGAATTGAAACCTCTCCATGCGCAATAACATTTGATTTTGGTGTACTTAATTTTGCATTCCTTCCGAAAAGATGAAATGTCCAATCACTGAAATTTTCGGCAAGCGTTGAAATTACTTTTTCATCAAAAAGCATATCACCAACACTCACCGCATTTTTTGATGATGTATATGGATTTTGATGTGGTTGATCAAAGTCTATTTTATCCATGCCTTGTGGAATATATTCAATTGGGCAATTAGCTTCAAAATCACTCAACATTACAGTTGCAGGCACTCTAATCAGGTCAAAAAACTGTAAAGCGTTTTTTTCAGCTTCTAACACATAAGGATGCGCACCCACAGTTTTAAGCCTGTCACAAGCTGAATAAATAAAAATGGCATTAGGACATATTTTTTTTAACTTAGGAATCAAGCTCAAACCAATGCCACTTTCAACGATAAAAACATCAGAATGCTCTAAATTTTTAAAATCTTCATTGGAAAAAAAATTAGGAATATTTCTAAAAATTGGCATTAAAAAAGGGGATAAATATTTTTTATTTAGACAAGGATGTACTGGCGGCACCCATGCGTAAGATTGGAGATTTGGAGAATAACTTACCCATTTATTTTTATTTATTGGCGGTGTTTTACCTTGAAGCTTTGTTAAAAAGCTGTGCCCAACACTCACAAATTTAACTTGATGGCCAAGTCCAACAAGATACTCACACCAAAAATGAAAACCAACTTTTCTTTTAGCGTTAACTTCATGGGCTACTATCAGTGTAAATTGCATATTTTAACGATTCATACTCTAAATTAATTTAATTTTGCAAGCGCGTTCATGTAAGAATGCTGATTAAGCAACTTTCTTAAATAATCACTAGTTTCAATATTTTTAGGCACATCACCTTGCCTTGATAATTCATACATATCTGACAAAACATTACTGGCTTGCACAACATTTGCATCAGCCCAAGTGAGTGAAGAAAGGCCGCTAAATTCTGGGTGACTTGACTCAACAGGAATCAAACTACAATCAATTAGACTGCAATATGTTTTATTGCAAAAATCTGCACTACCCGACCAATTTGTCACCATGACAGGAACATCTAATAACATCGCTTCAGCAATAGTCAGCCCAAAACCTTCAGATCGATGTAATGATGCATATAAATTTGATGTTTTAATCAGCCCTAAAATATCTTCTTTACTCCAAAGCGCATCAATTAAAAGAATTTTTTGATTACCTGCAATTAAACTTTGAATCTCCCTTTTTTCTTCCTCTGAACCAGCATTAGATTTTAAAATCAAAAAAGCATTTTCATTGTGCTGAAAAGCAAGATTAAAAGTTTGAATTAAAGCTTGAGGATTTTTTCTTTCTAATGCAGAACCAAAACTAAAAATAGAAGAAACGACAAAAGCATCTTTGGGAATATTTAAATTAGCTCTTATTAATGGATTAATTTTAGCACTTTCAACTTTTACAGGATGCATTACGGTATAGACTGATTTATTAGTATTGCGTTGAATTGCATTTGAAGTAAATGTTGATGGGGTAAAAATAGCATTCATGTAACGAATCGCCTTTTTCCACTCTCTTGGAATATCCTCTAACTCCCAAGCCCAATAACCAATATTGTATGTTTCAATAAAGCGCTTAAAACCAAGACTAAAAATAACTGGCGGAAGCATTGGCGGATTTAAATGGAAAATTCTAACCAGCGGCTTTATATCTTGATAAAAACCAGCTTTTGACCAACTAAATTCTGATTTTTTCTTAAACACCTTTTCCACACTGGTGCACTTAACTTTAAAACCTGCATCTTTAAGTGCATTTGCACACAGCCTCGCTGACTCGCCAATGCCGCTATAACTTTCAAAAAAACCAATCACTTCAATTACAGAATCATGATTAATTTTTGCATTGATTTTTTTATTACTGCATGGAATTACATCATGAAAAATTGCTGATCTTAACAACCGATAAATTTTTCTCATTACAGTAGCTATTGGCATCGCTTTTTACCCCAAGTATAAAAAGGTTGCTCAATATACTTGTAGGTAAAACTAGAAAATAAACATACCAACAAAAGCATTAGCAGCGTTATTAAGATCAAATAAGCATCAGATAAATTGTAATATCGAATCATTTCAAAACTATTTTCTTGTTGGTGGTAAATAGTTAATCCAAGATTAAATTTATTACTAACCTTATCCACTATTTGGAAAAGTACAGCTTGAACAAAAGCGTGCGTCATATAAATGCTGTATGAAAGTGTACCAATGGTTAAGAAAAATTTAGTTTTTAATAATTGACTAACAATGCCAGCTTCGTAAGTAAACAGAATAACAACCGCTAAAAAGACTAAGGGTGAAGCGTAAGTAATAAAATCAATGTCTGCATAAATAGCAAACCCAACAACCAAACCAAGCAAAGAAATTTCAAGAAAACTAATTAAATTAAAGTTTTTAATGAACGGCTCTACAGTTAAATGTTGATACATTTGATTGGCGATGATGCCAACAAAAAAGCCTGTGATACACCGAAAATAGCCATAGTCATAAGTAAAATCAAAAAGTGTTTTGCCTGTGAAATAAATCAACGCTAATGGAATAACCATAGAAAAGATGGTTACAAACTTATGAGTTTGTTTTTTAAACAGTAAAACTATAATTGCAAAGCTAATGTAAGTGTAAAACTCCGTACTGATACTCCAAGCTGGAAAATTCCAAGTTAAATAGTTATAGATACCTAATGATTGAACTAATAATAAGTTTGCAATTAAAGACTCTAACGATTTAAAGGGATTTATAAATAAAGCTGTGTGATGTGTAATGGCTTTAACAACTTCTAACAAAACAAAGAGCACAAGCATGAATAAATGCAGTGGGTAAACTCGAAAAAAACGAACATAAATAAACTTTTTAAATGTGTTCAGATTTTTAATCTTGTGTAAATATGCATGACTAATGACAAAACCACTCAGAACAAAAAAGAAATCTACAAATACATAACTATTTTTAATAACACCTCCAAAAATACCACTTTCATTAAAAAACATACCAAAGTGACCTAGAACTACGATAAGTGCGCATAAACCACGAAATGCATCTAAGGCTTCAAACCTTCTGTTATTTTGCGATAATATTTTTGTCAACAATTTGCGTCCCCAAAATAAACCACATGATTGCTGCAAATTTAAAAGCAAAAATAGATCCACCACTTATTGCTAAATTTGCGGAAATAATCACTGCTACTAAATATTTAAAAATTTCAGCACTTTCTTTCACTTTCAAAGAGCAAAAAGAGAGCCATAGAGTAACCATTAAGATTATTCCATTGAAATGAAATAATCTTGCGTAACCTTGGTCTAGTAATTGCGCATAATGATTATCAGACATACCAAAGAACTCAAGTGGCTTAAAATTTAAAATATAATATCCAGTTGTCCCTAATCTAGTTTTAAAGTCATCCAAAAATACTTTAAATTCCAAACCAAAATAAAGACAAATCAGAATAAAAATTATCGGCGATAAGCAAGCAAAATACTTTAATAGTTTTTTATTTAGGGCAAACCGAAGTAAAATCATTACGGTTATTAAAGTAACCCCAAACCTAGAATCAGCTAACATGGCGATCAAAATTGCTAAAAGCAAAAATTGCAAGCCATCCATGACTCTTTTTTTACTCAACCCCCAAGCTGCTAGAAAAGTGCAAAAATTTGATGTACTGACTGTTTCAAGAAATACAGAAGATACTCTATGCTCACCCAAAAAACTTAAAAGATTCCTTCCCCCATAACGTGTACCATTGGCTGAAAAATTACCATCTGCAAACTCTAAAGTGCTTTCAGAAGCAGAACCAATTGATATTTGAAAATTTAAAATATTAAAAATACTCTGAAAAGTATCGGAAAAAAACAGTTCAAATAAACCGAAAAATAAAACAATGTAACCCATCCATTTTATGAGTGAGTCAACAGAAATACGATGATCATATTGCGATCCAAGCCATATCATTAATACTGGTATGATAAAATTTCTTAGATTTTTGGGATCAAAATATTGTTGGAACACAACTAATATTAAAAAATTGGAAATAATAAAGATTAAAATTAATATGTAATTTAATGAACTGTCTCGAACAAAGAATGCAAATGTAATGGCTAATAAAGTTAATTCAGTTAAGATTAAAGCAGAAGAATTTATTGAGAAAAAGTTGGTATAAATAAAACAGAAAAATGCATGATGCAAAAGCGCAATAAAAATTAAAGCTATAGAAAATTGTGATAAAACAGCTTTATCCGTAATATTTTTTTTATTGATAGGATTCGATAAAATAAAATGCATATTTTGATTATTTTTTTATCGCTATTAAAGATTTTGGAAGAAATAGAAACCATTCCGTAATTATCTGAGCATCACTAAACAACGCTTTAAACATTGCTTTGTTTAATAAAGTTGCATCATCAATAATTTCCATCGCTTCGTTCACTGATGTTGCCTTTGTATGGAAACCGAGTTGAAATTTTAGAAGCAATAATAACTGTATAGGTCTAGGCAGCCAGTGAAAAAATGGACACACTACATGTGGTTCTATTGGAAACCAGTAATTAGGTGTTTGCACATAATACTTCTCCGAAACTCTCATGATTTCATTTGCGAACAATTTCATTCTATTCCAATTTCCCACGTGTTCAACAACTGAATTTGAGTGGGCTATATGAAAAGACTTATCGTTAAAACATGATAAATGACAACCATCAGCATTTATAAAATTAAATATGCCATGATCTTCTGGGGTTTTGTCTGTATAAATATTTACTATCGTAATTTTTACTTTATTATCAGATAAAACCTTCTCTGGAACGAACTTCCAATAAAACTCCCATCCACCAATATCAACTATATTTACAGAACCATGTTCTTTAAAAATTTCCTCTATAAGTTCAACTAATCTTTTAGCGCGCTTAATCCTTAATTTTGAGCCTATAGATTCAGGATTATCATAATTGACAAAAAAATTACTGAACTTACGATATATAGACATAATTTATAGCCTTTAAATTATTTCAAAATTTTATTAATTAACTGCATACGCTTATTTGGTTTACTTGTAATATTTAAAAAATAATCTCCCATCCAGTCTCCAGCTGTCCAATATGCCCAACCAACCCATTGTTTTTTATTGTTACTCATAAACTCTAACGATGCTTTCAGAGCTTGAATACAAGGTTCATTTTCTGGTGCGCCAAACTCACCTAAAAATGCTTTTTTATTATTGGCTTTTAGCCATTTAGTGGCTGTTTCAAATTTAACTATTATTTTATCGCTAGCAATGCATTCTTGGTGTGTCCCGCTGGAATCATGGTCAAAATATTGGTGCATTTCATAAGCGTAATTGTCTATTGGGTCACTAATATTGACTAAAGCTTGGGCATTGCTTTGCACACCTGCTGGATTTAGCCAGTTTTGCATGTTAGACCAAATTGTGCCTGGCACTAATATTAATTGCGTTGCGCCTGTTTGGCGTATTGCATCCACGCCCGCTTGAGCAAGTTGCGCCCAGTCTTGGGCGGTTTGTTTGTATGGCTCATTCATTAACCCAAAAATTACATTGGGGTAAATTCTGTAATGCTCTGCTAGCTTTTGCCAAAAAACTTGAAACATTTTAATGTCGCGTTGGTTAGTTTCTAACACTTTGCCTTTATAGGTGCCGTAGTTATGCGGGTCTAACACTACATTTAAGCCAATTAAATGAGATTTTTGGACAATTCTATCAAGCTGGGCTAATTCTTCTTTGTTTAAATCATTTAACGGGTTTGTTTGCATCCGCTCCCACGCAAATGGAACGCGCACTGTGTTGAAGCCAAGCGCTTTCATTTCCTCAAGGTTTTTATCAGTCGGCCAAATGTAATCATGAAAATGTTTTGCGTTTGCTTTATCGCTATTAAACTCTGCACCAGCAATGTTCATGCCTTTGTAAAACATGGCTGTGCTGGTTGTTTGCGCGGCTAATGGGTTAATCACCACAAGTACAACTATTAATAATTTTAATAAAAATTTCATTGCTAACCTTTTAACATCTTTTTAAATTGTTAGTGTATTCCGTAAGCTTGTAAATATTTTTGGCTGATGTCTTTCCAAGCAAACTTTTGCACACTTTGTTGAATATTTTTTGCTTCAAAATTTTGTGTTTGGTAGTGCTTGATTATTTTCATCGCTTCGGCTTCGGTAGCGTCTTGAGTTAAAGTGGCTTCAATTAAAATGCCGTATTTGGTTGAGTTTATTAATTT
The DNA here is from genome assembly GCA_965247415.1 of Methylophilaceae bacterium. Taxonomy (GTDB): domain Bacteria; phylum Pseudomonadota; class Gammaproteobacteria; order Burkholderiales; family Methylophilaceae; genus Methylotenera. The sequence goes on from OZ252007.1 coordinate 2,673,552, forward strand.
TTTAAATGGCGGAATGCTGCTTAACACTGGTGTTAAGCCAGCACTCATGGCTTCAATTGGCGCAATGCCAAAGCCTTCAAATTTAGATAGGCTTAAAAAGTAGGTTGCTTTTTGAGTGAGTTCTTTTAATTTTTCGGTTTCTGGGTTTGTGTGAATTTCTACACGGTGCGCAATATTGAGCTGGTTAACCTGTTGTTTAATTTCTTCTTCTGAAATACCGTATGGGCGGCCTGCAAAAATTAATTTCCATTGATTATTTGCATCATTTGCAACCAGCATTGAAAACAGTTTTAGCGCTTCAAAAATGCCTTTATTTTCTGACCATCTTCCAAAATACATGAGTGTTGGTGGAAAGTTTTGTTTATTTTCAACATGCAGTTTTTCTAAATCTACGCCGTTTTCAATGACAATTAATTTATTCTTTGAAATAATCTGCTGAAAAATTTCACCGTCGTTTTCACTGCTGGCAATTATTTTTTCATAAAAAAAACTAGAAAAACGGGTAATGGTTTGAAAGTAGATTTTTTTTAATGTTGTGGCAAAGCCAGTGTGAAAAAAACCACCGTGCGTACTAACAACCATTTTTTTTCTATGGATAATTTTTGTAATGGCCAAATAGTCATAAAAAAAGTCAATGGCATGCACATGGACAATGTCTGCTTTTTTTAGGTGTTTTAATACTGAAAAGGCAATTGGGTATCGCGTTGAGCCTTTGAAAGGTATCCGAATCACTTGGATATTATCAATCATTTCCATTTCAGGGAGCTTTTGATCAAGCGCTTTAAAGTATCTATCTAAGGTAATAATGTAAGGATGGTGTCCTTGCTCACGTTGAAGTTTTGCTAAGTTACGGACGACTTCTTCAAAGCCGCCAACGGATGGGTAATATTGTCTAACTACGTGAGCAATAATCATTAGTTTGCTTTATGTTTTAAGCATAGTTTAAAAAAATGATAAAGATCTACTGTGTATCTTTTGTAAAGCCTTAAAGGTTCATTCATCAGGCGGTAAAACCATTCTAATCTTAGTGTGCGAATGATTTTAGGGGCTCTTTTTCTGTTGCCAGACATAAATACAAACAATGCACCAACACCAACATATAAGTTTGCATTAATGTTTTTATAGTTATTTAAAATCCATTCTTCTTGTAAAGGATTGCCCATGCCTACCAAAATTATGCTCGGGTTTAAGGCGTTAATTTTTTCTATTAAATTTTCATCTTTAACATCTTGGTATCCATCAAATAAAGCAACAACCTCATGATTAAATTGCTGATTGATGATTTTAGCAGTGGGAATAAGATCTTTTTGTGTACTGCCAAGTAATACAATGCGCTGTGTGGATATTGATTTTAATAGGTTTGGCATAAAGTCAGTGCCATTTAGATTTTTGGAAAATGGATGACCATTAACTATCCAGCTTGCGATATCCATACCAATACCATCATTCAAAATAATCGCGTTGGCAACTCTCATTTTGTGACTTAAATGTTGGCAACTAACAATAAAATTAGTATTAGCAAAAAACAGTAGTGTTTTTTTATTTTGCAAAGTACGGTTTTTTAGCAGGTCTGTTAAACCTTCTGTATTTAAATCTTGTAATTGAAATGTTGCTAATTTTGTCATTGATTTATGGTGTACTTGGTTTAACTAGAAATATAGCTAGTATTTATGAATTAAAAATTAAATGGTTCTTAATTTATATTGAGAGAGCCAGCCAATTTTTGTGCATCTGCCACTGATAAGCTGCTTAATAAATCTTTTATAAATTGTTGCTGAGTATTATATTGGGTAGTGGTATCAGCCCCTAAAGAAGATACTCTAAACAAAAGTCCATCAGGTAATTCTCCAGTTAGCCCATATTTAATCCGCTGCCAACGCCAACTTAAACCGTTAAGTGCAATGGAGTTACCAATCGTAATCCAATAGGTAACTGGTTCAACCCGTTCAACTTGCGTTGCTAACATTTGATTAGCAAGAATTGTTCCCTTGCTGGTTTTAATATTAGCTATTCCATTACTTGTTACTGTGAAGCCTTGTGCTGTGTAGCATACTTCTGGCTTGTGTACCTGCATCACTTCGTCTTGATCGCCACCATAAGCGACTGTGAGCATTATTTTATTATCTTGAGAGTTTGTGTAGGTTCTTGTAACTACTTGAGAATAAACTGATTCTACTTGGCTTTTAACTTCAGGATCAACTAATAATAGTTGATTACTTTCATCTACTTTCCAATCAGAAAATTTTAGCGGAATAATGTTTTCATACTTTAAACTTTTGTTTTCAATAGACATTTTTTTTGTTGGCTGTAAAAATACGCCTAAAATAAACGCCAAAAACATTAATAAGTATAGAAAATTTAATCTTGGGTATTTTTTAAACATTATATTGTTACGCTTTTATTTGACTGATTACTTTTTGAAAATTTTTCAAGCATCCATTGAATAAGTGAATCAATTGAAAAAATAATCAATAGCGCCACAACAAACAGTAACATTCCAGCATATTGATGTATAAAGCCTTGCCCAACTTCATTGCCAAAATAATAGGTAACTAGTATTAAGGTAATTACGCGAATAACGTTTGCAATAAACGAAATTGGGATAATAAGAATAGCCAGTATTAAGTTTCTGTAAAAAGAATCATGTTTTACTAAATTTAAATATAACAAACCCAGCGCTTCAAGAGAGATTAAAGTGTGCATGCCAGCACATGCATCAGCAACAAATAAACGGTACTGTCCAACAAACAGCATCACGCCTTCTCTTGCAACTGGAATATGACTCAGATGATAAATAAGATTTTCTGCAACAATTGAAACTGCAATTTTCATTGGCAGCGTAACTGCAGTTAAAAATGCCTGCGGAATTGGCAACATAAAAATTATGAAAAATATTGGAAACCACAAGATACGACTGTTTTTAAAACCTGACAGGGTGATGGCTGCGCCGAGCATCAAAGGGATTTGTGCGCCAAGATCTAAAATAAGAATTCGCTGCGATCGACCAAGGACATAAATCAATAATCCTACAACAACAAAAAACCAACCTAAATATTTTTCCCAAGTATATAAATTTTGCTTAATGGTAAGTAACGGGATTTTTTGCCAGAAAAGATATAACACAATGAATAAAACAAGAATTCCGTGTGACTGGTCTTCGCGACTCCAGTTAAATTGATATGAATAATAGTATGAAGGTAAAAATAGCAACAAATAACTTATCAGAAATAAAACAACATGCTGATCAAGGGCTAGTTGATTGAATTTATCTTTTAAATATATTTGTGCGTTGGCTAACATTATTTATTTCCAAGCAACTTTGGCATCACTTTATTTAAAAAGGTAAATTTATTTTGTGGTGCGTTGTGCATACTAATCATCACAACCATAGGTAATTCAATGGCATCTTCAAGGTCTTTAATACATCTAATTTTACGATTAAACGATTCTTTGAGAAAAACCACTAGCAATCCTAAAAATAAGGATGCAAAAAAACCAAAGAAAATATTCATAAATACTTTTGGGCTTGAAGGTGATGAGGGTAAAACTGCAGGGTTTAAAATCATCACATCACTTTGGTTTGTTCTGCCTTCAAGGTCGGTTTGAGAAATTCTTCCAGAAATATTTTCGTAAGCAAGTTGCGCGCTTGCCACTTCCTTTTGCAATACAGATAACTGATCACGCCCTCTATTTAAGGTAAGCAACTTGGCTTTTTGTGCCGCTAAAGCTTGCTTTAATTCCTCTTCTCTTTTTTTGAAGATGCCTGCAGTACTGTTAACACTCGACTGTACGCGAACAACTTCATCCCTTAACTCCGCTTTTAAATTTGCGAGTTCAGCCTGCGCTGCTTGATAAGTTGGATGATTGCCTGAGTAACGTTTTTCTAAATCTGCCAACTTTGTATTGGCTTGGCTAATTTGCATTTTAATATTTTGAATTAATGGGTTAGAAAGAATATCTGGCGAAGATGCACTGTTAGAAGCAACCCGATTTCTATTTTCGGCCTCAATTGTTTGCGCTTGCGCCATTGAAAGTTGCGCAGATAAATCATTTAATTTTGAGTTCTCTAAATCTGCATTTTCTACCGCGCTGGTTATGCCATTTTCTTGTTGATATTGCGCTAACTTTGTTTGTGCCTGCAGTAATTGATCTCGCAATAATTGTTTTTGTTCATATAAAAACAACGATGCTTGTTTTGATGGTTGGTTTGCTAATTCAATATTAGTTTCAATATATACGTTGGCAAAAGCGTCTGCCATCACTTTTGAGAACTGCGCATCCTTTGATGTATATTCAATATCAATAATATTGCTTTGTTTAGAAGGCTGCACCGATAAACTTCTCATTAAACTATCTGCAGCCCAATCTCTAATATCTCCGACACCGCCTGTTTGTGCCATAAATCCCTGTTTAATACTCGGCGATTCTGTAATATTTAACTTATCAACAACTTTTAATGCCACACGGTGACTTGTTATAACACCCATTTGCGTAGTCATATAACTCGTCATAAGCTGTGAAGGAATTGCAAAACCAGTTACGGGATCAACACCTTTGTAGTTAAGAACAACCGAACTATTTGCTGTGTAAGATTTCGGTAATAAAAAGGTGACGACCGTGACAATACCAAAAACCAATAAAAAGGTGATCAAAAAAGCTTTGTATCTTGCCTTTATAATTAGCAAAACTTGATTTAAGTTCATCATGATTAAAAACTCTCAATATTTATTTAATGCTTTACTTTTGTAAAACGCTTAGCAGATTTAAAATTTATAGCATTTAAACAATTCTAGCGCTTTTTCAACTAAGGTTTGTGCTTCAGCTTCGGTACTTGCTTCTGCGTAACATCTTAATTCTGGGGCGTTGCCTGAAGGTCTAAAGTGGATAATATCTGCGTTACTCAAGGTAATTCTTAATCCGTCAGTAGTATCAATTTTCTGATAGGCACCAAAATCGTCTTTCAAGAAATTGGCTAAAACTTCTGGATGATCAATAAAATGATTGATATAGCTTTTACTCTGTTCAGTTGGAAAATCTTGTATCCGGTCACTTGCTGTGGCGCGCGAGGGTAAATGGTCAATAAGTTCTGAAACTAAGCATTTATTTTTTTTTGCAAGAGCTAACACTGCGAGAATCGGTAAGACAGCGTCACGCGTACAAAGCGCTTTGATTGTTGCTGTTAAGCGGATAATATCAGCCCCTAGCAAATACCCACCGTTTGCTTCAAATCCAGCTACTTTTTGGTAAAGTGCTTGTTTGAGCTGTTCAATCCCCTCAATGACATAAGGTGAGCCAATCCGCGTTCTCTTAACATACTTAAAAAGACCGGATTCTTCAATGGCTGAATTGCAACTTACAGGTGTTGCTATAGCATCAATCGCAAGATATTCTGATGTTAATAAACCAACAATATCTCCTCGTAACCAGTTACCTTTTTCATCCCCAATTAAAGGTCTATCTGCATCTCCATCAGTAGAAATAATTGCGTCGAATGAATGCTCTGCAGCCCAGTTTTTAGCACGCTCAATATCAACTTTCGCAACCGCTTCTGTGTCAATCGGCACAAATTCATCAGTACGTCCAAGTGGTATTACTTTTGCGCCAAGCATTGTTAATAGCGTGTTAAGCAAGTCTCTTGCAACACTTGAATGCTGATAAAATCCAACAGTCAATCCTGAAAAGCAATTAGCTTGAAAAAAAGATACATACCGATCAATGTAGGCATCTTCAGCCACTTTGCTACAAGTCGGTAAAATATTTTCAAAAATTGGCAAATCAACATCAACCTCTGCGTTGGTGATTGCTAGTTCGTGTGCTTTAGTGATTTCGCCTAGGGATGAATAAAATTTGATTCCATTACGATCAAATGGAATATGACTTCCAGTCACCATAATTGCCGACATCTTATTTTGTTCTGCATAATAAGCCAATGCAGGGGTTGGGATGCTTCCAAAGTAATGAAATTTAATGCCAAGTCTACTAAGCGCATGCGCGCAGGCATTTGCAATTCTTGGACTGCTTGGACGCAAATCTACAGCTATTCCTACTTCACTTCCAGACTGTAAATTTAAAGCCTGCGCAAATGCAAGTGCATAACTGTAGCAAAGTTCATCAGTCATATTATCTACCAAGCCGCGTGCGCCGCTAGTACCAAATTGAACAGAACTTTCTAACATGAGCGTTTTAATTTTAACTTTTTTCATCATTTCTACTTCTGTTAGAAGTCGTTGATGACTGCACCAACAATTTTGGCACCAGTAATTTCTAAATTGTTACGCATTCTCGCTAAATCAGAGATATTTGTATGATTTAATCTGCTAACTAAAAAAGCGCCTTTTGCTTGAGCCGCAATCGTTTGTGCATCTGCACACTCGCTTGTTGGTGGTGTATCTATGATGACAACATCGTAATTTTCTTGAACAATTTTAATCAAATAAGAAAAACTCGCCCTTCCAAGCAGCTCTTGTGGGTTTGGAGGAATTGTACCTGCACTTAAAACATATAAATCTTGAATGGCTTCTATTTCATTAATCGCTTCCAACCCTGCTCGACCCACAATCAAGTCAGATAAGCCAACGCCACTCTTAAGGTTAAAAATGCCATGCTGGCGGGGTGTACGTAAATTTGCGTCAATTAGTAGCGTTCTAGCCCCTAACTGAGAAAAAACCACAGCAAGATTGGCCGCGAGATAGCTAATGCCCTCTCCTTTATTTACACTCACTAAAGCCAAAGAATGATAACCTTCTTTAAACCATCGCATCATTAATTGACTTCGCAGCGCACGATAAGCCTCAACTTGCTGACTGAAAGGTTCATAAGCGGCAACAAGCTCTTTACTGAAATCACCTTGCCCTGCTTGCAGATAATGGTAATTAAACTGCATTGCTACAACTTGCTGTATATCAGAGTTATTAATGAGGCCAAGACTCATTGCAGCATCACCAAATAATAAGCCCTGTTCTTTTTGTACTTGAAGAATACGCTCTGTGTCTTCAGAAGTAATTTTTCCAAGTTGCAATAGTATCCTACCAATTTTACTCACTCTAGCTGGATTAATTGACATTGAACTATTTTCTGAGTCAATAATATAATTTGTCATATACCCTTAGTATAAATATCTTTTGAACATTGTTCGGATTCTAAATGTTAGACGTAATTTAAAAAGAGAAACATAGCACAATAATAATTAATGTTTGAATTTGAAAAAAGCATTTTAGCAATGTTACAACATTAACAAATACTAACTTAAAGACTAAAAAATACTTTCTTGAACATAAACAACATCATCCGATTTGACTAAATCAGTCAGTTTAGGAAAAATTGTTTCAATTTCTCCTTTAGTGTTGCGCCTATTAATTTTTATATTTCTCTGCGTGCCTCTTGGCGTTAAGCCTCCGCCTTGCGATACAACCTGCATCACCGTCATATTGCGTTGAATTCTGAAAGAGCCTGGGCGTTGCACCTCGCCGTAGACATAAACCATCGGGGCTTGTGGCACATAAATACTATCGCCGCTTTGAAGTTCTATGTCAGCGTTATCTGCACCTGTTCTAAATAAACTATCTACATCCACTTCCATTCGGTTTGTTTTACCACCTCGAATAGTCGTTACCGTAATGGTATCTGATCCATTTGGATTAACACCGCCAGCCATTGATAAAAAGTCAGCAACTGTTCGCACACCGCTTACAATTGAATATTTACCAGGGCGATTTACTTGCCCCATCACAGTAACATTTCTTGAATTTACAAAAACGGTTTCCCCGCCTAATATTTTTACGCTTTGCGCTGGGTTTTGACCATCTACCACTTTGCTTAAGTCATACTCTGTTTTTTTGCCTGTTTTATCAGTAATGGTAATTAAATCTGAGCCTTCTGTAGTAATGCCGCCCACTTGCGCCAACAAATCAGCTAAGGTTGTTTCTCGCTCCATTGGGTAGCGCCCAGGTTTTAAAACGCCGCCTAATACCGAAACTAATTTACTTTGAAACTGCACAACCAACACATTCACCTGCGGTTTTTTTAGAAACCCACCCTTTTCAAGATTATTTGCGATGCGCTTTTCTGCAGCAAAAGGTGTTTCGCCACCGACTTTAACTTCACCAATCAGTGGAAAAGTAATTAAACCTGCCTCTGTGACTCTAGTTTCAAGTGTTAAATCTGGGTTATTAAAAACCGTAATTTTAATTACATCACCAGCGCCTAAAACGTAGTTAGCTTCTAACGCAAACGCTGGTTTGAGTAATAAAAATAAAATAAGTGAGCCAATAACTTTAAATAAATTAAGCATTTTTTCCTTAGAAATCAATCATAAACAGAATGATTTTAAAATAATATTTAACAATGTACATATTATTATAAATTACATCCCAGACAAACCTTTTTCCATTGATTCTTTTAATTTTTCTTGCGCTTTTGCAGGCACTTCATTTTTAGGAATTTCAGATTCTGTGCTTGGTAAATCTTGTGCAGGCGTAGCTTTAGCCGCCATATCACTTTCTTTTAATTCATATTTTTTATCTAAATATTCAATTTTTGCTGATTTACGCAAGCTGTTCATTTCATCTTCAGCGGCTTTCTTTTGCTTTTGATTCATTAACACACGCTCAATCAATGGTTTTGAGTCATTCAAAGAAATAGGTTGAGATTTTGTTTCTAATAATTTTGCAACCACAACTTTATTCGGGCCGTTAATAAAAATCACCTCGCCACTCGCCATTTTACTGATCTTACTTAACAAAACCATGGGCAAGGTTTCTGCGGCATGCACTGCTTTTGTACGCCCAAATTTAATTTGGTGGCTATCTAACCAAGCGGTTACTTCTTCTAAAGTTTTGGCAGTATTACTCAGCGCTTCTAACTCTTTTAATAACGTAGGGTCAATACTAAAAGCCAACTCTTCCATCGCATATAATTTTCTGTTTTCAAAAATATCAGGATTTTTTGCTCGGTAATCTAAAATTTCTGATTCAGTTGGTTTTGGTATTTTTGATACTTTGTTTTCTAAATAAGCTTGCGCTAAAATTTGTAAGCGGCTATTTTCAATCGCACTCATCACCATTGGGTTGCGATCTAACGATTCTTTAATTGATTGTTGTACCAAAATTTCGCGATCAACTAAATTTTTTACAATTTGTTTTTCAGCCAATTCTTTCTGTTTTGGGTTTACATTGGCACGTTGTAACTCGTTGTTAACTTGATGAATGGTAATTTCCGCGTCATTGACTCTGACAATACTTTGACTACTTTTTTTGGTTTCTTCGCCTTTACTGCATGCCGCTAAGACAGCCACAATAAAAATAAAGAGTAGTTTGATACTCTGATTTGTAGGTGAAAAAATTAAATTGGGTGTGTGCATCTAAATATCCTAACAATCTAAAGGTTATTGATTTTAAGTGGTTGATTTTTTGAAACTGTTGCACTTCATATTTGAGCGCGCCCGCTATAAATTTGAGCACGCCTGCTTTCAATTCTGAATAATATCCATCAGTATATTATTACATTTTTGTTTCAATTTGAATGAAAGCTAGTTTAGTGCATGTATATGACTTTTTAATTACAGAACAGGACTTTAATTAATTGTTAATTTAAGTAATTTGTTAGTTTTAATCACGTATGTAGCACTAATGTGCATAAGGCGCGGCAAAAGGTTCGCCAACAATAAGCCCTTGCGCAGGCCAAGCAACACTTTTCCAATAGGCCTCAATTGCACTTGCGCCATTGGCGTACCATTGCAACAGCACGGCACTATTAGGAAATTTTTGCCAATAATTACAAGGTTCTGAAACTGTGCCATAACTTGCAGTTGCGCCCATTTCTAGCCAACGCATTGCGTTCATTTGACCTTTTCCATATAAATCACCCCCAAATGAGGTTAAATGATCCGCCAACGCACCGGGTAAAAAATTCAGCGTTTCTAAATCGGTCACCCATGCCAAGCCTGTTTGATAAATCATAATGTCTTGCACATTCACCAATTTATCCGCCTTCATATTCACAACAGTTAAACCAGTTCTTGGAATAGCAATACCATTTTTTGGAAAAAATACAGCTCTAGAACTACGAGCGGTATCTGATGTTTGTAAATAATAGGCAGAGGCTCTAAATACGCCATTGTCACTCAACACGCCGCGGTCAATATATTTTTTTGAAATTTCAAACGCATGACTTGGCATTAACATGCTCAACCTTATGCCAAAGGCTTCAAATGGATTTTTAGTTGGTTGATTAAAATAAGGATTTGGCTTGCTTGCTGCGCAGGTATTTTTACAAATTTCAGGATCAAAGCCTAATGTATAGGCAGAAGTAATTGAGTTGCACTCAACGGCATAAGGCGCAGTCCAAGCAAAAGCAACAATTTTTTGTTGACTAGTTAACTGTTTATTAATGGCTGTTTTTAACACTTCAAACTGACCACGAGTGATTGTGGGTGTTGGGTTTGGCAAATAAACATGCACTAATTTATTTTCTGGAATATTTCTAGCTTCGCGATAATAGCTTGCTAAATGAATACTGCTCTGGTCAGCGTCATTGACAATAATAGCAACGTTATCGGGCTGAAATAAAGTACTGGTTGCGTTAAACCTTTGTTGAGTGATACGTTCATTTTCATTTGCTTGCGCTACTCCAATAAAGCAAGTGAAAAATAAAATTATTTCAAAAAATATTCCAAATAAAAACATCAACAATAAAAATTTTTAAAATAAAACGTCAGCAGACAGACTTGCGACAGTGTCATCAAATTCAAAAAAGTCTACATTTGAAGATTGATTGGTGCGCAACACATTAAAGCCTAAATTTAAATATCTAAGTGGCGACCATTGCACGCCCACACTGAGCGATTTAACAGTATCTTTTCGGCCACTTTTGCTTGAATTTGGTATGGCATCGCCTAAAAATTCACGTTTTGACGCACTTAAATTACCCACCAGCCTAATTTTCTCAGTCACTGCATAACTTGGCGAAATCGAAAACGTATTATTTCTTGCATAACTGGCATCGTCAGTTTGAAAGGTTGATAAATTTGATTGCGCAGCAATAGCCACATTGATTTTTGCTGTGGGCAACCAATTGTAAGTTAAACCGCCTTGCAAGCCTGAAAAATCACGTTGTGAAAAGTTATCATGGTCTCGATTAAGATACGAAGCGACTAAATTTAATTGTGATTTTGCAGTTAAAATCCAATTTAACCGCATTTCATGTTCGCGTTCTTTATAGCCATTATCTAGTAAGTTTGCAGCGCTAATTGGACGGTCATCAAACTGCCCTTTTCTGACATGATTCATTAAAGTAATTGAACTGGTTGAAGCAAAATCATATTTCACACCAACATCAAGCGAATTAGCAGAAAAGCTAGAAACTGCATTAAAAGTTTGAGAGTTTTCTTGCGTGTTGCGGCTAACACCTGCCAACAAATGCCAACCGCCACCAGGTGCAAAATCTGCTTGAAATAATTGATTTTGAGTCGTGTTAATATTTTGTTGCTGAACAACACTAACACTACCAGCAGAAGCTCGCAGATCATTAAAGTTATTGAGTGATTCCGCTCTACTTGCTGAAATGGTGCCTGTTAATCTTGGGGTTAGAGCCCAAAGCCAAGCAAGATCAAAGTTTTTGCTGGTGAAATTTAAATAATCATTGCTACGATAGCGGTTATTAGTAAGTGTGACATTGGCTCTAAAGCGTTGCAAAGAATATTGTTTATCTAAACGTAAGCCCGCAAACATTGAAGTAATTTGTTCAGATTCTTCATTGCTTGGCGCTTTAAAAAGATTGTTGTCATGTTGGGTTGAAACGCCTGCAACAAAATTTAAGGTATCTTGCTGGTCTGCAAATACGTTTGCAGAAAATAATAAAGCTGCGATCGCCAAATAATGTGGCAGCAATTTTTTTTGATTTTTTGCTTGTTTTACCAATTTTGTTTGTTTTACCAAAGACATCTTTCACAAATTCCTATAAAAGCTTTAACGCGCCAACAGGCATCGTATAAGCCATTTCATCTGGAGAATGGCGTAAGCGTAACGCCATTTTTTGCATGAGAGCCAATAAAAGTTTATTGCCTAACCGCGCATGATTCACCAACATTTTATTAAGCGATTCTCTCGTTAAAACCGCAAAGTCAGTGGGTGAAATCGTCATGCAAGATGCGTTCCAAGGTTGCTGATCGACCAGCGCAGATTCACCCAGTGTTGCTCCAACAAAAAATTCTAACTTATCTTCCATATGTTGATCTGAAATACTCACGCCACCAGACAAAATTAAAATTAAATGGTCTGCTTGCTGCGCTTCTTCAAACAAAATGTAACCGCGCGGCGCAGCATAGCAATGCAAATAATGACACAAACCTTTTATCTCATCCAAACTAAACGTTTGTAGCAAAGTGATTTGGTCAATATTTTCAATAATTTCATCTAAGTAGCCGCCTGCACAGCCTAGATACGAAATATTGCGATACAGATTTTTATCAAAATTTAACATTATCAATATGATAAGTCAGATACTTAAACAACTCAATGAGTAATTATCTGTAAGTATTAAAGAAATATACCTTTTGTTCGTTACAAGAATATGTCGCATTTTAATCGCTCAATTTAAATTCAGCCTAATAAACTTTTAATATTTAAACGTAATATTCAAGGCACGTGCTGTCATTAAAATGTTAATTAAAAGTATATTTACCCAGCTTCAATATCAATTCAAAGAGTAAGACTACTTTATGATATTTATTACCGATTATGCAGACCATTTTAAAAAACAAGCCAAAAATTCAAAATGACTTACTTTTAGAAGTCATTCAAGACGCTTTGCCGATTAAAACGCACTATGAATTATTGCAATGGTTACAAGGAAAAGTGCAGCCTTTTTTACCACATGAAATTCTAATTTCGGCATGGGGTGATTTTTCATTGGGGCTTATTTATTTTGACATTGTGTCTTCTCACCCACTTTTACGCACAAAAAACGTTTCTGAAAACACGCTGACACCGCAAATCTTAAAATTATTTGAATTATGGTTAACGCATCATCAAACCCCGCAAATTCTTAACTTGAACAAAAGCGTTTTTAACGTAAATTCTTTATTTAAAGACAATCAACAACAACAAGATTTTTTAAGTTTTAATTTTGATGAAATGAAATCAGTATTTATTCACGGCATTAAAGATAATCGAGGCAGTTACGATTGCTTGTACATGCTCATGAACAGAACGCCCATTTCTGAAGACGTTAAAGCACCCATGAATATTTTGATGCCTTTTATTGATTGCGCATTTAGAAAAATTGACCAGCTTGATGAAGAAGCTTTTGATAAAAGTTTAGATGATGCCACACAAAAAGTACTTACTTCGCGTGAAATTGAAATAATGAATTTATTAAAAGACGGAAAAACCAATCGCGATATTGCGGAAAAATTAGACATTAGTGCATTTACTGTTAAAAATCACCTGCAACATATTTACAGAAAACTCAATGCCATTAGTCGCTCTCAAGCAGTGAATAAATATATGCAATTACTGTAGTTTTAAGCAGAAAACACAAACAGCAGTTTTAAAAACACGCCTTTTTAAATTTCTATTTTAAATAATCTGCGTAAAAAGCTACAATGTTTAGTTGTGCGTGTTTGTGATTATTTTTATAGAATCAATTCACACCATTGATTGCAACAAATATTAAGTCCTCGTGGTGAAACTGGATATCACCAGAACCTCCTAAGTTCTAGTTACAGGTTCGATTCCTGTCGGGGACACCATACTATAAAATGTAGCAAACTTTTAAAAGTTGAATCTTTAGTTAGGTGAAACAATATTAATTGTAACTGGTGCGCTTGTTGTTACTGCACCGCTACTATCTAGGCATCGCGCAGTAATGGTATATCTTCCTACTGGAACATTTGCAGTAGAGCCTTTGAAAACATAAGGCACTTTGCTTAATGTGCCAAGGACTTCACTACCACTGTGGGCGAGCTCTACACCAACAATTGAACCATCACTATCGCTCGCTGTGACAACAATATTATATGCCTCCCCTTGCTTTAAAGTAACATCGTTCATTGGCTCAGAAATTGTTACGACAGGCGGTTTGTTTGTTTTTGATGTCGCAATGGTGATATTAATAGGTGCGCTTGTTGTGAACGCTCCCTTATCATCATACGCTCTGGCAGTGATACTGTATGTGCCTACAGGCGTCTTGGCTGTTGGACCGCTATAGGTATAGGGTAACGTCTTCAAACTTTTTATAATGTTTTCACCGTTATAAAGAATATCTACACGTGATATGACGCCATCATTATCACTAGCACTCGCTGTCACTGTAAATATATCACCCTGTGTTAAAGTTTTATTCACATTTGGTTCAGTAATAGCAACGTTAGGTTTTTGATTTGTTGTAGAACCTGATTCTGCTAAATACTTACAACTTTTTAAAATACCTTTAATCGGATCTCCAAAAACATTATTGTTGCAAGCAACTCTGCCAGTTACACCTTTATTAGCTATCCAACTTTCTTTAGCACCATACCAAACGGTAGCAGTGATTCCTTCAGGAAGCACACAAACGCCCTTTTCATTTGCGCAATTTATTGAATTGGTAGGCAATTTTGCCTTTGGTTTGACATCTGGTAGAAAGAAGACTGCACCGCGCTTAGGTTCTAACACTAGAGGCCCGCTCTTCAATAACCCCGTAACAATATCTTTGCCAAAACCAAAGTTGCTTGGTAGTTTTACAGCGTAGGATTGTGTTGGATGGGCATTGATAGCCACCAACCAATTTCCATAACGAAGTGTGTATGCCGTACCGCGACCAGCGTCACGATTTATGGTTGGAGGGGCGCTAAGGTCTGGTCGCAAAGCTTGCACACGTTGCAAACCTACATTGGCATTGATTGGATTGTCGGGTGGTGCAAAACCACCTGATACTGGCGTACCATTTACCAATTTTGACAAGGTAATGGTGCGACCTGATGGTTTAAACTCAACATCATCAACACTCACGTCTGCCAAATAACCATTTTCAGGACTTGTAACGAAGACCCTTGCCAAGCTGTTGATACCATCTGGTCCGCGCCAGTACATGTTTGCAAAAAAACGCTCTTCACCATGCTTAGCAGCAACCACCATATTTTCCTCATCAACCCAAGCAAAATCAGGTTGGCCACTGGACATTGGCAACACCTTTTTAGTAGGAGGTAAGCTTCGGAAAGTTTCATAAGCATCTGGCACCGAGACTATAGCATCCCAGCCAGCCGACCCACGTAATTGCGCTGCCGTGGCTGGTAGCATTTGCCATAACAGCTGGCCCTCATCCAATTGTTGTTGCGCATACCCTAACAGATCAGCTCCGATGATCTGTTCACCAGCGCTTGCCACAAGCACGGTATCAAAGTTCAATGCTAGGTAAGCCTTGTGTCGATTAATTTGATGATCATTGCGGCAACCAATTGGGTTTGCAACAGTTGAAATTAACTTACCCATTTCGTCACTGGTTGGATAACGCAACGCAGCTCTTGCTCGCAACATTTTCACACCTTGCATGGTAAGCGTAGCGTCCTGAATTTGTAGGCCTAATCGAAATGCCTGCGCGCCCATCTCTCCATAGTCACCACCCACTAAGCAATCCTCCTTAGTCGTACCACGGCTGGTTAACATATACCAATTTGGCCCGTAAGGGGCATTACCCCTTGCAGGTACCGGCCCATCAGATAGCTTGTCATCGCCCATCCATGGCATCAAACCATAGGCCTCATAGAGATACCGACGCGCTTCATTTTCTAACAATGCTTGATTGCTGTTGATTTTTAGAAGGCCAGCATTAGCCCAATAAGTTCTTTGGGCAGAATCTGTCACTTGATTGCCTATGGTGCGTCGGTGGGTACGACCATAGTCAACGCTAGCGCGTAAAGCAGTAGCCCAAGCTTCACGACGTGTTTTCTGCTGCAAAGATCCTCCATAATCCACAGTCTCATTCATGCGAGACTCAAGCAATGGCCAAAGTAAGGTTATGGCCCGACCAACTTGACCAAAATAGCCACCCCAGCCACCGTTCCCCCCGCGGTCTGCAAATTTCTGCTCTAAGTAAGTGTTGGGAGCAGCGCTGTAGGCTTTCACCATCGTATCAAAAGACTCGACAATTCTATTAGGCACTAATGAATTTGCTGCTGCAGGTGTCCATGAAACGCTGTAGGCCTGAGCTAGAAAGTCCATATCATCAGCACTCAGAGTTGCAGTTTGAGACGCAAGACGTTTTGTGATCATAGAATTTACTTGTGACTTGAAAGCATTCAACCAAGCGACCTCTTCCTCGGTTGAAGTAACCCCAGCCACTAATTGTGGCGCCTTTCCCTGCGCCTCACCAGTGATGTCAGGCTGCGACTCAACATGGCTGTAGGCTCTGTATAAGCCTACCGATGGAGTCATCATGCGCTTTTGAAAGTTATCATATGGCGGTGATGCATAATATGAGATCCATCCTATTGAACGGATACGCACCTTTACCGAAGTTTTGTGCGCGGTCAAATGCTTTGGTAAACGTACCGTGCGGTAAATAAAACGATTGCTCAGCCAGCCATTGCTATTTTGAAGAATGCTTTCGTCCTTCATATGATGTCGTGCCCCCACTTCAAACCCTTCGACTTCAAGGACAAGCCAAGTTTTAGATTCAATATCTGAACCCCACATTTTAAGTGTGAAATTGTTTTCCCTGATAGGGTCTACAGACATTGTAAAAACAACTTCGCCTCCATAATAGTCACCGGTAGGCCTTCGTGGAAGTAAGCGACGTACAGTTTGCCCCAACGCACCAGTGAATATATCACTCGCGATACTGCTCGATGATTCCGAGGGAATTGGTTCAACTTTAGCCACAACTGGTACAAAACCAGTGGTCAAATTGTGAGAAGATTCAGAGTTTGTATTGCCAAAGATAATCATATCATTATTAACACTTTCACCATCTGCCAAAACTGACAGTGACATGAGTATCAAAACTATTGTACCTAGGCCTTTTGCTAAATACTTCGATACATAAGATGCAATATTTTTGAGTGTACGTTTAAAGAAATATGAGTACATCGTAATCCAAATAAATTAATTAAATTTATTTGCATTTACGGTTTTAGTATCAATTATCTTTAATTAATTTTACATTTACCAAATTAAAAAAAATCAATTAGGCTAGACAAGAATAAATGACAGGTCAAATATGAGAGTTATCTAGCATTATCTTCTAAGATTTGATGATTAGATTTTGCAAATTCTGCTGGCTCATTAAATCTGAGCCCAGTATCACCCAGTCAGGGATACAAGCAAACAATTTGTAAGTTTCGATGATTTGATTAATTAACATTCATGGCATAAATCGCGTCTAAATTTCGCCACCAGCCATAAATATCCATACCATAGCCAAAAACATAGGCGTTTGGCACTTCAAGGCCGACGAAACTCGCTGCAATAGGCTTAGTTTTATTCAGTTTTTTTTCTACAAAAACCGCGGTATACACTTCTTTTGCCCCTAATGAAAGACACTTTTGCTCTATTTCCTTAAGCGTAATGCCTTCATCTAAAATATCGTCCATTAACAACACTGTTCTGTTGGTTAACTCTAATTTTGGAAGCGACACCCATACTAAAGATTGCCCAACCGTATCATTTTGATAGCGGCTGGCATGCACATAATCAACTTCTAAAGGAAATTTTAAGTGGGTCAGGAGTTGTCCAGCAAAAACAATTCCACCACCCATGACGCAAATCACAATTGGAGTTTTATTTTCTAAAACTTCTGTCACTTCTACAGCAAGACGAAGAATGGCAGATTGAACATGATCAGCAGAGTGAATCATCTGCGCAGAGTTTAATAAATCTTGCGGAGTGTTTTTATTCAAGGTAACACCTAATTGCAATTAGAGAACATTATTTTAATTGTTCAATCATAAGGAGACGACTATCAATTAAACTTCCGTTGCCATACTGCGTTGCTCATAAAAAATTTATCCTTATATATCAACTATATACTACGTCAAAATTTTTTTATCGCGCCTTGTCTAGCTTAGCAACTTGAATTTATAGAAGCCCTTATAACAATTAGGCAATTTTTAGTTTTTTTAACCATTGACGACTATTTTATTTTTAGCAAATTGTTGCAAATATTGATAAAAAGCATTGCCAATTTCTGGATGTTTTAGGGCTAATTCAACGTTGGCTTGCATAAAGCCAAGTTTACTGCCGCAATCGTAACGCTTGCCAGCAAAACGATACGCGAAGATATTTTCCAAGGCCATTAAATCTGAAATACCATCGGTGAGTTGAATTTCGCCACCCTTTCCAGGTTTTACTTTTTCTAAGCAATCAAATATTTTAGCAGTTAAAACATAGCGTCCCACCACAGCAAGGGTTGATGGTGCATCTTCTGGTTTTGGTTTTTCAACAATACTGCGCAATTGTAATAAATTTTCTTCTACACTAAACGCATCTACAATGCCGTAACTGGCTGTTTCTTCTGGCAAAACATCTTCAACGCCCAAAATTGAACATTGTTTGCGCGCAAATACATCCGCCATTTGTTTTGTTGCAGCAGGTTTACCGTCAATTAAATCATCCGCAAGTAACACTGAAAATGGCGCGTCTCCCACCACTGGTTTTGCGCAAAGCACCGCATGACCTAAGCCTAAAGCTTTTGGCTGGCGGATAAAAACACATGAAACGTGCGAAGGTAAAATACTGCGCAACAATTCTAAAATTTGCTTTTTACCGCTGGCCTCCAACGAAGCTTCAAGTTCTGCCGCAACATCAAAGTGGTCTTCAATTGAGCGCTTATTTTTACCTGTAATAAAAATAAGTTCAGTCGCACCCGCTTGAATCGCCTCTTCTGCGGCGTATTGAATCAACGGTTTATCAACAATTGGCAACATTTCTTTGGGGCTTGCCTTTGTGGCGGGTAAAAAACGTGTTCCTAATCCGGCAACTGGAAAAACGGCTTTGGTAATTTCATTCATGGTTAATCACACTCTTAGAAATTGAAAGTTAAATAAATTAAGCAAATATACTATGCAAATATGAAGATAATATAACTGACGGATTGTGCGCGCAAACTGATAATTAAAACAAGAATGTTGATGTTAATTAATGAATCGTGAGGGATTTTTGATCAATGGGGTACAGCGTATCAATTTTTGTAGCGCTTTGATAAACGTACTCTTCAACCCAAACTTTAAGTTCAGATTTAATTTGGTCTTCGCTCAAGTTTTGTGCAGAATCAATCCATTTTAAAACATTGGCTAGCCAACGTTTATCTACAATACGAGAGTTTGCAATTCTTAATTTTTCGTGCGGCGTAGGCATGGTGGTTTCATCATCTGCCAATAGCTCTTCGTATAATTTTTCACCAGGTCGCAAACCAGTAAATACAATTTTAATATCATCTTGATGCAAACCAGATAATCGAATCATATCGTTGGCCAAATCAACAATTTTGACAGGCTCTCCCATGTCTAACACAAAAATTTCACCACTGTTTCCCATTAAACCCGCTTGCATGACTAACTGAGAAGCTTCAGCAATCGACATAAAATAACGCGTAATTTCTGGATGAGTAATGGTAACAGGGCCACCTTTGGCAATTTGCTCTCTAAATTTTGGAATCACACTTCCGCTACTTCCAAGCACATTGCCAAAGCGAACAATGACAAATTGCGTATTGAATGCAATATCTTCAGCGCTTTCACTATTTTGCAAGCCTTGGCAAATCATTTCCGCCAAGCGTTTACTTGCGCCCATCATATTGGTTGGGTTGACAGCTTTATCCGTTGAAACCAATACAAATTTATCAACCCCCGCAATCTGACAAGCTTTTGCTAGCGTATGCGTGCCTAAAACATTGTTTGATAGGGCTTCCCACACATTGCCATGCTCCATCAGTGGCACATGCTTGTATGCCGCAGCGTGATAAACAACAGCGGGTTGGTATTGTTTTAAAATAGATTGAACCCGTGTTAAATTTTTAACATCGCCTGTTAAAAAAACCAATTCGGTTTTGGTCACTGATTCAAGAAGTGCTTGCTCAAGCGTATAAAGTGCAAATTCTGAAATATCAAAACATATTAGCGTCGTTGGCCTATATTTTAATATTTGCCGACAAAGTTCAGAGCCAATTGAACCGCCAGCACCCGTTACCAATACCGCATTACCATCTAACATTTGATGTAAACCGCTGTTGTCTAATGTCACAGCATCACGACCCAACAAATCCTCAACATCCACTCTGCGAATCCCAGAAACGTTGACTTTGCCACTCATAATATCGTCAACCCCTGGCGAAGTAAGCACCGTTAAGCCAAGTTTATTGGCTAACTCAATTGCATTTCTTCTTTTTACCCGAGAAGTTGACGGCATTGCCACTATCACCTCATCAATACCATAAAATGACGCGTAATATTCTAACTGAGACAAGCCACCAAGCACTTTCACACCTTGCAGATGCAATCCTTGCATTTTTCGATTATCGTGAATAATCCCCACCACTTGCCAATTTAAACTTCTTTTTAACTCTTTCACCACTGCCACTGCAGACTCACCCGAACCAATTAAAAGCACAGGCTTACCAATGGAGCGATTTCGACCGTAAATTTTATAATCTTTCCAAACGCGATAAAAAAAACGACTCCCACCCAACCACAACACTAAAATCAATGCATCTAAAATAACCGTAGATTTTGGCACCACAGAAATTGGCGTAAATATTAATAATAAACTTCCAATGAGTATAGAACTGGTAAAAATAGCAGAAATGATTCTCTGCAAATCAGGCAAACTCGCAAAACGCCAAACCCCTTTATACATGCCAAATTGCATGAAAAAAACCGATTGCAGAGGCACAGACCAAAGCATTACTTGGGAAAGTGAAGTTAAAAAAGTTTCGGGAATATTAAAATTAAAACGCAGTGAAAAAGCCAAAAACCAAGCAAAACAAGCCACCAAAATATCGTGGATTAAGGCAAACATCACCCGCCAGTTTCTGAGTCGACTGATTTGTTTAAATAATAATTGCATGATTTTTGAGTGGTGATTGCTACTTTGTAGTTATAAAAATGATTGTACCCAATAATCAAACTAAATCATTATTTTTTTAATAACTAATGTTTAACTTGTTGCGCGCCTAGTACTTTTACAATCGTCATCAATAAAATTTTGCAATCAAAAAGAAATGACTTTCGCTGCAAATATTCAACATCAAAAGCAACTTTATCAGGAATCGGCAATTCATCGCGTCCGTTCACTTGCGCCCAACCCGTTAAACCTGGCGTTAACGTATGTACCCCATATTGGGTTCGAAGCGAAATTAAATCTGCTTGGTTAAATAATGCTGGCCTAGGGCCAACAAAGCTCATTTCCCCTTTTAGAATACTCCAAAGCTGTGGCAACTCATCTAAGCTAGATTTTCGCAAAAATGAGCCAAACGGCGTTAAATATTGCGCAGGATTTGCTAACAAATGTGTTGCAACAGCGGGCGTATTTATTTTCATCGTCCGAAATTTTGGCATTTTGAACGTTTTATTGTGTTGCCCAATTCTTTGAGACCAATAAAAAATGGGTCCTACTGAGGTTATCTTCACTAATAATGCAATCAATACAAAAATGATACCCAACATAAACGCGGCGAGTATCGCTAAAGAAAAATCTAAAAAACGCTTTAACATTCGTTCAATGCACCAAATTTTCAACCGTGCGCTTTAATCCTTGCGCCATTGTAAATGGAGGATTCCAGCCAAGTAATTTTTTTGCTTTTGAAATATCTACTTGTAAAGTGCCACACAAACGTTGCATCTGCGTCTCTTTTCCTAAAAGTTTTGCAATCAATAATAACCATTTTTCTTGAAACTTGATGTTTCTAACGGGCACATTTAAAGCCTGAGAGATTTCTTGAATTAACAATTGCGTTGAAACATCATAATCATCAGACACGGTGAAAATTTGATTTTTTGCCGCTGGATGCGCTAAACAATGCATCACAAAATGCGCTAAATTTTCCACATAAATTAGGCTACGCTTATTTTCAATTGCGCCAAAAGGAAGCGGCATTTTATATTGTACTAATTTTAACAAACTCGCAAAATTTGCTTTTACGCCTGGCCCATAAACCAATGGCGGCCGAATAATGACAACTTCAATTGCTGATTTTTTTGCGATTTCTAATAAAGCATCTTCAGCTTTCAACTTTGAAAGCGCATAAGCATCTTGCGGATTACAATCATCTTCTTCTGAAAAAGGATGATTAACTAAAGATGATTCGCCAAATACTTTCACAGTACTGACAAAAATAAATCTTTTTACGCCCGCTAAAACAGCTTGGTGGATTAAGTTTTCAGTGGCTTGCATATTTGTTTTAAAATAATCAGTATTTAAATAGTGTGCGTCTGAATATTGCAGACTTGAATGTTGCGGGCAGTCTTTCATTTTGTGTACATGTGCCGCCAAATGCACCACAACATCACAGCCAACTAATGATAAATGTAAATTCTCAGTATGATTAATATCCAGCTTTAAAGACTCTCCAGAAATTTCATCTTCACTGGTACGGCTAGCCAGTAAAAGCGATATTTCATGCTTTGCCAATAATTGCGTGAGCGACTTGCCAACAAACCCACTTGCGCCTGTAATGCACACTTTCATAATAATTCTTTGTAAAGATTTTGATAAGCCTGCCCTAAAACGTCTCCTGAAAATAATGCTTGATAACGCTGACGTGCGGCCAGCCCCATATTGTTAGCTAAACTTTCATCTTTCATCATGAGCTGCATCGCATGTGCTAATTCAGTTGGCGCATTGGGTTGCACCACTAATCCGGTCACTTCGTTTAAATTTACATAAGATGTCCCTGTGCCAATTTCACAAGAAATCATTGGTTTTCCAAACATGGAAGCTTCAACCAAAACCATACCAAACGCTTCAGACCTTAAATGTGAAGGAAGCACAAACACACGACAATTTTGCATCAATGCCACTTTTTCCGCCTGTGTGACCTGCCCTGCAAAATAAATATTTTTTAATCCTAATTCTTGCGCTTGTTTTTTTAAACAATTAAGCACAGGTCCAGCGCCAGCGACGACAATTTTTGCATCAACATTTTTAGCCGCATGAATGAGCGTGTTTACGCCTTTGTAGTAACGCAAAACCCCTAAAAATAAAACGTAAGGCTCTTTTTTATGCACATTAATTCGATTAAAAATGCTGTCATCTTGATCGAAGCTGTAAGCGTTTTCATCAATGCCTAACGGAATAACACGCACTTTATTTTTAAGAGAAGAATGAGACAACACAGGGCTGGTCTCTGCATAAGTCGGCGATGTTGCCACGATTAAATCCATACTTCGTAGCGTTTTCCACATCAATGGCGCATAAAAACTGCCTAACATTTTTTGCCGAACAATGTCTGAATGGTAAATTGTCACGGTTGGAATTTTTGGCTGGACGATGGCATTCAACAGGTCCGCAAATGGCCAAGGGAAATGATATTGCACAAGGCTTGCTTGTGACACAAGCCGCGAAAATGTGTTCACGGAATCGAGGCCACCAATATCGCATGAAGCAGGTGCCAACCATGAACGAGCGCGCACGACCTGCGCCTCTGGCATCTCAATAATTTTTGGAGACGCTTTGGGAGATAGTGTAAAAATAGTTTGTTTTATGCCAACTTTGGATGTTGAAACACAAATTTGCTTAATCGCTTCTTGCAAACCGCCTGGCGGGTCTGGAAAGTAAGTTCGGTATACATTAAGTGGTTTAATAGTCATTCACGCAGGCTTATCATTTTTAGTTGTGGCTGAAGACATTTTTAATCATTTTAAACTTTAAAAAACAGATTTAAACCACACGGCGTAAGGCTGAAAAATCCACCATTTTATTGGTACGCGACCATAATACTTGCGAACGACTTGCATGGCTTCACGGTAGTGTCTGCGTCTAAGCGTTTTTGTTTTTGTTGCCTCATGCTCACGGTTGACTGCAACAAACGCATCGATAAATTTTAACGGGCCTGCGGATTTAAATAACCGCCACCATAAATCATAGTCCATGACCATATGTAAAGATGCGTCAACCCCTTTTAATGATTCCCAAGCTGATCTTCTAATCAACGTAGCAGGCTGAGAAATGATGCATCTCAACGCCAATCTATCTTCATTGAAAGGCTCTACCCAAACTGGACTTTGTTTTTTTGTGTTTTCTACATAATTCCAAGACCGCCCATAGACGGCTGAAACAGTGGGATTGTCTTCTAAAGCCGCAATCAGTGTCGCCAAGCCATTCGGCAAAAACCAGTCATCACTATTTAACCAACATACGTAAGGCGCGGAACCTTTTGCAACACCCTCATTAATCGCAGCAGCTTGGCCAGCATCAGCATGACTACGCCATCCAGCCAATTTAGACGACCATTTTTTAATGATCTCCACAGAATGATCTGTTGAACCGCCATCCAGCACAAAAACTTCTACTGCAACATTTTGCTCAAAAATAGAAGTTAATGCTTTATCTAAAAACTGACCCTGATTAAAAGAGGGAACAACCACTGTCACTAAAGGTGTATGCATCATGCAAGATACTTAATTATTAGGCGCTTAAAATGAAAGGAACTTAAAAATGTAAAACTTAGGCATCGCAGAAATATAAGCTATTCGCGCCCAACGCTCACATTGAATCCTTGTTTTTTTAACATTGCATGCTGTTTTGCTTTGTCTAAATCAAACGCCACCATTTCTTCAACCAACGCATCTAATGTGATTTTTGGCTCCCAACCTAATTTCTGTTTAGCCTTACTTGGGTCGCCCAATAAAGTTTCCACTTCACTTGGTCTGTAATAACGGGGGTCAATTTTAACGATGACATCACCAACAGCGACACCTGGTGCATTATTGCCAGTAAGAGCGGCAACACGCCCCTCTTCTTCAACCCCTTTACCTTGCCAAGATAATTGAATCCCTAATTGCGCTGCTGCTTTTTCAATAAAAGAACGCACACTATATTGCACGCCTGTCGCTATTACAAAATCATCAGGAGCCTCTTGTTGCAACATTAACCACTGCATTTCCACGTAATCTTTGGCATGTCCCCAATCGCGCAAGGCATCAATATTACCCATATACAAACATTCATCAATGCCTTGTGCAATATTTGCCAAGCCCCTAGTCACTTTGCGTGTTACAAAAGTTTCACCACGGCGCGGAGACTCGTGATTAAAAAGGATGCCATTACACGCGTAAATACCATAAGATTCACGATAATTCACCGTAATCCAATATGCATACATTTTGGCAACGGCATAAGGCGAACGTGGATAAAATGGGGTTGTTTCCTTTTGTGGAATTTCTTGGACCAAGCCATACAGCTCTGAAGTGCTGGCTTGGTAAAAACGTGTTTTTTTCTCTAAGCCTAAAAAGCGAATCCCTTCCAACAAACGTAATGTACCTGTTGCATCTACATCTACTGTGTATTCTGGAGATTCAAAACTCACTGCAACATGAGACTGCGCGCCCAAGTTGTACACCTCGTCAGGCTCAACTTCTTTTAAAATTCTAAGAATATTTGAAGTGTCTGTTAAGTCACCATAATGCAACTTAAGCTTAGGGTGTTGTACGTGCGGGTCTTCATAAATATGATCAATGCGCTGGGTGTTAAATGACGATGCACGACGTTTAATACCATGAACTTCATAACCCTTCGCTAATAAAAATTCTGCTAAATACGAACCATCCTGACCAGTAATTCCCGTAATTAATGCTTTTTTAACTTTCACGATACTCCCTAACAACTTCTTTTTAATTTATTAAATTTAAAATTTACTTTAATTTTTTTCACGCATTCTTAATGAAGAAACAAGCTTTATAAAATCCAATATGCGACTTAGCTAAAGATCTGTCAGATTGTCTATAGGTTAGATTCTAGCACTTTTCAAATTTTCCCTAAACCAGTAAACGGATGACTCAATAGCCTTAGAGATTGGCATAAACTCAAAGGATGGGTTTAATGCTGTCAATTTACGATTAGAAACAGTCCTTCTAAATTGACCATCAGAATAAGATAAATCAAAAACGAGTGATTTATTGAGATTAAACGCTTCCGCAATGTGCTGTGCAACTTCGCCAATACTTAACTCTGCATTTTCGTCTGGTGCTAAAATCAAAGTGCTTTCCTCATCGTAATTAAAATAAGCCCAGATAAAAAGCCTTGCTAAATCTAAAGAATAAATAAATTGGCGCAATGGCTTTCCACTGCCCCAAACCACGAAATCTTGCCCAGAGACGATTGCGTCGTGACATTTTCTAATTAAAGATGGAATCACATGGCTTTGGTGATAGACATAATTATCGTTAGGGCCAAAAATATTGGTTGGCGCTAATGTAATAAAATTACAGCCATATTGCTTGCGATAATACCTAGACTGCACATCAACCATGCGTTTTGCATAGGCATAGCCTTCATTTGAAGGGTGTGGCGGCCCCATGTGAATCATGGTTTCGTCAATCGGCAAACTCACTTGGCTTGATAATGTTGGCTCTGGGAAAGCGCAAGTAGATAAACATGAAATCAGCTTCTCAACACCAAACTCTTTACAACACTGCATCACATGCATATTCATTAAGAGATTATGTTCAAACATCTCTACGCCGTGTGCCATATTTTTATACAGCCCCCCAACCTCTGCGGCTAAATGAATGACGCCTGAAGGTTTAATCCGAGAAAATAAATTTCTCGTCTGCTCAAAGTCACAAAGGTTTGCATCCTTAATATCAACAAAAATAAATTGATACCCTTCTTTGGATTCAATTTCTGTAATTTGTTGCATAGCATAACCAAGCAGGCCATTACCACCCGTTACCAAAATTGATTTCAATTAACATCCTTATTACTTCTCTGGGAGTTTAATTGCTTCTAAACATAAAAAGCAACTAAACTAAAAAAAACCTAGTATTTTAAAGCAGGAAACACAAATTCATCATATTTTTCTTCTAATGTTTATTGTTGGTTTTTCTATAAGGTAATACGTTAACCACCCTATAAAACAAGCAGAAATAGTCAGCAACGTTCTTGACATAGCATTATATTCTGCAAGGCCGAGAAAAGTTGATAGACTAAAAAAACACCACTCCATGGCCTAAATAACAACCATAAGAGGCGTTACCTAAAGCTGAGTCCAACTTATTTGCGGGGAACTGAATCAAAAACAAAATGATTGGCAATCCTATGATTAAACCAAGCAAAAACTCCATATTAAACCGTTGAGGCAAACCAATAACCAACATTGCAACTAAAGCAACTGTAAAAGCACCCAATGACAACCAATCTTTTTTATATAAAAAACTACCTAAAAGATAAAAAATCATTGGCCCTGGCGTTTTGAAATAAGTAAATATATTGGCAGGTAAAATTTCTAACATGGTCATTAGAAAAACACCGAGACAAATCAATGAGGCAATCCAAGAGAGTTTGCGACTTTGTAAAAGCCAAGGAGAAATAATATAAAATGAAATTTCAATTCCAAGTGTTGTTGCTTGCGGCATAACGAGTGCATCTACAGAGCCAAAATATCTTTGCATACCAAGCGGAATGACTGTGATGTATGAAAATAAGCCATATGGTACAAAACCTGCCAGATTAATTTCATACGGATACCATTTAAGACACACGGAAGTAATAATCGCAAAAGCAAGCCAAAAGTAATATTGGGGTGCAAGCCTTACAACACGCTCTAGGTAAAACCTTGAAAATCGTTTTTGATCTGAAAACCTTGTTAATATCAACCCAGTCATTGCATAACCAGATATCATATAAAAAATAACCACTGCAATCACACTAATCCAAATGTCTCCCCAGTTTACTCCTATATGGGATAGAGCTACAGAAGCCGCCAAAATTAAGCGAAAAGTTCCTAACAATTCTTAGCCATTCTAAAAAAAACATTTCATAACAATACCTGTATAGGGTATGTTAAGTGGACTTCTATCTGGATATATCTCGACTTTCTCACACACACTTAAAGCTAAATCCTTATACTCAACCTCCGTTCTAACTGCTGTTCCCCTATCTTGAGAAATGATAAATTTTGCAAGCCAAGACTGTTCTGGTTCATATAAAGGATCCAAGGTTAGTAGAAATCCACCTGGTTTTACTAACCTCTTAGCTAGTCTAAACAAATTAAGCGTTTGTTCATCGTCTAGATGATGAACTAACCCTAAAGCGAGAACAACATCAGCAGGGATTCCCTCCATTACATAATCCAGTGATAACTCCTCACAACGAAACGATGCATTCAAATGCCCATAGCGTTTTTTTGCTTGCTCAATGTAAGCTGGATTTCTGTCAAATCCTATATAAGTTACACCTTTTGGAATAAACTGGACAGCTTCAGCTGTGCCACACCCGATGTCAATCAATTTCCCATTGGCTGGAATTGATGTGGAAACAAATCTTTTTAGTACGGCATCTCTCCACGAGTATGCACCGACCATTGTTTGGAATGTATCGTAAACCCATGGCATGGCTAAGATATGACGAAAACCAGATCTAATTTCTTCCATTACTTCCCCCTGAAAACAAAAAATCTTGATGCCAAATACATTAAGATGATATATGTTGAAATTGCTATTCCTTGTGAATATAGCGGCAATATTAAAAATACTGAAATACAAAGTTGCAAAACGAATATATTCGCTAGATAGCTAACAAAGAAAGCAAATAAATACCGAATTATTTGGGCATTAATTTGGGCTTTACTCCTAAAAACAAAATGCCTCGAAGCTATAAAACCAATGAACATTCCTACTGAAAATCCAATTGCATTCACTAATATTGGATTAATACCCGCTTCAGTCAGTATCCATATTGTACTTAAACTAAATAATCCATTAAGTAATCCGGCTGACCCATATCTGACATTTAGATGAAACTCTTCTTTCAAATTGTCGACATTTTTTTTAAACAATTTCTCTGAAGTTAAAACCCACTTTAATATTTTCACCTTCTGTGAATTCCAGCAAAAAATTTATTAAGTAAACATTTGGGTATCAATGAAAATAATAAAGCAAAAGAAAAAGCTGCGTAAAATATCCAAAATATGGTCAAAGAAATATTTCTATAACGAACTTCAATGATATTTTTACCTGCTGGAATATTGATAGCCGTTAAACCCTCACGCTCGACTATCTTTGCAGGTTTTCCATTTAAATAAAATAGAAGTCTAGGGTTATTCCAAAATAAATATTCAACACTCGCAGGAGAAGAAGATTGTAAATTTAAACGCATATAATTCGCGTTATTTGTTTTAAATTTATTCACTCTTAAATCTGATTTCCTATTTACCTCTTGTTTTATTTGATTGCTAGGTGAGCTAAACACCTCGACTTCTGCCAAACTTAAATAACTTTCTTTAAGAGGTTCTAACCCACCCAACTGAATTCGAACATACCGCCCATTTACTCCATCCGCCTTCAATTTATATTGAGTACTTGAGGTATAGTTAGTATGATGCGCCCAAACGTTTGAACGATGCTGAAGATTTATTGCTGTATCTGTGGGTAAAAATGGAAGCTCAGAAATAAATACCCAGTAATCTCTTAATCGATATCCACAGCAATCAGTCCGATTCCAAATTTTTAAACTGTCTATCTTTTCAACTTTACCAATATCGATTTCGTACCATGCATTTATATCTTGATTGGTATGTGTCACTGAACCATTATTAAAGTACCCATCAGTGTTACCATCATTCCCAGCCGATGGTCTTGATTCGCCTAAACTACCGCTTTGACGTGAAAATTTACCTTTAGCAATATTAACCAAATTCTGATCAGATTCTATCGTATTAGGATATACCCTAAAGTAGCCATTATCAAAAGTTGGGGGTTGAGAAAAACTTGCTTTTTTACTTAAATACTCTAAAGGTAAAATAACAACTCCATTTGGGAGTCTATACATATCATCAAAATTTACATTCGTAAAAAAGCTATTAGTTTTAACTCTATCAAGGTCTTGATCAAGCACAACTAAAAAATCGGCACCTGTACTTTTTACCATTTCCCAATCAGGATCAAGTGCTACCGATTGTCCAGAAACTGGCATTCTAAGCATATAGTCATTTCGTGTAGATAAATAGAAGTTAAAGCCTGTATATGAGGAGAGATTTATATCATTGAGGATGAAATATGGGAAAGATTTTGGGAAGTCTTCAAAACCATCTTTATTCCAACGGGGGGTTAGATCAACATATTTAATAATTTTTTTTCCACTAAACCTATTTAGATACGTAATAAGATTTTTTCTTTCAACTTCATCAAGTGCCACGATAAGCCGTTTCTTTTGTTCTACCAGAGTATTGGTACCGATTGAATAGTCATACATCAAATTGAGAGGTGGTAGAGTAATGAGTACGATTGTCACCCCAAAAATAAACCGTCTTCCCGGAAAAAATAGCGCAAATACAAACAAAAAACCCAAAAATAGCTCAAAAATTACTAGTCCATTTAATCCGATTTGACCAGAAAAAACAGGTTCATGGCTAACTAGATAAGTAGCAACTAACAAGGCAATTGCAAAGACAACTAATATATTTCTTGTAGTGTTAAAAGGTCTAACTTCAATCAACGACTTAAGCATAATTACTACCATCAAACCAAAAAATAAGTTTATTGGTAACAAAAAGCGCTGGTAAATATGCATCTTTCCAATTTGAGGTACTAGATAATAAACCAAATCACTTACAACACTAAAATTACCAAAAATAGACAACACTGTTAAGAAATATAAAGCAGAAGCAAGTTTAAATAGCTTCAAATCAGTTGGTGAGACCGAATTAATTGTTTTTTTACTCAATAAAAAAATGGTAGCAATGGCTAGTGGTATAAATCCCCATAGCACTGAAAACTCATAAAACGGCCCTGGAACTTTATAAAAATAAGAAAACAACCGTAGCAGTGTCTCAGGTTGTTCAGCAAGCTGATGCGCACTATAAAAAATATCTGGTCTAGTGGCACTTGGTGAAAATAATAAAAATTTTGCGACTGAATATAAATATGGACTTAAAACTAACACTGACAAAATAAACGGATGTAGGGCAACAAAAAAAGATGTAATTCGTTTTTCAGGTTTCACGCTCGAATCATCAATAATAAATAATTTAGCCGTAATCAGAAATAAAGAGAGGATTAATCCCGTGAGTGCAAGTGGCACATATCCACCCAGAACACCGCCAATAATTGGCAAGCAAGCAACTAACAGATGTTTTAAATTTTTCTCATCAATATAATTTAAAACAGAATATACTACCCACGGTAGCACACATATACAAAAGAGGTATTCTGGCTCCCCAAGTGCACAAACCATATAGATGCTAAACGCATAAATAACTGCAATTAATGCACTACTGGCAAATCCAAAAGAAAAAAAACGCGTGAATAATTTTATGGTGAAATAACACGCAATAAAAGAATGAGCTGCACACATAAACACAAAAAACTGTGCTAAGGCTGACATACTACTAGTATTGAATGGCACTAATATAGAGTAAATAACCACCATTGGGTGGACAGCAAAAAAATTAGGGGCCAGAAAGAAGTCAGAACTACCGTTATAAGATGAAAAATCAATTGCTGTAAAATTTAAAGATGAAATTAGGCTATGGGCTTTAGCCAAGGCTGGCAAGTAGAACCCGATATTATCACCCATGTACAAAAATCCAGCATTATCTGACCCAAGCATTAATGAAGGAAAATAAAAAACCAAGGACATCATTAACGAAAATATAAAGCATTTATATTCTTTAATGATTGTTTGGAATCCTATAACCGATTCAACTAAAGTCTCTAATGTCAAAGTTTTTATTTTGCATTTTGAATGAATATTTGGAAACATAATTACTTTCGATTTTTAACTTTTTATTAAGTATTACAACAATAAATACAACCATTAATACATATATATTTCACAAAGCTTTAATCTTTAGTATTTCTAGCCAAAACTCTATATTGAGCGCCCAACGCAAGCCATTCAAGATATTGTTCAAAAAAACGAAACTTGGCAAAAACAGCTGGAAAAAACAACTTATAGCCCACTTCTGCCTGACTCCATCCCGCTTTTAAAGCCCTATTTTTCATCCCTCCTCCACGAATTAAACGCGCGTTAACATCTAGCGGACAAGTATTAACCGCATGGACTGTTAACGGGTTAAGAGGATTGTGTTCAAATATTACTAACAAACCATTTGGCTTGGTAATTCGGCGCAACTCATTTAACCATTTCTGATGTTCTTCATGGGGGATATGATGAAAGACGCATGCAGTGAAAACGACATCTTGACTTGCAGTTGGAACAGGTACACCGTCATCTACCAACACATAATTCTCTTTACCAGGAAATCGTGTTTGTGCAACTTCAATACTACGAGCAGATACATCTGCACAGGTTAACTGCGCATTAGGGAAATATTTTCTAAAAAAAGGAACAGAGTTACCAATGCCACTTCCAAAATCTAATATTGACGAGGATGGCAAATGAAGCTTATTTACCAAATTAGCTAAATCTGCGATTTTATATTCAGAGAAATATTCTGGTTTCTCACCGGTAATGGCTACGTTGGTCTGATGTACTTCATGATATTCATCCGCCAAAGAGTCAAACTCCGCTTTAATACGATTAGAGCTACTATTTTTTTCAGAAACCTCAGCCTTCATTTAGATATCCTTGACACTTTTACGTGAAAGTTGATTTAAACTTATAACATCTTGAATGACATACAGCGGACGACCTTTTGATTCCATATACAATCGACCAAGATATTCACCCATAATGCCAATGACAAAAAGTTGAACACTGCCAAGAACAAGGATAATGACGGCTATTGATGTCCAACCTTGTACCGTATGACCTAAGAAGAATTGTGCCATAACATAGATAATGAGAAGAAGTGATGCGATGCCAAAACAAACACCTAGATATGATGCCATTTTAAGGGGTTTAATTGAAAAACCCGTTACTGCATCTATTGCAAATCGAATCATTTTTGAAAGCGGATACTTTGTCTCTCCAGCAAACCTAGCGGCTCGCTCGTATGGCAGTGGTTCTTGACGCATACCGATCCAACTCACCATACCTCTAATAAAACGATGCTGTTCAGGCATATTATTCAACACTTCAACAGCACGCCGACTAATTAACCTAAAATCACCCGTATCTCTCGGTATATCAATATCTACAAGACGGTTTAGTAAACGATAAAATGTAAAGGCTGTTGCTTTTTTAAAGGCTGTTTCCCCGTCTCTTTTTATACGCTGTCCAAAAACAACTTCACAACCATCATCCATCCGCTCCATCATTTTACTTAACAGCTCTGGTGGGTCTTGCAAGTCCGCATCGATGATAAAAATACGTTCTCCACCACAAACTTGTAACCCTGCAGATAAAGCAAGTTGATGACCGTAATTACGTGATAAATTAACGATAACCAAATGACTATCTTGCGAGACCAGTGTTTGCATGATTTCCCATGTTTGGTCTTTAGAGCCATCATTAACCAATACAATTTCATAAGAATCACCAACACAATTTTTACATACATCAGAAACTCTGCGATGCAGTTCATGCAAGCCACCTTCTTCGTTATAACAAGGCACTACGACTGATAATGTTTTTTTATTCATTTTTTCTCAGTTAATTTTTTAGCAACAAACAAAAAACCATCTTCAGGATTCAATTTGTAATTATGAAAATCCTGAAAACGCGGCCCGTTTCCACGACAAAAAATTGTTTCATTAAATGGATGCTCGTCTAATATTTCCAGTCCATTATTTTTAAACATTTCTTTCCACCAAGCACGTGGTTTTAATGTCACATGATAAGGATTCCCTAGCGTGTCCATGTAACTAATAAGTGAAACAGAGCCAATAAAATAACCATTATTATTTAAGTGATTTTTAACATTTTCGAAAAGTGTCGACAAGTCACTTTCAGCAATATGCTCTAACACTTCCCAACTCGTAATAATATCAAAACTAATCGGCAAAGCACTTGCTTTGTCGGTAAATTTGAATGGTTTTGTAATGTCACAAGTTAAAAGATTGTTGGGTAACAAAGGCCAATAACCAATTTTATTTTTTCTACAAAAATCTGAGCCATCTATCCCTGCGGCTAAAATACCATTAACTGCCCACTCGTAAACTAAGCCAGCCGCACCTGTTCCAATATCAAGTGTTTTTATATCAACTCCTAAAATATCAATACAATGCCTTACAAATAAAGTTGGTCTAGATAACCCCTCAGCCGTAGAGTCTGGCATTAAATGGTCATGACTATTTAATGCAATTGGGAAATCAGTTTTGAGTTCAATCTCTTTTGTAAAATCAAAAAAAGCATTCTTAAATGAATCTTTCCCGTAAGGTGACAACTCAACATAAAACTTATGCTGCTGATCAATTTGATGATTTAAAATGTACTGAGAATGATTTAGTAAATACTCTAGTGTTTGTGTACGCTTCTCTACAATTTTGATGAGTGAATCTAATTTTTCTAATTTCTCTGTTTCTTTATGGGTAGCTGTAGCGATTGACTCTAGAGTCCGTGAACGCTCTTCTGTTACTTTGACCAACATCTCAACTTGTTGGATTTTTGCATGGGTTGTATGAGCTATTCTTGAAATAGTCTTAATGTCGTTCACTATCTTTTTGAATTTATTAATGCCAGTCACTTGCAAAAAAAAATGTTTAATACTTTTTAGAAAGAAATACACTTTTATTTTCCTCTTTACCTAAACAGAACCGCTCTGCACATTAGAAGATACATCCTTAGGTAAAATATTAATGGTCGACCGTAAGCCCATATCACAAACACCATCAAATACGTATTGCTGATTTTTTAATATTACGCTGAAGTGCTGTGCCTCGTCTAACCAGTGTAATACTTGTTGATTTGCATAAAATCGATCATGCTCTTGTGCCACAACCAGTTGCACTTCATAAAAATTTGCGCCTAAATGACAAGCTCCTTCAAAGCTCACAGTAAATTTATCACCTTTTGAAAATCTTTTTATCCAAAAAGTATCTTGAAGATTATTTTCATATTTTGACATATCTTCGTTCAATGTCCCCCAAGTTGTCACTTTTACGCCTTCTTTGGTCAGCACTCTAAACGCAACATTTAAATTCTCAATCTCAACGTGGCAAACACATTCAACACTAATTGATATTAAATCACCAACATAAAATACACTTTGTGGGCTTCCATCAGAAGCTAATATTTTAACACTGAGAATTTCTACTTCTTTCGTACCATAGGATTTATCCTGAGTTTGCGTTCTCAAGGTTTGATTGGTGCGCATCTGCAAATCATAAAATGCAGCTTCCTCTTGTTTCTGCAAAAACTCTCTATATGCAAACAAGGCCTCTGCAGTTTCTCCACATTTTACAACTTGTCCATTGTTGAGAAATAACGCACGATTTGTGAGTGAGCGAACAATTTCTTGATCATGAGATACAAAAAGTAAGCTACAGCCATTATTTAGCAACTTTTCAATTTGCCTATAACATCTCTTTTGAAAAAGCGAATCACCTACCGCTAATGCTTCATCCACAATCAATATATCTGGTTCAATTTGCGTTTGGACTGCCATTGCAAGTCTTACAACCATGCCACTGGAATACGTTTTGATAGGTTGCTCTAAATGCAAACCAATATCCGCAAACGAAGCAATTGAGTCAAATTTTTGATCTATTTGTTGACGAGTAAGCCCCAATAAATTGCCGTTCAAATAAATGTTTTCTCGTCCAGTAAACTCAGGATTAAACCCTGAACCTAGCTCTAGCAAGGCACCAACACGACCATGCAGAGAGACTGTGCCAGTGGTTGGCGTTAATGTGCCTGTAATAATTTGTAAAAGCGTACTCTTGCCACTGCCATTTCTACCAATTATGCCGAAAGCCTCGCCTTTTTTAACGCTGAATGTAACGTCATTCAATGCATAAAACTCATGAAAATATTGGCGCTGTTCTTTCCCAAGGTAACGTTGGACTTTTGGCAACAAAAACTGCTTTAACTGATCGCTGGGTTTATCATACAACTCAAACCTTTTCGAAACGCCCTCAACACGTATCGCTATATCATCAAAGGACATTTGCAAATCCTTTTCTTGTCTTCTGAAACCAGTTATAGCCTAACCATGCAATCACGATAGAAATAAAATAATAAATAGCCAAGCCTATCCAATTTGGATAGTTGCCGAACACAACAACTTCTCTCGATTGTTCAATAATAAAGGTAAGCGGATTTAACAAAATCCAAGGTTGAATATATGCTGGCAATGCGGAAACTGGATAAAACACAGGAGAAGCAAATAGTAAAACCGTCATTAACATCCCAATCGGTTGTGCAACATCTCTAACAAATACGCCTAATGATGCAAGCAACCAAGCAAAACCCAAGGTTAGTATGATTAACGGCAAGATGATGAGCGGCAACAAGAAGATAGTGCAATGTAAATAACCGTTCATGACAACAAAAAATGTAATCAGTACAAAAAGACTGATTAACGCGTGAAATAACGCTGTGCCGATAGAAACAATGGGGAGTATTTCCAAAGGAAAAACAATTTTTTTGACATAGCTCACATTATTTAAAATCAATGTTGGCGCTTTCATTAAAGTTTCAGCAAATAACGTGTGAATAATCATCGCTACAAATAACAAAATTGCAAATTGAGACTTTGTTTCATGGACGTCAACACTCCAGCGCGCTTTAAAAACTACTGAAAAAACAAAGGTGTAAATTGCCAGCAAAAATAGTGGGTGAATGAGCGACCACATGACGCCCATTACAGAGCCTTTATAGCGCCCAATGACCTCATGTTTTATCATTTGTTGAATTAAATAACGATTGCACCAAGCGCTTGCCAAAAGCGATTGCAAAGTTGCGGGAAATGCTGCGTGTGGATTCATTGTTAAACTATTATTTATAAAATTAAAAAGTTATCAAAATTTAACTTTATTAATTCTACTTTTAAGCACATTCACTCTTGCCATTAAACCATCTCTACGCAACTGCATTATCTGCGCCTGCACCCAGTTCCAACTCAACCTTTTCATGCCATGCACTGCTGAGCTCAGAACTGAAGGGCTAGAACTTAAATGCGGCAAAATTATTTCATGCCCAGTGGTGAGTGAAAATATTTTAGGGCAATAACTTGCAATGAGATTATTTTCCTGACTTTCATCCCATTGGCCTTGCGGATACGTATTTGCGACATCAATCACAACGGTGGACGGAATTTCATGGTGAATCACACTGTTTTCCACTAAAACAGCCATGACTTTACGGTCTAAATAAGGCAAGGCAATCGTTAAATCTTTTGGCAACGCGCAAACACGAAAAATAAAACGCGCATAACCAATGGGTGTAGCTGCGTTTAATTCACGAAAATCGATTCTTTCACTCACCCCATGAATTGGCTGATTATTTTTAAAAATAACAGCACTAGAAACACAAGCTACTTCCTTATTGCGATTTAATGCGCCAGCTAATACTTGAAGATGATTAGAGAAAATTTGTTCATTTGGCGCGACAAAAACTACCGCTTCTGCATCTAAGGGGTTGTTTAAAAGCTCAGAGAAAATCTGCCCCATTTTTTTTCTTAACTGAACGTTAGCATCAATTCCATAAGAAAAATAATCGACTTCCTGAACATTAATAACTGTCGATAAGACTGCTAATTTAGCGTTAATCGCTTGTCTTTGATCAGCGCTTATCGCACTATTTATCACCAATACTGGCACAAACTTTTTATAAGTCTGGCTAGAAGCACTTTCAATATGCTTATTTAAAATCTGCTCAGAATATTCTGGCATGAATAAATATAAGCAAACAGAGGCTTGGTAGGCATCGACAGGATTTTGACGTTCAATTAACTGCTGTTTTCTGTGATTGAGCCCCAAGTACAAATCTTTTAAGTTTTGATTTAAAGAAAACTTTTCTCTAAATATGGACTGGGATTTTTTAATCATCTCCAACGCAAGTGTTGGATTATTTTTTACCCACTGAACATGTGTATTAATCGTAGAAGCGATATCCTCTACAGAACATCGACTGTCAATATAAAGCAAGGTATCGCCAAAGAATTTTTTAGCAAAGTTATTCTCATCACAAATCACTAATGCACCCGCAGCAACACTTTCAAACAATCGATTTGACATTAACTCTGAATCTTTATGTGCTTGCGACGAAAGTACTAATGCAATGCCAGCTTTTGAAATCTCATCAATCATGGAAATACCGTCAAACGGAATCTCCCGCACATAACTCTGATAGCCTTTCCAAACCCTGACACCCTGAAATATTGTTGGGCCAAAAATTCTTAAATCCCCTGTTTTATCTAGCTTTTGCAGTAATTCTTGATGGCGAGATACACCACCACGCAACGCATCCCAATTTATGCCCGCATAAAACAATTTAAAATCACCCAACGACGGCGCATGCACAATATCAGCCACAGAATGGTATAAATTAAACAATGGGGATAAGTGTGTTGCCTTATTTCTGACTAATCTAGAAACATGGTCGTCCGCTGATTGCGAACTGCAACTTACAAAATCATCGTGAGTGAGCAGATTTCTTGAGGTTCTTGCATAACCCCACTCGTGGTAAAACTGCATAGGATTCCACAACGCCACGAAAGAAAAAGCGTCATAAAGCTTTGGGGTATCGTAATGAAGATGTAGTACAAAATCGACATCTTTTTTAGTAACGATGTGGTGCGGACTTTCCAAGGTACGTCCGTCAGCATGAATTTCAATACATTCAATACCAAAATTAGCTGCTGCAATTTTTAATCTTGCAATACATTCATCTTCGGCGGTTTTAATGTCTGGCCATAATTTAACAATGGCAAACTTCCCAAGAAGCGCCGAAGGTAGAACGAAATTCTGGTCCATTAATAATCTTTTATTTGACTGGTGCAAGTTGAGAAAGATATCGTCACTTCAAATGCGACTATGTTGATTTTGATCATTCATTTGAGATAAGAAGTCTTGATAGGCTTTTTGCAAACCCATTTTTTCACTCACTTCTGGCTTCCAGCCTGACGCATTAATTCTAGAGCTATCCAACAACTTTCTCATCGTTCCATTGGGCTTCTTCGTGTCATACACAATTTGCCCCTCAAACCCTACCACATCGATGATCAGACTTGCTAACTCAGCAATAGACAAATCATGCCCACAGCCTATATTAAACAAGTCATGCTCAACTTTCATCGTCATCAAACATTTCATCGCTTTTGCTAAATCATCCACATACAAAAGCTCCCGTCTTGCCGTGCCATCACCCCAAACGACAAGCTCTTTTTGATCCGTCACTTTAGCTTCATGCGCGCGCCTGATAATCCCTGCAACCACGTGATTATGCTCTGGATGATAATTATCCCCAGGACCATATAAATTAGGCGGGATAATAGAAACGAAATCACAACCAAATTGCATTTTATATGCACGGCACATTTCAATGCCCGCAATTTTAGCAATTGCGTATGAACGAATATTTTCTTCCAGAGATCCCGTTAATAAAGCATCTTCTGAAATTGGCTGTGGGGCTTTGGTGGGATAAGTGCAATTTGATGCAACAAAAATTAATTTTTTCACACCAGCTCTATAAGCCGCGTCAATCACATTGGTTTGTATAAGAATGTTATCACGTAAAAAATCCGCTCTATACGTTGCATTCGCATGGATGCCCCCAACCTTAGCACCAGCATGAAAAACAATATCAGGCTTATTTTCTTGCACCCAATCATTCACATCATGTTGATTTCGTAAGTCTAACGCTTTACTTGATGCTGTTAACAGTTCAGCGCCCTCACCCTGCATCACACGCACCAAAGCTGAACCTAGCATTCCTCTATGTCCAGTAACCCAAATACGTTTCCCTGCATATGTAAATGCGTTTTGATCGTCTGAAATCATACTTTTTATCGTTTCTTATTTTTTCATTTCTAAAATAAAAAATGAACCAAATTATGATTCATTTTTTCATTCAACTTAACACGTTAGATTTACTGTCGCCCATAATTATCCTGAAAGCGCACAATGTCATCTTCTCCTAAATACTGGCCACATTGTACTTCAATCATCACTAAATCCAAAATGCCAGGATTCTCTAAACGGTGTTTACAACCGGCTGGAATGTAAGTAGATTGATTGGGCGCAAGGAGCAATTCCTCATGACCATTGACGACTCTTGCAGTGCCGCTCACCACCACCCAATGCTCACTTCTATGGTGGTGCATTTGCAAGCTTAGACTTGCGTTTGGCTTCACTACAATACGTTTAATTTTGAATCTATCGTCCACTTCTAACACTGTGTAAGTTCCCCACGGGCGTTGCACTGTCATGTGGGTATCAGCCATGTCTGGATAACGTTTTTTCACTTGATTGACAATCACTTTAACGTCTTCTGCGCGATCTTTATTGGCAATCATGGTAACATCTGCGGTTTGGATGACAACTAAATTTTCTACACCTAATGTTGTTAAAACACCTGACTCGCACCAAAGTAAGCTGTCTTTGGTGTCTTCTGCAATCACCTCACCTTTAATCACATTATTTTCAGCATTTTTTGTGTGGCGGTTGTAAATAGAATCCCAACTGCCTAAATCGCTCCAAGCCATATCCACGGGCACAACCGCGACTTTTTTAGCTTTTTCTGCTAATCCATAATCAATGGAAATATTAGGCAATGTCGCATATTGCGCTTGCAAGTCTTCTTCACTTAATTTGGTGATTTTTTCAAAAATTTCTGGTTGAAATTCTTGCAGCATTTGCATAAAAACTTGTGCTTTGAAGACAAACATACCGCTGTTCCAAAGGTATCCATCGGCAACAAATTGTTCAGCAATTTCATGGTTTGGTTTTTCTACAAACTTTTCTACGCTATGCACTGGAAAATCTTTGCTGCCGTACCCTAAATCTTGGCTAGGTTTAATATAGCCGTAACCTGTTGCTGGTTCGGTTGGTTTAATGCCTAATAATGTTAAGTAGCCTTGTTCCGCAGCAGCTTCGGCAGATTTCCAAGCGCTGACAAAAGCCACTTCATTATCAATGCTGTGGTCAGATGAAAAGACGCCAATAATCGCATCAGGATTAGTTTTAAAGATTTTATTCACGCCCCAAGCAATCGCAGGCAAAGTGTTTCTTGCACTTGGCTCACCCAAAACGCCAGATATGGATTGCGGGAAAATATCAGATAACTGCCCTTTCACCTCAAACTTATGACTTTCATGCGTTACGGTCACCAAATTTTCTGGAGAAACATATTGGCAAACACGCAATGCCGTTTGTTGCAATAAAGTTTTTTCACCATTTAAAGCCAAGAGTTGTTTGGGTTTTAAAGTGCGAGAAAGCGGCCAAAGACGCGTACCAGAACCGCCACATAAAATAATTGCATATTGATTGTTCATAAAAAACCTTTTTTAGCTAAGCATTGAAAGTGAAAGTGAAAGTTGCGAATGAAATAAATGTTAAATTACCACCATGGTAAGCAATTTTTATGAAAATTGAATGCTTGAATACACCACAAAGCGCCATTTAATTCACTTTTTTAACCGTATGTTCCACCCGTAAATTTTTTAATATCACGTAATTGACGCTTTGTTGGCCGCCCCGCACCACGATCTCTTTGTGCAAAGTCAGCCTCGCCTGTTAGTTTTGCATTTTCCCGTTTGGCGATACTTTGTGCAGTTTCTGCAAAAAGTAGCGCAGCTTCTGGCGCGCCGCGACGCACATTGGATAGCGCGGTGACATTGACTTCAATCTCAAAATCGCGGTTGCGAATATGAATTACTTGACCAATATGCACTTCTTTCGCTGGTTTTGCACGCTCGGTATTCACATGCACTTTGCCCGTTTCAATGGCTTGGGTGGCTAAGCTGCGTGTTTTAAAAAATCGTGCAGCCCAAAGCCATTTATCTAGGCGGCATTTATCTTCATTTTCAGATTGCGACTTTTGCATTTTTTTAATATTAAATAATTCGATCTTTACAAATTAATTATTTTGGATTTTTTGCAATGGTCGATTTTTTTCAATCATCTCTTTAAAGTTTTGCAACTTAGTTTCCGCCAGTGCTTTTATTTTTTCCATGTCGGTATCCAGCA
Source organism: Methylophilaceae bacterium (assembly GCA_965247415.1). Taxonomy (GTDB): domain Bacteria; phylum Pseudomonadota; class Gammaproteobacteria; order Burkholderiales; family Methylophilaceae; genus Methylotenera. The sequence continues at coordinate 2,715,709 of OZ252007.1, forward strand.
AAAATGTCATGCCTTCTAACACATGTTGCATGGTGATAATATGAAATTGGCCATTTTTTACAGCGTTGATGACATCCGCATTCAGCATTAAATGGCGAACATTGCGTTCTGGCATTAACACACCCTGTTGACCATTTAGCCCTAGCTGCTGGCACACTCTAAAATAACCTTCAATTTTTTCATTTAAACCGCCCACGGGTAGCACTTCGCCATGTTGGTTCATGGCACCTGTGACGGCAAAACCTTGTTTAATTGGCACATTAACGAGGGATGAAACAAGCGCGAATAACTCTGCACACGAAGCAGAATCACCATCCACACCATTGTATTCTTGCTCAAATACGATGGATGCGGTTAAGTTGAGTGGGTTGGATTCTGTAAAATATTGTCGCAACCAGCTTTGTAAAATCAGCACGCCTTTATCATGCGTAGGTCCGCTCATGGTGACTTCGCGGTCAATCGTCACCACGCCTTGCGCGCCAGCATAACAGTTTGCGGTAATTCGCACGGGTGAGCCAAAACTCGCATCTGCAAGGTCAATGTGCGTCAGGGCGTTAATTTGCCCAACCACGCTGCCCTGCACATTAATCATCAGTTCTTCGTCAACAATTGTTTCACGCATATAGCGCTCTACATAAGCATGGCGCAACACACGGTTTGCAATCGCTAAATTGACATGTGATGCATCCACCAAACTCGCGTTTTCTGACGTGGCAAGCGTGTGACTTTCTACCATTAATTTTTCTAATGCAGCAAGTTGCGTGCTAATTCTTGTTTGGTCTTCTTCTAAGCGATGCATGGCTTGTAAAAGCGCGGCAACTGCATTTTTAGTAAAATGGAAAATGTTTAAGGCTTGACACTTTTGCGCAATAAAATTCGCATAGGCTAAATAATTGGCTGAATTTGCAGTGACTTTTTCTGCAAACTCAACTTTGATTGGAAAGTAACTAAAAAAATCGGGCGACTCTTCCAACAACGCGTAATAATCTTCCCGCGTGGCAATCAACACTAATTTCACTTTAACAGGAATGGGCGCTTGCGCGCTGATGAAACTTGCGCCTTGGTTGCTGCTGCTCGATAAATCTTCAATTTGCAAAGTGCCATTTCGACAAAAACGATGTAATTTTTCTAACATTTGTGCGCCATTTTGCTCATCTGCCAAAATATCGCGTAAATGTAATAGCAACATACCGCCATCTGCCCGCAACAAATACCCTGCCCTTAATCTTAAAAAATCTGGCGTGGTGCTGTTTTCGCCAGCGCTTTCAATGCCGCCAAATAAGGAATGCAAACTCGGGTCTTGGTCATAAAAAACAGGTTGATTCTGTGCATTTGCATTTGAAATCTTGTTATTTGACACTAGCAAATTCACACGATAACGTCCCAAAAATGCTTCGCTGAGCATGCTTTCTAAATGGGAATCGCCTTCTTGCTGGCTAGGTTGCCAAGCCGTTAAATATTCTTCTGCCTCTTGTTGCAAAAGCTTTAAATGGTTTTGCAATACAGCATTATTTGCGATAAAACCGCATTGCGTGTGGATTGCGGCTATTTGCGCTGCAATCTCATTTTTAAGCTCAGCCACTGTATTTTCAGCGGTATTTTCAGTCGTTTTTTCTTCAACCGCTGCACTTAATGCTTTACCAAATTGACGCACAAAGCCATCAAATGCTTGCTTTAATAGCAACCCAGCGCCAGCGGGAAGTTTTAAAAATGCAGGTTTTCCATCTGCATCAAACTGATAAAGCGCAACCAAATCTGTCAGCGCTTGCGCTCTATTTTGCGTGGCAGCCGCGTTCATTGCGTTTAGCATCAGCGTGGTTCTGCCAGTGCCAGCTTCACCCAAGGCCAGCACATTAAAACTTTTTTGCTGAATCATTAAACCAAACTGCGCGGCAATTTTTGCATCCGCTTGCAACATCCAAGCCGCATCTTCCTCACGGAATTGATTGTTTACTAACGCTGAAGTATCTGAAAATTGAAACTGATTGACGTCAATTTCAAGCGTCATTTTTTCTGGTGAAAGGGCTTTTACTGCGTCAATTTGGATAGGTTTGGTCATGAATAAACTTGAAGTTGTTGATTTTTTTGGTAAGGCTGTTTGGTTACAGATTTTGGCTATAAATACTTAAAAGCTGATTTTTGATTACTTTATGTCAAAAGCCAGTTTTCAATCAAAACATTAGGATACCTAGCAAAATCCTTCTCATTGTTGGTAACCAAAATAACATTTAGGGACGATGCATGGGCAGCAATTAATTTGTCAAGCGCATCCTTTTTAATGTCTTTAGTTGCCAACCTTATGCGTCCATAAGCAACACCAGCCGCGGCATCGAATGGAACGACCTTAATATCTTCCACCAAATTAGCCAGATTAATACGTTCTTGATCAGGATCAGCAGCCGCGGCAACGCCGTATTCCAGTTCAGCATAGGTAATTGATGACATAACGACATCACCAACGTAACACTCTGAAAAACGACGCGCTACTACTTCTGGCTGGTTCTTCATCAAGTAGATGCACATATTGGTATCCAGCATATATTGTGGCATTTAAAGAATATCTCTTTCAGCTTGCTGTTGGTCACCACGACCTTCAGCCATAAAATCTGATGAAAATTTGGCGAATTTAGCCAGCACACCAGTCATTAATTGACGAACTGGACGAATTCGAATTTCGTCACCTTCTCGTTCAATTTCCAACTCTATATCCGTACGCTCATAAGCCATATCAGCTGGAATACGTACAGCTTGCGAATTACCATTCTTAAACGCTCGAGTAGTGTGCATCACAATTTCCTTATGGATATACAATGGATGCACTTTAAAGCAATCCGAGGTCAATGTAAATACACGGATGTACAAATTTAGCTTACCAGCATCTATGGCAACAAAAATACCTGCTCAATATTTATTACCAACTTTAATTCCAACGTTCACGCGCAACATCATCGGTTTCTTTGGCTTCCACCCACCGCGTACCAGCAGGCGTCTGTTCTTTTTTCCAAAAAGGCGCTGAAGTTTTTAAATAGTCCATGATAAATTCGCAAGCTTTAAAAGCTTCGCCTCGGTGTGCGCCTGCCACTGCAACCAGCACAATTTGCTCCGTGGGCGCTAGCGTTCCAACGCGGTGAATCACTAAAACTTCCATTAAGTTCCAACGTGTTTTGGCTTCAAGCGCAATTTTCTCAAGCGCTTTTTCTGTCATGCCTGGGTAATGCTCCAATGTGAGTGTTGAAACCGCATCGCCTTCGTTTAAATCACGCACTAAGCCAATAAAATTAACAATTGCGCCAATGTCTTTTCTTGTGCCGCGCAGCTTAATCAGCTCAGCATTGACATCAAAATCTTCTTTTTGAATTTTAACAAGCATGGATTTGGGGTATTAGCCACCTGTGACGGGCGGAAAAAATGCAACTTCATCGCCATCGTTGATTTGCGCAAAATCATCCACCAACTCATGGTTAATGGCCGCACGCACTTTTAATTTTCCTAACAACATTTGTTGCCATTCATCACCGCGTTTAGCCAAAAAAGCTTTGAGCTTCAAAATAGTAAAAATATCTATTTTTTCTGAAACCATATATTCGGATAACTCCAACGTTTCGGTGGAATATTTTAAGGTTTCTTTGAGTCTGGCAAAATAAAGTACGGTAATTTTCATTTTTTTTGTTTCATTAATCTTCAATATCGTCGATGGCGTCTAGCAAATCCACTGGCCTATTTTCTAGTTCCACACGCTCAATTTGCGCAAAACGTTGGGTAATTTTTTGGCTTGAAATATGCACATCCTGCGCATTTTCGTGTGCTTGGCGAATATTATCCGCCAATTTTTTCATGCGCACATCAAAACGGCTAAAGTCTTTACTGAGTTTGCCTAATTCTTCTTTAATCACATGCACTTGCTTGCGTGTTTCTACATCTTTTAAGACTGCGCGGGCCGTGTTTAAAACTGCCATGAGCGTGGTGGGTGAAACTACCCAAACACGTTTATTCATTGCGTATTCAATCACATCATGATGATACGCGTGCAACTCTGCAAACACGGCTTCAGCTGGGATAAACATCACCGCGCCATCAGAAGTCACATTAGAAATAATATATTTTTTGGCAATATCATCCACATGCTTTTTCACATCCAGCTTAAATTGCTTTTCTGCAAGTAACTGCTCAGCATCGCTCAAACTGCGGTCAAACATACGGTGATAATTCTCTAACGGGAATTTGCTATCCACAGCCACCGTGCCTGTCGGTTCAGGCAAAAAGAGTGCGCAATCTGCACGCGTGCCGTTTTCAAACGTATGTTGCATGGCATAAGAATTGACTGGCAACACATTGCGCACCAACGCTTCCAACTGCACTTCACCAAACGCGCCACGACTACGCTTATCGCCTAACAACTCCTGCAAACTAACAACGTTGGTAGTGAGACCATCAATTTTTTTCTGTGCTTCATCTATGGTCGCAAGGCGCGCCATCACATCAATAAAAGTTTGGTTGGTTTTCTTAAAGCCTTCGTCTAAACGCTCAGACACTTTGCCACCAATTTGCTCCAAACGGTTATCCACTGCCTTGGTTAAACTTTCAATACTTTGCGTAAGCGTGGTGGTGGCTTTGAGCATGGTGTCGTTCATCATCACTTGTTGTGATTTCCCTTGCTCGCTCAAAGTGTTATGCAGTTTTTCTAACACTGATTCACGTGTTTGCGAAAGACTGTTTTGTTGATTGATTTGCAGTGCCTGCATGGCTTCACGCGTTGCCTGAAGTTCTTGCGCAACGCTTAAACGTAAGCGCTCTGTAGTATCGGTTGAAGTGCTAAAAATTCTATCTGCCAACTTATTTAAACCATCGTTTAAATCTAAAATCATTAAACGATGCTTATCTTCCAACAATTGCAAAAGGCGTTGCTCAGTTTGCTGGGCTTGTTGATTTTGTTGTGAATTTCGCCAAATTTGCCAAACCAGTAGCAAAAAAATAACAATAGCCAGCGCGAAATGTAGAGTTTGTATCATGCGAGAAGATTATACCTTAAGCTTAGGCGCTAAAAAATGGTTTTACTTGCACGCACAGTATTGGCTGATAAAGGTTGAAAATTGCAGAATTGGTTAAATTTGATTATATAGTTAAATAACCACAACTTTTAAATTGAACAAAAATTGATATTCAGCCTCATAAAAATACTTTTTTAAATTAATCACCGATCATGAAAAAACCAATTATTTTTATTGCACTATTTATTGCACTATATTGTTCATCATTCACGAATGTTGTTTTTGCCGAAACCTCATTTGATGCAAATTTTACAGGCACACACACAGAAAAGTTTGCCGATGGTAAGACCAAATATCAAGTTAATATTTTAAAAGGCAAAAAACAAGGGCTTGAAATTTTTTACTATCCTGACGGCAAAAAGCATATTCAAACCGCTTATATTGACGATAAAGAAGATGGGGTTTGGAATCAATGGTTTGAAAGTGGGCAATTAAAACTTGAAGCGCATTATAAAAATGGGCAAGAACATGGATTGTTTTCACGTTGGTATGAAAATGGCCAAAAAGCGGTTGAAGCGCATTTTATTGAAGGCAAGAAGGAAGGCTTGGAAACCGCTTGGAATAAAGATGGCACATTAAAATACAACACTCAATATGTGAATGGTCAAGAAATAAAAGAGTAAACTTAAAAAATTTTAAATGCAATTTCCCTCAAACTTTAAAGGTAACAAAAGTAACTTGCCGCAAAAACTTTGTGCTCAATGTGGCTTATCCATGACATGGCGAAAATCTTGGGCAAAAAATTGGGAAGAAGTTAAATTTTGCTCAGAAAAATGTCGTGCAAATTCAAAAAAGTCCATTAAATAAAATAATCTTAAGAAAAAAATAATAATGACAAGAAATTTAGTTTTAATTTTGGGCGACCAACTGACCCTTGAAAATCCAGCTCTAGAAGATTTTGACACCGATCAAGATGTGATTTTGATGGTAGAAGCACCATTTGAGGCCACACACGTTTGGAGCCACAAAGCGCGAATTGCATTGTTTTTATCTGCCATGCGGCATTTTCAACAAGCGCTTTTAAAAGAATATCCAAAAAATTGCCAGCTCATTTATTTGAAAATTGGCACACATGATTTTGCAACGCTACAAGCAGCATGGGCAAGTTTTATACATAGCCTTAATCCACAAAAAATTGTAATTTGTGAACCAGGCGAATATCGCGTTGAGCAAGCTTTAATTGCGCTTTGCGAAAAAACTAACACACCCTTCGCCATTCGTGATGACACGCATTTTATGTGTAGCAAAGCGGATTTTTTAAGATACGCAGCAGATGGTAAAAGTGGGTACAAAAAAGAACTGCGTATGGAATTTTTTTATCGCAAAATGCGTGAAAAATTTAAAGTATTGATGAATGGCGATGCGCCCATTGGCGGCGCATGGAATTATGACGCTGAAAATAGAAAAACCTTTGGTAAATCTGGGCCACAAAATTTACCCACTGCGCCAACAATTTCCATCGATGAAATCACACAAGAAGTGATGGAAGATGTTCAGAAAAATTTTCCAGATCATCCAGGCAGCTTAGAGCATTTTATTTGGCCTGTAACGCGTGAAGAAGCGCTGGATTTTTTAGATCATTTTATCCACAAAAAATTAGCTGGGTTTGGTGATCATCAAGACGCCATGTGGCAAACAACTTTAGGGGAAAAAAATCCTTATTTATGGCATTCACTGCTGGCAAGTTCGCTCAATTTAAAACTGCTCAACCCGCGTGAGGTGATCGCCGCCGCTGAAAATGCCTACAAAAAACAGCAATGTTCTCTTGCAAGTGTAGAAGGCTTTATTCGACAAATTTTGGGTTGGCGTGAATTTATTCGCGGCGTCTACTGGCTGGATATGCCAAATATGGCAGAAGCGAACCATTTTAACCATAACCGCGCATTGCCAAATTGGTATTGGACAGGCAACACACAGATGAATTGTATGCGCCAAACCATTCAAGAGTCATTTGAGTATGGTTATGCACACCACATTCAGCGCTTAATGGTCACCGGCATGTTTGGTGTTTTGGCAGAGTTAAATCCGCGCGAGGTAGAAGCGTGGTATTTAGCTGTGTATGTGGATGCAGTTGAATGGGTTGAGCTACCCAACGTGGCAGGCATGGCGCTCTACGCCAATGGCGGGCGCTTTACCAGCAAACCCTACGTTGCCAGCGGCGCGTACATTAAACGCATGAGTAATTATTGCGCCAATTGTAAATATAAGCCTGACATTAAAACAGGCAGCAACGCCTGCCCCACCACCACGCTTTATTGGCATTTTTTAATCAAGCATTACGAGACGTTCAGCCGCAACCCGCGCACCGCGTTGATGACAAAAAATGTAGACCGATTTAATGCAGAAGAAATTGAAGACATTCAAACGCATGCAGAAAACCTGCTTAACAATTTGAACACCATTTAAGTAAAATCATGAGCCTAATTTACGCAGCTTACACAGATACTTATTGAAACTGATATGTATGATGTGAGTCATAGCAATACATCATCTGATGTTTGATTAACCAAATTTAGGAGAAATATTATGTGGACAACACCAGCAGCTACAGAAATGCGTTTTGGCTTTGAAGTTACAATGTATGTTATGAACAAATAGTTTGAATAAATAAGCTAACATTCCTTAAAAACCCCAGCTTAATGCTGGGGTTTTTATTTTTACCTTGCCTGAATGACGTTTTGCTACAATGTAAACCATGCAAACTGCTCAAGAAATTATTATCAACGCTGGGCTTCGCCCAACCAAAGCTAGATTAGCTGTGCTTAAAACAATTGCTGAAGCCAATAGTGCATTGAGTCATCCTGAAATCCTAGAACGGCTTGCTGGGCAAAGTGAATTTGATCGTGTGACAATTTACCGTGTGTTGGATTGGCTCAACGAAAACGCGCTAATCCATAAAATTTCTGGTGAAAATCGCGCTTGGAAATTTCAGTTATCTCAGCCAAAGTTTTTAGTCACAGAAAAAAAATCAGCTTCCACTTTAAAACAAAACGCACATCAACACGCGCATTTACATTGCGCAAATTGTGGAAAAATTTCATGCCTGCATGAGCTGGCGCCTCATTTTCCTAAAGAAATTCTCAAGCAATTTCAAGTAACGCAAATTGAAATTAATTTAAAAGGCTTGTGTGCTGATTGCTCACAAACCAACGCTTCCAATTAATCCTAAAAGGTATACTTTAAATTTATTTGCAACTTTGTTGCATAAATAAAATTACTCCAATACAATGCAACTTTATTGCATTGCAACTATGTTGCTTTAATATTGGTGAATAACTTTTATGAAAAAACTCCCTGTTACGGTTTTATCTGGCTTTTTAGGCGCAGGCAAAACCACCCTACTCAACCATATTCTCAACAACCGCGAAGGCAAACGCGTGGCGGTGATTGTTAATGATATGTCTGAAGTGAATATCGACGCGCAACTGGTGCGTGATGGCGGTGCCGAGCTTTCTCGCCAAGAGGAAAAACTGGTGGAGATGAGCAATGGTTGCATTTGCTGTACCTTGCGTGAAGATTTATTAGTAGAAATCACCCGCCTTGCCAAAGAAAACCGTTTTGATTACTTGCTGATTGAAACCACAGGCATTTCTGAGCCTTTACCGATTGCGGAAACGTTCACATTTGCCGATGAAGATGGCACTTCATTAGGTGATGTCGCGCAACTCGACACCATGGTGACAGTGGTGGATGGCTATAACTTCTTAAAAGATTACAGTTCGCAAGACATGCTGGCCGCGCGGGGTGAATCGTTGGGTGAGGAAGATGAGCGTACCGTGGTGGACTTGCTGGTTGACCAGATTGAATTCTGTGATGTTATGGTTTTAAACAAGACTGATTTAATGAAGCCGAGCGAAATAGCGCGCCTTGAAGGCATTTTAAAAACGTTCAACCCTCGTGCACAAATCATCCACAGTAGCTTTGGCAAAGTGCCACTCGACCGCATCATGAACACAGGCTTGTTTGACTTTGACCAAGCCGCCGAAGCACCAGGTTGGTTACAAGAGTTGCGCGGGGAGCATGTGCCTGAAACGGAAGAGTATGGTATCTCAAGCTTTGTTTACCGCGCCCGCAAGCCTTTTCATCCACAGCGTTTGTGGCAATGGTTTAACACCGAATGGGCTGGCGTAGTGCGCTCCAAAGGCCGTTATTGGATCGCCTCACGCCCTCAATTTTGTGCCACTTGGTCACAAGCTGGCGCAGTCACACGCACTGAACTTGCAGGTATGTGGTGGGTAGAAACGCCCAATGAATATTGGCCAGAAGATGAAGAAAGTTTCAAACATATCAAATCACGCTGGCAAGAACCTTATGGTGACAGGCAACAAGAAATTGTCGTCATTGGCATGCAAATGGATAAAGCATGGATTCAAAAAAGTTTTGATGCCTGCTTACTCACAGATGAAGAGGAAAAGCTGGGGATGAACGTTTGGAAAGAATTTCATGATCCTTTCCCAATTTGGCAACAAATCCAACAAGAGCCTGAAACAGTAGAGGCCGTTTAATTTTGTAGAAACTTTTAAACTAGGAGAAATAAGATGGGGAAAATAGTGGGAATACAATCGTTTTTGAAGAATGAAGATGGGCAATCGATGGTGGAATATGGCGTTGTACTTGGTGCAGTAGCAGCAGTTAGTTATATCACAGTTTCTCAACTAGGCGATAAAACGGCTGATTTATATGCTTGGATGGCAAATCACTTACCTGGCGGGGAAGATGACGAAGTTGGGACAGCAAACCAAGTACGCGTAAGCGAAGGAGCAAGACATGGATTAGCGGCTTTAACAGGTAATGCAACTACTGGCTTAAATTTTGATGCCCAACATATGTTAGAAGAAGGCTCAATGGATCATCATTTAGGTGGCAATAGCACATTAGTTGATGACTAAAAGTTTTCCAATAGGTGGCCTAGCACCTTAAGCTTTTCAACCAAATTTATTAAAATATTATGTTGCTGAATTAACTAATTAAAAATTATATGAAAAAAAAATTAATCCCAAGTATTGTTGCACTTATTTTGTCCAGCCCAGCATTTGTTTTGGCTAATCTTGAAAATTCTATTGAGTTAGGCAGTGTTGTTGTGATTGGTAAAAAAGAAGTCGAATTAGACAAAAATATTGCTGGTTCTGTTGACGTAATAACCAGAGATGAGCTCGAATATGAACATGTAACAGACACGCTGGAGCTTTACACAAAAACGCCGGGCGTTGTGCTTTCACGCTATAACCAAGGGATAATTAATACCGATATTTCTATTCGCGGATTTGCGGGCGATGGCACCACACCACACGCTAAATTATTAGTCGATGGTATTCCATCTAACCTACACAACGGTTATAACGAGATGGATTATCTCTTTCCAACCAATATCCAAAGTATTCAAGTATTTAAAGGGACAAGCGACCCAACAACTGGCCTATTTGCAACCGCAGGTAATTTCCAAAGTTGAAACACGCAAAGACGTTGCAAAACAGGTGCAGGCGAGTTTTGGTAGTTTTGATACCAAAGAATTACAAGGCTATTTTGGCGATAAAAGCGATGATTTCACGCAAAATTATGCGCTCGGCTATCGCAGAGGTGATGGCTACCGAGACCATACAGAAATCGAAAAAATCGCGCTATCTGGGCGTTGGCAATATGATTTCGAAAAATCCAGCCTAGCGTTAAGTACAAAATATGGAAAATATCATGCGTTTGAAGCACCCGGCTACTTAAGCAAACAAGATGCACGCGATAACCCAAGAAGTTCAGCCGATTACGCAAGCGAAGATGGTGGCGAGAAAGAATTTAAACACATTAGCCTGCATTATGATTATTTTGTGAACAATGACTTGGATTTGAGCTTAAAAGCCTATAGCCAAGGTTTTGAGCGTGAACGTAATGTGCGTTTTTCGGCCAGCCAAACCTTGGTTGAAAACCGCTTTGATGATCAAAATATGCAAGGGCTGATTGCCAAAATGAGTTGGCGGATTACCCCAAACTGGACATTCAATTCTGGTTATGACTATGAAAAACAAGACGTTACTGAGCAACGTTATCGCGGGACTGTGACAAGACGCGATTTCAAGTTTGATTTTGATACTCAAGGCGTATTTGCACAGATTGAAAACACGCCAACAAACTGGTTACGCTGGAACGCAGCATTAAGAGCTGACCGACTTGACGGTGATGCAAACCGCGCGTTTATCGTGAACGGCGTAGCAACAAATCGCAATATGTTTGATTTTGGCACCATAGTGCAACCAAAACTCAATGTCTTTGCCAATGTTACAGACACGCAAATGTTGTTTGCCAATTACGGCCGTTCATTTCAGCACCCGTTTGGTGGGGATATGTTTACCACTGGCAATACCAATGCCCGCGATGTTGCAATCAATGACGGTTGGGAACTTGGCCTAAAAAGTAACTGGGGTAAATTAAACACGCGCGTTTCTTATTGGCAACAAGACGCTAAAGACGAATTTGTAGTCATTGACGGTACGGGCCAAAATGTCGGCGAAACCGAACGCAAAGGCATAGATGCCAGTTTTGATATTGCGTTTAACGACCAATGGTCAATCTGGGGCAATGTGTCGAAAGTATATTCAGAAATCACAAAAACTTCCACGGCGAACCAAGCGTTTGAAGGTAATGATTTACGTGGTATTCCCGACCACACGGCTTCCATTGGGGTGCAATATACGCATAGCGAACAACTTATCGCGCGTATTCATGTGGATAGACAAGGCGCTTACTATTTAAACGAAGCCAATATTGGTGGCAAATATGGCGCTTATACGCTCACCAATGCTAATGTGGACTATAAAACCGATTGGGGCAAGGTGAGTCTGCAAGCCAACAATCTTTTTGATAAGTTCTATGAATATGTTTTTGACCAAAGCACCAATATTGCACTGGTTGATTCGATTCATTCCCCTGGTGCTGGCAGGAATTTTACCGTTTCTGCTACACTTGATTTTTAAGCCTTATCTTTTAAGCTAACCTTTTAAGTATGAAATTTTCAGCTCATTTTTTAGGCCAAGAATGCTATTAGAAATTAAACAATTTTTCTGCGAATTTAATCAAAAAACCGTTCTTAAAGCACTTAACCTAACACTGCAAACAGGTGAAGTGGTTGCTATTTTAGGCAGCAATGGCGCAGGAAAATCAACCTTACTCAAGTGTATTCTTGGTTTACAGGATGAAAAAGCAACGCTGCAAGGCACAATTGAAATTTTTGGGCAGCCAATCCATCAACAAACGGCTTTGGCACGCAGTCATTTAGCGTACGTTCCAGAGCAGCCAGCCGTTTATGGACATTTATCTGCCATTGAAAATATTCAATATTTTTTACAATTATCAAACAATAACCACACTACAAAAACAGACATTGAAGCGTGTTTAAATAACGTTGGTCTGGCGCAAGAAGCATGGCATCAGGCGTGTAGCCAATATTCTAAAGGCATGCGGCAAAAAGTCATGTTGGCACTGGCGCTGGCAAAACAAGCAAAATTGCTTTTATTAGACGAGCCAAATTCAGGGTTAGACCCCAATGCTACACAAGAGTTAAACCAATTAATATTGCAATGTAAGCAATTAAATATGGGTATTTTGGTGGTGACGCACGATGTCATTTCCGCCATGACTTTTTCAGACCGCTTGCTGATTTTATCCTCTGGCGAATTAAAGCCTGTCAATTTAGATCAAGCGCATTTAACCCTGAATGATTTATCGCAGCTTTATTAAGCAATCAATATTAAAAAAATTAGGAAAAAAGTGTGATAAAAAAAAGCGTTATTGTTTCAATCACTAAAAATGAGTGGCGGGCAATGTGGCGCGCGCGCATTCCTCCTATTTTATTTGGTGCGCTTATGCTTTTGCTAATGATTGCAAGTTTTTTTTCTTATCAAGAATTTCAACACCATGCAGCAACCCTTGAAAAAGCGACTTTAAAAAGCGCGCAAGATTGGCAATCACAGCCCAACCGCCATCCGCATCGCGTTTCGCATTATGGTGATTTTGTTGCAATGCCGATTCATAAGCTCAGCGTGGTTGAACCTGGTATTCTTGAACAATCTGGTCATTTGATTTACTTAGAAGCGCATCGCCTAAATAGCGCAAATTTTAATCCTGCCACAGAAGCCACCAGTTTGAATCGCTTTCCAACCATCACGCCCGCGCTAGTCATACAATGGTTTTTTCCGCTGCTAATGCTGATGGCGGGTTATAGCACTGTTGTGCGTGAACGCATTGAGGGCACGCTGAGTTTTATGATCGGCAATGGCACGCAAGCGCGGCAAATTTTCTTTGCAAAATTTTTAGCATTATTTTTACCCAGCCTTGCATTACTTGGCTTATCCGCTTTTTTATTAGCCGTATTGATGGCTAATCAAGCTGAAGCTTACATGAGAATTTTCACCATGCTGATTGGGCAAACCCTGTATATCGCCATTTGGGGATTTGTAATTGTGGGCGTTTCTTGGGTAAGCAAGCAACTACACCATGCGCTGTTGGGGTTGCTTATTAGTTGGGTGTGTATCTGTATTGTTTTCCCAAAAGGTTTAGCCAATGTTGCACAAATTCTTTACCCAACCCAGCCAAGAGTTGAAGCGGAATATTTAGCGGAGTTAAAACTTAAAACAATCGGCGATAGTCACAATCCAAATGATCCACATTTTGCAACTTTTAAAGCGCAAACGCTCAAAAAATATGGCGTAGATGAGGTTGAAAAACTGCCAGTTAATTTCAACGGCTTGCTTATGCAAGAAGGCGAGCGCCTGACATCGCAAGTGTATGAAGAACAGCAAGCATTACACCAAACACAATTACTCAAGCAAAATGGTTGGATTAGAAATTGGCTGTGGTTAAGCCCAACGCTGGCATTGCAATATATACAAATGGCGGCAAGTGGCAGTGATTTATTGCATCATCAAGCATTTTTACAAAGCGCAGAACAACGGCGCATGCAATTAATAAGCTATTTAAATCAATTACATACTGAAAAAGTTAGCAATCAAGATGATAAAAATCAACGCCTTGAAGCCAACTTTTGGAAAAATGCCCCCCGCCCTACCATTGCGCTTGCGCCTTTAAGCGTCAGCTTACCATCCATCACCGCAGCTTTTTTTGTCTTGTTAGGTTGGCTATTGTTACCGTGCTTGTTTTATCTTGTAATCAAAAAAATATAAAAAAATAACCATGAAATTTGAATTTACCCTGTTATTAAAGCAACGTGCTATTCAATATTTGTTGTTATTTTGCATGTTACTCACCTATTTAAGCTTGCAAAATGGCTGGCTAAATATCAGCCATATTCAGCTAGAAATCAACCAAGCACAACAAAATGAAGAAACCAGAAAAAAATCAGAACGCAGTTTTTATGCGCAACATGCTGAGGCGGGTGAAGTTGGCTATTATGTTTATCACAACGTTTATCACCAGCCAGAACCTTGGAGTTTTATTGCCCTCGGCAACCAAATGCTAGCACCACATATTCAGCGTATTCGGCTGCTCGGACTTCAAAGCCAACTATATGATGGCGAATCGCATCATCCAGAATACATAAAGCTTGGCAGTTTTGATTATGCTTTTTGGCTGGTATTTTTTGCACCGCTTATGTGTATTGCACTGACGCATGATTTAAAAGCCAGCGAACATCAAGCGCAACGGCTTATTTTTTTGCAAAGCGTATTAAATCAGCAAAAAATATTTTGGTTTAAACGATTATTTGTAAGATGGGCGCTGGTAATTTTCAGCCTAATTTTACCACTCTGCATTTTTAGTTTTATGCATGCACTGCCAGTAAAACCGCTGATGATTGTAATTGGCGTCACCCTTATTTATACACTATTTTGGACTGCGCTTTGCGCGCTGGTAAGCTTAAAATCAACTGCCATCAACGCCAGCATGAACGCCATGCTGTTAACTGGCTATTGGCTTCTTATTTGTCTTATTTTGCCAAACATTGCACAAGCCTGGGTCAACCAATATTATCCAATTATCGATGGCAGTGAAATTGCGCTTCAGCACCGCCAATTGGTGCATAACGCGTGGGATTTACCCAAAGAAAGCACGCTCACGCCTTTTTACCAAATTTATCCGCAATGGCAACAAACGGCGCCCGTTTTAGGCAGATTTCATTGGAAGTGGTATTTTGCCTTTCAACACATGGCGGACGTTAACGTAGCGCCGTTAGTCAAAAAACGTGAAGCAATCTTATTGAAAAAAGAGGCGTTATCGCAAAAAATTTCGTGGGCATAACCAGCCTTTGGGTACAGCAAACATTAGAAAATGTTGCTAAAAGTAATGTTACGCACCTACTCAATCACCGTGAAGCAATCAGCCATTATCACACGCAAATTCGACATTATTTTTACCCGTATTTATTTGAAGAAAAAAATTTCCAGCGGAAGATTTTTCTAATATGCCAAAATTTTTAAAACAATAAAAAGCTTTAAAATAACCAGTCGATCTAATTTCCACCAGCAAAGCCAAATTGCGCCCAAGCAGTGTAACTCACAATCGCAACCGTATTTGAAAGATTTAAACTGCGATTATTGGGCTGCATAGGCACGCGTAACTGCTGCGCGCTTGAAAGACTTTGATGTACGTGCAAGGGCAAGCCCGCTGTTTCAGAACCAAATAAGAGCACATCTTCGGCTTGATATTGCACAGCATTAAATAAATTTTTTCCTTTAGTGGTAAACGCAAAAATTCTTTTATCCGCCATTGCGGCAGTAAAACTTTCATAATTTTTGTGAAGATGTACATTGGCTAAATCAAAATAATCAAGCCCCGATCTTTTTAAATGTTTATCGGTAAGATCAAAACCAAGCGGCTCGATTAAATGCAATTGACAGCCATTATTGGCAACAAGCCGAATAATATTGCCCGTATTTTGTGGAATTTTTGGTTCAAAAAGCGCGATGTTAAACATGGGATTGAGTAATTTTTTATGAGAATTTTTTATTTAAAAGGGCGGCAGTTTCAAGCTTGAAATTTAATGCGCTTTTGCATGTTTAAATAGCGTAAAAAAATTTTTAGTGGTCGCGCTGCTCACTTCCTCAAGACTAATACCGCGTAATTTGGCAATTTCTTCAGCCACATGTTTAACATAACTGGGTTGATTGGTTTTACCTCTGTATGGAACGGGGGCTAAATAGGGAGAATCTGTTTCTACTAACATTCTGTTCAGCGGAATTTTTGTTGCCACTTCTTTAATGGAAAGCGCATTTTTAAACGTAACAATCCCAGAAAATGAAATATAAAACCCAAGTTCAATGGCTTGCTGCGCAACCTCTAAATTTTCTGTAAAACAGTGCATCACACCGCCAATTTTTTCCGCCTGTTCTTCGCGCATGATCTTAATGGTATCTTCAGCCGCATTTCTGGTATGAATCACCAAGGGTTTGTTGCTGGCGATTGCGGCGCGAATATGCGTACGAAATCGATCGCGCTGCCACGTTAAATCGCCTGTGAGCCTAAAATAATCTAAGCCAGTTTCACCAATGGCAATAATTTTTGGATGATTTGCCAAGGCAATTAAGCCTTCTAACGTTGGTTCTTCAATATTTTCATAATCTGGATGCACGCCGACAGAGGCGTAAAAATTAGTATAAGCTTCTGCCAGCGCTAACACTTGTGGAAACTCTGGCAAAGTGACAGAAATACACAAAGCATGCCCGACGCCATTCTCAAGCATGGCTTGACGAACGGCGGGCAAATTATTGGAAAGTTCAGGAAAATTTAGATGACAATGTGAATCGACTAACATAAAGCCTCAGTATTACATGGTATGTGTGGACCTTGAAGATTTAAGTGCTGGCCCAAGAATGGCTTCAATTTTATTTCTGGCTTCTAATCCGCCATCTTTCTCACTAAATTGCACACCGATGCCTTGCGGTTTATTGGCCTGCGCTGCGGTCGATAACCAAACGACATGACCAACCACTTTTAATTTAACAGGTTCATTAATAAGCGTGAGCAACATAAATACTTCTTCGCCCACTTTAAATGGTTTATTGGTTGGTATAAACAAACCGCCACCTTTAATAAAAGGCATGTAGGCTGCGTAAAGCGCTGCTTTTTCTTTAATTGCGAGTGACAAAACGCTTGGTTTTTGCACCTGAGGATTTGCACTAGCATTGGGATTACTTGGGGGTAAATCTTCAGCCATATCAATTCTTTATGATTAAAAGTTAATTATTTACTTGAAAATATTTTGGTGTAATCAAGTAATAAACATTCTAATTGCAGCGCGTGGTTAAGTGGATGAAGCGCTAAACTTTTGAGCGCTTGCGTTTTTTTTATTAAATCCAACAATGCATTTAAGTTTACCCTGCTTGCTAGCTGTTGCAAAGCTTTTGTATGCGCTAAATGATAGCGAATTTGACTGCCGCTCACGACACAAAGAAGATCATAAAGCCATTTTTGCCATGCGTTTAGACCAAATTCTACAGAACCTGCAAGCAGTTTAGCACTAACAACGGCAGGTTCAATTGATTGACCTTGCGCTAGAAGCCGCCAAATAGCTTCAAGCTCATCAAGTGATTGGATGTTTTCTGTTACTTGCAAAGGGGAATTTGAAAAATAAGCCAATGAAAACCGCGGCTGTGCTACCCCTTGCGCATTTAACCAGTCAATAGCCATTGATTCATCTGGAGTTGGCATCGCCATTTGATGGCAACGGCTTAAAATAGTGGGCAGTAATCGATGTATTTGATGCGCCACTAAAATAAATACTACATTGCTGGCGGGTTCTTCCAACATTTTTAATAAAGCATTGGCTGAAGCAATATTGAGACTTTCCGCTGGGTGAATCAGCACAATTCTTAGGCCATGTTGGTGATGGCTACTTAAATTGATAAAGTCGCTTAAATCTCGTACTTGGGCGATAGAAATATTATTTTTCTTTTTTGATTTTTTTTTGCTTACCTCAGCGTCTGACGCTGGCTCTGCATCTTCTTCAGGACTTAAAATGCGCAAATCTGGATGAGCATCTTCATTAAACCAGTGACAACTAGTACATGCTTGGCAAGCTTGCCCTGCACTATTTGGGCTTTTGCAAAGGAGTGATTGTGACAGCATTTTTGCAAAATGAAATTTGCCAATCCCCGCCCGACCATGCAATAAAATTGCATGCGGCAACTGCTGGCGATTGTTGTTTAAACGCTGCCAAACAGTGCTTTGCCATGGATATAAAGATATACTATTAATTGTCATTAATAATCAATTACTTAAAATAATTTATTCAACCATTTTATTAACTATTTTCTCAACCGTATGCTTCACAATTTCAATCGGTTGATTCGCGTCAATCATCGAGAATCTTTCAGGAAACTGCTTAGCGCGTTCTAAATAAGAAGTTCTTATTTTGTGAAAAAAATCTGCATTTTCTCGTTCAAATTTATCTGGGCTACGCGCATTTGCCAATCGTTGCACGCTTATTTCTACGGGCACATCAAATAATAAAGTATGGTCTGGCTGTAAATCTTCTTGCACCCAATGCTCTAAAATTGCCATTTTTTTTGCATCCAAGCCTTTTGCGCCCACTTGATACGCATAACTCGCATCCGTAAAGCGGTCAGACAATACATAAAAACCTTGCGCGAGCGCTGGCTTGATGACTTTCAAAAGATGCTCGCAACGCGCAGCAAACATTAGCAAAGTTTCTGTTTCAACGTGCATTTCTTCATGCAGCAATAGTGCGCGTAATTTTTCACCCAGCGCAGTTCCACCTGGTTCACGGGTTGAAATCACACGCTGCCCTTTAGATTCTAACGTGTGAATAATATGCGGAATATGCGAGCTTTTGCCACAGCCATAAATTTCTTTCATACTAAATGTAAACATACATGCACTACTCTGTATTTGTTTTACAAAGTTTATAACCAATTGATAAATATCAAATATAAATTTATAAAAAGTAAAAAATACGTACTTATCACTTACAAGAAGCATTAAATTGTAAACCTTGTTCTAAAAGAGTAATATTCAATCAAAATGTAAACTAACTTTAGTATTTTTTCTTTTATAAATTACCTTGTATATTACTTGAATGTAAACTATTAAGGGCTCTAACCGTGTATTACTTTTTCAATATATACTTCAATTGAAAACAAATACTGTAAAAGCGTATCCTATAAATGTAATTTAAAAATTTTAAATTACATTCTCGAAACGCTCCAAAAACTCTTCCACAGTTTCTTTTGGCTGATTAACCAGTTCATGAATCAAACCTTCATGTGCGATTAAAACAAGTCTTGCCATATCAACGTAAAATTTATACGTCGTATCGATATCTTCATGCCCCATTTGACTCATTAAGACTTGTGCAGCTGCTGCATAAAGCGCATCTGCCGAATCAGTTAAAAGTTTATCCTTAAAAAAGTTAATCAAAAACATTGTTGGCCACCAATGCCTTGCATCATAAAAAGATAGGCCTTTACGAAACTCAATATTTTGTGAAACTATTAATTTTTTTGCGTAACTTGTTCTTGAAGATATTTTCTCAGAAGTAACAGGTAAACCTTTTGCATTAAGGAATAGTATCGAAGGAGGACAACTTTCACCAAATCTTTTCTTGAATTTTGATGCTCGCTCATGATAATAGACATTTGTATATTGTTCTTCTAAAACGCTAAGGTCGGCAAGGTTTATTTTAATATTCCTGTCTTTATTACCCTTTCCTCCAATAACCAGATAGTCTGAGTTAGGTCTGGTTTTGTGGAAGGGCAAGTTGATGTTACTTTATCAACTTGTTAGGAGATTTCATGAAACGTATGCCCCGTCGAATTTTCACAGAAGAATTCAAGAAAGAAGCTGTACGATTATTTAAAGAGCAAGATTTAACGCTTGCAGAAGTGAGTCGCAATTTAGATATTGCGCCTAAATCACTTAAATCTTGGTTGAAGTTGCATGATGCTGGTGCACTCAAAGGAAGTTTAGGCGTTACCAAGCTCACGCCAGACCAATTGCGGATTCGTGAGCTTGAACGTGAATTAGCGATTGCCCGTGAGGAGCGCGACATATTAAAAAAAGCCACGGCGTACTTTGCGAAACTGTCGAAATAAAGTACGCCATGATTCAAAAACTCAAAGCAAAACACCCATTGCAAATATTGTGTCAGCAACTCAATGTTTCTGTCAGCGGTTATTTAGCGCATCAACAAAACCCAGTATCTGGACGTAAGCAACGAGATCAACGGTTGATTACCCACATCCGTGCCGCCCATGAGCGAGGCCGTGGCAGTTATGGCCCCAATAAGATTCAAACAGAGCTTGTTGAGCAAAGTAGCATTCACTTGGGCATTAACAGCATCAAGCGGTTGCGAAAGATCGCTGGCATTCGCTGTAAGCAAAAGCGTAAGTTTAGAGTTACCACGGATTCCAAACATAAACTGCCTGTGGCGCCTAACTTGCTGAATCGTCAATTTAACCCAAGTAGTCCTAACCAAGTCTGGGTGGCGGATATAACCTACATTCCCACTGACGAAGGTTGGTTGTACCTTGCTGCCGTTAAAGATTTGCACACCTGTGAAATTGTGGGCTGGGCGATGGATGAACGGATGACCAAAACATTGGTGTGTGATGCCTTGCGTGCAGCTTTCTGGCGCAAAAAACCAACGCCAGGCCTCATGCACCATTCAGACCGTGGCAGTCAATATTGTTCAAAAGCTTACCGCGCTTTGCAAACCAGCTACAAAATGCAAACATCAATGAGTAACAAGGGGGATTGCTGGGACAACGCGCCCATGGAGAGTTTCTTTGGCACTTTAAAAACTGAATGCATACATCACTACAAATTCAAAACCAGAGAGGAAGCGAAACGTGTGACGTTTGAGTACATTGAAGTGTTTTACAACCAAATCCGCAGACATGCAAAACTCAACAACCAAGCACCTGCGCAATTTGCTAAAACTTATCATCAAAACTTAAAGAAAAATGCTGCATAATATTCATACTTGCCCTGTCACTAAAACGGGTCTAACTCAAACATACAGTGTTAGATCGTAAGCATGGGGGTTTAGCCGAGCTGTACTCTCTAACGAAAGCTTGATAGAAACTAGAGATTCAATATCCCTATAGTATTCATGCTCATCAGGGTCCCATCCGCACTTTAGGGCTAAATCAGCAGCAGCTGATATGCTTAGGCATGCCATAAATCCTGTTTCTATCGCGTTGCTGTCACGAACTAAGCTATCAGTAACCAGCCCAATTGCTTTGCCTTCGGAGTTAATAATCGGGCCACCGCTGAATCCACCTCTGGCTGTTGCAGACACCACGTAGCTTAGATAGCTACTACCCCTTATAGAAATGAGAGCACTGACTGTAGCATCTACAGCCACTTGAAACGGATGAATTGTCAAAGGAATGGGCGGGTAACCGATGCATAGCACATTAGATAGAAGTGCTAAATCTTCAGACTGATGCATATCATGTATAGAACTCAGCTGAATCGAAGGAAGTCCTTCATACTCTTTAGTTCTAAATACAGCAACATCGTCAACTTCACTTTCAGAAAGAACTGGATTCAAATCTATTTTTAGAGATCTAGGCCGTTCATCTTCTGATAGTGGCGCCGTGTGATGCTTGATTAAATTGTTATTTGGTTGAGTAATTCCAACCTCAATAATCTGATTTTTATCAACAACATGTTTGGCTGTAACAAAGTACCCTTGACCTATATGAAATGCAGTCCCAATAGACTCAGAACCGTCACTCAACTCGACCGTTACATATGCGACGCTTCGTCTACATTGACGATAAATACTCTGAAAATCCATTCCTCGGATAGGCCTAACAGTTAATATAGAGACTCATGGGTCGTATATTAATAACTGATATTTTTAATTGCATTGCTGTAACACCTTATCTTTTATTGGTTTTGTTGTTTATTGGCCTCTATATTAAAATAATAATATAGAGACGCAGCTTTTGTCAGATTATTGTAAATGTATTTTAAGTATGATTGAAACTTATCAGATTGACTGACCGCTTTGTCACCAACAAAGTATGCATTCAATTAATGTACAAAGACTATTAATCTTCGATTGCCACTTTCAAACGATAAGAAATGGCTCTTTTTGCAAAATTACAGAATTATAGAGTTCTTGCAAAAGCATTCTGAATTACAGAATCAACAATTTTAAGGCTATCTTCAATGACCTCATTTAATGGCTTTGAGGCATCAATAACTTTAAATAAATGAGGTTCAACCTTTGCCTGTTCTAAATAACCGCTTCTTGCTCTAGTCAGGAATTCAAGGTTAGCTATCTCCATCCTGTCAAGATTGCTACCACGAGAAATAACTCTCTTTAATCCCAACTGAGGTTCAATATCAAGAATTATCGTCATATCAGGCTTAAAGCCATCAAGGGCTATGTTATTTAAATTCTTTATAAGCTCTAGTGGCAGGCCTCTTCCATAATGCTGAAAACTAAATGTGGCGGAATCAAAACGGTCTGAAACAACAACTTTGCCAGCTTTAATAGCGGGTATGATTTTTTCTCTCACATGCTGTGCCCTAGCAGCTGCAAACAACATAAGCTCAGTTATATCAAACATTTCTGTTATATCTTTATCAAGAAGAATTTCACGTATCTTCTCACCGATTACAGTTCCACCAGGCTCCCTAGTCATAACAAAATCAGTTTGCTTATTTTTGAGATGATTTTCAATTTCTTTCAATACAGAACTCTTACCTGCCCCATTACCACCATCACAAACAATCATGCATCCTTTACTCATCTCAGACTATCCATTACTAATAATTACAAGAGTTGGTCGTTTACATCTTTGACCATACGAATTTAATTCATAATGTTTACATAAATCTCTAACGGAATATAAAGCGCCATCCATGCCTTCTAGGGTGATGAATTTTCCGGGTTTATTCATTATTTTTTCTTATTTCTAATGTTTTTTGAGTTGAAATTGATTCACTGCATTTTGGTGCGCAACCAAATTATTGCTAAACACATGGCTACCATCGCCTTTGCCCACAAAATACAAAGCTTTGGTTTTTTCTGGGTGCAAGGCAGCTTCAATGGCGGCCAAGCCAGGCATTGCAATGGGCGTGGGTGGCAAGCCGTTACGCGTGTAGGTGTTGTAAGGGGTATCGGCCAGTAAATCTTTTTTTCGAATATTGCCATCATATTGCGCGCCCATGCCATAAATCACAGTTGGGTCCGTTTGCAAGCGCATGCCGATGCGCAGACGATTAATAAACACGCCAGCAATCATTGGGCGCTCTGACGCTTTGCCTGTTTCTTTTTCAATAATTGAAGCCATGATGAGCGCTTGATAACTATTTTTATAAGGTAAATCTGCGGCACGCTTTTGCCATGCTTTTTCTAATTTAGTTTGCATGGCAAGATAACTGCGTTGCAAAATCTGCAAGTCTGAAGTGCCGCGATTAAAATAAAAAGTATCTGGGAAAAATAGCCCTTCAGCAGTTTGATAATTTGAACCTAATTTCGCTAAAATTTCTGCTTCTGTTAAATTTAAAATGGTGTGATTCACTGCATTATTTGCGGCTAATTTTGTGCGCATTTTGGCAAATGAATGTCCTTCAATAAACGTGACACTGCCTTGCGTGGGTTTGCCATTATTTAAAGAAAGAATGAGTTGATACGGCGTAATATTTTTGTTGAGCGTGTAATTCCCAGATTGCAATAACGATTCTTTTTCTAAAAATTTGGTGAGCAAAATAAACCGCCATGCTTCTTTTAAAACGCCTTGCGTCACTAATTGCTGCCCAATACTTTTTAAACTGCTGTTGGGCTTGATGTTAATTTCTTGGCTTTTTGGCTGTAAATTGAGCGGCATGATGGCAAAATAAACCATCCAGCCTGCAAAAGCTGTGGCAGCTAACAATAATATAAAAAAGGTGCGTTTAAAAAGCTTCATCGTATTTAAGCGTTTTTCTTAATTGGGCGGCAAGTGGTTGTTTTTCCCAAGTTTTTTCTAATAAGCTTGTCACTTGAAAAACGCCATAAAGACTATTACAAATCAATACTTCATCGGCATTGATTAATTCATTTAGCGTTAAAGTGCTTTCTTTAATGCTTAAATTTAAAGGCTTTGAAAGCGCTAAAATTTGTAAGCGCGTAATGCCTGCCACGCCACAGCCATTTAATATTGGCGTAACAAGGGTGTTGCCAAAACGCGCAAAAATATTACTCATGGTGCATTCAATCACTTGATTGTTTGTGTCTAACATCAACCCATCAAAGAGATGTTCATCTTGCCATTCGGTTCTTGCTAAAATATTTTCCAGCCGATTTAAATGTTTAATGCCGGCCAACTGTGGCTGTATTGCTAAACGGGTATTGCAAAGCGTTAGGCTTACCCCTTGCGTATAATTTTTTTCAGCATAATGAGGCAGTGCAAACTTTAAAACAACCCGTAATGGCGTGGTAATGGCGGGCGGCGCATAGCCACGTTCACCCTCGCCGCGTGTAATGATTATTTTAGCTACCGAAATTTTCTTATCTTCAACATCGCTCAAAAATAAACGGTGTATATCGTTCATTAGCAACTCTGCGCTTGGGCAAACAATGCCGATGGAAGCACAATCTGCCACCAATTTTTGGTAATGCAAATGCCAATTACTTGGCAAACCATGGTGAACACGAAGCGTCCGAAAAACGCCATCGCCATATGAAAAGCCACGGTCTAATGGCGAAATACTTTGATTTATTTCACCGTTGATAAGAAAAAGTTGATTTGCCATAACCGCCATTAAACCATAGCTTGCGTTATTTGATGAGCGCTTTTACAGGCGCGTAACTTAAACGATGCACTGGGGAAATACCATGTTGCTGCAACATGGCAACATGCAAAGCCGTTGGATAGCCTTTATGTTTTGCAAAACCATACTGCGGATAGATTTTATCTAAGGCGTATAACTCAGCATCGCGCGCAGTTTTTGCCAAAATAGAAGCCGCTGAAATCGCTGCAATGGTTGCATCCCCTTTTACAATCGCCTCGCAAGGAACATTTAAATTTGGGCGCTGATTACCATCCACTTGAACCAAATCTAAACAAATTGAAAAAGAATGTTGTAAATTTTCAACCGCACGTTGCATGGCAAGCAAACTTGCCTGCAAAATATTGATTGCATCAATTTCTTCTACACTTGCACTGGCAATTGCCCAAGCAAGTGCGGATGCTTTAATTTCTAACGCGAGCGCGTCTCGATTTTTTTCAGATAATTTTTTAGAATCAGCCAAGCCATGAATTTTCTTTTCTGGATGCAACACTACGGCTGCGGCAAATACTGCACCTGCCAACGGCCCTCTTCCAGCTTCATCAACGCCACATAAAACCATATTTTTGAAGATTAATTAAGTAAACCCAACACAATATTGGCTGCTTTTTGTGCAGAGTTTTGCTTAAGATTTTGGTGCATTCGCATAAAATCTGCCTTTATTTTTTCAGCATAATCAGTATCGCTCATGATTTTAAAAATTGCATCGGCAATATTTTGTGCGGTGGCATTTTCTTGCAAAAGTTCAGGCACTAACATTTTTTCTGCCAAAATATTGGGTAAACCAACATAAGGTTGCAAGCGCATGCGCTTTAAAATTTGCCAACTTAACTGCGGCATGCGGTAAGTAATCACCATCGATTTTTTTAACAAAGCCGCTTCAAGCGTGGCCGTGCCTGAGGCCACAACAACAACATTCGATGCTTCCATGGCTTCATGAGAATGTCCAAAAAACAACTTCATGTTTAAAGGTTCTTTAACGGTAAAAAACGCTTTTTCAAATACTTTTCTGGTCGCGCGCGTAATCAGCGGCACTAAAAATACCGCATTTGGCAGTTTAGCTTGGATGATGGTTGCCGCATCTACAAATAATTTTGCATGCTGTTCAACCTCACTCACGCGACTACCAGGCAACATGGCAACCACAATATCGTTAGGTTCTAACTTTAAAGACTTTCTAGTAGCAAAAGTATCTGGTTCAAGCGGTAACATATCCGCCAAGGGATGACCGACATAACTGACGGGAATACTTTCTGCTTCATACAAGGCGGGTTCAAAAGGAAACAAAGCCAGCATGTGATGCACGGCGTGTTTTATTTTTTTGATGCGATTTTTACGCCACGCCCAAATAGAAGGGCTGACATAGTGAATGGTTTTAATGCCTTTATTTTTAAGTTTTTTTTCTAGCCAAAAATTAAAATCTGGCGCATCAATGCCAATAAATAAATCAATTTTTTGTTTTAACAAAAATTTATAAAGTTGTTTTCTGAGTTTAAGCAGGCCAAATAAATGTTTGATCACTTCAATATAACCACGGACCGATAATCGCTCAATTGGAAACACCGATTGCGCACCCAGCGCCATCATTTTTGGGCCTGCAATGCCAATAAACTCAATATCAGCGCGTTGCGCTTTGATGGCCTGAATGAGTTGGCTACCTAATAAATCTCCTGAAGCCTCGCCTGCGACGATACCAATTTTAGCCATACCGTTGTAAATTAACGCACAATACCGCGTGTGGCAATGTTTAAAAAGTCACTGAGCAGCTTAATTTCGGGTGCATTTGCATGCATTGTGGAGAGTTCAACTTTAGCTTCTTCAAGCGTTAAATTTTTTCTATAAAGGGTTTTATAGGCACGCTTAATTTGCAAAATAGTATCGGCAGAAAAACCACGCCGTTTTAAACCTTCGGCATTGATGCCATGCGGTTGTGCATCGTACCCAGCCGCCGTGACATACGGAGGAATATCTTTAAAAACAACGGTGTTGACTGCGGTAATGACATGTGCGCCCACTTTGCAAAATTGATGAACCAGCGTAAACCCACCCAAAATTGCATAATCGTGAATATCAACATGACCTGCCAAAGATGCGTTATTTGCAAGAATAGTGTGATTACCAACAACGCAATCATGGGCAATGTGAACATAGGCCATGACCCAATTATCATTGCCAATTTTTGTGGTATTTTTATCTTGCACTGTGCCACGATTAAACGTACAAAATTCACGAATCGTATTACGATCACCAATTTCTAATAACGTTGGTTCGCCTTTATATTTTTTGTCCTGCGGCGCTTCACCCAAGCAAGCGTACTGAAAAATTTGATTTGATTCGCCAATGGTGGTTGGGCCACTGATGGTGACATGGTTGGCAATTTTAGTATTTGCCGCAATTTTTACTTGCGGACCAATAACACAATACGCGCCAATATGAACAGAAGAGTCAATTTCTGCACTTTTATCAATCATGGCGGTTGGGTGAATATTTGAAGGCGTCATACTTGTTTCAATATTTTAAAAGGCAGTTTTATGTATTTAAAATGAAATTATTTAAAAAATTTCACAATTAAAGTGAATTTAATCACTTTAAAAAAAATTATTTATCAGATGATTTTTCAATTGGTTTTAAAATACACATCATCTGCACTTCAGCAACCACCTCACCATCAACTGTTCCAACGCCAGAGTATTTCCAGATGCCCTTTAAAATACGATCAATTTTTACATTTAAATAAATTTGATCGCCCGGTGAAACTGGTTTTTTAAAACGTGCTTTATCAATCCCTGCAAAATAATAAACTGAATCGCTTGATGGTTTAGCGTTCATTGTTTTAAATGATAACACTGCTGCGGCTTGTGCCATTGCCTCAACAATCAGCACACCAGGCATGACAGGATGATAAGGGAAATGACCAGGAAAAAAAGGTTCGTTAATGGTGACGTTTTTAATGGCGGTAATTTCTTTGCCTAGTTCCATGGAAACGACACGGTCAATTAAAACAAAAGGATAACGATGCGGTAAATGCTCTAATATTTCATGAATATCCATACTTCCTAAAGTTGATGTGTTGTTCATTTTTGTTCCAATATAACGCTTGAAATAGGTTAACTCTTTTTTGTCATACTTTTATTAATAATTTGAACACGGCAGATTTCTAAAAACCGAAAGCTTTCAAAAAAGCAAAAAAATAAATACAAAAGTATTATAGGTTTAAAATTTTGCGATTTAGACTTAAAACAAAAAGAATATTAGCGGTTAGTTTCTTTTAAGCATGCCATTTTTATTTCCAATTGCTTTATTTTATCCGATAAAGCCTCTAGTTGACGAATTTTTGCAGCCGTATTTAACCATGATTTGTGCGTTTGAAATGGCATTAATGCGGTATAAGTATTCGCTTCAAGCAATGAACGTGTAATCATTGAACCAGGTGAAATGGTGACATGATCAACAATTTGAAGATGACCTAAAATCATGGCCGCACCGCCAATTTTGCAATGTTTGCCAATTTTTGCGCTTCCTGCAATACCCACACAGCCCGCAATGACGGTATGCGCGCCAATCACGCAATTATGCCCAATTTGAATGAGGTTATCTAACTTAACGCCTTCTTCTATGATGGTATTATCTAAGGCACCACGGTCAATGGTGGTATTTGCACCAACGTCCACATGGTCATAAATTACCACTTTGCCTACCTGCGGAATTTTCAACCAAACGCCCGCTTCTTCTGCATAACCAAAGCCTTCTGAACCGATGACAGCGCCTGAGTAAATATGGCAATGTTGACCAATTTCAGTATGATGTTTAAGCGTCACGTTGGCTTCAAGGGTTGTATTTGCACCAATCGTGACACCGTCTTCAATCACACAACCATGTTTTATGATGACACCTTCACCCAACACCACACGCTCACCAATCACAACATGGTGACCAATACTGCATGTGTTTGGAATCTGCGCAGTTGAAGCAACGACCGCAGTATTTGATATGCCAATCACTGCGGGTTCAACAGGATTTAATAATGAAGATATTTTTGCAAAATAGCTGTAGGGATTATCGACAATGATTTTAGGCAGCGATGTCGCTTGCGCGTCTTTTTCTCTTAACACAAAGGCGCTTGCTTTACAGGCTTGAATATCTTTTAAATATTTTGTGTCATTGATAAAACAAATATCGCCTAAATTTGCATTTTGCAAAGAAGCAACACGAGAAATTTGCGTTGTTGCGTCACCGATGATGTTGCCACCTAAAATTTTTGCAATTTCACCCAGTGCGTAATGTTGACTCATTCAACCTGCCTATAAAAATCCAACCTTAAAAACTATATTTACGTATAAAACTTAAATTAAATCATTTACTTTTTTAATTATTTACTTTTTTAATCAAAATTACTTTTTACCAAGTGCTTTAAGTACTTTGTCTGTAATATCAATTTTTTTGCTTGCAAATGCAACGCCGCCATAAACGACCAAATCATAACCATCCGCTTCTGCAACGGATTGTACGGCTTTATTCACTTTATCTTGAAGAACACCTAATTCTTCATTTTTGCGCAAACTGATATCTTCTCTAAGTTCTCTTTGTTTACGTTGAAACTCAGTTTTTAGGTTCTGAATATCACGTTCTTTATTGCGTTTATCTGCGTCTGCAAGCGTTAATGAATCTTTATCAAGCACCGTTTCTAAGTCTTTGATTTGTTTTGCCAAACGCTCTAACTCTTGCGAGCGTGGGCTAAATTCACGCTCCAGTTTTTTTCCACTTTCTGCAGTTTGCGGTGCATCTTGCAGAATTTTATCGACCTGAACATAGCCTACTTTTAATTCTGCAGCCTGTACGTTGAATGCAAGAAGTACAAACATGACAGATATAAAATATTTAAAATTAACTTTCAACGATTTCTCCTATTACTAAAGTTTATTGAGTGTCATTTTACGCATTAAGCCAAATTAAAACTGCGAACCTAACTGAAATTGAATGGATTGCGTATTATCGCCTGCCTCGCTATTCAATGGTTTTGCATAGACTAATTTTAATGGCCCAAATGGTGACAGCCAACTGATTCCCAACCCTGTTGAGTAGCGTAAATCGCCCACTTTAAATCCAGTACTATCATCGTAAACGTTACCAATATCAAAAAACGCGCTCATTCTAAATTGTCTGGAATCAGTAAAGCCTGGTACGGGGAAGAATAATTCAGCATTACCGAGTAATTTTTTTGTACCGCCAATTGAGAAAGATTGTCCAGTAGAAGGTTGAATATCCGTTGGGCCGAGCGAGCCGTTATCATAACCACGCACTGAGTTTACGCCACCCAAGAAGAAGTTTTTAAAGAATGGGTATTTTTCATTTCCGTAGCTGTCTGCATAACCAATTTCACCGTTCAACATCACAGTAAAATCTTTGTATACATTTTTAAACCACGCATGTTTGTATTCAACTTTATAGTATTCCAAATCCAATACTGGCAGAGAAACTTCTGCACTTAACTTTTGAAGGACACCGTTGTTTGTAAATTGAATACTGTCACGCGAATCATGATACCAAGCGCCACTGACAACCACTGAGTTGCTGGTACAGCTTGAACTTGGTGCGCAAAAATCGATATATTGCTTAGGACTGTCTGCAGACAAATCTACTTTAGTGAAGTCAATCGCTAACCCAAAATTAAAGCCATCACGCTCATTAATTGGCACACCAAACCTAACACCACCGCCGTAAGATGAAGTATTGAACGAGCTGGTACTCAGTGAACTGGTGTCAACATCACGACGATAAATATCAAATCCACGGCTGATGCCATCAGGCGTAAAGTATGGGTCTGTATAAGAAAGTGAATAAGTGGTGTTCACCTTACCTGTGTTCACTTGTGCGCTAACCCGATTACCCGTACCTAAAAAGTTATTTTGGTTAACGGTAACACCAAAAACCACGCCCTCGTTACTGGATAAACCTGCACCAAACTGTACGCTACCCGTTGATTTTTCCGTCACACTGATATTCATATCCACTTGGTCTGCTGTTCCAGCTACGGCAGGTGTTTCGACGTTTACATCAGAGAAAAAGTCCGTTCTTACCAAACGCTCTTTGGAGCGATTAATTTTTGCAGAGTTGTACCAAGCAGATTCTAACTGACGCAGTTCACGGCGAATCACTTCATCTTTTGTTCTAGTATTGCCAACAACGTTGATACGGCGTACGTACACTTTTTTGCCAGGATCAACAAAAAACGTAAAGGCAGCGGTGTGATTTTCTTTATTAATATCAGGCACTGGGTTAACATTTGCAAATGCATAACCATCGTTACTTAAGCGGTCACTGATAGCTTTGCTTGAGTTGGTAATTTTCTCACGGCTAAACGTATCGCCTGTTTTGGTTTGAATCAATTGTTGTATTTCAGTATCTGGCAAAATGGTATCGCCAGATACTTTTACCTCTGAAATCGTATATTTTTCACCTTCTGTGATATTAACAGTGATATAAATGTCACGCTTGTCAGGCGTGATAGATACTTGGGTTGAATCAATATTAAACTCTAAATAGCCTTTGTTTAAATAAAAAGATTTCAGAGTTTCTAAATCCGCATTTAATTTTTGTTTAGAATATTGATCATCTTTATTCCACCAACTCATCCAGTTAGGGGTTGTAAGCAAAAATTGTGCGCGCAAATCTTCCATCGCATACGCTTGATTTCCCACAATATTGATGCCGCGAATTTTAGAAACCACGCCTTCTTCAATATCAAAACGAACTGCAACGCGGTTTCTTTCAAGCGGCGTGACAACCGTTTTAACGCTCGCGCCATATTTACCTTGCGCTAAATATTGGCGTTTGATTTCTTGTTCTGCGGTATCTAATTGCGATTTATCAAAAATTTGGCCCTCAGCCAATCCAATTTGCTTTAAGCCTTCTTTCATTTTGTCTGAGGGGAATGATTTATTACCGCTGAGCTCAATTTGTGCAATGGATGAACGTTCTTGCACGGTTACAACCAACACATCGCCTTCAGCTTCAATGCGCACATCCTTAAAAAAACCAGTGCCATATAAAGATTTAATGGCTTGCGAAGCAATTTCATCGTTCATGGTTTCGCCTACTTTCACAGGCAAATAGCTAAACACAGTGCCCGCTTCTGTACGCTGAATGCCTTCTACGCGAATATCTTTAACAACAAAAGGCTCAATGGCAAAAGCAGTATTTGCAAATAACCCAGAAAGCAACATTGCCAGCAACTTCATTTTAAATCGACTCATCTGCTCAGATTTATTGACTGTAACGTGGTTATTTTTTGATTGTTTTAATGTGTGAAATGCCATTCGATTAACCTGTAATAAATCTATTGATATCATTATAAAACGCTAAAACCGTCATGCTGACAATCAAAAGTAAGCCTATCTTTTGCCCAACAATCAAGATTTTTTCTGGCACAGGCTTCCCTGTGAAAATTTCAACCATATAATACATCAAATGTCCGCCATCTAATACAGGGATAGGCAGGAGATTTAAAACGCCAATGCTAATGCTCATTAAGGCTAAAAATCCTACAAATATTTTCAAACCCATGGTTGCGCTTTGCCCAGCATAATTGGCAATGGTGACAGGTCCGCTCATCATTTTCCAAGAAATATCCCCAGTAAACATTTTTCCCATCATTTTCAAGCTAAAAATTGAGGTATCCCACGTTTTTTGCGTGGCTTTCACAAAGGCTTCAAAAAGAGTGTAATGCGTTGTTGTTAAAAAAACATCAAACTCTTTTTGATTTACCTGAACATTTGCGCCAATTCTGCCCACTGTTTCTTTATTTTTGATGACGGAATTAGGCGTGATTTCAAGTTTAATTATTTTATTTTCTCGTTGAATTTTTAAAAATAGCGCTTGGTTGGGGTGCGTTTTAACTATAGCAACAAAATCATTCCAATCTGTAATTTTCAGCTGATTGACTTCAATTAAATGATCGCCCGATTGCAAACCAGCGCGTTCGGCAGGGCTGTCTTTGAGAATTTCACCAAATATTGGAGAAATTTTTGGCTGGTAAATCGTAAGACCTAATTGGTCAAGAATATCTTGCTGCTGATTTTCATGATCAACATCACGCACATTTAATTGGATTGTTTCAAAACCATTTTTTTTGCTTAAAACGTCTAAAGTAACAAGCTCATCATCAACCGATTCATTGAGCAATTGCCAACGTACATCTTGCCAAGCATTGACCAAGTTACCGTTGATTTTCCGAATCTCATCCCCTTCTAATAGACCAGACATGGCGGCCATTGTATTGGGTTTAATTTCACCTAAAATGGGTTTTAATCCAACAACGCCAGACATAAATATCCCTGCATAAAGCGCAATCGCTAACAATAAATTAGCTGCAGGTCCTGAAACAACCACGGCCATTTTTTTTAAAACAGGCAAACGGTTAAATGCGCGGGCTAACTCTTGCGATGAATATTGCTTGATGTCTGCAGTTGATTCTTGCTTAAGTTCTTGCTCATCCAACATTTTTACAAAACCACCTAATGGAATTGCAGCAAGTACAAATTCGGTTTTATCGTGACCAAACGTGGTGCGCCAAATGGGCTGACCAAAGCCAATTGAAAATTTAATCACTTTGACATCAAAAAAACGTGCAACAATAAAATGCCCAAACTCATGAATAGTAATTAGTAAGCCAAGCGTAAAGATAAATGCGAGGATTGTGAGCATGGTTTGTTAAATGACTTATTTAAATTTTGTCGTAATTAATTGGCTTGCAAAGCGCCTTGCTTTCGCATCAACATCAATCAGTTGTTCAATAGAAATTACATTTTCAACAGTTGTTGATTCAAGCACATTTTCTATGACCTGTGGAATGTCCAAAAATTTAATTTTATCGGCTAAAAAAGCTGCAACGGCAACTTCATTGGCCGCATTTAAAATGGCTGGCGCAGTGCCTTCTGCTTTTAAAGCATCGTATGCGAGCCTTAAACATGGGAATTTGATTAAATCTGGCGCACAAAATTCTAATTTCGCCATGGTTAAAAAGTCTAAACTACTCACATTACTTTCTATGCGTTCTGGAAAACCTAGTCCGTACGCAATGGGAGTGCGCATATCTGGATTGCCTAATTGGGCAAGCACGCTGCCATCAATATATTCCACCATTGAGTGAATAATACTTTGCGGATGTACAACCACATCAATTTTGTCTGCTGGTGCGTTAAATAACCAATGCGCTTCAATCACTTCGAGCCCTTTGTTCATCAATGTGGCTGAATCAATCGTGATTTTTGGCCCCATCACCCAGTTGGGGTGATTGA
Organism: Methylophilaceae bacterium; assembly: GCA_965247415.1. Lineage (GTDB taxonomy): Bacteria > Pseudomonadota > Gammaproteobacteria > Burkholderiales > Methylophilaceae > Methylotenera. Next base: position 2,749,802 of record OZ252007.1, read on the forward strand.
GCGCCTCAGCGCGCGTTACATTCTGAAGTGTTTCAACACTGGCATTTCTAAATGGGCCACCAGAAGCCGTTAACAAAATGCGTTTAATACCCAAGTTATTAAGCGTAGCATTTTGTTTTTGTGATGTTTGTTTTTGTACAGGCATCACCTGAAAAATGGCATTATGCTCGCTGTCAATTGGCAATAAAGTTGCGCCGCCTTCTGCCACCGCTTGCATAAACAAATTACCTGCCATTACCAAAGTTTCTTTGTTAGCCAATAGCACTTTTTTCCCAGCTTTTGCCGCCGCCATGGCTGGCAACAAACCTGCTGCGCCAACAATGGCCGCCATTACAATATTGACTTCTTTATGCGCAGCAACTTCACTCAACGCTGCTTCACCACACAAAACGGTGGTTTTAATATTGGCTAATTTAAGCAGTTGGGCTAACTCTTTGGCAGAAGATTCTTGCAAAAGCACCGCGAAGCGTGGTTGATGCAAACAACACAGATCAAATAAATTTTTGACTTTTGAACTTGCTGTTAACGCAAAAACTTTATAATGTGCAGGATGCTGCGCGATGACATCTAATGTTTGCAAACCGATGGTGCCTGTTGCGCCTAAAATGGTGACTTGCTGAAGTGGGGGTGTCATTTTTTAATGATTGAGAATATTGGACGATTACGAATAATTAAAAAAATGAACTTTGAAGTAATAAAGGCAAGTAAATATAAAATAAACACATGACCAAACTTGGCATTAATCCGTCAATTCTATCTAAAATGCCACCATGCCCTGGTAATAGTTGACCACTGTCTTTTAAGTTTGCTTGGCGCTTTAATTTAGATTCAAATAAATCGCCCATCACACTTAACACCACCATACAAAGTAAGCCAACCAACAACCAAAAGCTATAACCTAAAAAATTGCAAAGAATTGCGCCATAAATGGCGACTGAAAATAGAGCGCCCAAAACTCCTTCCCAAGTTTTTCCTGGGCTGATGGAGGGCGCTAATTTATGCTTGCCAAAACTTTTACCAAAAAAATAAGCGGCACTATCTGCAATGCTGACGGTTGCAATCACGCCTAATAGCAACCACGGGCTGATACGATGCAAGCCTAACAAAGCGGCTAATGTGGCTGATAAAAGAACGAGCCCAACCATCGCCATCAACATTTTTTTGGGCATTAAATCAATTTTTGAGAGCATCCAAAAAGGTACAAAAATCGTCCAAATTAAGGCAGCAACTGCAAGTACGAATAAAATAAACTGTTCATTAAATTGCGTGTAAGATGCGTTAAAGGCATATATAACAAATAAATTAACACCGAATGCAACCGTTAAAAATAATTGCTTGGTATTTGCAGTTAATTTAATTAAGTTTGACCATTCAAAACAGCCAAGCATGACCACAAATCCAGCCAAAAAACTCCAAACCCAATCTGAACTAAAAAAAATTGCCAATATTAATGCGGGGATTAGTAAGCTAGCAGTGAGAAGTCTAATTTTGAGCATTTTTATCGTTATAATTTCTTATCGTTATAATTTCTTATCGTTATAATTTCTTATCGTTATAATTTCTTATCGTTATAATTTCTTATCGTTATAATTTTTTTAGAGTGATATTGCTTTGAAATGAAAACCTGCAAGAATGAAGAAAAAAACATTTTTAAGCTGGATTCACAAGTTGTTCACTGGTGCGACCAAAACGTCGCTCACGCTTTTGATAAGATTGAACCGCCAAATTAAAGGCTTCTTTATTAAAATCAGGCCATAAGGTTTCGGTGAAGTAAAGTTCAGTGTAAGCCAATTGCCACATTAAAAAATTACTGATTCTATTCTCACCACCAGTTCTAATAAACAAATCAGGCTCTGGTGCGTAAGCCATTGATAAGTATGGAGCGAAGTCTTCTTCTTGGTATTTTCCTGCCAATTCTGGATGTTTTAATTGCATTTGATTTGCTGCATTCAAAATATCCCAACGCCCACCGTAATTTGCAGCAATCGTCAAGACCAAGCCTGTATTTTGCGAAGTAAGCTTTTCTGATGCCTCAATTTGCGCAATCAAGGCTGCATCAAAACGAGAGCGGTCGCCAATCATAATGAGCTTGATATTATTTTGATGTAACTTTACTGCTTCACGCTTTAAGGCTTCTAAAAAAAGACCCATTAAAAATGAAACTTCTTCATTAGGCCTGCGCCAATTTTCACTGCTGAAGGCAAATAATGTTAAAAACTCAATATTTAATTCAGCGCAATATTTTACTAACTCACGCACTGTTTCTACGCCACGTTTATGACCAGCAACCCTTGGCATGAATCGTTTTTTCGCCCAGCGTCCGTTGCCGTCCATAATCACGGCTACGTGTCTAGGAACGGCTTCAGTAGATGGGATTGTTTGCGAGCTGCTTGAAAAAAAACTCAAAGGAATGTCCGATTAAATTAAGGGTTTAAGTGACTTAAACCGCCATCAACTCAACTTCTTTAGCCTGCAACATTTTGTCAACTTCAATGACGGCTTTATCGGTAAATTTCTGCACATCTTCTTGCGCACGACGCTCATCATCTTCTGAAATTTCTTTGTCTTTTATGAGCTTTTTCAAGGCATCATTCGCATCACGGCGCACATTACGAATAGAAACTTTTGCATTTTCACATTCTGAACGCACAATTTTTGTTAAATCTTTACGGCGCTCTTCCGTCAACATCGGCATTGGTACGCGAATTAAATCACCATTGGTGGCTGGATTTAAGCCTAAATCACTATCACGTATGGCTTTTTCAACCTTACTAATCATATTTTTTTCATAAGGTTGCACATTAATAGTTCTTGAATCGCCCAAATTAACATTGGCAACTTGGTTCACAGAAACCATTGAACCATAATACTCAACCATCACATGATCTAATAAACCAGTGTGCGCACGACCTGTACGAATTTTTACTAAATCATTTTTAAGCGCTTCTAATGATTTTTGCATTTTTTGTTCTGCTGTTTTTTTGATGTCTTCAATCATCACCAACTCCTACTTAA